>SEBU01000006.1 GCA_004173475.1 Gammaproteobacteria bacterium
TATTTTTTATCTTTGTAAACCCTTATTTTCATTCGGATTTTACTTTTCTTGCCGAACCATCATTTTAATCCGGAGATCAAAAAAGCCTGCTCGGCGAGGGCGCGAACTATAGGGACGCATCAACAACCTTGCAAGCTTTTTTGCATTTATTTTGGGAGATACTTGCCGCTTCGACGAACAAATAAACAGAAATAACGCAAAGCATCCAGCCTGAAGAATTTATAAGCGGATCAGGATGCCTTTATCATACCAATTTTTCTAAGCAACCATATTCCTGGCGCAGACAACCCGTAAGCGATAGAGATAGCCAACAAACCTTCTTCTTGAAAAATTATCAGTAGCGCAAACGCCATAACAATTAACAGCATTACACCAAAAGGAACCCGACCGCGGAAATCAACGCTTTTAAAACTGGTGTAACGGAAATTGGAAACCATTAGCAACCCCGTGCAGATTGTTAAGATTGCCAAACCTGCTTTAGCCCAAATATTTTCTGGCTGATAACTAGATAAAGTTAATACTGTTGCCGCAATAATCCCTGCCGCCATGGGACTTGCGAGGCCCATAAAATATTTTTTATCGACCACCCCAATTTGCGTATTGAAGCGCGCTAGACGCAAAGCGGCGCAGGCCGTGTACACAAAAGCCGCGGCCCAACCCCAACGACCCAAATCGTGAAGTACCCAACTGAACATTACCAGCGCCGGAGCAACACCGAAAGAAACCATATCCGCGAGGCTATCGTATTGTTCACCGAATGCTGACTGCGTGTTAGTCATGCGCGCTACGCGACCATCCATACCATCGAGCAACATAGCGATAAAAATCGCCACAGCTGCGTGACCGAAATTGCCATGCATGCCTGAGACAATCGCGTAAAACCCGCCGAAAAGTGCAGCCGTGGTAAACAAGTTAGGCAGCAAATAAACGCCGCGATGACGAACCTTTTGCCCGCCTTCGGAAACCTCTTCCTCGTGATCACCAAATAGTAAATCACTGTCGCGCTTTTTATTTTCGATGGCTTCGTTTTGTTCGCTTTGGCTATTCATCATCAACCTCTTCTTATCGCGGGGAGCGCCATTGTACACATCAAATTAAAACTGCATATGTTCTTGACCTCACCAAAATGCAAAAGCCCCGCACAGGGCGGGGCTTTCGGTAAATACCAATCGTGAGATTAGTTCTTGGTTTGGTCAACAATCTTGTTAGCTTGAATCCAAGGCATCATTGCACGCAACTTGGCACCTACAACTTCGATACCGTGAGCAGCGTTGTTACGACGAGCCGCTGTCATTGAAGAATAGTTAGTTGCACCCTCAAGGATAAACTTCTTAGCGTATTCGCCAGTTTGGATATCTTTCAACGCTTGACGCATTGCTTTACGCGATTCTTCGTTGATAACTTTTGGGCCAGTTACGTACTCGCCGTATTCAGCGTTGTTAGAGATTGAGTAGTTCATGTTGGCGATTCCGCCTTCGAACATAAGGTCAACAATCAATTTCAATTCGTGCAAACATTCGAAGTACGCCATTTCTGGCTCGTAGCCCGCTTCAACCAGGGTTTCGTAACCCATTTTTACCAATTCAACGGCACCGCCGCAAAGAACTGCTTGCTCGCCGAACAAGTCGGTTTCAGTCTCGTCCTTGAAAGTAGTTTCGATGATGCCAGTACGGCCACCACCTACACCAGACGCGTATGACAGAGCAGTATCTTTCGCCTTACCAGAAGCGTTTTGGAAAATCGCGATCAGATCAGGAACACCACCACCACGAACAAACTCAGAACGCACAGTGTGACCTGGCGCTTTTGGAGCGATCATGATCACGTCCAAATCTTTGCGCGGAACGACTTGGTTGTAATGAATCGCAAAACCGTGAGCGAAAGCCAAAGTAGCGCCTTGCTTGATGTTTGGCTCGATCTCTTCTTTATAGAGTTTTGACTGGAATTCGTCTGGAGTCAGGATCATAACTACATCAGCAGACTTAACAGCCGCAGGAACATCTAACACTTTCAAACCATGAGCTTCGGCTTTTTTAACAGTTGGAGAGCCGGTGCGCAGACCAACAACAACGTCCACACCTGAATCTTTCAGGTTACACGCATGCGCGTGGCCTTGTGAACCGTAACCAATGATGGCTACTTTTTTGCCTTGGATAATGGAAAGATCGGCATCTTTATCGTAATAAACGTGCATGGCAGACTCCTGAAATGCGGGTTATGTCGAAATCGACAGGATTTGATGAGGCGCGCAGTGTAGAAAAAAACCAATATCACGTAAAATGATATATTTGCATGTTAATGTTGCACTTTATGCAACACCCAAGGTAGTAGCTGTGGATATCACTAAACTCAAACTTTTCTGCGCCCTCGCCAATAGTCTGCATTTTGGACGAGCCGCCAATGCCTGCCACGTGAGCCCATCGACATTGAGCCGTAACATCAAACAACTTGAGGATGATTTGGGAGTGAGTTTGTTTGAGCGGGACAATCGTTCAGTTGCTCTTACCCACGAAGGCCGGAGCTATCTAAATTTTGCGCGCGAAGTATTACAGCAATGGGAGACTTATCAGGAATCGCTGATCGCGCAGGCCGATCAACTGCACGGGCAACTTAGCATTTACTGTTCGGTAACGGCCAGCTACAGCTTCTTATATGACATCCTTACCGAATTCCGAGTTAAGCATCCCGGCATTGCCATTAAATTGCACACCGGTGATCCAGCGCAATCCATTGAACGTGTACAGGCCGGTTATGAAGATATTGCGATTGCTGCCAAGCCTGACAAAATGCCTGCAGGAATTAGTTTTAAACCTATTACTCGCTCGCCGATGATTTTTATCTCACCAAAAAATAATCCTAACTGGCGAGCACCCGGCACCGACACCCCAGATTTTTGGCAACAAATTCCGATGATCATTTCCGAGGAAGGTTTAGTCCGCGAGCGTCTGGATAATTGGTTTGAACAACAAAAAATTAAACCGAATATTTATGCCGAAGTAAAAGGTAACGAAGCCATTGTAAGCATGGTGAGCTTGGGATTCGGTGTAGGCGTACTGCCTAAGATTGTGGTGGACAATAGTCCGCTCGCCGAACGCGTCGAACCTTTTGTGCTGCAACCGGACTTAGGCCCCTACTCCATGGGAATTTGTGTGATGGAAAAACGTTTGAAAAGCCCAATACTCAATGCATTTTGGGCACAGCTGGCTCACGAAAAAAGCTAACTCACGAAAAATAATTGCACTTAAATTTTTTGTTCAATAACCCTATTATCCCGTTGGCTTCCATATGCATCAACTTAATTTGATCCAGGCGCTTTAAAACAACCTCGCGAATTTGTTATAAACCTCATCGACCACAATGTATTCCTTGCTTAGATTTCGCCTCTGTAATTCTCTATCACGAACCAAACAAAATTTACGTAAAGCTAGCAAACGATCAATTTGACAAAAATCTCTGACGGATGCTGATCCTAAATCGCGCCGCAGAATTAATCAGAATACCAAAGCATCAGGATCATCTCAAAAAAAATCCCGCCGGAGAAACTATAAAAAAGAATTAGTTGCAACACATCCACATTTAAAGATGTCCGCAACTTTTCCCCCTTGTGAAATGATTTATCGAAATGGTTTGCTTAAAAATGGCGATCCGGATAAACCAAATCGCCACGGTAGATCTACCGCTTTCGAAATGCCGATACGAGGACCGCAAACAATATCCACCGAATTTTTTGCTGCAGTTAATTCAAAAGGCGGTTTATCCAATGACATACCATTAAACTCATGAACAATCGCTAGTGCTTGACCTAATTTCCCCGGGCCAGAGCATAACAAGCGAACATTGTTTGTATTACGTCGCCGCTCCATAATGTCTAAACCAATAATCGGCTCTAATGCGCGAATCAAAACCCCTGCGCCATGCCCTTCGTTTTCGCATACAAAGTTTAAACACCAGTGAATACCGTATGAACGATATACGTAAGCACATCCAGGCGGCCCGAACATAGCAGCATTACGTTTTGTTTCACCCACAAAAGTATGTGAAGCGGGATCAGCTTGATCGTAGGCCTCAGTTTCAACAATGATGCCGCCTACGCCATCAACAGTGAAATTTGCTCCTATTAATTGGCGAGCGACTTCATGAGAGGGTAGAGAAAAATCGATATTGTGATGGATCTTTTTCATATTGAAATTAATCTTTTTCTAAAAATAGGATTACTTATTTCTGACCGAAATTTATCACAAATAAGTTTACTAAAAATTAAATTTTATACGCCATAATTTTTAACTGTCCAGTGACAAACAAGGAAAACGGATCATAAGGTGATTACACTATTTGAGCGTGACCAAAACTTTTCACCGACTTTAACAGTAAGGAGTTTGTATGAACAAGTTCAATACGGAATCACACATACGCACTATAAAACTTATAAGCCAAAGATATAGATTGCAATTTATATTAAGCATTCTAATTTCTTTGTTTGTTGCACCAATGAGTTTTTCTGCGACACCCTATTGCAGCAGCATATTTCAAAATGGTCTACAAACACATGGAACGAATGGATCAATCAACTTTGGGAAAAATTCACGTTTGATTGACTCTTACAATGCAAGACTAAACACACCCGTGGTTACGATTGATTCAACATCAGTGCTTAAAACATGTGGGAAACAAGATTGTACAGCTACTGGAATACCTATCGACGGGTTACCGGTTGACAAAAAAGAGTCTTGGCCATGGGAGAACGTGTATGTTTATGACAATCAAACAGCATCCATAGGAAGCCCTGAGGCCACGAATTTTCGTAACATCGAACTCGGCACCAATGCGACCGCGGTTTTTGTACAAAGCCCCACCTATTATTACATCGATAAATTAACTCTGGGATATAAAAGCATATTACGATTGTCAGCCGGGGATTATTGGATTAATAACTTTACTGCACTTGCAAACGCAAGAATTGAAATTGTTGGTGAAGGCCCTGTCACCTTTTTTGTGAAAGGAAATTTTAGCCTTCCATTGAATTTTAAAATAAACGAAAACACCAAAGATCCTTCTCGCATTTCCATCTATACATACGGATATTCGGATTATGCAGCAGGCAGCAGAATCTGGGCATTTATCCGCAGCCAAACGAGTGCAACATTAAAACACAAAGCACAAATATACGGCGGGCTGCTAGCAAATTCTATTTCGCTTGAAGGTTCGAGCATCGTCGATTTCGATGCTAAGGCTGTCGATAAAATGAGTTTTAATTATTTTTGTTCAGGCTATGTCCCTTACATCGATGTGACTCCACCACAGATAGATATTGTGCATCCTGCTGACATTAGCGGCCCTGAAACAACTCTCACAGGGACAATAAGAGATCCGGGCGGAATCAAAAGAGCAATCTTGCGCTACGGCAATACGGAATTGCCATTAGCTCTTGTGAACGACCAGTTTTCTATTAAGTTGCCACTGGAGGTGGGAGAAAATATATTTTCTGTTGAGGCCGTAGACGATGCAGGAAACCTTACGACTCGCGGAGTTTTTTTAACACGAGAACCTATTCCAGGCTTTAAATTTTTATTTGATAATTACGAGCCATTTCAAATGGCAGATCACTTAGACATTTCCGGCACACTCAGCATTCCTGATGGTCACACGATTAAAAGTGCGGTTGTACAAACCGCATCAGGAGAGCTATCACTACCACTTGTTGATAATAAATTCAGCATCACTTTGCCATTGGTCATGGGCTATAACGAATACAAGTTTGTTGCCTTCGATCAATACGACAATAAAACGATTGAAGTTCTTCAAGCAGGCGGCCTGGAAGGCGTGGAACTTGTTGACGTGCAAATAAATCCTGATTTTGGAACCAATCCAGTGCGGGAAATTACCGGTGAAGTCCATAGCTTGTGGCCGGCGGAAAGCTTAGTGGCAACATTCGAAGATGAACCGCTTGAGTTGATTCCGGTTACAAATATTATTTCGCGTTTTAAACGGACCATTGTTATGACGGATTATCGCGAGCGCTTTGACATACGGGTTGAAGCACCTAACGGCGAAACTACATATGGGGAATTCGATTCGTGGTATGAGCAAGATAGAACCGTGGTCTATTTAGATAATGAGTATTTCACTACAACTGAAAACGCAACCATTTTTATAACGGGAACATTACATTTACCAGTGGAGCTCATTGGCGCTGTCACTGGAATTGTTGTGACCTCTGACCAGATGCCTGGTATCGAGATACCTGTCGATTGGACGGCTGGCGCAGAACAAAACTCAACTTTCTCGGTGGAAGTCCCTTTAGCAGTAGGAGACAACAAATTGGTTGTTAAAGCTAAAAAAGGCAATGAAGATTTCAACCCGGGGTTGGGATGGTCTCAAGCCGAGCTTTTCGTAACGCGATACGAGTAAATTTATACGCGCCTCACACACAGTTGTGTATGTGAGGCGCGTATTTAAAGATTGGGCAGAAATAAAATGTCGACTTTATGTTATTAAGTTTTTTATTCATTTTTACATTTAAGGTTCCAATCGATTAGTGAGCAGATGAAAACCGCAACAAAATGTTTTCCCAAATATTTATTCAGTAGGACTAATGAGAGGCCTACAAATTCTTTTGATTGTCGCGTAGACCACAAATATTAACGCGCCACATTGATTCTTTATGACTATAAAGCTATATATGTAGACATGAAAACAGACTACTTAAATGAAATTCCTCTCGCTTGGGAAGGCGTTGCGCGCATATTTGAAGCGCTTGGCTCACCCATCAGACAGCGTCTTTTACTGATTTTTGAAGTCGACGAAGAACTCACCATAAAACAAATTGCTGACCTTTTCTCATTTAGCCGTACCACGACATTGTTCCACCTGAAAGTGTTGGAGAATGCCAATCTCCTGCTGCGTCGTCGTGAAGGGAGGGAGGTATATTTACGTCTTAACAAGGAGCCGCTGCTGGATGCGCTACAGCGGGTACAGAAATACACCACAGAAGAGGTTTAGTTGTGATCAGGAACATAAGGATACTAGGGACAGGCCACGTTTTGCCTAAACACTGCGTACTGAGTAGCGAGATTGATGATCGTCAGGGTTTTCCCGCAGGCAAAACTGAAAAAATAGGGGGCGTGTATAAACGCTACTTCGCCGCGCCCGATGAAACAGCAGCGGGTTTAGCCGCTGCCGCAGCACACCGCGCATTAAGTGCGGCTGGCCTTACTTTAAATGATATTGATTGCCTGGTTGCGACGAGCGCGACTATGGATCAAGGCATGCCATCTAACGCTGCGCTAGTCCACGCCGAGCTGGGTTTATCCGAACGCGGAATTCCAGCATTTGATATCAATGCGAGCTGCCTGGGATTTTTAGCCGCACTCGATTCGCTAACCTGGATGCTAACCGCAGGTGGTTACAAACGGATATTGTTGGTAGCAGCAGATCTCGCATCCTGTGGATTGAACTGGAGCGATATGGAGTCCAGCTCGATATTCGGCGATGGTGCTGCGGCCGCAATCCTCAGTAAATCCGACGATGCTGCTGGCTCCAAAATTTTTGCGACCTCCCTTAAAACTTATTCCGAAGGAGTTCACTACTGCGAAATTCCAGCGGGCGGATCTCGTTATCACCCCACCCGTATCACCCAGGACTTCTCACCGCTCACCAAATTTCATATGGATGGGAAAAAAGTCTTTCGTCTCGCGTCTCAAATAATGCCGGACTTTATGTCCCAGCTCCTGCAGGCAGCTGGCAAATCCTTAGCTGATATTAATTGGTTTGTACCACATCAGGCGAGCCAGCTTGCCATTCATCACCTCACCCGGCGCCTAAATGTTGCGCCGGAAAAAGTAATCGATATTTTTGCTAATCATGGCAATCAAGTTGCTGCATCCTTACCAACAGCACTGGATATCGGCATACGCGATGGACGTATCAAACGCGGACAAATCGTCCTGCTCATTGGAACAGGTGCAGGTCTTTCCATGGGCGGTGTGGTGATGGAGTACTAATGAAAATTCTGGTCACGGGTGGCACAGGATTTTTAGGCCGACATATCGTCTGGCGCCTCGCAGAGCTTGGGCACGACATTGTGTTTACCGGACGTGATGCGCAGGCGGCAGCGCAAGTCAGCGAATTGGCGCGCACGCCGGCATCCTGGTTGGCTCTGAATCATGGGCACGCCGAAAGTGCTCTGGTTCAAGCAGCACGAGGTATGGATGCGATTGTGCATTCCGCTGCCTTATCGTCTCCCTGGGGCAAATATGCAGATTTTTATGAAGCGAATGTCACCGGCACTGAGGAAGTCTTATCAGCTTGCATTGTGAATCAGATACCCCGGCTGATTCACATTTCCACGCCGAGCTTGTATTTCGATTTCAAAGATCGTTTGAACATAAACGAACAAGAACCTCTGCCCCCTCCGGTTAATGACTACGCATCAACTAAAGGACAGGCTGAACAGCGGGTGTTGAGTTCGAAAGTACCTGAGCGGGTGATACTGCGCCCTCGTGCCATTTTTGGTCCGTGGGACAACACGCTAATGCCGCGCATTTTACGCGTAATGAAGAATGGCAGTATTCCGCTAATGCGAGGCGGACAGGCGCTACTGGATATTACTTATGTAGAAAATGTGGTGGAAGCCGTAGTGCTCGCATTGACCAAACCCATATCTGGGAACGTAAAAACTTACAACGTCACTAATGGTGAGCCGCAAACTTTGCACAGCCTGCTGCAACAAATGGCGAGTGCATTTGAGCTGCCATTACGCACGCGTCCATTACCCTGGTGGCTGGTCAGCGCGCTCGCACAAACGCTCGAATTTACGGCGCGTAAAACGCACGGTCGCGAACCAAAAATTACGCGGTATGGAGCTGGCGTTCTCGCGTTCAGCCAAACTCTCGATATTTCCGCTATTCAAGAGGACTTGGGTTACCGACCGCAGTTATCTATTGCCGAGGGTATGCGCCGGCATGCGTTGTGGTATGCCAATCAAAACACTATTTCAAACAGCAGGTCGGCGTCATGACTTGCCTGGTAAAATATTTACGCGTTGGCCAATGCCGCCACCTGGAATGCATAGCAGCTCGGAGCGGACGCTTGGCAATGATAGATTTCCCGTCATTTTGCGGGTTGATCCAACATCCACACGCGGGATGGATTTTATTTGATACCGGCTACGCAGAACACTTTTTCACCGCTACGGCAAAGCTGCCACAACGACTCTATCGCACTGCATTGCCTATTAATTTGCCGAAAGAAGAGGTTTTACTCAACCAATTGACGGCGCTGGGATTAACCGCGTGTGATATCAGCGCGGTAATTGTGTCCCACTATCACGGAGATCACGTTGCGGGCTTGCGAGACTTTCCTCGCGCTACGTTTTTCGCCGGCAAAGTCGCCACTCAAGAAATCCAATCCTTCGCAAAAACACCGTGGCAGGCCACTTTAGCCGGTAAGTTACCCGGTCTACTACCCGACGATTTTGAAAAGCGTATTAATTACATCGATGACTATCCAACGATAAATTTACCAGAATGGATGCAGCCGTTTAGCCAGGGGTTTGACCTGCTAGGTGACGCGAGTCTGATCGCTATTTCGCTTCCGGGTCACAGTGCCGGGCAGATGGGCTTATTAATACCCGACGCAGATGGTCGACCGGTATTTATGGCCGCCGATGCCTGCTGGTCGTTACCGGCATGCAAAGAAGGTCGCCTGCCTTCTGTATTGACGAATTTCTTTGCTCCGCATGGTAAGGCATACGAAAAAACCTTTATTCAATTGGGACAACTAGCAAAACGCGAACCTGAAATTCGCATTTTACCGTCGCATTGTGAGAGCAGCTGGAGACTCTTTAAGGATGAATAAGTCACCGCGCATTTCAGCCTTTACAGAAAAATGGTTCATGTTGCGTCATTTTGTGCAGGCGCGTTGGTGTCTTCGTTTCACACGACGCGATCAGCTTGAAGCTTGGCAAAAGAAAAATCTCGCTGACTATTTCAAACGAATATTGCCGCGCGCCTCGTATTACGCAAATTTGAAACTGGGCCATCCTGAACAAATTCCATTTATGGATAAGGCAAAAATGATGGCTGAATTTGCCGCGAGGAATACGGCAAATATCACCAAAGAAGAAGCGCAAACACTTGCACTCCAGGCGGAGCAATCGCGAGATTTTAGTCCCATTCTTTTACACCCTACGCTGGGCGAATTAACCGTGGGATTATCAAGCGGTACTTCCGGGCATCGAGGATTATTTCTGGTTAGCCGTGAGGAGCGCTTGCGCTGGGCCGGAATATTGCTGGCCAAAACATTACCCACCGCACTACTAAAACAAATAATATTTTTTTGGCGACGCCCTTTATCTATTGCTTTTTTCTTACGTGCAAATAGCAATCTGTACAACACTCTGAGTAGTCGCCGTATAGATTTTGGTTTTTACGATTTAGTGCAAGGCGTTGATGCCTACACTGAAAAACTCAACCAACAACAACCGCACGCCTTAGTGGCACCGCCCACTGTATTAAAGCGTTTGGCTGAGCTGCGGATGAAAGGTGTACTCAATATACAGCCCCAGCATATTTTAAGCGTGGCTGAAGTATTGGAACCCGACGACAAGCAATTAATTGAAGCAGCTTTCGCACGGACACCACATCAAATTTATCAAGCTACAGAGGGCTTTCTCGCCTATACCTGCGAGCGCGGAAATTTACATTTGAACGAAGCGCAAATTTATTTCGAGAAAGACTGGTTAGACGAAACACGTTTTCAACCCGTCATAACCGATTTCTCGCGTACAACTCAAATCATCGCGCGTTATAAATTAAATGATATTTTGCAAATCAAAAAAACACCCTGCGCCTGCGGCCGCGCTGAAACCACTATCGCGGCAATCGAAGGTCGCGCTGATCAGATCCTGCAGCTGCCTTCACTAGAAACGGGTAATGCCATTCCAATTTTTCCAGATATCCTGCGTCGCGCAATGATGATGGTGAATCCCGCACTGGATGAATACCGCATAGAGCAAAAAAATATGCAGTGGACGATTGATTTACCAAACCATGAAAACCAATCGGAACAGCAACAGTCCGTGCGTGAAGCTCTGACACGATTGTGCACGCAGTTCCAAGTGCAATTACCGCAACTAAGTTTCGGCAATTGGCAGCCAGTTCCTTTGGGTACAAAACGGCGGCGCATTATTTGTGAGGAAAGCATTCAATGCATGCCTTGATTCTGGGAGCACGAGCACCGGCATGCCTGGAGTGGGCACGCGCTTTAACGGCTGAACATTGGCAAGTCACTGTTGCAGATTCCTTATGTTGGCCGCTGACGAAATTCAGCGCCGCTGGAAAAAATTACTGGCAACTACCGGAGCCACGCAAAAATCCGGCGGCCTGGATCGCGGCGCTAAAGGACCTTGTAAAAACTCGGAAAATTGATTGGATAATTCCAACCTGTGAAGAAGTGTTTTATCTCGCTTGGGGCGCCGAAAAGCTCAAACCTCATTGTCATTTATTTACAAGCAGTTTTAGTTTGCTAGCCACCTTGCACCACAAAGGTTTGTTTGCGGATATGACGCAAAACTGGCCAGTCAAATCACCCAAAACACATATCCTTAAAAGTCGTGATGATGTAATGGAAGTTGCTGATCGCAGCGAATCTTACGTATTCAAACCCGCTTTTTCACGTTTCGCAACGCAAACATTATTGCGCCCTGGTATTGATTCACTGGCGGCTATTAGACCCACGCTCCAATCGCCCTGGGTTGCGCAGGAGTTTATCGCAGGCAAAGAACACTGTAGTTTTAGTTTAATTCAGCACGGGAAATTAATTACTCACGCGTGTTATCACCCGCGTTACAGGGTTGGCCGAGGCTCAGGTATTTATTTTGAGGTCACTCATCCAGCGGCTATTGAAAACTTCGTGCAAAATTTTGCTCGCGAAACAGGTTATACGGGGCAAGTCGGTTTTGATTTTATCGAGGATGATAGCGGAAAGCTTTTCGTGTTGGAATGCAATCCGCGCGCAACCAGTGGCGTACATCTTTTTAACAATAATTCGTCTGCTCTGTTAAAAGGAATAACATTGCAAGATAAAAATGATAACGGACAACAATCGACGCAGGTGCTCCGCCCTACCCATCACCCACGCATGTCAGCTATGGGCATGTTGTTATTTGCCGCCACAAAACACGGCTGGAAAAAAACATTTTGGCAAGATTACAAACGCGCCCAAGACATAATTACTCACAACGGTGAATATAAGCCGCACTATGCACAGTTACTAGGCTTGTTGGAAATGACAGCGCGTGTATTGCAAAAGCGTTGCAGTTTACTAGCGGCGGTCACCGCCGATATTGAATGGGATGGACAACCCATGGATGCTAGGAGCGACGTACCATGCAATTAATTTCCCCAGAGGAATTAACTGAAACAACGCATTTGTATAAGGCGGCTCAATACGTTCAAGACTTTTTTCAGCATCGGCAACAAAATTATATTGCTAATGTCGTTACGCAATTGTTTTTACTAAATACTGGCGATGAATATTTTCCGGTGAGTATTAACACTGGTGAAGAAAAGGCATTTGCTGGGGAAAATTCTTACGTCGTGTCACCAACCTCAACTTATATAGATTACGCACAATTTGAGGTGTCGGCTTTAAAAAAACCGTTAATCACATGGCCGATAAGTCTATTGATTCTATTAATAGGCGTAGCACTACGTACCGCTCGAATTAATAAGCTGATAATGATAAATAATTGGCTGTTGTCAACCAATATCTATTCCGAAAATTTTTCTCGTTACGACCAAAATAAAATTACATCTTTACGAGATTTTTTTACTGCTACTTATCCGGCTTTTGCGCTGGGATTTCGTTCACTTAACGAGGCCAGTAATGCAAAAGAACTTGAAATATTACGTAAGGCCGGATTTGTTTCC
Source organism: Gammaproteobacteria bacterium (assembly GCA_004173475.1). GTDB lineage: Bacteria > Pseudomonadota > Gammaproteobacteria > Pseudomonadales > Cellvibrionaceae > Cellvibrio. Next base: position 12,930 of record SEBU01000006.1, read on the forward strand.
GTTCCGACTAGGCAGCTTTACTTATTTGATGGGCGCGCAGGCTCCGCTGCTACATTCTGGCAAAAACATAACACACAGATTGATGCAAAAGCTCTGGCGAAAATGCCCTACGAGTTAAGCCCCGGTAGTGAATTTTCTGTGCAGGATTTTCAGCGATGCGAACAACTTTATCGTTCGCTTTATATTGAAAAATATTGTTCGCTCAATCCGCAATATTCTTCACATTGGTTAGCAGCCGGTCAACAACATGGCTGGCTAAATCTTATTGGGTTACGCAATACCGCAGGCACGCTCGAAGGCATTGTGGGATTTTTTGAAAACGATCAGATCATCACTGCGCCGATTGTTGGCTACAACACCTCACTTCCTGCAAAAGAAGCGCTATACCGACGATTAACACAGATCTGTTTACAGCGCGCAATAGCTCATAAAAAGTTATTGAATTTCAGCTCCGGTGCGGCTGAATTCAAACGCCTGCGAGGCGGCGTTCCAGCCATTGAATACACGATGATGTATGTCAATCATTTACATTTTTATCGTCGCTGGTGCTGGAAGCTTCTAGGATTTTTATTGAGAAAAATTGCCGTCCCGTTAATGAAACGGTGGCAGTTATGACAGAGAATAAAGAATATTGGTGGCCAGTCGCTTTAGCCTCCGACGTTAATGGAAATATTCCACACGCTATTATATTTAATCAAAAGCCTCTCGTAGCTTTTCGGTCGCTGGATAACCAAGTACATACCCTGAATGATTTTTGCCCGCATAGATTTGCACCTCTTAGCAGAGGAAAAATAGTTGACGGTGAAGTGCAATGCCCGTACCACGGCTGGCAATTCAATGGGGCGGGCGTTTGCACCAGGGTTCCCGGACTAAATATTGAATTAGACAAGTCTCCCCTTATTCAAACCTATGCGGTACAAGAAAATTCCGGACTCATTTGGATAAGCGAATCTGATGATGCGCAACCGATAAGCCTTGCGAAAGCACTGAATGAAACCCTGGATGTATTTTTTATTCAAGACACCGTGCAATGTGACCTAATTGATTTGTTAGAGAACTTTTTAGATGGATTCCATACCCATTTCGTTCACGCAGGATGGATTCGTAAAGATAAGCAACGCCAGACGGTTCAAGCCAGAGTAAGCCCTTTACCAGATGGCCTTGAAGTAGAATATTCCGGCGAGACATTACAAAATGGATTTGTTTCTCGCTGGTTGGAATCTGATCGCGGTGTAAGTTACGGCCGGTTCCGATTGCCAAACATCGCCGAGCTGGAATATCGCGATAAGAAAAATCAGCTGTCCCTGCTTGTAACATTATGGGCAACACCTATCGCCGAACATCACCACAAGGTTTTTGTGCGCACCGCTACGCCTAAGCGTGTAGCGCCAGCGAAAATAAAGGAATTTTTACTGCGTAAGGTTTTCAATAAAATTTTACAGCAGGATAAGGAAATTCTTGAATTAAGCCACTTGCGAAAACGCGAAACAATTAACCTGATACACAGCATGCAAAAGCAGATGCATACCAAAAATGATTTACTTATAAATTTAATACGCCAGTTGATATCCTCAAAATCCTCCAACAATTTTGCACCGCAGACATATCAGGTGCACTTATGAGTTTCAAAGATCGCGTCATTCACATGCTCTGGAGCTGGTGTACGGTGGGATTTGTTTATGGAACCACACGTTTTACGCCAGGTGCGCGATGGATTATTCCAGAGACTTGGGTTGACGCATTAATTCCTTTCAGCACACAGGGCATCTGGTTATACCTTTCTTTTTTCCTTTTTGTACCTTGGGCTTTTTTACACGCTCACGAAAATCGCATCTTGATATTGCGTTACGCAATACAAGTCAGTGCAATTGTTAGCGGTATTGTTTTTATTACTTTCCCCAGCAGCTTAAATTATCCAGCGATCGTAACGGAGGATATAAGCTCGAAGATATTCCAAATATTGCTGATGATAGACACCACGCAAAATTGCCTACCCTCATTACACGCGGCTCTCACGCTACTTGCATTAATGAGCCTGTGGAGTTGGCAAAAAAAATTGCAATCCTGCGTGTATTTAGCAATTGCACTATTAATCGGTTTTTCTATTATCCAGTTACGACGCCACCTATTAATCGATGTAACTGCAGGTTTATGTGTTGGTTTAATCGCACAACTAGTTGTAAAAAATTTACGTATCAGGACTATTTTAAAAGGAGTAAGAAACAATGAATGAATTCGCGTGGGCTTACACGTTCATGTTGACCATGATTTTATTGGAGGTAGGGATTCTTAAATACGTGCAGGGTCGCGATATTCGCTGGAGAGAAGCTATATCCAATCTAAATTCCGGTCATCTAGTCATGCTGATGTTTCGCGGACTGGAAATTTATGCGTTTGGATTACTGTTTACGTACTGCAGCCTACACTGGGTAGATCAATGGCCTGTTATATGGCAGTGGATCTTTGGGTTTATCGCATGGGATTTTTGCTTCTATTGGATGCACCGATTGCACCATAAAATTCCTGTTCTATGGGCAGTTCATTATGTTCACCATCAAGGTGAGGAGTTCAATTTAACATTGGGAGTGAGAAACTCCTGGTATTCCTCGCTCACTAATTTCCCGTTCATTGCCTGGTTAGCAATTGTGGGATTGCCACTTGAAATATTTATTGTCGTATCCTCCATTCACTACACTGTGCAATTCTATAATCACAATGCGATTGTAAAAAAATCCGGAATTTTGGATCGCCTGCTTATAACACCAGCAAATCATCGGGTACATCACGGTTTAGATTCACGCTACGTCAATAAAAATTTTGGTGGTACTTTTCTTTGGTGGGATAAATTATTTGGGAGTTTCCAAGCGCATGAAGCTCATATCGACGATAGAATCGGCTTAAAAAGCGGCATGCCCAGCTATAACCCACTGTTGTTTAACCACCGACCATTACCCGTGTTCGTAACACGAATATTTCCCGGGATAAAGTCATGGCGAACGACTGACCTCCCTGAAAATTTCATTGGTTTTTGCGGAATATTGTTATTTGTAATTTCTATTTACTACGTCAACTTGCAGGGGAGCACGACGTCGTTGATTCAATGGAGTTTTTTTAGCTGGGTTTTGCTAGCGACTTTTTTTATAGGCGGCATGTCCGATAAGAAGCTCTGGGGCTTAGTTGGATGGATTGCCTTTTGCGTATTATTTCCTACCTACAGTTTGGTATTTCTACATCATAGCCAATGGCAGCTCCTCATTTGCTTTTCCTTATTAATGGTGTCGGCATTAAAAGGTATCGCCCATCTTCTACAGAATAGGCAGCGCCATGAATGTTAAAAAGCCTGCCCTTAAATTCGATACCAGACAAGACGCGGCTTTTACCGCCGAGCTAAAGCAAGCGGCGAAAAAATACCTGGATGATAACCGCACCCATAAACATGCGGATGCACGCTTTTTTGCAAAATTAATTTTTTTATTAATACTTGCCATTGTTTTTTATGCAAACGCGCTCCAAGCAAATACTTTGGGTGTTTATATATTGTATTTTGCTGCATTTATGTGGACATCAATGATGCTCTCCATGAATTCATTTCACGACGCATCTCACGGCAGCGTTTTTCGCAAACCGAAATACAATCGCTGGTTGATGGCGATAGTTTGCATACCTATGGGGACAGATCCTAATTATTGGGCGTTGCGACATGTGCATTTTCACCATACCTACCCCAACATTGATGGCTACGATTTGGACACTGAACCCAACCCCGCGTTGCGGCAGACACCTTTTCAGAATTGGTCACCGCAATATCAATATCAACACTTGTATTGGCCGCTTGTAGCCGCGATCTCTCTAGGATATTTATGCTGGGTTTCCGATTGGCTTGATCGCTTCGGTAAAACGCCATTGACAATATTTAGCTATCTGAAAAAACCAGGCTACTGGTTTCAGTTTTTTGCTTTAAAGTTTTTCCATTTGAGTATTGTATTTTTGATACCGCTGATTGCGTTACAGGATACATTTATTCTTTGGTGGCAAATTCTCGGTGTTTATTTTTTGATACAGGCATTTGTTTCCTGGTTTTTGGTCACCACAATTTTGGGCACGCATTGGGCAGACGTGGATTTTTTTAATCCTAAAGACGATCATAAAATCCCTCACTCCTGGCAACGTCACGCATTCCTTACCGCCTGCGATTGGCAAGCGAATCCACGCTGGTTGAATAATTGGCTAGGGGGGTTGGATCTTCATCTAACCCACCATTTATTACCGGCCTTTTCAAATCGCCACTACGTGGCACTCGCTGACATTGTCGCTAAGCTTGCCGAAAAGCACGCAATGCCGTACCGACGCATTAGCTACACTGAATTATTTAAACTGCAGCAGAGATTTTTAAAAAAGATGGGACGGAATCCGAACAAAGGTAATGTGAGTTAGTTTTATTCGCGAGCCTTACCGGGTGACTGATTCGTCCGAATTTTTTTGCAGCGCAGTACCGCATAATTTATCCATAAATGGCAGCATAAATCCGTAATTCCCATTAAAGAGCGCGTGGTGTAATTGGTGGCGACGCATTCCTTGATAGATAAAAAATCGCGATGCGGGATTAATATCGTAATTCGCATGCCCGAGCGTATTAATAAGTAAACTAAATAGGGGTATAAATATTAATGCGTGGATGCTGAAATCATGCAGCACCATAGGCAACATGAGCACACTACCTAACATTAGAGCTTCAACAGGGTGGAAGCTGTAGGCAGTCCACGGCGTGGTAACGATTGAACCATGGTGTGGTAGATGAAAGCGTTGGAGCAATTTGGTGTGTAGCAAGCGGTGATTAATATAAAAGTGCACTTCATTCCAAATAATCAGTACCAGCATCTCCATTAAAATTTGACTCAATGAAGGATCTACCGCTAAGGATGCCCAACCCAATTGCAACAAACCCCACGGGAAAATAACCCCTGCACCAAAAATAAATACAGTCACGGCGGACAGCTGAATTTCACGCCTATATTGACCCGCTGAGAGTGAGCGTAAATCTAATGGTTTACCCATTTGCATTGCAGGTAAAATTTTTCGCGTGAATAATGTGTTTACTGCGCCGAACAATAAATAACTCGCTATAAAGAACACCAGACCGACGCCCATTATTTCAAGCGCAGAGCAATTTAATACAAATTCGCGCATTTATCTTCCCTTGTTATTCACTGCAAGTAACAGCAAATTCTATAATTACGTGGCGATTATTGGTTGAATCAACCTAGTGTAGATATGAATAAATGAAAGCTTATTTTTTTCTACCTTCACTTTTTTTAAAATATTTGTAGTTTTTATGACTGCCGACCTGCCTGATGTTGGCTAATTGTCCTAGCCAACTCTAAGACGGAGAGAGGGGCTGAGCCTTCAGCTTTGTTGCTAATCGAAACAAAAACATTTTGGCCTGCGTTGGCTGTTCCTGCGATAACCTTTGCAAGTTTGATCCGCGTCTCTACATCGGGATCAACTATGTTGTTGTAAGGTGAATAAATTTGTCCTGCATCCTCATAACCGTAAGCGCCATGTACCGGGTTTAGGTTCCAACGACATACGAGCGGGCCAGGCCACAAATCGCGCAGGATAGGAAGCTGGTCATCGATAGATGGCATTTTCGCGTGTAATCCCATGCAATAAGTTGTGCCTGTGTCCCGCAGCGCCTGAACAAATTGCGGCGTAAGCCATTGCGCGTCGCGCACTTCTACCGCGACAACACCATCTGGTGCTACGCGCTTAATATCCCCTATAGCTTTCAGCAAATTATGCAGACGACCAATCAATTCCGGCATGCGCGCAAACCAGTCGGTTGATAACGGACTGATCTGAAATACGAGCGCACCAAGTTTGTGACCTAAACCTTCCAACGCTGGCTCTACAAAAAGCTTCACCGCATCAGTAGCGTTTAGAAAATTCGTATTGATCCGCATGCCTCGACCAGACTCATCTCGAATTGAGGCATCGGTTACCAAGCTCGGCGCTTTCACCACGAACCGAAAATCATCGCCAACCTGCGAAGCGTAATCCGCGAATTGCATAACATTCATGGGTCGATAGAAACCGCGATCAACACTTACTGTACGAAACAACGGGTGCTGGTGATAGGCGTTAAGACCATAACGAGACAACGCACTTTCCGAATAATCACCATTCCAAACAATTCCTTTCCAACCCGGACAACTCCATGATGAAGTGCCCAACCGCAAATTCGGCGGCAGCTTTTTCGCTAAAGTTATTAATTCATTAGAAAATGCAACAGGCTCTACGTTCCTGCTTGATGTTTTGCCGGACTTGCTTGTTGCCTGCTCAGACTCGCCGAACAATGAATCTTGCATAACCATATCTCTTAAATGTGTAGCTACATTTAATTTTACATTGATACCAGTCTCAGCGTAACTTTTAACGGCAGACTCGTAACTCGAATCAAACCAATGTTGCGAATAACTGAAAAATATCCCAAGAGTAAAGACTGCCCCTACGAGATTGAGTCTTTGTTAATTTACGCTACACTAAGGTGGATTTTACAGCTCGACCAAGCTGTATTTTCACTAAAATAACCTCACGGAACTAAAGAGAAAATAACATGAGCAATGAAAATATTTATTCTGCCCCGCAATCTGATGTTACAGGCGTTGTTGATAAGACCAACGAGATCGATACTTTTCCGCGAAAATCTGCGTGGCTAGTATTTTTTCTAGGCATTCCCACGCTTGGTATCTATTCTTATTATTGGTTATATACTCGCACTAAGCTGGCCAATAGCTTAAACACTCACACTGTATCAATTACAATCCCAACAATGTTACTAATTCTTTCCCTTGTCTCTTTAGCCATTTCTGGTCTTGGCACTGTGTATAAAGACAATATCGTGCTGTCTGTAATTTCTGCGGTTATTTCTATCGCTGTGTTCGTACTCTATATCATGAGTGCATTTTCCTTGCGCACTGTGTTACGCAATATTTTAGAATCCTCGGGATCTAGTAAACCTGATTTAAATGGGATTATGGTTTTTTTCTTTAGTTCTATTTATATGCAGTACAAAATTAATCAATGTATTGATGAGCGTAATAACAACCCGAGCCGCGAAACAATATTTAGAGGTTAAACCAAGGCTAGAATTTTCCAGAGCGCTTTAGCGCAAGATATTGGTTCACTAAAGCGATAGGCAACTCGCTTGGCAGGCAATCGGAGAGGGTAACGCCCTCTACAGCCAAGCGAGTGATAATTCGGGCACGGCCATTTAAATGATTGACTGTTCCGGCATATTGCAACGCGTCCATCAAATTATGAATTGGTTGCTCCAGGGTTTCTTCAAAAACAGCTTCCCTCAAAGTTGCCACTAACACCAAGTGATGCCGCGACAATAACTTAACGGCAATAACCAAGTCCTCTTCATCTTCTTCACGCACATTGCTAACAAGTACAACCAAAGAGCGCTTGTAACGCTTGCTGATAATAATATTCGCGGCTTCAAGATAATCGGAGTTCGCCAAACTACTTTCAAGCGTGTACAACTGATTAATCAATGTATTAATAGTTTGATGCCCTTTAGCAGGCTTCATGCCACGCTCAACACCTGCGAAGGTGTGATATCCCACAGAATCACCTTGGCGCAGTGCAATAAAAGCAGTTAGCAATAAAGCATTAAGTGCATGATCGAAGTGACTCAGTTCTTGATCCTTGGAGCGCATACGTCGCCCGCAATCCAGTAAAAATATAACTTGCTGATCTCTCTCGTCTTGAAATTCCCGCGAAATTAATTTGCCAACTTTCGCCGTTGCGCTCCAGTCAACCTGACGTTGCGAATCGCTTTCGCGGTAATCACGCAACTGATGAAAATCCGTTCCCTGTCCACGCCGCTGTAATAAATGAATACCTAATTGCTTGCTATTTCCACCTTGTAAAAGCAGAGCCAAATTACTAATCGCCATAAAGTTTGGAAATACTTTGAGGAAGCTCACCGTGGGTAATAGATGTTGCAATTCCCATAAGCCAAATTTCGACGTGACAAAAATCTGGGTTCCTTCAATTTGGAGATCACCGCGTTGATCTGGATGCACCCGATACTTGATTGAGTGTGATTGTTGCGGAGGTATATTCAGCGTCGCAGGAAATGCAGTGACATTTAGCGCTTGGGGTACGAGTTCACTAACAATTAAAGATAATGGCCTTTGCGTCTCATTGTAAATGTGTAATGTTATTGCACTATTTACACCTAAGGCTAAGGACTTTGGGTGCTCTCTTCTACAACTGACAACTGCTTGTTTACGGCTTATGACTACGTCAAAAAAAGCGATCGCCAGAACAACTAAAATACTCAACATCCATACGTTTGCGATGAGCGCTTTCATTGATTCAGACATATAAAAACGCGTAACACCTATTAATAGGCTAGCAATAAAAAGCGCTGCGACTATTTTTATCAATCGTGGTGATGGTTTCATAAACGGGGTGCGTCAATAGACTCTATAAGATGCTGCAAAATAAGATCACTGGTTTGACCATCTATTTCTGCTTCCGCTGTTGGCGACACACGATGACGTAACACAGGAATCACAATTGCTTTTATGTCTGCAGGAGTTACATAATCGCGTCCATGTAACAGAGCATAAACCCGCGCGGATCGCACCACTCCTATTGATGCTCGCGGACCTGCCCCCTGATGAATTAAAACGTGCTCACGCGTGGCACGAACAATATGCACGGCATATTCGAGCACTGTTTTATCCACCGTCACATTCATCGCAGTGGACTTTATAAACTCTACATCCTCAACGGAAATACATGTCGTCACGCTTTTCTGCATGGCTTCATCATCGACGTCACCAGTTACCTCGCGCGTAAAACGCAATTCGTTTTCAAGGCTTGGATAATTGATATAAACCTTCAATAAAAAACGATCCAATTCCGCTTCCGGTAACGGGAATGTTCCTTCCTGCTCAATGGGATTTTGGGTGGCTAACACCATAAAAGGCTCCGGCACGCGGCGCTGCCCTCCATCAATAGTCACGCTATGTTCCTGCATAACTTCCAGCAGCGCAGCTTGAGTTTTTGCAGGCGCGCGATTGATTTCATCCGCCAATAACAAATTGGTAAAAATGGGGCCTGGACGCAAGCGGAATTTTCCTTCTTTCGCATCGTAAATAGAGTGCCCTGTTACATCTGATGGCATTAAGTCAGGGGTAAATTGAATGCGTTTGAAGTGCCCGTCGAAACATCTTGCCAGCGATTTCACCAGCAAGGTTTTGCCTAACCCAGGCACGCCTTCAATTAGCACATGCCCTCCCGCAAAAAGTGCAATGAGCACCTGATCAATCACCAGTTCCTGGCCAATGACAACTGCGTTTAATTGGTTTCTGACGGTTTGAATTTTTTCGTAAGCAGTAGAGATTGTTTGTGGGTCTGTCATAGTGTTTTCCTTATTTCCCGCAGTAACGTCACAGCAGCCTGAAATGATTGATCATCCCCAACGGCATGAGGGTTTAATAGTTGATTAATATTTTTTTGACTCATTCCGGTATGGTCACTTAATAACTTTTCTTTTTTTTCTGTATCAGCAATAGCAAACCCGTGAAGTTGGCGCTTTGCTAAGGTATGAATATCAGCAATAAGCGGCTCCAATAGTTTCGAGTATTTTCGTCGCCGGTGTTGGTAGGATGCCGCCCCCAAAATACTATTAATAATCGAACGCCGATCTATAGAATTTACGGACTGAACGGGTCCCACACGAGTAGCCACACACCACACGCACAGAATCAATAGAAGTAAAAATGAAATGATGAATTCAGGAAAATGAGTCCACGCCAGTGTCGTAATTGGTGGCATGGCAATGCCATATAAGATTAAAGACTTTTGATGAAATCCAAGCGCCCTTAGCAATACGCCATGATCCTTGCGAGCCAATTGTTGACTATCCCAAATGCTTGCATCTGATACTACGGTTATCATTCCCTTTCCATTTAAAAATTGAATGAGATGTGTCCCCTGCGACGACCCGCCCCAAAATACAGGCGTAAATAGTTTATTCTCAACGGGTGATTCATTCACAGCCGTGCTGCTCTCATCCTCACCGTTATCTCGCTGGTATATGTCGGGATGACTAATGACCGACCACGGGGAAAATACTGCGTTTATTTCCGGCTCATCGTCGTTGAACCTTAAATGCGTAAGGCGTCGTTCCGGGATTATTTCTTCAGCAGAGCTATCGTCCGATTTTTCCGTTGATACTTCGTGGTTTCTTTTATTGGCTTCTTTTAAAGCGTCACTGAGTTTTTTCTTTTGCTCAGTGCCTTTTGAAGGCGCATTTTCATTACAACTTTTACAGGCATTTTGATCTTTCGAATCATCACATTGTTTACAAAGGTCGTCATTTTTTTCACGACCATAATCTTCGATAGACTTTTTAATCGTTGAATTAGTATCCCACCCGAGATCGCCATGCAAAGTTTGCTCGTCCTTTTCATAGCTATAGTTTACGGGTTTATATTCTATTTCTAAAATCTCCAATAGCTTTCCCTGACTTTCATTTGCGCCTATAACAAGCTTTCCACCTTGTTCCACCCACTGTAATAATTTGCTTGCCATGCGTTGGTTTACAACGAGCCCCGAATTTGCAATCAACACACTATCGTAATCATCCAAATGATCGAGAATTACTTTGGTATTACTTGATTCCGTAGCTGCACCGAGACGGAGCAACATCATTTCTGCAGCAAGATAAGGATTTTTTCTTGCCTTTAGTGACCAACCATTATCAACAGTCTCCTCATAAACTTCGAGCGTGCTGTAGAGTACGTAGCCTAATAAACCACATAGCAAGACAATGGTGAATGTTATTACTCTGTTAGCCATGTTTAATCATTCCAGTCCATTGGGTTAACAGAAACTCAACCTTTTCAGCCGCTGGAATTCTGTGGGCGTAAGCAATCATTTCCCACACTTTATTGAGTTCGGAAAAATAGCGAATCAAAGGTGCATCAGGATATTTTTTTGAGACGAGGACTAAACAATCTTCTTCGGTAAAACCTGAGCGAAACGACAGCCCTCTCTCATTCATCAAATGGATAAGCGTTGTGCGATACAGTAAGCTGATAGCTTCGCGATGTTCTTTGGCTCGCCACAACTTATCTACTAGATCGAGTGGATTATCCGGCAGGGACGAACTCCTCACGTCCAAACCAAACAAATGCTCCGGCTCATCTAAAGACTGAACATTGGTTTTTGATGGCAGATGGAGGACGCGTTTAAAAAATTCGCGGTAAACGTACATCACCCAGATGATCAGCGATATCACTACACACCAGATAATCACTTCAATAAACTTGGCTGTAGAACCGAAAAATTTCACTATGCCATCATGGAGTTTCCCAAGTGACTTGAAAGAACCTTCATGCTTTTCGAGATATTCTATAAACGATATCAACCACTGTGGAACGTCATCGTTTTTGATTTTTTCTGTATTTTTGAATCGTATACTCGAACTATGCTGCATTTGATGAAACACATCGTCTTTCAAAACATCCTTAATCGTAGACTCAATGCGCAATTGTTCATCCGTTTTATATGAACCGACAAAAGAGCTATCGTGACTAATTGAAGCAGATTCAGATTCGTCGGCATACACAGCGGTAGGTGACGAGAGAAAAATAAAGCCTATCAAACCCAAACCAAACAAAGCAGCTGCGGACAATGATGCCGCTTTACGTCTATTAAGCAACTCTCTAAATTGCAGTTCTATTCCCCAGCCCTCTAAACCTATTCGCCGATTAATATATTGAGAAAATCCACATACAGCGTAGAAAGGGCCAATGACTGCCATCGAAAAGAAATAGAGCACATTGTAAATAATTACGCCTAAAGATATGTCGCGCTTCATAAATTGAAAGGCGTCATCCAAAAATTGCTCAGGAATAAAAAGAAAACTTAGCGAAAAAACGGAAATTACCAACATGAGTTCGATGTGCAGCAACACCATCATGGCCCAGGTCGATTCGCTCGTACCTTCACGATGTAAAACAGTCAGCCGTGCTGAACGAAGATTTCCATCTAATCCTTCCAGACAAGTAACTGGCAAATCATAAGACCGCGTTATGCTAAAACGGCGCAAGGTCAGTGACATTAAAATATCTTTTAGATAAATTCGCTTAAACTCTTTCAGCATAGATTTGAAGCTGATGTTCTCATCAAAAAGCCTACGGCTAGCAATAAATAACGGCCCTCTATCCCATAACGGTTTTAACCACCAAACCAAAAGCATTGGTAGCCAACTCGCAAGACCTGGGAACGCGAATGCAACTGCAATCGCCACCACACCGCTAGGTATTACCCAACTTAAAAACATTGGCCAGAACCATGATCGTGCTAAGGCAACACCCAAATTGATGGCCTGCCAGGGACTTCGTGTGCGCGTGTTAATGACTATGTTATTGATGTTCATTTTGGCTTAAGCCCCGTCCCATCAAGCAGCTGTAGCTAATAACGATCAGCCAAAATATTGCTCCTACACTATATTTTATCATTGGCGTAAGTGTGGAACTTGAGCTCCAAAATGCTTCGAGAAATGCAGCAATCACTAACATTAAGATTGCGCCATAGACGATAACTACCGCATCTTTAGTCGCCAACTTTAGCGCATCCATTCGCCGATATCGCCCCGGAGCAATTAATGCAAAACCGATGCGTAAGCCAGCCGCTCCCGAATAAACAATAGCGGTTAATTCAAATGCGCCGTGCCCAATAACAAACGGAAAAAAAGTACTTCCGTACTCAATTTGCGCAATATGTCCAGTAACACCCCCAAGCAATAAGCCATTAAACAGCAAATAAAATATTGCACCAATACCAAAAATTAGCCCGCCAGCAAAGGTTTGAAACGCAATACTTATATTGTGTTTTATATAAAAACCAAACATGGAAATATCTGTATCGGAATCTCGCTCTCGACCAATTTTTTTTGCGTTAGGCTCATACATATTTTCAAAATCAGAAACCTGCGATGGCTCCATGATGGTATAAATCATGTCTGGATTTTTTAGACACAAACCAAACATGATTAGAGCGGGCAAAATAAAAATAGCGAGCGATGCGAATACAAAATATTTATTACGGCGGAGCGCGGCAGGAAATTCAATAAAGATAAACCGCATGAACTGGTAGCGATAAAGTGCGCTGCCTTGATAATAATGGTGATGACACTCGGTAACCAAATAATTGAGATTCGTTATCAGGCTTAACGTGTAGCGGCGGCTTTTTGCAAGTGATAAGTGATGGCTCACCTGCTTGTAAAGACCCGGCAATTCTATTTCAGCGTCGATAAATGGTTTGCTTTCCAATAGTTTCGCGAGCTTATCCCATACTTCACTGTATTGATTTTCGAAATCCTGCTGTTTCATCGCGCACCTAAAAACCAATTGCCTAACGAACGTAAATAGCGCACGCCTTCATCGCCCTCTTTATGGGTAATCGGCGCAAGGATATTGCCGAGCTCTTGTTGTCTAGCCGGACTGAGAGATTTATGGCGCTGGGTGAATTCTATGATCGCGTCTTGTTCATCGGCCGTAAATGCGATTGCCGGCGGCATTGTGTCCGCATCAGGTAAAGGAGTGTTTCGAGTGTGGGATGCGGCTTGAATGACCAGCGTACCCGCCGCCAGATCGCCCAAGCGTTGAAAACGCTGCGTTAACGTCAAGCTAAGAATACCGAACACGTAAAGCGACGGAAGAAAATCTACTGCGCGCAATAAATTACGAATAATAGAGCTGCTCCAGGTCACGGGTGTAAGGTCTTCGTTGACCACAACTAATTTAAAGATTTTTTTCCCCGGTGTTTGCCCCTGGCGTAACATCTCAAAAAATACCGGGTACCACCATTCCATTAAAAACGAAAGAATCAGCCAAAAGCCTATACCTGTTTTACCGATAATCGAAGCGAGGATACCTGCAATGATCAATACAGCGGTTCGTATACTTAAGTCAGTTACGTAGGCTAGCGCTCTTGGAATAGGACCTGAGAGTTCTGCGAAGAGATCGACTCCTTCCGGAGTTTCTACTGTGTGGATAGTGTCCAGCAATTGTTTAGAAGTAGCGCGCACTAATAAGAGTCCTTTGAGTGCAATCCGCACGATTTATAGTAATCGACCGGCCAAATACTAACGGCAAATCAGTTTATCGTGCGGTTGATTTGTATACGATGATAATACACCAATTGTCCGGGTCCAGAACACCACTAAACTAATGCGAAGAAATATTTATGGCTTAAATGTCCTCATTAAATAATTGTTGCTGTGGGCTGTATCAAAATTTTTTTTAGTCCCCGAACGTACTAAAAAAGCCGAATCACTTGCGTGATTCGGCTTTTGTTTTTCCTCGGATGCAACTATCGGATTGAATTGAAAGTAAGTTACAAACTCAGTACTTTTTCACCGCGTGAAATTCCGCTAACACCAGAACGTACAACTTCAATGATTGCCGCATCACCTACCGCCAATAAAAAGGCGTCGAGCTTTTCGCTCGCACCCGTAATCTGGATGGTATAGAGCGAGCTGGTTACGTCGATGATTTGACCACGGAAAATGTCTACACAGCGTTTTACTTCTGCACGTTGAGCGCCGGATGCTTTTACTTTTATTAGCATCAATTCGCGTTCAATGTGCGCGCCTTCAGTTAGATCCACCAACTTCACCACATCAATTAATTTATTCAGATGTTTGGTGATCTGCTCGATTTTATGATCGTCACCCAGAGTCGTCAGCGTCAGACGTGAAAGGGTCGGGTCTTCCGTTGGCGCTACTGTCAAACTTTCAATGTTATATCCACGCTGCGAGAATAAACCCACAACGCGAGACAATGCACCGGGAGCGTTTTCCATTAAAACTGAAATTATGCGTCTCATCTTATGTACGCTCCGTTTTGCTTAACAACATATCGCGCATTGAGCCATTAGGAGCAACGTGCATTGGATAAACGTGCTCGCTTTGATCGACCATGATGTCCATAAACACAACGCGATCTTTCAATGCAAAACATTCTTCCAATTTTGCTCTCAATTCTTCTTTTTTCGTTACGCGAATACCAACGTGGCCATAAGCTTCCGCCAGTTTTACGAAGTCTGGTAAAGAATCCTCATACAGGCTTTCAGCATAGCGCCCTGCGTATTGCATATCTTGCCATTGACGAACCATGCCGAGCGCTTGGTTGTTAAGACAAATAACTTTTACCGGCAAATGATACTGAGTGCAGCAAGATAATTCCTGGATGCACATTTGAATCGAGCCCTCGCCAGTGACACAAACAACTGTCGCATCGCGATATGCCATTTGCACGCCCATGGCCGCGGGCAAACCGAAGCCCATAGTGCCGAGGCCACCGGAATTGATCCAACGACGCGGTTTATCGAACAAATAATATTGCGCAGTGAACATCTGGTGCTGGCCTACGTCGGACGTTACATATGCATCGCCTTTAGTAACATCCCAAATCGCCTGGATAACCTCCTGCGGTTTAATTTTATCGCTGGTAGTGTCGAAGCGCGCCTTATGCTGCAAACCGTGACGCTCGCGCCATTCGTTGATTTGTTTCCACCATGCGGTAATAGCTTCCGAATCCGGTTTTTCGCTCGAATCTTTGATAAGTGCGAGCATATCCGTCAGTACACTTTCAACCGAACCAACGATTGGAACATCAGCAGTAACAGTTTTGGAAATAGACGCAGGGTCGATATCCACATGAATAATTTTTGCGTTCGGGCAGAATTTGCTGACGGTGTTAGTTACACGGTCATCGAAGCGTGCGCCTACAGCGAGAATGACATCGCTGTGATGCATGGCAGTATTTGCTTCAAACGTCCCGTGCATGCCGAGCATGCCGAGGAAGCGTTTGCCTGTTCCAGGGTAAGCACCCAAACCCATCAAGGTATTGGTTACTGGATAATCCAGCGTATCAACCAACTGCACCAACAACTCAGATGCATTGCCTTGAACGACGCCGCCACCGGTGTAAATCATCGGACGCTTTGCACCCAACAATAACTGCACGGCTTTCTTAATCTGACCGGCATGGCCGCGAGTTGCGGGCGTGTAGGAACGAAGCTTAATTTTGTCCGGATATTCATACGGAAAGGTAAACGCTGGGTGCGTCAAGTCTTTAGGTACGTCGATAACGACCGGACCAGGACGACCAGTAGCTGCAATGTAATAGGCCTTCTTCACCGTTTCAGCGATCTCGCTTTGGTGCTTGATCATAAAGCTGTGCTTCACGATCGGGCGGGAAATACCGACCATGTCGGTTTCCTGGAAAGCGTCTTCCCCGATCAAATGACTTTGCACCTGACCTGAGATGACGACCATCGGAATAGAATCCATGTAGGCCGTCGCAATGCCAGTAATAGCATTGGTCGCGCCTGGGCCCGAAGTCACGAGTACAGTACCGACCCTACCTGTTGCACGAGAATAACCATCGGCAGCGTGAGTAGCGCCTTGTTCGTGACGAACTAAAATATGTTTAACGTCGTTTTGACGAAAAATGGCATCGTAAATATGCAGTGCAGCGCCGCCTGGATAGCCGAAAATGTATTCAACACCTTCGTCTTTCAGTGCGCGTATGAGCATATCTCCGCCTGAGAGCATTTCCACAATCATTCCCCTTTTAGAATGTTATTAAGGTGCAATAGCGTGCAGCAGCATAAATTGCTGCAAATAAATAAACACGTTATAGGCACTAAAAAAATACGCCGAAGACAGGGTCAACAACGCAATATGATTGATCCACGATCAAAACCCGGCAAGGTCAGGATCGGACCAGCGAAAACCGTGCAGGTAAACAGCGGCTTTCTTGGCAGCGCCCAAGGTTTTTGAGCGCCTACCGCAGATGGGTCGCCAAGAGGGTGACTTGGCTGGGTGCAGATGAGATTCCGAGCTTATCGGTCATCTAGCAACCATCTGGAGGAGCGGCAATTTTCGCAGGTGAGACGGGGATGTCAAGAAAAAAACTCTTTACACTAGTTTTAGTCACTAAATATCACTTCAAAGCGACGCTCCTGATATCATTTTGCCTCTAAAACCAACAAGGAGGATAACTTATGATTACCTACCCCCATCTCAAACGCCTCAGCGCAATGTTTTGTTTGGCGATTGCCATGACAATCCAAGCAGCTTTCGGCGCTCCTGAAAAAGAACCGGCTCCAGAAACGCTCACAATTTCTTTGTCTAGCGAGGCGGAACTAACATTTACGATGCCTATGAAAGCAAGATCTCATTTATTCTTGCTTCGTAGCAAAAATAAAAATGCTAGAAACAATTTCGTAGGCAGAATCACTATTACCGACGAGGGGTGCGCTACAGGCCACCAGGTGTCTATAAGTTACGAAAAAACTCGTGATGAGATTTTGACAGTTTATTTTCCCAAAGAAATTCCATGGGATAAAACATACAACCTACGAGTGCGCCATAACGGCGATGAACTAACATTTAGTTTGAATGGCGAGACTATATCTGTATCACCTCTTCAAAAAGCAAAATTTATCCAACTCACCAATGACCCTAAGTCTATAAACATTCTAAGCACTGAACAGCACTAAAAATAAATCATGGAAATTTTTATGAAACACAACATCTATTTATATTTTCTTTCGAGCTTATTTTTCCTAAGCACAAGAATTTGCTATGCCGACTTTGAGTTGGGGAACACTTATTATGCGGCAGGCAACTTTGAAAAGGCCTACAAGGAATACTTAGAATCCGCGCAATATGGCGATAACGATGCGCAACAAAACATTGGCGCCATGTACTACCGTGGTGAATATGTTCCTAAAAATAAAATTACAGCTTATGCGTGGATGACACTAGCAGCGCAAAATCAAGGTTATAAGGACAAAGGCTTAAACACAAAAATTTACAACAAGTTCAGCGATGAAGAAAAAAAAGCCGCTGACGAGGAATACAAAGTATTGTTTGCAAAACTGAACAACGAAGTCATACAAAGTAATTTAACACCGGATTTTGTGGGGCAGACAGGAAATACAAAGACTCAGCGCATCATTAAAACAGTGAGACCAGAATACCCGCGTGCGGCAATTAGAAACGGATCATATGGCGGTATGACAGATGTAACTTTCACTGTGGATAAATACGGCATCACCAGGGATCAAATCACCTATTATTCAAGCGACCCTCGCTTTAGTGTTGCAGCACTAAACGCGGTAAGAAAATTCCAATTCGAGCCTTTGCTAGTCAATGGCAAACCGGTAGCGATTAATGGAGTTAAAATGCGCTTTAATTTCAGGGTAAATGATCTAGAGTATTCCGATAAGAAAATTGCTAAATATATTGACGAAGCTCGCGCAAAAGCATCCTCGGGTAGCAGCCAGGACAAATTGACTTTTGCTTATCTATTAGAAACCGTCCCTTCTTTTACTAAGGATTACAAATTAGTCGACAATCCTAATGAATGGTATGTCAATGCGGCCAATGAAGGTAATTATTCGGCGAGTTATTTTCTTGGACGCAATATTCTCTATGGCAACATGTGCACATCTGACTCTGCAAAAAGTATGGGTTGGCTGCTCAAAGCTGCAAGAGGTGGAATTAGTGACGCGCAGTATTTATTAGCTATTGAAACATTCAGCGGCGCTCGGTTTGAGAAAAATGACGAGAAAGGTTTTTACTGGCTCAGCAAAGCTGCAGAGGCGAATAAATTCGCCAAAGTTAAATATGCGTGGATACTCTCTACACACCCTGATGAAAAATATCGCAACGGAAAATTAGCGCAAGAATTACTACAGTCTGTTGATGACTCCCATACTGACAAGTTGAGCCTTTATCAATCCCGCGCGGCTTCTGCTGCGGAAACAGGTAATTTTGACGATGCAATTAAATGGCAGAAAAAAGCAGTCGAAGATGCAAAGGAATTAGAAATTCCCCTCACCCAGGTTGGGCAACAACTAAATAGTTATGTAAACAATTCTCCATGGCGAGAAACTATTTAAACGAAAACTTGCCTGAAGCTAGCCAATTTAGAACTCAGAACGAGATATAACAATGAAATCACGCGCCGCCGTTGCTTTTGCCGCAGGAAAGCCCCTTGAATTAGTTGAGATAGATGTGCAAGACCCGAAGGCGGGTGAAGTTTTAGTGCGAATTGTCGCCACCAGTGTTTGCCACACAGATGCGTACACCCTCTCAGGTTCCGACCCTGAAGGTTTATTCCCGGTTGTATTGGGTCATGAAGGAGCGGGAATAGTAGAGGCAATCGGTGAAGGTGTGACTAGTTTAAAAGTGGGCGACCATGTGATTCCGCTTTACACCGCAGAGTGCCGTCAGTGCAAATTTTGTTTATCTGGCAAAACAAACTTATGTGGAGCCGTGCGTGCGACCCAAGGTAAAGGTGTTATGCCGGACGGTACATCTCGCTTTTCATTAGATGGCAAACCGCTTTTTCATTACATGGGTACCTCCACCTTCTCCGAATACACCGTATTACCTGAAGTGTCCCTCGCCAAAGTTTCTAAAGAAGCTCCATTGGACAAAATTTGCTTGTTGGGTTGCGGCGTGACTACAGGCATTGGCGCCGTATTTAACACTGCAAAAGTGACTCCGGGGTCAACCGTTGCAGTCTTCGGTTTAGGGGCAATTGGCCTTGCTGTGATTCAGGGCGCGGTAATGGCTCAGGCAAAACGTATCATTGCAATTGACGTGAATCCAGATAAATTCGCCTTGGCCAGACAATTCGGCGCGACCGATTTTGTTAATCCCAAGGACCATGCTGAGCTAATTCAGCAAGTGATCGTAGATATGACGGACGGGGGCGTTGATTATTCATTTGAGTGCATTGGCAACGTTAACGTCATGCGCTCTGCGTTGGAGGCGTGTCATAAAGGTTGGGGCGAATCAATCATTATCGGTGTGGCTGGTGCGGGACAAGAAATATCAACGCGTCCTTTTCAGCTGGTAACCGGTCGCGTGTGGAGAGGCTCGGCGTTCGGTGGTGTAAAAGGTAGAACGCAATTACCGGGTTATGTGGATCGCTATATGCAAGGTGAAATCAAGATCGACGAATTCATCACCCACACAATGCCGTTCGATCAAATTAATCATGCGTTTGATTTACTGCATGAAGGCAAGAGTATTCGAACTGTGCTTCATTTTTAAATAAGTAATAACGAGTAATAGATAAGTTGAGTATTAGAGTATGTCCAACACTGATTTAACGCTTCTGTCCGCCACCAAAAGTTTTGGCGGTTGGATCAAGCGGTTTCAACATCAATCAAGCGCTCTAGATTGTGCAATGACGTTTTCCATTTACCTTCCACCTCAAGCCGACACTGCTGCGGTTCCATTGCTGTGGTGGCTTTCAGGGCTAACTTGTACCGACGAAAACTTTATGCAAAAAGCCGGTGCGCAACAATTAGCTTCAAAATTGGGAATTGCAATTATCTGCCCGGATACCAGCCCACGAAATGTAAAGATTCCTGGCGTAGACGAGAGTTACGATTTCGGTTCCGGCGCTGGCTTTTACGTAAATGCTACTCAAAAGCCATGGAGCAAACATTACAACATGTACGATTACATCGCCGAGGAGCTTCCCAAAGTAGCCAGAGCAAATTTTTCATTCACTGGAAAAGAAAGTATCAGCGGGCATTCCATGGGTGGTCACGGTGCGATGGTTTTGGCATTGCGCCAACCAGGGCGTTATGCATCAGTTTCTGCTTTTGCGCCTATAGTGAATCCAAGCACAAGCCCTTGGGGGCAAAAAGCATTTACAGGTTATCTTGGGGATGACCAGCAAAAATGGGCTGAGTACGATGCTTATGCCCTGATAAAAAAAGGCGAATCAAAACAGCCTTTGTTTATTGATCAAGGTGAAGCCGATAACTATCTTAGCGATCAATTGCGACCCGATCTACTGGAGCAAATTTGCCATCAACGTCAACATCCATTGGTGTTAAGACGGCAAGAAGGTTACGACCATAGTTATTTTTTTGTCGCAACCTTTATTGACGAACATTTGCGTTATCACGCGCAGCATTTGTCTTGATCGATAAAACCAGCAAATAAACCTGGATAAAAAATTCAGGTTTTATTTCGCCTAAATCAACATCAAATATGCGAAACCGCATAAAAAGCGATAATGTTTATCGCTTGCTTGTAAGCCGGTGGCTTTTGAAAGATTGTCGGGCCTATACTCTCGCCTCTCTCGCCGAGAGGAAAAATTAAAATCACTGAAATAAACTAAGGAGAAGACAATGTCGGATTTAACCGTAAACAATTTAACTGTATTAGAGAACGTGGTTTTTACGCCTGCATCAGGCCATCAAGGAGCCTTAGTCTGCGCGGGAGCGGATCTTGAAATCTCGTCAGAAAAACAAGTCAGATTTACACCCCAAAATGGTGTGCGAATTTCCAGCACCACCTCTCCTACCCTCACGGTGGAAGGTAACGTTGTTGCAGGAAAATATTTAAAATTTGGTGAATTGACACTCACTAGCACAGTGAAAACAGCTTCAAGCTCCACTAATGATGGATACGGCGGCACACCAAGCAGCCCAGGCCCTTTGGCCCCATCAGTATTATTAGGTGCGGTAGGAAATAACTCTTTAGCAATCGAAATCGACAGCGTTACTCATAACCTGGTGCTAACTTGGCAGACAAATGGACAAAAATACAAACATATTTTGACCGGCACCAAAGTTTAAGCTTCATTTAATTATTGAATTAAATTAAATAAAAAAAGCCCCGATATTTAAAATACGGGGCTTTTTTATTGCAGACGAAATCAATTATTTATGTGCGAATTTTTTGCGGAAAATAAATAAGCCGGCAAAAATAACAATTAACACCGCAGGAAACAATGCAAGGTTTTGCAAGGTTGCCTGTCCCGCAGCAAGCTCAACGGATTCAGGAGGGATTCCCTTGGCAATCGCGTCGGCTTTGGCGTCATCGATCCACCCGCCGATCACAGGGTTCCACATACTCATCGAAAACATTCCCGCGCCGCCCAGCAATGACATTCCTAATGCACCCGTCTTAGGTTGATACTCGCTGATAAAACCAATCATGGTTGGCCAGAAATAAGTGACTCCTAATGCAAACACCATTGCAGAAATATAAACCATGGTGCCCGACGCGCCGCTTAATAAATAAATACCAATGGTGGTAACAATCGCTGACAAAAGCAAAACACCAACAGGATTTAACGCCTCAACAATTGGCCCTGCAAAGAAACGCCCCAATGCCATCAAACCTGTTACCAAGGCTAAAACCAACATAGGATGTGCGCCTGACGCACCGAATATGCGATCTACCCATTGCTGCGTACCAAATTCCGAAGCCGCCGTAAGAGTCATGCAGAACAGCATAAAAATAAAGAGCGGCGAGAAAAGCGCGCGAATATTATTTTTAGTTGATGTTTCAGTGTTGACCGGTACAGGGAAGCTTTGACCAAAAATCATGTAACCGTAAATTGCAGTTGGAACAAGCATGACAGCAATTTGCGCTTGCCAACCTAAATTTAATTTCGTCATCAATGCAGAGATCAATGACCCAATAACTATGCCACCGGGAAACCACATGTGAAATTTATTAAGCTTAGTAGTTTTCTGCGTGTGATAAATATCCACAATTAGTGGATTGCATGCTGCTTCGACCGAACCATTAGCAAAGCCGATAAAAAACGTCGAAATTAATAATCCCCAAAAACCACCTGCAGTGATTGTAAGCACTAAACCTAGCAAGTGCGATAAAAACGCGAGATACATTAAGGTGCGCGCACCGACAATGTTGTACAACAAGCCGCCCACCATCATAGCGACTGGGAAACCCAAAAACGCCATACTATTAATCCAGCCCAATTCCCTATCAGTAAACGCAAACGTCACGCTAAGTTGATTGAGAATTCCAGCACGAATAGCAAAAGTCATCGCAGTAGTTATTAACGCGATGCAACAGGCTGCGAATAAACGGTTTGGATTAATGGTATTAGACATAGCGCTTGTACCTTTTTATTGTTAAATAATTTAATTATGGATTTTATTGAGAGCCCAAGCCCTCATTTATTATTGCAGCGATGTCCAACTACCATTCGCTTTTGAAGAATCGAGCACAGCTTGAATAAACTTCATTCCTTCTACGCCGGTATCGATACCTGGAACCCAATCCTGCAGATAATGACGTTCGCCAGCTTGATGTGCAATTAAAATATCCGCGATGTCGTGATACAAATTTGCAAAAGCTTCCAGATAACCCTCGGGATGACCGCCAGGTGTGCGCATTCCGCGCGCCGCTATGTCGCTACCAATATCGCCGCGACGAGTGACACGCTGACGCGGTTTATTTAATTCGCAATACCACAACTCATTGGGATTTTCCTGCGCCCATTCAATACCAGCTTTTTCTCCGTAAACGCGAATACGCAAACCATTTTCACAACCCGGTGCTACCTGGCTACTCCACAACATGCCTTTGGCGCCGCCATCAAAACGCAAAAGCGCATGAACGTTATCATCGACTAACCGCCCATCAACAAAACTGGTGAGATCGGAGCTGACCGAATTAACTTTTTGTTGCGTAATAAATTGTGCGAGCTGAAATGCGTGAGTGCCAATATCACCCAAACAACCTGCTGCGCCTGAGCGCGCGGGGTCGGTACGCCATGACGCTTGCTTATTATCATCGGCGGCAGCTTCAGTTAGCCATTCCTGAGGATATTCCACTTGCACAACGCGCAACTTTCCAAGCTTACCTTGCGCAACTATTTCGCGAGCATAACGCACCAAGGGATAAGCACTGTAGTTATGTGTTAATGCAAAATAAGCTTTGCTTCGCGAGGCAATTTTTTGCAGCTCAAGCGCTTCTTCTAAAGTACGCGTAACTGGCTTGTCACAAATAACATCGATACCTGCTTCCAGCGCCGCTTTCGCAACGGGGAAGTGCATATGATTTGGAGTAACAATCACAACGGCTTGAATCCCATCTGCACGCGTTTTTTCCACACGCAGCATTTCTTCAAAGGATGTATATGCGCGATCAGCTGCGATATGTAAATCAGCAGCAGAAGCTTTTGCATTTTCTGAATTTGATGACAGCGCACCGGCAACCAATTCAAAACGATCATCTATACGCGCGGCGATACGATGCACAGCGCCAATAAAAGCACCGCGGCCACCACCGACCATTGCATAACGAATTCTTGGAGTTGTCATAATAAAATCTCTCTCATTTTTATAACTTTAAAATAATATTTTTGTGGCACCAAACGGGAGCCCCATGCGAATTCGCCGAGCATCGGAAGGTGCAGAGCAAAATAGGCAGGAGGCCTATTTTAGTTTTGATAATACAGGGATGTATTGTCAAAACGTCTCGCCAGCACCTGAGAAGCGCAGGATTACAGATGAGACGGGGTCGCCTTTCTTTTGGTTACTTTTATTTGGCGAAGCAAATAAAAGTGACTCGCCAGCAGGCGAAAAAATCTACCTGACAAAAAATAATTTACTTCAATCCTAAAATTCGACGATTCGCCGGATGGTCCGTACCACCACTTGCAAAATCATCAAATGCGCGTTCAGTAACTTTAATAATATGTTGCGCAATAAATGGCGCGCCTTCTGCCGCACCAACCTCTGGATGTTTCAAACAACATTCCCATTCCAAAACAGCCCAGCCTTCATAATTATATGCTGCGAATTTTGAGAAAATTTGTTTGAAATCTACTTGGCCATCACCCAACGAGCGGAAGCGGCCTGCGCGGTCTACCCAGTTTTCGTAGCCGCCGTAAACACCTTGCTGAGCCGTTGGATTAAATTCCGCGTCTTTAACATGGAACATTTTGATGCGGTCATGGTAACGATCAATAAACGCTAAATAATCGAGCTGCTGTAAAACAAAATGGGATGGGTCAAACAAAATATTAGCGCGTGGATGATTATCAACGGCTTTCAAAAAGCGTTCAAAGGTTGCGCCATCGTGCAAGTCTTCTCCTGGGTGAATTTCATAACAGAGATCTACACCGGCCTCATCAAATGCATCAAGAATAGGTTTCCAGCGTTTCGCTAATTCGCCAAAACCAGCGTCAACTAAACCAGCGGGGCGCTGCGGCCAGGGATACAAATACGGCCACAATAAAGCTCCGGAAAAAGTTGCATGAGCTTTTAAACCTAAATTTTTACTGGCCTTCGCCGCCAACAATAATTGCTCAACAGCCCACTCCTGGCGAGCAGTTGGATTTTTACGAACCGATTCAGATGCAAAGCCGTCAAACATTTCATCGTACGCAGGATGAACCGCAACCAATTGTCCCTGCAAATGCGTCGACAACTCCGTGGGCACCAAACCATGGTACGCGAGTGTGTGCAAAAAATTGTCGCAATATTCCTGGCTGTTAGCCGCAGCCTCTAAATCAAAGACACGCTTGTCCCATGTTGGAATTTGCACGCCCTTAAAACCAAGGCTTGCAACCCAACCGGCAATGCTATCGAGGGAATTGAAAGGGGCCGTATCGCTTAGAAACTGAGCAAGGAAAATCGCAGGGCCTTTAAGGGTTTTCATGGTTTCACCTTTTAATTATTTACGTCACGCATTTATTAACTGCAAAAAGTACTGTGCTAGTGCAGCAGCCACGCACCTTCAAAGATACAACGGTCTGATGTGATAATAGATACTAGAGGATTCTTACAGAAAATTGTAACCCCATCGACTCAAGATGCACTTTATTCGAACTTGTAGCCCTAGGCGATACCAAAAAACAGTTATTTACACTTACTGACACGCCAATAATTCTTAGGCCAGATGTGCTTTTTTATATTTATGCGAGGAAAAACGCGACAGGAATCCATTGCCAACTGTTTCCATCTTTTATTACCCGGCAGCCTAATGCTTTTTAAAGACGATTTATAAACGCATTCCTAAGGCTTTAGATTCACGATCGGTTTTTTACCAAAAAAAATCCCCGCTGTCTCTCAACAGCAGGGATTTTAGTCAGTAACAATTAATTAAAAATGATAAGTTGCACCAACAGTCAATGCGGATAATTTAAGATCATCCCATTTTGCGTATTGGCTATATTCGGCATTCAAAGCAAATTCGGGCGTTAAATTGTAACTCGCACCTATACCGAAAAGACCTCTTGTTTTCGAATCCGATTCTTGTTCGTCCGGAAGACCTGTGTTGTCACTAATATCGAGTTCAGCGTCAATGTTAGCAAAACCTAAACGACCGTAAACGTTAAATACGTCATTCACCGGCAGCCTACCCACGATAGACGCTTGCAGCGCAGTGACTGATAAAGTATCAGACCAGCTGTCGAAACCGTCATTACCTCTATCATTGAACGAACCCAAATCGCGGTACGTAACCTCGATAGATGCAAACTGATTCAAATCAAAACCTGCACCAATTGAATAAGTCGTATCGTCTTTCTCCAATGAGTAACCATCCAAAGCTTCATAATCAGCGTTGCTTTGTCCAATGTCACCCAAAATATAAAAACCATCTGCCATCGCAGGGAATGATAATGCACTTAATAGGCTAGCCAATAGAATTTGCTTTTTCATGATTTTTCCTTTAATGGTAAAGACTGAATATTTTAAGATGCACCTTTGCAAGATGTCTTGGAGCAAACTTTACCAATCACGAATGAATTTAACCTGAACATTCAAAAAGCTTATTTAGATGCGCCATAAGATTTACTGCTGCTTCGCTAGTTGAAGCTTGAAAATGCAAACCATTAGGAATTTATTGTCATTCGTTTTCTACGCGCATTACGGTGGCAACTTTATTTAAATTTTTATTTAACCGCAATCAATTCAATTTCAATTAAATGTTCGGGACTGTAAAGGCGCGATACCTGCACCCAAGTTGCGGCCGGAAAATTACCATCGCTGTAAAAATTTTTACGCACAGGAATTTGTTGTTTTAGCGACTCTATGTCCAAAGCATAAATATTTTCTTTCACAATATTATTTGGTTTGAGATCGTAGCGAGCTAGAAGTTTTTCCAGTTCCTTGTAGCAAACTGTCACAGCCTCCTGATAATTTTGGCCGCCGCAAGTTACACCTGAAATGTGGTAAGTATTTCCGGTTTGTACAACAGCGGAGTAACCAATATCTGGCTCCCATGAATTAATTATATGGCGCGCAATGGTCGTGGGCTTGTGAGCGCAACTCACTAATATTAAGGTCATGCAACCTAGCAAGACTAATCGCATAATATTTTCTCATTGGCTGAAATAGTTTCGAGTAAATAAAAAAGCCCCGATAAAATCGAGGCTTTTTCGGAGGAAATTCTTTAAGAATTAATCCAAGGTCGCGTCATCAGTAGCAATTGATGATGTAGCTGCAGGCTTTGAACCGCCCGCTTCATCAGCCAAAGCTTCTTTGATAGAAAGTTTGATGCGGCCGCGTTGGTCTACGTCCAAACATTTTACCTTCACAACTTGGCCTTCTTTCAAATAATCACTCACGTTAGCAACGCGCTCGTCAGCGATTTGTGAAATATGTACCAAGCCGTCTTTACCCGGCAAGAAGTTTACGAATGCGCCGAAATCTACGATGCGCACAACAGTACCTTCGTAAATTGCGCCGATTTCAGCTTCAGCAACTATGCCTTGAACGCGATAGATTGCCGCTTGCAAAGCTTCGTTATTGTCGGCGTAAATTTTAACGGTGCCGTCATCATCGATATCGATAGAAGAACCGGTTTCTTCAGTAATTGAACGGATAGTTGCGCCGCCTTTACCGATGATGTCGCGAATCTTATCTGGATGAATCTTGATAGTTTCAAAACGTGGTGCGTTCTCGCTAACAACTTTGCGAGAGGTCGCCAATATCTTGTTCATCTCGCCGAGAATATGTAAACGTGCAGCAAGAGCTTGCTCAAGTGCAATTTCCATAATCTCTTCGGTGATACCTTCAATTTTGATGTCCATTTGCAGTGCAGTTACACCGCTAGTGGTACCAGCTACTTTGAAGTCCATGTCGCCGAGGTGATCTTCATCACCAAGGATGTCGGTAAGAACTGCGAAGCCGTCAGCTTCTTTAACAAGGCCCATTGCGATACCCGCAACTGGAGCTTTCAGCGGAACGCCCGCATCCATCAAAGCCAAGCTCGCGCCACATACAGAAGCCATTGAGCTTGAACCGTTAGATTCAGTAATTTCGCTTACTACACGCAATGTGTACGGGAAATCTGCTTCAGCAGGAAGAACGGCTGCAACACCGCGACGCGCCAAACGGCCGTGACCAATTTCACGACGACCAGTTGCGCCCATACGACCACACTCGCCTACCGAGAACGGAGGGAAGTTGTAGTGCAACATGAATGCGTCTTTTTTAGAGCCTTCAAGGAAGTCGATGATTTGTGCATCACGTGCGTTACCAAGAGTTGCTACAACGAGCGCTTGGGTTTCACCGCGTGTGAACAAGGCAGAGCCGTGAGCTTTGCCCAACACGCCAACCTCAACTTGAATAGGACGTACGGTTTTGTTGTCGCGACCATCGATACGTGGTTGGCCAGCAACGATGTTTGCACGTACCAAGCGGTACTCTAAAGTGCCGAATGCCGCTTTAACATCGTCTTCGCTAAAACCGGTGGCTTCGACCGCTAGTTCAGCAATTGCTTGGTTGCGAAGTTCACCCAAACGATCATAGCGCTTGGCTTTGTCGGTGATGCGGTAAGCCATACTGATAGAGTCAGCAAAACCTTTTACCAAAGCATCTTTCAGAGCAGCATTTTCTACTGGAGCAGCCCATTCCCAACGCGGCTTGCCAGCGTCGCGCGCCAACTCGGCACATGCCTGGATAACAGCTTGCATTTCCTGGTGAGCATAGAGAACCGCGCCCAACATAGTGTCTTCTGGCAATTCTTTTGCTTCAGATTCCACCATCAACACCGCATCTTTAGTACCGGCAACCACCATGTCCAACTCTGACGTTGCGAGCTGAGCAAAACTTGGGTTGAGTATGTAGCCTTCAGCTTGCGTGTAAGCAACGCGCGCAGCACCCACTGGACCATTGAATGGGATACCAGAAATGGCGAGAGCCGCTGAAGTGCCGATTAACGCCGCGATATCAGGATCGTGTTGTTTATTGGTCGATACAACCGTACATACCACTTGTACTTCGTTCAGAAAACCTTCTGGAAACAGTGGGCGAATAGGACGATCGATCAAACGTGATGTTAATGTTTCTTTTTCGGAAGGACGACCTTCACGCTTCAAATAACCACCGGGAATACGGCCGGCAGCGTAGCTTTTTTCTTGATAATGTACAGACAGTGGGAAGAAGTCTTGCCCTGGTGATGCTTTTTTAGCACCTACGACAGTACAAAGCACAGATACTTCATCAATTGTCACCAGCACTGCACCGGTTGCTTGACGGGCGATACGGCCAGTTTCTAGCGTTACGGTTTGATTGCCGTATTGGAACTTTTTAATAATCGGATTCACTCTTTTATCCTTTGGTTGCGTAGACATTTTCTCACGAATTGGTGCTAGGCATTGCGGCGTTAAAATTTTTCAATAATTGCTCATTTACCTCAGTAAACTCCGCTTTCTTGAAAAATTTTGCCTTGCACTGCCGTCACTGTGCCATATTCAAATTCAGCTAATTTTTCGTGTAAAAAATCTTTAGATTGTTTTTACGCGCTATAAATTTTTTCGTTCAAGTTTTAAATAAAATCGCCTCCTGCCATTGCGCCATTTCTGCTCTATTTGACGCACAACTCCGTAATTTTTCAGCTCATCAAAAACAAGAATGCCCGCCGAAGCGGGCATGGATCAAATTAACGGCGCAGACCCAATTTTTGAATCAGTGCAGTGTAACGTGATGAGTCTCAGAAGCACTCAGTGCCATGATATTTCCTCATTTAATATGCGATTAAATTACAGCCCGCCCGTGCATATTTACAGGTGGGTTGTCGCGGTGATTATCTCTTTCTAAAAAAGGATTTCACCGCAGGCTTTTTATCGATTGGCAATGCCGTATCGATAAATTCTTTTCTTCCATTCACCCTAAGCTTGTCGAAGGACCTATTGAACGCCCTTCGACAAGCTCAGGGTGAACGGATACTTAAAACTAGCTACTGCTCGTTCGCCGAGCGGTTAGCAATAATTCGTTTGGGCGCTACGCGACCGTCTTCTGTTACTTCGCCCAAACCTAGAAATTGTTGGGCAAGCTGATCGGTTTGTGCGCAAAAGACGCGCACCATATCACCTTGCCTGCCAACGCGATAGACCTGCGGATCCATCACTGGATTTCCCAAGCGAAAGTAATGCGCACTGGTATCCGGTAAGATGATCGCAGGCAAGCTTGCGACTGGCGCATCAGCGCTCAAAAGCCGCTGATCCAAAGCCTCATAGCCGCCTTGCTCAAAATCTCTCTCAAGATCCTCAAGCGTCAAACATTGGCTTTCTAGAAAAGCACCAGCCGCGGAGCGATGCAGGCTTTTAACGTGAGCACCGCAGCCCAAAGCAAACCCCAAATCTTCCGCAATGGAACGGATGTAAGTGCCTTTGCTGCAACGAACATCCACATCAACTTCAGCCCGTTCACCAGGGCGAAAACCTAAAATATCTATCGCAAAAACCGTGACCGGGCGTGGTTGACGCTCAATTTCAATACCATCCCGGGCCAACTTATAGAGAGGCTGGCCTTGATGTTTCAATGCCGAAAACATAGACGGTACTTGCAAAATATCGCCGGTCAGCGGGATTAATGCTTTTTTAATGGCATCCAGCGTAACGCCCGCTGCGGAGGATTCTGCTATGACTTCACCATCAGCATCGCTGGTATTGGTACGCTGGCCGATTAGAAAAGTACTTCGATAGCGTTTATCAGCGTCTAGCAAAAACTGCGAAAATTTAGTCGCCTCGCCAAAACATAGCGGCAAAACACCTGTGGCTAATGGGTCTAGCGCGCCAGTATGCCCGGCTTTTTCTACAAAAAATAATCGCTTCGCGCGCTGCAATGCATGATTGGATGTCATACCTGCAGGCTTCATCAACAACAAAACACCATCAACCGGACGGCCTTTTCTACGCGCCATTAAGACTTCTCACCGTCCGAATCACTATCATTTGCCGCATCAAGGTTTTCATTAGGCTCGTCATCATGAACATGCTGACTGTCTTCTTTCAACGCGCGATCAATCAGGAAAGAAATTTCCTGGCCACGAATTGCCGTTTTATCGTAGATAAATTGCAACTTTGGAACGCTGCGCATAATTAATTCTTTGGCGATAAAGCCCCGCAAAAAGCCGCTAGCTTTGTTTAACACAGACGCTGCTGCAATACTTTCTGCTTCATCCGAGCCTACGAAAGTTACATAAACTTTCGCGTATGCCATATCGCGCGTGACTGTCACCGCGTTGATATTGACCATACCTATGCGCGGGTCGCGAATTTCCTGGGCAATTACTTGGCCCAAAATACGCTGGATGGCATCTGACACGCGGTCTGATCTTGTAAATTCTCTTGGCATTAGCCGTAAACCTCTAAATCCGACCACATCAAAGCTATTCCGCTCACTACGCTTTGAAGCGGTCTGAACATACATAACAAAAATAATAAAGCCCCGAACGCGGTTAAACGTCGGGGCACTAGAGTTTTACGCAAGCAATTAAAGCTTACGTGCTACCTCTTTGACTTCATATACTTCGATCTGATCACCGACTTTTACGTCGTAATTCTTCACGCCGATACCACACTCGGTACCGTTACGAACTTCATTCACATCATCTTTGAAACGACGCAGAGATTCCAATTCACCTTGGAAAATCACCACGTTGTCACGCAATACACGGATTGGTTTGCTGCGGTACACGGTACCTTCGATAACCATACAACCGGCAACCTGACCAAACTTAGGCGATGTAAAGACTTCGCGCACGTTTGCAATACCAACGATGGTTTCAATGCGCTCGGGCGACAACATACCGCTCAGTGCTGCTTTGATCTCATCCAGCAATTGGTAGATGATGCTGTAGTAACGAATATCAACGCCTTCAGCTTCTGCCATACGGCGGGTGTCACCGTCAGCACGAACGTTGAAGCCGAGGATAATTGCACCCGTTGTCAAAGCGAGGTTCACGTCATTTTCAGTAATTCCACCGATGCCGGAAGAAATTACATTAACCTGAACTTCCTCGTTACCTATCTCAGCCAATGAAGACTGGATGGCTTCGAGAGAACCACGTACGTCGGTTTTAACAACAACAGACAGTGTTTTCTTCTGACCTGCGTCCATACCGGCAAACATATTTTCTAGTTTGGCAGCAGTGTGACGCGCAAGTTTCTCCTGACGCTCTTTCTCAGCACGGAATTGCGCAACTTCACGGGCTTTACGCTCGTCAGTCAGAACCACGAAGTCATCACCAGCGCTTGGCGCAGTATCTAAACCAAGGATTTCAACCGGAGTAGACGGGCCAGCATCTTTTACTTGTTCGCCACGCTCGTTGCTCATGGCGCGTACGCGTCCGTAACTTTGACCTGCAAGAATCAAATCGCCTTGTTTCAAGGTGCCTTGCTGAACCAGCACGGTTGCCACCGTACCGCGGCCTTTTTCGACACGAGATTCAATCACCACACCTTTAGCCGCAGCATTTACTACCGCGTTCAACTCAAGAACTTCAGCTTGCAATGAGATCGCCTCAAGCAATTCGTCGATGCCTTGTCCGGTGTGGGCAGATACTTCGATAAATTGTGTGTCGCCACCGTAATTTTCCGGGATAACGCCTTTAACTACCAATTCGCTTTTTACACGCTCTGGATCAGCACTGGCTTTATCAATTTTATTGATCGCAACAACAATCGGAACACCGGCGGCACGAGCATGGAGAATCGCTTCTTCAGTTTGCGGCATAACACCGTCGTCCGCAGCAACTACCAAGATAACCACGTCAGTCGCTTTCGCACCGCGAGCACGCATTGCGGTAAACGCGGCGTGACCGGGAGTATCAAGGAACGTGATTTCGCCACGGCTGGTTGGAACACGATAAGCACCGATATGCTGAGTAATACCACCGGCTTCGCCAGCAGCAACCTTCGCTTCACGAATGTAGTCGAGCAATGATGTTTTACCGTGGTCAACGTGACCCATAACGGTAACAACCGGAGCGCGGTGAACCGTTTCGCCTTCAGTTTCCAAAGACTTTTCCAGCGCATGTTCGATAGCGTCTGAGCTAACCAGGTTTGGCTGGTGACCCATTTCTTCGACAAGTAACGCGGCAGTATCCTGATCAATGGATTCGTTCATGGATGCCATAACGCCCATCTTCATCAAGCGCTTAATCACCTCGCCAACCTTAACGGTTAGACGCTGAGCCAGCTCGGAAACAACGATGAATTCTGGAACATCAACTTCGTGAACAATTTTGGAAGTCGGCTTTTTAAACGCATGTTTGTTGTGTTTTTTATGGCTCGCACGAAGGTGCGTACGACGCGCTAATACATCGCTATCTTCGCTCTCGTCAGCGACAATATCCAACAACTCAACCTTGCTGGTTTTCTTGCCAGCGCCGCCTTTTTTGGCAGCTTTGCCGCCTGGACCGCGCTTGCGAGACTCACCGCCATCATCGGCATCGTCATCGTGTTTGTGATTCTTTTTGTGGCCGTGACCATGGCCAACTCTTGCATCTTCAATCGACACTGGCGCAGCCGGCGGCTTTGGCTTATTGGCATTGCGCGGTGATGCAGCAGCCTCTTTTACAGCAGGCTTTTGCTCAGTACGCGGAGCATCAGCTGGACGCTTTGGAGCTTGCGGCTGTAACGCTTGACGTTTGGCTTCTTCGCGCGCCTTGATATCCGCAAGTCGCTGAGCTTCTTCTGACTGGCGACGCTCAATAGCAGCTCTACGCTTCTCTTCCACACCATCGGTGAAAGAAATGCGATGTGAAGGTGCAGGAACAGCCTCGGTAGGTGGTGTTTCTGGAGCAGAAGGCTCCACTGCCTCTTCGACCACAACGGGCTCGGGTGCAACCTCAACAACAGGTGCTTTTACAACTTCTGCAACCGGCTCAGCAACCAGCTCGATTTCCGACTCTTGCTCTGGCTGCACGTCTTCATCGTCACGCTTAACGTAAGTTCTTTTTTTACGAACTTCGACGTTAACAGTTTTGCGCGCGGATCCACTACCCGTCTTGATAGTAGTGGTAGTTTTGCGCTGCAAAGTAATTTTCTTAGGCTCGCCTGTTAACTCGCCGTGACTGGTTTTCAAAAAAGCCAGCAACCTCTGCTTTTCATCATCAGATACGCGCGCTTCAGGCGATTTTTGGCTCAAGCCAGCCTCTTGCATTTGTTTTAGCAATCGATCTACCGGTGCACCGACCGATTTGGCGAGTTCGCTAACTGTTACTTCTGCCATTGTTTTTCCTCAGGGATAGTTCTTGGCTCAAATTCAAATTGGTCGTTTCATAGCTGGCATTATGCAAACCATGGTTCACGAGCCTTCATAATCAGCGCTGCTGCACGCGTAGCGTCAACACCTTCAATACCGGATAAGTCATCAACTGATTGTTCAGCTAGATCTTCCATTGTGATAATGCCGCGACTTGCTAGGCTAATCGCGAGGGATTGATCCATGCCTTCCATATTGAGCAAATCTTCTGCCGGCGCCACGCCTTCAAGGCGTTCTTCCGAAGCCAATGCCTGGGTCAACAAGGCATCTTTAGCGCGAGCACGTAATTCTTCGGCGATATCTTCATCAAAGCCTTCAATAGCCAACATTTCTTCCAGCGGAACATAGGCAACTTCTTCAAGAGTCGTGAAACCCTCTTCAACCAATACTGCTGCCACATCCTCATCCACATCCAGCGCATTCATGAAGATCTGAATGAAGCTACCAGACTCCGCTTGCTGTTTGGCTTGCCAATCGGCAACGCTCATGACGTTAATGTTCCAGCCAGTTAAATCACAGGCCAAACGTACGTTTTGACCACCACGACCAATCGCCATAGCCAAATTATCTTCGTTAACCGCCAAGTCCATTGAACCTGCGTCTTCATCTACCACGATGGATTCGATTTCAGCCGGAGACATAGCGTTGATAACAAATTGCGCCGGGTTATCGTCCCACAGCACTATATCAACACGCTCGTTTCCAAGTTCGTTCGATACCGCCTGTACACGTGAACCACGCATACCAACACATGCACCAACTGGATCAATACGGCCATCGTTGGTTTTTACTGCAATTTTCGCGCGCAAACCTGGGTCGCGGGCAGCACCTTTGATTTCGATAATGTCTTCAGCGATCTCTGGCACTTCAATTTTGAATAGCTCTACCAGCATTTGCGGATGGGAACGACTCAAAAATAATTGCGGACCACGATTTTCGTTGCGTACTTCCAATAACAAAGCGCGAATACGATCACCCATGCGGAAAATTTCACGGCCAATTAATTGATCGCGCGGGAGCAAACCTTCCGCGTTATTTCCGAGATCAACGATAATGCTATCGCGTGTCACTTTCTTAACAGTACCGCTAATTAATTCACCCATACGGTCGCGATATTCATCGACCATTTGAGCACGCTCAGCTTCACGAACTTTTTGTACGATAACTTGTTTTGCAGTTTGTGCAGCAATGCGACCAAAATCAGCGTTTTCAATTTTCTCGCGGTAGGTATCACCAACACTAACCTTGGAATCTTTTTCACGTGCTTCATCTAAATAAAGTTGCGTGCCCAACTCTGCCATCACATCATCGGCTACAACATCCCAAATGCGGAAAGTTTCGTAATCGCCCGATTGACGATTGATATGCACTTCTACGGTTGAATCTTCGTCAAAACGTTTTTTGGTGGCCATCGCCAAAGCGCTTTCAATCGCCTGGAAAATTAACTCTTTATCAACACCTTTTTCGTTAGACACCGCATCAGCGACCAATAAAATCTCTTTTGCCATTATTTAACCTCTGTTAACTCCTGAAACTAATCGCACCGCAATTAGCTAACGGGTGGCTGAAAATACGTGCAATTTTTATTTGTATCGCACATGACTAAAAATAATTTGTTACCAAGTGAATCTTTTTCTCGTGAAAATTGTTTTTTATTTTTTTTCTTTTAGCTCATCAATTTTCGAAATAATCTCATCGTAGCGCGGAACTATATTGGCCTTATCTATGGCATCAATGGGAAGTAAAAGATCTTTACCTTCAACATTAATAACAACATCCCCATTTTCAACTTTTACAATTTCGCCCTTAAAACGACGACGGCCATCGCGTGCCATACGCAAACGGACATTGACTGTTTCACCTACATAACGCGCGTAATGGGACGGTGCGTATAGAGGACGATCCATTCCAGGTGAGGAAACTTCAAGCGTATATTCGCCATCAATTGGATCTTCAACATCCATCACTGCGCTAATTTGGCGACTCACTTTTTCGCAATCTTCCAGCGACACGCCGGACGGCCCATCAATAAAAATACGCAGTGTTGTGTAGCGACCCTGGGTTAAATATTCCAACCCCCAAAGTTCACAACCCAATGAAGCCACCACAGGCTCAATCAGGTTGTGCAATATTTCTTGCTTTGATGCCATGCCTCACAAACCTTCTCGCGGGAGATATAAAATCGTCGAAACCAGAAAAACAAAACCCCAGAAAACACAAATGGGCACAAGGCCCATTCGATCAATACTGCATATGTGGTTGCGAATTCTTTTAACAAGCTGTCAAAAGACATCAACCCGTCGATGGGGCCAACCCGGCTGAAAATACCAGCACAACCGACACATACAAAAAAACCCCATAAAGGGGCTTTTTTAAGCTGAGTAGCTACGTTGGCCAACTCAGAAAATCTGTTAGTGGAAATTCAGTGGAATCTCACACTTGTCTGAAAAATTCGCTCGGAATCTCTACAGAAAAATTTGGTTGCGGGGGCAGGATTTGAACCTACGACCTTCGGGTTATGAGCCCGACGAGCTACCAAGCTGCTCCACCCCGCGTCCGTATTCAATTTGGCTTATGCCTAACTGAGGTCGCGCAGTATAGGGACCTACCCGGAAGCGGTCAAGTAAAACTTTACAGCTCAATCACTTAGTATTCGAGAAATTAACAGGAATTAATGACATGCGGGTTACAACTTAATATCAAATGCTGATATCGAATAAATTTCCCAAGCTTGGCGTGCTTTTTACGGCACCTATTTCGACAAGCCGCCTTGAGATATCAAATGTTGTTCGTGCGGATTTTGCAAGAATTTCACTTCGCTCTTGATTGCTGCGATCCAACTCTACCTGCTGTTTTTCTGCTTCGCGCTTAATCTCGCTACGCAAGCTTTCCTCATTACTAGCCTGCTGTTCAACTTCAGCCTTTTGTGCACCGACTTTGCCGTCAGATTGTTGCTGCGCCTGCTGAATTTCGGAAGTTTTTTGAGTTGCCAACTGTGCGCGAGCTTCATTCTCTAAACTTGCAGCTTGAGACGCAACTCGACGATCCTGAGACGATGGATCTGCAGGCGCGTTGGCCGCCATTCGTATTTGTTGCGCCTTACGAATGCTTGCCTCAGGATCATTGGGGATTGGCGATGTGTCGATTGAAACCTCGCCACCCACTGCGTAGCTTATTCCATCAGGGCCACGTACAAATGAATAAGTCGTAGAGCCGGCATACCGGCCTGCGACTGACGAATGTGCGTGCTCATGAGCACGGATAGAACGATCTATAGCGGCCAGCTCATCAATTTGTTTTTGCTCTTTCGCCAAACGCTCTTTTTCGTTGGGATCCGACTTCCCTTTTGATGATCGATCCCGAACCGCAGCTTGGTCGGCATTTAATCGGATTTTTTCACCTTGCTCATTAGGACGATCTTCAGGTGTACGACGATTTTGAGCCGCTCCAGATCCAGCGGATTCTTCAAGCGCCTTAAAACTGGAACTCTTCAATTCTGTCGATTCCAAACCAACCGGCTGACGCCCAGGCGGCGTATATGGCGCGGCTGTGTTAGCACTGACTGATGGAATTGAACTAATCACCTAGAGTCACCCTACTAAAAGGAGTTTTTAAACAATCAAGCTCGTGTCTTAAGGAGCGTGCCTATGGTTTCATCTGCCGCCTTTACAATCTTTGCGGACGCATCAAATATTTGAGTCTGCGCTTTAATATTGACTAGCGACTCGACAATGTCATTTTGCGCAGGATTATCTCGCTCAGTGGTGCCAGCCTTAACAATCTGCTGCGCTGAACGCGAAATTTCAGTTTGGCTGCGCTGCATGCCAATCAGGCCCTGATTTACTGCTGAACCTACGTCCATCGCTTGTGCCCTCGCAAAAATTATTAAGAGACCGACTACAAGTTAATTTTACGCGCAGAAGTGTTTAAAAAACAGGCGAAGCTTGCCGTATTGAAGCTTCTTTTAAGACAAGTTTGGATTAAGAATTCAAAAAATATAACCAAGCACCATTTACGGGAGCTTTTTGATTAAACCATGCCCGGATTGGAATTGAGAAATAAAGCTGGCTTGCTTGAAAACACCTTGTGCGGTTAAGCGATTTGCGATGGGGAGACCTGCGACACGCAAAGCGTGTGCGCTCCAAGTATTGCAGTTACTAAATGCACCATAGCTACTATTGGCCTGAAAAAATAGACCCGTCGCGTCGCCAAAAGTTGGAAGGCGTAGCATTCTCCCCTCTTCTAATTTTATGGATTGCCCAATATAGAGCGTTAAATCGCGCAAACCTTGTTCGGTAATGGCAATAGGAACTCTGGTGTCGCTAGGGATTTCATCGAAAGGCTCGTAATCATAAGGCAATAACTGCACCGCAGAATAGCCTGACGCAACCAAGGCTTTTGTCGCAGAGGTAAAAGATTTATTTTTCCCGGTAAAGTAATCACCATCACCCCAACCAACTCGCACGTATTTTTGATTTCCCAGATCTGCTTCCAACTGAGGGACGTTTGCAGCAAGGGATTTCGCGTCTAATAAAATACTGGTGTGCCAACCGCGATAAATAAAATAAATGGTATGTTTGGTATTGGTTAAAGGAATATTTTTCATTGGCGGTGCACTTGCGCAACCGCTCAACAAAATACTTAAGAAAAAGCCGCAGCATAATAAATATTTCATAGCTTACCGAAATAATTTATTTATTTCGGCGCCATCGAAATATTGCGCAACAGAATCCGGAGTGCAGTCACTTAAAAATGGCACCACGCCCAAACAGGGAGTCAATAAACGGACACGCAGGCTTTCAATATTTTCCTGAAGCACCGGCATATCTGCGTCAATACAATTTGCCACCCAACCCGCGATGGGTAAGCCATCTCGAATTACAGCTTCAAAACTTAACAGCGCGTGATTTATACAACCGAGCCGAATACCAACAACTAAGATTACGGGAAGTTGTAAATTTTTTGCAAGGTCAGCCAAGGTTTCACGAGAATTAATGGGTACTCGCCATCCACCAGCACCTTCTACGAGAGTGAAATCAGCCGACGATAAAACACCGCGACAAAAGCCAGATAATCGATCCACTGACAAACTGCGTTTTTCCTGTTGAGCGGCGATGTGAGGCGCAATTGCAGCCTGTAATGCGTAGGGGTTTATTTGATCGTATTCTAATTTTTGAGTGATAACTGATTGAAGCAGTAGCGCATCTGCATTTCGCAAACCCGTCTCGGTCGTTTCGCAACCCGCAGCTACGGGCTTTAACGCAGCGGTCGTTAATCCATTTTTTTTTGCAGCAATCAACAGACCGGCAGCGATGACAGTTTTGCCGACATTAGTATCGGTGCCAGTTACAAAAAAAGCTCTTCTAGCCATTATTTTTTCACTTTCAAATATAAAATATCGTAGGTCGCAGGCAGCAATTCATGATTGCGAAATTCTTCGTAGGCTTGCTTAAACGCCTGAATTCTTTTGCGCCCAGTCAGCCCTGTGCCGCGACCGGCATTAATGTTGTGTGCCCCCAGGTATTTTAAACTGCGGGTTAAATCAGACAGGTTTTCAAATTTCATAACCTCTATCTTATTCTCGAAATGAATAATCTGAAAACCAGCTTGTTCGAGATAACCCAGAAGCTGTTGGGATTCGTGAAATTGATTTACATGGACATGCGAGTCTACTTTTGACCAAGCCGTTTTGAGCTCATGAAGCGTAGCTGGACCGAGCGATGTAAACACACATTTTCCACCGGGTTTTAGGATGCGTTTTATTTCTTTAAATAAATGCGGTAAGTCTGTACACCATTGCAATGCAAAATTTGAAAAAATAATATCGACTAAGTCGCTCGCTAGCGGCAAAAAATCTGCATCGGCACACAACCAATTTTGTTGATTGCGATGATTTTCACCCGCAACGCGTAACATGCCCTCAGCAATGTCAACACCAACAATGAATGACTCGGGATACATTTCCTGCAATTTAGGCGTGAAATATCCTGTTCCGCATCCCAGGTCTAACACAATTTCCGCGTTCGCATTTTTGTCTGCGATCCCGAGCAATAAGTTTCCAACATAGCGTTGTAAATTCGCCACTGAATCATAAGTTTTAGCCGCACGGCTAAATGAATATGCCACCTGCTTCTTATCAAGCGATGTAGGTAAATCCAATAAAAAATCGACTATCAAATTGGATACCAATTCAGGATTGCTCCAATGTATTGCGTGACCAGCGTCAGCGATAATCTTTAGGTTCTGCTTTGGATTTAGTGCAAGCATGGGTTCATACGCGCTCGCAGGAACCAAAGCATCTTGCGCTGCTAACAAGTGCAACCCTTCTTGTTTGAGCTGCGCAAGCGCATGTCGATTATCAGTTTCTGTAAGCAGATGTAATGCTTGCAGCCAATTTTTATTTACGGCTCCAGGCGTTATCAATGAGCGAACTTTTTTAAGTAGGACTCGCTCGTTAAGATCTCCTTGTGCTAATAAACCGCTGAATAACTTTAAAGTTGCTGCAGTGTCACGCTCAAAGCCTTGGTTAAACTGCGCATTGACCGAAGGCAACATAGCAGTTTGGTAATCACCCGTGGCTACAAATTTTGCGTTAGTAGCCAAAGTGACAAGTCGTGATATTTTTTCCGGATAGCGAGCCGCAAGCTGCACAGCCAAAACTCCACCGAGAGACCAACCTATAAGCACGCATTTTTCCGGTAATTGTTGCGCAATTAAATGCAGAACTTCGTCAAGATTAAAATCGGGAATGCAATCGCTTTTACCAAAACCAGGTAAGTCCAGGGCAATAACCTTGGCGATTTTTTCTAACGCAGGAATTAACGTAGACCACGAATCGCTATTAGTGCCCCAACCATGCAGCAGTGCAATATTTTCTACCAAAGGTGTTTTGGATTTGCACGGGTAGTGGTATTCAGAAAGTTTATAATTACCCTGCCCTACTACGAACTTATCGACGACACTTTCGTTTGATGACAATTCATTCTTGACTTCACGCATGAGCGGCATCACCAAGAATGTCACCAAGCGCATTTAGTAACTGGTCTACCTGAGCAATGGAGTGCTCTGCAGAAAATGTAACACGTAACCGCGACGAACCGACAGGAACAGTAGGTGGGCGAATGGCAATAATTAATAATCCGCGTTGCGCTAATTGCTCTGCAACTGCCAAGGTGCGAGCTTCATCGCCTATCATTATGGGTTGAATGGGCGAAACAGAATTTGATAGTTGTATTCCGAGTTGTTTCGTTCCGGCGCGAAAATGCGAAATTAATAAATTCAGATGGTCGCGTCGCCAATTCTCCGATTGCAATAACTGCAAACTTTTTCGTGTTGCAGCAGCAATAGCCGGGGGCATGGCTGTAGTGTAAATATAAGATCTTGAAAATTGAATAAGTGTTTCGATTAAGGTTTCGCTGCCAGCGATAAAGGCTCCAAATGTCCCAAAGGATTTACCCAGTGTACCCATCAAAATCGGCAAGCTCTCCTGAGTCAATTTGAAATACTCAGCGCTACCACCGCCACTGCTTCCTAAACAGCCAAAACCATGGGCGTCATCAACCATCAGCCATGCATTATTTTTTTGCGCAAGCACAGCGAGCTCATCAAGCGGTGCGCAATCGCCATCCATACTGAATACACCGTCAACGACAATTAATTTTCTTTCTGCTTCGGTTTTATCGAGACGATTTTGCAAATTTTTTAAATCATTGTGTAAAAAACGCTGGAATCGTGCTCCGCTTAGCAACCCACCGTCCAGTAAGCTTGCATGATTTAAACGATCTTCAAAAATGGCGTCACCTTGGCCTACTAAAGCTGTGATTGCGCCTATGTTTGCCATATATCCCGTGGAAAATAATAATGCGCGGTCACGGCCTGTGAACTCTGCCAATTCTTCTTCAAGCGCGTGATGCTCGCTTGAGTGCCCTGCAACCAAATGCGATGCACCGCTGCCTACGCCAAAATAGTTGGCGGCATTCTGAAATGCAGAAATAACTTCCGGGTGATTTGCCAACCCTAAATAATCATTACTACAAAACGAAGTATATTTTTTCCCATCAACTATAACTTGCGCGGCCTGCGGCGATTCAGAAGTTCGGCGCGAACGATATAAGTTCGCTGAACGTCGTTCGATGAGCGCAGGGGATAATATATTATCGATTGATTTATGATTCACAAAAAATACTTAAGATTTAAAAATAAGAAATCATGCTCAGCGTTAGTGTGTTGCTACTAAACTCTTTATTCTCAGCAACATCAGCATCAAGCGACCGCCAATTTTGCCATTGCAATCGAAGTGCACCACTATCGCTGTCATTAATGTTTATACCGGCTGTCCAACCATAATTTAGACCGAACTCCGTTGAAGATGTAGATGAATTTAAAGAATTATTACCAAAATATTTTACGTCATAATCAAAAACAACCATTGAACCGCCGAAACTTGGGCCTGCAAATAAGCCAAATGAATTTGTCAGTGGCAAGTGAAATAATGGATGAACTCCCATGGTCAAAATAGACCAGCGATTGGTTGTAATATTTGAATCATTCGAATAATAGTTATCTTCATCATCGCCACCCAAAACTATATCGATAATGTTACCGGCATCAAATGCGAAATCTACGGTGCCTTCAATCGAAAAATAGTCATTGAGCTGGTTACCGATAAGCCCGTGTATATCCAAGTTTGCAGAAATACAATCGCCGCCAGAAAAACTCGGTTGATATTTAGTGCGGCAAGCTTCAGACAGACCCACCCCCACACCGTCATAACCTTCTGCAAATACACACTGCGTAAAAAAAACGAAAAACAAACTTGCAAATTTTTTTAACATGGGGCACTTCCTAGTCATAAATTACGGTAGATATTCAGTCCTCGCTATTCACACAGCGAGGATTGAACTTTAATCGCCACCAAATTAATGACGACTGAATACCTTTATGACTTGCCTCTTTAACTAAGTGATCCTCTAAGATGTAAGGCCATAACCACGTGCCATGAATGTTGCGAACAGGGGTACACATAAAAGAAGTGCCAATTCTGCGCGGATGATCATGACGATAGATTTCGGGACAATGACCTCTTCACTTATAGCATTGCGATGACGAATAAAAAAAATTGTTGGGTAAACGGATAAGCACCCGATCACTGCAAATAAACTGAGTTTGATATGAAAAACCCAGTTGTGTGTATAAAACTCCGAAGGCTTACCCACAACAAACCAGAGCAACAATCCAGCAACTAATACGGTCAACGCACTCATACCGAACAGACCATCGATTGCAGCAAGGCGTTTGAATTTTTTCGCACTGCTATCAATGCTTAGCAATAAATGCTCGGAGACCAAACTGGCACTTAATACAATAATGCCTAGAAAATGCAGATAGCGAACTAAAACTTCAGCCATATCATCCTCCCACGTGACGTTACAATTTATTTTGCAGCGTTATAAAACATTGAATCGTTTTTTTGCTCTTGCAATTGTTGAAAGATGGCGGCTTCTTGCTCGCTTTCATTTTGATGCACTTCATAAGACTCAGGTTTAATACCCAAGCGCTTGAATAACTGCATGTCTTTATTAGCTTCGGGATTTGGCGTGGTCAGTAATTTTTCGCCGTAAAAAATAGAGTTCGCACCAGCCAAAAATGCCATGGCCTGAGTTTGTTCATTCATTTGTTCGCGCCCTGCAGACAAACGCACGTGAGACTGAGGCATTAAAATTCTGGCAACTGCAATGGTGCGAATAAAATCAAAAGGATCAAGATCAGCTTCATTAGCCAATGGCGTGCCCTCAACTTTTACCAGCATATTGATCGGTACGGATTCAGGATGCTCAGGCATGTTCGCCAACTGCTGCAATAAGCCTGCGCGATCTGACTCTTCCTCACCCATACCAACAATACCGCCACAACATACTTTCATGCCGGCCTTACGCACATTAGCGAGCGTAGTTAAGCGATCTTGATATGTGCGTGTTGTGATAATTTCACCGTAGTATTCCGGCGATGTATCAAGGTTGTGGTTGTAGTAATCCAGACCAGCATCTGCCAATTCCTGCGCTTGCACCTCATCTAACATCCCTAGGGTCATGCAAGTTTCCAGCCCTAACGCTTTCACGCCTTGAACCATGGTAGTCACATAAGGCATATCCCTGTTTTTAGGCGAGCGCCACGCGGCACCCATGCAAAAACGGGTGGCACCACTGGCTTTGGCAGCTTTGGCTTCTTCAATTACCTTTTCCACTGCCATGAGCTTTTCACGTTCAAGGCCGGTGTCATAACGGGCGGACTGAGGACAATAAGCGCA
Source organism: Gammaproteobacteria bacterium (assembly GCA_004173475.1). Classification (GTDB taxonomy): domain Bacteria; phylum Pseudomonadota; class Gammaproteobacteria; order Pseudomonadales; family Cellvibrionaceae; genus Cellvibrio. The sequence continues at coordinate 57,637 of SEBU01000006.1, forward strand.
GTCTTCAGGGCAGGCACCGGTTTTGATGGAGCAAAGCGTACTCACCTGAACTTCATTAGGATTGAAATAGGCGCGGTGAACAGTCTGTGCCTGGAACATCAAGTCACTAAAGGGCAAATCAAACAGAGTCTGGATTTCAGAACGACTCCAATCGTGACGGATAATCGTGGTAATAAAGGACGGACTGGAAGGAAAGGTAGGTGCGTTCATGGCTTGATTCCGGAATCACAAAGAATAAAGCCATCTTAACGAGCGGAACATGTCTGTCAACCTGAAAAATTTTTTAGGTTGACAGGATTTAATACAAACTATCGGCTATCGCCCTGATTTCATCGCGATTCATCACTACCAACTCAAGTTCATTGGTATCAGTGACGGCGTTGTACCTCTCCGACAACTTTTGATAGGCAGCAAGGTGACTAATAGGCGGAAGTCGATTTGCAGTCATTCGCAGCTTCAAGGAGTGATACAGGCCGAGATTGACTATGTCGATCAGACCAAGAGGTTCCTCTTCTCCCGCTTGCCAATTCCCCACCTGACGCACGAGCTGAATATAGTCCCCGTCCATCTCCCATTTTTCCAACAATGCGATTCCCAAGCTTTTGGCAAACTCACGACAAAGACTGACGAAGGTATCGCGATTGGGCACAGGAAGCTCACTAGATTTAAATATCGATAAGACCGCCAAGCTGCCAACTTCACTAAGCAAGCTTCCTAAAAGTGCGTGATCAGGCGCTACCTGCCTAACTTTTTTTGCGATAAGGGCGCTCATACTGGCTTTGTTAATCAGCCTGTCCCAAGAGGCAGCAAAGACTCGCGTGTAGGCTTGAGTATGACCAGCGAAAAGAGCTTTAACAGCATGCAGCATGGTAATGCGTTCTACTTGCGTCATACCCAAAATTCGCACCACATCAAATACAGATTGTGGCGGCATATGGCTATGCATCATAACGCTGGACGCGTACCGCAGTAGCAACTGACTCAAATCAGGATCGCGAGCAATAACTCGGCTTAATGAATTGATACTGCTATCAGGACGAGCAAGTACCTGACGTATTTCCTGGTTAATAGCAGGAAGTTGCGGCAATTTTTCATGGGATTCGAGCAGCTCGGATACCGCATTTTTATAATTTATGTAATCGGAATTAACAACATCCACAGCGGGTTTCCTTAATAAACTCTTGACCATTGCAATAAGCCTAGAAGATGCAAGCGACTCTGACAAATAGGCCTGCACCGAAGATTTAGAAACTAATTTATTCGTGAAAAAAACGAGAGACGACAAAGCTGTGAACAGCGTCTGCAAAACAAAGTTGCCCACCCGATTTATACCGAATAGCATGTGCGTCTTGTCATTAGAAATCGGTTACATAACCGAAACCCGCAAGGACTTTGCAAAACAATGGTTTTATCCCGACTACTACCCGCCCGCCTACTGTCGCCTCGCTTGATAGCGCCCCGGCTGGAACAATTTTCCGCACGATTGCGTGGTGCGTCAGGGAAGTTACTGCCGAGCCAGTGCATTTTGTGCGCCTGCACGTTGGAAGGTGGATTGCTATGCACGGGTTGCCAATTAGACTTGCCTCATGTGTATGACCAGGTTGTGTGCCGCCAATGCGGAATTCGTAACCATAGCCCCGGAGACTTTTGCGGTCACTGCCTGCACCATCCACCGGCCTATAGCCGTAGCATCATTCCCTTTGCTTACGACTATCCACTGGATAACCTGATCCATAAATTTAAATATCGTCGCCACCTCGCAAGCGGCAAATTATTGAGCCAATTATTGGCAGATTATCTAAAGCACCATGCGCAAAACCAGGACGACTGGGTAATGCCGGAGCTACTCATACCCGCCCCCATGCACTGGCTACGACGCTGGCAACGCGGATTTAACCAAGCTGAAATCGTCGGGCAATATCTAGCACATGCGCTGGAGGTTCCGCTCGAGACCCGTCTCATCCAACGCATCCATAAAACCCCCGCACAAAAGGAGCTCACCCGCAGCGAGCGCCAGCGGAACTTACGTAAAGCGTTTAAAATTTCCGAAAAAAAACGCGGTACTCTCGTTGGCAAACGAGTCGCGATTATTGACGATGTAGTTACCACAACCGCCACTGTGCGCGAATTGAGCAAACTATTGATAAGCGCTGGCGCAAAAGATGTACAGGTGTGGGCGCTGGCGCGAACAATGGAAAAATAGCTGGTATTTAAGCCAGCTACCGGCCCAGAAAGACCTTAGCAACTAAGACGCAAAAATACGTTGTCGCCTTTAAAAACAAAACCTTACCCTAGCCAAACTGTCATCTACACTGGCTTAAATGAACACCGACTTATAGCCATTACCAACAATCGATAAATAATTTCTAAAAAAAGGGTTTTGCAGGCCTTGCGGACTGAATTTTTTCCCCACGGCTAATCTAATTCTGCGAGAATCCGCATCCAGCTTTTCGGCGCGCAAGCGGTGGCCTCAACCTTGCCCAGGCGTCTTTTTCCGCTCTATTTGGAGGTTTCCATGAAGTTTCGCTTTCCTATCGTCATCATCGATGAAGATTTCCGCTCCGAAAACACCTCAGGCCTTGGTATTCGCGCACTTGCCGATGCTATGGAAAAAGAAGGCATGGAGGTGCTGGGTGTAACCAGCTACGGGGATTTGTCGCAATTTGCGCAACAGCAATCGCGAGCATCCGCGTTTATTCTGTCGATTGACGATGAAGAGTTTGGCGAAGGTTCGCTGGAAGAAACAGATCACGCGCTTAAATCATTGCGCGCGTTCGTAGAAGAAATTCGCTACAAAAATGCGGATATTCCGATTTATCTCTACGGCGAAACCCGTACCTCTCGCCACATTCCAAACGACATTCTGCGTGAACTGCACGGCTTCATTCACATGTTTGAAGACACACCGGAATTCGTGGCGCGCCATATTATTCGCGAAGCAAAATCTTATCTTGATGGCCTTGCACCGCCGTTCTTCCGCGCCCTTGTTCATTACGCGAACGATGGTTCTTATTCCTGGCACTGCCCCGGCCACTCCGGCGGTGTAGCTTTTTTGAAATCACCTATTGGTCAAATGTTTCACCAATTTTTTGGTGAAAATATGCTGCGCGCAGATGTGTGTAATGCGGTAGAAGAGTTAGGCCAATTGCTTGATCACACCGGCCCTATCGCCGCGTCTGAGCGCAACGCTGCGCGCATTTTTAATGCTGACCACTGCTACTTCGTTACCAACGGCACGTCCACATCAAACAAGATGGTGTGGCACTCAACCGTTGCACCAGGCGATATCGTTGTCGTGGACCGTAACTGTCATAAATCAATTCTTCACTCAATTATTATGACCGGCGCGATTCCTGTGTTCCTAATGCCGACGCGCAACCACCTCGGTATTATCGGCCCAATTCCGTTGGAAGAATTTACACCTGAAAGCATCGCACGCAAAATTGAAGCGAATCCTTTTGCGCGGGCTGCGGTAAATAAAAAGCCACGTATTTTGACCATCACACAATCTACTTATGACGGCGTTATCTACAACGTAGAAACTCTGAAAAATATGCTGGATGGAAAAATCGATACGCTTCATTTCGATGAAGCCTGGTTGCCGCATGCGACTTTCCACGACTTTTACAAAAACATGCACGCTATAGGTAAAGATCGTCCGCGCGCCAAAGAGTCGATGATTTTCTCAACGCAATCCACACATAAATTACTGGCCGGCTTATCGCAAGCATCGCAAGTTCTGGTACGTGAATCTGAAAGCGTGAAGCTGGATCAAGATGCTTTTAACGAAGCTTATTTGATGCACACTTCTACTTCGCCACAATATTCAATTATTGCATCATGCGATGTCGCCGCTGCCATGATGGAAGCGCCCGGCGGAACTGCGTTGGTAGAAGAAAGTATTTTGGAAGCGCTCGACTTCCGCCGCTCCATGAAAAAAGTAGACACCGAATGGGGCCAGGATTGGTGGTTCCATGTATGGGGCCCGGATGAATTTGCAGAAAATGGAATTGGTGAACGCGATGATTGGATTCTACGCAGCGACGACAACTGGCACGGCTTTGGAAAATTGGCGACCGGCTTCAACATGCTTGACCCAATCAAAGCCACCATCGTTAACCCGGGCTTGTCGGTAAATGGAGACTTCAGCGAGACAGGTATTCCTGCATCCATCGTCACCAAATACTTGGCGGAAAACGGCGTAATTATCGAGAAGTGCGGCCTCTATTCGTTCTTCATCATGTTCACCATTGGCATCACCAAGGGCCGCTGGAACACGCTGCTCACTGCGCTGCAACAATTCAAAGATGACTACGATAAAAATCAACCTATGTGGCGAATCATGCCGGAATTTGCGCAAGCTAATCCGCGCTATGAACGTATGGGCCTGCGTGATCTTTGCCAGCAAATTCATGACTTCTACAAAGCTTACGACGTTGCGCGTTTGACTACTGAAATGTATTTGAGCGATATGCAACCAGCGATGAAACCATCAGATGCCTTTGCAAAAATGGCACATCGCGAAATTGAACGGGTGCCGATTGATGAGTTGGAAGGTCGTATTACATCCATCCTGCTCACACCTTACCCACCAGGAATTCCATTGCTAATTCCGGGCGAAAGATTCAACAAAACTATTGTTGATTACTTGCGCTTCGCACGCGATTTCAATGAAAAATTCCCAGGCTTTGAAACTGACGTTCACGGTTTAGTGAAACGCGAAGTGAATGGCAAACGTGGTTATTTCGTGGATTGTGTTAAGCAGTAGAAAAAATTTTAACAATAAAGATGCATTCTTCGGCCGAGAGTTTCATACGAAGTTCTCGGTTTCTCCTCCGCTAGATTTCACTCCCTGCGCACTAATTTAAAAAATTTTTATCGACACTTTCTTAGCCTGACTTTAAAAAGTGCAACTTAAATTGATCACGCACTCAAGATGCGCATTTTCACCTATGAATGTGCCATAGGCGTTCATCAACTAAACACAACCAATCAAAAAATGATTTTGCCGACAACACAATTAAATTTTTTATTTTTCGTAAAAAACTAGCGCTTAAACAAAAAATGTATCTTGCATACCAAAAGTTACACTGTTAGATTTCGACGAGCTTCATAATTATAAATTTTATTTTTTCACTCACGTCCTTTCCTGCACGTTTATTTCGTACTCATTTCGCATTTGTGTAATCCAGGAGGATTTTCATGCCTAAGTTTAATTATAAATTTCTGCCCATGCTGACCACAGCAATTATTCTGGGCACCTGCAACACTGTTTATAGTGAAGATTCTCCCAACACAGTTACACAGGTGAGTAAAGAAAATCACCAAACTCAGCTTGAAAGTTCTCCGACAATTAAAAGCGCCAAGAAAAACGATAAAGATAAATCAGCACCCACGCAATTAAAGATTCAGCAACATTATGAAGTATCACTGAAAGGCGGAAGCACAGCGTCGGGAAATGTTCCGCCCAAAGCCGCCGCATTTAAACGTGAACCCGGTGTTGCAGGTGTGCATAATTATATTATCCGCTTCAAAGAAAAACCGGTCGCGCAATACGGTGGAGGTGTAAGTGGAATTCCTCCAACTTCACTTCAATCATCAAATCGTAGTCTGCAACCCAATGTGAACAGACGCGGTGTACTCAATGCGAAAAGCTCAATTAGTCGTGCTTATGCTGATCATCTCGTGAAACAGCAAACCAGTTTTCAAACTCAAGCTGAACAAAAACTGGGAAGAAAATTAAAACCAAATCATAGTTTCCAACACGCTTTTAACGGCATTAGCACAAAGATGACGCAGGATGAAGCTGCACGCATTGCAGTCATGCCGGAGGTCGCCGCTGTAGAGCGCGATGTAGCCCATGCCATGGACACGTCTGATACGCCACGATTCATGGGTGCAACTCAAGTATGGAATGGAACAAATGGCTTGGCCGGTGTAAAAGGCGAAGGCATGTTGGTGGGCGTGATCGATTCAGGTATTGATCACAAGAGTAAATCCTTCGCGGCCAAAGGTGATGATGGTTACGCGCCGGTGAATCCATTCGGCGACGGAAATTTTTTAGGTGAATGTTTGCAATATTCTGATTTGTGTAACAACAAATTAGTGGGATCTTACGTATTCCTTGCAGGGCAATTGAGCGGTTCTGATTCACTTACACAACCGGGCGATCCCGTCTCTAAAGATACCGACGGCCACGGCTCCCATACCGCAAGTATCTCTGCTGGTAATGTCGTAAATTCAGCCACCATTTCTGACGCTACCGGAAAAGACAGCGGTTTTAGTCTCGGCCCCATATCGGGAATTGCACCTCACGCAAATATTATCGCTTATAAAGTTTGTGCGCCCAGCTGCTATACATCGGACATTATCAATGCTATTGACCAGGCCATTATTGATGGCGTGGATGCGATTAACCATTCAATTGGTTCCTCGCCCGCGAGCCCTTGGGAAGAATCAAAAGCACTTGCATTTTTAAATGCGCGCGCTGCTGGAATTATGGTGCAAAATTCTGCTGGCAATACTGGCGGTGCAGGCGAAGCTGGCATTAGCGGTAACGCTCCCTGGGCCACCAGCGTTGCGTGGAGTACGCACGATCGTGATTTTACTGACAAAAATTTGCAACAATTAAAAGGTGGAGACAAAGCGCCACCGCCAGACATTCCTGGAAAATCACTGAGCGGAAGCTACGCAGGCCCAATCGTTTATGCCGGAAATTTTAACAATGGAAATGCAAATCCGGGACAATGCCTAGTGCCTTTTCCTGCAGGAACTTTTACCGATCAAATCGTCGTGTGTGATCGCGGCGAGATTGCGCGTACAGAAAAATGTGCAAATGTTGCAGCAGGTGGTGCGAAAGGTTGTGTACTTGCAAACCTAACCGGCAAAGCGGCAAGTGTCGATGCCGATATCATGCCGATCCCTGCTATTAATATTAATGCCGCAAATGGCGATGCATTAAAATTATGGCTCTCATCTGGAACAGGTCACTCGGCAAAAATTTCTGAGACTAGCAAACCCACGACCAATCCAGCAATTGCCGACATCATGTCAGTAGACAGCTCAGCAGGCCCTTACACCGGTTTCGATTTTCTGGCGCCCAGTGTTTCTGCACCTGGTGTTAATGTTTTTGCCGCAGGTGCTGATTTGCAATTTGTGCACCCAGGTTTTGCAACTGCAGATCTCGAAGATGACCCGGCAGTCGCAGGCAAATATGGCATTATCAGCGGTAGCTCTATGGCAAGCCCGCACATGACTGGCGCAGCAGTTTTATTAAAACAATTGCATCCTGACTGGACGCCTGCAGAAATTTTGTCAGCGTTTATGACAACCGGCCAAACAAATTTGCACAAAGCAGATGGCGTTACTCCAGCAGACGCTTTTGATTTTGGTGGCGGCCGTGTGCAAGTAGATCTCGCAGCGCACGCAGCATTAGTGCTTGACGAAACCGTGGATAATTTCAGGGAAGCTGATCCAAAAAATGGCGGCGACCCAAGTACGTTGAACCTCGCATCGCTCGTTCAAGACCAATGCAATATTGAATGTAATTGGACGCGAACCTTAACCGCAAAAGTTGATGGTAGTTGGTCCGTTAGTACCAAGGGTTCGCCTCAGATTACAGTTAGCCCTGAAAATTTCACGCTCACTGCGGGACAAACGCAAGTGATTACAATAACTGCTCGCGCGCTTGCTTTGCCAGAAAACGTTTTTGCATTTGGCCAAGTGATTCTCACACCGCAGGATCACAATCAGCCAACGACCGTGATTCAAATGGCTGTGAAGCCTGCATCCTCAACCAATGCAAATGTATTCACAAAAACGGTTGATAAAACTGATGCTGGCCGTGGCGAAAAATTAAAATACACATTATCGGTTAAAAATCTCGGCGAAAAGGATAGCTTTAATATCACCGATTTATTGCCGCAAAATGTTCTCTACGTCGCAGGTTCCGCAACCGAAGTTGTTAATTCCGGCACTACCACATCACCACTCACCGAGAGCAACGGGCGCTTAACCTGGAGCGGTATTCTTGATGCAACCAAAGGTGAACTTGTTGAATCAGAATCACCTTTTGGTTTTGTACCCATGTCGGCACTGGGTGTTACTCCCTTAGGCTGCCCCGACGACTGTGATGATGGAGCATGGCTGATTCATAACGTAAAAATTTCGTATTTCGGAAAAACTTACGACACGGTCGCGGTTTCTGTAAACGGTGCCGTTGAATTAAATGCGGCTAATAGTTTCGGTGTTTCTTCACAACCTTTTGTATTGCCATCAGCCGACGGGCAAAACAATATATTGGCACCCCTCTGGGCAGACTTTAATTTGGGTGATGGCGGAGAGCTTTACTCAGCAACTTTAGCAACCGATGACGGCACCTTGTATGACGTCATATCTTGGGAAGACATACCGTTATACGGTTCAGAAGGACAACAAACTTACAGCTTCCAAATTTGGACTCAACAAGGCACCGAAAATATTTGGTACGTCTACGGGTTAATTCCACAAATACCCGCGGAGGTTTCAGTTGGTTTCGAAAATAGCACCGGTACCCTGGGCGCAAATTATTTCTTTAAAAATGAAACAGGTACGCAAGGCACTGAACCTCTAGCGGGTGTCGATTTAAAAACATCAACCGTTATTGGCGGTGATGCGACCCTAACCTTTGATGTTTTAGTCAACGGCTCTGCTGGCGAAGAAATTCTAAACGAAGCCACCATGACTAATTCATCAAGCACTGAAAAAGCAATTGCCTACACGACTATTAACAATACAGGCATAGGCGATACCGATAAGGACGGTGTTTACGATGATAAGGACAACTGCATAAAAGTATCGAACCAAAACCAATGCGATAGCGATCACGATGGTTACGGCAACGTTTGCGATGCAGATTTCAATAACAATGGCGTTGTAAACGAAAAAGATATTTCGTTAATCACGAAGAATCTTTTCAAGAAAAGCAATCCACCACAATACAGTCCTTACGACATGAATTGTTCTGGAGGCCGAGTAGACTTTGAAGATTACCTCATGGCACTTTCACGATACGGTACGCAACCTGGCCCGAGCGGACTGGTAGGAAAAGATAAACCCAAAAGTAAACATGATTAACATTTAACAAACTGCTTTGATTTTTAGCCAGTATTACCGATTCGGGTAATACTGGTTTTTTTTGCGATAAACATCGCCGATATGCCTGAACCCTCAAGTAGAGCGGCAAACTCTTTAAATACCTAGTGCCGCCGCCAGCAACTCGCAGCGCTTCAATATGGAAGTTTTATTACTGGCTACAAATAATTTGTGGTAGGTTACTGCAACTTTTTTGCGGATTGCCTCCATGAGCAACAAACTCGAACCAGAACCAATATCGGTTGAACACACACCGCAATCACATCCTTATGAAAAGCTGAGCCCTGATCTGGTTATGGATGCGGTGGAAGCCTGCGGATTTTTAACGGATGCTCGCATACTCGCACTCAACTCTTATGAAAACCGTGTGTATCAGGTTGGAATCGAAGGAAGCAGTCCAATTATTGCGAAGTTTTATCGCCCCGAACGCTGGACGCGCGATCAAATTATTGAAGAGCACGAGTTTTCACAAGCATTAAAAGATTTAGAAATTTCTGTGGTTCCACCTACACCCAATGATGATGGTGAAACGCTTCGTGAATTTGCGGGATTTAATTTCGCACTTTATTTACGTCAGGGTGGCCATGCACCCAATCTTGATGACTTTGATGCACTTTTAAGTTTAGGGCGCACATTGGGACGGATTCACGCATTAGGCAAAGCTAAATTATTTGATTATCGGCCCAGTATTTCCGTACAGACATTTGCACGCGAGAGCTACGAATATCTATTACAAAATAATTTTATTCCGTCGGCGTTGCACGAAGCGTATCGCACACTGGGGGCAGATTTAATTAATCGTTGCGACTCTATTTTCTCACGCGTTAAATACACTCCTATTCGCTTGCATGGCGACTGCCATCCAGGAAATATTTTGTGGCGTGATGAAGTTCCTCATTTCGTGGATTTCGATGATGCACGCAACGGCCCTGCGATTCAGGATTTATGGATGTTGTTATCGGGTGAACGCGAACAACAAACCGCGCAGCTTGCAGAAGTGTTGGAGGGATATCAGGAATTTTGTGATTTTGATTTTGCGGAACTTGCGTTAATCGAAGCGCTGCGCACATTACGGATCATGCATTACAGTGCATGGTTGGCACGCCGCTGGACAGATCCCGCGTTTCCAAAACATTTCCCCTGGTTTAACAGCGAACGTTACTGGGCAGGGCACATTTTAGAATTACGCGAACAGCTGGCCGCATTACAAGAGCCACCGTTAGTTATCTTTTAAAAATAGCTAATTCGTAAAACAAAAAAAGCGAACGTTATGTTCGCTTTTTTTATCTATAAATCACTGCGGCAAGAAATCGAATGAATAGTTGATGGTAGATTTTGCAACATTCGCCGTAGAGAAATTAATTGATTTAATTTTTGCAATAATTTTCGCTTCAAGGGCGGGATTGTTTAATTCGCTGGACACTATAGACGCATCAATCACTTGTCCGGTTGGATCAATAACTATTTTTACCACGACTTTACCTTGCAAGGTTGCATCTTCTTTAAGTGCGCGATTGTAGATCGAAAAGAAGGATGCTTTGTACTGCTCCATAATCTTTCGAATTTCTTCTTCACTGCGTGCCGCGCCGCCAGCCCCATCACTATTACCTCCGCCAGCTCCCGTTGCACCTGCAGCCTTTTTACTGGCTTCAGCTAATCCGCTTTTTACTTTCGTAGTTTCACGGCCCGAAAGCGCGACACCACCAACGTCGCGGCTACCGCCAATAGCGTTCACGTTAATGCCACCGCTGCCGGTAACTTTACCGCTATTAATCATTGAACGATCAACTTGCGCGGCTTGGCCTGCGCCATTACTCACTGTTGCAGCAGCAGTTTCTACGGTGTCCGTTTGTAGTGCCTCACGCATTTCCATCAAATCATCTTTGAACGTTGAAATTTGAGCTTGAGCTTGAGCTTTTGCATTGGCGACAGCTTCACTTTTTGCATCATTATTTTGCGGACGATCAACCGGCTTCTCGGTTGATTTCACCGGGACCGGCGCTTTCTCCACAGGTTTTTCAGCAGATTTTTTTTCTTCCGGCTTTTTCTCCTCAGGCTTCTTTTCTTCTACCTTCGGAGGCTCGATAGGTTTAGGCGGCGGTAACTCTTGTTTTTCCAACATGACGCGCGCGAGTTGCGGCGGCAACTCCGCTTTTTCCTTGCGAGTAAGTTCTGGCAATTTAATAAGTGTTACCGGAATTGATGCTATAAAAAAAATAATAAATGAAACTGTGAGAATTTTTTTAAAACGCTGATCGTCATCGCTGAAAGACCAGGGTAGCTGCATGGTTGACATAATGTAAGTCATCTCAACCTCCCGCTGCTTTATTGCCGGCCGCCGTTTGGGTGACTGCTAACGCAATTTTGCGATAATCGGCCGCCACGCACGTTGCCATGATTTTTTTCAACTGCTCATAAGGAATCGCGCGATCGCCCATAATAGTGACAGGCCGACCTTCGGTTTTTTCGGCTTCAGTCAAAGGTGCTGATTGGCTCGCCAAATTTTTTAATTCGGCTTCAAGTGGCGCAAATTTGGATGATGTGCTGGCCATCAATTCTTCAATGCTGCCGACTCGTTGACCTGCAACAATAATTTCAGTCGCGCTTACCGAAATAACTATAGTCGCTCCCGGTTTGTTTTCGGAAACAGATGCGGGTAATTTAATGGACTTATCAGAATTAAGAACTTCTACGTTAGAGGAATAATTAATCAGTAGAAAAAAGATAAGTAAAACGAAACAGTCAATGAGAGGCACAAGATTTAATCGGGGCACACTGTTTAAACGCTGGCGATGCTTTGCAAGACGTTTTGCACGCATAGACATTTTCATGGCTGTGCTCCTTGCCCGCCGCTCACTGCTTGCGTTTGCTCACCCGCTGGCGGGGCGTCCCCCAATGAAACTTCGGGAAATAATTCTGCGTCCACTACCGAAGTCACCACAACGGTGCGGTAAGAGCGTACCGTATCCATAACGCTTACAAGTGTTTGGTAATCCGTATTTTTTTCGGACAATAAAAAGACGTCGCGCTTTTGAATGCCTTTCTCACTCAGCTGCCGTTTAATTTCCTGCAAATAGGTTCTCAAGCTTTCAAAATCATAATTTCCATTTTGGGTTTTATCGATTCGTTTCAAGCGAATACCGGCGGGATAATTAATATCAAAATAATCAGGACGAATAACCACTTCCAATTGCGCAGGAGGTTCTACTTGTTCGCTGCTAGCAGCTGGAATATCGGGTAGCTTTAAATCCAGCACAGTGACATGCGAAAGCACCATTCCCATGAGGAGAACAGGCACGAGCACAATCACTAAATTAATAAACGCTGTTACGTCAACGTCAGCTTCTTCGCCATTTCTTTTAGCTAATCGGCGCATGTTGGTTTTACCTCTAACCTACACAATTATTTGAATTCCAATGTGAACACAATTATTTGTTGGTAGGGTTAGCTTCCGAACGTTGCTTAGCCATAAGGTCTTGCGCGTGGGTTAAAATATTCATGCATTTAACACCCGCCATTTCCAGGCTATCAACAATTTCCAGTGTGCGACTTTGAATCATCGAGTGTGCAAGCAAAAGTGGAATAGCGGTAAACAGACCAAACGCAGTTGCGTTCATAGCTACAGCAATACTCGCTGATAGAAGTGCTGATTTTTCGGAGGGATCAGCATTAGCTACTGCACTAAACGCTTCACTCAAACCATGAATGGTACCTAGCAGACCGAGAAGCGTTGCGACGTTAGCTAGCGTTGCTAAATAACCGGTGCGGCGCTCCAAACGCGGCACGGCTTCCATCACGCCTTCTTCCATTGCTAACTCAATATCTTCACGGCGGCTGGATTGCGCCATGCGTTGTAAGCCCGCGCTAATAATTTTTGCAACCGGTGCTTCTGTAGACTTGCCGACGTTAAGCGCACCTTGGTAATCGCGCTTTTGTAACAACGCTAAAATGCGGTCAAACGCATCACGATTCATTTTCTTTGCTTTCGCTAGAAATGCGAAACGTTCAATCACAATTGCACCGCCCACAATAAGAATCGCTCCGATGGGAAACATAAAAATGCCCCCATCCTGGAAGAAACGAATAATGCCTGCCATGTTCATAGCTTTTCCTCTACCCTAATAGAATTATTTAATAAAAATGTTTTAAAAATTATTGAATTACATCTGAAGATTCGAGTTCGCGACGCAACTCTTCGCGCTCTACGTGACCAAACACTGCCTTTTGCTCATTATCGAGCGACTCAAAATCCACGTTTGTAGTCGTAGGTGATTGCCACGGCAAAATATAGAGTACGCGAGGCTGCTCCTGGTTACCGGTAATGGTCGTCTGCAAACTAATAGTTGCGTCTTGCACCATTTTTCTATCAGCTTGCGCACCTTCAGATTTCGCTTTTTTTTCCACTACGGCAGGCTTTTTATTCGTGCTCATCCCAACGTCCTGATTGGAAGACAAGGACTTATCGCTAGACGCCGGAGCAGATGTAGATTCCTGCGCATGCACGCTAATTATAAATAGCGTTACAAGACACCCAAAAAATTTTATAACCACGCTATGTGCGTTGCGCATTTTATTTAGCCTCGGCTGCATCAGTTGGCTTTTCCTGTATTTATACGACGCTGCAATTCAGCTACCCAGCTATCGACTTGTTTGTCCGGTGCGGTCAACAATTGTTGGTAAGCGAGATAATGCGGTAAGGCTTGCTCTGGTTTACTTAAGTACAGGTCATACAAAATCGCAATATTTTTGTGGCCTTCCGGATAAAAAGGCCAAACAGCAAGCGCCTTTTGGTACAAATTTTCAGCAGCGGAAAAATCACCCGACTCACGCTTCAATACTGCTAACTGATTGTAAGCCTCTATGTTTTTTGGATTAATCGAAATAGCACGATTAAACTCATCCGCCGCTTTATCTTTAAGACCTTTATTGCGATAGACGATACCCAAGTTTAGATAAAGACCTGAGAGTTTGGGATTTTTTTCTGCTAATTGTTTCAGCGCGACTTCCGCTTGATCCCATTTCTTCTGTTGCATGGCAGCCACAGCCTCATTAAAGCTTAGCTGTAGCTGATCATTCAGTTTAGGCGGATTTTGCAAATAAGGATTCGGTGTTGCCGGGCCAGCGGGCAATATAGACGCGGGAATGTTTGCTTTAGACTTCGCTGACGCAGTATCGTCCGCAGTTGTGGCTGCCTTTCCATCCGCTTTATCAACGACAGGTTTTTCCGGATTTGAGCCGCAGCCCTGAAGAAAAATAAAAACAATAAAAGCTGCAAACAATGGTTTAGTAAATTTCATTGCTTACCTCCAATACCGACTCAGATTTTTTGTAGCGGGCCGGTAGCAATTTCGCCAATTCATCAAAGCTGCGTTTTACCCACTGATCATAAATCCCCTTAGCCGCACGCTGGGAGTTTGCTTGATGAATTTGAATAGCTTTTTCCTCAAAAGGTGTTGCCTGCTCTTCCAATAGTAAATCGTATTGTTCAAGTGCGAGCTCATCCAAATCTTTCGGGCGTTCGGATTTCAATAAATCGCGGCTGAGTTGCGCATAGATATCGCCGATGCGATAACTAGCCTGAGTGGTAAATTCAGCAACCCCATAAGTTAAAACCGCTTCCTGCGCTTTAAGTGCTTTATCCAAAGCCGTACGTTTTTCTTTCAAACTTTGTTTTAAAGGCAAGGTGAGTGGCGTTGCCGCAAATTCTTTATAGGGAGCATCGGCAATTTCATTGGCCGCAGAGGCCGCTAAATATTTTGTGCGTTCGTTTGCCTGGCCGCCCGCTGACGCGTTTGCAGAAATCATTCGCTGCAACCAATACTGGCGATTACTTACGTCTTTGGCTTCACCGTAAAGTTGCGCAAGGTGAAATTGTGCTTCCATTGCTTCTGCAACAGGTTGCGGATACTCATTGGCGTAACGTTGATATTGTTCAATTGCCATGGCTTTGTTGCCGGATTTTTCATAAAGCTCCGCACCCATCGCCAACGATTGACGTTTTACATTAGGGTCGTTGCTACTTCGTTCCATAATGCCCAATTCACTGGCAGCCAACGCCCACTTACTTTGGTTTTGATAAATTAAAACCATTTTTGCAGGAATAGTCGCTGCAAGTTCATGCTTCGGATATTGTTGGCGGAAGTTTAAATAAACTTGTTCTGCCTCTGACCATTTCTGCTGTTCAATTAAATACACACCTGCATCGTAACGCCCTTTGATCGCCACATCGGTATCGGGTGCCACCTCAGAAATTCGCAGTAATTTTGCAATCGCAAGATCTTTTTGTCCCTGCGCCAAATCGGCTTGTGCTTGTTGATAAATACACGCAGCTATGCGCTCGCGAATTTGCTGAGCACCTGGAGCACCCGGTGTTTGGGCATTTGCAGGCAACAGCGTTAATACTTGCCAATATGCTTTTTCTGCACCTGCGTAATTTTTATCATCGAAATTACTATGGCCCAGCACCAGCCATGCAGTGAATTGTAATCGCGGCTCTGCAGGCGGTTTTAAATTGATAATTTCCTCAGCAACGGTTGCCGCTTCTGAAAAACGTTTTTGGGTTAAGAGTTCTTGCGCTGCTTGTGTTAGAACAGCAGCGGCTCGTGTGTCCGCAGGGAAGCCCTGCGCAAAACGCAATGCAAAATTTGTTTTGCGTTCCTGCCACGCGAGCTTTTGCGCTTCAGGTAGAGATTGACTAGTGGCGAGGTCATTGGCCAGCAATACAATTGAATAACCTGCGTCGGCGCCGTGGGTTTTATCTTTGTAGTCGTAGGCAACCTTTTCGTAAGCATCTATTGCTTGCGAATAATCTCCAGCCTCACTTAAGGATTCCGCCAATAGAAAAGTCAACTCAGGATTTTTTGGATCTTTTGGAAAACTGGTGACAAACTCACGATACCAGGTCGCCGCTCGACCATATGCCGCTTTGGATTCCATTTTATTAGTTAATGAAAGTTCTTGAGCTTGCGCATGTTCGTATTCGGCAAGCTCTTTCAATGAATCATGCAGATAAGCGAGCGCAGCTGCGCCTATTAAACCGTTTCGCTTCGTCCAATAACTGCTGCTGATACCGTAGCGCTGAATGTATTCTTGTTTCGCGGGTAAAATTAAACTGGGAAAATTACCTTGCTCATAAACATTAATCATCTTAATCGTAAATTGCGGAGCGTAATCACTTAAAGGATTATGTTCGACGAAACTTTTATAGGTATCAGCGCTATCGCTAAAACGTTTTTTCTCTAAATAGAGTTTACCAAGGTTGTCATAAAGCAAATGCTCATAGACACGATCGCCCGTCGTCTTTTGTAGATCTATAATTGATTGCGGGCCTTCGAGATAGGAAAACGAAAGGCTCATTACATGCAAAGTATCTTCAAGCATATTTTTTTGCGCACCGGTTAATTGCTGCATTGCCTGCGCAACTTGATCCGGTTTTTTCGCCGCGGATAAAATTTGATCCGACACCTTAGCGAAGGACTGCAACGCAGCATCGTAATCTGAACGTTTAAACTCCGCCCAACCTTGCATATAAAGTGCATTTTGTTGCAAAGGATTTGCTTTGTCGTCCGCTACGCTTTTGTAATGTTTTTCGGCAGCAAGATAATCGCCGTCGGCAAAGGCTTTTTCAGCGCGTCGAAATTGTGTTTCACCAATATAGGTAGATGAGGGCGCAGTTTTTGCTAACTGGTCGAGTGCATTTGCGGCTTCATCGGCGCGGCTGTCCATGGAAAGAGCTTTCGCCAATTTATAACGCAATTGATCAAGCTCAACACCTTTTACAGGTTTACCTGATTTTTCTTGAAGATCAATTAACTCACGGTAAAGTGCAATAGGTTTATCAAAATAATGCCCGGAGTCATTCGCGTTTAATTGCCGCTGTTCGCTGCGCGACATTTCGAAATCGGCAATACGCGCTTTAATTTGTTGACGTAATACCGGGTCTTCAGCGGAAGCTAGCGCTTTCTGGTAACTACTCTCTATTTTGTCATTATCAACCAATGCCACAGTTGCTTGTTGATTCGGCATTGAGGCTGCTGGTAGATCTGCCAGTGTTTTACCTACGTCTGGCTTTCCACCGACCATCCCGCACGCATTTAGCAATATTCCGGCAAACGTGAATAAAATTACTGCAGGAAGCCAAGTGATTTGTTTCATTGCACTTGTTTCCTTAAGGCAGTGTCGTACAAACGTGCTACCGCCAAGTGCGATTGCGCAAGATAACGCCCCAAGCGTTTTTCATGAGCTTCCAATTGCGCATCGACTTTTGTTCTCAACTTTTCAGCTCGGACATCGATTACCCCATGTAGATTTTTTAATTCAGATTCCACTTGAGCTTGCTGTTGTTGGATTCGTGAAAAAAATGGCTGCAGATCCTGGCCGGTTGCTGTAATTGCTTCAATGTTTTGTCGAACTGATTTGATTTGGCTGATAGCTATGTCCATGTCCGCAGCAGACTTTTCCAGTGCAACCAAATTTGCCGGAAAATCTTGCGCAGCACGCCACATTAAAATGCCGCGCGATAACCAAAGCCTATCTTCATATTCGGTAATGTCTTGTCCGTCAGCCTTCATGCGCTCAAGCGTGTTTGCTGAACGCTCAACTGTCACATAACTCTTACGCGTTTTTTCATCCGCTAACGCCATATAATCGTTGTTGGCTTTAATGGCTGAGATACGTGCGAGCAGTTGATCACGTTCTTTTTGAATATCAATCTGCTTTTGTGCCAGAGATTGTTGTGAGAGCTGTTGTTCTTGTTGTTGGCGCAAGGTTTGTTTTTGTTGCAATAGTTCGTTATACGCAATGAGCTTGGGTTGCCAATCAGTCAGCAGCTGTTGAAGTTTTAACAGATCGCGCAAATCCAGCACAGTGGTTTGAAAATCATTTTGTGCAAAGAGTTCGCGCAAATAAATTGAGCGGGTTTTAATCACGCTGGTATTACTGAGTTTTAGCCAGTTTTGACCGTCCTCAGTGATTAATGCAGTGAGGGTTCCAGGCTCATTTTTTTTCTCAAGCTCTTTCAGCTCTTGTGCCGAAACGGCTTTTCCGCTGACCAGTGTTAACAACTCGCCCGCCGTTAAGGTAGCGCGCATGTCGCGAACTAAATTTATTTCCTGATCAAACAATTTTTCCGCATTTTCGTATTCGCGTAATGCATCACCAGGCGCGTTTAATTTTTCGTACGCAAATGGCAGTGCTAATAAAGCTTCCTGCGCAGCGGGAAAAAGCAAGCTGCGTTGTTGCAGCACCTGCCAAGGTTTAATAGCGTCAGAATATTTTTCCTGGGCTATCGCGGCCCAACCATACCCAAGCAATGCTTGATTGGACTCGATTCCCTCCAGACGAACTTTGCGAAATTCTTCGATAGCCGCCTGATAACTTTTCTCGTGAAGATGAGTGTAACCAATTGCAGTGTGAGTTTTATCGAGCAAGGCAAGATATTCATTGCGAGACTTAACGTCGGCGAAGGATAGATCCGTTAATTTGTTGAAATATTCTTGAGCCGATTTCATATCCCCGGCACGAGCATTAGCGGCACCCAAGTTATAAAGAGCGTAAGGCTCCCATTGCGCAAGCTTGTTTTCTTCCACTTTTTTTAGACTGAATGCCGCCACGTCGTTCTGTTTAATTTGTAAATTAATTTGAAGTGAACGCATTTCGGCCAGCAAATCTGGATTAAACTTTTCACTCACTCGGCTAAAGCTAACTGCAGCACCGGCCCAATCACTCCGCGCGTACTGCAACTTACCTAAATAAAACCACGCAGCATCTTGTACAGTTTGCGGACGGCTTGTGTCTTCCAGTAAATGGCTGAATAATTCCTCGGCGTGTTTCTGCATACCAAAGGCGAGGCTTATTCCGCCGGCAATTAATTCAGGATTGTTATTATGGCCGTGAATGCCATCGCGGGCATCAGCAATCATGAGTTCAGAAATGGCGGGAATATATTCTTGCTGATAATAATGGTAGAGCGCTACACCGTAACGTAAGTCTGCGACTTCACTTTTAGGCTTTTCAGCGGCAAGCACTGACGTAACAAGTAATGTAGATAAAAAGGTCGCTGCACATATTTTTAACGCAGCATAAAAACACGTTCTTTTTTTAAAGACGCAAACGCGACTCATGGATTCAGCCAGGAATTGCATAATAGCTACTCGGCTTTCCATTCTTTAATTGCAAACGTCGGTTGCAACTGCGCCGTTGAGTCAATTATTTTTAATTCCAGCACGAGCGGAGACTGGGCTTTGTTAACAACCAACTTCGCACCGCGTTTGTAATCCTGCTGTGGGCCACGCCCTGTAAAAAATGCGCTAACTTCATGCTCCCCAGCTTTTAAATTTCCAATGTACAAGCGCTGTACACCACCGCGAAATAACGCGTTTGTTTGTTTGTCTGTGTAGAGTTCGCTGGCGACAAGTTTATTGTCTATTTCTAATTTAACCGCATCGAGATTAAAGAATTGGCCTAGATCCATGGAAAGGTAGACAGCAATTTGATTGCTTGGCGGGTACAGCAATTCTTCTTCAAGAATCAGCAAGTCGCGGTTGAGATTCAGCACTGACGCTTTTAAATTTTCTACCTGCGGAGTCACTGAAGGTTGTTGTGCTGACTCAGGAGAGGACGACTGCGACCTTACTGCTGTTGGTGAAGTCGCTGTTGGAGATGCGTCGGGCGCGGCTAATGCACTTGCGCAACAAATCAAAATAAATCCAAACAGCGGTAATTTTACCGATTTAATAAACATGCTCACCCTGCCCCATGTCGTGCTAATTGTTGTTTATGAGAGGCGATTCTAGAAACCAATCGCTTTATCCGGTGTGACTCTCTCCACACTCTTCTATAGATCGCGCAATGCGTCCGCCACCCTAGGGGGCGTTGTTAAACTTTTATAATGATTTTTCCAGCCGTGATGATTGCCTTATATTCAGTGCTGTCGTTAAGGATAGTCGGTGTTTGTGGCGGGATTAAAAAATTCTTACGAAAAAAATCAATTTCGTGATCAAGGTGGTGTTAGCCCCTTGCTATACAGGACTTTACCCTTGTCGTTGATCACTACTGCATCAAAACCAGGCAATTTATTGATCAATGCCAGACCTTTTTCCGGCCCCATAATAAAAATAGTTTTAGTCAAAGGATCCGTATCGAACCCCATAGGACCAATAACACTCACGCTGATAATACCGTGGGGTGACTTGCCTGTTTTTGGGTTAATGATGTGGTGTACACGCTGGCCATCTTTATCGATAAAAAAGCGCTCGTAATCCCCCGACGTGGAAATTGCACAATTATCCAAGGGCAGAGTAATGGACACTGCATTTTTATCATCTGCGCGTGGGTTGCGTATACCCACCAACCAGGGCTTGCCAAGTTTATCGCCGATAACACGGGTATCACCACCGGCACTGACATTAGCATTGGTGATGCCGTACCCGCGTAAAATTTCTGCACCACGATCCACCGCATAGCCTTTAGCGATACCGCCCAAATCAATGTATACCTTCGGATGATCGAAATAGACGGTATTATTTTTTGTATCGAGATGAATGAATTTGTAATTAATTTGCGGTACTAACTCTTTGAACTGCTCATCGGTCGGCTTCAAACCTTTGCGATAATCATAATAGCGGGCAAGCGATGCAAAAGTAATGTCGAAAGCCCCCCCACTTAATTCACTATAGTGATTTGCCTTTTGAATAATGCTCGCCAATTCTGCGGATATAGGTAGAGGATTTTCTGCAGTCGCTTTGGGCGCGAGTTCATTGACACGTGAGAGTTCACTGGTGGGGATATAGGGACTGTATTGCTCATCGATACGATGCATTTCAGCCATCACAGCGGCAATGGCTTGTTCACCTTTTGCGTCATCCTCAGCGTACAGCGTTACGTTGATGACCGTGCCCATAATATTTTGCGTATCGCCATGCCAAGCGGCCAGGGCTGGCAGACTACACAGACATATACACAACGCAAAAAGCTGTTTCAAGGATCGCCCTTCTGGTATTCGATACAACAGGATTGGCTTAGAAACTCTGGTCCACCGCGAAAACGAGATTGCCTTGCGCATCATCAGCTTGTCGCGTTGCGAATAATGACAACCATGCTTCGGCATTCAGCTCGCGGAAATAGGGTTCCGGCATGCTCACACTACCTCTTACGCTACCGCCTACAGGGTGTGCGAAGATAGTGACCAAATCCAAATGTACTGGGCCACCAACATCCGCTACGTGAGCGCTAAGACCGTTTTTACCGTCTTCAATCAAATCCGCCGCTACATTTCCTAATGGCATCCAGTTAGCGCCATTATATATTTTGGCGTTCAACCACGAGGTTTTACCGTGTACCGCTTTAATCTGGCCTTTTTCTACATTTAGGTTGTCCAGGTTAAACGAGAACTGGCCATCTATAGCTAGCGGAATCATGGGTTGAACCAGCGCAGCCGGGAAATTTCCACTGGCCTTTTTAAGTGAGAGGCTGTTTTTGCCCTTGTAGCAAACATAACCATCAAAATCCTGATTATCCATTTGGGTCGTGACTTGGGCGCAGAGTTTAAATGTGAACAATGACAAAGGACTAAGCTTCCAGGTCAATTGACCTATGGCGCGGTCTGCATCTTTTATTTTCATGCTGGCGAGGCTTGCTCGACCATTCCAGATGGTTCCGGTCACGCCGCTCATGGCGACATCGCCACCGCGGGTAAAAGCGTAGGCGGCCCAAATAGCGGGAAAATTGCTGATAACAACATACAACCAGACGATTACACCCAGAGAAATCCAGAAATTCTTATTTGCATTGAGCTTGGGAATTGCCACTGATGAAGAGATCATGAACAAATAACCTTATGCGTTATGGCTTGGCGAGGCGCAAGTTAACGGAAACCTGACCCACATCATTAGTGGCGGTAATCGATAATTCACGAATCATTACATGGTATTTGGATTCAAGATCAAAAAGCCATTGCATCAAAACCTCTGACGATACCTTATCAACCCTGACCCTCGCCTCGCCCCCTTGGCCCGGGGTGAAGCTACTCATATTAATTCCGCTCTCGCGCATACTTGAATCAATCAACCCACTTAAGTCTCCACCATTACCAGACTGATTGGATTGTCTGCTCAAAACCTCGTATTGGCTCGCCAGTAACTTCACTTTTCCTAGCGACAACTGATTGGCATTCGTCGTTTGAATAAGCAAGTCACGCTTACGATTCAGGGGCGACACTATGATCAGCCATATTAAAAACAGGACCAGCAACAAGCCGCCTACTAATATCGCCGTCTGCTCACTACGATTAAATCGGGATAGAGAGCTAAGTAATTTTTCCATAATAATCTCTACTGCTAATTCTGCGGCTTGGTGATTTTAAGGCGACCGGTATTGACGTCACCCTGTGCATTTGCGGTTAAAAGTTCCGCATTGAGGCCTTGGAGAGAAATAGCTTGCCGCAAGGCATCAATCGAATTGAACGAGTGCGCCTGTACGTTAATAGACATCTCACCCGAGTCGGCAGAATAAGAAATTACCTTTACCGTCACGTCGGAATTGCTAGCGATGATAGGTAAGATGCTTGCAAAAATACTCATCACACTGCCGGACTGACCTTTGGGTTGCAGTTGCTGAACTTTAATACGCAAATCCTTTTCAGGGTCATTAACCTTGCCGCTGGGCACAACGCCGCGATAGGCAGACTCCATTTGCTGGCGTAATTGCAAATTTTGCTTATTGAGTTTGAAGATGTGGAAACCCAGCACTCCGACATACACAACAAAAGTGATCAACGCCAGCACGCCCACGTTACGCCATAACTTCATCCAACGCTCAAGCGGCAGACGTTGTGAAAATTCAGCCTGACATAAATCTATGGCTTTACCGTCGAAGTCCAATTGCCAATCATCCACAACATCCTGGCTCTTAACACGCTCGGCCAAATGCTCGGGTAGGCTTGCGTACAAGATGTCTAATTCTTCGTTCCCAGCGGCGCGCAATAAAAGCTGGGGTAGATTATCGCCTAACTTTTGAGCGGTAATAAGCATATCCAACGCCGGAACTAGCAAAGGCAGAGGGACACTAAACCCTTCCTGCTCCGCAAATCGTAAGTTCACTTGGCCATTTTCTAGACCCAACACCCAGATTGCTGACGGGCTAGCAATAGATTCCGTGTCATTGGATTCACCAAGAGTTGGTTCAAGCGGGCCGTCAGCTACCGGAGATTGGAAAGGTAGTAACAGTGGTCGAGCCCAACAGCGGGTAATTTCAAGACCAATATTGGAAAGTTCGGTGAAAATGGATTTTAGCCATTGCTTGTCCGTGTAAGCCAATGTCACTTCACCAGCAACCGGGGTACCCAGCGCTACGTGTAGTTCGTCGACATCACAAACGATAGATTCTTCGAGCTGGAAGGGTAAAAGACTACGTAGATGTTTTTTTTCCTTTTCGCTGTATTCCAATTTTCGCGTAACAACTTTTGCACCCGGCAATAGCAACCATATTTGCTGGCTAACATTACCAGCAACTGACCGCAGGGCTTCAAGATTGCCCGAACTTTCGCCTTCAGCGCGACCTTCATTCAACCAGCACCAACGAAAAAGATCCGCGGAGCTATTGATGGACACTACTAGTTGTGAGGACATTGAGTATTACCCTGACCTTTGTTTCTTATAAATGGAGCCGGATATATCAGCTCGCTTATTATTCGATTATCCCGAAAACTATTCCAGGATAGGTTAATTATTCGGCGCTGCCTTCTTCGCGACGCACCACTTTAAATGCCGGGGCCCCACGCATTAGCAAACTACGACCTACACGACGCTGATCACCAATCTGCACGGCGGTTGTGAGCCAAAAATATTTTGTATTTACCGTTAGCTCGTTTTTATCCACCGAGGCGCCCGAAGCGCCACTAACTTTATTCCACGCCGAGTCAAAATCACTGATATTCGCGTAAAAACCGTTGGTTGGCTTTTCCGCTCTTAATGCATCAGCCTGGCTCCTGCTCAAAGGAGTTAAATCAGTCGCCACATTTATGCAACGAAAGAACACTTCGTGCATCGTATTAATGTTTAACCGTTCATTTGGCTCCAAGGCGGTGAGGAAAGGCCGCAAGGCTCTCATGATTTGCGGCGATATTCCGCGAACCATTTGTAATTCTTCAATACTGCGAAAAGTCATATTAGCCGCTTGGTATGGATCAGGCTGACTCAGGTAAAAATCGTCTTCTGCACCGCCGCTGCCTGATGGCATTTTGTCTACATCTGTCCAATCAACTATAGCCTCCAAAATGGCCACTGCTTCATCCGGACCGGAGACCATTGGCATATTAGGATCTTCCTCGGAGGGCAAGGTTTGCAACAGACGAATAAACATTCGCTGGCTTTGACTATAGCGCGTTGGCTCTAAAGAAGACTTCGCAGGATCCATAGGGTTACCTGCCAAGCTGTTCAGGTTAAACCGACTATTGGCGTCCTCTATTCTGATCATAATATTGCCCATATTATCGGGCAGTTCTACGGGAACCACTTGTCCCCATAACTCTTCAGGGTAGTCCGTATTGGCATCATCAGTAGCCAAAAATTTAATCGCAGCACCTTCACCGCTGAACAGATAGGCTCGCGCCTGCGACCCGTGCCACCGAGCTTCGGCCCTTATCAAGCCTAACTGGTAATCGCCGGCGAACTTGATACTCAAACCGGCCACTAAGGCGACAATCAAAATCACCATAATTAAAACAGCACCAGCTTCCCTAGTGCTTTTGATAGTGATGCTTTTAACGTTGGGGGATTTCAAACAGACGCACACTGCGGCCTACCCCCTCAAGCTCTATTGTAATTTCAACCGCAACGGGCATAGGGGCTCCGCCGGTAACACCAACGGGAGGCCACATCGGATCCCAACTCTTACTGTAATCTGAGCCTTCTAATACACTTTTCCCGTTGGCTTTGATGCGTACGTCTGACAGGAACCGCAACTGAATGTCCGAGACAACTATGCTATCCGCGGGAGAATCAGGGTCCACGTCATCGCCAAGCAGAAGCTGATGAAACGATTCGCGCTCAAAATCTATATTTTCCAACGGCACATTGCGTTCGGGGAGGTAATCCCGCCACAACTTACCTTCTGCTACACGGTAATTGACCTGCTGCAAATCACTACGCATACGCCCCAACGGATTCATCCAACCGCGTCGGGAAAACAACATTAATATTTGAAATGTTTGTTTGCCCTTCGTTTTTTGGCTTGCGGCTTCAAAGCGAACTTGAGGGTTTGGGATTTGCGCACTGACGGGCACTATGTTGCGCATATCCTGCCCAATTAACTGCCATGCTTTGTCGAGCTTATTTAAACCCGTTAATACCTCGCGTGTACGTGCTGCGTTTCGGCTGGCACCATCAAAAGATTGGTACGCCATGGCAGCCACCAATGCCGACAGCGCTATCGCAATAACCATCTCCAATAGAGTAAAGCCCTGGTGCGCACGGAAATTATTCACTCATATACCCCGTGATACGCGCTATGGGGTCAACCTTCTCTAGTTCTTTTGCTCCGTTGTAACCGCCTCCCTCTGAGAGGCCCAAAATGGAAACATCTACGTCCATTTTGACAATTCCTTTAACAGGGATCTCTTCCGCCACTGTGGTTTCAAATTGCCATCGCCACAGCAAACCCATCATTTCGGTTTGCCCGGAATCTTTTTCCATCAACTTAAACGTGGGAAAAAGATCTTTATTATTCAAAAGAGTTAAACGGGTTAGTTCGTTTTCCGCTACCCACATCCCATAAGTCTTATTACGTATGTGTGATGCGCCGTCAATTTGCGTCATTACCAATATTATTAGCGCTGGCAGAGCCATAGATACTATGGCAAGCGATATCATCACCTCTACCAGCGTAAACCCTTTGGCGGGAGCTGATAGTCGATGTTTAGCGAACATTACATGCACCTTTCTTATCGGGATCCCGCAGCTTGGGATTTTCAGCCCAACAGGTACCACCCATCATATCTATCACTATGTGCTGGGGTTCAGAATTTGCGTCTGACGTCTCACGATCATAAATGGACATTTCGACCGGGGTTGATTCTCCGCTTGACGAAAATATCAATACCGGCGGTTGCGTTTCCAAATCAGGGTCATATTCGTAAAGACGCCCTTCGATTTCAAGCTCCCATTCAACTTGCACATCCATACAATGTTGCCGGGACGAATCCTCCGGTAGATCGGCCCAATTCCGATCACGTAGGCGCTTCCAGCTATAGCACCACTGTTTTTCAGCAGACTCTTCTACATTTTTTGGTTCGATGAACATTCCAATAGTGTCACCGTTAAGCGCAGCATATTCGGCAATAAAATCAATTGTCTGAAGAAAAGTCTGCGCTTCGATAAACGGTGGGTGCTTGGTCTTGTCATCGCCAATACTAAGGGCAATTAAGCTCGCGGTGAGACCGATAATGAATACAACAATGAGGATCTCGATCAGGGTAAAGCCCCTCATTGATCGCCTCATAGCACCGGAACTCCTCACCAAAAGCTCCTGTTAATTATTCAGTTTTTTCGGCTTGTTGCCAGATACTCATATCTGCCGCCGCACCTTCACCACCAGTCACACCGTCCGCACCGAGAGTATAAATATCGTAGTCATGTCCCTCTGCTGGGCTCGCATACAAGTACTCACGCCCCCAAGGATCTAATTGTAACTGGTCAATATAACCACTGGATTTCCAATTGCGTGGAACAGGCGCAATGCTTGGCTTGGATACTAAGGCTTCAAGACCCTGCTCGGTTGTTGGGAACACGAAGTTATCAATTCGATAGAGCTTCAATGCAGTTTGTAACGCTTTAAAGTCGGCTTTGGCTTTTTGGATACGTGACTCGTCAACGCGATCCATTACAGTAGGCACAGCAACACTGGCCAAAAGACCAATGATGATAACCACAACCATGATTTCGATTAAGGTGAAGCCGCCCTGACGAGCTTTGGCTGCCAGTATGTTTATTCTTGAATTACGCATATCTACTCCTAACACATTAAAATAAAGGCTTCGCTTGCAACTAAACAAGTTCGTTCATTTGGAAGATCGGCTGCAGAATCGCCATAACGATTAAACAAACCGACAATCCCATAAATACAATTGTGAGGGGTTCAAGCAAACCCATCGCCATACCTAAAACCATTTCCAATTCGCGCTCCTGATCCTTCGCAGCATTATCTAATTGTTGCGCCAAAGTACCGTTCGCTTCGCCACTGGAAACAAGTTGAACCAATAAAGGCGGGAAGGTGCCAGCATTTTCCATGGACCGAGCCAAACTACCGCCTTCACGCACCGCGTTTACAACCTGCTCGCAGGAATCCTGCAAAATCCGATTTGTCATTACCTGACCAGCAATGTTCAGCGCTTGCAGCAATGGCACACCACTGGCAGATAATAAGCTGAGAGTAGCGGCAAAGCGCGACGCGTTAATCTGGCTTACTAACTCACCAATTACAGGAAGTTTTAATTGGGTCTTGTGCCATGCGCGCAGATTAGCCTCAACCTTTAATAATTTCTTAATGAGAATAATCAACCCAAAAATAGCTATCAATAAGAAGACGCCGTAATTGACTATAAAATTACTGCCAGAAATCAGAACCTTCGTCAGTGTCGGTAATTCATGATGGCTATGTTCAAAAATACCGACAAGCTTGGGAACTACAAATGCCATCAGTGCGGTAATAACGCCTACGCTGATAAGTAATAGAACGATTGGATAGATCATCGCCATTTTTATGCGCGCTTGAATCTGCTGACTGCTCTGTGTGTAGTCTGCCAGCCTGTCCAGTACGGGGCCCAAATAACCCGAGCTTTCACCGGCTCT
Source organism: Gammaproteobacteria bacterium (assembly GCA_004173475.1). Taxonomy (GTDB): domain Bacteria; phylum Pseudomonadota; class Gammaproteobacteria; order Pseudomonadales; family Cellvibrionaceae; genus Cellvibrio. The sequence goes on from SEBU01000006.1 coordinate 85,611, forward strand.
TACCAGTGCCCGGTACATATCGTCGAAGGCCGCCGGATTTTCGCCCATTGCCTGTGCGAGACTGAACCCTTCAAGTACTTTGGTTCGTACTGCCAGTACGATGCGTTTAATATTGGGCTTATGCGCTTGTTTACCCGTAGCTTGAAGGGCTTCGTCTAGCGGGAGACCTGAGCGAACGAGGGATGCTAACTGGCGGGTGATAATACTTAGATCGCGGGAACTTAGTTTGTCTCCACGCTTACGAAAACTGCTCAACTTAAAGCCGTCGTCGCCACTCGATTTTTCAGCGGAACCATTAGCACTTTCGACTTCCAAAGGCTTGAGTTTTTTGGCGCGCAGCTGGGTGCGGACATGACGCTCGGAGTCTGCTTCCAGTATCCCCTTAACGGTTTTACCAGACTCGTTCAGTGCTTTGTAGCTGTATGCGCCCATAATCTAGCCTCTATAGCTGCGTTGTAACACGCAACACCTCTTCCATGCTGGTCAATCCATCCAGAACACATTGGCGACCATCATCAGCCATCGATAAGCTGTGTTTGCGCGCTTCCGCTAATAATTCTTGCTCGCCTGCTTGCTCGTGGATTAAATGGCGTAAACGCTCATTAATCTCGATGAGTTCATAAACACCCTTACGACCACGGTAGCCTTGATGGTTACATTGCTGACATCCGGTAGGACGGAAAATAGGTGTGTCTTCAGGTAGCTTGAGCATGGCGCGCTCAGATTCCACCGGGAAATAGGATTCTTTACAGTGGTTACAAAGAACACGCACAAGACGCTGTGCCATTACAACCTCAAGACTCGAGGCTAACAAGAACGGCTCAACACCCATATCCTTCAAACGTAAGACCGCCCCGATTGCGGTATTGGTGTGTAGCGTTGATAACACCAAGTGACCCGTCAAACTCGCCTGAATAGCAATTTCTGCAGTTTCACCGTCACGAATCTCTCCCACCATCACCACATCCGGGTCTTGACGCAAAATTGCACGAAGACCGCGAGCAAACGTCATTTCAACTTTGGGGTTTACCTGGGTTTGACCGATGCCTGGCAACAAATATTCAACCGGGTCTTCAATAGTCATAATGTTACGACTACGACTATTAATGTGGCTCAAACCGGAATACAAGGTGGTGGTTTTACCAGAGCCTGTTGGACCTGTTACCAAAATAATTCCGTGTGGTTTTAACAGGGCGCGACTCAGACGCTCCTGTACCAGCTTTGGCATCATTAATTGATCGAGCGACAGAGCACCACCTGACTGATCCAACAAACGCAACACAATACGTTCGCCAAACGCTGAAGGAATTGTCGATACACGGATATCCACTGCATGGCCCGCCAAGCGAACAGTAATACGACCGTCCTGTGGTAAACGTTTTTCAGCGATATCCAAACGCGCCATAACTTTGAGACGCGATACTAATACCGGCGCTAATTCTGGCTTGGGCGACAGCACTTCATTCAACACACCGTCAATACGGAAACGAACTGATACGCGATCTTCAAAAGGTTCAAGGTGAATATCCGATGCACCTTCGCGTACGGCTTGAGAGAGGATGGCGTTAATTAAGCGAATGATCGGAGCATCGTCATCACCAGCAAGCAAATCAGTACGCTCGGCTAAGTCTTCAGCCATGGACGACAGGTCGAACTCATTGCCTAAATCTTCTGCAGCACGTTGCGCTGCCCCGTCACCGCTTTGGTAATCTTTCGTGAGGCGCTTCTGGAAATCATCTGCAGGAATCTCCTCCAGAGTAAAGCCATCACCCAGATAACGCTGCAATTCCAACATAACCTCAAGGGTTATACCTGGACGATGTAGCACGATCTTGCTATCCGGATCAGCCAGCATTACGCCCTGCGTAGATGCAAAACCGAACGGCAGGCGATAGCTGTCAACTTCGTCTTCGGCAGACTTTTCAGTTGCTTCAAGCGGTTTACCAGCAACTGCTTCCAAATCAATAATTTCGGAAGCATCTGTTGCCATGGCATCTGCATTCATTAACATTATTCACCTACAGCAGGCGCTGGAGCCAAAGTCGGGGCAGGTTGTGCTGTTTGGTCTATGACCACGGGTGCTTCACTTGGAGCCGGTATCACACTTGATGCTGGTACCACGACTTTATCCTGCCACTCAGGTAAAACTTTTATTACTTTGCCGCCCTCTGCATCATGCCCCTTCTGCTGGAGATCTCGAATAAAGTTGTATTTATCGGCAGTTGCACCTTCGAGCGTTTTATCGTCACGCATAATAGACGCGCGGATGAATACCAAAAGATTAGTTTTTTCTTTGCTGTTTTTCTCAGTACGGAATAACTTCCCAACCAACGGAATACTTCCCAGCAGAGGGACGCGCGTTGAACCCACCGCCGCGCTATCTTTAATTAAACCTCCTAAGACCACCGTTTGACCATCGCCCAATAGGATCTGCGTGTCAATTGTACGCTCTGAAGTGATTGGTCCATCAGGATTGTTTTTATCTGAAATATCAGAAACTTCCTGCTTAATGGCCAAAGTGAGCGTGTCACCCTGATTAATATGCGGAGTAACCTCAAGTTTGAGGCCTACCGTTTCGCGTTGGATAGTATTGAATGGGCTAGCAAAATTACTTCCACCATTATTGCCATTAGTATTGGTGCCAGAATATGAGCCTGTTTTGAAAGGCACCTTAGAACCAACCGATATACTAGCCTTGGTGTTGTCAGTTGTTAACAAGTTAGGCGTAGACAGGATGTTAGCGTTACTTTGTGTTTGTAACATTTTGAGCAAACCAATGAAATTGGTGCGCTCACCCAAGCGAGCAGCACCGAAAACCTGCCCGCTAATTGCCGACAAACTAGACGCCAACGATGCTAAACCTTTATCTCGCTGCTCCTCACCATTTGCCGGAAGTATGTCTATAGCGCCCTGCCCTAAAGCACCTATCTGACCGCTACCATCAGTTGAGCTGCCAAAGCCTGCTTTGGTATCCGTATACATCCACTGCACACCAAGTTGTTTCTCACCACCCGTGTTAACTTCAACAATAATTGCCTCAACCAAAACTTGAGCGCGGCGAATATCCAAGCTGTCGATCAACGACATTAGCGACTGCATATTGTCGTTATCAGCCGTAATCAAAACGGAGTTGGTAGCCTCATCTGCCTGTACGTTAGTTTGAGTAATCGCTCCTCCGCCCTCACCTGGCTTTCCACCTTGACCTTGATTCATCCCCATAAGCACCTTGGCAACGTCAGCTGCTTTGGAGTAATTCAGGTAGCGAACACGTACATTGGAATTTCTTGTCTGAGCACGGTCCAGGCTTTCAACGACACCTTTAATACGCTGACGAGACATTTCATCACCGCTGACAATAACTGCGTTAATGCGTTTGTCAGCAACTACGATTGGTGGAGAAGTAGTTACACCACGGTTTGGATCAGGTTTTTCTAACTGGGTAACCATGGCAACAACCTCTGTCGCCTGGGCATAGCGTAGCTGAATTACGTCTGTCGCCAGCACAGCTGCTTTATCCATCTGCAAAATCAGATCGTTAATACGAGCAATGTTCGCACGTGTGTCACTGATAATTAACGCGTTGCTAGGCTCATAAGCGGACAAATGCGCATATTGCGGTACCAATGGACGTACAGCAGCTAACACTTTCGCAGCACTGATATTGTTTAACTGAATAATTTGCGTGATATAGCCGTCGTCGCGCGATCTGATGTTCTGTTCAGTGGGGATAGGCAGGTTGCGCGCTTCACGGTTAACTACAACGCGTACTACACCATCACTTTCAAATGCGGTAAAGCCATGCACATCCAAGACCGCTAAAAACAGGTTGTAAAGCGCTTTTTTATTGAGAGGCTTGTTGGCAATAATTCGTATAGGACCGCGCACCTTGGGGTCAACAATAATAGGTTTGCCAGTCACTTCCTGGACGAATTTGACCACCTCAACGATGTCGGTATCCTTAAAATTAACCGTCCACGTTTGTTCCTGTACAGGGGGCTGTGGGTCAGCCGCCATCAGATTACTACCCGTGGTTAGCAAGGCAACAATCAGGACACTTTTAACGAATTTAGCTTTCACCGCACACCCTCACTTTACTGGAGCACTACATCAACATTTATAACATTACCACCGCGCTTGATTTCAAGGTTTGCTGACGTGGTATTGCCCATATTTTTATAAACTTCCATAATTTTCGCCGGATCAGTTAACGGCGTACCGTTAATGGCCGTGACTACATCATCATTTTGCAATCCGAAGGATTTGAATCGTTCGGCATCGCGGCCTGGACGAATTTTATAACCGACCACGCGGCCATTTTCTCGATAAATACTCATCGCCAGCACGTCAGAAAGATTGCGACTTACCTCTGCCACGCTCGGAGCACCTTCTTGGGGAGAATGCTGTTCAGGACCGCCAAAACCCGGGCGACCTGAAGGATATACAGGCTGCTGCTGTTCAACAGGAGACATGGACGCTTGGGAGATTGGAGGGGCATTAGGATCAGCCTGATACAACCAAACTGACTCATATTGGCCGTTGTTGTTAATAATGACCCGATCAGCCATCACCTTTGAGAGTGTTACGTTATTCCCAACAGGAAGAGTGTCATTAATAGCGTAAACATCTTGCTTGTCCCCTGATCCGATAATTGCACGAGACGAAGCTTCTTCATTGCTGGCCACTACCCCTACAAGGGTAAGATTAAGTTGGGTATTAACAACATTAGTTTCAATAGGAGCAGCAGCCTGTTGTTGCTGTTGCTGATCTTGTGGCTTGGGAGCTTCTACCTTTCCAAATACCGGTATAGATTTAAGCTGGGAAATATTCACTCCAGAGCTTCCCGTATCTGCCGGCGCTGCAGAAGTTGAAATCGCCACAGAACCCGCAGGAATGGTAGGCACAGGAAAAACCAGCCAAAACAGCCGACCTAAACTTAACGCCAAACAGCAAACCAATATAACGCGCACTAAAAACTGCCAGGTACTTACCGGGACCCTGGAAATATGCGTTATGTATCTGGCAAGAATCTGCTCCCATTCGGCGCTAGTTTGCGGTACAGCAAACCGGCTGAGCGATGAACGATTGACTAACATAAGAAATGTATTATTCCTTTGCGAATTATCGCAATAGAGAGCCCAATGTGTTGCGGAATACCAGCACTGGACATGTTCATTATGGTTATGGACAAGAATTCTACTCTATCCACATAACAAAAGCGAAAGCCTGGCGGCGATATTTCCGGCACTTGAGACCGACTTAAAGCAACTAAGTTTTATGCAGCGCTTATATACCATATACAAAATTCATTTAAAGAGCGATGCACCTAAAACTGCCTATTAAAACACTATAGCCCACTTCAAAAAAAACGCGGCATTGCCGCGTTTTTGAATTACCGCACAATTATAGCTATTTTTTTTCGCGCAAAAGGTCGCGGATTTCTCTTAACAAGAGTTCTTGAGGCGGAGTTACTGCTGCTGGAGGTTCTTTGGCTTTTACTTTATTAATTACTTTAATCAACAGGAAGATAGCGAAGGCAATAATCGTAAAATCAATAAGAGTCTGTATAAATTTCCCAATTGAAATTACCACTGCCGGGGTGGCGCCTTCCGCAGCCTTGAGGGTAATAACCAGATCGCTGAAGTCTACTCCACCAATCAATAACCCAATGGGAGGCATGATCACGTCGGCCACGATTGAGGTCACGATTTTCCCGAAGGCTGCACCAATGATGATACCTACCGCGAGATCTATAACATTACCTTTTACAGCAAATTCTTTGAATTCTTTTACAATACTCATAAAATCCCCTTGCGCTAATGACAGAAACACACCAAACCAATTGGCTCGCGTTTTTATACCCTATGTGACAAGCCAAACCAAGTACTGAATAAGAGTTCATCCGCTGAAATAAACTTATTCATCTTCACGATGCAAACTGATAGTGGTTTCGCCATCCTCATCCGTACCAACATTCACGATCATCGGCTGACAACATACCTCGCAATCTTCGATATAAGATTGGTCTCCACAGCCATCCACCAAAACCGTAATTGGTTCGCCGCAATAAGGACAATCTGCAGCACACTCTTCCAATGCGTTCATCTACTACCCCTGCAATAAAATCATGCCTTAGGCAATTCGATTCCCAAGGATTCCCACATTTCATCCACTCGCGACTTTACAGCGTCATCCATTTTTATCGGCTCACCCCACTCGCGATTGGTTTCACCCGGCCATTTATTGGTTGCATCAAAACCAATTTTTGAACCTAAACCAGACACTGGCGATGCAAAATCCAAATAATCTATGGGGGTGTTTTCAATCATGACAGTATCGCGCGCTGGATCCATTCTGGTGGTCATCGCCCAAATAACATCTTTCCAATCGCGCGCGTTAACATCGTCATCAGTGACTATGACAAACTTCGTGTACATAAACTGCCGCAAAAAACTCCATACACCCATCATGACGCGCTTGGCATGCCCGGGATATTGTTTTTTCATGGTTACGACGGCCATACGATAAGAACAGCCTTCCGGCGGCAAATAAAAATCTACAATTTCCGGGAATTGTTTTTGCAAAATTGGTACAAAAACTTCGTTAAGCGCAACACCTAAAATCGCCGGCTCATCCGGCGGGCGACCGGTATAGGTGCTGTGATAAATTGGGTCGCGCCTGTGCGTAATGCGCTCAACGGTGAAGACCGGAAAATTATCCACTTCGTTGTAATAACCGGTGTGATCTCCAAACGGACCTTCGGGTGCAATATCATTTGGTGCAATGTAACCCTCCAGAATAAATTCCGCAGACGCAGGCACTTGCAAATCACTGCCGATACATTTCACCACTTCGGTTTTATCACCGCGCAACAAACCGGCAAAACCATATTCAGACAACGTATCGGGCACCGGTGTCACCGCGCCGAGGATGGTCGCCGGGTCCGCTCCCAGCGCAACGGCAACGAGGAAATTTTTACCCGGATTTTTAATTTGAAATTCGCGAAAATCCAACGCACCACCGCGATGCGAAAGCCAGCGCATGATCAATCGGTTTTTACCGATTTTTTGCATGCGATAGATTCCCAGATTTTGTCGCTCTTTATGCGGACCGCGCGTCACCACCAATGGCCAGGTCACTAACGGCCCAACATCACCAGGCCAGCATGTTTGTATGGGTAACTTATCCAAGTCAACTGCAGAACCTTCAAGCACAACCTCCTGGCTCGGTGCTTTGCTTAATACCTTCGGTTGCATATTTAAAACTTGTTTAAAAATTGGCAACTTATCCCACGCATCTTTAAAGCCCTTTGGTGGCTCCGGTTCCTTTAAAAATGCCAGCAATTGCCCTACTTCGCGAAGCGCGGAGACAGATTCCTGCCCCATTCCGAGTGCGACGCGCTCGGGAGTGCCGAACAAATTACCCAATACAGGGATTGAATAACCTTTAGGATTTTCAAACAGTAATGCGGGGCCGCCTGCGCGCAAAGTGCGGTCGCAAATTTCCGTCATTTCGAGATAGGGATCAATTTCTTGCGTGATGCGTTTTAATTGGCCGCGCGCTTCGAGCAGCGCAATAAAATCGCGGAGATCTTTGTATTTCATTTACTAAAAACCAGTAGGGCAGAAACGCAAAACGCCTTCCGCCAATTAACAATGGCGGAAGGCGTTTCTCTTTTCCGCCCTACATACAACTATTACAGTTTTTTATTTGCGTTTCATCGACATAAAGAATTCATCGTTAGTTTTGAAGTCTTTTAATTTGTCGAGTAAGAATTCAGTTGCAGCTACGTCTTCCATATCGTTCAGCAATCGACGCAAAATCCACGCGCGCTGCAATTCGTCTTCCTTCATCAGCAAATCTTCGCGGCGTGTACCTGAGCGGCGCACATTAATCGCAGGATAAATACGTTTTTCAGCAATCTTGCGATCCAGATGCAACTCAAGGTTACCCGTGCCTTTAAATTCTTCGTAAATAACTTCGTCCATCTTAGAGCCGGTATCAACCAAAGCAGTAGCGATGATACTAAGGCTCCCGCCCTCTTCAATATTACGAGCAGCACCGAAGAAACGCTTGGGTCTCTCGAGCGCGTGAGCATCCACACCGCCTGTTAGTACTTTTCCTGATGACGGAATCACTGTGTTGTAGGCACGCGCCAAACGCGTAATAGAATCGAGCAAAATAATGACGTCTTTTTTATGTTCAACCAAACGTTTTGCACGCTCGATTACCATGTCCGCCACTTGCACATGGCGCGATGGCGGCTCATCAAATGTAGACGCGACCACTTCGCCGCGTACCGAGCGCTGCATCTCTGTTACTTCTTCAGGGCGCTCGTCGATCAACAATACAATCAAATGACACTCTGGATTATTGCGCACTATGGCTTGCGCAATATTTTGCATCATGATGGTTTTACCGGCCTTCGGTGGCGCAACAATCAAACCGCGCTGACCTTTCCCGATGGGTGCAATCAAATCAATAATGCGTCCTGTTAAATCCTCAGTAGAACCATTGCCTACTTCAAGAATTAAACGTTGATTGGGAAACAGGGGAGTGAGGTTTTCAAACAGAATTTTATTGCGGGAGCTTTCCGGCTTATCAAAGTTAATTTCGTTAACTTTTAACAGCGCAAAATAACGTTCACCCTCTTTGGGCGGGCGAATCTTGCCAGAAATCGTATCGCCTGTGCGCAAGTTAAAACGACGAATCTGGCTGGGCGACACATAAATATCATCCGGCCCCGCCAGGTAAGATGAATCTGCTGACCGCAAAAATCCAAAACCATCGACTAGAATTTCCAATACCCCATCGCCGTAAATATCTTCACCACCCTTGGCGTGCCGCTTTAGGATATTGAAGATAATGTCTTGTTTACGAGAACGTGCCAGGCTTTCCAGCCCCATTTCACGCGCGATATCTATAAGTGCTTCGATGGGTTTTAGTTTTAAGTCGGTTAGATTCATAAGTAATGCTTTGTAGGATGGTTGTTGCGGAAATAAGCCGAATGGCCGGATTGTTTAGGTTGAAACGTTAATTTGAGTTTGAACTCTTATTTGGAACTCTGTTAAGCCGAAGCTCGGTTTGATATAAATTCTGTTGCGTATTTTTTCTGTTATTGGCCGCTTGCAGTTTTACGGTATGACGCTTGCAAACTCGACTGAATGTATTCTGTAATTTAGGGTAAGAAACAGCAGGGAGTTGATCTTATCCAGCGAGGAGCTAAACCTTGTGCGGGTTCAACGCAGGACAAGCAGATGAATCGAGTATAGCGGCTAAATCCTGCAAGTGCAAAACGAAAAACCATTTCAATGATTAAAACAGGGGGATTTTACATCAAAAATAAAGATTTTTATTAATTTCAGCCAACTACCCAGGCTGCGTAAGGCAGCCTGGCAGATTTATTAAATAGAGTTATTAATAAAATCGACAAGTTGAGCTTTAGAAAGTGCGCCCACTTTAGTGGCAGCCGCCTCACCATTTTTGAAAATAATGAGCGTTGGAATGCCGCGAATACCAAATTTTGCAGGCACTTCTTTGTTAGCATCAACATCAACTTTAGCAATCTTTAATTTGCCTGCATATTGCTCAGCCAAATCGTCGAGAACCGGAGCAATCATTTTGCACGGGCCACACCATGCTGCCCAAAAATCCACCAGTACAGGCACATCGGCACTCAATACTTCCTGAGCGAAACTGGTATCACTCACATGAACAATTGCATCACTACTCATTTTTAATCTCCAAGCTAGGCCTAATGTGTCTGCATCATAAGGATTGAAATGACCTCTCGCAAGGAGAAAAAAACTATAGATATTATAGGGGGACGCAATTGAACTTATGTTTTCCTCAGAATGCGTTCGAGAATGCCAACTAAATTACTTAAAGTGACCGGCTTGGATAAATAATGATTCATTCCGCTGGCAAACACGGCATCGCGATGTTCTTGCAGCGCATGCGCTGTAAGCGCAACTATGGGTGTTGCAGGCAAATTTCGCTGACGCTCGAATTCGCGAATACTGCGTGTCGCTTCAAAACCATCCATTTCAGGCATCTCGCAATCCATTAATACTACATCGTAGGACCGTTCTGATTGACGCACCAAATCAAACGCTAGTAAGCCGTTATCCACCATAACAGGCTCAATATGGAGCTTACCTAATAAGCCTTTAATTACCATGCGATTGACCGCATTATCCTCTGCAACCAGTACGCGCAAATGTGCAAATTTTTCAAGTTGTATTTCTTGCGTTTTAATTTGCGACTCTGCAAAAACCTCGTGCCCCAACAGAGCGGCTAACTCATGCTTTAGCGTTTTGCCCGACAAAGGTTTGCGTAAAATTGCATGCACTGCATAACGGCGCAGCTCTTGCTGATCTTGATACACATTGCTATCTGAAAACATAAAAATAGCAATATTTTTAGTATCGGAATTTGTGCGTAATTGACGAACAAAATCTATGCCGCTCATATCCGGCAGTGTTGCATCTATTCCAATAAAATCAAATGTGTCACCGCTATGAGTTGCGCGCATAATGATTGTTTGGGCAATTTTCGCTGAAAGCGCCAGCTGTGCATCCAGCCCCCAAAAATTTGCGTGCTCGCGAAGAAATTCAAACATTTTTGGATTTACGCCTACCAACAAAAGTTTCTTGCGGCTAAGCAATTGAGTAAGTTCTCGCTCATGCTCTGTTTCTTGCACCACAACATCAGCAATAGAAAGTTCTGCGGTAAACCAAAATACTGACCCTTTACCTTTAATGCTCTCGACACCAATCTTTCCACCCATAAGCTCAACTAAGCTTTTACAAATAGCCAAGCCTAAACCTGTGCCCCCATACTTGCGCGTTGTGGATGCATCGGCTTGATTAAACGAATCAAATAAGTTGACACCGGATTCCAAATCAATTCCGATTCCGCTGTCGGCGATAGAAAAACGGAGTTTCGGATGTTCGTCTGTCGAATCCTCCGCAACACCAACTTCCAGAGCAACAAAACCCTCAGACGTAAACTTAAACGCGTTGCCCAATAAATTAATAATTACTTGCCGCAGCCGCGTTGAATCGCCCTTTAACATAAGCGGAGTGTTGGGTTTAACACCCCCAACTAATTCGATGTGCCGCTTACTTGCTGTAGCACCGAATAACTGAAGACAATCTTCGACTAAATCATCGAGCGCAAATACCGCCTCTTCCAGCTGCATTTTTCCCGCCTCAATTTTTGAATAATCGAGAATATCGTTGATGATTTCTAATAGGGTTTCGCCGGAGCGGTGAATAACATCTATATAATGTTTTTGATTTTCATTGAGTGGCGTATCGCGCAACATTTCTAACATACCGATAACGCCATTCATCGGCGTACGAATTTCGTGACTCATAGTTGCGAGGAATTGGCTCTTGGCCCGGCTCGCATCTTCCGCCGCATTTTTTTGCCGCAGGGTTTCCAATTTTTCTTCCTGCTCAACCAACAACGCAACCTCAATAACAGCGCGCTGCTCAATATCTTCAAGCAAAGTTTCGCGCATATGATTGATAGCATTGACTACGTTATCCAATTCATCATGACCAGACTCGGATCTCACTCGTTTTAATCGCAAAGGTTGCGTGAGGCTTTCCAAATTTAAATTGCGCGCGTAATTTGCGATGGCTTCCATATGACGCGTTAAGAGTGCGTGAATTAACCATAAAATAAAAAACGAAATGAGCAAAGTTTTCGCCATTTGCACTATCGCAATAAAAATAGCGCGCTCCCATAATTTATCGTAAATGCTGGAAAGCGATGCAGTAACCTGCAAGGTGCCGAGCCGTTGTTCGGGAGTGCTTGCATCTTCATAATTGAGAGGGTATTCCTTTACCAAAAACTGACTTTTTTTAGCATCAATTTCTGCTTGGGAATGTTTTTTGTTGCTAACCACCAAGGTTTGCTCAGTGTTATTCCAGTCGCGCCACACCACGCGCACCTGAACAACATCCGTTACATCGAGAACGCTGTGAATTTGAATACTGAGCTGCTCTTGGTCGAAACCCCAGAGGCTCTTGGTAATACTGGCAAGGGTACTAATGCGAACTTGATCAAGACGTTTTTCAAGCGCAGAAACGTCGTCGTGAAAATTACCGTAGAGCTGTAGCAGAATGGTGAACAAGGTGATTAATGAGCTGCTGACAACAATCAGTCCTAGCAATCGGAATGCGATGGGATTTTCGCGTGCGTAACGTCTTATATTTATCATGGGTGAATTAAGCTCGTCCCGGTAGACCTAATGCCAGCAATTTAAGTATGTCAGCGAGTAACCACTTGAAGGGTATTCTAACAGCATGCGTTGCTTAATATGCATTGCTTAAAAAGTGTAGCAGCTGATTAATCAGTTGCGCTCAAACTCACATGTTCGCGATTAATTACTAAAAATCTAATAATATGGGCTTGCTCATTATTCCTTAACTGAGAATGAATACTCTTCCGCGGGATTAATAATTCACGAGATATTTATTAAAAAAATATTTCCAAAGGGTTTGTTTTTGCGCCTATATTTGCCAGCGAATGTATTACAATGCGCCGGCTTTGAAACCGGCAGTCTACCTGCCCAACCTCAAAGCCAGAACCAAACCCAGCGTTTTGTGCAATTATTCAAAGCGCCTCATTGCAACAACATATCAGCAATAAACCACCAATCCTGTACGGAGATAAGCGGATGAGTAAATTACTCACAAATGCTGTGCCTTTCAGCAGTGCCAGTCCACTGCATAAAACTATGACTTTTGCCGCCACTTGCCTGTTGGCACTTTGCGTATCCAGCGAAGCATTTAGCGCCCAGCCTACTATAACTCCGACTTCAGCCAGCGAGACATCGCAACCTGGCTTATTTGATGCCATCAGCTCACGTGCCAAAATCCTTGCAAAAGGTGATTTCAAGCCGCTGGGCAAAGCAATTCCTGAAGCGCTGGCAAAAATGGATTACGACCAATATCGCTCCATTCGCTTCCGTCCTGACTCATCTTTATGGCGTAATGAAGCCAAGTTCGAGATTCAGTTATTTCACGCTGGCTACATATTTAAAGAGCCGGTAGTTCTACATATGGCCAACAATGGCAATGACAACATAGTTCCTTTCAAGCAAGAATATTTTAACTATGAAGGCAAGGCGGCGCCTTTGGCGGGAATCGCCCATAAAGATTTAGGTTATGCCGGTTTTCGCGTTCATTACCCGCTGAACAATGGGCAGTATAAAGATGAATTTATGGTGTTCCAGGGCGCGTCCTCTTCCTATTTCCGCATGATTGGTCCTGGCCAGGCATGGGGACTTTCTGCACGTGGTTTGGCGATCGACACTGCTGAGCCCAAAGGCGAGGAATTCCCGATTTTTCGTGAGTACTGGATGCTTAAGCCAACACCAGCAGAAAATCACTTGGTAATGTATGCCTTGATGGACAGCCCATCAGTTACCGGTGCTTTCCGATTTGATGCCTACCCCGGTACCACAACAGAAGTCAAAGTGACTGCTCGTATCTATGCTCGCAAAAATATCCAAAAAGTTGGCGTAGCGCCTCTGACCTCCATGTTTATGTTTGGCGAAAATAGCGTAAACATATCGCGCTTTGATGACTTCCGTCCGGAAGTTCATGACTCGGACGGCGTTCTTATGCAGACATCGTCGGGCGAGTGGGTCTGGCGCCCATTGTCCAACCATCGCGGACTGCATATCTCTTCGTTGGGTGATACCAATCCACAGGGTTTCGGCCTGATGCAACGCGATCGTGATTTTAATAATTATCTTGATACGGAAGCTCATTACGAGCGCCGTCCAAGTCTATGGGTTAAGCCGGAAAATTCTTGGGGCAAAGGCCGTGTTGAGGTGGTGGAAATTCCGTCTGACAGCGAAGCTAATGACAATATCGTGGCTTATTGGGTACCAGAGCAGCCAATGAAAGCCGGCGATTACAGCGAGTTCAAATACAGCCTGAAGCCATTGGACGCCCATGTTCCCGAACAAAATGTTGCCAAGGTACTACGCACACGCACAGGTTGGGGCGCAGTCGCTGCGCAGGGCAACCCTCCACCCAAAAGTAAACGTCAATTTGCAATTGATTTTCAAGGCGGCGAATTGGATAAATTACCTGCGAACGCTGTCATTGAAGCTGACCTTGGTAAAAACTCAGGTAACTTCACTGATCTGCACGTGAGCAAGCTACCGGATGGCAAGACCTATCGCGTATCTTTCAAAGTTGAGCCGGATGGCAATAACGTGGTGGACATGCGTGTTTTTGTTAAATCCAACAAAGTGCGCTTAAGTGAGGTTTGGAGTTATGTCTGGTACCCAGATGACATCCAATAATTCGATCCAAAACGAGCCAATTGTGAGTAAACCTATCAATCGCGACCTGCTGCCGGAGAATGAAATCCGGCTGCCAGGTGAGTCATTGCGTCGTATTGTGTATGGCCTGCTAACTGTGATCACCGCAGTTAGCGGTGTTTACATGATGTACGACATATTGAGCGCTAATGCCATTACCGTTTTGGAAGCAGTGATTCTGATTCTGTTCGCTATTTCCTTTTGCTGGATTTCAACAGCATTCTGGAGTGCGGTATTCGGATTCGTATTACTCATGATGCGCCGCGATCCGCTTACGCTACGGCATATAGATACTGTCTATAACGACTCATTGCCCATCACTACACGTACTGCGGTGGTGATGCCTATCTACAACGAAGATACCCACCGCGTAATTGCCGGTTTTGAGGCAACCTTAAATTCCCTGGTTGCGACCGGGGAAATTGAACATTTCGATTTTTTCATGTTGAGTGACACCACTAAATTGGACATCGCGCAACGTGAACGTGACCAATGGCAACAATTCACCGACCGCATTGGGGAATTGAGCAAGCAAACGTTCTATCGTCGCCGCGAGAAAAACCTACATAGAAAAGTCGGAAACATCGCTGAGTTCTTGCAGCGCTGGGGCAAAAATTATGAACACATGATCGTGCTGGACGCGGACAGCGTCATGAGCGGTCCTTGCATGTTGCGTATGGTGCGTACAATGCAGGCAAATCCTCGCTCCGGACTGATTCAAACTGTCCCTATTCCCGTTCGCCAAACTACATTTTTTGGTCGTTTCGTCCAGTTCGCCGCCGTACTCTACAGCCCAATGCTAGCTACCGGTATCGCCTTTTGGCAAACGGGTGCTGCTAACTATTGGGGCCACAATGCGATTATTCGTGTAAAAGCATTCATTGATCATTGCGGTCTACCTACCCTTCCAGGGAAAGCGCCTTTCGGCGGTGACATTCTGAGCCATGATTTTGTGGAAGCTGCAATGCTGCGCCGCGCTGGCTGGGACGTGTTCCTGTTAGCCGACCTGGAAGGAAGCTATGAAGAAGTACCCTGTAACATTATCGATTACGCAACGCGTGACCGTCGTTGGGTTCAGGGGAACATCCAGCATTTAGGCATGCTTGACGCGGCCGGCTTGCACCCTATAAGCCGCCTACATTTCTTACTCGGTGCAACAGCTTATATATCGTCTTTGATCTGGCTATTTATGCTAGGTCTAAGCACGGCAGATGCGGTGGTGCGTGCGCTCCATAGCAACGAATATTTCACCAATTCCACGCATACGATTGAGCACTTCATTAATTTGCCCGAATGGCCCATCGCAAAAACTGGCTTGATTGTTTCGTTAATTGTAATGACAACTGTGCTTTTACTCTTCCCAAAAATCATGGGCATTATCAGTACTATTGCGCATCGTCGTAAACAGTTCGGCGGCACCACAGCCATTCTGCGCGGAACCTTGGTAGAAACCGCATTTGCTGTTCTAATCGCACCTATCATGATGGCTTTCCATGCTTATTTTGTGGTGTCGGTATTTCTAGGCTTCAAAGTAAATTGGGATGCACAAGACCGTGAAGGCCGTTTGCTAACCTGGGGAGAAAGTTTCGCGCGCACATTGAAAACTACCATCGCCGCTTTAATTTGGGGCTATATGACTTTCACCTATGCTCCCATTTTCTTTTGGTGGTTGATGCCAATACTACTCGGCCTGGTATTGGCTGCTCCTATAGTGCGATATTCAAGCAGCCTGGAACTCGGCGAAAGATGTCGTAGGCACAGGATTTTTGTAAGTCCCTTCGAAACTTATGAAGATCCAGTGCTCACCGACCTCAAGCGTTTGCTCGCGGTAGAACACCCGCCTCTAGCGACGCCAGCCGGTATTCCCGCGCTTCCGCCGGATAACTGGAGCGAGATGCCAGAACAGAATATGGAAGAATATCCTCCTAAGGATTACCACTGGCAGTAGTATTCATTAGTGGTAAAAACGGCGCTCACAGGAAACTGGAGCGCCTTTTTTTATGGTTTAACTCTCGTAGTAACGATAAACCTGCTCGCTTACAAGGATTTAATGAAGCCCCTTCGACTGCTTCTCGGTTAGGTGAACGGAGTAGGTATTTAACTTGAGTCGCTGTCCTTACCTTGCCTCATCAATTCGAATAATTTAAGTCTTAAGATCGCAGATCGAAATTTGCAACCGTCCCATATACGTATCTGCCCATCCTGAGATCGTCGAAGGTTTTAATAAAACCGCTTCGACCACTCCCGCTACCCAGCATGAAATCCCTAACTAAAGATTCATTAGGGACAATTTATCCAGACGTAAAATCAGCCCATTAAAAAAGGCGTTCCAGATAGTCTGCGAACGCCTTTTCTTGCTCAAGTACGAGTTAGGAATTAAACATCAAACGGGTGACGCAAAACTACGGTCTGCACACGATCTGGACCGGTTGAAACAATATCAATGGGTGTTGCCATCAAGGTTTCTAAACGTTTGATATAAGCACGGGCGTTTGCTGGCAACTCATCCAGACTTTGCGCACCGACAGTAGACTCGCTCCAGCCTGGCATTTCTTCGTAAACCGGTTGAATAGCTTCCCAACCTTCTGCGTCGAAAGGAATATCGGTTGGCTGCCCCTTAGCGTCCTGATAACCGATACAGATTTTCACGGTTTTCAAACCGTCCAAAACATCCAACTTGGTTAGACATACACCGGTAACAGAATTGATACGGTTTGCATGACGCACAGCAACAATATCGAACCAGCCACAACGACGCTTACGACCAGTAGTAGCGCCAAATTCATGGCCTTTCTCACCAAGATAAGCTCCAACCTCGCAATCCAATTCAGTTGGGAATGGGCCGGAACCTACTCGAGTGGTGTAAGCCTTGGTGATTCCAAGAACATAATCGAGATAAAGTGGACCAAAACCCGAGCCAGTTGCAGTGCCGCCAGCGGTGGTGTTTGACGAGGTTACAAACGGGTAAGTACCGTGATCGATATCCAGTAGAGACCCTTGCGCACCCTCAAACAGAATATTTTCACCTTGTTCACGAGCGGTGTGTAGCAAGTTGGTAACGTCAGCCATCATAGGCAGCAATTGCGCCGACCAAGCAGTGCAATCGGCCAAGGTTTTTTCGTAGCTGATGGCTTCAACTTTGTAATAGTTAGTCAAAACAAAATTATGGAATTCGAGAATTTCTTTGAGCTTGACGGCAAAACGCTTCAAGTCAACGAGATCACCTAAGCGCAAACCGCGACGCGCGACTTTATCTTCATAGGCTGGGCCAATCCCGCGACCGGTGGTGCCGATTTTGGCATCGCCACGAGCAAGCTCACGCGCTTGGTCGAGGGCAACATGGTACGGGAGAATCAATGGGCACGCCGGCGATAAACGCAAACGCTCACGCACAGGCACGCCGGTAGCTTCAAGCTCACCGATTTCTTTGAACAAGGCCTCCGGCGACAAAACAACGCCATTGCCAATAAGGCAGGTCACACCTTCGCGCAAAATTCCAGAAGGAATCAGGTGCAAAACGGTTTTCTTTCCATCAATCACCAATGTGTGACCGGCATTGTGACCACCCTGAAAGCGGGTAACCAGCGAGACCTGATCGGTCAATAAATCTACGATCTTGCCCTTACCTTCATCACCCCATTGGGTGCCCAAAATGACGACGTTTTTGCCCATGACTGGAAAGCTCTCTGAATAAACAATAATAAAAAGTTAAACAATAAAAAGATTCGGTTTAAAGCGTAACTACTTGGTATTTATCGCCCACCAATCGCAACTCGCGGCGGGCGCTCAACTCATTGGCAAGACAATAAACAACACGCTCACCCTGCTTGCGTAGATCCTGCACGGCTTGCCACTGACGCAAATCGCCATCTTCGACCACTGCAATTGCATCGGCAGATTGTGTGGCGAGGAAGCCCAGTTTACTAATAGCGCAAATATCTAGCGCAAAACCTGTCGCCGGACGCGCACGGCCAAAAACCTCGCCGATGTGATCGTAACGACCGCCGCTGGCTATAGGGTTACCAAAGCCGGGCGCAAAAGCGGCGAACACCAATCCGGTGAGATAGTGATAACCGCGCAATTCACCCAGATCAAAATAAAATTCAGCAGCGGGGTAAC
This sequence comes from Gammaproteobacteria bacterium, assembly GCA_004173475.1. Classification (GTDB taxonomy): domain Bacteria; phylum Pseudomonadota; class Gammaproteobacteria; order Pseudomonadales; family Cellvibrionaceae; genus Cellvibrio. The sequence continues at coordinate 104,077 of SEBU01000006.1, forward strand.
GTTGTGCCATCAACTCAGCCACATGCTGCAATTGATCAACCGCTGCTACCGCATTGGGAATAGACGCAAACAGTTCACGCGCTTTAGCGAGGATTTCGACTCCACCAGCTAGAGACGGTAGCGCCAATAGCAAACTTGCGCACTTAGGATCGGTGACTTTGGCAGCAACCCAAGCGCGGATTTCAGTAACCGCTTTTCGCTGCAACAGATCAAAAAATTCGTCTTCCTGTGCTGCATCGAGCTTTGCACAGGCCGCAAGTGCGCGGTATATACCGACATGCCCCAGATCAAGATGCAATTTCGGCAAGCCTGAAGCGCGCAACGACTCCAACAACAGCGAAATAACTTCAACATCTGCCGCGAGCCCAGCTTCACCATAAAACTCCAAACCGACCTGCATGGGTGTGCGAGTAGCCAGTGGGTTTTTGGGGCGCGTGTGAACAACATTGCCGGCGTAACAAAGACGATTTGCACCTTTCTTCGCCATGCTATGGGCATCGATGCGGGCAATTTGCGGAGTGATATCGGCACGAATACCGAGAGTACGCCCGGTAAGCTGATCGGTAACTTTGAACGTGAGCAAATCTACATCGCGGCCCAAGCCGATTAGCAGCGAGTCGGTATATTCCAGCAGTGGTGGAATCACCAGGTCGTAGCCCCAGGTGGCGTAGAGATCCAGCAACTGGCGGCGCAAAAATTCGATAGGTTTAGCTTCGGCAGGCAGAATTTCTTCCACCCCATCGGGCAGTAACCAGCGATCGGCGTAGGTCATAGGGAGACTCTGGACATCCAACTATTCGAAGGTGTTCGGGTAGGCGCGCACCCTGAACATAAAAAAACCGAGCTTTCGGCTCGGTTGCAGCATTTTAACACTGATTGAAGGGGCTTTGTAGGTGACATGATGAGATTCACACAAATTCCCCTCAAATCGTTATTTTCTAACTTGCGGATCTTTTAGATAACGGAAGAAATCGCTCTTCGGATCAACCACAATCAAATCATCCTTTCCGCTAAAACTCTTGCGATAAGCATTCAAGCTACGGGTAAACGCATAGAACTCTGGGTCTTTACCGTATGCCGCCGCGTAAATTGCTGATGCTTTAGCATCACCTTCACCGCGTAAACGTTCAGCATCGCGATAGGCATTTGCTTCCAGAACGACGCGTTGACGGTCGGCATCGGCTTTAATCACTTCGGACTGCTCTTTACCCTGAGCGCGATATTCACGTGCTTCTTTCTCGCGATCTGCCGCCATACGTGCAAATACAGACTGGCTAACTTCCGGCGGAAAATCGATGCGTTTAACTCGGATATCAATTACTTCAATACCTAACAAACTGTTGGCTGTTTCGTTGATAGTTTTTTTCAACTCTGCCATTAGCTCATCGCGCTGACCCGACACCACATCATGCAATGTGCGACGGCCGAATTGGTTGCGAAGACCATCCGCCACACGCTGACCTAAGCGATCTTCAGCGAGGTTGGCATCGCCACCGGTAGAACGGTAATAAGTGCTGACATCTTTAATACGCCATTTGATGTAAGAATCCACCACCAAACGTTTGTTCTCGATGGTGTAGAAACTTGCTGGAACCATATCAGCAGTTTGCAAGCGACCATCGAATTTACGCACGCGATCTACAAACGGAAGCTTAAAATGTAAACCGGCTGACACATCGGATTTAATTAGTGCACCAAATTGCAGTACCACTGCACGCTCATATTGATTAACCACATAAGCACTGCTTGATACCAATACCAAAATAATCAGCACACCAATTGTTGCAAATAAACTTTTAGTAGACATTATCGAGTCTCCCGACGAACCACTGGTTTACTCATTTCAACGTCCATCTGCGAACGTTCTACTGTTTCATCATTTACAGGAGGAGGAAGTTGTTTAGTCATTTTATCCAGCGGTAAATACAACATACTGTTGTTATCCACATCGACCATTACTTTTGAAGATCTGGTCATCACCGATTCTATAGTATCTATATACATACGTCTCCGGGTAACTTCCGGCGCTCGCTTGTATTCGGCCAATAAATTTTCGAAGCGAGCCGACTCACCTTCCGCTCGAGAAACCACTTCAGATTTATAAGCTTCGGCTTCTTCGATCAAACGCTGTGCTTTACCACGCGATTCAGGAATGATTTGGTTGGAATAGGATTCCGCCTGATTCTTTAAACGTGTCTCGTCTTCTTTAGCTTTGATAACGTCATCGAACGCTGCGCGAACTTCTTCTGGCGGTTGAGCCTGTTGAATATTCACATTGATAATTTGAATACCGGCTTGATAATTATCCAAATAAGTTTGCAAGCGCAATTTAACTTCAGCGGCCATTTTCGCACGACCTTCGGACAATACTTGTTCTAGCTCAGTTGAACCTACTACATGACGCAAGGCGCTATCAGTAGCATGTTTTAAACTAGTTTCTGGATCGGATACGTTCAAAACGTATGCTTTAACGTCGCCCACATTCCACTGCACAGTAATTGGCAATTCAACAATACTTTCGTCCTGTGTGAGCATCAGCCCTTTAGAAGGATATTGACGTTCACCGGTGACGTTGACTTTAAATACCTGGGTGAAAATTGGCGCGGACCAATGCAGACCTTCGCCCATGGTTTCCTGGAATACGCCTAACCTTAATACAACCGCACGCTCTTTCGCATCAACCGTATAAATGCCGGAAAACCCGTAGATGAGCGCAATAATAACTGCAGCTACTACTAAAATGATGCCGAAGGACCCGTTGGACGAACCTCGGTTGTTAGCGCTTGAACCTCCACCGCCAAACATGCCGTTAAGCTTGTCCTGCAATTTTTTAAAAGCCTCATCCAAGTCTGGCGGACCATCATTGCCTCCGCGACCGCCCCAAGGGTCTTTGTCTTTCCCCGGTTCATTCCAGGCCATACCAATCTCCAACATGTTTAAGATAATTTTGCTCTGATGTAGGGGCAAACCCCGGCATTTCAACCAAAATGACTATTAGGCCGGCGCTGACTTTAATCAACCCAGACCAAATCTTCCAGAGTAATCTTTTGCGCACTTAAAATTCTTAACAAATCGCTTTTTGGTACGCGCAAATTAGCAACACAGACGCCATCTTCACGAAAAAATTCCTCAGCGATTGCCTGTTGCGCATAAAGTGCAGAGCGTAAACGACCATCCTGCGGCCCCAATAACAATTGCCCGACCATCATTTCAGTGCCTAGCAATTCGGACAGGGCTTCATCTAAGAGCTCGCAGCCTAACCCTGTTTGCGCTGAAAGCCAAACAGCGACAGGTTTACCCGCGTCGTCACGATCAATACGAGGGCTAACATCAGAGAGCAAATCAATTTTGTTAAAGACTTTTAACTGCGGTAACTCGGCCGCGCCTATCTCTTCCAATACCAATTCAACTTGCTCAATGTTTCGAATGCGTTCGTCCGCAGCTGCGTCAATGATATGCAATAACAAGGTTGAATTCGCAGCCTCTTCAAGAGTCGCGCGGAAAGCTTCAACCAGTTTATGCGGAAGATGGCTAATGAAACCTACGGTGTCCGCCATAATCACCGCGCCAATATCGGCAAGTTCGATTCGACGCATGGTGGGATCTAGCGTAGCAAATAATTGATTCTCAGCGTAAACGTCTGCACCGGTTACACGATTAAATAAGGTGGATTTTCCAGCGTTTGTGTATCCCACGAGAGAAACTGTAGGGATTGCAGAACGTTGGCGAGAACGTCTGCCTTGCTCGCGTTGCGAGCGAACTTTTTCGAGCCGCTGTTCAATCATCGTAATGCGTCCGCGCAATAAACGACGGTCGGTCTCGAGCTGAGTCTCACCAGGCCCGCGTAAACCTATACCGCCTTTTTGGCGCTCAAGGTGAGTCCAACCGCGCACCAATCGCGTAGACATGTGACGCAATTGTGCGAGCTCAACTTGTAACTTACCTTCAAAAGTACGCGCTCGCTGCGCAAAAATATCCAGAATTAATCCGGTACGATCGAGCACCCGACATTGCAATTCTTTCTCAAGGTTTCGCTCCTGACTTGGAGACAGGGTGTGATTAAAAATCACCACTTCCGCTTCATTTGCGGCAACCACTGACTGCAATTCCTGGAGCTTGCCGGTGCCTATAAAAAATTTAGCATTAGGAGATACGCTTTTTCCCGTAATAAAAGCAACGGGATCGCCGCCAGCGGAAAGTACCAGCTCTTCGAATTCGCGGGGATCTTCTGGCTCTTGGCCATGAGAAAGGTTCAGGTGAACCAGCACTGCCAGTTCACCTGATTCTGGGCGATCAAAAAACAATTAGCAGCCTCGTTAAGAGAAAATTACTCAGCTTGCTCGTCTTCTTCACCTTCAACACCGTCAGCTTCATTGAGCAACGGCACACGCACAGCGCGCGAGGGAACTACCGTGGAGATTGCATGCTTGTAAACCATTTGGCTTACTGTATTTTTTAGTAAAACAACAAACTGGTCAAACGACTCAACCTGACCCTGTAATTTAATTCCGTTTACCAAATAAATGGATACAGGTACACGCTCTTTTCTTAGAACGTTCAGGTAAGGGTCTTGTAAACTATGCCCTTTTGACATGTTTATTCTCCTAGGGAAGATATTAAAATAACCACCTTTTTTCTCCCATTTTTTATTAAAGGATTGGTGGACGAATTATGAAAAACCGATGACTGTTCTCACGTGTCTATTATATGGCTGCGGCCCTTATGAAATTCAAGGCACAGCGCACAATTTCTTCTTTCGAAAGTGAGTTCCCAGCATCGCCTTCAGTATAGAGCCAATTCAAATCAGTGCTCGGGTATTTTTCCCAGCCTTTTAGCCAAGTAAATTGTCGCTTTGCTAATTGACGCGTCGCAATAATGCCACGCTCCAACATTTCTTCGTATGACAGTCGCCCTTCGATAAAATCCCAAACTTGGCGATAGCCTACTGCACGAATAGCCGGTAAATCTGCGTGCAAATCACCCCGATCATAAAGCGCTTGCACCTCTTGCAACAAACCCGCGTCGATCATCTTACGAAATCGCAAAGCAATTCGTTCGTGCAGTAACGCACGGACGCGCGGAGAAATCGCAATCTGTACAAGGTTAAATCTTTCGCTAAAAAGATTTTTTTCTGAGCACGCGTGGACCTGTCGTAATTCTGTCATAGTTTTTCCACTTGCGCGAAAAACCTCCAGTGCACGACTAATGCGTTGTGAATGGTTCGGATGAATACTTGACGCAACATCTGGATCAACTTCTGCTAATTGTTGGTGCACATAAGGCCATCCGAATTCATTTGCATCGCGCTCAATTTGCGCACGAATTTGCGCGTCAGCTTCCGGCATTTCTGCAAGACCATCCAAAAGCGCTTTAAAGTAGAGCATGGTTCCACCCACCAACAATGGAGTTTTGCCTTGCGCATGTGCAGCGGCAATTTCTCGTTCAGCATCTGCGCAAAAATCAGCAGCTGAATAAGGTTCGGATGGATCACGAATATCAATTAACTTATGTGGCGCTTCTGCCAACTCTTTTTTGGTGGGCTTTGCAGAACCTATATCCATGCCACGATAAACCAATGCAGAATCCACACTGATTAATTCGATCGGTAAATGTTGACGCAACGCAATCGCCAGATCAGTTTTACCCGATGCTGTTGGGCCCATCAAAAAAATAACCGGGGGACGGCTGCTCACATACACCTCTTAACGCTTCACGAATTTCAATGGTGTGCATGATAACATTTGCTTTAAGCTCGCACTCAGGATAAGAAGGCGCCACCTACAAGCGTTAAAGGAAAGGTACAGTTTGTTTACGCACACTACATCACTGCTTTTTTTCGCGGCGGCTACGCAAGGATTTTTCCTTGCGATAATGCTGGGTTTGCATCGTCGCAACGCCCAAGCAAATCATATACTCGCAGTGTTTGTTGCAATACTTTCAGTGGATCTATTGCAACAGATTTATTGCCACGAAAGCCTTCATAAGTCGTATCCACAATTTTTAACCCTTATAAATTTGTTACCTTTAACCTACGGCGGCTTTTTATTTTTGTACGTCCGCAGCCTGACACAAGGCACGCCATTGGGTTTACGCGACATTTTTCATTTTGCATTTTTCATTTTAGGGATAATAGTCAGTTGGCGTTTTTTGATGCTGGAGAGCAGTGAAAAGTTGTCGTTTCTCACGCAAATGACGGTTGAGAATACACCATCCAGCGTTCGCATCTTTTCACTCCTGAATCCGCTCACAGCAACTATTTATGGGCTTGCTGCTTTTATTTTATTACGACGTCACAGCAAAACCGCTGTACAAAAATTAGCTTGGTTACAAATTATTTTAGGTCTGAATTTGTTGACCTGGGCCGTTGTGTGGCTAACAATTCTCGCACCAACTCATTTAATTCAGCTCAGCATAACTGTTGTTTATTTATTGGTCAGCGTCATCATTTATATGCTTGGCTATTTCAGTTTACGACAACCAACAATTTCTAATATCGTTGAAAATACTCCCAAAAGTCCTACTACCAAAAGTCGTACTAACAAATATGGCGATAACCGTCTACCCGATGATCTGCGTGCGCAAATCGTTGCTGAGATTGAAACTCACATGCAAAAGGACGAGGTTTGGCGGCAAAGCAGTTTGACATTAGCGCAACTGGCTACCTTAACCGGCTTAAGTGTCCATCAGATTTCCCAAGTTTTAAACGATCACCGTGGGCAATCTTTCAATGATTATCTTAATCAATACAGAGTTGAGGCAGTCTGCTCTCTACTGCGAGAATCGCAGAATGACAATTTATTGGATCTCGCGCTTAGCTGTGGTTTTTCATCCAAATCAAGCTTCAATGCCATTTTCAAAAAACAGGTTCAGCTGACACCCTCTGAGTATCGCAAGCAATATCAAGCCACTAAAGACGTGCCCCATCCTAAGAACGGACGTCCAGACTTATAAATCGCGACGATTTTATTTCAAAAACCGACAAAACTAGCTGCTCATTCGGTAAGTGCTTGTACTACACGGATGTAATAGCAACGGGAGGTTGCGGTAAGGGACAAGGGATTCAGGAGGAGCCCAGCGAAGGGCTGTGATGAATCAGGGTAGCGTTAATCAGGACGATTAGCGTTACCTCCTTCACCCAGAGGAATCTGCTTTCAGCTCCCTTTTTTTGCCTGCAATCATTGCATCCCAACCTAATTGTTTCGTTATCGAAATTCGGGGAAGTTATGTCATCACGTTTACATATTATTTGGTTGGTTATGTTGTGTTTTTTGGCGCTACTAATTAGCGCCTATGCGTTTGGCTATTATTGGATATATCCGCCCGAACATTCCCAAGCAATAAAATATAGTCGTATGGTTCCCTGGTTAGTTTATGGCCATTTCGTTTTCGGTGGATCCGCGCTGCTTACGGGATGCTTTCAACTGTGGACTAAGCGCCCATCACTAGTCCATAGCGTGCTTGGTTATAGTTATTGTTGTTGCGTACTCATTTCGAGTATCTGCGTTTTCTACCTCACTTATATCGCCGGGATGAGCTGGTCCACCTTAGGCTTTTTAAGCCTGGATATATTTTGGCTGATCAGTACCGGCTACGCTGTAAGTCGCGCGATCAAAGGCGATATTGAAACCCATCGCCGCTGGATATTGCGCAGTCTTACTTGTACCTGTGCAGCGATAACGCTGCGTCTAATGCTTCCCGTTTTGACATTGTTTTTAAGTTTTGAAACCAGTTACATCATAGTCGCCTGGTTCTCCGGGATAGCGAATCTAATTGCGTTTGAAATTTATTTATATATTTCACGCACTAGCTCAGTTGCTAAAACTCTGCCAACAAAAGGAATTTTAAACCTATGAAAATACTACCTTTAACTTTTATTCTGCTATCCGCCAGTTTTTTTCTCACAGCCTGCGCGAACAAAAAAAACGACAATGCGCAAAAAGAAATTTATTTATGTTCGAGCGATAAATGTGAACGAGCTGCCCAGCAATACTCCACCGATCAATTGTTGCAAAGTTTTAAAGAATTATTACAAAGCAATGCGAATGTCGAGGTGCCTATGTGCAATTCGGACCCGCAAAAGCGCACGTGCAAATCGACAAAGGTTTGCCATTTTGTATTGGGAGGACTTCTCCCAGGTAACGGCTGTTCGAAATATTTGATTTTTAATGAAGTCAGTCAACAAGAACAGGCGGGGCAGCTCGCGATGACGACGAAAATGCCGCTAACTTTCATAGGCACACCGGTGCAATGCACAACTGCGGCAAGCATCTTCAGCGTGAATTCGAGCAGTGACATTAGCTTACAATTGAAGCCACATTTTTGCAGCTGGATGGTGGTGGGGGCTATGACGGTACAGCTTCACTTCGCCGTGGAATCCATCAATTTGGACAACGGTGAAATTGGTGGTTACTGGAAACACACAGTGAGAGGGACAGGTAATGGCAACGGATCTGGCTATATGCTATTAAAATTTCCAAAAAATATTGTGTGGCCTAAAACTACAACAAAAATTGTTAGTGCAACTCCTTGATGAATAAATTTTACGCGCGGATTAATATACCCGCGCGTAAAATTACTAAGGGTTAAACTTTCAAACTGAATTCAATATTACCATCCATACTATTTAGGGCTCTCGGTAGAACTGTCCAACTGCTCGCGAAATTTATTGAGCCAAATTTCGTAAGCTCTTTGCCAACCTACCATTTGACTGGCAGCGTTAGAATTTTTTACGAGACCCGTACCTCCACCAATAGCAATTCCATCACTTGCGATACCAATTGTTTCATGAGTAACCGAGTCAACCAAAGAAATCATTATTAAAAGCTCACCATAACTTCTGGCCTCTTGTGTACCTATAGTGCCGAGATCCATTTCCCCTCGTTGCAAAACTCTGGGAGTGTATTCTACAAGGCGAAATTGAACGGCAAGAACATCCGGACCAATTTTGTCGGTTAACGAGAAATTTTTATCCTTCGGAAAATAATTGGGCACCATAACATCAAATGCTGATGTAAATTCCAGCCAATCTTCCGGCTTTAACTTTTTCCAACTTCTATCAATGTCCCGATCCCCTGATCTTTTTAATACCAGGTTTTTCGACGACATAGGGACATAGTAGATTTTTGAGTATTTATTTAATGCGTCTTTAGATTTGAGCGCAAAAACGTTGAATTTCGAGTTATTAATTTTCACAAATTTGTGAGTTATAGTTTCGCTCGTAGGCGGCTCTTGAGCAAAAGCGAGGCCATTAAACATTAGCACCAGCAAAGCACTTATTAAGGCACGAACGCTATATCGGCTATTAAACATAATTCTATACTCCATGACGCAACTCCGTTGAATTTATTATTTAAAAAAGTGACTCGACAAACACTGAAGATATTTACTGCCCGCGCATAAACATTTTATCCAGATCATCCAACGATTGGAGCAGCCATGTAGGGCGACCGTGATTGCACTGACCGCTTCGCTCTGTCGCCTCCATATCACGCAGCAAGGCATTCATTTCTGGAATGGTGAGCTTGCGATTTGCGCGCACTGATGCGTGACAGGCCATGGTTCCCAAAATTTCATTGATATGATGTTGAATACGTTCGCTACTACCATGCTCAATTAAATCAGAAAGAACATCGCGCACCAATTGTTCTACTTTAGCGCGATTCAATACCACGGGCACCTGTCGAATTAATATAGTCTCGGGGCCTGCACGTTGCAACTCAAAGCCCAGACTCTTGAAAACCTCATAGAATTGTTCGGCACAATCGGCTTCTTTTTGGCTGATAGCGATGGATTCAGGTACCAATAACGGCTGTGTTTGAATTCCTCCGCAAGCAAAAGATTCTTTCATTCGCTCGTAGGTAATGCGCTCATGGGCAGCATGCATATCTACCAGAATTAAACCCTGTGCATTTTCCGCCAGAATATAAATACCTTTTAATTGCGCAATGGCATAACCAAGTGGTGGTATATCGTCAGCACCGCTTTCTGGCAAAGAAAAATTATTTGAGGTCTTTAAGGCGGACTGATGCAATTCACCATAGTTTTTTATTTGCTCGCTTACACCCGATGGCCTCGAATAATTATTTTGATTATTAAACGAATAAGCTTGCGAGCCAGAAATAGAATTCCTGGCGGCAGAACCTAAACCCAATGTTTCCTGACCGCGAAATTCTCCTGCAGCAACGCCTTGGGGTGCCATGGATGTCTGCAAAAAATTATTATCAGATTGGGTATTGCTGGCAAAAGCGAGATCTTTATTTAACGCATCTTGCGGCGTCACTTTTGCAAGCGCGTGATGCAAACTCGAATAAATAAAATCGTGCACGCTACGATTGTCGCGGAAACGAACTTCATGTTTAGTGGGATGAACATTAACATCCACATTCGCTGGATCAACTTCCAAATACAAAACAAACGCAGGATGACGGCCGTGATATAAAACATCCTGATAGGCCTGACGCACCGCGTGGCTCACTAACTTGTCGCGAATACAACGACCGTTTACATAGAAATGCTGCAGGTCCGCTTGGCTGCGCGAAAATGTTGGCAAAGCAACCCACCCCCACAGACGCAAACCGTTACGTTCAATTTCGAGATGAACTGCATTTTCCATAAACGCAGGGCCGCACACTTGTGCAACACGACGTTCCTGTTCCAATTGCGAATCACCTGCGCGCCAGGAATAAATTGCGCGCCCATTGTGGCGTAAATTAAATGCCACATCGAACCGTGAAAGTGCCAAACGTTTTACAACATCTTCAAGATGGGCGTATTCCGTTTTTTCCGTACGCAAAAATTTTCGGCGCGCAGGCGTATTAAAAAATAAATCTCGCACTTCAACCGTTGTACCGCGCGGATGAGGCGCAGGTGATACTTCGGTCTCCATTTCACGACCTTCTGCGACTACTTGCCAGCCAGCACTGTCATGGTTGGTGCTACTTAATAAGGCTAAACGTGCGACCGAACTAATAGAAGCCAGGGCTTCGCCGCGAAACCCTAAAGTTGCGACGGCTTCAAGGTCGTCGAGTTCGTAAATTTTGCTGGTGGCGTGGCGGCTTAACGCCAGCGGTAGATCATCTTTATCTATTCCACCGCCGTTATCGCGTACACGAATTAATTTTATGCCGCCATCTTCAATATCAATTTCTAATCGTGTTGCGCCTGCATCTAAAGAATTTTCTAATAATTCTTTAACAACAGATGAAGGGCGTTCTACCACCTCGCCGGCAGCGATCTGATTGGCCAGGCGCGGGCTTAATAATTTAATTCGTTTTATGCTATTCATTCAGTGCACACTATTGCGCCGGGATTTTTAATGTTTGTCCGAGTTTTACAGTACTGTCTTTCATATTATTTAATTTGCGAATCTGACTAGCACTTACTCTGTGTCGCGTTGCTATGTCAGAAAGCGTGTCACCGCGTACCACTGTATATCTACGTTCTTGTGACGAATTTGCTGCAGGTTTTCTCCCTGCAGCCTTTTCCGCTGCTACTGACTGATTTGTTTCAGCCGGAATATAAGGCGTTGCCACCACGCTGGCGAGAGGATGCTGCGTGAAATAGCGATGCACGCCTTTAAAAATTGCTTCAGCCATTTGTTCACGGTAAGCAGGCGATGCAAGTTTTCTGGATTCAGATGTGTTCGAAATAAATCCGGTCTCCACCAGAATTGATGGAACATCCGGTGACTTGAGCACCGCAAATCCCGCCTGTTCAACGTGCTTGGCATGCAGAGGGGCTATGCCCGAAATCGCGTTTAAAACGTGGCTGCCAACTTGCAAACTTGAATTCACAGTTGCAGTCATGGATAAATCGACCAACACACCTGCGAGCTGCGCATCCTTGTCCTCCAAACTTACTCCGCCTATGCGGCCCACTAAATCTGAATCATTTTCGCGTTGCGCAAGGAAGCGAGCCATTTCACTCGTTGCACCTTTGCGTGATAACGCAAATACAGAAGCACCGTACGCACTTGAGTCCGTAAATGAATCTGCATGCACAGAAATAAATAAATCTGCTTTCATATCGCGCGCCAGATCGCGACGCTTTTGTAATTCAACAAAATAATCGCCTTTACGCGTCAAACGCGCGCTATAGCCGGGCTGCGCATTAATAACTCGCACCAATTCTTTCGCAATTGACAGCGTCACATCTTTTTCACGCATATTCTTTGGCCCTAGCGCACCTGAGTCTGCGCCGCCGTGTCCGGCATCCACCGCAATTAAAATTTGTCGCTCGCTAGTCGCACCTCCTTGCGGCGTTTTAACGATAGGTTCAGCGGGAACTTCATTTGCCAGTAGCTCTTCTATATTGGTTGGCTCACTCGAAGCAGTCACATTTTTTTTGGAGTCGGCATCGGTTTTAGGAACCCCAGGGGCGGCAGACGGCTTTGGTACAGTCGCGGCTACCGAAGGAACGCTGGTGGTCTCGATATTGTACAAATCCAATACGAGTCGATCATGGTTTCCATCGCTTTTCTTCAACAAAAAACTTTTGGGCGCAACGTTATGTTTTAAATCAAAAACCAATCGGATGTCTTTATCGTCTACGACTGAACTACGCACAATCTCAATGGGTGTGCCCTTCAAGGGTAATTTGGCAACCGAGGTGTTTAAGGTCGAGTTAGCTAAATCCAGAATAATTCGCGTCGGGTTACTGGCGAGCACCAGGTTGTAATTTACGGGATCATCAAGATCCAAAACTACACGAGTGTATCCTTCGGCACGCCAAATTCGCACATTGTTGATGGTGGCAGCCTGTGCTGCTGAGACAAATAATAAAATGCATATGCAAAGACATAGACGTCGAATAAACATAAAAGCAGAAGATCTCAATATCACCAAAAAACCTTAATTAACTGCATGAAGCAGGCTACTGCGAAACACGCACTCTACCGTAGAGCATGGACACCGACCAGTGAAATTGCCAAGTGCTTTCCTTTTGCCCGAATCCCTCACCCTAAAACTAGCAAGCTCGCCAGCATGGTTTAAGCTGATAGGGAAAACACACCTACCCTAACAAACACTGGTGAGCGTCCCATGGGCAAAAAAACATTAATCAACCTTCCAGGCCCTTTAATAGCCACGCTGCTGGCATTGGGTGTCGCGCAGTCTTCCCTGGCAATTGATTACGGCGTATTCGACGCCCGAGCGTTAGCAATGGGCGGAGCTGTCTTGGCGGTAGGCGATACCTCCCAAGCGCAATATTACAACCCTGCTCTGCTTGCCTTTCATTCCGGCGATGAAGATGTATCCCGCGATGGCCGCTTTTATTTCCCTACGCTGGTCGTGCAAGCATCAGAAACCGTGGACTCCGCCATCGACGCTGTTGACGATGAGTTCGATACCAAATTGAGTAACGCAGTGAATGCGTTCAACGCTCTTCCCAATACCGCCAACGCGGGCGACGTAGCAGCTGGCGCAACAGACCTACGCAAGGTATTGGACGAAATCGCCAATAAGGATTTAACCGTCAATGGCTTTTTTGGGCTGTCCGTTAGCGAACCAAGCGATCGCTCGGGCGGTGCTTTTTATATAGGTGCACGTGTTATGGGCGTGGGAACGTCACGAATTACTGAAACGGATCTGGCATTGTTGGACGATTACGTGGGCGCTATGACTGATCTTGCCGGCGGGGCGAGTTTGTCCACCGTCGCCGCCGAATATCCCAACTTGATTGCTGCCGACGGTACTTTGATCGATCCCACCGACAACCTTGGTTCGTCAGCAGATGTCAGCGCTCTTGCGATCAGCGAATGGGGCATGGCTGCTGCAAAAGAATTTTCGTTTTGGGGCCAGGCTGTTTCGTTTGGAGTCACACCCAAATTGATGCGAGTGGACGCTTATCGCGATGAAGCCGATTTCAATAACCTGGATGATGAAACAACTGATGATTTTTCAGATACCAAAAGCACTCATATGTCTTTTAACGCGGACGTTGGCATAGCCGCCATTATTGCCGAACATTACCGCGTGGGAATCGCCATTAAAGACGCGTTTGGCCACAACTTTAAAACTCACCAGGAAGACGATCCGGTCACTGGTTTACCGCGTCCAGATCTGATCGTGAAATTGCGGTCTCGTTCTCGAGCAGGTATCGCTTATGTAAACGAGCGGTTTAGTGTAGGTCTCGATTACGATTTGAAAGAATCAACGCCTATGGCCACTGAAGCTCCTTCACAGGATTTAAGTATCGGCGGCGAATATCGTGTGTTCGACGGGCTGGCGTTGCGCCTGGGATATCGCCAGGACAAAACCGGGTTTCGGGAAAATGCTACAGCCGTCGGGATCGGTTATCGGTGGCGCAGATTCGTTATGGACGTAGCCTATTCCCAAAGCGGCGATATGAAGGCTGCTGGCTTGCAATTAGGTTGGGCGTTTTAGCGCTCAATTTTATAAATCACATCCACGCTTTGTTCTTTGCCGGATTCCGCCTCAATATTTATTTTATCGTTGAGTTTATAAGTAAGGCCGAGAGAAAAAGCTTGATCAAACAACCCCACAACGTAATGCAAAAATAATTTTGGCGTAACGTTTTTCCCTACCCAGAGGGCGCTCTGTTCGAGACCCTTGTCCGCTTTAATACTTACCTCGTCTAACCCAAACTTTTGAATGATATCCGAGCTCATGGAGTCGCCTTGGCTCATACCCAATTTTCCGATTGCGCCCAAGATCGCATAAGCGTCGTCCTTGGAAGAATTTGAAAGCGGTTTACCTGTGAGCAACATAGCCATAGCTTCACTATCGGTACTTGCAGGAATGGAAAACACCGTACTTTTTGGATGTTGCAGAGTACCGCCAATATCTAAACCCGCAGTGACATCTTCCATCACGCGCAAGGCGCGAATATCCAAGCCAGGATTATCATAAGGCCCCTGAAAAATTAAACGTCCGCGTTCAATCGATAATTCTTGGCCGTAGGCTTTATAAATTCCCTTATCAACAGCTACATAACCTGTGGTAAAGACCTGCCGATTTTCTTCCTTAATGACATTCGCTTTTCCGCTTAAACGAGTATCTAATCCAAATCCTTTAAAGCGTACATCGTCACCAAAATACAAAATCACATTGGTATGAAAGGGCAAAGTTTTTTTGGTGAGGCCGTCGAGGGAAACTGAATCATTTTCAACGACAACCACATCGTTGGATACACGCGTTGCCGATTCCGGAAGATTTTTAATAACGGCGCGAGCCCATGGAATCTCCGTGCTCCCGGTTAGCTCAATAGATTGCGCATTTGCTTTCACTTTTAAATTAGGACTAATCGTTGCCGTGAGTTGTGTTTGCTGAATAATACGGATACCTGCACCAAACACATTCGCCTGCCAATGCCAGTCTGGCGAACCTAGATTAACAAAATCGCCTTGTGTCACAAGCGTGCCATCACCCGATGTAATTGCGCCTTCAACGTGCGCCGAATTAACCGCAGTGCTGTTCACTTGAAACGAAATATTTTTTAATTCCAGACCAAGCTTGGGTAAATTTGCACTACCGTTGGTGATACTAAAATTTCCCGTAATTTCCGGACGTTTAGGCGTGCCTACAAAATTAAATTTACCATTCGCAGCACCTTGCACATTATTTAAAAACGGCAACAGGCCTTCTAAAGGGGCCAGGTTTGTTAATGCGATAGATGCAGTTCCGTTAATTTTTTCCGTCGTAACTGCATATTGTGTGTCGATAGTTAGCGCACCGTAGGATGCCCAATCCATCAACATACTTGCATTAAGCTGATTGTTTTTTAAAGCGGCGTTAATACTGCCTTTTTGCAACGGATAGGTCTCTACATTTCCGCCTTGAAATTGATATAACAGTTTCGCGTCACGCGTTTGTAAATTAGCGGTCATGGTAGCCGGTGTGTTTACCGGTGCACGAAAATTAAGATCGCCTTCAAGGGCACCACTCAAAGTTACTTCGGGTTTGAACCAAGCGCGCAATGAACTTAACGGAGCTGATTGAATAGCGATATTAACTGTAACGCCACCAGTTTGACCCCAATTACCCGCTGCACAAATACTTGGGGTTTGTAACACGCCATCTTGCTTGGCTGCGGCAGGTGATGTATCTATTGCAAAAGGTAATTCATTGTTAGTGGTCAAACATAACTTTCCTAATTCCGCGTGTTGTTTGTCAACTTGCATAGGCGTGCTCGACAGCAGACTCCAGCTTGGAATTTTTTTGGTATTAAATCTAAACTCGCGCCATTGACCACGCCATAGATTATCTTTCCAGCTACTATCCAGCACAAAATTTACATTGCCGTAATTGGCGCTATCTATTTGACCGAGAACATTATGCTGCTCAATGTTGCCGTTACTTTTCAACGAGAGATATGTGATTTGCTGACCGGCAATAATTACCTGGTTCGCGTCTAACGCGAGATTATATTTATCCGTACTCGCCAGTGATGTTAGCTTCAATGTCAAATTTTCAACCGCATAATTTCGCCAGGAAAACTTATTCACTTGCGCATCTATCTGCATAGTGGGCTTGGCAATATTTCCTTTGAGAGACCCACTGGAAATAACGCTACCACTTACACTGGGATCAATCTGACCCAGTAGAGGCGCATCAATTTTCCAATCCACCGCCAAATCTTTACCGGCCTGGCCTTTCACTACTAATTGATTGGCTCCTATCGCCAGTTTAAAATTGGACGAATTCCATAAATTATTATCAGAATGAATTTCACCTTCTGCAGACACCGCAAGATTTCTCAATTCACCACTAGCGTTTATATTGTTAAACGCAATCTTCAACTGTTGCTCGCGGTACTCGCCTTGCGAGACCATGGCTATATTTAAATTGCTCGGCCACTCGGCAACAAAGTTTTCAATATTAAAATGTTCAGCTTTTAACGCTAAATCCCACTGAATGTAAGGCAACCAATTAACCTTACCAGAAAGCAAGAGTAGGTTTTCATTGTTGGCATCTGCCGGAGCATCCAAGGGTTTAGTAACTAACTGCAAAGTTTCAATGTGTAATTGCGATTGCTGTTCTTCTGGCAGGTGGTTTCCTTTAGCGGCAACGTCGATTGCAATAGTTGCGTCAGGCGTTTTTGCATTGACGGTGCCGACAAGATCATAAGCCTCAAGCCAGCCTTTTAAGGCCAAACGACCTCGCGTTTTTTTCACGGGCTTTAAAAAATGCAGTTTGCCTTCGGGATTAAAATAATTCGCGATGACTGGTAACAGAGTTTGGTCATTCCATTCCACAATTACGTCAGCACCGGGTTTAGTTTTTTTATCGTGAAATGCGGGTGAAATTTTACCGGTAGCCTTAACAAGCACCGGACTGATCAAGTCGTTGGTCACATGTAGTGTTTTAATGTCACCTTTCGCCACCGCTTTTCCAGCAAACACCAAATCGTCGTCTCGCTGTTTCTTGAGATTCCATTCAGCTACCGCATCTAAGGTATAGGGGTATCGTAAACCCATCGCACCGTTTACTAACAATTTGGCTTGCCCGTTTTCAGCCATCACATTTTTAACGCGTAAATGAAATGTGCCTAAATTGAATGAACCGCTTAAGTTATCTATAAACTGTTTCGTATTTCCTTGGGTAATTTGAATATTGCGTAAATGGGTACGACCCAACTCAACACGCACTGGCTGCGCCAGGCTCGGCCAT
Organism: Gammaproteobacteria bacterium; assembly: GCA_004173475.1. Classification (GTDB taxonomy): domain Bacteria; phylum Pseudomonadota; class Gammaproteobacteria; order Pseudomonadales; family Cellvibrionaceae; genus Cellvibrio. The sequence continues at coordinate 121,704 of SEBU01000006.1, forward strand.
ACATAATTGTCGGGCTCAGGTTTTTCGACGGATGGCGGTAGTTGTACGCGAATGTTTTCAGCGGTGAGTGATTGAACGGAAACGGTTGTGTAAAAAAGTGATAGCGGTTGCCAACGGAAAGATATTTTTTCGGCATGAACAAGAATTCCTTTCTGATCGTAATCTAAACTTGATACATCCAGACCCGTTAATAAATTTCCTTTCATCTGGCCCAATTTTATTTGCACAAGTCCCGCGCCTTTTTCTACCGCCCAGCGCGTACCAGATTGGGTGGCGACCAACAGACTGAGCGTCAAAACTATAAGACTTACGCATAAAAAAATACCCAGCGCCACTTTTTTCCAGCGACTGATATTTTTAAAAGTTGACCAAGCTTTATTCGCCATTATAAATCTGGCCCCATGCTGATGTTAAAGTTCCAGCCAGCAGGTTTATCTATACCCCGTTTTTGATTCAAAGACGTTGGGTCCAAGCCATAGGCGACATCTATCCTGACTGGTCCTATAGGTGAAATCCAACGTAACCCCAGACCTACACCGCGTTTAAAATCCCAATGGAAATCATCGGCGGCATTGCCTACATCAACAAAAGCAGCAGCGGCCCAATTAGGTCTGAATTGATAATCGTATTCCAGGCTGCCCACGAGTAAATTATTACCACCTATGACTTTTTCTTCATCCGTTTCTTCGTTAATCCCGGTGGGACCAAGAGATTCATAATCATAGCCACGCACGCTGTTTGCACCGCCGGCAAAATAGCGAACTGACGCTGGCAGCAGGCTAGCGTTCACATCTGTAATTCCCATCTCTGTTCGAACTAGTAAACGACCGCGCTTCAACGGATGAATATATTTTGCACGCATGTACAATTGCGCGTAGCTAATATCAGACCCCAATGTTTCAGGCGAGCCGGAAAACCTGGTCATAATGCTCCAGCCATTCAAAGGGTATGCTAAATTTCCATCGGTTTTGGTTCGAAGAAAACTTACCGAGGGAATTAGCAAAAAACTTTCTTGGTTTTGGTCAGAAATACGATAGGATTCATTTTCGATATTAAACGCATAGGTTTGCAGCCATTGAGTTTTTAAATAGCGGGTGTAACTGGCACCTAATGTTTTCTTATTGCTGTACTTTATCTCCGTGTCCTTTAAAGCAACGCCGGTATAAACTTTTAGAAACTCGTACGTAGGTTTTGCCAAGGGGATGGTATAGGCAACTTCGGTAGTCTTTTCCTCTTTTGCCAAGCTGACGTCAGCGGTAAGACTGTGTCCTCGACCATTAACGTAACGATTTTCAAATCCCAGTAAAACACGTGCACCTGTATCTGACGCTGCACCTAAACCAACCGAATAAGCAAAGCGTTTACGCTCTTCCAATTGCACGTCTACGTCGATAGTGTGATCGTGAAGATTTTGCAGATCGGGTGACGCTGTCGCTACTGAAAAATAGTTAGATGCGTTGTAAAGCGTTTTTAATTCAAGCAGCTTGTCGGCATCGTAGAGATCGCCGGTTTTTATATTCAAGAATTTGTTTAAAAACTTCTCATCCAGAATATTGTGCTGCATACGGATTTCGCCGATGCGATAACGAACATCTGTATCGTAAATTAATTCAACCGCTGCGGTGTTTTCGAGAGAGTTTACCGTGATACGACTGCTCTCAAAACGCCCATCAAAATAACCGTGGGTAGTGGCAAGATTCGTTATACGATTTTTCAGATTTTCATAGAGGCCATGATCTAATCCGTCGCCAATGCGAATCTCCGGATTATTTTGTAATTCCTTAAAGGCCTTATCATTTTCGCCATCGCCTTTAACTACAAATTTAAATTCCGTGATTTTAACTCGCTCACCGGGCGTAATTTGAATGTTAAGTTGCCAGCAGCCGGCTTCCTCTGTGAGATTAGTCGTAAACTTTATTTGGTAATATCCCAGCGCCTGGGCGGCCTGTTCAATTTCAGTCTCACCGTCAACCATAAGGGATTTTAATCGCCACAAAGGAGCAGAACAATTTTCTTCTGCAATGGTCAGATGTTGGCGCACATTGTAGCGTATGGCTTCAGTGCCACCGTTGATAGTGATTTTAGGTGAAGGTTGAGCCATTACCGGCATACCAACCAGTAGTGTGATCAACAATAGCCATGGCGAAACGCGCTTTAGTTGGCCACGAATAATTAGTAATAGTTCGCTCAACGGAATATGTCCTTGATGATTTCACCCACAATTTAGCCCAAAACACCCACAGAGTTGATGTTAAATTCCGCTATAATCGGCGCAATTATTTTCAGGACGCTGCCATGCTCAGTTATAGACACGCCTTTCATGCAGGCAATTTCGCTGATGTACTTAAACATAGTTTACTGATCCATACCGTTAGTTACATGACGCAGAAAGATAAGCCGTTGCGCATAATTGATACACATGCTGGAGCGGGCGCCTATAAATTATCCGGTAACCAACTTATCAAAAACCGTGAATTTGACAACGGTATTGGCAAACTATGGATGCGTGACGATTTGCCGCCATTGGTCCAGGAATATGTGAACTTTATCAAAGCCTTTAATACAGATAAACAATTGCATCATTACCCTGGCTCGCCATTGATCATGCAAAGCATGTTACGAGATAAAGACAATCTGTTTTTACATGAGTTGCATTCCACCGATTGGCGCTTGCTTACTGAAGCAATTGGTCACGATAAACGCGTAAAAATTATTGATGACGACGGCTTGGCAGGAATGCAAGCACTATTACCACCGCCAGATAGACGGGCATTAGTTTTTGTAGACCCATCATACGAGCTAAAAAATGAATATCATGAGGTCGTTAAACAAATAACGAGTGCGCACAAACGTTTTGCAACGGGCACATATATTATTTGGTACCCGGTGGTTTTGCGCCAGCGCATTGATGATATGCAGAAAGCCTTACAAAAAAGCGGAATGAAAAATATTCAAGTGTTTGAATTGGGCATTGCTGCAGACAGCCCTGAGTACGGAATGAACTCCAGCGGTTTATTTGTAATCAATCCACCTTGGACATTATGGAAAGCGATGGAAGAGGCCTTGCCATTCCTCGCTGACACCTTGGGTGAAAACGGCGAGGGATTCTATCGCCTTGAACAAATTGTTGCTGAATAAAAGTAGAACGATTATGAATGAAAATAAATCCGGGCATAAAAACAAAACGGAAAACAACGCAAACAAAGCCGCGCTTTATTCTGCGATTATTTTTCCTGGCGCTGGTTTGTGGTGGTTAAAACATTACGCACGCGCCTGCATTTTTATTGTTCCGACGTGCATTGCGCTTTGGTATATAACCACCAAGCTTTACGACGGTGTTGCGCCCGTTTATAAACAACTGCAACGTCAAGCCGCAGAGGGATTAATAGATATAACAAACATTACGGGCATTTACACCAAACTCTCCACCGAAATTCATAACAGCCTTGCTGCCCAACAAGGCCAACTTGCCACAGTCGAAATAATTCTGGTTGCATGTTGGCTGTGCAGCATAGTGTCGTCTTATTTTGTTGGAAAAAAAATGGATCTGGACAGCGTTAACAACACAAGATAGGTTCAATGTATGCACCCGGCAGTCATTACCGTTTTTTTACTTATGTGCAGCAATGTGTTTATGACATTTGCCTGGTATGCGCATTTAAAGGAATTAAGCAATAAACCCTGGATTATCGCCGCGCTCATTAGTTGGGGAATCGCATTATTCGAATACATGTTCCAAGTACCCGCTAATAGAATCGGCCACAGCGTAATGACAGTTGGCCAATTAAAAATTATTCAAGAAGTTATTAGTATCGGTGTATTCATTCCCTTCGCCATTTATTATTTGAAAGAACCGTTTAAAACCGATTATTTATGGGCCGGCTTGTGTTTGCTAGGTGCGGTGTTTTTTATGTTTAGGGATAAGTTGTTTTCTTGATTTTTTTTGAAAACCACCTCAGTAAAGCCGTTTTAAACCATCATCAAATGTATAGTTGATAACATCTATCCGATGAAAGGGCGGGACGCATCAATTGAATTACTTAAAGAAAACTTCAGCAATCGCGGCTTTTGGAATTTTAATTTCTATGCCGGCATACGCTCATGGTAGCGGCTTGGTCCTATTTTTGGTTGGGTTTCCGTTACTTGCTGCCCTTTTCCTTTTTTATCTCGCATGGTCTCTTTATACAGCGCCGGCTGGAAAACGCTTTATTACCTTTATTCAATCAATTTTTATTGGCGCGCTATGGTTTGCTATTTTCATTGGACCATTGTCCCACTACCGGAGCGAATTATTTTTAAGGAAGCACGAAGAAATATGGGCGATTACTATTCCTCTGTTGTTATTTATTAGCTCCTGGATTTTGCATAAACGCTTAAGAAAAAATTAATAGTTAACTACTTTAAATTGCAACCGTCAGCTTTGCCAAGAATCCACGCAACCAACAAATCACCGGTAACATTTAATTACCGAATCTAATGCTAAACGTTCCGTCAGCATATTGGGATAAAAATTGGACCTACTATTTTTAGGTACCTCTTCAGGTACACCCACCAAAACCAGAAACGTAACTGGTCTTGCTTTAATCGAAGAAAAAGGCAGTGCTTGGTATTTAATTGATTGTGGTGAAGGCACCCAACATCAATTGTTACACACGAGTTTATCGATCAATGATCTTAAAGCCATTTTTATTACTCATGTGCATGGGGATCATTGCTACGGGTTGCCCGGCCTCTTAGCCAGTGCGGGTATGCACGGTCGGAAATCGTCATTGAAAGTAATTGCACCCAAAGGTATTGCAGACTGGTTTCATTCCACCCAAACGCATACACAACTTTATCTCCCGTTTGAAATTCAATTTGTAGAAACTGAATCACTTATAGATACGGAGTTTGGAAATTTTTTAGTAAGCTCTGCGACACTTTCTCATCGGGTTCCGTCATACGCTTATGTATTTACGGAAAACTCGGTTGAGGCTAATCTCGATACAGAAAAACTTACATTAAGCGGAATTCCGAAAGGGCCGCTGTGGGGAATGCTTAAGAAAGGAATTAATGTAGTGCACGACGGGAAGACTATTCAAGCAGATGAATATTTGAAAGCCAGTAATAAACCAAGAAAAATTGTGATAGGTGGAGACAATGACCGCCCTGATTTACTTATAGAAGCCTGCCATAATTGCAATGTCCTTGTACATGAAGCCACCTACACGTCCGACGTTGCGGCGAAAGTTGGCGATGGAGTCGGGCATAGCTACGCCGGTTTAGTTGCCTCTTTTGCAGAAATGGTTTCTATTCCTCATTTGGTATTAACTCACTTTAGCGCAAGATACCAGTCTGTGACTGAAACTTCCCCATCGATTAAAGATATTGAAAACGAAGCCTCAGCGATTTTTAGCGGCCATTTAATTCTTGCTGAAGATTTTGCCCGCTATCGATTAAAAAAGACCGGCGAGTTTTTTCGTGTAGATAATAACAACTAGCAAAAAAATACAGAATCAAATCGTCGCACTTGATGAGCAAAATATTTTGCTCATCATATCTACGACAAGTTACCTAACACTGAGCACATCCTTCACGCGTATATCTTCACTGGAAGCACCTACCTGTAATTGATATTTGCCAGTATCCACAACATATTTCTTTGAGCCAGTATCATAACGCGTTAAGTCTTTATTAGGCTTAATCGTAAATTGAACGGTTTTGGTTTCGCCGGGCACCAGGTGAATACGTTTAAATCCGCGCAATTCTTTTATGGCGTGTTCTTTTTTTGGAGACACTGCTTGCACGTAAAGCTGAACCACTTCATCTCCTTCACGCTCACCATCATTCTTAACATCTACTGATATGGTAACTTCTCTATCGGGGTGGACAAATTTTTTACCGAGCGTTAAATGCGAATATTTAAATTCGGTGTATGACAATCCGTGACCAAATGGAAACAGGGGTTGCCCGGTAAAATATCTATAGGTTCGGTTACGCATGGAATAATCATCAAACGGAGGCAGCTTCTCGTCGGCTTTATAAAAAGTCACGGGCAACCGTCCTGCAGGATTTTCTGTACCGAACAATATATCCGCAACTGCGCTACCCCCGCGTTGGCCGCCATACCATGCAACTAAAATTGCATCCGCATTTTTCTTCGCCCAATCCACAGCCAATGCCGAACCCGCCGTCAACACAACTACGACCGGCTTGCCAGTTGTCTTTAATGATTCCAATAATTTTTGTTGAATTTGCGGTAAACGAATATCGGTACGATCTCCGCCAGCAAAACCGGGATACTTAACAGTCATTTCTTCGCCTTCAACATCGCCCGTCAAGCCGCCGACAAACACAATAACATCAGATACTTTGGCAAGATCCATAGCTTCTTCAAATGCGGGTTTTGCGTTAGGTAAGCGCCAGGACAAACGCACTTCCGCATCGCGGATATCTTCAAAGTATTCCAATTTAATTGCGTAGGATTTACCCGCTTCCAAATTAATTTTCGCGCTCTTGCTTTGTAAGCGTGCCGATAAATCCCACGCATCAATAAGCAAAGCTCCATTAATAAATAAACGCACACCATCATTTGCGGCAACCGTAAACTCATAAGATCCACTTGTTGGCGTAAGTAATTGTCCCGTCCAACGCACAGCAAAATTATCGGCTGGAATGGCATCAGCGGATTTCATCTCACCGCGTGCAACCATATCGTCCGTCGGTGATCCGCGGTCCCAGCGAAATGCAATACGCGAGTCAACCCGTGTTAATACAGGTTCACCGGAAAAATCGCGGTTGCGAAAATATTCACCTTTTAAACCCTGTGCTTTCGACGTTGCATCCGGACGTAAATAAACAGATTCGATAATGGGTGCTGCGCGCGGATCATCGCGGCCCTCCACTAAATCTGCACCGCGCGAATAGCTCACTTGGGTTGTTGCTGGTACTGCCGTGCGAATTCCTTGCAAAATAGTGACAGGCGACGCAGGGGTGCCGTAATAATTTCCAAGTAACGACATAATTTCGTCAGCCGTTGGGCCTATAACGGCAATATTTTTTTGTTGCGAGGAAAGTGGCAACACACCGTTATTTTTCAACAGGACTATAGATTTTTGTGCAGCTTCACGGGCGAGTTGATCATGCAAAGAACTTTGATTGACAGAGTAAGGAATGCGCGCCCAAATAACTTTACTGGCATCATCAAACATGCCGAGCTCAAGACGCGTTAATAACAAACGCTTGAGTGATACATTTATTTCTTGTTCGGTAATCAATCCTTTTTCCACAGCTTCCTTTAATGCCGCGTAGGTCTTTCCACAATTTAAATCATCGCCGGTTTTTACGGCAAGAGCTGCGGCCTCGGCTGCGGTGGGAACAATTTTATGAAATAAATAAATATCTTCTACTGAATCGCAATCGGATACGACATAGCCTTTGAAGCCCCAATCCTCGCGTAAAATAGTCTGCAAGAGACGTTGACTGGCTGATGCAGATTCACCATTCACACGATTATAGGCGCCCATAACCGAGACTACCTTTGCATCCTGTACCAATGCACGAAATGCTGGCAAATAAGTTTCATACAAATCGCGCTCACTGGGGCGCGCATCAAATTCATGGCGATTTGCTTCAGGGCCCGAGTGCACCGCGAAATGTTTTGCAGTTGCATCAAGCTTCCGATATTTACCATCACTTTGTTGCAACGCCTTGACAAATTCCACCCCCATGGCTGCGGTCAAAAATGGATCTTCACCGTAGGTCTCCTGCCCGCGCCCCCAACGTGGATCGCGAAAAATATTTACATTAGGTGACCAAAAAGTCAGGCCCTGATAGCGTGCGCGTGAATCGCGGCTCACAAAATCGTGATGTTTAGCGCGAGCTTCATCGCTAATAACGCTGGCTACATCACGCATTAAATTGGTATCGAAACTTGCGGCCAGTCCAATTGCTTGCGGAAACACCGTTGCTGAACCGGCGCGCGCAACGCCATGCAACGCTTCGTTCCACCATTCATACGCGGGAATTTGTAGACGTGGAATTGCTGGAGCAGCATTCATCATTTGTGAAATTTTCTCGTCGAGCGTCATGCGCGACAGCAAATCTTCTGCACGGTCATCAAAACTGCAATTCGCATTTTGATACAGAGGCGCTTGAGTGTTTTGATGCGTGCATGTTATAGCGCGACAGGGAATGGATAATAAACACAATACGAATAAAGAAATATTGGCAACTCTCATTAGTGCCCTCGGCAATTATTTATTATTACGTGCCAGATCAAAAAATTTGTCTGGCCATGAATATTTACAATGAAGTGACGCCAGTGTCAAACGCTAGACCCAAAATGAATTCCGTCGATGGGTAGAAAAGTTTTGGTTGGATGTATTGAAGCGCCAACAATTAATGACGCTCTATGACAGAACCAGATTATAAAAATTCAACCTGCATAGAGTGAATTAATGCGCGTGAGTCAGATTTTGCATCCATTTTCGTTTTTTGATACGAAAATACACGGGTAAAAATTTTAAGCCGTCCTCTAGAAACATAAGAGCATATAAAATTGTAAATGGCCATCCGCCGAGAAATACCGCTGCAGCATAAACTGGCAAACCTACACCCCACATGACAATTGAATCGGTAATCAAACAGAACTTGTTATCACCGCCCGCTCGCAAAATGCCGATGATACGGATCATGTTGAATACTTTTAACCAAACCAATCCGCAAAATACACCCAATGTCTGCAACAACAAATGCGCCGTTGCTTCAGGGAGAGGTTTAAAAATTTCGAGCACCCAAGGGCGCGCAAACCAAAGCACTCCCGATAACAACACAACTAAAATCAACGTGAGTCGATTAAAAAAACGCTGCAGTCGCCAGGCTTCGTTAATGTCGTCCGCCCCGAGTGAACGGCCCACTAATACAGCGGACGCATTTGCCAAGCCAACAAAAAGTGCAAAGAAAGTACTTTCAACCGGAACCGCCATTCCCATTACTGCGAGCGCATCAGTACCGGCGTAGCCAGTCACAACATGATATGTGGCATTACCAACGGCCCAAATTCCATAGTTTGCAACCAGCGGCAACGCAAACGCGAGGTATCGTTTAATTTGTACCGGATCCATTCCGCGAGCGAGTTGTTTTAGTTTTAACGCAAAACCATGTTTGGTGCCATACATATAAGCCAACATGAAAAGTAATTGCAGGCAGCGGGCGATCAAAGTACCCCATGCGGCACCTGCGATTCCTAACGCCGGAAATCCCCAATTTCCGGTTATCAACGCATAGTTCAAAGTCACATTAGTAACAGCAGCAATAACTCCTGCAATAAGTGGCATGGTTGTTTGGCCAAGCGCACGAAGCGATGCTTCAATAATGACAATAATTTGTGTAAGCAATAATACCGGAGCGGTTATCACTAAAAATTGCGCGGCGAGGTTTGCAACTTCACGATCAGGATTAATCCAATGCACCCATATAGGTGCAGCAAATCCGCAAACAAACATGATAGGAATGATAATGGAAACCCCCACCACTAAGGTGACGGCAAGCATACGCTGACAACTGGCAAAATCCTTCGCGCCACTGTATTGCGCAATTAATACGCTACCGCCGGTCGCAAAACCGCTCATCAATACCAGTAACAAAAAATGAATTTTTGCAGCTAAGCCGACGGCTGCAATTGCCTGCTCCCCCAAGGGGGCAACCATCATGACGTCGGCCATGCCCAAAAATGATTGCAGCAACATTTGCCCCGCTACAGGTAATGCCAACATCAGCAGGGTTACTAAAAATGTTCTAGAACTTACCGGATTATTTGCAACCGATGACAAGGGAGGACTCCAGCGTACAACGCAAAAATCGCATTATAGATTTATCGCGGTTAAAATAAGTACCTTATCGGCTGGCAAAAATAAACTTAACAATTCTTAAAGGCCCAGGCGAGTTGAGTATCTAGACTAAACAGTTGATGCGCGCGTCTTCAATTTAATATTTGTCATTCAATGGATAACAATAAGCGGACCACTCATGACACTCCTTGAACATCCTAACGCACCAGAGCGTATAACCTTGGTTGACTCCTTGCGCGGATTTGCGCTTATGGGATTATTTTTAGTTCATTCAATTGAGCTTTTTGAACTCTACTGGAAAAATCCGGTTGACAGTAAAGTCCACGATATTATTTTCTTTTTATTTGCTGGAAAGGCCTACGCAATTTTCGCCATGTTATTTGGCATCAGCTTTTTTATTATCATGGATAAACAGGCACAAAAAGGTGTGGATTTTCGCCTGCGTTTTGTGTGGCGATTGATCATTTTATTCGCCATAGGCACGCTTAATAGCGCGGTTTATTCTGGTGAAGTATTGCAAGTATTAGCCGGTTACGGATTTTTCCTGGTATTGGCTTATAGAATTCCCAGTAAATGGTTAGTAGCTCTGGGTATTTTATTTTTACTAACACCGCAATTGATGTATCGCTATTGGGCCGCGATGCACAACTTGCCAGGTGCAAATGACAAGCCTTACAGCTGGGTGCTTTACGAAAACGCTTTTGATGTTTGGACAAACGGCTCCCTGTGGCAAGTTCTCTCCTTTAACATTACAACCGGTTCTTTATCAAAATGGTTTTTCTTTTTCGATGGCAGTCGCGGATTTCAGTTATTTGGATTATTTTTGATAGGTTTAGTTTTGGGCCGAATTGGATTCCTTGCGCATCCCATTAAATTTACCCGATTACGTAAAAATCTTTTTGTTGCAGCCATATTGGGCGCAATACTATTTTTTGGATTGCATTACTATTTAAATGGCCCAGCGAAAGAATTGTGGCCAGAAGGAAGCATTGCTAAGTTTTATTTAAATGAATGGGTGAACGGCTATTTTTGCCTCGCCTTTATGACGATTCTAGTTTTGTCCTTTATTGCGCTCTATCAAAAACAAACTGGCCAAAAAATTCTGGGGTTGCTGGCCCCGGCAGGGCAAATGAGCTTAACCATTTACGTTAGTCAAAGTCTTTGCGGAGTGCCCTTCTTTTACGGCTACGGCTTGGGCATGCACGATAAATTAAGCCAATTGGAAGCCTTACTCATTGGGATAATTTTCTTCGCTTTGCAAATAATATTCGCACATTGGTGGTTAAAACGTTTCCATTACGGCCCACTTGAATGGCTATGGCGAGCAGCAACCTATTTGGCATTCAACGTTCCCTTTGTTAAACGATAATAAGTAATAACATAATGTTGGAAGTAAATAAAAAGGCGCAATAGGCGCCTTTTTTTTTATTAAGATCAAATTTATTTCCGTGTCATTTTCAAGAGATAATACACCACTCGTTTCACTGAAGCTTATCTAATGTAACCCATACGGATATGCTTATCTTCCACAATACGATAATCATTGCGAAACAACTCAAGCTCGCGATGAGCACGGCCTGAATTAAATTCCAAATTACGAATATCATCCTGCAATTCATCAATACGCCGCATATTGTAACGACGGTCTTGCTCACTGTTACTATTTACAATATCGTGTTTGAGTCTTGCAATTTCGCTGTAACTACTATCCATTCTTGAGTTGTTGTTATTTATTTCATTGACCAGATTATCCATGTTGCGTTGGATACTGTAGAGCTCTTGTCCGTCTCTATAAGCGCGCAAGAATTTATCTTCCAATTCCATGGGGCAAATGCCATTGTAAGCCGCACCCCGCCGCCCTTCTCTATAACCTTTCTCCGGCACACAATATAAACGCGCGCCTTTAGCATGCCCTTCACGATAATCTCTCATATTCGGCACGACATTAACCTTCGCACAGGCTTTACCATGGTCGATAACGCGATCCGCCGCGTAACCCGCGCTGGCATCATCGAGACCTTTCAAATACCAGTCCGCCATCTTGCATTCTTCCTTGCTCATGGTTGAGCAAGCAGATAATAGACATAAGCAGAGCATAAGATTTAACAAAGCGTATACGTTATTCATTGTGTGTACCCAAGTTTTAAATAACCAGTATGCGTAAATTTGATTAGAAAGATATCTACTTTGCAACTATTAAATCTAGCTCCAGGCTCTATGAAGAGGAATTTTTTCTCCAACAATATCGCCAATTTTTTTAAGCTGATCAGGAAGAAAAAATGTGCTCTCAATGCCACGATCCATTAGCATTTTGGCAAGTTTATTATTGCGATCACTTTCAAGGCCAACATGAATTACCACTGCATCCAAATTAATTTCTTCCACAAGCCCTCTTACTTCATCTGTATCTGGCTCTTCAGCACTAAGACCACAAATGATAACTAGGCATGATGCTTTAATGTGACATTTACTTAGGGGAAGAACTACAGACTGAGGGTTAAGCTTGTCGTCACCTAAATGCCCAGGTGGAACAATGTCAGGAAATTCTGGGAAACTTTCCACGCGTGGATCAACATCTAAATTTGCGTTCCCGATTGTATTAAAATGATATTTAGCGTTTACCAACCAAGGATTACTTTTAGGTCCCAGCTGAATTATGGAGCTCATTCCCGTATTTATATAGTAAGAAATGCTTCCATGAATTTTGTAAAGTGCAATTGAATCTGCTGGGCGGCGTGAAAACTCATCTTCAGAGCTTAAATCGTGGAAAATTACATTTTTAAAAAAAACCTGATGCAAGATATCCTCAACAATCAGATCATAGTTAAAGGTCGCGACCCCGAGAGCAAATTCTGATAGCAGTATTTTGAATGGTTTAAACCATTCCCAGCTTTGAAGATTCACCCCGTTATTTTGCAATAGCTCTTTCATTTCGTAATTTTTTGAACGAAACAAGTGCCAGAGATAACACCTTAGCTCGAAGCCTATAGAGCCAGTATCATAAGATAGCTTACCTATATTTTTATGCGGATTTATTTCAGCTTTATGTAAGGCCAAATAAAAATCGCGACCATTTAATTTTCCTATTGATTCCCAAAAGCTATATAAATTCGGCCATTTTTTCGCATCCCATAATTTAGACTTTTCAAAAACATCATCTCTCACCGGAATATACATAGTATTTTCTGGGGGTGGAAAATGGTTATCCACTGACAAAAGTATCCTATCTTTTATTCCTTGAGATGCCAAAAAACCTTGAGTGAATCCATCTCCCAGTATCAGACTACATCTTGGCCGCGGGTCACGTTCAAAGGTCAAACCAAAATAACTTTCTTCCCAAAACGGTTTTCGCTTAGGTATTGAAACATTGTTGAATGAAATATCGAAGGTCAAAACGTCACTCCTTATCCTAGAAAGCTTTCTAGACTTCCAATACTAGCACCTTTGGCATATTTTTCAGCTGCAGGATATTGACGGCTTCAATAATTCAAACGTTCTAAGCCTCTTAGCTACCCTCGCGCACTGAAAATTAGTGCATCCAGAAATGGTCTAAAGAAAGCCATAATGAGGATGTGGTGTTACGAATGTTCTGTAGGTATCTACATAATAATTAATTGTCTCCTAGGAATGAAAAACGCCCTCAAGTAAGCTAGCTTGAAGACGTTTTTTGGAGGCCGTAGTTGATTTTTAACTAATGCAATTACATGGATTAAAGCTTAATAACATCAAATGAACCAATGCGGACTGATCCACCTATTTCCACTGCTAATAACCGACTTTCGGGTCTCCAAGGAAAACGACAACGCAAGCCGAGTTGATTCACGCTGCTTTCAAATCAAATTTTATTTAAAACTGCGTAATGAAACTCCATGCTTCGCCTGGAATCCAGGAGTCCGCTTTACCTGCGTCATGCTGGGATGGCCAATGGCCGCCATCAAAGGCGCACCAACGAACTGGATATCCCTGCGTACAACTTTGGTAGCTTGTGCAAATATGAGTACCGCTGCCGCGCGCAGGTTCGAGAGGATTTTGTACAGCGCACTTATTATTTTTAACAAAGCGATCACGAACGCCGCGCCCTAACGAAATGCCCAGCACGTTATCGTCTATGCCGTGGGTCGCAAAGAAAGGAACGGGTGCTGTCCCGCCGCTGCAGCCACTGAGTTGCGCACCTGAGTAGAGGGCAACTGCACGAAATACATTTGCACGTGCACAAGCGATTGCATTCGACATGCCCGCACCAAAACTAAATCCGGTTGCGAAAATACGGCTTTTATCGATACATAAATCACCTTGAACCTGATTTAAAATCGCATCGGTAAACGTAATATCTTGCCCACCACTATTAGCCCAGCCTTTATCTAAACCTTCGGGCGCGATAAAAATAGTACTATTTTTTGCAAGGTTCCAAAGCCCGTAGTAAGGCGTTTCAGTTGCTGCGCCATTACCACCATTCGCAACTTGCGATGCATCACCACCGCGCCAGTGGTAACCAAGCACCAAACGATAAGGCGTATTAGGGTTGTAGTTGTCTGGGGCGCGCAACATATATGAACGATTCAAGTTGCCAACACGAAGATTGATTAATCCATTTTGTAAACTGCGTGTTTTCCCACAACCCAGGCTCATGTTAGGGTTAGCGGGAACACTTGATGACGAACTACTTTTTGATGAAGAGCTTGTGCTGACGCCACCGCAATTACCGGCTTTAACAGTGCCTCCAACCAAGGTTAATGAATCTATATTAGGTAAGCCTTCTGCAGTCACTGAGGACAATTGCAAAATATTATTGCCTTGCACCAAATCTACTTCGATCGCAACGGTTTGCCAGCTTGTCCAGCTGCCTGTTACAGGTAAACTCAGCATGTAATTGCCATTGCTACCACCATTAATGATAAGTGAACCATTTCTGTTTGCGATTCCGCCGTTGGCATAACGAAATGTTAGTGTCTGGCGACCACTGTTAGATGACTCGACAGCCCAGACCACCGCTGCGCCTTGCACGTTATTTGTGTTCGCAAAACCTGTTCCGTTAAAACCCTCATGATTGTTATCGATAGTGCCATCTACACGGCAAAAACCTGCCTGAGATTCTTCAATTAATAGCGCTGATGGTGTTGACGAATTTGAACGAGATGATGAACTCACCGGTATTGCACTAGAGCCTACAGAACTCGCAGAGCTAGTCGTTCCACCACTGCACCCAGTGCCATCAACAGTTGGGCGCTCTGCTGCCCCGCCATTTTTTTCGCCTTGCAAACCGAAGGAAACTGTTTGGCCTACTGCGATGTTGCTGTTCCAGCTCAGGTTGGTTGCAGTGTAGGGATTAGTGCCAGAAAAATTTGCGTTCCAACCACCGCTCATACGATTGGTGGTGTATTTCCAATTTACATTCCAATTATTAATTGGCGAGCTGGTGTCATTTTTAATGGTGATGCTCGCGGTAAAACCAGTCGCCCATTCACTATCAACTGTGTAAGTACAACTTGCGGATGAGGTTTGTGAAATTGCAGCAAGCACGAATGAGGCGCTCAAAAAGCAGAAGGCTTTTTTTATCATTTTCGAACATTGATGAGATGATATGTTTGTTTTATACATTATTCACATCCTAAGCAGCCTAAGAAAAACACCGTCAACAATCTTGATCGTTGGCGGTGCACTTTGCGGTTAATTTGCTTTTCCTAATAGTCTTTAAATGTTATTCGCACATTCTCAACTAGGGCTTCGTCACGTCAAAAGAAGCAACACGAACTGATCCACCTAGTGACTGAGTTGCATAGTTGAAAATACCAAAGCGGTAGCCGAGGAAAAAAGGCCAGTCGCGTTTCATCGTAAAAGTACCGCCTAGTTGCGTGAAGCTGCTTCCATTGGTGCTGTAGTAAAAACGTGCAGTTCCTGCGCCGCTGGTAGTACGAACATCTGCATCTACTCGCAGCCAAATTTTTCCGCCGCTAATGGATGAGCTTGCCGCTTCCGATCCGTAACTATTGGTATTCCAGCTCGAATCGAGTGATGCACCGGTTGTTGTTACTACGCGGTACGAGCCGTTTGATTTTTTCACGCCGATCCACGCTGAAGAATCACGGAACGCAGCCAAGCCACTAACATCTCCATTTTGCATCGCACTGTAATCCAGCTCGATGGTAGCAACCGATCTAGGCCCTTCAATACGATGAGTCAGTGTATTGCGCGCTGCGTACAAATCACTCGTAACAGTGGCTGTGCGAAGCGTTAAACCAGAACCAGTCGACCACTTGCTGTTATCTGGATTGTGATTCCATTCCCACGCGTGGTTGAGCGTTGAGGATGTGAAATTATCTCTCGCATTGCGGGGTTTTACTTTTCCAGCACCACACGGCAAATTTGGAAACGGATAAGACGCACCCCATTGACCATTCACGAGAGTTACCGATGGCCAACCGTTGCTCCAAGTCATTGGTGCCATTACAGGAATACGCCCCGCTGGATAAGAATCATTAAACGCGATGTAATACCAATCGCCATTTTGTGTTTGCACAATTCCACCTTGATGTGGCGATCCACCTGAACCCACACCGGCGTAAGGTAATCGCACCGCAAAAGGACGAATTTCGTAAGGGCCAAATGGACCACTGGTTGAACGCGCTACATATTCACCATTCGCGTATTGCGTCATGAAAATATAATAGTTGCCGTTAATTTTGTAGAAGCGCGATCCTTCCAACGGGCCTGAAATACTACTCGGTGTTTTAAACACTTCTTGGCGACGAACTTCGCGCAATCCATCTGAACTTAATTCAGCAACGTTAATGGAATTATTTCCCCAGGCGACATACATTTTGTCGGAGTCTTTATCCACTAACAAACCCATATCGTAATAACAGGCTTGGCTGGAATTTTTAGTCCACGGACCTTCAGGTGATGTAGAGGTAAATACATAACCACCACCTTTATTATGCATGCAGCCCATCCAATAAAATGTTTTATTGCTTTCGCGATATTGCAGTGACGAGGCCCAAATTCCATTCACATAAGAGCGGCTGCCGTTAAGATTGTAAGAGCTGTCAAAATCCAGCGCGGGAACTGAATGCGAAATATATTCCCAATTCACCAAATCATAAGAGCGCAACACAGGTGCACCAGGTGAGTGATGGAATGTAGAAGCTGTGTAGTAATAGGCATCGCCAACACGAATAACTTCAGAATCCGACAAGTCTTCCCACATCAATGGGTTTGTATAAGTAGAGGCACAGGTTGCTGAACTGCTTCTGGATGAACTGCTGCTGGTAGAAGAACTGCTAGAAGATTTTGGATCAATAGTGCCGGTGTAATTGCCGATATAAATCCAATCGAGGTCTAAATAATCTGTGCTGCCCACTGTTACGCGAATTTTTTGATAACCCGCTTCTAAATGAATTTTCCCAGCGGACCAGGTCTTAAATTCGCCCCAGGTAGAAACGTTCGGAACAGAGAAAGATTCGATCAATGTGTTATTGCATTGTGAAATTTTAAGAGTGCGTCCATCACCTACAGCACCCGAACGAATGGTTACATCGTAATCACCTTCGGACTCTACAAAGATGGTGTATTCCAACCATTCGCCATTTGTCATCCAACCAACAGCGTAACCACCGGAAATAGATTTCACATCGACTGCTGTGTCAGTTCTGTAAGCACCACCTTCATTAGTAGTGCTTGAATCGGAATATCCAGCAGGATCAAAATCTTCTGCTTGCACAGCAACGGGAATTTTTGGTGCATAGGATTGAAATGCATTTTGCACCTGACTTGGACAAGCGTTTGATGCAACACTTGAAACTGCTGCAGATGAACTTGATCGCGCCGCAGAGCTTGCCGCTACACTTGAACGTACAGCGCTAGATACAACACTCGAAGCAACGCTTGATTGAGTAGAAGAGGTAACACCACTACAACCTGTTCCTGATACAGTTGGGCGTTCAGCCGAACCGCCATTTTTCTCGCCCTGAATTCCAAAAGAAACGGTTTGACCGGGAGCGATGCTACCATTCCAATTTAAATTAGTTGCTGAATAGGGATTAGTGCCAGAAAAATTAGCATTCCAACCACTGCTCATGCGATTGGTAGAATACTGCCAATTCACGCTCCAACCATTAATCGCTGTGCTTGTATCATTTTTAATATTGATACTCGCGGTAAATCCAGCAGCCCATTCACTATCAATCGAATAAGTACAACTGGCAGACGCAGCATGAGATAAGAGCGCCATTAGGGAACCAATACCTAATATCCCCAATTTACGTTTGATACAAACGCCTTCAAGAAAATATTTTTGCAAGCTCACCATAGAATGTCCCCTATATTTTTTAGACGAAACATTGAACCCAATAAAAAGCCCGATCCGAGGACCGGGCGAACGAGAGCGCCACCCTAATTGCAGACGCTACCGGAGACGGATGGAACCTGCGCGGCACCATTGTTTTTTGTACCCTGGAAACCGAATTCAGCGGTCTGCCCAGGTTGAATAGAAGAGTTCCAGCTAAGCCCCGTTGCGGAGTAAGGATTGCTGCCTGTTAAATTTGCATTCCAACCATTTGTCACCCGCGAGGCATCACTGTAATTCCAACTCACATTCCAATTATTAATAGCTGCGCTACCATTATTTTTAATTCGGATTACTGCCGTGTAACCTGAACCCCAATCGCCAGTAACTACATAGCTGCAATTAGAAGAGTTATTGGCCGTTGATGAACTACTGGAAGAACGTGCTTGAGATGATGCAACACTGGATGAGCTGGAACGAACCACGCTGGAAGCAACTGAACTTTTGGATGAAAGCGAACTTGAACTTCTTAAGGAAGAAGACGTGCTTGATGAAGATGTGTCATTTCCTTCACTGACCAGTGTCGTAACGCTTTGCGGCTCCACATAAACAGTCGCCGCACCGTTAGTAAGTTTTGTAGTGCCACCGTAACCAACATTGAGCGTTCCAGATGTACTGTATTTAACGAAATTGCCAATGCTGGCGTTTTGCAGGGTCAAATTTAACGCGCGTGATGAAGTCCCCGTGTTTACCGCGACCAATACAATTTTATTATTGGGACCTTTGTAAGCAGTGACGGATACATCTGAATAAGGTTTTTCAGTTGCGCCAATACGTTTGTAACCAGGGCGAACATAACGCGCATATTGCGACATGATGTAACCACGTTTACTAACCTGACTATTTTCTTTAATGAGTCCATAAGAGCGACGTATATACCACCAAATATAGGCATTGAAATTGGCGGTCATACTGCGATGCAATTCTGTTCCTACATCCAATGCGAGCGGCCAAACGTCCGCATCGTTTTTACTGTCTGTGTAATGCTCCGTCATCCATACTTCTTTACCTTTGCTACGAGCCAAGGGGTAATCTTGCGGAACTGCGCCGTATAAATGTCCGGCAATAATGTCCGCATGTTGCACCGCAGTCGAGCTGTACAAAACGGGATCAGTGTAGCTTTTGCTAAAGCCGACTGATTCCCCAACAGTGACTTTCAAATTCGAACCAAAGCGAGAACCTTGCGAATTTAGAAACGCAACGAAATCATCACCCGACCAATCAGCAGATTCATAATCCGGATGCCAATCAGGTTCGTTTTGTACAGAAATTGTATAAAGCGGAGCGCCATTACGAGAAATGAAATCAGCAAAGTTCAGCAAGTGAGTTGCGTACTCATCGTAATATTCCGTTTTTAATTTTCCCCCGCTGATCAAACTATTGTTGGTTTTCATGTAGGCCGGAGGTGACCATGGTGTAGCCAGAATTTTTGCTCCCATCTGATAGGCGCGAACGGCTGTTGGCACCTGTGTGTTCCAACCAGAAGAATTAGGATCAATACGCAGGCGAAGAATGCTCAGGCCAAGTTGACCATTTCCCGCTCCGAATGCGGTTTCCACTTGTGATGAGGTCAAATCATTTATCCAACCCGCGCCGTTCATTCCACCAAAACCAGTAACAGTTTGGTATTCAGTGGCGGCATTAATCGTTACAGATTGAGCCAAAGCTTGTGAAGAGACAAAACATGCCCCAGCTATAGATAGAAGCAAGGATGTATATATGCGGCTTTTATGTTTATAGCTTTTATTTTTATTCATGGTTAACCCCTAGAGTTATTGTGAGTTATTGTCGTGATTAGGTTTATTGTTGAACATTGGAGTTCGAGGGGGAAAAGTAGCGGAAAGAACTACACAAAATTTGCAATATTGAAGTTCTTTTTTTAAAAAGAAAAAAAATTGAAGAGTTTTTGCTATTAGTTAAAGGCAGCTTGTCGTTTAAGATTTCGGCTTGTGAGTTGCATCACATCGCAAAAAATGAATTAGGGTGGTGTATAGCAGTAAAAGGAATTAGCGAAATACAGTCAGAAAAATTAAACCTTGCACGTTTTTGAAATGTTATTTTTGTAGGAAGTCATATCGACTTAATAGTCGAATGAACTATAAGATGGTTATGAGCTTGGCATTGGATGCAGTGACTACTCTATACGCAACTTTCCAGACCCGTTATTTCCCGCACAAAATATGGCATATCAATAATTTGCCAATTCCTTCCCAACGTATCCAGAATTGACTCAAGTTTAATGCCGGGTTTACTAGTCATCTGTCGAAAATACTTACCCTTTAATCGAAAAATAGTGACCGCCCTATATAAATAAGACTAATTATCCATTAGAGTATTTGAAAAGAGATTTTGTTGATAAAAACAATAAAAGCAAATAACCAGGCTATCAGATCTAATCATAATAATTTTCGTTTAGCGGTTTCATCAAATGCTTAAGTTTTATCGGAACGCAATAGCTTCCATTTTATCCTTAGTGTTGCTTACAACCCTAATGCTCTATATTGGCATAACCAAGTCTCGATTAGAGCGGTCACTATTTCCGGGCAGAGATGAAGATTTTTTATGGGTATCATCTACCGAACCCAAAGCACCAGTCGGAATAACCTCGCTAACATTGAAAGAAGAGCTGGGTGTTGTGGAGTACGATTTTATCCTCGACCCTTCCAAATCATTCCCTTATACGCATTACTCCTTAAATTTCAAAGACCCAATCCAACCTTACAAACTCATTGATCTTTCAAAATATACTCACATCTCCTTCAAAATAATTTGCGATCCTAAAAATGTGCTCATTTTTACGCTATTCAGTTTCGATAACAAAGTGACTGACTTAAACAATCCTCACACACGCAGAGTTTCATCCAAATACTTCACCTGTGATAACAAATGGAACACTATTAAAATTGCGTTCGATGAACTTTTTACACCAGACTGGTGGCTAGGACAGTATAAGTTTGAATTAGGCGATACGGGCTATCAATTAAATAAGAGCATGGGGTTTGCATGGACGAACTCGCTTAATAGCCCCATAAATACTCGTTCAAATGTAAAAATTACTGACGTAAAATTGCTCGGCCAAAATCAAAATTATATATATATAACAATTATATTTAGCATATTCTTATGGAGCGTGGCGTTAATTTTATTATTTCGTAAATACACTTCCGTTCTGATTCGTGATTTAAAAGAAAAGTTAAAGCAGGATCAGCCAATCCTTGCCTATAAAAAATTATCTCTTGAACCTCAGAGAGATAAGGAAAAAACCGCCGTATTGAAATTTATGGCCAGCGAATATGTCAATCCCAACTTAAGTATTGAGATGGCAACCAGTGCGATAGGGATTAACCGCACTAAAGTCAATGATATTTTAAAGGAAGAGTTGGGTTTAACCTTTAGCACTTATTTAAACAAATTACGCTTAACAGAAGCAGCCCGCCTCTTATCAGAAAATAAAGATGCAAATATTTCCGAAATAGCTTATGCCGTTGGTTACAACAACGTTAGCTATTTCAATAAACTGTTTAAAGCCACGTACAATTGCGCCCCATCTACATTTAAAGATTTCCGCCTCTCAGAAGACTAGCACCTCCAAATCTTCTCACACTTCGCATAAACGGTTTACAAGCCAAATTCTGTATCACCGTACTTTTCTTGCTTACCTATCTTGCTTTTTTGCTCTCGCAGAAAAGGCATATCCAGACATGTACTCCTAATATGTTGTCAATCTACAACATGATACACTAGTATACAAGATGAACATACGAAAGATAATTGCGTCTACTTCTAATGAAAATTTTTGCAAAAAAGCTTCAACTCCCAAAATTCAAAAAGCAAATCAGCTAAAAATTAAAGTCTTCTTTTCGGCTTTTCTATATTTTGGCGACGCAATCATAGTGATATAGAAGTATTCGACGGATATAAATTTACCAAAGCTTTTCCTGTTTTCGTTTATTGATGTGCAGTCGAACAGCTTTTTATAAATCCTAAAGATGATTTTCACGACATCAACCAAATAGTCTCGCTCCCGTAAATACTCGCTCTTTAAATAGAGGAACCAGGTTAGTTCTTATTTCTAATAACAAATAATAATTTGGAGTTCATATGAAAAATAAAGCCTCACGCCCGCTATTTCATTTAAGTCTGTTGAGTTTAAGCATTGCTTCGGCGATGACTCTCGCTGCTGAGCCAGCAAAACCCCTTGAAGCAGAAGAAGTTGTCGTCACCGGCTATCGCGGGAGTCTACAAAGTGCAACCAATGCGAAGCGTGAATCCACCGCGCTAGTGGAATCAGTATTCGCGGAAGATATAGGCAAATTTTCAGACTCGAATATTGCGGAAGCGATAAATCGTATGCCCGGCGTACAAATTAATCGCGATCCTTTCGGCGAAGGCGTAAACGTATCCGTGCGCGGCTTGGGTACAAGTTTCACGAAAGTACTTCTCAATGGCTCCCAAGTCGCTGTGGCTACATCAGGCACGATTGATACGCAAAATCAAAATAGAGAAGTTGATTTAAATCTTTTCCCAACCGAATTATTTACGCGTTTTGACATCCAAAAAACCCCCACAGCAAACATGCTGGAAGGCGGTATTTCCGGGATAGTTAATATCCGCGCTGCGCGACCTTTCGATTACAAAGACGATGGTTTTCACATTAACCTCAACGCGCAAAACATTTATACCGAATTACAGTCTACGAACAGTCCCAAATTCGCAACCACAGCCAGTTGGCGTAACGACACCTTTGGTGCCTTGCTCGGCGTGGCCCATGTGGATAAAAAATTAGTGGCTTCAGGTTATGAAACTATTGGCTACAGCAACCTGAATACTTCGCACAGAATTTGCGGCACTACACCGGGAGCAGGCCAAACCCTGGCTACCACGGGAAGCTGCAATACCACGGGAAGTAACAACTGGTTCATGGCCGGGCTTGATCAGTCGGTTGACAGCTCTAACTTTGGTTATGGCAAGGTTCCTGTGAATGCAGGCGCGGGTTTAACCGATGGCGAAATTATCGATCAAGCCTGGCTGTTAGCGCACAACCCTGGCTTAGATATTACCCAAATATCCAATGCGCTCATGCCTCGACTGGGTCGCCAGGCATATATGAGCGGGACTGATGGCCGCACCACGGGTCTAGCTTCCTTTGAGTTTCGGCCAAGTGACGAAATGCAATTTTATGTGGACGTGATGGCCACGAATGACAAAAAGGATGTCGATCGTCTAGCAATGACAATGGTCGGCCGTAACGGGTCAATGATCCCATTGAATATGCAGCTCGATAGCCATGGCGTTGTTGATTCCGGCACTTTCGCTAACGTGCAATTTTTTCAGGAAGCTCGCCCCTATAAAGAGAGCGCGCAATTTTATAACGTGAACCCCGGCGCTCACTTCGAATTCGGTGATTCGCACATGCTCGACATTCAAGCCAATAGAAGCCGCAGCGATTGGTTCCGTGAATCTCCTACTGTGATGGTTGCAACGCAGCTCAACAAAGGCATTTACGTCGATTATAAAAATGGAACCATTCCAACGTTTGATGTGAAAGATGCTAGCGGAAAAGTCGATTTCAACAACACCGAATTAGGATGGGCCTGGAACGGTGGTCGCCTCAATATCTCCAATGAAAAACGTCATACCGAAACGGATGGCGCGCATGTGGATTATCGCTTCGGGGACGACGATAACAATATTAAATTTGGCCTTGCCTACGACACTACCACGCGGGACATTGTCGGGTTAGACAATAGTGCTCGCTGGGAAGACGTGGTATGCCGTGACGGACTTGATGCAAACGGCGACTCACCCGCAACCGGAAGAAAGCCTTGTAATGGTTTGAACCCAAATTCTTTGGTTCCGCAAAGCGCGTTGAGTTCTTATCTTGAAAAAGGCCCCGGCTTCATCACTGTGCAGTTTGATAAATTTAAATCTGCAACCAACTATTATGGCTTGAGAGATTCAGCCCCGGAGGGCGGCGGCTCGTCAACAGGTGCATCAACCGCTCAGCTCGATGAGTTAACCAAAGGCGCTTATGTAGAATTTAATACGACCGCAGAAGTTGTCGGCCACGAGATGCGTTTCAATATGGGCGCCCGCTATATTGAAACGGATCAAAACATTGCAGGCCCGGTGGTGATTCCTGCACAACCCGCTACTAGCAACACGCCTGCTGTGCCGCAACAACGTTTTTATGTGGACAATCCAACGAACTACAATTTCTTGTTACCGTCCTTCAACGCGACCTTCAAAGTTACTGATGACGTAGTGTTGCGTTTTGCTGCATCGCGAACCATGACGCGACCAAACCCAAGTGCCATGCTACCCGCAACCAACTTTAGTGATCCTTCGGCGCAAAACGCGAGTTACGGCAACCCTGCCCTTTCACCCTATTTGTCTACCAATATCGATTTTGGTGGTGAGTGGTATACGGGCGATGAGGGCTATGTGGGCGCTACTTTGTTTGGCAAGCAAATGACCGGGTTTACAGTAAGCAATACTTTCACGGTTCCCTTTAGTGAATTGTTAGTTGCGGTCGGAAATCCAACGGTAGTTCCTTACGGAACATTGAGTGTAGAGCGGCAAGCTTTATTGGATGCGCGTGGCGGTGCTTCCGCTCCTATCCTGGTTAGCCAGCAAGTGAACGCGCCTGGAAATTTGGAAATTGAAGGTGCGGAACTTACGTGGGTTCAGCCCTTGGATTTTTTGTTTAACGGATTAGGATTCAACGCGAACTACACCCACATTTATCAACGTGGCGAAGGCGCTGGCGCACCGGCGAAAGCTATAGGTGTGTCTCCCCAAACCTATAACTTCACCGCCTATTGGGAAAACTATGGTGCATCGGTTCGTTTGACCTATGTATGGAATGACGAACAAACCTCATCGGGACCCAATCAAAACGGGATTCTCGGTGCCGAGTTAATGACAGATGCTCGCGGCCAATTAGATTTGTCCAGCAGCTACGAATTCGACGACGTCATGGGCAAACCACAGGTTAGTTTTAACGTGTCCAATATAACCAACGAGCCGCTGAGAATGACTTTTGCCTACGATAGCGCTACCTACAGCTCATTCAAGACGGGTTACATAGCAACGCTTGGTTTGAAGGCGTCCTTTTAAAATTTTTATTTGCTAATGCTTCTGCAATCTGAACACGCTTTCCCCTGCTTGCAGGGGATTTTTTTTGTGGAGGAGCATCAAAATTTTACTTATTTTTCGCAAAACAATTGCATTGGTAAATCAGTGAAGTTTGAAAATAGGAATGCGCAGAAAAAATATAAAGAAGCCACTCAAAATAGAGTGGCTTTTTAGGCGTGGAGTAGATTTCAAAGCTCTCGATATCCTACTAGTTATTTAAACTTCCTTATCAAACATTATTTCACGACACTAAAACATTCACACTCGTTACCTTAAACAGCTTCCGCTGTTGCCTTTCCCGACAAACGTTTTAATCTTTGCAAAGCAGTTTCGCCGGTGGTATCGACTGTTGAAACCGATTTTCGAATTGCATCAAACTCTGCTTTTTGATCCAACGGCTTTTGGTTAATATCGGCGATAATTTTTAAACCTTCGGCCTGATTAGCTACTTTTTGAGCGCGCCGAGTTAAGGCATCCAACGCTGACGATTTGGTTTTCAATCCACCTAAATCTGACAGTTGTTGTTGGCGCTCTGCTCGCAATTCCTGCAGGTCACGCTGTGCATTCGCAGCTGCCAGCGACTTCAACGCTTTTTTTGCTTGCGCATCAAATTCTGACAATTGTAGCGAGAGTGCATCAACAATTTTCTGAAGTTCATTCATATATTCTTGCGCGTCGGCTTCTTCTTGCAGTTCAACCGGTAAACGCGCCTTGTTAGACTCTAGCTCATCACAGAACAAATTTACCGTGGCTTCACTCATGGTTCCCGCCTGCAGGCGCGTTGCAAGCACATCAAATGCTTTTTCATCATTTTCAATCAAACTGCGAAGCTTGCTTACATCTTCACGCTCCTTCTCAAAGGTCGCACGTGCTGCAGCGAGTTTTTGCGCGGTTTGGCGCAAAGTATCGGCGAGATTATCGCGGTCTGCTTCAGTGGCGGTTTCCGGATCAAAATTTGCAATAGCTTCGGAAATCTTATCCCCCAATGCACCAAAATGTTTGGTAATTAATCGTGCAGTTAAATTCCAACCTTTTAAATTACTCATCGTCTTATCCTCGAAAACATATGTTTAAATAAATAGCGTTACTGAATAACTACTCGTTCAAGCTCAACGGGAATACCTACCATAAAGTCAACGTGAATTTCACGTTTGCTGGCGTCGCCGTTTCTACTCTCTAGCAGCTCTGTAGTAATAAACAAATACTCGGTGACATCTTTTACTTTTCGCTTGTACGGCATAAAGTAAATTTTTTGTTTCAATCCGAGCTGTCCATGCGCGTCATCCAGACGAATTTCAGATCCATTAAAAGGTTCTAAAAACTCTTGTTCAAAATCACCAGCGTCACGAACGTAGTCAATAGTTTCTTCATCACCAAAAATTGTGCGCAAATCTGATTCAACAAACCCAAGCTCTTCCAACTGGAAGCGCCACAAGCTGTATTTCCGATCACCTAAACCATAACCAGCCAGCCCCATAAAAATCTGTTGATCTTCTTCCGTTTCCGGAATTAATCGCGTTAATTGTGTGCAATAAATTGCTTCCTCTACCTCGCCCATTTGATTCACATAAACCTGGAGAAAAATCTCCTTTTCGTTAATATCTCCGGTTTGCAAATAGTATCGGTACAAACTGCCAGACATATTAAGTTTTACGCGGCTGATAGCTTTAATCACACTTCTTGCATCAGTGGGCATATCTATCAGCGAGCCTTCTGATACCGCACGAATAAACGGCGATTTTTGCATGCGAATAAAACCACCTATGCGCGCGCCTAGTGGCAGGTTCTTATCTTGTGTGCTGCTAAATCCATGCTTTTCCGCAACGTCTTTAGCCCAGATATTTTTTGTGTAATTCACTGCACTCTTCCAACTCATGTGTTAGCTCCCTAAACTGTAATTTACTGACTTTTTTTCATTGCGATGTCGAAAGCCGATGGCTTTTCGAACCACCCAAACGATTCCGCCGATCAAGGCTATCCACAATAAAAATCGCAAAGCTTTCATGAAAATTGATTCCGTTTCTTCAGCGGGAACATCCTGTACCCGCTGAGCGACAACTCCTTCTGTACTGATCGAATTATTTTCTCCGTTTATAGTTTCTTGACTTCCCTGACCATTTTCACGATGCACACCTTGAGTATTTACCTGCGCGTCATTGACCTGTTGAGAATTTGCTGCTGTCGCATGTTGTGCAAGTGAATTACCAACCATAAACCACATAAGTCCATGCAAGAGCCCATTATTTTGCCCGCTGGTATTTTGCTGACCAGACCTTCGCTCGAAGGTTTTCGGCGTCGTTTGGGTCGCATTACCAGTCGCAATATTGTTTGGTGTAGCACTTTGATTTCCACTTCTAAACCAACCACTCTCGCTCGTTGACTCACCCGTTTTATTGCGCGCATCTGCAGTTTTCAACGCATTGGCTTGCGCTGCGCTACCAGTTAAATCTTTACTCATTTTTGATTGAGGCGTATTTGCTGTAGCCTGTTGATTTTTTGCATCTGCCGCTCCAAAAGAACCGAATGCAGTTTTTTTCTGCTCTTGCGCTGGCGCGTTGTATGTCGGCGCAGGTTTAGTTGCATTGCGTTTCTGTGACGCGAAACCGGATTTGAAAGATCCGCCGCGACTTTTCGCTTCTGCCACTCCAGCAAAACTAACGCAGACTACCAATGCGAAAATAATTAATTTGATGTGTTTCATTAGTCCTCTCCTAAATTCTTCGCTATCTGTAAAAACCTTCGCGCCCCTGCTACACATTCCTGACAGATTCGCTACAATCAGTAATTCATTTGTAGTAATCCATTTGCAATCTGTTGGCGCAGCATAAAACCCGGCTGTAACCATCGCATCGGTAATAATCAGGAATAATCACCATGACTCGTCGTTACTCAGACATGAACCCACACGATGCACTTTATAAAGTGGCCCGCGCTTATCCCGGTGGCATTGAAGCACTCGCGCAAACGATGAACATTTCTGTCAACGTGTTACGCAATAAATTAGCGCCGGGAATTTCTTCGCATTACGCTTCATTTGAGGAAGTGTCGAATATTATTAGCTTGTGTCAGGCCGCCGGAGTGAAGGATGCAACGCTTCCTTTGCACGCACTTTTAGCGCGACACAATATGGCTGCGTTTCTTGTTCCAGAACCGTCACTGGTCAGCAACGACGATTTGTCGCAAACCGTGTGCAGGGTGATGAGCCAAGTTGGAGATGTTGCGGAAGCAGTGTCCGAAGCATTGTTGGACAGCGTGATTACTGAACGCGAAGCTGATTTAATTGAGCGGGAATTTCAAGGAGCTTTGGCGGCCTTGGGAGAATGGCGAGCGCGGATTCGTTTGCACCGCGAGCAAACCGAAAATAAATCCTGATGCATACCGCGGGCGATTATTTGGAACCTTCTGGAATTTTGAAACTGGCGGGATGCTCATTTGCATCCTCCGCAATTGTTTTTTCAGAGTCGCGTATGAGAGCTTGCACTTGCGCCAAATCATCTTCACTCAAGGTTTTATAACCACGTAATTTTCCAGCATCGAGATAATTCCAACCATAGCCCCACGATAGGGTGTCATCCAATAAGGACTACCACCAGGAATCACAAAAGTGTACATATATTCGGCCATCATTTGGCCAGCAACTTCATTTACACATTTTTGTAAATTCTGATCTGATTTACGACGCTCAGCGTTGGTTCCGCCAAGCCAATAATCCCTGTCATGAGCCACACAACAATGCCACCATAACCAGGGGCTTATTTGCAGTTCCGTCAATCCACATGGAGCAACCATCCGTTGCAAATGGCGCCAAATTAATTTTAGATGAATTCACTTCGAGATTAACTGAGCAGGCAAAAATGCCGAACTTGCATTGGCGACATTGGATACGGTTGAATCTGTCGCGGCCTGCGAGGAATTGAATTGTGCGCTAGTAACCTGCTCAATATGGTCTTGCGCCAGGCTTGTTGCGGCAAAAACCAACATTTCGATTAGGCCCGCAGCCAATAACACAGTTGGAAGATGCATTAATTCATAATCTCTGAAGCATTTATGGTGGGCCTGATGATGAGGCCATTGTACAATAGCCATCCCATTTTTCGTGCGACCCTTTTAACGAGTGAAACAAAAGTCATGAGCGACCAAAAAACAACGCATTTCGGATTTGAGCAGGTAGCTGTTGATAAAAAAGCTGAACGAGTCGCTGACGTGTTTCACTCGGTAGCTGCGAAATATGATCTGATGAATGATTTGATGTCTGGCGGAATTCATCGTCTATGGAAGCGTTTCACTATCGAAGCATCAGGTGTGCGTCCAGGCCATAAAATATTGGATATTGCCGGCGGCACAGGTGATTTAAGTTATCAATTTTCAAAGCTGGTGGGTAAGGACGGTCAGGTAATTCTCGCTGACATCAATGCCTCCATGCTGAATGTTGGACGTGACAGATTAATTGATCGAGGCGTTGCAGGTAACATTCAATTTGCACAGGCCGACGCGCAATATCTTCCTTTTCCTGACAACACGTTCGATTGTATTACTATCGCATTTGGTCTGCGCAATGTGACGGACAAAGATTTAGCCTTAAGCTCAATGTTGCGCGTTCTTAAACCAGGTGGCCGTCTGTTGGTATTGGAATTTTCCAAACCGCAACATACCGCGCTTGAAAAGGTATATGACGTTTATTCATTCAAGCTGCTCCCGCTCATGGGAAAACTCATTACTAATGATGCTGACAGTTATCGCTATTTGGCAGAATCCATTCGCATGCATCCTGATCAGGAAACTTTAAAAAGCATGATGGATAATGCGGGTTTTGTGAACACCGAATTTAATAACATGACCGGTGGAATTGTTGCGCTGCATAAAGGGATAAAGCCTTAACTCAAACTAACTGAATAGTTAAAAAGTGATTTCTATGGACCCGATGTTTAGCACAGCGGCTCTCGCAAGTGCAGAAACCATAATTCAAGGTGCACTCGCCTACGATCCAGGATCGCGGATTGCCTTGGCACAATTGGCCCCACAAGTATTGGCCATTCAAAGCACTGCGCCCGAATTTAAAATATTCGTCGTGCCCGATGAGCGCGGAATAAAATTACTCGGTCAATACGAAGGCAATATCACAACGCAGTTGCAAGGCACTATGATTGCCTTCGCTAGCTTGATAAAAAGCGAACGTTTGAATCTGAAAGATACCGGCGTGACCATAATAGGTAGCACGAGTTTTGTTAGCGAATTGCAAAAAATCTTTAAACAAATAGATATCGACTGGGAAGAAATCCTTACCCGTTTTTTTGGTGACATTGTGGGCCACCAGGGAGCCGGGATTATTCGCAGCAAAATAGCATGGAGTAAAGACCGGGCGACTAACATCCAACGCCTTACCAGCGAATTTCTTACTGAAGAATTACGCGTATTGCCCAGTGCACCAGAGCTCAATTTTTTTAATGCGCAAGTTGATGAATTAAAACTTGGCATTGATAGAGTGGAAGCACGCATTGATCGGATTCTTTCAAATATAGAGCGCCAAGGCGCAAAATAGGAATAGATTTGTGACTGTTTTTTTTCGCTTTATTACCATCCTTCGTGTTTTTTTACGTTATCGAATTGATCAACTTCTTCCCAAACAACATTTACCACTACGCGTGCGATTATTGTTATTGCCGTGCGCCTTGTTCGGAAGATCAACACTTAGTCGTGGCGCCCGTTTACGTCTTACCTGTGAAGAACTGGGGCCCATCTTTGTAAAATTTGGCCAACTCCTATCCACGCGACCAGATTTGGTACCAGACGATATAGTGGCGGAATTAAATTACTTACAAGATCGCGTACCACCTTTCGCCAACGATACTTTCCGCGAAATTGTTGAACAGGCTCTTGGGGCTTCGGTTGATAGCATCTTCAGTGATTACGACAACGAACCCCTCGCCTCCGCATCGGTTGCGCAAGTGCACGCCGCGACCTTGAAAAACGGCAAAGCTGTTGTCATCAAAGCTGTACGCCCTAACATAGCGCCTATCATCGAACAGGATGTTGCTCTACTTTTAAAGCTGGCTCGATTGCTGGAGAAGTACAGCTCCGACGGTAGGCGTTTACGCCCAGTGGAGATTGTTGAAGATTATCGCAATACCATTTTTGATGAGCTTAACTTACAAAAAGAAGCGGCCAATGCCTCCCAATTGCGTCGCAACTTTGCCAACTCAACGTTGCTCTACGTACCTGAAATTTATTGGGACTACACGCGGAATAATGTGCTGGTGATGGAGCGGATTTACGGTATACCCATTACCAATCTGGAAGATTTATACGCACAAAATACTAACATGAAAAGATTGGCCGAACGCGGTGTGGAAATTTTCTTCACGCAAGTGTTTGACCATAATTTTTTTCATGCTGATATGCACCCTGGAAATATTTTCGTATCGCGGGAACACCCTGAGTTACCACAATACATTGCGGTGGACATGGCAATCGTTGGCTCACTTACGCGTGAAGATCAATATTATCTCGCTCGTAATTTGCTTGCGATGTTTCGCCGCGATTACCGCCAGGTAGCTGAGTTACACGTACAAAGTGGCTGGGTGCCGCCCCATGTTGGCGTAGAAGAATTTGAATCAGCTATTCGCACTGTTTGTGAACCCATTTTTGAAAAGCCACTCAAGGAAATATCTTTCGGTCATGTACTGCTTAGTTTATTCCGAACTGCACAGCGTTTTGATATGGAAGTACAACCACAGTTGGTGCTGTTGCAAAAAACTTTACTCAATATTGAAGGCTTGGGTCGCCAGCTCTATCCCGATTTAGATCTATGGACGACCGCTCATCCGTTCCTGGAGCGCTGGCTCAAAAGACGCTTTAGTCCAACATCTTTATGGAACGAGTTAAAACGCTACGGTCCTGAGTGGATGGAAAAATTTCCCCAAGTACCGCATTTGATTTTCAATAGCTTGCAACAATTGCAAAATGTTGGACAGCTGGTCCCCGAGGTTCATAATACAGCGCAAGAACTCCACAAACGTAGCGAGCAATCCTCACGCCGCTATTGGCTATCAACCGGCCTCATTGTAACGGCCATCGTTCTCGCCAATCCTGATGTATATGAATTCGTGAATGATTACCTGCAAAATCTAAAAATATCTGTAGCGAGCATTATTATTGGCGGTGCGGGACTATTGGTTTTACTAAGCAAAAGGTCATAAAAAACTAATTTTTATGATTCTAAGGAACATTTTTTTATAAAATTTCCACATCGTAATTTTTTAATTCAGTTTCTGGATGTTTCAAGCTCGCTGAATAGTGCAATTTGGCCGACCTCTGTTATTATCAATCTGCAGGTAAACAAAAACACGGAATGAGGCTGGCTATGCACGCTAGTTCACGAATACTGCTCGTCGATGACACCCCCGAAAATCTAGACGTTCTCAGTGCAATACTTGAAGATTTGCAATGTCAGCTTATGGTTGCAACAACCGGCGAGCGAGCTATTGAACTGGCACAGAAGCAACATCCTGATTTAATTCTCCTTGACGTCATGATGCCTGGCATGAATGGCTTTGAAGTGTGTAATTTTCTTAAAGCCGATCCCGCAACGTCCCGAATTCCCATTATCTTTGTCACCGCACGAACTGACGATATCAGTATTGGCTTTTCAGTAGGTGGATATGACTATATTTCCAAACCTATCAATGCCGATGAAGTTCGAGCACGAGTTCGGCATCAGCTTGAGCGAAAAACACTGCTCAACGAACTGCAAACTCTCAATAAAGAATTGGAACAAAAAGTTCGCGAACGTACTGCTGACCTCACCATCGCCAACCGCCAACTGCGCGAAGAGATTAACGAACGCCGCTACATGCAAGATCGGCTCAGCTATTTAGCAACCCATGATTTTGTCACTCGCCTGCACAATCGCAATTCTCTCGAAGCCCACGTTTGTTCCCTGCTAGCGCAAATT
This sequence comes from Gammaproteobacteria bacterium, assembly GCA_004173475.1. Taxonomy (GTDB): domain Bacteria; phylum Pseudomonadota; class Gammaproteobacteria; order Pseudomonadales; family Cellvibrionaceae; genus Cellvibrio. Next base: position 154,963 of record SEBU01000006.1, read on the forward strand.
CAATTAGCAAATATTTCCGCGTCCTTTTTATTAATAGATATAGATCGCTTCCGTGTGATCAATGAAAGTTGCGGTTGTATCGCTGGCGATGAATTATTACGTCAATTTTCCGATTCGATTTCAGGCACACTTGCGCGCGACGACTTTTTTGCCCGTATAGGTAGTGATAAGTTTGCGATAGCCACCCAATGCAGCGCTATCGACGCAGGTAACAGTCTTGCACAACTTATCATGCAACAAATTCAAAACTTTAAATTTATATGGGAGGAGCGTGAATTTCGCTTAGCGGCGTCTATAGCGCTGGTTCCCTTGCATCGCGATATCGTCAGCTTTGACCAAGTAATGTTAATGGCTGATGAAGTTTTGTTTCTTGCGAAGCGTGAAGGTCGAGGCTTAATTCGCTCGTATAACGAAGCGACCAAACGATCTTGCGACGACAAAGAAAATGTTAATTGGGCACAACGTTTGGTTGATGCTAACCACAACAAATTATTCCGTGCTTATTTCCAATTAATTGAAAATTTTTCTCCCAACACAACCTCGGCACCAAAAAAAATCCGCGTTGAAACGCTCATCCGTCTTTGGGATCCACAGCAACAAAGATTGATTCCCCCTATTCGTTTTATTGGTCCCGCCGAACGCTTACATTTAATACCCGAACTCGATAAATGGATGATTAATGAGGTATTGCAGTTATTGGCTCAGCATCCTGATTTGCAAGAGCGAATAGAAACCGTGTCAATGAACCTTTCAGCCTTGTCAATTCGTGAGCCTCGTTTTGTTGACCATATTATTCAGCTCATCACGCAATACAAAATTCCGCCGGAAATGCTAAGTTTCGAAATCACTGAAACGGAGGCTATCACTAATATTGATGTAGCTAACGAGTTTATGCAGCAGCTCCACAAGTTAGGTTGTTTTTTCTCGCTTGATGATTTCGGTAGCGGATTCGCATCCTATGCTTATCTACATCAATTATCTTTTGACACGATTAAAATTGACGGAATTTTTGTCCGCGATATGGATCGTGATTCAAACCATTACGCCATGGTAAAAGCCATTGTTGAAATGGCGCATTCGCTGAAAAAAGAAGTCGTCGCCGAATTCGTAGAAACCGAAGCAGTGGCTGAATTACTTAAAAAACTTAATGTCAAATGGGGGCAAGGATTTTTGTATCACCAGCCGGAACCACTTACTTACACCGCATTACTCGCGCACTTGCCATAGCGTAATTAAAGGCTAAGCCTGTGAAGCAGCTTTTCGATAAAACAATTCCGCTGAATATTTTATTTTGTATTGCCTATTTCACTCTAGCGACTCTAGGCTTTGAATGGGGCGCCCTAACAGCTAACGCAACCTTGCTATGGCCTCCCTCAGGTTTGACTGTATTTGGATTTATCGTTTTTGGTCGCAGGGTATTTCCAGGTTTATTAGTAGGCGCTATTATTTCTAGCAAAATTATTTCGCTTGCCAACCCCTTCGCCAATACGCTCATCAGTCTGTCAGTATCAACATTCACTGGATGCGCCGGCATTTTACAGGCGATGCTAATCGCACATTTAGCTCGCTCTTACTACCGCAACGAATTTCGCGTCGCCACATTTCCGGCAATTACTTTTACGTTACGAGTAGCAGTCGGATGTATAGTCTCAGCTACACTCGGCAATATAATTTTATGGCAAGCCGACATTATTAACCTAAAAACTGCATTACAAAACTGGGCAGTTTGGTGGGTTGGCGATGTTGTAGGCGTTTTAATTGTCGCACCTTTACTGCTCTGGCTTTATCACAAACAATTATTTCAGAAAAATTCGCAAGCAAATGCGTTCCTAATTTTTTGTGCCGGGATAGGTGTTGTTCTTTTGATTGTTGCAGCTATGGGCCATAGTGAGCATGAAACCCAGCGTAAAAATCGCAACCACCAAGCAGAGAATTTGCAATTCAGCATTCAAACCAACATAGACTTAATTACACGTGATATTAGCACCTTACAAGAATATTTTTTAAATAATACGCCTGACGATACCGAATTTAAAAAAATCATCGAGCCATTCTTAAAGCGTAACATTTGGGTAAATTCATTTGGTTGGGTATCTGTCAACCCTGTTAATAGCAAGAAAATATTAATGCTGGATTTTCCTGTTGCTTTAGGCCTAACGCGCGTGCAGGAAGTGAATTTCGGGTGGACGACATTTGATAGATCGGATTTCCCTGAAACACTATTGACGGATTTAAAAAACCACATGAAGCCTGTACAAAGCGACTTTTTTTTAAGCGCAGCAAATACGGGATCTTCCGATATCCAAGCTAGTCCCACCGTTAATGTCACTCTACCCGTGTTCACGTGCAATGGCGATAAAAAAAATGATTGCAAAATTCTCAGCCTTTTAAGTCTTAAGTTGGATTTAAATTCCCTGATAGGATCAGCAGTAGAGCGAAATCAGCTATCAAACTCGAATATCGAACTGCATATTAAAAGTAACTCCAGTTCCGATAATCTCTGGAAGTGGCAGGATAATAAATTAATAAAATTAACTGATAAGCGCCTAATTAAAGCAGTTGCCCCCGCTAAAGAAAAAATCCCGCGCATTAAATCTTTTGGCAGCGAATGGGAATTGTTTATTAACGCTGAAAATATGTCGATCTGGTTTTTGCCAACCTTTCAACAATTTGTTGTCCTCCTCATCGGCTTAAGTCTCGTGATTTTATTGAGCGCTTATTTGCAGGCGCTCCATCGCCAGGATCAGCTTATTATCGGTAACCAAGCCAAACTTGAGGAAGAAATCAAGCAACAAACGGGAGCCTTGCGCTCAGCAAACGAGTCTCTGCTGGAAGAAATTAGAAATAAGCTACTCACGCAGGAACAGTTGAAGGCCAGTGAAGCGCACATGCGCACCTTGCTCGACAATATTCCTGACCCTGTGTGGTTTAAGTCCACGGAAGGCACTTATTTAAGCATCAATAAAATTGTTGCTGAGTTATTCAAACGTAGCGAGAAAGATATTATTGGAAAGCGCGCGGCAGATTACGTAGAGCATGACTTTGAGAAAGCTATTACCGAATACGAACAAGCAGTTCTTCAAAGCGAGGCCTCTATAAGACGCGAATTATGGATGCATATACCCGCGCTCAATCAACAGCGATTGATGGATACGATTAAAGTTGCTGTGAGGGATGAAAACAAACAGCCTATTGGCATTTTAAGTATCGCCCGCGATATCACTGAGCAACATCGACTGATTAATGAATTGGAAAAGTTCAAACGTTTTTCCGAATACGCGAGCGAAGGTTTCTCCATAATGACTCTTGCGGCAGAAACACTCTACATGAATCGCAGCATGCAAAAGATGCTTTCTAGCGAGGAAAGAGTTTCGCATAATAATTTTTATAGTTATTTTCCAGCCGATCTTCATCATCAATGGCAAGATAAAATTTTACCTTATGTGCTTTTGAAAGGTTATTGGCAAGGTGAACTTTCAGCCTTACGTTCAGACGGATCACGATTTCCCACCAAAGAAACATTTTTTATTATTCGCGACGATAAAGGCAAAGCGATTTATATCGGCGAGGTTATGATTGATATATCGGATCAGAAACAGGTAGAAAAATCGTTGCAGATTGCAAAGGAAACTGCTGAAGATGCCACACGTGCAAAAAGTCGCTTCCTAGCCAACATGAGCCACGAAATTCGCACGCCTTTGAATGCAATTTTAGGTTACTCGCAATTGCTAATTGCAGATTCAACACTTTCGATTCAGCAACATGAACGCATGAACGCTATTTTAATAGCCGGCCAACGCCTGCTTCATTTAATCAATGATGTTCTGGATCTTTCAAAAATTGAAGCCGGTGCATTGCATGTTCGCGAAGATTACTTTGATCTGCGTCAGGAGCTTAACGATATAGCTTCATTAATGCGCACCAAAGCGATTGCCAAAGGCCTTGCATTCAAATACAAAGCACAGCTTCCAGCGCCAGCCATCGTCCAAAGTGACCGGCAAAAAATTGGTCAGGTTATTTTAAATCTCTTGGGTAATGCAATTAAGTTTACGCAGCAGGGTGAAATTCAACTTAATGTTTCATATAACGAGCGAGATATTCTAATTGATATTACAGATACTGGCCCAGGAATCGCGACGGATGAAATGCAATTATTATTTTCAGCATTTAAACAAGGTAAATCCGGAGAGGAGTCTGGCGGAACCGGTCTAGGTCTGGTCATATCTAAATCAATTGTCGAAAGACTCGATGGTGAGTTAACGCTGGATAGCAACCCTGGCAAAGGCACAACTGCTCGTTTGCGTTTGCCGTTGCGTATTGATTACGACAAGCAATTAGAAAATATTTCTCAACTATCCTCAATAAAATTAAAAGAAAATCATAACTGTTATGTACTAGTAGTTGAAGATGATGATGCAAGCCGCGATGTCTTAGTCAATTTATTAAAAAATATCGGGTGTGAGGTTGTTGAAGCAGTCAACGGAGCCGAGGGGTTAAGCAAAGCGCTTGCCCGCAAACCTGACATTATTTTTACCGATATTCGCATGCCCGAATTAAGCGGTAGCGATATGCTGAAGACGCTACGCAAGTCCATTGCGAGAGATGATCTCCCTGTTATTGCTGTATCTGCATCCAGCCTTGAACATGAACGCACATTTTACCTAAGCGAAGGGTTTCACGAATTCATTAGCAAGCCTTATCAATTCAGCGATATTTATTCGACCTTGAAAAAATTTACGCTGGCGCAATTTCAGGAACCACAACAGCTCAACGCAATCTCAGCGATAGATATAGATAGAGCAAATTGGGAAAATCCCGCTGAGCTGATAAGCTTGCAAATACAATTACAAGCATTGAAATCGAGCTTCAATAAAGGTGACATGAACAACAGCAAAAAATTGTTTGCGCTGCAAAGCACACAAACTTTGGGAAAAGATTCGCACCACAAAATTCAGGGCGCTATGCGGCAATATGACCTGGTTTCAGCAGAAGCTTTTTTAGATGAAGTGCTGGCTGATATTAATAATCAGCTCAATACCCCATGAGGAAATTAAATCACTGCACGTTCAACATAAAAGTCACCGGCCCATCATTGACGAGACTAACCTGCATATCCGCGCCAAATATTCCCGTTGCAACAGTTAAGTGCTTTGATTGCATGCGCGCGACAAAATAATTGTAAAGCGCCTCGGCTTGGGCAGGTGGCGCGGCAGACGAAAAACTCGGACGTAGGCCCTTATTAGTATCTGCCGCCAAGGTGAATTGGGAAACGATGAGAACTCCGCCTAGAATCTGTTGAACACTGGAATTCATTTTATTATTTTCGTCTGCGAACATTCGGTAAGCCAGGATTTTATCGATCAGTTTATCCGCTGTTACTTCGGTATCTGCTTTTTCAATGCCGAGCAAAAGTAAAATACCCTGATCAATTTTTCCGACGCACTTACCTTCAACATTCACGGCTGCGTTCTTAACGCGCTGGAGCAAACCCAACATGGCTTAGGCCGATTGATCCGGGCGCTCGCCAAGTTCTTTTGCCATTTCATTGGTCGCTCGAATTAGCGCATCAACTATTCCCGCTTCACGGGACGCATGACCTGCTTCGCGAATAATATTTAACTCAGAGCCAGGCCACGCTTTGTGGAGCATATAAGCGTTGTCCAAAGGGCAAATGACATCATATCGGCCGTGCACTATCACACCGGGAATATTGGCGAGCTTGTGTGCATCACGCAGGAGTTGGTTTTCTTCAAGAAATGCGTTGTTTACAAAATAATGGGCTTCGATGCGTGCGAGAGAAAGTGCTCGATGAGGCTCAGTAAATGAATCGACTACATCTTGATTCGGGCGCAAGGTTGCTGTGCGGCCCTCCCACAACGACCATGCTTTCGCCGCCGTCATTTGTTGAATTTGATTGTCGCTAATAAGATGGCGGTAGTAGGCATTCATCATATCGTGCCGCTCATCTTCGGGAATTGGCTGAATAAAGTCATCCCAGTAATCCGGAAATAAACGACTCGCGCCTTCCTGATAAAACCACAACAAATCCACCGGACGACAAAGGAAAATGCCGCGCAAAATCAAACCCAAAACGCGTTCTGGATAGGTTTCGGCATAAACCAAACTTAACGTCGAACCCCAAGAGCCGCCGAACAGTACCCACTTTTCAATACCGAGCGTAGTGCGAATAACTTCTATATCTTCAACCAGCTTTTGCGTTGAATTGGATTGCAGCTCAGCGTGGGGGCGAGAGCGGCCAGAGCCCCGCTGATCAAACAAAACAATGCGATAAACTTCAGGATCAAAAAAGCGTCGATCAAATTTCCCACAACCAGCGCCTGGCCCACCGTGCACGAACAACACCGGGAGTCCGTCGGGGTTGCCCGATTCGTCTACATAGAGTTCATGAGGGGATTCAACAGCGATGCAATGACGTTGGTAAGGTTTTAACTCGGGGTAAAATGTATGCATAGACTAACCTTGTTATTTGCATGAAACTTCACGTGAAACACAAAGCGCCAAGCCATTTTAGGCAGCAGCAATCTTCTAAAGGTAGCACAGAGCGCTCAATATTAGGCGTACTTTTTGGCGCATTGTGCTCTCAAGAGAGCAAATACTTTAGGGAGTGTCGCCCTACTGACAACTATTGGCGGCAGCTAGTGTAAACTTTGCACAATTCTGCGATTCAATTGATTCTGCTTCGCTTACAAAGCTTTTGAAAAACGGATGGATTACTACTCCGACCACACAGGTAATACATGCAACGCGCCGAACGCCTATTCCAATTGCTAACCTTATTGCGCAATCGCCGCACCGTAATGACCGCAAAACAATTGAGCGAACATCTGCAGGTTTCCGAGCGCACTGTATATCGAGATGTGCAATCCCTTAGCTTATCGGGCGTTCCCGTGGAAGGCGAAGCTGGCGTTGGTTACCGGTTATCGCACCGCTATCAACTACCGCCATTAATGTTCGATCGCCATGAAGTGGAGGCACTTTTATTAGGTGCTCGAATGGTGAGCGGCTGGGGCGACGCCGATATGGCTGCTCATGCCAAACAAGCTGTACAAAAAATTCTCTCCGTCCTTCCCGATCACCTGCGACACAGTGATGAAAATTTGCCGCTACTAGTTCCCCACATGGAAGACGTGCAAAAATTTTACACAGCGCACAGCCAACCGATTCGCGAAGCCATTCGCGCCCGTCAAGTTGTCAATATTGTTTATACCCGCGCGGATACGCAAGAATCTAATCGCGTCATAGAACCATTAGGTTTAATTTTTTGGGGCAAAGTATGGACGTTGGTCGCATGGTGTCAATTACGAGATGACTATCGCACTTTCAGACTTGATCGCATTAATAGTTTGAATATTATGAGCGACATTTTTGAAACCCATGAGGTAAAAAGCCTTCAGCATTTTTTAGCGCTGAGGAAGGAAAAACACCAGGAATCCTGCACTACGGATGAAACCAATGACTGAACCCACTCGCTGCCCATGGTGCGGAACCGACCCGCTCTATGTTGAATATCACGATAATGAATGGGGCGTGCCTGTTTACGACGACCAAACCTTATTTGAATTTCTTATTTTAGAAGGCGCCCAAGCTGGCCTCTCATGGATTACTGTTTTGCGGAAACGCGAAAACTATCGCAAAGCTTTCGATAATTTCGACCCCGAAAAAATTGCACGCTACACCGATGCGAAAAAGGCCAAGCTGCTATTAGACGAGGGAATTATTCGTAATCGTTTAAAAATCGAAAGCGCGGTGAAAAACGCCAAAGCTTATATCGCGATGAAAAAAAATGGTGAAGATTTTAGTGAATTTCTGTGGAGCTTCGTGGGCGGAAAACCGATTGACCATAAGCATAAAACAACTGGAACCGTCGCGGCTTCCTCATTAGAATCCGACGCAATGAGTAAAGCGCTTAAGCAGAAAGGTTTTAATTTTGTTGGCACAACCATTTGTTATGCGTTTATGCAAGCCACCGGCATGGTGAACGACCATATTCAAAGCTGCCATAAATACAATTCATCCAGGCGAGGAAAATAACGAATCATGTACGACTCAAACGCAACCGAACAAAAATTGAAAAGCGACTATCTTTTTGTTTACGGAACTCTACGCGGTACTTGCGAAAGCGATGCGCATAAAGAATATTTACGCGGAGCGGATTTCGTATCTCCCGCGAAAATCCGGGGCAAGTTATACCTGGTTGATTACTATCCCGGCTTGGTATTAAGTGAAACTGAGCATTGGGCTTTGGGCGAAGTTTATTTAATTGAAAACGAAGCTCAATTACATGATCTCGATGTTTATGAAGGCTGTGCAAAAAATTCTCCACAACCTCACGAATATGAAAGACGAATTGTAAGCGCGGTATTAAGTAGCGGAGAAAACATCAACGCGTGGGCCTACATATATAAACAAGACACCAGCAAGTTTAAACTTATAGAGTCGGGTGACTTTTTAGAAAAATAAGCTGAATGAAGTAACAGCAATCGTTATTCCGAGTTTGGCTCCTCTAAGGGTAAATCTATAAAAAAGCATGACCCTATTCCAAGAGTGGAAGTGAAGCCAATCTCTCCACCCATAGCTTCCACCAGCCGCTTGGAAATAACCAACCCTAAACCAGCGCTGTTTGCGGGGCTCGTTTCAGACGTTAGTTCTTGTGGATATTTTTGAAACAATCCCTCTTGAAGTTCATTTCCAATCCCGCAACCGTGGTCGATAATATCAACTCTCACCTTATCGACATGAACCGTAATGTTTATAAGTATTTCTTCGTCTTTGTTAGAAAATTTTGCGGCATTCGATAATAAATTTTTTAACACTTGCCGCAACCGACGCGCATCAACTTTCACTAATAGATATTCGAATCGCGGACCCATAATGATGTGTACGCTATGTTTTCGTGCATAGGTAGTCATTGACAGCATTGCATCATCGACTATGGGCATCAATGGCTGTACCCGAAGATCCATTTCAAGCTTACTAACGGATAATTTATTAAAATCCAGAGAAGCATCAATTAGCTCTGCCAAACGCAAACTATTTTTCTGAGCTACGTTTAAATATGTCGTTGCACACTCTGGCATTGCCCCTAATTCCCCGTTCACGGCTAGCAATAATGTACTGCTAATTGCGGACAACGGAATTTTTAGCTCGTGTGTGGCAGTAGCGATATATTCACTTTTTACACGATCACTCTCCCGCAAGATTTCTTGCATATGTTTAACATTTGCTAATAGCGAGTTGGGATATTTTATTTCAACATCAGAATCAAGGTCGCCGCGAGAAATCGCCTCCACAATATCCGCAATATTTTTTGGATCACTACCTAATTTTTTCAACAATCGACGGGAAAATGTAATGTAAAAAATAATTACAATCAATGCAAATAATAAAAGACACAGAAGCGAGCTATATATTTCGAATTTTTCATTGCCTGCTCGCTCAATTAAGCTTAGATTTAACTGATCTAATGAAGAATAAATGCAACTGTAATATCCATTTATAACGGATGTAAAGTCGTAGTAGAAATCCTCTCTGGGATAGTTAAAAACTTCTTTCTCTAAAATTTCTGTTTGCGTGAGATCCCGTATTTTTTCATAATTCCCTTTCAGGGTTCGATAATTTTGATACACCTCTCCATAGGTTTTCGATCCCGACAATTCAATCCTACGGAACGCCGCATCTATTGCATTTATCTTGGCTTCGCTCACCAACATATACGCTTTTAATTGCGCACGCTCATCTGTTGTCGCCTTGGCTTTTATTAGCAAACCAATGCCATAACCTCGTATTCGCGCCATATCATTTATCAGGTCTGGTAATTGAGTCAAACTCACATCAATTATGTATCTATCTGTGGAGGTGTCATGACTTAATCGATAGTAGTCAATCAGCAGTTGCAAGTAGTCCAACTGCATGTTGAGAAGTATTTTATGCATGTCATAATTTTCTCCAAACGCGATCTTCTTGCGCGATATTTTTTGGTGAAGGCTATGCCAATAATCCACCATCCTCTCAAATGCTTTTCGATGTTCTTGATTAGGATGTTTATCTAAAAATGTTTCATAGGAATATATAGCCTCCTCAAGCTCTTCAGCTTTGAGACGTTGCGCAGTTTTGGGAATTGACTCGTCCAATATGGAGCGTGCCGCAGTTGCACGATGCTGCTGGGTACGCTGAATGATATTTATGACAAACCTGACAGGCTGTAAACCTTGCTGCTCTTTTAATATCGACGTAAGCGGCTGGTTGGTTTCATGCCAGTACGCAATGATCGACATACTAGCAAGCGCAAGACACAACACACCTAAAAAGGTGAGCTGCTTCCATAATGCAATACGTTCAAAGTGCTTAAACAGATTCATCGTATGCCTAGCTCTTGAATTCTGCCCGGCGCCAATTGAAGTACATTTTAATTAAATATGCACCGTTCAACTGGATGACGTTTTGGGCCCATACTAAAGCTTAGTCCAACTTCATCCTAATACGCTTTTGCCAGACAAAAATATCCCTGTTAAAGTTGCGCCAAATTCACAGCTGCTCAGGCTTGCCGGACTCATTTGCATGACGAAAAAAACTACCTCTACCCCGGTAGAGACTGATTCTCCCTACCACCAGGCGAAACCAGCAATTCCGGGAGTGCTATTGGTTAACCTTGGAACACCTGACGCACCAACCCCGTCAGCATTGAGACGCTATCTTGCTGAGTTTTTATCAGATGGTCGTGTGATTGAAATACCAAAAATCATTTGGTGGTTTATTTTGCACGGCATAATTCTACGTGTGCGACCCAAAAAATCTGCCGCCAAATATAAATCCGTATGGACGAAAGAAGGATCACCTCTCTTAGCCATAAGCCAACGACAAGCTGCCGCTGTACAAAAGTCTTTAGGCGAAACTGCATTAGTTAAACTGGGGATGCGCTATGGAAATCCCTCAATCCCCAAAGCGTTGCAAGAATTCAAGCAAGCAGGCGTTCGCAAGATTATTGTTTTGCCCTTATACCCGCAATATGCCGCCGCTACGACGGCCTCAACATTTGACGCAGTTACCCGCGAATTGCAGCAGTGGCGATTTGTACCCGAACTTCATTTTATTAATAATTATTGCGATCACCCTCTTTTTATTGAAGCGTTGAGCAAATGTGTTCAGGAAGATTTTGAAAAATACGGGAAGCCGGATAAATTATTGCTCTCCTATCACGGAATGCCAAAGCGCAATCTCCATTTAGGCGATCCTTATTTTTGTTTCTGTCAAAAAACAACACGACTGCTTGCTGAAAAATTAAATCTTGCAGCAGAAGATTACGTCACAACGTTTCAATCTCGCTTCGGTTACGCCGAATGGTTGCAACCTTATACGGATAAGACGCTTGAAGAACTCCCGCACCAAGCCGTGAAAAATGTTGCGATAATATCGCCAGCATTCAGTGCAGACTGCCTTGAAACCCTCGAAGAATTGGCGATGGAAAATAAAGATATTTTTTTACAGGCAGGTGGAACGCATTATAGATACATACCAGCATTAAATGATCGCGATGATCACATAGCGGCGCTCACCACTATCCTTAAAAAATATATTGATTAATACTCGCTAAAAGTTATTCGTCTCGCGTCAACACTTCGAATAATTCAATTTCAAATATCAGGTTGGAGCCTGGCTTTATTAAAGGCCCAACCTGACGGTCACCGTAAGCAAGGTGCGCGGGTACAAATAATTTTCGTTTACCGCCCACTTTCATTCCGAGAATTCCTTTATCCCACCCTTTAATAACTCTCCCTGTACCTATTACACATTCAAACATACGACCTTTATCACAAGACGAATCAAACTGAATACCAGTTTCTAAAAAACCTCGATAATGAGTTGAAATAAGAGCGCCTTTCACTGCAGTTTTACCATCACCGACAACAATTTCTTCAATGATAATTTCGGTCGTCATACCGTTTCCTTTAATTAGGTAGCTCACTGCCTGAATAAAACTTCAATACCAATCTATTTCACAATGCGCACAACTGGGGTGACGCACCGAGTTCTTGTTCATTTGCAATTCAGCTAAGCGGACTTAACCTGCAAATGAAATATTCCGATCAGGAGCATATTATGAATACTATAAAAAGTTATTCCACTGAGTTAGCTTGCGCACTTAATGGCTACCGCGCATTAGTTGTGCCAGATTTGCATAACAATCAGCTACCACATTGGCAAAGCCTTTGGGAGCAAACTATACCGCGTACCAGCCGAATTCGCCTTCACGACTGGCACAATGCCGACTGGGTCAAATGGCGCAATAGTATTATCGCGTCATTAATTGCCATTGATGAACCCGTCGTATTAATGGCTGAGGGTTTTGGTGCCCTTGCAGCAGCAAGTGTAGCTGCAGAATATCCTGGAAAAGTTATAGCCGCTTTTCTGGTGGACCCTGCAGATCCTGATCATTTTGATGTCCGAAAAAAAATTCCAAAGCAATTACCTGTCACCACCACGATAGTGGTGAGCGGCAAACCAACAGATGAAGCTAACTCCTATCTGGCGTTAAATTGGGATACGGATTTTTTACAAGCAAGCTCATTGGAGCCAGAGTCTACCGGTATTTTTATTAATTACTGGCCCGAGGGAATCCAGGAATTAAATAGATTGGTGAGCAAAGTGCAACGCAACTTTAAAAACGCCAGCAAGATACGAGCGAGAAGAACACCAAGCTTCCTCGCCTCACGTCGACAAAATCTCTCACTGAATTATATGTAAATCCCATTCGCTATCCGGATGCAATTTCAACATCCACCTACTTCACATTATGGAAATTCCGTGTGATTTCGGCAGTTTCTGTTCATTCGCAATTCAGCTAAGTGGATTTAGTCTGCAGACAGGACCTTCCGATAGGAGCTTGTCATGACCACTACTAAAATCGATTATTCAAATGAGTTAGTTTGTGCACTTAAGGGCTACCGCGCATTGATAGTGCCCGACTTACACGATAATCGACCACCGCATTGGCAAAGTCTTTGGGAGCAAGCCCTTCCTCGTACTAACCGTATTCGCATGCATGATTGGCATACCACTGACTGGGTGAAATGGCGCAATAGTATTATTGCTTCTCTAATTTGTATTGACGAACCTGTGGTACTCATTGCGGAAGGGTTTGGCGCTTTGGCAGCTTCAAGTGTGGTCGCAGAATATCCCGGAAAAATTATCGCCGCGTTTTTTGTTGATCCTGCTGATCCAGACAAATTTGATGTCAGAAAAAAGATTCCAAAACAATCATTACCAGTCGCAGCAAAAATTGTGGTTCGGCATCATACTGATTCTAATGCAGCTTTATTAGCGGCTTTGTGGAACACAGATCTATCATATGCAAGCGCCGTTGATCCAAATCAGGAAAACTCATCTTTAAATTATTGGCCAAGTGGCATCCGTGCACTTAATGACATAATGGATAAAACCCACCGTAAAGGAAATGAGATCACCCAAGCACGCACCAAGAAAATTCTCACATATTTGCGTAACATTCAGCAAATGCATCACCCCAAAACAGCTGGGTTATCAACCCATCTAGCTAAATGCTTTATTGAGGGAAGTCTAAAATCGTAGCGTGTTGATTGTTGCGGATACCAAGCTAAAAGAGCCGTCGAGTTAACATAATGGACTTCATCTTTTATTAAGCACAGCTAAAATCAGCACCCAAAAACAAAGCACTAAATTAAAAAGCGGGATTTGTAGATCCTGGGGCATGGAATAGACAATCGATACCGCAGGAATCCACACCATCCAGTTTGATAGAATAACTGTTGGAATTTTTACGCAGAAGAATTTACGGTCCATTGCATTTATCCATTTGCGAAAATCGTATCCGCACTCAACCCAAAGATAAACAATGGTGATGCTTGGCGCCGCCCAAAATGCGCTATAGCAAAATTGATCCACCGCCGCTTTCAATACAATTGTCTGGACGGTATTTTCATAGCCAAACCATTGGCCTTGCAATTGATAAAAATAATCTACCTCAATTCCTTTCAGCCCCCAAAAAATTAAGTAAAAAGCCAGCAAGCCTAAATAGCTTCTAGTTTTATCCAATCGATCAGTTGCGTATAAATATAAAAAGGGAATTAGACCGCCGAACACTGCCGTAGCAACAAATGAATATCCATACCCGTACAGGTGTTTTAAAATTCCAAACCACGCATAAACAGGCTGTGAAGCTGGTACAAAAAAATAAATCAGCACTATAGCCAATGCAAAACATTGCAACACCAAACCCGGTAAAAGATTTTGCTTAAGTGCGGCGGTGATGGAATTTTTTATCGACATATCAATGACCGATTACAGTGAATAACATTTGCAACGACAAGCTTATCAACAAGGCTGCAAAACATTTTTTAAGCAAGGGAATAGGCAATGAATGCGCTAGCCGCGCACCAAGAGGCGCAGTAAAAAAACTCGCCGTGGCCATTGCAATAACAGCAGGCCAATAAATAAAACCCAAGGTATGAACAGGTAAGTTTTCCACCGACCAACCATTAATTAAGTAACCCGTCGCACCGGCAAATGCGATGGGCAAACCAACCGCTGCCGAAGTACCAATCGCCACAGGCAAAGCGATATTACACCAAGTCAAAAACGGTACCGTGAGTGTTCCGCCACCTATCGCCACTAACGCTGAAATCCCACCGATTCCTGAGCCTACCCCACTCAATACCACTCCACTCGGTAATTGCCGAGATGGTTTGGGCTTGCGATCCATCACCATTTGTAGCGCAACAAATGACATGAAGCAGGAGAAGAAAATTGCAAGCGGCTTTGCCGATAAATAACTAGCGAGAAAAGTACCCGCAAAAGTGCCCAACAAAATTCCTGGTGCAATTTTTAAAACCACACTCCAGAGCACAGCGTTACGAGAATGATGCGCGCGTAAACTTGCAATCGCTGTCGGTATAATTGCAGCCATTGAAGTCGCCAGCGCCATATGAACTACATGCTCGGCAGAAAACGCGAGCTTCACAAAAAGAAAGGTGAGCACGGGCACCATAATTCCGCCGCCGCCAATACCAAAAAGGCCAGCGAATAAACCTGTGGCCGCGCCGAGAATTAAAAATAAAATGAGAAAATAAATATCCATTCCAACCTGCAAGAACATCCTAACGGGTGACCAAAATCGTAGGATACGGCGAGTAGGTATCCAGTAGATTCACGGGCGCATTCCAGAGTGCCCTACGAAAATCAAAAAAAATCCCCCAAGCTTTCACTTGAGGGATTTTTCGCAAGCTTAAATCAATTAGGCTTTTTTACCACGCTTACGCTCGTTCTCAGTGAGCAATTTTTTGCGGATACGAATGCTCAGCGGAGTTACTTCTACCAACTCGTCGTCCTCAATAAATTCCAACGCTTGTTCAAGTGTATGGCGAATTGGTGGAGACAAGGTCAGCGCATCATCGGTACCTGACGCACGAACGTTAGTAAGTTGTTTTGCTTTGGTTGGGTTAACAACCAAATCATTGTTGCGCGAGTGAATGCCGACAACCTGACCTTCATAAACTTCAGCGCCCGCGCCATAGAACAAGCGACCACGTTCCTGCAGTGGGTGCAAACCATAAGCAAGAGTTTTACCTTTAACCATGGAAATCAACACGCCGTTTTGACGTTTTGCCACTTCGCCTTCTTTAACCGGGCCGTAATGGTCAAAGATACTAGTCATAATTCCAGAACCAGAAGTCATCGTCAGGAACTGGCCACGGAAACCGATCAAACCACGTGAAGGACAAAGGAATTCCAGCTTGATACGACCTTTACCATCCGGTTGCATGTTGTGCAACTCGCCTTTACGCAGGCCGAGTTCTTCCATCACTTTACCTTGATGTTGTTCTTCAACGTCGATAACTACTTGCTCGAACGGTTCGTGTTTTTCGCCGTTAACTTCTTTCACAATTACTTCAGGACGTGATACGCCCATCTCGTAGCCTTCGCGACGCATGTTTTCGATCAATACCGACAAATGCAATTCGCCACGGCCAGACACGATAAATTTATCCGGAGTCTCACCTTCTTTAACACGCAGAGCTACGTTGTGAATCAACTCTTGATCCAAACGATCTTTGATATTACGAGTAGTCACGAACTTGCCTTCTTTACCGGCAAATGGTGAATCGTTTACTTGAAAGGTCATGCTTACAGTAGGTTCATCAACGCTCAATGGTTTCATTGGCTCGATGCAGTCCGGGCTACAAATGGTGTCGGAAATACCAAGACCTTGAACGCCAGTGATACAAACGATATCGCCAGCCGTTGCCAAATTAGTCTCAACACGCTCAAGACCGTGGAAGCCCATTACTTGCAAAATTTTTGCTTTGCGTTGCTCACCTTCGTGCGGAACAACAACGATTTGTTGGTTCGGAGACAAGGTACCGCGAGTGATGCGACCGATCCCGATAACACCTACGTAGCTGTTGTAGTCCAGTGCAGAAATTTGCATTTGCAGTGGGCCATCAGCATTTACCGCTGGCGCTTTAACTTTATCGATAATCATTTGGAACAGTGGAGTCATGTCATCTGCCAACGCATCGGGAGACAAACCAGCAACACCGTTCAATGCGGATGCATAAACGATAGGGAAATCCAACTGCTCATCGGTGGCACCCAAACGGTCAAACAATTCAAATACTTGATCAACAACCCAATCTGGACGCGCGCCCGGACGGTCAACTTTGTTGATTACAACAATTGGGTTCAAACCTTGCTCGAACGCTTTTTGCGTTACGAAGCGAGTTTGTGGCATTGGTCCGCCAACGGCATCAACCAACAGCAACACCGAGTCAACCATCGACAGAACGCGCTCAACTTCACCACCGAAATCGGCGTGTCCGGGAGTATCCACGATGTTGATGCGGTAGTCATTCCAGGTAATAGCAGTGTTTTTCGCGAGGATGGTAATACCGCGCTCACGCTCCTGATCGTTGGAATCCATGATCAGATCAGCGCCTTCATTGCGGCGATTAAGGGTGCCAGACTGAGTCAACAGTTTATCAACCAAGGTAGTTTTACCATGGTCAACGTGGGCAATGATGGCAATGTTACGTAATTTACGAACTGAAGCTGTATCTGTCACAGTGGTGATTCTCTTGGGAATGAAATAGGCAATGAATGCAGGGATAGTCTCCCGCCGCTTGGCAAACACCAAACGCTAGCGCCTAAAATGCTTGTAAATCAGCGATTTACATCAACAATTTAGACGCGATCGCCGCAAAATTTCATTACACAAGATTTTTGCGGCAAATCTGAGGCCGCGCATTATACCCATGTAGTCGTGTCAGGGATATGACTATCGAGGGAGAATTGATCCTTTTTTAAGCGCTGGAATAGGCGGAACCCTCTCTTATGACTAAGTCATATATTTGACGCCCCATGGAACTATGCAAAGAAGCAAATGGTCTAGGAAACTGTAGCTGCGCGTCAACCCGATGGGCTATGCTGTATAAATGATAGGCGACACAGATTCGTGGGTATCGAACTCATTCAAAGCTCGCCACAAATGTTGCGCTGTCGGATTTCAAATAAGAGGTAGTGTCATGAAAAAGCTAGCGGGTCAGATAGGTGTAGGGATAAATCTTGCCAGAACGGATGATTTACGGGCTAAGCTTTTGGCCGAAATTTCCGAGTATGAACGTCAGCAAGACGCGTTAAAGCTGAACGGAACGCACGTTAATTTTACGATGATACAAACCTATAAAGAGTTAATTGCAGCACGTAAGGATATGCTTAAACATCTGCCGCAGACTTACTAATCCTAAAGGTTAATTCGTATCTGCCCCACAAAATTGCACGGCTTGTAACGGCTGTCCAATTGCTCGGCAATTATCTTTTCCCACGCGGTTGTACATGCACCCGTTGACCCGGGCAAGCAGAATATGAGTGTTCGATTTGCCAAACCCGCCGTCGCGCGCGACTGTATCGTCGAGGTCCCAATCTCCGAATAAGACATTTGTCGAAATAACTCCCCAAAGCCAACCACAGTTTTATCAAACAAAGGGATGACCGCTTCGGTCGTACTATCGCGGCCTGCAAAGCCTGTCCCTCCAGTGATTAAAATTACCTGAGCCTGTTTATCCGCAATCCATAGCGAGGTAACAGCGCGAATTTGATAGATATCATCAATCACCAACTTACGGTCATACAAATGGTGTCCTGCAGCGGTCAGTAAATCCTGAAGCTTTTGCCCAGAGGTATCTGTTTCGAGCGAACGCGTATCAGACACGGTAAGAATACAAATATTTAGCGGTTCAAATTCTTTTTGGGAGGACATGAAAGCCTACTTAAACTGTGAGGGCAAATAATTTATGGTTGGGCGACTCCGAGATAAACCTGAGGGTAAAACTTATCCTCCTGTTGTATTCATAAATCGCAAAATCTGCGGCTCATCCGCTAACGTAAAATCATGCTTTTCAGGCTTGTGCGCTATAGCCCTGAGGATAGCATTTCGCAATGCAACTTCCGGTTTCAGATTCTCACGAATGACTGAGCGCAAATCTGCGCTGTTTTCTTGCCCCAAACATAAAATTAATTTTCCGGTCGCAGTAACCCGTACACGATTACAACTTCCGCAAAAATTTTCCGAATGAGGAGAAATAAAACCCAGGCGCGAGCTGTAGCCTTTTGCTAACCAATAGCGCGCGGGACCACCGCTCGTTTCATGAATTGGCTGTAGATCAAAGCGCTCGCTAATTTGATCCCGCAATTCCGCACTACTAATAAACTCAGCAGCTCTGCCGTGCCCATCAACTCTGCCAAGCGGCATCTCTTCAATAAAGCTAATATCGAGCCCTTCTGTCATGGCAAAATTTACAAGTTCGCCAGCCTCGTCAGCATTGTAATGCTTGAGCGCCACACAATTAAGCTTGATTCTTTTGAAGCCTGCTTGCTTCGCGGCCTGGATTCCGCTCAATACTAGATTGATATCGCCGAAACGAGTGAGCTGTTTGAATCGCCCTGCATTTAGAGTATCCAAACTGATATTGATCCGGTCCACCCCAACATCTTTCAGGGCTTGCGCGTGCGTGGCGAGATGAGTTCCGTTCGTTGTAAGGCAAAGCTCTTTGAGCCCAGGAGTTTGCTTCAACTGTCGCATTAGCTCAACAACTCCGCCGCGAATGAGTGGCTCACCGCCCGTGATTCTTAACTTGGTGACACCCAATTCACAAAATGCCTTACCCAAAATCACAAACTCTTCAATTGACAAGACTTCAGACCTTGGCAGAAAAGTCATGTCTTCCGCCATGCAATAGATGCAGCGCAAATCGCAACGATCTGTTATCGACAGACGAACATAGTTTATAGCCCGACCGTAGCCGTCGACAAGGCGATCAATTGACGTAGTTGGTGTTAAACGCATGGGCATTTTCGCATTCAGGAACGGCCTACCTTATAGAGCATTTATATCATGCTCAATGTTTTAGAGGAACGCTCGCAGTTTAAGAGAAAAACAGTCTTCAAACTGATTCATAGTTCTTCAGTCGAACTTCACGTTATTCAGAAAAAGCACTAATCAAGCCAAAACATAGCGGAGGTAAAATCTGATGCTCCGAAATGGTGATTTCACTTAACTTTAAATCAAATAGATCGTGAATTTGGTTAAAAACGCTAAAAGGTGAGTCACTTTAAAATGGCGATGCTTTTCAACACTCCGACCTCGCGAGACAATGCATTCTATCTGAACACAATGCACCACCACTTTGTTTTAATTTAGTGCATTTTGCAATTCCATGAATTTTCTATTTTGCATTTTAATAGCGCGCCTCTGCACCAATTAAAATCATTGTCATTTCATTAAACTAAATTGTTTGTTCATTCTTATCCTCGAACCATATTACCTCTTATTCAATAACTCGCTGAATTTCAAAGACTTATCGTTTAGTTTTCTGGTTTCATAGAACTTGGCATTGCGCTTGCAAAATCTCATACATGAAAAATCAGCACGATCTGCAAGGTGCCAAAATGAAACACGTAACTGCTACCACAGAAAACTCTACACCTATAAATGTAGGCGTCATAGATCAATACCGTCCATGCGCCGCCAAAGCAGGAAAAGTATGGTTGGTAGGTGCGGGGCCGGGCGATGCAGATTTGTTAACAGTAAAAGCACTGCGTGCAATTAACTCCGCCGATATTATTTTTTATGACCAGCTGGTAAGCGAAGAGATTTGCGCACTCTTTCCGAAAAATACACCGGCACTTTACGTGGGAAAAGTAAAAAATAATCACAGCATTCCGCAAGACGACTTGAATCAATTGTTAGTGAGCCAAGCGAAATCGGGTTCAAACGTTTGCCGCATTAAAGGTGGCGATCCTTTTGTATTTGGTCGTGGTGGTGAAGAATTATTGGAGCTGCGTAAAGCCGGTGTTGAGGCTGAGGTGGTTCCAGGTATCACATCCGCGTCCGGTTGCAGTACTTACGCTGACATTCCACTAACTCACCGCGGTATTGCGCAAGGCTGTACTTTCGTAACCGGCCATGCGGAAAAAACTCTGGATGTGAATTGGAATGCCCTTGCGCAATTAAACCACACATTGGTGTTTTACATGGGATTAACGCGCGCTTCAGATATCTCTGAAAGTCTATTAGCCAGTGGTTTGGCTGCCGACACACCTGTTGCCATTATTGAAAATGGTTGCCGCAAAAATCAGCGCGACATTATTTCTGATTTGAAAAATTTTCCAGAAGCAGTATTGCGCGAACAGGTTCAATCTCCTGCATTGATTATTGTTGGGCAAGTAGTAAGTCTGAAAGATCAATTACAAGTGAATGCATTGGTGCAAGAAGCTCAATGCATGACAACATAAATTTTAGTTAATTAAAAAGCGTTTAAAAACGTGAGGCAATTATGAAGAAGCGTATTGTTGTAGTCGGTAACGGCATGGTGGGTCACAAATTCATTGACAATTTAGTGAATCACGCAGATGCTGCAAATTATCAGGTCATTACTTTCTCGGAAGAGCCGCGTTTAGCCTATGACCGCGTTCAGCTATCTAAATATTTTTCCGGTTCAACCGCAGAAGATTTAATGCTGACCAGCGAAAGTTATTACAACGAAAAATCCGTTGAATTTATTTTGAAAGATAAAGTTGTAGACTTGGATTTGGAAAACAAAGAAGTGATC
Source organism: Gammaproteobacteria bacterium (assembly GCA_004173475.1). Taxonomy (GTDB): domain Bacteria; phylum Pseudomonadota; class Gammaproteobacteria; order Pseudomonadales; family Cellvibrionaceae; genus Cellvibrio. Next base: position 176,121 of record SEBU01000006.1, read on the forward strand.
ACCGCTTCTGGTCGTCGTGAAGGGTATGACAAATTAATTCTTGCTACGGGTTCGTTTCCATTCGTTCCGCCAATTCCAGGTAACAGCGGTGAACATTGTTTGGTATATCGCACCATTGAAGATCTGGAAGCTATTACCAATTCCGCAAAGCAAAGCAAAGTTGGCGTAGTAGTCGGTGGCGGTTTATTAGGTTTGGAAGCGGCTGCCGCTTTAAAGGCCGCCGGCCTTGAAACCCACGTAGTTGAATTTGCGCCACGTTTAATGGCGGTGCAATTAGATGAAGGCGGCGGCAAATTATTGCGTCGTAAAATTGAATCAATTGGCGTAAGAGTTCATACGCAAAAAGCGACCACAGAAATTGTTGCTGGTACTGAAGCGCGCTACCGAATGAATTTTGCCGATGGCAGCCATTTAGAAACCGATATGATTTTGTTCTCCGCCGGTATTCGCCCGCAAGATGAACTCGCACGCAAATGTGGAATTCAAGTTGGTGATCGCGGCGGTATCGTCGTTGATAACAATTGCGTAACTTCTGTTCCTGATGTGTATTCGATCGGCGAATCTGCGCTTTGGCAAAATCGTATCTACGGTTTGGTTGCGCCTGGCTATCACATGGCGAAAGTTGCTGTATCTCATATAACCGGCGGTAGCGAAGAGTTTACCGGTGCAGATATGAGTACAAAATTAAAATTGTTAGGTGTAGACGTTGCATCAGTTGGTGACGCTCACGGAAATACTCCCGGCTCATTAAGTTACACCTACAGCAACGACGTAGAAGAAGTTTACAAACGCATTATTGTTTCTGCTGACAACACAAAGTTGTTAGGCGCCGTGTTGGTAGGTGATGTGGAAGCCTACGGCGTGCTGCAACAAATGTGTGTAAACGGGATGGATTTACCGGAAGATCCAAACGGTTTAATTTTGCCATCAGTTGATGGCGCTGGTGCAGCAATGGGCGTTGGCTCTTTGCCAGACACAGCGCAAATTTGTTCATGTATGGATGTGAGCAAAGGTGCAATTTGTTGCGCTGTGCAAAATGGCGCAACCAACATGGGTGCTATTAAAGATGTTACCAAAGCTTCAACATCTTGCGGTGGTTGTACCGCATTAGTAAAACAAGTTATGGATGCTGAGTTAATCAAACTCGGTGTGGAAGTTAGCAATAATATTTGTGAACACTTCCCGCATTCACGCAAAGAATTAGCAGATATTGTGCGCATCAAAAAAATCAAATCCTTTGATGAATTGTTGGATGACCATGGTCACGGCTTAGGCTGCGATATTTGCAAACCTGCTGTTGCGTCAATTCTCGCATCCTTCTGGAATGAATATGTGTTGGACGACAAACACATCGGCCTGCAAGACACTAACGATATTTTCCTCGGCAATATGCAAAAAGACGGTACTTATTCAATAGTGCCACGTGTAGCAGGCGGAGAAATCACGCCAGAGAAATTAATTGTTCTCGGCCAGGTTGCGAAAGAGTACAAGCTCTATACAAAAATTACTGGCGGACAACGTATAGATTTGTTTGGTGCACAATTACATCAGTTGCCAGCGATTTGGAAAGTGTTAGTCGAAGCAGGTTTCGAAACGGGTCATGCTTACGGTAAATCATTGCGTACCGTTAAATCCTGTGTGGGAAGTACCTGGTGTCGTTACGGCGTGCTTGATTCTGTCGGCATGGCAATTACCTTGGAGAATCGTTACAAGGGTGTGCGTGCCCCACACAAAATTAAATTCGGCGTATCCGGTTGTACCCGCGAATGTGCTGAAGCCCAATCAAAAGATTTTGGCGTGATTGCAACCGAAAGTGGTTGGAATTTATTTGTATGCGGTAACGGCGGTATGCGTCCACGTCATGCCGATTTATTCGCGCAAGGTTTGGATGATGCAACCCTGATCAAATATATTGACCGCGTCATGATGTTCTATATTCGTACTGGTGATCGTTTACAACGTACATCCGTTTGGCTGGAAAATCTCGACGGTGGCTTGGCTTACCTCAAAAAAGTTGTGATTGATGACAAGCTTGGTATAGCCGAAGAGTTGGAAGCACAAATGCAAGCCAACATTGATCAATACCAATGCGAATGGAAAACGACTGTCGAGAGCCCAGAGCGTTTAAAACGTTTCAAACACTTTATTAACTCCGACGAGCGCGATGACAATTTGGCTTATGTGTTAGAGCGTGGACAAATTCGTCCTGCTTTTAAAGAAGAACGAACCAACACCATAGAATTAGTTGAACTGGTTGATTAACTGCTTTCAGCTCCGCTCACGCAGAGTGCGTAAAAATTAGCATGCATTTCGACTGTTACGTACTTAGAAAGAGCCGTAAAAATATTTTAAAGAGAACATATCATGAGTGAAAAAATTTGGATTAGTGTGTGCGAGTACCACGACCTATTACCAGACACAGGGCTTTGCGCTCTGGTTAACAAAAAACAAGTTGCGCTGTTTAATTCGCGTCGTTTAAACGAAGTTTTTGCCGTGTCAAATTATGACCCCATCGGTGAAGCCAACGTATTGTCTCGCGGCATACTTGGTTCAATTGGCGATGAAATTGTTGTTGCATCACCACTTTACAAACAACATTTCAATTTGCGCACTGGTGAGTGCCTGGAAAAGCCTGAATATAATATTGCTGTTTATCCTGTGCGTGTTGAGGATGGATTAGTCCAAGTACAGATCTAACTCAAATTTAGTTTTTACAAATTCTCGTTTTTTTTCATATCCCCTCTTCTTCGACTGCTTCATGAGTCGTTTATGGGCAGTCTTCTAGACTGCCCTTTTTTATGCACGCGCCTTTTACATGCGACCTAATGTGGCTTGTTAATTGCTCCTACAAAGTTTTCACGATTTCTAACCCATCAAATTTTAAAAAATACGGAGCTTGTATGAATCGCAATGAAATTACCGAGAAAATTATTACCTATAAAGTACTGCATGATATTAAATGGTGCGATGTTGCCCAAAAACTGGGCCTTAGCAAGGAATGGGTCACCGCTGGCTGCCTGGGTCAAATGACTTTTAACAAGGAGCAAGCAAAAATAATTGGCGATATTTTTAATTTATCGGATGAAGAACAACGATGGTTACAAGTTGTTCCCTACAAAGGCTCACTGCCTACTGAAGTACCTACAGATCCTTTAATTTACCGTTGGTATGAAATCGTAAATGTTTATGGGGCCACAATTAAAGAGCTAATTCACGAAGAGTTTGGCGATGGCATCATGAGCGCAATTGATTTCAGTATGGATATAGTGCGCGAGCCGGATCCTAAAGGTGATCGTGTAAACGTGGTCTTATCTGGTAAATTTTTACCGTACAAACAGTACTGATGTATTTACAGAAAATTATTCAACAAGCGAGCAAATCGACTTTGCTCGCTTGTTGAAACTATTGGTTTGATTGTGATTCTGCAACTGGCTCCTGAACTAAAAATATAACGATTATTATCCAACCTATAACGGGTACGAACCATAATAGTTGCCACCAACCACTACGATTGGTTTCATGTAAACGACGCGCGCCGACTGCAAAGCGCGGCAATAAAGTTGCTAGCGAAAACAGTCCGCTCAAAACCTGACTCACCATTGACAACACTACACCTGCCAATAAACAAAATAAAAAAAACCACCAGTACTCCGAGCGAGATGCACGGCCAGTAAAGTCAGCGTATTTTGTGAAACAAATTTTAATCGAATCTTGAAAATTCATGCTGCACATCCTTAGTCTTAAAGTGAGATTATTAGTAATTTGCACGTGAAGTTTTGTCATGATGATGTGAAACGAGTCTGCCAATTGAAAATAGCTCAGCGGGCACTATTAAGCAAGATTTGCCATAGGTCGTCGACACTTGTATCCAAGTGTGCACTGGTTGGCACCTAAATCTATTGTCAAAACGGATTGCGGGAGGATACTATGTAAACGGTTACTCTCGGTAGAAATCGCAATTTTCAAATATAATAATCATACAAGTTTGCTTTCGCCTCGGTTTTGATAATTGTTTACCGCGTAACCATTACTGGCCGTTGGTCAGATAAAAATACGTTTTGCTGTTGATTAATTAACTTTCGCGCTACTAATTGGCATTTTTTTAAAAAAAAGTGCTCGGTATTTTATTGCCTAAATTTTTACATTTATCGCTGAAAATTTATGGCGGTTTGCATCTACTGGTTGCATTCACTCAAAAGCCGATAATGTTTTAACGCAGCAACTCTTCAACGACAAACGAAAGCAGTTCATAACACGCTGCGACAATAGGTACACTTATGAAAAAATTTAGAAGTATTAGCAGTCTGACAAGCACGGCACTTCTTACAGGAATGTTGGCTGCATCAAGCGCATTCGCAGGCTGGAGCGTAAGCGGTACAAAAGTGTTGGATCCCAACGGCAACAACTTTATTTTTCGCGGCATCAACCACGCTCATACCTGGTACACCAGTTCCACTAGCAAAGCGATGAGCGATATTGCTGCCACGGGCGCAAATTCCGTGCGTGTAGTACTGAGTAATGGCACTCAATGGACACGCAATAGCGGTTCCGAAGTCGCAAATATAATCAGCCTTTGTAAAGCCAATAAACTGGTCTGCGTGCTGGAAGTTCACGACTCAACGGGTTACGGCGAACAAGCCACTGCAACCAACATTTCCAAAGCTGCGGAATATTGGGTTAGCTCCGATATTAAAAACGCGATCATTGGTCAGGAAGATTATGTGATCGTGAATATAGCCAACGAACCTTATGGCAACAGCACCAATGCATCTACTTACACGAGCGAAACATCTGCTGCAGTTAAAGCCTTACGTAATGCCGGTTTAACGCACTTGATCATGGTCGATGCACCTGCCTGGGGTCAGGACTGGCAGGGAATAATGCGCGACAACGCGCAAACTATTTTTGCCGCAGACTCGCTCAGCAACACCATGTTCTCGGTGCATATGTATGAGGTCTATAACACCGCGACCGCCGTTCAAAACTACCTCACCAGTTTTCAAGCAAAAGGTCACGCTCTGATTGTTGGCGAATTTGGTACCGAGAATAATGGCAACAATGTTGATGAAGCTTCGATTCTTCAATACACCCAGCAAATGGGTATTGGTTACATGGGTTGGAGTTGGAGCGGCAACGGGGGCTGCTGTGCGGCGTTAGACATAGCGATCAATTTTGACCCGGCAAATCTCAGCACTTGGGGCAGTTTTCTTATTAACAGTGCAAACGGAATTAAAGCGACCTCTAAACTGGCCACCAATTTCGGCGGTAATTCAAGCTCATCGAGCGTTAAAAGTAGCTCCTCAAGTTTGCGAAGCAGTTCTTCAAGCGTAGCCGTGAGTTCAAGTTCCATCGTAAGATCAAGCTCCTCCTCTTTTTCTAGCAGCTCGTCTGTTCCAAGCAGCTCATCCGATTCAAGTTCATCACTTGCCAGCGGTGAGCAATGCAACTGGTACGGCACGCTTTATCCAGTGTGTAAGAACAACACCAGTGGCTGGGGTTATGAAAATAATAAAAGTTGTATAGCACGTTCAACCTGCGTAACTCAACCAGCGCCTTACGGAATTGTTGGTGGCACAACGAGCTCCAGTGTTGCCAGTTCATCGTTAAGAAGTTCGAGCAGCAGCTCAAGCATTGTTGTGAATTCTTCATCGAGCAGTAAATCGTCTGTTGCCAACTCCAGCAGCTCATCCAGCATTGCAAGTACCGGTTTAAATTGCGTGTACGTTATTACAAATTCGTGGGGCGGTGGCTATCAAGGCGCAATTCGCGTTACCAATAAAGGTACGAGCACAATTAACGGTTGGACTGCAACCTGGCAATACAGCGGCGCGAACCGTTTATCAAGCTCATGGAACGCAAACATAACAGGGACCAATCCCTACACAGCGACTAACGTAAGTTGGAATGGAAATCTTAGTGCTGGCCAGACAGTTGAATTTGGTATTCAAGGCAATACTAACGGCGGAGCGGCTGAAACACCGGCAGTAAGTTGTAAATAATTTAGATCTTTAAACTTAAGAGCGCCCGCATCAAGCGGGCGTTTTTATTTATGGATTGGAATTATTTTAATGGAGATATATAGTCTGGAGTTTCAAGCCGTAGTTTAGGCCATCAAGATAAACCAACCCAAAAATGTGCCGAGCTCTTTAGCTCACACTCAAGCTTGATAAGACGTATGTTTTATCGAGCAAGACATCGAAGGCAGGCAACATTAAATTATTGTTTCGGAGACCAATCATCACAAAAATAACAATTGCCGATTTATTCAATACACATCATGCTGATGCCATCCTATTTCTATTAAATGAGTACGCTAGAGATACTATGGGTGGCGGCGAAGATTTATCGCCTTTCGTAAAAACAAATTTAATTGCCGCATTACAATCGCGACAAGGTGTTCACATAGTCTTGGCTTTTGTAGATAACAAACCTGCAGGCTTAGCTATATGCTTTGAAGGATTTTCTACTTTCGCTTGCAAACCTTTATTAAACATTCACGACTTCGCAGTAGCTCCTGAATTTCGCAGACGTGGATTAGCAAAGCGCATCCTGAAAAAAGTTGAAGAACATGCTCATCAACTTGACTGCTGCAAAATTACCCTGGAAGTTTTAGAGGGCAATAAAACTGCACAAGCTCTTTACAGCGCATGCGACTTTGCACATTACGAGCTCGACGCACAAATGGGTCGCGCACTCTTTTGGCAGAAAAAACTTTAGCCGCTCTACTATTTCCTTAATAAAGGCGCGAATAATCCGTAGCGCCAATTCCGCACCGCCATCACTACGGTTACACCATTTCGTTGCTCAAAAGGCAGCGAAGCATCGTCGTTATTAATATCATCAAAGTCACGTGCGAGTTTTTTTAATTTACGCTGAAACTCTCCGTTACTTTGTGGAGAAAGCATACCGTTTAATACAATTAAACACTCGTCATCGTCCTTAAATTTCGTTTTAAAATATTCTGCTGCAATTTTCTCCTGGAAAAATTGTTGTATAGGACCGTTTTCGCGCCAACTAAAATTGGATGTCACAAGAAGTTTTATTTTATTTTTGGGTAGCAATTCTATAATTTTTAATTTGTCCAAACGCGCAAGCTTTTGAATACATTCAGCCTCACTAAGTTTGTAAAACGAAAGTATATCGTGCAGGGTCCAGCGATTAAGAACCGATACAGTAATTAATAGCAAAACCAAATCCTGCGTAATTTCCTTTTCCTGCTCTATGCTTAAATGCTGTAAACGCGGTTGCTGTTCATTCATCATTTGCACAAGGTCAGAAATTTCCATCTCCATAAGCTGACAAATTTGTTCAAGCCGCTGTAAGGAAATGGTCTGTTCGGCAAAGAGACGTTTGACACTGGCTTCACTTAGCTCAAGCGCGTCAGCGATTTTCAAATAAGTAAGACCATGTGCCTTGAGCGACTTTTTAAGAGTATTTAATAACGGGCTGATTTGGGCCATATCCTCATCTTCGCGCAAAAAAGTATCGTTATATGATACTTCCGGGTAACTTTATAGCTACTTGCGCAAAAAAGGTAGTAATAATTGAAATCACTGGGCATTCTTGCCGCAGCCGAAAGAGCTCACCCACTGACGGCCATATAAATGATCAATAAGGAGCAAGATTAGTATGCAAGACCTATTCAAGATTAGAGGCTTCCTGCCCTACATCCTCGTGCTTTTCATTAATGCCTTTGTGGATTTGGGCCATAAAATCGTTATTCAAAATACTATTTTCAAAATGTACGATGGCCAGGCGCAGGTGGTGCTCACCGCCATAGTCAATGCACTAATTTTAATTCCGTTTATTTTATTATTTTCTCCCGCAGGATTTCTCGCGGACAAACATCCCAAACATCAGGTCATGCGTTACAGCGCATGGTTCGCGTTATTAGCAGTCTTATTAATTACGTTTGCCTACTATCAAGGTTGGTTCTGGTTTGCATTTGCAATGACCTTAGTCCTGGGCATTCAAGCCGCAATTTATTCTCCCGCTAAATATGGTTATATCCGTGAACTTGTTGGTGCTCAACATCTCGCTGGCGCAAACGGCGTAGTACAAGCGATAACCATAGCGGCAATTTTAGGTGGCACATTTGTATTCTCCGCCTTGTTTGAAAATTATCTCAGCCATGTGGCCTTAACGGATAAATCAACAATCGTCAGCAATATAGCTCCGCTGGGTTGGATTTTGGTAGGCTTAACATTGATTGAGTTATGGATGGCCTATCAATTACCTGCAAAGCGCGAGCGAGATGATAGTAAACATTTTTCAGCGTCCGGATTTTTTAGCGGCTCTTATTTAAAAAATAATTTACATATCATTTCAAGAAAACGCGTCATTTGGTTGTCGATCATTGGTCTGTCGATGTTCTGGGCAATCGCACAAGTTTTGTTCGCGTCTTTCCCTGCGTTTGCAAAGGATGTCCTGCATGAAAATAACACTCTGGTAATTCAGGGCATTATTGCTTGTGCAGGCGTAGGAATTATTTTAGGTTCTTTATTTGCCGGAAAAATTTCCAAAAATTATATTGAACTAGGATTAATTCCCGTAGGTGCACTCGGCTTTGCTTTACTGCTGGGATTTATGTCGGCATTGGACTCGCGCATTAGCATGGCTATCACTTTTACTGCGCTGGGGTTTTTAGGTGGGCTGTTTATCATTCCGTTAAATGCGTTAATACAATATCACGCCAAGTCCGACGAGTTAGGCACTGTCCTAGCAGGGAATAATTGGGTACAAAATATTGGCATGCTTAGTTTTTTAAGCGTGACAATTTTATTAGCATCTATCGGCATGACCAGCGCACAATTATTTTTCCTTTTAATGATTGTTGCGTTAGCGGGAGCTTTTTATACGGTTTATAAATTGCCACACTCCTTAACACGCATCGTTTCCGGGTTTTTAATATCAGGAAAATACAAAATTGATATTGTTGGGTTTGATAATCTACCTAAAACCGGCGGTACATTATTGCTAGGAAATCATATCAGCTGGATCGATTGGGCAATGATTCAAATTGCAAGCCCTCGTCCCGTGCGCTTTGTTATGTTGCGTAGTATTTATGAGCAATGGTATTTAAAACCTATCTTTAAATTTTTTGGTGTAATTCCTATTAGCAGCGGTCAGAGCAAAGAATCCCTGATCAAAATTAATGAATTATTAAAAGCAGGTGAAGTTGTTTGTTTATTTCCGGAAGGTGCCATTAGTCGCACAGGTTCTCTTGGTTTATTCCACGGTGGATTCGAACGTGTTGTGGAAGATGTACAAGGTGTAATCATTCCATTTTATCTACACGGCCTGTGGGGTAGCCGTTTATCACGTGCAGGCAGCGAAAAACTTCGCAATAATACTTCGCGTGGATTGCGTAGGGAAATTATTGTAACACTTGGTTCTGCCTTGCCTATGACGACTAAAGTCGAAGAATTAAAACAAAAAATATTCGAGTTATCGTTTGATGCATGGGAACACCAAACGGAAAAATTTGATCCTCTACCGCTTGCATGGATGCGCTCAGCAAAAGAGCATCTAGGCGCCCCCTGTGTTATTGACACCACAGGTGTTGAGCTAAGTCACGGCAAAGTTATGGCGGCTACCGCAAGTTTTGCACATAAGATGCGTAAGATTGATACCTCTAAAAATATCGCTTTATTGCTCCCCGCCAGCAGCGCTGCAATTATCGCAAATATGGCTGTCATGCTAAACGGTCAAACGGTAGTAAATTTAAATTTTACGACCAGTGTTGCTGCCGTGCAAGCCAGTGTTAAAAACTCGGATATTAAAACTGTCTATACCTCGGAAAAATTCGTCGAAAAATTAAAAGCGCGCGGTTTAGATGTTGACGGCATGCTAAATGGATTAAATATCGTTTACCTAGAACACTTAAAAAATGAAATCTCAAAACCTTTGCTAGCTGTGAGCTTCTTATTAACCATTATTTTACCTGCTCATTGGTTCTACCGTTTGTTCGGACGCAAAGTAGCTATTAATGATTCTGCTGCGATTTTATTTTCAAGCGGTAGTGAAGGAACGCCTAAAGGTATTGTTTTAAGTCATAGAAATTTTATGGCGAACATAAAACAAATCAGCGACGTTTTAAAAACACGCGATGACGATTTGGTTATGGGCAGCTTGCCACCATTCCATTCATTTGGCTTAACCGTGACAACTTTATTGCCGCTGATTGAAGGCATTCCAGTTGTTTGTCATCCAGACCCTACCGATGTGGTTGCCATAGGTAAAGCTATTGCTCGCCATAAAGTTACAATCATGTGTGGCACCGCAACTTTCCTGCGACTGTACACTAAAAATAAAAAAGTGCAGCCGCTAATGCTGGATTCGTTGCGCGTGGTCGTAGCCGGTGCAGAGAAATTATCGAGCGATATTCGCGACGAATTTTTGTCGAAATTTAACAAGATCATTTATGAAGGCTACGGAGCCACTGAAACAACACCAGTTGCCAGCGTAAATATTCCAGATCAATTGGATACTAATGACTGGCATGTTCAAGTGGGCAGCAAAATAGGCACAGTTGGTTTGCCGCTGCCGGGTTGCTCATTTCGTATTGTTGACCCCATAACCCTGCAGACATTGGCCGCAAATGAAGATGGCTTGATTTTAATTTCGGGCACGCAAGTAATGACCGGTTATTTAAATGATCCGGAAAAAACTAAATCAGTCATCGTTGAACTAGATGGTCGCCGTTGGTACAAATCTGGCGACAAAGGTCATTTGGATGAAGATGGCTTTTTAACTATTGTTGACCGCTATTCCCGCTTTGCCAAACTAGGAGGAGAAATGGTTAGCCTCGGCGCCGTTGAAAGTGAAATCAAAAAAGTCATTACCGAGCCCGATGTAGAAATGGTTGCAGTCAATATTCCAGACGACAAAAAAGGCGAACAAATCGTGTTGTTAATTACGCTTGCGATTGACGCAGCAGAATTGCGTAAACGTTTATTAGCCATAAATTGCAACCCCATGATGATTCCCAGCGTTGTACAACATGTAACTGCAATTCCAAAACTCGGTAGCGGTAAAACTGATTTTGGCGGCGCAAAACAACTGGCTTTGACGTCAGTGACTTCCACTAACGTTTTAATCTGATAAAGACATTGACGCAATGAAAATATTACAAGCCATACTTTTAATTTCTGTATTTTTTATTTCGCTTGTTGGCTATGCGGAAACCAAAAATAATGATCACCTTTTGCCTTTCGAAGGGAAGCACATTGTTGATTTCCATGTCCATGTTGCCGGTTTGGGGTACGGCAACTCCGGTTGTTTTATTAACGATGAAATGCGAAACAATTTTCGGTTCAGGTTTTATCTAATGGCGATGGGAACATCGCTTAAGGAGCTGGAAAGTGAGGGGGATCAGATTGTCTTAAAAAAAATAAGCAATTCAGTTTCAACATCTAAAGTTGTTGATAAAGCCGTGATTCTTTCTCTTGACGGAGTTATTGATGCGCGAGGAGAGCTGGATAAAGCAAAAACCCAAATATATGTTCCCAATGAATATGTGTACGAACAAACCCGTCGGTACTCGAATCTTTTATATGCAGCTAGCATCAATCCCTACCGCAAGGACGCAATTGAACGATTGGAACACGCTAAAACACAAGGCGCAGTGCTGGTTAAATGGATTCCTTCCATTATGTATATTAATCCGGCCGACCCTGCAATTATTCCTTTTTATAAAAAAATGGCAGAGCTTGATATACCCCTACTAACCCATACCGGAATGGAAAAATCGTTTAGTCACGCAAAAGATGAACTCGCAGACCCGCACCGCTTGCAACTACCTTTATCGCTAGGTGTAAAAGTAATCGCAGCTCATATAGCAACTACGGGTGAATCCGATGGCGAGGAAAATTTTGAGCGCATTCTGCCTATGTTTAAGCAATACCCTAACCTTTACGGCGATATTTCCAGCCTGACGCAAATCAATAAATTGGGCTATGTGGAAAAAGTGCTTAAACACCCAGAACTCGAGGGACGGCTCATTTACGGAACTGATTGGCCACTGCAATTTTTTCCGCTAATTTCACCTTGGTATCACTTGGATCAACTTAGTGTCGCGGATGCTTTTGCAATCAGTAGAATAAAAAATCAATGGGATAGAGATGTCGCGCTAAAAATTGGAATGGGCTTGGATAAACGCGTTTTTCATGAAGGTAGCGACTTATTTTTGCAACAATAGTCGGAGACATCCTCGCTATTCCAAGTTTTGGGCTTTATTTTCTTTATTTGGTTAGAAGCCGTTAGAGCTTGTTGAACAGGTCATAATGCGGCGCTACAATCAGTCCGGCGACGAATGTCTTTACCGTACGATTCTGGTCTAGGACGTATTTTGAAATAATTAAAAAGGAAGCTACATGCCGTACCGTGTCCAAAATAGAAAGCAGCGATCGCTTGGCTTAATTATTGTTATTGTTCTACATGTGGCTTTGATTTACGGGATATTTGCGTACAACACATTAGTTCATAGAGGCAAGAAAGTAGAGGCCATTAAAGCTGAAGTTGTAGATGTTGTTCCCCCCGAGGTCGAAAAAATCGTTCCTGTCGAGCCGTCTGACATTAGAAGAACTATTCCAGATTTTACCCCACCCCCAACCTTTGATTTTGAAGCTGAGGTTGCTGCCACAAGCAACGAAATAAAAAACGTTCAACATGAGGTTGCACCCCCCGACGTAAATCCAACGTTTGTTAAAGCAAAACGATCATCAAAGGGCTTAACTCATCCTAAATACCCTAAAGAAGCAGCACGGTTAGGTCAACAAGGAACAACTGAGCTGAATCTTAATATTGCCGAAAACGGTAGCATTACAGAAGCAAAGATAGCGTCATCAAGTGGCTCTGATCTTTTAGACCAAACAATTGCTACGCACGCCTTACGTTACTGGAAATTTACCCCTTGCATGCACGAGGGCAAACCAGTTTCGTGTTGGCACAAGTTTATTTTTAATTGGAATATTGAAAATGCATACACATCAGGAACCTGGCGTTCCGTGGTGGATGCAAAAAGTGATTAAATTTAGAAATTATTATTTCGCGAGCGAGAGATTCATTTCCTCACATCAACTTCAATAATTCCTTAACATCACTGACGTGCCTGCGGCTGATAATTGGTTTTTGCTCGGTATCAGCTAGACGCACTTGATATTGTCCCTGTGGGGCCCGCTCGATTGCTTCAATATGTTTGACGGAAATTAATGCGTTGCGATGAACGCGAATAAAACGTGAGCCAAATTCTTCTTCCAATTCTTTTAGTGTCTCATCCAACAAGTGTTCGCCATTGCGGTGAAACACAGTGACATATTTATGGTCTGCAACAAAATACCGTACATCATCCAGCGGAATTAACTCTATACCACGGCGAGTTTTTGCGCTGATGTGCGTGCGGGTTGTTTTATTTTCCAGTGCGGGTTTTTGTGCTACTGCGCGTTGAACTTTATTCAGCTTTTGCGCCTTACCAAGTGCATCTTCCAATTGCTCCGCTTTAATAGGCTTTAACAAATAGCCAATAGCAGTTGTGCCGAACGCATCGAGCGCGTATTGATCGAAGGCGGTACAAAAAATAATAGCGGGCGGGCAATCCAATTGACTAATTTCTTTGGCAAGAGTGACGCCATCTTTACCTGGCATGCGTATATCCAATAAAACTATATCCGGATCATGGTCGTTGATTACGCTCAATGCCTCGTCGGCATTTTCGGCCTCCCCAATGATGTTGTGTCCCTCCAATTTTTCAATCATGCGCACCAAACGTTGGCGAGCAAGAGGTTCATCATCAACAATCAAGATTTCCATTTGTTATTTTCTCATTGTGACAGTGGACAAAAAATATAGGTGGTGAATACACCATTCTCTGCGCTTGAAGACAAACGTGCTTTATTGCCGTAGTGTACTTGCAAACGGTGGCGAATATTATCAAGCGCCATACGGTTGTGACGGTCTTGTGATGCTGTCTGCGCTTGTGGTACGGTCTTTTTAACAAGAGGATATGGATTAGTTATAGCAATCATTAACTGATTTTTCGCCTGGGATATTTTGATCGATATAGTCCCACCTTTCGGCATGGGTTCGATGCCATGAAAAATCGCATTTTCCAGTAAGGGCTGCAGCATAAGGCTAGGAATTTTAAAGTCTTTGCCCAGTTCTCCAATCTGCCAATCAACTGTTAAACGTTTACCTAAGCGCAACTGTTCGATTTCGAGATAGTGACGACATAAGGTCATCTCCTGTTCAAATGGAATGAGCGCGGGCTCTGCCAGACTCGCGCGAAATAATTCGGCCAGATCCTCAATGACCCGCTCCGCCATATCCGGATCGGAACCGATCAAGGACGCAATACTATTCATGCTATTGAATAAAAAATGCGGTCGAATGCGCGACTGTAACGCCTGGATACGCGCCTGCAATTCTGCCTGCTGTTGGATGCGCAGCTGTTGCTGCAAATATAAATAACGTAGCGCGATGCCCGATAAAATAGCTGACGCCAGCATGTTATTGACTATCTGCCAACCGTTGAATTTGAAACCAACAGGACCTGCAAACCAACCACTTCCGAACGCTTGCAACAGGAATTGCCCGACCGTAGAAATGATAAGCGTCGTAAGTAGGACTGCTCCGTAAGCCATTAAACCTGCTTGAGTGGGTGTCCAGGTTCGCAACCAGGGGCGAATACTGCAAATGACAAAGGCACTGATAAGGCTGATCCACTGCACTTGAAATGAATAGAGTGCAAGCACATCCCAACTGAATTGTGGCAATTGGGACGCATTGAGCGTAAGCAAAATGGCCATAAGCTCGGCCGCCAGTACCAGGAACAATACCGATTGGGCATTGCAAAGGTTTGGCAAAAAATCCCCATTGGCTCTTTTATTCTTAGGTGTAGTCACTATTGCCTGGCTCCAAAGCCGATCTCTAGGTAGCGGGTGCAGCAAAATAGCGATTTCGCGGTACTGAAAGTGGATTTCCAATACCCCGCTAGCGCTATAATGCCCGCCTTTTCAATCTTCCGGTGTACTTACTCTTTTTTGTTAATAATTCTGCTTGAGATTTTGCCATGAGCCAAAACGATCAGCCCATTAAACCCTGGGGCGGCCGCTTTACTGAAGCGACAGATGCCTTTGTCGAGCGCTTTACCGCATCCGTTGGTTTTGATTATCGTCTTTATCACCACGATATTAACGGCTCCATCGCCCACGCTACCATGTTGGCGAAAGTCGGCGTGTTGACGGATGCCGAGCGCGACCAAATCATCACTGGCCTTGAAGAAATCCGCGCTGAAATTGTTGCCGGTAAATTTAATTGGTCGGTAAGCCTGGAAGATGTTCACATGAACATCGAAGCAGTTTTGACCCAACGCATTGGCATCACCGGTAAGAAACTTCATACCGGACGCTCGCGCAACGATCAAGTTGCCACCGATATTCGCCTCTATTTGCGCGATGAGATCGATGCAATCGCCAAAGAACTTACGCGCTTGCAACAAGGCTTGTTAAGTGTAGCTGAGCGCGAGGCAAGCACCATAATGCCCGGCTTCACTCATTTGCAAACTGCGCAACCAGTCACCTTTGGTCATCATTTATTGGCTTGGTTTGAAATGTTGCAACGTGATTATTCACGCTTGTTGGATTGCCGCAAACGTATGAATTTTTTACCACTCGGTGCGGCAGCTTTGGCAGGTACTACCTATCCGATTGATCGTGCCTACACAGCACAACTTTTAGGTTTTGACGCACCAACCGAAAACTCACTCGACTCAGTGAGCGATCGCGACTTCGCCATCGAGTTCAGCTCCTTCGCCGCGATTTTAATGATGCACTTGTCGCGCTTCAGCGAAGAGCTTGTGCTCTGGACATCCTCGCAATTCAGTTTTATTGATTTGCCAGATCGTTTCTGCACCGGCTCATCCATCATGCCGCAAAAGAAAAATCCGGATGTTCCAGAATTAGTGCGCGGAAAAACCGGCCGTGTTTACGGTCACCTCACCGCATTGTTGACGCTAATGAAATCGCAGCCATTGGCCTACAACAAAGACAACCAAGAAGACAAAGAACCCGTCTTCGATGCGATTGATACCGTAAAAGATTGCCTACGCGCTTTCGCCGATATGGTGCCAGCAATTCTGCCACGCAAAGAAAAAATGTATGAAGCAGCCAAGCGTGGTTTTTCTACTGCAACCGATTTGGCAGACTACCTTGTACGTCGCGGTGTACCTTTCCGTGATGCGCATGAGATTGTCGGTAAGTCAGTAGGCTACGGGGTGCAAACTGGAAAAGATTTATCCGAAATGAGTTTGGAAGAGTTGCAACAATTTTCCAAACACATTGAACAAGATGTTTTTGCTGTCTTAACGCTTGAAGGCTCAGTTGCCGCGCGTAATCACATCGGCGGAACAGCTCCTAATCAAGTGAAAGCCGCTGTTGAGCGTGCAAAAGTGAGTTTGGCTTCGCGCGCTTAACTTAGATTATCTGTAGAAATAAAAAAGCCGCACGCTGGAAACAGCGTGCGGCTTTTTTATTTGTAATTCCCCGCTTTTTCCGGACTACCTTGAGGCTTCATTCGCCCAAACTCCGTCATCTCAGCCAGACCAATACCTTCGTTACTGCCTGTCGTCAAAAGTTATTATACGTAGCAAATACTAAGGCGTATGATGCGCCACGCAGCCGGCTTGGTTGCTAAAATAATTTTTTAAAACGGACTAGACGATCATGATCAAACGCACAACTTTACTTGCCTTGGCTTTCGTATGCTTACCCATGTTCGCCAATGCAAGCATTATTTCAATAGAATACACCGGTCACGTTGATACTTTATTTGGCGCGGGCAACGGATATTCGTATGGCGATGTAGTTAGTGGAAAAATAGACGTCGATTTATCCAAAGCTACTTATGTAGATCTGGACGGAGCGAATACAGCCAAATATCAAGCTCCAGTATCTAACGGGCTTGTAGTTGGTGCGGTGAATACGGATGCTGAAGGATGGGATGTAGTAGAGATTTACAACGGAACTCATATCAGCTTTATGGGTGAGTATGACGATTTTTTTCAAATTATAGAAAGTCGTCAGAGCAGTACGTTACCGGGCTGGGTTGAATCCTTTCAGCTTACAATAGAATTGAATGGTTTTGATTGGCTAACTGATACCGCTCTAACCAATGCGAACATTATTACCGATGGCTACACTACACCTGGATTCTCATTTGGCGTATTTAATCAAAGTCTGTATAGCGTAGATGCTGACGGAAATTCGTCTTTTCAACTCAACGCAGCGGCATTTTCATTGGACTCGCTCAAGCTAGTTTCAACCGAAGTAGCTGAACCAAATTCAATCGCACTTATTCTTATTGGTGGATTAGCTTTACTTTTACGCAGAAGACGTTCGTAATTTCTAAGTTCTGTGCGCGTACAATCTTAGCGCGATAAAAAAAGCCGCATTTTAAACAAATGCGGCTTTTTTTATCGCTTGAAAAATTAATAACAATATAAGACCAAGTGGACCGGACGATCCTTAAAAACAAGTCTTTTTGAACAGCGATTGGCAAAGTAACTTTTTCTTTGCTTCAAACTGAAAACTGCCCATACAACAAATTAGAAACCTCCCAGCCCCGCTTTTGAAAAGCCGTGTATTTCATAACAGCTGACCTATCGCCAATAAGTATTACCTCGGCTTACAACAACTACCAAAAAGCCGCGCTCAAGTACCAAACGCAGCTTTTTTTTATTGGCAACCGAAATAACTAAACCTTAATCTCACGCTTCAAATAAAAAGTTGCCCAAACAAATAACGCAACAATCAATATCGTGAAATATGGCACTTGCCACATAAGCACTTGTTGGAGCGCAATATCTTTTGATTCTTTGGAGGCGTAAGCGAGCAAGCCGGAAAATCCCAAGCTGAAAATGCCATAACCGAAATTAAAAACGAGGCCTTTCACAGAGAGTACCGTTGCGCGGCGGGATGAGTCGGCTTCTTGATGTAGAACGCGACTAATTGTGAAACTGAGGAAGCCCATCATGGTCATTAAAAATATTGCGGGTAACACGCCATAAATTGGCCACATGGGTATAATGACAATTAAACCAATTAAACACGTCGCTGCGGTAAAACCTAAATTCGCGAGCATGCTGAAACGTTCATTAAGACGTTTGGCAATGGCTGGGACGAACCACGAAAGTACGCCCATGATTGCGCCTATAAACCCGTAAGTCCACTCGGGCAATTCAATCATGCGGAAATAGCTCGAGTTAATGGTTGCGAAATTTCTGGTGATGGAATCAATTGCAACGCCGATTAAAATCGCGACGAGTAACACCCGATTTGTTACAACCCACCGCGCAGTGTTGAGCGTAAGACGAATTGTATTTGCCACGGTTGATTTTACGGCGGCGCGGTTTGTATGTTGGCTTTCGCTCTGATTGGCAGGCTCAACCATTCGCAATGTAAACACTAAACACACAAACGCTTGAAGTAATACCAACGCAACTGGCAAGCGATGCACAAGATCTGATGTGAGTTGAAAAGAAGCGGGCAATAAAAAGTTAATAATTTTTGGATCGTAAAGTAAACCGCCGATAATCATTGCGATAACAAAACCAGCCGAACGCCAGCGCATAGCTTTGGAAAGCAAACTATCCCACGCTGCGGTTCGATTCTCTTTTGGTAAAGAGTCGTAGGCGATTGCTTCGTCTGCACCACTTGCGCAGGCCTCTGAAAGGCCAGAGCAAATTCTGTTAAGCGTGCACAGCACAAGTAATAAGACGCCGCCATCGCGCGGGGCGAATAAAAGACATGTCATTTCGACTATCATTAACACCGATGCGGCAATTAATAATTTTCGTCGGCCAATTGTATCTGCTAATGCACCGGATGGAACTTCAAACAAAAAAATGGTGGCTGCCCACACTAAGTTGAGCAAAACGAATTGATCAAGGCTCAACCCGAGATCCAGAAATAAAATGGCGAGCACGGGATAATAAGAACGCGCTGTATAAAATACTGAGAAAATAATAAAACGATTGGCATTCTTGGATAAATCTTGCGTCATGTTGCAACCTAAATATCTCAATGGATTAACGTTCTCAGCGATCTTTAAAGCGCATTCATTCCCTGGCGCAAATATTTAATATCCTGAACGGGCGGTGCGCCGAACATACGTGCATATTCGCGACTAAATTGCGACGGGCTCTCGTAACCAACTTTATAGGAAGCTGTTGAGGCATCTACCGGCTGGGTTAGCATATTTTTCGCGCTTCAATTAAACGTAACTGTTTTTGATATTGAATGGGCGTCATGGACGTCATAGCTTTGAAGTGCTGGTGAAACGAGGCGGTGCTCATTCCAGCAATTTTACAGAAATCGGCGATCTGCAACGGCTTATCAAATTCCTTATTCATCAATTGCAACACTTGTGAGATACGCTGCATTTTACTACCGGTTAACGCGACAGCTCTCACCACTTGCCCTTGGGTACCGGTGAGCAATCGATAATAAACTTCGCGCAAAAACAATCCTGATAGGCCAGCGATATCCTTTGGTGAATCCAGCAAATTTATTAATCGCGTGACGGACTCGAGCAACGCCAAGTCAATTTTTTCAACGAATAAACCTCGAGTCGTTTTCTCATCGCTGCTTAAAGGCAGCTCGGCGGATTTCATTACTTCGTACATTACATCGGAGTTCAATTCGATTTGAATACACATGTAGGGATTATTTTTGCTCGCCTCTACTACCAGTCCTTTAACCGGTAAATGCACCGAAGAAACCAGGTAATCACCTTGCGCATAGGTAAAACAATTCTCGCTCAAAAATACATCCTTGCGACCCTGCAAAATGATGCACGCACAGGGTTTAAACAACGAGTGCGTAATGGGCAGATTTAATTCAGATACTCTTATTAGCCCGAGCGCCGGAATTTTTGTTGCGTGAGTACCATCGACTTTTGCTTGTCTCTCAAACGCATTTATGAGCGCGTTGAACGTGGATTGATCAATGGCGTGAGCGGTAATGGTCATATGGATATCCAGTAATTACATGCGATTTATCATGGCACAGATATGTTTAATAAAGTGCATTTTGTATTTTTAGGCAATAACTACGGATTTTAAGGATAACGCCATTCCGCTGCGAACTTCATTATGGCCAGGCGTTTTAAACAAACCTTTGAAGTTTACTAACGGAGAATCTTATGATTACTTTAGAAAATAAAATCGTTCTTATAACAGGTGCCAGCAGCGGTATTGGTGAGGCGACTGCGCGTTTATTGGCCGCCAATGGCGCAACTATTGTGCTAGGCGCACGACGTACTGAAAAACTGGAGCTAATCGCTAAAGACATTCAAGTCAGCGGCGGCAAGATCGCTATTAAAGCTTTAGATGTAGCTAAAAAGGAGACTATGAACGCATTTGTTGATTTCGCCCAAGCGACTTTCGGAAGAGTAGATGTTTTGATTAATAACGCGGGTGTCATACCTCTATCGCCGATGAACGCATTAAAAACGGATGAATGGGACAAGATGATTGACGTTAACATTCGTGGCGTTTTACACGGGATAGCCGCCGTACTTCCAATCATGGAATCGCAGGGGTTTGGTCACCTTATTAACATAGCATCTATAGGCGCGCACGTTGTCGTGCCAACCGGTGCGGTTTACTGTGCGACCAAATACGCAGTGTGGGCGATCTCCGAGGGCTTACGCAGGAATCAAAAAATCTACGCGTAACGACCATTTGCCCAGGTGTTGTTGAAACAGAATTAGGGCTAGATATTACCGACTCAACCGCTGCAGGCGCGCTGACAGAATACCGTAAAATTTCACTGACTCCAGATGCCATTGCCCGTGGTATTTTATTTGCACTTTCACAACCAGATGACGTTGACGTAAATGAAATTATCATTCGCCCGACGGCAAGTGCGTTTTGATTTTCAACTTCTAATCAACTTCCAAATATTCATCCTGCAATGCACAGAGATATTTTAGTGAAAGAATGAAAGGTGAGTTTTTTGTTGAGTGCTTTCCATCACAGGCTGACGCGAAAAGCTTTGTACGCTAGCGCACGGCACTTATTAATATGGCGCACTAAGATGCTTGTAACTTGGCAGTAGTAACGAGTTAATGACACTTTACATACACTTTATAAAATAAGGAGTTAAAGATGGAAGTACTCATCAATCTCATCGTTTATCTCGTGGTATTTGGACTCATATGGTGGCTGGTGTCTTTGCTTCCATTGCCAGCTCCTGTAGCGCAAATTGTTCGAATCCTATTTATTATTTTGCTTATTCTTATAGTACTTTCTTTCTTCAATATTATACCTGGCGGATACATTCCACATCTGCGATGGTAATGCTAATAAGTAGCCAAAAAGCTCCCTCGGATTAATTTCAAGGGAGCTTTTTATTGATCCGAAAACAAAAATTATTTATGCGGCATCTAAGTAAACAATCAATCACATAGTCTTAATTTTATGCGCCACTTTTTATAGACTTCGCGCCTTTTACGACGAAAGGACATGGACTTTCCTGATACGATTAGCGAAACTTTGTATATGAAGATCTGCGCGCACAGTAGGTTTTACATTACAACTTCATAACGAAGTCGCTTCTCAGTGATTAACCAAATTTAGTTCACGTTTTCCTAACATTCATCTCGTGTTTTAAACTTAAGGATATAGTTATGAAACTTATTAAACGCGTCGTGTGCTTCGCACTAGGTACGTCTGCGGTGTTGCTTACCCAGACTGCAGCCGCTTATTTACAACTCTCGTATTCCAGCGAGCCGTTACATTTTATACAGGGCTACCTCAACGGAGACGCCGACGACTCTTTAGGCTCTGAAGATCCACCTTACCCATCTTTCAATATTGTTTTCGATAAAGTTGCAGAGACTTCCAGCCAAACTTTGCTTGGCAATGCGCTTGCTAACGTTATCGGTTGGCCAACATTGAATGAGCAGATCCCTATCGTTAATGGAAGCCTCACACTGGGCGCAAATGGAGCGCCTACAGCTTGGGATTTTTCACTGCAAACCACCAAGACGACACCCGGCGTTAGAGATCTTGAATTTGATGAAAACGGTGAGCTTATTTATTTTAACGAGTTCACTTTTCCCTCAAATACTTCCTGGTTATTCCAGTCAAGTTTTGGAGAGGGAACATGTAACTGTGATAGATACAGGTACGATGATGATCTCTACATCGAACGCCCCTATTATTCGTGGGCGCAGGCAGCTACCGTTGGGTTTGTGTTTGGAGGAAAGAGTTCACCTGAACATTGGTCCGTAACTAATGTAGATGTGCCCGAACCGAAAACTTATTTACTGTTCGTGCTGGGTCTAATCGTTATTGGTGCTAGAAAAATGCGCGCAAAAAAAATTATTTAATAATCAATATTTGAAAAAAACGGCCGATGTGCCGGTTTTTTTGTTTCTGAATTTAACGCTATGAATTTTAGAAAATGCCAAAAGGTGGGACTATATTATTTTTCGACTTTTGAACGTCTATTTTTATCCAGGATAGCAATAATAATAAAGCTGTAAGAGACGAGTCTTATTATGTAATAAATCGGGGAAGCCTCCCTGAAATCAAAAAAGAGGCCCAACATAATGCGATTTGCGGCTTCTAATAAAAAACAAATCGCAAAAAATATAAAAAATCTGTCGTGCGTAGAGCGCCAAAAACGGATAAAGAATAATCCGATGATTAAATAAAAGGCAGCTGTGCCACCTATAAGCATCTCAATCATTGTGCCGTCATTATTCATCGAATATCAACCCGTACAAAAAAAAGCAGAGCGCCAGGAATCCAACTGTAACGCGTAGCGGAAACAAATCCCAATTGGGAAATAGAAGTTTATCTGCAACTAACAACATATTGTTCAGCGTCAGCCCCGCAAAACATAACCCGGCCCAATAGAGCAGCCGATATTTGCTTTTTAAATAGCTACGCAGCAATAGCACAGCACAAAGAAGTGAGGTAAGCGTACAAAGTGTATAAATAACGGCTGCCATTATTTATCCTTAAAAAATTTAAACGCATCAGCAAACTGCTGTACGCGAGAACTGGAGCTGGCTTTTGAATGAATCATATTGGTGACTTCAATCAGGTTGCGGGGATAATATATTGCTAATTGATCAATCAATTCACCTAACTCATCTGAAGCAGGGTGATATATAAAACCTTGCGAAGGTTCTTGAACAACCCGGCAAATTCCTGCTGCAGCTATTTTTTGCAACATAACAGCCGCATCTTGATTGCTCACATAGAGACGTTTCGCAATTGAGTTTTCGTCCCACACCTGCGTTAACACTTGATGCAACAGCAACATAGCCTCAAGCTCCGGTATGGAGTCAATGGTATAAATGAATCTGCGTAGCTCGCTAGATAGTATTGGTGAAGTCATATTAACGCATTAAACAAATGTTTAGTTGAAACATTATAATGCACGCATCTTTCGCCCTAAAGCTTTTTAATATCGCCTGATGTTTAATACGAATATTCTGAGCAGATAACCTGGCACGAACAACTTGCTGGCTACATTGATAATATTGCTTGGTAAAATTAAAAATTGAAACGAAAGTATTATCGTCTAATCCGAAATATTTATTGAAAGTTTATTTTTTAACGTGCGGCAATTTTTAATAACTCTCGCCACGAATATATTGTTCCAATTGTTGGATTAAATGTTTTTGCTCTTCCATTGTGCTTTCAAGCAAATCGCGAATGGATAACATACCAAATAATTTTTCATCAGATACAACGGGTAAATGGCGAATACGTTTTTCAGTCATTAACGCCATGCACGCATCCATCGTCTCTTCTGGCGTTACCGTTATCGGATTTGCGGTCATTATATCTTTGACTTCCGTCGATTTCGACGAACGACCAAGTAACGCGACTTTTCGCATATAGTCGCGCTCGCTAACGATGCCGACTAATTTATGCATATCAGTAACCAACAAGGCACCGACACTCTTTTCAGACATCAGCTTTATGGCATCCCACACCATAGCATCTGGTGCAACGCTATAAGTTTCCGGATCCAATTTGGAACCCAGAATATCTCTAACATTTTTCATAGTCCCACCTCATTTTTAATATTATAAAAACGGGAAGCTGCGTTTAAATGCATTGCAGACAGATCAACTTCGGTACTATTCGCTATTCAATATTATTGAAAACTCATAGAGTATAGCGGCTGATTTCTATCGAGCACTTAAATAACTGCGAAAAATGTATAAAGGGAATCGCACCAGGGTACGGGTCATGAACATACCCAAAAACCCTGCTGACGCTCCAGCTACCAATGTAAATAAAGATGTTTGATCGGAATTCAGTCCAAACAAAAGATGCAATGCATACCAATTTAACCAGGCACTCAAGGAGATATAAACAAGAGTAAAACTGATCAAACTTCCAGCAAGCCATCTATGGAGTCCTGCAGTTGGACTCGGTAAATCCACAGTGATGTGGTTATTATTGGCGGAATAGAAACCGTCCATAATGGGGCATCCTTTAATTAATGTTATTTTTGGATTTTATTGCGCAAAGCTTAAACAATGTGAACGAGTTCAGGCTTTTGCGTATTTTGAGTCTACCCACAAGATTACGTGTCTTCAACAATCCTCTTAGATTCTTATTCATGGTTCATTCAGGTTGCTTAAAACTTTAGATCAGAATTGAATAAAATTTAAACCAGAGTGGAATTAAGCGACGGAAATGTAATTAAAATTTCCTTATTTTTAATTTTTTGCAAAGAAGTGTGTGTGGTTTAATCCCTTGTATTAAATTGCACTATATGTAAACACGCAAAATTTGTTTAATTTTCGATCAATACAATTTAGGACTACCATGTACGATAAATATGACGCTTTAATTTTTGATATGGATGGAACACTGGTAGACAGCGGTCAGTTACATGAATACGCCTGGAGCCAAACCTTGCGTAAATATGACATTCCAATTGATCGGCCGCTCATGAGATCCCTCGCAGGCGTACCCACCAAAGGCACTATCGAAATTTTATTAAAAAATTTTAATTTGACCGCAGTGGCGACGCTGGATGAGATGAATGATTACAAGGAAAGTCTGGTGCATGAAGTGATGCATAAATTTGTAAAGCCAACTGCGCTAATTGAAGTCGCCAAAAAATATCATGGCGTAAAACCCATGGCCATAGGCACAGGGGCATACACGCAGGAAGCTGAAACCATTTTAAAATTATGTGGTTTGGATATTTATATTGATGCTGTTGTTGGTGCGGATCAAGTTAAAAATCCTAAGCCCGCTCCAGATACTTTTTTACGCTGCGCAGAATTGCTAAATATTCCTGCAAACAAATGTGTGGTCTTTGAAGACTCAAAACTGGGTCTGCAAGCTGCTGCCGCTGCAGGCATGGCCGGTATAGATGTACTGCTGGTTCACGCCATCGAAAACGATTATTTTCTGTAACAAACGTCATTAAACTGCGCTTTCTTGAGAGCGCAGTGTTTTATTTATCTGACGAAAAAATTACATCCGTGTTTTAACACTTAGGTCCATAAGAATTAGAGAATTATTATGACGCAAAAAATTAACGCGAAACTAAGCATCAGCAGTAAAAGTTTTGGTAAAACACCCGAAGGTATTTCAGCAGAGTTATTTACTCTGACAAATTCAAATGGCCTAATTGTTAAGATTACAAATTTTGGCGGTGTTATCACAGAAATACACACACCAGATAAAAATGGCGTGTTCACAGACGTCAACCTCGGTTTCGATCACATTGAACCCTATTACAAAGATTCACCTTTCTTTGGCGCGCTAATAGGACGTTTCGGAAATCGTATTGCAAAGGGTACATTTACGCTCGATGGTAAGAGAATTACACTCGACGCTAACAACGGAAAAAATCATTTGCACGGCGGTTTCGCCGGATTTGATAAGGTTTTATGGAATGCCAGTTCATTTGAAACCGATAAATCTGTTGGCTTAACGCTGAAATATTTAAGCGTGGATGGTGATCAAGGCTATCCTGGAAATTTACAAGTTACTGTTGTTTACGAATTAACTAATGACAACGAAATTTTAGTGAAATACCACGCCGTTACTGATAAAGCGACGCCCGTTAATTTAACGCAGCATGCGTATTTTAATTTGGCAGGTAAAGGCGATGTTCTTAATCATGAAATATTGATCAACGCTGACCGATTCACCGCGATCGATGCAGAGGCAATTCCAACGGGCGATTTGCCTTTGGTTGAAAATACCCCTTTCGATTTTAGATCGCCGCACCCTATTGGAGAACGAATTAATGATGAGCACGAACAAATTAAAAATGGTATTGGTTACGATCATAACTTTGTTTTAAATAAATCCGGCACTAAAGAATATAGTCTCGCGGCACGTGTTTACGAGCCTATTTCAGGCCGGGTGTTGGAAGTGTTCACAACGGAGCCAGGCGTACAATTTTATAGCGGTAATTATTTAAATGGATCATTGAGCGGAAAAGGTTGGAACTATACCCACAGAAGTGGCTTTTGCCTTGAACCACAACATTTTCCAGATTCACCCAATCAACCACAATTTCCAAACACAATATTGCGGCCCGGCGAAGAATACACATCGTCGATGAGCTACAAATTTTCGGTTGTTAAATAATATTTCGGGGGCATCATGTGCCCCCGAAATATTATTTACATAACAGAAATTGTGACTATTTATTTCTGTACTCTAGTGACCTGGTAGTTTTTGCCGCGCGAGGATTTGAAGCTCAAGGTATAACCCAAGCTGGATTTTTCACTGCGAAGACGAAGTGATTTAATTTCAATTGGATTGTTACTTCTAATCGCACAAATACCGCCGTTGCGCGAAAAAATATTCGCATTTACCAACATCCCATTGGCCCAATCCATATCCACAACAAAATTTCCGCGCGCAACCAATCCTTTCACAGCCCCTGATTTCCACGCACCAGGTAATGCGGGAAGCAGATGTATTTCATTATTTTGGCTTTGCAACAGCATTTCAATAACGCCTGCTGTACCTGCGAAGTTTCCATCAATTTGAAATGGTGGATGGGCGTCGAATAAATTGGGATAAGCGCCGCCGTGACCACCAAATGAATTTTCTTTTTCTCGTGTAATGCGTAATAAATTTTTAAATAATGTATAAGCGTGATCACCATCAAGCAAACGAGCCCACATATTTACCTTCCACGCCAAGCTCCAGCCAGTACCATCGTCACCACGCAACTCCAATGTTTTTCGCGCAGCTTTCGCCAAATCGGGCGTGGTTAAAGGTGAAATTTCATTTGCCGGGTGTAAGGCATACAAATGGGAAACGTGACGGTGATGGGGTTCTACCTCCTCAAAATCCTTGTACCATTCCTGTAGCTGACCTTTGCTGCCTATTTTAAAAGGCAGCAATTTTTCTCTACTCTCTATTAACGTTTTTCTGAAAATTTTATCGGCATTTAGAATTTCGCTTGCTGCTATAGTGTTTTCAAATAAGTCACTAATGATGCCGATGTCCATGGCGGCCGCTACGGTGATATTTCCTTTTTGTTGCTGACCTTTTTCATCTTTATAGTAGTAAACATTTTCCGGCGACGTGGAAGGCAGCGTAATTAAGCGGCCTTCTTTATCAGTTTGCAGCCACGCCAGACTAAACTCTGCTGCACTTTTGAGTAACGGGTATATTTCTTTTAAATATTTTTTATCGCCCGTAAATTGATAATGCTCCCACAAATGCCGGCTAAGCCAGTTAGCACCCATATACCAATTGGCCCACATAGGGTCGAGATTACCAATATCCCCAACAGGATTTGATGCAGCCCATATGTCAGAATTATGATGCACCACCCACCCTGGTGCATGGTAGAAGCTCGTCGCTGTTTCCGTTCCCGTTTTCGCTAGATTGCGAATCAAATCATCAAGTGGCGAAAATAATTCAGACAGGTTTGCCGTTTCAACCGGCCAGTAATTCATTTGAATATTGATATTAGTTGTGTAATTGCTGCTCCAGGGCGGACGAACTTCTTTGTTCCAAATACCCTGCAAATTACCCGGTGCCTGCGGTGTGCGTGATGAAGATATCAATAAGTAGCGACCAAACTGAAAATACAATGCCTCGAGATCGCTATCGGCTGCGCCTTGTGTGTAATTAGATAAACGCTGATCTATGGTTAGATTATGCTTACCCACTTCGTCGGGATTAAGCTTTAGAGAAACACGATCAAAATATTTATGGAAATCTGCAAGATGCGCTGCCAATAAGCTCTCGTAATTTTTACCTGAGGATCTTTTTAAATAATCTTGCACAATTTTTTGTTCATTTTTCCCTTCGCTTTGCGGGCACTTATCAAAGCCATTGAAGCTGGTAGCTGCAGATAATAGCAAGGTGACTGATGAAGCATTGCTAATAGTGATTTTATTATCACTAATTACAGTATTACCTCCCGCCACAATAGGCTGAACAGCCAACTCAAAGCGCATACCTTTGCACTTATCAGATTCATCATAAATAACGGGTTCTCGTTTCGGGCTGTAATAGTTGGGTTCAACATGCGTAGGCGCTTTGCCGTGCAGTAACAAACTTGTTGGTGTGTTGGTATTTGTAAAACGTAACGCACTTTTTGTGCTCGCGCTAAGGGAGATGGTATTTTCTTTATCGGATGACAGGCGCAATACAATGACATTATCAGGCGCGGATGCAAAAATCTCTCGTGTGTAATTAACACCATTAACGGTAAAGCGGGTTGTAGCAACCGCATCGCGAATATTTAAATCGCGGTAGTAATTGATCGCCTGTCCTGCCAACTCCTGCTTGATTAACAAGTCACCCAGCGTCAAATAGCTTTCGGTAAACAGCCCCTGCATGTTTCTAACTATATCGCTTGCGCCGCTGTAATCGCCTTTGCGTAACGCTTCGCGAGCCGGCTCTAAAAATTTGTAAGCCTTTGGATTTACATTTTCTGCTACAGGGCCTCCGCTCCACAGAGTCGCTTCATTAAGTTGAATCAATTCCTCGTGAGGATTTCCAAAAATCATAGCTCCCATACGCCCATTACCAATAGGCAATGCTTCTGTCCAAACTGCCGCAGGCTTGTCGTACTTTAGAATTAAAGATTGGTCGTTAGCGAAAGCAGCATGTACTACAAATGTCAGAGCCACTAAATGAACTAAAAATTTAATCGCAATGCGATAAGGGCTTTTCATAGGAAAACTCACAGGAGGCATTTTTAGAAGGTTATTGTAATTATTTTTATTGATAAATCCCATAAAACAAAAAGCCTATCCATCGTGATAATGGATAGGCTTTTAGATGTCAGCATCTAACTACTTTTTAATACCTTCTACATTTAATTCTAACTTAACTACTTGAGATGCAGGGCCTAAGTCCATTTTAATATTAAAGTCTTTAAGTTTTATTTCAGTCTCGCCTTCAAAACCTAAACGGTAACCACCCCAAGGGTCTTTACCTTCACCAATCTTCTCCACTTCAATGGTCACGCTCTTGGTAACGCCATTCAGAGTCAGATCACCGACTATATCAAACTCTTTCTTATCATCGACTACAATTTTTTTACTGACAAAGGTTGCCTTAGGAAATTTTTGCACGTTTAAAAAATCGGGGCTACGTAAATGCTTATCACGTTCCGCGTGATTCGAGTTAACGCTGGTAGTATCAATAGTTACATTCACCGTACTCGCTTCTGGTTTTGCAGGATCGTATGAAAAATCCCCTTCAAAAGTATCAAAACGGCCAGTCAAAACGCTGTAACCTAAATGCTTAATCGAAAAGTTAATGGACGCATGTCCGCCCTTGGTATCAATGGTGTAATTATCCGCAAAGCTCGGTAAAGCTAATAACCCAAGGCTTGATAAGGCAACTACAGCAAGATGTTTTTTTGCAAACATAATATTCTCCTAATGGTTAATAAAGTGATGTGATAATCCGATAACTTAAATTTTAAAGCGCTTGTCATTCGACCTGACTCACTGGTTTTATAATTCTTGTCAAAGTTTTATCTCGTTTTACAAAATGATGAACTAAAGCTGCTGCTGCGTGAATAATTACAACGCCCATTAAGGCCCACGCAAGATATTTGTGGATAGCGCCGGCAAGATCAGTATTGCTACTGGAAAGCTCCAAAGTAGCGGGTATATTGATGATGCCGAAAAAACTCGCTGCACTGCCCTCCGCCGTCGTAATTAAATAACCTGAGATACAAATGACAAATACAAAGGCATAAAGTGCCATCTTGGCTGCTGATGCAGCTAATAATGTTGGTTTACTAATACTGGGGATTGCATCAGGTGATGTACTTAAAAAACGCCAGAACAGGCGCAGAAACATAATCGCGAAAACTAGAATTCCAATAGCGACGTGAATTTCTGGACCACGATGATACCAGGGCGAATAGTAATCAAGACCACGCATGTACACGCCGAGACCAAATAAAAAAATGATAAGAGGCGCAGATACCCAATGAAAAATAATGGTGATCAAACCATAGCCCGCGCGCGAATCTTTTAACATACTAGCCTCTGGGATTTATTCTTTATGCGCCACATGCGCTTTGCGTTGAATGTGAGTGACCATAACAGCATTCATTTATAATTTCAGCTTTATTGGTTTCAACGAAATATGGATGCAAGACCTGAATTCAGAACTGGATTATTTATTTTTCGGCTATCTTATTGAATTACAATAAAATTATGTTGAATGCAGTTAATGTTTTGAAATGTTTGCGAATCTATTATCGAATTTTTGGTGTCAATACATCTAATTTACTGTTCATTTCTGAGGTGTATTCTTTAAAACTCGTAAATTTTTCACGTAGTAGGAAAACGAAAATCTTTGCGGAATGGAGCTGTTAAATTTCATTTACCGGACGTTTTTTGCCCTCATCATCAATCGCTACGTAGACAAATTCGCCTTCAGTCACTTTTAAACGGTGATGGGTTTTAAAATCTTTAATCCAAACCTCAATCCCAATCCGAATAGATGTACGACCTATCGAGCGTAAATTTGAATAACAACTGATAAGAGAGCCTACCGGTACAGGATGTAAAAACTTCATTCCGCTAATGGCGACTGTTGTGACGCGGCCTTGCGCCACTTCAAGCGCGAGAATAGCGCCGGCGATATCCATTTGTGAGAGCAACCAACCGCCAAAAATATCTCCTAACGGATTTGTGTCTGAAGGCATGGATAGGGTCTGAAGGGTCAGTGTCCCTTGGGGCTGGTCAATAACAGTCATGGGCATCTCGCAATGCATTGAGGATATTCCTTTATTCCAGCATAAGAATTCTCAATACGCTAGTAGCCAATCCTATTAAAGATTTAAGAATGTAATAATGATTTTTTAATCGATGGTTAGAGTTCATTTCCCGGCTTTCCTATAGTCGCAAGTATACCGCCATCTACATACACAATTTGTCCCGTAATAAAGTCACTGGCTTTTGACGCGAGAAAAATAGTTGCACCTTGCAAGTCTTCGGGATCGCCCCATTTACCAGCGGGTGTGCGATTGATAATAAATTCGTTAAAGGGGTGACCATCGACACGAATGGGTTCTGTTTGCGCTGTAGCAAAATAACCCGGCCCTATTCCATTTACTTGAACATTATATTTTGCCCATTCAGTGGCCATGTTTTTAGTCAGCATTTTTAAACCACCTTTGGCGGCGGCGTAAGCGCCAACGGAGTTACGACCCAACTCACTCATCATTGAACAGATGTTAATAATTTTTCCTCGGCGACGCTCAACCATTTTTTTCGCTACTGGGCGAGTCATAGTAAACACGCCAGTAAGGTCGGTTTTAATAACTTCTTCAAATTCGCTTACAGGCATTTCCAACAGTGGAATACGTTTAATAATGCCCGCGTTGTTTACCAGAATATCAATCGCACCATGATCTGTTTCGATTTGATCAACTGCGCCTATAACTTGTTCTTCATCGGTGACATTAAATTTGTATCCGAACGCCTTGAAGCCCATTTCGCGATAGACATTAACCGCAGCATCAATTTTTTCTTGCGAAGAATTACCGTTAATAATCAGAATCGCTCCTGCACTGGCAAGGCCGGCAGCCATCGCCATGCCGAGGCCGTGTGTTGCGCCCGTAACAAGCGCAACTTTTCCAGTGAGGTCAAAAAGGGGATGATTCATTTTATTAACTCTTTTAAAAAAAATTTCGAAGGTTGTTGACGTGCCTCACGCGACAATCAAAATTGATATTCGCGATTATCCCGAATTACTTAACACTAGCCATTCATAGTGAGTGCTAAGCAGTCGACCATTTCCAGATGACGGTGACTGCATTCACCCGACAGACTCAAGGGACCGGATTATTATTGACTCTCAGCGGTTTATCTAATTTCATTCGGTTTATGAAAATCCATATCAGTGTAATCATGATTCTCGCCTGCCATTCCCCAAATAAATGTGTAATTAGCAGTGCCCACAC
Source organism: Gammaproteobacteria bacterium (assembly GCA_004173475.1). Classification (GTDB taxonomy): domain Bacteria; phylum Pseudomonadota; class Gammaproteobacteria; order Pseudomonadales; family Cellvibrionaceae; genus Cellvibrio. The sequence continues at coordinate 208,580 of SEBU01000006.1, forward strand.
CTGAATGCATGGACCAGGGCGGCGATACCACAGCTTGTTCATTGCCAACCCAAATATGGCGCGTCTCTTCGGCAGGCCCCATGAAATGACAAACGGCGTGAGTATCCGGAATATCAAAATAAAAATAAGCTTCCATACGGCGACTATGTGTATGCATCGGCATGGTATTCCAAATGCTGCCGGGCTTTAATTCGGTCATACCCATTTGCAACTGGCAGGTATCGAGTACAGTATTAATCATTAGTTGATAAATATCGCGTTCATTGCAAGTATCACCTGCGCCCATATGCAAAACTTTGCTATTTTCCTTGTTTACTTTTTTCGTGGGGTAAGAGCAATGTGCAGGCGTTGAATTGATATAAAATTTTGCAGGATTTTCGCTATCGTCGCTGCTAAACACAACATCCTTCGCACCGCGGCCAATGTAAATCGCCTCCTTGGTTGCTATCGTATATTCGACACCATCGACTATTACTTTGCCATCGCCTCCGATATTGATAGCACCGAGCTCGCGACGGTGTAAAAAATAATCCGCCTTCAGCTGATCTGTTGATTCAAGTCTTACAGCTTTTGTTACTGGCATTACTCCGCCAACCATTAAACGCTCGTAATGGGTATACACAAACAAAATATCATCAGCAACAAATACTTTTTCAATTAAAAAGTGTTTTCGCAACTTTTGCGTATCATAGTGTTTAAAGTCATCCACATGCACAGCAAAGCGTTCTTCAGTAATTTTCATAACCAGTTTTTTCTCAGTGAAATGTAACAGTGAAAATTATTTCTTTAATAACGTATATATTTCCAAACCTGCCAGAATGAAAGGTGTGTTGCCTTTGGCATCGTTAGACGTAATCGGCTCGGTCATATAGTAATCGTAACTGCCGTCGCGACCGACACCCAAACCTGCAACCAAACATTGACCGTTCATGCTAATTTTTCCGTCTGGGTGAACGCTCGCGAATTCGTTAATTAAACCCGTGTAGCTTTTTACAGCAGCGTCGCGATAAGACACTGGCAGGTAGCCTTTGTTAACTGACTTTGCTAAAAAATAAGTGAACATGGCACTTGCTGTTGATTCGCGATAATTCCCGAGTTCACCGGGTCGATCAATAATCTGCCACCAGGTTCCACTGCTGGAGTCTTGATAGCGCAAAATATCTGGCGCCATTTCTTTAATAATATCTGTCAATGTGGTGCGTAATTTCATTTCGTTCGTGGGCAGGTAATCGAGCACATCGACCAGCGCCATTGCATACCAGCCCATTCCGCGCGACCAATACTGTGGTGCGTTGCCCGTTGTTTTATCAGCCCAATCCGCTTTTTTTGACTCATCCCACGCATGGTAATAAAGACCCGTTTCGGGATTGCGCAAATGATCGCGCGCTATAACAAATTCGTGCACGGCTTCTTTGAAACTTGTATGTTGCTGTGTGCCTGTTTCGTAAGTTGCGGCGTATTGGGCCAGAAACGGCATACCCATATAGACCCCATCCAACCATAATTGATTGGGATAAATTATCCGGTGCCAAAATGCGCCTTCAGATGTTCGAGGATGACGTTTTAAATTCGCGCGCAACAAATCAACAGCCTTCCGATACTTAATTTCTTTTGTGCGTTGCACTAACAGAATAACCATCTCACCCGGCTTGGTAAGGTCAATACTGAATAAATCTGCATCAAACGCGGTAATTTTTCCATCGGGCTGAATGTAGCTGCCTGTTACAGATTTGAGCGCGTCCTTGTAGCGCGGATCTGGAGATATGGTATCGAGCTTTTGTAAGGCATTAATTTGCATGCCAACCACATCGTATTCAAATTTTGGCGGACGCTTACGATATTCATCCCACCCCTTCGCGTGATAGTTCAAGGTTTTACGCAACAATTCTGAATCTGCTAAACCTTTACTCCATGCAAGCGCAGAAGCCGAGTCAATGGGTTTTAATTTGGACGCAGCGGTCAGCGCTGATTGAATATTGACACGCGGCGCTTTGGTTAATTGCTCGACTTCGCGATCCAGATACGCCTTAAAGTCTTGCTCGGTTTTAATTCCATTTTTTTCTTGATCCCAGGCAGCCACAAAATAATAATCCAACTCTCCGCCATTGGTGTTCATCACTGAAACGTAAGAATTACCATCATCCGTTTGTTTTTCGCGCTCACCTTTTCTAAAAATTACCGCCATGCCCAAATAACTATCATCGCTACTTAAACTTTGTTTGCCCCAGCTGGCAGCATAGGTCCAGGCTGAACCACTTATATTTTGATTGCCGGTAATCAATTTTGTATTGGGATGTTTAACAAGACCTATAGCGATATTAGGCAGATCTTTATTGAGCTGCGCGCGCGGGTCTAGTTCGCCAGCCGACATTAACTTTTTAGGATCGGTAATTTTTAATCGCACATGAGCCAGTCGGCTACCTGCGACCATGGATATATCTGAAGAAACATCGAACAGGTGTCCGTTCACTTTCCAACCATTGTATTTAATGTTGAAATCAGAATAGAGGGCTCCGTTCTCTACAATTGTTGCATCCCAGGTTTGTACATCTGAAACCAAATCAATACTTTTTCCGTTCCAGAACCCAAAGCCACCGGCCCCGAGGCTTTTGCCTACTTTTAAAATATCCTGACCCCAAGGCGCATCGTGATGATAGGTTTCATAATCTTTGTGCCCTATATCTTGTAGCACTAACTCGTTCGTTTTTTTACCAAAAATATCGAAGCCATTGCGCCAATCCAAATAGATTCTGTAGCCCACTTTGTCAGATTCTATTCCGGGGCCTTCGTAACGAATAAAATAGGAATGATCTGTATACTGCGGTGGCGGTGTAAATTGCTTTACATTTTTGAAGTGAGTGAAGTTTTCATATACTTTGTCTTTCCATTGACCGCCTTCCTTAATAGATATTTCAGCTTGCGTTTGCTTTTTGATTAACGGAGCTTTGAGGATTGCATCGCTCACAATGCTCAAGCGATGCAGTTTGGCTGCCTCTAAATCGGTAGAGATCAACAATGTGTCAGGTTTCGTGTCATTGTTTGTATCAATTAGTTGGCTCGGTAGAATTTTTCCGTTTTCCTGAGCGAATAGATACTTGGTTTTTTCATCATCAATCGCTAAGCCTAAATCGTAAAACGAGAATTGTAGCGACTCGTGCTCACGCACAAAATTATTTGGATTAGTCACATCTATAGTGGCAATTGCTATAGCAGACCTAGCCCCAGGTTTGGGGGCTAACGATTTTTCATTACCACATCCGGTAAATAAGCTGACACTGATACCTAGCAATCCCAACGCAAAAACTAATTTATTTTTTTTCAAAGGATTCACCTGCATTCCTGAAATAAATGTGTGTTGCTTGCCCTAACCATTAAAATTTTAATTTTTAATAAAATGTTGATCCGACAAATAAACAAGAAGTTTAAAAAAAGCAGGAATACCGGAGCGCGACATTCCTGCTTATAAACCACTTTAACAACACTTCATAACAACTTTTAAAACACACTCTTAAAGCAATTTCTTTAGCGCGTAGGTAGCACTTAATATCTACACAGGCATCAAACATCATTTTTTACAATCGATACTGGAGTCCTTTCCTGGTCAGAAAATTAGTACTTATAATTTACGCTTAGATTAAATTGCCTGCCGGTTTCGTGAACATAAGACAGACGCTTGTCTGCTGCATCCACCCACTGATCATCCAATTCGTTCGTAAGATTTAACGCATCCAACGTCACTTTGAAATGTTCATTAATTTCGTAAGAAATTTGCGCGTCAACATTTGTCGTGCCGTAGGTTCCGTTTTGCTCGTTACCGTTAGCATCGGTGACTGCGAGCGTGAGATATTCATCGCGTTTTGCGAGAGATACGCGCGCTTTGAAAGCCTCACGTTCGAAATAGAGTGTAAAACTCGACGAGTTTGGCGATAGAAGTAACAAGGGTGCAGTTTTGTAAGTTCCCGCTGCGGTAACGTAATCCATGTCAGCATCCACATGAGTGTATGAACCTATGACTCCAAAATTACTCCAGAAACCTGGCAAGAATGTGAAAGGTTGTTGGTAAGTAAGCTCGTAGCCATTGATTGTTCCACCAGGAGCGTTTGCTTGCTCGCTAATCGCCCAATCTGCGTTTTCGTTACAATCAGTCGCACTGTAGGTAGATCCGCAGGCGGCCACGGCGGCTTCTTCGGGGCTCGTCCCTAACGCACTGAGAGTACCTACGCTGGTGAGAGCCCTACGACTCGGCACTGTTTGAACAAACGTATCAACTTCCTTACGGAAAACACCAAAACTTACAGCTGCTTCTTCAGCAAAATACCACTCCACACCCAAGTCATAACTTTTTGCTTTGGACGGGATTAGATAAGGATTATTGACCGTAACTGAGCGATTGGTGCCCGTTACAGTTACATTAGTATCAGCTGTTAACTGGCCAGGATTAGCACGAGCTATACCTTCAGAATAAGACGCACGAATTTGAACATCTGTAATAGGTTCAAGCACAAGATTTAATGATGGCAAAGTATCGGAGTAGCTAGTGGCAACACGTTTTTGTCCCCACGAACCATTTTGTTTTACCCAGCCGGTAGATTCCTGATCAGTAGTGAAATGACGAACACCCACATCACCGCGGAACGGCATTCCAGCAATCTCGGTTTTGAAATCCAACTGTATATAAGAACTCACTGTATCTTCAGTTACATTGAAGGTGCTACTACGAGCAGTGCTGCTTTCGGTAGTGGTCATTGGCTTATCCCACAAACCAAACTGGTCCATCACAAGCGCACGATTAGGCAATAACCAGGGTCTGTCCTGACCGAGGCCAGAGTCATAACTGGTAATTAAATCGGGGCTTGCTTGAAGATCAACACCACAAGTGGGGCTGGGAGTATTCGCGGCAGTCGTCGTGCCGGTTAACGCACAATTGTTGTTGCCAGTGGATGCTGCGCCTAAAGCTTCGCCACCGGTATATGCGGTTTGCCAAGTGTCCACTTCAAATGATTTATCTGTAGCACCTGCCTTCACTGTAAAAGTATCGTTGAGATCGTATTCTAAATTAATTGCAGAAGTGTCATAGGTATTTAACGTAGCTTGCGGACGTTGGCGCACGCTATTAATCGACCAATTTTCTGGAGCGAAAGCACCGTCACCAAAAGTAATGCGGCCATCGCCGTTACGATAATCCCACGTCAAATTCTGGTTGTTAGCCTGCATGATGATGGTGTTCTGAATGGGATTTTTAAAATCCGATTCTGATGTACCTACGAGTGCGTTAACCCTGAAGCTGTCAGAAAAGTCATGCTTCACTGAAAGGGTGTACATTGAAAAATCCGTACTCAATTCATCCTGACGATTCTCTGCAAGTAAACGCGCACCTGTCATAGATGCGTACACCAGGGAATTACCACGAATTTCATAATCCGTAATATCTACGTTGGCATTTTGCGCCCCGTTCATGGAAGCTTCGAGAAATTTTTCCTGGCGAGTTGCTTCATATTTAGATAACAAAGCGTCCAAACTTATTTCGGTTGAATCCGTTGGGCGAAATTGCAAAGACGCACTCACGCCCTCTCGCGACAAGTCAGTTTGGTAAGAATCGTAACGTGGAATTCGCGGATGAAACGCAGTGACCACATCGGTTGTTGCTGTTGTGGCAACACCTTTTAATTTGCCAAATTTTTCTCCGCTAGCATTGCTCCAGCGAACGGTGCTAGTACCTTGGTCGAGAATGCTGCGCTCTGAGTAGGAGTAGGATAAGAGTGCGCCCACTTTACCGTCTGCAAATTGTTTGCTGACAAGAAAGCCTCCCGCCGGATCATTTTCTTCCGACAAACTGTTGTAACCAATTTGACCATTCGCGGTGAAAACAAGATCATCGCCATAATCAAACGGACGGGCAGCACGCATGTCCACGGTGGCGCCGAGCGAGCCTTCATCAACTTGCGCTGAACCCGTTTTGTAAATAACTAGCGAACTGAACAGATCAGATGAAAAGGTGTTGAAGTCAAAATTACGAGAGCGGTTATTTCCGCCTGTAGCATCTGTGCCTCCGGTAGTTGAAACTGTCTCCATACCATTCACGCGAATACGCGTGTACTGCGGGCTAAGACCACGCACGGAAATATTACGACCTTCGCCACCCGAACGAGTAATCGCAATACCGGGAATACGCTGTAGAGATTCAGCCAAATTGTTGTCGGGAAATTCAGCAATATCGGAAGACGTAATTGCATCCACAACCCCTGAGGCTTCTCGTTTAGTATCAAGCGATTTAGCGATGCTTGCACGAAAGCCCGTCACTTGAATTTCCTCAATAGTGCCTTCTTCCGTTTGCGATGAAACCACTTGTGCTTGCGTAGTCACTGGCAGAGCTATGGCCATTGCAAGCACAAGTGGTTTAATTTTGAAGTTTGTCATTTGCTATTCCCCGTCGTTATTTTTTGTTAAATCACTGTTATTTTGATATTTAATTTTTATTGATTACTTCTGTATTTTTAATATTTATTGAACTAACTTTCCTCGGCGCCGTGAAATTCACATCCGGATAATAAATTTTTAAATTAATTAAAAATATTTCCAAATTTATTATGGTTATATTGAAAATGGCTTGCCTTGAACCAACACTTCTTTAGCGATGAAATCATCGACATGCTCAATCACACCAATGTCTTCTGCTTTTTCAAACGTCGCGCCTAACAAATGCAAGTTGCTAATTGGTGAGCGCTCGTATCCCCTCACGTTAAAAACTTGCTTAGCGTTTTTGCAATGAAGGTTTCGCACCTCGACATTCCTCACGTGCGGTGTATTTATACCGCTGTCACCTTCCTCGTAATTAAAATCAATCACGACCGCAGTTTGAACGTCGCCAATATGGATGTTTCGAAAGTAAATATTTTCGATTAGTCCGCCACGTACAGAATTTGTTTTTATTCGCAATCCGCGTTCTAGATCAGGGCTGCTCATTTCACAATTTTCTGCAAAAATATTTCGTGCACCGCCCGAAATTTCGCTGCCAATAACTACCCCGCCATGACCACTGCGCATTTTGCAGCCACGAATAACAATATTTTTACTGGGAGTGGCAATACGGCGGCCATCGGCATTTCGCCCGGATTTTATGGCGATGCAATCATCGCCCGTATCAAAATAACAATTTTCAATAACGACGTTTTTACAGGATTCGGGATCACAACCGTCAGAGTTCGGGCCAAGGCTCGCACAAGTAACACCACGGATAATTACGTTCTCGCTCATCACCGGGTGCAATAACCAAAAAGGCGCATTAGTGATTGTGATGTTTTCAATTAAAATATTTTTGCACTTATAAAATTGCACAAAGGCTGGCCGGAGCTGTGAATTTTCTGCATAAATTCGCTCGCTGACTGGACGATTTTTTTCAACATCCGCCTCAAGCTGAGCGCGCGCTTTTGCCTGGGTAGCGAAGCCAGGTTTCGCCCATTTGTCACCACCTTTCCACGGCCACCACGTCATTTCATTTGCCTGGCCGTTCAAGATACCTTTGCCGGTAAGCGCAACATTTTGTTGCTTATAGGCGTATACAAGCGGTGAATACCCCATCAACTCCATGCCTTCCCAACGCGTAAAAACCGGCGGCAAGTAATCGGCCGGCTTGGTGCTGAACAGCAGCTGCGCGCCCTCTTCCAAATGCAAATTTACATTTGACAGAAGGTGAATCGGACCCGTAAAAAAATTTCCTGCCGGTACCAACACCCTTCCACCACCCGCTTCGTAGCAGGTGGCAATTGCACGCGCAAAAACATGCGTGTTATCAAATACGCCGTCCGACTTGGCTCCGAAATCCAGCACCGAAAATATTTGGTCGGCCAAACGAGGCGCTTCTGTGTTTCGCAAAATGGCGCCCGCTTTGCGCCACGCGTTTGTCGAGGCTCGATTCGCAGCCCTTAGTTTCGCCTCATCCGAAAGAGTGCAACTGGCTAGGCCACCTGCCATCACACCCAAAAATACGCGGCGTTTTAAGTCTGGAAATGACATGTCGAACCAGCTCGCTTTTTGTTTATTATTTTGTTTTTACTACCCGGATTTGGTGATCGGTTACATCCAACGAACATAGGGCGGCATGAAAAAACTAGCAGGTGATAGTTAGTTTTCATGAGTCCTGGGGCACCACTAAAAGCTAAAACCCTCGTCACACCTCCACTTAATTTTATTCTGAATAACGAAAAAATTAAAAGCAAGCTCTTAAAACATATATTTTTCTTAAAAAATGCGATTTCGTAGTCTAAATTAACTATTTTTTAGGTTGTAATCGATTACATTTTTCTTCAATTAAATATGTAATCGATTACTAATATTTGAAAATATTTTATTTTTTGAATAATAACAAATATTTATTGCTCGCATTTTTAGCGGCGCTTACCAGGTGATTTGTGAGCAACATACTTCGTTTACATGAATTGGATAATGTCGGCATTTGTAAGGTTGCATTGCCTGCGGGTACTCAATTAGTCACTTCGGATTTACGCCTGAGCACCGACGTTCCAGCCCTGCACAAAGTTGCTCTTCGCGATATCGGTAGAGGCGAGGCCATCTTGAAATATGGCCAGACAATGGGATTTGCTAGCGAAGCAATCGCAGCCGGCTCGCACGTTCATGTTCACAATTGCGTAATGGGTGACGCCGATAAAGATTACGGTTTTTGTAGCAAAGTAACCCCAACTCAATTTGTAACCGCATCCGCACAGGCCGCCTTTCGCGGTTATAGACGCGCGAATGGCAAGGTCGGAACACGAAACTTTATTGGAATCCTGACTACCGTAAATTGCTCTGCGACTGTCGCTCGCGCCATTGCGCAACAGATCAGCTTTTCTGGCGAATTGCGGAAATATCCCAACGTAGACGGCGTCGTTGCACTCACACATGAAACAGGCTGTGGCATGAGTTCAGACGGTGAGGGCTACGAAACCCTGCGTCGTACGTTCGATGGTTACGCCCGACACCCGAACTTTGGCGGGGTGCTAATGGTAGGACTCGGCTGTGAAACTATGCAGGTGAGTCGCGTGTTAGAGGAAAGTGGATTAGCGGACAACGACACTTTTTGCTCCTACACGATTCAAGACTCCGGCGGCACACGAGTGTCCATTGAGAAAGGCATCGCAGCAGTGCGTGAAATGTTGCCGCGCGTAAACAACTTCCAGCGCGAGACTGTACCTGCCAGCGAACTAATAGTGGGATTGCAATGCGGCGGTTCCGACGCACTTTCCGGCGTTACTGCAAACCCTGCGCTAGGCATTGCCGGAGACATTTTAATTCGTCACGGAGGCACGGTTATTTTATCCGAGACTCCCGAAATTTACGGTGCAGAACACTTACTCACACAACGCGCAGCCTCACCGCAAATAGCAGAACAACTCCTGGCTCGTATTCGCTGGTGGGAAGATTACACAGCACGCAACCATGTCGAATTAAATAATAATCCGTCGCCGGGAAATAAAGCCGGCGGCTTAACGACCATCATGGAAAAATCATTGGGAGCACAAGCAAAAAGCGGTTCGACCAATCTAAATGCGGTGTACCTCTACGCGCAGCAAATCAAACAAAAAGGCTTGGTATTTATGGACAGCCCCGGTTACGACCCTGTGTCAGCTACGGGGCAAATTGCTTCGGGTGCACAGATAATTTGTTTTACTACAGGCCGCGGCTCAGCATTTGGTTGCAAACCTGCACCTTGCATTAAATTATCCAGCAACACGCAACTTTACGAACGAATGAAAGAAGATATAGATCTGAACTGCGGAAGCGTATTGGACGGCGAAATTAGTTTAGAAGAATGTGGCGAAAAAATATTTCGCTATATTTTGAAAATCGCATCGGGTGAAGCAACCAAAAGTGAGCTGCTAGGCTACGGCGATAATGAATTTACACCCTGGAAAATAGGCGCAACGGTTTAGCGCTTTAGAATACTTGCCGTTACGCTATAAAACATCTTTAAAAAAAATTATACAACCTGGCCATAAGCGCCAAGCTCTTTATCAAATACCGATTTTTCAATTACCGCCCCACGATGGCGAATGATGATGCCTGCGCAACGAATACCTTCGCGAGCAGAGTCTTCAACTGATGCATTTTGCAAACGTGCTGCGAGATAACCTGCATTAAACGTATCACCCGCACCCGTGGTATCTACTACATTAGCAACAGACGGCACTGGAACGTGGATCTGCGACTCCGCTGTAATAATTACCGCGTCTTCTGCTCCGCGCTTTAAAACAAGTTCACGTAAACGACAATCTTTGTAACGCTCTTTGCAGCCTTCGAGAGTGTCATCGCCCCACAATAAAAATTCGTCATCCAATGTGAGCAACGCAATATCCGTGTGTTGCATTACCTGGAGCATAGCTGACTGTGCTTCTTGTTTATTATTCCAGAGCCGCGATCTGTAATTAGTATCAAACGCAATGATCACATTTGCGGTACGTAATTTTTGTAGAACAGATAGCAAATGTTGTCGCGCATGCTCACCAATGATTGCTAAGGTTATTCCGCTTAAATAAACACAATCACAATGCTTGAGCTGTTCAAAAAGAGTTTCACAGTTTTCAGCCGTGGAAAATAATTCACGCGCAGGCGCTTCTTTACGCCAGTATGAAAACTCACGCTCACCGTCCGGCGCATTTCGTATGATATATAAGCCCGGTGATCGTCCTGGCAAACATTGGATCATATCCGTGCCGATGTTTTCACCGCTCAAACGCTGCATAATTTGATGTGAAAAAGTATCTTCACCTAAATTAGTTACATAATCCGTTTTTAAACCAAGGCGAGCCATATAAACCGATGTATTGTAGGTATCGCCCGCAAATGAAAGTGCCATAATATCGCGATTTTTTGCCTCTGGAACATCTACGGGGAAAGGAGCAAGCTCCACCATAACTTCCCCAATCGCTGCGATATGAGCCATATTAAGTCCGATTAAATATAAATTGTTAAATCAGTAAAAAATTTACTAATTGAATTAAAATATATCACTGAAAAAAAATAATGCCCAGACTTATTTCGCGGAAAAAAATATCGGCATCAAGTAATTATTAGATAATGTGGACGTGTTATGAAGAGATTGAATCAAGAGCAATTAATATCCTTACCTGCTGATGTTGTTTTGCCGCAATACGATCGCAGTGGCTTAAAAGCCGGTATTGTACATTTAGGAATAGGCGCATTTCATCGTGCGCATCAAGCTTTTTACACCGAGAAGGTTTTGAATGAGTTTGGGGGAGATTGGGGAATTATTGGCTGCAGCTTACGCTCGCCAAGTGTTCGCGACCAGCTAACCCCGCAAGACGGGTTATACACCTTAGTTGAACGATCTGGTGACGGTGAAAAATTACAAGTTATAGGTGCGGTTATTAGGAATCTAGTTGGGCCTGAGAATCCTGCTGAATTAATTAACATAATGTCCTTACCGAACATTAAAATTGTATCCATGACTATCACGGAAAAAGGCTATTGCCATGATCCCGCGACCGGCAATTTGAATTTTAATCACCCTGATATTCAACATGATTTGGAAAATATTGCAGCACCAAAATCTGCAATTGGCTTTTTGGTCGCTGCATTAGATAGGCGATTTAAAGCAGGCATTAAAAGTTTTACCGCACTTAGCTGCGACAATCTTCCGAACAACGGCGAAGTACTTGAAAAAATTGTGTTTCAATTTGCGGAAAAAATTTCGCCTGAGTTAGCGAACTGGATTAGCAAAAATACCTGTTTCCCCTCGACAATGATTGATCGTATCGTCCCGGCAACAACGGAGGATGATCGTCGCGAAATTTCAGCACGCCTTGGAGTGCGCGATGAAGGCTTGGTTGTTGCAGAACCTTTTGCACAGTGGATTATCGAAAATAAATTTTCTGATGATCGTCCGCAATGGGAAAAGGCCGGAGCATTATTAGTAGATGACGTGCGTATTTTTGAAAAAATTAAATTGCGCCTGTTAAACGGCTCCCATTCCATTATGGCCTACACCGGATATTTATCCGGCTTCGATTACATTAGCGAAGTAATGCGCGAGCCCGCATTTGTAAATTTGATAAAGACCTACATGGCGCGTGAAGCGGGTGAGACAATCAATGCTCCTGCCGGCTTTGATATCGAAGCCTACAAACAACAATTACGTGATCGCTTTTCTAATGCGGCGTTGAAGCACCGCACCTGGCAAATCGCAATGGACGGATCGCAGAAATTGCCGCAACGATTGCTGGAAAGTTTACGCGAGCAATTAGCCGCTCAAGGCCATATAGATATTATCTGTCTGGGCGTGGCAGCATGGATTCGTTATATCTCGGGCACAGACGAAAAAGGTAACTCGATAGAGATATCTGATCCTCATTCCGCTGAATTGCGCTTACTTTGCGACATGAACGCTAAAAATATCGAAGACAAGGTGAAAGCAATTGTAGGGGTTCGTCATATTTTTGGTCCAGATTTAATCCACGAACAAAAATTTATTACAACAACGATCCGCTGGCTGGAAAAATTTTATTCTGACGGCGTGCTCTCAACCATTAAAAAATCATTCAAAAGTTAGTTTGGATGAACGGCTTACTTGAGACAATCATGGGAGGTTTTGTAAGTCGTTCACCTTTAAAAGTATTTATTTTATTTTTACCGTTCTACCTAATGACATCCTGCACTTCAGGGATCAGTTTTAATTATGCGAAAAAGTTTGATGTTATTGTTGGCAACATAGACAAAATTAAACCTTCTGGAAAAAAGTTAGCTCCCTTACCTGCCGTATACGCCACCGTTCAGGAGGCCATTGATGCGGCCCCGGAGGAATCACCAACACCATTCCGCATTTATATCTCTCCTGGTATTTACACTGAAAAATTAATAATCACAAAAAATAATGTTCAGCTAAAAGGTGCTAGCGCTAGCAGTACTCACATAGTATTTAACGATCACGCAGGTAAAATTGGTGCTGACGGAAAACCTCTAACCACTGCTGGCAGCGCTACGCTTAGAATTCAAGCTAAAGATATCGTAATTGAAAATCTCACCATCGAGAACAATTTCGATTATCTAGTGAATGATAAATTGCCTGACGAAAATCCCGCTCGCATCAAGGATCCTCAGGCAGTTGCACTTTTTCTTGATGCACCTAGTGACAGAACTTTAATTCGCAACCTAACCATTCTCGGTTACCAAGATAGCTTATTTGTGGATTCAGGGCGCAGTTGGTTTGACAAGGTTTTTATCGCAGGAAATGTTGATTACATATTTGGTAGTGGCAATGCACTTTTTACAAACTCCGAAATTAAAACACTGGCGCGCGGAAAAATTAAAGATCCCCACGGTTTTATAACAGCGCCCTCAACGCAAATAACCGCTCCTTACGGCTTTACCTTTTTAAATTGCCGATTAACTCGCGATAAGACGGTACCGGATAATTCAGTAGCCTTAGGTAGACCTTGGCATCCAACGCGTGACTTCACTGATGGTCGTTATGCCGATCCCTATGCCGTTGGAAAATCTGTATTTATTAACAGCTGGATGGATTCGCATATCACGAACATGGGCTGGTATTCTATGGGAGGAACACAAAAAGACGGCACCCGCAAAATTTTTTTACCAGAAGATGCGCGATTTTTTGAATATAAAAATAAAGGCCCTGGGGCAACAACGCGCAATAACCGCCGTGTATTAACACATAGCGAAGCTGAGCTTTACACGCAATACAAAATCTTAGTTGATTGGCAACCGAACGATATTTAAAAAACAGCGGGTCCATTTATTATTTTTTCTATTCGAAAAAAAAATTTCATATCAACTTAATTTAATGTGTTGCTCCAGATAATTTTGCTTGTTCAGATGCCTGCTCACAAATTGCAAGAAAATGGCCCGGGTCCAAACTAGCACCACCGACAAGCAAACCGTCTATGTCACTTTGTTTAAGCAACTCAGCTGCATTCTTTTTATTCACGCTGCCACCATAAACAATGCGTACGCGATTAGCTATTTCTTCATTATACAAACGCGTTAACTCCGTGCGGATAAAATAGTGAACCTCTTGTACCATCTCAGGTGTAGCCGCTAAACCTGTTCCTATTGCCCACACTGGTTCATAAGCGATACAAATATCTTTACCGGCAAGCTCAACCGTATTCAAACCTTCACTCAATTGTGTCAACAAAATCGACGTAGTGATATTGGCAGACCGCTCCTCCTGCGTTTCACCAATACACAATACCGGCAACAACCCGTGGTTAAGCGCCGTCTGCACTTTAACCTGGCAGCCGCCATTCGTTTCAGCAAACATAGCTCGGCGTTCAGAGTGACCAATTATACAAAGAACGCAGCCCGCTTCTTTTAACATTTGGGCCGATGTCTCACCTGTGTAAGCCCCCGACTCATAACGGCTTACATTTTGGCTGCCAATTTTTAATTCAGAATATTGCAAAAAAGTGAGCATATCGCGCATATAAATATACGGCGGGCAAATAGCGATATCCGCTTCGAAATGCTTACCAATAAAAGACGCTACCGAAGTGCAAATTAAATCCACACCTCCGTTTAATTTCCAGTTTGCAATGATTATTGGTTTCCGTTGTTTCATACTGTCTCTTATATAAATATGGTGACTTAGGTTTTATAGTATACATCCTGCTAATAAGCGTTCGCTATTTTTCGTCCGTTGAAATCAACAATCGTAGAAATTGCGCTCTATTCTTCTCTCAGCGCTTCCACTGGTTTTTCTCTAGCCACCACAAACGCTTGCGCTCCAACAGTTGACCATGCAATTAAAATTGCCAGCAATCCTGACACCAAGCAGAAAAGTGGACCCCAATACCAAATATCAATGCGGTCAACAAATTGCTCTAGCCATCGCGACGCGGCATAAAGTGCAATAGGCCATGCGATTAAATTTGCAAATAAAACGGGTTTACTAAATTGCCATAACAATAATTTAATAATGTTGAAAACGGACGCGCCGTGAATTTTGCGCAAGCCTATTTCTTTTTTACGCTTGGTTGTTGAGTGTGTAGCAAGTCCATACAAACCCAAGCAACTTATAAAAATTGCTATACCAGTAAATAAATATACGAACCGCGCGATTAAATTTTCATTTTTGTATTCATCTGCAATTGAATCTTCGATAACCCAGGTATGAGGCGTATATCCTAAAATATTTTTCCAGACCCGTTTGATTTCGTCAGAAGCCTGATGTCTATTGATCTGGTCGTAACGCACTGCGATCGCAACAGGAACACCCGTGCCTGATATAGGCCAGAAAAAACAGGGTACGTCAGGAGCATTCAGCGACCCTATATGAACGGGTTCCGTTACGCCCATTATCGTCATAGGGAAACTGTATGTGCCTCCATAACTCACATAGAGCTTTTGATTAATAGCGTCACTTGCATTCTTGAAGCCAAGAGGCGAAAGCGCTTGCTGATTTATATAAATTTTATCTTGCATTCCTCTAGCTCCCTCCGCGGGATTTACCGGTGCAGAAAAATATTGACCCGCAATGAGTTTCACGTTGAACAACTTCAGATCATTTGGTCCCGCGAGCTGGACTTGACGCAATACAAACTTATTTGGAGCTAAGTCACCTTCTTTTCTTGACACCTGCAATTGTGAATTGTATTTCCCGGGAATACTGGGCATAGAGAATTCAACCGCTTGAATACCGGGTACTTTTGATAATTGATATTTTAAGCTTTGTATGCTGCCCGTGTTGGCACCGCTCAATCCTTCATGAATCGCAAAGACAATTTTTTCAGTTTGGTAGCCTGGGTCGTAACTTCTGATCTTATACATTTGTGCGGCAACAATTGACGTGCAGCACAACATAATTCCTGATATAACAAATTGGAAAATTACCAGGAATTGTCTAAATTTTATATTTCCAGAGGACTCTATAGATTTATTAGCTTTTAAAATGATTGCAGGGTTGAAACGCGATAAATAGAAGCCTGGGTAAGCACCGCAGATTAAGCCTATCAAACTAGCCACGGCAAATAAATAAACCATTAATCGAGGCTGGTAAATGTAGGCAGATTCAACATCTAAGTTGAATAAATCTTTTATCCAAGGGATACTAAGCTCAACAATAATGAAAGAAATAAAAAGTGAAAAACTTGTAAGCAATAATGCTTCGGTTAAAAATTGAAAAACTATATGACTCCTTGATGCGCCCATTGTTTTACGTAAAGCAATTTCCTTATGACGCCGAGTGTAGGCTGCCAAGGCCAGGTTTATATAATTAATACAGGCCATCAACAGGATAATAAATGCCAAGCCAAACAGCATCCAAATTTTTTCAATTTGTCCATGAACCTGCGACCCTTTTAAGTGTGTGTCTTTAATATTTACGAAACTTAGACTGAGGTTCATACTAGGTTGTTCGGGATTATCGGGAATAAAACTTTTTTGAACATCAGGCAACGCATCTTGTATTGTTGATATTTTTGCACCTTCCCTCAGTTTTATATACATCTGGTAGCTGTAAAAGTAAGAAATCGTATCCTCGCCTTGTTTCTCCGCCTCAGCTACCTTGTCGTTTTCAATGTGTACGTAAATATCAGGGATAGGCATACTGGACTTATGGAATGTTGCGCCTAGGACTGCCACAATTTTGTAATTTTTTAAGCGTTGCTCCCGCGAGTTATCGCCAGCTGCTTTTATGGCGGGTTTATTGGCATTAGAAATATCTAGATTAACTACTTTTCCAATAGGATTTTCGCTTCCGAATAATTTTTTCGCTAGAGACTCGCTTATAATCGCAGCCCCCTTATCATTATAAAAGTATTTAAAATTACCATTGCTTATTGAAAAATTAAATATATCGAAAAAAGCATCGTCTACCAATGCCATTCGCTCTTCATAAACATTTTCTTCTACAGCTCCCCGCACGTATTTGATTTTGGTTCCCAACGCAGTCCAGCGAGTGACTTTAGCAATTTCAGGGATCTGTGCTTTAAACAGCTCATAGTAAATGGCAGGAATTACCGGATATTTTGTTTTCTGAACGCTGTCTTCCGCCTCAACCTGATAGATTTGTTTCACATCATCCCAGTGTTGGTCATAATTTAACTCGATATAATTCATGATGAAAATGATAGTGCTCGCCGCAAGGCCTACTGCGAGCCCTAGTATGGTAAGTGCCGAGTGAGTTTTATATTTAAGTAAGTTACGTAAGGTAGTTGTTAAATAGTTTTTAAACATGATTTTCCCTTTGCTAGATCTTATGCAACCGATAATTGACTTTGCGCTACTACTTTCCCATCAAACAGATTAATCCTTCGTTGTGCATACTCGGCGTGCTCTGCCGAGTGGGTTACCATAATAATGGTTGAGCCTTCCTGGTTTAATTTTTTTAGTAGGGACATAACCTCTTGGCCTCGCGCCGAATCCAGATTTCCTGTCGGTTCATCTGCAAGAATCAGTTTTGGATTGGCCACCAGGGCACGAGCAACAGCCACGCGTTGTTGCTGTCCCCCCGAAAGCTGACTGGGCATATGTTTGGCGCGATGAGCAATTTCCATTTTCTCGATCACAGCTTGCACCCGCTGCTTGCGTTCGGCTGAGGGAATATCGTGATATAGAAGGGCGAGTTCAATATTTTCAAATACATTTAACTCGTCAATAAGGTTAAAACTTTGAAATATAAAACCAATATTTTCTTTTCGCAGCTGACCTAACTTAGCCTCCGAATATTTTGCAATATTCTTTCCGTTAAATTCATAATCGCCAGTTTCAGGGCTATCAAGCATTCCCAGAATATTTAATAAAGTGGACTTTCCGCAGCCAGAAGGCCCCATGATTGCCACAAATTCCCCAGCATTAATTTCAAAGCTTACTTTATTCAAGGCCATGGTTTCAATTTCGTCGGTGCGAAAGATCTTTTCGACATTATTTAGTTTTATCACGCCTAGCTCCTTTGCTTAGCTTCTTAATTAATATTTAATTTATCTATATCGGTATATCTTGTGTAGGCACTAGTGACTACCTGCTCACCAATATCGAGCCCATCCAACACCTCAATAGAATTGCTATTGCGTCGACCTAATTTTATGGCGCGGCGCAGCGCAATTTTCTTATCTTTCGACACAACAAAAATCCAGTTACCACCGGTATCCTGAAAAAAAGAACCATTGGGAATAAGACGCGCTGGCATGTTTTCACCAAGTTGCAACCGCATTTGTACTGTTTGACCGCGGTATAAATTTGGTGGTTGAGAATCGTCAAAAACGAAATCCACACGAAATTGTCCATCTTTAATTTGCGGGTATATTTTTTTAACCGCAACAAAATATGTTTTGTCCTCCATAGTAAGTTCGGCAGTTTGCCCAACAAATAAGCGCGACATATAAAACTCGTCAACCATACTTAAAAGCTTAAAATGCAAGGGATCATCGATTTGCCCAAATCGTTCACCTGGATTTAATGATTGCCCTACCTCAAGATCAAACGCTGTTAATCGACCTGCGATGGGTGCTTTTACGTTCAAGCTGTCCAGGTTTTCTCGAGTAAAATCCAAATTGTTTTTTAAATTTTTAACCGAGTCGCCAATTTGTATCATTTGTGCTTTTTGTAATGCGTCGTCAATGCTGCGACTCTCTCGTTCGAGTTCCTGCTTTTTACGCAAAAATTCCAGCTCATCTTGTTCATCATCAAGTTCAGATTTTTTAACATAGCCTGACTTACCCATACTGAGCTTTAATATGTGCGCACGCTCTTTAACTTTTATTTGATAACTTAATTCATTAAGAGCTCGTTTATGTTCTAGCTCTGTTCTCACCAGCGAGAGCTGGAGATTTTGCATATTGTTAATCTGCTCACTCACTTGAGCCTCCCGACCTATAGCATCCAGCTTTAATCGGGCATTTGAAATATCCACCAATGGCTGCCCCTTAGTGACTTCAGTACCATCCTCCAAATGAATTTTCTCCACGCGCCCACCTTCAATTGCGTCCAGATAAACGGTGCGTAGAGGCATCACTTGTCCGCGTAGCGGCGTGAAATCTTCAAATATTCCCTGGCTTACGTTAGCAATTTGAATATCTTCGCCATCCACAGTTAGAGCTTTTCCCTTATCAGGTATCGCGAATAGCCAGGCACTGAATACGCCACCAGCCATGAGTATGACTGCGATATACTTTTGGCTCTTTTGCCATCTAGTTTTAACGATTTTTTTATCCATAGCCCGGATCACGTGAAAATCTATGTCCGATTTTGCAACACGTGTGCCATATAACTATTTCATAAAATTCAATTACTTATACGAGCAATGTAAAGAAATTGTTCTTATCGCCGTCCGAATACGTACACTTGCTGTCCGTATTCGGACGAAATACACTGACTTTACTTCAACAACATTTGCTGGATTAGTCATGGTGAGTATCGATGGGAATATTCTGGTGGTGGACGACGACGACGATATTTTGTTGTCTGCACAATTACTTTTAAAACGTCGATGCCGATCCGTAAATTGTTTGGCAAACGCAGAAGGTCTGCTTGAGTTTGTTCAAGTAAACCAAGTCGACGTCGTGTTGCTAGATATGAATTTCACGTTAGGTGATAACAGTGGCGATGATGGTTTTTATTGGTTGACGCAGCTACAGGTTAAACACCCTCACACCGTTGTGGTGTTAATGACGGCATACGCTGGCGTTGAGTTGGCGGTTAAAGGAATGAAAGCGGGCGCAACGGATTTCGTTATTAAGCCCTGGAACAATGAAAAGCTAATTGCCACGCTGAACGCCGCTGTTGAATTGGCCCAATCGCGCCAAAATATTTCGCGACTTAGCGCAGAAAATCTGACACTACGTGAAACCATGAGTGCCAAACAGGACTATTTTGTTGGCGAATCAGCACCGATGCGCGAGCTTATGCAAAAAGCCATGCGCTGCGCTCCTACTCAGGCAAACGTTTTAATTCTCGGTGAAAATGGTTCGGGAAAGGAATTATTAGCGCGCGAAATTCACGCCAAATCTACTCGTGCCGATAAAACGTTTATGGCCATCGATATGGGCTCCATCTCCGAGTCTTTATTTGAATCGGAATTATTTGGTCATAAAAAAGGTGCGTTCACAGGTGCACAAACGTCACGAGTAGGACGCTTCGTAGCAGCGAACGGCGGCACATTATTTTTGGATGAAATAGCAAACTTACCCATTCATCTACAGGTGAAATTATTGCGCGTGCTTGAACAACGGCAAGTTATTCCCGTTGGCGAGGAAAAACCAATCCCTCTAGATGTGAGGATTATTGCTGCCACAAATGCGACCTATAGCAATTTAACGGACGAGACTTTATTTCGTCAGGACTTACTGTACAGATTAAATACCGTTGAATTAACACTACCGCCGCTGCGCCAACGTCGTGACGATATCCCTTTACTGGTGGACTACTATCTCGGCGTATACGCACAAAAATATCAGCGGAAAAAGCCCGCCATTTCTCGCGGTGTTTTAAATTCTTTAATAGATTATCAATGGCCAGGAAATATAAGATTATTACGTCACGCTGTAGAACGAGCCATGGTTTTATGTAGCGGCAATGAATTAAGCTTGGAAGATTTTTCATTGACTAATAAAGCAACTAAAAGTGAATCAATCTCTCTCAATACACTGCATTTGGAAACGCTTGAAAAAAATGCGGTTGCAGAATCGCTGAAGAAGCACGAAGGAAATGTTTCGCATGCGGCAAAAGAATTAGGTTTAACCCGCACAGCTTTATATAGAAGGATGGAAAAATATGAATTATAAAACCTTCAGGCTGAATATCGCTGCGCGACTAGGCTTTATTTTTCTCAGCATGACATGTCTGATTATTTTATTTCAAAAAGGCAGCTTTTTTGCGACCTGCGCTGGGCTTGTATTCTTCATAGGTGTGCAGGCGTGGCTCCTTCTAAAATATATTGAGAAGACTCATCGCGATTTAAATTATTTTTTTGAAGCCACCATCACCGATGATTTTACTAGCCACACTCCAAAACATTTTAACACCTCGACGGGACAAGAGCTTCATAATAAGTTTTCTCGAATTCAGCAACAATTTCTACAGTTGCGCCATAAGAACGAGGAATTGGTTCGATATTATTCTTTACTTTTGGAAAAGGTGCCCGTTGCAATTTTAATTGTAGATGGTAAAAAAATGGCGCTTGCCAACTCCGCTGCGCAAAAACTGTTCCAACGTAATCGATTGGAATATACGGATTACTTAAATCAGTTTGGCGAGCAATTGGCCTTAGACGTTCAGCAGATATCTCCTGGCCAGCAACGCACATCACAAATGATATTGCACGAGACGACAATATCATTGGCATTATCAGCCGCTAGCATTCAGCTATCGGACGGCGTAAAAAAAATTGTGAGCCTGAATCCCATTCAACGCGAATTAGACGAGCAAGAAATGGCGGCTTGGCAAAATCTTGTTCAAGTTTTTACCCACGAAATTATGAATTCTATGACGCCAGTTGCCAGCCTAAGTAAGACAGCATCCGACTTATTAACCTCTGCAAAATCATCAGCCGCCAATGAACACGATGAAATGTTGGCCGACGCGCACCAAGCAATAAATATAGTCGCGCGCCGCGCTGAAAACCTAATGGGCTTCGTGCAAGCCTATCGTCGTATCGCTAATCCGCCAGTCATCCAATATGAAAAAATTAATCTTCAATTATTATTTGCTGAAGTGTGCCAGCTGCTGAATGATCAAGCGCGCGTTAAAAATATCACGCTTAATTATATTGTTACGCCGGAAAATCTGATACTTGACGGGGACCTGATGCAAATTGAACAGGCGTTAATTAATTTGTTGAAGAATGCGGTGGAAGCCATTGCCCGCTCAGAGGGAGGAGCTATCACCCTTGAAGCTTATATTGGTGAAGGCGGTAATATTATTGTGGAAGTCATTGATAACGGTTGTGGGATACCGAATGATAAGCTGGAGCAGATATTTGTGCCTTTTTATACTTCAAAACGTGAGGGTACAGGTATTGGCTTGTTTCTCGTCAAACAAATTATGCAAGCGCATATGGGTTCAGTGTATGCGGCTCAAACCTATCAGGGCGGAACATTAATTCGTTTGGTATTTTAAAATTACCAATAAAAAAGGCCCCCGAAGGAGCCTGAAATCGCTAGGTTTTAACATTACAATTTAAAGCTGTTCAATTCTTTTTGCAGTTCAGCACTTTCCTGACTGAGTTGGCTTCCGCTTTGGTTAACGATATGCGCATTCTCGGAAACTTTTTCTGACAGTGCATGAATCGCAGTAACATTTTTACTCACTTCATTTGCTACAGAACTTTGTTGATGCGACGCTGTGGCAATTTGATGATTCATATCATTAATAACGCTGATGTTAGAACGAATCTTATCGAGCGCACCACCAACTTTGGATGCAGTTTCAATCGTGTCGCGAGCTGCAGCCGTGCTGGTATTCATCGCTTGATGTGCTTCATCTGCGGCGCGTTGCAATTGCACAATAATGGATTCAATTTCTTCTGTCGACGAACGTGTTTTTTGTGCAAGCGAGCGAACTTCATCCGCAACCACAGCAAAACCACGACCTTGTTCGCCTGCTCGCGCTGCTTCGATCGCGGCGTTAAGTGCAAGCAAATTAGTTTGTTCTGCAATAGTACGGATAACTTCCATTACCGAACCAATATTCACCGAATTGTTTTTCAGTACCTGAATTTTTTGTGCTGTTGATTCAATTTGATTGGTTAAACGATTTACGTTTTCTAAAGAGCTGTTAACAATTTCATTGCCCTGCTCTGCCAACACACTGGTTGCGTTAGTACGTTCAGCAGTGTCGCCTGCATGGCGTGCAATTTCATTGGCTGATGCAGACAATTCTTCAACAGCAGTAGCAACCAATTCAATTTCGCGCAATTGTTGTGAAGTTGAATTTACCGTGCTTTCAGTCGCGTGAGACATAGTAGAAACGTTCTGCCGCACTTTTTCGTTCACATTAACCACATTGCGAATAATATGCGCAATGTGTTCGAGCACGCGATTGAAGTTATGCGCAAGCGCTGCAATTTCGTCACGGCTTTCAGTAGACAATCTTCTTGTTAAATCGCCACCCCCATCAGCAATGCTTGATAAGGAGCGAGTAACTTCTGCTACAGGATTAAGAACCAGTTTTTGCGTAAGAATATAAACAACCAGCAAACTTGCCGCCAATAAAAAAGCTACAACCACTATGTTGTTTACAGATTGGTTGTGTAAGGTTGTCTGTAACGCGCGCTTAGAAAAGGTAATGTCGTAGCTACCAATTTTTGCGTCGCTATAAATAATTTCTACGCCTTTAGATGTTACTTGATCCTCACTGCGATCGTCGTCCTGCGCTTTTGCGAGTTCGTGCCCCCTGTGATCAACTACGGTAACGGAAGTAATTAAATCAGTATTTACCAGCGATTTTGCGATTGCTTTAACTTGATCGAAGTCGTACGCGAACACGGCTTCTTTTATGGATGAATTGGTCAGTTCAATCATGGCTGTCTTGTCAGCCTCAAAATTGCTTTCGAGCTTGCTAGTCGCAACTTGATAATTCACCACAGCAACCACAACGGAAATACCGATCATGGCAAACGTTAATACCGCCATGAGTTTAGTTAATAAAGATTTTTGAACCATCGTGTCCCCCGACATACGTAACATTTTCCGCTTATGCACAGTTAACGGCTTGAACCTTCCAAGCTTTAGCGGATAACTGTGCTAACAACAATTCTTAATTTGAGCGACTTCCGAGTTGCGTTTTTTGAGTATAGATGCCTATTTCCAATTGTGTGGCAAATAGAGTAAAGAATCGTATCGGGTTCTTAAAAGCGGAGTGGGGGAGAAGCGTCTCGCTAAATGGAAAGGAATACAGCAGATGTCTTGCGCGGCGAATCGCGCAAGACATAAAAATTTAATCTTCGTCGTTACCGCCGGCCATACCTAAATCTTTCAATTTGCGCGTTAAAGTATTGCGTCCCCAACCCAGCAAATTTGCCGCGTCGCGCTTGCGACCTGCAGTGTATTTGAGCGCAGTTTCAATCAACGCGCGCTCGAAAGTCGGCACGGCCTCACTGAGCAATTGGTGCTGACCTTTTGCGAGCGATTGGTCGGCCCAATGACGCAATGCGCGCTCCCAATCGTCCGCCGGAGCGCTGCCTTCTTTGTGCTCCAGAAGTTCGGGCGGTAAATCTTCAATATGAACTTCACGACCGGAAGCCATTACGGTAATCCATCGACAGGTATTTTCTAGCTGGCGCACATTACCTGGCCATTGCAAGCCGCAGAAATAATCTTCCGTTTCAGGCAAGAGAACTTTGGTGTCGACGTTTAACTCAGTCGCTGCCTTGTGGAGGAAAAAGCGCGCTAACTTGGGAATGTCTTCACGACGGTTGGCAAGTTTTGGAATGTGTATGCGAATAACATTGAGCCGATGAAACAAATCTTCGCGGAAACGATTATCGGCAACCAGTGTTTCCAGGTTTTGGTGAGTCGCGGCGATGATGCGCACATCCACCTTCACCGGCGTATGACCACCCACACGATAAAACTCACCATCAGCCAATACACGCAACAAACGGGTTTGGGTTTCGGCTGGCATATCGCCAATTTCGTCCAAAAATAGCGAACCTCCGTTGGCTTGCTCGAATCGCCCTTGGCGTTGTGCAGCAGCGCCAGTGAACGCGCCTTTTTCATGACCGAAGAGTTCGGACTCCATCAGATCCTTCGGAATAGCGGCCATATTAAGCGCGATAAAAGGTTCGTTGCGGCGCGGACTATGACGGTGCAATGCGCGCGCGACCAATTCTTTACCCGTACCCGACTGACCGTTAATTAATACAGTGATGTTGGATTGGGAGAGCCTACCGATTGCGCGGAAAACTTCTTGCATCGCTGGAGCTTCACCGATGATTTCGGTATTGGCATCTATTTCGGCCACAACGGGAGCGTCGTTCTTTTGCTCCTGCGCGTGAGCCAATGCTCGTTGGGTTACGGCAACAGCATCATCAACGTCGAAAGGCTTTGGCAGATATTCAAACGCGCCGCCCTGATAGGCAGCAACAGCACTGTCCAGATCGGAGTGGGCGGTCATAATAATGATAGGAATATGCGGATGCGTGCTATGCAGATTGCCTAGCAACACCAGTCCATCGGTACCCGGCATGCGAATATCACTGATGATGGCGTCTGGCGTATCGCGGTTGAGCTGACTTAGTGCGCTATCCCCCGAGTCAAAAACACGAGTATCGATATTCGCCGATTGTAGGGCCTTTTCCAACACCCACCGGATAGAGCGATCATCGTCGATGATCCAAACCTTATTAGACTTCTGCATGTTACGCTTCCATTGGTAAGTAGAGTGAGAAACGGGTTTTGCCCGGCTCACTGTGGCACTCGATGAGGCCGTTGTGTTGATGAATAAGATGTTGTGAAATCGTTAAACCTAGCCCGGTGCCTTCGGCGCGACCGGTAATCATGGGATAGAAGATGTTTTCAATAATGTCCGATGCAATCCCGGGGCCGTTATCAATTATGTCGATACGACACACCAGCGGATGATGTTTGCGGCCGATGGTGTATTGGCGTTGAATCCGGGTTCGCAGTTGGATCACACCATTGGTCATACTCGCTTCCAACAATGCCTGCATCGCATTGCGCAAGATGTTCAAACACGCCTGAATTAAGAGTTCTTTATCGCCAAGGATATTTGGAATACTGGGGTCGTAATCACGCACGAGTTTAATCACGTCGTTACTTTCTGCCTTAATAATAGAGGCCACGCGTTCCAGTACTTCGTGAATATTGAGTTCACCCCACTTGGGCAATTGGTTAGGTCCTAGCATCCGGTCAACGAGATTACGCAAACGATCAACTTCATCAATGATGATATTGGTGTATTCCGTAAGTCCAGAGTGAGGCAGCTCGCGCGCCAAAAGCTGCGCCGCACCCCGAATACCACCTAAAGGATTCTTAATTTCATGAGCCATGCCGCGAATGAGATTGCGTGTGGTTTCGTGCGATGTCGTAACCATCTCATCACGGCTGATACGCAATAAGCGGTCTATCGGCTGAATCTCAATAATTAAGCCTTCTTGCTCGCCAAACGGTGTAACCGTGTAATCAACGGTGATGGTAGTTCCGTGCAACAGACGCCATTCGGCATGACGCTTGGTGTAGTGGTTGGCTTTACTGGCAGCTAGTTTAAGTTGCTTTTCGGTTTCGTCTGTTTCAAAAAAGAAATAGCTGATTGGCTCACCACGATTGGTCTCACAGCTCATCGCTAACAAAGCTTCAGCTGCAGGATTCATGTGAATCAGCAGAAGGCCGCTATCAACCAGGACTATGGCTGTGCTTAAACTATCCAGCAGAGGCTTATAAATATCGCGTTCAGTCAAGCGCTTCTAACTCCAAAATGCTTTGGGAAGGTGCAGTTCCGATAAACCTACGAATGCAAGAAGCAAACCAACTGGAGAGAGGCCAGAAGTTGGGGCGTTTGAACGACCTCCAATTGTCACCTCGTTTAAAAAATGCGTTATTTTGGTGCTCAGGTTTATTTCTTGGGCACTGGCGCTACATTTTGCCTGACGAAAGGGCGCATAACCAAGAAGGTGACCGCATTGGATTGGGCAAGACTTTTGCCCTCGCTATTGACCACGTCAACTGTTAAAGAGTGCTCACCACGAGGGGGTTCGACGATTGTAAACTTCATTTCAATGCCAGTATGAACCGTATTTCCATCAACTTTGTAGGCGAGCTTATTACCATTTTTCAAATTCTGATTAACCCCTACAGATACTTCCACAGAGCGTTCGTTGGCCAGCAACGTCTTGCCATTTTCCGGTGCAAGAATTTCCACGGTGTATTCCGCGTCCGGCTGTGCTGCCGGAGAAGCAGACTCGACGGGAACAACTGGAGGCGCCGGAATGCTGTTTATACTTTTCAGCTCAACAGGCTTAGCGGCGACATTTTCAGGCGGAACGTCGGTGTAAGTAACCCGGCCGTTTTTATCAACCGTTTTATAAACTTCTGCATAGCAAGCGAGACTGAACAGAATTCCAACTAACAAGCTTGTGACAATATAGACATTGCGATGCATGACGTAGATTCCTTGAGGATGTATACAAAGATTACTCGTCATTCGCACAAAGAAAAAGGCCGCACCTTAAAGATGCGGCCTTTTTATTACAACCTGAGCGAAACGTTTAAAGCTGATCGCTACCGTGACTTATACACTGTAGTAGAGTTCAAATTCAACTGGGTGCGGAGTCATGTTAACGCGTTGTATCTCTTGCTTCTTCAGGTCGATGTAAGCATCGATAAAGTCTTTAGAAAATACGCCGCCAGCCAACAGGAATTCATTGTCAGCTTCTAACGAAGCCAAAGCCTCCTCCAAAGATGAACACACTTGTGGAATTTCTGCTTCTTCTTCCGGCTCAAGATCGTAAAGATCTTTGGTCGCTGCTTCACCCGGATGAATCTTGTTCAAAACACCATCAATACCCGCCATCAGCAATGACGCGAAGCACAAGTATGGGTTTGCAGTTGGATCAGGGAAACGGGTTTCGATACGCTTGGCTTTCTCACCAACAGTGTAAGGAATACGGATAGACGCTGAACGGTTACGTGCGGAGTAAGCCAACATTACTGGAGCTTCGAAACCTGGAACCAAACGTTTGTAAGAGTTGGTAGAAGCGTTACAGAAAGCGTTCAATGCTTTAGCGTGCTTGATGATACCGCCAACGTAGTAGAGAGCAGTTTCAGACAAACCAGCGTAAGCGTCGCCAGCGAATTGGTTTTTGCCGTTCTTGGAGAAAGACTGGTGAACGTGCATACCTGAACCATTATCACCGATCAAAGGCTTCGGCATAAAGGTAGCGGTTTTACCGTATTGGTGAGCAACGTTATGTACGCAGTACTTGAGGATCTGTACTTCGTCCGCTTTCTTAACCAGAGTGTTAGCGCCTACGCCAATTTCACATTGGCCAGCGTTAGCAACTTCGTGGTGATGGATTTCGATTTCCAGACCCATAGCTTCCATAGCGTTACACATAGCGCCACGGATATCGTGCAATGAGTCAACTGGAGCAACTGGGAAGTAACCGCCTTTTACGCGTGGAGCGTGACCGTGCTTGCCTTCAACGTCATCACCCGACTGCCATGCAGCTTCTTCAGATTTGATTTTGTAGAATGCGCTGCCCATACCTGAGTGGAAATGAACGCTGTCAAAAATAAAGAATTCTGGTTCGGGACCGAACAGAGCAACGTCACCCAAGCCAGTAGACTTTAAGTATTCTTCAGCGCGAAGGCCGATAGAGCGTGGGTCGCGATCGTAACCTTGCATGGTTGCTGGTTCAACGATGTTACAACGAACGTTGATGGTAGCTTCGTCGTAGAAAGGATCTAAAACAGCAGTTGAATCATCTGGCATCAGGATCATGTCTGAGTCATTAATGCCTTTCCAACCGCCAATAGAAGAACCGTCAAACATTTTACCGTCTACGAAGAAACTGTCGTTTACTACGTGAGAAGGAAAAGTAACATGCTGCTCTTTGCCTTTAAAATCGGTGAAGCGAAGATCAATCCAGCGAGCTTCGTGTTCTTTAATCAGGTCTAAAGTCTTAGACATCGAATGCCTCCAAGGGGTGTTTTATAGCTTTAATATGAGCTAGGTCAGTGAAATTTTCCCGCTTCCATCCTCCGCTCTTCCTGCCCTTTTTTGAAGCGGGAGCAAGCGGGCGAGATTAGGGTGATCGAAAAGGGGCAAAATATATGCCATCCACCGAAAATAGCAACAGGTCTTTAAAAATAAGGCATGGCTAAAATGTCTCAATACTGAAAAGCACCAAAAAAGAACACTACCTGTTAGCAAAGATCTAATTTGGTGCACTAAATGTATTCTGTTGGTGCACGGAAGACAAGAAAGAAATATTTAATTGATTGGATACTGATTTGAGCGACGCCTGTCCGTTTAAGGGTGGACAGGCTAGCTTATTTAGATGACAAAACGGGAAACGAGGTTATTAAGACTGGTTGCCAGACGTGCGAGCTCATTGGCAGAAGCACTAGTCTGATTAGCGCCAGCAGCGGTTTGTGCAGAAAGGTCACTGATGGTAATTATATTGCGATCGACCTCTTTAGCCACTGCCGCTTGCTCTTCAGATGCTGTGGCAATTAACAAGTTGCTGTCACTTATTAATCCGCTACGGCTGTATATCTCCTCCAAAGCTTTACCCGCATCCTGGGCTTCGCCGAGCGTATGGTGCGTATAGTCTGCACTACTTCGCATAGCAGATACTGCAGCGCTCGAACCCTCCTGGACTTTACTAATCATTTCTTCGATTTCTTGAGTAGACGTGCGCGTTCTACTCGCAAGCGCCCGAACTTCGTCAGCCACCACCGCAAAACCCCGACCAGCCTCTCCCGCACGAGCAGCTTCGATGGCGGCATTCAACGCTAGCAGGTTAGTTTGCTCCGCAATAGCACGGATAACATCTAACACCTTACCAATATTTTGAGATTGATCGGCCAATCCTTCAACTAACTGCGAGGTCTTGATAATTTCATTGGTCATGGATTGAATGGACGCGACTGTTTGTTGAACACGGGTGCGCCCTTCTTCCGCGAACGTAGAGGATTCACTAGACGCTGCAGATGTGCTGCTGGCGTTGCGTGCGACTTCATCAACAGCTGCACTCATTTCAGTAACAGCGGTAGCCGCCTGCTGAATTTCATCATTTTGGCGATGCAAGGTACGAGTAGTCTCCTCGGCCACGAAACTTAGTTCTTCAGTCGCCGCCGCTAACTGGGTCGATGAATTGGCAATTTCACGAATGGTATTTCGCAAGCTGTCCTGCATGAGTGCCAAGCCGGCCAGCAGGCGAGCGGGTTCATCCAAACCATCAGCTTGAATAGCCTTGGTCAAATTACCACTGGCGATACGCTCCGTCGCTTCCAAAGCATTATTTATCGGCACAGTAATACTTCTTGTAACTACAAAGGAAAGTAATCCCGTTAGCGCCAGGGCGATAACAATGGTGCTTGTAGTGATTGTTTTGCTGGATGCATAGGCATTATCCGCAGCAGCTGCAGAATCATTTGCACCTTTGATGTTTATATCAAAAAGCCCTTTAAGATCTTTGGTAATTTGGTCTGCCAGGGGCGTCATGTCTCGCTCAATAACATCCTTGGCCTCCTCTGCATTGCCTGCTCCGGCGAGACTGATAATGTGCTGCGTATGTGTCATGTATTGCTTTTTTTTCTCGGTTAAGTCCGCGAACAAAACCTTCTCTTCCTCCTCAGTTATGAGGCTCTCGAATTTTTCGATTGCTTTCTCCAGATCCTGGCCTACCTGGGAAAGAGCGGTATTGTTGGCGGCGAACTCAGCCGGTGTATTGGCGACGACGACCCGCATAGCGAATACACGATAACGTGTGATGGTGTACCTGACATTTGCTATCGCCATTATGGACGGCAACCAAATCTTCGAGACCTCGTTCTGCCGATCATTCATATAGGACATCTTGTTCAGCGCAACCCCGCCCTGAATTAGAATTAATAGAGCCAACACACCGAAGCCTAAAGCTAACCGAGTACCAAGATTAAAATTTCGAATCATTTAGAAAATCTCACTTTCAATAAATAAACGTTTTACGCCTTAGTTCTAGCAGCAAAGTTCCGGGTACGCACAATTTAATCCTGATTTTTTAATATTTTGACTTCGCATTCATCAAATCCGTATCGCTCGAGCACGTCATTCCGACTTTCTGTATAATCGCTTGTTTTTCCGGCAGATATTTGTCAGCGTTTTCAGGCCAGTTTTTATGCACTTCATCGTTAAAGTTTTCTCCGAAATCATCATTAAAAGTCCACCCGTACGTAAACGTTTCATCAAGCAGCTGCGCGACAATTTGCGTAAATTACTCGCCGACAAAGGCGTGAAGGTGGATGTGCAACGCGATTGGGAGAAAATTGAAATTGTGGCGCCGGATGCAGACGAAGCGACTATTGCACAAGTTTCCGAAGTTTTAGCGCATACACCCGGCATCGCGAATTTCTCGCTAATCAAAGCTTACCCTGTAGGCGACCTCGACGATATTTTCAAAAAAGTATTGCCGCATTGGAAAGACGCGCTCGCGGGTAAAACCTTTTGCGTTCGTGCGCGTCGTCATGGCAATCACGAGTTTTCCTCAACTCAAGTTGAGCAATATGTTGGTGGCGGATTGCTCCATAATTCCGATGCCAAGGGCGTGGAATTGCGCAACCCTGATATTGTTGTGCCGCTCGAAATTAAATGGGATCGTCTATTTGTAATTGCCAATAAAACTCAAGGTTTGGGCGGATTTCCTTTGGGTGCACAAGACCCGGTGCTTTCATTAATTTCCGGTGGATTTGATTCAACGGTTTCCACCTACCTTTGTATTAAACGCGGTTTGCGGGCGCACTATTGTTTCTTCAATCTTGGCGGTCGTGCGCATGAGATTGGCGTAAAAGAAGTGTCTTATTATTTATGGAATAAATACGGTGCGTCACATCGCGTAAAATTTGTGACTGTTCCGTTTGAAGAAGTTGTTAAGGAAATTTTAGAAAAAGTGGATAACGCTTATATGGGCGTAACACTTAAACGTATGATGTTGCGCGCTGCAGAAGTGGTGGCCGAATCTCTGGAAATTCCAGCGCTGGTTACCGGCGAAAGCGTTGCGCAAGTATCGAGTCAGACGCTTGTTAATTTAAACGTAATTGATCGTGCAATTAATATGGTTGTGTTGCGACCGCTCGCCACTATGGACAAAGGCGACATCATTAATATATCGCGCAGAATCGGCACCGAAACTTTTGCGGCGCAAATGCCAGAGTATTGCGGTGTTATTTCTGTAAATCCCACCACTAAAGCAAAACTGCACAAAGTTGAACGAGAAGAAGCTAATTTTGATATGGCGGTTTTAGATCGTGCTATTGCTGACCGCCGCGCGCAAAATATTGATGAAATTGTTAATGAACTCGATGCCGATTTATCGGTTCCTGTGATTGGTGAAATTCCTGCCGGTCAAATTGTTATAGATATTCGTCACCCCGATGAGGAGGAAATTAACCCCCTTACATTGGAAGGCGTTAATATTTTAAAAATTCCGTTCTACGGATTAAATAATAAATTCCCAACACTGGAGCAAAATGCGCAATATTATTTATATTGCCAAAAAGGAGTTATGAGCCAATTGCACGCAGCGAATTTAAAAGATGCTGGACATTTAAATGTTGGAGTTTACAGACCAGAACCGAAAAGTGCTTGTGCGATATATTGATTTAAGTTAAGCAAAAAAATCCCCGATGTGTGAGCATTGGGGATTTTTATTTTCCAGTTAACTTTTAAAGCTTATCAAACGCATCCGTTAATATACAGTCATAACGACGTGCATCGTATTCTAATAAACGGTTTACATCTTGCGGCTGAATAATATTTTTGTTTACTGCATCTTGTAATTTTTCGGCCATATTAGAACCGGAAAGTTTGTTTTGGTTTTTCAACCAGGTTGTCCAAAGCGGACCGAGCGCCAGCAACATTTGGAATGTACTTTCAACACGACCTGCCGCATCTTCGGGATCATGACTTACAAAAACATATTGAGCCAGTTGCTGACGTACCGGATTATCTTCCAACATTAAATCGCCCAATTCCCGAGTTAAATCATCCGTTGGTTTTAACACGATTTTTCCAAACGGCAGAGTCAGGAAGCGAACCAGTTTGGCCACCCAGCCCACAGGAAAATTATCGGAAAATTCAATCAAAGCCTGTTGTGCTTTGTTGAGAGCCGTCGTAATAGCATATTCTGCGTGGACATCTTCTGCACGGGTGCGCGGGTGCGCCGAATGATATTTTAAAATCGCGCAAGCTATTAATAACTGGCTGTGAATATCACCTAGACGAGCAGATAATAATTCGCGACGTTTTAAATTTCCGCCTAAAACCGCTAAAGCAATATCAGAAATACTAGCAAAAGATGCACTTAGTAAATTAATGCGCTGATACCAACGAGTGCTAAAATCATCGGCATTGGCAGGCACGCTACTGAAATGACCGCGTGTTAGACCGAGCAACTTAGTGCGCAACAAATTGCTAAATACGTGACCGAGGTGTGCGGTAAATAATTTGTCGAACGTGTTGACGCCGCGCGTTTGATCTTCATCTTGCATCGCCTGCATTTCATTAAACAAATAGGGGTGACAACGCATTGCGCCTTGACCAAAAATCATCAGTGAGCGCGTTAAAATATTTGCGCCCTCTACTGTGATAGCGACGGGCACACTGTGGTAAGAATAGATAAGGAAGTTACGCGGACCTTGTTGAATAGCTCGCCCACCAACGATATCCATAGAATGTTCAACCGATTTACGCATAAGCTCCGTCGCATGGTATTTCGCCATTGCGGTCATCACCGATGGCGAACCAGTTTCCAAACCTTTCGTAACCAACTGTCGGAATGCTTCTAGTGTATAAGCAGTACCCGCGATGTCTGCGGTTGCTTCCTGAACACCTTCGAACTTGCCAATCTCGGTATTAAATTGACGACGAATACGCGCATAGGCGCCTACGAGGCGATAATTAATTTCACCGCTGGCGGTGGAGAGCGATGGCAGGGAAACACCGCGCCCCGCGCCCAAACATTCAATCAGCATGCGCCAACCCTTACCTGCCATGGCTGCACCACCAATAATCCAGTCGATTGGAATGAATACATCAGTTCCAAACACCGGGCCGTTCATAAAAGGTGAGCCGGGATTATGACGCTTTCCTATTTCCATTCCAGGATGATTCGCAGGAATAAGCGCGCAGGTAATACCGTATTCCTTTTTAGTAGAGTCACCTAATAAGCCTTCCGGGTCATATAACTTAAATGCCAGACCAACAACAGTTGCAACCGGCGCTAATGTGATCCAGCGTTTGCTAAAGGTCAGGCGTAGGCCAACCACTTCTTGCCCGTTGTGCATACCTTTACAGACGATGCCAGTGTCGGGGATAGAGCCCGCATCTGATCCTGCCTCGGGCCCAGTTAGTCCAAAACAAGGAATCTCTGTCCCGTTTGCGAGACCGGGCAACCATTGATGTTTTTGGGCTTCGGTACCATAGTTCATCAACAACTCACCTGGGCCAAGTGAATTGGGAACCATGGCAGTAACCGCAGCAGTACCCGAACGGCTGGCGATTTTGCTCATCACACGGCTTTGGGCATAGTGGCTAAATTCACGGCCGCCGAATTCTTTAGGAATAATCAGGCCGAAAAAACCCTTATCTTTTAAATATTGCCAAGCTTCGGGTGGTAGATCTTTCCGAGAGTTGTAGATTTCCCATTCATTGAGCATGTTACACAGCTCAGTAACTTCATTATCCAAAAAGGACTGCTCTTCAGCGGTTAGCTGCGGTAAACCGATTTGCGCAAACTGGTTCCAGTCTGGCTTGCCGCTAAATAAATCTTTTTCCCACCAGGTAGTACCGGCTTCTAAAGCTTCGCGTTCGGTCACACTCATGCTGGGCATAGTTTTTTTCAAGATGCCGAACACAGGTTTAGTTAGGAAAGCACGTCTCAAGCCGGGTACATTAAGTACCGCCACGACGAAGATCAGCGGAACCAAGGCCCAAGCCGATAAAAGACAAGGCACTACAGATCCGAGCACTAGCCAAAGACCAACTACCAACACGGAGGCGAGAGGGAGGCCAACCTGAAGCAAGGTGAGAATGGCGATCAGAGCCCAAATCGCGACCAGTGCTAAGAATAACGACATGATGAAACCCTCTTGGTATTTATCTAAACCAGCCCAAACCGAGCCAGCACATTTTCTCATTTAGTCTAGTTGCTACATCCAATTATTGCTGCAGCACGCGTCAGATTTATTCGTCACGAAGTAATTATCGTGCTCAGCAATATTGCCTCGCTGGATTCAGTCGCGATTTTTCTGTCGTCAATAACTTCAATTCGACTATCCAAAATTTCCTCCGCAGATTGCACAGGAATTCGGTTAACACTAAGCACACCATTTTCTGCGTTAAACATATAAACACCTTCATTGGTGTGCATTACTGCTTTCACGCGTAGAAAATCAGCGCCAGACAACCATCCAAACAACTGATTAAAGTTGAATTGAATATGGGGCTGAAATAACCAACCACAACTGTAAAAACCATTCGCAGAATTTTCGCGACGAATAAAGCGTTCATTTTCGGGTAGGCTAACGTTGGGGTTATAGAATTCCCGTTGCGGTGCCAATCGATTTTTTTGATGATGTTGCGGATTTTTCACCGTGTGATTCGTACGGGGATAATCCAACCAGTCCGCATCAAGTTGACCGCGCTCAATCCAAAAGTGCGCTTGCTTCGGAGAGTCGAAGCTCCCCAATAATTCATCAAACGCGCGCCTTTCGTTCGGACCAGCCTCGTCAGTTTTGTTAGCAACCAGAACGTCGGCAACTGCTAGCTGATCTTGAAAATTCGCGTTTTCTGTGTAGCGGTTGTCATTTAGTTTACGTGGGTCAACTAATGTAATGGTCGCACGCAAATCCAACACGTCTTTATAATATTCACCCAACAATGTATTAATAATTTCCTCAGGGTGCCCCAAACCAGTGGGCTCTATGATGATGCGATCCGGCTTTGTTTTCGCGATCATCATATTCAACGCCATTTTCATTGGCAGGCCCGCAACGCAACAAATGCAACCACCCGGCACTTCGCGAACATGTGCATTGACGGTTTTTAGCATGGCGCCGTCTATACCAATTTCACCAAATTCATTCACCAGCACTGACCAAATTTCATCTTTGGGTTTGTGATTGAGCAAATGCGTAATCGCCGTGGTTTTCCCCACGCCCAGGAAACCAGTGATGATATTGGTGGGAATAAGGGTTTTCATAATTGCCATAATCCGAATGCAAGCTAGTAGAGCACCGCAATCTTATTAGGTTTCTCTGGTTTTCTCTAACAATTAAAAACGCGGTGGAATTACATGCGGTAAAAAACATATGATCTGCTTATATTTTCGACACAATTTCATGTCATCTGTTCATCAACCACACTGTAAAAGAATGTGAAGCTCAGATGTTGATCATGCTTTTCTGGCCGAAAAAAAAGCCCTCAGAATTTGAGGGCTTGAACATATCTATGCGAGAAGAGAATTTATTTACATCGACCGCTTTTTATTTTCGGCATTAACCGCTAACACTAAGAACATGTAGTTGGTTTCTCCGCCCCCCATTACATACTCTGTTTGTTGCCAAAAGAACGGCCAAATTTTTAACTCGGGTAAATCCGGGCGAATTAATGCTGTGCCCGAAACAACCCCACCAGGAATATACGTCCAATCCGCACGGTTATTTCCGTAAGCAACCGTTGCAGAGTTTGCTCCAACACCAGAGGCGAAAGATTGCGTATTTGAACCAGGGTGCACACCCAACACAAAATTTAACGCGCTGAAATAAGCATCGGTGGTCGTATATTGCGGCCAGCCTTTGTGGAAGAAATATTGTTTAACACCGAATTCCTGAATGGTCCAACCTGCGCCCCAGATATTTGGTTTGTAAGGAACACCGTAGGGCGATTCTTTTGTCGCACGTTCACGCACTTGCACCTGATGTTTTTCAACCGCAGTATTAATTGCGGCCACAAATTCTTTATCGTCAATGCTGCTCAATACACGGCCTAGTGGCCAGCCAGCTTCCTCAATTTTTTCTATAATTTGTGATTTTAACGGTAATAAATCTGCAAGGTATTTTTTATCGCCAGTTGCTAAAAACATTTCAGCAGCAGCAAGAGTTTTGTCATCAATTTTCGTGGCGCGTGAAAATGATTTTTGATAAATATCAACAGCAGCCGCTAATGCGTCTTTCGACATTTGCGGGTTGTAGGTTTTTATCGCACGCGCTGCCGATGCCAAGCCTGCTACCGCATTTATTTCGCGGTTAGGATTATCTTCGGTAAATACCCAGCGGTCATCGTTGTTGCCAGACTTGTCGTTTTTAACCTGACCCTTAGCTAATTTCGGATCATAAGGAAGGTTATCTGTTTGCACTGAAGCATCGCCGAGCAAAACATATTGACGTAAATCTACATCAATAATCCCACGATATAAACGCCCTAAAGCTTTGTAACCACCGAGCACACTTAGCAAACCATGTTCAATTTGTTGCAGTGCATCGTTTTTACCGTCGGGCTGATGAATTTCTACAATTTTGGTTTTTTGATCGATACTGGTAGCGTCATAATTCAAACCAAATTCTTCCACCATTTCTGACAATAACCAAATCGTACCCATTGTCGATTCGATACGCATATCGAAATCACCAGCATCATGCCAGTTACCTACATCCAAACCTGGAACACGATCGCCGGGCTTATATTTAGTTAAGGTAGATGGACCAGAAACATAACCATCATAATGGTTAAGATTTAGCGGAGCCATAATGGCATCATCCATATGATCCAAGCCATGCCATACGCGATATTTTTCGTTCACACGCATGTGACACATTTGCATCGGCAAAAAATATTCGAGCGTTGGTTGCCACACATGGCGCTCAAAAATATCATCATTAATTTTGAATGATGAAGTTGATTTATCGCGGTAGCTAATCACATAACTGCCGGGCGTTTGAATATCCGAAAAATCATAGGTTAAATAGTTATAGCGTAAAAAATTTCCCCACGTTTGTGGCTTGGCTTTACGCACCAGTTTTTTACCATTTTCGGTAAGCTGGTAAATACTAACTTCATCCGTTTTTACATCTGTCGCATCTTGTTCAATAACAAGCTTTTTAGGTTGCTTGGTGGAATAACCAATTTGAGACACTTGCAACACGGGTTCGTACTGCCAACCTTTCACAACATTTGGCGTAACGACCCATTCAATCGCATTCTTGGTTGCATTAGCAGGAATAGCAGTGCGTACAATGTACCAACCATTGTTGTGATTGGCCCGACCATCCCACAACTCCAGTTTGCCAGCGCTGGCATCTTTCGTGGCGTTCTCAATCACAATACGACGCTTGTCATCATCGGGCGCAACAACTAATTTGCTGCCGGTCGCTAATGGCGTTGTAATGAATTCGCCGCCAATATTTTCAATCGGCCCGTTCGCCTGACGTGGAAAAATTCCCGATTGTTGATCCATCAAAAATGCTTTCCCAAATAATTCACCGGGAAATAGTTCAAAATTGAAACCAATTTTTCCAATCCATTCAGCTGGTAATGGTTTATCCAAATCCACACTGATTTTAAATTGATTACCTTGCAAAGCAGTAACATTAACTTTGTACGAAAATTTCAAGTCGGGATAATTAATCGGGTTGAATCCTTTTTTATCTTTCGCCGGGTCAGGGTAAGACATGGTTTGTGAAATACTACGCGCCTCTTTATCCACTACCTGCTCGCCACCGGTAGGAACAGGCGACCATTGCCCCGGTGAAATTTCTAAACGCAAATCACCGTTGGCTGCAACACGACTCCCGTGCTGAATAATCGTGACGCCAGTTTGATGCCCATCAGGATAAATGTCGCTGAATACCGTGACGTCTAAACCCTGCATCGCAAAATAATTTTTATCATTTATTACTAGCGATTCAGCAGGCGAATTTTTGGCCTGAACATAAGATGTTGCCATAAGAGCACAAACAAGGATTATTTTTTTCATAACGTACCTGGTAAATGAAAGCACCTAGCTGATTTGCTAATAGTGGGAATGTGATTTCGATGCGGGCATAGCATAATCGCCCGCTCTAGTAGGGAGCAATTAATTTTGTAGATATTAGTAAACTAGTGTTAACGCACTATTAAAAAGGAATCAATTTGATTTGATACAATTTCGTCCATTTGATTTTGCAGCGTAAAGCGCTTCGTCAGCACGCGCAAAAGCGGTTTCAACAGTATCTCCCTGTTTAAATTCTGTAACACCTATGGACAACGAAATTGAAATGGATTGATCTTTATAATTGAATGATGCGTTGGCTATGGAAGAACGAATGGTATCCAACACTGGCAATGCATCGGTAAGACTTGTTTCGGGCATTATAGCTACGAATTCTTCACCTCCAAAGCGGCAAAAAAAATCAACTTCTCGCAACCGTTTTGCAACAGAACGGCCTATAACACGCAATACACGGTCACCCGCTTGATGACCGTGGCTATCATTTATTTTTTTAAAATGATCTATATCAAACACCGCCAAAGTGAGTGGGCGTCCATACCTTTGCCAACGATGGTATTCGTAAGTCGCGCGGTCATTGTAATATTCGCGATTGGGTAATTCGGTGAGCGGATCGTGCAACGCTTTAAAGCGTTGTTTTTCTAATACTGTACGGTTTTTTTCTGCATCATCTTCCATAATTTTTATTTTTCCGGCAAGCATTTCCAATTGGCTTGCGAGCTGGCCTTGCTCCTGTTCGGCCTGTTGAAAATGATCTAGTGCTTGTCGAATGTTTCCGATTTGCGACTGCACTGAATTTTTTAACTGCACCAAATCTGTTGCTGACTCCGCACTGGATTCCAGAGATTCCATACCCTTTCGCATGGAGTCTTGCAAACTATTACTGGCGTAACGACGTTGTGTTTCAGATTCTGCTGCGCCACCAACCAAGCTAGAAATGTCAGCGAGTTCTTGATTCACTTTTTTCAAATAAGAAGCAAATGCCTGATTGGCTGAAAGATAGGCTTCCATCACCAAGTCACGTAAGGCTTCTAATGTTTTAATAAATGTGGCTGCGGAAGTGGCTGCGTTGAGCCGCTCGCGAATGGCGCTTACTTTTTTTACCATGGGCGCTTCTTTTTCGAGCCCACTTAAAAATTGGTTGATAACCTGAGTAATTTGGTCAATAAATGTTTGCGGCAAATTTTCGCTGACATCTTGCTTAACGCTAGTGACTGGTGCGATGGATATTGATGTTGACGGACTATCTAAAATTTTCCGCTCAACAGCATAAGTTGAATTTTTTTCACCATGATTTGTTGGGTTATTTAGCGAAACAATTTCTGTAGTGTCTGCAAC
Organism: Gammaproteobacteria bacterium; assembly: GCA_004173475.1. GTDB lineage: Bacteria > Pseudomonadota > Gammaproteobacteria > Pseudomonadales > Cellvibrionaceae > Cellvibrio. Next base: position 248,592 of record SEBU01000006.1, read on the forward strand.
TAAAGGTGCAAGTGACTCATCTTCTTTAACCGCGTTTTTTGAGCCGAGTATTTTTTGTAACAAGCCGGTTTTTGGCTGTTCGATTTCTTTCAAGGCTTGCTGTTGAATACTTGCCAGCTGTTGTAAAAGCGCGGGATAAAGACGCACTTTTTTACTTCGTTCTGGAAGTTGTGAAAGATATTGGCTGATTTCTTTTTTTACACCACGGGTTAGATCCAACTCTTGCAGGGGTTTGACTGTTTCAGACAAATATTGCCGCACGTCCTGCGCGTTTTGTTCACGGTTCTTTTCAAAACTGAGAGCGGTTTCATCGAGACGCGCTAGTAAATGGCTAATATCGCCAGAAATTGAACCGCGCATACGTTCGCGCAGCTGAGCGAGAACAGCGTCCAACGCGTCATCTTGGCCATCTGCCGCAACACTCACCCGTATCAGCGCGCGCCGCAAGAGTTCCTGTTGCGCTCCAAGCGATTTCTCGATTTGTTCTTGTTGATCAAGTGCATCTAAATATTTTTCCCGCCAATTAGCACCTTTATCGTCGGATCTTTCGGTCATAGGTATTCCAGTAGTCGTTTAACGCTGAAAACAGTATAGACAGAGTTCGCCAAGGCGACCGTAAGAAACAAAAACGCCCACTTCTTGCGAAGTGGGCGCTCGCTCCAACTGCATGAAGTTGAAACGTTTAGTGCTTGGCGGCGGCTCGCTCCGCACGCACTTTATCAACCAGAAACTGCGCTACTTTAAGCATATCTTCATGCTTTGAAACCAATACACGGAAACGCCCATCAATAATGAGCGACGGGGTGCTGGTAATCTTAAGGTCGCGAACCCGGTTGTCCGCCTGCTTGACTTGACTGTTCACACCAAATGAATTGAATGTACTTAAGGTTTTTTGCTTATCCACACCGTAGGTAGCCAGGAAATTCGCCCAAGCGTCCGCAGTCAGCATTTCTTGTTTACCAACATAGATACTTGTGAACACCGCCTCCTGAGCTTTGTCTTTAACGCCCAAGGCAGCCATGGTGTAAAAGCCACGTTGATAAATAGGCCAATTATGGTTAAACGAAGCATGGGTTTGTACCAAAACAACGTCTGTCGGCTGCTGCTTTGACCAAGCTTTGATTAGCGGTTCAAAATGATAGCAATGGGGGCATAAGAAAGAAAAAACTTCAGCAACCTCAATTTTGCTGGCATCAGCAGGACGAACCGGATCTGTAAGCACTGCGTAATCTTTTCCTTCGGTAAAACCTGCAGCCTGAACCACAGCACTCAATACAAGCCCTAATAAAAGGACAGCAAACTTACGCATAACTGACTCCAGTTTAAAAACTATGGGATAGACGCAAAACATCATTAAGAACATTTCTAAGTTTATTAGTTCCTAAGCGACTTTTTGTTAATAAAAAGCCCCGCACCTTAGGGTTGCGGGGCCGGATTATAAGCAGACTTATTAGCGTTTTGCTGCGCGCTCTGCGCGAATCCTGGTAACTAAATAATCGACGATTTCCAACATCTTTTTATGCGCGTCGGCTTCACTAACGCCATCTGGAGTAGGGATGATGTATCTACCATCTACTACCAACTGTGGGGTGCTGGTGATTTTGAAAGCGCGAATGCGTGCATCGGCTTTTTCTACCAGGTCGGTAACGTTCGCTGAATTATAAGTAGCAAGCGCTATCTCTCTTTTAACGCCTTGCGTAGCAAAAAAGTCTGCCCATTTTTCCGCACTTTCAAAATACTTATTTTCTTTATGGATTGCGTCAAAAATCGGCATCATCACTTTGTCCTGCATTTTGAGGAACATGGACGTATAAAACCCGCGTTGGTAGGGTTTCATACCGCCACTCCATTGCATATGGATTTGCACAAGAGCGATATCCGGTTTTTGTTGTTTTTTCCACTGCTCCAGAGCAGGTTCAAAGTTATAACAATGCGGACACGTAAAAGAAAACGCTTCGACCACTTCAATTTTGGAAGGGTCTAATGTAGGGACAGGGGCTTCAAGGGGGGTGTAATCCCGCCCTTCCTGATATTTCAACATAATGGGTGAATTAGCTGCGAACACTGAAAGCGAAAGGCACATACCTATGAGGGCGGCAAAAATACGCATGAACAAGCTACTCCGAAAAAGTTGGAAAAGGGTAACGGCTTATTATCAAATTATCAGCCAACAAAAAAGGCGACACGGGCCGCCTTTTTTACGCACTTACGAAGATTAATTCAAGCCCGCGATGAAGTTTGCCAGGGCTTTAATTTCTGCATCGCTCAATTTATCCGCAATTGTGCGCATAGGCATTGCGTCGCCATCATTAACACGGTTGCCGGTGCGGAAATTGTTCAACTGCTTTTCAATATAATCAGGATGCTGTCCACTTAAACGCGGGAAACCAGCAGCAGCGTTACCTTTACCGTCAGGTGCATGGCAACCAGTACAAGCCGGTAAACCATTCGCAATGTTACCAGCGCGATAGGTTTTAGCACCCAACTCCATTGAGTCTACTTTTAGACCAGAGTTCACCTGAACTTCCATTTTCTTTGAGCCGGACAATTGGGTGTTTTGGCTGGAAAAGTAGGCAGCAATATCAGCAATATCTTGATCGCTCACGCCAGTGAGAAGACCGGTCATTTCCAATACAGCACGACCAGTTGTTGGCTTCTTGGCTTGGTTGATTTCAAGATCCCACTCTTTGATGTCGTGGATTTGCTTCAACAAATAACGCTCGCCCTGACCAGCAAGCTTTGGGAAATTAGGGGCTGCACTATTACCATCCATGCCATGACATGCACCGCAAACCGCTGCTTTTGCTTGACCAGCTTTAGCATCGCCAACAACTTTAGCAGCGCCATTGGCGTAAACGCCTTGAGCAATGGCGATCAGACCTAGCGAAAAAAGTGCATTTTTTACCATATATTTCATCAGCAAACCTGTCATTCAATTGTGTTGTCAGCAACTCTCTTTAAGCTGCCAGGGATCATTTCATTCGCGTAGGGATTGTCGTCAGGCTACAATGTCGGCCATCAATCTTTGCCGTCTGATTGTCTGCGAGTGGCGGCTCGGAGCCCCAAGCGTTTTATTCCAGCAGGCATCAGCCCTCCAAAGGCGTGCCGCATTATATACCATCGAACTAATAACACACCAATTTGAAGGGTTTTTATGAGCAGTGCCATTAACTTCCATAAGGCCAAATTTATTCACAGCGCACCCAGCATTCGTGAATGTCCTCCAGAAGAGGGGATTGAGGTCGCGTTTGCGGGACGCTCCAATGCTGGCAAGTCGAGTGCTATTAATGCGCTGACCAACAATCATAAATTGGCGAGAGTCAGTAAAACGCCGGGACGTACCCAGCTCATCAACTTTTTCGAGTTAAGCGATACTCAAAGACTGGTGGATCTGCCCGGCTATGGTTATGCGAAAGTGTCGCGGGAACAAAAGGAGCTCTGGCAGCGGCATTTATCTGAATATCTACGAGAGCGCCGGTGCCTGCAAGGTTTGGTTCTGTTAATGGATATTCGCCATCCGCTTCAGGATTTCGATACTACCATGCTTAAGTGGGCGACCAGCTCTAGAATGGCGGTTCACATTCTGCTAACCAAAGCCGATAAGCTAAGTCGGGGGCAGGCGGGCAGTACCCTACAAACCGTTAGGCGTGAAATTAAAAGTGCGGGGCTAAGTGAGCTAGTCAGCGTGCAGATTTTTTCGTCACTAAAAAACACGGGGCTGGATGAATTCAAGGAGAAACTGCAAACCTGGCTGGCACCTACTGAAGAAACCCAAGGGTCTGGATCAAGCGAAATTATCGCACCGTAAATTTTTTAGGCAAAAAAACCGGCGGACTAGCCGCCGGAGAAAAACTGATGCGCTTGGGGAAGACATCAGAAACCTTAGGAATAACACTCACGAATATATGGCCCCACTTGAAAAAATAAGTTCAAAAAAAATCTAACTAAACCTTTCCACGCATTTAGAAATTCTACACAAGCAATTTCGTAACTAAGTTAAACACAGTATTAAAGGTGGCCAATCTACCGATTGCCACAGTCAGATACGGCGTTTTTGCGAAAGTAAATCTACGAATGATGAGCCCTGACATTCAGCTGCAACCACGTGAACGATAGCGTGTAGGCCATTCAAAGAGCCGCAACTTAATATTCCCTAAACGACAGGCAAAAAAAACCCCAACCAGAGGTCAGGGTAGCTTTGCATAGGTCTCAACGCTTAGCTGGCAAATTGCCATTAGAGGAGGAGTTAGCTCATGAAAGTAAAACACACATAACTGAGACTAAGCCCTACCCAATAAGTTCATGAAATTTGTAAATAAATTTGCGAAATTTTTGCACAATTTGAAAAGCACATTAAAAACAACCACTTATATTTTTACGGACACAGTGCGTTAATCTAATTTAGTGAGCCTCGTCCCAATTATTTCCCACCCCCGCCTCCACCAAAAGCGGCACCTTCAATTGCGCAGCGGCAGACATACGAGCAATAACGCCGGATCGAGCTTGCTCAACATCAGCTTCGGCAACCTCAAGTACAAGTTCGTCATGAACCTGCATAATGAGTTTTGCATCCAGATTAGATTCAACCAACCAATTGTCCACGCTAATCATGGCAAGCTTAATAATATCTGCAGCAGTTCCCTGCATGGGCGCATTGATGGCTGTCCGCTCTGCAGCCATTTGCAAATTTTTATTCTTGGCATTGATATCGGGCAAATATAAACGCCGACCAAAAATAGTTTCGACAAAGCCTTGCTCGTGGGCCAAAGCACGCGTTTCATTCATATAGCGCTGAACGCCCGGATAACGCTCAAAGTAGCGATCAATATATTGCTGTGCTTCATTACGACCGATACGCAATTGTTTCGCGAGGCCGAAAGCAGACATACCATAAATTAAACCAAAGTTAATCGCCTTGGCACTACGGCGCATTTCCGACGTCACCGACTCCAACGCAATTCCGAATACTTCTGCGGCAGTAGCACGGTGAACATCCAAGCCGGAGCCAAACGCGGTGAGCAAACCTGCGTCATCCGACAAATGCGCCATAATCCGCAATTCAATTTGAGAATAATCGGCGGCAATTAATTTGTAACCTTGAGGCGCAATAAAGGCCTGCCGAATGCGACGGCCTTCTTCAGTTTTAATCGGAATATTTTGTAAATTAGGATCTTGCGACGATAGTCGCCCCGTAGCAGCCACTGCTTGATGGTAGCTGGTATGAATACGACCCGTGCGCTTGTTAATTTCGAGCGGCAACTTATCTGTATAAGTTGATTTCAGTTTTGCCAGCCCGCGATATTCCATCAGCACTTTCGGCAGCGGATAATCCAACGCTAATTCCTGTAAAACATCTTCTGCTGTTGACGGTGTTCCTGTCGGCGTTTTTTTAATGACTGGTAATTTTTGCTGCTCAAACAAAACTACGCCCAACTGTTTGGGTGAGCCTAAATTAAATTCTTGTCCGGCGATTTCATAAGCTTTACGCTCTAATTGCGTTAAGCGATCCCCCAGCTCAATACTGTGTTTACCGAGCAAATTTGCATCCACTAAAGCACCATTACTTTCGATGTGTGAAAGCACGGGAACCAGTGGCATTTCAATATTTTCAAATACTGATGTGAGTGATGGAATATTTTTTAATTGCGGCCAAAAAAATTGGTGTAGCCGTAGAGTAATGTCGGCATCTTCCGCAGCGTAATGGCCCGCGTCTTCAACTTTGAGTTGGTTGAACGCTAATTGCTTCACACCTTTTCCTGCAAGGTCCTCGAAAGTAACCGTTTTATAATTTAAATAATTTAAAGCAAGTGCATCCATATTATGACGACTTCCGATTGAGTTCCAAATATAGGACTCGAGCATGGTGTCAAACTTAATACCGCAAAGTTCAATACCATAATTCAGCAATACACTGCGATCGTATTTTAAATTCTGACCAATTTTAATTTTTTGTGGATCTTCCAATAGGGATTTTAACTCCCGCAATACCCATTCGACAGGAAGCTGTTCAGGTGCTCCCATATAATCGTGTCCACATGGAACATAGGCAGCTTTACCAACCTCAATAGCGAAGCTTACCCCAACGATTTTTGCATCCATAATATTCAAGCTGGTAGTTTCCGTATCAAACGAAAACTCTGATGCACTTTGCAAACGATTTAGCCAATCCGAAAATAAATTTTTGTCAGTAATAATATCGTAGTGAACTTCAGCAGGAGCTGGTGGAGCAATAAATTCTGCGATAGGCTCTTCAAGCTCAGTTTCAAGTTCGTAACTTGCATTAACAGCAATTGCATCCAAATCGGCAGGTTCAACAGAAGCTGCTGCCAACTCTTTAACCCAATTTTTAAATTCAAGATTTTCAAACAAAGCGAGCAATTTCAAATTTTCCGGTTTTGAAATTTTAATTGTTTCCGGACCAACTGCTAAAGCCACATCGGTTTTAATCGTTGCGAGACGGTAAGAGAGATAAGCCATTTCGCGATGCTCGATTAATTTCTCCGGCATATTTTTCGCACCGCGAAACGAAAGCGTACGAACTTTTTCTAAATCCGAATAAATTGCATCAAGGCCACCAAGGCCTTGAATTAATCCCTGCGCAGTTTTTTCGCCCACACCAGGAACACCGGGAATGTTATCAACCTTGTCACCCATTAGTGCGAGATAATCAATCATAAGTTCGGGACCAAAACCATACTTCTCGGTCACACCCGGAACATTCAAAAGCGTTTCTGTCATGGTGTTAACGAGCGTGACGTGCTCATTCACCAATTGCGCCATATCTTTGTCGCCGGTGGAAATCACCACATCTCTTTTCTGTTCTGTCGCTTGGCGAGCAAGCGTTCCGATTACATCGTCTGCTTCAACCCCCTCCACCACAAGCAAAGGCAAGCCCATTGCTTCAACAATATCGAGAATTGGTTGAACTTGTGGGCGCAAATCATCGGGCATAGGCGGGCGATTAGCTTTGTATTCGGCAAACATGTCATCCCGAAAAGTTTTACCTTTTGCGTCAAACACCACCGCTATTTGGCTGTGCGGATAATCTTTTATGAGCCGGCGCAACATATTAATAACGCCTTTGACAGCGCCGGTAGGCTGACCTTTTGAATTGGTTAGTGGCGGTAGGGCGTGGTAGGCGCGGTATAAATAAGAAGAACCATCTACTAAAACGAGTGGGCCGGACGAGGCAGATGACGCTGGTACAGAAGTTTGAGAATCCATGGTGCAAATCTTTTAGTTAGCGGAGGGAGCGAAATTGAGGCCGAAGAATACACCAAAATCAATCTGCTAAATCAGTCACACCGAATAACGGAAAGCCCAACAAATCATATTCAATCTTAAGCGACAAAAAAGTGTTACCTAAAAACACAAAATACGAGCTCACACTCAAAACGCGAAATACGTCCCAATTAATTGATATTACTTAAATATTTCCGCTTATATCGAAATATTTGATAAAAACAGCTAGGCAAAAAAACGAATTGTGTTACTATGCGTAACAAGAGGTAACACAATTGCCTCGATATCGAAAGTAACCCCCCAAAAGGAGATCACACATGAAAAAGTCATTTTTAGTTTTAGCAGCCCTATTGGTAACTGCACCTGTTTTTGCTGATGAAGCAAAAGCTGAACAACCGTTAACTTTGGCCTCAGCCGATACCAGCGCATCAACCAACTTGAAAATTGTTGAAGCGGATGAGTCAGCTACTCGTTTAGAGAAAGAAGCTAATGCCGCATCCAATGCTGTTGGCGTGGCGATAGAAGCTAAACTTGCTGAGAACATTCAAAGAGAAGTTTCAGTAAGCGTTAAGTTCTAGTTCACCGCAATGTGCGGAAAGTTACTGGAAGCCGATACTAATTAGCAGCTCTGACAATTGCAGATGCCGGGCTCCTCATAGATGTGCGCAAATTCGCTGGAAGACAGCATAAGTCGCGCAGTTGATATGTAGGAAAGCTCATGTTTTTAGTTATCACTTCCAGTCCCTAGCGCTCGCAGCGCAATGTAAATTTTAGCCGATTTGTAAACTTACAGATCGAGGCAGTGTGAAAGTTTTTTTGTTGTACCAGTGTAGTAACGTTTGTTGTTTGTTTTATCGTAAGTGGTTTTACCTCCTTGTTTGACCCTGCATAGGCCCTGTCTCGTTATATCTTTTTGCTATGACGATGCGGGGCCCTTTTTTTGCACCCATCACAAATTTTAAAACAATTAAATTAATGGCATTTCAAGAAACACCCATGCTTATTATTTAACCTAGACTGTGTTTTCTGTAATCAAACAGCAATTAAAGTCGGTCGTTAACTAACAACAAAGCATGACGTCATGCGTCGAAGGAGCTTTCTATGGATTCGTTAATTTTTTCTCAAACAGCTATTTTCCGACTGCAGCAATTAGGCAGCCAGTACTATCACCATACCGGTGAGCGTCATAAACTAGCGAGCGAGAGTGGAATTTTAGAGCTACTGCAAACCAGCGCTTTAATCACAGATCGTAAGGTACGCACTGCCTATGACGCTTTTGTGAGGGAATTGAACAAACGCCAAGTTGACGCGTTAACGGAAAGGGGCATAAGACTCCGCTTCCCAATACATGTTTCTTCATCAATTCGTCAGGCAGGTTAAAAAAGCGTCGGACATTCGCTCAAGGAGTTGAGAGTAATTTGAGACATTCTGCGATCCTAAAGCATCGACGACTGCTGTGCGCAATTTAAACTCTTGCGCCAAATCGCGGGCAGATTGCGTGTCTCCATAGGGCTCCAAAAATATACATTTCGCTTCGTTCGCTAAAATCAGCCGAAGTTGATGTAGATGACGTGCGCCCGGCTTTTGTTCAGGCGTGTAGGTTACGTAATCCAACTGCTTCAAATCATAATGGCTAACAAAATGGCCAAAACCCTCGTGATAAACAACAAACCCAATACCCGCCAATGGCTTCATGGATGCCTTTAATTTTTCATCCAGCTTTTGAACTTTCTCATCAAATAATCGAAAGTTTTCACGGTAGTAAGTTGAATTTATAGAATCTATATTCGCCAACTTTTCGGTCAAAGCTCGCGCTACCACAATTGCGTTTCGTGGATCTAACCAAAGATGCGGATCTTGAGCATGATCATGGGAATCTTTGTGCGCTCCCACATTGTGGCTCTTAGGCCAGTAAATACCTGCCAAAGCGTAAGCCGTAATTATTTTGTTGGCCTCTAGATTGCCGAGAGGTTTTTGCAGAAAACTTTCCAACTCAGGACCGACCCAAAGGATTACATCCGCCTGTTTTAAACGGGTGTGGTCAGACGTTTTTAATGGGTAATCATGATGAGATGCTGTTAAAGGCAGAAGCGTATCTACATTTGCCGCTGTGCCCGTTATTTCTTGGGCGATCAACGTCAAGGGCTGCAAACTCGAAAGCACCAACGGTTTAGCATTACTGCTTATTGAGGCGAATATCAGAACGATTGCCGCCAATTTTGAGAATATCGAAGCTTTCATACACCTAATCGCTCGCATTAATTAAGCCGGCCTGCAGCTTAAGGCTGTTAGCCAAAAGGTTATAGTGTAACATATTGGTTTTTATCGCCTGTAGAATTAGCTATGTACACCCCTGCAAAAGCTTGTAGCCACCACAACCACGGTCATTGCATCAGCGACGCTATAGTTGCTGCCCGGCAATTATGCGATGAACGTGGTGTTCGCTTGACCAGCTTGAGAGAGCAGGTACTCGAGTTGGTGTGGCAAAGCCATCAACCCTTGGGCGCATACACTTTGATGGACATGTTGGGCAAGGCATCCACCCGTCAAATTGCACCACCCACGGTTTATCGCGCGCTGGATTTCCTGTTAGAAGAAGGATTAATTCATCGCATCAACAGCCTGAACGCTTTTATAGGTTGCCCCTCGCCAAGCCAAAAACATCAAAGCCATTTCCTTATTTGCCAAGATTGTAAAGTCGCAGTTGAGTTGGATAACGCGCAATTGAACCAGCATCTTAATGATGTAGCCGCTGAATCCGGCTTTAGCGTTACAAGCCATAGCCTGGAAATCAGTGGATTATGTCCGGCTTGCCAGACTGACGGAAACAAGGATCTGCTATGACAGCCCTCATTCGCGCGACTGGCGTAGGTGTAATTCGTAACGGTCGTTATCTGCTGAAAAATGTCGATCTACATATAGATGCAGGAAAGATTCTTACGCTGATTGGGCCCAACGGCGCAGGTAAAACGACCTTGGTTCGTAGTATGCTCGGTCTTATCAAAACAGATGAAGGCACAATTGAGCGGTCACCAAATCTGCGTATTGGCTACATGCCTCAAAAACTACATCTGGACGCTAGTTTGCCGCTCAGCGTGGAGCGCTTTCTATTATTAGGTGGCAAACCGCAAGTAGACTTTACCGAAATCCAACAACTTACTGGCATCCGGCAATTGGGTAAGACGCCCATGCAATTATTATCGGGCGGCGAAACCCAACGTGTTCTTTTGGCCCGCGCGCTACTGCGCGATCCACAATTATTGGTGCTCGACGAACCGGTTCAAGGGGTTGATGTAAGCGGTCAGTCTGCACTTTATGCATTGATAAATGAGATCCGAAAATCGCGCAACTGCGGCGTGCTACTCGTATCCCATGACCTTCACCTTGTGATGGCAACGACGGATACGGTTGTATGCCTTAATCAGCATGTCTGCTGTCATGGCCACCCGGATAAGGTCACCAACGACCCGGCATATTTGGCCTTGTTTGGCGAAGGCCTGGTAGAAAACTACGGGCAGAAGCGAGAAGCCAAATCCCAAGTTGCCCTCTATCACCATCACCATGACCACCAACACGACGCCCATGGCAACGTGATTGAAGGCGCCCCAAGCTTCAATAAAAAGGGCTGTTCAGATTCTTGCGAGCACAATCACCATGCCTGATTTTTTATTGACCGCCCTTTTAGCCGGAGTTGCGGTGGCCTTAGTAGCGGGCCCCTTAGGATCATTCGCTGTGTGGCGACGCATGGCTTACTTTGGCGATACGCTCGCACATTCAGCGCTTTTGGGTATCACATTTGGGTTGCTCATCGGCATCAACCTCAATTTGGCGGTAGCAATCGGGTGTTTACTGCTGGCACTCATATTAGTCGCCATGCAGAACAATAGATTTTTGGCCACGGACACGTTGTTAGGGATCCTGTCGCATTCGACTTTAGCGCTTGGTCTGATTTGCGTGAGTCTATTCAGCGACACCCGAATTGACCTACTCGCCTATCTGTTTGGTGATATTTTGTCGGTGAACAAGCTGGATTTAATCACTATCTGGTTAACATCCTGTGTCGTTATAGTCGGGTTGATTTGGCTGTGGCGTCCATTACTCGCCATCACCGTCCATGAAGAGTTAGCTCAGGTAGAAGGCATTCCCGTAAATAAAGTTCGAACCGCACTCATGCTATTGATGGCGCTAGTTATCGCGATCGCGATGAAAGTTGTCGGTGTTTTATTAATTACCGCACTTTTGATAATCCCGGCAGCATCCAGTCGTCGCCTCACCCATTCACCCGAAACTATGGCGGTAGTCGCAAGCCTATTGGGCGCTCTTGCGGTTGGGCTAGGCTTATATGCTTCCTATCTTTGGGACAGTCCGGCCGGACCATCCATCGTTCTAGCCGCCGCCATCTTGTTTGCGCTTACACTCACCAAAAAACAGGCTTTGTGAGATATTGCTCACAAAGCCTGCTGCTTATGTCGTCTATTGCTCCCTAAAGAAAGAGAGGATAATGGCTCATTGGAAGGAAGTCTCAGGAGCCGAGAATGACAAAACTTAGTATTGGTAATGTAGAACACAATAGCGAAGACGTTGCCCGAAAAGTTGAAAGCGATATTGCGTTTTTAACCGAACGGTTACATTTATTAGAGCAACAAGCAAAGCCTAACCCCGTTATCTTGCAAACCTACAAAGACATGCTTGAAAGTCGTGAGGCGGTTTTACATTGGCTTCGCCAGGACACAGTGCAACTTCGCGACACATCTCAAAACGTTGAACAGCGCAACACATAAATTTTCCATTTTTTGCAATTATGGGTTGTCCAAAAATAAAATAATTTTTGTAGCTGCCATTCCTCCCCAGTAGTCACCAAAACTTCACACAAGTGTTTTCTTTTCGTCATGTGGCTTTGCAAAAATAATTGCATACAGCCATATGGAAACGCCTCATGAATGCATCCGCTTCTGTGTTGTCTAGCAATTTGCTCAACGAGCTTGGCGAAAATTTTTCAGCGCATTCAGCAACACCGCTCATAAATGCACGCACCATCTGGATTTCTGATATACACCTCGGTTACCGCGACTGCAAAGTTGAATATCTGTTGGATTTTTTAAATCATATCCATTGCGACACACTTTATCTGGTCGGTGATATCGTCGATCTTTGGGCGCTCAAACGCCGCTTCTGTTGGCCGCAAAAACATTATCAGGTCATTTTAAAATTCTACGAGCTTGCCGCACGCGGTGTGCGCGTTATTTACGTTCCTGGAAACCACGATGAACCCGTACGCCACTTCTGCGGACAACATTTTGGACCTATAGAAATTCAACATGAACATGAATACACATCTGCAGACGGAAAACACTTTTTAATTATGCACGGCGATGCGATGGATGCGTACATCAACCACAGCTGGCTCACACGTTTTTGTGGCGACATGGGCTACGACTTATTATTATTTATTAATCGCTGGACTAACCGTTTCCGAAAATGGATGGGCCGCCCTTACTTTTCGTTATCAGGATTAATTAAAAGTAATATCAAGGGTGCAAAATCCGCAATTAATACTTATCAACAAGAATGCCTATCGGAAGCAAAGCGCCGCGGCTACGATGGCGTTATCTGCGGCCACATTCATTACCCCGCATTATTTGAACAAGACGGTTTGCGTTACTGCAACACCGGTGATTGGATAGAAAATTGCAGCGCGCTTGTCGAAGAATATCAAGGAAAAATGCAAATTTTGCATTACACGGATAAGTTGCGCTGGAAAGGAGAAGCTAAAGAAGCTGTTGCGGTCTAGATAATAAATTAACTAACCGCATATACCTCAAGCACGCGATTTAAAAAACGTCGCCCAAATTCTGTCGGACGCAAATTTCCCTCCTTAATTTCAACTAAACTCTTGCGTTCAAGTTCATCCCATTCAGGTTCAAGTGCAGTTAATTGCAAACCGGTGCGTTCATTCAAATATTTAGCAGGCGCACCTTCGTTCAGGCGCAAAATATTCATAAGAAACTCAAGCGGTAAAGATTCTGCGGAGAGGATTTCACTTCCACCGCCGAATACATTTTGATGACCACCAAGATTTGCGGAAATCTTGTTGCTAGAACCGGCGTCCAAATAGTGTTTCGGTAGACGAGTTTTCCACAGGCGCGTGATGCGCGAAAATTCGGGCTGGGTAATTTTTCCATGTGCGCCAGCGCCTATTCCTAGATAATCGCCGAATTCCCAGTAATTTATATTATGTCGCGCACGTTTTTTATTTTTTGCGTAGGCGGAAATCTCGTATTGCTCGTAACCAGCCTGTGCAAGCAGCGCCTGTCCTTCGTCCTGAATATCAGCAAGCGTATCTTCTACAGGCAATATTGGGGGAGCGGAATAAAATTCAGTATTTTTTTCGATGGTGAGTTGATACCAGGAAACATGTTCCGGTGCCAAACTTATCGCTTGCACTAGATCGGCTTTGGCATCTTCAACGGATTGCTGCGGTAATCCGTGCATTAAATCCAAATTAATATTATTAAACCCGGCATTACGCGCAACATCTACTGCGCGCAGCGCCTCATTGCGGCCATGTACGCGCCCCAAGAGTTTTAATTGTGTGTCATTAAAGCTTTGGATACCTATTGAAAGGCGATTTACTCCGCCCGCGAGAAAACCAGAAAATTTTTTTTGTTCGAAAGTGCCGGGATTCGCTTCCAGCGTAATTTCAATATCAGATTCAAATCCAACAATGCGCTCAGCATTTTTAATTATCTGCGCGATCGCGTTTTCCGATAGCATGCTTGGAGTTCCGCCACCGAAAAAAATGCTAGTAAGCTTTCTACCCTGCGCTAAAGTCGAATCTTGTTCCAAGTCAAACCGGAGCGCGTCTACATATTCACTTTCAGGAATATTATTGTTGGCCTGATGCGAATTGAAATCACAGTAGGGACATTTACGAATACACCAGGGAATATGAATGTAAAGTGATAATGGCGGCAGAGAAAGTGACATACTAGGAATTCATAGATTTAGGAGTCGTCACCCTCTTAAAGAAAGGATAACTATAAATAAAAGTTATTGGTATTTAGTACCATCGTGTTTTAACCAGCCCGACACGTGTCTACCGTCAGGATCGTGATGTGTCCAATGCACTACACCGCCTTTTTCATTCCAAACATATTCCCCAAAAAACTCCACCGCATCACCTTGTTTAATATTTTTAACGCGCTTAGCGAGATCAATGTTATGGGCAATTAAAACGCTGATATCTTCATCAGTGCGCACAATAAATCGTTGATGTTTACTGCCTTTGCGATCATCGGATAGAACCGTAGTGACTCGTCCCTCATCGTGCACTTGCACGCCCTCGAGGCGTTGAATATATGCACTTGCGACAAGCGTTTTATCCGTGGCTTTTTTAAAATCGCCAGGGTCGGGTAGTTTTAAAACGTATTTTTTCTTTTCTTCGGTTGATGTGGCGCTCGAAGGTTTTTCAAGATGTTTGCTTCGTTCCAGGCTGTTATCTAAGAGCGCATCTATTTGATAACGTAGATTGTCTGGTAAAAATCTATAACTGGCCGTAAGCAAAGCTGCAATCACAATTGTTAACATCAATGTTGTTTTCATCAACACTCCCTAAGTTACGCACTAGCTAATTTTTGCAGCAATTCCTGCATAGCTTTGCCGCGATGGCTTATACGATTTTTTTCTAATTTGTCCAATTCTGCTGATGCACAATTATGCGACGGCACAAAAAATAAAGGATCATAACCAAATCCATTTTGGCCACGCGGTTCGGGCAAAATAACTCCTTCCCAGGTACCGTGGCATAAAATGGGAGTCGGGTCATCTACGTGACGCATGTAAGCAAGCACAGCGTGATAACGAGCTGTACGTTGCTCTAAAGCAATATTTTTTAACTCAAATAATAATTTTTGATTATTTTCCTCATCCGATGCATTTTCTCCGGCATAACGCGCGGAATAAACTCCAGGCCTACCATGAAGCGCATCCACTTCAATGCCAGAATCGTCCGCAATAGCGGGTAAACCGGTTAACTGACATGCGTGGCGCGCTTTAATAATCGCATTTTCCACAAAGGTTGTGCCGGTCTCTTCAATGTTCGATACATTAAAAACTGATTGCGGAACAATCTCGAACCCACAACCCTGCAACAACTGTTGAAACTCTCGCAACTTTCCGGCGTTGCCACTGGCAAGAACAATTTTTTTTGTCATTTGTTTTTTCTCGTATTTTTCGAAGCAGGTTTTGGTTCTGCACGATGAGTTTCAACACGCGTATTCGCTTGGAATTTATAGGCCCAAAACATAACCCCTGCACCAACCGCAATCATGGGAATACTTAACACCTGTCCTGACGAAATAGTTACACCTGCAACGCTGGTCTCCCAATCGGGAACGCGAAAATATTCGGTAAAAAAACGCGCAAAACCGTAAAGCATGCAATAAAGTGCGCCTGTTGCCCACCGTGGCTTTTGCGTTCGGGCAAACCACCAGACGATAAAAAACAGGAATAGGCCATCAACTATAGTTTGATACAGCGGCGAAGGGTGCACTAAATGATCAACACCAGGCCACTGCATCGCCCAAGGCAAATCTGCGTTAGCAGCACGCCCCGGTAGTTCATGATTGATAAAGTTGCCGAACCGACCTGCGGCATAACCAAGCGGCACCAAGGGCGCTATAAAATCGAAAACATCGCCAATATTTTTTTTGCTTTTTCGCGACCATATCCACATGGCCACCACCACACCCAGGAATCCACCATGAAATGACATCCCGCCCAGCCACGTCATCGGAATTTCCATCGGATTCTCGAAATAATATGCCGGACGATAAAATAAGACTTCACCCAAGCGACCGCCAATAACCACACCCAGCATCCCATAAAAAATAATGTCGCTGACATGTTCCTTGGTCCAACCTTGCGCCGCTATGTGTGGCTGCTTTATGCGCAAATTACCCAACAAAATAAATTGCAAAAACGCAATCCCGTACATGATGCCGTACCAATACACCGGCCAAGAGCCAATATAAAAAGCGACGGGGTCGGGATTTGGATGAACAAGCATGGAGGAGTCCTGTAGAAAAGTTGTGCGTCGGGGCGAGATGAAGAAAAGCGTCGCTATTCTGCCACAGCTTTACACCTTATCTGCTATCAGCAAACTTGAATTGCGCTAGGAAATATAACAGCCAGCCCCTACAATGGGCGCTTTAATCAGACGAAAGCTACACATGTTCAACGAAATCCCTACCAGCCGCCCCACCACGCCACTTTTGGACAGCATTGATTCACCCGCTGACCTGCGCGCATTGGACGAAAAACAATTACCCCAGCTGGCAGAAGAACTTCGCGCTTTTTTATTATTTAGTGTTGGTCAAACCGGCGGACATTTTGGCGCAGGCTTGGGCGTAGTCGAACTTACCATCGCCTTACATTACGTGTACGAGACTCCGTCTGACCGCTTAGTGTGGGATGTCGGCCACCAAACCTATCCACATAAAATACTTACTTCACGTCGCGAGCGCATGAACTCCATTCGTCAGGGTGGCGGTTTGTCGGGCTTCCCTAAACGTGATGAAAGCGAATTTGATACCTTCGGTGTAGGCCACTCCAGCACGTCAATTTCCGCTGCGCTTGGTATGGCAATTGGCAATGAAATGAGCCTCAATGGTCGCAAGGCGGTCGCCATTATTGGTGATGGCGCCATGACTGCCGGTATGGCGTTCGAAGCGCTGAATCATGCTGCTCATACCGAAACAGACATGTTGGTTATCCTCAACGATAACAATATGTCGATTTCACCAAATGTAGGTGGGCTTGCAACTTATCTTTCCAAAATTTGGGCGAGTAAATTTTACAACGGTCTACGTGAAGGCAGCAAAAAAGTATTAACAAAAATTCCTTCTGCCTGGGAGTTCGCGCGTAAGACCGAAGAGCATTTTAAAGGCTTTATGTCACCCGGAACCTTGTTTGAAGAAATGGGGTTTAATTACGTTGGCCCCATCAATGGCCACGACCTGATAGACCTTGTGAGTTATTTGCGTAACCTGCGCGATATCAAGGGCCCAAAACTTCTGCATATCATTACCCAAAAAGGTAAGGGATTTGAACCCGCGGAACTGGACCCTGTCGGTTATCATGCGCTCAATAAAATTGAGCCTAAAAAGACTGCCACCTCACCAAACAAAATTAAATTCCAGCAAGTATTTGGCGATTGGCTATGCGATATGGCCGCACAGGACCAACGCTTAATCGGCATCACCCCGGCCATGTGCGAAGGCTCGGGCATGGTAGATTTTGCAACACAATTTCCAGAGCGCTTTTTCGATGTTGCTATCGCAGAGCAACATGCAGTCACTCTTGCCGCCGGTATGGCTTGCGAAGGACAGAAACCTGTTGTCGCCATTTATTCCACATTTTTGCAACGCGCTTATGATCAACTCGTACACGATGTCGCATTGCAAAATCTTGATGTAACTTTCGCCATTGATCGTGCTGGCTTAGTTGGTGAAGATGGCCCAACTCACGCTGGCAGTTTTGATTTAAGTTTTTTACGCTGCGTTCCTAATATGTTGATCGCCGCACCGAGCGATGAAAATGAATGCCGTCAATTGTTGTACACCGCTTATCAATTTCCCGGTCCGGCGGCGGTTCGTTATCCACGCGGTACGGGTACAGGCGCGCAGATTGAAAAAACATTTACTCATCTTCCCATCGGGAAAGGCCGTATAGTTCGCTTCACAAATAAAGATGTTAAACGCGAGAGCGAGCCAGTTGCTATTCTCTGCTTCGGTACTTTACTAGCCAATGCGCTGCAAGCCGCCGAGCAACTTAACGCCACTCTTTGCGATATGCGATTTGTAAAACCTTTGGACGAAGAACTTATTGAGCGCATGGCTAACAGCCACAGTTTAATCGTGACTCTGGAAGAGAACGCCATCGCTGGTGGCGCAGGCTCGGCGGTGAGCGAACATCTCGCCAGCAAAGGCTATGCGATGCCTGTATTGCACCTCGGTTTGAACGACACTTTTGTTGATCACGCGAATCATGATCAACAATTAATTGAACAAGGTTTGGACGCTGCTGGAATTGAAGCGGCAATTATAAAACGCTTAAACGCCATTGAAACAATAAAAGCCAAGACTATGGTGAGTTAACAAATAGCTTTTGAGAAGTTTTGTAAGGGCGCTTGCGCGCTTTTTTGTGCGTGTTTTATTCTTGTGATTTATTTATGCAGCATTCAAAGGAAAAATTATGAGCGGTACTATTTCTACACTTTCGCACCACGTTTACTTTTGGCTAAAAAATCCTGATTCAAAAGAAGATCAGGCAAAATTGATTAGCGGCGTAAAAACTTTAATAAATATAGAAACTATTAAAGGTTTCCACATAGCCACACCCGCAGCAACTGAAGATCGGAATGTGATCGATAATAGTTACAGTGTTTCCTGGTTAGCTTTCTTTGATAGCGAAGCCGAGGAGCAAATTTATCAAACTCACCCATTGCATCTAAAGTTTATTGAAGAATACGGACATTTGTGGAGCAAAGTCGTAGTTTACGATTCCCTGCAAGCCAAATGATGAAACTAAAAAGGCGTCTATTAGACACCTTTTTATATTTGCCGATCAGTCTTTTTTGTAAGTAATTTTTTTGGTGCCGCCCTCGCAGCTTCCGATTACGTTTTGATCTTTAACTTCTTCGGTCGCCACTATCTCCAGGGTATATCCGGCTACACCTTTGGCATCGAGTTTCGCAGCAATTTCAGATTTCAATTCATCACAATTTTTCCCTGCAAACGCAGGCGATCCAATAAAACTCAGTACAAGCAATGCAACAATCTTTTTCATTTCTTAAATTCCTTTAGAAGAGAAACAAATTTAAACGCTATAGTGTACTTAAAACGCAAAATAGCTTAACGAAATTTCCCGTAGCTGTACACGAGTTATATTGCGAGGTGAAATTAATTTTGAAACCTCTGAGTGCATCGGTCGATTATCTGACATTTAATTGCACCCGAGTTTATCGATGGCTTCCTTATTTTAAATTACACCTCGATGAAATAAGCGCCTCTTGGAATGCTTGCTGCCTCCACTAAAAATTTTAACGATACTTAAGTGAGCGACAAGCTAATTTCACCCGAAACGCCTGGACAATGCAGGCGCTTTTCTAAAATCAGACGTGGCAAATCAACGCTTCAAATAAACCTTAAGAAACTCACCAAGGCAGGCTCTCACCATTTGAATGCCAAAAACTCCCAGTATTCTTCATATTTAATTCTGCAATTCTTTCTACCAAACGCTTTGCTGATTCACCGGGGGAAATATCGCCGCCGAAATTAACCATGGCCGTTTGTACATATCCGGGATGTAACACTGCGACGGCAATGCCACGCGGTTTCAAATCAATACTCAAGGATTTTGCTCCAGCATTGAGCGCTGCTTTTGACATACGATATCCGTAATAAGCACCTGAAGAATTGTCAGCTATGGAACCCATGCGACTCGTGATAAACGCAATTTTAGCTCCATCATTTAACCGATCAAGTAATGCTTCAGTCACTTGTATTTGAGCCTGAGCGTTAACAATAAATTGCTGGCTCACATTCCTATAATCAATGTCGCCTAAATTATCGGGGTGCAACACACCCGCATTATTGATTAGCAAATCAATTGGTGTACTAATAAGTTGATCAACCAACCTTAGAATGTGGGCCGGATTGGTTAGATCAATGCCCGCTATAATTTTCGCCTCGGTTGCACCGAGTTCGGCAGAAGAATTGCGACAAACTGCAATTATCTGCCAGCCCTGAGCAAGGTATTCCTGTGAAAGGGCGAACCCGATACCACGATTCGCACCTGTAATCAGAACTGTTTTCATTTTGCTATTCCTCGTCTTAAGACTCTCATGGAACCCATATCTAGTGGTCATTTGCAACTTCCGACACTATTCGGAAACACAATAAGTTTACTCTCTCATAAAAATTGCACACAAAGGCCAAACGCAATTGCACAGCGTCGCAGAACAAGGCAAGATTCGCCCGCAGGAAATAGCTGTGGCTGGATAGCCATGCTTTATACGCCACAAAACTCAAATAATTATTGGCCAAACCCTTAAACAATCCATTACAACGCAAAGTGCTGATGCTATGTCAAATAACTTATTAAAATCGGGGCATTCCTTGAACGACCTCGTGCGAAAGTACCTTTACCCTTTCATTTTATTGATTTGTTCCTTTGGGATTTATTTCACCCATTATGGAACACCCAATGCCATGTTTTGGGATGAAAATTACCATATAGCCTCCGCCGAAAAACATGTGCAGGGAGTTATGTATATGGAACCCCATCCGCCATTAGGAAAAATGCTGATGGGATTAATGGAGGTTGTCATTGGCGCGAATGACAAGGTGGATAAACATAAATTCCTCGAGACAGATCATATCGAGGGAGCCGATACGCCACCGGAAACTAAATATACAGGTTATCGTTGGCCCTCCGTGGTGCTCATGGCGTTGTCTGTATTATTTTTCTACGGCATTTTACGCCGCATAATCCAAAACAATCTCGTCGCTTTTTTATTTAGCAGTTTTATTATTTTTGATAACGCCCTGGTTATACAAGCACGTGCAGCCATGCTTGAAGGCATTCAAATATTTTTTCTACTGGCCGCGCTTTATTGTTTTGTAAATATAGTTACCAGAGGCACGCCCATTCGTTTAAAACACTATGCAGCCCTGGGTTTTGTTATCGGCCTCGGCATTATGGTTAAAGTCACCAGTGCTATCGAATTACTATTATTTGTCATGCTCTTTGGCATAGATCAATGGCGCAATGTTCAAACTTATAATTACCCCGAATTAGCTAAACGTTTATTTGTTACGGTACCCGCCGGTGTAATTCCTGTTGTGCTTGTGTTCCTCACGGTATTTTATATTCACATTGGTATGGGCACGAAAGTTATCGCTGGGCACACATACAAAGCGTCCCCTGAATATCTGCAAGCGATTCAACGCGGCGACACCTGGAGCCTTTCCACTTACACCATAGGTTTACGAGATAACCTGAAATATATGAATGAATACGCCGATGGCGTTCCAAGATTGGATGAATGTAAGCCAGACGAGAATGGTAGCTACGCGATGGACTGGTTACTTGGGAAGAAATCCATTAGCTATCGTTGGGACAAAGATACAATCGACGGAAAAGTTCAAGTTAAGTACATGAATATCGTCGCTAACCCTATTATTTGGTTTAGCGTTATCGCCGGCATTGTGCTCAGCCTCGGTCTTATGATGAGCAAATTTATTTATGGTCAGAAAGAAAAAGACACTCCTTTATTTTATTGGATTTGTGCATTTACCTCGCTCTATATGTGTTACATGTTAGCGATTCTTCAAATCGAGCGGGTGATGTACCTCTATCACTACTTACTCCCATTGACATTTGGTTCCATAAATCTCGCGCTGATTTTTAGTTACATTTATCGCGAAGATATTCTAGCCAACAACAAACACATGTGGATTAACTTAGGCCTGTTTATAACACTGGTTATTGCGGTATTTGCCTTCTTCGCACCTTTTACTTACGGTATTCAAATGACAGAAGATCAATTTGAAATGCGCAACTGGTTCAGCTTTTGGAAATTACAGGTGGTGCAATAATGAAAGCCATTCCTTTTAATAAAAATATTGTGTTTTCAGTAGTTCTTGCTGTGATTACCTACGCGATTGTTAATCGCGTAATTCCACCCCACGTCACTCCAGTATTTGACGTAGTGATTAGCAAGAATCGTTCAAGCATTACCGACGTTAATCAAGCGCGAGACATCGAACTTTCCAAAACCGTTAAGATTGACCTCATCAATCTCGCGGAAAAAAGTCGTTTCCGCCACCCAAAGCTGGGCGATATTGGTTACGCCAACGATTTTTTTGTGGATATAAATGCGCCCTTCACTGTTAAACGCGCTGGCGAGTACGTATTTTTCCTCAGCAGCGATGATGGTTTTTCGTTTAGCGTTGACGGCAAACAGTTATGTGAATTTGCCAAAGACCGTCCACTAAGTACCGATACATGTCGAGTGAACCTTACCGAAGGTAAGCACACATTCAAACTGACTTATTTCCAGGGCGGTGGCATGGCGGGCTTGACCATGAGCTATGCGTTTGCGAGCGATGGTAAACAATACCTTGCTGGTGATGATTCAAAATATATTTCTTTCTGAAAGAAATAATTTTGTTTAACTACAATAAAAACCGGATTCTGACCAACAGCATCCGGTTTTTTATTTTTTTAACATTTATACCGATTTCATACCGCGGCAAGTTGGATAGGTTGAGCAAATCCAAAACATTTTCCCCGCATTCGATCCACTTTTTGCTTTTCGCTTTAACATCACCGCCGAACAATTAGGGCAGAAATTTAATTCGAGACCATTTTCGGCGACTTCAACTTGGGCCGGTTCAGGTACTGACGAATTTATTTCCAAGGGATCTGAGGCTGCATTTATTTTTGGTTCACTCAATGTAGCGCTCGTTTGATTTATGTGTTGCCCTATAACCTGGAAAATTTTTTCTTTTAATTGATCAATATCGTAAGTGATTTGTGTTCGAAGCTGCACAACAGGCAAGCGTGCGCTTTCACATGCATTAGATAAAAATGAAACCAGCGCTTCATCCACTGCAATAGCACAGACTGCCGCCAAAGTCTTTTTCTCGCACAGAACAAAATCGAATTGTTTTCCTGCTATGCTTTTCGTTGCCACCTGTGCACCTACGGCATTGTTGCTCTCCACTACAGTCAACACATCTGCAGCATTAACATTCGTTAGAATAATGTATTTATCCGCTACAGCCGCACATAGGGCGTTATAAAAATTTTCATCGCCAGGTATTAATACAGAGGCCTTTTTCTCGAAGACGACTTTTTCGGGTACCACTGGTGTGGCCGTTATGCCTTGAAGTGCCGTATCAACGGGCGTCGCAATTGATTCTGGTATATCCCAATCATTAGGATTAAATTTTTTTTCGGATGAATATTTTTCTTTTATTTTTTTATCAACAATATAAAAGGCTGCACCTATAGCAACCAAAATGAGCACCAACCAGAGCATTTATTTTTCGCCTCTTGAGCCTAAGGATGAGAAACTATTTCAATATATTTTTCACATCAGGGCGTTGCATTTCAAACCGCTCGTGAGTGGTTGAATACCAATCGCCACCTAACTTTCCGACAGTATCTATTAAGTGCGGCGCTATTTGGCCATCAACCAGCACAGCCTCATTTACATAGATGTTCACCACATCCAATAACATCATATGACCACCCATGGGTAATGATGATACTTCCAGGATCTCGCGTAATTTACACTCGAACCGAACATTCGCCTCTTTCACGCCTGCGGCTCGCACTTGATGACTAGTCGCACTCTCAATACCCAGAGCGACAAACTCGCTCACATCAGGCGGGTAGTCACCGCAACTGGCGTTCATTATCGCGGCGAGATTTTCGCTAACAATATTAACCACACATTCTCCGGTAGCGCGCAAGTTAGTCAAAGTGTCCTTGGCAGCGCGATCGCGTGGATTAACCTGAGTAACGGAAAGTACTGGAGGATTACAGCTTGCTACTGTAAAAAAAGAGTAGGGCGCAAGGTTGAGGACACCGGTTTGGCTCAAGCTACTTATCCACGCGATGGGCCGGGGCGTAATACTGTTTACCATCAGCCGATAACATGCGGAGGGATCTATAACGATTGGGTCGAAATTCATAACCTAACTGACCAGTTGCCAAAGTGCGACCTTATCCTACCCAAAGCCTTAATCCAACTTTTTCGCAAATGTTACAACATAACACTTGCGCCACACCCTGAACTTTATTAGATTGCGGCCCATGTTCTTATCTATCCGCCAATCTCCGAAACGACTCCGTCTGTGGCTTGTTACCGCAGCCGTCGTTTTGCTATTGACGTCGATCTTAGAAGCAGGCCACGGCCACGGCGTATTCACTGCCCCAGATGACAACTGCATTCTCTGTCAACATTCGGTTGCGCTTGATAAAATACTTACTCAATCCGTTTTAATTGTTATTCCACTGTTGCTGCTGGTTTTTGCCAGTAGCTACCGCGATTTACTCATTCCGCAACTCAAAGTCTGCTCAACCCACATTCGCGCTCCACCTGTTCAACTTCACGCCCGTTAATACTGAGATTTTTTTGTCGTGCCTGATTAGGTACGCCTGTGTCTTGCCGTGGAGTTTTTATGAAACCTTTTTCAAAGCACTACCTTGCGGTAGCTATTGCCGCTGCCTGCCCCTTTGCTGTCGCCTCTGCCGACTCTATCGATATTGATGAGATTGTCGTAACTGCATCACCGCTACTCAAAAATACTGAGTCTGTTAATAAGCCCGTCAATTTATTAAGTGGCGATAACTTAAAAAATGCCTCAGCGGCAACGCTTGGGGAGACTTTGAATGGGCAGCTCGGCGTAAGCTCTGCCAGTTTTGGTCCTGGTGTTGGTTTACCAGTTATTCGTGGCCAAAGCGATAACCGCGTAAAAGTAATGCATGACAGCGTAGGTTCAATGGACGCTTCAGCGGCTAGTCCGGATCATGCCGTTACCCTTGAGCCTTTACTGGCGACAAAAATCGAAGTGCTGCGCGGCCCTGCGGCACTGCGTTATGGAAGCGGCGCAATCGGAGGCGTGGTAAATGTTTTGGATAATCGCATTCCCAGTGAGCTGCCAACAAATTTCTCCGGAGGCGTGGAATTACGAAACGCCAGTGTTAACGATGAAACCGTGGGGGTAGCTAGTTTGAATGCAGCGGCGGGCAAAATTGCTGTCCACATCGACGGAGTAAAGCGCGATAGTAATGATATGGAAATTCCTGGTTACGCCGAAAAAAATCCGGAAGATATCAATACCGCAACTAAAGGTTTTGTACGCAACACGGATGCACAATCCAAAAGTGGGACCGTGGGAGCTTCTTATATTGACGGTGAAGATTTTATCGGTATCAGCATTAACACACTGGATAACAATTATGGCGTTCCACCGGATGGTGATGAATTGGTGCGCATCGACATGCATCAAACTCGCTACGATCTTAAAGGGGAGGTTAATAATCCGTTTAATAGTGTGCAAAAAATCTCTGCTCACCTTGGGCATGCGGACTACGAACATACTGAAATTGAAGATGGAGAAGCGGGAACAAAATTTACGAATGACGCTTATGAAGGTCGTATTGAATTAATTCACAGCCCCATTGAATTGCTTAATCACGTTTGGAATGGTGCAGTGGGTTTGCAGGCGGCGCAAAGTACCTTTGCAGCCTTAGGTGAAGAAGCTTTTATTCCCAAGTCAGATATTAGTAGTTCAGGAATTTTTATTGTGGAAGAAACAAAACACAATAACTGGACCTATGAACTAGGTGCTCGCGCTGATTCACAAAAAATAACGCCAGTCACAGGCCCATCACAAGGATCATCCATTCATCATGAAAGTATTAACTTGTCCGCTGCCACTACCTGGCATTTTACAGAAAATCAGCAATTCAGCGTGGGAATTGCACAATCACAACGGGCACCTAGCCTGGAAGAATTGTTAGCCAATGGGCCTCATCCGGCAACCGGTAGTTATTTAAGGGGAAATCTAAACCTCGATGAAGAAACCAGTACCAATATCGAGCTGGGCTATCACTGGCATCATGATAACTTTCAGTTTTCCAATAATATTTTTTACAACCATATAAAAGATTTTATTTTCGCTGAAAATTTAAATGAGATTATCGACGACCTCAATGCCTACGCATATACCCAAGCGAAAGTACGATTCAAAGGATTTGAAACCGAATTAAAAATTCCTCTCGCACGCGTTTGGAACTTGCGTTTATTTGCAGATCAAGTACGCGCCACGTTGGATGATGGTAGCGATCTGCCACGCATTACGCCTATGCGATTTGGCACCTCATTGGATGTTGAGGTCAATCAATGGCGAGCAAACCTTAGTGCAACACATGCTGCAAAACAAAATCATCCGGGCGATAACGAAGACACAACTGATTCTTACAATCGATTAGACGCCCGAGTAGATTACACGTTTAAACATGGATCGACCGATTACACACTGTTTTTGAAGGCTAACAATTTAACCAATGCAGAAATTCGCAACGCATCATCTTATTTACGCGATATAGCACCGGAGGCAGGTAGAAATATCCAAGCAGGAGTTAGAGTAAATTTTTAAACAAAAAAGCCGATGAGTTCATCGGCTTTTTTGTTTTACTTCACGCAAGATTTATTGCAGTTTTTGTAATTTTGCTTTGGCGCGCTCGCCTGCTTCACCACCACCGGAAATGACGTGTTGATAATAAGCAGCAGCAGTGTTGCGATCACCTTTAGTAAGCGCAATATCACCCAACTCTTCGCTCGCCTCTTGCGTAGGAAGCAAGCGCTGACTCGCCACCAAATCGCGTTCAGCCAAGTTGCTGTTACCCAATTCTTTGTACGCCATACCGCGATAAATATAAGGACGGAAGAAATTCGGATTCGATGAAATGGATTTATCCAAAGCAGCAATCGCCTCCTTGTTTTTATCCTGTTGAAGCAGGAGTTGACCTTTTAACTCCCAAAAAAGATTTTCCCTGGGCTGCTGCTGAATGGAGCTATCCACCAGCGAGAGCGCTTTGTCGTATTGTTTGGCCTTTGCCGACTTCATCGCTTCCTGATAATTTTTATACGCATCTTTATCCTGTCTCAACTGACTCAGCGCGCGCTGAAAGGCTTCTTTGTTACGAGCTCCACCTTTGGGATACTTTGCTGCTTCCGCTTTGTTAGCAGTTACACGATCTTGAGATGCGGGATGGCTCGCAAACAAGCCTTCAATCCAGCCCTGCGCCTGGTTGTCTTTCATCCGTACAAACAATTCCTGCAACTCAACGGCGGCCTGCGGGTCGTAACCCGCTTTAACCATGTATTTAATGCCGTACACATCAGCCTCAGATTCATGATCCCGAGAATATTTTGAATTCCAGGCAGTTGCGCCAACCGTAAGCGCACCAACCGTGAGACCACCGTATTCGGGTTTCTTGGTCGCCACCGCAACACCTGCCAGCAAAGCGCCTGCGCCAACCACCATTTGCTGGGACTTTGCGCTTGCGCCGTGACGCGCGGCAGCATGGACAATTTCATGACCCATAACAGCCGCCAGTTGCGCTTCATCCTCAAGCTGGATTAACAGGCCACGGTTAATGGCAAGCTTGCCGCCAGGCATTGCCCAGGCATTGGGCACATCATTGTTGAGCACCACAAATTCGTAAGGCAGGTTTGGAGAATCACTAACCGCCGCCAGCTTTTTGCTGACTTGTGCTACATAAACAGTTAAGCCAGGATCGACTACATATTGACCGCCTTGAGATTGTTGGCTGGGTATGTAATTTTGTTTTCCCGTCTCTATATCTTGCGCGACAGAATCAAAAATTATTTCTTGCTTGCCTGTCACCGGGTTAACGGCGCAACCGACAAGGCTCGTTGCCAAAAATAGGCCGAGGGCTAGACGTATAAGGTGCTTCATGGTTCCTCCAATATTGAGTACTTAACTCGGATATAATGCCACACATCCTTAACGAAACTAAGTTACCTGGCCGACCTAAATAAAACCCCAACCGATCCTTAAAAATAACTGCTTAACACGAGACAACGATGAAAGCTCTGCAAGTGATTGAACTCTTTGCCGGATTAGGCGCAAATGGCAAACCTATTGTGGAAAAAATGCATGTGCGCGAATTGGAATCCGGTCACTTACAACTGGTCAAATCCCCCGCTTTTGTTAAAGGATTGGCGAGTGGGGATGTTATTCGCTGCGACGTTCCCAACCAGGAATTTGAAATTGTGCAACGTAGCGGTAATTTAAGTATCCGCGTTTTTAGTCGTGAAGATATAGGTGCACTGGCCGATACTCTCACACCCGAAATCGAAAAACTGGGCGGCGACTTGGACGTAGAAACGCCGCGCATGCTTGTTTACTCTATTCATGTCAGCTGTGGTTTTTCAATTATTGAAGACCTGCTTAATCAATCTACCGGAAAAGACGGCCAGAGCGCATGGATGTACGGTAACGTCTACGATCCTATCGACGGACAAACGCCTTTAAACTGGTGGCAGGATTTATTAAAACCAGAATAATTTTTCTCACTTACTGAATAATTAAGTATGTTGCTACTGATTTCTCCTGCTAAAACGCTCGACTTTGACACGCCCGCACCAACAACGGAATTTACGCATGCGGATTTCCTTAAGCAATCCAAACAACTAATAGCTGAACTACGTGCACTCACTCCGCAGAATATTTCTGCGCTTATGAGTATCAGTGAAAAGCTGGGCGAATTAAATTACGAGCGTTTTGCAAAATGGAAAACGCCCTTCAAAACTACCAATTCAAAACAAGCACTTTTTGCTTTTAAGGGAGATGTGTATACCGGAATGCAAGCAGAGACATTTTCTTTGGGAGACATTCAATTTGCACAACAGCACTTACGCATTTTGTCTGGCCTCTATGGTTTACTGCGGCCGCTGGATTTAATGCAAGCTTACAGGCTGGAAATGGGAACTAGCTTTGCGAATTCGCGCGGCAAAAATTTGTACGAATTTTGGGGCGATACCATAACCAAAACATTGAACAAGCATCTGAAAGAAATTAATTCTTCGGTCGTAATTAATCTTGCTTCACACGAATATTTTAGTTCAGTTAAACCTAAATTATTGAATGCAAAAATCATAACGCCTCTATTCAAAGATAAAAAAAATGAGCATTACAAGATCATCAGCTTTTTCGCGAAAAGAGCCCGCGGTATGATGAGTGCTTATATTATTAAGCATCGACTTACAACGCCAGAAGCGATAAAAAACTTCAACATCGATGATTACAGATTTAATGCTGAGATGTCGGACGACACTGATTGGGTATTCACCCGAGAAGAAAGATAGCCTCGCCCGGAATTTAATAGATCCCGACTGCTGACTTTATATTCCGCAAATAACAGCTAATCTTTGTTTATTAAAAAAATCGTTCTTAGAAGCCAGTTGCATTGCTGGCACAATAATCCTATTTTAGGCATCACTAAATTACTCGACCAAACGCAACACATCCTATAATAAATGGAAAAAAATAGACGATGAGCAATGACTTTTTACTGCACGCGGTGGGAAGCATGAGCGAGGTGGCGCCTATATCCTACCGTCGTATTTTCAATGGCTACGGAATTTATCATCGTGGCGTGCAGTTCGCAATTATTGTAAATGACCGACTTTATTTTCGCGCCGACGAACATTCCCGCGATCTGTATATCGCTAAACGCATGAGCGCCTTTTTACCCGCAAGCGTTACAACAACAGAATCCAACTTCTTCCAATTGCCTGAGGACGTGCTTTCCCAACCTGCGGAATTAATATATTGGATGCGAATAGCCGTTGAAGCCGCTCAACACAATCATTCAATTGATAATCAGGAATCTGGCGTCGACATGCTTGTGCGCCACACAAAACTTCGTTAAAACTCCTCTCTGTCCATCACAAGCAATTTCAGTAATTTGAGCTAGGCTGAAGAAATAAAACTCATGGATTCAGCTCATGCCTCTAAAAGTTTTGGTTGCGGATGACGCGACCTTCATTCGCGACATGATTAAAAAGCAATTACGTGACCGCATTCCTGGCATTGAGATCTTTGATGCTAATGATGGTGCGCGAGCATTGGCTTTATTTAAACAAAATGAAATAGATATTATCTTGTCAGACTGGGAAATGCCGATTATGACGGGGGAGGAGCTACTTCGTAACGTCCGGGGAATTCCAGGAGGCGAAAAAACTCCATTTGTAATGATCAGCAGCCGCGGGGACAGAGATCACATAGTGAAAGCTATTCACTCCGGAGTTTCAGATTATCTCAGCAAGCCTTTTACTGCTGAAGAACTGCTAAAAAAAGTTTACAAACAACTGAAAATAATTGGCAAATTACCTGCCGTCAGCGCACCACGTGCGGCTGCCCAAGGAATTGCGTCGGCATCCATAGACGTGCTTACAGGAGGTGCGCGCCAAGCCGCGACAGCAAAATCACAAGCCAGTTCTAACGCAGCGCTGCTGTCGGGTTCAAGCGTAAATGGGACTACGTCATCGCATCCGACCGCAGCTAAAACCACCTCCAAGGCGCAAGCGCAATTACGCTTTTCGGAGAATCGGATTTTTACTTGCCTCATTCGTGAAATATCTTTGCAAGTTATCAGCTGCAGCTTACATCGCACTGAAAATCTTCCGCGATTATTTGATCAAGCTGTTGTCGATATAGATATGGGTTCAGGAGTAGGCTTGGCAAGCTTGAATGGGTACGTTCATAGTCTCACGGCAGGTGAAAATAGAGCAGACTCTAACACTATAAAAGCGCTAATTCGTTTTGTTGATAACGATGCAGAAAAATTCGCGGTTCTATCAAAATTTATTGCCCAAATGTAACGGCAGCATCTATCTAATAGCTTAGCTT
This sequence comes from Gammaproteobacteria bacterium, assembly GCA_004173475.1. Taxonomy (GTDB): domain Bacteria; phylum Pseudomonadota; class Gammaproteobacteria; order Pseudomonadales; family Cellvibrionaceae; genus Cellvibrio. The sequence continues at coordinate 279,356 of SEBU01000006.1, forward strand.
TCGTTAAACAGTCACCCCACATACCGTCATTGTCACTAAAAGCGTCTTTCACATTCAAAACCCAATCCTTCTCGATAAATCGATACGACAAGTTTCATTACTAAAGTCATTATTACGCAATATAACCAGCTCGGCTCCCCCTATTTTAATTATGACTATGGCGGCTTGTGCCGCATTTTAATAACCTAGGTCGGCAAATGCGGCGCATCCATTTGCATTGCCAGTCATTTTTAACTTCTGTGAGGAATTTATTATGCAATCATCTCGTGTACAGCTCGCCTATAACTCAAATGCTAGAATCAGCAGAATACCGACCAATTTTACTCAGCCAAAAACCTATCATCAAAAATTTGAAACTTCACTAAAGCATTCTAATGCGACTCAAAATGTTTATTTTTCTAATTTTTTTGAATGGCAAGGTTCTGCGAGAGAACGTTGGTTTTACGAATGTATCTCTAAAGATATGCTTCAGGATCAAGGTGTATTTATTACCAAACAAGCGCACAACAACTTTATTCGCGAGGCCTTTCCCTTTCAAACGGTTCACTGCGAACTCAACTCATTTGATATCCAAAAATGCTCTTTTTATTTGCTATTCCGCTTTTACATAGATGGCGAGTTGGCATCTTCAGGCTACCAGCAAATTGTTTTCGCCAATAAGGAAAAGCGTATATCGAAACTTCCTGATGGGATCCTTAAAAAAATCAAAAGTTTTGAATGTGACTATGATAGATTAGCTGAGTAAACATGACGCAGGTGGTCAGCATCCGAACCACCTGCGCCTATATGTACTTGTTATAAGACCTGATGGAAATTGCTGTTTATTTCAGAAGTAGATTACAATTATCTTTAGGTTTAAAATTTGAGCCAGTTGTTCTAAGATGAATTGGCATCAAAACATTATTCATATAAAAAATATAAAACTGTAATCAACCAAACTTTACATTAATAGGATGTTAAGTTGAAATCCAAGATTCCACTCTGTTTTTATCCGACGCAAATCGTGTTTGTTGACGACAACGCTGATTTTTTAGCGACATTATCTATGGCTTTTTCAAAGCAATTTAACCTAAAGTTATTTAGCGACACTGACTTAGCACTTAAGTATATAAACGATCATCAACACGATATTCATTTGGTGGAAAAAAATGAGAAACCAAAGCCGCAAGGCGAGTCCGAAGTTTGGGTAAAGCAAGTTCTTACGCGCCAAAATCTTAAGCGATTCGACGAGTTACGTATTAAAGAAATTTCAGTGTTAGTCGTAGATTATTCAATGCCGTCTATGAACGGAATTGAATTTTGTGAGAAGGTGAAAAATTCCTCTATCAAGAAAATTTTGTTGACAGGATACGCCACATCCACTGACGCAGTTAATGCGTTTAACAACAACACCATCCATTATTATTTGAAAAAGAATGACGAAAATATGCTTCAACAACTTGAAGCTACCATTCATCAATTGCAACACTCATATTTCAATGAACTATCGAGCAGTATAAAAGCTGAAGCTATAGATAGTGGAACACCTTTTTTTGCTGATCCGCAATTAGCGAGATATTTTCAAACTACTTGCGAATCCTTAGGCGTTACGGAATATTATTATTTGACGAATCCTTCGCGTTTTGCGCTGCGCACCCACGCACAGGGAAAATTTCTTTGTGTGATTTATACCGAGGAAGATATAGCAGAACACTTACAAGTTCTCGATGAGGAAAACGCACCACAAGAATTACGCACCGCGCTAAAGTCGCGTGAGTTTATTCCCTATTTTCAGTCTACCGATGGTTTTTACGAACCTACGATTGTAAATCCAATGACTCAGATTTATCCCGCCACCCACATTCAGGGTCAAGTTAATTATTACTGCGCAATTATTGCCGACCAACCTGAAAATGCTTCTGCCACCGTAAAAACGCGCACAAGCTTATTCCATTAAAATACTGAATTTATAGTGTTTTTCAGCATTATTTAAAACTCAGGGTGAACAAAGTGTATTCACCCTGTTTTGACTCACAATCTATAACTCCTCCGAACGACTCCATTACATTGCGACAAAATGCCAAGCCAACACCGGAGTTTACACCACGATTCTTTGTGGTAAAAAATCGATCAAATATGTGCGGCAATACGTCGCTATGAATCCCTTCACCATCATCTAAAAATTCAACCCGGTTACCTTTTTCATCGGAAACAATAGTAATTTTTATACAACCCAAGTCGGCATTTTTTAATGCGTCAAGGGAGTTATTCATTAAATTAATCAAAACAAATATTAAGAATTCTTTTGACGCCAAAACAATAAAATCTGCCTTCACATCAACATAGACAATTTTTTTCAAATCACTTTTATAAGGAACACGGCTAACAGCAAGCTCAACGCATTCTTTCATCGAAAAATGTTGGAAATCTTTTTCGTTTAGATAATCAGCCGTCGTTAACGCCATCAGCATATCAATCGCATGATTAGCATTGATCACTTCTTTCTCAAGAATTCGCGCTGAGTCACTTAAATGCTCAAGGACATACTCGTCAATTTTGCCAGTAATAATGCCGGCTTCTTTCGCACTTTTATAACCGAGAATTAATTCTGGCAGGTAGTCGTGCAGAACCTTGGCCTGAATTCTCAGCGTAGCCAAAGGCGTCCGCATCTCATGAGCTAAACTCGCTGCCATCATGCGAGAGTCATCCATGGCGTGATATTTGACAGTTGCTAGCGCAATCAATCCAAGCCCAACAGTAATAAAGACTACTCCTGGCGGGTAAAAGTCCAGCCCATAGTTGCATAGATAATCTACAGCAGATAGAGAAAACAGCAGCAACGCAACATTACAATACTGCAGTTTTGTTTTCTCACCGGCTTGAACGATTTTTTGTTTTTGATACGAGATGTAAAGGCCATATATAACAACAGTTGTTGTTTGCAACACATGAAGAAAATGAAAAAGCCCTGCTTTAGGATAATAACCCCAAAAATAATGGTAGTGACCATTAATAACCAAATTGGTGGTGACATGCGTAGCGGCTAGGAACACTGAAAATATGTAGGAAATATAAACTTTTTTCTTTACGTCTTGCCGCCCCGTAATTTCAGCTAGAAAATGAAACAAACTTGTAGGTAGAAACAATATAAGAAGCCATCCCAAATTAATGAGCATTTGGGCAAGTTTCTCATCTGTAATTTGAAACAGGATTGCCCACAAAAATTGCCAGAAAAATGTAGTAATGCATAAAATGAGAAATGCTGTCGTAACTCGATTAAGGCCTTTGGAGTTAACAACATAAACACCAAATGCTAAAAATAGCATTGCCACTATCGCGGGAAGTACGGAATACATAAAAAAGGGCGTCCAGCAAATTAATCATTAACTAGGTAAATTTTAAGCGCAGTTTACTAAACCCTTGGTACACCCAAAATCAAATAACCGTAAATGATGCATAGCAGTCAGCATCTCGCCTCAATATGCATGGCGAGCGGACCGCATTCAGGTTTAACAGCAATCTAACATTTCGTTGCGCAGAAGAATACTGCATCCAGATTGTATAAATTGATAGGAGAAAAACTTATCAGAAGGAACTGAAAAGCACTGGCATCTCAGCACAATATAAATTTACGCGCCAGCATCGCTCAGTATTTTAGATAAATCAGATGTTATTGTTATATTTTACGGACCGCATTTTCTGCGCGTTGTCAGGTTGTAAATATAGTCTGCAACACAAACTATATTTACAACCAGCCACAATCTAGGGTGTATGCATCAATCATTTAACAGATTTTTAACTTAATTTTAGACTAAACAAATTAAGCGTAGTCTCTGAATAATTTTCTGAATGCGCTGGGTGACAATCCAGTCCACCGCTTAAAGGCATTTGTAAAACTAGTTCTGTCAGAGAAGTATAAGGCTCTGGAAACAAGATCTACACTCATCCCATCATTGATTAAATATTTAATAGCATAGTGAAAACGGACATCGTCACGCAGTTGAGCAAAATTCGTATCTTGCTCTTGTAAACGACGTTGCAAAGTACGTTTGGTTAGTCCTATATCTGCAGCAATTTGCTCAACAGATAAGTCTGCGTGTCCAACACGCAAGTGAAGAGCATTAACCACACGACGAGAGACCCCTTCACAATGAGGAATTCTTGCTAGGGATAAATATTCTTCGTAAGAACGAATATATAGCTGGCTAAACTCACCATCAGTGACGGTGTTTTCGTTATTGTAATTGCGTTGTAGCTGAATCATCTAAGCCGCTCCTTACGCGATTAGGCATTATGTATTGAAGTTAATTAGAGATGTCCCTTTTAATTGATACCGTATCATAAGAAACTCCTCGTCCTGATCAGGACTATATCACAATCATAATCAATGAATATTAGTGTTCATGTAATGAAGTGAACAAAGTGGCACATAAACACACCACCGTTTATTCAATTTTCTTTTGTCACTATAGCAATGAATTTTTTAATAACCAAATAAAAAAACTATATAAAAAATTGAAATTTTTATTTTAATTTCTATAAGTATTTTTTAATTTAATGTTGCCAAAAGTTGCGGGTGAAATCTACAACATTAAATTCGGAATAAAAATTTTTGCAGCGGTGTAATCGGAGAGATTAAATTATAAAAATCAATGACGCGTAAATTTATTTAAATGTCGTCAAAATCTTCTTTGAAACTTTGCGTGAATTTGTGGATAGCAATCATGCGTACGTGAAAATCTAGTTGCTTGCTAACTCAATCTCCTCACTAACGCTTAGCCAATTTTCTTCGGTTTCACTCAGCTCTTGCTGTAGCTTTGCTTGCTGCAAAAGAAGCTGTTGTAAATTACTTTTATTTTTTTCATCGTAAACACTAGCATCGCCTAATTGGTTTTCAATATCCGCCAACTTAATTTGCAGTTTTTCCAATTGAGCTTCTAGATTTTTTAACTTATTCGTGAGGGGTTTTAATTGCTGACGTTGCGCAGCAGATTGCTGGCGCTGAGATTTTTTATCAATTTTATTTTCATTATGTTGAGGTGCATATTTTTCTTCAGCTGCATTTTGAATCTGACGCTGCTGAAGTAACCATTTGTAATAATCGTCAAGATCGCCGTCGAACTCGGCTACCTTTCCATCCGCGACTAACAAAAACTCGTTAACTGTGTTGCGTAACAAATGGCGATCATGCGAAACAATAATCACCGCGCCCTCAAAATCCTGGAGAGCCATAGTGAGCGCCTGACGCATCTCCAAATCCAAATGGTTGGTAGGTTCATCGAGCAATAATACGTTAGGTTTTTCCCACGCAATTATTGCAAGCGCTAAACGCGCCTTCTCACCACCCGAAAAGTGCGTAATAGGTTCAAATGCGCGATCACCGTGAAAATCAAAACTTCCGAGAAAATCACGAACTTCTTGTTCGCGCGCCTTAGGCGCTAGTCGTTGAATGTGAAGCGCAGCGGATGCATTTATATCAAGCGCTTCCAATTGATGTTGCGCAAAATAACCCAGCTTAAAATGTTCGCCGTTTGTTCGTTCGCCGTTTATTAGCGGCAGAGAACCAGCAAGCGTTTTTACCAAGCTGGATTTACCCGCACCATTAGGCCCTAGCAGACCTATACGCGTTTCAGCACGGATGGCTAAATTAACTTTTTCTAAAATACGTTTTTCACCATACCCGATATCTGCTTGCGCAATATGCACGAGGGGAACAGACATTTTTTCCGAACATGTGAAGGTAAATGTAAAGGGTGAGTCAACATGCGCAGCAGAAATTTTTTCCATGCGCTCCAATTCTTTAATGCGACTCTGCGCCTGACGGGCTTTAGTGGCTTGGGCACGAAAACGACGAATATAATTTTCGACGTGCGCGATACGTTCCTGTTGTTTTTCGTAACTGGCTTGTTGCTGTGCTAATTGTTCAGCGCGTTGACGCTCAAAGGCGGAATAGTTTCCGCTATAGTTATCCAGCTTTTGACGTTCGATATTTACGATACGATCGACGATGTTATCCAGAAAATCGCGATCGTGCGAAATAATAATTAAAGTCCCTGCGTATCGCTTGAGCCATTCTTCAAGCCATAAAGTTGCATCTAAATCCAAGTGGTTGGTGGGTTCGTCGAGCAACAATAAATCAGAGGGGCACATTAATGCTTGCGCAAGATTCAAGCGTATACGCCAACCGCCTGAAAAATCTGTAACTGGCCGACCACTATCTCCAGCGAGAAAACCCAATCCATTTAATAATTGTTGCGCTCGGGCCGGGGCGGAATAGGCGTGAATGTTTTCCATTTCGCCGTATAATTTTGCGAGCCTCTCTCCGTTATTGAGAGGGCCTTCTTGCTCTTGAATAATTTCGTTCTCAAGCCGGCGCAATTCACTGTCACCATCCAATACGTAATCCAGTGCACTACGATGCGTGTGACCAACTTCTTGGGCCATGTGCGCAACACGCCACTGCTTGGGAATATCCAAGGTGCCAGTATCGCTAGCGAGTTTACCCAAAAGCATTTGGAATAGCGTGGATTTACCACATCCATTAGCCCCGATTAAGCCTACTTTCTGGCCTGGATAAATAGTGAGGTCGGCAGACTCCAATAGAAATTTGGGGCCGCGCTGAAGGGAGATATTTTGTAATTGAATCATGGCGCGCATTCTAGCAGACTGTTTGCGCTCGGATAAATCTTAATCTAGAAACTATTCAAACTTATGACTGCGCCTGAATCACATCAATCCTTATGGAATTTTGCGCTGGGATTTTACGCTCGCCAAGGCGTTGCTGAAACCTGCCTACTTTTGCAAGACCAGCACAACGCTAATGTATGCCTGCTGATTGGATTACATTGGCTGGACACACAACGCCGAACCTTAGCCCCAGAGGATTGGAGTGATTTAGTTGAGCGCACCGGACATTGGACTCGGGAGATAATTGAACCGCTTAGAAAATTGCGGCGCACGCTCAAACAAGAGCTTGACGATTTTGAGATGGACGATCTGCAAGACCAAATTCGACAAACAATTAAACAGGCAGAGTTGCTAGCAGAAAAAAAATTACTCGAAGAAATTGAGCGATGGTCATTAAAGATTTTACCTAGCCATCAAGCTTTCGAGCCGAATCTTGAAAAGTATTTAGTGAATCTTGGAATTGATGAAGGTCACATTAATTCGTTATTGAAAAAATTGTCCGTCTGATAGCATCACACTCAACATCATTGGGTGTGATGCCTCTTCACTAATTATTCCACGCTGTCTTGTTTCGGATCATCGCTATCCTCGCCTGTGGAAACAGATTCGACGTCCGTATCTGCGTCTGCGCGTGACTCTTCAGACTCCACAGCTTCCACATCGGTCACCGGTGCCTGCTTGGTTGGTTCTGTTATTTCAGTCTCGGGAGCGATTTCGGTTTCTAGTGCGCTTGATACTGTGTCTTCTTTTTCTTCAGACACAACATTTTTGGCTGGTACTTTTTTTGCCGGAGTTTTCTTAACGGGCGCTTTCTTATCCGCTATTTTTTTCACGACGGGTTTTTGGGTGGTCGGCGCCATTTCATCTGCCGCTTCTAAAGTCACCTTTTGCTCTTCAGCTGCATTATTTTTTTCAGCTTTTTTAATTCTTTTTCGATCAGCTTTTTCGGCCTTTTTTGCATTTTTCTTGTCTTCTTTCACAACATCTTTTTCTTCACGGGTAAGCTTTATCTTTTTGCCCAATTTTTTGCCGGCGAGAACTTTACCTACTTTTTTTGCAAATTTTTCTGTCGCTTTTTTCTGCTCCTTTAACGCGTCGTACACTTCGAGCGCAGCAGTCAGTTTAATATCTAACTCTTCTGAGTTTGCTTGCGCTGTTAACAAGCGATTCTGCGCGGCCACAGTGGTGGTACCTTTAGCAGTTAAATCACGGACTTTGGTACGCGCCTGCTCGGCGGCTTTTTGCGCGGTTAGGTAGGCTTTTTCAGCGGCGGCGAATTGTTGTGCACGGGCTTGTTCAAGCTGTGCAGTAACTTTGGCAATTTGCTGTTCTATATCAGCAATGGCTGTGCTGTTAGTAGGCATAATGAATTCCTTCGAAACAAAATATGAATGAAATAACGATAAGTTAGTGTAGTGGTCTGAACTAAAAATGTGTATTACAACCCGGTGACAATTTAGATGCCGCTTGGCAAAATTAGTAACTTCCTAATGAACGCGTTTATTACTATGGGTGATGTGGTAGATTTTCAAGAACTAACCGCAAACCTTATGGTCACATAGCGTCGGTTCAGTATAAATGTCTGCTAATTCAATGCTACACGCTAAAAAATGGGCAAAATACCGCACAATATTGACGTTTTGGTATACCATTGGCGCCCGTTAGGGCTGTAACACCGGTATATTTCTGCAGGTTGCCCATCAGACGCTTGGCTTAGCTTGTTTGGGCGAACATGAGCCAACATCCTTTAAAAAAATGTAATCCACTAAGGTGCAAAATGATTAATAAGAAATTAGCAATAATTGGTTTGATGGCTTCTGCAGCCTTGGTTGCCTGTAAGGAAGAGCCGAAGAAACAGGACGACAGCGCTAAGCTCCAAACTCTGGAACAAAAGGCGAGTTACATCATTGGCCAAAACATGGGCAAACAATTTAAACAAAGCGATTTCAATGTAGACACTGATTCCTTTGTATTGGCGATCAATGACATTAAAGGCGGAACTGCTGCTCGTATTTCTGATGAAGATGCTCAGAAGATTATGCAAGAATTGACTGACGGCTTGAAAAAGAAACAAGAAGAAAAAGCTAAGGAATTAAGTAAAACTAATAAAGAAGCCGGTGCAAAATTCCTTGCTGAGAATAAAACCAAAGAAGGCGTTCAAACGACTGCTAGCGGTTTGCAATATAAAGTTATCACTGCTGGTAACGGCGTAAAACCAAAAGCGACTGATACTGTTAAAGTTCACTACGCTGGTAAATTGCTTGACGGTACTGAGTTCGATAGCTCAATCAAACGTGGCGAGCCTGTTGAATTCCCAGTAAACGGCGTAATTCCTGGTTGGGTTGAAGCACTTCAATTGATGCCTACGGGTTCCAAGTGGGAAGTTTACATCCCATCTGATTTGGCTTACGGCGATGCCGGTCAAGGCCCAACTATTCCACCAGCATCAACTTTGATTTTCACTGTTGAATTGTTGGAAGTTAAAGCAGCAGCTCCAGAGCCAGCTCCAGCCGCTCCAGCGTCAAAACCAGCTAAGAAATAAGTTGATTTAAATTAGCTTATAAAAAAACCCGCCTTGGCGGGTTTTTTTATTGCTGGCAAACAAGAATAAAATTTATCCGTTTACCAAATCTTTATGAGATGTATGTAAAACAGAAATCATACGATCTTCCGCACTAAAGCGAATTTCAAGCGTTTCACCGAGCTGAGATAGGTCTTCGTCAAGACTGCTAAGGTCATCGGTCTCCAGATATTTATCATTGAAATCGAGCAGCTTTTCTGTGGTGTTATCCACTATAGTAAATAAGCGACCAGCTTCGTGTAATGCTTCTTCATCATCAAACTCACGACCTTCTTTAATAAGTTGATCGTAAATTTCAAAATGCCCTGCTGAGACATAGTCAACCAGAATTTGGCAAAAGTGACGCAACTTATCACCACGTGCCCCTGCATTAATTTGATCAGCACCACCAATATCACAGTACTGTACCAGCATGTCTTGGCGTTCCTGTAACCAACGGTCGATGATGATACTCACACCACCCCAGCGCTCTTTAGCGTTTTGACAATTTTCTAACATGCTCGGTTCCTGATTACTGCAGATTATCGGTTATGGCTTCGTGTCGCCGGAGACGCCTATTTAGCAATTAAAGTACATTGCCAGAATCTCTCAAGTCTTGCCGACACAATAGGTCATCTTGCCGAGGGCTTCAACTGACTTTTTGAATTTTTAAACCACGCACCAATTGCCACAGGTTGATTAACGCAAAACCCGCGAATGCGATGAGTGACCATTTCGGCAAGCTTAGCCCCAGAACTTTATCAACGTGGGCGCAAGTTCCATCGCCTTGCAGCAAGAGCTTCATGGCTTCCAAAAATGGAAATACTTCGAACATGTAGGCAAGACCAGGGCCACACGCAGGCACCTGATCTGCAGGGAGACTTTGTAACCACACCTGGTGCTGAGCAAAGTAGCCGCCACCGATTGCGGCGATCAAACCCAATACTGCGTAGACACAAATACCTCTGCTTTTAGGATTATGAATAGCTGCAATAAGTCCCAAAATACCAATAAGGTCAAAGAAGGCGCGCTGTGTAATACAAAGTGGGCACGGCTCCAACTTCATAACATGTTCCATATAGACGCCACATAAAATGGTGAAAACACCGCCTAAAAATAACACTACATTGGTTTGGCGAATCGATGGAATCATGGTGGCCTCAGTAATCCGGTTGGGGCGCTTATAGTAAGCAAAAAGATAAGCTTAGGGCCAGATGTTTGCGACAAATCGTCTATGCTGTAGATAAACGTCGCAGGGCTTTCTACAACTGGCAATATTTATTGGCCAATGGCATATCAGTTTGGAGTTTTCATGAAGTTGTTGTACACATTTGGCGCGGGCATAGCTTCTTTGGCAAGTGCTTTTATAGCGCCTATCGTATTCGCTAGTAGCGGCGGTGAATCCTTTAAAGAGGGCGTTAATTACATTGCAATTAAACCACCGCTGGTCGTGAATTACGGCGGCCCAGGGCGTGTTAAATATATCAAGGCCGAACTTTCTTTACGCACGGAAGATGCGCACAACGCGCAAGAAGTGACACATCACATGCCGCTGATTCGCGACACATTAATTATGCTTATCAGTAGCGTAACCGACGAACAAATGGCGAGTGGAGAAGGGAAGGAAAAAATGCGCCTTGAAGCTTTGGCCAAGATTAACGAAGCGCTGGAAAAAATCAGTCATCCTGACAGCGGGCATGAGGCTCATGAGGAAGAGGAAAAAAAACCAGCTAAAGATGAACACAAAAAATCTGAAAAATCTAAAGGTAAAAAACAAGAAAAATCAGACGATGAAGAAGATGAGCATGCGAAAGAGGAACATAAAGGCCCGCCCGTAAGCGATTTATTATTTGACAACCTGGTCGTGCAGAAATAAACACGAAAATAAAAAAGGGCCGAAAGGCCCTTTTTTATTTAAATATCTTTTATCAGCGAGGCAGATGCTTCGGCAGTAAACGGTTTAACACCTCTGCTATGTAACCCAAAAATAAAGTGCCCATACTTGAACGATAATAATGTGGGTCGCGGTTACCAATCGCCAGCAACCCAAATGCATTTCCATGAACTAAAGGTACGGTAGCGACCGAACCAATGTCATCTGCGTATTTACCGAAAATAAATTGCATTTCCTTTTTGCCAAGCGTACCGCAAATCGCACGATTGCTTTTCAGAATACTACCGATGTTATCGCGCGCAGCGGCAAGTGACACAACATGCGCCTGACTGCTTGGAATTTTGTCGATATTGCCGAAGAAAAATAAACTGGTATATTGGATGTTGAATTCTTTATCAAAACAATAATAAAGCGAATCCACGATATCGCCCATGTCCTGACCTTCGAGCAGGGTAAGTACAAGGCGCTTGGTTTTATCAAACAGCTTATCATTTTCGCGTGCGTTATCGAGCAGCTTGCTCAAACGGTGACGCATATCCATATTGCGCTCACGCAATACCGAAATTTGTCGCTCAATTAAAGAGACCGCACCGCCGCTTTCATGTGGCAATGACAGCTCAGCGAGCAGGTCAGGGTAGGCTTCAAAAAAATGGCGATTGTCTTGTAAAAACGCTGCCACTTGTTCCGGCTCTAGGGGATCAGCTAGTGTTTTTTTATTATCGGTCATTGACTGTCACCTGTTAAAAATTTATGCAGAAATAATTTTATTTCACAATTGCATAGGAAAATGACGGCTGCATGGAAATGATTTAAATATTAACTTGCCCATGAAAAACCGTGGTTGCCGGCCCCGTCATAATTACCGGAAAACCTTCGCCGGCCCAAGTGATGTGCAAGCTACCGCCAGGCAAATTAACTTTTACGTGTTCATTTAATAAATTGCGCAAACGTCCCGCAACAACGGCGGCACATGCGCCTGTTCCACAGGCAAGGGTTTCACCGGCACTGCGTTCAAAAACGCGCAAATCGATTTCTGCCGAAGAAATTTTTTGCATAAAGCCTACATTTACGCGTTGTGGAAAACGTGTGTGATGTTCGATGCGTGGCCCAAGAATTTCTACCGGTGCTTTATTGACGTTATCTACCAATAAGACAGCGTGGGGATTACCCATGGACACCGAAGAAATTTCAAAATCTTGTCCATCCACATTCAATACATAAGTGGCCGCTTTAGCGTCTGCAACAAACGGAATTTCTTGCGGAATCAAGCGCGGAATACCCATATCTACCATTACTTCGCCTTTGTCGGTGACATGTAGTTCTATTAAACCGCCGGCCGTTTCTACTTTAATTTTACGTTTGCCGGTCAACCTGCGCTCGCGCACAAACACGGCGAAGCATCGTGCACCGTTACCACAATTTTCAACTTCTGAACCATCACAATTAAAAATGCGATAACGGAAATCCACATCCGGATTTTCGGGATGTTCAACTAACAAAAGTTGATCGCACCCGATACCAAAGTGGCGATCAGACAACTGCTGGATTTTTTCCGGTGTCAAACGCACGTTTTGGCTGATTCCATCGATTACGACGAAATCATTGCCAAGACCGTGCATTTTGCTAAAACGTAAGCGCATTTTATTTCCGTTTATTTCGAATTTTAACGACAACCCAACTTGCACGGGGAAGCCGTAAAATAAAAACTTTTTAGCAGCGATTTTCCGGGAACATTATTCCGGAATAACCGCTTCGCCACGCAACATATCATCGATAGTTTCGCGTGCGCGCACCAAATGTATTTGATCGCCATCAACAATCACTTCTGCTGCACGGCCGCGCGTGTTGTAGTTGGAGCTCATGCTAAATCCGTAAGCGCCAGTAGACATCATGGAAAGTAAATCGCCTGCTTCAATAGCCAGTTCACGATCTTTACCAAGGAAATCCCCCGTTTCGCAAATAGGGCCAACGAGATCCCATTTTTTTGCGGATTCGGCACGCGGTTTTACCGGACGTATATCTTGCCAAGCTTGATAGAGTGACGGACGGATGTTGTCATTCATCGCGGCATCAATAATCGCAAAATTTTTGTGCTCTGTCGGTTTTAAATACAACACTTTTGTGAGCAACACACCGGCATTCGCGCTGATAGAACGGCCCGGCTCAAACATTAAGCTTAGCGGACGATCACCCAACTTTTCTTTAATTGCCGCCATGTAACCCGCCACGTCTGGCGGAGTTTCATTGCGATAGGTAACGCCGAGGCCGCCACCTAAATCCAAGTGATGGATATGAATGCCGGTCGCCGCCAGCTCATCAATTAAGGCCAACAAACGGTCAAGTGCATCCAAAAATGGCGTGAGCTGTGTCAGCTGTGAACCTATGTGGCAATCTACGCCCTGAATCGACAAACTTGGCAATTGCGAAGCGCGCGCATAAACCGCTGGTGCGCGTTTGATATCAATACCAAATTTATTTTCTTTTAACCCGGTAGAAATATAGGGATGAGTGTTGGCATCTACATCCGGATTTACCCGCAGCGAAATATTCGCGACTTTGTTTTTTTCAGAAGCGACCTGCGCAAGAATTTCCAGTTCAGCTTCGGACTCTACGTTGAAGCAAAAAATGCCAACGTCTAACGCGCGCGCCATTTCGTCACGAGTTTTACCGACACCGGAAAAAACAATTTTGGAAGGTGAACCACCAGCACGCAGCACGCGCTCGAGTTCGCCCATGGAAACAATGTCGAAGCCCGCACCAAGTTTGGCGAGCAAATTCAAAATACCTAAATTCGAGTTAGCTTTTATTGCGTAACAAATCATGCCGGGATGCGAACCCAGGGCTTGTGAGTAAGACAGATAATGTTGGGTGAAGGCAGCTCGACTATAAACATAAGTGGGCGTGCCAAATTGCGCTGCAACAGCGGCGAGCGGAGTATCCTCTACATAAAGTTCGCCGTTGCGATCAATAAAATGTTGCATAAAAATTCTGCTTACTCAAAGAAATATTGAAATGGTATTAGTTACCCGATGTGTCTGGCTTCGGCGCAGGAGCCGGGGCAGGTTTTGACACTTCTGGCGCGGGCTTTTGTGGCTGGGGAAGATAGAGCGGACCTTTCTGGCCACACCCTGCTAATAGGCCGATAAAGACAATCCCATAAAGCGATTTTTTATTCATAACAACCACCGTTCCAATTCCACCGAATCCGCACGCGCAACCTCCTGACGGAGGCTCAAAGGAGGGGCAGTATAACCGCAATACTAAAGGTCGGCTATGAATGGAGCGCGCCGGAAGCCATGGATTTTATTCAACAATTTTGATGCGCAGGCCACCCATGAGTCTTGCGATTATCGTTGCGCACAAGAGATTAATTGTTTAAATCTGCCAATACTTGAGCATACCCTTCCTTAAAGGTTGGATAGCGAAATACAAATCCCGAATCCAATAACTGCCGGTTACTGCAACGCTTATTACCGCGTTCGTTCACTGCATCGGGCGATAAAAAATCTTTCACCCGCATCTGAGTAGCTAACCAGGTGACGACTTCCAGCATGGGCGTTGGGGAAGAATCACTTGCCAGATAAATCGGCTCAAGCTGTTCGCCGTTACGCTTGAGCTTAATCAAATGTGCAAGACACGCCGCGCAGTCGTCGGAGTGAATGCGGTTGGTAATATGAGTACTGGCCGAAGCTTTCGCTTGACGAACCTGTTCAATCAATCGATTCCTACCCGGCCCATAAATTCCGCTAAAACGCACGACGGCGCTCAGGAATTCACTCTCACGGATAATTGCTTCGGCTTCCAATAAACGTTTACCACTAAAGCTGTCTGGCTCAGTAGCGGAGTTTTCATCAACCCATTCACCATTCATTTGTCCGTAAACGGCCGTACTGGACACGAATATTAAAAAGGCGGAATTTTGAGAAGCGCGCAGGCCATCCAACAGATTTTGGCAAGTTTGCACATAGGCTTGTTGGTAGCCAGCATCGCTCCGTTCACAGGGAGTCATGCTAATGACAATAGCCGCATATTCTTTGCGTAAAGCCTTTGCGAGCTGCGAGGCATCAGTAACGTCGCACATTTGATAACGTAGAAAGGATGTGTCTTCGGGCGGACGACGGCGTAGTCCGGTAACCTCATAGCTGTCTTGCGGTAGGCGTTGGGCCAAACGCAAACCTATATCGCCACACCCAACTATTAAAACTTGTTCTTTTGATAGAGATTGACTATTCATTGCCATTCAAATGGTTTACCTTTCGAATCATGTGAAATTGAGAATGGTCATATCGACCAAATGACTTTCCAGCAGAATCGGAGCAAAAAATGACCCTGACTGAACTTCGCTATATTGTTACTTTGGCTCAGGAGCAGCATTTTGGCCGCGCCGCCGACCGTTGTTACGTCAGCCAACCGACACTGAGCATCGCCGTTAAAAAACTGGAAGATGAACTCGGCGTGGCCTTGTTTGAACGCACTAAATCCCGTGTTCACCCGACGCCGCTTGGTGAGCAAATCGTCAAACAGGCCAACCTGGTGTTGGAACAAACCGCAACAATTAAAGATATGGCGGATGCCGGCAAAGATCAGCTCAGCAGCCCTTTATCTGTAGGTGCTATTTTTACCATTGGCCCTTACCTGTTGCCGCAGTTTATCCCGCACCTGCAAACACTGGCCAGCAAAATGCCGCTTTATGTGGAAGATGGCTATACACATACCTTGCGTAAAAAGCTCCGTAATGGCGAGCTGGATGTAATCATAATTGCGCTGCCTTTTAACGAACCTGACGTTGTGACCCAAGCGCTCTACGACGAGCCCTTCGTTGTGCTCATGCCCCACAGTCACCCATTGGCGGAAAAGACGGAAATTGATCCTAACGAAATCAGTAGCCAACAATTGTTGCTCTTGGGGGAGGGCCACTGCTTCCGCGATCAAGTGCTGACTACCTGCCCGAACATTCATCACACTGAGGAAACCAATCCCAATGTGCGAACCGCCGCTGAAGGTAGCAGCCTTGAAACATTACGGCATATGGTAGCCTCGGGGCTAGGTATCACTATACTGCCGCAATCCGCTGCCACCAGTAGTATCTACAGTACAAACCTGCTCGTGACACGACCTTTCAAATCCCCAGCACCTAGCCGAACGGTTGCGCTCGCGTGGCGAGCCAGCTTCCCACGGCATAAAGCTATAGATGCTTTGCGAAAATCCATCCAAATCGCCAGATCAGATCTAAAATGATAAAACCCGCCATTAAAAGCGGTGCAATCATTCTGACGATGAGATTTATGCATGCGCAATTACCTGGCCGTTTTAATCCTTTTGCTTTCCAGCTTGCCAACTTTTGCAAGCATGGAAGAAGCGCTGGATGCCTATAAAAAAGGCAATTACGGAGCAGCTATCCAGGAGCTAAACCGACTTGGCGAGGCCGGTGATGTATTTGCACAAATAATGTTGGGTGCTCTCTACAACAAAGGCGGTGCGGTTGTTCATGACGACAAAATAGCCGCCAGCTGGTTTGAAAAGGCAGCCAATCAGGAAAATACAGAAGCGCAATACCAGCTTGGCTACCTCTACGAAAATAGTGACCTTCCAAAAGACTACGCGACGGCTGCCAGTTGGTATCACAAAGCTGCGCAACGCGGATCGGCCAAAGCTCAATTTCGTCTAGGTGTTTTTTACTCAGGCGGATTGGGCGTCACGAAAAACATGAATGAGTCCATTCTATGGCTCGGTAAAGCAGCGCTCCAGGAAAATACCGATGCGCAGTTTATGCTTGGTCTTATGTACTACCTAGGCAAAACCGTTCCCAAAAATAAGGAGCTCGCTAAAGGTTGGCTAACCAAGGCAGCGTCGCAAAACCATTCTGATGCACTTCTTTTATTGGCAGGTATGTATAAAAAAGGCGAAGCCGGCCCTAAAGATCCAATATTGGCGTACTCCCTTAGCTCCCTTGCGGTGGTGAATAGAATCGAGCTGAAAAAAGAAGCCGATGAAATGCGCGACGACCTCATTAGTGAACTCACGCCCGAACAAATCGTCAATGGCGATAAGCTTGCCGCCGAGCTGCAAAAACCCGACAATTTTTCCCAAGCGCTAAATACCTACATCATCAAAGCCCACCGCGCACCCTTCAGATTTTTTGAGCGCCCTGATAAGTAAACTTCAAATAGCTCAAGCAGATAACCACAAACAAAAACTCCACGAAACTCGTGGCTTTTGTTATGTTGCACTTCAAATTATCTGACTGCAGATGCAATGAACAAACTCCAAAATCAACGCCTCGACCAAATCCCCGTCACCGCACTGAAAGGTGTAGGCGCAAGCCTGGCGGAGAAATTGGCGAAGCTCGGTTTGTTGTCATTGCAGGATGTGCTTTTCCATCTCCCCCTACGTTATATGGACCGCACCCGAGTTTCACCGATAGGCGGGTTGCAACCCAATACTAACGCAGTCCTGGAAGGTGAAGTTCGGGCCTGTGACATAGTGTTTGGTAAACGTCGAAGTTTGGTGGTGCGGATGCAGGACGGAACCGGAACGCTCACACTTCGGTTTTACCACTTTAATGCGTCGCAAAAGCAGCAGTTATCCAGTGGGACGCGATTGCGGGTATTCGGCGAAACACGGCGCGGTGCAGCAGGACTGGAAATGTATCACCCTGAATACGATTTGCTGAGCGAAGCCAAGCCTCTCCCACTGGAACAGCACCTTACCCCGATTTATCCGGCGACCGAAGGCTTAACTCAACCTCGCTTGCGCACTTTAGCTGCACAGGCGTTGACCTGGTTGGAAAGTCATAGCTTGCGCGAACTTTTGCCCGACCAGTTGCGGCATGAACTCAACCAAAGTTCGCTCGCAGATGCGCTGCGCTACTTGCACCAGCCTCCTACGACCGCAAATGTAACTTTGTTGATGGACGGTGAGCATCCGTTCCAGCAGCGTCTCGCTTATGAAGAATTGCTGGCACATCACCTCAGCCTTTTGCTCTTGAGGCGACAAACCCAAGCCCATGGCGCTAGTCCACTTTACCTAAACACCAAGCTACAGACCGGGTTTTTAGAACAGCTTCCCTTTGAACTCACCCGCGCCCAAGCTCGGGTTTTTAAGGAAATAACTGCAGACCTCGCCAAACCCATTCCCATGTTGCGATTAGTACAAGGTGATGTTGGTTCAGGTAAAACCGTGGTTGCTGCGCTGGCCGCGCTGGTCGCAGTTGCGAATGGTCAGCAAGCCGCGATCATGGCGCCTACTGAAATTCTCGCCGAGCAACACCGCATCAATTTTGGAAAATGGCTGGAACCGCTGGGTATAAAAGTTGGCTGGCTGACCGGCAGACTTAAGGTCGGTGAACGGCGGGAACAATCCGCCGCTATAAAGAGTGGCGAAGCTCAGGTAGTTATCGGCACCCATGCGCTGTTCCAGGAGTCAGTCGAGTTCGCCGATCTTGGATTAGTTGTTATTGACGAACAGCATCGATTTGGCGTACATCAGCGGCTATCTTTACGAAATAAAGGCACATCAGGTTCGCTTCGACCCCATCAACTCATCATGACTGCGACACCTATTCCACGCACCTTGGCTATGAGCGCCTATGCGGATCTCGACTGTTCGATTATTGACGAGCTTCCACCAGGACGAACCCCCATTACCACGGTTGTTATCAGCGATCAGCGCCGCCCTGAAATTATTGAGCGCGTACGGCTTGGCTGCGCGGAAGGTAGGCAGGCTTATTGGGTGTGTACCTTAATTGAAGAGTCAGAAGCCTTAGAGGCGCAAGCGGCACAAGCAACGGCGGAAAGTCTGGCTCTGGCCTTACCGCAACTACGAGTTGGATTGATCCATGGGCGCCTTAAAGCCACTGAAAAAGAAACCGTTATGGCGGCATTTAAAGCCAATGAACTGGATTTGCTTGTCGCTACAACCGTCATTGAAGTCGGAGTCGACGTTCCCAATGCCAGCTTGATGATTATTGAAAACCCTGAGCGACTTGGTCTTGCGCAGTTGCATCAGTTGCGTGGGCGAGTAGGGCGCGGTGCTGCTGCCAGCCATTGCGTCCTTTTATATGGGTCACCTCTGTCACATCACAGTAAAGAGCGCTTGCGAGTCATGCGTGAGAGTAGCGACGGCTTCTATATAGCGGAACAGGATCTGCAATTGCGAGGGCCCGGTGAAGTCTTAGGTACACGACAAACCGGCGACATGCAGTTCAAAATTGCTGACTTGCAACGCGATGCTCACCTGCTTAGCAGTGTAAAAACCGGTGCCGAATATTTAATGGCGCACCATTCCGCAATTTGCGATGAAATCATCGCGCGATGGCTTGGAAAGAGCCATGTTTACCTGCAAGTTTAAAATACTGGTCTATGCTCTGAAATACACATCTTATTCGTCCATATTGTCGAATCATAACAAAGGAGTAGGCCGTGCCAGTACCCGCTAGTGTTCAGTCATTATTAGATAACCGAAACGTTGCCTATGACATAGCAACCACTCCATTTAATGACGACGATCGCCTAATCTGGCACGACCAGCATTTACGTAATATGAGCGCCGCTAAATCCTTGATTTTGCAAGACAGCCAAGGCCGGGTCCAGGTGATTATTTCTGCCGACCGCCTACTTGACCTTAAAGCGGTGAATCGCCAGTTGGGCCGCGAGTTACAAGCAACCAGCGTTGAAGATATCCGGAAGTTTTGCGATAGCCACCACCTCGACTCCATTCCAGCGTTGCCAAAATTGGCGGGGCTGCAGACGTTGGTTGATAAAAGTTTGATGGATCGTAACGAGCTTCTTCTGGATTCTGGCAACGAAGAGCAACTGGTTCGCATCGAACGCAGCGAGTTCGAACAAATTATGGAAGGCGCGACCCTATGTGACATTTCTGTCCCCTTGGCGCCGCTCGAAGTTGAAGATTTGAATACGACCGACCAGGATCAAATCCTCGGCGCGGTGCGCAACTTCACCCAACTTCGTATCAAACAACGCCTGGAAGAAACCCTTGAACTGCCGCCATTATCGGACACTGCACAACGTATTATTAAGTTGCGTGTGAATCCCAACGCCGACATTAGTGACCTGGCACAAATTGTTGAGACAGACCCAAGTCTGGCTGCTCAAGTGGTGAGCTGGGCCGCATCGCCCTATTATTCTGCGCCGGGAAAAATCAAATCCATTCATGACGCCATAGTGCGTGTGCTCGGATTCGACATGGTGCTTAACCTTGCGCTCGGTTTATCCCTCGGGAAAACCATGAGCATTCCAAAAGAAGGCCCTCACGGAACCCTGCCTTACTGGCAACAAGCAGTGTTTATGGCTGCCACTATTGAAGGATTGGTAACGGCAATTCCACGGGATCATCGCCCCAGTTTCGGCATGGCCTACCTCTGCGGACTTTTGCATAACTTTGGCTACCTGATCCTCGCCGAGGTATTTCCACCCTATTTCCACTCTTATTGCGAGATGGCGGATGCCAACCCACATGTGAGCCATCAAGCGATTGAACGCCATTTATTAGGTGTGACTCGCGAGCAACTTGCCAGTACGCTTATGTCCTTATGGTGCATGCCCGAAGAAGTGGTAGTTGGATTGCGCCACCAAAATAACCCTAGCTTTAATGGCGAGAATAGCCAATACGCCAAATTAATTTTTGTTGCCCAACGACTTCTGCTTCACCAAAACATTGGTCATGGGCCGAAACTGGATATTCCGCAACAGGTGTTTGACGATTTACACCTCGACCCTCTAAAAGCCAAACAAACTGTGGAAAATATTCTTGAATCCAGTGACGACTTGAAACATATTGCTCATGAGCTAAACCCCAAACATTGAAGGCGTCAGCCACCCACCCCACCCAAGGGTAAAGGCGCTAAACCCAGACGATAGTAAAAACCCCTGTAACTCAGGGGTTTTTCTTTTGTAAAAAGTAAGGTCAAGAATGAATTTCCATGAAGCTGCAGCGATTTTAGTTAAACGGCGTCAAACAGGCATTCAAGGAGATCAGTTGCCGCAAGAACTCAGACCAACAAACCCGGAACAGGCGCTTGCCATTCAAGCTGCCGTGAGCGACCTTTGGTGTGAATTGGAAGATGACTCCATTGGTGGCTGGAAATGCCTGGCATCATCCGACGAAAAACCGATCATCGCACCCATCTATACTCGTACGATCAATTCGGTAGCGCCCGTCGAAATATGGCCAAAACCGTCCGATAAAAACCTTGCGCGTATAGAACCAGAGCTGGCGTTTTTCTTTGGTAAAGATTTGCCGCCGCGTGGTGAACCCTACGCTCCCGCGGAAGTCGATGCTGCTATAAGCCGAACTCATATGGCTTTGGAACTGATTGGCTGCCGCTACACAGATCCGGCAAGTTGTGAATTTCCAGAAATGCTCGCGGACGGACTGGTGAATCAGGGGCTTTTTATCGGGCCACAAGTGGATAACGACCTTGCACGCAACGCCAGCGAATTTGGTATTAATCTTATCCATGGTGTTGAAGTTAGCGAGCGACATGGCAAACATCCCAACGGGAATCCTCGCGCGCCTTTGTATTGGCTGGCAGAGTTTCTTCGTAGCAGGGGCCAAGGCATAGTGGCGGGACAGGCAGTCATTACCGGTTCATTCGCAGGTGTATTGGAAGTCCCGTTAAATGCAAATATCACGCTGGAATACGCAGGCTTAGGGACCATGGAAGTGAGTTTTACGGCAAAGTCGTAAACACAGGATGACGGCCCTATTAGGGTCAAATTAGCAAAGATTCGGATAAAAATCGGAGATAAAGGATGAACAAATTCACCGCACTAATCGCTTTGGCTTTCTGCTCTGTTTCCGCCAGCGCTGACGATGCCGGAGGCACAGCGTTTAACTTATCTATGCGCGAGCAAAGTTACTTGGAAAATCGTGTTTGTTTCGCCCAATACGGTTTGAAAGCAAGCAAAATCAAGGCTTATGCGTTTGAAGCACGCGCTCAAACAGACAGCAAAATTGGATTGGCCGCGCGAACCTCCGCTTACGTTGAATGTGAAAGTCACGGCGATTTCATGAGTAGACCCATGCGTTACATTGATGATTGCGATCTGGTGGATGGCGAGTGGGATTGTTCGCCACCGCAACTGGAAGTCACTGTACCTATTAATGGCCGTGAAGTGAAAATGCGTCCTTGGAGCGGGCTTACTCCCGAAAAGTCCTACCAGCTGCTGAAAGAAATCAGCGCCAAAGGCATGTTCCAAGGCGAGTCCCTCGACAAAGCTATAGGAAATAGCTGCGACATCGCAAAAAACAAAGACCCGGAAATTATTGAACTAGGATGCGAAGCGGCCATGACCATTTCCTTTTGGTGCCCCCAAGCTAAGAAAACTGGCTGCCCTAGAGTATTGTTTTTGAGTTTTGACGAACCGGCTTACATTCGGAGTAAATATGCCCAGTGAACCCATTTACAGCTGTGAAATCCCCGTGCGCTGGGGTGATACGGACGCTTTTGGCCACGTTAATAACACGCTTTACTTTCGATATTTCGAAGAGACTCGCTTCCAATGGATGCTGGAAAAGGGGGTGCCTATTGCGGGTGATAATTATCCGGTTGTGGTAACAATTGGCTGCACTTTTTTTCGCCCAGTATTTCACCCGGATACGCTGAGAATTGACGTATTTATCTCCGAACCGGGCCGCTCAAGTTTTATGGCAACTTACAAGGTTTATACCAGTTCGGATCACGTCAACCCCTGTAGCGAAGGCTATTCCAAAATTGTCTGGGTAGACAAGGCGACGGGGAAATCGGTGGCTTTACCCGATGCTGTGAGAGGCTGGTTTTAAAATTCGGAGAGATGAAATAAAAAGCCCTACTGAATCATTGATTGAGTAGGGCTTATGGAACTAAAGATGGAACAGAGAAATAGAAATCTAAACCTTTAAAATTTAGAAAGACGTAACGTCCGACTTACTGATATCGCAATAAGCAGTATTCCAAAATTCACCTTGATTAGCTTGTTTAGCTCCTGCCGCTTCTTCAGCCTTGGTAATACCTGTCGCCTGCACACACACTTTAGGAGCAGCTGACTTATAGCCTTTAATTTTCAAGTTGCGGACGGTCGCTTTGTCCCCATAGTTGCTGTTTAAACGCAGCACGTAGGACGAACTACCATCTGGCTTGGCGACCGGACCATTAATGTTCACACCATTAGCAATAAATTTGCGCGGGCCCGCATTACCTTCGCAATTACCGCAAGACGCCCACAACCGACCTATAGTGCCGTAGGTGTTGAAGCCCTCGACATAAATGGTGCTACCCACACCATTGTGTTGGAATACTTTGTCTTCCGCGTTTTTAGCAGAACCGCCGATTACTCGCATTACTGTACCAGGGCCACCCAACATGGTCGCAGCGTCTTCGCAGACATCTTCCCAAACCACATTTTCCAAGGTGCAATTGCCTTTGCAGTGAATGCCGTCAGCGCCGCCACCAGCCTTGATTGTAAGGTTTTTGATGTAAGCACCTTCTTCAAGTGTCAACAGCGGTGCCTGCTTTTCATTTTGCTCAGAACAACTGGTGCCTATGGATACCGAACCACAGTCCATTTTGCCACTGATAATGGAACCCGCTTTACACGAACCCAAGGCAGCAACACTTGAACTTGAAAAGCTGGAGGGCTTAATGCTGGAAACCAATGATGAGGAAACGGAATTGGCAGACGCCGAGCTAGAAGCAGGCCTAATAGAACACTCATTGTTGCCGCCTTCAATACGACTACCGAAAGTCGCCTGGCTGCAAGAAAAACTGCCCTTCAAGGTTTTATAAATAAATTTATCCGCACGCCCAAAGGCTACTACCGTCGTCGTCCCCGTTACGCTACAAGTCTGCCCCTCTTTACAGATGGTCACATACCCCGACGGGCGATTCGCAGCATAAGCACTCAACGCAAACGCGCTGGCAACGGCTAATAAAAGATGTTTAATCTTCATGAAAATATCCTGTTGGTGCTAGTAAATGTCGGCCACCGATCCTGGCAGCTGTTGATAATCGAAGATCCTACCCTTAAAGCTATGGGCGCAGCGCGTGTAGACAAGAAAAATGACGAATCGTTTTTATTATTTTGTTGAACTACTACTCAGTTTATGCCCGGACTAGGTTTCCGACAAGGTTAGATCAAAAGAATATTGCTTGATAAAACCTGAACTCAAAATGAAAAAAGCGCTCATTGAGTGCCTTTATTCAAATCAAACCGATTAAAACTTATAAACTGCGCCTATGGTAAGAATAGAGACGGTTACCCCTTCCCACTCCGAATATCTATTGTATTCGCCTCGGAAACTGAGCTTTTCATTAGCTGCGTAGCTTGCACCAGCTCCATAAAAGGCTTTTGTATTCGAAAGCGATGTAGGCGTGTTGTTTTCCGAATAATCGCGTATGTCGGAAATACCTTCTGATTTTAGGTTTGCCACACCAAGACGTCCAAAAACCTCTACAACAGGGCTAACTGCATAATTCGCAAGCAAAGAAGCCTGGACTGCAGATTTTTCTACCTTCGATTTTTCATACATATCGGCAGAATCACTTGCACCTAGATCGCGGTAAGCCAATTCAAAAGAAAAAGTTTGGTTAACCTCGTAACCAATGCCAATACCATAGGTTGTTTCGGTTTTACTTAAAACTACATCGAAAAAATCAACAGAGAATGTACTTTGCCCACCGTCACCAAAAACATAAATTCCTTCAGCAGACGCAGGAAGAGCAACCAGCAAACCCAGTAATAAAAAGTGTTTCTTCATGAACCTCATCCTAAATTTAAAAACCTGCCCCTTTGGCAGCGACGCATCCTAAATCTTTAGGATTTAAAGTAAATCGATGATGCATCCCGCTTGTCTTCAGTCATAAAAAAAGCGCCCTGGGGCGCTTTTGATTATCTATAAGCCGATGGGCTTAGCTATTTACAGAATCTTTCAAAGCTTTACCCGCCTTGAAGTTAACGCTGTTGGATGCCTTGATCTCAATGGTTGCGCCGGTTTGCGGATTGCGGCCGGTACGGGCTGCGCGGTGGCTTTGGCTGAAGGTGCCAAAGCCAATCAGAGTGACGCTTTCGTCGCGGCTCAAAGCGTTAGTGATTTGCTCAACAATAGCAGATACAGCAGCATCGGCTTTTTCTTTGGTCAAATCAGCTTGTGCTGCAACAGCGGTCACTAAATCTGCTTTATTCATACATGGTTTTCCTTCGGAATAGTCATTAAATCTGGTTTGTTGTTTTAGTTGGGAAGGGCTTTTTTAATGCCGCCAGTAAATTTGAGCTGCTAGAATGCCAGCTTCTGACGACTTTAGCCTAGGGTTTTTTTACCTTGCCAACGATTTCACCGCCACGGCGCGAACCGCGCTGGTCTACGCAGTTACCCTCGCACATACATCCTAGCCCAGGTTTACTGACTTGGTTGCTCGATGCAGGTTCCCTTACTGCCAAACTGATGAAGCTCAGCAAGGGCAAGTTTCGGGTGCAAGTATTACAACAAGTGCATCGACGCGCCAGCAAAAGTGAAGCTTTAGCCTTGGGAATTGATTTCGGAGTGCTTTGTTTGATAAGAGAGGTCATCCTTCGGGGTGAGGATCAACCTTGGGTATTCGCCCGCAGCGTACTACCGCTCACAAGCTTGACCGGACCTATCAGGCATTTGCGCAAACAGCGCAACCGACCGCTGGGTGCGTTTTTGTTTAGTCAGCCACACTTGAAACGCAGCCCCATTGCCCTGAGTTTCATTAGTCGACATCATGCTTACGTTCCAGAGGAGCTTTTGAACGATGCCCCAGTGTGGGGGCGGCGCTCAATTTTTTGGCTTCACGATAAGCCACTTTTAGTCAGCGAAGTGTTTCTACCACACTTCCCGGAAGTGGCTAAAAACATATAACACCAGAAATACGGACGACCGTATTTTTATCATCCATACGAGGGACGACCCTTACACGCAGGTGTCCTTATGAGTTGGATTTTGCTGTTAATTGCCGGATTGTTGGAAGTAGTTTGGGCAGTAGGGCTTAAATATACCGACGGTTTTTCACGACTATGGCCAAGCACCGTTACTGTTCTTGCGATGACGATAAGTCTTGCGCTGCTAGGGGTTGCGATGAAAACCCTGCCGGTCAGTACGGCCTACGCGGTGTGGATGGGGATTGGCGTGGTAGGTACGGCAATATTGGGAATTTTCATGCTGGGTGAGCCGGTAAATTTCTGGCGACTGTTGAGCATCGGATTGATACTCGCCGGCGTGATTGGTTTAAAGTTGACGACGTCTGGTTAGTAATCCTAGTGGCGTAGCAATCGTGCGAACCAAAGCCCAATGAAAAAGATAAAAAGACCACATCTAATAAAATCTAACTAGCTTAACTACATGGCTCATATTATGACCGACGATAAACCCACAGCGGGCATTCCGGCAACAAACACATTGTCGTCAACGGATGTAAACGCTGTAACAAAGAAAGCGCCCTCCGCAACGTCTTTGAAGCGTGGCAACACGAGTACCCCATCCGTTGAAAACGCAGCTGCGCCAAAAGCTACCGCAAAAAAAACGGCGACGGATGAAAGCGCCGTTGCATCTTTTAATGACGCCACCAAACCGGTAAAAGGTAAGGCGAAAGCGGAACCATCAAAACCTGCCGCCAAGGCTGCGGTAGATACGAAAGTAAAAGCTCCGGTCAAAAAATCAGTACAAGTGCCAACTGGCGAGACCAAGGATGCAACCAGCGTTGCGCCTAAAAAGGTATCTGCAGCTATACCTACAAAAGCACCTGCAGCAGAACTGACTAGAGCGTCCACGAGTTCTAAAGCCACACCGGCGATCAAATCTGAAGATCCAGCAAATGCTCCGGCTAAAGCAAAACCTTTAACGTCCGAGCGAGCACACGAATCTTTAAAAGCCGGGCCTGATGTAGCTGTTTTATTAGCACCAACAACCGATCTCCAAACAACCAAACCCGAACCGCAAGATCCAATAGCAATTCCAGCTCCAGCTCCAGCTCCAGCTCCAGCTCCAGCTCCAGCTCCAGCTCCAGCTCCAGCTCCAGCTCCAGCTCCAGCTCCAGCTCCAGCTCCAGCTCCAGCTCCAGCTCCATTACCGCATTTTATTCAATTGATGCGGCTAGATAAGCCGATAGGAATTTTGCTGTTACTTTGGCCAACGTTGTGGGCTTTATGGCTTGCGGCCAAAGGTGTTCCGAGCATCAAGAATTTGATTATCTTTAGTCTGGGGGTGGTTGTTATGCGCTCTGCAGGGTGCGTGATCAATGATTTTGCAGATCGCAAAGTGGATGGCAAAGTTGCGCGCACTCAGGGTCGTCCATTGGCAACGGGTGTGATTAGCAGCCGAGAGGCATTAGTTTTATTTGTTAGTCTTTGCCTGGTTGCCTTTGGTTTGGTGCTCTTGACCGATCCGCTCACGATAAAGCTCTCCGTCGGCGGCCTGCTTCTGGCCTTTAGCTACCCGTTTATGAAGCGCTACACCCATCTCCCGCAAGTGGTTCTGGGAGCCGCATTCGCGTGGGGAATTCCTATGGCGTACGCGGCACAAACGGGCGTGCTCGATAAAAATATGTGGTTGATTTACCTCGCGGTCGTTCTGTGGACGGTCGTCTACGATACGTTTTATGCGATGGTTGATCGCGAAGATGATCTTAAAATCGGTGTAAAATCCACGGCGATTTTGTTTGGTGAGCAAGATCGTGTCATCACTGGCGCACTTCAGGCCGTGGTCATTTACTCTCTGATACTGGTCGGAAAAGCTTACACGTTGGGACTGGTTTTCTACCTCAGCCTTGCCGTCGTTGCCGGTTTATTTTGTTATCAACAATGGCTAATTCGCTACCGCGAGCGCACCGCCTGTTTCACTGCGTTCCTCAACAATAACTGGGTCGGCGCTGCCGTTTTTGTGGGAATTGCGGCCGACTTTGCGCTTAAGTAGCCCGTCGTCTGGTCGTTGTCATCCAAATGTCGTACCTGACAGCGCCTTAAATCACTCATGCTCAAACTCCATTTGAGTTGCGAGAGATACAACATGATTCTTAAACGATTGCGTGAAAACAGAAAGTGGTCGCAGGAACAACTGGCGATTATGGCAGGTTTGAGCGTGCGCACCATTCAAAGAATTGAACGCGGGCAATCTGCCAGCTTGGAATCACTTAAATCTCTTGCCTCAGTGTTAGAAATCAGTATTTCAACATTAGAGCAGGAGATTTTTATGATTGATAAAACGTCCGAAAAATGGAAATCTTTACCATTGCTGTTCCGGTTAAATTTTGTGGGTTCAGAAGTACCATGGCTCGGCCTGTCACAACGCAACCATTGGATTCGCGCCGAAAAACTGTGTGCGTTTTCAGGGATCGTTATCTTTGCGATGGGATTAATACACAAGGATTTTTTCATAGCTGGCACCTTTATGGTACTCACCGCTTACGTCACTTCGCTAGTAACACGCATGGGTGATCAATACGCGATTTGGTAAACCTTTCCTAACTTTTCGTAACTATGATTGCGCTGTCATGGGTTGTAGAATCTCGGCGCATTCATTCCTTCTTAGGCTGCCCCATGATTCAAATCTTACGCAATGTCCTTTTCCTTATCCTTTTCGTAGCGGCGCACGTGTCCGCTGATAAACCGACGACCAAACACGGCTGGACATATTTGTTCGATAAAGACATGAGTAAGTGGACAACCTATCTCGGTATTCCCCGTCCCGAAACTATGGTCACTGGCATCCCAAAAGATGAAAAAGGCAATTACACCCAAGCGGTCGGTTTCGATAAAGACGAACGTGGCGTCTTCACCACGAGTGTCGTCGAAGGCGAACCTGTCTTACACGTTACAGGTGAAATTTACGGTAGCGTTCATACCAAACAAGACTTCGAAAATTATCATTTAGTTGTGCAGTTCAAATGGGGAACGCAAAAATGGCCGCCGCGCCTGACGGAACCTTTGGATACCGGCATCCTCTACCATGTGATTGGTGAGCACGGTGTGGATTATTGGAAAGCATGGGCGCTTTCGCAGGAGTTTCAAATCATGGAACACAACACTGGCGATTGGTGGCAAATTGCCGGTTCGCAAATTGATATCCGCTGCGAAAAAGTCGCTAACGAAACTGTCCCGGTATACAACCCTAAGGCGCCGATTTTGAGTTACGGTCCAGGTGGAGCAGGCATCACTTGTATGCGCGGCAAAGATGCAGAAAAACCCAAAGGCGAATGGAATACTCTTGAACTCATCACCTTTGGCGACAAAAGTTTGCACATAGTGAACGGCCAAGTTGTTATGGCACTTTCCAATTCTCGCTACACGCAAGATGGAAAAGTTATTCCCTTAACCAAAGGCAAAATTCTTTTGCAAAGTGAAGCTGGCGAAGCTTTCTTTAAAGGCGTAAAAATTAAATCTATCAAAGGAATTCCGGCGCAGTACAAATCTTACTTTAATTGAGTCGATTCAACCTAAGCCTTAACCCCTTTAATAAGGGGTTAACCACTGAGGAGATCACATCATGGCTAAATCCTTAACTACACCCCTTCATAAATACATCATCAAATTACCTGAGGCCACATTGGAGTATCCCTTCGGCCCCGACGCTCATGTTTATAAAGTCGAAGGAAAAGTGTTCGCGATTTATTTCAAAGATGGAAAAAGCGAAAGTATTAATCTCAAATGCGACCCCGAGCATGCGCAAGAACTAAGATCCGTATTTACCGAGATAACGCCCGGTTATCACATGAATAAAAAACACTGGAATACGCTGGATCTCAAAGGTCATCTTCCAAAAAGCGAAATACATCGGTTGATTGATCACTCATATGATTTAGTTGTGAAAAGCCTACCTAAAGCCACTAAACAGCGTTTGCGAATTCAATACGAACGTTTGGCGTCATTGAAATAATCGAACTATATTCACTAAGCAACGCAAGAAGCGAAACGACCGGCCTATCAATTAAAAGGAATTGAAGGTTATGTTTTGGATTGGTTCACGCCCAGAAAAAAATTCTCACCTTGATTTATTCAGCTGCCAGCCAGTTTTGCCTAGCTATTTTAAACAAACAATAAATCCAACCGAGCGGCGCGGCAAATACAAGTGTGGACATTGCTAACAGCAGCTCATCACTTCACGTTAAACAAGGAAAAACCGATGAAAATGCAGCGTTTATTTTTAATAGCCATTCCGCTTATTTGGGTTGGCTGTGTGATCTCCTGCTCGAGCGCAGATAAGAAAAAAGCAGCCCCGACGACTCAAACTCATTCTGTGCCTATCGCGGCTCCTCATTCATCCGATGCCGTTGAAGAAATTCAAGTTGCAAACGCGAAAGCAGCAATACAAAACGCACAAGCTTTAAAAAGAACCGAGAAGGAAGCCAAACTCGCTGCACCTGCTCCGGCTCCGGCTGCTTTAATGGCGATGCGCGAGGTGGCGGCCCCGCCTCCAATACCGAAAACTACCAACACAAAGACGAAAGTCCGATCAGAGTTACCACTAAAGAACCTGTTTCCACATTTAGTATTGATGTAGATACCGGCGCTTACGCCAATATTCGCCGTTTTCTTATGCAGGGCCAGTTGCCGCCCAAGGATGCAGTGCGTATTGAAGAACTAATCAACTACTTCCCCTACGCCAACACCAGTAAAACTGGCGAGCATCCTTTTAGCGTACAAACCGAAGTTGCACCTGCGCCTTGGAATACCGACCACCAACTTTTGCGCGTTCGCATCCAAGCCATGGATGCGAAAACCACCGTAATGCCCGCATCCAACCTGGTATTTTTAGTGGATGTTTCTGGCTCCATGAACTCACCTGATAAGCTTCCTCTGGTCAAAAATACCTTGAAAATGCTTGTACCAAAATTACGCTCGCAGGACCGCATCTCTTTGGTTGTTTACGCGGGCAGAACCCAAGTTGAACTTGAACCAACACCCGGTAACGAGCATGACAAAATCCTGGCTGCGATTGATAAGTTAGAAGCGGCGGGTTCTACTGCCGGTGAATCCGCCATGAAGCTCGCCTACCAAATGGCTCGCCGCAGTTATATCCCTAACGGCATCAACCGCATTTTGATGGCAACAGATGGCGACTTTAACGTAGGCCTAAGTAATATCGACCAACTTAAAGATATGGTGGCTGCGGAACGCAAAACCGGTATTTCTCTTACCAGCCTCGGTTTTGGCCAAGGCAACTACAACGAGTATTTAATGGAACAGCTGGCCGATATCGGCAATGGTAACTACGCCTATATCGATTCCGCCGACGAAGGCCGCAAAGTATTGATCGAAGAAATGGCTTCCACTTTCAATACAGTAGCGGCAGACGTAAAAGTACAAATCGAATTCAATCCTGCCCAAATTGCCGAATACCGTTTGATCGGCTACGAAAATCGCTTGCTCAACGAAGAAGATTTCAACAACGATAAAGTAGACGCTGGAGAGATAGGCGCTGGTAAAACCGTTACCGCTATTTACGAGTTAACACCGGTTGGAAAAGCAACGGCAATTGATCCCCATCGCTATGAGACAACCAAAGCCATCGCAACTAATACTAAAAATGAACTTGGCTTTCTACGCATCCGCTACAAAAAACCGAGTGAGGACAAAAGTATCTTGTTGCAAGAACCTATATTGGCAAGTAATAGCAAAACCTCAATCGACCAAACCAGCACCGATTTCCGCTTCGCCGCCAGCGTTGCCGGTTTTGGTTTGACGCTTCGCGATAGTAAATATCTCGCAAACTACGACATAGAAAAGCTTATTACTCTCGCGAAATCTGGTATGGGTAATGATGAAGGTGGTTATCGTGGTGAGTTTGTGCGTTTGATGAAAATTTCGGATGAACTAATGCCTAAAAAGCCAAACTGAGTTGCCTACTGGTAGTCAATTGGAAAAAAGCGGGGCTGATTTGTCTCGC
The DNA here is from genome assembly GCA_004173475.1 of Gammaproteobacteria bacterium. Classification (GTDB taxonomy): domain Bacteria; phylum Pseudomonadota; class Gammaproteobacteria; order Pseudomonadales; family Cellvibrionaceae; genus Cellvibrio. The sequence continues at coordinate 311,371 of SEBU01000006.1, forward strand.
TTTTTTATATGGAGGACGCTGTTTATTCGATACCAATGGCAAAGACGCTCGATTACCGGTATTTTAAAGGTTGATAGCATACTACTCAATTATTCAATAACTTGCTTAGGGCTTATGCTGATGCGGAAAACGCCCTATTTCCCGCAAGTTCCGACTCACCCATAAATTTCCCCTCATAAACTTCCAAAATCCGCTACTCTGTCACGAATATGTAACAAACTCTTTATTAAATAGACTGCAACAATAAATTCACAAACCTGTGGATATTCAGAGCAGAAATTTATGTCCGGACGCAAAATTTTAATCGTTGACGATGAATCCGCTATTCGCGATATGTTGCGGGTAGCTTTGGAAATGGCTGAGTACAATTGCATTGAAGCAAGTAACGCGCAGGATGCTCACGCGCTTATAGTGGATGAAAAACCCGATTTGATTTTGCTCGATTGGATGATGCCTGGCACCAGCGGCATCGAACTTGCGCGACGTTTAAAACGCGATGAAGTCACCAGTGATATACCAATTATCATGCTCACCGCCAAAGGCGAGGAAGATAATAAAATTCAGGGCTTGGAAGTAGGGGCCGATGATTACATCACCAAACCTTTTTCGCCGCGTGAGCTAGTTGCGCGCTTGAAGGCGGTCTTACGTCGCGCTGATCCAAAAATTTCCGGACAACCGATCGTTGTTCAAGGCTTGTGTCTTGATCCTTCGAGCCACCGCGTTACCATCCACGATCAGTCGGTGGATATGGGCCCTACCGAATATCGCCTATTGGAATTTTTCCTCACTCATCAGGAACGCGCTTATACACGCGGCCAATTGCTCGACCATGTGTGGGGCGGAAACGTCTATGTAGAAGAACGTACTGTGGACGTTCATATACGTCGCCTGCGCAAAGCCTTGAGTATTGATCGTCACGAAGACCTGGTACAAACCGTGCGCGGCACTGGCTATAGATTCTCGACCAAAATAGAGGCTTAATAGGCACCTGTTTTTAAACTCCCTCACTAAAAGATTTCGCTTGTATTAAAGATTGTTATACCGACGGTTTGAATTTTTAGCGGTAGGAAGTCTTATCCCGCTACTCAAGGGTGATGATCCTGTTATAAAAGAACCGACAATCAATTCGAGCGCACTTTTTCGCAAAGGGAAAATTAATTCTACGAGGCCACACATTTGTTCCTGCAAGGTTTTAAAGTTGAGCTGCGTCGGCTGCTCATTATCTTTGTCATTTGCGTTGGCTATGGAGTTATTTTTGGCTTGCAATGGTGGCTACTATTCACCGGGCTTTTTTTGTATGTAAGTTGGTTGTTTTACCAAATGTATCGACTCAACAAATGGCTGATACGCGGCACCGATGAACCGCCAGAGTCGAGCGGCTTGTGGGGCGAAATTTTTGACAACATGTACAATCTGCAACGTCTCCAACAAACTGAAACCAAAAATCTGCAAGCTGTTATCAAACGTATTCAGGAAATTACCTCTGCATTAAAAGACGGAATAATCATTTTAGATTGGCGCGGACATTTGGATTTTTGGAATCCGGCTGCGCAGCGCATGATCGGCTTTCGCACCAAAGACCAAGGCCTTTCGATTATTAATTTTATCCGCCATCCGAAATTTGTTCGCTACTTTGAAGAGGGAGACTACAGCGCTCCGTTGGAATTTCCATCACCGCGTACGGATAGCAAACATCTGGAATTGCAAATTACCCGCTTCGGCCAAAATGAGCGTTTAATTGTTATTCGCGACATCACGCAAATTTATCAGCTCGAACAAATGCGTCGCGATTTCGTAGCCAATGTGTCACACGAGTTGCGCACACCGCTTACCGTAATTAATGGTTACATCGAAACTATTAGTGATAATAATGCCATGCCAATGTGGGAAAAGCCTTTGCAGCAAATTTCCCAGCAGGGCAAGCGCATGTCCTTACTAATTAACGATCTGCTGGTATTGTCAAAGCTGGAAACCACCGAAGCAGGGCACAATCAAAAAGAGATTGAGTTGGAACCATTGTTAATTTCTATAAAAAATGAAGCCGAGGCCTTGGGTAACGATAAACATCAAACGATCAGTTTGCAGTGCGCAGAATCTATTAAAATTATTGCCAATGAAAAGGAACTTCATAGTGCGTTTTCCAATCTTGCTATTAACGCGGTTAAATATACGCCTGAACATGGAAAAATTGATTTGCGTTTATGGAAGGACGCAAATTATATTTATTTTTCCGTTACAGATAACGGACCCGGAATTGATAGCAAACATTTACCTAGGTTAACGGAACGTTTTTATCGTGTGGATGCAAGCAGGAACAGCGCAACGGGCGGAACGGGTTTAGGCTTGGCAATCGTTAAACATGTACTTATGCGGCATGACGGCGAATTAAAAATCATCAGCGAGCTTGGCAAAGGCAGCACGTTTACCTGCGTATTGCCACACCACTTCAGTTAATCGCACGAGCAGAGGTTATACTTACTCCAACAAAATCTGAGAGCGAAAATCTTTCACGGTAATGAGCGACTAAGTATGACTACCACACCTCTATATGGCTTTTCTGACGCTTCGTTTAAAGCGGCTGGCGGAGAGGAAGGTGTCCGCAAATTAGTGGACGACTTTTATAATTTAATGGAAGGCTTACCCGAAGCGGCTGTCATTCGCGCTATGCACAAAACCGACCTAACTAGTTCTCGCGATAAACTCACTTTATTTTTATGCGGTTGGATGGGCGGGCCAAAACTCTATCACGAAAAATATGGCAGTATTAACATCCCGCGTGATCACTCCCACTTAAGTATCGGTGAAGCGGAACGCGATGCATGGTTACTCTGTATGGAAAGGGCCATCGCATTGCAACATTATGCGCCCGCATTTGCTGATTATTTATTAACGCAATTGCGTATTCCCGCCGAAAGAATTTTTGCACTTGCCAAAAAACCTTCCGCCGACAATAGCTCTGGCAATTCATCGAAATAATAGTTGATAAGTCATGATTCTTTCCTATGGTTATTTAAAACACATAGACCTTATCATAGCGTCTTGATGAGGGCTCCAGATGCAAAAGTCACCTTGGCTTATTATTTTATTAGCGGCAACCGTAGCGATTACTCCCTTCGCCGTCGACACTTATTTACCTGCTATTCCTGTTATTGCACAGGACTTGAATGCCCATATCGGTACGGTTCAACAATCCCTAAGTATTTTTTTAGCGGCTTATGGCGCGGGAATGTTGTTATTTGGCCCACTCGCAGACAAATTAGGTCGCAGACCTTTGGCAATTTTTGGGATTGCAGGTTTTGCGTTAGCAAGTTTTTTTCTAGCGTGGACGCATAACATTCACAGTTTTTTGATAGGCCGAGCATTGCAGGCATTTTGCGGTGCAGCCGCAACTGTAATAGTACCGGGAATAATACGTCATGTTTATAAGGAGCATTTGGCTAAGGGAATGTCGTACATGTCGTTGATTATGATGCTTGCACCTTTATTAGCACCTAGTATTGGCAGCGCCATTTTATACTTCAGTAGCTGGCGCAGTATTTTTATTGCAATTGCCAGTTATGCCGCAATTTTATTTTTCTTTGTATGGAAATATTTACCCGAACCCGGTGCAAACACGATTGGAGGTGAGCCTAAAAAAAATATCACTTTTTTATCGGGTTACAAAACTGTTTTTGCACGGGCAGACGCACGCCCCCTTATTGCTACCATCATGTTTTCTTCCTTTAGTTTTTTTTGCTACCTCACGGCAATTCCATTCGTATACATAAAATATTTCGGCGTAAGTGAACAAATTTTCGGTATTCTGTTCGGCATAAATATAGTATTGCTCATGACGTCGAGCTTTATTAATAGTCGTTATGTTAGCCGATACGGCTCACCGCATATGGTACGCATCGCATTATCGGTTGCGGTGGTACTGGCTCTGCTTTTGTGTACATTTAATATTTTAAAATTGGATATTGTATTTACCGTCGTGACACTCGCGCCACTTATGGGCTGCCTAACTATGATCAGCACCAATACAGATGCGATGATTGTGCTAAAGTTTCCTGACCATTCGGGCACCGCAACCGCTGTAACAGGCACATTGCGTTATGGAAGCGGCGCACTGGCCGGCCCGATTCTCGCAATGTCTCACTCAGATACTGCCGTCCCCTTTTCAGTGTTAATGCTCACAGGCGTATTAGGAATTGTCGGGTGCCAATTATGGAATCGTTACGCCTATACTCAATAAGCGTCAAATCACTATAGCTCTCGGTTGTAAAATGGCATTATGCACAAACTTTGGAAACTCAGCGAAAAGTAAAATAAACCAAATAAGTTCGAGAAAAAATTAAAAGGGACTCATCATGAAATTAGCAGGTATTCTTGTATCAGTAATTTTTGCAAGTGGGTGCGCGTCTCACACCAATAAAACAGAAGACTCATACACAAAAGCTACATCAAAAAAAATAGAGGCAGCTGTAACTATTCCGCTCGCCGATTTAAATTTAATAGAGACTCGCATACCCGCAGCTTTGGTCGTTGCGCTAAAAAATCCGTACGCAGCACCCCTTGACGCTAGTTGCGATAATTTAGCAAAAGATATTATCGCTCTTGATGAGGCTTTAGGTGCAGATTTGGACACACCAGTTACCAAAAAAAATGAAAGCCTTATTGCGCGGACTATAGTATCTGAATCCGTTTCGGCTATACGCAAAAGTACCGAAGCCGTAGTTCCATTTCGTAACTGGGTACGAAAATTATCTGGCGCCGAGCGCAAGTCTAAAACTGTCGCGGCTGCGATCAGTGCAGGTGGCATACGACGCGCCTATTTAAAAGGTATTGGTCACGCTAACAAATGCCAACCACCAGCAGCTCCTTTCAACATTGCATTAAAATAGATTTCTATGACGACGACACAAAACCAAAATCCGCTGCATGGTGTGACACTAGAACAAATTGTTACGCAGCTTGCTGATCATTACGGCTGGGAAGAACTAGGCAAACGAATCAACATTCGATGCTTTCAATCCGAGCCCAGCGTTAAATCAAGCCTTAAATTTCTCCGCAAAACGCCTTGGGCACGCGAAAAAGTCGAGCATTTATTTATAGAAACATTTAAAAAATAACCAAAACATTCAAATGGGGCTAACTAACGTCGCTTGTAAAATATCTTCAACCCTAGCTATGTTCTTCTTGAAGCTGCATAGCCCACATTTGCGCGTATCGACCTTGCTTTGCTAATAATTGGTTATGGTTGCCTTCTTCTACAACGACTCCTTGATCGAGCACAATAATTTTATCTGCGTCGACAATTGTTGATAAACGGTGCGCTATAACTATGGTTGTTCTACCTGCTGCGACTTCGCGCATTGCGTCTACAATCGCAGCTTCGGAATGCGAATCAAGCGCCGAGGTGGCCTCATCGAAAATTAGAATAGGTGAATTTTTTAAAAGTACACGCGCTATAGCTATGCGTTGTTTCTCACCACCCGATACCTTAAGCCCGCGTTCACCTACCAAGGTTTTATCGCCCTGTGGCAAGCTCGCAATAAATTTTTCCAGATGTGCCATTTTTATTGCGCGATCAATTTCAACATCGCTTGCTTCAGTATTTCCGTAGGCAATATTTTCGCGAATGCTCGTGTTAAATAACACCGTGTCCTGCGGGACTATCGCAATAGCGCGTCGCAATGAGGCCTGACTAACACGCTGAATATTTTGATTATCAATTTCTATGCTGCCTTTATTAATATCGTAAAATCTATATAACAAGCGAGCTATAGTACTTTTCCCAGCTCCTGATGACCCGACAATAGCAACTCTAGTGCCCGCAGGAATCGTTAAGTTTAATTTTTGCAGGATTGGCCGGTCAGGATTGTAGGAAAATTCAACATCCGTCCAAAGAATATTGCCTTTGCTAACAACTAAATCTTCCGCGTTAGGCAAATCCAAAATAGTTGCACCGCGTTTTAAAAGCGCCAACATATTCTCGATATCCGTTAAAGAGCGACGGATCTCACGATACACAAATCCCAGAAAATTCAGCGGAATAAATAATTGAATCATGTAAGCATTAATCATAGCCAAGTCGCCGATAGTCATTTCTTTAGCAATGACACTCTGTGCCGCCATGATCATCATTACGGTCATGGCGCCTGCAATAATGAAAGCTTGGCCGGAGTTTAGTGTCAGTAGCGACATACGATTTTTTAATTTCGCGGTTTCCCAATCCGCTAGAAACTTATCGTAGGTGTCGGCTTCATATTTTTCGTTATTAAAATATTTGACAGTTTCATAATTCAATAAACTGTCGATGGCACGCGTGTTCGTTGATGAGTCTGCCGCGTTCGCCTCTCTTACAAAACGATTGCGCCATTCGGTGGTAACTATGGTAAATACGATATAAATAACTACAGCAAGTAGAGTGATTATTGCGTACCAGTAGGAAAAAGCTACGGCGAAAATAATAGCCACGGAAAAAATTTCAACCAAGGTTGGAACAATATTGAACATAAGGAAGCGCATTAAAAAGCTAATGCCATTGGTACCGCGCTCAATATCTCGACTTATGCCCCCGGTTGCACGGTCAAGATGAAAGGCGAGCTCCAACGAATGTAGGTGCTTGAACACACGCAGCCCTACCTTACGCATGGCGCGCTCGGTAACACGGCCAAAAAGTGCATCGCGGATCTCGCCTAAAAAAACACTGCCAAAACGCAAAAGGCCGTAAAAAATTAAAAACGTAAGCGGCAGATAAATTTCTGGGCGAACATTAGGGTCTACACTATCTATTACGTGTTTTAGCGCCCAGGGCATGAGTAGGGTAGCCAACTTCGCTCCAATAAGAGCTATTACGGCAAGAATGACCCGACCTTTAAAATCCCAGAGGTATGGCCATAGGTATTGAATAGTTTCCTTCAAGTCTACTTTTAATTGTTCACCATGTTTTTTTTGGACAGGTTCGGTACGACTCATTCCACGCATATTGTTACCTTAAGTATGGCCAGCATCTTGCATTTTACTTTTGATCTTGACGCACTAATCTTCATCCCGAATACTGATATTAGTGAGCTAAACTTTCTTTATGTAGTACGCCTAGGCTAACAGTAGCCGAGCCATTCAATACAGTATTTTAATAAGGTTGTTTAAACGCTCTAGGAAAAAAAAACGATTGAGTGAGGGTTAGCGCGCAGAAGATTATTTAAACTACTGTAAATTGCCCCGCGCTATTTTAGTTTTGCGACCAAATCGCGCGAACTAAGCCAATCTTTCCATTGAAATGCGCAAAAGTTTCGATTGTGCATAAAGCAATTTCGTAAAGAGAGCCATGATGGCAAAATCAGTAAAACGTATATTAATTTTAACGCACGAGTTTCTTCCTTTCCGGGGTGGTATCGCAACCTACTGTGCAGAAATTGCGCAGGCCGCAAGTGCTTTAGGGCATAAGGTTACTGTTGTAGCACCAGACTATGGCAAAGATAACAGCAAGGAAGATAGTACACGCCCATACAAAATTCGCCGCTTTTCTGCGGGACTCTATAAAACGTCGCTTATGCCGCGGGTCATTGCAGAAGTCGCTACAATTGATCCTAATGATTTCGACATAATTCATGCCGCCGAATGGTCATTCGTGGTGGCATTGCATTTGATCCAGCCTTTTAAAAAAGTCCCCTTTATCGCTACAGTTCACGGCACTGATATTTTTGGATTTGCCACGTCAAAAGTTACCCGCCTCTTACGCGCAACAGATACGTTAAAACATGCAGATTACATTGTGGCAAACAGTATATTCACTGCCCAACTTGCCAAATCGCAACATCCATATATTAAGGATGAAGATTTAATCGTCACGCTTTTAGGCGTTAATAAATGGTGGTTCGAAAAATCAGAAAATCCGACTGATGTGCTAACAAAATATAAAATAGATGCAGATCGGAAAATTTTGCTAACTGTCTCGCGCATTGATGAGCGCAAAGGCCATAGGCGAATGCTGCAAGCATTGGCACTGCTGTCTAAAAAGGAAAAGGAGCAAATTACTTACGTAATTGTCGGTGAATGCTTGAATAAGCTTTATTTACAAGAGCTGCATGAATTGGCAGATAGCTGCGGCGCTAAAGTTATGTTCCTGGGTGGAATCCCTGCGGAAGATGTTCGCAAGCTTTATCAAGTTGCATGGTTATATTCAATGTTGGCTGAACATCATCCGAAAAAAGTCGAGGGTTTTGGTCTGGTGTATCTTGAAGCCGCTGCACAATCGCTTCCCAGCATAGCATCGCCTATGGGCGGTGTTCCTGAAGTTGTTATCCACAACAAAACCGGTTACTTAATTGAAGAACATACACCGCAAGCTGTTGCTAAAACTCTTCAGGATTTATTGGAAAATCCGCAAAAAGTAAAAGCGTTTGGAAAGAGCGCCTTGGAATGGGCAAAAGGGTTTACCTGGGAAGCTTGCGCTAAGAGTACATATAGTCGATAGACCTGTTGAATGCGTTGAGCATCAACTGGAAAAACAATTTACGAATCAAAAAATTGCTCCTTCTCGATTTAAAGATACGCTCTAATTGCACACATCCCTCCGAACTAAAATCCGGAGGGATTTGAAAACCTTTAATGCACACGCTGTTTATTAAAATGCGAATCGACGAAAGCCAGGACGACCCCAGCAATAAATAATGCAATCAGGATCCCCGCTAAAACCGCTGTTGCGACCACGCCAGATACAAACATAACCAATCCTCATTTCATTTTTCACCACACTTCGTGGCCTCATGAATAGATTGCGCCTGAACGCGGAGACTGTGTTTGATCTGAATCAAGCATTGATTGGGTTATTGCCACAAGGAATCGAACTGCACCGCACGTGTCTCACAGTTAATTGATTTCCCCCCAGCAGATACGCTTAACCCTGCCATTACGCCAGATCTACCGCTATAATCGCCGCACTTTATTATCTGTGGCAATCAACCTGTGACCAACGGGGGCTACAGCTTTTCCACATTTCGGAGGCAGTCTTGCCGTGTCTGACAATAAACAAACAACAGAAAGTAAAAAACCCGATGTAAGTACATTTCAAGGGCTGATTTTAGCCCTACAGGAATATTGGGCGCGTCAAGGCTGCGTAATTTTGCAACCATTGGACCTGGAAGTGGGCGCAGGAACATTTCACCCGGCGACATTTCTTCGCGCTATCGGTCCAGAAACGTGGAATACGGCTTATGTTCAACCATGCCGTCGCCCAAAAGATGGTCGTTACGGTGAAAACCCCAACCGTTTGCAGCACTACTACCAATTTCAGGTGGCGTTAAAACCTTCGCCAAACAATATCCAGGACTTATATTTAGACTCATTACGCGAAATGGGCATCGACACCCAAGTGCACGATATTCGTTTCGTGGAAGACAATTGGGAATCGCCAACATTAGGCGCTTGGGGGCTGGGCTGGGAAGTATGGCTCAACGGTATGGAAGTAACCCAATTCACCTACTTCCAACAAGTTGGCGGCCTGGAATGTTTCCCAGTAACGGGCGAAATCACTTACGGTATAGAACGTATAGCCATGTACTTGCAAGGTGTGGATTCGATTTTTGACCTTGTTTGGACGGTTAACCCCAACGGCGAAAAAGTTACCTACGGTGATGTGTTTCATCAAAACGAAGTTGAACAATCCACTTACAACTTTGAAGAAGCCGATACTGATTTCCTATTTAACGCATTTGATTTCTACGAAAAAGAAAGTCAGCGTTTAATGGCAAAAAATTTGCCGCTACCTGCCTACGAATTGGTGATGAAAGCATCTCACGCTTTTAATTTGCTCGACGCCCGCCACGCCATTTCTGTAACAGAGCGCCAACGTTTTATTTTACGCGTGCGTACATTATCACGCGCTGTTGCTCAGGCTTATTACGATAAGCGCAAAGAACTCGGTTTCCCACTTGCGCCAGAAGAATTACGTCAGCAAGTTTTAGCCGCTGCGGGAGAAGAAAAATAATGACTGATTTTCTAATTGAATTAGGCACTGAAGAATTGCCACCAAAAGCGTTGAAAACATTGATTGCTGCGTTTCAAGAAAATATCGAATCCAGTTTAAAAACTGCAGAGCTATCTTTCAGTGCGATTAAATCTTTCGCAGCGCCACGCCGTTTGGCGCTCTTAGTAGAAAATTTAGCCGATCAAACTCCATCGAAAGAATTGGTTGTTTGGGGCCCACCTGCAACGATCGCATTTGATGCTGACGGTAAGCCAACTAAAGCTGCGATAGCATTCGCTGATAAAAATGGAATTCCTTCATCAGCATTGAAATCGGAAAGCGATGGCAAAGTTGAAAAATTAGTTGCGCGTATATCTACGCAAGGTAAAAAGACAGTCGAATTACTTGAAGCGATTATCAGTGATGCGTTAGCGAAATTGCCGATTGCAAAGCGTATGAAGTGGGGAGCGAAGCGTGAAGAGTTTGTTCGACCTGCACATTGGCTGGTAATGCTTTACGGCAGCGAGGTAGTGAATGCGAACGTGCTTGGTTTGCAAGCAGGCCGCACAACTCGCGGCCATCGTTTTCATTTCAATAGTAATATCGAATTAAAAAATGCTGCCGACTATACAAGCGCATTAAAAACCACCGGCTTTGTATTGGCAGATCGCGAAGAGCGTCGCCAACTCATTCAGGCGCAGGTAAACGCCGAAGCAAAAAAAATTGGCGGTGTTGCGGTTATTGATCCAGATTTGTTGGATGAAGTAACGGCGCTGGTCGAATGGCCAAATGCTCTAACCGGAAAATTCGAAGAACGTTTTTTGCAAGTTCCTGCTGAAGCACTCATTGCTTCAATGAAAGAGCACCAAAAGTATTTTCATGTGGTAGATGCGAATGGCAAATTAATGCCTAACTTTATTACTGTTGCAAATATTGCGAGCAAAGATCCATCGCAAATTATTGATGGTAACGAGCGTGTTATTCGCCCTCGCTTATCTGACGCTGCTTTCTTTTACGAAACCGACAAGAAAACGACTCTCGAGTCACTGCGTGAGCGCTTGAAAACTATCGTGTTCCAAGCACAACTGGGCACCGTTTATGAAAAAACCGAACGTGTTGCGAAATTAGCTAAATATATCGCAACGCATTTAAAAGCCGATGAAAAACTTGCGGAACGTGCAGGTCATTTGTGTAAATCAGACCTAGTCACCAATATGGTTGGCGAGTTTGACAACATGCAGGGTATCGCGGGCTATTACTACGCGCTAAATGACGGCGAAAATGCTGAAGTTGCTGCAGCGATGGATGAGCAATATCTTCCACGTTTTGCAGGTGACAAATTACCCGCAACAACAACAGGCGCGATTATCGCGTTAGCGGATCGCTTGGATACTATTACCGGTATCTTCGGTATCGGCCAACAACCCTCAGGCTCTAAAGATCCCTTCGCCCTTCGCCGCGCAAGTATTGCAGTGTTACGGATTTTAGTGGAAAAAAATCTTGCGCTGGATTTACGTGATTTATTAGTTTTTGCAAAAAGCCAGCACGCGAGTTTGACAGTAGGTGCGGAGCTGGTTGAACAAGTACTGAGTTATATGCTTGATCGCTTCCGCGCATTTTATGAAGATGCCAACATTCCTGCGGAAGTTTTCCAAGCCGTTAATGCCAAACAATTATCGCAACCATTGGATATTAACCAACGCATTCTCGCCGTAAATGAATTCAGCAAGCTACCGCAAGCGCAAGCGTTGGCTGCTGCAAACAAGCGTGTATCGAATATTCTTAGCAAACAAAACGCAGCAACAAATGCAATTATTCATTCCGATTTGTTAAAAGAAGACGCGGAGAAAAATCTGGCCAAAGCAGTGAGTTTAAAAGCCCAAGTAGTTGCACCGCTTTTTGCCGCAAGAGATTACACGAAAGCCTTGGCTACACTCGCCGATTTGCAGCAGCCGGTCGATACTTTTTTCGATAGCGTTATGGTGATGTGTGAAGATCAAGCGCTGCAGCAAAATCGTTTAGCTTTATTACAACAATTACGCGCTTTGTTCCTGGAAGTAGCGGATATTTCCTATTTGGTTCCGGCTAAAAATTAATGAAATTGATAATCCTCGACCGCGACGGCGTAATCAACCACGACAGTCCGGAATATATAAAATCTGCCGAAGAATGGATTCCTATTGACGGCAGCATAGACGCCATAGCACGTTTATTCCGTGCAGGCTTCACTGTTGTGGTTGCCACTAACCAATCAGGGCTTGCACGTGGTAAATATGATCTTGATGATCTTGAAGCCATGCACGAAAAATTAACTCGTCTTGTTGAAGAGCAAGGTGCTGAATTGGGTGCAATTTTTTATTGTCCTCATCACCCCGACGATAAATGTAAATGTCGCAAACCGATGCCAGGAATGGTTGATGCAATCGAGGCTGAATTCAACATTTCTGCAGAGGGCTTTTATTTTGTTGGTGACAGCTTGCGTGATTTGCAAGCTGCGAAAACGAAAGGATGTAAGCCTATTTTGGTGAAAACTGGAAATGGGAAAAAGACTTTACTTCAACTAGCTGAGGCAAGCTTGCAAACTGATTCGCCGCTCATCTTGGCAGATGATATTCACGTATTTGATAATCTTGCTGCTGCAACAGATTTTATTATTGCTAACTAATGTAACCAATTATTTATTGGAATTTATCGTGCTCTATTTACGCAGTTTTATTTTCAGTGTGGGCCATGCCATATCAGGCACACTCTTCGGTTTAATTGCCGTGATTATATGGCCGTTTTTCCCCTACTCGTGGCGCTGGCGAATTGTGACATTGTGGAATCGCTTCGTGATGTTGTGGCTTTATCTTTCCTGCGGAATAAAATTTAAAATCAGTGGACATCGCCATTTTGATCGCTACCCATGTGTGGTGCTAGCCAAACACCAAAGCACCTGGGAAACCATGTTTCTGCAATATTATTTTGGGCCAGTGAGTACCATTCTTAAAAAAGAATTATTGCGTATTCCTTTTTTTGGTTGGGGTTTGGCAAGCCTGCGTCCCGTTGCTATTGATCGTAGTAGCCCAGTACAAGCATTAAAAGACGTAAAAACCAAAGGTATTGCGCGCTTGAAAGAGGGAAATAATTTGTTAATTTTCCCCGAAGGAACGCGCACGCCCGTTGGACTTGTTGGAAACTATGCTCGCAGCGGCGCCGACATCGCTATTAGCGCAAATGTGCCCATTGTTGCGGTTGCACATAACGCGGCTGAATGCTGGCCACACAAACATTTTTTAAAATATCCGGGCACGATTAGCGTTGTGATCAGTGAACCCATTGAAAGCTCAGGTAAGGATCGTAAAGAACTCACTGAAGAAGTAAAAAATTGGATTGAAAGTGAGATAACAAAAATGCCACCTGCGCGAAACGATGGTGTACGCACTCAACTTAATAAAGTAATACTTGATAAGTGAATGCTGCGCTGAAACAAACGAACTCAGTAAATAAAAAACCCCCTTGAGTATTTTCTCTAGGGGGTTTTTTATTGTATTTCTATTTTTCAAATCTAATTTCGATAGCTATATTTACGATGTCTCATTAAATATTTTCCGTGCTATTTTTTGAGTTTCAGTTTTTTTGTTTTAACGTAAATTTTATGCAGGTGATATCAGAAAGAAAATTATATGCATGATTAGAAGAATTGAAAATGCAGTTATTTGTTGACGACGGCTTAGTATGATCATAGCAATCTACCTATTATTATTTTTTCAGGAATTATTATAAGTATAGCTCCTGCTTTACAACTTCCACATCAGAATTGCACGCATTCCGAAAAATATTTATATCATTTGTTGGCGCCAAATGAAACATTTTTTGCGTACTAATTGAGCATATTTTTATAATAGTTTTGATTGGTTAGTACATAAGAAATCAAACTTCCAACTAGCATTGCGAGCTAACGTATTCGAATTTGATAGAGGAAAATTTTTTTGGGGGGAGGATTTATAGCGAGATGATTTTGTGAGAGTCGAACTTCCAGGTTAGCGTCTGCATTTGTTATCCGTTATTGTTGCAGACACCACCAAGATTTTTATTAATTATTGTTTTTGCCACTAAATACCTAGTTGGTGTGCGCACTTTAACGACACAAAACCCAAATATCCAGTAAAAAAATCAAGGTGTGTATTTAGGAAACATCTTTTTTTCTTATAACGAAAAAATGGGAATTTGTATCTACAGCTATGCAACGCCAATCACATTAAATGACGCAAAAATCAACATCAAAATATTGAAATAAAGATTAGGCGCCAAATTAGTAATTCCACCAGTCGCGCGGCCTGATTACAATTCTCAAAGGAGACTGTCATGCAAATTTATTTTTCCAGTATTTTTATCGCGCTCATTGCGATACTCCATATTTATATTTTGGTATTAGAAATGTTTTTATGGGAAAAGCCCGCCGGGTGTAAAGCATTTGGTCATACCGTTGAAGCAGCAACTGCCTCAAAAGTCTTGGCAGCTAACCAAGGTTTATACAATGGTTTTTTAGCGGCTGGCCTAACTTGGGGACTTTACTTGGGAGCGACAGGCTTAGATATTAAAGTGTTCTTTTTAAGCTGTGTACTCATCGCGGGAATTTACGGTGGTTTGACTGCCAATCGAAAAATTCTTCTCATCCAAGCCATTCCCGCAGCCGTCGGATTGGCATTATTATTTTGTGGCGTTTAAATTTGTATATCAAAAACCATTCCGCTCTTTTTTACCTAACAGATGGCGATTCTGTTTGTCCTAAATAACTATCGGCAATCTACTCGGAGTTTAGAGCTAAAGGTATTCTCGCCTATGCCTGCCGATATCGCGCTGAAGAACATAACCCGTTAGAATGGCCGGCATTCATGTCTAACTCCTCCTCTTAAAGTGATCGCGCTATGACAGTCTCCAAAAAACCTACCGTACTCCTTATCCTCGACGGCTTTGGCCATTCGGAAAAAACCAAATACAACGCTATCGCAGCTGCCCACAAACCGGTGTTCGATAAGCTTTGGGCTAACAACCCGAAAAGCCTAATTGATACATCGGGCTTGGCCGTAGGGCTGCCAGAAGGGCAAATGGGTAATAGTGAAGTGGGCCACATGACCTTGGGTGCTGGCCGCGTGGTTTACCAGAGTTTTACACGCGTGAACAAAGCAATCAGCGATGGCGATTTTTTTACAAATCCCGTCTATGTGAATGCAATCGATAGTGCGATCGCCAGCGGAAAAGCAATACACATTTTGGGCTTGCTCTCCGAAGGCGGCGTGCATAGCCATCAAGATCACATTTACGCCATGATGAAAATGGCGGTAGGTCGCGGGGCAAAAGAAGTTTATCTACATGCATTTTTAGACGGCCGTGATTGTCCGCCTCGTAGTGCTGAAACTTCCCTGCAAAAAGCCCAGGATCTATTCAAAGAATTGGGCACCGGTCGTATCGCATCCATTGTCGGTCGATACTTTGCGCTAGATCGCGACAATCGTTGGGATCGCGTTCAGCAAGCTTACGAAGTAATGGTTACCGGTGAAGCAGAATACGATGCACTGACGGCGGTTGATGCATTGAAAACGGCCTACGCGCGCGGTGAAAACGATGAGTTCGTGAAGGCCACCTTGATTTGCGGTGAAGATGAAGAAGTGGCGACAATCAATGACGGCGATTCCGTTATTTTTATGAACTTCCGTCCTGATCGCGCGCGCGAAATTACGCATGCCCTGATTGACGAAAACTTCACAGGATTTGAACGTGAGCTGCATCCAAACATCGCGCACTTTGTGCAAACTACTGAATACGCATCAAGCATCAAAGCACCTATTGCTTTTCCTCCTGAAGATTTGACCAATTCATTCGGTGAATATATTTCTGGGTTGGGTAAAACCCAACTGCGTATTGCTGAAACAGAAAAGTATGCGCACGTAACTTTCTTTTTTAACAGTGGCAACGAAGTTGTTTATCCTGGTGAAGATCGTATCCTCGTTCCGTCACCGCAAGTTGCGACTTATGATTTGCAACCTGAAATGAATGCACCTATCGTTACTGATAAGTTAGTCGAGGCGATTGAGTCCGGCAAATACGATGCGATTATTTGCAATTATGCTAACTGTGATATGGTTGGGCACTCGGGCATCATGGAAGCGGCAACTAAAGCAGTAGAAGCTATTGATATTTGTTTAGGCCGCGTGTTGGCTGCTGCGGAAAAAGTAGGTGGCGAAGTGCTTATCACCGCTGATCACGGCAACGTGGAAGAAATGTTTGACGACGAAACAGGCCAGCCCAATACGCAACATTCAACATTGCCAGTACCTTTTATTTTTTGCAGCTCGCGTAAAGGAAAAATTACCGAGGGTGGTTCTTTGGCGGATGTAGCACCAACTATGTTAGCGCTGATGGGCATTCCACAACCTGCCGAGATGACCGGTAAAAATTTAATAATCTTGGAATGATTTGAAAAACGCTTAAGCGCCCTACAATTCTATTAAGTTAGTTCTTGTTCATACATCCGTCATCAGTCTCACTTGTGAGACTGATGATTTCCGAATAATTCACTGATAACTTCAAAAACTCTATGAAAAAATTTCTTGGTTTAGGGTTATTTTTCATAATGCTTATGCTTTCCTTTTCAGTCATGAGCGACGAAAAAGCGGATATGGCAAAACTGCAAAAAGATATTGCAGACCTGCAAAAGGAATTAAAAAAGGTGCAAGGTGCGCGTACTAACGTGCAACAAGAGCTACAAAAAAATGAAACGCAAATGGGTGATTTGCAGAAAAAAGTTGAGAAGATTCAGCAGGAAATTAACAGCCAAGATAAACAGATTGACGATTTAAATAAAGAGCGCAGCGATTTGGAAAAAGCGCGAGCAAAGCAACAAGCCCAAGCCGCTGAGCAGGTACGTGCTGCTTATCAGCTTGGGCAACAACCACAATTTAAAGTATTTTTAAATCAGGAATCGCCGGAACGTATTTCACGCATGATGAAATATCACAGCTATTTTATGGCTGCTCATGCGGAAAAAATGAAAAAATACCTGGATACGATTGCGCAACTCAATGAGCTTGAACCACAAATCGCGCAAAAAACCGTTGAATTAAATGCAATCAAAGAAGAGCTGAGTAAGCAGCAGGCGAGTTTGCAAGAAGCGCAAGCACAACGCAAACAAACTCTCGCAAAAATCAACACGACGATTTCCAGTAAAGACAAAGCGCTGCAAGATATGTTGGAAGACCGCCGCCAACTCCAAGCGCTTTTACAAAAAGTCACACGCGCAACTAACAGTCTCGCTACAGCGCCAAGTTATGTTCCGCTACCCAATGCGGGAGAAAAATTTAGTGGTAGAAAAGGCCGTTTACCATGGCCAACACAAGGCAGAATTTCACACGGTTTCGGTAGCAGCCAAGTTGAAGGGCAATTGCAATGGAATGGTGTGCTTATAGATGCAAATGCCGGCCAACCCGTACAAGCGGTTCATTACGGTCGCGTGGTATTTGCCGATTATTTCCGTGGCCAGGGACTATTAGTTATTGTGGATCACGGCGAAGGCTACTTAAGTTTGTATGCGCACAATCAACATTTGCACAAGAAAGCTGGCGATGCTGTCAAAGCGGGTGAAACAATTGCGAGCGTCGGCAATACTGGCGGACAAAATGAGAGCGGTTTGTATTTTGAAATTCGTTATCAGGGCAAAGCCATTAATCCGGCAGATTGGTTGGCGCGTGCTTAACTTTTTAAAATTAAGTTAGTTTTAAAAAATCAGAACTCTGAAATAAAAAGAAAGTCATCATCTTCGTGCGGTGTTGGATCTAGCTTGTGTTGAAATCGACAGCTAAGATTCATGCGAGAGAATGACGGCTCCCTTCTTAAAGGATTTAATTTACCGGCAATCAAGGCAACAGGTTTTGTGTATGCCGTCTATATGTTGATGACGCTCTTAGCACTTCCCGGAGAAGTAAATGTTGTGCCGTTCCTTACTAAAATCTGGCGTGAATAAGCAGTTGCAGACGAGCTTGTTACTGGTCTTGTTTGTGTTAGCCAGTTTTTCTCACGCAGCCGCGCCCGCCGAAAAGAAAAAATCAGCATCAAGTGCCAATAGCGAAGGGCTTTTACCGTTAGACGAATTGCGTACGTTTACTCGCGCTTACGATCACGTGCGCACAAGTTACGTCGAAGAAGTTAGCGATTCCAAGATGCTCGAGTACGCGATTAAAGGACTGATATCGGAGCTCGATCCGCATTCTGCTTATCTCGACAAAGAAGCCTATGCCGAACTGCAAGCCACCACGAGCGGTGAGTTTGGAGGCGTAGGTTTGGAAGTGGGTGTGGATGAGGGCAGTATCAAAGTCATCACTCCTCTGGACGGCTCACCATCGCAAAAAGCGGGTATCAAACCGGGCGATATTATTGTTCGAATTGACGATCAGCCGATGAAAGGGAAAACGCTAACAGATGCTACGCGCTTGATGCGCGGCCCCAAAGATACGCCGATTAAATTGAGCTTAATGCGCAAGGGTGTTGAAGAGCCTATTGAGCTGGTTGTAGTTCGCGACTTAATCCACGTGCAAAGCGTTATTGTTAAACCAATTGCCGAAGATTATCTTTACGTTCGTGTAGCCCAGTTTCAAACCAATACGGGCCATGATTTTACTGAAAGGCTACGGGAGAGTTTGAAGTCTCGGCCTAAAACCAAAGGCCTCATATTAGATTTGCGCAACAACCCCGGTGGGGTCTTGCAAGCGTCGGTAGATGTTGCGGATGCATTTTTAGAGAGCGGGACAGTGGTGTATACCCGTGGCCGGATGGAAAACAGTAGCCTCAGCTACGCCGCTACTCCAGGCGATCTTACTTCAGGGCTTCCATTGGTAGTGCTTATCAATAGCGGATCTGCGTCAGCCTCAGAAATTGTGGCAGGTGCACTGCAGGATCAAAAGCGGGCCATCATTATGGGTACGCGCAGTTTTGGTAAGGGGTCGGTGCAGACTGTTATTCCTATTACCGAAGATCGCGCCATCAAATTAACAACAGCACTTTACTACACGCCCAACGGCCGCTCGATCCAGGCTAAAGGCATAGAGCCTGATGTGCGCCTCGAGAAAGTTAGTAATGGGGCGGGACAAAAACCACCAATGGCTGAAGCGGACTTAGCCGGTCATTTAGGCAGTCATGATGGTCAGGAGGTTGGAAGCAGCAGCCGTGAGCGAGAGACCGTGGTTAATGACGATACTCTTAACGATAACCAAGTATTGGATGCAATTAATCTAATGAAGGGTCTCCACATTATGGGCCAGCCTTTAAACCTTGATAATGACCCGGCTAGCAGACAAAGCGCCCCAGCCATAGCGCCTAATATCGAAGTACGACCACCATCGACTGATAAGGTGGATGAGAAACCACAATAATCAAACTTTGTCCCGCTGATTGAAAATAACATTAATTTAAAACGCGGCTGACCCAAAGCAACGTCCAGGCTTCAATGTCAACGTTCAGCGAATTCAATTTAGCGTGATTTGCCAAACGTCATTCTTCTCCCGAACTTTTTTTAAAGATTGATGCCTATTAACTAATCTCGGAAAGATTAGTTAATGTCTTGTCTTTATAATCTTCTGATATTTTAAACGACATAGTTTACGTTATAAGATGCATTTTTTTTAATCACACTAAGTATATTGGAAAGCTTTATTTAGTGTTTATAATCACAGAACTCAAGCAAAAAGTATTTTATGTGCTTGTGAATGCTTAAGAGTTAGGGAAATTCGATATAAAAGCATCTAATTACTAATGGGGTTTAAAAATGGCAATATTTAATCGTTCAGGCGAAGAAGGTTCGGTACCTAATCGTAATGGTCGCTTTTTGCAAAAGGACAGATATTGGTACTACAGCACCCGTGAAGGTGTAGATATTGGTCCATTTGATAGTCGTCCCGATGCGGAAGTTGGCGTGGGTGAGTTCATTGATTTCATATGTGCTTCTGAACCAAAAATAGCCGATATTCTTAGACAATATCGAGCTGCTTGATAGGTTCGATCACAAAAAAGGGCGCTTGTAAGCGCCCTTTTTTGTGATGTTCTTTGCGTAGCGTTTTAAAGACGCATCTCAATTCCCTGAGCTTGCATAAACGCTTTCGCTTGCGGGACAGTGTATTCCCGAAAATGAAAAATACTTGCAGCCAGTACGGCATCTGCATGACCGATAGTTACGCCATCCGCTAAATGCTGTAAATTCCCGACACCTCCAGAAGCAATTACCGGTACAGCAACAGCGTCGCTTATGGCTCGCGTTACTCCCAAGTCGTAACCTTTCTTAGTGCCATCGCCGTCCATACTGGTCAGCAGAATTTCTCCTGCGCCATATTCTGCCATACGTACTGCCCACTCTACGGCATTAATGCCAGTCGGTTTTCGACCACCGTGAGTAAAAATTTCCCAGCGCGGTTCTTCACCTTCTTTACTTACTTTTTTTGCGTCAATAGCAACAACAATACATTGCGCACCGAAACGATCCGACGCAGCTTTGACAAAATCAGGATTAAAAACGGCTGCAGAATTTATTCCTACTTTATCGGCACCTGCATTTAACATAGTGCGAATGTCATCCACTGTGCGAATGCCGCCACCAACAGTCAAAGGGATGAATACTTCGCTCGCAATTTTTTCCACCGTATGCACAGTCGTGTCACGGCCTTCATGAGTCGCCGTGATATCCAGAAAAGTAATTTCATCCGCGCCCTCCTGATTGTAACGTTTGGCAATTTCTACCGGATCACCCGCGTCGCGGATATCCAAAAATTGCACACCTTTAACAACGCGACCGTTGTCAACATCGAGACAGGGAATAATGCGTTTTGCGAGAGCCATATAAATCTCTACCAGGCTAAACAGCCGATCATTTAAAACAACAAAATTATTTTGCGCCAGTAAACCCGCGCTCTAAACCACTCGGGCCAGTAGGTTTTTTCGGTTTCCAAACCCACATTAAACCACGCACGTAACCGTCACCTTTAACGCCGGTGTGATCCAATCCTTCCATCACGTAGTTTTGTAACTCCAGGCCTTGATATTTTTTTGCAGCCAAATATTTTTGATATTGAATAATAGGGTCGCGAAATGGCGCGTACTCGTTGCTGCCGTAAGAAATAAAAATACGAGCATTCAATGCTTTGTTCTTCTGAGCATAAGCTTCATCTAACTTTAGTAGCGCTTTATTATCCCACTCCACTGCTGGGCTAATCGCGATATAACCGGAAAAAAATTTTCTGACTTGTACGCAGCAGTTAACGCAAAAAGACCCCCTAAAGAATTACCTGACAGCACGCGATCCGTTGGTGATCCGCGAAATTGAGTTTCGATCAGCGGTGCCGCCTGTTGCTTGATAAAATCCAAAAACGCAAAAGCGCCACCTGTAGCAACGTCGCTCGTAGCAGCTTTAGTAAATGTTAAATCAAAACGTCGATCTTTGTCGTAATTGGTTCCAGATGGATAAGAAAGCCCAACCATAATAAATTCGGGAACTACATTATCGTAAACCAAATTTCCGTAAGTAGATGTTAGCAGCGGTGTGTCCCAATAAGCATCCACATAATAAAGCACCGGATATTTTTTCTCCGGCTGCGTGTAGTAACTTGCTGGCAAAACAACAATTAATTCATAGTCTCTACCTACTTTAGATTTGATCGGCACAATTTGTGTATTTTCCAATACAAATTTTTTGTAAGCAGGTTGTTCTGCTAAAGCTGGTAGCTGAACACAGAGAAACATAGTCAAAAAGCTAAAGTATTTCTTTAACATAGCGTTCGATTCACCTATTCGTTTTTCAATGGTAATGCCCAAAGCAGTCCACGAGTGATAAACGTCGGATACACTGACAAATGCTTCTCACCAGGAAATGTTTCAGTGACTAAAGTCAACTGCGAGTAATGCCGCGCTTTAAGTTGTTTATCCAGCGCCATCATATAATCGACCATACCGAATTGTGCATTTTGCTCCTGACTACCAGCAGCCATATACACTTTCGCTTTCAAATCTTTGTTCGCTTTAGCATAGCTGGCTTCATAGTTGAACATCACTTTATTGTTGAACCATAAAGATGGGCTGCCAATTAAGTAATAATCAAACATATTTGGCTGCGTGAACAAAATATAAGTGCCGAGCAAACCACCGTAAGAATGACCAGCATAGATTTTTCTTGTTGCATCCACTGAATAACTTTTTACTAAATAAGGTAGCAATTCCTGTCCGAGAAATTTTGCGTATAAATCAGCCCTGCCTGCCTCATCAACTTTGTTTTTAAATTTCTCATCAGTAGAGGCCGGCGGGGCAAAGTCATTCGCCCGACTTTTACTGATATCGTCGCCTTTTGAATATGAAATCCCAACAATAATAGATTGCTCATAAACCTGATTACGTTCGCTCATCCTCCAATTAATACTGCTCAGCAAAGGAAAAGCGTAGTAGCCGTCGGTTAACACAATTAGCGGATATTTTTTACCGGGACTATTGGAATAACTTTCCGGCAGTTTTATGTAAACTTCGTAATCTTTACTGTTAGCTTTCGCATGAAAATCGATAACTTCCGAGCGATCCAACGTGTAGGGGCGGTGATTTTCCGTAGCAGAAAAGACATTCGGCGAAATAGCGAAAACAATTAACGAAAAAAAAATTGCCCAGCGAGATCTCAACATAATAGCTTTAAGCAAATTGAACGTAATCAACTTGCTAATCCTAAATTAATTCGAATCGCAATAAGCTTGAGCTTCTGCCATGGTCAAAGTGCCTTCGTAAATTGCGCGGCCAGTAATTGCGCCGCAAATACCTTTGTGCGATTCCGCTTTGAGCGCGCGAATATCGTCCATATTAGTTACGCCACCGGACGCTATAATTGGAATACTCGAAGCCTGCGCCATAGCGACAGTTGCTTGCACGTTTACGCCTTGCATCATGCCGTCACGCGCGATATCGGTGTAAACAATACTACTTACACCATCTTGCTCAAAACGCTTGGCTAATTCGCTCGCTTGGATATTAGAAACTTCTGCCCAACCGTCAGTCGCAACCCAACCGTCTTTTGCGTCGAGCCCGACGATAATGTGGCCGGGAAATTGTTTGCACATATCCGTCACAAATTGCGGTTCTTTTACTGCTTTGGTACCAATAATTAAATATTGCACACCAGCCGTGAGGTAGTACTCAATAGTGTCAGCACTGCGAACGCCACCGCCAATTTGAATTGGAAGATTTGGATAAGCTTTTGCAATTGCGGTTACCACGCCACCGTTCATTGGCTTGCCTTCGAACGCACCATTCAAATCAACCAAATGCAAACGACGGCAACCTTGATCAACCCATTGTTTCGCCATAGCGACAGGGTCATCAGAAAATACGGTGGAGTCATCCATCAGGCCTTGGCGTAATCGCACACACTGGCCATCTTTTAAATCAATTGCGGGGATAATTAGCATTTAAGATCTCGATAAAAATAAAATCGTTCCCAATTTAAAATATCTATAATTTTTTGGGAGTCGTCATACTCGGCTAGGTGCCCCCACTTGTGGGGGTCCAGTTTTAGATTTTTTTCGCCTGCTGGCGAGTTACTTTTCTTTGCTTCGCCAAAGAAAAGTACTAAAAGAAAAGCGACCCGTTCACCGCTTTTTCCTGCGCGTTTCAAAAAATTAATGTGGTTCCAACGCGACATCCATGTCGCGACGTCACTAAAACAAACGTCCTGTTTGTTTTGCAGTAATTTTTTCCCAATGCTCGGGCGGCTCACAAGGGAGTAAGGGCTAAGACAACCGATCTTTACGCCTTACCATCCCACTGTAAAAAATTCTTCAACAACTGCAACCCAGCCGTATGACTTTTCTCCGGATGGAATTGCACAGCAAACAAATTGTTATGGCTTAACGCCGCATGAAAACTCAAACCGTAGTCGCAGCTCGCCGAGACCAAGTTCGATTCATCAGCCTGAATATAAAAACTATGTACAAAATAAAATCGTGCATCTTGCGGAATATTTGCCCACAAGGGATGGTCGTTGTGATGAACTTGATTCCAGCCCATATGCGGTACTTTTAGCGCGTTACCTTGGGCATCTTTATGATGCTCACCAAAAAACTTTACCTGACCGGGCAGAATGTTAATGCAGTCCACGCCGTTATTTTCTTCGCTGTGATTCATCAGCGCCTGCATGCCCACGCAAATACCCAACACAGGTTTGCCCGTTGCGATTTGCTCTCGCAACAGTTGATCAAAACCAAGACGATTAATTTCAGCCATGCAATCACGGATTGCGCCGACACCGGGAAATATCACGCGATCTGCCGCAGCCACTACAGCAGGGTCAGAAGTCACTACAACTTTTTGTTCAGGCGCAACATGCTCAAGCGCACTTTTTACCGAATGGAGGTTGCCCATACCGTAGTCGATAACAGCAACTGTTTGGTGATTCTTCACAGCTTGGATCATTAGTTACAGGCTACCTTTTGTGGAAGGCATTATGCCCTCCATGCGTGGGTCTAACTCGAGCGCCATACGCAAGGCGCGACCAAAAGCTTTGAACACAGTTTCAATTTGATGATGGGCGTTGTGTCCGCGCAAGTTATCTACATGCAACGTTACGCCAGCATGATTGACGAAGCCCTGGAAAAACTCCCAAAACAATTCCACGTCAAACTGCCCAACGCGCTTTTGCGTAAAGGGAATTTGCATTACCAAACCAGGGCGCCCAGAGAAATCAATCACCACGCGTGACAAAGCCTCGTCGAGCGGGACATACGCATGACCATAACGGCGAATACCTTTCTTATCGCCCACTGCTTTCGCAATGGCTTGGCCAATGGTAATACCTATATCTTCTACCGAATGGTGATCATCAATGTGAGTATCGCCATCGCAGGTTACATCCAGGTCAATCATGCCGTGGCGGGCAATCTGATCCATCATGTGTTCCAGGAAAGGAACACCCGTGTTGAATACACCTTTGCCAGCACCGTCCAGATTCAAATTTACGCTAATCTTGGTTTCAAGCGTGTTGCGGGTAACCTGGGCAACTCTATTCTGGGGGGCGATTGGATTGGACATGCTTGCTCCATCAGACCGGGGAATCCGGCGACACATAAGAAAGCGCAAATTATATAGACTTGGCGGGATTAATTCACAGCAAAGTGAAGGCTGGCACTAACTTTTATGGTGCTGTAAAGTTGTGTCGCCCGAATGACGATTCTGGCGACAATCGAAATTTTATGCTTATGGATGAACCTTATGGCAGTTAACACACAATTTGTTTGCAAAACCCTGACAGGGCTCATATTGGGAGCCCTGTTGACCAATAGCACGCTGGCAGATCAACCTAAAGCGCCCTCTTACAGTGGCTGGAGTTGGTCCGGGCATGCGGGAACTGTAAATCTAGACTCCGAAGTCGCGAAAGAGGAATACGTTGAAGATTCAGCGTGGGTAATTGGGCTAGCCGCAGAGCGTTGGTCCAGCAATAGCAATCTGACCGTGCTTTTCGGCGTGGATTTTATCGGTTACAGCGATGACCTTTCCTTCGGTCAGCACACCACCGACGGTTGGAAGAAGTCCGATGCAAGCGCTGCAATGGGGTACGTAGAATTTGGCCCCCGAATTCCATTCGGCATGGATAGAACGAATTACTTTGTCGCGCATGCGGGTCTGAGTGGCATCTTTAGTTCCGAGCGCGGCATTAGCAATTGCAGCAATTGCTACAGTGAAGATATCGATATCAGCGGTGGGCTTTACGGCGTGTTAGGCGTCGGTCACAACTTCGGCAGCTTCAACGTTGGGGTGCAATTCCAGCAATATTTCAGCGGCGATGTAGACAACAGCCTGCGTGTGCGCGTCTCTTCCTCGTTTTAACTTGTATCCGGGCAATGCTCGAAAGCTAAGAGCATTGCCCCACTTGCATACAACCTCTTCATTATTCTGCTAACTTGTCATAAGAATATTCATTTTTCCGGCTTTAATATAAAAACTTGATATTAATACTCACTTGCGATTGCGCCATCTTGGTTTATCGTTAAGCCATTCAATGACAGCGCTAGACATTTGAGCCTTAAAACAATCAATAACAACTACCTAAAATGAACGACAAGCTCAGCCATATTCGTCAATTGATAGACACTGCAAAGCAGCACGAACGAGCGTCAACCCAGCTCTCACGATTGCTCTCTTTGCGCGCGAGTCATTTGCACGACGCCATCAAATTACCTTCCCACGAGGCCGAAGCGCTATTGGCTGAGTTCGTAGTTCGCTATATCGCGCAGGTTCCGGAATTCATTGAAGCAATTACGGAAATGACCAAAGAAGCGGGTATTTTTGACGGCATATTGCCTTTGCTCAACATCGCCAGCGATTATTTTTTAACGCCACCGGATATTATTGGGACTCATAGTCATTTGGAGGCGTTACTTGATGAAGCTTACCTAGCACATCGTTTGTTAGAAGAAGTAAATGACCGTTTTATTGGTTACTGCGGAATCCCACTCGCACCAATGGATATGACTCGGGCAAACGTTATCGCGCACGAATTAATTGGCGAGCCTTACGCAAATGAATTGGATCAAGCGGTATTGTTTTCGGCAG
Organism: Gammaproteobacteria bacterium; assembly: GCA_004173475.1. Taxonomy (GTDB): domain Bacteria; phylum Pseudomonadota; class Gammaproteobacteria; order Pseudomonadales; family Cellvibrionaceae; genus Cellvibrio. The sequence goes on from SEBU01000006.1 coordinate 337,925, forward strand.
AAATATTATTGAATCAATACAGCTTTGCTGGTGAAAGTTTCCAACGCTACATAGCGCTGCATAAATCCCGTGGGTGGTCGCAAGAATTAAAGCGCTGGCCCTGCTTAACAGAAGACCTTGCGATTGTGTTAGATTTTAGTCAAACACAAAACACTACACGTCACTAAATTCTTTAAAACCTAATTGAGCGTAAATAAAAATAATTAACGTCATAATCTTTTACGATTTATAACAGTAATTATTTTTTATCAGATGAATCCAATGGAAGAATGTTTATCACCTGAACCGTTTCATGATCGGGCTTGTGATTGACGCGCGTATCTAATTCACTGGTTGCAATATTCAAACGCATTTCTTCCTTAAAATCGCATTTCACACATTCACGAAAATCTTTTCCGTCGAGATTGTAGACAACGATGCTATCCATTTGTGAACAACGCGGGCACACAGCGCCCGCCATAAAACGGCGTTTGGTGGAATAGGCCATTAGACCGCATCCTCCTCAATAAAATTAGAGTGCACTTCAATACCCGAATGACGCAGTAGGGCGTCAATGCTAGGCTCGCGGCCGCGAAAATTCGTAAATAATTCCATTGGCGTTTTACTTCCGCCTTGCTGCAAAATTTCACGCAAGAAGCTTTCACCCGTCGCTGAATTAAAAATACCTTCTTCTTCAAAGCGCGAAAAAGCATCTGCTGAGAGAACCTCCGCCCATTTGTAGCTGTAATATCCCGCAGCGTAACCGCCCGCAAAAATATGACTGAAACTATTTTCAAATAGATTGAATTCCGGCGGTTGAACTACCGCAACCTCACGACGAACCTGGTGTAAAACTTCTTGAGCCGTATGCGGATTTTTCGGATCATATTCCGCATGCAAACGGAAATCAAAAAGCGAGAACTCAATTTGACGCAACATTTGTAAACCAGATTGGAAATTTTTTGCAGCAAGCAATTTATCTAATAAGCTTTGCGGCAGAGATTCGCCTGTTTGATAGTGACCGGATATCAGCGGAATCGCTTCCGGCTCCCAACACCAGTTCTCCATAAATTGGCTGGGTAACTCCACCGCGTCCCACGCAACGCCATTAATACCGCTAACGGCTGCAACGTCAATTTGCGTAAGCATGTGGTGAATACCGTGCCCAAACTCGTGAAAAAGTGTAGTGACTTCGTCATGCGTTAATAGCGAAGGAGTATCGCCGACTGGTGGTGTGAAATTGCAGGTTAAAAATGCTACCGGTAATTGCAAACCCTTTGTTGTATTGCGACGAACACGCGCATCGGCCATCCAGGCTCCGCCACGCTTATTTTCACGCGCAAACAAATCAAGATAAAAACTAGCGACGTGCGCTCCATCTTTATAGATTTCAAAAAAACGAACATCGGGATGATAAGAATCAAAATCAGAAAGATGCCTAACCTGAATACCAAACAAGCGCGACACCACATCGAACATGCCACTAATAACTTTCTCTGCTGGGAAATAAGGGCGCAACTCTTCCTGGGAAATCGAATATTTTTCGACGCGCAACTTCTCGCTGTAATAAGTAGTGTCCCACGCCTGCAAATCCGCACAACCTTTACTTGCTGCGAAATTTTTTAACTCCGTGTAATCCTGCTGAGCATAAGGTTTTGATTTCTTCGCCAGTTCTTGCAGAAACTCCAGCACCTGGTGTGTACTTTGCGCCATTTTGGTCGCTAGCGAACGTTCCGCGTAATTATTGAATCCTAAAAGTTGCGCGAGCTCATGACGTAACGCAAGCGTCTCTGCAATGATTTCCGTGTTAGAAAATTCATTGGTGAACTCAACTTTTCCATCGACATTTACTTTCTGTGAATTATTGGAAGCACGCGTAACATAGGCTGTATAGATTTCTTTACGTAATTCGCGATTATCAGCATACATAGCTACTGCATAATAAGATGGAAAATCCAATGTGATGACATAACCGTCTAGGGATTTTTTTTGCGCAGTCTGTGCAGCTTGCGCTAATGCAGAATCAGGCAAGCCAGCAAGATCACTCGCATTTTCAAAATGTTTAAACCATGCCTGGGTTGAATCGAGAACATGATTGGAAAATTGTGTCGAAAGCTCTGATAAACGCTGCTGAATTTCTCCGTAACGTTTTTTCTTTTCATCACTTAATGCAACTCCACCCAAACGGAAATCGCGTAACGCATTATCCACCGCTTGCTTTTGAGCTTGGCTTAATTTTTTGTACTCTTCACTATCGGCTAATTGCTGGTAGGCTTTATAAAGTTGTTCATTCTGGCTTAATTCAGTGCCATATTCGGTCAGCAGCGCAATACTTGCGTTGTAAGCCTGACGCAAATCATCATTATTTCGCACGGCATTTAAATGACTTACTGGCGCCCAGGCTTGATCAAGTTTATCGCCTTGCTCCTCAAGCGGAGCGACCAGGGCCTCCCAGCTAGGGCGCGATAGATTCGCTAGAAGATTTTGCAAATAAGTACGGCTTTCATTAATAATCTGACTCACCGCAGGCTCAACATGGGAAGCTTCAATAGCTGAAAATGGTGGCAACACATGGGATTCTAAAAGCGGATTAGTCATGGGTGACTCCAGGAGAGATGACAAAAATATTTTCGCGTATGATACAACTAAAAGATACAGACCTTAAAAATATCACGGCGCAAATTAGAGATTCATTATGAAACACAATCAAAATCCATTGAGTATTCGCAGCCACAAAGGCGTGCGTCCGCAATTTGGCGCAAAAGTATATGTTGATCCAACTGCGATTGTGATTGGCGATGTGCAAATTGGCGAAAATTCGTCCGTATGGCCATACGCTATTATTCGCGGCGACATGCATCGTATACGTATAGGCGAACGCACCAGTATTCAAGATGGGTCTGTATTACATATCACCCACGCAAGCGATTTTAATCCCGCTGGACATCCACTTATTATTGGCGACGATGTCACCATAGGACATTCAGTTAATTTGCATGGTTGCACAGTTGGCAATCGCATTCTTATCGGTATTGGTTCAACTATATTGGATGGCGCGGTGGTAGAGGATGAAGTGGTAGTAGGCGCCGGCACATTAGTACCGCCCGGCAAACGCTTGGAAAGCGGATTCTTATATGTAGGCTCACCTTGCAAACAAGCGCGACCTTTGAAAGATAGCGAACGTGCTTTTTTTAAATATTCAGCTACTAATTATGTCAAGCTGAAAGATACCCACATTGCTGAGCTAGAAGCTTTACAGAAATAATTAAACATGTGAAAAAGGAAAACTTTTAATGAAATTTGATGCTGTAACTCTGGAAGGAAAATTTGTACGACTAGAACCATTACATAAAAAACATCGCGAAGGGTTGTGCGAGGCAATTGCGGATGGTGAATTATGGAATCTCTACGTAACACTGGTTCCGCCTTTGGATCAAATAGATTTATTTTTTGAAAATGCCCAAACTGCATTTGAAGCGGGTGATGGGCTTGTGTTCGCGACTATTGATAAAAGCACCGGCAAAGTTGCAGGCTCAACACGCTTTATGAAAGCCAACTTACCAAATAAGCGCTTGGAAATTGGTTTTACATTTCTAGGAAAAACCTGGCAAAAAACAAACATTAACACCGAAGCAAAGTTATTAATGCTCTCGCACGCTTTTGAAGCGATGAATTTGAATCGAGTCGAATTTCTTACCGACTATTTTAATAATACTTCTCGCAACGCAATTCTACGCCTCGGCGCAAAAGAAGAAGGACTATTACGCAGCCACATGGTAATGCCCAATGGTCGCGTTCGTGATTCTATGTTGTACAGTATTGTTAGACACGAATGGGATGGGGTGAAATTGCACTTGAGTGAGAAACTGAAGAATCGATAATAATACTTTCTACGCTGTATATTCGAGTTTTATTAAATATGGAAACGTCATCCTCGGCTATGCATGTCGGCTTGCGGGGGTCCAGCTCTTGAATTTTGGACAAATAATCGCAGTAAAAACTTATCAGTGTAACGTGAAAGTTATTAATTCGAAATTAAACATCTAAAAAGAATTCTGACCTCGCAAGCCGAGGCACGCAGCAGAAGATGACGATTCCGCACCACAAATATCCTTGCTAGTTAACCAATTTATGAAATTGCTCATCGACATCAAGATCAAATATGGCAAAACTAAATTAAAAATCTTCTACTAATAATTGATATCTGGCTACCCTAAACTCTTCTATTCGTATTTCATCTACAAAAGTAAAACCAAAATTCTCATAATATGTTTTTAATTCAGGGCGCACGTCACAATCAAGCCTCAGCCATTTAATTTTTTTACGTTTTGCCAAGGCAACGACATACGTTAAAATTTTAAAACCAAGATCTTGGTTTCGATATTGTGGTCTGACTGCCAATTTATGTAGAAATATACTATCACCCTGGCTCACCTCAGGCCAAAAAATGGGATCACGATTTTGGATAAAGACAATGCCAAAGATATTCAAATTGTCAGTTAGTAGAAAAAGCTCATCAATTTTATAAACTTTTTTTAATTCGCTCTTATCAATCTGATCCAACGTCCATAGCTTTTTACTACGAACGTCTAAATCTATGACAACTTCCCTTAGTATATTTTCGGCCGTATCCCAATAAGTATCGCTCGAAGCTTGATTTAAATACATAGTGATTTCTGGGTCCACATTAGGTACGCGGTAAGCGTGCACTCTATCGCACTAGCGCGTGAATTTATTCATCCGCCAAATTCTGTCTTAAAAACTCGTCGTGACTCGGCAAAGTTTTCACCATAGATTGAATTGCTTGTCTTGCTAGCTTTAATGTATCGCTGATTTCCTGATAATCCATATTGTCTACGCGCGGGCAATATTTGTTTGGGCGGATTCCCATGCCTTCAAATATGGATTGCCAGCTGGTGCTGCGGAATAATTCGTCGGTTCCTTCGCGGATCAAGCCGTGGCCTTTGAATAAGGTGATGCGTTCTTGTAGCGATTCCGGTAGTTCCATGGTTTTACACCAGCGCCAGAAATCTGTGTCTTCACGTTGAGTGGTGCAATAGTGCAACATAATAAAATCGCGCACCTCTTCGAAATCCGTTGTCATCCGGCGATTGTATTCTTTAATTAAGCTTGGATCGCAGTCGCGGTCTGGAAAAAAGCGTAAGAAGAAATCCATGCCGCGCGCGATTAAATGAATAGATGTTGATTCGAGTGGTTCAACAAAACCGGAAGCCAAGCCTAATGAGAGGCAATTTTTCTCCCACATATTTTTGCGACGACCGGTTGAGAAAGGAATTACGCGCGGATCGTTGATACGTGGTCCGTCCAGATTTTTTAATAGCGTAGATTTTGCTTCTGCATCGCTGCAAAATTTGCTGGAATAAACATAGCCGTGGCCAGTTCCGTTGCGCAAAGGAATTTTCCAGCTCCAGCCTGCTTTACGCGCCGTTGCTGTAGTGTAGGGTGGACGTTTTTCCTGCGCGGCTGTTTTTACTACCACAGCGCGATCGCATGGCAAATAGTTTGACCAATCCTCATAACCTACACCTAATGCTTTTTCTATAAGCAGTGCTTTGAAGCCGGTACAATCAATAAAAAAATCACCGTGAATTTCTTTTCCATCTTTCAAAACTAATTTTTCAATATTACCCGTATCGCTTTTCACAACCTGCTCCACCATACCTTCGGTGCGTTTTACTCCTCGTTCATGAGCATATTTATTTAAATAGCTGACGACAAGTTTTGCATCCAAGTGAACTGCGTAGCTTGCACCACCGATTGGAGTGTTCTGCAATTGCGTCGGCCAGAAAAATTTTTCTTGCTGAGCCATTACCGAACAAGGAGAAAAATCCTGCAAAGGTACATTCTCGCCTTGCATAGTTGATTTAAGCCAGCACTGATAAAAATCGTGAGAGCCAATACGTTTTCCTATTACACCAAAGGGATGAAAATAGGATTCATTTTTTTGACGCCAATCAATAAATTTGATGCCCAGTTTAAAGCAGGCTTGCGTGCTCTGAATAAATTGCGTTTCATCTATACCGAGATTTTGAATCAAACGCACAACAGGTGGAATAGTAGATTCACCAATACCTATGGTGCCCAGATCCTCTGATTCAACCAATTCTATTTCGCACAATTCAGATTTCAGATGATAAGAAAGCATCGAGGCTGCAATCCAACCTGAAGTACCGCCACCCACGATTACGATTTTTTTAATGGGATTTATTTGATTCATATGTATTCCGTTTTGATATCGCGTTCGCGAGCAACTGTTACCAGGTTTGATTTTCTACCATCAGGCCAGAGCTGGCAGTATCGTGCGCAGTTGTGAAGCCCCAGGTGTTAACCTGGATTGCGCGACGCACCGCATCTATAGCTTTGTGACGAGGAAAGCTGGCTCGCCATGCCAACGAAATTTTACGAATCGGATTTGTTTGCAAGGGCCGGGTTACCAATGTTTGTGGCGAAAAAAGTGCTGAACTTGTAGCGGATGATGGCAAGATACTTATACCGACACCAATGGCGATCATATGACGTAGCGTGTCTAAACTACTGCATTCAATTCTGTTCTCAGGCGCGGGCTCGTAAATCGACAGCATTTGTTCGCGCAAGCATTGTTTTTCACTTAGTATTAAAAACGTTTGTTCGTGCAGATCTTCCAAATCAATAATTTTTTTCGCAGCTAAGGCATGGGTAAACGGCATCACAAGGTGCATAGGTTCGCGGTAAATTTCTTGTGTCACCACATCCGCTTCTGTGAAAGGTTTTGAAATAAGAATTGCATCCAACTCACTGCTTCGCAGTTTATGACGCAAATCATTGTTGTAACCTTCGTAGCAACTTAAGGAAAGTTGGTTTGCAATTAACTTTAACGCGGGAATTAACTTCGGCAGCAGATAGGGCCCTAAGGTAAAAATGGCACCCACTTTTAGTTCCCCACTTAACTGATTTTTATCGGCTTCCACCAGCGCCGTTATGCTGTCAGCCTGAGCAACCAGATGCTGGGCCTGCGCAATAATTTTTTCACCCATAACAGTCGGGCGAATGCCCGATTTACTGCGTTCGAACAGCAGCACCCCCAAGTCCTGCTCAAGATTACGGATAGCCATACTCAACGTAGGCTGGCTTACGCCCCACTGCTCGGCTGCTCGACTAAAATGCATTTCTCGCGCAACTGTCACCAAATAACGTAGTTCAATCAGGGTCATGATGGGTTTGCTGCTTATAGGTTGGAGTGATGAAAGACTGCAAGTCTAAATCTCCATAGATAAAACTTATACTGCTAATATCGAGACAGCCTTTAAAAGTCCAAAAAATGGCAATATCTCGCCTTCCCAATCACTAATTTCGACTCATACGGCCACCCACTCCTGACGCTCATAGGAAAAACTTATAGGGTTTGAATTGAATACAAGCTTGTCTGTCGACTACAACTACAACTACAGAGCCTATAGACGCCGTGATAAAACAAATATCATATTTGGCGTTTAGCTCATAAAAAAACCTACAATAACTTGGTAAACACATGTCGAACGCTCAGCTCTCTATTTTATTCTTCGCACAAATGCTCGTAATTCTGGTCACTTGCCGCGGTATAGGCTGGCTAGGTAAGAAGTATCTCCATCAGCCGCAAGTAGTGGGTGAAATGATCGCTGGTGTGTTGCTCGGTCCAACATTATTTGGCCTTATAGCTCCGGATCTTCAAAAGGCGCTCTTCCCCAAAGAATCCATCAGCGTGCTCTATGTATGCGCACAGTTTGGCGTTGGCTTGTACATGTTTTTGGTAGGCTTGGGCTTCCGTAAAGATCATTTCAGAGCCAACATCGGTGCCGCTGCGGCCGTCTCAATTTCCGGTATGGCGGCGCCTTTTGTAGTGGCGATCATAATTACCCCGTGGCTGATGACCATTCCCGGGCTTTTTTCTGACAAGGCTACCCAATTCAATGCCACTCTCTTTATGGGTGCGGCTATCGCCATCACTGCTTTTCCGATGTTGGCCCGAATCATTCACGAACGCGGCCTCACAAATTCAAAATTAGGTACTCTCTCACTTTCTGCTGGCGCGATTGACGATGCGGGAGCCTGGTGCGTACTCGCTATCGTATTAGCTAGCTTCGGTGCGGGCGCTTCGGTGGCGATTACAGCTATCGTCGGCGGCATTATTTTCGCAGGCGTTTTGTTGTTGCTAGGTCCACGCTTGTTAGCGCCCTTGGGTCGTATTGTGGAGCGCGAAGGCAGAATTACTCCCAACGTGCTTGGCGTAACCCTTATGGCATTTATGCTTTGCGCCTCTATCGCGGACGGCATTGGTTTGCATGCGGTGTTTGGCGGATTCCTGCTCGGAACGGTTATGCCGCGCGGCAAGTTTGTTGAAGAATTGAAAAAGCAGCTCGAACCTTTTGCTGTGGTGGTGCTATTGCCGACCTTCTTCACCTTTTCAGGCTTGAACACGTCCTTAACGATGATTAACAACCTTGAGTTAGTGTTGATCGCCTTGGCCGTATTGGTTGGATCTATACTCGCTAAAGGCGGCGCCTGTTATCTGGCAGCTCGTTTGTGCGGTCAAGATAACCGTACCGCCCTGGGAATCGGCGCCCTTATGAATTCGCGCGGCTTGATGGAATTAATCATTATCAACATAGGTCTGCAGAAAGGCGTGATCGGTACCGGCCTTTTCTCTATGCTCGTGCTGATGGCGATTGTAACCACGCTTATGGCATCACCGTTATTTGAAGCCGTCTACGGTAAAAAGGCGCGCGCAAGTGGTGAGCTGGAATCATTAGATGATAAAGCGGCAACTGCGTGAAAAGAGAATTGAGATGAAGAAGCTAGAAAAATAACACATCGAATTAAGTGTAGGAATTATGTTTTAACTCCGCCCGAAAACACCTTGAGCCGCCGTCCCAGGCGGCTTTTTTTATGTCAGAATCTTAGGGCAAATCAAATACCAGAGCCTTCACGGCCTCGTTGTTGGCAGAAAATTGCAGCTGGCTTAGCGATTCAATTTTTACACCGTCACCGGCTTGCAATGTCTCCCACGTACCGTCATTTCCTTTAACAACCAACGGACCTTCGATATTGTGCACGTAGTAGCGGCGACTATTATCAGTATTGAGTTGGGTCGTAGTTTCTGGTGTCAGGATAAGCTGATAAATTTTCGCATCCTGTTTAATGTGCAAACTACCGTCCGCTCCGTTAGGACTCACCACTAACGTCAAACCCTTCTCACTACCAAAATCTTTTTGCTGATAGCCAGGCTTTTGCCCGAACACGTTGGGCTGAATCCATATCTGCAAAAAATGTAATTTTTTGGTAAGCGATGGATTGAATTCACTGTGCCGAATGCCGCTACCTGCAGACATCAACTGAAACTCACCAGGCGGTAGCCGGGTAATATTGCCCTCACTGTCTTTATGAGCAATTTCACCGCTTAACACGTAACTAATGATTTCCATGTCACGATGACCGTGAGTCGCAAAACCGCCTTCAGGAATTACTTCGTCATCATTTATAACGCGCAATTCGGAAAAACCCATTTGGGTTTCATCGTGATAATTACCGAATGAAAAGGTGTGCTTACTGCGCAACCAATCAAAAGATGCGCTACCACGTTGGTTACTGCGTCTGACGTTTAACATAATGACTCCTTAATCTGTGCTGACTTGCTGGTTTGCAAGAATGAGGTCAGTTTAGGTGGAGCTACTGCGTTAATACATGGGGCGAATTAGTGCGATTAGATCAGTTTTTTAGAAGGGTTTATGGATAGTGATCCCAGACTTTGACGAATACAACGTTTCTTTGACTGGGATTACGAAAATATTTTTAAGTTATTCTAAGGATTACTACTGAATTTACCGGGAATCGTCTTCGCCGCAGGTTGACGATTCCCGTCCAATTTAATATTCAAAAAACGTTTCTTGCCGATCAGATCAACTATTTTTTTTCAGCAAGTTGCCTGCGCAACATTGTAATAACCGGAACGACTTCGGGGCGAATATGTCGCCATACATAAAAAGCCTCCGCAGCTTGGCCAACCAGCATTCCTAAACCATCGGCAATTTTCGCTGCGCCATGTTGCTGCGCCCATTTCATAAAAACTGTGGGTTCAGAGCCGTACATTAAATCGTAACAACAGGCAGTTTGGTTGAGCACATTATCGGGTAGCGGTGGTAAATCGTTACTTAAACTTGCGGATGTTCCATTGATGACGATATCAAATTTGTCTCCATGCAATTGTTCAAAGGTTTTTGCTCTTACATCACCGAGATCATGAAAATGCGCAGCAAGTTCTTCTGCTTTTGAAAAAGTACGATTTGCAATAACGACTAATTCTGGATGTTCTGCCAAAAGCGGTTGTAAAATTCCACGCACAGCGCCTCCTGCGCCCAAAATCAGGATACGCTTTCCTTCTAATTCCCAATCGAGATTGTGCATGTCATGCACCATACCAATTCCGTCGGTATTATCACCCAAAATAACTCCATCGTTTTGCATCGCCAGCGTATTGACGGCACCAGCGCGCTGCGCACGCTGCGTTAATTGTTGTGCAAAAGAAAAAGCATCTATTTTAAAAGGAACAGTAACATTTAACCCTTTACCGCCTTGCGCAAAAAAATCTTGTGCGCATTTTACAAATTCATCAACGGCTACTAATTGTTTTGCGTAATGTAAATTCTGCCCACTTTGCTCGGCAAACTGGCGATGTATCGTTGGTGACTTGCTATGGTTGATTGGGTTGCCGAATACCGCGTACTGATCAGTCATTGATGTTCCATTTATAAAACGTATAAATTTTTTTGAAAATGAGCTTTAAAAGAAAGCCTTTCTTTTATTCTCAATTATTCGCTGACAACTATTTACTCAAATAGTTATTTCAGCCAATCGCGATGGGGTAAAAATTTTTCGTAAAGTTCTGCTTCGGCGCTACCAGCCTCAGGATGGAAGTTATATTCCCATCGCACCAACGGCGGCAGTGACATTAGAATGGATTCGGTGCGACCAGCGGTTTGCAAGCCAAACAAAGTTCCACGGTCGTAGACCAGGTTAAATTCAACATAGCGCCCACGACGATAAAGTTGGAATTGTCGTTCGCGTTCACCATAGGCAGTATTTTTTCTAGCCGCGAGGATGGGTTGATAAGCAGGAATAAAACTGTCACCAACTGCGCGCAAGAACGCGAAGGTTTTTTCGAAACCTTGCTCGTTCAAATCATCGAAAAACAAACCACCAACACCGCGCGATTCGTTACGATGTTTTAAATAAAAATATTCATCGCACCATTTTTTATAGCGCGGATAAACATCTTCACCAAATTCTGCGCAAGCGTTTTTTGCGGTGTTATGCCAGTGGATTACGTCGGCTTCGTTGCCATAGTAAGGCGTTAAATCGTAGCCGCCGCCAAACCACCACACCGGGTCTGCGCCTTCTTTCTCGGCGATAAAAAAACGGACATTTGCGTGACTGGTAGGTACGTAGGGGTTCTTCGGATGAATAACGAGGGATACGCCCATGGCTTCAAATGCACGGCCCGCTAATTCAGGGCGGTGTGCCGTGGCAGAAGCCGGCATTTGTGCGCCTTGCACATGAGAAAAATTAACGCCGCCTTTTTCGATGACATTGCCATCCGCCAATACGCGAGTTCGACCACCGCCACCTTCGACCCGAGTCCAATTATCTTCAATAAAACCGGGGCCACCGTCTTCATCGGTCAAAGCCCTACAAATACGGTCTTGTAAATCGAGCAGATAAGCTTTGACGGCAGCTTTGTCCGGTGCTGAGGCGGGTGCATTGCTCATGGGATTTCCTAAGATGCATAGCGAGAAAAGGCAGCTATTCTACTCGGCCTTAACATCAAAGGGTTAGCCGGGCCGGACAATTTCTCCCGTCATCAGGTCACGAATTTCAGAAGGATTGGCGCGTTTCCCGACCGCACCGGGGGTGATAGCATCCAAGTCGTCACCAAAATAACGATGCACATCAAAAGCTGTCCGCGCCGGTCTACGGCCTTGAGTGTTACACGATGTTGAGACTATGGGGGCTCCAAATGCGCGACTCAACGCCGACGCAAGCGGGTGATCTGTCACCCGTAATGCAACACCGGTGTAATCCCCGGTTATCCATTTAGGTGCGAGCCCGTTATTAGGAACTAACCAGGTAACAGGCCCAGGCCAGGTATTTTTAATGCGCTGCCGTTGGATATCGTTCAAATGATAAATAAAGGGTTCAAACAAACTAATATCCGAGGCTAATAGGATCAGGCCCTTGTTGACGGGACGCTGCTTCATGTCGAGCAGACGCATGACTGCATCTTCATTGAAAGGGTTACAACCTAAACCCCAGACTGCTTCAGTAGGGTAGGCGACAACGCCGCCCTGCCACATTTGTTTTGCTGCGTACTGCACACGCGGGTTCAATATCCAGTGATTTTTCAATGGTGGAGTCATAGATAAAGCCTTAAGGGAGATATAAGCAATCTACCGAATTATGACTAATGAGGGAACCACAGAATTAAACTCGTTGATAACCCGCTCCGATTTGCTGCACATATCCCTTGATTTCCAACCCGATTAATTGGGCCGCCACACTGCCTACAGGAATGTCCGTTCGCTCGACAAGATCATCAATATTCACCGGATCATAGCCCATGGCATGTATAAGCAGTTGCTCTGCGGCAGTGAGATCATCCAGGCTCTTATGATCAAGTTCGGCTTTCTTCTCTGCTTTTCGCAATAGCTTTGTTAGCTTTTCGCGCTCATATCCCAGAATTCCATGCAGCTGATCTACTATATCCTGACCTGTTTCCACCAGGGTTGCGCCTTGCCGAATCAATTGATGGCAACCGCGAGCGAGCGGATTATGAATGGAACCGGGTATCGCATAGACCTCGCGATTTTGGAGCAGCGCCGTTTTTGCCGTAATCAGTGAGCCGCTTTGAATAGCCGCTTCCACTACAAGAACACCGTAACTGAGACCGCTAATGATTCGATTACGCTGCGGAAAGTTCGCTGCGTTAGGACTACTGCACAAGGGCAACTCGCTCACAAGCGCGCCCCCATTTTCAATAATTTGTTGGGCAAGCAGCTTGTGGCGGGAGGGATAAATTAAATCCAGCCCCGTTCCCATAACTGCGATAGTTTTTCCTTTTGCAGCAAGAGCTCCCTGATGCGCTGCCGCATCCACCCCTAACGCCAGGCCACTGGTAATCGTAAAACCATTACTCGCCAAAAATTCCGCAAATCTATGTGAGTTTTCACTACCACCGCTGCTGGGATTTCGGCTACCAACTACCGCAATTTGCGGCAGGCTTAGTAAATGAATATCGCCTCGCACGAACAGCAAAGGCGGTGCCTTTGCAATTTGCCGTAGCAAATCCGGGTAATTGGAATCTGAAATTACGATAAGGTGAACGTTTGATTGCGCAGAAAGCCATTCCAAATCGGCCAGCGCTCTTTGGCCTGCCACAGAGTTTTCCTGATGCGCCTGAAAATCCCGGACAGCGGAAGCAGTTTCGACATTTATCAATTTTTCAAGTTTGAGGAGTGGCTGCGATAACGCGGCTTCTGGCGAACCAAAAAGCTCAACTAATCTACTGTAAGTCGCAGCGCCAATATGAGGTAAACGATGTAAAACGAGGGCATGATAAAGATTGTTTTGCATAGGTCGTCCTTGTAAACAAATAGCGGCGCTTCATGCGCCGCCGCGAATATATGAAATTAAACTTATGGATTTTGCAGAGTGTCGCCTACAGATAATGGACGATCTGCCTCAAGCACAAGCGCCAAGCTCATTTTATTAAAAGTGCGGAACACCATTAAAATACCGGCACGCTCATCAGGAAGCGCTACTTTACCACCGTGAACGCGATCTTTGACCACTTCACCTTTTTTGTAGATAGCGAGGACGTTACCCACTTTAATACCTTCACGATCACCGCGGTTGATCATAACGACATTGAATTTACCAACCTGACGCACTCCGCTTTCCACACCAACAATTTGGCCGGTTATGTCAGCCTCTGGGCCGCTTGGGAAGAAGGTTGAGTTGGTGGAGCGGTCTTCACTTGGCAATAAGAAATCGCCGATACGAACTTCTTCAGTAGCACGAATTACGTTGACCGTGGCTATGTCATCTTTAAGCGATTTGATGCTAACAGTACCTACACCTGCGGCTAACACACCCAAAACTTCTTTCGTAACCGGGTCACGATAGACCTCGCCTTTACGGTAAACACCAAAGTTGGTGAATTCTTTGAAATCACCCCGTGCGTAAGCTTCATCGCCCGCGCCTGCCACTATACGTTTTTGTGGGCCAGCAAGAATGTAAGGTGCTGTCGCAAATACTGCCTCGTCATCCACGATACGGCTGCGGGACAGGAAACTATCGATACGATCCAACGGAATTGTAGAAATTGCCGAATCAGTGCCAACGACTCTTACACTCGGGGACAGTTTTTCAGTGCCAGAACCAGGAGTAACTTTAAGAGTACGCTCAGAGGTCAAACGTGCGCGACCATCCACATACACTAAATGGATGAGATCACCGGGATAAATAAGATGAGGGTTTTCAATTTGGGGGTTGGCATGCCAAATTTCTGGCCATTTCCAGGGCAAGCTTAAAAAAGTGCCTGAGATATCCCAGAGGGTATCGCCTTTTTTAACTGTGTATTCGTCCGGGTGACCCGGTTTGAGCAGAGTATCCTGAGCCCATACAGAAAGACTCATGAAAGCAGCGGCGATAACACCAATAATCACTTTTTTCATAAAAACAGATCCTGTTTTATTCAGCCATCAGACAGATAGACGTTATAATAGCTTATTATTCCACCTTGCTACTTCCTCAATACAGATTATTTCCTGTACGATCATCATGTTAGCAGCGGTTATTACCTTTTTACTAGAAGTTTGTCACAAGACTATGGCGATATTAGAGATACTGGAATTCCCTGACCCGCGACTGCGTACAATTGCCAAACCAGTTGTAAGTGTAGACGATCGTGTCAAAAACCTAATTAATGATATGTTCGAAACTATGTACGATGCCCCAGGTGTTGGTTTGGCTGCGTCACAAATTAATGTTCACGAACGTATTGTAGTAATAGACGTCAGTGAGGACAAATCGCAACCGTTGGTTTTTATCAATCCAGAGATCACCGTTCTGGACGAAAATATGCACGAGTATGATGAAGGCTGCCTCTCTGTTCCCGGATTTTATGAAACCGTGGAGCGCCCGGAACACATACGCGTGACAGCGCTTGACCGCGATGGCAAACCTTTCACAATCGAGCCAGATGGTTTGTTGGCAGTCTGCATACAGCATGAGCTCGATCATTTGAATGGCAAATTATTCGTGGATTACATATCGCCTTTAAAACGTACGCGAATTAAGAAAAAGCTCGAAAAGAAACACAAAGAAGAGGCGCGCTAGGCGCCTTTTTGTTTTGGTTAAAAATTTAAAAAGCAGATTTGCCATTAATCTGCGAAACGGGGAGCCGTCATCCTCTCGTAGTGGAGACGACGGCCCTCTACTTGTCTTTTATTGATATTTAAGTACCCCATGCCCAACAATCCTTTAAAAATTATCTTCGCCGGCACTCCCGAATTTGCTGCGGAGCACCTGAAAGCTTTGATTGGCAGCCGCCACAAGGTTATCGCTGTTTACTCTCAACCTGACCGTCCAGCCGGACGCGGCAAAAAACTTACCGCAAGCCCGGTTAAGGAATTGGCGCTCGCCAATGGTATTCCCATCTACCAACCGGTGAATTTCAAAAGCGATGAAGCCAAAGCTGAGCTGGCTGCGTTAAACGCAGATTTAATGGTAGTGGTTGCCTATGGCTTGATTTTACCGAAAGCTGTTTTGGATACCCCACGCCTTGGATGCATCAACGTTCATGCGTCCATTCTCCCGCGCTGGCGCGGCGCGGCGCCCATCCAACGCGCTATTGAAGCCGGCGATACAGAAACTGGCGTTACTATTATGCAAATGGATGTTGGGCTCGACACTGGCGATATGCTAATAAAAGCGTTTTGCCCGATTTTACCGACGGATACAGGCGGAGTTTTACACGATCGCCTTTTAACAGTCGGAGCACCGGCACTGTTACAAGCTTTGGACCAAATTCAATCCGGCGATACAAATCCCATCAAACAGGATAATTCTTTAAGTAATTACGCCCCGAAATTAACGAAGGAAGAGGCCGCATTAAATTGGCAGCTACCCGCGCTTGATCTTGAGCGAAAAGTTCGCGCGTTTAACCCTTTCCCCGTCGCGCATACAAAACCGCTGGGGGCAGGAGACGATGCTCGGATGCGCGTGTGGGCCGCCAAGGCAAATGACGCAATGGCAAATTCAGCTCCGGGTAGCATCACTCGCATCAACAGCGAAGGTTTATGGATTGCGTGCGCACGCGGTCAATTGATTCTTGAACAACTACAGTTGCCGGGTAAAAAAGCGATGTATGTGGAAGAAATTTTGCGCGGTCATCCGAGTTTATTTAACGTCGGGGATATGCTGAAAACTCCTACGGCGGAGCAATCAAGTTGATTAGCGTTCGCGCCGCCGCGGCCCAGGTTCTCGCTCAAATTCTTCAAAGCAAAGGATCACTATCGAGCCTTCTGCCCTCCGCTCAACTCAAGGTGGTCGAGCAAGATCGTCCGTTGTTACAGGAGCTGTGCTTCGGCACTTGCCGGTTTTATCCGCAATTGTCGGCTTATGTGGAATGCTTGGTGGATAAACCCCTGCGGGCCAAAGACAGTGATATCCAAGCGCTTCTGTTACTGGGTCTATACCAACTTTTACATACCCGCATTCCCGACCATGCTGCGCTTGGCGAAACGGTAGAAGTGACGCGTTTTTTGAAAAAACCCTGGGCGACCAATCTGGTTAACGGCGTGCTTCGCAAATTTCAACGCGAGCAACCAAGGTTGGACAAACTACTCGCGCAAAACTTCGCATTTCAGTCAAATCACCCGGCTTGGTTGGAAGGTGTTTTACGTAAAAATTGGCCAGATCATACCACCCAAATCATTACTGCCAATAACGAACATCCACCATTTACCCTACGGATTAATACCCAAAAAATTAGCCGTTCCGATTATCTGACTCTTTTAAAAGATACGGACATCAGCGCAACCGTCAGCCAATTCAGCCCTTACGGCATAACATTGGAAAAAGCCTGCGACCCGCGCAAGCTACCGCTATTCTCCGAAGGGTTAATCAGCGTACAGGATGAGGCCGCTCAACTTAGTGCCGACTTGCTACAACTTACGCCAGAACTACGTTTTCTGGATGCCTGCTGTGCGCCCGGCGGGAAAACCGGGCATATGTTAGAAGTGGAGCCCAGCCTCCAAGTAACAGCACTTGATGCCGAAGAGCGTAGACTTGTGCGGGTGAAGGAAAATCTCGCACGTTTGAATGTTGATGCAAAAATTATTTGCGGCGATGCCACCAAAACTGATTGGTGGGACGGTGAACAGTTTGACCGCATCCTGCTGGACGCACCTTGCTCCGCCACTGGCATTATCCGCCGCCATCCGGATATTAAAGTGCTACGAACTCCAGAAGAAATCGACAAGCTGACCGAATTGCAAAGTCGGCTTATCAAAAATCTTTGGTCGCTGTTAAAACCCGGCGGAATCCTGGTGTACGCCACCTGCTCGATTATGCCCAAAGAAAATACCCGCATTGTAGAAGCCTTCGTTGACCGCCAATCAGACGCGACGGTTGAAGCCTTAAGGGTTGATTGGGGAATTCCCCAAGTTTTCGGAAGGCAATTATTACCATCTACCGCAGGCCACGATGGGTTTTATTACGCGGTGCTGCGCAAGGAAAATAACTAACCAAGAGACTTTGTTGGAGGTGTAGATATGAGTGACCCCATAAAAGCGCGCTGCAAATGCGGCGCTGTTCAATTCACCGCTAATAGCCAACCTTTAATCCAATTCGTATGCCACTGTAAAGATTGCCAAACCGCAACCGGCCAGCCGTTTGCTGGTCTAGTATTTTTCAAACGTAAGCACATCGAAATATCTGGTGATCTCGGCCAGCATTTATTTATCACAGAGTCTGGCAAGGCCACTTCTCGCGATTATTGCGTTAAATGCGGGACGGTCCTATTTGATCAATCCGAAGGTTTTCCAGGCATCATTGGTGTTATGCAAGAATGGATTTTAGGAGATTTCGATTTCTTACCCCAAAGCCATGTGTGGGTAAAAAGCAAACTTGACGAAATTATTATTCCTGAGGGCGCGCAACAGTTCCAAGAAAATATTCTTCAACCCAAATAATTCTCCGTCTTGTTTGCATAATACCAATTAAGAACAAGCACACTTAAAGTCTTATGAGCGACATCAGGCGTGGAGACAGTAGCTAGGGGTTCATAAGAGTTGTGCCGACTTCACTACCACATCAAAATAGGCCGGATCATTCTGGCCCTTTGAGCCCATCAATCCACCTTGCAATAGCGCAAATAATTGGCAGGCTTTTTCACGTGGGTTTTCATAACCCATTTTTTGAAATTGCCGTTCGATAAAGCCAATATTCAGATCATAAAAACTTTTCATCTCAGTCTGGATTTCAACCGGAAGATTTTTAATTTCTGCTCCGAGCATTGTACAAACGGTCATGCGCTGGCTGCTACGCACCTCATAACGATAAACAGCGATTAAGCTTTCAAGCGCTTTTTTGGGATCGTCTGGATAACCATTTTCGATGTTATCAAAGGCATGTTTCAACTGGCCGCGATAGTTGCGCGCAACCTCAACGCCAAGATGGGTTTTAGTGGGAAAGTGGTAGTGAATACTTGCACTTTTAATTCCCAACGCCGTCGCCAACTCGCGAAAGCTAAACGCGGAATAGCCGCGTGTGGCTATGGCTTCCTGGGCTAGCTCAATAATTTTCTCGCGAGTATCTTTAGTCATAAGTTCATTATAGGGATAAGTGCTAAATTATCTTAACTCAACCTAAATCACCTATCTAGTGATAGATAGGCTTGACACATATTCCATTCGCGAATAGCTTACCTATCACTAGATAGGTAAAATATAAGGTGGATAGGTTATGTCAGCTAATCTCAAAGCTCAGGTTGTTGTCCTCGGTAGCGGTCCCGGAGGCTATTCTGCTGCGTTCCGTGCGGCGGATTTAGGGTTGAAAGTCGTTATGGTCGAACAATATTCAACGCTAGGTGGTGTGTGCCTGAATGTAGGTTGCATTCCCTCCAAGGCGTTACTACACGTGGCCGAAGTTATCAATGAATCCAGACATGCGGGCAATTTAGGAATTAGTTTTGGATCGGTAAATTATGATCTGGAAAAGGTACGCGCCTACAAGGAATCGGTTGTTGGCAAATTAGTGGGCGGCGTGACCAGTATGGCTAAAGGCCGTACAATAAAAATAGTGCAGGGCTACGGAACATTCGTGGACGATCACCATTTACAAGTGATCAATGGCGATGAGCAAACTCTTGTTGAATTTGACCACGCTATCATCGCCGCAGGTTCAACCAGCGTAAAACTGCCGTTTATCCCGGAAGATCCGCGCATTTTTGATTCTACCGGCGCGCTGGAATTGAAATCGGTTCCCGCAAGATTATTGGTTATTGGCGGTGGAATTATCGGGCTTGAAATGGCAGCGGTTTACGAATCACTGGGCACCAAAGTCACGGTGGTCGAGTTTGCCGATCAACTCATCCCAGCAGCGGATAAAGACTTGGTGACGGTTTTTACGCGTTACAACAAAGATAAGTTCGAGCTACTACTTTCCACCAAGGTAGAGGCGGTCACCGCCAAGCCAGATGCGATTTACGTTAGGTTCAGCTCATCAGATGAAGAGCGCTCGTTCGACGCCGTTCTAGTTGCGGTAGGCCGGGCTCCCAATGGCAAAAAAATCGCTGCGGAAAAAGCAGGCGTTGCTGTGGACGAACGTGGATTTATATGTGTTAACAAATATCTCCAAACCAATGTGCCGCATATCTTTGCGATTGGCGATATCGTCGGTCAACCCATGCTCGCACACAAAGCCAGCCACGAAGGTCATGCCGCAGCTGAAGTTATTGCAGGACACAAACATGAATTTGCACCGCTAGCAATTCCTTCAATTGCCTACACCAATCCGGAAATTGCCTGGGTTGGTTTAACTGAAAAAGAAGCGAAACAAAAAGGTATTAATTATAAAACTGCGATTTACCCATGGACAGCAATTGGCCGCGCGTTGAGCGCAGATCGCAGCGAAGGAAAAACAAAATTAATTTATGATCCGGTTACTGATCGTTTACTCGGTGCAGGATTAGTCGGTGTTCACGCCGGCGAATTACTAGGCGAACTAACACTTGCGTTAGAATTTAATGCGAGCGTCGAGGATATTGCGTTAACAATTCATGCACATCCAACATTACATGAAAGCGTCGGCTTAGCAGCGGAATTAGCAACTGGAACTATTACCGATTTGCCTAATCCGGCTGCGTTGAAATCTTAATCATTTAAAATTAATAAATCCCAAATAAAAAAGGCCAAGATATTAAATATCTTGGCCTTTTTTATTTTAAGTTTTATTTGAACATCTAGCGTCCAAATTTAACCCCAATCGTAAAAATACTTTACTTAAATTACCATGACTCCATCGGCTTCGATTAGCGATGCACGTGGCAATTGATTTATTCCTACCGCAGCGCGGGCTGGATAAGGAGTGGAAAAATATTGTCCCATCACTTCATTAACAATCGGGAAGTTCGCCAAATCGGTTAGATAAATATTCAGCTTAACGATGTCCTTAAGTCCACCACCAGCTGCTTCGCAGACTGCGCGTAGATTTTTAAAAACCTGATGCGCTTGCGCAGCAAAATCACCATCGACCAATTGCATAGAGATTGGGTCAAGTGGAATTTGGCCCGATAAATAAACAGTGTTATTCACTTTCACTGCTTGTGAATAAGTGCCTATGGCGGCTGGAGCGTTATCACTATGGATAATAGCTTTATTAGTCATGGTTAAAATCCTTAATATATAAACTGCTTATTGTGATAATACTGACTTGGGAAGGAAGCGAGTATAGAGAAGCAAAAGGCATGCGGCTAGGGTTCGTTAGTCAACAAAACCTTACCCAAAACTTCTGCGTGACTTGCTGATAAACGGTATTATAGCTGCCAATTCCATTGGTGGTATTCAGATTGCGTTCATTGATTGCATCCTATAGTTCCACCGCCGATTCAATTCTGCTTCTTTAGTTTTAACAGGATTATCATGACTTACGCAAAACGCCTAGTAGCTCCTATTTTTTCCCTCGGTTTATTGTCCGCCTGCATCTCAGCCTACGCTGAAGATAAGTCTTCGGTATTCTCCAGCGACTTTGATAATGAAT
This sequence comes from Gammaproteobacteria bacterium, assembly GCA_004173475.1. Taxonomy (GTDB): domain Bacteria; phylum Pseudomonadota; class Gammaproteobacteria; order Pseudomonadales; family Cellvibrionaceae; genus Cellvibrio. The sequence continues at coordinate 359,255 of SEBU01000006.1, forward strand.
CGTCTAAATGGGCCCTAATGTATGGCGCCGAAATACAAACAGGTCAGGCGCATTCTGCAGACAAATCTATCAAAATCGAAAACGAAGCGTCAATTCGTACCAAAACTATGGTTGCTGAAGCCGGCACTATGGAAATTTGGTTGCGCACATCTACACCTGTCACCAATTACAAAATTAAAGTGTTGGTGAACACGTCTCTCAGTAATGACGCTGGCTGGGTTCAGGCCGGCGTGCTCGAAGGCACCAACAGCGACACTGAATATCATGCCAAACGTGTGTCAGTGGATGATCCTGGCAAAAAATATTTGCGCCTGGATGTAGAAACAGTTGGTGGCGTTTTGAATATCGACGACATTACTGTTGATAGAATTTTGTTAAGCACCGCGCTGCAAAAAAATCAGCAACAAGTTTTTGATGAAGTTATGGGTAAACTTCGCGATGACCAAAGCTATCAAATACAAACCGAAGCGCTAAAAAAACTTGGTGACAATTACACATCGCAAATTGAAACCCAGCGTCAATATATCGAATACTCCAACGGAATTTATTCAACAATCTCGCTGGTGCTTGCTACTTCCGAACGTAGCAAAATGGCGAACCCGTTGGGCTACGCGACTTTTAAACATGTTATTGATGACGTGAAAAAAGTATCATCACCAATTCAAAAAACTCGTTTGGATTCGTTGATTCGCCCGTTTGGTGATATTGCCACGGCATCACTCAACGTGGTTACTGCAGGCGCATTTACGGCATTCGCTGAGCCCTTTAAATCAATCGTTGCAACCACATTTGAAAAATCGTCCTATGAAAATTCTGGCGTAAGTAAAGACGCGCAAAAATTTGCTGAAAAGAATGGCTTAAATACGTATCAAACGGCCGAGAAATTTTTGGGTGAAATTGAGAAAGAATTAGCCAAAGCTAACGGCTTGGATAAAGACCTTGCCGATATTCAAGCGGACGTCGATAGATTTCGTAAAGATTTAAGTAAACATTTGAAAGATTATTTAATTTACGGTGGTCAGGACAAACAATCTGAAAACTTTAATCGTGTGATGAGTAAAGATGATCAAGTTCGCGCTGCCGCACTCAAGTCCATCAACGAAGGTTTTGCAAAACAAGCTGAGGCTGTACAAACACGTTCAACATCCAACGCACAATTAGTGCAATTTATGTTGCGTGCAAACAGTAACATAGATGAGTTGCAGGAATACAAAGAGCGCTTTAATCAAATTACGTCAGCGATGATTACCTTCTACGATAAATTTGATAAATCTATCGCGCCAGATCAAAACCCTTTCAGCAATGCAGATGACCGCAAAGCTTGGGAAATGCACGCAACTAAAACGCGCAACTACATCCAGCAGTCGAAAGAAGCATTTAAGAAAGCTTACCTTTAAGAAACCTTACCTCAAGATGGGTAACAAAATAAAAAGCCTGCAGATGCAGGCTTTTTTATTAGCGCCTATTTTGATAATACGGCCAGCTCGTGACCTTGAGACTCCCATTCCTGTCCATTAAAAGACATAGTTTTTATTTTGGTAAAACCTGTCTTATCCAAACAGCGAAAATTAATGCTAAATCCGTCTGGATTGGAACGGGGAACATAGAAAGGTTTGCATCCGCAGTTTTTGCAAAAATAATGTTGGGCAACACGAGTGTTAAATGTGTAGGTCGTTAAATTATCCATGCCTTTAACTAGTTGAAATTGCTTTTTGGACACAATCAAATGTAAAAAACCGGTGCGGCTACACATCGAACAATTACATTCATATAATTCAATTTCAGCGGGGGCTTCAATCTGAATAACGACTGCACCACAGTGGCAAGACCCGGCGTGCTTCATAAGTTCTACTTAATTCTTACTACGATGAATTCGTATCACAAAACTCAGCAAGCGAATTCTGCGCAAAATATTGGCGAGATGAACTCGGTTTTGTACGCCTATGGATAAATTAATTACGCTGTTGTGCGCATCGCGTTCTTGTACGTTGATGTGTTCGATACTGCCCGCTTCTTCATTAATACGGTTGGCAATAGTTGCAATAACTCCGCGCTCGCTTTTCACCTCAACACGCACGTCTACCAAAAATTCACCGCTTACATTTGCAGCCCAATTCACCTGACTTATTTTTTCAGGGCTATTTCGTAAATCAGTTATGTTGCGACAGGTATCCTGATGGATTACTAAACCTTTTCCAGAGCTGATGTGGCCAATGATCGGATCGCCAGGAATAGGTCGGCAACAACGTGCAAAACTGATCATCATGCCTTCGGCAGAATCTATTGTAATGGGCGCGTTGTTGCTTGCTCGCACTTTCGGCTCTGTATCTGGCTTAAGCAGTTTCGCAACTGAGGACGCCACGCGATTACCCAAACCAATTTCTTCCAGCAGTGCTTCGAAAGATTCTACTTTTGTGTCAGTTAATAATTTTTGATGTTGTTCATTAGTGAGCGCGTCGAAATTTATTTGTACATCACTAAATGCTTTACTTAACAAACGACGACCTAAAGCAATCGACTGATTGTGTCGCTGATTTTTCAGGAAGTGGCGAATCGCGCTACGCGCTTTTCCCGATACCGCAAAATTAAGCCAGTTGGGATTTGGTTGCGCGCCCTGCGCTGTCATGATCGTAACTTTCTGACCGCTCGATAGCGGTTGCGACAAAGGCGCTAGTCGGCCGTTAATACGACATGCAACACACGCATTGCCTACATCCGTATGTACTGCATAAGCGAAATCGACCGCCGTTGCACCTGTGGGCAATTCAACAATTTTTCCTTTAGGAGTGAACACATAAACTTCGTCAGGAAAGAGATCAATTTTTACGTTTTCAATAAATTCGAGCGAGTCGCCAGCGCGCTTTTGCATTTCAAGCAAACCCTGCACCCATTGGCGCGCGCGATTGTGACTGATATTCACCGTATCGCTACTATTGGATTTATAGAGAAAATGCGCCGCGATTCCGCTATTCGCCATCTCGTCCATTTCTTTAGTGCGGATTTGCACTTCAATCGGAACGCCATGCATTCCGACCAATACGGTATGTAAGGATTGATAGCCGTTGGCTTTTGGAATTGCGATGTAATCTTTAAATTCTCCCGCGACAGGCTTGTAAAGATTATGGACAACACCAAGCGCGCGGTAACAGGTGTCCACGCTATCCACAATAATGCGGAAGGCGTAAACATCCATAATTTCCTTGAAGAATTTTTTCTTGGTGCGCATCTTTTCGTAAATGCTGAAAAGATGTTTTTCGCGGCCAATTACAATTGCTGTTAAATTTTCGCTCGTTAAACGCTTTTCCAACGCAGTTTGAATTTGCTCAACTAATTCTTTGCGATTACCGCGCGCACTTTTGAGTGCAGCTTGCAGACGCGTAGCTCGTAACGGATACATGGAATAGAAGCCGCGATCTTCCAATTCCAAGCGCAAATCATTCATGCCCAATCGATGCGCAATGGGTGCGTAGATTTCGAGGGTTTCTTTTGCGATGCGGCGTTTCTTGTCTGGCGGCATGGCACCCAAGGTACGCATGTTGTGGAGACGGTCAGCAAGCTTTACTAAAATCACACGCAAATCATTCGCCATGGCGAGCGCCATTTTCTGGAAGTTCTCAGCTTGCTTTTCTGCGTGGGATTCAAATTCGATTTGCGTTAATTTACTGACGCCATCCACCAAATCCGCGACGGGTTCGCCGAATTGTTTTGCGATGGCTTTTTTGCTGATTCCAGTATCTTCAATAACATCGTGCAACATTGCCGCCATAAGGCTTTGGTGATCCATATGCATGGTCGCCAAAATATCCGCTACTGCTAGCGGATGCGTTATGTAAGCTTCCCCGCTGCGGCGCTTCTGACCATCGTGTGCTTGCTCAGCATAGAAGTACGCGCGCTTCACCAAATTAATTTGGGGCGCTTCCAGATAAGACGAAAGCCGATGGCTTAAGGCTTCAATGGTTTGCAATGTCGTACTCCGATATCACTAGTTTACAAGACTGGTATTCAAGTTTGAGTGTACCGCCAAATACTGAACAAAAGGTGAATTTTAGGCAACAAAAAACCCGCTGAATCTGAGACTTAGCGGGTTTTTTTGAGCTTACAGCGAAATTAGAGTTCGTTGTCGTATACGCGCTCTGGTTTAGGCTGTGGCAATGTTTCTTTTTCGAGAAGAATACTTGCGTCGATAAAACCTTCTTCGATTTCACGCAGGGCGATAACAGTTGGCTTATCATTTTCTGGCGCAACATGGGGTTCTTTACCACCAATTGCCAATTGGCGTGCGCGACGGCTGCTAACCATAACCAATTCAAAACGGTTATCAACGTGATTCAAACAATCTTCAACAGTAATACGTGCCATAACTTTGTACTCGATAAAAACGCGACGAGTTGTCGCCTTAAAAAAGTGGGCGCATTATGCGCTAGATAGAGTAAAACTGCCAAGGGAAGCTTATAAAATAACCGCCTCGTAAGGAAATTAAGCCAATAGCTCCTGGATCAACGATGTATGTTTGCGAACTTGGCGCGCCAGACGTAAATGCTGGCTTGTAATCAGGGCCTGAAACTGCGCCAGGGCAGTGGTGAAATCATCATTGATAATGAGGTAGTCAGCTTCCACGTAATGCGACATCTCACTTAAGGCTTCAGCCATGCGCGCATCAATTACCGACTCGGCATCGGTTCCGCGTCCTGTTAAGCGCTGACGAAGACAGGCGAGTGACGGCGGCAAAATAAAAAGACTCACCGTATCAAGTTGGTGCCGAACTTGTTTTGCGCCTTGCCAATCAATTTCCAAAATCACATCTATACCTTGGGCGAGCGTCTCCTCAACCCATTTTTGGGACGTACCATAAAGGTTACTAAAAACACGCGCATGTTCTAAAAAGGCCCCTTCTTCAACCATTCGTTCGAAAGTTGGATGATCCACAAAATGATAATTCACACCATTAACTTCGCCCGGGCGCATGGAGCGAGTTGTGTGAGAAACAGAAACGCAAACTTCTGGATTAGATTTAACCAGCGCCGACACCAGACTTGTTTTACCCGCACCTGAAGGTGCAGAAACTGTATAAAGCGTGCCGATGTTAGCCATAGTAAAACCCTGCGGAAAATGCAAAATGAACACAAGAAACAAATTATGGCACAGGTTTTCTTTTTATGGGCGCGCAGGTTTATGTAGGGTAATTAAACACTTGGTAATTCGCGGGTTTGTGGCATAGTAGTGGCCAGTCTTTCAAAGAAATTCATCATGCTGCAACAACTCCTTTCCATCACCCAGACTGCCGAACGCCTGCGGGTTCGACCTGAATATGTTCGTGAACTGGTTAAGAAAAAACGCCTGACTTTTACGCATGGTGAACAGCTGGATGCCGGAGAGGTGGAAAAGCTTGCCAAGCTTATGGATAAACTTCGTCATAACGGCATAGCGACCCTCGTTAAGATCGTTGATGAAAAAGGCGAGCTAGAGCCTAAGTAATCTATAAAAAAACCCGGCAAGAGCCGGGCTTTTTATTGAAATGATCGAACTATACAAATCTATCATGCAACTTCGGGATAATCCGTATAGCCCACCGCTGTTGGGCCGTATACGCTCTCCCAATTTACATCTGCTAAAGGCGAACCTTGCTGAAAACGGTTAAGTAAATCTGGGTTAGCGATGTAGGTTGAGCCAAAGGCAACCGCAGTCGCACCACCTCTCTTGATTAAGGCTTCAGCGGATTCCTGAGTAAACTTTTCGTTGGCGATGTACGCCCCACCAAATGCTTCTTTAATTTTGTCGCCAATCGAATCATCAGCCTGATACTCACGCGCGCAGATAAACGCAATATTACGTTTGCCCAACTCACGCGCCAAATGAGTAAACAAGGCTACCGGATCAGAATCACCCATAGTATGGGAGTCGCCGCGCGGCGCAATATGGAAACCCACACGACCTGCACCCCAAACAGAGATAACTGCGTCGGCAATTTCCAAGGCAAATCGAACCCGGTTTTCAATACTGCCACCATATTGATCGGTGCGATGGTTGGTGCTGTCTTGCAAGAATTGGTCAATCAAATAACCATTGGCGCCGTGAATTTCAACCCCGTCAAAACCAGCCGCCTTGGCATTTGCTGCGCCCTTACGAAACGCCTCGACTATGCCTGGAATTTCACTTGTCTCTAGCGCGCGCGGTGTAACGTAAGCTTTCTCCGGCCGCACTAGGCTCACATGACCTTCGGCTGCTATAGCACTTGGAGCTACGGGTTGCTCGCCATTCAAAAACATGGGGTCGGAAATACGCCCAACATGCCAGAGCTGCAATATCATCTTTCCACCTTTTGCATGCACGGCACCCGTTACTTTCTTCCAACCGTCAACCTGCTCGTCCGACCAGATTCCCGGTGTTCTCGCATAGCCCACGCCCATGGGCGTAACCGCAGTAGCTTCACTGATAATCAACCCAGCATTCGCCCGCTGCGAATAATAAGTCGCCATTAAACTATTAGGTACGCGATTGTCGGTGCCTGTGCCGCGAGAGCGCGTTAAGGGTGCCATGACGACGCGATTGGTTAATTCCAAATCGCCGATTTTTACAGGTTCAAATAAAACAGACATAAAGCCACCTTGATGATCAAAATATGACGGACGTTAAAACGTCAACTGAGCGAGAAATTCAATGAGGCGCTCCAGGTGAAACTTCAAGGTGGGCAGAAAAACAGGTTACAAATATCATGTTTCCTGGCATGTATCGCCTTAATCATCAGGCTGGCACAAAAAGCGGCAAAAAGTGCTCAATGTTTAATCATATCGGCCGTTAAGCTTTGTGACTATTTCACGAAAAGCAGGAGCGCCAATGATTATCACCGATGCACGAGTGGCTATGGCTACCAGTCACGATTACCGCGAGAGCCACGAAATAACTGAAAAGCTCGATTTTTGGCTTACTGCAAGAGGAACTGAAGGCCCAATCCACGAGAAAACAAAATCCCTGCGCAACGATGAACATGTGGTTATCTCGCCGCAAGGTTTTTCCCTTTCTGAATTGCGCACTCGTGGCCAAAACCTGCACCTCGATACCAAAATGGATTCTCGCTCGCGCATTAACCTAATGGTGTTGAAGCATCTCTATGAGAGCATTCCCGGGCGGCCCATGAATATGATCGATCCATCTGCAACGCCAATTAATACTCCGGAAGGCTCTACAGAGACGAGGCCGCAAACACTTCAAGCTGACGCGATTCCACCTTCGGTGAGCCTGCCCGTATCCACTTCATCCTCTGCCGGCTTTGGACTCACCTACCAACATCTTGAACGCTACCAAGAGCAGGAAAAAATGCAATTTAATGCCGAGGGAGTTATTCGCACGCAAGATGGCCGCGAAATCGCTTTCTCGACTTCGCTCAGCATGAGCCGTAGCTACATGGAAGAATCTAACTTGTCCATACGAGCTGGTGATGCAAAAAAAAATTGATCCGCTAGTGATCAATTTTGATGGCAAAGGCGCGCAGCTAAGTCAAACGTGTTTTACATTTGATTTGGACAACAACGGCACTGCAGAACAGCTGGCTAGCCTGCGTCCCGGCAGTGGCTTTTTAGCGCTCGACCGCAACGGCGATGGCAGCATTAATAACGGGAGCGAACTTTTTGGTCCCGCTACCAATCAAGGTTTCGCCGAACTTGCTAGGTTCGATGAAGACGGCAACCATTTCATTGACGAAGCTGATAGTGTCTACCATAAATTGCGCATATGGAGCTTCAATGAAGATGGATCGCAGCAGCTGGTTGCGCTGGGTGATAAAAATATCGGAGCGATATTTTTAGGTCACATCACTTCTCCCTTGCAAATAAAAGATGACTCCAATAATTCCTTGGGTGAAGTTGCAAGCTCTGGGGTTTATTTAACCGAAGAAGGAAAAGTAGGGGTTATACAACAAATTAATTTAACGGCGTAGCGAGTATCAAATGCACAGCCTTTTAACACTGCGAATTAAAATTTTCAGATATTTTTAGAAACTCATGCTTTCGAAACTAACAACCGTACGAAGCTTGCTGGATCACAAGCTTTGTACGTGCACAACCAAGCGTAGAATTAATTTCTAATTGGTAGCGTAAAATTTACTTGCCGTAGTAGCTGAGATATTTCTTAGCGTAACTACGCAGTTTTTTACTGTTCGCGTGAGTAGATACTTTTTCGACAGTATTTTTATATTGCACTTCGCGGCTACCGGCGAGAGCTTTAGCCACCCAAGCGACTGCATCAACTCGCTCATCATCCAAGTCGCCTTCATAATTACGCTCAAGGGCAGTATTGAGTGCAGCCAACAATTCCGGCGAGTAATTCAATGTGTTATGTGTACGTTTCGCTCCCAGTCTCATTAAGTCTGTGTCATCACTGTTTAACATATTAATGATGCGTTGGTTGATGGAAGGGTGGGTATTTTCAGGCCAGGGTTTGGGAGCAATAAGAAGATTCAGCTTTGCATAAACTGGTAAAGCTTTTAGTGCCTCCTCGCCATATCTTTTCAATTTTTTATTCGAGGCCTCAGCAATAATTTTTTGAATCGTAGGGCGATATTTTTCATTACCTGAATAACCTAAAGCCATCACCAAGTAGGACTCAAAGTTGATAGTGACTTTGTCCGTAGCTTGCGGCAAGGTTTTAAGCGCAAGGGCTTCCACTAAATCGAATAATTTCGGGGACGATATACCAGCCCACTCCAAAGCTTCAGCTGCTTTTTCTTGCTGGATCTGGCTGCCAGATTGAAAAGCGCTAACAAATTCTTCCGGCGTTGCTGGCTCCGCATAAACAGATAGCGACGTGAAAATTGCACAGAGAAATAGCATTGGATATGCAAAAAAATTTATTGTTGACCGTGTGGAAAATTCCATTTGTAGCTCCTTTAGTTTTTAGGGACATCAGAAATAAATTTTTTGAGAATGGTGTCTATAGCAAACTTTGTGGATTCCAGTGTTGCGCTCTTCATCCCAAACGGACCAGCAGCCCACATTTGACCGCCTTGCGAATTGCCTTCGGCGCTGTAAGATTTTTCTAAAATTGGTTTGCCCGCGTTTGCGAGCGTGACCTTCAAAGTAACGTAAGCACGGTAATCCTTGAATTCATATTTCTCTAAACTGAAACTGATGAGATTTCCTGCTGAATCCTGCCCCGAGCTTTTGTGCAGCTCACCGAACGCAGATTGAACATATTTAGCATTGAGTGTTTTGATCGAGAATTTGCCCAAACTCCACGATCCATAGATGCGCATACCCCACAGTTGCGGCGCGGAATTCGTAGCGATGATTTTGTGTTTTGCTATCTAGAACATAGGCTGATTTCAACGATGTTTTAGGCAAATCAACTGCCGTACTTTTTTGCAGATACGCACCATAATCTTTCGCCACTGGATGTTTGATCGCGCAGCCTGATAAAAACAGAGTTGTCGCTAGAGCAAAAAATCCTACTATTATTTTTTTCATAATGTCTCCTATATATATTTAAAATCCAGTTTAATCATGGTCCGAAGCTGCGGCCAAGATGACTGCGTCGAGGGTAGAGCGGGAAAAAAAATACAATAAAAGTGTCACCAGCGTTTAAAAATCAAGGACGTATTAATCCCGCCAAAAGCAAAATTATTGCTCATGATGATATTCGCTTTAAACTCACGCCCGGCACCAACAATATAGTCCAGCGGTGCGCAACGAGGATCAGGATTTTCTAAATTGGCGGTGCCGTGAAACCAGTTGTCATGCATCATCTGAATACTTGTCCAGGCTTCTAATGCACCACAAGCTCCAAGGGTATGACCGGTAAAACTTTTGAATGCGCTTATAGGTGTGTTGGAGCCGAATATCTCATGAGTCGCATGACTCTCGGCGATATCCCCGCGCTCGGTGGCGGTGCCGTGAGCGCTAATATAATCGACCGCCGTCGGGGTTATACCGGCATCGGTAAGTGCCATCTGTATAGCGATTTTCATTGTTTCTGATTGCGGTTGTGTAACATGCGCTCCATCCGAATTAGTACCAAAACCTATTAACTCTGCGTAAATGTGCGCGCCACGCGCTAGTGCATGTTCTAACTCTTCCAACACCAATGTGCCTGCGCCTTCACCAATCACCAAACCATCGCGGTCGGTGTCAAAAGGGCGCGGTGAAGAATGGGGAGCATCATTGCGAGTGCTGGTCGCAAATAGGGTATCGAAAACGGCGGCCTCGGTGGGACACAACTCTTCTGCGCCGCCTGCAACCATAAGCTTTTGCTTGCCGTATTTGATCGCTTCATAAGCGTAACCGATACCCATACTGCCGGATGTACACGCGCTGGATGTAGGAATCACACGGCCTTTCAATTGGAAGAAAACGCCTATGTTGACCGCTGCGGTGTGGCTCATCATTTTAAGATAAGAGTTGGCATTGATGCCGCTGGCATCGTTCTTCAACAACATGTAGCCAAAATCGGCAATCGCATCCGGGCTTCCCGCTGAGGAGCCGTAGCTAACACCCATGCGTCCGTCTTGAATACAGCGGTCGCCCAGCAGACCGGCGTCTTCTAATGCACGCTCTGTGGCAACCGTCGCCATAAGTGCGACACGACCCATGCTGCGAGTAAGCTTGCGGTTGAAATGGGCAGGTTTTTCAAAGTCCAGCACGGGTGCAGCCAAGCGCGTATTGAAATCACTGAACCTGTTCCACTCCTCCATATGACGAATGCCGGTTTTGCCTTCGAGAAGGTTGGTTTTAATTTCTTCCCAACTGGAGCCTATGGGCGAAATTCCCGCCATACCAGTCACTACAACACGTTTCATTTAACACAGGCCTCCATTGACCGATATCACCTGACGGGTGATATAGGCCGCCTCGGAACTCATTAGAAATTTTACCAGCGCGGCTACCTCTTCTGGCTTACCAACGCGACGTGCGGGAATGAATTTAAGCGCCTCTTCCAGAGGTGCGTCGTCCATCATCTCGGTATCAATCAAACCGGGAGCAACACAGTTTACGGTGATGTCCCGTTTAGCCAGCTCTAAAGCCAGAGATTTGCTGGCGGCGATAATACCGGCTTTTGCGGCGCTGTAATTAGCTTGTCCACGGTTACCTATCAGTCCAGACACGGACGCCAAGGTAACAATACGTCCAGGTTTCCGGCGGCGTACCATAGGCATAATCAACGGATTCAGGACGTTGTAAAAGCTATCTAAATTAGTGTGGATAACGCTATCCCACTCCTCACCAGTCATAGCGGGGAAGCTGTTATCGCGCGCGATTCCAGCGTTACACACCACACCGTAATAAGCTCCGTTAGCTTCTACATCAGCCTCCAAAATTGCTTTGGTTTGAGCACGATCTGCAACGTCAAATTGAATAATTCGCGCACGTCCGCCTTCGGCTGCGATAGCCGCCGCTACAACTTCAGCTTGCTCGCGCTGGCTGCGGCAATGCAATACGATTTCATAACCTTGCCCGGCTAACCCTAAAGCTATGGCTTTGCCTATGCCGCGGCTTGATCCGGTGACCAATACACTAAGGTTTGAATTATCAGCGCTCATAGGCTTTTTCCCTGTAGGAATTGTTCCGGGTCTTCCGGTTGAAAAACATTGATATTGGCTGTGGCGTGGATATCTGCGTGATCATCCAAACCACGCAAGTTACACTCAAAAACACACAGGCCGTTGTCGGCGTGAATAATTTCTTTAACCTGCACCTGCAATTGCGCGCCTATGGGGAAATAACTACGTGTACAAGTATAGCGGCGGCTGCCGACAAGAAAGCCGATTTTGACGGGCTGGCCACCATGGCGTGAACGGCATCCGCCAAACGCACCTATGGATTGCGCCATAAGTTCAATTCCAATCCAGGCAGGAATGCCACGTTCATCCGCGAAAGGCGCATCGGGGCGCACGGTGACACTGGCCTGTAATTCATGCTCGTCCCAAAAATCGATATGATCCAATAGCACCATAGTGCCAGTATGAGGTACGACTGACTCGAAGGAATAATCGGCGAAGGCTTGGCTAGTCATAGCAGCGCTCCAAAATCAGGGAAATATTGTTGCCGCCAAAGGCAAACGAGTTGCTCATCGCGTATTGCAATGGTCTGTCTGCTGATGCTGCGCCGAGCTTCGTTAAGGACGCGAGTTGCGGATCTATAACGCCATCCCAAAGCGTACGTGGTAGTTTCCCGTCGGTGCGCATAAGCGCGAGATAACAAAACACGGCTTCAAGAGCACCGGCTGCCCCTAAGGTGTGACCCGTTAACGGTTTGGTAGAGTTGCAGGGAATATTGAGACCTAGCACTCGCTCAACCGCGAAACTCTCCATACGATCGTTTTGCTCGGTGGCCGTACCATGGAGATTGATATAGTCGATTGCATCTGGTGGTAAACCGGCCGATTTAAGCGCAGCGCTGATAGCGGCTGAAGCACCCCGACCTTCAGGTTCGGGCGCTGAAATATGATGCGCGTCTGAAGTTTCGCCAACACCGGCCAAGCGCACGGGCGCGACATCTCGACCGAGAACTAGCAAGGCCGCCGCCTCGCCGATATTGATGCCACGGCGGTTCAGACTGAAAGGATTGCACACGCTGTCGCTAGTAGCGGATAGTGCCATAAAGCCCTCCACTGTCAGCCGGCACAAGCTATCTGCCCCTCCAACTATCACTGCATCACAGACCCCAAGTTCCAGCAGGCGAGCGCCGCTGGCCATAGCTTTAGCCCCTGAAGTACATGCGGTGGAAATCGTCCAGCTCGGTCCGCGAAGCTCTAACTGCTCCGCAACAAAAGTGGATGGAGCGGACATTTCTTGCTGCCCATAGTGAAAATCCGCGGGGAAACTGCCCGTACGTGAATGATGCGCAATCGCAGCTTCACCCTCGGCAATGCCAGACGTACTGCTACCTAAAACCACGCCAATTCGATCAGCACCGAAACGTGTTTTCAGTTCTTCGACATAAGATTTGATTGGGGCGAGTGCTGCGGCCAAGAGCGCGTTATTGCGCGTATCGACATCTACTGAAAGATCATTAACCAGCCCAACGGGCACAATACGGTCGGGACTGAAAACATCCGTTAGCGTTAAAGGTGACTCGGTTGCATCAAACAACTGACTATCAATGGCGGTTAAGTTTGGCCCTAACGCACAAATAGCAGCTACTTGCTGGATGTAACATGGAGGCATAGTGGAATCCGTCATTTGGACTCCCGTTTACTCAAATCCACGCTAGTAGAACTAGCCTCTCGGTCGAATGATCCGGAAGAAACTGTCACTGGCGCAAGCATATCAATACGCTGGGTAATGATTTTAATAGTTAACGCCTGATATTCATGCTGTAAAACCACGGCGCCCTCATTAACTGTATTACCGCTCATACCATCTACTACGGTCGACGACCCAGGAGAGTAGCTGACACGAATTATTTTCATTTCACCATTCCGAAGAACCCGCTCGTCGGCAGTGTTATCGACTCGCCAAGGACCCTCCGCAGCCAAGGTCTGTTGCCAATCCGCAGACGGCCACCATACCAGCATGCTGCTTGCTAATAAAAAACGCTCGGGTAAACCCTCCGGTAATTCTGGCGAGCGATAGGTATCGAGCTTTTCGCCTTTTTTATGGATCGACAGAAGACGACGCCCGAAGGGATCAAACAATACCAAGGTGACACCCTCGCCAGTTCGCGCCAGCGCCCCGGTAAGCTTGTAATGCTCTTTCCCATAGCTGATTTCTAACTGTTGAAGTGCTTGCCAGCAACAATTCCCACCTTGATGATCAGGTAAAGGCAAGCTCGCCAGCGTTTGCACCTGACGAGTTGCGCAGCTGGACGTAAATAATATCAACGCACTTATACATAACGTACGAACTAAATTCATCTGCGACACAAATCCGCCAAAGCATTCAAACGGCGAGCAGGTTCGGCTACAAATGGGTTGTTTTCATCCCAGGCGTAACCCGCAAGTATGGAGCTGATCATGCCGCTGATTTTAGGAGAGGCTTTGTCCTGGCGGAAAAAGACCACATCCTGAAAACGTCCGTCATACCAAGCACTAACATAATTTCGAAAGGTGTCCACACCACGCTTTAAGGGGACGGCATATTCATTTTGCCAATCCACGGTCCCACCTCTAAGTTGGCGATCAACCAAGGGGGCAGCCAGACTTGCCGACTTCATGGCAATCGTAACACCGGAGGAGAAGACCGGGTCAAGGAACTCGCCGGCATTTCCTAATAGCGCAAAATTTTGTCCCCACAGAGACTTAACATTGCAGGCATAACCGCTCAATTTTTGAACCGGTGTATCAAATACCGCTTTATTAAGCAGTTGGCCAAGATCTGACGTTTCCATGACAAAGCTTTGCAGACAGGCTTGGAGGTCGGTTTTACCCTCAAAATAATGGCTCTCTCCCACCACCCCCAACGAACAGCGTCCACCTGCAAAAGGGATCAACCAAAACCAGACATCGCTATATTGAGGATGAACCGTGACCAGGATTTTACTGCGGTCGTGCCAATCTGCAGTAATGTTGTCCTGGATATGAGTGAATACAGACGTACGCGCCGGGAAATTGGAAGGCAGCTCCAAATCCAGCAAACGCGGCAAGACGCGGCCAAACCCAGAGGCATCCAAAACGTAGCGGGCGTTGAGCTGATAGGCATCACCATTATCCGGTTGTACCTGCAGCTCTGCGCCAGCAGCGTTGGTTGTAATCGCCGTCAAGCCGTGGCCGTAACGAATTTCAACGCCTTGCTTTTGAGCTTCGCTGGCGAGCAGATGATCGAACACAGCACGCTGCACCTGGAAGGTGGTGCCAGGCCCAGGGGAAAATTTGTCGGTAAAATCAAAAAAGCTGTAATTGCCGTTGTGTGTAAAGGCGGCACCGTTTTTGAATTGGAATCCCGCGTTATTTACGGCCTCGAGCATGCCCGCCTCGGCTATAAATTCCATACATTGCGGTAAAAGACTTTCGCCGATGGAAAAGCGCGGAAAATGCTGACGTTCGATGACGACCACTTTATGGCCTTTGCGATTCAGTAATGCGCTGATAATGGCCCCGGCCGGACCTGCGCCTATAACTGCAACATCCGCGCTGTCTGTTCGGGTTTGTGCGTTAGCTTGAATTTGTTCAGATGACTTCATGTAACCAAGTGACTCCATTTTTTTAATGAGATTCCTGAAAGGGTAGCGCATCAGGGCGCGGCCGGAAGAACAAAGGCGTAATCAGCCAACAACTTAATATTCCCACCAAAATGATCAATCCAAATTGATGAAGAACGGGCACGGCACTTAATGATAGCAAACCAAATGCGATAATTGATGTGCCACAAGAAAGACTAGATGCTAACCAGGACTCGGCATTGAATCCGCCCTCTGTATAGAAGACTGCGGTATCCAAGCCAATGCCTATAATTAACAACAGAGCCATTACATGAAACAAAGTAATGCCGTTTAAAGACGCAAAGCCCAACGCAATGATCATTGCAATAACCAACGGCGTAACCATTCGCCAGCCGTGCTGGCGATAACCTAATGTCAAACCAATCGTTAGCAAACTTATGGTTAACAACAAAATCACACTGACGCTACCCCGATAACGACCCAGAAGATCGGACAAATCCTCGGTTTGATTGACGAGTCGCACGCCCTCAAGACCATCAGCCAATTTGTCCAGCTTGGTGTTAGGCCCGCTGCCACTTAGCGTAACGAGGGTTTTCCATTCTCGACCCGCCTGTAACATAGGAGGCAACAGTTCACCCATGCTGCCGGCCTTGAGATCTTCAGGTTTAAGCAGATTTTCATTCGGCGGAGGTTGGGCACACTCGGCATTTAACTTTTCGCAAAGCCGTTTAAGCGCTCCTTTGTCACCGTAAAGTTTAGTGGCAATAAGAGTGCGATCCGCCTGTTGTTGTGCCTGAGAAGGTATGTATTGCTGGAGACTCTGCCAGCGTAAATTGGGATCGTTAAGCGCTGTTAACCTTTCGCTCAGTGTTTGGGTTCGTTGCAGAAGTTGTTCGGGTGACTTCGCCTCAATATAAAAAAAACTGTTCACCGACGGTTGCTGAAGTATGCGTTGCACCTTACCTTCTGCCGCCAATAATGCAGCGGGCGATGTATTAAGGTTCACGATTGCATCATTAACTCCACCTCGTACTATCGCAACAATTCCGACGGCAGTAATAAACAATAAAAGTGCATCGACGGCTCGCGGTTTTGCCCACAACAAAGGATAAAACCGTTGCGCCAGCGAGAAAAATCGTTCGGCCGCTATAATCGGCGAATTCACTGATTTCGCTTTCACCCGGTAAAGAGGAGCCAGTGCCAGTACCGTCATCCAAGCCCCGAAAATGCCAGCCGCACAAAAGATAGCCATTTGCTGCAGACCTGGGAACGGTGTAGTGAATTGCAAAAGGTAAGCACCTATCCCTGTAAGCGCGCCTATCGCCATGGCATGTTTGAGATGATGCCGCGCCGCCAAACCGCTGCGAGTAGCATGACTGGTTACTAGGAAATGAATGGCATAATCACCGGCGACACCCAGCAAAGTACTGCCAAAGGCGAGAGTGATAACGTGAATACGCCCAAACATTAACAAGCTGACGGTTAAGGCCAACAAATAGGCAGATGTCATACTTAGGAAAACGGCTAGGAGAGGTGTGGCGCGGCGGAACACCGCCAGAACCATTAGCACTATCGCGATAGCGGAGCCCAGGCCCACGGTATTTATTTCCTGAGTCGCTTGCTCAGTGCCCGCTGCTGCATGAAAAATCATCCCCGACGTTAGTATTTCTGCATCTGGCCACTGTTGGCGAAACTTATCTAACGCTTGGGTAACATCTTTTTGGGTCGCCATATCGAACGGCGAACTATTCAAACGAGCCGTTACCAATAGCCAGGATTGGGAAACACCATTTTGCTCATCTATAACCAGTGGGAAACCCTGGTACTCCTGCATTTTTAATCGCGGTACCAGGCTCGCTAGCCAAGCACCACCTAAATTAAAGGGATCTTCGGCAAATCCATAGGGACGCGGTAGGGCAACAGGGCTAAACAAATCTCGATAAGTTTGCTCAGCTATTTCCTCATTTCCGGTATTTTGTAACCATAATCGCCGATCTGCGCTTAGCAATTGCTGGCTAAACGGACGATAAAGCGCAATTAACTCCTGCTGAATTGCTTGCGAAACATTGCTAGCCGACAGCCGCCCGGAGGCTAATAACTGCGTCTGCAAATCCTTGGCTTGCGGCAGCGTTGTTTCGGGATTGTCGCTTCTAATTAGGATAAGTAGCTTGTCTTCAAAACGGCTCGCCATGAGCACGCTTAGCTCATGCAGGCCAGGATTGCGTTCATCCTTCGGCAATAATTCCAACAGATTGCTATGAAAAGGCTTATTGACAACGACTTGCCATAGGCAAAAGGTTGCGCTCGCACAAAAAACCAATAACCAACCGAGCACATAGAGAAAATTGCGGCGCGATAAAGGTTGAGCAGAAGTGCTAGAGTCGGTCTGGTTCATCACTCGGCTTTGCGCACAACCTTTTCAGTAGTAAATTGAATATTGGTTTTGTCACCATTGGTTTCGACGATATCGAGCACTTCGGTAAATTCACGCCCCTGCAGCTCAATCGTATTAATGTATGCTGCAAGATTGGCTGAGCGTGGTGTTAAAATTAGCTTCCATTGATTCTCTGAGCCGCTTGCAACTACCAAAAAATAATTATTCAGGCTATCGAGTTCGCCCGTAATTACTCCCATAAAAATCTTCGCAACAACTTCCACACCGGCCTGCTGCGCAGGGTTTGAGGCTTTGCCTTTCTCGTCTTCAAAAACGATACCTTTTGGGGTGAGGCGGATGGCATTGTGCACAGGTGTTAGGGTTTCCCAATTCACACCTTTACCCTGCTCGAAGTCGAACTTCCCGGTAGAGTTGAGCGGAACAGGTAAGACCGAAATATGCTTCTGCTGAACGAAACGCCCCTGCAGCGATTGAATAAGTTTGCTGCGCGAACTCAATTTTGCTAGCAAAGCCGAACTCTCGGAAGGATGTGCAGCGCCAGAGTTTTCAACCGAGGCAACGCTGTTTTTCACCGTAGATTCAGTAGCTGCAACGGCCGATAAACTGACGCAAACCAGTAAGCAAACAATCAAGAATCTCACGATGTAATACCTAATTTTTTGAGCAAGATCGACGGAGACGCAAGCAATAATTCTTTGGTGTGCAGCTTTATCGCGACTTGATCGGTATGGCCTTTAGTGAGGCGAGCACCGCTGACGGAGTCAGCAATTAGGTACTGGATACGCAACCGATTTTCCCATTCCGCAACCCAGGCAGTCACTGTAACCTTCTGACGGAACAATAGCGGTTGAACGTAGCGGATGTGCATATCGATCACCGGCCACGCGAAACCTGAGTCACGCATTTCCGGATAGTTGTAATCCAATTGATCAAACAGCTTGCAGCGGGCGACCTCAAAATATTTTGCATAATGTCCATGCCAGGCAATTTCCATCACATCCACATCATGGAATGGAATTTCAATTTCGACATCAACGCTCCACTTCTCAGGTAAATCTTTCGGTTTGGACACCATAACCATAAGCTATTCACTCCTCCACCTTATATAGACTCAATTCGCGTTGCTGAATGCGAGCAACCAATTTACGCAATTCGCTTTCTAGCGCACGGTCCTCACCAAGAAATGCGTGCTGGGCACGGATCTCTTCAAAAGTTGTTTTTACACCGCCCTGCAGATTTATGTCACTGGTGCCTGCTTGAACGCGAAGCTCAAGTCCCTGGCAAGCGGCTAACAAAACTGCAGCCGTTACTTGCTCTGTAAGCTGCAACACGCGCAAACAATCACGCGCTGCAATGGTACCCATACTTACTTTGTCTTGATTATGACATTCGGTAGAACGCGAAAATACACTGGCGGGCATAGTCAACTTCAGTGCTTCGGCCGTCCAGGCAGAAACGCCGATTTGCACCGCTTTAAAACCGTGATTAATCGCACGCCGGGCTTCCGGGGCGCCAGACAGATTAGCTGGCAAACCATGGTTAAATTTGGTGTCCACTAATTGCGCGAGTTGGCGGTCGAGCAGGTCGGCAATATTAGCAACGGCAGTTTTCATGGTATCCATAACGAAGGCGATATGCCCTCCGTAAAAATGACCACCATGCAAAACATGCTCGCCGGCTCCATCAATTATGGGATTGTCGTTGGCACTGTTAAGTTCGTTTTCGATAAATTGACGCCACCAGGGAAGGCTGTCTGTGGTTACGCCGATTACATGGGGAGCACAACGGAGCGAATATCGGTCTTGCAAACGGCTAGGATTGCGCGGCGGTTCTCCCGCATGCAGGTCGTCACGCAACCAACTCGCCACTTGTTGCTGACCTGGGTGCGGCTTCACCGCGAACAATAATTCGTCAAAATGGTGGGCATTACCATCCGCCGCAATGCAATTGATGGCAGTGATTCGAGTCGCCAATTGGGCAAGGTAGGCGGTGCGATCATAGGCCATACAGGCTAATGCAGTCATAACCGCAGTGCCGTTCATTAGGGCCAAGCCCTCTTTAGGGCGCAGCTTGAGCGGGGCAATCTTCAGTTCCGCAAATACTTCTGCTGTGGAGCGGCGAATACCGCGATGGTAAACCTCACGCTCACCACAAAGCACGGCCGCCACATAGGATAAAGGCGTTAAATCGCCGCTTGCGCCGACTGACCCTTCTTCCGGAATAATGGGAATAACGTCTTCTTGAAGCAGCTTCACCAGTTGTTGCAACAAACCGTAACTCACACCCGAATAGCCGCGAGTCAGAGATGTAAGACGCACAGCCAAAATTGCGCGACCGGTCGTAGGCGAAAACTCAGCGCCTAAACCGCAGCCATGGAAGGTGTACAAGTGCTGCGGCAGCTGCTCTACCAAATCACGGGGAATGTGAGTTGTACAAGAATCGCCGTAGCCCGTAGTTACACCGTAAATCACCCCGTCTTCTTGCAATAAACGATCAAGGAAACGCGCGCCCTGCTCGATGCACTGGACGAATTCCGTAGCATTGCTTAATGCACAACTACGACGTTGGTGGGCAACGGCGAGTACATCTTCAATCGTGAGCCGCTGTTGGTCAAAAATCAGGGGGATTGTCATGTTGGTCCTTTCAAGCTAAGTCTAATTCAGTTTCAGATTTCTATTTTTTTGCCGAGTTACGTTAGGGCTATGTAATTTTTGGCTTGTCGTCAGCATCCGCTTTTTCATCCATGTACCAAAAATCAAAAAAATTAAACCATTGCAAAGGCCTTTGACGGCAATGGCCTTCTAATTGACTGGCGTAGGCTTGGGCAAGTTGGTTAAGGTGCTTTTCTCTCGCCTTGCGGGGCATGTGTACCGCCTCACTTAATTTCTCAAAATATATGCCGAAGCCTTTAGCTTCCCGCAGGCAAAAAAGCGAAATCAGAGGCGCTCGCAAAATAGCTGCGAGGGTAAAGGGGCCTATCGGCAAACGGGCTTTTTCGCCCAGAAAATCCACTACTAACGAATTCTCCGGATGATTTACCGCCACACGGTCACCGGCGATAGCAATAAATTCGCCGCGTTCAACCCGTTCACTTAACATCATGGCTGTAGCTGGATTGATTTCGGTCACTTGAAGAATGTCCAGCTGACTGTCGCTAGCATATTGCTTCATGAGGTGATTGAATTTCAGCGCATGCTTGGTGTGCATCAGCACGGTTAAACGCATACCGCGATGGCGGGATGAGAGGCATCGGCAAATTTCAAAATTACCGAGGTGCGACATAATTAAGATCGCCCCTTGCCCGCTTACCAACTGCTCAATAATTAATTGGTCATTGTGAATTTTCACTTGGTCGCGCGGAATGCGACCCATCCATACAGCCAGCTTATCGATAAGGGCATTACCAAAACTCCAAAAATGTTGCGCGCTCAACCAATAGAGCGAACTTGTTTTAAGTAGTGCGCCGCTACGAATCACTCGTCGCAAATAAGCGATTGACGCTGCACGGGCCGAGTGACGAAATAAGAAGAAATAGGCGATCACGGGCAATAAAAACAGCTTGAATAGGGGTCTGCCACCGAACTTGTAGCAGCCGAACAAAAACCGCATACCGGTAATTGCACCCGCTTCTGAAACCTGCGACCAATGGTTAGATTTAGCCTCGGGCTTCACTTTGCCTCCGCGCGAAATTTGTTCGCCATCAAACGCGGAAAACGCCATAGCATGCCGAAGAACAGCCGGGTGTGCATCCAGGAAATTAATTTGTTATCGCGCCAGGCATGAAAGTGGGAGACGCCCTGTTCGGGATAAATCACGCGGGTAGATAATTGCAGCAACGGCCAGTGGCGCCAATGCCAGCGCACCATGAACTCGCTATCAAAATCCATGCGATTACCCATACTTTCTGCAGCAATCAGTTCGCAACTTCGCCGCACGGGATACACGCGAAAACCACACATGGAGTCCTTAACATCCAATGACAAGGTGTTAATCCAAACCCAAACGTGCGTGAGGTAACGGCCGTAAAATCGTCCTTTCGGAACGCTTTCATCGTATTCGGGTTTACCCGCGATCAGGGTGTTCGGGCTTGCTTGGGAAATTTCCAGAAAGCGGGGAATATCCAGGATGTTGTGCTGACCGTCTGCATCAATTTGCAATGCATGGGAAAACCCCAGCTCAAGCGCTGTACGAAAACCGGTTTTTAATGCCGCCCCTTTCCCACCATTTTCAGCGCGCTCCACCAGCCTGACTTGCGCGTCATTTGCGGCAATGTCGCGCATAACAGATTTGCAAATATCATTACTTCCATCGTCCACCATGATCACCGGCAGATCGTACTGGCGAATCTTTTCGATTCCTTCAGCAAGGCGTTGATGATGGTTGTAAACCGGTACCAATACGCAGGGTTTGAAGCTAACAATATCAGCCATTCGTTGGCCCTCGGCTAAACGCAACGCGACCACTCGCATGAGGGATAGCCTGATCGTTGTTACTGATGTAGCTAAAATAAAGTTTGTCTTTGTCCTGATGGTATTCCAGGCGAAGCAATAAAGTTTGATTGGCAGTTATTACACGTTGGAACTTGACCGCTTCAAGACCAGTAAACTCGCCTAAATCACCCCACTGTTCGCGCGCGTAATGAATTGCCCAATGAGTTTGCACAACGCCAGGCAAGACCGGACGACCCGGAAAATGCCCATCAAAATAATAGAGGTTAGCGGGCACAAACAACTCCATCGTCAGGCTGTCTTGCGCTTCCTGTTTACCGATAAGGACGGGCAGGCGCGGCAAAGGCTCAGTTGCAAAAAGCGCCATCAAGTCCGCCAGTGTGGTTTTACCCTGGCGATTTTGCGGCAACTCTCCCAAGTAGCGCCAATAGCGCGGAATCGCTATGCGATCCACCTTATTTTCCAGCGCCTGCTTCAATTGTTGATTGATGGCGCTTTTGCCTTGATCTACCAGCCGCTTGTTGCCGTCATTATTTAAAATTACAACCGCACCCAGGCGATCACCGCGTTCAGGCAAGAGGATTACACGTGCTTCGGCAACGCCTTCTTGCTGCTCCAGTAAGCGCTCAATAGCGCTGAGAGAGATACGCTTCCCGCCTACTTTGGCGATGCGATCCGCACGACCGCAAAGGTTAAAACGACCGTCCTCGTTCAGCGTTACCTGATCTGCACTGGTGAACCAACTGCGATCAGCAAGGTGCGGGCTGCGAACCTGTAATAATGAACTTTCCTGAGTAAGATTGATTTCAACCCCGGGCAGACAAGTCCACGCAGAATTCTTATCTTGTTCACGCCAGGCAATTCCGCCGGTTTCGGTGCTCCCGTACACTTCTGTAATCACGTGTCCAAGTTGTGATTTTGCGGCAAGCGCGGATTGGGTCGCCAATGGTGCTCCCGAACAAAATACAGCGATCAGCGCTTTTTCGGGCCAAGCCAGCGGCGGAATGCGGCTTAAATGAGCTGGGCTGCTAACAACTACGAGGGGCAATCTGGTTTGAGCATCTCGCACCAATTCTTCCCAGTAGTCTCGTTCATTCCTCACAAAAGGACGACCACTGCATAAGGGCCATAGCAGGCGAAACAATAATCCGTAAATGTGATGGTGAGAAACTGTACTGCTAATACTTGCACCTGCAATTGTCCCGCCCCACACACTTTCAAGTGCGCTTATTTCCGCGTCTAATTGCGCGAAACTCTTGGGGATGGGAGTAGGTTGGCTGGTTGAGCCGGAGGTGAAAAGCACTAGGGCGCAGGCATGAATGTCTGAGGTTTTTGACTCCGCCAGCTTCAAAGGGTCGGTAACGTTTTCATCCGATACTGGATTAATTACATTAACGATATTAAATTCGCCCGCGAAATAAGGCGTAAGTTGAGCCAGTTGCTGACAGCTGGTTGCCAAGTTGTTAGCGGGCACTAAGGCTTGTTTACCTAGTCGCCAAAGAGCGAATAATGCGGCTAGAAATTCGATCGAGTCACGTTGGTAAAGCGCAACCAAGTCACCGTCAATTTTCATCAAAGCGGCTTGCCAAACAGCAACGCGTTTCCACAAGTCGCTCCAACTTGTGGAACTCAGGTCGTCAAAGGCAATAATTTGGTCGTAGTCACGTGCTGTTTGCGGCGAAGTGAAAAGCTGGTGAAGTTGTTTAATCATCTCGAACGAGCTTATGTTCCAAAAGTTGTTCTTCCTGAACGTGTTTACGCTGCACGCGCAAACGAATCAGATATTCACCCGCTAACAATAAACCGATCAAAATATAAGAGATCAGGCCGTTGTAGAGTGCCCATATTTTATCGCTGGCAAAAACAGTAGCACCGCCCAATATCCCGTTAAAAACGAAAAAACCGCACCACACCCAGGTTACTTTTCGGGTGTAAGCTATGGCCTGAACCGGTAAATCGCTCGTTTGCAAACGGGCAAAACGTTCAATCATGCTCGGCGGGCGATACAAGCTGGCGCCAAAAATACCTAGCAACGCAACATTCACAATCACTGGGTAGAACTTCAAACCAATCACCGAGCCAGTTAACAGGGTAAGTCCGCCAGCGATTACTGCCGCGAGCAGAAGCCATACTACGTTGCTCATCGGCTGATGCGTGAACTTGCTAACGACCAGTCTCGAAAAAGCTGCCGTTACAAGAATGCACGCCAATATGCGCGGGCCAAACTGCTGCAAGCCGACATATACCAGCAAAGGGTAAAGAACTAATAGGATCCCCAGCACTATTGCAATAAGGCGGCGCCCATGCATTTAGGCCTGAGCTCCCATGATGTCGCTTACTGCATTAACAATATCGCCAACCGTGCGCACAGATTTGAAATCTTCGGGGCCGATTTTTCTACCAACGTATTTTTTTAATTCCACAATCAAATCTATAGCGTCGATGCTGTCGATATCCAGATCGTCACTTAAGTGTGATTCAAGCTTGATGTCGGAACGCTCAAGATCAAATAACTCACTTAAGGTTGTTGCTACGTGGTCAAAAATCGCATTTTTATCAGCCATGATTTACTCCTTGGTGCGGCGTGCTTCAACCATTGCACACAGGTTTTGAATGTTGGCGAAATGCTTACGAGTTTCTTCAGATTCGGCATCTAGCTTTACGCCGTATCGCTTCTGTAATGCCACACCCAGCTCAAGAGCATCAATAGAATCCAAACCTAGTCCATCAACGAAAAGCGGTGCCGTGTCATCAATATCTTCGGCGCTTATATCTTCTAAATCCAATGTATCAATAATTAACTGCTTGAGCTCTTGAGCCAAGCTATGCGTGTGTATCATGTGCTCTTAAATCCTCGGTGAAGTATTGCTGTAAATCCTGGGTTAGCTGGCGGGCAGCCATGGCTGGTTGATGCTGAGTATAGCTGGCGATAGAAATGTCATTGCCCACCAGCAGACTCAAATGCACTTTTTTTGGTGGAATGTGGTACCACCGGTGTTTTTTACTCAAGGTGAGCGGGTTGCACAAAATGGTCACCGGAGTGATCGCAGTTTGCGTACGTAATGCCAGGTTCGCTGCACCGCGCTGAAAGTGCAGGGCTTCCCCAGGGACAGTGCGAGTACCTTCAGGGAAAATAATCAGAGCGCTACCTTTATCAATTGATTCGCGCGCTTTTTCCACTAACTCAGGGCCGCTATCGTTAGTCAAAAATCCGGTCAATCGCAGATAGCCATTCATGGCCGGATTGGAGAGCAACCTGCCTTTCACAATGCAATCAGGGTTGGGAATAAATGCAATAAGAAACACAACATCAATGAGACAGGGATGGTTCGCCAAAACCAGCAAACGGGGGCGTTTTAACAGTTCCTCACCCTTGATATACCAAGTCAACACGCCAAGAAAACGCATGGTATGTATAAACAATCGGAAGGTTCGATGAATCAGTAAACGCGCGCGCCGTTGACGCTGTTCGGCGTTGCGCGACGTTAATTTGATCCAGGGCGTTGCAATCAAGGGAACGATTACGCCTCCCAAGCCGAAGAGTGTGAAACTGAGCCCAGTCGCAAAAAGTCTCCAACCATAGTTTAAACGCTCAATGATCACAACAAGTTCCGCCTGAGCTGCCACAAGACTTTATTATGTGGGAAAGCTTTATCGGGCAACTCACCTCGCAAAAGCGAAAGGATTTCCAAAGGCTGCGGAACAGGAATCTCTTGTGCGCTGTCACAAGCGAATTCGCCCGTAGAAGCAAGTTGCCAATCTGTTCCGCGACTGATAACAAGTGCGACTGCGTAAGGAGCCTCAGGCTGGGATACTTGCTCGCAATAGATATTCGGTGGGGGTTCGTCGCAAAATACACACATCACCTTCGGTTCCTGCGCATTGCATTGGCCCAAAGCCTCAAGCATCGCAGGAATCAGCTCCTGATCCCCGCAACTTATTGCAGTGATATTTTTAGTCAGGCCTTGCTGAATGGAAAATAATCCAGCCGTAGCGTTGTGGACAGACAAACTGAATGCCGTGGGCGACAGAAGCTCAGAATTGGCAAGATCCTTAAGTAGTTGTAAGGTACGATGCAAATCACCGTGACGCGAAACGTATACTAACGGCATTGCGCCATGAGTTTCGGCCAAAGGCATCATCACGCTCATAGCCATACGCGCAGCAGGGCTAAGTCTTCGCCGAAGCATAGCGGGAATCACGGAGACGTCTGGCTGGGTATCATCAAATGTGGGAAACCAAGCTTTCCAATCAGAAATAGTAAAATTTAATGCCATCTTATTATGCTATCGCGAAAGTCCATATTGCCCAGGCGCCATTTTATACATGCGACGGTCAAAAAAGGAGTTCCGAAAGCTTAAATGCTGCAAATTAATTGGGACGCTGAAAATTTTTCCACCACTTGAGGCGCGCTAACATAAACCATAACCTACAGGTTAGAATACTTTCGCCTTTTTCCACTACCGCTCTGCGGTCTTTTACTTTTGACTACATGGAAACCGTTATGAAAACATTTATCTCAACACTTGGTGCAGTTGCCCTAAGCCTCTGCGCGCTAGAAGCCAGCGCACGTAATGACATTGAGGATTATTCAATTGCCGATGCGCTCGCATCTGAACAGGCTAAAAATATTCTTGGCGACAATATTAAATTCTACTTCGGCAACCAGTCTCACGGCGAGGTGGTGAAAGTATTCAGTGAATACAGCTCGAATAGAAAAACCAATGGTGCGAACAAGAGCGACAAAGAAGCCTGCGAATGGGTATTCTTATCCACTTTGAAGGCCCTGCGTGACAAAGCGGAAAGCGTGGGTGCAAATGCAGTGGTCAACATTCGCTCCAATTACAAAAACAACTTGAGCACCAGCGACACTACCTTTAAGTGCGGTTCGGGCATGCTTATGTCGGGCGTGGCTCTTGTGGGAGATGTTGTTACTCTTAAATAATTAAAAGTGTCTGGACAGAAAAGCTGGATGAAAACTAATTCATCCAGCTTTTTTACTTATAACTTGATAGGTTTTTCTATTAAGGGTCTACCAGCATATGTCAAACCGATTCGCTGGCTGTTTGAGTGTTTTATTACTCGATATTCTGCACCTGCTCCCGCATTTGTTCGATCAACACTTTCAACTCGACCGCTGCCTGCGTCGTATCGCTTACGATACTTTTGGATGAGAGTGTATTAGCCTCGCGATTGAGTTCTTGCATTAAAAAGTCCAGACGACGGCCAAGAGAATCAGTTTGTTTCAAGCTTCGTTTTACTTCGATAACATGCGTATCCAGACGATCCAGCTCTTCATCTACATCCGCTTTCTGCGCGAGCAACACGATTTCTTGTTCCAAACGCTCTGGGTCCAAATCGATTTGCAATGCAGCGAGTTTGGTTTGTAGTTTTTCCCGTTGGGCGGCAAGGATTTCAGGCATACGAGCACGAACTTTTACGACCTGTGCGGACACGGCATCCAGACGCTGCAAGATTAATTGTTCAAGTTCAGCACCTTCCCGGCTACGGTGCTCAATAAGTCCTAGCAGTGCCTCATCAAACACTTTGAGCACTGCCGACTGCATAGCTTCGCGATCCAACTCCTGCTTCTGCATGACTCCCGGCCATTTAAGAATCTCTAATGCACTGAGCGGTGCGGCGGCTTTACCGAGTAGGTCGTTGATCTGAGTTGCAGCTTTGGCCAATTGCGACACGCGAGATAAGTTAATACCCAACTCTGCCTCAGCCTCATGCTCCCATTGAATGCTCAGGCTGGCCTCGACTTTTCCGCGCTGCAATGACTTGCGCATGGCATCACGAAGATGCGGCTCAATCTCGCGAAAATCCTCTGGCAAACGGAAGCTGGGCTCCAGGTAACGATGATTGACGCTGCGAATTTCCCATACGGCGGTGCCCCAGGAAAGTTTGGCTTCGCGACGCGCAAATCCGGTCATACTGCGTGGCATAGATGGTCCTTAAAGCATTAGATAAGAATGGTTTGGTGACTTGAAGTCTTCAGAACTGGTAAAGTTCAGCAGCCTTTTGACGCAAAAAAATTAATCGCTTGGCGACAGTTATCGTAATTATTTTGGAAGATGTTAGCACACCTTCCTCCTATCACATTCAGCAGTAAGGAATTTATCATGCAACGCCCCAGTGGTCGCACCCCCAACCAGCTCCGCGATATTCGCATCACCCGCCGTTACACTAAACACGCTGAAGGTTCAGTGCTCGTAGAGTTTGGCGATACCAAGGTTATTTGTACCGCGAGCGTCGTGAATAGTGTTCCCAGTTTTTTGCGAGGAAAAGGGCAAGGTTGGCTTACCGCTGAATACGGCATGTTGCCGCGCTCAACGGGCACACGCATGGATCGCGAAGCCGCACGCGGAAAACAACAAGGCCGCACCGTAGAAATCCAGCGCTTAATTGGCCGCTCACTACGCGCCGCTGTTGATCTCACAGCACTTGGAGAAAACACCATTAATATCGATTGCGATGTTATCCAGGCCGACGGGGGAACCCGCACCGCGTCCATTACCGGCGCATGGGTTGCACTGGCCGATGCCATTGCCCATTTAAAAGCACAAGACAAAGTTATCGGAGAGCCGCTGAAACGCGCGATCGCATCGGTCTCAGTAGGAATTTATGAAGGCGTACCCGTACTGGATTTGGATTACCCCGAAGACTCATCCGCCGATACTGATATGAATGTCGTCATGGGTAACGATGGCGGAATTATCGAAATTCAAGGCACTGCGGAAGCTGAACCTTTTACCGAAGAAGAATTTGCAGCCATGTTAAAACTTGCGAAGCAGGGAATTTCGGAGTTGCATCGGTTGCAGCAAGAGGCCTTAGCAAAAAATTAGCTTTGATATAAAGAGGGCGATTGCTTCGTCCTTTTAATTATTCCGCTATAAAATTTTTCGTAGCCGGAATTCCACGAAAAAGCCAAACAGTCCAGCAAAGGCAATCAAAGTTCCTAATAACATAAGGTAGCGATTTCCAGCATGATGAATATTCCTGTCACCTTTGAACTCGTAAACTCTAAAGCCTCCCTCTACGTTTTTATAAATATGTTTTCCTTGGTATGAAGTAGTCATAAGCGTATCTAACCTGATCCGTGCACGCATTACTTTATCTTTAGCCGCTCGTTCTTCAGATTTTTTCTGGCATTCGTCGCTAACATTATAAGTGCAGGAGTCTTTAGCCTCATACCTTTCCCAGCTTGATATAAAATCCCAAGGCTCTCCTTCCAACAAAATGCCATCTGAGATGTATTCGTACTGAATAGAATTAAAGATAAGTGAACTGTAACCCGCAACAATTAAGGTCAATCCAATTACACACGCTGCTGCCGACCCGAACAACCATTTCTTAATGTTGTGGATTCTAAAAGCGGCACCTGCGTTTAAATAATTGGCTACTTCAGGAATATGCCTCAAGTCCTTGTGTATTATTTTTTCATCTATTCCTTCCAAAAAATTTGCTGCATTGATTGAAAGGGCTTTAAGAATTGCCTGGAATATATCTGCTGAAGGAATGGATTTATCATTTTCCAATTTAGATAGATAAGATTGCTCGATTCCAATCGCTTCAGCCAATTGTGGTTGAGTAAGATTTTTATCGGTGCGCAGCTGCTTTATTTTTTCGCCGATGTTCATAAGGTGTCCTTGTTTCGTATGGATAAATAACTCGCTGCAGAATAGTCTTAGGGATTCCTTCAAAACTAGGAAGATGAATATCAATGAATACTACTAATACTAAATGTCTTTATCCAACTAAACAAAAACCCGCCAAGTGGCGGGTTTTTGTTTATCAACCTAAGAATGTTAAGGCTGCTGAAGCTCCATATCGTAATCAATAATGACTGGCAGGTGGCTTGAGAACTGTTGAGTTTTGTAGATAGCCGCATACTCTACTTTAGGGCCGATGCTGTTTGACACTACTTGAAAATCGGTGCGCCAACCATCGCCATCGCCCTTCAAACCGTTTGGCCACCAGCTGTACTCGTCGTTGTCTTTGTTAACACGACGGAAAGCGTCTACGTAACCCAATTGATTGTAGAGTTGACTTAACCATTGCCGTTCATGCGGCAAAAAACCGGAGTTGTGTTGGTTCTCTGCGGAATTGCTAACATCGCGTGGCGTGTGTGCCATGGCCCAATTACCACAAAAAATATACTCGCGACGCTTACGGGTAATTTTGTCGAGATGCGCCTGGAAATCATCAAAGAATTTAATTTTGACCTCTTGAGACTCCACTTCAGATGTTGCACTAGGTGCAAGCAACGAACCAACGCTGAGTTGTTCGTAATCAACCTGAAGATAGCGGCCTTCCATATCCACACCCGAAGCAAAACCCAACCCATAAATCAACGCTTTGGGTTGAACGCGAGTGTAAATGGCTACACCGTTGTAGTTTTTTGTTCCGGAATCGAAAAAATAGGCAAAATATCCGTCGAGTTCAAACTCGGGCTTTTCCATATCGCGCTCACGTGCGCGTAAATCTTGCAAACAAATTAAATCTGCATCCTGATTCGCCAGCCAGTCATATAGACCGCGCTGCGCCGATTGAACAATCCCATCGACGCTAAGACTGATAACTCTCATGTTAGCCCCTTGATTACGGACTGTGTATGATACCCAAGGTTTGTCAAAAAGTGTTACCCATGTTTCGTTTTGTTACAATTTTTTCTGTTATAGGAGGATTGTAAGTTGGAAACCGCTAGATAACCGCGCGACAATGGAGTCAGTTACTCCCACCCATCAAATATTATTCTTAGCTTTCTTAAAACGTAGATCATAAATAGGAACTTTGCATGCAAAAATACCAGTACGACTTCATACATCTGGCAATTAAACACCAGGCTTTGTGTTTTGGTGAATTTACGCTTAAGTCAGGTCGCACAAGTCCCTACTTTTTTAATGCTGGCCGTTTTCAGACCGGTAGTGCATTGGCCGAACTTGGTCGACATTACGCTGCTGCCATTAAGGCGGCAAATATAGACTTCGATATAGTTTTTGGTCCCGCCTACAAGGGCATTCCCTTAGCTGCCACTACCGCAATTGCATTATCAGATACCCATAAACAAGACTTACCCTACTGCTATAACCGTAAAGAAGCCAAAGACCATGGTGAAGGCGGTACACTTGTAGGAGCCCCCTTGCAGGGTAAAGTTCTCATTGTTGACGATGTCATCACCGCAGGAACTGCAATCCGTGAAGTGATGTCTATTATTAAGTCTGCAGGTGCACAGGCCGCAGCAGTATTAATTGGTCTTAACCGCCAGGAAAAAGGTCAGGGTGATGTATCTGCTATTCAAGAAGTTGAACAATCTTTTGGTATTCCTGTGGTCAGCATCATTAATTTAAATCACATAATCGATTATCTTGAAAGCCAGCCAAACCAAGAGGCTATGGTGGCCAAAATTAGAGCATACCGTGCAACTTATGGTGTTGATTAACCCAACTATTTCGCACTACGATCACTCGCAGTGCATGTTTAACCACTAATTTGGTCATTATGAAACCGAGCTTATATTTATTTATAAAAATTGTGTTGGTAGGCGGCTTATTTGTCTCGCTCAGCACCAACACGCTAGCGGCAGATGATAAATCCGAAACAAAAAAGGTTTTTTATCGTTACACCACCGATAACGGCAAAAAAGCTGTGTCACAAACTATGCCCCCGCAGTACATACGCAACGGTTACGAGGTCCTCACTATCGGCGGAGAAATAATTAAAGTTGTACCTCCCGCACCACCAGAAGCCGACGCAGAACGAATCGCGAAAGAACGTAAAGCCGCTAAGGAGCAAGCAAAATATGATTTGGAGTTGCGTCAGACTTATAGTTCGCTGACCGATATAGATTCCGCTAAAACTCGCAATCTTCAGGAATTGGTGAACACCATTAATATCCTTAAGGCAAATTTAACAAGTACAAAATCTCAACTCAAAGTACAGGAAGGTCATGCAGCGGCGATCGAGCGTGGCGGTAAAACTGTCTCTGAAGATATTTTGAAAAATATAACAACACTTAAGTCTGAAGAAAAAGATTTAAACGTACAAATCAAACAACGTGAGGACGAACTTCAAGTAGCCGCCGCTAAATACGACCAGGCTAGAGCCCGCTTCATTGAAATAAACGGTGAAAAAAAATAAACGTTTAACTCACGCAAATTCCATCTGTATTAAAAGCGGTGAAAGAAGCTTCCATTGCTCGCGCCAGTGTGTGCTTGGTGTATTATGAAATTCACTGCGCACAAATTGCAGGATAGCGCCATCTACATAAGCCATTAAAAAATGGGCAAAGGTGGCCGCTGGTAGCGCAGCTTGCAAATTATTACGAAGCTCGGCATCGCGTAAGGTTTGTTTTAACTGTGTCTCGATGCGTTCAAAAAATTGTACTATGCGATGACGCAAGCGTTCCGTCTCTCCGGTAAGAACATCTCCCACTAACAAACGCGACATACCTGGATTTTGTTCCGCAAATACGAGTAGCGTATTGATAATGCGCTCGCAGCGTTTGACCGCCGACTGCTCTTGTTTGAGCACCAAATTAATTTGAGTAAAAATAGTTTCCTCAATAAATTCGATCAAACCTTCAAACATTTTGGTTTTGCTAGGAAAGTGGCGGTAAAGCGCAGCTTCAGAAACACCTACTGCTTTTGCCAAAATTGCGGTGGTAATTCGCTCGCCCGGGCTGTCCTCCAGTTTTTCAGCGAGAGCTTTTAATATTTGTTCGCGACGCGATATTTTTATTTCGGATTTATTCATTTATTACCGCGTCGTGACCAAGGCCATACTGAAAGGCGACGTATTTTACGTCGCCGTCTCACACAGCCGTTAAATGGAATTACTTTTTAGGTTTGTTGGTAATAAGAGTACCGACACCAGCATCGGTAAAAATTTCCAACAGCACAGCATGATCGACGCGACCATCGATAATGTGAGCACTAGTGCAGCCGCCTTTTACCGCATCGAGCGCGCAAGCAATTTTCGGTAACATACCGCCATAAATAGTACCGTCTGCAATTAACTCATCAACCTGAGAGGTGCTTAAGCCTGTTAACACCTTGCCTTGTTTATCTTGTAAGCCTGACACATTAGTAAGCAGCATTAACTTTTCAGCATGCAAAAATTCGGCAATTTTACCGGCGACCAAATCAGCATTAATGTTATAAGAAGCGCCGTCTTCCCCTACACCGATGGGGGCTATAACGGGAATAAAATCGCTATTTATCAACATATCGATAACCGACTTATTGATATTTTCAACTTCGCCTACGTGACCAATATCTAAAATTTCCGGCGCTAGCATTTCTGGAGTTTTATGAGTAACCGTTAATTTTTTTGCACGAATTAATTGGCCATCTTTACCGGTTAAACCAATCGCTTGACCGCCGTTGCGGTTAATTAAACTTACGATTTGCTTATTCACGGTACCACCAAGTACCATTTCAACAACATCCATAGTGGCGCTGTCAGTAACGCGCATACCGTTAACAAATTCTGATTTAATATTCAGCTTTTCCAAAAGGCTGCCAATTTGCGGGCCGCCGCCATGAACAACTACCGGGTTCATGCCCACCAATTTCATCAACACTATATCGCGCGCAAAACTATTTTGTAGTGCTTCGCCTTCCATCGCGTTTCCGCCGAATTTCACAACAATCGTCTTGCCAGTAAAGCGTTGAATGTAAGGTAAAGCTTCGGTTAATACATTGGCGATATTCATCGCCGAATCACGGTTGAGCGACATAACATATTCCTGCTATCTAAAAGTAAACTTAAAATTTGAGCGCCAAGCTGGAATCAACCTTTAGCAATTCGCGCTTGAAAATTTGTTGGATGCTAACAAGCGCCTCTTGGCTTTCAGCCTCAAAGCGCAAAGTAAGTGCCGGAGAAGTATTAGAGGCCCGCACAAGCCCCCAACCCTTACTGTAATCGACCCGTACTCCATCAATACTGGTGACATTACCGTTTTGGAAATCACCAGACTCCGTTAATTTTTTAATTACATCAAATTTAACGCTATCAGGTACAGCGATTTTTATTTCAGGTGTGATGATTAATTGCGGAAATGCGGAAAAAATATCATCAATATTTTGATCGCGCAGCGTAATAATTTCCAACAAGCGAGCCATAGCATAAATGCCGTCATCAAAACCATACCAACGATCTTTGATAAAAATATGGCCGGAGTATTCACCTCCAATTAGCGCTCCTGTTTCGACCATTTTTGCTTTCATCGGCGAATGGCCGGTTTTCCACATAATTGGACGACCGCCATAACCGCTGATGACTTGATTTAATTGACGCGAGCATTTCACATCAAATAACACGTCTGCACCGGGATGTCGCGCCAAAATGTCTTTGGCAAATAACATTAACAAACGATCCGGCCAAATAATATCACCCTTGGGTGTGACAACCACAAGTCTGTCGCCGTCGCCGTCAAATGCTACGCCTATATCAGCATTCACTTCTTTTACTTTTTCAATCAATGCGAATAAATTACTTTCTTGCGTTGGATCTGGATCATGATTTGGAAAAGTGCCGTCTAAATCACAATAAAGTGGCGTTACTCGACAACCTAATTCTTCAAATAATTGCGGAGCAACTATACCAGTGACAGCGTTGCCGGCATCTATAACAATGGAAACATCACCTGCCAATGCAACATCAGAAAAAATACGTTCAATGTAGTGAGGTATAATTTCGCGGAAAGATTCTTCGCCAATACCCTGATGAAAATTTTGCGCCAAGATTCTGGTTCGTAAGCCTGTTACGGCATCGTCCGCTAATGCATTGTTGTTGATCACTACTTTAAAGCCATTGTATTCAGCAGGGTTGTGGCTCGCAGTTACCATGACCCCACTTCGCACATCAGAAAAATGATAGGTCGCGAAATACATTAAGGGTGTGGGTACTACGCCGATATTCATAACGTTACAACCGGAACGTAAAATTCCTTTTATCAAAGCGTTCGTTAGATCTTGGCTGTGAGTTCTGCCATCGCGAGCAACAATTAAAGATTGCTCACCCTTGTCCAAAGCTTCACTGCCAACGGCATGGCCGATTTTTTCTGCGAGGCTCGCATCGAGATCTTTACCAACAACGCCCCGAATATCATAAGAACGAAAGATGTGCGCAGGAACACTTGCTTCATCAATGGCAGTAGGTGTTACAAATTGCTTTTTATTTCGGATATCGTTCAGACCTAAAATATTTTCGTCTTCGTCGATAACAGCTATATCCAAAATGTCCTGCTTTTGAAAAAGCGTACTGGGGGTTGCATCCGCAACTGATGCGGTGGCTTTCTTCGCTACCTCAGCAATTGTTGGCGCTAGCTTTTGCTCCGCTTCTTGTTCAACTTTTACGAGGAATCTGCTGAGCACAAGCGCTAAAAACAAACTAAATGCCGTGGTACACCCCAATGCTAACATCCACAATGTTGGTGCTTCTTCCGCTTGCTCAAGCAATAAATTTGAGCCGGTAAATGAAACCTCCCAATTGCTGTTGGGAATGGCAAGCGAACGGCTTTGACTAAGACCGCCAGTACCCGTTTTAAAAATCGTTAGGGTCGGTGAGTTAGCAAACTTTTGTTCCAGCTTTTTTTCCCCTAAATTGCTGGTTGACGCTTGTAGAATTTTTTTAAGTGGCTCACCGTCAAGCGTTAACATGAGCGTGCCAATTAGAGGTAGGTCTTGTCCAGCTGTGACTCTGGCAACAAAATGGATTTGCCACTTTTCATTAATAAGTGCAGCTTCAGCGTATGCTTTTTCACCGCGTTCTGCGCGACGTAATAAATCTAACTCGGCGAACCGAATGGGAACTACTCCGTCAGGGTCTACATCGACATTACCGGCCACTAAAATTTTTAAATCTATCGCATTCTCGATAGAAGAAACCAATGTTTTTTCCAAATCATTCAAAGCGTCGTTATTTTTTTCATTCAATGCCTGGATTATTGCTGGATGGTGCGATAGCTGATTTAATTTTTCTTGATATTCAGTAAGGTATTTTTCTACTGGCTTTGCACCAATAGAGAGTTCCTGTTGAATAAATTTTTGCTCATTTTCGACGGTTGCTTTGGTTATCATCACGTCATATAGATAGTAACCTAGCAATATGTTTAGAAGTAATGCTCCACCCACTAACATAAATAGCAAACGCTGTTGAGCTGCCGCTTTACGCTTGGCCTGCTCTTTGGCTCGAGCAGCAGCGCGCGAACCTACACTTGAAGAAGGGGCGCTAGTTTGCGGTGTGGGTAAAATCCGCTGCGGCCTGGTTGTTTTATTATCGAGATCGTCCACAATATCCCCTCGTTGACCCTATCAATTTACAAACCATTATTATTGGCATTTATTTTTTGCGCGATTATAGAAATTAACTCACGAGCCAGTTGGTGCTTGCTACCTTGCGTTAATTCTTGCTGTTGTTCGTGATCAATGACAGTCACAGCATTTTCATCCGCGTTAAATCCAATACCATTTATTGAAATATCATTAGCGATAATCAAATCTAAATTTTTACGTATCAATTTTTGCTTCGCATAAGCGTGAAGATTTTCACTTTCTGCTGCGAACCCCACGGTAAATGGTTTTGTGTCCAGCGCAGCGATGCTCGCTACTATGTCTGGATTTTTTATTAATTCCAGCGTGATGCGCTCTTCATTTGTCTTCTTGAGTTTCTGTGTTGCAACCTGAGCAGGGCGATAATCCGCTACCGCCGCAGCGGCGATAAAAATATCGGCAGCGGTTGCATGTTTCAAACTTGCTTCCAACATTTCCTCTGCCGTGGTGACCGACACAAATTCAACACGATCTGGTGGCGCAAGTTGTGTTGGACCTGATACAAGTACCGTGTGGGCGCCCGCCTCGACCGCAGCTTGCGCCAGCGCGTAACCCATTTTTCCAGAACTATGGTTACTAACATACCGCACGGGATCGATGGCCTCACGAGTTGGCCCTGCAGTGATCACCACTGTCTTACCAGCCAGCGCTCCGGATACGAAAAAACTCGCGACTGCATCCACCAAGGCTAAAGGTTCCAGCATTCGGCCTGGGCCCACGTCGCCACACGCCTGCTCACCAGCGCCTGGTCCCAATATGTGAATTTTGCGTTGGTTAAGTACTTCAACATTAGCTCGGGTACTCACATTGCGCCACATGCCCTGATTCATGGCGGGCGCTACAGCGATAGGCGAAGCAGTAGCCAGACAAATGGTTGTTAAAAGATCGTTACCCTGACCTTGAGCGAGGCGGGCTATAAAATCTGCGCTGGCGGGTGCAACCAGAACTAAGTCTGCCCAACGCGCTAACTGGATATGTCCCATTCCAGCTTCAGCTTCTGGATCGAGCAAGGTGGTATGAACGGGGTTTCCTGATAACGCTTGCATAGTGAGAGGCGTAATAAATTCCTGCGCGGCCGTTGTCATTACGACGCGAACGCTTGCGCCAGCGTCTTGTAAGCGGCGCACCAGGTCGGCACTTTTATAAGCGGCTATACCGCCTGTTACGCCCAGTAGGATACGTTTGTTGGTGAGCGAACTCATATGTACGCCTTAGTTAAGAGGGACATGGTTGAATTGTAGCGCAATGTAACTGACTACTAACTCCAGAACCAGCCAATTAGAAAAGAAACTATTAGACGCCACATCAACCAATGGGTTTTATGTTGAACGACGTCAGTAAGACGTCTGCGAATGAACACGGATGCATGAAAGGAAAAAAGGGGACGATTGAAAATTAACTACCGTCCCACCGTATTAGGGGAACGGCATAATATTATTTCAACTCAACGATATTGGCTTCGGCAAGGTAACAATCCGTTTGGAGAGTTCCCTTTAATGGGTTAAATGAAGTGGTAGATACAATTTTGGAATCCCGCTTTAGGTAGGTAGATATACTGGCAGTCGCAAAGTCGAAATAGAGAATATCCGACTCGCGACATAGGCCGCCGCTAACAAAATAGGCGCCCTGTTTGTCAACCTTAAGCAATTTACTATTATCGTTGAGGGTAGATGTTATTAATTCCAGAGCATCATTCTTTGCTCGCAGCGCCCAAAGACCGTTCTCCCCGACATATTGAAAATAAATATCCCCATCAAATTCCGCCGCAGTACCGACAGCTCCAAAGGTCAATTGTTTCTGTAGATGAGTCTTTGTATCGATACGCCATAGATTTCTAAGGTCGCGATTGCTTTTGACTACCAGCAACCGATTAGTATTAGGGAAATAACCCACCGGCTCGATTTTGTCAGTGTCCTTAAAAAACAAGATTGTTTCCGCAGTCATTAGATTATGGAGGTAGAGGCTCGTGCCGTTACTGAAAATGAGGTTGTTATGGCCATACCAGACAATCGAGCTGACCCTTTTTGCGATAGGTTGAACCGTGAGCTGCCGCTCCTGGCCACCTTCCACTAACCATAGATGTATCTGATTATTGCGCACCGAGGCATACACGGCCTTATCTCCATCAGGCGAAAAGGTAGCGGAATAGTTAAGGTCGTTGTTTTCGGTTAACCGCGTTTTAGTCCCGTCTGGCGCCATCAGGATAATATTTGAGCTGCGTCGCTCTTCTGTATAGAAGATAGCGCTTCCGTCTGGCTTGAAACGGGGTCTTGAAAAAACCCGATCTTTGGAATCGGCCAGTGGAATCTCCACGCGCTGACCATCCATATAAAGAATGAATAATTTTCTCTCTTCCTCGTTAAAAAGCAAAACGCCACTTCCATCCGGAACCCAGCTCATTTCCACTGCTGGAAAATCGAGCTGCCAGCGGCTTATCGATGCTTGCTCTTCATTTAAGAAATCAACTTGAATGGCATTTTTGTGCAAGCTTGCGAGCGCTGTTTTTTTATTCAAAACAGCGCTCGCAACTGGATTGGACATTCCATCGCCTTCATCCAGCGCGATCAACCGCTGATCCTGGGTTGAGTATCGGTAACGTGCTGTGGCAGCGTTCGGACCTTGTTTGGCGACGAATTCAAGTGTGGCCTCATCCCACCAAGTCACGCTGTAAATCCGCCCCTGCCATTGACTGAGAAGTTGTTTCTCTATCAGTCGTTCGCTGTCCAAATCAAGGGAAAAAATGTGGAGTGAGTATAAGTAGTTGGGCTTTTCAAAAAAATTGGGGCTGAAAGGCTGCCCTTCATCACGCTTTACCTCGACGGCAACCAAATGTTTTCCGGCGGGCGACCAAGCTAATTTGAACCACGAGCCCTGGCTGTTTGCAACACGCCAATCCCTGCCCGAACCATTGCGAATAATGATGTCACTGTCTGTTTCACCCTTTTGTTTGGCATTAAATTTTTCGCGAATATAGGCCACATGTTTATTATCGGGGTGGGGTACTGCATTCCGTTCATGGCCGGTTTCGTTGGTGTATCCCGAGGTAGTTTGAAATAGGATCTTATGGCTTTTGGTTAATGGCCCTAGTTTTGGTGTTTTTGAGTTTTTCAGGTCTGCTGGAGAAGGCATCAATAAAACTAACAAGACTACACATAAACAAATACTTATGAGCAGAGCCCAGGTTCCAGATGTGGTGAGAATCTTTTGCGGAGTTTTAGTCTGCGTGATCCCCAACAATTGAGAATCGACGGAGCTTAAGTTTTGAAACTGAGGCTCAAGTTTGAGCTGGTAACCGCGTTTGGAATAGTGAGCAATAATTTCC
This sequence comes from Gammaproteobacteria bacterium, assembly GCA_004173475.1. Lineage (GTDB taxonomy): Bacteria > Pseudomonadota > Gammaproteobacteria > Pseudomonadales > Cellvibrionaceae > Cellvibrio. The sequence continues at coordinate 398,845 of SEBU01000006.1, forward strand.
TGATCTCCCATCAATTCCGCAAACGCAGTACGCAGGGCATTAATACTTTTTTGCACCGACCCGTGAGTGACTATACGTCCTTCCCAAAGCTCCCTAATTAACTCTTCATTGCTTATGACGCGACCATGATGACAGGCGAGGTAATGCAATACCGCCATTACCTTAGGCTGCAACTTGATGGTTTTAACAGAAGTGCGCAGGCTGTTATGTGATGGCGACACTTCGACCTCACCTAGCCTGAAGTCTGCTTCTTTAATAACGTCCATGAAAACCTGAACCTTTAGCCTTAACCATAGTTATACCTTTCTCAGTTTGTTTTTTTATTAAAATTAAACGAGTAAACCACTCGCTGAGCAAACCCTGACTACAGTGTAATTTTGCAAGATTCCATTTGTGAAACACAAGTCTAGCACCGGATTAGTCAAATCATATCTAATTGATTTTTATGAGAAAATTTTTGGTAAGCAAAAGGTAAGCGTAGGGTTTTGTATAGTCAGTGTTTTTTTCCTACCCTGACATATAGTCAACTAACACGCATCTGCAGCTGCAACGATGGGTGCCGTCAATAACATTCAACGAGGTAAAGGTTATGAAATACTTTCTGATGATGCTGGCCTTAACTCCGCTGCTAACCCTAGCGGCGGAAGAACAGCCATTAACACCCAATTCACCACTTGTTTATGTGAATCAAAACATCGGCTTTAACGTAAAGGGTTTTAAATACAAGCAATCGGAGTTTCCCTGCAATATCGATAAGGCAATGGTAGAAGACCTTGTGGATAAAGCCAAAACCCAAGGTCTGCGCTTCGAGCCTGTTTCCACCGCCGCCAAAATACGCAATGGAGTGGTACCAGTACTTTTAATCGATGTGGAGCAGCTTGTACTAGGAAGCGAGCATCAATTTGGCACAAAACAATCGTCCGCCTTACCGAAAATCCAAATCACCGCAGCCCTGCTAAAAGGTAAAGAGATGGCCACCGCGAAACACACCTGCGCCATTATGTCGCTCAACGAATTTACACCTTCCAGCAATGTGCTGGACTTGGGGAGCAACGGCGTAACCGTTTGCGATGCAACGCAAAAGTGCCTTAAAGACTTGAGTAAGGACGTCGTGGAATGGATTGAACCGCAAATCCGCTAGAAAGCTCTAGAACAATGCTGCATAGCCTGCCAGAGGTTCGGCTATGCAGTATCTTGTCGTAAGATTTTATACAAACAGGATAAAGCTTGACGGATAAATCAGGATTTAGCATTCTGCACAAATCTTCACCCAAATTCACCCCTCATAGACTTGAGGTCTTCTTACTAACAAGGAACGTAATATGTCCATAGCTGATTGGCCAGCCGCTGAACGCCCCCGTGAAAAACTTCTCGATTTAGGTCCCGCCGCTTTGTCTGATGCCGAACTTCTCGCCATTTTTTTGCGCGTAGGTTGCGTCGGGAAATCCGCCGTAGATCTCGCCCGCGAGTTATTGCACGAGTACGGCGGGTTGCGCCAATTACTTGAAGCATCCCAAGCTGAATTTTGTAGGGGCTTAGGCCTTGGCTCCGCTAAATACGCTCAGCTTCAGGCAGTATTGGAGATGGGCCGCCGGCACCTATCAGCCACATTAAAAGAGGGCGACTTATTAACTACGCCCGATCTGGTTCGAAATTACCTAAGCGCTCAACTTCGACATCAACCCCGCGAAGTATTTGCAGTGCTGTTTCTGGATAACCAAAACCGTTTGATTGCTTACGAAGAACTTTTTTACGGGACTATTGATGGTGCCTCGGTCTATCCACGTGAAGTGGTTAAAAAGGCTTTGGCAAAAAACTCTGCTGCGGTCATTCTGGCCCATAACCACCCTTCGGGAATTGCAGAACCCAGCCAGGCGGATCAACGAATTACACAACGCCTGCAGGATGCGTTAAATCTGGTAGACATTCGCGTCCTCGACCATATGGTAGTAGGTGATAGTGAAGTAATTTCCTTCGCTGAACGAGGTCTTTTGTGAATATAGGGCATTTAGGCGAATTTTTTGGCTAAAAAATCAGCTTGTCATTGCTATTGAAAGGCTGTTTTGGTATAAAACGCGGCTCTTTGCGGCAGGGTTATTTTGAGCATCCACAACCGGTGTCAAAAATGAAGCGCCCCGCACAAATTTCCCTGTGAAGTTTGCCTGACTGACCAACGATTCAGTCCGCGATTTTGAAGAATAGGCTGCTTACAACAATGCTCTAAGCTGGTTGTTAGTCTGTGTTACGGCTCCCGGCGCTGCCCACTTAACGGCTAGGCTTAGCGCGCTGATTTATTAATGAGGCAATAGAATGTCTAGAGTATGTCAAGTTACCGGCAAGCGTCCAATTACCGGTAACAATGTTTCTCACGCAAAAAACCACACCAAGCGTCGTTTTTTGCCAAACCTTCACACTCACCGTTTCTGGGTTGAGGCTGAAAAGCGCTTTGTAAGCTTGCGCGTTTCTGCAAAAGGTATGCGCGTAATCGACAAGCGCGGTATCGATGCAGTTTTGGCTGAAGTCCGTGCAAACGGCGAAAAAGTTTAATTAGGAGCTCGTCATGCGCGATAAAATTCGTCTTAACTCTAGCGCCGGTACTGGTCACTTTTACACTACCGACAAAAACAAGCGCACCATGCCAGAAAAAATGGAGATCAAAAAATTTGATCCCGTTGTTCGTAAGCATGTTGTGTACAAAGAAGGCAAAATTAAGTAATTAATTTTTACTTAATGTGTTTTCAAAAAACCCGGCGTCAGTCGGGTTTTTTTATACCTGAATTTCCTTCACCACCGCCGTCATTATCGTCACTCAAAAGCGCAGCATAAAATAACACCAGCAACACGTGCAGCCTGATCTAGACTGAAATTACCAATAATCAGGTAAGGATCGACTATGAGTGAACTGCGCGGCTTAAATGCATGGATGCGAACCTTAGCGGATCAGGATATGCCCACCTTGAATTCTGTGGTGCGGGAAATCTGTGAGCTAAGCGAGGACGATGAGTGCCGCACTGATGACCTCACCAAGATTATTCTGCGCGATGCCAATCTCACATCAAAAGTGTTGAAGATCGCTAACTCCATCTACTACAACCGCTCCTTCATGCCGATCAAAACTGTATCGCGCGGCATAGTTCAACTCGGTTTCGATAACCTTAAAAACATCACACTCGCCAGTAGTTTGATTGATAGCTTTTTAAAAGGTAAACCCAAAGCCTTGCTGATCGAAAGTCTCGCAAAATCCTTTCACGCCGCCGTACAAGCGCGTGCCCTGGTGCCTTATTTAACTGGCGAACATAAAGAACAGGTATTTATTGCTGCACTGCTACGCAATATTGGTGAGCTCGCGCTTTTATCGACTGGGCGAGAACCTGCTGAAAAGTTCGTTAGTGAGCGCAATATCACCCCCGAAAACGAAGCTGCAATTTCCCGTGAGCATTTAGGAGTAGATATCAATCAAATCAATCGCGGACTGATAAAGGAATGGTCCCTCGGTGAACTGGTGCGCGAGTCGAGTGAGGATAATGCGCGACCGACAACCATGGCCTGCGCAGTAAACATAGGTAACGACCTTAGCAAATATATTCACAAAGGCATCCATTCTCCGCAGATGGAACGTATTTACCTGCAGATGGCGGCACTTTGCGACATCTCTCCAGCTGACGCTAAAAAGCAAGTCGTGCAGATGGCGGAAGAGGCGGCGGTTATCGCCAAGAGTTATGGTGTTGAAGTACTACTCCAAGCATTGCCCGATTCACAAGTCGCTGAGGAAACTGAAACTACTGCGCCCAAAATTAAAACAGGTTACGAATTCCAGCAGCATATCAACCTCATCCATAAAACCATGTTTGAAGGTGGGGACATATCCAAAATCATGCAGCTTTCAGTAGCCGCACTGCACGAAGGCTCCGGCATCCCCAGAGTGACCATTTCCATGCTGGACTACAAAGCCAAATCGTTGGATATACGCTATGTAGCGGGAAAGGGCACTAGTCTTTGGCGACAAACAGTTCGCATTGAATTGGATAAGTTGCACAAAGGTGAGTTGTTGCATGAGTTCCTGAGACTGCAGCAGGCTGTCTGGTATCAGGCGTCGCAAGGATTAAAACCGTTGGGCGCTTTGGAGCCACTTGCTCCGAGAGGCGACTTGATGCTCGCTCCATTGAAAATAGACAAACGCCTAATCGCTATTTTGTATGCGGACGGCGCTGAAAACAAACTCACTGCCCGCCAATTCGAAGATTTTCAATTGATCGCTAATCAGATTAACTTAATTCTGAAGGTTAACGCCGTTCAGACACGTTAGCTAAAAATCGATTGGAGATTCACAAATAGCCTGCAATGCGGCTTTCCTCTTTTCCCATGCAGCTTGCTGCTTATAACTCCTCTGCTACTCTTTCCTTGATACTGTGACAAAAGTCTCAGTGGCCCGACTCTGTACACATCGCTTATTCCCTTGTGCGTGTACCTGGCCAAGCCTCAGGCCGCAGGGTTGTTTAGAATTCATATTCGTTAAGGATACTTTCTATGAAAAAAACACTATTGAGCATTGCTTTGGTCAGCACTTCATTATCCTCATTCGCAACCGAATATCATGGCAGCCTCTCCGGGATGTCTGGCGCAGGCTATGCAACCGGGAATTATTCAGAAGGTGTATTACTTAATCCGAGTCTTGGCGCGGCTTACGATCCCGAAAAAGATGATTTTGCCTTGCTCATCGGAGCCGGCCTTGTTGCATCTGACAAAGATGATTTGATCGACCAAGCGGATGATTTGACCGACTTGCTTGATGACATTGAAAATTCTTCAACCCTGACTAATGCCCAAGCAAGCGATTTGAAAAAACGCTTGCAGGATATTGATGAAGACCGCGCGGTAATTTCGGTGGGCGCCAACGCGGCTCTTTCAATTCCTATGGAGTCTGTTTCTCTCGCATTTATCGTCAGCTCGCGCGGAAATGTTTCCGTGAATCCGAATGTTGCCGATACTGATCTGGCCTTGATCGACCGCTACTTGACGCAAAACCTGGATCCTTCCGATCTGGAAGCCGACCTCGATTCTTATATTACTGCCAGGGGCGCCGTAGCGACAGACATGGGTATATCGTTTTCCAAAGCGTTTAAATTGGAAAATGGCAACCATTTATTAGTAGGGTTTAAACCTAAAAGAGTCGAAGTAGAAAGCATCGTTTACATCGAAAATGTCGCTGATTTCGATGAAGATGATCTTGATGCAGACGACTACACACGTAAAGAAAGCGCAACCAATTTCGACGTGGGGTTAACCTATATTGTGGGCGATGTGCGCTACGGTTTCGTAGCTAACAACCTGCAAAATAAAGATTACAAAACCATCAATCCCGGTGAAGTGATTTCAATTGAACGCCAATTCATCAGCTCAGTTGGCTATGTGAAAAACAATTTAAAAGCGGAATTTGCCGTCGATTTAAACGCAGTACCTGCAATTGGTTTGGCGGGTGACACACAAATGTTGCGTGCAGGAGTCGAATACAATGTATGGGATTGGTTGCGCCTCCGCGCCGGTCTTGAACGCGACCAAAAGGATACTCAAGGGGATTCATATTCATTGGGTTTAGGTGTTGGCGCATTTAACCTAGCGTACATTACCGGCTCGGACGACATCGAAGGATTTGCAATAAGCGGCGGACTTCGCTTCTAGGCTGCAAATATTTTTGTAAAAAACCAGATACAACATGTAAATAAAAAGCCAGGACTATTTTGCAGTCGGGCTTTTTTTCAAATTGCGGTAAAGAAATTAGATATATAAAGTCAACTTTAGCGGCAATTGTGATTCTTATAACACGTGCATAAAATCGACCTAGAGAGTCTAGTTTTCATGGTTGACGTATGGAAACCATTGGGTAACGAACATTAGAAATTCAAAGTGTTGCTAATGAGTGATTCCACTACTGCAAAACTACTCAATAAAAAATGATAAACCTAACTTGGTAAAGTTAAAATGACAGCAAACGAAACCTTAAAACCGATTATTTTTGAAAAAGAATTGGAGGTTCGAGATTATGAGTGTGATATGGCGGATGGCGTCAACAATTCCGTGTACTACAACTACTTTGAACACGCGCGGCATTCGATGTTAAAAGAAAGTGGGATCGATTTTGCGGAGCTTGCTAGGAAACGTATTGGGTTGGTTGTTACCCGCGCCGAAGTCGACTTCAAACGTTCGCTTATGAGTGGTGATAAATGTGTAATCAAATCAGTAGTAAGAAGAACCTCTAGAGTGCGATTTGAATTCACACAAGAAATATTCAAATTGCCTGAACGAATACTAATCGCAACTGCAAAAATTATCGGAGTTCCTATCAATTCAGATGGAAGACCGAAATTACCCCCAGAGCTTGAACCACTAATACTGGCTATGTGTTCGCCGTTAGAGAATGAGGCAGTCAAGGTTAACGACATTCTCGGTTAATATATCAAATGACCTGATCAAATATCCGCAAGGAGATTAGTGTGAGCGATAAACGCAAGGAGATTAGTGTGAGCGATAAACGCAAGACAAACGCATTGAGCTATCTGGATGAAGCGAACAGAAAAAAACCGCAACTCCTATCAGAATATATTCGCAGCTTTCAATGCAAATGTCTGCAGAACCCATATTGCACATGTGTAGGTGGTCGATTGAAAGTTCTCTTTGAAGGGGTCGACGGATTTGTTGCCTTATTGTGTGTTTGGAACGGCTATGACGGCGATCCGATTCAATTGCACGTCGAGCACGATGACCGGCCTTGGGCAGATGCTATTTATCATAAAATCTATTTTTCCACAGGAATGATCAATCATTTTCTTGAACTGAAAGCTTTACCGCAGAAAAAACTGCTGGGATATGAGCTGCCGCGAAATGATATTTTTGACAACATACTAGGTATTGGAGCGTCAGCGTGGACAATTAGCCATGAGTGCTCACACATTTTCTATCATATTAACGACGACTTTTCCGCTAAGTTGACCAGTCAAGCTGTAGAAGCAGACGCAGATATGCTCGCTGCCGCGAACGTTTACCGGATTTTGCAAATGTTCATGGTCTCTATGAATGATGAGGATGTTAGATGTCTAACGCTTTACTGCATATTTTCAATTATTCGTTCTCTTCCACACGATGCCGGCTGGGGCGGTCATCCCTCCACCGCTATGCGTCTTTGGTTTATCTTTACTAAATTGGCTACCGTTCGAAAAAATCCAAAAGATCCTCCGGACATTTATTTTTTAACCAGAGAAAGTAAAAGCGCCGCTCACCGTCTACTAACATGTTTGATAAATTGTGAGAATGAGTACCAGAGCTTAATTCCAGGTGAAAAGACAAACTTGCTGCCGGAACTTAAAGAAATTATCGAAAAAGAAACGTTCAGTCCAATCAGTGAGCAATGGGACGAGATGCAAGATGAAATTCGGAAAAGGGTGAGTGAGAGAAAAGCGGAACATTAATACTGAACATGAAGGCGGGGCCAAGCCAAGTGCTTAAGCCTCAGCTACTTTTTGGCGCAGCAATCATTAGCCAATTGTAAACTTCAAACGTTCTACTGGCCAGAAAATATCTATTTGTGCTCCGCCAGTCCAACATCGAAGCAAAAACATGAGATAAATGCGTAAGTAGTAATTAGAAAATTAGAAAATTAGAACAAATAATTTCTGCTGAGTATGTCTCCTCTAATTCAAGTAGATTTATACCCAAAATATTGCAGGGCCAACCGCTCCTTTTGTCAGTAAAATGCATCGAGTGTAGAACTTGACAAAAGACCCTGCGCGCATAGACTCGCTGGCATTTGCGCTACGATCAAACTTAATGCAATTAGAACGTTCTTACGGATTTTCGAGCAAAGCATAAAACTGCCGGGCTAGCTGAATAGAAAACTCGCTGATATAGCAGTGCAAATTCCAGTCGAAAAAATCCATTCTATAAAGTTCTCCCCATCACTTTTCATTACGACTTAATATTTATGCCAGAGTTACCCGAGGTTGAAACAACGCTACGCGGAATAGCGCCCCATACACTTAATCGCAAAGTTTCTAATGTGATTATTCGACAATCTCAACTGCGCTGGGCGATTCCGGACAACTTCGTTGAACTCATTAATCAACGAGAACTCATGGGTATTACCCGGCGCGGCAAATATCTTCTGTTTGAATTTCTCCACGGTTTTGCGTTAATTCATTTGGGCATGTCAGGAAGCTTGCGAATCGTTGACTCGGTTACGCCACACAATACCCATGATCATTTCGATTGGGTTTTTGACGAGATTACTCTACGCTACCACGACCCACGTCGCTTTGGTTGTTTGCTATGGATCGAAGGCAAACCACACGAACATAAATTACTTGCCAAACTTGGCCCTGAACCTTTAACTGATGAATTCAACGCGGACTATTTATTTAAACGCACTCGCAAACGCAGCCAGGCGATTAAACAATTTATTATGGATAGCCATGTGGTTGTTGGCGTGGGAAATATCTACGCAAATGAATCACTCTTTATGTCGCGCATTAAACCGATTCGCAAAGCCGGAAGTCTCTCACGAAAAAATTGCGAAGATCTGGTGCGGGATATCAAATTTGTACTAGCGCGCTCAATCGAGCAGGGTGGTACAACATTGCGCGATTTTGTTGGGGGTGATGGAAAGCCGGGCTACTTCAAGCAGCAATTGTTAGTATACGGGCGTGGCGGAGACAAATGTACTGAATGCGAAAAAGCTTTAAAAGAAATAAGAATGATGGACAGGACTACGGTTTATTGCGTTAGCTGTCAAAAATAATTATCACCATAGCGGATATCTCATGACGTCATTTAACGAAAATAATAAGCACGGCGCTAGTCAACAGTATCTACAGCGTGAACAAGGTTACCGCGAAAAAGCGTTAAAAATGTATCCCTGGATTTGCGGACGTTGCGCGCGTGAATTCACGTCTAAAAATATTCGTGAGCTCACCGTGCATCATCGCGATCACAATCATGACAATAATCCCTCTGATGGCAGTAATTGGGAATTATTGTGTCTCTATTGTCACGATAACGAGCACACCAAATTCCATGAACACATTCTTTATGGATCAACCAGAGCCAAAGAAATTACACCTGCAACATCCAACCCGTTTGCGCAGTTGAAAGATATGATGGATAAAAAGAATTAAACTGTTGTTGCTAAAATGGCGAAGGGCAAACGCCCGTTATTTTTTCACCACTACGTGGATGAATAAATTCAATTGTGGTCGCATGTAGCAACAAGCGTTCTGCGAGTAAAAAGGAGCCTTCGGTTGCGTACAAATCACACCCTAAAATTGAATGTTTAATTTCGCGACTGTGAATTCGGAGCTGGTGCGTGCGACCGGTTTCTGGAAAAAACAAAACACGAGTGCGCGACGGGTTTTCCATACGTTCAATAACTTGATATTTAGTGATTGCGGTTTTGCCTGCGGCATAACAGATTTTTTGTAACGGAAAATTAGCCGGATCTTTAGCCACAGGAAGTTCAATCGTACCCCTGTCATCACACACGTGACCCAGTAAAATTGCAGTGTAAGTCTTGCGCACCGCTCCTTGCTGAAACTGGGTACCAATATGCGAATTGACACTTTTACTCAAAGCCACAATCATAATACCCGAGGTACCAAAATCCAAACGATGCAATAAGGTTGCTGTGGGAAAATTCTGCACTAACCGAAAATGCACCGAGTCCTTATTTAACGGATTTTTACCCGATAAACTCAAAAGCCCACTGGGTTTATTTATCAACAACAGATGATCATCCTGAAACAAAATTTCTATTTCTGCATAACAGGGTGATGCAACAAAGTTATCAACTATAGGTTGCATGCAATCTTCAAATCCTATAAAACAAAAGCCCCGCAGTTTCGCGCTGCGGGGCTTTTTGCTGAGCGGCTTAAATTACTCTACGGGTACCAAACCTAAATTTTTAACAATTTGTGCGGTTGGTTCAGTTTGGTTCATCGTGTAGAAATGCAATCCGGGTGCTTCGTTTTCCAACAATACTTCGCACAGTTCTGTTACCAGATCTACCCCAAATGCCTTTAAGCTTGTTTCATCGTCGCCATAATTTTCCAAGGCTTTGCGCAACCACCGCGGAATTTCTGCGCCGCAGGAATCTGAAAAACGCGTTAAATTACGGTAATTAATAATCGGCATAATGCCCGGGTAAATCGGCTGGGTAATACCAACCTTGTGGCACTCTTCCATAAAAAAGAAATAGGCATCCGGGTTGTAGAAATATTGCGTGATGGCGCTGTTCGCACCCGCATCAAATTTACCTTTTAAATACCTGACGTCATCGCTGTAGCTTTTAGCTTGTGGATGGATTTCTGGATATGCCGCGACTTCCACATGAAAATGCGTACTAAAGTGTTTACGAATAAACGCAACAAGCTCGTTTGCGTAGACAAGTTGTTGCTGGCCGCCCATACCCGAGGGTACATCACCACGTAGCGCGACTATGCGATCAACACCGAAAAATTTGTATTCATTAAGTAATTTTAAAACTGTTTCTTCATCATCACTGCCAAACGATAAATGCGGCGCAATGTTAATACCATCATTCTTAAATTGCGTGACGACACCTTTAGTATTGTCCCGTGTTGAACCGCCAGCACCGTAAGTTACTGAAAAAAAATCCGGCTCGAATTCGTTGAGCTGGTCGCGCACCTTAATAAGCTTTTCTTTCCCTTCGGATGTTTTCGGCGGAAAAAATTCAAAACTTAAGCGCGGTTGTGAATCAGTCATAATGTGTTCCGATTTATATAGATGCGAAATTACTTATCTTTTTGGCAAAGAATAATCGCAGCAATGGTTTTTAACATCTATTGAGTCATAACCCAGTGCTGCACGGAGTTGTGGAATAAAATCTTTCATGAAATTTGCATATATTGATTCAGATTCAAACACGTCAAGTTTTTCCTTAGTAATTGTTCTGTGACAAATAGCATTTGGATCGACAGTACATTGCATTACAACAAGCTTTAAATAGGTGACGTAATCGGTTTGATCAGTGTGAGTGAACCGTCCAGGCACTCGTTCAAAAGTTCTTGGAGACCACACATCTTTCAAACCCTTATCGTTGTACCTTAAATAGGCACGCACTTCAGGGACGTTTGCATTTGCCATTTCTTCAATCGTTACAATATCAGCTTCATCAGTGGACAATATATTTTTTGCTACATGCTCCGTGATCTCGCTAGACAATTGTCTCCGCAGTTCCTCTTTGTACGCTTCATCCTGATTACTGATCCATTCTCCTAAAGTAGTAATAGTACCTGCCGGCCAATATCTTTTACGATCGTTAATACTTAATTGCTTACTAAAGTTATCTATAGCTTCCTTGTGGGGTGCTTCTTTAATTCTTGCTTTTTCTGCTTTATTTCTTTCATAAAGACCTATCCCCCAAAAAAAACACGGCACACAAAGCAAAAAGCTTAAAAAAAGTGAAATATTAAAACGCTGCCGGCGATTTTTTTCCTGAGATAAATTATTGAACGGTGAGAAGAATGCAATCATACCGAAGACGGCGTATACCAATATAAATATAATTAAGCCAATAAAAATAAACGGCAATGCATAGATCACCAACACTAAAAGGTAGAGAAGTATATCCATACATGCATCGGCTCAAAGAGTGATGGTGACGCCCCTGGCGCCACCATCCGACAAATAAGTTAATACTTATAAGAATCCGGTTTAAACGGCCCTTCAACAGCATAACCGATATATTCTGCTTGTTGTGTGGTTAGCTTGGTTATGACGCCACCAAATCCTTCCACCATGTCGTGTGCAACTTCTTCGTCCAATTTTTTGGGCAATACTCGCACATACAAATGCTCGGTTTTTTGCTCGGCGGGTAGATCCGCAAATTTGCGTTCATACAAATAAATTTGAGCGAGAACCTGATTTGCAAATGAACCATCCATAATACGCGATGGATGACCTGTTGCATTGCCAAGATTTACTAAACGTCCTTCAGACAAAATAATCAAATGATCGTTTGTTGCTTTGTCGCGATACACTTTATGCACTTGTGGTTTAATTTCTTCCCACTCCCAATTTTTGCGCATAAAGGCTGTGTCGATTTCACTATCGAAGTGACCGATGTTACACACCACTGCGCTACGTTTTAATGCGCGTAACATTGCAGAGTCGCACACGTTTACGTTGCCCGTCGTCGTCACAACCAAATCAGTTGTACCGAGAACTATGTGATTAATATCTTCGTATTTACCCGTGTTAATACCATCGTTATACGGAGACACAACTTCGTACCCGTCCATGCATGCTTGCATTGCGCAAATTGGATCAATCTCGGTAACTTTTACAATCATGCCTTCTTGACGCAAAGATGCAGCAGAACCTTTACCCACATCGCCGTAACCAATCACGAGTGCTTTTTTGCCCGCGAGCAAATGATCAGTGCCGCGTTTAATTGCATCGTTCAAGCTGTGACGGCAACCGTACTTGTTGTCGTTTTTACTTTTGGTCACTGCATCATTTACGTTGATAGCTGGAACTTTCAAAGTCCCTTTTTTCAACATGTCCAACAGACGATGCACACCGGTTGTTGTCTCTTCGGAAATGCCGTGAATGCGATCCAACATTTGTGGGTATTTTTCGTGAACGATTTGCGTAACATCACCGCCATCATCCAGAATCATATTCGCAGCCCATGGCTTACCATCTTGCAAAATAGTTTGCTCGATACACCACCAGAATTCTTCTTCAGTTTCACCTTTCCATGCAAACACCGGAATATTTGCCGCGGCTATTGCAGCAGCAGCGTGATCTTGTGTTGAGAAAATATTACACGATGACCAACGCACTTCCGCACCAAGTTCAACCAGGGTTTCAATTAACACCGCAGTTTGGATAGTCATGTGAATACAGCCGATTATTTTTGCATCGGCCAATGGTTTTGAACTTTTATATTTGCGGCGCAACGCCATTAGTGCCGGCATTTCGCCTTCAGCAATTTCAATTTCTTTACGGCCCCAATTAGCAAGGGACATATCGGCAACTTTATAGTCGGTGAAGCTCATGATTTTATTTCCTGAATTTTTAATGAGAAATTTAACCCCACCCCAGC
>SEBU01000031.1 GCA_004173475.1 Gammaproteobacteria bacterium
GACTGGATGACCGAAGAAGGAAAGCAAAAACTCAAAGCGTTCGGTATTGCGCCGCCCAATCCCAAACAACAATTTTGCACCTCCGATATGTTCCGCGAAGAAGCCGTTGAATGTCCGCATTGTCATTCCTACCACACAGAGCTTATTTCTCAATTCAGCTCCACGGCTTGCAAGGCAATGTACCGCTGTCTCGATTGCAAAGAGGCGTTTGATTATTTCAAATGCCATTAGTACACCACAATCCAACGCACGATACCACTTGCTCCGGCTGACGAATGATTGTTACGAAGACTAATCCGTAACGAGTTATTATCGACGTGTGCATACGAAAAACTAACAGACTCACAATTTGACCCGCCAGTTTGATCAAGTGAAATCATAATGATGGGTTGATAACCCAAGTTATGCGTCCATACAAAATTGGACACACTGGTAGCAGCTACCGTTACACTTTGAGAATAGGCTGCTTGCCGGATGTTTCCATTTACTTCCAGCTTTTGAACAGGGGTAGTTGTTCCAACTCCTACATTGCCGTTTTGCAAAACCGTCATGGCATTGCTACGTGCATTTTCTGCAGTTCCATTGCCAATTTGAAAAATGCGGTTGAGAGGATGAAAATCATTTGGGTTGGCAGCATCCATCGAATCATTGAAAATGCCTGTTACCGCACCGCCATGTGATTTAGCATAAAGATTACGGCCGATTGCAGTCGCATATTTTCCTTTCGTAAAGTTATTAGAACCCACAGCGATTGAGGCGGTTCCCGCCAGGTTTTGCGCAAAGCCAATGGCCATCGAAAACGCACTATCAGTGGAGTTAAAGTTGCCGAACGAGTAAGATGAATAACCATTTAACAGGTTGCTTTCACCAAAAGACTTTGCAAAATCTGCGTTCACGTTCAGAAACGCACCCACGCCGATTCCTCCATATCCTTTTACCGAATTATAACGACCAAAGGCATATCCAACCGTTCCTGTTATTGAATCAGCAATGCCAATAGCACCTGCATAAGAACCAAATACGCCGTTGAACGCACCAATGCCATTAGAAGCATAGCCTGCCACCGTGTTAGAGGCGCCAATGACGGTGGTATAATCCCCTGCCGCTAAGTTAAAACTGCCGATGCCGGCAGCATGATTCCCTGATGATGTATTGTTTGCGCCCACTGCAAACGTGTTTACACCACTTGCCACCGACGCACTTCCTATCGCAATTGCTCCATCGCCATTTGCTTTGGTATCGTAGCCTGTGGCAAAAGAATAATTGCCAATGCTGTCCTTGTCCCAATTAGGACCTGTTACATAACCGGCACGAAAGGCAGCTTTCTTTGGATACCAGATGAGCTTAGTTCCGGCGCCGGCTTCGGTTAAATCAGCGCCTTGTGTTAAAGCGCCTTTTGCCAAAAAGCCATCGTTACTCACAACATCCACCCTACCAATATTAGTATTTGAAATGCTGTTGCCGTTGCTGGCCCAAAAGAGTGTCTTTGCATTGGCATTGGATGCAACCGGTAAAATGCACCAGCCGGTATCACGTCTAATGTACAAGGACGAATCCGTGCTATTGAACACAAACATGCCCATTGGTGGGTTATTCATATTGTTGATTTGAGCAGTTGTAAGCCTGGGAAGAAGCAAGCCTCTGTTTGTACTCTCCAGTTCAAGAAGTGAGTTAGGATTCAGGTTGCTTTGGTTATTGCCAATCTTCACTTGTGCCGACAGCGCATAGGCACTGAACAGCAGCACCAGGGTACAAAATGTTTTCATTCGGGATTATTTGGGCTAAAAATACTTTTTTCCCTCCTGGTTTTGCAGTGCTGATGAGTAACTTGTCTGCAAATGGTCTGCAGAAACAGTAGAATGTCTTCGCAATCAACCCTTTGCGGTAAAAAGTTTGTTTGAAGAAACCATCAATCGTATAATATTAAGGTTCACCCAATTCCTTCAGGCTGTAGTTTTGGAACTTAAAACTCCTTCATGTCCTCTATTCTATTTGAAGTAAAAGACTCAGTTGCTTACATCAAACTAAATCGCCCCGACAAATACAACGCGTTTAATAGAGAGATGGCCCTGCTGCTGCAGGAGAAATTAGATGAATGTAAAACAAGCAACATTCGCTGTGTGTACATCACTGGCAACGGGAAGGCGTTTTGCTCGGGCCAGGATTTGGAAGAAGTGGTTGATCCAGCCGGTCCAAAGATTGATGC
>SEBU01000032.1 GCA_004173475.1 Gammaproteobacteria bacterium
ACAAACAAATACTTTGCACCCGAAATGCCATTGGGCAGCATCACCTGCTTTTGCAAGGCGATGGAGCCTTTTGCAGGAATATTATACAAATTGTAAGCAACAGAATCAATCTGCACAGCCGTACCGTCAAAGGTTGGGTTGTTGCCGAGGTAAAAGTAATCTTTGCGGAAGCGGTCACTTACGGCACCTTCACTGTTGTTGGTAACGGTATAATTCACCGAAACCGGTTGTCCTGAATTACCTGTAGTGGGTACATTCACAGAAGGCACACTCAGGTCAGGCCTTACGACCGCGATCTTAATCCGTGCTACTTGCGGTAAGCCAGGATATTCAAAGACCGAACGGGTTGCATTGGCAAATACATGAAGCCAGTAATCGCCGGTTGGCAGGTTATCGGGTACAATCCAGTTTTGTCCGCCGGGATAAAATGCGCCGGGATAAATTGGTGTGTTCTGGAAGGTTTCGGCCACCTTTAAATCCGCGTTCACATTAAAGTTGGTGGAGTCTGTGCTCAGGTAAACCCGGTCGTACCATTGGCTGCGTCCCCACGGATGCAGCGTATCCTGTGTGCCAAAAGGATAGAGGTTCTTTTGAATGTTATCGTAAGAACCAAGATTTTTCGTGTTCCAGCCAATGGACACATTTTGTGCTGTTGTAATCACGGAAGGAACCGAAATAGTGCCTGGCGTCAATTGTGGCGTTTGGGTCAGGAAGATTTGCATCAGGTTTCCCTGCTGCACATTATTACTGCCGCTTGGTCCTTCGTACAACGAAGCCGTTGCATTGGTGACCACGTACACGTAGTACTGTCCAAAGATGAAATTGGGCACAACGGCGTTGATGCTGATCGTGTAACTGCTGTCCGCCTCCAGGTTCACATTGTTCCGGTAAATATCCAGCGGGTTTTGGGGAAAATAGGCGCCGTTGCCATTCGGATAATACAGCCGCAAAGCCGTTGCCGGATTAAAGATTGGATCCTTTGAAAGATAAACCTTGTCCACCCAGATACCCGACGCTGTGGCGCCGTAGTTCTTCACCTGATAAGTCACTTTAATGGTACTGCCGGAGAATGTATTGCCTGGGTTCACCACTACATCCACTCTAAAGTCCGGCTGTGGCGACAAGGCGATAGCCGCGACAGGCAGGGCATGTGCTGTATCATTAGCATAGGCTGCTTCCACTACGGGGTTGACTGCCGGCGGCTGGTAATTTGTAATTACATGGAAATATAGCGGTCCGTTGTAATCAATCGGTAACGTAAACGTTGCTGTGTCGTTGTACAATTCACCAGCGTTTAATGCACTCACGTTTTGTTTGGTTGCCACCAATTTGGGTATGATGGGAAACTGCAGTTGCCCGGCAGGATTGGTAAAATCAAGTACTGAATCTTTGGAAATAAAGACGGCATCTGTCCAACGTTGCGCCAGTGCAGTATTACCGGGACCGTTGTTTTTCACTTTCCATGTTACACTTACCTGCTGACCCGAAAAACCCGTGGATGGCGCCGTCACATTATACACCTCCAGGTCAGGTAATGGTATCAGTGTGAACTGTTGTACCGGTCCCGTGTTGATTTGCGTACAGGAACCGTTGTGCGCCACCACCATCCAATTGTACGCCGTGTTATAAGCCAATCCGCTGTTCAGAGGAATGGTATAATTCACCGTGGTAAGATTGCTTTTGTATGGTGTGGACGGCTGTGGATCACCGGCTTTCCATAGATACAGGTCGAAAGTGTAGGAGAGGGCTGGATTTGTCGGAATCCATGAAAGATTCAGCGGCAATTGCTGGTTGACTGCGCCATCTGTTGGTAACATGTTTCGTACCGAATCCGGCGCTACAGAGGTAATGGCCGTTACCACCAACGTATCGTTTTTGCTCGGCACACCGCAGGGTCCTGCAGCACTGACTATCAGCGTGTAGGTTCCCGGAGAAGGCCATGCGTGACGCAGCGTGTCGTTGTTTGATGAGAAGGTGCTGCCGCCCTGTAGCCGCCAGGTGTAGACGGCACCCGGAACTTTTTGCGT
>SEBU01000033.1 GCA_004173475.1 Gammaproteobacteria bacterium
TTAATGCTCGCTGTTTGTCCGTCCGCAAAGTCCCAAAACCATTTGGACGTTGTGCGTCCATTTGTATTAGAGTTGTCAGTAAATCTTACCGAATCGGAAAGACAGCCTGTTGTTGTAAAACTAAAATCAGCCTTTGGACGGTCAAATACCTGAACGTCGTAGTTAATTTCCTGCTCACCGCTACAACCATCCGGGGTTGAGTTTTGTGCAATTACCTTAATTGGATACGTTCCTGCTGTACCTATATTATATGTATTCGGCAGTTTATAACGGTAGAGTTGCTTACCGTCAACCACCCAGGTGGAATCAGACACAGGTGAGTTAATTGTCACATCAGCTATTCCCAAAGCATTTAACGCAGGCCCAAACACCCATTTAATTTGAGTAGGCTGGTAAGGAAACGTCATGGAAAAGAGGAAAGGCGTATTAATACAGGTTGACGGAAAGT
This sequence comes from Gammaproteobacteria bacterium, assembly GCA_004173475.1. Classification (GTDB taxonomy): domain Bacteria; phylum Pseudomonadota; class Gammaproteobacteria; order Pseudomonadales; family Cellvibrionaceae; genus Cellvibrio. The sequence continues at coordinate 449 of SEBU01000033.1, forward strand.
TTACGGTAGCAAATTGATTTTTGATCGAAACAAACTGATAGAGATCTTTTACGTTGGTGCCCGCATTATAGCCATAGGATTCTACAGAGCCTAAACCATACGCCAGAGCAATGAAGCCGCTATCTGCTTTAATTCTGTGCGAAGGATTTGTATTGGTGGATGCCGTTACATTTTCCTGCACATAAGAATAGCCGGTTGCGCCAATTGGAACAAATGTTCCGTTGGGAGCAGATCCGTCTATTTTCAAACTCGGGATTGAATTGGTTTTGATAATAATGGTAAAGAAGTGCTTCGTAATATTTGTATTGGGAGGTGTAAGATTATTCCTTGCAGAAACCACCGTTACATCGTTGATGGTTTGTTCGATCGAGTTCAGAATAATCATTTCCGGATCGCCAGGAAAGGGTATGTTACCGCTGCGATTGCGGGCATCGCAGGTTTCCGATATCATATACTGAACAACCATAATTGGCTGATCAGCCGTAATGACGTTGGCAGTAGAACTGGTAAACTGATAATACGTGTTGTTCACCAAGGTTGACGGGCTGATAGGTGTTCCGTTTAGCGTAACAACGGTTAAAGGATTTTTGACAATGATTCGAAAAATATCATATTCCCGGTCGGCAAAAGGAGCCGTAATATAGTTTTTCCCCCATGCGCTGGCAGGTATTAACTGCTGGAAAAGATTGTCTCCTCCGGATGCATTTTGACAGTTTAACGACGTCCAGGAACTACCGGAAAACACCGCGATTGGTTTACAGGAAGAGGTTGAGGTTGACAGGGAGCGGATTTTCGTCCCTGTTACATCCTCACTAAATATCGTTCTGAATTGATAAACATCTCCCCGGTTCAATAGAACCGTATAAGCCACGTTCGCGGCTCTAACCCCATTGACGTCCGAAGTCGATGGCACAATCTCAACAGTAGTATTGTCTTCAATCCCCACAATCGTGAACTGGCTGCCGGCAGATGAGCCATTGGTACCGCCACCTTGTGAGTTCGTCGAACTGCGGAAAGAGGTTACAGTGTATTCTCTTCCCAAAGTATTTGTCGGGAGAATAAGGCTTGAGCCTGATCTGGCCGAATTCAAAATATGAGCATACACTACAACCGGGGCGACGGAGGTGATATGAATTCCTGCATTGAGCTTCACCCCTTCGTTTTGCGAATTGATGACCGGATAGACCGTCGGGAAGATCTGTACAACTGTCGCCTGGTTGGCGGTTACATTAAATGGAATAGTGGAGCCATTCAGTTGCACGGTTCCGCTTGTATTCACATCGGAGGAAATGTACAAGGCCATCCGTGACGTATTGCCGTCAATGTGAGCCGGGTAAGCGAGCCAGAAGTCTTTGCCTTTATTGGAGAAATCCTGGCCAAAGGCGCAGGTGAAAGAGCAAACAAATAGAACAAGCCAAGCACGACGAAAGATTTTCATCAGTTAGTTACTAGATTATATAAGTACCTGCAATTTAAATTAAAACTCAGCCCGGTTTTTAAAAAATTACACGGAAGGAGGGAAATAAGGAATTAG
>SEBU01000034.1 GCA_004173475.1 Gammaproteobacteria bacterium
ATGTATGTGAGCAAGTTTACCTTGCTGGATGGTTCCGTAATCGAGAAGAAAGGTTCCATCAATTTGATTCGATAAGGACAGCAAAACGGCAATATGAGAATGACCTTGAAATTAGCGGGATTATTATCAGTTCTTCTACTTTGGTGGGGGAGCAGCCAGGCCCAGAATATCTCCAACAAAGGGAAAGAGTTTTGGGTTGGCTACGGCCATCATCAGTTCATGGAAGATGGAAGCAACTCGCAACAAATGACCATTTACCTGAGTGCGGAAGACAAGCCCGCTACGGTAACCGTCACCATCGATAGTAGCGGTATACTTCCTTCGTCCTGGTGGAGAAGAACCTATAATATTCCGGCTTTTACGGTTATCTCAATTGAAACCACGACTGCCGCTTCTTTCTCTGCATCGGCTGGTGCTGTAGGCGCCATACCCAAAAACCTACCTGGCCAGTATGATGCAAGGCTCTACACTGATCCTCCACCTGCTGGTACAGGCGGAGCTGGTCTGTTCCGTAAAAAAGGTATTCATATTGAAAGTACTGAGTCCATTGTAGCATATGCGCATATTTATGGCTCGGCTTCATCTGGCGCTACCATGTTATTGCCGGTGGAAGCGTGGGGATATTCATATATTTCGCTCAACAGTAATCAAGATTACTCATCCAATTGTTATAACTGGATGTATGTTGTGGCAAAAGAGAACAATACAATCATTGAAATCACGCCATCTGTTAAAACAAGAGCGCAAAACATCACAGGTCTTCAGCCTGGAGTTGCCAAGCAAATAATCTTGAACAAAGGGCAGATTTACCAGGTGATTGGTGCCAATACGAGTTCAGATGCAAATGGAAATGGTGGTAATTCAAGTACTGGTAATCAGTTAACTGGTACAGTTGTAAAGGCCATTAACTGTAAACCCGTCGCTGTTTTTGCAGGTAGTAGCCGTACTGCTAATCCAATTGGTTGCGGCAGCGGTGGCGGAGATAACGATAACCAGCAGCTTTTCCCCGAACATTCATGGGGTAAGAGATATTTGACTGCACCGTTTTCCGGAACGCCGGCAACAGCGTTCGCTACCAGTAATTATAAAGTGGCGGTAAAAGACCCATCAACAAAGGTGTACCGTAACGGCGTTCAACTCACAGGGCTTCAAAACAACAATTACTATGTGTTTCAAAGTAATACAGCCGACTTTATTGAGGCCGACAAACCCATCACCGTTGCTCAGTATATGACTGGTGGCGGGTGTATCCCAGGCTCATGGGGCGATCCGGAAATGGTGATATTGAGCCCTATTGAGCAGGCAACAAAAAAGACAGGTTTTTACCGGAATGATGATGAGTCCATTGTATTAAACTACCTCACGCTGATCGTCCCCAATGGCGGAACAGGTCTTTCTTCACTGCGCATCGACAATTCAAACGTATTCACGCATACCTATACCCATCCTGCCAATCCAAAATATACAGTGGTCATCAAGCAGTGGAACGCGGCCAAAGCGCAATGTTTGGTGAAGGGAGACTCCGCTTTCACAGGAGTCACTTACGGCATTGGTTCGGTAGAAAGCTATGGCTATAACATTGGCGCCCAGTTGAATGACCTTCGGGCCATCAAACATGTTCATAACGTTTACGATAGCGTCAACAAATCAAACCTCTTTACCTGTAAGAACACACCCATAAAGCTGTCAGCGTTAATCTCTTTCCAGCCAACAAAAATTACGTGGAAATTAGATACGCTTGGACTGCCCATTACACCGAATGTTCGGATTACACAAAACAATCCGGTGCCACTAAGCTCGCAGGTAATCAACGGTGAGACCTATTATTTATATGAATTGGGTGACTATAAATTCACCCAGGCGGGAACGTTTTATATACCGATAGAGACAGAAGAACCCTCTGCAGTTTGTGCAAGAAAAGACCAGATGTACCTGGAGATTGTGGTAAA
>SEBU01000035.1 GCA_004173475.1 Gammaproteobacteria bacterium
AATTTAAGAGCGAAATCGATAGCACTACTTGTGAAACTTCTTTTTATTTCAAGCCTCGTACTCGCTGAGAGTGGGAGGTTTTAAACCCTAGCGCAGCTCGAGACTCTCCAACTTTTCTACCCTTCCATTTTCTCAGACGCCGCTAAAGCGCAAGATCGGTCGTTCTCGCTCTTGCATTTTCTTCAGTTAACCTCCTCTAATCATTTTCTTTGCCAAGATATGTCTTTTGGAGGTTCACATTCACCGCTGCCGCAGTATGGCGGCAGCCCGCAGCCACCTGGCCTGGGCCTTTTTAATCCTCCGACCCCGCCAGAGAGCGCGGAGCTCTTGTCAGCTGTCCGCGCCACATTTGATAGTTTTGTCACTGCAAACTATCGAAAGTACAGAGATATGAACGAGACTCTCTTGAAGAAGAAAAAGAGAGTGTACGAGCTCGCTGACCACCTCACCCAGGGCACCTTCCCAAGTTATGTGAGCTCCCGCCCCTCCTCGTTCCATAGACCCCAGTATCCTGCCACTATTCCAGAGGCAGAACGTACGGCAACGCTTAAGGCGCACGAGGATCTTTTTCGTGATGCTTTACGGAGAAGTCTTCAGCTGGAGCACGACGTGCTCCGCACGGATCTCAACAACTACGAGAAGTCCTGCCACGCCCTTGCCGATCCTGTTAAGGCTGGTGAAGAATTCTTAGCTCTTCATCCAACCTATGCATCACGTCCAGCTGTCATTAACCTCGTTCGTGAATTCTTTACGTTATTGTTCCCTGACCGCATGAAGCTCCCCCTCTCCTCTACCTCGACACTCCCTTCTAACCCTAACTCAGCGATGGAGCCCTCGCATGGCGGAGCTGCTGTACAGACGGACCTTTTCGAGTCCATACACAGTACCCTAGGCTCCATCCTTAAGCGTCTCGATGGTATAGAACACTCCAAGCATCACAGAGAGCCAAAAAAGTCCTCAGGCGGTGGCGGACAAAATACAGCAGATCTACGCCACCAAGCCAACCAACGAGGAAGGTCTGCTTCGCGGAATTCGTCCAAATCTTCCAATTCGAGAAGGAACTCCCGGTCTCGCAACGGCAAAGGCGTTGGAAGCCAGAGAAACTCCAACGCTCCGCGAGACGCCAAACAACGAAGAAAAGGGAGAGGCGGCCAAGGACAAGAAGGCAAGCACTCATCTTCTCCACAGCAGAGGGGAAGAAGGAAATCCCCACGCCCAAATCGTGGAGATCGCTATTAACTCGCCTTAGCATGGGCAATATCAAGGTCTTTAACCCGGATCAAGTACCCCTCACAGACTCTGAATTACTAGTGCTTGGTCTCGGATTTAACTACGCCTTCACCCCCGCTATCTCTCGGTCCAAAGCTAAAGCCATTCTTCACAACTCTCTCTCGTCTCTTCGACGTAAAATTCTCTTATCTCTCTACTTTCGTGAAAATCCCTCGTTCTCTTTGTCTGAACCTAATCTCCCGAAAACTCCCAGCACCTCTAACTGGGAGCCCGACTGCCATTACCCTAATGACTGGTCCACCCCCCTGGCTAATTACTATAAGCATTGTCTGCAAGCTCTGGAAACTCTCCCCCTCCAGACTCAGCACCGCCCTTTTGATAAGGTGGTCTGTGAAATAGCTTCAACCCTAGGTCGCCGCCCTGATATATCTATCAAGCCAGCGGACAAGAATCTTGGCGTGGTAGTCTTACCTAAGACTAAATACGTAGAACTCTGTAATCTGCACTTATCGGATACTGCAACATATAAAGAGATCACGTCTCCCTTCTTCCTACTCAAGCATGTGCATCCTTTTATTCGTCCCGCAGGCACTAGTTATATGCCTGCTGCTGCACGGATTATTTGCGCTGACGTTACTAGCCTTTACCCCAGCATCCCTATCGATTTTGGTTTAGGAGTCATGAAGAATTTGCTTCGTCAACACTATTACCATCTCTCGGATGATGAGCAGCGATTTATCCTTCGTCTTCTCGAATGGGTCCTGAGAAATAACTACTTTTCTTTCGAGGGAAAAGTTTATTTACAGCTCCAAGGAACCGCTATGGGTACCCCCGTGGCAGTGGTCTATGCGCAACTCGTTCTTACGGTGCACGATCTCAAATGCAATGAACTTCACCCTACCCTCCTTTATAAGAGATATATCGATGATCTATTCATTATATTGGATCCCGGAGTTGAAAGGGATGATGTTACTCCCCTGGCAATCATAGAGACCTTCAACAGCATTCACCCCACTCTACAACTGAGTGCTGTTACAATAGGAAGGCAAGGAATATTCCTCGACTTCGAATTTTTCCTTAATACCTCGCAGACTTATCCTAATGAGTCTGACCTCTCCTATACTCTATATGAGAAGCCAAGCAATAATCATTTGTATATTCCTTTTCTCTCGGCTCACCCACGTCATATACTGGCAAACTTTATTCGCAATGAAGTCAACAGGATCAAACTTCATTGTAGTGACCCCAATCGAGTCACCCCATTGGTAGAGCGCTTTAAGCAGAGACTGTATCTTCGAGGCTATCCTCCTACTTTTGTCAGTAACTCTATTAAGCTATCCCCTCAGAGACGGGATCTTCGAATCAAGACCCCCCCTGTCTTTATTCATTCTCTACCCCCACTTCGGAGTCGCATTTCTTTTAAGGAAGTCTTCAAGATCCCCCCGGACCTCATGTCTTCACATACTTATCAGAAAGC
>SEBU01000036.1 GCA_004173475.1 Gammaproteobacteria bacterium
TTAATGTGGCGACTACTCCTACCTGTGAAAGTCCGTTAACGCTATCCCTTGTTACCCGGACAAATAATAGTGCGGATGTTGACTGGACCCCGCCTGCGAGTGCACCGGCCAGCTACGACCTGTATTGGAGTACCACTAATACCGCTCCAACCGGAAGCACCACCCCCGGTGCAACTGGTGTGTCCAATCCTTATCATATTGCCGGTCTTGCTGCCAACACCACTTACTATGTGTGGGTACGAGGCAATTGCGGTAGCGGCAATGTTGGTAATTGGTCTTCAGCATTTAGCTTTAAGACGTTGTGCAGTCCTGTAACGACTTTCTTTGAAAATTTCAATGGTGTTACTACCCCTGCTCTACCAGATTGTTGGTACAAAGTAGGAGCGGGAGGGTCAGCCTCTACGCAAGCTACTGACGCAAATTCAGCACCAAATACTTTATATTTTTATTCAGGCTCTACAAGCAGCATTGCCGTATTGGCAATGCCAGCAGTGAGCAATCTCGCAGATAACACGCACCAGTTGAAGTTTAATATGCGTGCGAACTTTACAGTTGGTGGAAACGTTGAGGTGGGCTATTTAACTAACCCTTCTGATCCCAACTCTTTTGTAACGCTGCAAACTGTAACCGCATCCAGTTTAACTTATCAGCCTTATGTTGTAATTCCCGGGGCTGTTTCTGCCGAAGTGTTGGCTTTCCGTCATACAGGATCTCCGGCGAACAGCGTTCTTATTGATGATGTAAGATGGGAAGTGATTCCTTCCTGCGTCGAGCCGACAGCAGTTACTGTTTCTTGGGGTAGCTAATCCGTACAGCCTCACTAGCCTTACTGCCAATACCACCTACTATGTATGGGTGAGAGGCAATTGCGGTGGAACCGATGTGAGTACGTGGACAAGCGTCAAAAGCTTTACCACACAGTGTAACCCACTTACTACTTTCCCTTGGACGGAAAATTTTGAAACTGTGACAGCTCCTGCCATTCCTTCTTGTTGGACGTCTATTGACAACAACAACGATGGCGATAAGTGGATTACATACGATAATTCAACTTATGCTAAGTCAGGAACGAAGAGTGCAGGTATGTACACAGATTTCAATGCCGGAGCAAATGATGACTACCTGATTCTGCCAGGCATGACCCTGACAGGAAATCAGCAGCTCAAATACTGGGTAAGAGCCAGGTCAGCTACTGAGCCGAATGATTATCAGGTGATGATCTCAACAACAGGAACGGCTCCTGGCGACTTCAGCCCCATTTTCAATGAGACCGTCAACTTTACAACTTATACTGAACGAATAGTAGATCTTTCGGCCTACAGTGGAACGGTGTACATCGCAATGCATGTTCCTCAGGGCGGACTAGATGGATACTATTTATATATGGATGACTTTACAGTAGAAAATCTTCCAACTTGCTTTGCTCCATCAGCGGTTACTGTTTCCAACATCACCACCACTGGAGCAACACTCGACTGGACACCACCTGCTCAGGCGCCAGCCAGTTATGATGTGTATGTAAGCACGACCAATACGGCACCAACGGGAGCAACAACGCCAACCTATACTGGTGTAGCCAATCCATATGCGCTGACCGGTCTTACTGCCAATACCACCTACTATGTATGGGTGAGAGGCAATTGCGGTGGAACCGATGTGAGTACGTGGACAAGCGTCAAAAGCTTTGCTACTGCTTGTGATGCTATCAACGTTCCGTACACAGAGAACTTTAATGGCGTAACTCCTCCTGCTATTCCATCTTGTATAATTGTTGAGAATACAAATAATGATAACACAACCTGGCGCACAACAACCGGAATTACGGGTGTGCCCGCGGTAACTTCCAATGCGATCATCAATCAGTTCCATGCGACAAACCCTGCCGATGACTGGTTCTTTATCAGAACATTGAACCTGACAGCCGGCCAGAGCTATACATTGAAATTCAAATACCTTGCCTCTAGCGCACCAGACTACACTGAAAAGCTGCAGGTGCAACTCGGAACTGCTGCGAATTCAGCTGCCATGACAGGCCAGGTGATTTTTGATGAACCAAACGTGAACAGCACTTCTTATGTACAGGCGAATGTGCAGTTTACGGTGCCGTCCACCTGATGGCACGACCACGCCAACGGCAACCGGAGTAAGCCATCCTTATACGTTGACAAGCCTCACTGCCAACACCACCTACTATGTGTGGGTAAGGGGCAACTGCGGTAGCGGCAACGGTGTTAGCGTATGGTCGGTAGTGAAAAGCTTTACCACACCTTGTGATGCGCTGAATGTGCCATATACAGTAAACTTTAACACTGTAACAACGCCTGCTATTCCTAACTGTACGTCGGTTGAGAATGTGAATGCCGATGCATACACTTGGGAAACAGCGACAGCTCCAACAGGCTATACAGGCAATGTGTTGCGTATCCATTGGAATTCCGCTATGGCTATGAATGACTGGTTCTATACAGCAGGCCTTAACCTGACTGCAGGCAAGTCATATGTGATTTCTTATAAGTATAGACCGTGCCATCTACTGGTGTTTATTACGTTGGCTTCCAGGGTTATTCTGACGCTGACCAGTTTTACCTCTACCTGGATGATATCTCCGTGACAGAAGCAGCCGTTGCACCAACAACTGTTGACAACTGCGTAACTGTTACTTCGCCACGGATTGATGGCCAGAACAACTCCATGTGGATGTCAATGATTGATGCCAATGGTAACATTGTTGGAGAGATCAACGGTAATGGTAACAACCTTGGCAATGTAACGGTGAAGGTGTACCGCAACAGCGGCCCGGTGCGTAAAGATTTCTACGGCCAGTATTATTTGGACCGCAATATTGAGATCACACCTACGACGCAGCCAACAACGCCTGTAAGTGTAAGGCTTTACTTTACAGCGGCAGAACTGGCAGCCATTAAAGCACAAGCAGGTTCAAACGTAAACAGCTACACCGACATTAGCGTCTTCAAAAACAGCGATCCATGCGGTAGTGCCATTAGCGGTGGCGCTCCGAAGCTGCCAACGGTTACATCAACTTTTGAAACCGACTATGTAGCAAGTTTTGATGTGCCAAGCTTCTCCAGCTTCTATTTCTCTGCATCTGCGAATGCAATTCTTCCTGCCAACATCCTTACATTCTCGGGTGTTCGTCAGAGTGGCGCAAACCACCTGAAATGGACAGTAGCACAGGAGCAGGATGTACAGGCTTACCAGGTAGAAAGAAGTAATGATGGCAGAGACTGGACATCCGTAGGTTCTGTAACTAGCCTTGGCAACACAACTACGCAGCGTTCTTACAGCTTTGTTGACAACAACATTTCTGGTCTGAAACAAATGTATCGTTTGCGTCAGGTGGATAGAAATGGCGCTGCCAAACTGAGCAAAGTAGTTGTGATTACCGGTTCAAGACCTACAACGCTAACGTTGAGTGGCTTGTTCCCGAACCCGGCAGCTACAAGCGTGAATGTATTGGTGGATGCGCCTGCGAAAGACAACATCAATGTAATTGTGATGGATGCTGTAGGCAGAGTGGTAAAAACTCAGAAAGCTTCTGTTGAAACCGGCTCTAACACCATTACTGTTGATGTCAATGGTCTTGCAAACGGATCTTACCTGCTGAAGGTGACTTGCGAAAGCAATTGTCAGTCTGCAGTAAGCAAGTTTGTAAAAGAATAAACGCAAGTATTGCATGATAAAGAAAACCCCGCTGAAAGGCGGGGTTTTTTATTTTTGGAGAAGAGAATGCCATGCTGAAATTTGCGCTCTGCAAATGTTTTCATCCATTAAAACCTGTCAGACTGAGCTTGCCAAAGCCGATGAGTGTAATAACACACACCACCGTCTTTTATTACGACAGGATCGACTTAAGATGACAACGCAGGTAAAAGCAGAGACGGTTTAAATTCATTTACTAAGAGCTGCTTAACCAAAAACTTCCAAACTCTTTTTAAGAATACCAACACATTCGTCTATCTGTTCTTTGGTAATCACCAGAGGCGGGGCAAATCGAATTTTATCTCC
>SEBU01000037.1 GCA_004173475.1 Gammaproteobacteria bacterium
GAGTTTGTGAAAAAACCTCCCGCCTTCCTCAAATATACACAACATGTTAATAGAGATAATGCCTGCATAAGATTTGTGTATGTAAATGCATGAACTTTATAAAAGGAACAGCCCGCAATCAAACTTATTTTGCGACCCTGGATGATCAGGTAGCAGCAGATAATTCCGTAAGACTGGTAGATGCTTTTGTAGATAAGTTAGCGTTGGATAAAATCGGCTTCGGCAACACCGTACACAAGAGCGAAGGACGCCCTCCTTACGAACCTGCAGTACTGCTCAAGCTTTACCTGTATGGTTATCTGAACAAGATCCGCAGTAGCCGCAAGTTGGAGCGGGAGTGTGCCCGCAATATAGAATTGCAGTGGCTTCTTAAACAACTGCAGCCCAACTACCATACCATTGCTGATTTTAGAAAAGCCCATCCTCAACCGCTGAAGAGTTTATTCAGGCTTTATGTGCAGTTCCTGGGAGAAACCGGATTGCTGGGCAAAAATACCATTGCTATTGACGGCAGTAAGTTTAAAGCGGTGAACAGCAAAAAGAACAATTACAATCAAATCAAAATAGACAAGCACCGCCGCTTTATAGAAGAAAAAACCAATCGCTACCTACAGCAGCTTGATGAGATGGACGAACAGGAAAACTTAACGAAAGATGATATCCATATCAAAAAAGAAAAGATAGCTGAAGGCCTTAAAAAACTAAAAGAACGTAGTATAAAGTATGACGACATACAGCAGCAACTAGACGCCACCACCGACCGGCAGGTGAGCACCACGGATATAGATAGCCGCAGTATACTGATAGTAAAGAGTATTGTAGAGGTAGCCTATAATGTACAAAACGCTGTGGATGATAAACACAACCTGATCGTACACACCGAAGCTACCAACACCAATGATGGAAAGGCTTTGCAGCAAGCCGCCACGCAGGCTAAACAAAATCTTAATTTAAAAAAAGAGGATAACATAATGCTACTGGCCGACAAAGGCTACCACACCGGAGCGGAGTTGCAAGGCTGCCAGCAGCAAAACATGACCACGCATGTAGCCTACAAAGAGCAACCCTCTGTAAAGCATATCGCCAACGAATTTCTATCCGAAAACTTTGCATATGATCAACCAACCGACAGTTATACTTGTCCGGCGGGTGCAATACTTACCAGCCTTGGAACCTGGCATAATAAAATAGGTAGCACCAATGAAACCAGTTATCGTTTTAAAACCTATCGCACGAATGCCTGCAAAACATGCCCGTTAAAAAGCCAGTGTACAAAGTTACCCAAACGTATCATCCACCGGAGCGAATACCAGGATGCAGTGGATACAAATAACAATAACATTAAACAAAACCCACAGTATTACAAACGAAGGCAAGCCATCGTAGAGCATCCGTTTGGTACCATCAAGCGGCACTTCGGCTATACCCACACGTTACTAAAAGGATTACAAAAAGTAAATGGAGAGTTTAACCTGGTGATGCTCTGTTATAACTTTATGCGAACCCAAAGCATCCTCGGTTTTGATGGTATGCTTAAAGCGCTCAAAACCTGGAAACCAAACTATCGCAAGGTAGTCTGTGCCATGAAAACAGCGCGGTTACAAAGGATTTGCAGGTCAAATGCGGGCACTCCAATTTTATTTTACCGCAGAATCCTATTTTTAAATGCTGGCTGAAAAGCCTGCAATGACCGTTAACGAGAAGCTGAACAGATTTATATTTTATATTCGTCCGCCTGGAACTGCTTCCTGGCTTTTTGATAAAGTTAAATATTAAGAACTAAAGCTAGGCTTTATTCGTCGAGCCCCGAACCGCAGTACAGCAGAATTACCGCTGCTGATTGCTCCAATGTCCAGCCCCACTATTGGCAATACCAATGTTATATGCAGTGCTTATTTGAGGCTTTGGTTTGGACTTAATTCAATGTAGTCCTTAATTTTGTTGTTATAAAGTTTAATGTAAAAATTTCCCATTATTTGGGATTTGTCAAATTTAGTTTGAACTGTCTCCTTGTATGGTCTTGTAATATAATCTTGGTCCTCAAACCTAACTATATAGTATGCAAGAAGTGAATCAGTTGTGCTTCTTTTGATGAATTTATATTGAGAACCAATTTGTCGAATTTGATGAAAATTGTCAATGAATTTATAAAGCGATGATGTGTCCATAAATGTCAAGTTCTTAAGTATTGAAGTTAGCCTGTTGCTAATTCCGTTCATAGAAAGCGGCTCTTGAAGAATAAAATCATTTTTGGTGCTGTCAAAAAATATAACACAACGGCATTTCCAATCAGGTCGTAGTTTGAAAGTCATGTCAACAGCATACAATTCATAATTAGGGAAATATTGTTTTATAATTGGGTGGTCAAGCTTTTCAAAATTTGACTTTTCTTTATAAAATATATAGTCCTCATTATTTACTATGTTCTCAGGGTATTTCTTTTGCAAAATAGTTTGTATGTCTGAACAATTTTGTCCAAAAGAAGAATAGCTAAAGATGCAAATCAATATGAATAGATACAGTCTCATTAGCATTGCATATAACACGTGTATTTATGCTATTACACGCTGATCTTAAAAATACAACTTATTGGTTATTAAGAAACTGATGATATACA
>SEBU01000038.1 GCA_004173475.1 Gammaproteobacteria bacterium
TCCTTCGCCTGGCATGGTCAGACCTACAGCAGCAGCGGCAACTACAACTTCTTCTCCACCGGTGCCAATGGCTGCCCCGATACCGCGACCCTCCACCTGACCATCAACCAGGGCGTGCACACCGATACGACGGCTACCGCTTGTACGCAGTATGTGTGGCATGGTCAGACCTATACCAGCAGTGGCAACTACAACTTCTTCTCTACCGGCGCCAATGGCTGCCCCGACACCGCGACCCTCCACCTCACCATCAACCAGGGTGTGCACACCGATACGACCGCTACCGCCTGCTCTTCCTTCGCCTGGCATGGCACTACGTATACGTCTTCCGGCAACTACAACTTCTTCTCTACCGGTGCCAATGGCTGCCCCGATACGGTCACCCTGCACTTTACGCTCAATAGCGGATCTCATACCGATACGACCGCAAGCAGCTGTGCCCCCATCGTATGGCATGGCCAGACCTACAGCACTTCCGGGGACTATGACTTCATCGGCACTACCGCTGCCGGCTGCCCTGATACGGTGACCCTCCACTTCACCCTGAATAGCGGATCTCATACCGATACGACAGCCTCCTCCTGTGCGCCCATCGTATGGCATGGCCAGACCTACAGCACTTCCGGGGACTATGACTTCATCGGCACTACCGCTGCCGGCTGCCCCGATACGGTCACCCTGCACTTTACGCTCAATCAAGGCAACCACGCAGACAGCACCGCTACTTCCTGTGCCCCCATCGTATGGCATGGCCAGACCTACAGCACCTCCGGAGACTATGACTTCATCGGTACTACCACTGCCGGCTGCCCTGATACGGTCACCCTGCACTTTACCTTGAATAGCGGATCTCATACCGATACGACCGCAAGCAGCTGTGCCCCCATCGTATGGCACGGCCAGACCTACAGCACCTCCGGAGACTATGACTTCATCGGCACCACCACTGCCGGCTGTCCTGATACGGTCACCCTGCACTTTACGCTCAATCAAGGCAACCACGCAGACAGCACCGCTACTTCCTGCGCGCCCATCGTATGGCACGGCCAGACCTACAGCACTTCCGGGGACTATGACTTCATCGGTACCACCACTGCCGGCTGCCCCGATACGGTCACCCTGCACTTTACGCTCAATAGCGGATCTCATACCGATACGACCGCAAGCAGCTGTGCGCCCATCGTATGGCATGGCCAGACCTACAGCACCTCCGGGGACTATGACTTCATCGGTACTACCACTGCCGGCTGCCCCGATACGGTGACCCTGCACTTTACGCTCAATCAAGGCAACCACGCAGACAGCACCGCTACTGCCTGTGCCCCCATCGTATGGCATGGCCAGACCTACAGCACCTCCGGGGACTATGACTTCATCGGTACTACCACTGCCGGCTGCCCCGATACGGTCACCCTGCACTTCACCTTGAATAGCGGATCTCATACCGATACGACCGCAAGCAGCTGCGCGCCCATCGTATGGCACGGCCAGACCTACAGCACCTCCGGAGACTATGACTTCATCGGCACTACCGCTGCCGGCTGCCCCGATACGGTCACCCTGCACTTCACCATCGCCCCTGGTGTGCACAGTGACACTACCGCAAGCAGCTGTGCGCCCATCGTATGGCACGGCCAGACCTACAG
>SEBU01000039.1 GCA_004173475.1 Gammaproteobacteria bacterium
AAATCCTATCCCGAATGGCAGAGAAGAAATGGTTTGATTACCACCAAAACAAATTTGATTGTATCTCCGGATGGCAAAGGCGATTATGCAACGATTCAGTCGGCTATTGATGCCTTGCCTGATTCTGCTGCATTGCCAAGAACGATCCACATTAAACCGGGTCGTTATCACGAAAAGATCTTCATCACAAAACACAATATTATTCTGGAAGGAGAGGACAGGGAAACGACAAAAATCATTCAAAATATTGCCCGCGATGAATGGCGTTGCGATAACAGCAGCGATTGGGGCGTAGCCACGTTGAACATCGATGGCGACGATATTACCTTGAAGAACCTCACTGTAGCAAACGACTATGGCTTCACACAGAAGGAGCCAAGGACAGTTGCCTGTGCCAGTGATTCGACTGGGAAGAGAGTGATTACCAGGAACGGTCACCAAATGGCATTGCGCAGCATGAATGCCACCCGGCTGAAAGCCATTAATTGCAGATTCAGCGCCTGGGCTGGCGATACTGTCAGCCCTTGGAATCTGGTTGACGGCATGTTCTATTTTAAAGACTGCATCATGGAAGGCGGTGTGGACTTTTACTGTCCTCGTGGCTATGCTTATGCGGAGAACTGCACGTTCTATGCAAATACGGGTCCGGCTGCTATCTGGCATGATGGATCAACGAACCCGGATTATAAAACGGTACTGAAGAATTGCCGTTTCGATGGTTACAAGGATTTTAAGCTTGGTCGCTATCACAAGGATGCACAGTTTTATTTAATCGATTGCACATTCTCGGAGAACATGGCAAACGAGGACATTTACCTTGTTCCGACAACCAATATAATTCAATGGGGAAGAAGAGTGTACTACAGTAATTCTCACCGCGAAGGTGGTGATTATACCTGGCACAAAGACAATCTGGCCTCAGCGCAAGGTTCGCCTACGGCAAAAGAGATAACGGCTGCTTGGGTATTCAAGGGAAAATGGAACCCGGTTGAAAAAGCAGACGCAAAGAGCAAAGAAGCACAAAGCACGAAATAAAGCAAAGTGCGAATTAGTTGAAACGTAGTTTGGTAAAGTTGGCGATGCGATAAATTAAAATGACGTGGCAATCAACCACAAATCCTAAACTACAAAACACAAACTTAGAGTATGATTTTGTCTCGTTATACAGTAAGAAACATCAACCCGGAACTGGTGAGGCTTCCGAACGATGAATTGTTTGAACTGCCGGAAAAAGTCAAAGCATGCAGGTGATTATTTCTAACACAACGGAAGTGGGCATTCAGCTGGTGCATGAAGACATCCGCCAGCATCCACCGAAATCATTTCCGGGCAAACTGTTAGCATTTCTATACGAACGTTTTAGAGCGTTTGGTGGTAGTGAGCATAGCGGCATGGTCATCGTTCCAACTGAATTGATTCCTGATAACGGAACCAAACTTCAGTCTATCGTATTGGAACTGGCGCATTTAAATAGTTTAGAAGACGAATTCATCGAATGGCTGGAGCGCTGCAATCATTTCTGCAATTCACTCGTTGACCGGATTGTGCCGGGTAAGCCCGACAGCAATATGCAAGCTTCGCTTGAAAGCACATTTGGTTATACCGATGGATTATTGACCATGTCAGAAGTTTACCGTCTATGGGCAATTGAAGGAGACGAGCATGTAAAATCAGTGCTCTCATTTGCCCAGGCTGACGAAGGCGTAGTCATAGAACCCAACATCGATATCTACCGCGAACTGAAACTCCGCATGTTGAACGGAACGCATACCCTGAGTTGTGGCCTTGCATTTCTTGCCGGTTGCGAAACGGTGAAGGGAGCGATGGATGATGAAACTGTTTCGGCCTTTATCACCGATGTGATGCAGAACGAAATTGCGCCGAACATTCCGTATGCAGTAGATCTTACTACTGCACACGAGTTTGGCAACAAAGTTCTGGATCGCTTTCGCAACCCGCATATTCAGCACTTATGGATCAACATCACCATGAACTACAGCTCGAAGATGAAGATGCGTTGCATTCCGGTATTGCTGAAGCATTACGAGAAATTCGAGCAGGCGCCGGAGGCCTTTTCACTTGGATTTGCAGCTTACATTTATTTTATGAAAGCGATTACCGTTCGCGATAGCAAG
The DNA here is from genome assembly GCA_004173475.1 of Gammaproteobacteria bacterium. Taxonomy (GTDB): domain Bacteria; phylum Pseudomonadota; class Gammaproteobacteria; order Pseudomonadales; family Cellvibrionaceae; genus Cellvibrio. The sequence goes on from SEBU01000039.1 coordinate 2,136, forward strand.
TACTATGGCGATCTGAACGGCGCTTCTTATTATATTCAGGATGAAATGGCCGAAACATTTTACAAGCGCTGGGCTGGACTGTCGGTGCCTGCACTGGTAAAAGAAACTTTGGGAGATGTCATGTTCTGGGCAACAGACCTGAATAGTTTGGCCGGCTTTACAGAAGCTGTGACCGATAAGTTAACTGCGTTGATAAACCGGGGTGTGAAAGAAACGGTTGAAATAATGCAGGCAAAAAAAGTGATTGCCGCTTAAAAATGATCAGCTTCTCCATCAATAATAAGAGAAGCAAATAGAAGATAAAATGAGTAGTAGAGTTTTAAAAGTTCATCCTTCAGACAATGTGATTGTTGCCTTGCAGGACATTCCTAAGGGGGAAACAGTCACGTACAAAGGAAATAGCTATA
>SEBU01000007.1 GCA_004173475.1 Gammaproteobacteria bacterium
TGGTTTTGCCGGCATCTACGTGGGCGAAGATACCAATGTTTCTGTAAAGGGATAAGTCAGTCATGGCGCTCTCTATAAGCTGGGGTTAAAAATAGCGCTGCAATATACAGGATTTTATTTAGCTTTGCCTGCAGAAAAACAAGGGAAGTTGCTAGCTTGGCGTCTTTTTTATTAATTTAGTGTGTTAATTGAGTTCGGTTGTTGGGATTGACCTGCATTTTTTCCCCAAGTGCTTAAAAGAAGGGGGTTGGGGCTGAACGTTTAAACACCGATCAATAGGATCGCGCGTATCTCCGTAAATGAGACTTCGAAATTAATGCCAATGTCTAACCGCCGACGGCAACCGACTTAGGTGAACCTATTGGGGTCTCACCTAAATTTACTTTCTTTATATAGATAGCCGCTACGATCAAAATAATCGCGCCCATCCAGTAGGGAGCGCTTGGCATCACGTGGTCATAAACTGCACCCGCCCACAGTGGGCCGAACACATAGGTAGCGCTACTTAACGCTGTGTTTACACCCATTAATGCGCCTTGTTCCTGGGGTTTTACTTTAGAGGACATTAGTGCTCCCAATACTGGAAAAAGAACTCCAGCAGCCATTGTTCTAAGCGAAACTACCCCATACAGCCAACCAAAGTATGGAGTAACAAAGGTCACTACTAAAATTGTTGCCAGCGCGACGAAACATATTGCCGCAAAACCTTGGTGTCCAAAGTGTTTGATGCCAGCAGGTACAGCCTTTTGAACGGCAATCAAAGCAACACCAGCGAGCGCCAAAAGGCTACCTAATTGCCAGGGTTGTACAGAAAATTTATCAAGTAGGAAGAGGGACTCGGTGCTACTAAAGCCATTAAAAACAAAATTAAATAAACACAAAACCAGTAAAACCTTTCCAAGTGCTGGTTGCTTGATGATGTAAAAAATTGTTGTAAAAGGATTGAGATCTTTAACAGTTAAAGGTTTCTTTTCACGGTTTTCAGGTGTTAAGGATTCCGGTAACAGAAAATGAGTTAAAACAGCAGCCGCAATTGACAAAATAGCAGCGAAATAAGCGGGCGCGGATAAATTAATTTGCCCCAGCACTGCACCTATCGCTGGGCCAATAATTAATCCCAAGCCCCAGGCTATTCCAAATAGAGTGAAATTTTTGGTTCGGGTTTCGGGTGTGGATACATCCGAAATATACGCAGCTGCCACCGATTGATTACCTGCAGTCACCCCATCTATTAACCGCGATATGAGAAGCACCCAAAGTGCTCCACCTATGCCAAACAACATGTAGCCGAACGCTGATCCTAACAGGCTAATAATCAACACGGGACGCCGTCCAAATCTGTCTCCCAATTTCCCCATAAACGGCGCAGCAAAAAATTGAGCCCCTGAATAGAGAGCGGTTAGTAACGTTAGCGTTAAGGCATCATTGCTGTATTGCCGAACAATAAACGCGATAACAGGCCAAAGCATGCTCACGCCCATGATATCCAGCAATAGAATGAAAAAAATAATACGAAGCGCAATTTTGTTTTGAGTGTTGGTTGACATGAAGCCTGCTGTAGCAATTGAGATGGAGTAAGCGACCAATTAATTAAAAATTAATCGACGAAAAAAATTTAATGATTTAATTGTGTAAGATATTTCCACATCAACATTACGCTGATGTGGAAATATCAAATAAAAATTAAAAATAGTGAAGCAAAACTATTACATATTAGGTGGTTCGCATTTGAGGTTTAACTTGCGCTACCATGGAATGACGTGTGGATAGTTTTGAACGCTCTGGATAAATCACGTGTGTAGGTGGAGGAGCTTGTTCGTCCTGATATGCTTGGAATGTTTTGCCATCATCCTTACAAATAAATTGCAACACATGACGACCCGCCGTTGCTGCGCGGATTAATCCACCGGTAGTAACCCACACACCGGAAAAATAAAAGTTTTTCAATCCAGGCAGGCCGGGGCCGCTACGCTTAACTTCCTCTTCCAGTGTTTCCCCGCTCTCCACAAAGGGTTGCCAGCCTAATACCGAGCCTTCGTAGTTACTGGTGTAACGAATCTGTGTAAGTGGCGTTGCGGTATCTCGGGTAGATATTGCATTGCGGATGCCGGGAATTTTTGTTTCTAAAAAGTCTACTATAAGATCTGCGGTTTGACGTTTGGCTGCTTGATATTTTTTACCGCGCTTTACCGGCAAGGTGTGAATTTCTTCGCCTTTAAAAACGCGACTCACTTGTTCTTTACCCTCAATAAGTTCACGCCATGGCCCTATGTCACTGAAATAGCTGATGTAGACAATGCTGGTACCGGCCGGTGCTAATTCGGGATAAAGCGCATTTCGAAATTGCACGTTAATACTGGGGTGACGAATGCCTGGCAGTTGCGCGGCTAATTCATCCGGTAGTAGATATGTTGTGCAATATTCGCCGCTAGGGAATTCGTGGTTAAGTCCTAAAAACAGCGTGAAATATCCAGGGAATACCATACCCGGTTGTTTAATGGTTTCGGTGTAAAGTTTACGATAAGTATCATTTAAATAACGGCCTTTTAACATTTTCATTACTGTGTTGTAGCCGTCGCTCGCTGACACAATAATGTCTGCGAAAAATTCGCGCCCATCCGTAAGACGAACGCCAATGGCTTTATCGTCTTTTACTAAAATTTCGTCAACTTTCGCGTTATAAGTCACCTTGCCATTTAATTTTAAAAAACGTTGCTCAATGGATTTCGCTAAACCTAGCGAGCCGCCTTCAGGCACGCCTGCAGAATGAGTCGCGTGAGCCGCTAATTGAAAATAAAACGGCAGTACAGGAAACTTCGCGTGTTTTTCGTAAAGAATAAAATTAAACGCTTCTTGCAATAAGGGTTCTTTAAAACGTTTTGAGTAATCTGTCATTAATACTGTGATGGTTTTGCGGATCAAATTAAAGTATGGAATAAATGAAGCGAGCATGCGCCAACGTTCATGCCATTTCATTAATCCTACCGGCCGCAAAAATGGATAAACTTTCAAACATTTAATAAATTGTCTTAAACCGTCGCAAAATTCTTTGATCAGTTTTGTATCCTGTGGCGCAAGTTCTGTTAAATGTTGCTGCAGACGATCCGGGTCGGAATAAAAACGCACCGAGCGGCCATCTGCAGCGGTAACAATATTGAATACTTCAGGATGGCGAATTTGTTTACCATCCAGCGCACCAATTTCTCGCCAAATTTGATGCATTTCATTGCCGGGCCCACTGCCCAACAACCAGCTAATACACCAGTCAAAATTGAATTCGCCTTTTTCCCACGATGTACAGCAGCCACCCGGGATTTCATGCATTTCCAAAATATGGGTTTGGTATCCATTCATTTGTGAGTAACAACCTGTCGACAAACCACCAAGCCCCGCACCAATGATTAACATGGTTTCGCGTGGCGATGTTTGATGGTTTGTCTTGTGCTGCAAATTTGCCTGTGACATGAGCTGACTCCTCTATGAGGCGCTGCTGTGCAGCGCGGGCTCTTGAAATGTGGGTTCCTGGAAGAGCGATGCATCGCTCCAGGATTCGGTGTTCTTACTTTCGGATACAGTGAATGTGCGTTTCATTTCTTCGCACATGAATTGCGCAACGTAGCGACCAGAAAGTGCGGCACGGATAAGTCCGCCGCCGCCAATCCATTGTCCGGCCATGTAAAAGTGGCTCAGACCGTTCAATTGCATACGTCCTTTATCGATAAGTTTATTTGCGAGGTCTTCAGCTTCAGTAAACGCTTTCCAGGCCAAAATGCTGCCTTTGGAATTGCCGGTGTAACGCTTCTGAGTGACCGGGGTGGCTATTTCAATAACGTCAATACGATCGCTAATTCCTGGATAACGCTTTTCAAGAAAGCGTCTTACAAACGTACCTATGTCTGTTTTTTTAGAGCGATAGAGAGGTTTATCGTTGGTGCGCAGTTCATTCCAGTAATCGAAATCACTGAGATAGGTGATGTGGATAAGCGAGCAACCCGGTGGCGCAAGACCATCGGTATAGCGATCACGGTGCTGTAAAACGATGCTGCTTTGTTTGCAGCCAGGAAGTTCGGCCGCGGTTTCTGGAGGCAACAAATAGGTGGTGCTGTGGGGTTCATCACCCCCAGCCTGGCCTTTAAACCCGACAAAGACTGAAACCACACCGGGGTAAAGAATTCCGGGGCGATGCATCATGTCATCGTAGAGTTTTTCGATAGTTGGATTGAGGTATTTCCCTTCAAGCATTTCATACAAAGTCGTGTAACCATCACCCGCCGAAACTATGTAGTCCGCACGATATTCTTTGCCATTTTTTAGTTTGACACCAACTGCTCGACCGTACTCCACCAATACTTTGGTTGCTTTAACGCTGTAGGTAATCTCGCCGCCCAAACTTAAATAGCGTTTTTCGATGGACTTTGCTAAACCGAGAGAACCGCCTTCCGGGAAGCCGGCATTGTCGTTGTGCGCCTGCGCCATATTGTAGAGATAGGGCAACATGGGAAAGCATTCATGGTCTTGAAAAAAAATGTACGGCATAGCACGTTTTAGTAATGGATCTTTCAGGCGTTCGGCAAAGGTTTCCATTTGGGTAGCGCCGGTGCGCCAGAACAGGCGAAATGCAGGCAATACCTTTGCGAGCATTTGCACTTTTTCTTTCCATGTCATTAGCGGGTTGGGCTTGAGCGCAGGGAAAAAATCCAGGCCGATGAAACGTCGCAGGTCATCGCAAAATGCTTTGATGGCAATAGCATCTTGCGGTGAAAGCGATAGCAGATGTGCTTGGAGACGGTCGGGATCATTGTAAAAATTAATCTCCCGTCCACTTTCATCAACCACGCGATTGAACAAATCAAAGTTGCGCATGGCTTTTCCGTCCAGCGCACCCAATTCACGCCACACTTGATTCGCATCATTATCCGGTCCGCTGCCGACCAACCATTCAATGCAGTAATCGAACACATAGTCATCGCGAGACCAAGCGGTACAGCAACCGCCGGGAATCACATGACGCTCTAGAATGTGCGTATCAAAACCATTCATTTGCAAATAGCATCCGGCGGCCATACCCGAAACCCCTGCACCAATGATCAACACGGTGGGTCGCTTGCCTTCCCTGGCAAGCGGTTTAATGGAGGCATTAGTCAACATACACTTCTCTCGCAGCCAAGGCTCCCAGAGTTAAGTCGGCGTTATCGGCCACATAACCCTCATCCAGCATGTCAGCATGTTTACCCGCACCTTTTAAAACGGTAACTGACGCATTGGAACTACCATGCCAGGAGCCTTTTTCGCCGGATGCATAAAACTGAAGCTTGTCCTGGTCAGCAATAACGCAAATGGCTGCATCGAGTTTGCCGGAGTTGACGGTGCGACTGCAGAAGTGGATGTAGTCGCGCGCCTGCTCGATAGTTTCATGCGCAACAATCTCTGAACCCGTGTGCTTACGTAAATGCTCGCTAAGTTCTTTCTCAAATTCGGCGAGATGTTCATCGCCAAACTCAAACTGCTCGGAGATACGGTAAGAATCCATGATCACCAAATGGTTTACCTGATGGCCGCGTTGCTCCAGCTGTTTGGCAACCTCGAAGGCCAAGTTTCCGCCCAGCGAATAACCGAACAAGGTGTAAGGGCCAGCTGACTGCAAAGACTCGATTAGATCCGCATAGCGAGTGACTTTGTCATCGCCCATCAGGTAATTAAACGAGTTAAAGCAGTAATCAGGCATTTCCGCAGCCAAGCGGCGGTACACCAAACCATGACCTCCCGCAGGTGGGAAGCAGAAGAGGTTTTCGGACTCTTTGGCATTGAATTTCAGGTAAGGCTGGCTACCTGATTCGCGCCCGATGATGATGTGTTCAACCGTTTTAGCCATGCCATACAAGGTAGAAATCTTAAACAGCTGACTTACCGATACGGCGATATTGAACTCAGTCTGGATGTGATACATCAGCTCAATGAGTTTGATGGAGCTTCCGCCAATCTCAAAGAAATCCTGCTGTAAACCCACTTGCTCCAGGTTCAGAAGTTGCTTCCAATGCTCCGCCATACGCACTTCATAAAGCGTTTGCGGGGCTTCCAGAATTTCCTGCCCATTAAATGCTGGGGCGGGTAGCGCATTGAGATCTACTTTGCCATTGGGTGATAGGGGCAGGGCAGCCACAGTGACAAACCAGGTGGGGATCATGTAAGTGGGTAAATGACTACCCAAATGTTGCCGCAGCTCCTTCGTTTCCAGCTGAACGTTTTCCATTGGCACACAATAAGCGCACAACTGGCCTTCACCGGCCGAATCTACACGCAGGGTGACTACAGCTTCGGATACACTTGGCAATGCTTTGAGCTGAGCTTCAATTTCGCCTACTTCAATGCGATGACCACGAACTTTTACCTGATTGTCAGCTCGGCCAAGCAAGTGCAAGGTGCCAAAACTATCCCAATGGGCAAGGTCGCCGGTACGGTAGAGGCGCTGGCTGCTGCCATTCAAATTTAGCGTTACGAAACGCTGCGCGGTTAATTCCGGCGCGCCCAGATAACCTTGGGCTACACCTGCGCCGCCAATCCACAACTCGCCGCGCACACCAAGCGGAACGGGTTGCTGATGACCATCTAACACATAGACTTCGCTGTTGGCGAAAGGATGGCCGATAGGCACCATACGCCCAGCTTCGAAGCTTTCGACAGGACCTTCAAAGCACGTACTGTCGATGGTCGCCTCGCTCAATCCGTAAGAGTTGACGAGTCTATATTTCGGATTACACAGCGCGCGGAGGCGTTGAATTTCTTCCACCTTCCACACATCGGAACCAACAATTAACAGACGCAGGAAGTCCAGACGTTTGTTTTCGTTCTCACAGTAATTCATCAACCCACGAATGACGGCAGGAACAAATTCAACACAATCGACTTTTTCCGCAATCAAGGTTTGATACAGGCGCGCCGTATTGAAAAGGAGGTCGCGTTCTACCAAGACCAAAGTTCCGCCGGAGCAAAGTGCACGGAGTAAGTCGCCGGCAAATACGTCGAAGGAGAAGCTGGCCAACTGGGCGAAGACGCTAACGTCTTGTTTCAGGCGATAATGTTCTTCCCAACCTTTATAAACAGCCGCAAGGTTGCCGTGACTTACTTGAACCGCTTTCGGGCGACCGGTTGAACCTGATGTATAAATCACATAGGCCAAATCGTCCTGCTCAATGTGACCCTGAGGTTGCAAATTATTGGTGCGCGTCAGTTTGGCGTCGTTGAGTAAAAGCGAGTTACCGTTCCATTCAGCGAGTCGTTCTATGGTATGAGCGTCAGCCAGGGCAAGACTTGCATTGGCGTGGCTCAACATATAAGCGAGTCGGTCAGTTGGGTAGTCAGGGTCGAGCGGTAGATAGGCCGCACCTGATTTCAAAATCCCCAGGAGCGAAACAATAAGCTCCGGCGATTTGGCTACGCACAAGGCGACGATCTTGCCTTTGCCAATGCCTAATTCCTGCAGGTTACTGGCCAGTTTATCGGAACGCTGAGCGAGTTCTGCATAGCTGAGCGTCAGCTTCGTACCGTCTTCCAGGGGCATGGTGACGGCAGTACTGTTGCTGCTCGCGTATGCATCTATTAAATCAGTGATGGGCTGAAGCGCCGCGATCTGATGGTTTGCTCCACTCCATTCTTCCAAAAGATAGCTGCGCTCGTCCTTATTCAACATGTTGAGTTGCGTAATAGGCACGTCTGGCGTAGTGGTCATCGCCTCTAACAGATTTTGATAATGCCCGGTCAAGCGTTCCATGGTTTCAGGCAAGAATAGGTCAGTGTTGTATTTGAATACGCAATGGAAACGGCCTTCAGCTTCGTCCTCGTAAACCGAAAGCGTCAGGTCAAATTGACCTTCCTCTTCTGGCAGTTCGATGTATTCCAACTTGTAACCGTATTGTTCCGTTGAAACCTTGTGCGCCAGCAAAATAAACATGGCCTGGAATACTGCCGAGCGGCTCGGGTCATGTTTTAGGCCCAACTTATCGACCAGTAATACAAAAGGATATTCCTGATTGTCCAGCCCGTTCAGTACGGTTTGCTGTACTTGATCAAGCAGAGCCAAGGTTGTTGGTTGGCCGCTTAGGTCGGCATGTAACGGTAGCGGGTTTACGAAGTAGCCGTAAATTTGCGAGAACTCTTGCTCCGTACGCCCCATCACCGGGCTGCCGACGATAATATTGTCTTGCCCTGAATAGCGATGCAGCAATGCGTAATAGGCCGATAAGAGCACCATAAATACGGTCATGCCTTGTTGACGAGCCAGATCCTGAACGCGCTCGCTGAGCTCGTTATTCAGTACAAAGAATTGCGAGGCACCGTTGTTGGTTTGTACCGCTGGTCTGGGTTTGTCGATTGGCAAGTTCAGTACAGGTACTTCGGCAGGCAAATGCGCTAACCAGTACTTCTGCATACGGTCCGCCGCCGGGCTCGCAAGGAATCGATTCTGCCAGTTCAGGAAGTCCAAATAGCGAGCTTTTACCGGTGGCAACACGAAGGTTTCATTGCGGCGCATACTTTCGTAAAGGGCCAGAAGTTCGTCGATGAAAGTAAAAGTTGAAATAGCATCTGAAATAATATGATGCACAGCTTTCATGATGATCCACTGATCATCGGAACGACGATATAGCCGGAAACGCATCAAAGAGTCGTACGCTAAATCATAGGGTTTGCGATAGTCATCAATAATCATTTGATAGATATCGTCCCAATCGCGCCCTTCAACATTTACCAGCCCAATATCTTCAAAGGACTCTGGAGAGATACGTTGGATTGCGTGGCCATCTTTCTGCATAAAGTTGGAGCGCAACATGGGATGGCGACGAATAAGCAAGCGCACGGCGTCAAACATCAACTCAGGTTCAAGTTTTGTACGAACTTCTACCGCACCCCCAATGTTGTATGCAAAGCCATCGGGGTTCAAATGCTTGAGGAACCACAGCGCCGTTTGGTTTTGCGTGAGAGGGAATTCCAGCTCGTTGGTGAATATCTGGATATTTTTGTCGTTGTCGTCGGCTGGTTGTGCCGCGCTGACAAACTCAAGCAAGCCATTGTGAACGTCGTTAATTAATTCACTGACCAAGGTGCCGGACAATAAGGTAACCACTGGCAAAGCGACCTTCAAATCACGCTGAATGCGCGCACGTAATTCGATCGCTAAGAGTGAATCCAGACCCAACTGATTCAAGCTGACATCGCCGCTTACAACTTCTGCTTTGACCCGCATGATGTCCGCCACTATGTGCGTAAAGTGCTCGGTCAATAACTGCAGGCGTTGATCGCTGTCCGCATGGCGGAAACGGTCAACAAACGTGCTTTGATCAGTATCGCCCTGAGCGCTTTTTTGTTCTTTCGCAAGGTCGGCAATTAACGGCGGCATACTTTGATACCACGCGGTAAATAGCGGCCAATCCACTACGGTGTTTACCATTAATTGCGCACAGTCCTGACCGAGCACACGCTCCATAACTTCCATTCCCGCTTCCGGTGCGAGCGAGTTCATGCCACGGCTGTTACGGTAATGGTTAATTAAGCCCAGCTCTTCAATCATGCCGGTTGCCCAGGGGCCCCAGTCAATCGCAAGCCCAGGCAGCCCGAGCGAGCGGCGGTGGTGAGCAAGCCCGTCCAAGAATGCATTGCCTGCGGCGTAGTTGGTTTGGCCCGCCGTGGTCAGGAGTGAAGCGACCGATGCAAATAAGACAAAGTGGTCAAGTGGCTGATCGGCCAAATGACGATGCAAAAGATAGCTGCCGATGACCTTGGGGCTATAAGCGGCATCAAATTTATCGAGCGACATTTCGGTGATAAGAGTGTCGCGTACCTGTCCTGCTAGGTGAAACACACCGCGAATAGGTGGTAACGCACGCTGTTTAAAGTCGGCCAACCAAGACACCAGGCTTTCTTCATTGGTGATGTCCACCGGCGCTAAAATCGCGTCGGCGCCCGCCGCTTCCAATTCGCGAATAAAGCTGATGTGACGACCGATATCTGAAGTCGGGTCCACCGACTGCCATTGATTACGAGCTGGCAATTGCGTGCGGCTCATTAAAATTATTCGCCGCGCACCGCGTTTCACCAGGGTTTGACAAACCAGACGGCCCAGCGCACCTAGTGCTCCGGTAACCAGGTAGCAGCCATCGGCACGCAACCGCAACGGTAATGGACGAGACAAGCTAGTCGCCGGCTGCAAACGGCAGGTCAAACGGTTTTCACCACGCCAGGCAACTTCAGTTTCGTCAGAAGCTTGCATCTCATACAGCAAGTGTTCTGCCTCTGATAGCGCCGCTGCTTTTTCGCTGAGTGCATTGGCATCGAGGTCAACTAATTTGCCATTATTGCTAATGAGCTCTTGGTACCACAGCACGCGGCCTACACCCCAAACGGCGGCAGGTAATGGTTCTGCGCGATCTTCCGCCAGGATGGACTGCGCACCTCGTGTTGCGATTATCAGCTGCGATTTATTGTTTTCTTTCAACAACCCTTAGGCTAACACGATCAAAGGGTAAGTGGCATATTGCGTATTCGACGAAAGGTCAGAAGTGTCACTTTCGGCAAGCGCCGGTGAATCCAAATGCCACAAGTAAAGGATAGATTCACAGACAGGGGCATTTGCCGTTTTCAATGCAGCAAATAGCTTGCTGATATCGTCCACTGAGCCTGGCACTACCGTCGCGATTTGCACGAGTGGGTCAAAATCGAAACTGGTGCCGGGCGAAACAAGGTAATAATGTTGATGGCGTTCATTTAATTTCAGAACCAGCTGCTCCACCAATGGCGATTCAGCGTTTCCGAAGATCAAAACAGAACCGGACGCAACCGGCGTTTCTTGTTCTACTACAGGCTTATCAATCCATTTAACTTCGGTTAGCCAGCTATCGACGGTGGCAAGGCTTACTTTACTCGCTGCTTTTTCAACATTCGCCGCGCGGAAACCACTAATAGTACCCAACGGTTGTCCAGCGTCATCAAAAATACCTATATCGCCCACGACTTCATCTTCGGTGCGATGTGTAATACGCGCGTGCGCCCATATGGAAGATGCACCTACCGCACGGGTTCGAATTTCAGCGATGCTTAAGGGTAAACGTATACCGGTTTGGGCTGGCGCACTTTGGTGAAAGGGTATTTCTGTGGTCAAAAGTGCCTGGAAGCAAGCATCCATCAAGGCCGGATGGAAATGGTGGTTACCCGCGTCTTCGCCTAACAAATGGCTTGGCACTATGCGCGCTAGAGCTTCGCCGTCACCGATCCAGATGTCCTGAATTGGTTGGAACGCTGGGCCATAGTGGTAGCCCATTTTGCCTAACGTGGCGTAACAATTGGTGCTGTTCAAGGTCAGAGTGCTACGTGCTTTTACCACACCAATATCTATGGCCGGCGTTTGGCGTTGTTGTTGGCTAGTACGTAATACGCCGCTAGCGTGAATAACCGGATCTTGTTCGCCATTAGGTATGGTTGCCACCGTGAAACGCGCGCTGTCGCTATCGAACAGGAATTGCACGGGTTTTACATCGGCATCCGGTAAATAGAGAGCCTTCAGTAATTCCACATTGGCAATAACAGCGGCTGTATCACCGGTCATGGCATGCATAGCCTGCGCTGCCATTTCTATATACCCAGCAGCAGGAAAGAGAACATTACCTTGGATACGATGGTCATTGAGGTAAGGCTGCTTTTCGATATCAAGCAAAGCTTCCCAAGATGGCGAAGCGCTCGGTAAACGACGCCCTAATAAAGCATGGTTAATCTCGCCAAGACGAATTTGGGCCACGGCTTTGGACTCTATCCAGTAACGATCTGGTTTCCAGGGATAAGTCGGCAGGGTAGTAGTAACGCCGCCAGCATACATAGGCGACCAATCTATGCTTACGCCAAGGTTGTGCAGCGTTGCCACTGATTGCGCAAAACGTGCACCTTCGTCTTCAAGACGTCGGATCGAAGGGACGACTTTCGCAGGACGCTGACGCGCGGCCATGCACTCTAGTATTGAGTGGCCAAGTACTGGATGCGGGCCGATCTCTAAAAATAAGCCGTATTGATCCTTGGCGATTTGATCAATAGCGTCTTTAAATCTCACGCTGTAACGAACGTTATCCCACCAATAAGATGCATCAAGTTCAGTACCCACCGCTTTAGCGCTACGGCCAGTGAGATACAGCGGAAGTTGAGTTGGTTGTGGCTTGATATCGGCAAGAGTTGCGAATAACTCGTCTTTGATGAGATCCATTTTTGCGCTGTGATAGGGAACGCTAACCGCGAGAAATTTGGCAAAAATTTTCTCGGCTTGTAAGGTCGCAGCTAATTCGGTTAAAGGTTCTTTGTCCCCAGCCAGGGTTAATGAGGTAGGGCCGTTAATCGCCGCCACCGAAATCAAATCACCGTAGGGCGCGATGCGTGCCAGCGCCTCTTGTTCGGTGAGAGTCACTGCCAACATTGCGCCTGTGCCATTCAACAAATGCTGTAATCGGCTGCGGTGGATGATGACAGTAACAGCGTCCTCAAGACTATAAACACCTGCTTCGTAAAACGCGGCGGCTTCACCGGCGCTGTGTCCGACAATGGCGTCGGGCTTTACACCGTATGAACGCCAGAGCGCGGCCAACGCAATTTGCAATGCGAAATTGGCGGGCTGGGCGAGCCAGGTTCCAGCCATTTGCGAGTCTGATTCACTTGCGTTGAGTTCTTCTATCAACGACCAATCGGTGAGCTTACGCATCTCCCGATCGCAAGTTTCTATTACCGCGCGATAGACCGGTTCGGTTTCAAATAATTGCCGGCCCATGCCCCACCATTGCGGGCCCATGCCGGTAAATACCCAAACCAACTTGCGTTTGTTCCCTTCTAATTGGGTATCGCTAACCACGTTTGGATTGGGCTCGTTGTTTAGAAAACCGTCCAAACGCTCTAATAAATCCTCTTTGTTTTTGTAAACAAATGACAGATTCGATTCCAACGGCTGACGGCGGTTGGCCAAAGTGTGGCCCGCATTTAACAAGAAATCGGCATCAGTATTGTTGGCAATGGCAGCGCGTATACGCTTCACCATCGCCGGTAAATCTGCTGGGTCGCGAGCGGTCAAAGGCAAAATAGCGTAATTAGGTTTGGCTTTATTGGTAGGAATTGCTACTGCGGGCGCTTCTTCCAAAAGTACGTGTGCATTGGTTCCACCGAACCCAAAAGAGTTCACGCCAGCGCGGGCAGGGCCTTTATGCTCTGGCCACGGCGTTGGTACGCGCGGGATATCGAAAGGTTGATCATCCAAATTAAGCGCAGGGTTAACGGTTTGCAGATTAATATGCGGCGGAATGACTTTGTTTTTCAGTGCAAGGGTGGTTTTAATCAAACCGGCGACACCGGCTGCAGCTTCCGTGTGACCAATGTTGGTTTTCACCGACCCGATATAACATTGCGAACCGGGTGCGCGCCCCTCCGCTAAAATTCGCCCTAAGGCATTAGCTTCAATCGGGTCACCTACGGGTGTAGAGGTTCCGTGTGCTTCGATGTATTGCAGCTCACCGGGAATGACACCAGCCTGTTTGCAGACTTGGCGAATAAGGCGTGTTTGCGCTTCGCCGTTGGGAACGGTAATTCCATTGGTTTTTCCGTCCTGATTAACGCCGCTACCAATAATCACCGCGTGAATTGGGTCGCCATCGCGAATCGCATCGTCCAAACGCTTCAATGCAACTACGCCCACGCCTTCGGAACGCACATAACCATTAGCGGCGGCATCGTAAGTGCGCGACAAACCTTCTGGCGAAAGAAATCCGCCTTTGGATTCGGTAATCGTGTATTGCGGAGTCATGTGTAACAAAACACCTCCGGCTAAAGCGACACTACTTTCTCCGCTTAACAAGCTTTGGCATGCCAAATGTACTGTAACGAGAGAGGAACTACAGGCCGTATCGACTGACATACTTGGGCCGTTAAAATCGAAGCAATATGAAATGCGATTAGACAAAATTGTCATCATGGTTCCGGTAGCGGTATGCGCGGCCAGACCTTTAAAACTTAAATCGGCAAACTGGACAATTTTATAATCCAGAGTAAATCCGCCAATAAAAACCCCCACATTTTTTCCTGCCAGTTTCAGTGGACGTTGGCCGCCATCCTCCAGTGCTTCCCAGGCCACCTCTAATAATTTTCGTTGCTGTGGGTCCATGTATTCGGCCTCGCGTGGGCCGATACCAAAAAACGCAGGATCAAACTCATCAAACCCATTGATGTAACCGCCACGACCACCCGTTAAACGGCCAGGCTTTGCCTTGTCTTTACTGAATAAATTTTCAGCGTTGTAACGATTGGTTGGAGTTGACGTGAGGCAATCTTTTCCACCTATCAAGTTTTCCCAAAATGTTGAGTAATCATTCGCTTCGCCTGGGAAACGACAACCTATACCGATAATCGCAATTTTTTCGCGTGAACTATTTTTTGTAGAGTCCATTTTAAACCTCTTAATAAATAAACTGATAATAAAATTGGTAAAAAAAGCATGAGAGAATCCAGCGTGTGTGAAAAATCACACACGAGTTTTATGCATAAATAATCTAGAGAGTTGTTACGAAAAAAATCTTCGCGTAAAAATATTTACGAAGAGTTTTTTGTTGAAAAATAATTTCGTTTTTTAACGAATGGATGAAGGAAATTTGAAAAAATAGCATTTGCTGGCGGGAAAGATGTAACGTTTTTAATTCCTACGGCGTTTGGTGTTCGTCCGTTTTTCCAAAAATAACTTTTGAAAAGTAAATCCCAAATAGGTACGTCCACGCTGTAATGTCCGGCTTCGCGAATATCGAGGCTATGATGCAATCTGTGCTGTTCAGGGCCACCGACAAGGTAATTTAATTTACCCAATCGCACATCAACATTCGCATGAGCAAAATAACCTTGCGCCGTATTAAAAATACTGACAATGAAAAGTGCAGGCTGCGAAATGCCTAAAATTAGCATGGGAAGTTGAGCTAAAAATCGTCGTCCAAAAACATCTAGAACATGATTTAACGCGTTATTACTAACGTTAATTTTGGAAACGGTGTGGTGAATGCCATGGAGGCGCCAAAGCCACGTAAATTCATGTCCCGCTCTGTGAAATACGTAAGATCCCAGCGATGTTAGCAAGAGCGCCAGGGGTATTTCGAGCCATAACGGAATCACTGAATGCATAGGTGAGATCACTGAAGCTATGGCATATATCGCCGCTACTGATAATGCACCGCCGCTCATGGTGATAACTAAATAAAGTCCGTCTCGTCCCCATTCTGCAAGTGTTGGGTGCCATTCTTTTTCATAGGGAATTAACCTCTCACAAATAGCAAGGTAAGCAATTGCCCATAATAAGAAAACAACATTGCATAGACCAAAATTCAAATCAAAATAGAAAGCTGAACCAATGGTGAGTAATGCTGAGATAAGTAGGATGGGGTAGCAAAGTCGCTGCAAGGCATTTAACTGCACTGCATTTTTTTCCAGGGGAGAAGTTTGTGTGCTTTCAATGTTCGCCAAACAGGTATTCGGATTTTCACTGCTAATTTCCGAAACTTCGGTATGTGTGCTCATTTAATGTTCCTTTCAACAAAATTTTCAACTTTTTGTGCGCGTATTGATCTAAATAAATCCGTAAAAACATGCAAAATTTTTTTAAAGCAAAGGAAGTGGGCTTGGATTGCGAGGCCATCGTAATCATGAATTGTTACAACGGCAAGAATAATAGTTCCATTAATTTTTATTTTTTTAAATTATTTTTTTATTTTTATTTGATTAATATTTGAAACGACAAGGGTGGCGAAATATATATCTTTTTGTCGTCTTGGATTGCTAAATAAATTTTTGTCGTTTCAATTGTCGTTGAAAAAATTTTAATTTTTTATTCTGCCTATATAAAAACAGTTAATGTTTTTATATATCGGATGTAGTTGATTTTTGAACACTTAGCGCAAAATAAAAGCGTGGAATGTTTAAGCGACTTGTTCCGGGGTTTTACATTTCATTCGTTTATATATGGGTAAATTCCCGCATTAAATTAATTTTAAATTAAATTTTAAGGTTATTTATTGGATTTAATTGCGTGAAAAAAATACCTTAAATTAGTGGTGGTTACGGAAATTATTTAAGAGGGTGATTTAATTTTAAGTGAAAGGTTAATCTAGCTTGGAAGTTTTTTTAGAAAGGATTTTATTGTGACTAACATTATTTTTAAATTTAATTGCTAATTATTTATATAGTTTTTGGGAAAATAAAAGGCGTTTTAGTTGCGATCACGAAGTGATATTTAAGATGGGAGGGACGAAAATTTCGCGCATTAATATTAATGCATTGCAGCGCTTGGACAGCATCTTCCTTGATGTGTGTTTAGCTACACTCTCGCGCTGGGAATATTTAAGCCGCTAACGACTGCGGGGCGCGCCAGAAAATCGTTTAGTGCGCGGCTCACGTGTGGAAATTTTTCAATATTGACCAGATCTGCAGCCTCATAAAAACCTAGTAAGTTGCGCACCCATGGAAAAGTGGCAATATCGGCAATGCTGTAGGCGTCACCTATGATCCATTGGCCTTTTTCGAGCTGCTGATTCAAAACACCAAGCAGGCGTTTGGCCTCGTCGACATACCGATTGAGAGGGCGCTTATCCTCCTAATGTTTTCCCGCGAATTTATTGAAGAAACCTACTTGTCCAAACATTGGGCCAATGCCACCCATTTGAAACATTAACCATTGAATGGTGTGGTACCGGCCTACTACATCTAAAGGAATGAACTGTTTTGTTTTGTCGGCGAGGTAAAGCAGAATGGCGCCAGATTCGAAAAGAGCAAATGGTTGGCCATTGGGTCCATGTGGGTCAATAATCGCTGGAATTTTATTGTTCGGGTTTAACGATAAAAATTCCGGGGATAACTGATCATTGCTATCGAAGCTTATTAAATGAGGTTCATAAGCTAATCCCGTTTCCTCCAGCATAATAGAAACTTTAACGCCATTAGGTGTTGGCAATGAATATAGCTGCAATAAATCTGGTTGTTTTGGTGGCCACTTTTTTGTAATTGGAAATGCGGTTAAATTATTCATAATATTTTCTATTGAGTGAGAAACGATGCTGCGGTGCGCTAAGGCTTGAGTTGGATCTTACTGTTAGAATATAAATTATTCCATTTATAAATGCACCATAAAAAAATAGCTCAATTGATTGGGGTGTCAGAGTTTCTTTACGAATAAATAAATAAAAATAGAAGAGGCTGACGTTTTCAGAATTACTTTAATTTCGAGTACGGAGCACATGTTTGTATTGCTGTGATAATTTAACTAACGCTATTCAATAATTAGTAGTGGATTGAAATAAAGGCCCGGTGTATGGGCCTTTATATTTAGCATCAAATTCTGGTTCACGTTATCTTCCTGAGCCGCTTCCAGTAGTGCCGCTACCGCTGCTAGTTCCTGTACCGCTACCAGTTCCTGTGCCAGAACCGGTACCTGTGCCAGACCCGCTACCAGTACCACTGCCGCCTGTTCCAGTTCCAGTTCCGGTGGTGCCGCTGCCGCTTCCAGTTGTTCCGTTACGGTTTGTGCCTGTTGTACCGCTAGTGCCTTGTGATGATGAAGACCAGCTTTTATTTGTTCCGCTTGTTCCTCCAGTGGTATTGGTTCCGCTACCGGTTGTTTGAGCAATAGCGATTGAGGCGGTTAATACACCTGCAAATATCAAAGGTAATTTTTTCATTTGAATGTCTCCTGTATGGAAAATTAAATTTAAAATACTTTTATGAAAAATTAATTTTCATAAAAGTGACGTGATTCTAGTTTGATTAAATAAAAATTATCAACAGCTTATTAAATCTTTTTTTAAATAAACTTTTTATTTTTACGCTTCGCTGACGCTGCAATTTTAAATAATTTTTTTAATTTAATTTTTACGTAAGTAAAAAATTTTAATGTTAGATGAGTAACGGATTTATCCTGTGTTTGGTAATAATCTACCAACGCAGAAATAAGTAATTTTTAACCCGTGCTTCGTTGAAGATGTGGTTGAGAAAATTTAATAATTTAATCTATCGGTGGTGTGATTTTGGTTTTTGTTGCATCGGAGCAAGATTAACAATTTCGATGTGTACGGGTGTGTACGGGTGTGTACGGATGGGTAGGTTGGAAACTTAAAAAAATCCTTATTTTCGTAAACGGAAACGAGTTGCGAGTGTGTTGAGGTCGTATCCATCGCAAGTCGTAACCGATAATGAAAGTTATCTTTAAGATGTATGTTGCGTTATATATCTAACAAAAATATGTTCAATGCGCGCTTTACGACAGGCTAAATCAGCTCACTGGATATTCATTTTTCTTTTCTCTGCATAATCACGGTCGCGTACGAACGGAAGCGACAGTTTAACCGTGCTGAGATGTTGTTATTGAGGGAGCCAAGCCCAATTTTTTATCCTTCTTTTTCTCGCTCATAGTTGTAATTAGTAAAGCAAAAAAATTTCGCCAGAAAAATTTTTTTTATGGATGAAGAGACCCTTTGTTTTCTTCATCTGCTATCCGAAAGTCTTCAGAAAAACAATTGCAAAATTCGAATTTCCGCAACCAGTTCGCTATATAAATTTTCCGTTAATAATTCTGATATGCATATTAGAATATAATATTGACAATGGACCATCTCCGAGATATATCAGAAGCTTCGATTTTGCTGTCCAGTTTTTACATAACTACAACAGGCCAGCGCTCGATCAATACCACCTGTTTGCAATAAACAGGTTTTGCAAAGCAACAGCCTTTCTCCCTCTAACTGGCAGTATTGGTTGAGGGGCATTCTCCGGAGATCATAAAAAAATGAAGTTATCCATGTTTCGCAAAAACGTGGTTAAGGCTTTCATAGGCGCTGCAGCGCTATGCGCAACAGCTGTCAGTGCTCAAACCTTAACCTCTAATTCCACGGGTACTAATAACGGGTTCTATTACTCGTTCTGGAAGGATTCCGGTAGCGCGTCCATGACCTTGTACGGCGCTGGCCGTTATTCATCGCAGTGGACCAATAACACCAACAACTGGGTAGGCGGCAAAGGCTGGCAGCCTGGTAATTCCTCCCGCACCATTAGCTACTCGGGATACTATGGCGGCAGTAATAGCCAGAACACGTATTTAGCTGTGTATGGCTGGACCAGAAGCCCTCTAGTTGAATACTACGTCATCGAAAGTTACGGTTCGTACAACCCTGCAACCTGTAATGGTGGTACTGATTACGGCAGCTTCCAAAGTGATGGTGCTACTTATAACGTTCGTCGTTGCCAGCGTGTAAACCAGCCTTCGATTGACTCGAACACCAGTACGTTCTATCAGTACTTCAGCGTGAGAAATCCTAAGAAAGGTTTTGGTAATATTTCTGGCACAGTTACTTTTGCCAACCATGCTGCATTCTGGGCAAGTAAAGGTTTGAACCTGGGTCAACATGACTATCAAATCGTGGCAACCGAAGGCTATCAAAGCAGCGGTAACTCTGATCTCACCGTAAGCCAGGGTGCTATCAGTAGTAGCGCAGCCAGCAGCTCAGCAGCTAATTCGTCTACCGCCACCAGCACTGGTACCAGTACTGGCACTAGTAGCGGAATTACGGTCCGCGCTCGTGGTGTTGCAGGGTCTGAACATATTTATCTCAAAGTTGGCGGGGCTAATGTTGCAAGCTGGACATTGACTACCAGCTACCAGAACTATGTCTATAGTGGTGCTGCAACCGGCGATATTCAGATTCAATACGATAACGACACCACTGGTTTGGATGTTCAGGTCGATTACATTCAGGCTAATGGCGAAATTCGTCAAGCAGAGGATATGACCTACAACACCGCAGCCTATATCAATGGTTCATGTGGTGGTGGTGGTAACAGCGAAATGATGCACTGTAATGGTGTAATCGGCTTTGGTACTACCAGCGATTGCTTCAGTGGCAGTTGCGGTGGCACTGCTAGCAGCGCTGCTTCGAATGCAGCATCTAGCACTGGTAACAATAGTTGCGCCGGCTATGTTGGAATTACCTTTGACGATGGTCCAAACGGTAATACCACGACGTTGATTAACCTTCTCAAGCAAAACGGTTTGACGCCAGTAACCTGGTTCAACCAAGGTAACAACGTTACTAGCAATTCTTCACTTGTTGGCCAAGAGCGTAGCGTTGGTGAGGTACAAAACCACAGTTATTCTCACTCTCATATGACCAGCTGGAGTTATTCACAAGTATTGGATGAACTGACTCGTACCAATCAGGCAATCCAAAATGCGGGTGCGCCAAAACCAACTCTGTTCCGTCCACCTTACGGTGAAACTAACTCAACCATAAACCAGGCGGCGTCAGCTGCAGGTCTAAAAGTTGTAACTTGGGATGTTGACTCGCAAGACTGGAATGGTGCAAGTGCCAGTGCAATCGCAAATGCAAATAATCAACTGCAAAACGGTCAGATTATTCTGATGCACGACGGTAGCTACACCAACACCAACGCTGCTATTTCGCAAATTGCTGCAAACCTGAGAGCAAAAGGTTTGTGCCCCGGCAGAATCGATCCGTCGACTGGTCGTGCAGTTGCTCCGTATAGCTCAAGCAGCAGCGCCGCAAGTAGCGTTATTGTAAGAAGTTCGAGCAGTGTGGCGCCAAGTAGCAGCAGTATTGCAGCCTCTAGCATCGCATCCAGCGCGGCAGTTTCAAGCGTTGCTTCCAGTGTTGCTAGCAGCTCAGGCAACGGCCAATGTAGTTGTAACTGGTACGGTACTGTCTACCCATCTTGCGTAACTACAACAAGTGGTTGGGGTTGGGAAAACAACAAAAGCTGTATCTCCAACAGCACCTGTACTACTCAGCCATCTAACCAGGGCGGCTTAGTGTGTGGCGGCGTCAGCTCAAGTGCTCCTCGTTCAAGCAGTTCTGCACCAAGCAGCTCAAGCAGCTCATCAAGCCTGATCAGCTCCAGCGTTTCATCCAGCTTGGTTAGTTCATCTCGTAGCAGCTCATCCAGTTCAAGTTCTAGCAATGGTACTTTGGTATACGCAGTTGACGCCGGTGCTACATCATCATCGACTATCAACGGCATCGTATATCAAGCGGATCGTTATGCTTCAGGTGGTACAACACAAACTGTTACTAATGCGATTGCAGGAACAACCAATGATGCGCTTTACCAATCCGAACGTTACGGTTCTTACAGCTATGAAATTCCAGTAAGCAATGCAACTTATAGTGTTGTGCTGAATTTCGCCGAGCTGTATCAAACTGCTTCGGGTGGGCGTTCGTTCAGTGTGAGTGTTGAAGGTAAGTCGGTATTATCCAGCTTCGATTTGTTCAGCACGGCAGGTGGTTTCACTGCTTACGATCAACGTGTTGATGGCATTGCCGTTACCGACGGGAAGTTGACGATTACCCTGACGACTGTAGTTGATAACGCAACTATTGCGGGCTTTGCAATTTATTCCAGCGATGGCGGCACCTTCACAGGTGGAAGTGAGCCTGAGTGTTCAACATCAGATCGTCAAATACCAACGTCGATTAGCTACGATAGAGCAGTGACCCGTTCTGAGCAAAAGAATCCACCGTCAGGTGCATTCGGTTATGCAATTGAACATGCTACGCAAACTTTGCCTAATCACACCATTTATCGCCCAGACTTGTCGCGTGCGAATAACATTCCGATTGTTGTATGGGGTAACGGTGCATGTTCAAACGTAGGTACTGAACAAGCTGACTTCCTCTTGCAAATCGCTTCGAACGGATACCTTGTTATCGCTAACGGTGGTCCATTCGGCTCTGGCACTAACGATCAACACGAAACAGAATTGGTGAAAGCTATTGACTGGGCCGTGAAAGAAAATAGTCGTACATGCAGCCAGTACTACGGAAAATTGAACGTGAAGAAAATCGCTACTATGGGTTGGTCATGTGGTGGTGGTATGGCGCACTTCGCTGCGGTGGATTCTCGTGTAACTACAGCGGTTGCGTTGAACAGTGGCTTGGGTATTTACGGTGACAGATCAAGCTACTACCCACGCTTCCATACACCGGTGGCGATCTTCAACGGTGACTCACGCGATGTTGCTTACAACCCTGGCTTGCAAGAGTACAGCGAAGTGAACAACGTTCCTTTCTACCATGCAAACTACCCACAAGGTCATGGCGATGCTTACTATCAGGATAACGGTGGTGAGTTTGGAATCGTGGCAACAGGTTGGTTGAACTACATGTTGAAAGACGATCAATCAAGCTCTGGTAAAGGTATGTTCTTCGGCAGCAACTGCCGTTTGTGCAAATCCCCATGGGTGATGAAAAACAAAGGATTTTAATTCGCTGGTAGCGTTTTAATGAGTTGAAAAATCCCCACAGGTTCGCCTGTGGGGATTTTTTTTACGAAAATTTTTTTAATCGAAAATAAATATCCGCTCGCACTTGTTTAAGAAAGCTCTCCTTCCATTTTCGTATTATTCCAAAACAATTCATTGATTCCAGAAAGCAGTTTTGAATTGTATGCGCCAGCAATGATATTAAAAAAACCGTTACGTTTCTAAAAAAATAAAGTAACGCAAGACTTGCATGCAAACGTTTTTTAATTTTGAAAATTAGATAATGGAGTTTTCACTTGGCGCAGAGGGATACGGTGCTACGTGAAATTTGTGAAAAAAACAATGATTCGTCGGCGCTTAGAAAAACAAGTTCGCTATATGGAATCGATACAGTTAGTTTTAAACTCAATATAGAAATAGTTATGTTGACAATATGCTGCTGAATCTATAAAAAATCTCTGTTGTTAAGTTATTTTAAAAATAATAGTTAAGTAGTAATGCCCTTGCTCCAGCCCACTCGAAAGAAAATATCTTCCCAATACGCATTTCGTTATTTAAGAAGCGCTATTCGAAGATCAATAACGCAAATAAAAATTATCAAAATTCACATCGGCTCATCTCTCAAAGGTAATGTCTTATGAAGATATTAAATTTTAAATCCATCCTGCACGCAGGTGTTGTTGCAATAAGTTTTGCAGCATGGTGTGCAACTACCGCTCATGCACAAGCACAAACCCTGACCACAAGTACGACCGGCACTCATCAAGGTTTTTATTACAAGTTTTGGAAAGATTCCGGTGATGCCTCCATGACATTGGGCGCTGCTGGGAACTATACAAGCCAGTGGACTAACGTCACTAATAATTGGTTCGGTGGGAAGGGCTGGAGCCCAGGTAGTGATTCGAGGGTAATTCATTACTCCGGCAATTTCGGCGGTAATAATGGCCAAAACACTTTTCTTTCAGTTTACGGTTGGACAAAAAGCCCTACTATTGAGTATTACATTATTGAGAGTTACGGCTCTTACAACCCTGCTACATGTTCCACCGGCACCAGTTACGGTAGCTTTCAAAGTGATGGTGCTACTTACACGGTGAGTCGTTGCCAGCGTACCAGCATCGGTTTAGACGGATTTGCTTCCTTAATGTCCTCTTATTACAGCGTGAGAAATCCCAAAAAAGGATTCGGTAATATTTCCGGCACTGTTACATTTGCAAACCATGTGAATTTTTGGAAGAGCAAAGGCTTAACGTTGGGCACCACTCATGATTTCCAGATTATGGCGACTGAGGGTTATCAAAGTACAGGCACTTCTGACATCAACGTTACTGGAACCGGACCAACCAGCAGTAGTTCGATTGCTAACAGCTCATTCGGAAACAGTTCTTCAATTAATTCATCAAGCCTTAGCTCAAGCGGCCAATGTCAATGCAATTGGTACGGCACTTTGTATCCTACTTGCGTGACAGCACAAAGCGGTTGGGGTTGGGAAAATAATAAAAGTTGTATCAGCAAAAGCACTTGCACCGGCCAACCCTCTAATCAAGGCGGGTTGGTCTGCGCTGGAACCAATTCAACAAGCAGCGCACTTCCTTCAAGTAGCTCATCTCGCCCAATCAGTTCTTCGCATTCCAGTAGTTCGTCCAGCATTGCTATCAGTTCTTCAAGCCTGGCCATCAGCTCTTCAAGCGTGGCCATCAGCTCTTCAAGCGTGGTTACAAGCTCATCTCGCAGCAATTCATCCAGTTCAAGTTCCGGCAATGGGGTTTTAGTGTACGCAGTTAATGCTGGCGCATCTTCTGCTGCGACAGTAAATGGTGTTGCGTATCATCCTGATCGTTTTGCGTCTGGAGGCACAACGCAAACTGTGACCAATGCAATTTCAGGTACGACTGATGATGCACTTTACCAATCCGAACGTTACGGCACCTACAATTATGAAATTCCGGTAAGTAATGCAACTTATAGTGTTGTATTGCATTTTGCCGAGTTGTATCAAACCGCTGCGGGTGCTCGCTCTTTCAGCGTAAATGTTGAAGGCAAATCTGTGCTTGCTAATTTTGATCTTTTCAACACAGTTGGTCGTTTCACCGCGTACGATCAACGTGTTGATGGCATTGCTGTTACCGATGGCAAGTTGACCATTACCCTGACGACTGTGGTTGATAACGCTACTATCGCCGGTTTTGCAATCTACTCAAGTGACGGTGGTACCTTCACCGGTGGAAGTGAGCCTGAATGTTCAACATCAGATCGTCAGACACCAACGTCCATTGCCTACGACAGGGCCGTAACACGTTCAGAGCAAAAGAATCCGCCATCAGGTTCATTTGGATATGCAATTGAACACGCAACGCAAACTCTGCCTAACCACACCATTTATCGTCCAGACTTGTCACGCGCAAACAATATCCCAATCGTTGTATGGGGTAATGGTGCATGTTCCAACGTAGGTACTGAGCAAGCGGATTTCCTCTTGCAAATTGCCTCCAATGGATATCTGGTCATTGCTAACGGCGGACCTTTCGGTTCGGGTTCTAACGATGGTCATGAGACTGAATTAGTGAAAGCAATTGATTGGGCCGTTAAGGAGAACAGCCGTAAGTGCAGCCAGTATTACGGCAAGCTTAACGTCAATAAAATTGCAACCATGGGCTGGTCTTGTGGTGGTGGTATGGCGCACTTCGCTGCGGGGGATTCTCGTATCACTACTGCAGTTGCGTTAAATAGTGGTCTGGGAATTTACGGTGATAGATTCAACTATTACCCACGTTTCCATACCCCAGTAGCAATCTTCAACGGTGACTCACGCGATGTCGCTTACAATCCCGGATTGCAAGAATACAGCGAAGTGAACAACGTTCCTTTCTACCATGCAAACTACCCGCAAGGTCACGGCGATGCTTACTATCTGGATAACGGTGGTGAGTTTGGAATCGTGGCGACTGGCTGGTTGAATTACATGTTGAAAGACGATCAATCAAGCTCTGGTAAGGGTATGTTCTTCGGCAGCAACTGCCGTTTGTGCAAATCCCCATGGGTGATGAAAAACAAAGGATTTTAATTCGCTGGTAGTGTTTAATAAGTTAAAAATCCCTGCAGGTTCGCCTGTGGGGATTTTTTTGTTGAGGTGATTTGAATACGATTAAAAATTTAATAGCGCCGAATAAAGCTGCGCGGGACGACTAACATCATCCGCATCGCTCACTAATAAAATTTCAACCGCTTTGTCTATATTATTCACCGTAATGCCTTCCAGCTTCACAATTTTGTCTACGGGTTCTAACAAAATTAAATTTCCTTGTAGATTAATCACTCCGATTTTGGAGCCCATGCACATCCCATCAAGATAGGAATCTGAGGTATTTTCCGCACTTGCAGTAAAAATAATATCGCCAGTGGGAAGCGCCGTAGCATCTGTAAAACAAAATGGAACCTCATCTACATAGCCTAAATCATAAGGCGTTATTTGAATGTGCGGTTCATAAAATTTTTGCGGTTCATGTAATAGGCGATAAAAATCATTCATTCCAATGTTAATGGTTGCATTTAATTTATTTTTTTTGTTGCCACGTTGGAACAGAAAAATCCTCTCTTGAAAAATTGCCGCTCCTTCAATGTTTAACTTCCCGATTTCATTTTTCAAAAATTCATAGAAAAGCGACAGGTCAATAATTTTTGCCTCACCCGAAATATCTCCGTTTCCATCCAGCCCAATTAAAGCTGCATCGCGACGATTTTTCTTGGAGCCTGATCCTAGCACGAGCAATGAACTGTGCCGGCTGTTAGATGGATCCGGGAGTAGGGTAAGCACCTCGGCATCTGGCTTCGCTGCCTTCCGCTCCTCGATATCCAAGGGTAAGTCTCCAGGAAAGCACTCGTACAATTCGCCGGTATTATTGGATAAAGAAAATTTTCCGATATGCAATTCATCGTCAGCGACAACATATAACCAGGGGCCAACTTTTACCAAGCCGCTTGCAGCGCTTAAATGTAATGGTCGATGTGGATGACTGGGTCGCACGAGCAATAAATTTTTTATTTCAGTTAATTGAATCAATACCTTCTCCAGGACTCACATAGTGAAAGATCAATATTTAAGTGGCGTTTAATAGTTCCAATTTTTGAATATAAACAGGTTCCGAGGGAAATTACCATGCTCGGACTTGATGCTAAAATTAAAAATAGCTAGTGTCGCCATACTTTAACGTTCGGCAGGCACACCAAGCCGCATTATTTACGTGTATAGCTGTCCCGTTGGAGGCAATATGGCATTAATAAATACAGATTGGACCAAAGAACTTGCGCAAGTGGAATCGACGCTCAATAAAGTTTTGGATGAAAAACTGGAACCCATGGCTGATCGAATTCTCGATAGGGGAATGTCAGAGGCATCAACTATATTGGCAAAAGCCAGCTTCGAAGTGCAAGAGGCCATAAAACAAGCAACCAAAGAAATTGAACATCAACGTAAAACGGCGATAAATGAAATTAAGCGACTCATTTATTACGCGGGCGCTGCGGTGTTTATTGTTATTTCCTTAACATCCGTTTGTATTGTGGCAGCTGTTAAGTATTTGGGATTGGTGTAGCGGAACTATTTAAAATATATCGGTCACTGATAGCAACCCTATGTCATTATTATTTGCTCAAAGTTCATTTTGAGTTGGAGTTTTTTCACCTATTTTTTTCAATCCCTACACCAACCTTCACCTTCGCGAACACGCAAGCAGTTTGATTTATCCGAAAGCCATTTCATTCCTGTGCCGGGGCCATCGGTCGGTTGGATTGTTTCGGTGATTCCGTTTCGCTCAAAGGTTATTTGATTGTTTTTAGATGACCCTTGATATTGTTTCGGGCCGTCGAGGTCGGAGATGGTGATTGTATAAGTCCCGTTACCGCCAGAAATATCGATAAAGGTTCCTTCCACGCCATTCCATTTACCCAACCAGGTATCCGTGATAATTGACGTTGTTGCGGAGTTTGTGTTTGCTGTGAGAGTAGAAGATGACTGTGTAACTTTGTCTTCGCAGGCCGTTAATAATAGTGCTAATAGGATTGCGTATTTTTTTAATTCATTCATATTTCTCTCTCTTGGTAAAATTTTAAATAGTGAGCAATCCTGCCTTTTATTTAGCTAGCATTTTTTATCTACAGATCCCTGAACAAATTTAACCCGGCGTGCCGCTAAATCGAACTTTGCGACAATCCATCCGTTATTTAACCAGGCAGTGCGATGACTTTGAATTTTAGGGTGAAAGTTTGTCCACCAAGTTTGAAGTTTGGTTGCAGAAGCGGGAAGGGGTGCGCCAAGAATTTCTTCCACCTGATCGAAACTTAATTCTATTTCTTTTAATCTCTTTGGTTGATGTGCAAACCACTCTTCCAATGGTAGATATTTTTTGAATTCAGGTTGCTTGGCCATAATATTTTTCTGATCAGGTATTTTAATAGGATGAATTAGGTGTGCTATCGGGGTTAATCTCGCCGTACACTTCTTCCGGATCTACCTCATTGAGTAACAACGTCTCTCGGACTTGCTGAATATGCTCAAGGACAATTTGGTATCGCTCACCGTATTCGTATTTATTTACTTCAATTGCTTTGGGCATGTAGGTGAAAGCAATTTTCAATGCTTCAAGCGTATCTTCATCTATTTTATCGGTCATTCTGAGGTCGCCTCTTTTAGTTGTTGGATTTTGGATCGCTTAGCAATAAACGCCAGCGGAATACCTACTAGAAAAATGTGGGGAATAAGTGCTTTGATAATTAGCGTGGGATCGGTTTGTGGAAATACATTTGGCCAACGAATGCTCAACACAATCCAATACATGACAATGTAAAGCAGGACACCGTAAATCACACCTAGAAGAACGGTTTTCATTGATGACAAGCTGCGTATGTATTTAAGTATCACCACAAAAAAGCTAACCATAACGAGCATAATTGTAAAATGAACTCCAAGCCCAAGAATACCGCCAGCCCATCCCCAGGACTTTACCGACGCACCGAACGGGCCTGACGCTACCGAATGCAAGACGTTTATGGCAGAACCGCTACTCGCTATCGCCATAGTACTCGCGTACAGAATATCAAGAGTGCCGCAAATTAATGTCGCTTTAGCGATCGTGGCTTTCATTTTTCATGCCTCACTAATTAAAAGAATTAATTTTTGACGCCTATACGCTTTATATCATGTAAAAGGTCGCCTATCCGGTGAGGTTTAGGTGATAACAAATTCACGTTTTACTCATATCTCAGCGCAACCGTCCTTAAAAAAATTCACCGCGCTCATCGATGGGTAACGGAATGCCATTGTTTGAATGCTTTAATGCGCTTAGTTATGTGAACAAAACTTCTAAAGATCAGGCTGAGTTGCAGGGATCATTTTTTTAGGCGCGATGATCATTCAAATATAGAAAAAACCAAGCCGATTTTATTGGCGAAGCATTCGACCTTTTTGAAGTGAGTTGTATCACAATTGTTCCTAACACAATTATGTCTCACTCTGCCCAAGTTCCGCGTCAAACTTCGTTTATAAAATAAGTTTCATATGCAATTGCTATTTTTGGCGACAAATTAGCTTTAACTAACCACACAAAGTCTTTAATTTTTTGTAATTTTATTAAAATACTATCAAAACTACAAAATTCTCCCTCTCGATTCAGATAGTTTCCATCCAGCTTTGAGGTTGGCTTCGAACCGTCCTTGAAACTCGCGAAGCAATATCATCATTGCTTGCATTCGTTTAAATCCTTTTCAAATAAATATAAATGAGGTTTTTATTATGCACGTGCAAAAATATTTCCCTAATCTCGAACCAGGAGCTTTCAAGCGCGCATGTGGCCTGCTAGGAATTGGTTCGCTTATGGCGTTTGCAGCACATTCTGCATCCGCCAGTTGTACATACACGGTTGATAGTGAATGGTCGTCTGGTTTTACAGCGAGCGTGACCATTAAAAATGACACCAACGCGGCGATCAGTGGCTGGAGCGTAAATTGGCAATATGCAACCAACCGTTCGAGCGGCGGCTGGAATGCAAATTTTTCTGGTTCCAATCCCTACACCGCAACTAACCTGAATTGGAACGCTAACCTTGCGGTGGGACAATCTGTATCCTTCGGTATTCAAGGCGACAAAAATGGCGGTTCGGCCGAGCGCCCAACCATCAGTGGTTCGGTCTGTAGCGGTGGGACAACCAGTTCTGCTCCTCGCTCTTCATCACCATCGTCGCAATCCAATTCCTCGGCGCCATCAGCCTTGGTGATTCAGGAATCCCAGTCAGGTTTCTGCCGTGTTGATGGAACCGTTGACTCTAATAACGAAGGTTACACAGGCGCTGGTTTTGCAAACACTAACAATGCTCAAGGTGCAGCTGTGGTGTGGGCTGTTGAGTCATACAACAGTGGCCGTCAAACACTGACATTTCGTTTTGCCAACGGTGGAACTGCAAACAGAAACGGTTCATTGGTAGTTAATGGTGGTGCCGGTGGTAACTACACCGTGAGCCTGCCCTCAACCGGAAGCTGGACCGCTTGGCAAGCTGTTACGCTCGATGTCGATTTGGTACAAGGCAATAATATTTTGCAATTGTCTGCAACAACCGCAGAGGGTTTGCCAAATATTGATTCATTGATAATCCCTGGTAGTAATGTAAGAACAGGTAATTGCGGAGGCGTAAGTAGCAGCTCTGCACCCAGAAGTAGTTCTTCATCACGTCCATCAAGCAGCGCACCCTCAACTAAAAAATTCATTGGCAACATTACAACCTCCGGCGCAGTGAGATCAGATTTTGCTAACTACTGGAATCAAATCACCGGCGAAAACGAAGGTAAATGGGGATCCGTTGAAGGTACACGCGATGTTTACAATTGGGGTCCTGTGGATCGTATTTACGCCTATGCGCGTCAACATAACATCCCGGTAAAAGCACACACTTTTATCTGGGGTGCACAATACCCGAGCTGGGTTAATAATTTGAGCGCATCTGAAACTGCTGCTGAAATTGAAGAGTGGATTCGTGATTATTGCACCCGGTACCCGGATACAAAATACATCGACGTTGTTAACGAAGCTGTAGCGGGACACCAACCAGCGGGTTATGCGCAGAAAGCTTTCGGCAATAACTGGATTCAACGTGTATTCCAATTGGCTCGCCAATATTGCCCTAATTCAGTTCTGATTCTGAACGACTACAACAATATTCGCTGGCAGCACAATGAATTTATCGCACTCGCAAAAGCTCAAGGTAATTATATAGACGCAGTCGGTTTGCAAGCTCACGAATTAAAAGGTATGTCAGCATCAGATGTTAAAAACGCGATCGACAATATTTGGAATCAAGTGGGTAAGCCCATTTACATTTCTGAATACGATATCGGCGATACCAACGATCAAGTACAACTGCAAAACTTCCAAGCGCATTTCCCAGTGTTTTGGAATCACCCTCACGTAATGGGTATTACTATCTGGGGGTATGTAAATAATCGAACCTGGATTACTGGCTCAGGTTTAATTTCCGATAGCGGTACTCCGCGCCCTGCAATGACTTGGTTGCTGAATAATTACATCAAAAAGTAAACCGTTTTATTGTGGTTCATAAAAAGAATTTTTATGAACCACAATATTTCAAAATAATTATTTTTTCGATGATTCTGTAATTTTATTGGTGACCTGTCGCGTTTCAAAAAAATACCGATACAGGTCACTTTCGCAACGGAGATTAGGTTTATGTTTATATACAATAATCCCGCCAACATTTTTGCTCAGGTGCTCAAACGCACCTGCAGTTTGGTTGGCACAGGCGCCGCTTTAGCGGTGCTATCACACACGGCATCTGCTAGCTGTATTTACACAGTTGATAGCGAATGGTCGACTGGTTTTACCGCGAGCGTCACTATCAAGAATGAAACTGGCGCAGCGATCAATGGTTGGAGTGTGAACTGGCAATATGCGACCAACCGTTCGAGTGGTGGCTGGAATGCAAATTTATCCGGCACCAATCCTTACACGGCAACCAACCTGAGCTGGAACGCTAATATCGCTGCGGGACAATCTGTTTCCTTTGGTGTGCAGGGTGATAAAAATGGTGGTTCTGCAGAGCGACCGACGATAAACGGCACAGCTTGTAGCGGCGGAACAACAAGTTCTGTGAGTTCTTCTCGCTCATCCGCGCAATCAAACTCTTCGACACAATCTTCATTTGTGATTCAAGAATCTCAATCAGGTTTCTGCCGTGTTGATGGAACCGTTGATTCAAATAATGAAGGCTACACAGGTGCGGGTTTTGCGAACACAAATAATGCGCAAGGTTCGGCGGTCGTGTGGGCAGTTGAATCATCCAGTAGTGGTCGCCAAACTTTGACATTCCGTTTTGCTAATGGCGGAACTGCAAACAGAAACGGCGCGCTGGTGATTAATGGCGGCGCGAACGGTAATTACACCGTAAGTTTGCCTGCAACCGGAAGCTGGACGACGTGGCAAACTGTCGCGGTCGATATTGATTTGGTACAAGGCAATAATATTTTGCAATTGTCTGCAACCACTGCAGAAGGTTTGCCGAATATAGATTCGTTGAGTGTTTCGGGTGGAAATGTAAAAGCGGGTAGTTGTGGCAATGTGAGTAGCAGTTCTTCTTCGAAAAGCAGTTCATCATCAAGCTCACAAGCAGCAACCTGTGAATTAAAAGCGCCACTGAAATGGACCTCTACCGGCCCTTTGATCAGCCCAAAAGTTTCAGGTTGGCTTTCTATTAAAGATCCTTCTGTTGTGAAATATAACGGCATATATCATGTGTATGCGACTTACTACGATACCGCATACAGATCGATGCACACCAGTTTTACCGATTGGAATAATGCACAACAAGCACCGCATATTTCACAGAATGGTACAACCGTTGGAAATACAGTTGCGCCGCAAGTGTTTTATTTCCGTCCACATAATAAATGGTATCTGATTACGCAGTGGGGCGGTTCTTACTCAACAACTGATGACATCAATAATCCGAATTGGTCAGCAAAGAAAAAGTTATTGCAAGGTGAGCCTACCAATGCTTTGGATTTCTGGAACATTTGCGATGCAAACAATTGCTACTTATATTTCGCGCGTGACGACGGCGCTTTATATGTGTCCAAAACTTCTATCGCAAACTTCCCCAACTTTTCTGGTTACACAAAAGTTATGGAAGATCATCGCGGCAATGGCAATCAATATTTGTTTGAAGCACCAAACGTTTATAAGTTGGACGGTCAAAATAAATATTTGTTGATGGTTGAAGCTTATCCAAGTGGCCCACGTATGTTCCGCTCATGGACCTCAAGCAGTTTAGATGGCCCCTGGACAGTATTGGCTGATACGGATTCAAATCCATTTGCCGGTAACAACAATGTAGAATGGCCGAACGGAAAATGGGCCAATGGCATCAGTCACGGTGAGCTAATTCGCTCAGGCTTTGACGAAAGGTTGACGGTAGATCCGTGTAATTTGGAATTCCTTTACCAAGGTCAAGCGGGCAATAGTTCTGAGTACAACAAGATTCCGTACAAGTTAGGCTTGTTGCGCTTGAAAAAATAAAACGATTGATTGCAGTTGAGGTAGTAAGTTTATCCGCTAACACGTCAGCAGGGTTGAAGTGTTAGCGGATTTTTTTAATAAAAATTTTAATAAGCAAGACGCTTTATATCACGCGGAGTGTCAAATATTTCTTCCGGCACATGCGTTTGTAAACTTTCTATAGCCGCATAACCCCACGCGACTGCCCCAAACGGCATTGAAATCTTGTGCGCTGCTTCCACGTCGGTTATTTGATCGCCAATATATATTGCATCAGCGGCTTTAAGCTTATTTAAACGAAGTGTTTTTTCCAGCCGTGCAGCCTTGCCAAAAATTGACATACCGCAATCATAAGAAGCTACAAGCCTGGAAACTTCCTCCCCAAGAATGTAGCGTACATTCTCAAGCGAGTTCGACGACACGACGGCTACACGAATATTTTTAGCGACAAGAAATTCAAGAGTTTCGCTAATTCCATCAAATAATTTTATTGAATTTGCATCGTCCTTCATCAATGACATAAAACGTTTTCCTACAATCGGTAATTGCCACTTGGGTAAACCGACAAGTTTCATAATTTGCTTGGCATCGTAGTGCCTATATTCAGCTACCGAAGCCGTATCAATTTTCTTAAAGTTATATTCCTCTGCGAGCTGGTTAAATACGCTCAAAAAAAATGGAAACGAATCAGCAAGAGTTCCATCGAAATCGAATATGGCGAGTTTATATTTCATCTAGTTTATTTGATTTGATCTTAGTGGTGGCCAAGAACTATATCAGACTTTAGGTAAAATTTTGTACCGGGCTTTGGAATAGAATTTATTGTACAGATGACTTAGGTAGCTTTACCTTTTCGGTATACCAATAAGAAGGGTGCGATTTTCTATCTGCAATTAAGGGCACATCCTCGGGTAAAGGAATTTCAATAATACGACGACTCTCCATGTGTAGGCGATTGATCTTCTCGCTAAAATAGCGGTTAAATATTTCGTCGAATGAACCGTCTGCAATCGCTCGCTCTAAACCGATCTTAACATCAGCAGCAAGTTGCGGATTATTTTTCCTAACATAAAAATAATAAGCGGCAGGGTAACGAATTACCAATTGCGATTCAACTTTCAAATTTAATTCGGGAAACGCGTCGTCCTCGTCGTATATTTCAAGCGCAGAGCGTGACAAATAATCTATACGATTCTGTTTTAACATACTAAAAAGTCCTTTCCAACTTCCCGACAGTTTTTGTGGAAGATTAAGGCTTTCGTAACGGGCAGCGTCCGGCCAATCGCTACCATGACCCGCAAGGTATTGACGTAAATCATTCATGTTCTTAATTTTGGAAAATGCTGCCTGGCTTTCCGGACGAATAAATAATATCCGCCAACCGCTTAAACCTTTACAAAGGGGAATACGAACTGGCTCCAGTTCTGCCTCAAAGGGTGTTTGAGCGTTCAGCCAATGAACATCATACAAGCTAGCCGCTATGTTGGTTTTAGAGCGAGTCTCGTTCATAAACGGCATTTGTAGCTTTTCTAACTGGTAGTTGTGATCGGACTTCAATAATGCTAACTGCAGCATTTCTACAAAATATTTCACGCGCTTGTAGTAGTAGGGGTTTGAGTCAGATGAGGGGTATCGAACAACAGTAGGAGCAGCTTGGTCAGCATGAAGTTGGTGGGGCAGGCAGCTTCCCATAATAAATAGAAAACACAGAACCATTCTCTTTAACGTGAAAGAAAATGTGTCAGGTTTATTTCTTGGCAATAAAAAAGTATGAATAAAACTGCTCCATCCCGGACAGAAAACTGCGTTGGTGCGCCAGGCCGAATATTTCGTTTACCTACCTCGCCTTGCCGTGGCGCGTTATCATTTCTTTACAGCTTCGCGGTTTCACGTTCTTGTTTGGAATATCTGGCTGACACTTAGTTTAGGATTGACTGGCGGAATTTTCCATAAAATTGAGGTTAATGTGCCATCTATTTTTGATGTAAGACGGATTTGTTTGCTTAACAGCGATAAATGTGCGGACCGCACGAGTCGGCTTAAATTTCCCTGCTTTAGAATCTCATTGAATCTGAAGTGAGCTGTTACACGTCAATAAAAACAGTTTCATTCTGAATGACGGTTTTAGCCTCCGATCGCTCTATCATTTTTACAATCGCGGATTGAATAGTTTCGTCTTCACGTGCGTCAATTTTGCTGGAAAAACGCTCCGTTTGAGCTTCGGCATTCTCCTCCAAAATAAATTCAACAGCTACTTCATTGGCGTGATTGTTCGTTTTCCCAAAATAAGTTAAAGATATCTGCGGATAACCCTGAAATCCCATTTTCGATCGCTTTGCTATACGCTTTTTCGATTTATCTAAATTCATAGGTAAAGCTCTCAAAAATTTTGAAGGTTTGGATGGAATACAATTTGGGTTAAGCCATCTGTATTTAATGATTATTTTATCATTGGTGATTTCTAATGTAACCCTTTCATTTTTCCTTTACATCGCGACGACACTGTATTTATCTGTTACAACACAATGACGTTATCGTTGCGATACCCAAGTTGTAGCTTTAATTTGAATATTGGCATTTTCGGCGGAACTATTTTCGGATCGGGGGTTATAGGAAAGTAGAATTGGGTGTTCTATCGAACGGTTCATAACTTATCTATGACCTAGAATATGTTGGGTGATCAAATAATTATTCTCAGGATTGGGCCGTGGAGTGCTGACTCAATATGCGAGTTATCTAAATTTTTAACGGAAATTACGCATCTTTAATTTTTTATCAATTCTCTAACTTTATTTGCCTTCTACCAAACAACTGTTCCCCGAATATTTTTTCTCTAAATATCTCGATTAACTAAGTGTAATAGTGGTGCGTCTATGTGTGGTGGAGTTCCATTCTAAGGCGTGTTATGTCGTGCATACGAAATCGTGAATTTTTTTTGGTGCGTAATTAGAAATAAGAATTATCTTTTCGTAATGTGCAAACGAACTTCTAATTAGATTAAATAATCGTGTTAGGATCAATTGCCATCCAACTTATGCCATGTGCTCGATTTTTTGCGTGTGGGTGCTTGCAAACTGTGTGACCGAGGAAATTTAGCATGCGAATCAGAGTTGGCTATGAATTAACATATGAATGCCCGCAACCAACACCTATGTTGTTGACATTGAATCTTCATTATTCCCGCGCTTCCGATATTATTATTCCCGACCATATCATCACCGAACCTGCGGTTCCTATTAGTGTGTATCGCGATGGATTTGGTAATTGGGTTAGTCGTATTGTTGCGCCTGTGGGTAACTTGCGAATTTCTACTAACGCAATTATAAAAGATAGCGGATTGACAGATCCTATCCACCTGGATGCAATACAACATGCGGTAGAAGATTTGCCGTCAGACGCCCTGGTTTTTTTACTGGGTAGTCGTTACTGCGAAACAGATCGTCTCACTGAAACAGCTTGGTCGTTATTTGGCGAGACGCCATTAGGTTGGCAGCGCGTACAAGCTATTTGTGATTTTGTGCATCAGCATATTAGTTTTGGTTACCAACATGCGCGCTCAACGAAAACGGCATTTGAAGTCTTTAATGAGCGAAAAGGCGTGTGCCGTGATTTCACCCATCTGGCGATTGCATTTTGTCGTTGCATGAACATTCCGGCGCGTTATTGCACGGGCTATCTAGGCGACATTGGCGTACCTATTTCACCGAATCCCATGGATTTTTCGGCGTGGTTTGAAGCTTATCTCGGCGGTCGTTGGCACACCTTTGATCCGCGCAACAATGTTCCGCGCATCGGTCATATTTTAATTGCGCAGGGAAGGGATGCCACAGATGTTCCGTTGACCAATGCGTTCGGTCCAAATACCTTAAGCGGATTTAAAGTATGGACCGACGAAATTAAAAATGCACATTAAGAATTTGATCCCATGGATAATGAAATAAATAAAAATATTTCTCCAATAAAGTTATTGGCTGATGATGAGCCGCCAGCATTCGAAATCGTAAATACTACTGGCTCGAGTCAATTTGTCTTGGTTTGCGACCACGCTTCAAAGCGCGTCCCTCTGTGCTTAAATAATTTAGGCTTAACCGACGAGCAGTTGGATGATCATGTAGGTTGGGACCCAGGTGCTGCTGAAGTCGCGCGCCTGCTATCTAAAAATTTAAATGCCCCTTTAGTATTGAGTGGATATTCACGCCTCGTGATTGATTGCAATCGTCCTCTACAAAGCGTTCAGTCAATACCAGAGCAGAGCGCAGGAGTGATGGTTCCAGGTAATCAAAAAATTAATGAAGAAGAGCGCGCGTTACGCGTTAATGATTTATTTCACCCTTATCACAACGCAATCACCGAATTGCTGGAGTCACGTAAAAACCGTACGACGTTTCTCTTGAGTATCCACAGTTTCACACCGGTATTGAATAATCAGCAGCGACCGTGGAATATCGGTGTTTCATTTTGGCGGGATAATTATTTTGCAAAAAAATTAATTACCGCGTTGAGTCAATCCAAGGATATTGTGGTAGGCGATAATGAGCCTTATGCAATTGATGCGGAATTTGACTACGCTGTTCCCGTGCATGGCGAAGCACGTGGTTTGCCGAGCGCCATGCTGGAAATCCGTCAAGATGGCATTCGCTCAGTGGAAGGTGTTGCTAATTGGGCAGGGCGGATTACACAAGCGTGCTTGCAGATAAAGTAAGGACTAAGAAAGTATTTTTTTAAACTGATTTTTATCAACAACATTTAGATTGTAGATCCGCTCAACAATTCATTTGAATTCAGCCGCTCGCTAGTTTCATTGTGTATTTCGGTCATCATACACATCGAACATACACCCAATAGCTGTATAAATATTTTCAAACGCAAATCCAAATTCCACTTTGCCTCGTAATGACATCCAGCCAACGATTTATCTCGCTTGGTGGTTCAGTTCATCAGTCAATTTCAGCAGTAAATGGGAAATATTTATGGCAAATCTTTTAGTCATTGGCGGCACCAAGGGCATTGGCCAAGCGCTCACGCAAAGCCTTATTAATCAACGTCACCAAGTGTTTTTTGCCGCACGCAACAAGGCCGAATTAGAAGGTGCTAGTTTCGTAGAACTTGAGGTGACACAAGAGATCAACGATCAATTCAATGGATTGCCAGACGTTCTTGATGGAGTGGTGTACTGCCCCGGTAGCATTAACCTCAAACCCTTCGCCAGACTTTCATCGGCAGACTTTCTAAAAGATTTGCAAATCAATTTGCTAGGCGCGGTCAATTGCCTTCAAGCATTACACTCACGCCTTAAAAAAGCAGAGCATGCGTCAGTGGTTCTTTTCAGCAGCGTAGCCGCAACACGCGGAATGCCTTTCCACGCTAGCATCGCCTCAAGTAAAGCAGCGGTTGAAGGTTTAACCAAAAGCCTTGCCGCCGAATGGGCGCCCGCAATTCGTGTCAATTGCGTAGCACCTTCACTCACCCAAACACCTTTGGCAGAAAAGCTGACTAACACCGCCGAAAAAATCGAAAACGCCGCGCAGAAACATCCACTCAACAGAATTGGCCAACCAGAAGAAATCGCTGCGCTTGCAAATTTTTTATTATCACCGCAATCAAGTTGGATGACCGGGCAAGTACTGCATGTGGATGGAGGAATGAGTGCTATCAGTTGATGTGATTAGAAAAATTGTCGATTTAGTCAGAGATTGAAGAGTGTTGCGTTTTATTTTTTTCAGTGGTTTTAATGTTTGATGTGTTGGGCATTGCTGCCCAACCTACGCGCTGTCCTGACGTATTTAAATCCATTTCTTCGACGCTACTGTGTACAACTTACTTTCATATCGTCTACATATAAGTGGGATAATTTGCCGTTACCTATAATACCGATTCGAACAAAAATGTCCTTGGCAGAAGGAACCCAGTTAGGTGTAGTAATAACGTATTTTGGTATAGGTGGCTGTGTAGAGTACTGCACTCGTTTCGTCGTAACATAAGTCCAGCTGGCTGCGTCAATCACTTCGAGTTGAGCAGTGACACCGGATGAGGAGATGGCAGGCAATATAGTCATTTGCGCCTTGCACCAAATTGTAGGAAGGAAGGAATATGGAGGGTGCCATCCTCCTAGGGTAACCGGTCTACCAACATCTGACCAACCGGTACCATTATAGAGTGATACATAATACGAATCAGTCAATGAAGTAG
This sequence comes from Gammaproteobacteria bacterium, assembly GCA_004173475.1. Classification (GTDB taxonomy): domain Bacteria; phylum Pseudomonadota; class Gammaproteobacteria; order Pseudomonadales; family Cellvibrionaceae; genus Cellvibrio. The sequence continues at coordinate 39,054 of SEBU01000007.1, forward strand.
TGTTATTAAAAACATGCGTGCCTTTATAATTCCAGCAATCGTTGTAATCGTAGATATATGGCGATGCCCAGCAGCTCCAATTAGCGATAGTACCGGAGCCCAAGTTATCATTTAGAGTCCAGGTTCCAGCTTTTGCACTAGCAGAGATAGTTAATATTGCGGTGATAATAGCCAGCGTGAAAACACGACTGATGTTATAAAATATTGCTTTCATTACACTCACTCCAAATTTATTAATATTAAATTTATTTTTCATCGAAACTACACTTTTTTAAAACTGCAACTACTGACCTAAAAATTGCAGCGCTGACGAAAAGTGAAACTTTAAATTGACGCAACGTAGAACGTGAAACTAAAAAAGCATTTAGCGCGTAGTCTTTCCTCGGCATCTATTTTCTCGTTATCTTCCCTTTTAAAATCTTAACTTCCTTCATTTGCTGGGTTGGAATCTACCGGACCTATATTGCTTTCCGTTGGTCTATTTACGTCCAGGTCAGGCACTAAACCTTGAGCAGGAAAGCCCGGTTGAACCAGTCGCTCTTGTAGGCTCAGTCGTTCATTGGTGCTTTTCTCCCACAAGGCGTCCATTGTTTGTTGTGCCGCCTGTTTAACGTCTGAATTCCCATCAGCTAATAAAGGTTCAACGCTGGAAATGTTGGTGTTCGTACCGAATTGCGACAAAAGTTCTAAGGCACCAAGTTTCACTTGTGCGTCACTATCACGCAGGCTTTTTACAACGTAAGGTACAGCGCTAAAAAAACCAACCGAGGTAATCTCCTCAAGTGCGTTAATTCTATCGACTGGATTTTTACTACCTAACCCAGCCGATTTTGCTTCCATATATTGTTTGACGAGTGAACTATCGCCCCTGTCTTCTAAAATAAGTGCTGATATTTTTTGCGCATTAGGATCATCTAAGGTAAAAATCGTTTTTAAATTTTCATTCAATAAATAATCTTTAGACTGAGATAAGCCAACCATGCCATGTGCGACCAGTGCGGTTGCTGACGGATCTGTTTTTGCCTGGGTAACCAATTCTCCTAATATCTCAGCGGCTTCTGCTGGTGCAATACCCGTGAGTAAACGAAGTGCTTGAATTTTCTGCGGCATATTGCCGCTGCGCATGGTTTCACGCGCTCTCATTATGCGTTCTGAAAGGTTAGTCGTAGTGTGATTGGTGTTTACCAATGGCGTTAATTCGTTAGGTTGAATGCTGGGAGAAGATGTGTCTTTCGCAGCCATTGTTGTTTGCGGATTGGCAAGTGTGGTGGGTTTAGAATCACGGCTTTGGGTTATGCTTTCTATCGTTTTACTCGTATTGCTATTTGTCTCGTGCAAATACAAGTAGGCAAGGCTGGTGCTTGCTGCAACAACTACAGAAATGGCTAAAACCTTCGTATTTGTTTTCACGTCTTATCTCATCTCGTTGGGTAAATCTGTAGCTGAAAAAGTTCGGTTGATATCTATTTGCTGAAAGCTGGAAAATAGCTTTGCTCTTTCAAAACGCACAAACTGACTTGGTAATTGATTAACTATTAAGAAAGCGAAAGCTTATGATTTATTATGGTGTGTTGCTTTTGGCGCCATAAAATATTAGGCGCTTTTTCAATTCCAAAGTCTTAAATTTGAACGGGCAAGCGATACATATTTATTACAATGTCCCTTGGATGAAAATTTTAATTATTTTTATATTTTTCACGGCTAATCGTACAATTCCTTTGCATGTCGTCATACTGCCTTTCTGTTCCTAATTAAAGCTCCAGCTCAAAATTGTGAGCTATTTCTCTTCTAAAAATAAAAGCAATAGAGTTCAAGAATTGCGGACTCTTTGAGTTGTTACCAATGTCTACAGAAATAGATGAAGAGGCGGTACGGCGCCAATATAAAATATTTATTTATGTGCCATTCCGTCTATGACGTATTTGAAATTAATTAAAGTTTAATATTATCAATCAGGATTTAATTTTTATCTCAAGGGGGCGGGGTGTCGCATGAAAACGACCCGTTAGCGCCTGAGAAGCGCACGACTGCAAGGACGCAGTAGTTCGGCAAAGGTAAAGCAACGCAGGAATCAGTTGCCGAAGATCAGAAATTCATTGGGTCAAATGTGACGGGTCCGTCACGTGCCGCTCAGATCCACTAAAGCATTGACTACAATAATTAAAACGCTTGTGGTCAATGCTTTGTACAAATTAAGCGTGAACAAGCAGCTTAAGTATTTGCCAGCGCCTCAATTCCTGCGCCGTAATTAATATGAAAGACATTTCCATCCAACACTAACGCAGGCACTGATTTTACTCCCGCTTTTATAGCTTCATCCAATCTATTTTTCTGTAAACCCAAATGCACTGACTCTACTGAATTTTTTAGCGAGTTGATAAGTTGATGTTCTGCGTCGATGCACACAGGGCAGCCAGCATGGTAAAAAACGGCTTTAGTATTCATAATATCTCCAGAGTATTAATAGGTTTATTGAACAGGATTTTTCCTGACCTGTGATACATTAGGCTAAAGATATAACGAAAAATAGCGGGCACTTTTTGGTGCCTGGGTTACTTTTTGGGGAAAATTATTGATGGCAAACGCGAAAATAAATTCAGTGCGTAAAAATAGTGACTATCAAAAACTTGAAGATGTGATTGGATGCAAATGGTCAGTCGCGGTGCTAGCCGCCGTTTCCGAAGGGATTATTCGCCCAGGAGAAATTGAGCGTCACATTGAAGGAATTTCTACCAAAGTACTCAGCGAGCGTTTTCGAAAACTTACCGCATATGGTTTGTTAGAAAAGCATACTTATGCCGAGCTACCGCCGCGTACAGAATACGCGTTGACAGATAAGGGTAAAAGTTTGGCCAATATTATTCGCCAGATTCATGAGTTGGATGTGTGAAATTTTCCGGTTATTTATCATCAAAATTCCAGCTTAACCTACAAGTATTACTTTTCTTCAGAGGTTCGTATTTGCTAATGAAGTCAGTGAATAATTATTTATTCGGGAATTGCATTATCCCATACATCCCCGTAGCCGATATTGTTTAGGTAAATGTGGAACGATGTATAAATGCGTTCCAACCATTTTTTCATATCACTATATGCTTCGTTGCCTGATTGGCTTTCCCTAACATTCATTTCGACTATGTCCCAGTAAAATTTGGCAAGAGCTTTTACATCTTCAACAGAGTTAACATCATTTCGGATGAGAATTTCAAGGGCGACTTTATCGTTTAATAGTTTTGCGTAGTGCAATACTATTTCCTTTTCTTCTTTAAACTTGTATTCGATCATAATCTACGGGTTTTTATATTCTCTAATCAGGACGCCAGTTAATCCCGAGTTTTCTATTTGATTTTTTGTTATTTCGTTAATAAATACGCGAGGTAAATATCCCCGCACTTTAAAAATTGTGTTTTCGATATCTGGTTCGTTGAGATATGCATGTTCGCATGGGCCTACTTGCCCGTTACCGTAGATTTTGAAAGTTGATTTGGATTTGTCCATTAGGTCTAAAACACTTGTTACATTCAAAAGGTAGCGTGTTTCACCCTCAACTATTACGGGTAAAAATTCTGCGGAGTCTTTTAGCAACGTTTGTAAAATTCTATGGGCGTTGGTTGAAAGCACGGTTGCGCCACCATGGAATTTTAGAAAATCGCCATCAATATCCGGATCTTCATTAAACTCATCTTTAAACCATGCTAACTCTGGCGATTTCCACGTATTTAGTTTTGAGTCGCCGTTCCAGCGCAAGCAATTGTTATCGGCGTAGGTGCTACCGGGCTTTAGATCCAGTTCTTTAAAGCCCTTGGGTTCGAGTGTCAGTATATAATTCATCATTTCACGAGCACTTTAATTCTCTTCCGTCGAATATACCTCTTCGAACTTTATGCCTTTGTACCCGTGTGAAGCAATTGCGCAAAACAGGTTGTTTTCGACATCTGAATCATTCTCTCTCAGATCAGAACAAAAAATATTAGTGAAATTATCGTTAGAAATTTTAAAAATCTCTGAGGTTATAATTTTATCATCATTAAATGCATACTCTTTCAATCCGAATCTGACGCCGTTATTGATCTCATATTTGCTTTTTTCGGGATCAAACGCATCTGACTTTTTGGTTACATTTAAACAGTACCAAAGTGCCTCATCTACGTAGAAAGGTAGAAGCTCACCTGCATCTTCTAATATTTCGACTAGTTCAGTCGCAACATCTTTTCTAAATGCAAAAGTTGACATGCCCAAATAGGCAATGTCTGGTATTGGCTTTTTTGAATCTTTATCGAAATACGCCTTAAATTGCTTTGGAAGCTTTTCAATTAAGGGCTCAGCTTTAAATTCCCATTCTTCAGAATCGTAAACGGAGTCTTCAGGATAGAGTAGGCGATAGTTTGTATCTGGTTTCAGAATATATATTTTCATAGTTAGTATTCCAATGAGCCTTCTTTGAGCTTTGATGCAATTAAACGAAGGGCGAGTCGACATTCTGCTTGGGAGGTTGCGGTATTTAAAATATTAGTGATGTTTACATAATATTCATCGGTATGTAATTGCGCATGATTTGATGCATCTGGCATTTCAGGGTGTGGCATATAGCGGGAATCTGCAGGTAGAAATACGCCGTTGTCCGGGTCATCAACTCGTATTTTCCATTTCGCTAATATTTTTCGCGCCGCTTTAGCGGCAGGATGATCTCCACTTACAATCGCGTGGGCGGCAACGTTGGGAGGTCGTTGATAACCTGTACATTTTATATGTCTTGATAGTCTCGCCGGTTTGTGAGGCTCATTTAAAAACTGGTCACGCTTCATGTTTTTCGCTTCTGCGTAATATTCAGTTAGCAATGAAAGCGCTTGTATAGCTCCTTTGGTCATAATCTTTGTGTACAGCTTTGCAGCCATGGCAACAATTTCAGATTCGCTTAACTTCCTTTCTTGCTTTTTAATAGTCTCAGCAATGGAGTTGTCGAGATGATCCTTTGTTATTTTTTTTAACTCGTAGTAACCAATTCTTTCCTGGGTTTCCCTTATGACTTCTATTAGACCAAACATTAGTTCTTGTGGTTGAACTTCGTAAACATCGATTTCACCTTTCATAAGCATCCTTTTTTTTAATGTTTCAATTGAAAAATTATTTTACATTACATTTTGTTGTACTTTCGATTCGGTTGGGAGCGAGTATCTCTGTCTTCGGGACAAAATGAATACTTGAATATGGCCATTCTATTGCTTCAGTCACGTAACCATGTTTCACCGGATTGTTATGTATATATTCGATATGGTTTAAATAGTCCTGTTCGTCTCGAATAAGGTGCTCCCAAAAACGATGCTGCCAAAGCGTGCCGCAATTTTTGTTGTAGCGTCGTTCTGTTAAGAGTTCGGTGTTGTAATAATCACTCCCGCAAGCACGCGTAACGAAAGATTTGATCAGGCGCCAGCGAATAGAAAAATCAGCATCTTGCTCTGGTAGTGTCCATATCATATGTAAATGATCAGGTAAAATTACCCATGAGTTGATGGTAAACGGATATTTTTTCCTAACATTGAAAATGGCATTTCGCAGAGCTGTATGCACAGGTTCATCGAGCAAAATAGGTTGGCGCCGCTCTGTCACCACCGTAAAAAAGTAACACCCACCTTTTACATTTGCACGTCTATATCTCGCCATAACATTTCCTTATGAATTGATCTCAATCAAAAAGCATTATCCGTAGGGCGGGTTAGCCAAAGGCGTAACCCGCGGTTTTCTTTAGATTTTATATCAGACCGAAAATAAATAAAAATTTAAAACGTATTGATTGTTTAACGGTGACGAGCAGCGCGGGTCATGACCCGCCCTACAAGGCTTTAATTAAATTTTTCCGTAGTTCAGCAATGTGCCATTAACGAGGCAGATATGTTGGGGTGCGCGCCAACCTACGGGTTACGTGTTATTTTTCATTTCGGCCGTCCATGAAAGACCGCTTCTTCAGGGTTTTTAATTGCCGATAATATGTTTTCTGCAATTTTTGCTATTAATTTCTGCCCCCAAAACGGATCGTGTTGATCATAATAAATTACACGAATGTGGTGAAGATCAAATGGTACATCTTGTTCATTTGATGACACCAAAACCACAGGTTTTTGAAGGGCATGCGCTAGTCCAAGCTCATAAAATACGTTTGGATTTCTGGAAGTTAATTCGGCGACAAGTACTTTCGCATTTGTTATTCCTGACCAAACTTGATCCATTATTTTTCCTGTACCAAAGATATCGTCATCTGCTCTTACAGGTTTGAGTCCGGCTTTCTGTATTGCAGGTTCATAAATTAATTCATAGTAATTTCCAAGGGGCGGAGAGAATGGCATCATAACAAAGCATGTATCTGTAGCGGAGACTGACACGCTCCTTTCCAGTTTTTTAAGTGTTAGCGAATTTCCTGTACTGTCTTCGTTGCCGCTAGTGATGTCTAAGATACGCCATTTATCGTTGTGCTCTTCAATTAGCTTCGATGATATAAGGGACTTTCTAAAAATTTCTTTGAATTCAGAAAGTTTATCTTTTGGAATATTGAAGTTGTCTGAAAGGGTGTTATCAAAAAATTTCTCATCCGGCAAGTTTTCGCCACGATAGTGACTGTATACATCACTTAATCCTGGGGCTTGAATTACTGCTACTCTTTTTCCTTCTACCTCATCATTGGACTCTTTAGGCCGTAAGATTTTCTTTGCTAGTTCTGAAACAGCAATGCGTCCCGTTTCCGGTGACTCTAATAGTTGATATTTTTTGGCTGAACTAATTTCTACATTAAATTCGCCACTAATCCCGATGCCCAAAAACTTCGCAGCCTCTTTAGGTGTACAATTCTTGCCTGCATTCTGCTCTAGTATTGCCCTTGGAATTCTCAGAACATGATCAATTGTATGTCTTGGGTAGTTTGGGGTTGAGGGTTTCTTTACTGTTTTTTTTGCAGGCATATTTATTTCCTTGTTTGAATTGTTTGTGACGACAATTAAAAAAACCGCTACCAAGCCCCACCAGAAAAATCTGACACAACTCAGTAGCGGTTCAAAGTGTTACCTATTGAATATTACTCATTTAAGCAACGATGAAATTAATGTGTGCAAAAGAAATTGATTTTTTTGCATATCTTTTTCTTACGAACCGTTGAATATAACCACATAAGCCATAGCCGCGTTCTGCTAGAAATTTCATTTCTTCAACGTGTTCCATGCCAGTAAGGTGATAGTCGTATCGATATAGTGATCTATCATTAAATAATACATCTATGTGGCTTGAAAAGATTTCAAAGCCAACAATACTGGAGTTGCGATTTAAATTTTTGTACCTAGACATAGTCATTAGTTCACCTCAATTAACGCTTGCTGTCAGGCGTTGTTTTGATGGGAACCCAATAACTATTTGGTTTGCTGGTAGGGGGTAGAGATTTGTTGTCAGCGACAGTAGCAAAATTTGGTCTTAAACCACCTCTTGCGCCAGCTTCTTGAAAAATTCCACCGTTGTTTCCGGTATTGTCACCGGGCCGTTTCTTACTTGCCATAGAGTTTCCCCCATATTGATGGCGTTAAAAATCGGTTACCCGGAGAATGTAAATTTTTACAAACTGATTGATAAAAAATTCAGTTGTATATAGGATTCGCAGACTCGGGCAACCGGGCTCTCGCTGATTAAGATCTGGCCTCAGAAACTTTTTCTTAATCAGCGAATTCTTTTGCAAAAAATAATAATATTCTCTTCTTAGATTAATACAATCTCACATAGCATAGCCTCGATGAAACCTCGAAAGATTTCATCGGAAATTCATAAATTAATTTTTAAAAAATTAATCCCAAGAAAGCGCACCACCAGTTTGATATTCAATAACTCTGGTTTCGAAAAAGTTTTTCTCTTTTCTTAAATCCATAATTTCACTCATCCATGGGAATGGATTTTGTGCGCCTGGGTATTGTTCTTTCAGGCCTACTTGTGAGCAGCGGCGGTTGGCGATGAAGTGGAGGTATTCTTCCATCATGGCGGCGTTCATGCCGAGTACGCCGCGGGGCATTGAGTCGCGGGCGTATTGGATTTCGAGTTCGGTGCCTTCCAAAATCATTTGGATAACTTCTTGTTGGAACTCTGCGGTCCACAAGTGTGGGTTTTCCAATTTGATTTGGTTGATAACGTCGATACCAAAATTCAAATGCATGGATTCGTCGCGCAAAATATATTGGAACTGTTCTGCAACGCCGGTCATTTTGTTGCGGCGGCCCATGCTGAGGATTTGGCTGAATCCGCAGTAGAAGAAAATACCTTCGGTCACTACATAGAAAGCGACGAGGTTGCGCAGCAATTCCTGATCCGTTTCTGGTGTGCCGGTGTTGAAGGTTGGGTCGCTCAATGATTGTGTGTGTTTCAAACTCCACGCGGCTTTGTTGGCAACCGATGGCAATTCGCGATACATGTTGAAGATTTCGCCTTCGTCCATGCCGAGCGATTCAATGCAATATTGATAAGCGTGGGTGTGGATGGCTTCTTCAAACGACTGACGCAAAATGTATTGGCGGCATTCGGGGTTGGTGATCAAACGATAAATCGCGAGCACGAGATTGTTAGCGACCAAGGAGTCGGCGGTAGAGAAGTAACCGAGGCTGCGCATAACAACACGGCGTTCGTCTTCGGTGAGGCCGTCTTTACTGCGCCACAGGGCGATGTCGGCGGTCATGTTTACTTCTTGTGGCATCCAATGGTTGGAGCAACCGTCTAGGTATTTTTGCCACGCCCAATCGTATTTGAAAGGCACGAGTTGGTTGAGGTCAGCGCGGCAATTGATCATGCGCTTTTCATCTACCTGAATACGCGCAGCACCCATTTCCAATTCGGCGATGCCAGGAGTTGGGTCTAATTGCGCGAGGTTAGCGCGAGCTTTGGCAAGCTCCGGGCTGATACCTGCTTCATTGGCGCTGGCTGCAAAAGTTGCTTTTGGAGCTTCACTCTGTGGAATTTGTTGTACTGGTGTTGGTGCTGTTTGTGCTGCATTTAGCACGTCATTACGGGCAGTTTCTTTTGCTGCTTCTCTAACGACTTCTTCAGAGTCGAATTCATCCCAACTTAACATGGTGTTCCTCTTTGTTTCTTTAGTCATATACGTCACTCCTAGCGGAAGTCCATTTGGTTATGGATGCCTGCGTGAACAGGCATGACAATGTTATTCGTCGATTACTGGCACGCTTCGCAATCAGGATTATCAATCGAACACGCCAAAGGAACCGGCGCAGCCTGATCAAAACTTGCTTCGGCGATTTCCGATACTACAGGCGCTGCTACTTTTGGCGCGGCGGCTGCAAGTCCACCTGCACCAGTTGCGGATACGGCATTCAATGAACCAGTGGTAATGGTGGATTTTTCAGTCGTAGTCGCCGACAAAGCGCGGAGGTAATAAGTGGTTTTCAAACCGCTGTACCATGCCATGCGGTAGGTGATGTCCAATTTCTTGCCGTTAGCGCCAGCGATGTAAAGGTTCAAGCTCTGGGCTTGGTCGATCCACTTTTGACGGCGGCTTGCGGATTCAATAATCCACTTGGGTTCAACTTCAAACGCAGTAGCGTAGATCGCACGTAAATCGGCTGGAATGCGGTCGATTTTTTGCAGCGAACCTTCGTAGTATTTCAGATCGTTAACCATCACCGGGTCCCATAATCCACGGGCTTTAAGGTCGTGTACCAAGTGTGGGTTTACCACGGTGAATTCACCGGAGAGGTTGGATTTCACATAGAGGTTTTGATAAGTCGGCTCAATGGATTGGGTAACGCCGGTGATGTTGGAAATCGTTGCCGTTGGGGCAATCGCCATCACATTTGAGTTACGCATGCCGTTGGCTTTCACTTGCGCACGCAAAGAATCCCAATCCAGCGTAGAGCTGCGATCAACTTTGATGTATTTCTCGCCGCGTTGTTGCACGAGTTTGTCGATAGAGTCGAGCGGAAGAATGCCCTGGCTCCACAAAGAACCTTCAAAGGTTGAATACTTGCCGCGCTCAGCCGCTAATTGGCTGGAGGCTTTAATGGCGTAGTAGCTTACGGCTTCCATTGAGGTATCCGCAAAATCTACCGCTTCTTGCGAGCTGTAAGGAATGCGTTGCAAATAGAGCGCGTCCTGGAAGCCCATGATGCCAAGACCGATAGGGCGATGACGGACGTTTGAAGCTTTGGAGGTCGCAACCGCGTAGTAGTTGATATCGATAACGTTATCCAACATGCGGATAGCCGTTTGCACGGTGCGCTCAAGTTTCGCCTGGTCGAGTTTGCCGTTCACAATGTGTTGGGCAAGGTTGACGGAACCAAGGTTACATACCGCGATTTCATCGTTAGCCTTGGTGTTCAAGGTGATTTCAGTACACAGGTTCGACGAGTGCACTACACCCACGTGTTGTTGAGGGCTGCGGATGTTGCATGGGTCTTTAAAGGTGATCCATGGGTGGCCGGTTTCGAACAACATGCCGAGCATCTTGCGCCACAAATCCAGCGCACGAACGGTTTTGAACACTTTGATTTTGCCAGCCGCTGCTTGAGCTTCGTAAAAGGCGTAACGCTCTTCAAACGCTTGGCCGTACAAATCGTGCAGGTCAGGTACGTCGTTTGGCGAGAAAAGAGTCCACTCTTTATCGTCAAATACGCGCTTCATAAAGGTGTCGGGCACCCAGTTAGCGGTGTTCATGTCATGGGTGCGGCGGCGGTCGTCACCGGTGTTTTTACGCAGTTCTAAAAACTCTTCGACATCCATATGCCAGGTTTCAAGGTAAGCACAGACAGCGCCTTTACGCTTGCCGCCTTGATTTACCGCTACAGCGGTATCGTTCGCCACTTTCAAGAAAGGCACAACACCTTGAGATTTACCGTTGGTGCCTTTGATGTAAGCGCCTAATGCGCGAACTGGCGTCCAGTCGTTACCTAAGCCGCCTGCGAATTTGCTGAGCATGGCGTTGTCTTGCATAGCGCCGTAAATACCGTGGAGGTCGTCCGGTACGGTTGTTAAGTAGCAGGAAGACAACTGCGGGCGTAGCGTGCCGGCGTTGAATAAGGTTGGGGTGGAGCTCATGTAATCGAAGGAGGAGAGCAGGCGATAGAACTCAATCGCGCGGTCTTCGCGGTTTTCTTCTTCAATTGCCAAGCCCATAGCTACACGCATAAAGAAAATTTGCGGCAGTTCGATGCGCACATCATTGCTGTGAATGAAGTAGCGGTCGTACAAGGTTTGCAAGCCAAGATAGGTGAATTGCAAATCGCGATCAGCTAACAGGGCTTTGCCCAATTTTTCATGATCGAACTTCAACAACTCAGGTGAAACTAATTCCAGCTCAACACCTTTTTTAAGGTAAGCGGGCAGGGCGCGAGCGTAGTAAAGCTCCATGTCCGACTGGGTTGCTTCTTTAGCAATGCCAAGGAAACCCAGGGCTTCAGCGCGGAGTTTATCGAGCAGCAAACGTGCTGTTACGAAGGAATAGTTAGGTTCTTTTTCTACTAATGTGCGGGCGGTAATCACGAGAGAGGTATTTACATCTGACTCATTCACGCCGTCATAAAGGTTGCGCATGGCTTCATCAAGGATGGCTTTTTCGTCCACACCTTTCAAATTGGCGCAGGCTTCCGACACGATTGTGCGCATGCGGGCGATATCCAAAGGCGCGCGGGTGCCGTTGGCTAAGGTCACATTAAGGCTTGGGTAATCGGCGTCGGCAGCTTGATTCGCTGCACGTTTTTCAGCGCGCATACGTGAGTGCTGTTCGCGGTAAAGCACATAATCACGGGCAACTTTTTGTTCGCCTGAACGCATCAACGTCAGCTCGACTTGGTCCTGGATCTCTTCAATATGAATAGTGCCGCCCGAAGGCATACGGCGTTTGAAGGTCGCGGTGATTTGCTTGGTGAGATTGTCTACAGTTTCATGAATGCGAGTCGACGCAGCAGCAGTGCCACCTTCAACAGCAAGAAACGCTTTGGTCATGGCGATGGCAATTTTGCTTGCATCAAAAGGCACAACGGTACCGTTGCGTTTGATGATGCGTAATTGCCCCGGCGCTGTGGCCGTAAGGTTAGCCTGATGGCCATGAGTATCCTGTTGTATTGAGGGGCTGTTGCCGGTAGTAATTTCTGTGTCGATCTGCATAGACGTCTCCCGCGTTGAGTCGTGCTGTTGATGTATAAGTCGTAAAGCGTGCATGCCGAATTCTGTAAATCTGCAGGCGTTACGACCAGCTATTAGTCAAAGTTGATAGTAAAAATGAGTTTTTCGATTGTGTATTTTGAGCTTCGATGTAGTTGTGACTCCATAGTAGGAGCCTTGTTTCGTCAATAATGGGCAGTTGTTGGTTGTGAACATCAGAGTAAAGGACTTCCTATTTAGATAACTCAGTTTCTAATAGTTTGTTTTAATTATTGACCGGTAATAACTTTTTAATAAAACACAACATATAGTGACAGAGCATCCCAAACTACTGAATCCAAAACCTCGCTCATATGGCTCGTTTTGGTGCTTCCACAAACCGGAAAACTGCTTAAACATTCAATTGGGTTCAAAAACATTAATAATTTATTTGATAATCGGCACTTGCAATCCCCAAAAAAATACAGAGACCTTGCTAATAGCGCTTTGCACAAAACCCTATATATAGGGGCAAATTAAGAATGATCTACAAGATAGTGCGATTATGCCATTAATGCAAGCTGGAAAACACTGTGAAAGCCTGTGGATAAGATGTGGGTAGCCCGTGTGAAATCTCCTTAAACCCCGCGTAGCATGGGCTTCACGAGATTCTTACTGCTCGGCGGCTAGATAAACATAGTTTAGATTTTTTTCTTATACTTTCTCGCGATAGTTATTACTACATCTAGTGGTAGCGTCTAATCGCCTCCTATATAAGCAAACGACCACATCAGGTGCAAAAAAAGCAGCTGGGAATCTAGAAAAACTATAAGAAATGTTGCAACCTTCATTAAGTCATCAGGCCGGATGACAGCTTTTCAATATATTTATCATATAGTAATATCGAAAAAGCGATCTGTTGAAACGCCACTGGCTTAAGCAGCGCCCATCAAGTTCAAAAAACGAACTAATAATAATCCCGAAAATCGGCAACGAGGAAATACGATGCGTCAACTTATCACCAGTTCTATCTTTCTGTTTTTATCCTCCCTTTGTTCATCAGCGCTGGCAGATCACGATATCAAGCACTATCCCGCCATTAAATGGGCCAGCCCTAAAGGTTTTGATTTAACGCTGGATATCGCCGTCCCCCAAACCGAAACCAAATCTAAGCCAGTGCTGGTCATTTTCCATGGCGGCGGCTTCCTGCTCAACAATAAATCCATCATGAGTAATCTCGCTGACACCATCGCGAGCCGCACCGATGTTATTACCGTGAACGTTAACTACCGTTTACTTTCCGATTTAGACAACACCACAAAAATTAACGAGCTCGTTGAAGACGCTATGGGCTCGGTGTTGTGGGTAAAAGACAATATCAGCCAATACGGCGGCGACCCCGCTAAAGTAGCTGTTACCGGCGACAGTGCTGGTGGCCATTTGGCTTCTATGGTGACCCTTGCCGGTCGCACATTGGATAGCGATGGTTTTGACAAAAAACCTTTGGGTTTCAAACCAACTTATTTGCCCCAAGGCATGACCGCTGAAGATGTTGCCAAGAAAGACGGATTGAAAGTTCAAGCAACCATTTTGAGTTACACCGCATTTAGTCTGGTGAATATGGCCAAAGGCGGCTTTGAAGCTGAAGGCAATCCAACCTGGAAATGGGCCCATGCTAAAGCGCGCGGTTTCTTCGGTGACAAAATCAACGTGAATGATAACCTCGATTATTATCAAGCTATGTCACCAGAGCACTATTTGGTTAACGCTAAAAAATATACTTTGCCTCCGCAATTTGTACACGTTGGCGATCAAGATCCGGTTACCAAACCTGAGACTTCTCAACAATATGTGGATCAACTTAAAAAGCTCGGTCAATCGGCGCGTTTGAAAATTTATCCTGGCAAAAGTCACGGCTTTTTGGATTCAGGCTGCAATGACTACAACAAAGGCTGCTTCAAAGAATTGTCCCAACCAGCGGTTGATGACATGGTTGCCTTCTTGAACGAGGTTTTCCATCTATAAGTGGCCGCCGAATAGCGGCTCTAATTTAAGCGCCGCTATTTGGTATCACTCACTGACCCAGAACTGGGCCTATAGGAAAAAGCCACTACACTGAATGCGCTCCATCAAATTCATACGCTGATGGGCGCAGCTAAATTAAATATAAATATCAGAGCGCAATCAGCTGTTATTGCTGCGCATTCACTCAACTTAAGAATGGGATCCATTATGGATAAACTCACTTTCACCACATTAGATGCCACACCAAAGCTGCCCCTAAAAAAATCTGTCGGGAAAAAAGTTTTACTGGCCTCAATTTTTTCCGCGCTAACATTTTCTGCTTTTACCTATGCCCAGCCACCAAGACCGGCGCCACTTCCTTATCAAGATCTTTCACTTAGTTTTGAAGCTCGTGCAAAAGATTTGGTGTCGCGTATGACGCTGGAAGAAAAAGTTCCTCAACTGATTAATGATGCTCCAGCGATTCCTCGTTTAGGTGTGCGTGAATACAATTGGTGGAACGAAGGTTTGCATGGTGTTGCGGCCTTGGGTGATGCAACGGTATTTCCGCAAGCAATTGGTATGGCTGCCGCTTGGGATGACCAACTAATGCATAAAATCGGTGACGTTATCAGCACCGAATTTCGCGCGAAACATTATTCAAAATTACACCGCTTTGGTGGCTCTGATTGGTTTGCCGGTTTAACTGTGTGGTCGCCCAACATTAATATTTTTCGCGATCCACGTTGGGGCCGTGGCCAAGAAACTTATGGGGAAGATCCTTATTTAACATCGCGTCTTGGAATTGGTTTTGTGAAAGGTTTGCAAGGCGATGATCCGCGCTATTTGAAAACAGTTGCTACACCAAAGCACTATGCAGTTCATAGTGGGCCGGAAGCAGGGCGTCATCGCGATAACGTAAACCCTAGCGTAAAAGATCTTGAAGAAACTTATCTGCCAGCATTCCGCGCAACAGTTGTGGAATCAGATGCACAATCTGTAATGTGTGCTTACAACGCAATTGACGGTGTTCCTGCTTGCGCGAATAAACTTCTCTTGAAAGAAAATCTGCGCGAAAAATGGGGCTTCAAAGGTTTTGTAGTTTCAGATTGCGCCGCTGTGTTTGATATCTATTACAAAGGCAGCCATGGTTTTACTGCAACGCCTGAAGAAGGAATTAAAGCGGCGTTTGATAGCGGAATGGATTTAATTTGTGGCGATGCCAATGAAGCAGACAACATCCACACTGCCGTTAAAAAAGGTCTCGTCTCCGAAGCTCAACTTGATACCGCATTGGTTCGTTTATTCACAGCAAGAATGCGCCTCGGCCAATTCGATCCGCGTACCATGGTATTTCCAAAAATTACGCCTAATGACAATGACACCGAATCAAATCGTAAGCTAAACCGCTCGGTTGCTGAAAAATCCTTAGTGTTGCTAAAAAATAAAGAAGGATTTTTGCCATTCAAATCCTCTGTTAGCAAAATCGCAGTCATAGGCCCTAACGCGGATAGCGAAGGCGCATTGGTAGGTAATTACAATGGCAGCCCATCGCACCCGGTCACCGTGTTGAAAGGTATGCGCGCGCGTTTTGGTGAAGCAAATATTCAATACGCACAGGGAACAGGTTTGTTGGATCCGGTGCAATCGCCAATCCCTAACAACGTGCTGTGTGCAGATGCAAAATGTAAGAAGTCCGGCTTAAACGCTGAATACTACGCGGATAAAAATTACAAAGATAAGCCACTCACCAAACGTGTTGATGCAAATGCAACCGTGAGTTGGAAAAACGAAGTAGCGAGCGGTGCTGTCCGGTGGACAGGTTTTGTAAAAGCGCCTGAAACCGGCACCTACTCAATGCGTTACCTTGCGGATGGCGGCTACCGTATTTGGATCAACGACAAACTCGTGATCGATGCGTGGAACGTGGATTGGCGTCCTGTTATTGCGAGCGGCAATGTGGATATGAAAGCGGGTGAAACCTATCGCTTGAAGATCGAAGCATTCCAACGCGGCGAACAAGGTAACGAGCAGTTGGTGTGGAGTTTGCCATCGAATCCTGGTGTTGAATCCGCAGTAACTGCTGCAAAAAATTCCGACGCAATTGTTTTTGTTGGCGGTATAACCGCGCAAGTTGAAGGCGAGGAAATGCCCGTGCCTATGACGGGTTTCAGCGGTGGTGATCGTACCGACATCAATTTGCCGCATGCGCAACGTGAATTGCTGACGCGTCTTTATGAAACAGGCAAGCCGGTAGTCGTTGTATTAATGAATGGCAGTGCTTTAGCTGTTAACGAAGAAGACGCGCAAGCTACGGCGTTGGTTGAAGCTTGGTATCCGGGTGGGCAGGGCGGTGAAGCTGTAGCCTCTATGCTTGGGGGCGATTTTAGCCCGGCAGGTCGTTTGCCCTTAACCTTCTACAAATCATTGGAGCAATTGCCTGCGTTTAACGATTATTCCATGGCGAACCGCACCTACAAATATCACAAAGACGAAGTACTTTATCCGTTCGGTTACGGTTTGTCGTACACCAAATTCTCCTACGCTAATGTGAAATTACCAAAACAATGGGACGCAAATGGCGTGGCAACAGTTACCGTTGACGTAACCAATGCTGGCAATATGGACGCGGACGAAGTTGTGCAGTTATACGCTTCACGCAAAGATATCGCGGGATCGCCGATTCGCAGTTTGGTTGGTTTCCAACGCGTAAACATTCCAAAAGGTAAAACCCAGAAAGTCACCTTCCAATTGGATGACAGACGTTTGAGCACCGTGGACGATAAAGGTCAACGCGCGGTAGTACCCGGAACAGTGAATCTTTGGATAGGTGGTGGTCAACCAAACCAGCGCGGTGGATTGCAAGCTGCTGCGGGAACTGAAGCCAGTTTTGTGATTAAAAAGGGAAAAAATCTGCAGTAATTTTTAACATCGGCGCGCCTGGAGCGCGCCTTTTTTTTCCTGTCCATTTTTCAATTCACCGTACGTTGTTTTACCTTTCATAACGTCGAGATGCTTTCAAATAGCATTTAAATAATCTTAAATGACTTTCGAAATATTAACGCTATTTTATGGCTGAGCGATTCGGCTTTCTTTTTTAAATTATTATCAAATTATTAGAGTTCACATTCATGAAAAAATTAATTCTTATCTTGAGCGTTTTGGCAGGCGCTTGTTTACCTTTAATGCAAGTAAATGCTGAAGAACAAACTCCGGTTTATGAATTGCGCATCTACACAACTCACCCCGGTAAAATGCCAAATTTATTGGCGCGCTTTAAAAACCACACGTGTAAATTGTTTGAGCGCCACGGCATGGTGAACGTTGGTTATTGGGTGCCTGCAGATAAGAAGGATAGCAACAAACTGTATTACATGTTGAAGCACGAAAGTCGCGCGGCAGCTGAAGCATCCTGGAAAGCTTTCGGAGCAGATCCTGAATGGATTAAGGTAAGCACTGAAAGTGAAGCCAAGGGAAAAATCGTTGCAGGCGTGGAATCAACCTTTTTAACGTCTACCGAATTTTCCGCACTTAAATAGTGGAATTGAAATCGAGCTGGGTGCGAATTTAATTCGCACCCAGCTGCATATAAATATTAAAACGTTGGTGTTGAGAAAATCCTATTCCTAGATAGGCCGGTCCCAAAGGTGTTTCTCCGCCGAGATAAATAACCGCGGAGTTTAGCCATTCATCACTCGTGGTAAAGGTATAAGCGTTTTCTAATTTTGCCCCTTCCAAACCCACGCCGAGGCGTAAATCGCCGCTAAAACCGAGCGGCATGCGTCCAATAATTCGCTCCGCACGTAAATGTGTATAGAGTGCGTTGTCAGCAATAATTTGCGAGCTCGCGTAGGCGGATAGATTTAAAAACCCGCCGAGGTAAGCTGCGTCGGCAAAGGGTAGTGCGCCGTAGGTAGAGCGTGTATAGGATGTGCGGCTCGCGAGTACAAAATTATCAACCGGAATAGCGATATTAAATTCTCCGCTCAATTTTCCGTAACCCTGACGTTTGGAATCAAAATAACTTAAACGGCCAGACCATCCGCGCGAAGGAAAGTGCAGTCGATTGCGCTGATCAATAAACACATCAAATAAACCGCCGCCGAATTTATCGTGAAAATTACCCAGATCTATTTCGCTTACGTCTGAGGTGCTTTTAATATCATATTCGCGCCAGCTGATTTTTGCCTGACCATAAATGCCCAGGTTACGGCCTAGTGCAAGATCGGAATAGTTACGGCTTACATCATACTCGGCAATTTTTTTGTCATTACTATAGATATCGAGCACTTCGCTTCGACGGTAATAAGACGGCTGAATAAAATACGTCTGCCGTGGATTCAAGGGTTGATAAAACTCTGCTTCAACGCCTGGATTACTACCCAGGTCGGCTGTTCCAAAGAATTCACCGCCGTATTTATTCAGCCAGGTACTTCTGTATGCGGCGCGAAGATCAAAATTGGTATCGCGCATGTATTCATTATTAATGTCAAAGCCAAACGTAAAATAATCCGAGCTCCAGGTGGTTTCCTGAACATCTACGTGCAGGATATTTTTTGCATTGCGGGTTTCAATGTTGTAGTCAACATTTTCGTAAAAGCCGTCGCCGTAAATTCGAATTAAATCCTTTTCAAGTTGCTCGCGATTAAAAACTGCGTCGGTTTTTTGCTGGATGTGCTTGGCAATGTAGTCCGGTGATTGACGGTGTAATGGACTGATAACAATTTGATCAATATGAACGGGATCTTTGGGCGGGTTATTTTTCTCGCTGCGCCACGCAGCGTAAGTAGACTCATCCACAGAATATAATCTTAATTTCTCCAGCTGCTCTTCCGTTGATCGCTTCCCTATATCTGCCGCTTTGGAATATTCACTGAAATCTGCAGGCGAAAAATCCCCAAGTGCCGGCGTTAAATAAATATCATCAGGCGTCAGGGACTTCACTGAATGGGCGACATTTTGTTTTGCCAAAATGCCGATCATCTGCGTCGTTATGGTTAACAGAGAGCTTACCTGTTCGGCAGGTTTCAGCGTGGTGCCGACATTAACGGCAATAATAATATCGGGATTACACAGTTCTCGTGCAACATCAACCGGTAGGTTGTCAACGAGGCCACCGTCAACCAGTTTGTGACCTTCATAATCAACCGGGGTCATAAAACCTGGCACTGACATGCTGGCGCGCATTGCCATTGGCAAACTGCCTTTTTTAAAAACAAATTTTTCACCTGTGCCTATATCCGTAGCCACAATAGCCAAGGGTAGGGTAAGGTCTTCAATGTTACGTGCGTTGTAATCTGCTCCAACGAGTAAATTAAAAAATAGTTTTATTTTTGTGCCCGAAATCATGCCAGGTTTTATTTGGTAGCCACTCTTGGTTACACCTAACTCAGTGCCTGATAAGAACCGGCGAGTGACACGCTTTTTTCGAAAACCAAGTTGCGCGTAATCTGCGGCATCAAGAAAAAGATTCGTCCAATCCGCTTTGTCTAATTGCTCACGCATTTGTGCCGGTGACAAACCCGCTGCGTATGCACCTGCAGTTAAACCGCCCATGCTTGTACCCACTACGCAAGCCAAGGGAATGCGTTCACGCTCAAGCACTTCGAGTACACCAATATGTGCAGCACCGCGCGCACCTCCGCCACCCAAAACAAGAGCAATACGTGGATGCTTTGAAATCTCTGGAGTTGATGTTTGTGCGTGCGATAAATTGCAAAAAACCAGAAAAAATACAATAACGTAAAAATTAAGGGAATATTTTTTTAAATAAAAATTGCGAAAAAAATTCATCCGGTTTTCACTCAATCCAATTATTGCTGTATTAAAAAGTAGGTGTCATCGGCACAATTCGTAGGTGCATATATTCACTGCAGAAGCGAGATTTAGCGATTCAATAGCACCTGAACCACTAATGGTAAAAGCCTGTGCATTTAGTTCGGCTAATTTTTCGTGCGGAACACCGCGAGCTTCATTGCCAAATAAATAGCAATCGAATCTCTTGAAATCCGGATTGCTTAATGAGCTGCCTTGTATATCCAGGCAAGCGATTTCAGCAAAACGTTGTGACAAGGATGCGAGTGGTACATCTAATTCCATTGGGACATGAAAAATCGCGCCCATACTGGAGCGAACAACTTTGGGATTGTATGGATCAACCGAGTTGGGGCTTAACAGTAAACGAAAACTTCCAAACCACGCCAGCGTACGCAAAATCGTGCCCAAATTTCCAGGGTCTTGCACTTCATGCAAATAAATTGCGCGTTCATTTTCAGCGGATGTAATAGGTGTCGATAAAAAAGGCACTACCGCAATAATTCCTTGCGGTGTTTTGGTGTCGGAGATTTGCGCCATTTGCTTTTCAGTCACCAGATGTTTTTTAAACTGGCTCGGAAAATCCTTGAAGGATTCGGTAGCGTAAATTTCGCAATTTTTTAAGGAGTGGTTATTTGCAGATGCTTTTTCCAATTCCAGAATCAAATGCTCACCTTCAACTAAAAAATGACCAAACTCTGTACGATATTTTTTTTGATTAAGTTTTTTTATGTCGTCGAGTTTCATAGTTTTTGGCTTATGGCGGCGGGATCAGTTAACGAAGTGCGGCGATTGTAGCATCCAGACTTACGCCAAACAAAATAAGCCGGGCAGGCGAGTGTAATACCTGTATTTATTGCAGATGCTAATTAATGAGAGAGTTGTTTAGGTTTTGGAGGAAGGGGGACGGAGCTTGAAGATCCGATGGGAGCGAGCTCCCATCGGAAGGTAACGCAGGCTAAGGTTTATTTAGCAGTTACTACAAAATCGTCAACGAATAGATTAATTCCGCCAGCGGGCCCTTCAGCGTAAATTAGAAAATCGTTAATCACACAGTCGGCTGGAATTACCAGGTCACCTGTTAGTGTCGTCCAACTTCCTTCGGTTACTGCAGAGGTATTTGCTACCCAGCTATAGGTTGTATCAGCTCCACAGGTAAGCTTGCGGGTAATGTTCACTGGTGCGCTTGCTGCGCCCTGAATAGCAACGCTCATGCTAACTGCATAGGTTTTACCGGCGCTAAGAGCTGGCTTCAAGTCGTTGTAAGCCGCTGGGCCATTGCCGCTACGACCACTCAACTTCAGACTATAACTGCCGGATTTTGCTAATTCAGTTGATGCGGCAACAGAGCCATCCCAAGAGAACCAGCCATTGACGTTACCCAATTCAAAACCACCGTTGTTAACCAAATTTGGGGTCGTGATAACTTCACGTACTGAAACGTCATCCAGATAAATATCAATTCCGCCTGCAGGACCTTCGGCAAAAATCAACAAATCTGTTAAGTCACATTGCGGCACATTTAATTCACCGGATAATTCAACCCACTGCAAATTATTGATAGTGACGGGGTTAATCAGCCAGCTATAAGAGTCAGAGCCCGCGCAACCAATTTTGGTGGTTATGTTCACGTTCGCTGATGGTGCACCCGCAATGCTTGCCCATAGTTTCACCGCATATTTACCACCAGGTTTTACTGCAGATTTTAAACTGTAAGCAGCAGGACCATTGCCAGAGCGATTAGCCAGTTTCAATGCATAGCTGCCGGAGTGTAGATTTATGGTGTCGGCAGTTATCACACCGTCCCAACTAAACCAACCATTCGCAGTTCCATTTTCGAAATTGCCATTGGTAACCAGATTTGCGCCCAATCCTGCACCTGTCTCAGGAGCGTGGAATTTCACTGAATCTAAATTGGCAACGCCATATACATTATTAAACTTGATATAGACGTCGTGCTGGCCACTCACCACCGGCCATGGAATAGTTACAGTTTTTGCAGTGCCCCAACCGCCACTGAATTCCAGATTTTTTTCAGCCAACGGCGCTGCATCCAGACTGTCGAGGTGGAAAGAAACTGATCCAACTTCAGTATTGCCTTTGATATAGGTGATACTTAATTTGTCCCACGTCGTTTGGAAGTTAACTTTTTTGAAGGAAATCCAATCGCCCGGATCGGTATAAGCTACAACATCACCACCGGCGAGAATTCCCTTACCATCATCGTATTCCTCAGCTTGTAAAGTGAGGCCTGCAGCATCGCCGCTCCAACCCGTTGGAGTGTAAATTGGCACTGCGCAATTGGTTCCGCCGGCTACGTAACACAACATCCATTCAAAACCAGGACGCAATGTTTTATTGGTGCGAATCAAGTAAGCATTTTCCCGCCACATTTGGCCTTGCAAATGGCCCCAGTGAGTAATACCTACGACTGATGGGTTATCCCAGAAAATACTGAATAAATCGCGAACACGATTAGCGTGTTGCGCATCGTTTTTGAAGTTGAGGTCAAACTCGGAAATGTAAATTGGCAAACCAGTTGCAGCCAATGCATTCAGGTTTTGTTTGACTTCAGCTAACTCGGCGCGCTCAAGGAAATGCGCTTGCAAACCTATGCCGTCGATCAGATCGCGCTGTTTCAGCAGGTTGATTATTTGTAGGTAATCTTGAGTGAAAGACGAGAAGATTTCGATGTTGTAGTCGTTAAGCAGCAGCTCCGATTTCGGAAAATATTGGCGCGCAAGCTCGTAGGATTTGATGACCCAATCCCAGCCGGTTGCCCCTGAACCACCTAGAGCATCGCGAAATGCTGGCGCAGCGTGCAAAGGCTCATTGACGACATCGATCATTTGCAGATCGGGATAACGTTGCGCAACTGCAGCCATCCATTCTTTAATTTCGGCTAATTGTTCCGCTGGGCTTAAACCCGCCATCCACGCCGGCGCTTGCTCGCCCCAAATTAATGTATGCATTTTGAAAGGCATACCATTGGCTTTCGCAAAATTGTAGGCCTTATCTAATTCATCCCAATTCATTACATTGCGTGTGCCTTCAACGCTACCCCATTTACCGCCATTGGCAGGCGTTAATTGGTCGAAATATAAAGGAAGGTCTTCATAGTCTACGGCTGCGTTTGGCGCAGTACCGAGGAAGCGATTACCAATAGCAGTAAATACGCGCACAGCATTAGAGCTGGTTTTATTGCCACTGGGGTCATAAGCCGTCGCTGTATAAACGTTACGGCCGTTGTCGTTACTTGTAACAGGAATACTTAATTTGAAAGGGGCTTTGGTAACCTGGCCAATTACTTTTCCATTAACTTCGAACACAACTTTGCGCACAGCTACGTTATCTGTTGCTTGTGCGTCTAGCGTGATAGTTGCATTGCTGGTAAATAATTTTTTGTTTGCACTTAAGCTGACAACAGGTGCGTCGTTATCACATTTTTTTCCGTTGATTGAAATGATGTAGCCGGCTGGTGTGCTGTAAACGCCATTAGCAGTGTATTTGAAATTGAATGCGCTGCCTTTGGAAATTCCCTTGTGCTGTAAATTAGACGGAGAAGTTATGAAATACCCACCTTCAGCAGCGCTGTAATCTCCCTGATTAACATCACGCATGCTGGCGTTGCCAATGTCCAGCAAAATTTTAAAACTGGTGGCAACCTCACCGGTGTTGTTTGCCACGTCAGTCCGGGCGTGATACGAAGCCGGGTTAGGCATGGTTGCCTGGAGTGCCGAGCTGAGGCTGTAACCACAATTGCCGGGATTATTTGTTTGTGCATGCGAACCCGCGCTAAACGCGAGCAGGCCCACCGCACCTATGAGCGGAAAAAAGTTGATGGACATTTAAGTCTCCTGGTTTTATTAATTATCGAGATGGAGCTAAGACTATTCACTTTGCCGAGCGCATCTCGAACCAGAGGCGACCCACATCACAAACGGCCTTATAGTTGGTCATACTAGAAGGTCAATGGCATCAAAATCAACGATTGTTACCGGGTCCCTCAGATTAAATTTTTATGCAATTCGCTTCCAGGCAGTCCTTTTGTTATTAGGATGATAAATCGGCAAGAATTGCCTTGGCCACAGCTTCCGCAACTTTGATTCCATCCACACCTGCAGACAAAATTCCACCGGCGTAACCAGCGCCTTCACCAGCGGGATACAAACCGCGCGTGTTGATACTTTGCAGTGAATCATTATCGCGTTTAATTCGCACGGGTGATGAGGTACGGGTTTCAATCCCTGTGAGGATGGCATCATGGCGATCAAAGCCGCGAATCTGTTTGCCGAATTCCGGCAATGCTTCGCGAATGGCTTCAATAACATAACTTGGTAACGATGGCGTTAAATCGCCAAGCAATACGCCTGGCTTGTAAGAGGGCTCAACTTCACCAAATTCGCTGGATGGTTTTTTGCGAATAAAATCGCCCACGAGTTGCCCCGGAGCGCAGTAATCACTCCCACCCAATTCATAGGCCAAAGACTCAAGCTTTTCTTGCAATTCAACGCCCGCAAGCGGCCCGCCGGGAAAATCTTCTTCTGGTGTAATTCCTACGACAATTCCAGCATTCGCATTGCGTTCGTTACGCGAATATTGGCTCATCCCGTTTGTCACTACGCGATTAGGTTCGGACGTTGCAGCAACAACAGTTCCGCCAGGGCACATACAAAAACTGTAAACGGCGCGACCATTTTTCGCGTGATACACGAGTTTATAATCCGCCGCACCCAATTCAGGATGCCCTGCATATTTTCCAAGTCGCGCCGTGTCGATTAGCGATTGCGGATGCTCAATTCGAAACCCAACTGCAAAAGGTTTTGCTTCTACATAAACGCCGCGCTCATGAATTTTGCGAAAACTATCGCGCGCGCTATGGCCGAGAGCGAGTACCACATAACGGCTACGCAATTGTTCGCCGTCTGCAAGCGCTACACCCTGAATGCGATTGTCCTCAATGATAAAATCAGTCACTTTACTTTCAAAACGCACTTCACCACCCAGCGCGCGAATTTCTTCACGCATAGCTGCAACTACACCTGTTAAGCGGAAAGTGCCAATGTGCGGTTTACTCACATACATGATTTCTTCCGGCGCACCTGCGCGGATAAATTCATGCATCACTTTACGACCATAAAACTTCGGGTCTTTAATTTGGCTATAAAGTTTTCCATCCGAAAATAAACCCGCGCCACCTTCACCGAATTGCACATTGGATTCCGGTGTCAGAATTTTATTGCGCCACAGCGCCCAGGTATCTTTGGTGCGGCGACGAACGTCTTTACCGCGCTCCAACACAATCGGTTTAAAACCCATTTGTGCCAAGGTCAATGCCGCAAATAAACCGCAGGGACCAAAGCCAATCACCAATGGGCGCTCAGCTAAATTTTGGGGAGCTTGCGCAACAGGGTAGTAATTAGTGTCGGGAGCAAGGCGCACATTTATATCATCAGCAAAGCGCGCCAGAATACGGTCTTCGTTATTGGCTTTGAGATCGATAATATAAACAAATTTGATTTCGCTGTTCTTTTTACGCGCATCGTAGCTGCGCTTAAACATGGTGAAATCGAGCAGATCAGCGTCTTTGATTTTCAGGCGATCAATAATAGCTTTGCGTAGAGCGTCCGCGGGGTGATCGAGCGGCAACGCGAGTTCGGTAATACGAATCATGGCAGGTTCCTGGCCGGGTTATCCGGCAGAGGCTAGTTTCAAGGCAAATCAGGCGCGCATTGTACCTTTTCGTTTTCCGGCTGTCAGCGCATTCAGCGGAGCCTTTTCGCGCTGAAACCTATACAATTGCGAGCAGATAATTTATTTCCAGAGTTTCTCCCAATGGCCCGATCAAAAAGCAGTAACCGTTGGCTCGAAGAGCACGTCAACGACCCCTATGTTAAACGCGCACAAGTCGATGGTTACCGTGCACGCGCGGCTTACAAACTAATTGAGCTGAATGAAAAAGATAAATTGATTCGCCCCGGTGATTTGGTGGTGGACCTGGGTTCTGCGCCTGGTAGTTGGTCGCAAATTGCAGGGCGTATGGTGGGAGTGAAAGGGCGGGTAGTGGCTTCAGATATTTTGCCGATGGATTCGTTAGAGAACGTCGATTTTATTCAAGGCGATTTCACTGAAGAATCTGTGTTCAACCAAATTATGGATTCGCTCGGCGGTAAAAAGGCCGACGTTGTTATTTCCGATATGGCACCAAACATCAGCGGTGTCGATGTTGCCGATCAGGCCGCGTCTATGTATTTGGTTGAGCTCGCCTTAGATATGGCGCGCAGCGTACTCAAACCTAAAGGAGACTACGTCGCAAAAGTTTTCCAGGGCGAAGGTTTTGATGCATACGTTAAAGATGTGCGCACAAGTTTTGAAAAAGTTGTTATCCGCAAACCCGACGCATCGCGTCCTCGGTCTCGTGAGGTTTATATAGTGGCTAAAGCTTTAAAAGCATAAAACCTCGCAACATTTTAAGCGCTATTTTTTGCGCTTAAATAAACGCTTCAATAAAAATCCGCGTCACAATTCCTAAATTTTTTATCTTCGAGTTGAACATACCCAGACTGCATGGAACACTAGGCCGCTATTGCTAGCGAAGCCTATGGTTTTGTGCCGCAAAATAATAGATAGAAATTTCTCGAAGAACTTAGTTTCTATCTGGTAAGGAATTTACGTTTGGGTGAATAAAATGCGTGATGATGTCAGTAACAAGCTTGTTCATTTAACCAAAGGAATAGGTGAAGACCCTAAAAAACATCGAGAAGAAGCTTTCCGTATTTTAGAAAAAATTCTCGGCGAAAAAACATTGAAAGGTGGGACAGGGTTCATAAGAGGGGGCCATAGGTGCGTCTGCTTTTCTGAAGCGCCCATCACCAAACTTTCGCACATACTGGCGACAAAAGAAAATAATAGAAACTTCAAATACCAGCCATACGGCATTATGGTTGAGAAGAAATGGTTGTATCAAAAAAACGGCCGCCCGGTAATTTACGGGCCGAGCGATGATTACGAACTTCTTCCAGATGCCATGAAACACCGACACGTATGCTTTAGTCTAGAAAAACAGGAAGTGGATTACACGTGGGAGCGAGAGTGGCGAGTTAAAACGGAAGAACTCACGATTGAACCCGCGGACGTTACTATTGTCGTGCCGAATAGAATTGCAAAAGATTCATTTTTTGTCGCAGGTTATAAAGATTGGCATTACATAGTGCTTAGCGATCTCGGCGTTAAGATTGATGCCGTACCAGCGTAATTATAAAAGGAATGCGTAGCATGCAAGATAAAATCGTAAACATAATTTATACCAATTATCGCGGTGAAACAGGTCTGCGAAAAATCATTCCGGAAAAAATATGGTTCGGTTCAACAGAATGGCATCCTGAGCCGCAATGGCTTTTGGATGCGGTAGATACAGAAAAAAATGCAATAAGAAATTTTGCGATGAAAGATATTCAGGAGTGGTCTGTATAACAGAGCCACTAGAATTACTGTATGTTAGAAATCGTTTCAATTTCATCGTAGTTTTTCATTTGTTGCTCTTCCGTAGCCGGAACAAAATTATTTGCATAATAAAAAATCATATCTCGCAGCCTCCCATTCCAAATCAGATAAATATTTATCCGCCACTTTTTGTATCTTAATCAACGCTTAAATATTTAAAAGATAACGATAGTTTTTCCAACGCATCCTCATAGTTATAAATACGTCACTTAATCTTGATAAAGTGTTTATAACGTTTCTGAATCGCTACTTAATTCGCAAAGTGGTTTTTGTGATTTTTAAGTGACGGTTATTTTTAATAATAAAAAATGTTTTCCTATTTTAATCCAACCGAATGTCGCTAATAGAAAACGACACCAATAGCAGGTGGGCAACAACCCATCACAGTCACCCTGAGGAAATTTTATGATAAGAAAAACGGTTCCCGTACTTTGTGCCATGGCAATTTCTGTGTCATTGGCGGTTTATTCCAGCGCGCTAATTGCGCAAGAAGGTGTTTACAACACTAATCATTTTTGGTGGCCTGAACAATTGGATCTCAATCCATTGCGACAGCACACTATTGAATCCAATCCGCTGGGTGCGACATTTAATTACGCAGAAGAATTTAAAACGCTTGATTTAAATGCGGTAAAAGAAGACATCAAAACCCTGATGAAAACATCGCAAGATTGGTGGCCTTCTGACTACGGTCACTATGGTCCCTTTTTTATTCGCATGGCATGGCACAGCGCTGGTACTTACCGTATTTTTGATGGTCGCGGTGGGGCAGGCGGAGGGCAACAACGTTTTGAACCCTTAAATAGCTGGCCCGACAACGCCAATCTGGATAAGGCTCGCCGATTGCTATGGCCAATCAAACAAAAATATGGCAATAAAATTTCATGGGCAGATTTAATGGTGTTAACCGGAAATGTCGCTCTGGAATCCATGGGTTTTAAAACCTTTGGTTTTGCCGGTGGGCGTGAGGACGATTGGCAAGCAGAAGCCGTTAATTGGGGGCCAGAAAAAAAATGGCTGGACGATAAACGACACACGGGTGATCGCCAACTGCAAAAACCTTTGGCAGCCGTACAAATGGGTTTGATTTATGTGAATCCTGAAGGCCCTAATGGTGTGCCCGATCCTTTATTAGCAGCCAAAGATATTCGCGAAGCTTTTAGTCGCATGGCAATGAATGACGAAGAAACCGTAGCGCTCATCGCGGGTGGTCACACCTTTGGTAAAGCGCACGGTGCACACAAAGCCAGTGAATGTATTGGAAAAGAACCCGCAGCAGCAAATGTAGAAGAGCAGGGGATTGGCTGGGCAAACAAGTGCGGTAAAGGCAATGCGGGCGACACCGTGACCAGTGGCCTCGAAGGTGCCTGGTCCGTTAATCCAGTTGCATGGACAACAAATTATTTGGAAAATTTATTCGCTTTTGAATGGGTGCAAACCAAAAGTCCCGCAGGTGTAACCCAATGGATTCCAAAAGATGGTCAAGCCGCAAATTTAGTTCCAGATGCTCACGACAAAACAAAACGTCATGCACCGGTGATGTTCACAACAGATCTCGCTTTAAAAGAAGATCCGGAATACCGAAAAGTTTCTTTGCGCTTCAAAGAAAATCCAAAAGAATTTGAATTAGCTTTTGCCAAAGCCTGGTTCAAATTAACTCACCGCGATATGGGCCCACGTTCACGTTATTTAGGCGCAGAAGTTCCGAAAGAAGAATTAATCTGGCAAGACCCTGTACCGTCTGTTGATTACGAATTGATTAATGCTGCAGATATTGCCAATTTAAAATCTCGCGTTCTCGCGTCAGGTTTAAGTACACCGGAATTAGTACGAACTGCGTGGGCCTCGGCGGCGAGTTTTCGGGGTACAGATTCGCGCGGTGGAGCTAATGGCGCGCGCATTCGTCTTGAGCCGCAAAATAAATGGGAAGTTA
This sequence comes from Gammaproteobacteria bacterium, assembly GCA_004173475.1. GTDB lineage: Bacteria > Pseudomonadota > Gammaproteobacteria > Pseudomonadales > Cellvibrionaceae > Cellvibrio. The sequence goes on from SEBU01000007.1 coordinate 68,419, forward strand.
ATAATCCCAAAGAAGTAGCGAAAGTCATAAAACGTTTGGAAAAGGTTCAACAGGATTTCAATAAAGCGCAAAGCAATGGAATGCAAAACGGTGAAAAACAAAGCAGTAAAAAGCGAGTATCTCTCGCCGATGTAATTGTGCTGGCCGGTGCAGCAGCCGTTGAGGAGGCTGCAAAAAAATCAGGTCACACGATTGAAGTACCTTTCGTACCGGGCCGCACGGATGCTGATCAAGCGCAAACCGACGTAAACTCATTTGCAGTGCTTGAACCCACCGCCGACGGTTTCCGAAATTATTTCGCGAAAGACAATACACGTTCGCCAACAGAGTTGTTGGTTGACCGCGCTAACTTGCTTACGCTAACGGTTCCTGAAATGACGGTGTTAGTAGGGGGCTTGCGCGTGTTGGATGCTAACAGCAGTAACAATAAAAACGGCGTATTCACCAATCAACCCGGCACATTAAGCAATGATTTCTTCGTTAACTTGCTTGATATGTCCACCCAATGGAAAAAATCGGCGAAAACCGAAGGGCTTTATGAAGGTCTTGATCGCAAAACCGGGAAGGTAAAATGGACCGCAACACCGGTTGATCTTATTTTCGGTTCCCACGCCGAATTACGTTCAATTGCCGAAGTTTACGCAGCCGTAGATGGAAAAGAAAAATTCCTGAATGATTTCGTAAGGGCATGGAACAAGGTCATGATGCTGGATAGATTCGATGTGAAATAAGTTTTTCAAAAAAAAGGACGGATTTTTCCGTCCTTTTTTTGAATATCAAATCAAGCCGATTTACGTGTTAGTCGGTTTTCGTCCACGCAAGAATCCAATCGCAAATAATCCAACACCTAACAGCAAAAGTGGATGAGGTTCAGGTATTTCTACACGGTCAACGTCCACTTCTAAGGTAATGCTGTGCAACAACAGATTATTTGTTAGCAGAAGAGCGTATGCATTCATGGTTCCAGCTACATCAATATTAAATGCACACTCTTGCGCATCATCCTCACCGGGCGCAGCATTTGCCATATACTGACAGCTGTCGTCACGCACCCAATCCTTTTCGAAGGTGATTAACCCCGCATCTACATCTGGAAATACTTCACGCCAAATAAACATCCATGAACTAAAAATAACAAACTCATCCTCGTATGAAGGCGATCCCTCGCCTGGATAATTCCCTTCATCATATTGCTCCTCATCACCCTGGTTCGTATCAGAGTATATTTCCGTGAAATCATAAGTCAGTTTAATGTGGGTAATAGAATCGGTCTCAGGCGAATACCCCAAAGGTATAAGCTCAAATACCGTTCCCACCGAAGAATTTTTTGGAAATTGCTGTTCAACCACATAGGTATCTGAAATCAAAAACGCATTTGCATTTAGTGAAACCAGCAATAACAGCGATAAAAACGAAATGGCAAATGAGCGTCGCATATCATTCTCCAAAGCTTCTTTGATGTGAAAATGTAAATAGCAGGTTACGAGCCATAATTTTTTATTGTTATGTAATCAATGTGTTGAATTAATCATCGAAAAAATTATTTATAAATTTGTAAATTTTTTCGACGTTTAGCTGTTGCGTTTAAAAACTCCTAAGAAATATTAAGCGACAAAATTTCCGCCGCGTAATTTGTTGTAATTGACGACATCTAATTAGTGGTCTTAACTGAAGTGATGTCAGCTTTGTGCCCAAAGCGGACCTTTAAATTCGAGCACTACATTAAATATTATTAGAAGCTGAACTCTAATCAAGACTTGCGTTATCTTCGAATAACTTTAATACATTAGCTAGCAATGATGAGATTACAATGACACAGACACTAGAGATGCGTGTAAAACGCTACGATTCGTTTAAAAAATGTATTTATTGTCTTAAAACTTTCGAGCTAAAGGATTTAAACGAGGAGCATATTATTCCGTTTTCGCTAAACGGAACTTTAATAATTGATAATGCTAATTGTACGAAATGCGGTAATCACATAAATAAAGCGTTCGAGAACCCTTCCTCACAAGCTGATTTTTTGATGCCCAGGTTGTTATTGGGCCTTAGAAGAAGAAACAAAAATAATGCGAAAAAATTATATACCTCTAGAATAATTTTTAACGATGAATCGGATCGAGAAGTAGTTCTTGAATTAAAGGATTATCCAGGCATAGTGCCTTTTCCTACCTTTGAGCCCCCATGTATTTTAGTAGGCGGAAAAAGTGAAGGTCACCTCACTTCACTAGGCATATCATTTTTACATCTTGGGCTTAAGCGTGACTATCCCTATAAACAGGTTGAAATTAACATTCCCTCACGCCCCTGCGAGTTTGCACTAACTTTAGCAAAAATTGCTTATTGTTTTGCTGTAGCTGAAAAAGGTTTAAATTATTTCAATGGAGATGAAATGAGAGATCTAATTTTATGTGAACGCGACGACATTTTTAATTTTGTTGGAGGGCCTATAGAATGGGAATATTCATCAGACAGACAATTGCATGCACTTTCCATCCGTCACCGTGGCGTATGGGTCACGGTAGTGATTCATCTATTCGCATCATTTGGAGCGCAAACATATGAAGTAGTGGTAGGTAAAAAAAATTAAATTATTAACTCAGATGAGAAAATTTTATATTTCGCATGGCGGTAATCGTACTAATCTTGAAGTTGATAACAATCAAAGTATGTCCGCTTTTGGCCGATGCTGTTGAAAAACTAACTACGACTCGTTGAGCGGATCTTTAAAAGTAGAAATTTGCTATTTTTCGTATTGCTACGCGAATTTTGGCTGAGTTGAGCAGACTTAAATTTTTTAAATTCACGTAGCGCACGATAGTTTTTAATTTCAATCAACTATAAATGGTTTTTCAACAGCATCGGCCGAAGGCAGTATTTACCGGTTTTGGTCCGCATAAAACTGCTATTGTCGGTTTACGTGATTGAAGTGGTGAAAATTGTCAAATCCATTTTCCACTTCAGAATACAAATGTGCTTTATTAACTGTTCGTTCGACTTCTCATCGTTAATTATCATCAATTAAAAGGAATAAAACATGCGTAAGTTACTATATATGTTGATCGCCAGCACCTTGTTATCGCTGAATTGCGCTGCAATGGATCAAACCAAGGCAGAGGTGATTCCTGTCCGAAAAGTTAACTGTGCTGTTGATGTTTCGACTTGTACAGATTTTGATGCAATTGTATTTGTACATGGCATTTACGGTGACAGGGACACATTTATTAACCCCGACACCAAGTTCAACTGGCCGGAACAAATGCCTCTCAAATTCGGGGAACGATCAGTAGACATCTTCCTTTTGAATTATCAGACTGAACTTATCGCGTGGACTAAACACGCAAATCCCGAATTCACAGATCTCACCGATGCTGTTTACGCTGCTATGAAGCCACTAAGAGTGCGTCAGTACCGGTCAATTGGTTTTATCGCACACAGCCTCGGTGGTAATGTGGTTTCAACCTATATTCATTACAATAAAACTGCGCGTAATCATCCGGCAAGTTCGCAACACGCATATGTCGTTACGCTTGCGACGCCAGTACTTGGAGCGCAAATTGCTGACATTGGTGAGCATCTCAAGTCAGCTTTCGGTATGCAAGACACGGTCCTTGCTTCCCTTCAGAAAAACAATCTTTTCCTACAAATGCTTCTAAAGTTTCGCAAGCTTGAGGGGAATAAAAGAGAGATGTATGGTTGCCGGGCAATCAATCTGCATGCAGCATATGAAGAGAAGCATATCGGTCCATTATTGGTGGTTGATCGAGATAGCGCGGGACAATCAGTTGCTGATTTGACTTCTTCACCGATAGTAGGATTTAACCTGAATCATTTCAGCATTGCCAAACCGACGAATCAGCAGCATGAGGTTTATCGATGGGTCAATCAGCGTATTGAAGATGAATTCGTTCGTTTGTCGACTTGGAGCAAAGCTGTATCAAATCAACCGTACGACCGAAAGCTATGTACAGATATATCATTTAAGCCAGAGGTGTAACTGTCCGCTTCTGGCCGAAAAACGTTAGCTGCGACACTAGAAGGGAAACTGATGAATATTTAATTCAGTTATTAGTTGTAAAAACTATTGTGCCATGTCGTTGATACCGGCAGCGCTGAGAGAAGTGTTCGCTAAATCAATATTGAGCGTTGTAAAATTCACAAATTAGGCTGCTATGGTTGTGAACGCCGGGTTAATGTACGCATGCACGGTGGCGGAAGAAAGGTGGGAAGCCCATAACATTTGGTAAAACACGGAGATATCATGGCAATACCACGAGTATTTATAAGTTCAACATGCTACGACTTAAAACATATTAGGGAGAACCTAAAATACTTTGTTCGCACCATAGGCTATGAACCTGTTCTGTCGGATGAAGGTGATGTGTTTTATAGCCCATCTTCTCATACCCATGATTCGTGCTTAAAAGAGGTGTCTACCTGTCAAATATTCGTGTTAATAATTGGAGGACGGTACGGAGGGGAGTTTAAAGGCAGTAGCCACTCTATTACTAACAATGAATATCGAGAAGCGATAAAGAATAATATTCCAGTTTTTGCTTTGGTAGAACAAGCAGTTCATTCAGATCATTATCTCTATCAAAAAAACATTAAAGAGAACCCTCACTTTGCTGAAAAAATAGCTTACCCATCATGTGATAATATAAAAATCTTTCACTTTATAGACGAGGTCAGAAAGCAGGCTGAAAACAACGCACTATTCCCATTTAAGGACTTCTCAGATATGGAGCAATATCTTAAGAAACAATGGGCTGGAATGATGTATGACTTTTTGGACAGCAGGCTTGATGTCGCAAACTCTAAGGTCACAAATAAACTTCTCGATGATCTGTCGCTTGCAACTCGAAAATCCGAAGAGTTGATAAAGGTTTTATTAAAAGCTACTTCAAGCGAAACTGCTGACGAAACGATTCAGAATGTTTCAACTAAAGTTCAGGCAGAGGAGTTTCTGCGTTTAATAAAGACTAAATTTGGATTCAATAAGTTTGGGGCGAAGATAGTCAATCAACTCAATGATATCGAATTGGATGAGCATTGGTTTAATTACCTAAGCTCAATTAATGGTTTTTACCTTGAAGAATTTGAACATGATAATGAGATGCGCATTGTGATATGGGGTCCAAACAGTCAAGGTATTGAGATAGGTCACTATGCCGGTGATGGAAAGAAATTCAGCATCGATACCGAAATGGAGCGTTCGTATCGTGCTTTTAGAGCGATTTCCCTGAAGGACAGAGAAAAATTGGTACGGGACTTTGATGAACAGTTTTAAAACGTAGGTACATGACACAACTGATAGCGCTTTTCCTGCGTGTGCTATGGGCGTTGGGGACGAGGACTTGTAACAAGCCGCTCAAGGCCGAGCGACCCAATGTCCGCTTTTGGCCGAAATGTAACATTTCTTCCGCCTTTTTTTTCAAATTAAAAGTCCAGCACAACCAATTCAAGCGTTAGTTGGAATCCCTCTTTCAACGGAGGGATTTCAATAGCGACTCTGCTTTCAATTCGCTTTTTCATTACGCAATGATGGTAATTGAGCGTGGATGTTTTAATTTCATCTTAAACAGTAGAAATTATTTTTTATTTACTAATTTGATTGATTCATTTTTCTTTTGGCGGTGATGAAGGCCAAGCCTGTAAACAATAGAAATAATGTATATGGTTCCGGCACGGAAATTTTATCAATAATCATCGGGTTATAGCTTTCAGTATAGAAGTGCGCGGTTGTATCGAAAACCCATACCATTTCATGTCTTTTGTAGCTCCAGTCATCTTGTTGGAAAGTAAAGCCATCATAATTTGAAGACTCTCTATTAGCTGGATCTACGCTGCCAGACCCAATCAATGAGCCGTGCCGCGCTATGCCATCGAATGGATTAAAAGGGTAGGTAAAATTCACTGAAAAGGAAAAAAGTTGTAGTGAATTATCGGGTGATAATTCGAATGAAATAAAGCTACCTTTGTCTATGGTGAGTGGATGAGGAAAATTAGATCCGTCAGTGGTTTGGTTTACAGCCACTACGGGGTCATTGAATGTTAAATATTGTTGGTTTCCAACCACTAAATCGAAGTCAGGCGTGATGAAAGAGATTTCAAACTGAGTCGCTTCAGTCTCAAAAAAATATGAATCAAAGTCATAACTTTCACCTTGCTCGGTAGACTTTTCACTATCCCAAATCATCTCGCCAGTTTTATAAGTAATCATCATGTAGGCAGATGCGCATGGTGTAAGACCAATAAACGTTGCAGTGGCAAACATCACCAATAAAAATTTCTTTACATTCATTGCCGGCTCCTTGTGAAAAATTAGAAGATGGACGTGCATTTTATGGATAATGCGAAAAACAGAATTAACGAGTAAATAAATTATAATAACAGCACATGTGCGGAGAAAATATACACAGTTATCGCATTGCGAGATCTTTGGATAATAAAAATAAAGTCTGTTATTAAGGGATTATCGATTGGCGTTCAAATTTGTATTTGGCTTTTGATGTTTTAATTTGACTTCGTGTTATCCCATGAAAAGTGCGACTCGTAATACGCATTTTTTAGATGTGTTTATGAATTGAACATCCCTGAAGACCCAATAAAAAAAATTGGTCTTGCCAGGATTTATAAGACTAATTTGCAATACGCAATTTCTTTACAATTCAGACGTTCGCCAAGGTTTACTGACGAATTGATATTCTTTGATGCTGGTGTTTTTAGGTTTTAGACGACACACCGGAAGATGCGAAAGATGTGATACATACTCATAATCGTAAAATCCATGACAACCGAGAACACATTTTTACAGATGCCCGCTAGATGCGCTGTCGCCTAAATAAATGTACAAATTATTGATAAAGAATAGACTGGTTAGTCGTAATAAGTGACGGGAAACTTTATTCATTGGCATTTAGAGAGAGTATGAAGATGATTTTTTCAAAAGCGTTCTGCGCTTTAGCTACATCGCTATTCATATCTACCCTTAGTTCATTCGCGTCGGTTTGATGAATTGAGTGTTGTGCCCGGATTTGCAAATTTCCGAAATTATGGCGTGGTGATCTAATGCCAATCAAATCTGGCCACCCCTAATTATTATTTTTGGATTGATTCGTTGAGCAGAATCGAGACAGAGGTTCCTGAACCGCCAGCACCGCTGCTCTTGTTTTCCGCATTATTGGTTTTGCTATTAAAACGATATAGAGCTAACTAACGAAATATTTATTTTCTGAAGAATTTTTAATCTAAAAAATGACTATCTAACAAAACTAGCTGCGCATTTATTTTTGCAGTGCTGTGTATCGGCATCAATTGAAGAAATCGAGTAATGTCTGCTCTGGCCGAAATTGTAGCGGTCATGCGTAAACCTCAATTTATTCTCCACTACGTTGGGATCAGTAGAATTGACGATACCTGTATGGACCCCTTGAGGAGCCATGTAATTAAGGATGGAATTTATATAGACAACTCATTGTCACCATGTATTAGTTTGAATGATTGATCCACCACCACTCAAAGGAGGATATGACCGATGCAGATGTTAAATAAAGTAGTTCTCAGTTTTGTTATCTTTGCTTCACTTCCCGCCGCCGCTGGTTGGCGCAGCGCGAACCCGACAGCGGCAGAGGCAGTAAAAAATCCGAAAATCGCCGCTGTGCTTGAGCGAGCGATGGTAATGGATAAAGCACTGCTTGCTCATGACGTGGCGTCCTTCTCAGATATTTTGACTGAGGATGCTGTTGTTAATAATCCATTCAATAAAATCGCTCGCAAGTCTGATGCGCTAACAAATCTAGAAACAAAATTAATTGATTACACATCCATAGAGAGATCAATCGAATACGCTGCAACAAGAGGTGAAAACGATGTCGTTTTAATGGGCGAAGAATCCTTGACGCCCATGGGTAAGGCAAAATATGCAGGCAAACATCTTCGTAGACGAACAACTGAAATTTGGACAAATGAAAAGGGAATATGGAGGTTAGCAATTCGCCAGGCGACTATTTTTTCGGTGGAAGAAATAAAAAAATGATAATGGCTGCATGGTTCAGTTGAGGTACCACTACCTCTAACTTCAGCTTTTTGGCCGATTGCTGCGTATTGATTTAACTGACTTTAGCAGTAGTAATTTACAACTTCACTCACGTTAATCTTAATATCGAGACGCTGAGCGGCTCTGCATTGGTGATGCTATTACAATTACACCAGACCCGATAAAATCCGACAAAATTATTCACGATTCACAGCCGTCGGGACAAAATTTAATGAAGTGCTTTATGCTTTAAAGAAAAAAGATGAAGAGCGTCCTTTACTTGGAGCACATGTAATAATCGCAGCAGCCTCCATGGAGCATGGAGTAATTCCAAGAGCATTTAAAGTTTTAGGTATTGACCGAGAGTCACTAGTTAAAGTGGCTAGAGAAGAACTTGATGCCGTGCAGCATTAGGCTTAAGGAGTCTAAAAAGCCATTAGATACGTTCGCTTCGATCGCCGAGGAAATTGCGGTCAGAGTTAAATTGAAAATTGGTTCGGAGTAAAATTAGTCGCCGTTTTTTTGGTCGTCAGAAGTCTGAACCAAATTTTAAATTATTGAGTTTATTGGAACTGGCAAAAGCATAATAAGCTCGTCCACATGGACTCCCAAGATCAATCGGGCGTTAGCAAACAACAAATTTAGAAGTTTCCAGGTTTCACTTTTTAAATATTTTAAATAGGGCGAACTACATGAATAACTATGCTGCTATTACCAAAGCCTGTTTTGACGCCTACGTTCGCAAAGATCGATCTGCTATTGAACTACTTATCAATGATGGGTTTTCCTTCACTAATCCACTGGATAATCGTATCGACCGCAAAGCTTACTTCGAGCGTTGTTGGCCTAATAGCCAGCACATTGAGGAATTCAAATTTATCCAAGTTGTACCTTTTGAGGACAAAGTTTTCGTGGTTTATGAAGGAAAAAGTAGTACGGGAGACGTTTTCCGAAATACTGAAATTTTTACTATACGGAAAGAGAAAATTATTGAGGTGGAAGTATACTTTGGGTGGACGATACCGCACAAAGCCCCTGATAATGGTTTCGTCAATGAGTAGAATATTTGGAGCCAGCAGAAATTTAGCCGCGAGAAAGGTTATTTCTGAAATCCGTGCTATCGAATTTAAATTCGCAATCGAAGCTACATTTTGAAAACGCTTTCATCATTATAACGTTAAGCCGAAATTAAGAGTCGACCAGTATGAGTAGATCGCTCGATTCAAATTTATTAAGAAGCCAGGAAAAACTAACAAAACCAATGAGGCACTCACTAATAATAAATTAAGGGCTAGCATGATTCAGAAAATAGTAACTGCCGCACTTTGTTTGATGCTCTGTAGCTGCAATAACTTTTCTAATAAAAAATTCCCGCATACAACTCAGTCGTTGAATGGCATGGCGGTTGAAATAGCCGTTAAAAATATGAGCTCGGATACATTACCAAAAAGCCTTCTGCATGATGGCGGTAGGGTTGTTATTTATTTTGATGAAAATGAATTGTTCTACGACGCAAGGGAAAGGAATGGTTGGCATTATGTGGCAGATTATGTCATCGAAAAAACAACGGAAAATTCATTGGTTATTACCACTAAAGTGCCAGTAACCGGGCAGCGCAGCACTTTGCCCGTATTAAAAAAAACAATGGTATTCGATACTCCTTCAAGTGGCACTGCAACGGTAGAAGAGATTGATAAAGGTAAGCTTGTGTTTACTCTTTCGGGCGATTTCAGTCTAAGTAAAAAGACATTTGCGCTTATTCAACAGGAAATGATTCATACCGTCTATAGGTTTCAAATTGAAAATGCCAGTAATATTTCCAGTCAAAATGAGTTAACACCCAAAACTAAATTTGAGGCACATTTTTACGGTAATAAAACGATTAAATTTAGTGTTAACGATCAGGAATTTTTCAGTGAAAATAACACTATCAAGCAAACGGATATGTCACGCTTAACTATGGGCGGACTGACACAAAATAATATCCCTTATAAAATTGATATGGACTATCTGGATTACCGATCAGGTGAATTTTCAATCAATCTAAATAATGGCGAAAACAAATTCAGCGGAACATTTGATTCGTATCGTTTTAATCCAATGAAGCCCGTAGTTTTAAAAGGCAGTTTGGTTAAGGAGAAAAACTTTGCGTCTTCCATCACAGGTGTTACTTACCCCTATGAAGTTTATTTGCCGCCAGGTTATGAAAAATCTACGAAACGCTACCCTGTGGTTTACGCCAGCGATGGACAGTGGCAAAAAGAACTCTGTTATGCAATTGATGGGCACAACAAAGATGTCATTTTAGTGAGTATTGAGGAAGGGTCGGATGGTCGCCGTGGGACAGATTATCGTCCTCCCGGCGCGATCGATTACAGTAGATTTTTAAAAACGGAATTTATTCCTTTCATTGAAGCACATTATAGAACGAATGATATTCGCACTTACACGGGTGCATCGCTTGGTGGAGCACTAGGGGGCGTATTGATAGCGCAGGAGAGCGGCAATAAACCGTACTTTAAAAATTACATTCTTGCCGACAGCGCGTTTTGGGCGCTCACACCGGAAACCATCGCCTTGGAAGAGGCCAATTATCAACAGAACAGCCGTTTACCGATTAATATTTTGCTGACCGCAACCTGGCAAGGTAATGCATCTGTGACAATCGATTACGAGAATCGCTTTCGTGCAAGAAACTATAAAGGCCTAACCATCATCAACAAAACGTTTCCTCTATCCCACGAGGAAATGGGAACACCGACTTTTCTAGAGTTTCTGGACTACACCGACAAATAGTTGCGTAACTAGTTGTAGATTGTGAACATAAAGGCTATCCAGGTTTGCTGGTTGAGGTGACGCTGTTGGCGGTTCTTATCGCCACACCAAGTCTGGCTTAAATTTAGTCACCGATAATTTAATAAAATTAGTTTAAATGACAGCACTATTTTTATCAGGTTTATTGCATTTTCGCCAAAAAAAATATTTTTCAAAAAATTGTTTCAAGGTCAACTAACAACATACATGTGGAGTAAATTTTGGCGACATTAGTTTTATATTAAAAAATAAATGGCGACAACCGCAAAAAATGTCGCTATTATCTTTTCGGTTTTGATTATTTTGATTTAATAAATTTTAAGAGCGCTTGAAAGGAACTGAAGGAAAAGCGCTATTTGTTACGGGCAAGATTATTAGTTAAGGATTAGATATGATGAAAATATTTAAGTTATTATTCCTCATTTTCACTTCTCCCGTTTCTCATCTGCAATGCATCGGTTGACGTTAATCGACTCTGTATTCTAAATATACCCAATTTGCTATTACGTTAAGAGTTTGCTAGCTTAAAAACTATCGCATGCGTTTTTTTATAATAGAAAACTGTGCACTTCTCAATGCCACTTAAGCACGATTGTGAGCTTTGATGCTTGCTAGGTGATGTTTTCAATATTTTTGGAAAAATATGGTTCCGACTTATTCTAATTTTATTGATTTTCCGCTAAAACAAATCTCTATACGTCGATACGAATATATACGGATCTTTAAATCTCCTGTGCCAAAGACTTCGCCATTTGTATAAACATTTTATAAATTATTGGTTATTTAAATGCCGATATAGCTGGTAAATATTTTCAATTATTTATAGACAATCAATGCTGAGAAATATTTAATATTATTTTTTGTTTCGTATCGATACATTTTAAAAATTTAATTGTCGCATCAGCACAAGTTTTATTTAAAAAAATTAAAAATATTTATATTTAACTACATAAGTGAAGACAATATTGGAAAATGTGTTTAGGATCACGTCGGCTCTGTGATTTCAGGGTCGGTAATTTTCATAAATTCAAGCCAGCTTGGTAACGAACTTAATGAGAATTATCTATTTTAATTAACTAAGGACTGTCATGATGAAACTAGATAAATTTGCTATTATTTTTAAATTCTTAATCCTCACTTTTTCCCTTGCTGTGTCGAGTGTCCACGCGCAAAACATTGATCGTCAAACCCATGAATATGTAACTCAACAAGTGTATGTTGCCATGTTCGGGCGAGCGGCAGATCGCGCGGGTGAAGCCTGGTTTGCTAATTCGCTTCGTAATATAGGAGCACCCACAAACATCGTTCAGTTAAACCAAGCCTATGATACTAACTACCAAGTACGCGCTTTGATTGACAGCTACACAAACAGTGCTGAATTTCAGAGAATTAGCGCAGGTAGTAGTGAGAGTTATCTTTATTATTTATACAACACACTTTTTAATCGCTCCCCGGATGTGAACGGCGCTGCCTATTGGAAAGCACTGATTGATACTGGAAGCGTAACTCGGGGTCGCGCTGCTTTGGCAATCTTGGCCTCATCTTCCGGCACCTATGACGGATACATTGCTGGCACCAAATCTGATTATGCGTATCTAATTACACGGGATCTCGTGTGGAACTATCAAATAGACGCGTACAATCGCGCTACACAAGATGAGATTCGTCCTGGAGTTACATATGCACGTGCGATGTTAGCGAGTATTAATAGTTGGTATGAGGTTAGACCGGCGGTTGATGCTATGGCTTCAAAGTATCGGCAGTGGTAGATCCAGTTCCGCGTAAAAATATAGATGATTAATTTTTCCTGTAGTCGCCGCTCTTTCACGCTCTCGAGGTGTGCACTTTTAAATGAGAGGGCGAGTGGCGACGGCTTCAAGAATTTTTAAACAGGGAGTCAATATCAATATTGTTGGATATTGACTCTCTGAATGTTTAGCGAGATAGAGTGACTTTAAAAATCTTTTCGTTGCTGTTGTAGGCGATACTGTCTTTATCACCACTATTGGATGTTGTCATCCAGAAACCGTCACCGTTAATTGTGGGCTCAATAGTGCGAAGGCTACCGTACGCGCCTACGAATAATTGATCGACATTGGTGAGGGAGTCATTGCTAATCTCCGCGCTGTACACTCTATTTCCCTGCAAGCATGCAACATACAAAATATTATTAATAATCGCGAGGCCGCTGCATGACGCTTGTGCCACCGGGTAGATAGCCGTTGGCGCTTTGAGGCCTGCCGTAGCGCAACCTCCTTCACCTGATTGCGATAGGACTCCTTCGCAGTAGGGCCATCCATAGTTGCCACCTTTTTCGATTAAATTAGTTTCATCTAATACACTGTTTCCAAATTCCTGTAGCCACAAACGGCCGTTTGAATCGAAAGCCAAACCTTGCGGGTTTCGGTGCCCATAAGTCCAAATGTAATTGTTGAACGGGTTGTCCGAAGGAGCCGTGCCATCAACATTGATGCGTAAAATTTTTCCGTTCAAACTGTTGAGATCTTGTGCGCTATCTGGCGATTGCGCATCACCGGTTGCCGCATACAATTTTCCATCAGGCCCGAAGCGTAAGCGCCCACCATTGTGGTATTTATTTCGCCCTATGCCTGTAACTAATACTTGGTAGGTTGGTAACACTAGGCTGCCGTCTTTGTACTGTATTCTTACGATGCGATTATCCGTTTCACTGTTGTGATAGATGTAAATCCACGGGTCAGCAGCAGGAAAATCTTTCGTCACCGCCAAGCCAAGCAATCCACCTTCGCCATCCGTGTTTTCAACATTAGGTACGGTTCCTATAATCGTTTTTAACCCAGTGGCAACTCTTACAATTTCATGAGCATCGCGACGACCGTAAAGAATTGAGCCATCAGGAAGAGCTGCGAGGCCCCACGGTAAATCTTGCTCTATGGTGACTTGCTCAACCGAACACACCGATGTCGAACAGATGGTGCCGGTTGTTAGAGAGATGGCGCTGCTAACTTCCGAAACGTTTTGTGCGTCGCGCGCGGTAACAGTGTATGCGTAGCTCGTATTTGGGCTAAGTGCGGACTCGGTGTAGGTAAGTTCATTAGTGGCACCAATTTTTTTTCCATCACGGTAAACATCGTATGCAGTTACGTTCACGTTATCGCTGGATGCGTTCCAAGTTAATGTCGCTGTAGTTCCACTGATAATGCCACTCAAGTTTGTAGGTGCAGTGGGAGGTAGGCTATCGGACTGACAGTGAGGAATGATAATCGGCAAGGTATCACTCGCTTGCGACACATTTCCTGCATCGTCCACAGCATTTACATACAGGCCCCATTTGACACCTGGTGAAAGCGTTAAACTTGTTTTCAAGATGTTGCCTTCAGTGCGAACAATATGCTCGCCGTCGTGATAAATATCGTAAGCCATTACCCCCTCGGTATCCGAAGATGCAAGCCACGATAATTCTGCGCTATTGCAAGTGACGGCCGCTATTGCTAGACCCCGTGGCCGTGTGGGCGCAGTGGTGTCTACATGAGCAGAGGCGATTTGACAGATATTTTGCGCGCCATTTGCTGGCTCTCCAAAAACGCGACTATTGCAGGCAACTTGATCTGTGAACTGCCCCTGCCTCCAACGAGTATTTGCACCGTAGCGCACAATTTTTTTACCGGCGAATCGGCAAATTCCATCTTTATTAGCACAAGTTGTCCATTGCGGCTCCGTAATTTGGCAGCTTTTAGACGTCCCCGCTGCAGGGTCACCGAACACGCTACTTTCACAGGCAACTGAATTTATGAAAACGCGCTGAACCCAGTTTGAACCTTCACCGTATCGAACTACTTTTGTGGCATCAAAACGGCAAGTGCCGTTTTCGTCTGCGCAATGAGTCCAATTTATTTGAGCATACGCATTGGTTGACAAACCCAACGCGCTAAGAAAAATCAGATTTAAACTGAGTAAAGCCCGAAATTTTTTTTTATTAATACCGTTATGAATTGACCGATTAGATATTTTTTCTTTCAAAGAAGTCATACCTTTTATTATTGTCCGCATTTATTTCTCCGAATGAATTATTAATAGTGCGCGGGCCTGATTCCAAAGTGCAGAAACGAGGATCTTCCGCTTTGCCGTCGGCATATATAGATCAGAGTTGGACGCTCATCTGTCTGTCAGGGAACAGAGGCACGTTAGATTTTTAATTTGAACGATCGCCTCTAAAGAATCATCGCATATCAATTTAACCGTTTCTCAAAAGAGGGAGTTGTAGCGCCAGTAAAAATCGATCAATTGGAAATAAAGAATTTACGTAGATAAACCAAAATGTAATTATATTTTTAGCGACAACAGAAATTAAAAAATTTAATTTTTGACTGATCCGATAACGGGCTACTGTCTGTATGGTAGCTAACGTTAAAAAATGGAATAACGCAAAAGCGCTTCTCAAGTGGGTATTTCGAACCTAAAGGAGTTGTGATTTTAAATGGACTAATTTTGAGATGTGAAATAATGGAAGACACGCCAATTTTTGAAATTATCAATCGCCTCATCCGCTCGGGATTTACAGTAACGTCAGAAGTTATATTTTAGCTTTTGTTAATTGATCCAAAAACGTCTCGGAGTCTTTATGAAAATACTATTTATTAATGCCCGTCAGCCAGTGGAAGAAATGTCAGAAGGAAAACTGAATGCTCATATTGCCTCCTGTATTTGTGTGCAACTTATAAGCAAGGGGCACGATATTCGTACAACGGAAATTATTGAAGGCTACGATGTTGAACAAGAGGTGGAAAAGCACGTGTGGGCAGACATTATTATTACTCAGTCACCGGTGTACTGGTTTGGTAATCCGTGGACCTATAAAAAATATGTGGATGAAGTATTTAATGCTGGGCTGCTTAATCCAAGAATGGTCGCTAACGATGGACGCACGCGGAATGACCCAAACAAGCAGTACGGAACAGGCGGTTTGATGCAAGGAAAAAAATATATGCTATCGCTGACGTGGAACGCTCCTGAAGCCGCCTTTAATGATAAAGATCAATATTTGTTTCAGGGCAAAACGGTCGACGACGTTTTTATATTTAACACCGCAAATTACAAATTTTGTGGCGCTGAAATTCTGCCGTCATTCTCATTTCATGACGTGCTCAAACACGGCGTTACAAATCAGGACATGGAGCGACTACGAGCTCACTTAGACGCACATATTAGCTGATACCCGATGCGGAATCGTATGGGTCTGGATTTTAAATTTTCGCTTTATTCGATTCTAAATTTAATGCGTTGCTTTTAGTATCTACGGTAATGATTTAAATTATGCACGTGGATAGGTGCTTGGTTCATCTTCAGTTCTCTGGATATAATCCAGCTTATTGGCTCCAGCATATTAACGTGATTGCGTATGCTATTCTTTCGCGTACGGGCAGATAGCGATGACATTTTCCAATAATTACGATCAGCAGAGTTTATTATGAGCAAATGGCTACTTTTAATAACCACTATTTTTTTTATGTTGCTCACCACTTTTTCCGTTAATGCAGAAGAAAAAAATAATAGGGGTACAGGCGACCAGAAAATAGAAAAGCCCGCAAATGACCCTGCTTATTTCTTTCCACCCAAAATGCAAAACTTCCGTTTGTATGGTGATGCTGCGATTCCAAATTCAAAACCCACTCCGGATGAGGAAGCCGGTGCAGATAAAGGCTGGATACAAAAAGTTTCTCAGCCCTCTATTCAGGTGTACTTACCGGCAAAAGTTAAAGCGACAGGCGCAAGTGTGGTGATATTTCCAGGTGGCGCTTATTGGGGCTTGACCTTTGATTTCGAAGGCATTCAACAAGCCACTTATTTTGCGGACCACGGGATTGCTGCGTTTGTTGTTAAGTATCGAATTCCAAATGATTTGTGGATGACCGACAAGTCCATTGGCCCGCTTCAAGATGCGCAACAAGCAATGAAATTTGCTCGTCAACACGCTAGTGAATGGAGTCTGGACTCCAACCGAATCGGTGCAATCGGTTTTTCTGCGGGCGGTCATCTTGCGTCAACCTTGGCGACGCATTTCGACAAACCTCAAATAGAAAATCCAGACGATATTAATTTACGTCCTGATTTTTTGGTTCTTGTTTATCCTGTAATTAGTATGGATTCAAAAGTTACTCATCTGGATTCACGCAAAGCCTTGCTGGGAGAAAAGCCATCTAAAGAGCGCATCAATTTCTTTTCCAACGAATTGCACGTAACCGCTACCACGCCACCCACATTGTTACTACATGCCGTCGATGACAAGTTGGTAGATGTAAAAAATTCCATTCTATTTCTTGAGGCTCTTAAACACGTAGGTGTTCCAGTTGAAGCCCACCTCTTTGAAAAAGGCGATCACGGATTTTTCCTAATCTCGCGTGACCGCTGGCAAAAGCCAATCATTGAATGGCTTACATCGAACGGTTGGCTAAATTTGAAAAAGAATTAGTCTTTATCTGATCTCGACATTAAATGGTTCGAAAAATTGAAAATTATCTTGTTGCCGGGAATGGATGGAACGGGAAAGCTATTTGAGCCTTTTTGCTCTTTAATGCCTGTTCCAACAGTTACTATTCCTCTTCCTCAGTTTGGTCCGCAAACTTATGACTTTCTTGCAAGTCATATCGCTGAACAGCTGCCTAATGAAGAATTTGTTATTGTGGCGGAATCTTTTTCGGGACCAATTGCTGCATTGCTTGCTGCCAAAAATATTGAAAACTTGAAAGGAATAGTTTTTGTTGCAACGTTTTTTTCCTGTCCAAGGCCTGTGCTGGTGTCTTTGGCAAAACTGATTCCGTTAAAGTCTTTGTTGAGTTTGCCTTTTGCTAAAACGTTTATTTCACGTTACTTATTGACTGGCTTCAAATATTCGTTATTTATCTCGGCATTAAAGGAAGTGAAAAATTCAATTTTAAAGGAGAGGCTAATTTCAATTAGCAACCTAAAAATGGTAAAGATGCAATCTAATTTGCCCTCGATATATTTACGTGCCAGCTCTGACTGTCTGGTTCCCGCCAACCAGATAGATTTGTTTAAACAAAGCTTTCCAAGCCTGCAAGTAAAATATGTTAAAGGCACACATTTTTTGTTACTGTCAAATCCTGAAGCTTGTAGCGAAATTATCAGAAAATTTGCAGGCATTTAACAAGTCGTTTGTATCGAACAACTGAATGGCTAGATTTTTGGGAGTAGCCACAACGAATTAGCGTTTACCCGCCACGTGTTTTCCACCTATAATCGCGACAATTCATTCGATGAGACGCTGCAACCATACGGTGTTTTTGGTGTGCCAGGCGCTAGTCATAATAAATCTACGGAGTTACCGATGAAGTTGGCGCATTCAGTTCAACATCTACAACCTTCTTATATTCGCGAGATTCTGAAAGCTGCATCCTCGCCCGATATAATTTCCCTTGCGGGTGGGTTGCCGGCGCAAGAATATTTTCCTTTGGGTCTGATGGAAAGCGCCATTAAAAATTTGGTCGATCATCCCAGACTCTTTCAGTATGGGGAAACAATTGGTTATCAACCGCTAATTACTTTCCTCAAACAGCTCTATAAAACGCGAGAGGATGATGGGCTGCTTGTTACCTCTGGTTCACAACAAGGCCTCGATTTAATTGCACGCGCTTTTATCAATCCTGGCGATAAAGTTGTTTTAGAAACTCCAAGTTACATAGGTGCGTTGCAAGTTTTTTCTCTTGCTCAGGCAGATTTGATTACCGTGTCTTTAACGACATGTGGCCCCAATACAGAAGAATTAGAAACATTGTTTGCGAAAGGGGACGTAAAGTTTTTTTACGCCATTCCTGATTTCCATAATCCTACGGGTATTTCGTGGGATATGGCGACGCGCAAGCGTGTGGCTGAGCTGTGCGCTCAATACAAGGTGTGTTTGATAGAAGATTGCCCTTACCGTGAATTGCGTTTTCGTGGGGAGGAGCTGCCTTTGGTTTCATCCCTTTGTCCTGATCATGCGTTTGTGTTGCGTTCCTTTTCTAAAATCGCAACGCCTGGTATTCGTATAGGCGCAGTTACTGCGTTGAGCGAATGGATCAACACTCTGGTAAAAGTAAAACAAGCGGCTGACTTGCATACGGCAATCCCAATGCAACATGTACTGCTAGAATTGCTATCTCATGAAAAATTCCCGGAACACATTGAACAAATCCGTAATGTGTACGGTGAACGCTGCGACGCACTACTAAACGCACTGGATGAAAAATTATCGCACCTTGGAAAAGCCAATCCTGTTGATGGCGGTATGTTTTTATGGTTTGCGTTAAATGCAAATATTGATCCCATGCGATTTGCACAGAACGCATTAAAAGTTGGTGTGGCCGTAGTACCAAGCAGTGTATTCTACAAGCAACATCATAAACATGAATCCAGTCTGCGACTGAATTTTAGCAATACGCCGCCGGACAAATTGCAAAAAGCTGTATCTCGTCTTTCAGAAATTAAAGTTGATTCTTTATAATATTTTCTTATTGGTCTTCCAGTCCTAAAAAATAGCGAATTAGTGAAAACCTAATTCGCTATTTTTTGCAAAGAAATCTGCAATTAACCTTCGTAATAATTAATTGTATTCCGAGCTGCTAGCTATTTGGCTAAGCCCGTTCGTCGACGTCAGTGATTTATTTAATGTGGATTCTGCTGCGCGCGTTTTCGGTATTCGCTCGGTGATATCCCAACCAAGCGATTAAAAAAGCGGTGAAAGGCAGATTTGCTGTTGAAGCCCGCCTGTAACAAGATATCCATTATGGTCATGTCCGCGCAGCTCTCATCCAATAGCAAGCGCTTTGCTTCTTCCACGCGATACCTGTTCATGAATTCAAAAAAATTTGTTCCGTAATGTTTGTTAATAACCGCTGAGACATCGCGGATCGGCAAATCTATGCGCTTGGAGAATTCTTCAATATTCAAATTGCTTTTCAAATATAATTTTTGTTCTTCCATACCGGTCTGGACTTTCTGAATGGCTTTAGCTGCAATTTTTTCATCGAGCTTTTCTTCTTTTATTGCTTCAGGTTTAGTGACGAGTAATTGATGTGCATAGACTACGCTGTAGATAAATAATGCATTTATTAGGATGAAACCGACGTAGTTATCGGTTATTCCAAAGATGTCGGCAATTGAAGGGGCAGTAAATTCAGCAGCAATGTACACAAATAAAGTCAGACTCCAACTACATAGAAATCCATAAGTTAAGACGTTAAGCCAAGCCGGTTCCGTAGGCGAAAAATAAGAATACTGATTTTCTAACTGCCGAACATATTTGCGTACCTTAAATATTGCGGCAATCGAATAAACCAGCGGAACTATTTTTATTGCCGCCCATAAAATATCGACCGCAACGCGGCTAGTAAGGGGGATGTCAGGATCACGAAACCAAATCAAAGAGCGTGAATCAATTTGAAATATGTATAGCCAGACGATCCCTATGATGATTGGTATTAAATGGCCTAATTTTTTGGAATCCAGTGTAAAAGAATCTTGGGTAATTGCTCGTACATACAAATACAGTGCGGCGCCTTTAGCTAAAAGTGAGCAAGTTAAAAAGTATGGTAATAATTTTTCATCGAAAAATTCTGTGAAATGTACATCTTTATTCCACAGCATTAGCACACAGGTAGCGCTCACGGCTACTGCTATTAGGAATACGGTGAGTAAAATACTGGATGATTTATTTTTAGCAGGCAAAACCGCTTGAAAAATGGCAAGCAGGATACACTCGGCTGCCATCATGATTAAAATAACATCGTGTATATTGAAAATGTGCTCTTTCACAGAAATACTCAGTTGAATAGATTTTGAGAATCAATCTTTTGAGTTTAGCAAGCTAATAGAGGTTAGTGAAGCAACACATTGGCTTCAAGTGGAGGGGAAAATCAGACCGTCTGCTGGATGACACTCGAATTAATCTTTAAAACTTAATATTGTTCATAAATTCACTAAAAAATTTATATGTGTGTGCTGCGAACGACTGGCCAATTCAATTGCGAATTGGCCATATACCAAACTCAAACAAGACCGGCCTTATCCAAGCCAAACATTTTATCGCGCGTGCCTGGTGTGGTGCGGAAGGCGACATTTACGCGGTTCCAGGCATTGATTCCCATTATGCGAAATACTAATGTGGAAAATTCTTTTTCGCTAAATTGTTCGCGCACTTCAGCGTAAAGCTCGTCTGTAATGCCTTCGGATGTAATTTGCGTTAAAGCTTCGGTGAGTTCTAGCGCCGCGCGTTCTTTAGCATTAAATAAGGGGGACTCACGCCAGATGGCGATGTGATAAAGACGCAACTCACGTTCGCCATGCAGCTTGGCTTCTTTTACATGCATGTCCAGGCAAAAAGCGCAGCCGTTTAATTGTGACGCGCGAATATCCACCAAATGAGATAGCAGTGGTTCGATATGGCCGCTGTTAGTTATTGCCATACTGAATTCTTGTAGCTTTTGGAGAAGGTCAGGTGATTGCGCGATGTAATTTAAACGAGGTTGGGTTTGGCTCATGACAATTTTTTCCTGTGAATTAATGAGGTGTAAATGATTTTTCGTGATCACACCTTAAAGACGATGCAGCCGTACACGCTGTGACATTACATCGAAAATTTTTCAATTTTTTAAATGGTTGCTGTACGGGTGCTCAAAGAGGCTATTAACATTTGCAACTTATCTGGATTTCGCTGGATATAAATGGCTTTAATCCTGCTCGAATCGGTGATGGAAATTTCGAGAGTGACGGTTTGGATCAACTCGCCTGTTTCACCATCCAGAATCAAAAAACCTGGAAGTCCGTTAATATTGGTAGGCTCAAGTTGCCAGCTGCGGCTCTTGGGCAAACTGGCAAAACCGATGAATACTTTTGCTACCACCTCGCGGCTTTTCAACGGGTAAGGCACGGCGTTAACTTTGCCACCGCCGTCTGAAAGCATTACTGCATCTTCCGTGAGCATGTGTGCAAGGGCATTCACATCTGCTTTATTTACGGCGTCATAAAAAGCATTGAGTAAGCGATTACGCTCTTCGTCCTGAACCTCACGACGAGCGTAATCCACTTTCACATGGTTGCGGGCTCGGTTCGCTAATTGGCGGCACGCAGCGGGTGTACGGTCCAGTCGCTGTGCTATCTCATCGAAATCCAAATCAAATACATCGTGCAATAAAAACGCTGCTCGTTCTAAAGGAGATAGCCGCTCTAACGCGAGCATAAAAGCCACAGAAACATCATGCGCAAATTCGGCCTGCTCTTCGGGGCCAAGCGACCAGCCAAGTTCACGATCCAACAGCGGCTCAGGTAACCACACGCCAACATATTGTTCGCGTCTGCTTGCCGCAGAACTTAATTTATCCAGGCATAAATTAGTCACCATACGTGAGAGATACGCTCCAACGTGTTGCACGGCGTTTTCATCAATTTGTGCCCAACGTAACCACGCCTCCTGCACTATGTCTTCAGCTTCACAGCGCGAACCGAGCATTCGGTAGGCAAGCGCACGCAGTTTGTATGCGTGATCACGGTCGTAACGCAATGCGCGCTCAGTAAGATTCGGCATAGGACAAATTCTCCAGTTAAAACAGATATAGTTATAGACGAAATAGACCGATTATTTGTGACATCGATAAGAATCACCCGGTATGTACTTGTGAATTAATAACTGTTGAAATTTCCACGGTGGTGCAATACAAAGTTGAAGATTGATTTTAAGCTAGTCGGTTGTCGTAAATGTTCGAATGGCAATACAGCGATCGGATAAATTATTTTCGCGCGCTGTCGAGATCCGCATGCGCTGTTCGTCTAAGTGTAAAGAACTTAATTACTTCACATTCACCACTTGGAGATTAACCATGACTAAAATGATTTTCGTAAGTTTTCCTGTCGTTGACCTTGACGTTTCAATTGCTTTTTATAAAGCAATTGGATTCGAATACGTGCCACACTTTTCAGACGAGACTGCTGCGGCTATGGAATGGAGCGATGCGATTAAAGTCATGTTGCTTACACACGCCAAGTGGCGCTCATTTACGACCCGGCCAATTCCACCGACGACATCGAGTGAAGTGGCGATAACTTTATCTTGCGATAGTCGTACATCGGTAGACACTATGAACGCGGCCGCCGGTGCGAATGGTGGAACAGCCGACATTAATCCGCTTCAGGATCACGGCTTTATGTATAGCCGGGATATGGCAGATCCGGACGGTCACATTTGGGGAGCCATGTGGATGGACCCGGCTGCGATTCCTCCTAGCAATTAAAATTACTGTTTGTTAAAAGCATGTCGAAAGAAAAATAAATATTTAACGTTAAGCATTTTAAATTTGAACTCACTGCATTCATCTTTTTCACGGCGGGGGAAATAAAAATGACAATCACAATTACGGCTTTTGAAAGATCACCGGACGGGGGTAGGGGTTTGGCGCGCGATACACGTGTGCGTTGGGCGCTTGAAGAGGTAGGTCAGACTTATCAGGTTCGACCGGTTTCATTTAAGGCGTTGAAAGAGCCTGCACATTTAGCCTTGCATCCTTTCGGCCAAATTCCAACTTATGAAGAAGGTGATCTTATTTTGTTCGAAACGGGTTCAATCCTGTTTCATATTGCTGAGCGTTATGCTGGCTTGCTTCCCACCGATAGCAATGCTCGCGCTCGCGCTATCACGTGGATGTTTGCCTCGCTAAATACGATTGAGCCACCTGTGCTTGAACTTACCATCGCCAAAATTTTGGAAAACGATAAACCCTGGTCGAAGGACCGTTTACCTTTGGTTGAAGAGCGTGTTCGAAATAGATTGCGACAGCTCTCCGCACGTCTTGGCGATGCTGAATGGTTGGATGGTGTTTTTACCGTCGGTGATTTGATGATGGTATCCGTGCGGCTTCGACTGAGATCATCGGGCATACTTGATGAGTTCGTAAATCTTTCCGCTTATGTAGCACGTGGCGAAGCGCGCCCAGCCTACAAACGTGCATTCGAAGCACAGCATGCGGCTTTCGTTGCGAGTAATAGTAATATCAGTTGACAAATTTTGGAAAAAATAAATGAAAACGAACAAGGTCGCGATAGTGACTGGTTCAAGCAGAGGTATTGGCGCAGAGGTTGCAAAATTATTCGCGGAAAATGGTTATGCTATTTGCATTAATTATATTTCAAATGATCTTGCTGCTGAAATCGTCAAAAATGAAATAATAGAAATGGGCGCTCAGTGCATATCTGTCAAAGCTGACGTTTCTGTAGCGAGTGAGGTGGTTAGGCTATTTGAAACTGTCGACGATGAATTAGGGCCTGTATCTGTTTTGATTAATAACGCCGCCATTTTGAAAACGCAGCGTCGAATGGTAGATATTTCAGAGGAACGTTTCAACGACGTTTTGAGAACGAATGTTATGAGTTGTTTTCTCTGTTGCAAAGAAGCTGTGAAGCGAATGTCGCCAAAAGAAGGTGGGGCAGGTGGCGTTATTGTGAATGTATCCTCTGGTGCGTCTAAAAGCGGGTCACCAAATGAATATATTGACTATGCTGCCTCAAAAGGTGCGGTTGACACCTTAACAAGAGGACTTGCGCTGGAGGTTGCGGATGAAGGAATACGAGTTAACGCTGTGCGCCCCGGTTTGATTTACACCGAAATGCATGCATCAGGTGGCGAGCCAAATCGGGTCGAAAGATTAAAGTCTAAAATTCCTTTGCAGCGAGGTGGCAATCCTAAAGAAGTTGCAGAAGCCATTTTTTGGCTTGCCACAGAAAAATCTTCTTTTGTAACGGGTAGTTTTATTGATACGACTGGCGGATTGTAGTGCGTGTTCGGTATCTTTTGTTTTAAGAATTTTCTCGTTAATTAATCCCTCTCAAAATTAAATCTTAATATATTGTATGGCCGCCGAATCTATCTTACCTCGAGAGAAGAAATTATAAATTTTGGTTATCTATCGCACTGATGGCAATATTGAATCTAATCAAGATTACTCTCGACGGCTTGAATGCTTGGTGATCCCGTCAAATGTTCATGAGTCATTTCTTTCAACGAAACGAGGGTATTAGATATGAGTCAACATCCTGAAGAAAGAAGCAAAAAATCTACTGGCAAAAGTGAATCTGGAAAATCTTCCGGTAGTAAAAGTGGACAAGGCAAAAGCTCCAAAAAGTAATGCCTTGCCTTAGTTAGTTACCACACTGTTGTTTATTGGTAGTTAGCTCAGGATGCATCTCATGTCTACAACCAACATGAGGTGCATTATGGATTCAATCAATAAAAATCAACCTGAAAATAATCATGAAAATCTGTATTCAGGTAAAGCGATCGAAAAAATAAAAGAGTTAACTGATAAAGCAGAGAGCTGCTTTTTTTCGACCGCCGTAGCAACCACAGGTTCGTGTGGAACCCGCCCCATGAGTGTAGAGCAAGTCGATGATGAAGGAAACTTATGGTTCCTCAGTTCGACTGATAGCCACAAAAATATTGAAATTAATTTAGATCCAAATGTTACTTTGTATTTTCAGGGGTCAGCCCATTCTGATTTCCTTGTTTTAAAAGGAACAGCAAGTATTTCTCGCGATCAACAAAAAATTAAAGAACTGTGGAAACCTATTATGAAAACCTGGTTTACCGCGGGCGAAAATGATCCGCGAATTTCGGTTGTTAAAGTGGCACCAATTGAGGGTTATTATTGGGACACTAAACACGGATTTGCTGTTGCTGGCGTAAAAATGCTTGTCGGTGCAATGACAGGTAAAACTCTTGATGACTCAATCGAAGGTCAATTAAGAATTTAACATCTCAGGTTTCAAGTTTTACGTTAACCTAAGTCGATTGACTAATAAATATTTTTACTCGGCTTAGGTATTCCCCCAGTTTATTGTAAGCTTTGTATTCATTATTTTTTTGTTTTACATCCTCAAAGAATCCCAGACGTTGAGTCGTGAACCATTTGGAGAGATATATGAGTAAGCCTGCGAAAAATTCAATTTGCCTCTGGTATAACAAAGATGCAGAAGAGGCGGCACGATTCTATGCCGAGACCTTTCCCGATTCTTCTGTAGGCGCGGTACATTATGCACCTGGAGATTATCCATCTGGAAAAAAAGGTGAAGTGTTAACAGTGGAATTTTCGGTGATGGGAATTCCATGTATTGGTCTTAATGGTGGCGACACATTCAAACACAATGAAGCATTTTCGTTTCAGGTTTCAACAGTTGACCAAGCGGAGACGGATCGTTACTGGAATGCAATTGTTAATAATGGCGGACAGGAAAGTGCATGTGGCTGGTGTAAGGACAAGTGGGGTGTATCGTGGCAAATTTCACCCATAGCACTTGTTCAAGCGGTGACGAGCCCCGACCCGCAATTAGCTAAGAGAGCATTTGACGCAATGATGGAAATGAGAAAGATTGATATAGCAACTATTGAAAAGGCGTGCCGTGGTCAGTAAAAACTAAAAATTTCTAAAATTTTCAATTAATAAAGTAGATATATTTCTTAGCTGGATGCTTCATTGAACCACGTTCGCGGACGTGGTTCGTGTTGTTAAGTCCAACATGTTCCTTCCTATAATCGAGTAGGCCGAAAAATTTAATTAATGCAGCATGTAGGGCTGGCGTAATTTAATTCCTCTTTCTGCCAAAGCTTCTAGTTGGGGTCTTCCCAATTCGGTAATGAATGCGTCGTAGGCAACACGAACTTTTGGGTCAGAAATCATTGCGCTGTTGTGCAACAGGTCCAAAATGCCATATTCATCGGCCAGCCTATGGCGCTCGCCTGTGTGGTGGTAATACTGAGTTCCCAAACGTTGCAAGCGAAAGATAGCAGTTTGCGAAAAGATTAAAGCATTCATAACAAATCTCCTCTGACGTTAAATCGTGTTAGTGGGAGTGATTATAAAGACGTGTAAATATCGTTCTGTACCCAAGCGCACATTAAATAAATATTAACCTATATGAGAATGCATGGAAGATATCTAGATGCCAGTACCTAATTTCTGGTGTATGAATCCTTGATTTGGCATTTAATCGTTGTTTTATAGTTGTACGATTAATTCTTACGATTGTGATGAGTCTTCAGAGGATAAATCTGTATGAATTTATTTTTCAAAATTCTAACTCTTAATACACTTTTAGTTTTGATAGTAAGTTGTAGTAGTGTGCAACCACGTAGTGGAAAAAATTGGGTAGGTTATACCCAGACCGGAAAAGCATCCTTTTATGCTGATAAACACGAGTCGTTGAGAACAGCGAGTGGAGAGATTTACAAACATAGCTTGAATACAGCCGCACACAAGACATTGCCTTTCGGCGCGAAAGTTAAAGTAACAAATCTTGAAAATCAAAAAAGCGTCATTGTAAAAATCAATGATCGAGGCCCGTTCATAAAAGGACGAATCATAGACCTTTCGAAATCCGCATTTAAAAGTATTGGCAACATATCGTCAGGAATAGCGAGTGTTCAAATCGAAGTTATTAAATAGAATTTGAATCTTCGAGTTTAACGCTTGATATTCATAACGTTAATATTGCTATACGTTTCTTATTCCTGCCCTTAAAGTTTCAATTTTATAAGCGCTCTATCGAACATATTCCTAAGCGAAGCGGAGATAAAATTTGGAATAAATTACCGCAGGAGGCTATATGACACTGGAGCCACGTAAGGGGCAAGCTCCCGGTAAACTGGGGCGCACGGAATTTCGCAACGAATTTCAAAAATCGTTTATCGACCCCACCTTTATTCCCATTAAGGATGCGTTGGCGGAAATTGAAGAAATTGCCTGGAAAAATTACAGCGAGAGCGGACATAAAGCGCCACTAACAGAAAAAGCAGGTTGCGGCTTTTCTGATCCAGATTACGACTTGTCCGTTGAATGGAAAGCAACAAGTCAGCGACTTGTCGCTGCGGAAATAAAACAGAAAGACGCAAATACCCAATCACGTGTTTTATTAATTTGTGGTTCCGCCCGTAATGATGGAACTTGCCCAGGGGAAATTTCCAAAACCTGGCGATTTACCTCAATGGCCAAAGAGGAATTACTCAAAGCGAATATTGAGGTAGATATACTCGATTTGAGTTTGCTCACTTCCTCATACGATAAACATATTCACCCCTGCAAAGCATGCGTATCAACCGCAATGCCGTTGTGCCACTGGCCATGCAGTTGTTATCCCAATCACGCGCAGAGGCAAACGAATGACTGGATGGCGGAAATTTACGAAAAGTGGGTAGCTGCCCACGGCATTATTCTTTTGACGCCCGTCTATTGGTATCAAACGCCCAGCGTTCTGAAGTTGATGATTGATCGTCTCGTCTGCGCCGATGGTGGCAATCCTGATCCGACCACTACTCACGGAAAAGACGCAAAAAAAGCTAAGGAAATAGAATTGGCTGGCTGGAATTATCCCAAACACCTCGCGGGCCGTACTTACGGTTTAGTTGTACATGGTGATGTCGCGGGCATTGAAGGTGTACGGCGCGGGCTTTCCGATTGGCTTGATTGGATGGGATTAATTGACGCAGGCGCCAGCTCGCGCTTAGACCGTTACGTTGGTTATTTCGAATCTTATGCTGAAAGTCATGAGGTATTGGATCGCGATATTAACGTCCAGCAAGAAGTACGAAATGTTGCCAGGGCGGTAATTAATTCTGTGGCTGAATTACGAAAAGGCACGTTGAGCAAGCCTGACGCTAATTTGCATAAACCACGACCGAAATAAATCGTCGAAATTTACGATTAGCCCTATGCGTATGTAAAAAACACAAGCGCATAGGACTTTTAAAAGTACACCCAATTAGATTTGACCTAATCAGCAATCTATCGCCAAGGCGTTTCAAAAGTATTGAATAGCGCGCTACCAACTAACTACATTTGCAGTTGATCCGCTTTTAATAACGTCCAATTTTATATTAGAGCCGTTTATCAGCACGTCATAATTTATGGCTTCGGTAAAAGGCGAACCTGAAATCATGACGTCGTAAGCTCCGTTTGAAAGAGGCACTGAATAAGCGCCGGTCGAATAAACGGGGTAGGCGTTGCCGTTAATGGTGATTGAGACTCCGTCCAAACCTTCGCCCACATCGTAGAAATCGTTGTTGTTATTATCAGAGTAAATTACGCCCGTTAAAAAATACTTATTGCCGGATGTCGCAAATTCTTCCGACAACATGGAGGATAAATAATTATTTCCATCCTGTAAAAAGTAACCTTGCTTTTGACCTACGCCAATCTCACGAAAATTTTCGGCTAAAATATTTATACGATGACCTGGCGATTTAAATAAACCTTGATGGTGTGAAAACGCATATTGCGTTAGGGCGATACTTGGTGCGGTTGTCCCTCCCCACGCGATATTTTCGCCGTTACTCCACGACCCGGTAAACGAGTAGCCCGCATTTATCATTCGATCACCGGGGGAATTTCCGTCTGCGCCTGTGTGCGAGAAAATATCGTTATCGAGCATCCACTGAGAATGAACGCGCGCGGCATCGGTCAGCAATAAATTAAGCGCGACAGGTGGCTTGCGTGCGGTGGTTATCTGCCCACCGGTGATGCCATCGTTCAGGCCAATATCGTATCGCTCAGCCTCCGCTAGCGGATCGAAGCGCGCGCGGTTAATTAATTCAATAACCAAAACTTCTTGCGCCGTCGGTTGGTTCGCTGTGAGAACCGCGCTTGGTGTTGTGCTAACTTCCGTGCTTTGTGTGCTTTCCAGGGAGCCATTTACTGCGGTAACTACAAAATAATAAGCTTGGTTATTTTGCAAACTTGTAACTGTGTATGGTGAGGTAACATTTTTTATCCATGTTCCGTTTTCAAAACTTTCAATATTTTTTGAAAGTATATTTTGCTCTGTCGCATAATATACGTGGTAGGAAGTAGCGCCCGCTACAGGACTCCAGCTCAGCGTTACGGATGCATTGCCAGCCTGCACTTGAAGATTTTGAGGCGTCGAAAGCGCTTGTATTGAGCTATTACTAGTTGAACTCAAATTTGAGTTTGAGGAAGGGGTTGATGAAGAAGACGGTTTAGGCGTGCTGGGCGAACCGTCGTTACCGCCACCCCCACCGCAACCGACAAGTGAGAGTAAGCAGCTGAGTATAATAAGGCGCTTAAGTTGCATCATGATTGTCTCTCTAATTATGAAATGTTCTCAATCCTGTCGACGATCCTGTTCGCGATCCTAGTTGCGATCATAATTTGCACGTGCTCTACAATCTGTGCGCTTCTTAGCTTATTTATAAGGCGCTGGATTTGCTTATATAAGCGTTCTATCGAACATATCAAAAATCTACCTGCGGATACTATGGCGAAACTTTTGTAGCGAGCGTGGCGTCGTTAATCTTATGCGAAAATCGTGAGTCTCGCAGAATTAACGAACTTGATTTCTACTGCCGTTCTTCATGACCTGAATTGACGAATCAAAAAATCGAGTTGAAAATTTTTTATTGTATAGAGTTTCTTATTGTATAGAGTTTGAAAGGTGCAAAAGATGTTTTCCCTAGTGCGATTTTCTGCATTCATTTTATTGCTTATATCGACAGCGGCTTATTCGGTACCTTACACCTTTGAATATTCCACCCACCTTACCAGTAGCTTGCAGGCTATCGACAAAGAAACAGTTAATTACGAGTTAGGCGACTCTTTTAAAAGCTTTGTCAAAGATTCGGTAGGTATTAGCGTCGGAAATATAAACACTGCTTCTTCGGATTACCCTTATGCTTCGGATTACCCGGCATCGAATAAGGGTTCGGATTTTCTTACCGGTCAACTCAATAGTCAGGAGTCTTACGCTTCTTCTCCGACGGATGCGTACGCTGCTGAAGCGGCCATTCAAAACTTAGCTGATCGATCAGATATTCATAATCAATTTGTCAAACTTGTTGCAGTAAATGTTCCTGAACCCAATACGCTATTTTTACCCGCTATTGGATTGCTGGCGCTTTTACTGGGCCGTCGACTTAAAACACTTTAAAATTATTTTAATTTTCGATGTTTTTTCACGCTGAATCCCCATTGATAATGTTTTGAACATTTCTACCCTTAAGTTGTATTAGTTGCGCGAGCCGCACGTCTCACACCTTGCGGTGGCTGCCCAAACAAACGTAAAAATGCGCGTCGCATACGTTCGGGGTCGGCGAAGCCTACTTGACGAGCTATGGTTTCAATTGGCTCACTACTGGTTTCGATTAAAACCCTTGCCGCTTCGGCACGTAATCGTTCCACCGCTTTTGCTGGAGTCTCTCCTGTTTCTGTCATGAACGCGCGTGAGAATTGGCGTGGACTTAAAAAAGCAATTTCTGCCAGGCGATCAACCGTTAATTTTTGATGCAAATTTTGCCGTGCAAAACTTAAGGCTTCGCGAATTCGGTCTGACTCAGGTTCCAGCTCAAGCAATGTAGAAAATTGCGATTGACCACCGGGGCGGCGGTGATAGACCACTAAATCTTGTGCGACCGCGCGTGAGAGATCGGTTCCCAAGTCTTCTTCAATCATCGCGAGGGCCACATCAATTCCTGCGCTAATACCGGCAGACGTCCAGACTAGTCCGTCCTTACAAAAAATACGATCTCTGTCGATCTTAACGCGCGGAAACAAGCGTTGAAGCGCTGCGCTATAGCGCCAATGGGTAGTCGCGCGTTTGCCATCCAAAATTCCAGCGGCAGCCAGAATAAAGGCGCCGGTACACACGCTGCCAACGCGCCTGGCCCGAGGTGCGCAAAATTGGGCGATACTTGCCAGTTCAGCAGCTTTAACCGGACAAGTCGGCGTCTCGCCACCACCCACAACGATAAAGGTATCGAAAAAACATTCGTCAATTGCATTAGTAAATATTTCAATGCCGGATGAGCTCGCCACCAGCCCACCCGTTGGTGATACAACTCGCAAGCGGTAGGGATGGGTGCCCGATATCCTTCCGGCCACCTGAAAGGCAGCAAGCGGTCCACTTAGGTCAAGTAGTTGAAACTGCGGATATACCAAAAAACCTATATCGAGCGACATATCTCCATCCACGCGTTGCAAATGCTCGCGTTTTCAAATGTGAGTTTGGTACAAAGGTAATTTCCCAAAGGCGACAGCATTATCGAGTAATCGATGGGCAAATCCCCATTCGTTGTCGTACCAGGCGTACACAGTTGCGTGCGAACCTCCGATGACTTTGGTCATACCCAATTCAAAAATGGAAGACGCGTCGTCATGGATAAAATCGCTGGAAACGAGCGGTAAATCATTCGTTTTTACCAGCCCGGCGAGTGGCCCTGACCGAGCGACATCTATCATCAAGTTATTAATTTCTTCTGTAGAAGTAGGGCGCCCTGTTGTAAAGCTGAGTACTAGCATACATACGTCTATAGTCGGTACGCGAATCGAAAAACCGTCGAGTTTTCCGGCAAGCTCGGGTAGTGCCAAACCTATTGCAGAGGCAGCGCCCGTTTTAGTTGGGATCATTGATTCCATGGCAGAGCGCGCCCTGCGCACGTCTTCATGGTAGACATCGGTAAGCACTTGATCATTAGTTACCGAGTGAATCGTTGTCATGGTGCCAGCGACAATCCCTATGTGATCGTTGAGCGGTTTGGCAATGGTTCCTAAACAATTGGTGGTGCATGAGCCTATAGCGATAACGCGATGTTCCGGGCGAAGAACTTCATTGTTCACACCGTAAACAATGGTAGCGTCCACTTCCTTACCGCCGGGTGCCGAGATAATGACTCGCTTTGCGCCCGCCGCTAAATGAACTGCTGCTTTGTCCCGTGTGGCGAAACGGCCGGTACATTCCAACACCACATCAATATCCAATTCTTTCCACGGCAGTTTCGCGGGGTCACGTTCCGATAAAACTCTAATGCGATCTCCGTCAACAATCATAGCGTCCTGTTCGACCACGACTTTTCCGGGAAACCTGCCATATGTTGTATCAAAGCGCGTTAAATGTGCATTGATCTCTGCGCTGCCAAGATCGTTCACAGCGACTATTACGACATCATGCTTTTTACCCGCTTCGTATAAGGCCCGCAATGTATTGCGCCCAATACGCCCATACCCGTTAATTGCAACTCTGACTGTCATAACTAAACCCTCTCGGTGGATGTTCGTCGCTATCATGACCCAGGCACAGACATTAAAAAATGACGAAGATCCCTCCTTTTAGGACATTCTGTTGAAATATTTCTGGGTTGGATAGTCTTGAGAACCCACCGTGAATATTCAGATGAAAGACGAAATACTTTAAGATGCGCCCCCGTTTAGCGGTTCACCTACATAGTTACTGATGTTGAGAGTTACATGTTAGAAGTTATTTTCCTCGCCCTTGCTTTGAGTATGGATGCCTTCGCCGTTTCAATCGGTATAGGCGCAAAACAAAAAAATAATGCGAAAAGATTAGCGTTGATGTCTGCGTGTTATTTCGGGGTGTTCCAGGCGTTGATGCCATTACTTGGATATTTTGTGGGTAAGAGCTTGCTCGCTTGGGTGGCCTCTTATGCTCCATGGATAGCGTTTTTTCTGTTGCTGGGCATAGGCGCAAAAATGATTTACGAGGCTCTTCACGATAATGATGGAGAGGATTTAAAAATTATTACCCAGCGCGTCATGTTTATGCTGGCGATAGCAACCAGCATCGACGCTATGGCCGCCGGGTTTGCGCTGAATTTACTAAACGTGAATGTTTTTCTATCTTGTTTGATTATTGGCGTAGTAACATTTTTGCTTAGCTACTATGGCGTTTTTCTGGGTGCTAAAAGCGGCACAAAACTGGAAAATAAAGCTGAGTTATTTGGCGGCATCGTTATTATTTTGATTGGTTTGAAAATACTGTTGGTTTAATTTAATCAATCAAAGTTGTAAAATATTTTTCATAACTCGAATTTTTTCTAAGTCTACATTTCGGTATTCATTTATTCAGTCTCAGTTTCGCTCACTATCAAACAGCTAAAACGACCAAAACAGAGCAAAGCGTTTTAGATCTCGGATCTTCTTACGCTAAGCTCTGTGGTTCACCTGTTTATTTTTATAATAATAAAAAATCTTTTTATTAAATAGATGATCGAATAACCGCACCAAAAACGCTCATTGAAAATTTCCTTCCTTGCGCCAAAAGAAAAAAATTAATGAATATCATCTGTAAAAAAGTCACAGATCTGTGGCAATAAATACACATTATAAAAAAAATTATAAATTTACACTCAACGAGGATTTGCAATGCTTGAAAGGAGTGTGATTGGCGAGCCTTGCGAATCTAATCACTTAGTTCTAACAGGGTAGTTCTACATCCTTAGATCTAAAACTTAAAGTTTTCATCTCGATTGTAAAGGAAAATATCATGGCACAGATTGTAAAGGTTCTTATTGTTACAGATGGCGGCGGAGGATTTAAACATTCCATAAAGATTGGAGGGCAATTTTTTAACGCGTTTCACTTAGGTGAGTTTGTTGATGTTTTACAAGAAACAGATTGGAATGGATTTTCCCTGCAAATTACCAAGGCGCATCGTGAAAATGTTGTCGCTTCCGATATTGGAGCAGATTTAGTCAACTTTAAATTCGATGCTCATGACCTGTCTGTTTATGATGAAATTCTGCTTTTCCCAATTCTACGTGATGGTGATTCTATCGCAGTACCCGCAGGGCAACCCTTTCGCTCAAGTAATGCAACCGACGCAGAAGTAAAAGCGATTGCAGAATTTATGGATGCTGGTGGTGGTGTCTTCGCCACCGGTGATCATGAAGATTTGGGTGCGGGTTTATGTTCTCGTTTACCGCGCATAAGAAATATGCGGCGCTGGTATTGGGACACTGCGGGGCCAAACGGAGAACCAGTTGCACCCTCTGGCTCATCTGCAAATCGTTACGACACTGTGCGTGCCGGACACGATTATGATTCGGCGCATCCCAACGATAATTATCAATTTGATGATCAGTCGGACAACATTGCACAAAAAATTGCGCCGGAAATTTTTGAGGTTCGCAGTTCACGCTATATTCGTCAAAGATGGCCACATCCTGTTTTGTGCAGCCCGGAAGGAATGGTTCGTTACTTACCCGACCATGCACACGAAGGCCGATGTGAGGTTCCCGCTAACATGGGTTTGAATGTAACTGTTGCAGGTTACAACCAGCAGGAGTATCCACCGCTTCTTGACGGCACTGCGTTGGAACCAGTAGTTGTTGCTTATGCGACTGTTATCGGCGGGCACGCTACCGATGCAAAACCGGTTGTGAATGCAAGAACTTTCGGTGTTATAGGCGCTTACGATGGACATCGCACCAGACGTGCAGGAAAAACCTTGGGCAGGGTGGTTGTTGATGCAACCTGGCATCATTTTTTTAACATTAATCTCACGGGTGATTTAAATAGCCCCACCCCCGCAAAACGCCTGGGTTTCAATGCACCGCTTTTACCGGGGCAACAAGACCATTACAAAATGATCAAGCACTACTTTCGCAATATTGTGTATTGGTTAATTCCATCGCGTCGTCGCAGATGGTTGGTTCATCATTTGTTGACTACTATGGTGCGTGATGCGCAATTTTATGAATTAAATCCTATCGCAAAAATTCGCGATTTCACCACGGTGAATTTAGATCATATTTTTGCATTGGCAAAATTAGCAGACGCTTATTTCAAGCAAGCACACGGCGCCTGCTACACGTTACAAATTTTACCGATAATTCTCTACGAGATAGATCCTCTGCGTAAATTTTGGGAGCGTTTTGAACCTACGGTGAATCCATGGATTGCCGAGCGGGAGAAAAAAACTATTCCTATCAATCTTGATCAGCAATTGGTTGTGGATACAATTTTGGGAAGCAGTGTACTTGCAGCCCTTCAGGCAAAAAATGATCTGGATAGTGCGCATGGAACAGTGTGGAATGAAGACATCACTCAAAAATCCTTTGAGCTGTTTGAAAAACACCTTCCTGAAATGCTCTCAATTGGAACAACACATTTTAGTCGCAAAATTCAAGGTGACATTAAAAACGCTGAAAATTTTATAAGTGACGTAAAAGATTTTTCTACATCACGCCAAAGCTGCTAGCTCAATCCAACTTTTGAGAATAAAAAACCACCTGTCACCGGGTGGTTTTTTTTTGACCGTGATAAAATGAAGTAACATTGCTAAGCGCTCAAATAATTTGACTTAAAAAGTAGTCTGTATGAAATTAAACGCGAACGAAAAACTTCTAGTGGTTGGTGGTGTAATCGCCGCACTTGCGGCAATCTGGCATTTGCTAATGATTATTGGCGGCCCAGTCTGGTATACATTTGCCAGGGTCCCGATTACATTGTCGCATCCGCCCAGAATGGAACCTTAACGGCCCCTGTTAGTGCAGTCGCAATCGCATTGTTAATGTTCACCTGTACACTGTACTCGTTGTCAGGTGCTGGATTGATTCGAAAAATGCCATTATTACAACCAGCTCTGGTGACAATCTCCTTAATTTGTTTGGCGCGCGGATTTATTGTTTAGCCTTTATTTCACCCGATTGCATTACTTGGCGTATGGCATTTAGTGGCGAGTTCAGTTTGGTTTTTTGTTGGCGTTTGTTTTTTATTCGGCGTAATAAATAATTTCAAAACTTGATTAAAATAGAAATAGGTTTGCGCTTGTGAGTAGATTTCTCAAATATGGCTATAATTTTAATTAATTACACTGCGAATGATGATTTGAGTGAAAGTAGAGTAGGCCTATGACCGATTTATTATCCATTATTTATGTAAGTACCGCGTTAAATCCTTTTATTGACGAAGAGCTTGATGCGCTTTTAGCTGATGCTAGAGCATTTAATAAGGAAAGGGCCATCACGGGAGTTTTATTATATGCAGATGGTAATTTTATGCAGTGTCTAGAGGGCCCTGCAGATTCGGTGTTACGTGCGTACGATCGCATTCTTGCCAGCCATCGACACAAAGGCCTTATAGAGCTTAATCGTTCAGAGATAGAAAGTAGAAGTTTTGATTCTTGGGAAATGGGTTTGTTGCGCCCCACTAAAGCGGAGTTTATTTCGATTTCAAATGCTGTGTCCCTTGCATCTCCAAAAGATCATTCTTCGGTAATTGCGATAGAGTTTATGAAAAGTTTTATAAACACCATGGGAGCCGCTAAATAGAATTTTATTTCAGCAATAAGGTTTTGCTCGGCTCGGGAAGGTTTGTATAGTAACCAGGATCGTTTTTGCTAAACTACGCGCCTGACTTTACCTAGAGCTTGCTGATGCTAAACGAACTTTTCGCCATTTTGGCGCCCATAATGATTTCTACCGGAATAGGTTATGTATGGGGAAAAAGTCGGGCCGAATTTCCTACCGAATTTATTTCCCGCATAGTGATGAACGTAGGCACGCCCTGTTTGATCATAGGTGTCATGGCTAAAGTTGAAGTAAAACCGGAGGTCATGGGCAGTGTTGCGCTTGCGACCGCAATTGTTATGACAGCAATGGGTTTAATCGGTTGGTTATGGCTGCACCTTATTAAATTACCTGTCGCTACTTATCTTCCCCCGCTAATTTTTCCTAACAACGGCAACATGGGTTTGCCCTTGTGTTTGTTTGCTTTCGGTCAAACCGGACTTGCGTTGGCGCTCGGTTCTTTTATGGTCATGATGATCGCTACGTTTACGGTAGGTTTGGTTTTAGTTGCTGAGGGTGGCTGGCGCGAGCGTTTGATGTCAGTTGCAAAACAGCCGGTGATGTACTCAATGGCGATAGCGGTGATTTTACTGGTGACTCACACTAGTCTTCCGCGTTGGCTTTCAAACACGGTGGATTTAATCGGTGGCATCGCAATTCCCTTAATGACAATTGCCTTGGGAGTTTCTCTTGCAACGTTAAAAATTCAATTTCTGTCGCGGAGCATTGCATTCAGTGTTGCGCGTGTTTTTGGTGGCTTGCTGCTGGGGTACGTGGTGTGTGAATTAATGACCCTCACTGGCGTCTCGCGTGCAGTGGTGCTTTTACAATCGGCTATGCCAATTGCCGTTTTCAACTATTTGCTCGCGTTACGCTACAACCGCTCACCCGAAGAAGTTGCGGCTATGGTGTTAGTCTCCACTCTAATTGCGTTTGCTGGATTGCCATTTTTATTAATTTTGCTTTTGTAAGTTTTACGTTTGGCAGAAATCAATCTAGACAACCAACGCATTGGCTCTTGTCATTAAGATATTTGTAAAAAGGCTAGGCGGTGATCAATCGATATCCGGTAGCTATTCAATTTGGAAAATGTCTGGACAAGTCGATCTTCCATCCGCTAAGTACAAAATTTTTACATTTCGCCGAACCTGATAAACTGCTCTGTCCCAGCGTACTTGAATTACGCCCACGCAATCACGTAGGCTTGGCGACTATTTTTAGCAAGCCAACAAATGGGAATGCGAACGAATGTCGTCTGTAAAAGAAATTATCCTTACCTTTAGTTGCCAGGATTCAAAAGGCCTTGTTGCCGCTGTAGCTACCTTGTTTGCAACCCTGGGATTTAATATTAAAGAGTCCTCGCAATTTGAAGATGTTGAGCGGAGCCGCTTTTTCATGCGCACCGTGTTTGAATGTCCGATTGGCTATAACCTCGGCCAAATTCGCTCATTGTTCAAGCCATTGGGTGAGCTGTACAAAATGAATTGGGAGATCTCTGACGCGCATGTCAAACCGCGTGTGCTGATCGCAGTTTCGCAATGGGGGCATTGCTTAAATGCATTATTAAACTCATGGAAGAACGGATCGCTTCCTATCGACATAGTCGGCGTGGTTTCTAATCACCATGTGATGCGCGACCTAACGGAGTGGTATCAATTGCCGTTTCACTATCTGCCGATTACGCCAGATACAAAATCGCAACAGGAAGCGCAACTGTGGCAATTAATGCAAGATTTACAGGGAGATTTTTTAGTGCTTGCGCGTTACATGCAGATTCTCTCCGACGATCTTTGTCAAAAATTAAACGGCCGCGCGATTAATATCCACCATTCGTTTTTACCCGGGTTTAAGGGCGCAAAACCTTACCATCAGGCGTTTGATCGCGGGGTTAAGTTAATCGGCGCTACTGCGCATTTTGTGACAGCAGATTTGGATGAAGGCCCAATTATTGAACAAGCGGTCGAGCGTGTGTCTCATATCAACTCACCGGAAGATATGGCAGAAATAGGCCGTGATACGGAAGCTGTGGTGTTAAATCGCGCAGTTCGTTGGCACGCTGAACATCGCGTATTGTTAAATGGCAGTAAAACAGTGGTCTTCTCAAAATAATGGCGACTTTATTATTCAAATTGCAAAATGTGCCAGACGATGAGGCGGCAGATGTACGCGATCTTCTTGCGGAGCACGACGTTTATTTTTACGAGACTCACGCAGGTTTCTGGCGACTGGGAGTGGATGGGCTATGGCTGCCAGATGATAGCAACCTTGAACGCGCCCAAGCGTTGATCAGGGCATATCAGGAAGAGCGCACTTCCGCCCAGAAGAAAGTTTACGCTGAGTTAGTTGAGCAAGGGCAGGCACCCACGCTCTGGCAAAATTTTCTATTATCGCCCTTAAGATTCGTTCTTCTCATTCTGGCCGTCTTCTTCGTTTTAACCCTCACCTTAGCTCCGTTTGGATTTATGGGAACGCGCTAAGGCGGAAAAAGTTCAATAGAGCCATACATATAGATGTCGTTTCGATAGGTCTTTCTCTTAAATTCAAAAACTTAGCTGCTAAACCTCAATTGAAATCCAGATGGATTCGTCTTAGTGCTATTTTCTCTCGCTGACTGATCACTACCCAAAAGTTGTCTAAAAAAAAGCCCTGCGAGTGCAGGGCTGAATAGTTAACATCAGGTTTGAAACGGCTAACAGATAGCGAAAATTATTATTGAATTCGCTATCTGTTAGTTAACTCTTACTGGCAGACACTACCTGTAACAGTTGGGGTTTGAGCAGCGCCATTTCCTTTAGTGCCTTGGAAACCAAACTCTGCAGTTTGACCTGGTTGGATCGTGCTATTCCAACTCACGCCGCTTGCGGAGTACGGATTGCTACCAGACAAGGATCCGTTCCAGCTACTGGTAATTTTTGAACCATCGCTGTAAGACCAGCTAACGTTCCAACCGTTGATTGCTGAGCTTCCATTGTTGGTAATGCGTACAGCACCGGTGAAACCATTGTTCCACTGATTCGTCACTACATAAGTACACTTGGCACCATTCGAAGCTATGCTGCTCGATGAACTGCTTCTTACACTTGAAGAACTGCTTACAACAGAAGAACTGCTGCTTCTAATGCTTGAGGACGAACTGCTAACAACTGAAGAACTTGATCTTCCGCCAGAACTTGATGAGCCGGTGCAGAAATCGCTGTTAGAGTGGTACAGGTCTTTTGTAGCTGTTGATACTCCACCTTTTCCATCTTTCACAGTGAGAGTAACTGTGTAAGTGGTAACAGGTCTCAGTCCGACATTGATGGTCACGCCGGAATAAGCGGTAGTGCTACCCCCGCCACTAACACTCCAATCATAGGTCAATGCATCGCCATCCAAATCTGAGGAAGTAGCTGCAGATATGGTGAAGCTTTGTCCAGGGCAACCTTGCGCTTGGGTGTAAGTGATAACTGCAGTAGGCGCACGGTTAGCGGCACTGCTCGAACTGCTTGATTCTCCTACTACTCCAAATGGTGCTGGTTGAGCGGCACAAGTACTGCGAGAAATACAGCTCTTGTTGTTCTCATATCCCCAACCGCTTGTGGTAGTTGTACATAACGGATACAAGTTGCCATACCAGTTACATTGTTGGCCAGAAGCGCTTGAAGACGATGATCTTACACTTGAAGAACTCGCTACACTTGAAGAGCTAATAACCGAAGAAGAGCTAACAACAGACGAGCTCGAGCGAACACTTGATGAACTAACCACTGATGAAGAACTTGATCTCGAGCTAGAAACTACCGAAGAGATCGAGCTTGAAGAGCGGCTGCTTGATGAGCCCGCTACTGCAATTGGATAAGCATTGTTCAACAACAATTGGAAGCCACTGCTGAACCAACGACCTGCAACAGGTGCGTTAGCCATAGCGCCAGTTTCCACTGTCAGGTTGCCAGCAGCGTAGGTGTAAGTTGGATCACATTGACGGTCGAAACCTTTCGCTGGATCTTGTGGATCGTAAGACAGTTCTTGTGATGCAGCACCGTCTGACTCACCTGGTGGTTTCACCCACACGTATGCATCGATACCAACAGCAGGAGCTACAGTTGGACGCTCACCGATACCACCTTTTTGGTTACACCAGTTACCGCGATGAGTACGCTTGTCGATACGAGACTCATTCACAAAGGTATCAAGTACAGTGCTGGTAGATTGCGCGGTTGGACGGTTTGCACCACCCCAGCCATTACGTGAAGTATCAATCAACATACCAATTGTTGATGGGAAACCAGCTGCGATCATACGGGTACGCCATGCTTGCACGTAAGCAACTTCGCTGAAGTAGGGGTTCCACTCGTAGAAGCTTGCCTGACGAGTTTGGGTACCGCCACCACTGCCTGGGAATGCGCTGCTTGACAGTGAATCAAGGAAGGGTTCGTACAATGGAGTGTAACCTGCAGTGTTGGACACGAAACCAGCGATAGAGTTAACCCCACCAGTTGCACCTTTGATTGCGTCAGCAATTAAGGTTACTGATTTACCGATGTTGTCATCCCAACCTAACCAGCCAGAGTGACCGATATCAACGTAAGAATATACGTTAGGAATTGCATACAGCTTACTGAGGGTATAACGGGTATTTGCAACGTAACCGTAGGTTGCATCGGCAGCTGCCTGGCAATCTGGATCATTCAGGTTAGTAACGAGGTTTGGTAATGAGTCAGGTTCAATGATCGCGATAATACGCAGACTTGCATATTTTGAATCAGAGAAAATTGACGCAATCTTATCAACATACTCGGTACGGTAGCGCAACGAACCTTCAGCAGATTGTTTCAACTCGCCGTTAGAAGCCAAGGCTTTACCGGGTCTACGTACCAACGAGCGTCAGTGAATGGGTTATCCAAACGTGGACCAGCACTTGTGTTGGTGC
Organism: Gammaproteobacteria bacterium; assembly: GCA_004173475.1. Taxonomy (GTDB): domain Bacteria; phylum Pseudomonadota; class Gammaproteobacteria; order Pseudomonadales; family Cellvibrionaceae; genus Cellvibrio. The sequence goes on from SEBU01000007.1 coordinate 110,287, forward strand.
TTGAAGAGCTTGAGCGAACGCTTGAAGAGCTTGATCTCGCACTCGAGAAAATCGTAGAGGAAAGGGAACTAGATCTCGCGCTAGAAGAGCCTACTGAAGATACAGAACTTGATCTCACGCTTGAAGAAGCTATTGATGAACTGCTTCTTGCACTTGACGAGCTCACAACGCTCGAACTGGCTAGGCTAGAGGAAGTATTGTTGTTGCCACTTGCCGCGTAATCGTTATAGAAAGCAAGGTTCCACGCCAAAGGAGCGTTCCAGTTGATCGTAATTTCGTTCACCGCATAGGCTTCGATGTTGTCCATCCAACAAGTAGCTGGCTTGGTTACACAACTTGCCAGAGCAGCCGCAGATTTTGGATCTTCCAAACCAGCGTTAGGACCACCAGAGAAAGCGCCGGGCGGAGGGGTTGGGTAGCTGCCATTGGTCGCATTAGACCAGAAACGGTGGTGCGGTTGGGTAACAGCCTTGGTTCCTTCGCCGGTAATGAACGAGGTTGACTGTGTATTTTGGCCTAAGAAGAAGTTCAAACCTTTACCAACGCCTTTCGCATAGGTGTCATTTTTGGTGAAATCGTAAGCCAAGCCCATCAATATCAACTTGTTAGCAACAGAACCGTTCGAACCCCAGTAATAATCCGTGATGGACGAAGGAGCCGGGTAGCCTGAACTGTTTTGCGTTGCTATATGTAAATCAGCAATCGATACGATTTTTTGCTGGGCAGCAGAGCGCAAGCTTGCAGTTTGGCTAGCTGGAACTATCGCCAAAGAGATCAAACCAGCAAGGTCGGTATCCGCCCAACCAAAATTGGTTTGGGTAACGCTGCGGCTATTCAAGGTTGAAAGATATTTGCTGTCACCGGTAGTGATATAAAGTTCGGCAGCTGCCCAATAAAATTCGTCAGCTACAGTCTTATCGCCGTAACCGCCACCGCCATTGTCGTAATTGCCTGAATAAAGATCGCTAGGATTTGCTTGTGCGGCAGTCCACGCACGTTCTGCAGCGGTCAAACAGGTTTCGGCAAAACCAGAATCAATATCGCGCCAAATACGAGCCGCTTGTGCTGCTACCGCAGCTACATTGAGGGTTGCTGCTGTTGACGGTGGAACGAGTGCACGTTCTTGTGGATCTTCATGCGGTGCAAGTGGGAAACCAGTCCAGCCCACGTCATGCATTTTGTGGTGAACCATGCCTGCTTTGGCTTGGCCAGTTGGAACCTGCATACCTAACAAAAATTCCATTTCCCAACGAGCTTCGTCGAGAATATCTGGAACGCCGTTAACGCTTTCAGGAATATTTAATTTGCCATCAGCGATGCTGGGTGAGTTAGCGCCCAGGTAGAGACTGCGCTCATACAGGTTTAATAATGTCCAAACAGAAATACCGCCGTTCACGACGTATTTGCCATGGTCACCAGCGTCGTACCAACCTTTCGATACATTGAGCGAGTAGTTACAAGTACCGGTCCAGCAAGGCACATTCACGTCACCTTTGTTGGGGCTGACGTTCACGTGGCCTGCTGGACGTGCCCATTTGCTATTGCTCGCAAACGAACCATTACCGCCGCCAGTGTATTGGGTCTCAATCGCGATGCCACTACGGTTGTGGTAGAAGTACTTGAGCGAGTCGTATAGAGCGCCTTTTAAAGCGGTTGAAGAAATCGCAAAGTTATAACTGGAGTCGCTTCCCACTGTCAGGCTGAAGCCGGTACCGGTTGAAGTAACATTGGAAAGATCGATCTGGTGAAGGTTATCGCCGCTGGCTGCGTCTGTGCCGAGCGGGGTAGTTTGACCGCTAGCTACAACGGTACCATTTTGCTTGAGTTGCCACGTTTGAGCACTCGTACTGGTTGTTTTATAAGTAGCTGTCTTAGCTCCATTGGGCACGTAACCGAGTTGGTTCACTCTTGGGTTACCTGTTTGCGCCAGGGCATCAAGGCTTGCAACCGTAAGAAGTCCCGAAGCAATTAAGGTATAGAGCGCCTTACGCTTGGGGATTTTGCGTGCAAATTCTTTTTGTATATTCATTGGAAATTGTCTCGCTTAATTGGAAAAAAATTCATAACCGCTTTTTTCATACCATGACTGCCTATTTCATCTATTGGCAGGTCAATATAAGCGGTGCGCTTTTACGGTAGTTCCGACTTCGGCCGTAAAAAAACCGGACTGTAGGACAGGCCGGTCTAATTGTTTTACTGATTAGATGTTATATCTCTTGAGGCTAACTGATCACAGTGTCGATCTTGATCAGTTAGCAATGATATAAATGTCTAACTGTCTATCTGGTTTCATAATGTAAGCCCTTATCAGTTAAGACTCGGGCTTAATTTCAAGGATTACTGAGCCGCCGGATAAGCATTGTTCAACAATACTTGGAAGCCTTTGCTGAACCAACGACCTGCTACAGGAGCGTCAGCCAATGCACCAGTTTCCACGGTCAAGTTGCCTGCAGCGTAGACGTAAGTTGGGTCACACATACGGTCGAAGCCTTTGGCTGGATCTTGTGGATCGTAAGACAGTTCTTGTGATGCAGCACCATCTGACTCACCTGGTGGTTTCACCCATACGTATGCATCGATACCAACAGCAGGAGATACTTGTGGACGCTCACCGATACCACCTTTTTGGTTACACCAGTTACCGCGATGAGTACGCTTGTCGATACGAGACTCATTCACAAAGGTATCAAGTACAGTACTGGTAGATTGCGCGGTTGGACGGTTTGCACCACCCCAGCCATTACGTGAGGTATCAACCAACATACCAATCGTAGATGGGAAACCAGCAGCAATCATACGGGTACGCCAAGCTTGCACGAAGGCAACTTCGCTGAAGAAGGGGTTCCATTCAAAGAAGTTTGCTTGACGAACTTGGGTACCGCCACCGCTGCCTGGCAATGCACTGCTTGACAGTGAATCAAGGAAGGGTTCGTACAATGGAGTGTAACCTGCAGTGTTGGACACGAAACCAGCGATAGAGTTAACCCCACCAGTTGCACCTTTGATTGCATCAGCAATTAAAGTTACTGATTTACCCAAGTTGTCATCCCAACCTAACCAGCCAGAGTGACCGATATCCACGTAGGAATAAACGTTAGATATTCCGTACAACTTGCCCAAGGTATAACGGGTATTCGCAATGTAACCGTAGGTTGCATCGGTAGCCGCCTGGCAATCTGGATCATTCAGGTTAGTAACGAGGTTTGGTAATGAGTCAGGTTCAATGATCGCGATAATTCGCAGACTTGCATATTTTGAATCAGAGAAAATTGACGCAATCTTATCAACATACTCGGTACGGTAGCGCAACGAACCTTCAGCAGATTGTTTCAACTCGCCGTTAGAAGCCAAGGCTTTAACGTGGACCAGCACTTGTGTTGGTGCTTGAAGAGCTTGAGCGAACGCTTGAAGCTACTGAGCTCGATCTTAAGCTTGAGGAAACAGCTGAAGATAGTGAACTTGATCTCAGGCTTGAAGAAACAACTGATGATACAGAGCTCGATCTCAAGCTAGATGAAACAACTGAAGATACTGAACTTGATCTCAGGCTTGAAGAAACAACTGAAGATACAGAGCTAGATCTTAGGCTTGAAGATACAGAGCTTGAACGTGCGCTAGATACGGGGCAGCTGGCGCCACCACCAACTACACCGTAAGGCGCAGGTTGTGTAGTACACGTAGATTGAGTAATACAGCTTTTACCGTTTTCATAACCCCAACCAGATGTGGTTTGAGAGCAGATAGGGTAATTGGTGCCGTACCAGTTACATTGAGAACCGCCATTATTACAGGTCTGTGAAGAGCTGCTTGAGCTGCGTGGAGCGCTCGAAGTTGATGAGTTGTCTACAAAAGAACTAGCAGCTGAGCTTGTCGCGTTAGAGCAAACATTGCCAGTAATAGTTGGTTTTTCAGCCGAGCTGTTGTTATTTTTGTTGCCTTGAACACCAAAGCTAACAGACTGGCCTGGTTGGATAGTCCTGTTCCAATCTACGTTGGATGCAGAATATGGGTTACTGCCCGATAGAGTTGCGTTCCATGAACTAGTGACTCTGTTGGAATTGTATTGCCAACCTACTGTCCAGCCATTAATAGCGGAAGAAGTATTGTTGGTAATAGTAACAGTGCCTTGGAAGCCATTGCTCCATTCATTGTTAACGGTGTAGGTACAACTTGCTGCTTGAGCCTGGCTCGCAGCAGCAATGCTTAAACCTAGCAGTGATGCTAGACCAAGCGATTTGCGGATTGAAAGATTCATTATATTTTTTCCTGATGTCGTAATGTTAAAAAAGGGGGTTGCACGCCCTCTGTTCTAAACACCTTTATGTAATGAAGTCGCGTTTCATTCCAATTCAGGTGTACTACTGCCCGTACCCCATGTACTCCGCTTGCGCCTTGACGAAAGCAGTGTCGATCCTGACAGACTTCTTCCACAGTAATTCTGACGCTTAAAGTTCGAGAATTACTTTTAAATTTGTTTTTCTAAGTGCCTGTATTTCAACAATATATTTTTTTAATTCTAATGGTTTATTGGCCTTCTTAGCTGCGTACTAAGTCCTTATCAATTGCGTACTAGGTCACCATTAGGCCAAAGAGTTATTAAATAGACAGCGCTGTCATTTTCTTCTTGTATAAATCTCTAAAAAATCTTTTGAAAGCGCTTTTAGACCTCGTTCAGGCGAATCCTTGGCGATTGGCGCGCCAAAACTGCTGAGTTTTACTTGATTATATTTTTTCGGTAATTTAATGAGGACAGCGCTGTCATTACGATTTGTAAAAAAACATAAAAAAACCAGAGAGCAGCATGCAAAAGCATGAAGTCATTTGATCTCGAGTTGCTTGTGTTATCTAACACCATAAAACTCACTTTAAGTTAATCTTACCAAGCTGCGTAGGCCAAGCGACGTTAAACTTTTAAGGCCAGGTATGATTTGTGGCCGATACATTGGATTGTGACTTGATACATCAACTCGAAACGGATTATTGTTTTGTATAGTGCGTCATTAAAAATTCATTATTGAAGAAAGTATTTTTAGCTTTGAGGTTAACCTTCATTCTCAAAATCTCGCCCATAGGCAAAATTCGAATAAAAACTTATGTCCATTATTATTATTTTTGTAGCTAGTGCTTTTTGAGTGGAGCAAGGAGTTGAAAAGCAATACGCCACACAGTAGGCCAAAATACGAAAAATGACAATAGGTTTTTCACTTAACAGTTAAATTTTTACAGGTGAAGTTAACCAGATCTCGTTTGGAGGTACTGTTCAGTCTTGTACCTTTCAAAACCTTTGAGTACTTCTCTGTCGTCTCTATTCGACGCACCAAGATACTGAACTTCAAAAATAACTAATGTTCGGTATGTAACGCTATTTCCATCTAATTTTTCTAAAAATGTAGATCTGCTTTGAATCGCAAAGTTCAAATTATTTTTGCGTGTGACGTTAAAGCTTTAAACATTGAGTAAATGTAATCGGTTTCTCTTTGCCTGCATGGCAATCAGTAAGTGATTCGACCGGAAAAACTATTTAAACAATTTTTTATTTGTATATGGAAATAATTTTGCTAGGAAATAAAATTTTATTGATTCACAAAAAAAGAACGCACCATTTAGCAAATCATCTCATCAGTTCTGGTAGGCTTATCAACATAATTATTATACTAAGCTGCAAGCGCTATTTTTATAAGCAAGGAAACTTATCTAATAGTCAGAAATCATTACGCAATATTCGGCATAGCATTAACAACATTTGTTTAAATTTTTTTTAAATTTTATGTTTCGTCTAATGCATTAGGTTTATTCATATACCATTTTAAAAGTGAGTTTTGTTATGACCATACAAACACGAAAACTTCAGCTCCAAAAAAGCATGCGATACTTTTGTGGTTTTTTATTAACATCGGTTGCATGTTTAACTGCATCAGTTCATGCAGCAACTTGTACTTACACGGTAAATAACGACTGGAATACTGGGTTCCAAGGTTCTATCACCATCGTTAATAACGGCACAACCGCAATTAATGGTTGGAATGTCAGCTGGCAATATGCGTCCAACAAAATCACCAGCTCTTGGAATGCAAATTTAAGTGGATCTAATCCTTACTCTGCAAGTAATTTGGAGTGGAATAAAACTATTCAACCGGGACAATCTGTTAGCTTCGGTGTTCAGGGTAATAACAATGGAATTGCGGCAGAAAAACCGGTGGTGAGTGGAAGTGTTTGCTCTCTTTCAAATGTCAGTTCTTCTTCTGTTACGTCAAGTGCGAGTAGTATTAAAAGCTCATCCGTGAGTTCGCTATCTTCATCAAGCGTCAAAACTTCTTCTTCAATTGCGAGCAGTGCCGTATCGAGTCAAATGACCGGCCAACAATGTAATTGGTATGGAACGCTCTATCCATTATGTAAAACAACACAAAACGGCTGGGGATACGAAAATAACCGAAGCTGCATCAGCGCAGTGACTTGTAGTGCTCAGCCTGCGCCTTTTGGAATCGTTGGTGCATCATCTTCTATATCTTCAATTACAAGTTCGCGCAGCTCATCAAGTATATCCAGCGTAACGTCGTCACAATCAAGCGCGATAAGTTCGAGTGTGGCAAGTTCACGAGTTTCGAGCTCATTGACTTCAAGTATTGCCAGTTCCTTTGCATCTTCTGTAATTAGTTCGATCGCATCCAGCATTTCTTCATCTAAGAGTAGTTCGTCAGTAACTAGCAGCTCAGGTGTGGCCAGCTTGAAGGCTTTGGTAAGTTTTCCGATTGGAGTTGCAGTTAACGCCGGAAATGAAAATAACAGCATTATCAACAGTGGCACCAGCGCGCAGCAGCAAGCTGTAGTGTTTCCGCATTTCAATCAATTGACTGCAGGAAATATCATGAAGATGAGTTATTTGCATCCTTCAGAATTTACCTACAATTTTGCTCAAGCAGATGAGCTGGTTTCTTTCGCAAGTTCTCACGGCATGAAAGTTCACGCGCACACGTTGATTTGGCATTCTGATTATCAAGTGCCAAGCTTCATGAATAATTATTCTGGTGATTTTGAAGCAATGCTAAAAACGCACGTACAAATTGTTGCGTCGCATTTCGCTGGAAAAGTCGATAGCTGGGATGTGGTGAACGAAGCTTTGGCGGAGGATGGCGATGGCGCTGCAGTGAATGGTTTCCGCAATTCTGTGTTCTATCAAAAAATGGGCGTGAACTTTATTGATCAAGCATTTATTAACGCACGTGCAGCAGATCCAGTGGCCGATTTATTTTACAACGATTTTAATATAGAAAATGGCGGCACTAAAACGACTAATCTTCTAGCGCTAGTTGATGGATTGAAATCGCGTGGTGTACCAATTACGGGCGTAGGTTTCCAAATGCATGTTCTATTGGATTGGCCAAGTGCTAGCACTATCGAGGCGGCCATGAAAGCAGTTGCAGATCGCGGGTTAAAAGTAAAAATCACCGAACTTGATGTGCGCGTAAATAATATTTACAACCCATCTGCTCCGGTCTACACCAGTTTGACTTCAACAGCTGCGGCTTTACAAAAAGAACGGTATCGTCAAATCGTTGCGTCCTATATGAAAGTCGTTCCTGCTGCGCAACGTGCGGGTATTACTGTATGGGGTGTGTGGGACGCGGATAGTTGGTTGAATACCGCAAGTGAGCCAGATTGGCCGTTGTTGTTCGATACCAATTTCTTGCCAAAGCCCGCCTTACAAGGTTTTGCAGATGGTTTAACGGGCAACTAATAATCTGTTTCTGATGTAAAAAAGCCTTGCCGCGAGAAATCGCGACAAGGCTTTTTTGTTGAGATATATCCTTCGCTGCAATTCTCGCAGTCCAATCCGAGTGAAGTACCCGACGGCGGAATTCTGCACAACGTATATTCGTTTATTCACATGACAACATACGCTTCATATATATAGGTGGGTACTTTGACCAAGATGTTTAGGGCTTGGATTTCAACCCTAACTCGGTCTTCCTGGAGATTTTGATCTTCAAACCTATCTCAAATAGAAATTCCTGCCCATGCTGGGGTAGAATGCGCGACTTTTTATTTTTGCAGTAATATCGTTATGGAAATTAATCCACTATTAAATGCTTTAAAAGACCTCTCCGAGCGTACAAATGTGCTCCGGGGGTACCTTTGACTATGCCACTAAGAAAGAACGCTTAACAGAAGTTGAGCTGGAACTTGGTGAGTCTAATGTCTGGGAAAACCCCGAGCGAGCGCAAACCTTAGGTCGGGAGCGTTCAAGTCTTGAAAATGTTGTAAAAACTATTGATGACCTGGATATAGGTGTTAGCGACTGCCGCGAACTTCTCGATATGGCTGTTGAGGAAGATGACGAAGCGAGTGTCGCTGATGTTCAGTCCGAAATCGACCGCCTCGACAAACAACTTGCTGCGCTCGAATTTCGCCGCATGTTTTCGAATGAAATGGATCCCAATAACGCATACCTCGACATTCAATCTGGCTCCGGCGGCACCGAAGCGCAAGATTGGGCCGAAATGGTGTTGCGCATGTATTTGCGGTGGGGTGAAGCCAAAGGTTTCAAAGTTACATTGGAAGAATGTTCTGCGGGAGATGTTGCTGGCATCAAGAGCGCCACCATTCGCTATGAAGGCGAATACGCATTTGGCTGGTTGCGCACAGAAACGGGTGTACATCGGTTAGTACGTAAATCGCCGTTTGATTCTGGCAATCGTCGTCACACCTCATTTTGTTCGGTGTTTGTATCGCCAGAAATTGACGACAATATCGAAATTGACATCAATCCTTCCGATCTTCGCATTGATACTTATCGCGCAAGCGGAGCAGGCGGGCAGCACGTAAACAAAACAGATTCGGCGGTGCGCATTACGCACATCCCAACCAATATTGTTGTGCAATGCCAGAACGAACGCTCGCAACATGCGAACCGCGATCAAGCTTATAAAATGTTGCGTGCGAAAATGTACGAACACGAAATGCAAAAGCGCAATGCCGAAAAACAAGCGATGGAAGACAGCAAATCCGACATCGGCTGGGGCAGCCAAATTCGATCCTACGTTTTAGATGATTCTCGCATTAAAGATTTGCGCACTAGCGTACAAACTAGCAACTGCCAAGCCGTATTAGATGGTGCGCTCGACCAATTTATGGTTGAAAGTTTGAAGGCCGGTTTGTAATTTTTTATTTTTTAAATTTAATTTAGCAATCAGTGATAACTATGACTAACGAAACTAATTCTCCACAAGCGCATGATGAAAATAAACTCATTGCCGAGCGTCGCAGTAAGCTTGATGCAATTCGTGAGAAAGGTAATGCTTTCCCCAATGACTTTAAGCCATCCAATAAAAGTCAGGAGTTGCAAAATGCGTTTGGTGAAAAAACCAAAGAAGAATTAGAAGAGCTGAATCATGTCGTTTCTGTTGCTGGTCGAGTGATGGCAAAGCGTGGTCCATTTTTAGTATTGCAAGATGGCCACGGCAGCATTCAGTTGTATGCCGACAAAGCTGCGCAAGAAATAATCAAAGATAAATGGGGCGTGTGGGATATTGGCGATATCGTTGGCGTAAAAGGCGCGTTGCATAAATCCGGCAAAGGTGATTTGTATGTCAACCTTGAAGAGTATCAATTACTCACCAAAGGTTTGCGCCCATTGCCCGATAAATACCATGGCTTGAGCGATCAAGAAATTCGTTATCGCCAACGCTACGTAGATTTAATTGTAAACCCTGAAGTGCGTGACACTTTCCGTTTGCGTTCTAAGTGCATTAATTTTATTCGCCAATATATGGTTGGCCGTGATTTCATGGAAGTCGAAACGCCGATGTTGCATGTCATTCCTGGCGGTGCGTCTGCAAAACCGTTCATCACGCATCACAACGCGCTGGATATGCAAATGTTTTTGCGTATCGCACCGGAGTTGTATTTGAAGCGTTTGGTTGTTGGTGGTTTTGAACGCGTGTTTGAAATTAATCGTAACTTCCGCAACGAAGGTGTGTCGACTCGTCACAATCCAGAATTCACTATGATGGAATTCTACCAAGCCTATGCTGATTACAAAGACTTGATGGATTTAACGGAAGATATGCTACGTAAAATGTGCCACGAAGTTATGGGTACTACTACGTTAAAGTATCAAGAAAGTGAATACGATTTCGGAAAGCCTTTCACTCGTTTAACGATGTTTGATTCTGTGTTGCACTACAATCCGCAAATTACTGCGGAACAATTAAGTAACGTTGAAGGCGCAACCAAAGCTGCGGAAGCTCTAGGTTTAAAAATTAAACCTGGCACCGCTCTCGGAAAAATTCAAACTGAAATTTTTGAAGAAACTGTTGAGCATAAGTTAGATCAACCAACGTTTATTACTGAGTACCCAATCGAAATTTCGCCACTTGCGCGCCGTAGCGATCACAACCCGGCGGTGACAGATCGTTTCGAATTCTTTATCGGTGGCCGCGAATTGGCCAACGGTTTCTCGGAATTAAATGACGCTGAAGACCAGGCCGAGCGTTTCATGCAACAAGTTCGCGAAAAGGACGCTGGCGATGATGAAGCCATGCACTACGACGCTGACTTTGTTCGCGCACTCGAATACGGTTTGCCGCCAACAGCAGGGCAGGGAATTGGTATTGATCGGTTAATAATGTTATTTGCAAATGCACCATCGATTCGGGATGTATTGTTATTCCCGCATATGCGGCCAGAATGAATGCCGCGCTAAAAAGCGCTAGTACGCGTTTTTTAGCGCGGTTAATAAAAGCTGATGCATGTATTGCTTTATTTAACTCCGGTTCATAATAGTAAAAACTCAAGAAATTCTGGATTTTATCGGTTAATAGTCTGTTGATAGGGGTATTGGATTTCCGGTATAGAAGTTTTGCATGGCAGTACATTGGCAGCCAATCATTTTGTTGGCGTGCGCTATTGACTTAAGCTTTTTTGTCGTTTAAAGTTTTGCGAGTTATAAAAAAAGAATGGACTTTCTGGATGTTAATTCTCAAAAACTTTATTTTCTTCGCAGTTGCGCCCATTCCTGTAACTCATAAAATTTCATTTAAGTTTATCTATTATCAAGCAACTTTTTGTGCTTGTATCGATGACTTCAAGTTAATATTTTTTAAATTTTAGTCCTGTAGCGCGCCTTATCAATGCCATGCAGAAGAAATATTTGACGACCTTATCCATTGTATGAAATTTATTTGTTAGGCTCTTATATATCCATTATTAGGATTTTGAAAATGAGATCAGTTTCTTTTATTGCGTTTATTAGTGTATGCATAATTTTCTCTAATATAGCATCTGCTGAGGAGCAACCAGAAAAGCTAAATGCAACCGAAATTAATGCAATAAGAAATGTGTCGCAATCCTTGCTAAAAGTTAGAGGGCAAGAGCGTGAAAGAATTGAAAAAGAAATTAAACCTTTTCGAGATGATATTAACGAAGTAAAAAAAGCTCTGGCGGAGTCTATTAATGAACCGAATATGATTACCAATTTTACTAATGGAAATGTCGTTGTAACGTCTACAGGCATAAATGCTAATCAGGCAAGCTGGAGTTGGTTTGGTCTGTGGAAGCGAGTGACCAATATTTGGCAGCAAAAAAGAACTTGGTTCGGATCAACCGATATAATATCTTCTAAAGAACAAAAAACTGCCAAATCTTCTGAGTCTCTCAGGAGAGCCAAACATATTATTTCTGATAGGCGATCAAGAATCGAAACCCAATTACCTTCTTTTTGGGAGTTGTGGAAAACACCTGACGAACATCTAATGAGATCGAGAGATGCGCTCACTTCCTTGGAATCTAAATTGCAATCAATAGATAGTGGCGATTTGGAGGTCAGAGATAAAAAAATTAAAGAGTTTATTGTGCAATTGGATACGGAATATAGTGCAGTTCATGGTAGACAAGATCCAACAATTACTTCAATTACCAAGCATTTGAGCGAGTAAGCAAATGAAAAAAATTATTCTAAGTTTACTATTGCTTTCCTTTATTTCGCCTACTGCTTTCGCATGTATTGGTTCGATTACAGACGAATATTTGTGTGAAACTCCCGAGATTCTTTTTTCATCCGGGGACGCGCTTACTATTAAAGAAAAGGCGCAATCCCTATCTACTGCGGTAAACATTTATGAACATGTACGCAATAATTCTAAATATGCGGTCTACCAAGGCGCGCGGAGCAACTCAATCAACACATTTTTAAGTCAGGAGGGAAATGATGTAGATCTGGCATCAACCCTTATTGCTATGTATCGTTCTGTAGGTATAAAGGCTCGTTATGTTGTTGGTAGTGTCCGTTTAAGGCGCTCCGACATCGCCAATTGGATTTCGGTAGAAAACCACAGCTTGGCTGTCTCTATTCTTAAAAATCAAGGTATTAACGTTGTTAACGACTCTTCAGCTGATTATGTGCAAGTCGAACACGTTTGGGTTGAGGTTTTGGCAAGTTTTGCTAACTACAGAGGGGCTAGAGCAAATCAAAACTGTTCTGTTGAAGATAGTCAATGTAAATGGATCGCTCTTGATCCCTCTTTTAAACTGCGCAGCTATAACTCTCAATATCGTAATTTATTAAGCTCTGTCAGCTTTGATTACGATGTATATTACAATGCAGAAAGCAATCAAAAATTACGCAACAAAAACCCCTTGGAAGTTTTTGAAGAGTCGTCACTTCAATATTTGCGATCGAACTATCCTGGTCGAACCCTGGAAGATGTTATAGATGCTGGCGAGATAATTAAAGAAAATTTGGGTTTGCTTCCATCATCTTTGCCCTACGAAATTGTTGGGGTCACGCAAAATTATTCTTCTCTTACGGCGCATGACGCTGCCGTAGCTTCCTCGACCCCAAAAAGTATATGGAATAAAAATGTTGTTGTTAAAGTCACTCCTATTATTGGAGGCAACGAGTGTAGTGCTATTAGCTTTAACGGAACATTTAGTGTGGCCGATCTCAGTACAAAAAAATTAACTGTGAATTGGGGAATCGTAAACGGTTCTACTAGATTAGCGATGCGCCTGGACGGCAGTGTCCAAGGGGGCGGACTGAGTGGAAATTTTACAATTAATTGTAACGGCGCATCTGAAACAATAACCGCTGCTTCTCGCTTTAATATTAATGTAAAAATAGATGCGTCTCCAATTTCCGCTCCGATAGAAGTTAAATATGAGAATCTTGTCGTAGGTGGTTATTATCTTGTCGCCACAGGAGGGGAGACGTCAAATTGGAGTCAGGTTCGTAGAGCTTATGAAAGCCTTCTTGCTGCAAATAAACAATATCCGATAATCAACGATGCGTCTGGTAATGTTTACGTTGACGAAAATAAAAATGGAGCCATTGATTCTAGCGATACGCTGTTACTTCAAAATCAGCTTGCTCAAGACGCTTTAACAGGTGGGCTCTTATATGTCGCTCAATCTCTGTATTACACCAAATTAAAGGAAAATAGTAACCGTTATAGTAGGCTAAAAAATATCGTTTCCCCAATTGCAGCATATGTAGGAGTTGTGAGCACTACCTATGAGGTTGAAAAAGTTGGTGAGACTCCGTTTGCAGTTTTGCCTGGCGGGTTACTAATTGATTTAAAAGGTATACGCATTAATGGAAGTTGGGTTGCGAATGCTGCGGAATCCTACTCCAATGACACATTTAAGTTTTTAGGTCATATTGCATCTTCCTTAGAGCATGAAGTATGGCAAGAGTTAACGGGTTACGATGCTGTATCCACTATGCGCGGAATTCAGCTTGCAGTAAAAGCCGGAGCAACTCTAATGAATATAAAGAGTGATAGTTCGGGTGATAATTTTGAGTCGTCTTTGCTGCAAATGGGCATTGGGCACAGTGCACCCTCAGTATTTGTTAAGCAAGAGTACGACATATTCGGTCGTAAGCTAGTTGGCTGGAAATACACGGGTACGGACGCTGCCAATGCCGCGTTCCAAATTTTTATAGGAAATATCAGTAGTTACAGCGCTAGCGATTATCGATCCAACAGCTATATCTACAGAGCAAATAATGGGATCAATAATTTTTTTAGTAACTTCGATAGTAGCGAAAATCAACTTATTTCTCAAATTAACATTGAGGACAATCCGCAACAATATAGTGTCAATGTCTCTGGTGCCACAGGTATGACTCTAGTAGGCACTCCAACATTGTCGGGAGTGGATGCGAGTAAATTTACCTACGTAAGTGCAAGCAAACCATCTGATGATATTTTTAAATTTAACGTGCGTGAAAATTCGAATTTGGCTAACGGAACTTACAATTTTACTGTTGCATTTTCGTATACAAAAAGCTCAAGCACATATTCTGCCTCTTCAAACATTGCGCTAACAATTGCTCCAAGCCGAGTGGATTTTAATTGCAATGGAGTGAATTACAGTCAGATTACCTTGGCTGATGCATTAAGCAAGTTGCAAACTTGTTTTAACGTTACAGTAAATGCTAATTCAGATTTTATGAATTTTCTTGATAGGAACAAATCATTTAATCCGGATGTTGTTTTCTATAAAAGTATTTCACCGATTCCGACATTGGAAGAGTACGGATGGGATTTTGTATCCTATGTAAGAGACCACCTATATCGCAACACTAATACAAGTGTAAGAGCAAGTTATACCGCCCCCTCCAAGTTAGTTAAAGGCCCCAATTATCTTTTTAATGTTTATATTGAAGATACTGTAAATACCTCAAACAGTAATGTTGTTTCTTCAGCCTATATAATAAAAAATGAGAGTATGCGTTTAGTGGCAGGGGGTGGATATGTACCTGAGGGCGTACCTGTTGTACCTGCTACTGACACAGCTGGTGTAGTTAAAGTATCTGGTTCTCCTGTAAATGTATCAGGAGCAGCATTTAACAACGAAGTATTTACAGACAAAAATTTGGTTTCAATTGCCAATAACGATGTAATTCGTACACCTTCAACAGTAGACCCAGTAAGTACAGTAACTGGCAATATGTACCATGACGAAACTGATATTGTTATTGAGGGCAAAGGTCTGCCTTACGCCTTCACTCGTACCTACAATGCAAATGACACGTCTACTGATGGACCAGGGTCGAGCAATACGAGCTATCTACCATTGAGTCAAGGTTGGACTCATTCGTACAATATGAAACTGGTCAGTAACGATTACGGTCGCTATCCGAACTACGATTCAACGCTCGCTCCTGAAAACACAAATGCAAAAACCTCTTCAATAACCTATGTGGATGAACGTGGCGGCGAAGCAAATTATTTGCTGGATGACAGTATCACTACTTCACAGCCCATCTCACCTAGAGCCGGTTTTGATAAATTACTATTAAACACTCCGTCCACAGGGCTGCATCAAGTAACTTATAACAATGGTTCGATATATACTTTTGATAGCCAAGGAGTAAATATTCGTGTACCGGGCACAGTTGCGCGCTTGTCAAAAATTCAAGACGCATACGGCAACCAATTAATTTTTACCTACACCAACAATAAACTCACAGCTATCACTGACAATATGTCTTTGGTTGGGCGTAGCGGTTTAACTTTGAGTTATTACACGACAGGTAACGATATTGGTCGTTTGCAATACATTACTGATTGGTCTGGGCGGAGATGGGAATATCTATATACAAATTCACAATTGACGAAAGTAGTGAATCCTTTAGGTAATGCGATGACATATACCTATGTTTCTGGAACACATTTGTTAAAAGATATTATTCATCCAGAAGATCGTAATGGTAAACAAAAAACCATGACCTTTAGTTACTACGAAAATGGTCAGGCTTATAGTTATGTGGATAAAAATGGAAGCAAAGAATCGCTTATTTACGATTTGTTTCGTCGTAAAACGTCTATCACTAACCCTTTGGGTTTTATCACAGAACACAGTTATGACAGCAATGGTGCTCTATTAAAGTTAGTAAACCCTGATAATGGGATTCACCTTTTTGAAAACAATGCCGATGGTCTTCGTTACATTAAATACAATGCGTTAGGTCAACGTACACGTTATTCATACAACACCTCTCGTTCGTTAGCCGGTGTAGCATCTAATACTAATGGTCAGGTAACACGTGAAGAGGATGCGCTGGGTAATACGACGGACTATGATTACGGTGTTTATGGACAAATTACTACAGTCAAAAATAAAAACGGAAAGTATTTCACTAATTCATATTACGCAACTACAAATGCTTCATCTGGAGCATTAGCCGGAAAATTACAAAAAACTACTGCAGCACAAGCGACGGTTAATGGAGTTGTTTATACGAATGTTCAATTAGCTGAATTTAAGTATTATCCAGACGGCACTCTTAAACAAAAAATTGAATACATAGACCCTGCACAATCTTCTAAATTTCGCGTAACTGATTACTCCTATAATTATGCTAACGATGGATCGTACTCTTCCGCTATTAAAGTAACAGCTAGTGGTGTGCAGATTACTTCTCAACTTGTTTACGACAAACTATGGCGATTAAAAACATCAACGGTTTCGCGTCGCACTAGTTTTATAGATGCTACGCAGCTCAGTTTAGTCACATCTTATGATTACGATAACTTGGGTCGATTGACTACTACAACAGATCCCGTGGGCAATATTGCCGAAACTATTTACGATAAAAATGGGCAAGTTAAAAAAGCTCTTGTGCGATATAAACTATTATCCTCAGGCAATTCACCCATTAAACCGCAATGTTATACGGACTCGGCATTTACTGGTTATCACACGTGCGTGCTTGTCGACAATACATACGATGCAGCAGACCGTTTAATCAAATCTAGCAATGTCATGGGTGCAGCTACTCGGTATGAATATGATGCAATGGGTCAAGTTAAAAAAGTAACTAATGATCTAGGCAATAGTTTGTATTATGAGTATGACGCTGCGGGTCGTCGTACCAAAGTTACTGACGAAAAAGGTTATTCGATAAAAACTAAATATGATTTGGCAGGAAATGTAGTTGAAGTTACCGATCCCAATAATCAAAGTGTGAAAAATACTTACGATATCTTGGGTCGACCTTTAACAATCACTTCTCCGGAAGGAAGGGTTACCAAGTTTGAAAGTTACGATGCTAATGGCAATCTAACACGTATGGTAGATGCAAATGCTATGGCTGGTTTGCAACCTAGAAATAGTCAAGGCGCGAGTTTATTTAATCAGTATGATGAATTTGATCGCGTGGTATTTTCTCAAAATGCTAAAAATGAAGCGACTAGATATACTTTTGATTTGCTAGGTAATCGCACTGGTGTTGTTGACGCTTTGAATCAAACTACTAAATTCAATTACAACGACCTGGGTTTGCTTACAAGTATCGTTGACCCAATTATTGAAAGCCCTAGTGATAAAATTGTTTCTTTTGAATATGACGAGTTAGGTAATCGTCTGCTGTATACCGATAGATTGGGACGTCAAACTCGCAGTACATACGACAAACTCAATCGATTAGTTAAAGTAGATTATTTATCTGATTTTAAAACAGCTTCAATTGCCTATGACCAATATGGCGATAAGGTTTCAACCAATATAGGTGGTCAAGTTTATTCTTATGCTTACGATGCAGCCCATCGGTTGTTGGGTAAAACAGATGCACGCAAAAATCTTACTATGAGCTGGGCATACGATAAGGTTGGCAATCTGATTAAGAAAACTAATTATCAAGGCGAGGTCCAGAGTTACACGTACGATAAAAGTAATCGCCTTGTGTCTATGTCTGCCGGTAATCCCGTTTATATTCAGGCATCCTATCATTACGATCCTGCAGGAAGGTTGCTAAGCAGAATATTATCGAGCGGTGCTTCAACTATCTACAATTATTCCAATGATGGCTTTTTAACGTCAATGAAACAAATAAGTGCTGATGGAACACAAGTGGATTTGCGTGCATACGAATACGATAATGTAGGCAATATTAAGAAGCTGACAATTAATGGAACTGAAGTCATTAATTATGGATACGACGCAGCTTATCGGTTGCTGTTAGCTGATTCAAATATCAATACACATGATTTAAGTTACACCTATGATGCAGTAGGTAATCGCAAAACAAAAACGGTTAATGGCGTGACCCAAGCTTATATATACAACAACGTCGGCAATCGTCTGAATGAAATTCGTCAAGGAACTACTACTGGCTCGTTAACTTACAGCTTTGGTTATGATGACAATGGCAGCATGGTTAGTAAAAGAAATGCGTCAGGTCAGGAATTGCTTCGCTTGGCCTATGATCAACGTGGCCTCGCAAGTTCTGTTTCGGAAATCACCAAAGGTAATACCGCGTTTACTTACGATGCAAATGCTTACCGTATTAGCAAACAAAACAGTGCTGAAACTAAAAATTATTATTTAGACGGCGAGCATTTGGAATCTATCTACAACCAAAAAGATGAGTTACAAGTAACCTATTTAAGAGGTGCGGTGATTGATGAAATTATTAACGGTTTTGAGAAAAATGTTAATGGTGTAATGGAGAACCGTACCTTCCATCACGATCAAGTTAATTCTGTGGTGGCCGTTACGGATCACAATGGTAAAACGGCTCAAACACAAAGCTATGGTCCGTTCGGTGAATCATTTGGTTCGACAGGCACTAGTAAAAACTCTATGCAATTTACGGGGCGTGAGCAAGATGCAGAGACTGGTCTCTATTATTATCGCGCGCGTTATTACGATCCGGAGCTGGGACGCTTCATTTCTGAAGATCCGATTGGATTTGATGGTGGGGTTAATTTTTATGCATATGTCAATAACAATCCACTCAATGGCAGGGATCCTACGGGAAATGTCGTAGAGACAGCTTGGGATGTTTTCAACGTTGGCCTTGGTGCGTATTCTCTTCAGGATAACATTCGTAATGGAAGTTACGGTTGGGCAGCATTGGATGCAGTTGGTCTCGCTTACGATGGTATTGCAACAATGGTTCCGTTCCTTCCTGCAGGAGCTTCAGCTGGATTTCAAGCCCTTCGTGCAGGTAATAGCGTCGTAGATTCGGCGCACATTGGCATGGACGTAGCTTCTGCAGCCAATGCTGCAAACTCTGCTGCAAAAGGTTCTACAGCAGTAATTAACACCGGATTTGATGCGGCTCGAGAAGGAACACGTATTCATGGCGAAGTAGGAGACGCTTTAAATCTTAGTGACCTTTCTACAAATGCATTCAAAGGCTCTAATGGCGCTAAAGGAATACAGCCAGATTTATACTGGGAGGGTTCAGGCCTATGGCTGGATCTTACCACAGCGGGTCAATGGACTAATCATGTTAATAAATATGAGTCCAGCTTCGGTACAGGTATTCCACTAATATATGAACGTGGAATGGGGCTTACTAATACTAGCTCCATGCCAAGTTTTATGGGAGCTACAACTTTTACTGGACAAGCATTATTTGGGAGTGAATCGTCGGCAGCCAATGGAGGGTTTGTTCTTTATCCGAACAAACTAAATAACAACATGGCAAATGCGGTTTATCAGAAGTAATTGAGGTAATTTGAAAATGAGTTATCACATACAAATATTGCGAAAAAGAAATGGCAAATTAGATTCAATTTTAAAATCAGAAATTGAAAAATTAGTTAAACAAATGCCAAATTTTAGAATAGAGTCCCCTTCGTTAAGTTCTGCTGAGTTGGACCTGATAATGTTGAAAAATGGAGTAGATAAATATCGTCTTACTTTGCAAAATGGTCAATTGTGGGCTAAAAATCCAGATGAAGTTTTAATCCAGGCTATGATAGATATGTCCAAATATCTCGGCGCTAGAGTAAGGGGAGACAACTTGGAGACGTACGAATCATTGGGTGTTACTTATATTCATGCAGATGATAATTTGGAGTTTCATAGTGGTCAGAAAACCTCTGATTTTTATTTGAAACGACACAAACGGATTAAATCTTTTTGGTGGTTTGTAAGATTTTTTTTAGTTCTCATGTTTCTATTATCCGTATTTATTTCTTATAACAAATAAATTCATATCAACGAGTATAAAAAACCTACTTTTAAATTGTTAGTAAATGCGAGTCGATGAAAAACGCAGAAGCAATTCAAAATCATCGTGCATCGAGTTATTGATTACGTTAAAAGATTTTGTTGGACATCTAAAGGTAACATGTAGTTATTTTTTGTAGCGCGTTATTAAATTTTAAGTGCGAGAAAATAAGCACTTCAAGGGGAATCCAGTTGAAAGTAGAAAAAAGCATAATTTATAAAGGATTAATATGTATTGCTTTCAGTGCGAGCTCATTGTTTGCAAGTTCCGCATTCGCTTTGGACGTCAATACAGTCAAAACCACGGTTAACAATGGTGTGTCCGTATTGCAGTCTACCCAAAGTGCCACAGACGGCGGTTGGAGTAGCTTGGAAGATCTAGCTTATGTGAATACTGCAGCAGCAATTGAGGCATTACGTGCAGCAAACCAGCGTAACGGTGCTTATTATGGTGGTGTTGCATGGTTGGAAAATCACAATGCAAACAATACAGATCTCAACGCAAAAAAAATAAGTGCATTAGTGAGGCATGGTAACAACATAACTCCAGATCTCGGATTAATGCAGTCTTCTAAACAAGACACTGCCCAAGGCGGTTGGGGGCTTAGCAAAGGCTATTTTAATAGCCCTCTAGAAACCGCTCTGGTATTGCAAGCTTTGTCTGATGCAAAAGACACAACCAACCAAAATGCTGCTGTCACTTATTTAGTGGCGAACCAGAAAGCAGATGGTGGGTGGTCTGTTGTAGGTGCTAGCGGTAGCGATTATTGGGTAACAGCAGAAGCAGTAATTGCCCTGGTAAATAACCAAACTCAAACAGGTGTTGCCTCTGCATTAACCCGCGCATCCGCTTATTTGGCGAGCGTGCCACCAGCTTCCGTTAACAGCATTGTATTGGCTAAAACGACATTGGCTCTATTTAAACTAAACGGTATAAATTCAGTAGTGGACTCTTTGGTTTCTTCATTATTAAGCAAGCAAGTTACGTCCGGTAACTGGGGCGATATATTAAGTACAGCAAATGCAATTACGACTTTAGCTTATTGTGCTGGGCTCAATACATTTAGTGAATCTTCTACAGTCGTAATTGATCAAGAACAATTGCGCACGAATATCAATAGACAACTCGGTTATGCAGCCTACGGCAAATTGACTTTAGCCGATATTCGCAGCTTGAAGAGTTTGGATTTGCGCTCTTCTAATATAAGTAATCTTAACGGCTTACAAGGAGCTACAGGTTTAACGAACATAAAAGTAAATGCTGGCACAAATATATCCGCAATTTCAGGGTTAGGTATTAGTGTTTTTGTCGATAGTGATTCTGACGATATTGCAGAAGCTAGCGATAATTGCCCAACGGCGAGTAACGTTAATCAAATTAATATGGATGGGGACGCTTGGGGTGACGCCTGCGATTCAGATATAGACGGCGATAAAATGCCAAATATTTGGGAGCTGCAGTACTCCTTCAATCAAAGCAATGCGAGTGACGCTACTACCGACGCTGATACTGATCAGATGACAAATCTTTCTGAATACTTGGCTGGTACTAACCCCCGCGTAAATGATACGGACACGGACGGGTTGCTTGATGGTGTGGAAGTAAAATTCGGTTTAAATCCGCTGGATAACACCGACGCTGCCAAAGACTTCGATCTCGATGGTTTAACAAACGCACAAGAAATTGCACGCAAGACCGACATTAATAATCCTGACACTGATCGTGACAATTTGAGTGACGGTGCTGAAGTCTTGGCAGGCCGGAATCCTCTACTAAATGAGCCAGCGTTAATCGTGATTATTTCAGGATTATTATTGAATTAGAAAAAATTAATTTTGCGCTATAACGAGTAAAAAACGAAATAAACACACTTGGAAACTCCCATGCATCATCGTTGGTCTTCGGAAGGTCATGAGAAACACTACATATGAAGTTAACAAAATGAAACGAATTATTTGCACATTTATCGGCGCATTATTCCCTTTGGTCGCATTTTCTGCCGATATATCACTTCCGTCGCAAACCATATCAGTAATTCAAACAGGCTGGGGTGGAGAGGGCTTTTTCATCAAGTTGAATGGTGGCGTACAAGCGCCAGGGTGTAATAGCCAAATGTATTTAGTCCCGAAGTTGAACAATCCGATGTATAACGATCTTTTGTCCATTTCGCTTTCAGCATTTCATGCCAAAACAAAGTTGAGCTTAAGGGTTAAAGGATGCGAAATGGCTAACGATTTTTCCTTAAATGTAATCGCGATCTCATTGTCTGAATAAGCCCTAAACAATATATGTAAATTAATATCTTTAAGCTCAGTGTCAAATTCTGGAGAGAAAATGAAAAATTTAATTGCTGCAGTGATTTTTTCCATTAGTCTTATTAGTTTTCCAGTTTTTTCTGGAGAGTGGCTGGACGTGAATCTAAATCAAATTGAGTTAACGCCTACAAATGGTGGGAATTACGCGGAGGGCATATGGTTTTCTAGTCCGACTCCGTATGCCACGTCTTTGACATGTGCAAACAATCGATATATCACTATAAAGGACACAAAATTAGCTGATCGTACTCTTTCTATTGCGCTATATGCAAAGGCCACATCTGCGAAAATCAGAGTTTATGTAAATGGTTGCGATTCTCAAGGTTATTTAAATGGCATTCAATCAATGCTAATTACTTCGCAGTGACCCGCTAATCTTTTGGCTGGTTTGGGCGTTTGAATTGTAAGGTGCGCTAATATTAGCTGTTTGCAGATCTAGAGGTGCTAGGAGAAACCTGCGGCAATGAAAATGGGTGTACGCGATTTCATATCGCCCAGTTTTTTTCTTGCTAAATGTGACGACCTTGCATTTAAACTTAAACCCTACCAAGAATTGCCTGCCAAATTTCCTGCAATGGCAAAATTTTTTGCGCCGCACCTAATTTGATTGCTTCTTTCGGCATGCCGAATACTATACAAGTTTCTTCGTCCTGGGCTACGGTGGTTGCCCCAGCGTCAGCCATTTCCTTTAAACCGCGTGCGCCATCGTCGCCCATTCCCGTCATGATAATTCCGGTGGCGTTTTTGCCTGCAAACTTTGCGACTGACCGGAATAAAACATCCACTGATGGTCGGTGACGGTTGATTAAGGGGCCGTCAACCACCTCAACGTGATAGTTCGCTCCACTACGTTTTAACAACAAATGTTTTCCGCCTGGTGCTATTAACGCGAGACCAGGAATGAGTCGTTCGTTTGGCCGTGCTTCGCGAACGGTGATTTCACAAATACTATCTAAACGCTCTGCAAATGAAGCGGTAAATTTTTCAGGCATATGTTGGACGATCAAAATTCCTGGACACACTCGCGGAAGGCTTCGTAAAACTGTTTCCAAAGCTTGTGTGCCACCTGTGGATGTTCCAATGGCTACAATGCGTTCAGTTGTTTGCGCCATAGCTTGACCATCACGGACTGCTGGGAGGATTTCGTCCGCATTAAATTTTTGTGTGCTGCGACGCTCCGTATCTTGCGCCGTACGTTGATGAACACGGGCTTTCGACGCAGCGCGTACTGCCATCGCGAGATCCGACGCAGATTCTTCCAAAAATCCTTTCAATCCCATTTTCGGTTTGGTGATAATTTCTACTGCACCGGCGGCCAA
The DNA here is from genome assembly GCA_004173475.1 of Gammaproteobacteria bacterium. Classification (GTDB taxonomy): domain Bacteria; phylum Pseudomonadota; class Gammaproteobacteria; order Pseudomonadales; family Cellvibrionaceae; genus Cellvibrio. The sequence continues at coordinate 133,890 of SEBU01000007.1, forward strand.
AGCTTGAAGGGTTGTTTCAGCACCACGTTCGGTTAGCGATGAGCACACCACAACCGGAGTAGGGCGTTCGGCCATTAATTTTTTCAGAAATGTAATGCCGTCCATTCTGGGCATTTCGACATCTAGCAAAATGACATCGGGCCATTCCTGGGAGAGTTTGTCCAAGGCAAAAATGGGATCCGATGCTGCGCCTATAACAACGATATCCGGTTCATTATTTAAAATCGCAGAAAGAACTTGTCTCACTACCGCTGAGTCATCTACTACAAAAACTTTTATTTTTTTTAAAGGCATTTTTTATTGGCGTCCAATGCTTGATGTCTGACCCACACGTTGCCATTCCATACGTCAAAAATAATTAATCTATGACCTAGAGAGCCTACGTCGTGGGACGTCAGTTTTAACTTGTGTTTAGCAATAAAATCTTCAGCTACAGCAATATTGTTTTTGCAGATATTAAGTCCGGAATTTGCGGAGCGATCTGGAAACATGTGACCAGCACCAAACAATTTAATTTGATATTCACTTAAATGTGTTTGATTTCTACGTGCTTCACGTATAAAAAGTTCAAAAGCTTCTTCGGCATATTTCCCCTCTAGCGGACCTGTACGGTAGGGTCTGGATGGCAGCATGTAGTGACACATACCGCCTATAAATAATTTCGGGTGCCACATGGTGATTGAAACACACGAGCCCAACAAGGTTTTGATTCGCGTGGCGGAATTTCCAAAATAGAAATCACCGGGTTGCAGCACTACATCTATAGCGTTTGCTGGTCTGCTTTTCATGGCTTTTTGTAAATCGACGGAGAAATTATTTGTAGGCGGTCGGTAATACCATTAAGGCTCTCGGAATGACTTACAAATAAATATCCGCCAGATTTTAAGTGTGGCAACAATCGTTCGATGACTTTGCACTTCGTATCTTGGTCGAAATAAATCATCACGTTGCGGATAAAAATTAGATCAAATTGACCTACGTCTGGCAGGTTCTCATTAAGGTTAATTTGAGCAAAGCTAACTTTGTTTCTCAGGTTACGTTCGACTAGAAACGTACCTTCCTGACCTCCCGTTCCTTTGAGGCAATATTTAGACAGCATGTCAGTAGGAATTGTTCGCGCGCGCGCTATGGGATAGTGACCACCACGCGCAATTCGCAACATGTCAGTGCTGATGTCGGAACCAAAAATTTCCCAAGCCGTGGACGTTAATTCATTCGCCAGAGTCATTGCAATACTATACGCCTCTTCACCGGATGAAGAGGCGGCACTCCATACTCTGAATTTTTTGGCTGGTATGAGTGTGGGAAGAATTTTCTCACTCATGAACTCAAAATGTTTCGGCTCGCGAAAAAAGTAAGTTTCATTGGTGGTGAGTAAATCGATTGCTATCTGAAGCTCTTCAGCGGCAGCGTGACTTCGTATGAACTGAAAATAATCACCAAAACTTTTTAAGTCTAGATGTTTCAGACGTTTTGATAGTCGACCCGCTACCAGCGCCTTCTTTGCTGATGAAAGATTGATTCCAGTAGACTGGTGAAGCCACGACTGGAACAGTTTGAACTCGCTATCTTTTAACTGGGTTTGATGCACGTGTTTGGCTTCGCTGAAAATCTGTCATGGTTGTTGATTTATTAAATTTGAAACTTATTCAAAGCGCAGTTGGGTTTTCATTCGCGCTTACATCGGATAGTAGGGCCATTTCATCGACAGATAGAACACGATTTACGTCTAAAACAATGACAAAGTTACCGTTTACCTTGGCCATGCCGCTAATAAAATCGACACGAATTTTTGCACCGAAACTGGGTGGAGGTTCGATTTCGCTGCTGGGAATTTCCATGACCGCTGACACGGCATCCACCATAACGCCCACGTCTTGATTATTTCCGTCGTCGCCATGAGCTTCGATAATGACGATGCAGCTGCGTCGGGTAACATCAGACACTTTGCGGCCAAACCGTGCCGACAAATCAATAACCGGTACCACCGCACCGCGTACATTTATAACGCCGCGCACAAAGCTCGGCATCATAGGTACGGAGGTCATTTGGCTATATTCGATTATTTCTTTAATGGCAAGAATTCCTATGGCGAACATCTCACCACTTAACGAGAATGTAAGATATTGTGCGTCTTCATTTTCGTTGGTGTTAGTTGAACGAATTGCAATACTACGGTCGCCCATGATCGCCTCCACTAAAACCGGGTGAATTCATGTTCAGAATAACCAGTCGCGTTTGCTTGAGCATTTTGTCGAGTAAAGCTGCGATTGTTTTGAACTTGTTTTTTATCGTTAGAATTTTTTTGCGGATGCGTTTTAAATTGTTTTGTCATTCCGCTATTTTCCACCGTAAAAAAACTCATCGCTTGTTGTAGTTGTTCGGCCTGGCTACTCATCTCTTCTGATGTTGCTGCGAGTTCTTCGCTGCTGGATGCATTTTGCTGTGTGATTTGATTAAGTTGCGTCATAGCTGTGTTTATTTGACTGACGCCACTTGCTTGTTCTTCGGATGCAGCGCTAATTTCCTGAACCAAATCAGAGGTTTTATTTATTGATGGGACTATTTCGTCTAATAATTTGCCTGCTTTTTCTGCGAGCTGCACACTACTGGAAGACAGCTCTCCAATTTCCTGTGCCGCAACCTGGCTACGCTCAGCCAATTTGCGAACTTCCGCAGCCACTACCGCGAAACCTTTACCATGTTCACCTGCGCGCGCAGCTTCGATGGCGGCATTAAGTGCAAGCAAATTAGTTTGGTAGGCGATGTCATCAATAATCCCAATTCGTTGTGCGATTTGTTTCATAGCGCCAACTGTTTGCTGCACAGCTTGGCCGCCCTCGGTGGCTTCTTTTGCCGCTTTGCTGGCCATGCCGTCAGTCACTTTCGCATTTTCAGTATTTTGATTGATACTCGCGCTCATTTGCTCAACCGAAGCACCGGTTTCTTCGACGCTAGCGGCTTGCTCGCTGGTGGCTTGGCTCATTGATTGTGCGGTAGAACTTACTTGTTCCGAGGCGCTGGCTAAACTGTCTGCTGAGCTGCGCACTTCAGTAATAATAGAAGCGAGTTTCGCCACCATATTTTGCATGGCGCCCATAAGAATTCCTGTCTCATCTTTTGAGCTGACATCGATGCGCACAGTTAAGTCACCATTGGAAAGTCTGGTTGCTGCATCAGCGGCTAAGGTCAACGGCTTGGAAATAGTTCTTGAGATAAAAATAGCCAATATAATGCCCGCCAGTAATGCACCTATTAACACTGCAATAATAGAAACTCGCGAATTTTTATAAAGTTCGTCCCCACGTTTTTTCGCGGCTTCTGCGCCTTTATCATTTAGCTCGACCATTTTTTCAGCTATGCCGATGACCTCATCAAAAGCGTTACGAGAAGTGCCCGCAAAATATGATGCGGCTTCCTGTTGTTGGTTTTGTTTTGACAGGCCTAATAGTGTTTTATCCGTTTGCTGATATGCGGTCCAACTGGCATTAAGTTTTGCAAATAACGCTTTATCCTCGTCGTTGGATAACATGCTGCCATAAATGGATAATTGGCTTTCCAGCTTGCGGCCAGCATCAGCTGCTGCTTGTTCCATTGCAGCTTTATCTTCAGTTTTTTCAGTCAATAAATGTCTCGCTTCCTTTAAGCGATACTCCGCCAGGTAAAATCTTGTTTTTTGCGCAGCAGCTAAAGAAGGCATCCAGTTATCGGCAATTTCAGTTGTAGTGCTATTTACTTCAGCCAGCTGAACTATTGAAAAAATTCCCATGCCAGCGGTTAGTACTAACACCACTAAAAACGATGAAATCAATTTGCTACCAATTTTTAAATCATAAAACCAGTTCATGGGTATACCTCTTTCAAAAAAACTAACGAAGCTGAGCGGCACTTTGTCGTACCGGACCGCGATTTTCGGTTTGAGTAATCTGGTGAACCATTGCGGGTACATCCAAAATTAAAGCGACTTCTCCGTTGCCTAATATCGTAGACCCGCTAATTCCTCGCAGGCCACTGAATAATTTTCCTAAGGGTTTGATAACGGTTTGGAACTCGCCTTGAAATTCATCCACCACCAAACCTGCGGATTGGTTTGCGGTGCGAACCACAACGACATTTTCTCTGCGTCCGGTGTAGTCGGGCATGTCAAAATGATTTCGTAAGTAAACCAGCGGTAAAACTTCACCGCGAAGATTTAAATGATTCCGTTCGCGGGCGGTGTTTCGTTGCGCATCCGAAAGTTCAACGCATTCGCGAACGAGATCGAGTGGGACGACGTAACTGGCTTGGCCCACACCCACGAGAAATCCGTCGATGATTGCGAGAGTGAGAGGCAAGCGAATGCGCACCATGGTGCCTAAACCTGGTAGGCTATCGAGATCGATGGTCCCGCGTAGTGACGTGATATTTCGTTTGACGACATCCATACCGACGCCGCGGCCGGACAAATTGGTGACTGTCTCTGCGGTGGAAAATCCTGGCTCAAAAATTAATTTGTAAATCTCTTGATCTGTCAAAGAGGCGTTAGCAGAAACTAGCCCAGCTTCTATCGCTTTGCTCAAAATTCTGTCGCGATTTAAACCGCTGCCGTCATCCGAAATTTCAATAACTATGCAGCCTGAATCGTGGTAAGCATTTAATTTTAACGTGCCTTTCGCAGGCTTGCCTGCAGCCGTGCGGCGGGCAGGGGATTCGATTCCGTGATCCATACTATTGCGCAGTAAATGCATTAGCGGATCAGCAATTTTTTCGACAACTGTTTTGTCAACTTCGGTATCAGCGCCAGCAATTACTAGTTCAATTTCCTTTCCTAATTCCTGACTGACATCGCGCACAACTCTCTGGAAACGATTAAAGGTTTCGCCGATAGGCACCATGCGCAACCGCAATGCACTGTCACGAATTTCCTCTACCAGATCAGTAACAACTGAACTCGCTTCGTGAAGTGAAGCGTTACCGGAATTTCTTGCTATGAGACTCGCTCCAGCACCAGCAATAACTAATTCGCCAATCAGATTGATAAGGCTATCGAGCTTGTCTGCCTGTACACGAATAAAATGATTTTCTTTGCTCTTTTGATCTTTAATTGTAGTTTGCTTATCAAGGGCAGCCTTAACTAATTCCGGTTCTACCGAGCCTTGCGCAACCAAAATATCGCCAAGCAAAGCATTCTTGCCTGACACTTCCGCTTCATTGCGCTGAAACTCCAAACTTTGTTCTAACTCTTGCGGCGTTAAGGCACCACTTTCTACAAGAATTTCACCGAGACGAGTGTTGGATTCAGGGAGCGATTTTATAAGCTCCATGTATTCGGTTAATTTGCTGTGAGGTGGCAATATGTGAACAACACAATCCTCATTAACGAAACGAAAAACATCCGCGATAGAATTTTTGTCTGCGGTTGAATCGAACTCGATTTCAAAACCTAGGTAGCAGGATTCGGGGTCCATCAAATCCGCGTCGGGCATGGTGTCGAATAAAGTGGTGATACGAACAATTTTTCCGAGTGATGATAAAAAGCGAATGAATGATGATGGCTCCATGCCATTGCGAAAAACTTCGGGGCCAAAACGCAGCGATATATGCCACAAGTTAGAAGCAACATTCCCCTCATTATATAATTCAACTTTCGGCACGGTCGGTTCGACATTCGATAAAATACTGACGTGTTGAATTGGCCGGTAAAGCGCAAAGCCATTTAAAAGCCCTTGCTCGCGTTTGACAGCAGCTTCACCAAGTTGGCCCTTTTCTACTGCAAAGACGGTAATCAATTCGTTTAAGTGATCTCCGCTTTCAAGAAGTAACGCAATAAGCTTTTTATCAATAAGGGTATCGCCGCTTCTCACGTGATCAAGCACATCTTCCATCACATGAGTAAAGCTAACGATTTCGTTTAACCCAAATAAGCCAGCAGAACCTTTGATGGTATGCGCAGCACGAAAAACTTCGTCGATAGTTTCGCTATCAGTAGGTTCGTTTTCTAAATGGAGTAGGGCAGCTTCCATGGTTTGCAAAAGCTCGCGTGCTTCCTGAATGAAAACCTGAATGACCTGATCTAAATCAAAACTCATACATTCCTCCTTTCAGAGGTTTGATCCACGTTCGTCTCAGTAGGAATTAACAGCGGATCACCGAAAAAACCAGCTATGTCATAAAGCTCAAAAAGTTGAAGAACTGATTGGCTGTGGGCTTTCATCTTTAATTCACAATCAGTACGTTTTGCTTCACGTTTCGCGAGTATTAGAATTTGTAAGCCGGCGCTATCAAATTCGTCGACTTCGGAAAGATCTATTTCAAGGCTGGACGATTCCGCGACACAAGATAGAAGTTCGTTTTTAAGTTCGGCGGCGCTATAAATATTGATGTCACCAGCTAGTGCAACCGAAGTTTGCGAATCATTTTTCTCAACAGTAATATTCATAAGCTGATTCTTAGCTGGCTAGCATGGCGACAGCTTGAAGTATTTGCTCTGGCTTGAAAGGTTTAACGACCCAGGCTTTCGCACCTGCTGCTTGCCCGGATTTTTTCTTTTCATCAGAAGCTTCCGTAGTGAGCATAATTACCGGGGTAAATTTGCAAGTAGGTTTTTGCTTCATCTCTTTTAAAAAAGTTAGCCCATCCATACGCGGCATGTTCACGTCAGAGATCACCAAGTTAACTTTTTGACTGTCAAGTTTTTTAAGCGCATCTTCTCCGTCACAAGCTTCCACAACGGAATAACCAGCACCTTTCAGTGTGAGGCCGAGAACTTGACGAATGCTCGCTGAGTCATCAACAATTAAAATTGTTTTGGACATTGTGGCTCCTAAAAGAAAGTTATTTCGCTATTGCTTGATTTGGATTCGTTTTTGCCGTGGTGTACAGCCACTTGCTCAAGTGTTGTATAGGTTTTCGTAATAGCTCTTAGCCACTCGTCCACATTCACTGCTTCAATATTTTCGCCACGCAATAGTTTTTGATTTTGAGACGAGACAAGTTCGGAGAACTTTTCCATGTTACTGGTAACGCTATTAAGAATTTGACTGACACGGTCCTGAAACTGAAGATTTACCATGATATTCTCTACATCTTTTTGGACGGTAGCATTTTCCTCCCCGAGCAATTGCGCGGACTTAATGATGCGATCGCTTGAGGAGTGAAATTGTTTAAGCACTTGTTGTACTGACACTTCGGAGTTGGCTAACCGCTCGCCGTCATGTCTGGAAAACTCCGCAGTGCGATCAAGAGTTTGCTGAAGCGTTTCATTGGCTTGCTCAATGCGCTTACCAATGCGAGCGCCGGTTTCACCAGAACGTGTTGATAGCGTGCGAACCTCATCCGCAACAACGGCAAAACCTCTACCGTGTTCCCCGGCACGCGCAGCTTCAATCGCAGCGTTGAGTGCAAGTAGATTGGTTTGTGAGGCTATACCTGCCACCTCAGAACCCATAGAACGAAGCTCTTCAGTGATTTTCGACAATTGGGTTATTTCTTTTAAAAGTTCGTCGCGATTATTGATCGCTTGACTCAATGTCATAGTCATTTGGCCAAGCTCTTCAGTTGCGAAAACAATCACATTGCTTAATCCTGCGCCGCTTTCATCCGCACCTACTGATGTTTGTGATGCGACTAACGCATTTTGCAAGCGGTCATAGATATCAGAAAACCTACGCGACAATTCTGTAACGCTTTCGTCCATTTGATGTTGAGCGAGTTCAGTCTGGCGCTTCCAAACCGGAACTAGTTTCTCTAGAAATTCTTGATAATTGGAAGTGACTTTAGAAAGGCGCGCTGATTCAGCATCCATCTGTAAGTATTCTTTCGAAACATTTTCATGCAGAAGATTTAATGATTTAATTTTTAAAAAGGCCGATACACCCGTTAATACACAAGTAATAACGACAACTGCAGACACAACGTGCAATACAAAACTGCTGAAAAGGAGATTTATAAAAAAAGTTGCCACTGAGATCGTTAGAACAATGCCGAGAACATTTAATGCAAGCTTTCCTGCTTCGCTTGATTCCATAATTGTTTGTTGGGAAACCGAAGCTTTGAAATTCATAGCGGCAACTATCAGAAAGATTGAGAAATGCAATTAGATTTGTAGCTAAGTTATAGACTTGCATTTCGCCGGTGTCAAAATCATTTTGGTAAAAAATCTGCGCTAATGTTTTACGCGACAGCTAAAGATTTCGTTGTAAAAATTTAGTTGTCGTCGCAATTCACCTTGTCATATTTTATTGAGGCGCTAAGCTAGTTGTATATTTCTACGCACTAAAATTTCAACATATCCGTTAAGGACATATATGCCTTTAGTCAGACTCATCTACGGCAGCTCAGTGACCGAAAAATTTACTGGTGACGAGATTCGTAACCTTCTGGTTGAATCGAGAAAAAATAACGCCAAAAAAAACATTACCGGTATTTTGTGGTTTAACAGAAATTATGTAATGCAGGCTTTGGAGGGGGATGCGGCAGACGTAAATGCTCTGTATTTAAAAATCTCTACAGATGCAAGGCACAAATCACTTATGTTGCTTGACTATAGGCCTATCAACAAGCGGGAGTTTTCCCGCTGGTCGATGGGTTTAGTGCCAGAGATTAAACGAATTAAAGAAATCTTAATAATTTACACTGCGAAAGGCGAATTTAATCCTTATACCTTGGTTGGCGACATTGCTACCGACTTTTTAATTTCATTAAGAGAAGAAGTCGTAAGTGAATGACGTTAGGGATTTTCTTTGCTCAGCGGCTGCCATTTCAAGTAAGTAGCGGATCTCCATAGCCATTCAATTGGCCCATAATTAAAACTTTTTAACCAATATTTACAAAACATTATTTGCACAGCGAATATTGCGCAACAAATAACAATGTTGGTAGCTGGAGATGTTTTTAGAAATAACCCGAGGCCAAAACTAAAGAATAATAAAACTCCGAAAATAGTTTGTGTCAGATAGGAGGTTAATGCCATTTTTCCGATGTAAGAAAGCGGTACGAATCGGTTATTCCACTTTGGCTTTAGCATTAACAAGCAGATGCTCGCGATATAAAAAAATGTTAAGCCGCTGTTGAACCCGTCCACGAAGTAACCTGCAAGCCAGCGCAGCCAATGTGAATTTTTCATATCGATGGAAAGTAGGTGTGCAATTATCGCAAGTGCAATACCTGCTGCGGCAAGGGCTATTAACCCAAGGCCCAAACTCTTCCATATTTTTCTAAACAGTTCCTGATTTTTCTCTATATCTGTAAACCATTGTTGTTTACCGGCCAACATACCTAATAAGAAAAACCCGAAAGTTATGAATAATCGGCCGGAGGTTAATTGGTAGTCCAGCTTTTCTTTCCACGCGTGCATATTGTGGTTGACTACTTCAGCGAATGTAGCTTGGTTCATTACGGCATAATATTTAGGGCCATCAGTGACGAAGTTGTTTGGAATAAATTCTATAGTGCCATGCATCAATATGGACACGGCTTCAATGATTTTGGTTGGAATATTTAAAATGAATGCTACACCGAGGATAAGTAGTAGTTTATTACTCAAGTTGCGCGCGAAGAGCAAGATAAAACCGAGCGGCACGTAAATTGTTAATATGTCTGCTCGCCAAAATGCATGATGTATTAAACCTATTACACCGAGAATCGCAAGTCGCCACACAAAACGTAACACAACGTTTTCATGTTTTGCAGCGAGAGCCTGCATTTGAATATAAAAGCTTAACCCAAATAAAAATGAGAACAGAGAAAAAAACTTCCCGATGAAGAACAGCATATAAAGGCCGATGGCAATTCCACTTGGAATATTCATGTTGGTTCGGTATACCTCTTCCGGAAGAGGGCCACCAGGATACCAAAAGATCATGTGCGCATAGAAGATTCCAAAAAGTGCAAAACCGCGTAGAACATCAACGATCAATATGCGACTTTGCAATTGTTGCGTGGGAATTTCAGGTAGGGGTTTAATGAAACTAACATTGCCCATAGCTTTTCCTTTATAAAGTTTATTTATTGTAAAATTTCAAAACCGATATTTTTAAGACGTTCCAGGTAGCCGCCTGGATTCAGTAGCGCGATTTATTTTTAACTTATAGGGTGGCGAATGTGCTGCAAACCTATCGACCGCTGCGCCTAATTATTTCGATGTCTGGCTAGACAGCGTGGTAATATGCGCGCCCATTCGGTTCATCTTGTCGCAATTGATACGCGATACGCTGTTGTGCACAGGTTTGTTATTTAAAAGGTACACCATGAAAAAGACGTTTAAGCTCCATATTGAAGGCAAAAATAGTGACCGCTTGCTAGATGCTATAAAACATGAGGTTCGCAAATATGTGAAGCGCGAAAAGCGAAAGGTCTTGCCTGCGGGTGCCAACTATTGGGCGTTCGATTGCAAGTTTGGCACAAGCGCGGACGCAGCAGAAGTTTTGCATTTAGGGGAAATTACTAAACAAATGGACGCGGTGGCGAAAAATGGCGGCGATAGTTTTTATGTTGAAATTTTAGCGCGTCCGGCCGTCCGCACTCCACGCGAACGAGAAGAAGCTGCAGAAGATTCTGATGACTCTGACTTTGACGATTAAATAAGCGAAAGAGTTTTGGTTCCTACGCCGCAGAATTAGATTCTGCGGCTTTTTTTTGCTACTTGGGTGCTCGCGGCTTTTTAGGAAAGCTTTTTTTAGCCGGGATATTTGCGGTTTTACCGCCGCCGCGCCTGACTTGGGCCGGTTTATCGGCACGACTTACCGCTTTTTTGGATGCAGGAGCCGCTTTTACTTTGCGTTGATCCGTAGGTGGTAATTCAGTGACATCGAAACCCTTCACTCGTAATCGTTTGATGCGACTGCCTATTAAATCTTCAATAAGAGTAAGTTTGTATTCTTCGGCAGGGCACACGAAAGAAATGGCGGTGCCCTTAGCACCGGCGCGGCCGGTGCGACCTATACGATGCACATAATCTTCAGTAAAGAAAGGCAGGTTTAGATTCACGACAAAATCTAGCCCCTGAATATCCAACCCCCTTGCTGCAACCTCGGTAGCCACTAAAACCTGGAGTTTGCCATCTTTAAAGTCCTGCAAAGCACGGCGGCGAGAGCCTTGCGTTTTTTCGCTATGAATAACAGCAGCATCAACGTTGTCTTCCTTGAGCGCTGCTATAAGTTTGTCGGCTTCTTCGCGTGTACTGCTAAAAGCCATCACCTGGTACCAGTTTTGTGTCCGCAAAAGATGGACGAATAATTCGTATTTTCGTGCATCGTCGACCGGATAAACCAGGTGTTCGATAGTTTCTGCAACGGCATTACGTTTAGAAACAGCCACAATCACGGGTTTATTCATGGCTTGTTTGGCCAGATTTGTCACCAGGGGTGAGCTGGTCGCTGAGAAAAACAGGGTCTGATGTTTGCGGGTGATGCCGGTAAGTAATTTGTGGATATCATTAACAAAACCCATGTCTAGCATGCGATCGGCTTCGTCCAATACGGCAAACTCAACCTTCGCGAGATTAATATTTCCTTCTTCGACATGTTCGAGTAGTCGTCCCGGCGTCGCCACCAGAATATCGGTTCCCGCACGTAGCTTGGTTGCCTGACTACTCGCTTTAACTCCACCGTAAACCGTAACAATCTTATAGTTTAAAAATTGACTTAACTGTTGAATGCTTTCGGCCACCTGTTGTACCAGTTCGCGAGTTGGCGCAAGTACAAGCATTCGCGTGTTCATGGCCTCCGGCGCTTTGGGTTTATCAACCATATGTTGCAACAGGGGTAGAGCGTAAGCTGCTGTTTTACCGGTACCTGTCTGCGCCGTAGCCAGCATGTCACTGCCGCGTCTCGCAATAGGGATCGCCTGCTGTTGAATGGGGGTCATCTGTTGGTAACCAATGACTTTTATGGCGTGGAGGAGTTCGGGGGCGAGGCCCAGTGAGGCAAAATTCATAGCGTATTAATCGAAAATATTACAAAAAGGGCTCGCAGTATAACAGACGCAGACTGATCTTATGGCCAGCAACTTGGGCTTGCGATCCTGTATATTGCCGCTTCTAAATAATGAAAAACATTTTATGAGTTTATCGCCAGCTCTTTTAAATATTTTGGCAATCATTGCTGATTGCTACACGCCGCTTTTAGCGCTTATTGCGCTTGTGCGTATTGTGAACGGCTGGCGGGAAGGCAAACGAGCTCATGCTGCATTGTTAGTGTGTTCCGTTTTTATTGTGTACATGTGGATGTACATTGATGAGCAGCTGCAGCTCTGGGTGCGTTTTGGACTTGATTACTCAACTCATACTGCGGCTGCATTTGCGCTGGTGGTTTTGATTAGCAACGACACCAGCGCGACGTATCGACCTCAGCTAAGCGCGTCACTACTTGGTTACGGATGCTTAATGTACGTGCTCGATTATCATTCCTGGGGCGACATGATCGCAACTTTGCTGGTTATTGCGGCTTGTCTACTGGCTATTATTTATTCTTTGGGCCGCAAGCCGCAACTGCCCCAAGTTGGTTAAACCTTTTCAGCAGGGGCTTTATGACGGGTAAAATAGGGCGAGAAATCTATCTGGCTATGGTATTCTGCGAACCCTTTACCAGTTTATCCTCGTGTTAATTTAGAGATAGTTATGGCAGTAAAACCCGTTTACCGCGTTATTTTCCTCAATCAAAGTCAAGTATACGAATTGTTTGCCAGCGCGATTTACCAAAGTGAAATGTATGGCTTTATCGAGGTAGAAGAGTTTGTATTTGGCGAGCGTAGCCAAGTACTTATTGATCCCGCTGAAGAAAAACTTAAACAAGAGTTCGCCGGAGTGAAGCGGTCCTACATTCCCATGCATGCCATAGTTCGTATTGATGAGGTGGAAAAAGAAGGCCCCGCCAAAATTAGTGAAGTAAAAAGCGGTAGTGACAAAATTGCTCAATTCCCCTATGGCGGATTTATTCCGAATCCAAATTTAGGCGAATAACCATTGCGCAGTTAATAATCTCAAAAGCGGCTTAGGCCGCTTTTTTTATGCGCGTTGCTAGGTGATACTTAATTATTATCGAATTAGCATCCTCACGTAGGTTAGAGATTAGAACCAGCATGCAAAAGCATTTTGCAAGGCTACATTTGATTTTTATTCGGCTGAAATATTTATGACTAAATCACTAGTCCTCGCTATCGACCAAGGTGGCCAGAGTTCACGCGTTGCAGTTTATACCCTAAATGGTGAACAACTACATTGCTTTTCTGCACCTTGCGCCACCTCGCACAAGCGCGTTAGCGAATTCGAGTATATTGAGCAAGATCCGGTAGTAATTTTGTCTGGAATAAAAAATTGCATTGAAAAAATTCATCATGTTTTAGGTGACGATACCAAACATATTACCGCAGCCGGATTTGCAGGGCAGGGCTCATCTTTATTATGTTGGGATACTAAAACGGGCGAAGCTTTATCTCCGGTGTTGAGTTGGCAAGACGTTCGCGGGCATTTATTTTTAGAGTCGATACCTCTAGCAAATGAACAAGCTCGTGAGCTAACCGGGTTGCGAGTATCCCCCCACTACGGTGCGAGTAAAATGCGCTGGTGCCTGGATAATAATTGTCAGGCACAAGATGCGTTAAAAAATAATTCACTTAGCATCAGTCCGATTGTCAGTTATATTTTTTGGCATTTAACCGGTAAGAGTTGTGTAGATCCCGGTCATGCTCAGCGTACACTTTTGTGGAATTTAAAAAGTAGTAATTGGGACGAGCAATTGCTTGGCCTATTTAAAATTCCACGCAATATTTTGCCTGAGTGTAAGTCGCATAACGGTAACTTCGGAAATCTCAGGTTGTCAGCTTATCAAATACCCTTCAAGGCCAGCGCGCGCGATCAGGGTGCCTCTTTATTTTGCCGCGGACTACCAGATCAAAGTGTTTGTTACGTGAATATCGGCACAGGTGCTTTTATTCAACGAGTAGCGAGCACTTTGGATGCTCCAGAGGGTTTACTGGTGAGCCCTTTATGGTTACCGGAAAACGATAGCCATGAAACTATCGAGCTTTCATCACCAACTTGCTATGCCGCTGAACTTGCCGACGATTTTAAATTGCCCCATCTTTTAAACACCCGAGAAAAATCTTTGTATGCGTGGGAGGCAACCGCAAACGGCGCTGCTTCGGCTATAGCTTTTATGCAAGAGCAGACGGGTTTGAAAATTACACCAGATGACATTAATAACGCGTTAAATATAGAACCGGCTCATGACTGTTTTTTTTTAAATGCTATAGGTGGCTTGGGCGCACCTTATTGGCGTACCGATTTAGCATCGGTATTTAGCGATATTCTCGTCCCGCATGAAAAAATTCTTGCTTGGCTTGAATCAATTATTTTTCAAGTTTCGGTCAATGTTGACTTAATGAATCAAATGGGTTCCGCCCAAAAGATTTATATCAGCGGTGGTTTCAGTAATGCAAATGTTTTATGCCAAAAAATTGCCGACGTAACGCAAATCCCTGTTCATCGCAGCGAAAATGCTGATGCGACATTACAGGGTATTGCATGCATGGCCGCATGTATTCCTGCTTCGTGGAAAAGTGACCTGAAGGAAGATATTTTTAAACCTTGCTTAAATCTTCATTTGCGTTCTCGATTTGAACATTGGAAACAATTGATGGAGGCCTGGTTAGCACCATAAAACTGCCTCCGCATTTCCGGAGCTGAGTGGTGTGTTTTTAAATGCCTCAACCTTAGGTAGAATGAAACGGCATTTTACTTAGTACTTAATTGACGAATGTAACCTATTATTAGGCATAAGATTCATATGAAACTCCGCTAAGCTATAAGCTCATGTAAGGTTGGATTCCGTAGATGAAATATGATTTGGTGGTTGTAGGGGCCGGTATACAGGGAGCTGGTGTTGCGCAGGCGGCGGCCGCAGCTGGTTACACAGTACTCGTCCTTGAACAATCGTCGCCAGCTGCGGGCACGTCGAGTAAATCTTCTAAATTAATTCATGGCGGTTTGCGTTATTTGGAAACGGCGCAATTCGGTTTAGTGCGTGAAAGTCTGCATGAGCGTGCATTGCTGCTTAAATTGGCACCTGATCTGGTAAAGCTCAAGCCACTCCACATCCCCGTTTATAAAGATACTACGCGTGGCCCTCTTACAATTCGCAGCGGTTTGAGTCTTTATGCATTGTTGTCGGGGCTTGACGCTAACGCCAGGTTCCACAGCCTTCCTTCTTCTCAGTGGGATTCGTTGGAAGGGCTCAGGCAGGATGATTTACAGGCAGTCTTCCGTTATTACGAGGCACAAACTGACGATGCCGCACTTACGCGCGCAGTGCTGCACTCAGCAATTGAGCTGGGCGCAGAATGCGAAATGCCCAGCCGGTTTGTTAATGCTTATGTGAATTCCAAAAGTTGTGTGGTCGAGTTTGAAAGTGAGTTTGGTTTCAAAGCCGTAAGTTGCCGCGTGCTGGTAAATTGTGCAGGGCCTTGGGCTAGCGATGTAATTTCCCGCATCGAGCCTGGTATGTATTTGCCTAAAGTTGATTTGGTGCAGGGCAGCCATCTTCTATTGCCGCCGTTGTTACAACATTATTTTTACCTTGAAGCACCGCAAGATAAACGCGCTGTTTTTGTGTTGCCCTGGCAGGGAAAATTAATGGTGGGAACAACAGAAAAAGTTCATTACGGCACGCCTGATGGTGCCCAGTGTTCCGCTGAAGAGCGGGAATATCTTTTAGATGTTCTTTCGCATTACTTTCCGGATTTAACAGTTGACCCAAACACAGTTGATAGTTTCGCGGGTTTACGGGTATTGCCTCGCAATAACAAAACTGCGTTTTCGCGAACCCGTGAAGTGCTTTTCGAGGTTGATGATGAAACCTCTCCGCGCGTGATTTCGGTAATGGGAGGCAAGCTAACCACCTACAGACATACAGCGCTTATGGTACTGGATAAGGTTAAGGCATCCTTACCTGTTAAAGAGCGAGTTGCCGACACCAGCCGCATTCCACTTTCGCCCGTAAGTTGGATTTAAATTTAAAGTTTCTCCAATCAAAATAAAAACATTGGTAGTAACGAAATCTACCGTTAAAATGCGTCTCCACCATGCCCGGTAATCCTGTCTGGATTGCCATCTTGTCCACCCTCAGCTTTAAGGACTCACTGTGAATTTTACTGGCGCACATATTCTTTCGATCAACCAATTTGAACGTGGTGATATACAACGTGTTTTTGAAGTGGCTGATGCCATGGAACCCTACGCCTTACGTCATAAAGTAACACGCGTACTTGAAGGCGCTATTTTGGGGAATATGTTTTTTGAACCGAGTACGCGCACCCGTGTGAGTTTTGGTGCTGCTTTTAATTTGCTCGGTGGAAATGTTCGTGAGACCACAGGGTTTGAAAGTTCCTCCATCACTAAAGGTGAATCACTTTACGACACCGCGCGCGTGCTATCAGGTTACAGCGATGTTATCTGCATGCGTCATCCAGCAGGTGGTTCGGTTGCGGAATTTGCGGAAGGGAGTCGCGTGCCGGTAATCAACGGCGGTGATGGACCTAATGAGCACCCCACACAAGCGTTGTTAGATTTATACACCATTCGCAAAGAACTACATTCAAAAAATCGCACGATTGACGGTATGCGTATTGCGATGATCGGAGATTTAAAACACGGCCGCACAGTTCATTCACTCAGTAAACTTTTATGTGTATTTAATAATATTCAACTGACCCTTGTATCTCCCACTGAATTGGCGATGCCGGAATATATCGTTGAAGATTTACGCAGGGCAGGCCACAACGTAATAGTGACAGATGATCTCACGCAAAGTATTTCGCATATTGATATCGCATACTCAACACGTATTCAGGAAGAGCGTTTTAACAATAAAGAAGAAGCCGATTTATATCGTGGTCGCTATCGTTTAAATCAAAGAATATATACGCAGCACTGTGAACCTAACACCGTCATTATGCATCCATTGCCGCGTGATTCTCGTGCAGATGCGAATGAGCTAGACAACGATTTAAATTCAAATCCAAACCTGGCTATATTTAGACAAACCGATAATGGCGTACTTGTGCGCATGGCGTTGTTCACGCTAGTGCTGAACGTTGTAGATCAAGTGGATAAATATTCGCGTGAAGTAAATTGGCATAGTTCGTTGCGTGGTTAGTCCAGACCGGATGCATTTATGCTAAACATAGTCATTTATGCATTGGGTACTGGCGGTGATATTGATCCTATGGTTGCGCTTGGAATTGAGTTAAAGCGCAGAGGGTATAATGTTGCCTTTCTATCAAACGATTATTTTAAGTCAATTGTTGTCGCATCCGGACTTGAATTTGTTTCTGTCGGCACTATCGATCAATATCATAAAGGCAATAGTGCCGCCGCATGGGAATCAACGAATCACACGGACAACTTCGAACATTATCATGCTCCAGCGTTCGAGCCAGCGTTTGAGTATGTAAAAAACCTCTCTGCTAAAAATGCGTTGGTTCTCGCGTTAAGTGAAGAAAACGGCGCATCCGTAGCGGCAGAAAAATTCAAAATTTCTTTTATTAAAATTATTTTATCGCCCAATATAATTTTTTCTGCATCTAAACCTCCAGCTCCCATGAGTTGGGCGATTCCCGCGCGCATTCCTCGCTTCATCGTGCGTTTTTTATTGCGCAGGAACCGTAAAACCAAATTCAAAGTTTTGAGCAAAATGCCGCACACTGCTGCCTATAGAGCTACACGCAAACGTTTGCAGTGCCCGCCGGTGTTTCATACTGAGTCCACAGCTTTACTGCAAATTGGTTTTTTCCCCGAATGGTTTGGAATGCCCGCAGAGGATTGGCCAGAAAATATAAAACTTGTGGGTTTTCCTTTGCAAAACCGCGCACGTATTGATGTGTGGAAAAAATTGGATGACTTTATTGATCAACAGGGCGCTCCACTGATTTTTACGACAGGCACTGGTGTCAGAAATGTTACTGAATTGTTTGAGGAAGGGCGAAAAATTTGCGAGTTATTGCAAGTGCCCGGCGTGTTTGTGGGTGGCAGCGGTGCTGAACTTTTGCGCGAGTCTGCACTGTGTTCGCATATGGATTACATAGATTTTGAATACGCGCTGCCAAAAGCCTTGGCAATTGTTCACCATGGCGGAATAGGTACAACAGCGCAGGCAATTAAAGCAGGCGTTCCCCAATTAATTCGGCCCTTAAAATATGACCAGCCAGATAACGCTGATCGCGTTTACAAATTGGGTTTAGGTACCTATGTAATGCCCGAACGATTTAAAGCGGAACAGGTCGCTCCGATGATTGACACGATGATACAGCAGGCCAAAAATTCTAAAACATTGCGTCACTATGCAGCGGATGTTAGCAACAGCAGCGCAATCATGGATGCCTGCGATTTAATTGAGCAAGCGTATAAAACGAAGGAAAAAATATCTGGCGATTTATTGCAGGAAAATGCGGTGCACTCCTGAACAAGCGAATGCACTTAGGCTTAACAAGGTTCAATATTTAGGCGCTGCGCCTCTTCCTATTGCGCAAAAATGAATGCATTTAGAGATTAAGCTAGCGCATACAAACTAATAAAGCGTGTGGACGATAATTAACCGCAAGAAGCCTCTGGGTCAAGATAGTAGGCGGCGTGTTTATCTTTGTGGCGATACATCCCTAGTAGATGGAATATCCAAGCACCTTTGCGTCCTTCTGTTACTTCCAAAGGTTTCCCAAATAAACCTTCGGCAATAAAATCGATTTTCTTCCTATCGTAAGGGTGCGCAAAAGGGCTTTCGCCAGGTGAGTTTTTAACGGGATAAGATGTAAACAAACAACTATTGATCTTATCGCACTTGGTATCTTTAGCTACCGCAAACGTTATAGTATCTCCCGGTGCGAATAATTCGGGCATGGTGTTTATCGGAAGTGGATCTTTAGTTGTTAAATCAGTAACCTGAAAATCGACGTTAGTCACTACTTTTTTTCTAGGTTTTTTATTAAATAATAAAGTAAAACTATAATCAGCCATCTTATGTTCCTTCTTAGATTATTACGTTAATTAAAAGGCATTAGTGCTACGGCGCAGATCCAGTAAATCCGGCTCGGCTTCAATTAGCTTTACCGGAAAACCTAGAGCGATTGCTTTGGTAAGCGCCGCAGTGGCTGCGTTACGTTCACCTAACAACTCATAAGCTAAACCTACACGAAAATGAACACTAGCACTTTTTGGAGCGAGTGCAATTACACGCAATAACATAGATTTTGCCTGCTCGCGATCATCCAATCGCGCCATATACAATGCCATGCGCGAAATAAGCATGACATCTTCTGGCCTACGCTCTAATTGTGGTGTCAATAAATCTCGCGCCTTGCGATAGGCTTTATGTGCTTCTGTTTCGCGCCCAGGAATCCAACGCAAGGTGTCTGCCAAATTAGCCCAGGCAAGATAACTGCCTGGGTTGCCTTTAGTTGGTGATACTGCAGCCTCGAAGGCTGCGGCGGCATTCACATAATCCCCGCGTATAAACAGGGCGTTACCAAGGTTGCCATGTAGCCAAGCGCTGGAGCGTATCTGTAACCCTTGCTGCAAAATCTGCATGGCTTCATCTGCACGATTTTGACGCTCTAACGCAATGTAGAGGCTGGCATAGGCGTAAACGGCATCAGGTTGTAATTGAATACTTA
Source organism: Gammaproteobacteria bacterium (assembly GCA_004173475.1). Taxonomy (GTDB): domain Bacteria; phylum Pseudomonadota; class Gammaproteobacteria; order Pseudomonadales; family Cellvibrionaceae; genus Cellvibrio. The sequence continues at coordinate 153,528 of SEBU01000007.1, forward strand.
ATCGGAAAGCTTTTTCTGCTTCCTTATAGTTATTTAGATCGACATAAATAGTCCCTAATTCATCGGCGAAAAAACGCTCCTGGGGAAATTGCTCTAAACCTTGTTGCGCGATCTGAATTGCTTCTTCGTAACGCTGGGCAGAGCGAAGTGCGGAAACTTTACCGCGCCATGCAAAAATATTCGTGGGCTCAAGTGTAAGTGCTCGTGCAAATGCGGCAAATGCTTTGTCGTGCTCGGCTTTGATCGTAAATACGCGACCCAGTGCAACATGAACTAAGGCTAACTGCGTATTTAATTGTAGTGCCTGTTGGGCGCTAGCATCCGCTTTTTGCATCCAGATGGGATCTTCACTGTCACCGCTGTATCTATAGCTGTAAACCAGTGATAAACCTGCGACGGCAGCAGCGTTGTCTGGAGTGTGTGAAAGAATTCTGTTAAAACTTTTTTCCGCCGTGTCCAGACTGCCAGGTCTATCAAATAATTTAAGTGCTTCAAGTCCCTGGTTAAGTTCCATCGCTTGCGAGTAAGGTTTAAGCGGTTCATCTGCAATAAGATTGTCGCTATCTTGCGTTAATTGGTGTTGCAGTTGCCATATTAAAGCGCCTGCAAACATCGTGAACGCAACACCAATAAAGACAACGGTTATCCTATTGGTTCGAATATAATCTTTTAATCCCTGCACCGCGGATACTTTATTTTTTCTTATGCCAGATTCAAACGTAGAATTTTTTGAATTGCGAATACCTGAATGGCTTATCTGCCCGTGCGATAAAACCTCCGTAGTATCGATTTCTACACCTGAATTTAATAAAAGTAGTTGGTAGAGTTTTTCACATTGCGCTGCGACCCAATGCGTATTGGCTGGTCTGTTGTCAGGATTTTTACTGAGTAATTGGCCCAATAACTCCACAACTTCTGATGGTAAATCCGGATTTGTTTTTGTGGGTGGAATGGGCGGATGAGAAATAATTCGCTGCATCAATTGCAGTTTATTTTGTGTGTCACCAAACGGATGCACACCGCATAAAAGTTGGTAGGCAAGTATTCCGAATGAAAATAAATCGCTGCGATTATCCAATTCTTCACCCATGGCTTGTTCGGGTGACATGGAGCCATAACTTCCCGTAACGTGATCCGTCAGTGTCGCGTTAAAATCTTGCGATTTGGCGATGCCGAGATCAGTAATCTTGGCGAGCTTGTGTTTGTTAATTAAAATATTTTCAGGCTTTAAATCGCGATGAATAATTCCTGCATCATGCGCAACGGCCAGGCCTTGTGCGATTTGTGTGAGCCACTGCATACGCTGTGTGAGTGGAACAATATGCTCGCGCAAATGTTGTTGCAGGTTTTGCCCTTCCACATATTCCATAACCAACGCAAGTTGATCGGATGTTTCAAGATAGTCGTAAATTTGAACAATGTGTGGATGATTGAGTTTGGCAAGCAATAGCGCTTCACGTTTAAATCGTTCGCGATAATGATTTTCTAATAATTCAGCTCGTAAACATTTGATCGCAACCTGACGATCCAGACGTGAATCGCGTGCGAGATAAACAAGCCCCATACCACCGCGGCCTATACGGCTGATAATGGAGTAGTGGCCAACCTGCGTTAACTCCGCATTGTTGTGTAAGGGTGATTGTGTCATTCGGTTATCGATATTGAGGTTGTGTGGTTACGAAGCTGATTGCGGCGATGCCAGGGTGAGCGAAGCGCCTTTGTATATTTTAAATTTTTCACACCCGAATCGAATTTTACCACTGCGTCTTTCTAATAAACATTGTAGTCCGACAACTGTTGGTATGCTGTCAGCGATTTGTTTGCGGAGCCGAAAAATATAAATATTCATGTGTGTCGCATCCAATCCCAATTCGCTCGCAAGTTGATCGGTGTAAATCCAGCCTTGGCTTTTAATATCCAAACCTCGTGCCGTGTCGGCAGCACGGACGCGAGCGAGATGCGCTAAAAGGTAATGATGATTGCGAACCGCCAAATCAATTTTATGTTCGCTGCTGACGAGTTCCAGCTGAGTGCTCTCTTCATCAAGGCTTAAATTAAATACAAATTCCATGTCGCCTAAATGTTGGGTTTGAAAAATGTGAGCTTCAGTTGGGCCACAAATTTGGGCACGCATGAGCTGCCATTGTGTAGTACCCAGCTGAATTAAATCACCATCATTTAATTCGTAAGACATGTGCTCACGTTGAGCATTTAGCATTTCCATTTGCCACTGTTGATGTTGCTCATCAAAATAGATAGCTAATTCCGGCGCGTTGGTATCAGGCAGGAGGTGGTAACGACTTAGATAAATAGGTTGAGGTGTCGCGCCTGAAACCCCGTCCATTGGCCAAAGCATATCGGCAGGAGGTTCAAGATCGACAACCTTAAATCCCGGGTCATTTAATTCTGCTAGATGAAATTTGTCGTTCACGCGTAAAACTTGCGATTCATTGCCAGTTGAATTATTAAGCAATGTGCCGTTAAACCAGGTTCCGTTTAAACCCAAATTTTTAATTCGCCAATCTTGGCCGTCCCATTCAATGGCAGCATGTAATTTAGAAATATAGGGTTTGTCGATGCGGGTATCTACTGCATTGGCCAGGCGACCGAAAGTATGATGGGGTGCAAGCGCAATGTATTTGTTGTTGGCGATGTCGAAAATATATGCCATAGGGTAGTGCACACAAGTTTTATAAGTCTAATGAGTGTGTTTAATCCCTTACCGAACTTCCCTAGTCACCTGAATCCACATGTAATAGCGTGTAATGGGCAAGTGTTTAACAAGCGCATAGATTGCCACAGTCTAGTCAAGGTTTCATCCGTTTATAGGGACGCAGAAGGTCATCAGGGAATTTGCGAACGGGGAAACTCTTGCTGTTGTGGAGTCAAGCAATGATTTCGGTATTTAAAAACCCTACATCTAATAAGCCGGTCGCTAAAGCGGTATTCGCATTTGATGAGCAATCGGGTGCGAAATGGGTGCCCCTCAATAAAAGTTTTATTACGCTTGCTAAAATTATTTTGCAATCTGCCTCTGAACGTATGGGCATAAAAAGTATTGCAATAACCTTACGCTGCATTACCCACCAAGGTTACCGCCACTTGTTACTGGCTGACGAAGTTCACGAAACAACCGCTACCGCGTTCGGTTCTATCGAAGAATTTATTATCTCCAATGAAGATTCATTGACGCCCAGAAATGAACGCTTTAGTGATGTAGATTGCGTTTCTGTGCCGCTGGATTATCAAGGGCATCGCCTGGGGTATGTCCTAGCTACTTTGCCCACGTCCAATTTTATAGGGCAACTTAATACGCCGTCCGCTCGTTCTATTGAAGCTGGGCTCCATCTTGTGGAGAGCGAAATAGGGTCAATCATCACTCGTTACCAAACGCGCTATCGCGCTATTTTTATTTATGGAGACCAAGGCTACTGGATTGGGAATAGTTTGGCGTTACGGCAATTGGATAAACGCATCGAACAATTGAAGGAAATTACCAAGCCCATATTGATTCGCGGAAATAAGGGCACCGGAAAAATTATTGCGGCTCGTAGTATCCATTGCTCTCGTCATAAAGGCATTTTGCCATTTATTGAATCGTCTTGTAATGAATGGGAGGAGGGCGCTGCCGCCAGTATTTTGCAAGCGCTCTATGCCTATGCAAAAGGCGGGACCTTGTATTTGCGAAATATAGATACTTTGTCCGCAGACAATTTTCGCGTGCTTCAACGCTTTTGGGTCACGATAAGGCAAGAATTGGAAATTAAAGGAACCAGTGAATCTGTGTCTATTATTTTCTCCGTAAGTCGTAAGCACTATGCGACCAATACGACCAATGCCGGCGACATAGGAGAATGGTTAAAAACAAATACGGTAGACCTTGTCCTGCCAGATTTAGCCGAACGACGGGAGGATTTACGTGATCTGGTCGCTTTTTATATTCGTGACTACGCACTTTCAGTTGAATTCGATTTTACGGATCACGCTTGGCGTTTACTGGAAGCATTTAGTTGGCGAGAAAATGTGGCCCAATTAAAACGTGTTATTCAAAAAGTCGCTTTGGTGACGGAAGAACCCCTAATACCCGTCGGTTTATTAGAACCCTTGCTTAAGGATTAGCAGGAAAATACTATAAAGGAATATGAGAAACGCCGCGTAGGATGCGCGGCGTTTTTTTATTGACGAACATTTATATTCATTTGCGGAAACGGGATGGTTATTTTATGTTCATCAAATGCAATTTTTATTTTTTCATTTAATGTCGATTTTACAGGCCCATAATCTTCGGTTTTTACCCAAGGGCGAACAACAAAATTTACGCTACTCGCAGCTAACTCACCTACGGCGACTTCAGGCACCGGCTCACTTAGCACTCGCTCATCTTCAGCTAATACCTTTGAAATGATTTCTTTTACCAGGCGAATATCATCACCGTAGCTGACACTAAAGATCATATCTATTCTGCGGGTTCTGCGTGCTGAATAGTTGATAATATTTCCGCTGTAAATTGATCCGTTGGGAATGATCACTTCTTTGTTGTCACCCGTATAAAGTTTGGTAGAAAAAATCCCAATTGAATCAATGGTGCCTGAAGTCCCGGCGGCTTCGACAAAATCGCCTGCTTTAAAAGGTCGAAAAATTAACAACATAAAGCCCGCTGCAAAATTTTGTAGTGATCCCTGTAACGCCAAACCAATCGCTAGCCCTGCAGCCCCCAGCATCGCGATTAATGAGTTTGTATTGACTCCCAAGTTATCCAGTACGGCCACTAATACCATAATTAGTAGAAGTGCACGCACGAGAGATTGCAAAAAATCAATTAAAATTTTATCGAGCTTGGTGTGACCTAACAACTTGCCAAGCATGCCGCTCACTATTTTAGCGACTATCTGACCAACAATAAAAATCGTTAAAGAAATGGCGACTTTTACTGACCACGGAACAACATGAACTTCAAAAAAACTCATGGCTTGTGCTTCATCAAACATAATAACTCTCTTAATAATTTACGCTACGGTGCCGGTGGTACGCACGCGTTTGCCGCCTTTAATAATTTCGTTCGACGGCTCACTGGTCGCTTTCTTTTGTTTCAAATAATGGTCTATGTAATTTTTCGCCGCCATTAAAAAGCCCACAACGATAAAAGCGCCGGGAGGCAAGAGCGCGAGAATCATCTGCGGATAATCCTGACCGAAAATATCCAGGGTCCAGCTGGCAGCACGCGGGCCAAATAATAATTGCATATTGTTAAAAATCATTCCCGTGCCGAGAAGCTCACGAATAATACCAACGCAGACAAGTACTAGAGTGAATCCTAACCCCATCATAAAACCATCCAGGGCTGCAGGAAGAACACGATTTTTGCTGGCAAAAGTTTCCGCGCGGCCAAGCACCGCACAGTTGGTTACAATTAGCGGAATAAAAATTCCTAGTATTTGGTATAGCTCGTAAGTGTAGGCTTTCATTAAAAGTTCAATACAACTAACGAGCGACGCGATAATCATAACGAAAGCCGGAAGGCGAATAGTATCGCTGATTTGATGCCGAATTAAAGACACCGCGATATTGGAAGCTGTAAGCACCATGAGCGTTGCCAAACCAAGCCCCAAAGCATTCACAACAGAAGCACTTACAGCCAATAGCGGACACAAGCCCAACACTTGTACCAGAGCCGGGTTATTTTTCCACAGACCTTTTGTAACTATATCCTGATAATCAATGGAGTCTCGGTTAGATTCATCAGTCATGCTTCTTCTCCGAATTTTTTACAAATAATTCGTCGTGATGCGAATCAACGAACTCTAACACTTGGCGAATTTGATTCACAACCGCTCGCGGTGTAATAGTCGCGCCGGCAAACTGATCAAAATCACCACCATCCTTTTTTACTTTCCAACGTGAGCTTGCAGGAGCGGTTAAAGACTTTCTGTTAAAATCTAATATCCATCGACTTTTTGCCAATTCAATTTTATCGCCGAGCCCTGGCGTTTCATGGTGATCAATGACTCGCAACCCGGCAATACTACCGTCAGCATTAACGCCAACAATCATGCGGATATCGCCACCGTAACCGTCTGGCGCTACCGCTGGGATAATCACCGCAATTGTCTCGTCCGTATGACGAGCTACATAAATATCGCCACCACTTTTTAGGCCCAAACCTTCCCAGGCTGAAGCCGGCACTTTAATTGTCTCACTTAAAATATCATTGGTATGGCGCTTTTTAGGCACAATTTCAAAGAGTGCTCTTTGTTGCGCTTCGCGTTCAGCCTTTAAGATGCGATCCTTAGTGAGGTCTGCCGTAAATGCCAGCAATCCGGTTGTTACCAATGCAAAAACACCAAGCAATAAACTGCTTTTCCTCATGGACGAAAAAATCACCTATTTCGTCTCCTTGTCTTTTGCAATCACAATGCGCGATTTGCTGTGACCATAAGTGCGCGGCGTTGTGTAGTAGTCAATAAAAGGCGCGGCAAAATTTAAAAACAATACGGCGAAAGCTACGCCATCTGGATATCCTTTTCCCCAAACACGAATTACATAAATTAAAATTCCTATAGCTGCGCCGTAAATGATGCGGCCTTTTTTGCTCACAGCAGAAGTAACCGGATCAGTCACGATAAAAAAAGCGCCAAACATGGTTGCACCTGACAGCAAATGAAACAAGGGCGAACCACCACTGTTTGAACTACCATTGTCGTAAAAAATAACTGACATTACCGCAAGTGAAATTAACATTGAAATGGGTGCATGCCAGGTAAATATCTTTCTATAAAGTAAAAATAAACCACCGGCTAAAAAGGCAATATTAACCCACTCCCACGCCGCACTGGCGAAAGAACCATTCGCTAACAATGGTTCTTTTTTATAAAATTCTTCAAGGGCAAGAGATGAATTTTGTTTCATCACATCCAACACTGTGGCTGATGAATAAGCATCTATAGTCGAGCCAAAGAAAATTTTATTTAGCGCCTCACTGATACTAACAACATGAGACCCGTCGATATTGTGCGGCGTTGCCCATTGGGTCATAGGAATCGGAAAAGATATAAGTAAAATAACATAAGCGACCATTGCAGGATTAAACGGATTTAACCCCATGCCACCATACAATTGTTTCGCGAGCACAATTGCGCAAAACGTACCCACAACAATTAACCACCACGGGCAATAGGGCGGCAGGGAAATCGCAAGTAAAAAAGCGGTTACCAGCGCGCTGCAGTCGCTAAGATAAAAACTCACCGGACGTATACGCAGCTTTAATACCATCGCCTCGAATGCGAGTGCGCTGACGCTTGCGATAATCAGGTTTAAAAAAACACCTATGCCAAAAAAATATGCCAAGGTGAATACACCGGGCAGAGTTGCGTAAATAACCAACCGCATTATTTGACCGGTTGTTAAGCGCCCGTGAGCGTGGGGTGATGTAATATTTAACAAGGCCATTTATTCGCTATTACTCTTATTTGAATTAATAAGTTCCTTAAATTCGTTTTCTGTTTCTTCGATTTTTTGTTTTATTTTCTCAACTGCCAATTGCAGGGCGTTTGCACTTGGGCTATTTTCAGTTTTGGCTTGTTCAGCTTTTTCAATTGCTTTGATCAGGCGCGCCTGCAAGGCTTCAATATTTGCGCGCAACTTTTCTTCGGGCGATTGGGTTGGTTTTGGTTGAGGGCGAACCTCTGCTCTTAGTATTGGATCTTCAGCTACTTGCGTATTCGATTCTAAAAACTCGTTTAATTTTTTTTCAGCTTCAACGAGTTTCAATTGTGCCTGTTTGATACGCGATTGCTGACGCACCAATTGCTCTTCCGTAATGGGGAACTCTGGGTTTTTAGGTTTAAGAGGAACTTGGGCACTTTCGAGACTATTCTTAGCGGCAGCAAGGATACGTTCCAATCGAGCTTTTTGTTCCTCGTGCCTCGGTTGATAATCGTTACTTTTAGGGTCCGACGTCACGGTTGTTTCAACAAGAGGTATGGTGCTTGCTGAAATAAGCTCATTGCTAACCAAAGTAGTCTCGGTATTTAATTTTTGTTCTGCCAATTTTAATTTAACTTCGTCGGCTGCTTTTTTTCGAGCAAGACGTTTATTTTCTTTTTCCGCTTCTTCTTTTTCGATGCGCGATTTTCTAAATTCAAATCGTTGCCGTGATCGATCGGCTTTTTCTTTTTCGCTCTTATGATTTCGAATATTGCCTTTGGCCGCGCGATAGTATTGCACCAGGGGAATTTTGCTAGGGCACACGTAGGAGCAAGCCCCGCACTCAATGCAATCGAAGATATTGTGCGCTTCTAATCGCTCAATATCTTCTGCTTGTGCGTACCAAAATAGTTGCTGAGGTAACAGACTGGCTGGACAGGCTTCTGAACATAAACCGCAGCGAATACATGCTTGCGCTGGTGGCGGTAGCGGTAGTTCTTGCTTGCTGGGGGCTAGGATGCAATTAGTCGTTTTGATAACCGGGGCAAGCAAGTCAGGGAGAGTAAATCCCATCATTGACCCACCGATGATAACGCGCGAGGCTTTGGTCTTTTCAAAACCGTGGTGTTGTAAAACAAAATCAATTGGTGTGCCCATAAGCACATTGATATTTTGTTGTGTTGCGAGCGACTCGCCCACAATGGTTGTCACACGCGAAATTAATGGTTCGCCAAATCGCACCGCGCGCCAGGCTGCGGTCACAGTCCCTACGTTAACGCACACCGCACCTATATCCGCAGAATGATGTCCTGAGGGCGTTTCGCGACCAGTTAATATCTGGATTAATTGCTTTGCTCCACCGGAAGGATATTTGGTAGGTATTACTGCAAGCTCGACCCCTGCATGCTCAGCCGGAGGTTCCGTATTTTTAATCGCTTTGTCTAAAGCAGCGATAGCTTTTGGTTTGTTATCTTCCACAGCAATTATAATACGCTGCGGGTTATGTAAAATATGACTAATCAAAAAAGTCCCAGCGACAATCTCTTCTGCGCTTGTCTGCATAAGCATATCGTCTGCCGTGATGTAAGGTTCGCATTCGGCGCCATTAATAATGAGAGTGTCTATCTCTTGCGTAGTTTTAGTTGTGAGCTTTACAGCTGTTGGAAAACCCGCACCCCCTAAACCTGCAACGCCTGCTGTGCGAATTTTTGCGAGCAAATTAAACGGCTCTATCGTTAAATAATTTTCGCAAGTTTCTGTAGCAATAAATCTATGTAAACCATCAGTTTCAATTTGAATACATTGGCCCTTCAGTCCTGATGGATGAGGTAGAACGAATTGATCAATTGCGACAACTTTTCCAGAACTGGATGCGTGAACATTTGCACTGAAAGTACCGTCCGCCTCTGCGATTAATTGCCCCGCTAAAACCTTGTCACCCACTTGCACGACAGGTTTCGCAGGTGTCCCTAGATGTTGGTTTAGCGGAATAATAAGCTGCGGAGGAATAGGCAGATTGCCCAAAGGTAGTTGCGTCGATTGCGTTTTATTTTCAGGTGGATGAATACCACCAGGAAAGTCCCATAATTTAATGGAGTTATGTTTAGTATTCATTAGGCAGCCCGGCCTTGCTGAATTTTATCGGAGGCAATTACATTTATTGAGGTGGCGTCGGGTAATTTCCACGTCCAGTTTGTTGCTACTGGAATCATATCAATACAATCAACAGGGCAGGGTTCAACGCATAAATCACAACCCGTGCATTCATCCGCAATAACAGTATGCATTTGTTTTGCCGCACCAAGAATGGCATCTATGGGGCATGCCTGAATACATTTGGTACAACCAATACATTCGTCTTCACGAATAAAAGCTACTTTTTTTTCTTCAGCCTCAATGCCATGCTCGGCATCTAACGGCGGTGCCTCCATGTCTAACAAATTAGCCAACGCATTAATGGTCGCCTGGCCACCAGGCGGGCATTTATTAATTGCTTCGCCATCTACTATGGCTTGCGCGTAGGGTTTACAACCGGGATACCCGCATTGGCCGCATTGTGTTTGCGGTAGAATATTATCTACTTGCTCAACAATAGGGTTACTTTCAACTTTGTAACGCACAGCTGCAAAACCAAGGATGGCCCCGAACAACAACGACAAGCTCACTAACGCAATAAGCGCTGAAATAATGGAGTGATTAAGAATTAATTCAAACATGATTTAACTTTTTTCATGTCAGTTGTGGCGCATAGCGCTTATCGAGGTAAACCCATGCGGAGATTCCGGATGCGAGCTTAACGGTCACACGCTTGTAATTATCAACCTCGTAATTGTCTGCATGTTGCAGCTCTTCAACAGTAATTAGAAAAAGGGTGCCTTCCACTCGATCTGATTCTGCTCCGGAAAATTTAGCAATCGGATGATGTGTAGCACCGCTGGTGGACACAATCTCGGCATCCTCTATTGCAATCATCTCCAATGAAAAACCGTGTAGCACGTCCGGCGTACCTTTTAATGAACGCCCGAACGTTGACAATTGAACGTTTTCAAGTTGTAAGGTGCCGTATGAAAATAAATGTTCCATTAACGTGCCGCCAATCCTGAGAAACCCATAAATGCTAACGACATTAAACCAGCGGTAATCATTCCAATAGCGGCTCCTTTGAATGGCTGCGGTACATCTGCAACCGCAAGGCGTTCGCGCATAGCCGAAAATAAAATTAACACCACCGAAAAACCCACGGCGCCGCCAAATCCGTACATTGTAGATTCAAAAAAATTGTGCGCTTTTTGCGTATTTAACAGGGCCACGCCAAGTACGGCACAATTTACTGTAATCAATGGCAAAAACACCCCCAACACGCGATACAAGAGTGGGCTGGTTTTTTCCATAAACATTTTTACGAATTGAACTACTGCGGCTATGACTAAAATAAATGCAATTGTTCGCAAGTATTCCAAACCCATTGGTGATAGAAGCCAGTGGTCAACCAGATAGGTACACACGGAAGCGAGGGTCATTACAAATGTTGTGGCAGCACCCATGCCAATAGCAGATTCAAGTTTGTTGGATACTCCCATAAACGGACACAAACCTAAAAACTGCACCAGCACAAAATTATTGACTAATATTGTGCCGAGCAAAATCAGGAAAAATTCGTTGATGGACATAAAATATCCTCATGTAAAAACTATTTGCACCGCATGGGAAACATTCAACGAAACTAAGATCAGACTTATCCTTCGTTGAATTTATTCACCATCAAATTACATCACGCGTTGACCCGGTTTTGCGCCCGCATGTGGTTCAAGCAAATAAATTTCTTTTTCGCCAGGGCCAGCTGCCAATACCATGCCTTCGCTCACCCCGAATTTCATTTTGCGCGGTTTGAGGTTGGCGACGAGAACAGTGAGCTTGCCAATTAAATCTTTTGGATCATAGGCGCTTTTAATACCGGAAAATACATTGCGTTTTTCGCCACCCAGATCAAGTGTTAAACGTAAGAGCTTGTCCGAGCCTTCAACGTGTTCTGCGTTTTCAATTAACGCGATGCGTAAATCTATTTTTGCGAAATCATTAAAATCAATTTCAGCGGCAATAGGATCTTCAGTGAGTGCTGTTTTTACTGAATCTGTTTTTGGTGTTGCTGCCGCTATAGCTTCCTTAGTAGATTCAAGCATTGCGTCTACCTTTTCTTTTTCAACTCGTGTGAGCAAGGGTTTAAATTCGTTAATTTTATCCTGTCTGCGGAACTGGACCGGTGCATTCCAAGAAAGTGATTCACCTAAAAATAGTTCCGCATCTGCTGTCAAAGTGGGCACAACAGGCTTTAGGTAAGTCAGAATTGCTCGGAACATATTTATTCCAAGTGTACAAACTTGTTGAGTTTTTGATTCGGCGCCCGCTTGTTTTGCAAGTTTCCAAGGTTCTTGTGCGGCAATATATTCGTTAGCTAAATCTGCCAGGGCCATAACCTCGCGCATAGCCTTGCTGAAATCGCGCACTTCGTAATGGGCAGCGATTGATTCGCCCGCATCGACAAATTTCGCCCATAGTTCAGGATTTTCAATCTCGTTGGCGAGTGTGCCGCCAGCGTTATTAATAAATTTTGCAGTCCGACTCGCTATATTGACAACTTTACCCACGAGATCACTATTGACCCGTTGAATAAAATCCTCAAGATTCAGGTCTATGTCATCCACTGCGCTCGTTAACTTCGCGGCAAAGTAATAGCGTAAATACTCGGGATTTAAGAACTCCAGATATGTTTTCGCGTTAATGAACGTACCTCGCGACTTGCTCATTTTGGTGCCATTAACAGTTACGAAACCATGCACACAAATTTGCGTCGGTGTACGCAATTTTGCTGAGTGCAACATGGCCGGCCAAAATAAAGCATGGAAGTTCACAATATCCTTCCCGATAAAATGATAAACCTCAGCGGTTGAGTCCTGCTTCCAATATTCCATCCAGTCGATGCCATTTTTGTCGGCGTAATTTTTCAAGCTCGCGATATAGCCTATAGGGGCGTCCAACCACACATAAAAAAACTTTCCCGGTTGGTTGGGAATTTCAAAACCAAAATAGGGCGCATCGCGGGATATATCCCATTCCTGTAAACCGCCGTCGAGCCACTCAGCCATCTTGTTGGCGACTTCATCTTGTAAATGGCCTGCGCGAGTCCAGCTTTTCAAAAAATCGCTGAAAGCAGGCAAGGTGAAGAAAAAATGCTCAGAATCTTTAGCGACAGGCGTGGCGCCAGAAATCGTTGATTTAGCGTTGATCAAATCCATGGGTGAATAGGTCGCGCCGCATTTTTCACAATTGTCACCGTATTGATCTTCGCTTTTACATTTTGGGCACGTGCCCTTGATGTAACGGTCGGCTAGAAACAGTTGTTTTTCCGGGTCATAGGCTTGGGAAATGTTGCGGCTCGCGATATGTCCGTTGGTTTTCAAGCGATCATAAATCATGTATGACAGATCGCGATTTTCATCCGAGTGGGTGCTGTAAAAATTAGCAAAATCGATATTGAAGCCGGCAGACACGGTTTCATGATCGCGTTTGATATTGGCAATGTGTTCTTCCGGACTGATACCTTTTTCTTCGGCCTTCAACATAATCGCAGTGCCGTGCGCGTCATCGGCACAGAAATACAAGCACTCGTTACCGCGTAAATTTTGAAATCTCACCCATATATCCGTCTGTATCTGCTCAAGCATATGGCCGAGATGCAAGTCACTGTTGGCGTACGGAAGGGCACTGGTAACGAGGATTTTACGAATATCAGTCTTTGGAGAGGTCATGGGTTTCCTGCGAATTCTACGGGCTGTACCTGAGCATATTTGAAGACAAGGAAGCTTGGCCTGGCCACATCAATAAGGGTTCATAGCGGCGATTTTGCTATGATTTGAACGGCGCGCACTATACCATTTTTCGCACCGCATTTCAGACGAATCTTGGTCTGGCAAAGCTGAATACTTTTTATGCGGTAGAAATCAAAAACTATTGCCGTAGCGCCTTCTTTGCAAGGATATTTATAGTGCCTGAGCTGTCTGACCTTACATCTTGATCTTATTTGGAGACTATTATGGAAGACCCCTTAAACTCACAAAGTGAATTTAACAATCTCCCGGTGGCTGTTTCACAGGATTCGAAAAATATTGCCCTGCTTATGTGGCTCGGTACTATTTTCTTTAGTTTTATTCCCGCCCTGGTAATTTATTTAATAAAAACGGAGGATCGGTATTTGGCAGACCAAAGTAAGGAGGCCTTAAACTGGTCTATTACGGTATTTATTGCAACTGTCGTTGGATGGGTACTCTGCATTATTCTTATAGGGTTTCTGGTTCTGTTTGCCGTGGGAATTTTAAATATCGTATTTTGTATTTTGGGTGTACTAGCGACTTCTGACGGCAAAATGTTCCGTGCCCCCTTTGCAATCAGGTTGATTAAGTAAGTCCAACTTAGTAGTCCTGTCGTTTTACTCCTCCATAAAGGGCACTTTCGTGCCCTTACATTTTTAAATGCACCATTCTTTTTCAGTTATCGCGAAAGTTTTTGATTTTTTTCACACTTGCATCAAAACAGCGCTAATAATAAAGGTATTAGGAGGCGTGCTTTTTTGTGGTGCGTTTGTTTCATTAAACTCCCGTAAATCGCCTAATTTTGTTGGCACGTATTTCGCTCCATTTCATTCACCGATAATAAGTTCGTAGGTGTCAAATGGCTAAACCTGTTTTTTATGATGAGATGATGGTTGCCCCCGAAGCCTTAAGGCCTCATTACCAAGCCTACGGTCAGTGGTTGAATAATTTACCGAAGGACCGATTAGCGCGAAAAAAAGCTGAAGCAGATTTAACGTTTCATCGTTTGGGAATTACTTTTGCGGTCTATGGAGAGGAAGCTGGCACTGAGCGGTTGATCCCTTTTGATTTACTACCCAGAGTCATTCCCGCAGACGAATGGAAAATGTTACAAAAAGGTTTGGAGCAACGTGTTAATGCATTGAATTTATTTTTGCATGACATTTATCACGGCCAGGAAATTTTACGCGCCGGAGTTGTGCCTGCGGAACAAATTTTACGGAACGCGCAGTATCGCCCTGAAATGCAAGGTGTGGATGTACCCAATAATATTTACGCCCACATTGCGGGTGTAGACATGGTGCGTGCGGGTGCAGGTGAGTTTTATGTGCTGGAGGATAATTTACGCGTACCCTCCGGCGTATCTTACATGCTCGAAAATCGCAAAATGATGATGCGATTATTTCCTGAATTATTTGTTAAGCATGCAGTTGCACCCGTGCAACATTATCCAGATATGTTGTTGGATAATTTACGTATTTGCGCTCCACAAGGTGTAGAGAATCCAACGGTTGTTGTATTAACACCAGGAAGTTTTAATTCTGCTTATTTTGAACACGCGTTTTTAGCGCAGCAAATGGGCGTTGAACTGGTGGAGGGGCGTGATCTATTTGTGCGAGACGATTCTGTTTATATGCGCACTACGCAGGGACCGAAACGTGTTGATGTCATCTATCGGCGTTTGGATGATGATTTTTTAGATCCGCTCGCATTTCGTCAGGATTCAATGCTCGGGGTGGCCGGATTATTGTCAGTGTATCGCGCCGGTCGCGTAACGCTAGCAAACGCCATTGGCACTGGTGTGGCCGATGATAAATCTATCTATCCCTACGTGCCCGATATGATTCGCTTTTATCTGGACGAAACTCCGATTTTAAATAATGTTCCTACGCATATGTGCAGAAAACCCGAAGAATTGGCTTATGTGTTGGATCATTTAGATGAGTTGGTTGTGAAAGAAACTCACGGCGCCGGCGGCTATGGCATGTTGGTAGGGCCTGCTGCTACAAAAGCCGAAATTGAAGAGTTTCGATCACATCTCATGGCGAACCCCAACAAATATATTGCCCAACCTACGCTTGCCTTATCGACGTGTCCGATCTTTGTGGATTCCGGTATCGCGCCTCGTCACATAGATTTACGACCTTTTGTTTTATCAGGTAAAGACATTCGTATGGTTCCGGGCGGTTTAACGCGCGTAGCTTTACGCGAAGGTTCACTGGTCGTGAATTCATCGCAGGGTGGAGGCACAAAAGATACTTGGGTGCTGGAGGAATAGGTGTTGGAAGATAGATAAGTTGTAAGAATAAAAAAGTAAATTTTCGCTGCAAAACTAACGGAGAAAAATATGTTATCACGTACGGCGGATCATTTATTTTGGTTAGCGCGTTATATAGAGCGCGCTGAAAATATTGCTCGCTTGTTGGATATCACTTGGCAAACATCTTTAGCGCCGCAATCAATTGAAAGCGCAAGCAGGAATTGGCAAGCCGCGCTTTCGTGTAATGACCTCTTAGCTTCTTACTCAAAAACATATTCCGATGTGACGGCTGAAAATGTCTTGGCTTTTATGGTTTTTGACGCCCATAACCCCTCGTCAATTTTTTCTTGCTTAAAAGCAGCCCGCGAAAATGCGCACGCCGTGCGTGGAACTTTGACGTCAGAAATGTGGGAGACAATAAATTCTACCTGGCTCGAAATGTTGAATGTTAGTAAAAGAAAATTACAAGACGAAGAATTTTCGGGATTTTTCGAATGGGTAAAAACCCGCTCGTCGCTTTCGCGCGGTGTTACTTTTGGCACTATGTTACATGACGACGCATTTTGTTTTATCCGTTTGGGAACATATCTGGAACGTGCTGACAACACGGCACGTTTATTGGATGTTAAATATTATTTGATTGCTGAAGGTGAACCGGTAGGAATCGCCGCTGATTATTATCAATGGGGCGCGTTGTTAAGATCAGTATCAGCGTTTGAAATTTACCGTCGTGTGTATCGGGATAGTGTGCTGCCCAATAAAGTTGCTGAATTACTTATCATTAATTCCGAGTTACCTCGCTCCTTGACGACATGCATGACCGAGGTTGCATCGATGTTGGAAAAGCTTGCTAATCAGCATTCAAATGAAACCCAACGCTTGGCAGGGCAGCTCAGTGCACAATTGCGTTACGTAAAAATAGAAGAAATTTTAGAAGAGGGTTTACATCCCTACTTGGAAAAATTTCAGAATAGAATTTACGATTTAGGCATGCGTATTAGCCATGATTTTTTAATGCCGATGCGGGCAGCCTGATTCACCAATTATACAACCAAACCAAACAAACCGAATCAAATTAAATGAAGTCAAAACAAACGAAAATGAGAGGGAAATTTTATGCTGCTTAATATTCAGCACGAGACAGTTTACCGTTATTCCACGCCGGTAGATTACACCATTCAACATTTACGTTTAACACCACGTCAGGAGGCGCACCAACAAGCGATAGATTGGAAGATTACAACGCCTGGAAAACATCAACGCCATCTCGATGCTTATGGCAATGTTGGGCATATTCTTGTGCTCGACAGGCCCCATGAAGAGATTCGCATCAGTGTTTCAGGACAAGTTGAAATATCCAAAGAAAACGCGCATTTGCCGTTAGATGGCGGTGAGGTTCCATTGCTTGTTTACTTACAACCAACACATTTAACAACACCGGATATGGCGATTAAAGAATTGTCCATGACAGCCTATCGCTCAAAGCGAGGCACAATTGATTCCATGTTTAAATTGATCGATGGCATTCAGGAATCTGTAGCTTATGTCCCCGGAACAAGTTTAGTCACAAGCACTGCTGCAGAAGTTTTAAATACTGGCGCCGGAGTTTGTCAGGATTATGCGCACGTTTTTATTGCGTGTTGCCGTGCACTTGAAATTCCTGCGCGCTACGTGAGTGGTTATATTCATCCGGGTGATACCGATCATGCAGCAAGTCATGCATGGGCAGATGTATGGCTCGAAGGTACAGGCTGGGTTAGTTTCGATGTGACCAATGCAAACTTTGCTGCATCCGAACATTGTCGCCTTGCGGTTGGGCGCGACTATTTGGATGCTTGCCCGGTGCGCGGCGTCCGCCACGGCGGTGGTGCCGAGGCTATGGAGGTAAATGTAAGAATTGCGCATCCGGATTCGGCCGGCGTGCTGCTACAATCCATAGTGTCTTATCCACCGATTGAGTTGATCTCCGCCAAAGGATTTCAACACCAGTAAATTAATAATGCTCTGAGTCTGACCTTGGAGCACTTCTCCAAGGACTCGATGTATGACATATTGTATTGGCCTCCAGGTTGACTCTGGATTGGTTTTTTTATCAGACTCGCGCACTAATGCTGGCGTTGATCACATTAATACGTTTCGCAAAATAACTGTATTGGAACGCCCCGGTGACCGGGTGATGGTGTTGTTAAGCTCGGGAAACCTTGCGATTAGCCAAGCGGTGATTAATGAATTAAAACCTATCGATAAAAGTGTATTAAATGACGCTAAAACGATGGTCGAAGCGGCTCGATATATAGGTGACGCTTTGCGTAAAGTTTATGCGCGCGACGCCGAAGCGTTTAAAGAATTTGGTTTAGAGTTTTCCGCAAGTTTTATTTTTGGCGGGCAGATAAATGGTGAACCGCCAGCGCTATTTCAAATTTATGCTGCGGGAAATTTTATTGAAACCACGCGCGAAACACCTTACTTCCAGGTGGGTGAATCCAAATACGGTAAACCAATTATTGATAGGGTGGTACAGCCAAACACGAGCTTAAAAGATGCGGCAAAATGCGCATTGATTTCCATGGACTCGACTATTCGCTCCAATTTGAGCGTGGGGATGCCGCTTGATTTATTAGTGTATGAAACCGATAGTTTGTGTGTAAAAACGCACGTTAGTATAGGTATGGACGATCCCTATTTCCAACAGCTTCGCTCAAGCTGGGGTGATCGCTTACGGCAAGCCTTCAATGATATGCCAGCGCCAAATTATTAAGGCCAATTTTATTTTTTAAGGCTCGGTTTGTTTGAGCAAGAGACTTAGAAAATCTTCAGTTGGCATGGGGTAATGCATGAAAAATCCTTGTGCCATGGTACATTGATTTTTGACGATAAAATCCAGAGTTTCTTGATCTTCAATTCCTTCTGCAATCACATGCAAATCCAGGTGATTGCAGATATCAATAATACTGCGTGCGATTGCGTATTTTTTCTTATTCTGTGTTACGCCAATTAAAAATGAACGATCAATTTTTAGGTAGTTGATGGGTAGATCCTGCAAATAACTAAACGATGAATAGCCCGTTCCAAAATCGTCGATGGCAAAACGTATACCTAAATCGCGTAATTGATTCATAATGTGCAACACGCTGTCCTTATCTTCCATGAAGAGCGACTCGGTAATTTCAAGGATAATTCTTTCGCCGTCGACTTTGTATTCCAACAGTTTGCGTTTGATGTTATTAACCAGCTCGGTATCTTTAAATTCGCGCGCGGATAAGTTAATAGCTACGGTGATTTTGTCATTAATGCCATTTCGCTTCCAATCAGCTATTTCGCGACAGACTTTGTCGAATACCAGTCTTCCAATTTCACTAATGAGATTAGCTTGCTCAGCTACCGCAATAAATTGAGACGGTGGCACTATAGTTCCGTCCAATTGTACCCAGCGCGCCAGAGCTTCGGCTGCAACAATTTTTCCTGTGCTTAAATTAATTTCAGGCTGTAAATGAATTCGAATTTCATCGGTATTTATTGCAGTTCGCAGCTTGTCTTCAAGCTCCAACTGTTGCAGCGCCAAACGCTCTAATTCTTCGCTATAGAATTGAAAATTATTTTTACCTAATTTTTTCGCGCGATACATCGCCATGTCCGCTTTGCCAATCAAACCGTCAGGCACACTGTCATCGCGCGGATAAATACTAATCCCCATGCTGCAGCTAATAAAATGGTTGTGATTATTCAGCAGAAAAGGGCGGGTCAGGGATTCAAGGATATTTGCGCACATGCGAGTGAGCCCGGACTGTGAGATAGCGGACTCAATCAATATTAAAAATTCGTCACCACCCAAGCGCGCTAAGATGTCACTTTCCCGAACGCAATTGCGCATGCGTTTGGTGGCGATACGCAGTAGCTCATCACCGGCCTCGTGGCCGTCGGTATCGTTTACTTTTTTGAAATTATCTAAATCAATAAAGATTATGGCTAATTTTTTATCCTTGTCGACGTTTTCTTTGATAATTGAATCAATTCTTTCAAGTAAAAAATTGCGATTGGGTAAGCCTGTCAGGGCATCGTGATAGGCCTGATGATGAATTAATTCTTCAATTTTTTTCTCTTCGGTCACATCCCGCAGGCACCAAACCCGGCCGATCAACTGATTGTTCTGCAGTTGCGGTAAAGAATGGTATTCAAAAATACGTCCATTAGTGAAATGTAAGGTTCCGGTTAGGCGAATACTGGGTTCATTCTGAAGTGATTCGATTATTTCGCTTAATTGCCACGGGTTCAATAGCATTTTATGAACGTTTTGCCACGAAATAGTCTGGTTTTTACCCTCATATTTAGCGATGTCAGGCAAAAGTTCCTTGCCCATCTTATTGCTTTTAATCAAGCGTCCAAAATTATCCAGAGAAAGGATAATTTCCCCGGTCGCATCAAAAGTGGCATTGAGCGCAGTGAGTGATTTTTGTAGCTGATCCTGCGTTTCAGTAAGGGTCTGCAATTGCGTGTGCAATAGCTTAGCGCGGTCATTAAGTTCTGTTTTCGTCAGGGTTAAAGAACTATAAAGCTCCAGCCTGTCAGCCTCAAGTCCTTCATAAGTGTCCGAAATAGCTTTGAGAAATGTAGGCTGTTGAGCCAACAAATTAGTATTCCGTGCGTATTGCTGAAGCTGAAGCAATAGTAATTCATGCATAGATATGTCTGTCGAGTGTATTATCGCCAGGGGCGTCAATCGGTTATTTGGCTGTATTTTAAGCAAATCAATCGTGGCGCTTAAAATTCCTTTTATTGGGGCGCCATTATGCGGTCTTTGCCTACGCTAGGCTAGGTGATTGGCTGAAATATCTGCAATGCGACCCATTTATAAGTTAAGCGCCTGAAAGTATCGTGCTTAATAAACGAAGGAAACATTTGTTTGGCTCAAAAATAGTCGAATCATTAATGCCGAATAACAGTCGTGATCTCGGACAATCTCAACAAATGGTGACGACATCTATTGCTGCTGCGCCACCTATTTCCATCAATTTCATTTATTTCAAGTTCGATTGACGATATGCCAACTGGCTCGCAAGCCTTTGCTAGCAAGGCGTGTGGATTACAATTAGTGACATTTGTGAATTTTTGTTTCATCGGCGTCTATGCCACAATCCGCCCCTATAATTTTTAACTTCATTTCCTTGTCGGGTGGTTCTCTGTAATGCGTAAATCCAAATCCCTCATTATCTCCGCCGTAGTTTTATTTGTGATATTTCTGCTTTTGTTCTTAGTGAAATTCACACAAATTTTTTCTATGGTTCAAGCGGGAAAAAGCTTTGTTCCTCCACCCGAATCGGTAGGTACTTTTACAGCTGAACTGCAAGAATGGCCTAATACTTTCACCGCGATGGGTACTGTTGAGGCGGATGAGGGGATTAATATTTCTGCAGAAGTTGCCGGTAAAGTTCAAAAAATTCTTTTCAAGTCAGGCGAGCAAGTTAAAGCAGGAACTGTAATTCTCGTTCAGGAATCCGGTAATGAAGCCGCACAATTAAGTGCGGCCAGCGCGCGCTTACGTCTTGCGGATGCCAATTATGATCGCATGGTTCAGTTGCGTAAAAAAAATACCGTATCGCAGAACGAACTTGATACAGCATTGCAACAAAAAGCATCAGCACAAGGTGATGTGGACAACTTAAAGACAACATTAGATAAGAAAAATGTTAAAGCGCCATTCGATGGCCGTCTTGGTATTCGTAAAGTTGATTTGGGGCAAGACTTGGCGGTAGGCACTGAGATCGTGTCTTTGCAGGCAACTAATCGCGTTCGTGTTAATTTTCCTGTACCACAACATTGGTTGGTAAAAATGACCAAAGGTTTACCAGTTACTGTTCAACTAGGTGATGGTTCAAATAATGTTGTGAAAGGTGAGGTTACGGCTATAGGTGCAGATATCAATGCAGCGACGCGCAATGCAACCGTGCAATCTTCGTTAGAAAATGCCGGCAATCAATTTATTCCTGGTATGGCTGTTGAAACGCGTGTGACTTTATCGAATCCACAGAAGGTTTTGGCTGTACCCACCACTGCAGTTATTTTTGCACCTTATGGCGATACCGTTTTCGTTGTCGAGAAAGATGATGGAAAATCTAACAAAGCTCCCGCCGACAATACTGAAGTGGATAAATCCAAACAAGAAAAAACCAAGCAAGAAAAATCTGATGATAAAGATGCGAAAAATCAAGCAGCTCAAGCTCCACAAGGTGGATTGAAAGCACGGCAACAGTTTGTGCGTTTGGGTAAATCCCGTGGCGATTTTATTGAAATTGTTGATGGTCTTAAAGCCGGTGAGCAAGTTGTTAGCGCAGGTGCTTTTAAGTTAACTAATGGTCAATCAGTTGTTATTAGTAAGACACCACAACCTGACTTTAAAGCAGAGCCAAAACCAATAGATCAATAGTGCTGGTGTTAAGCGCGTGACCTATTGATGACCCGGACAAATACACAGTAAATTGTTTTTCACTCAAACGTGATTGAGTTTTTCATATGAAATTTACCGATATTTTTATTAAAAAGCCTGTGCTTGCCATGGTTGTAAGTCTGCTGATTTTATTAGCGGGACTTCAGGCAGCCAATTCTCTTTCTGTACGACAGTATCCGCGTAGTGATATCGCCGTAATTACCATCAACACCGTTTATGTGGGTGCGAATGCTGAATTAATTCGTGGATTTATTACTACTCCTATCGAGCGCGCAATTGCATCCGCAGACGGCATTGATTACGTCGAATCCAGCAGTGCTATGAGTTTGTCGACAATCAACGTGCATTTACGTTTGAATTACGATCCTCTCAAAGCCATGACGGAAATCAGCGCGAAAGTAAATCAGGTGCGTGGAAATTTGCCACCTGAAGCGGAAGTGCCTGCAATTACCGTTGAGGCGGCAGATAGTCAATTTGCGTCCGCTTACTTAACGTTTAACTCGAAAATTCTTGAACAAAACCAAATTACGGATTTCCTCACGCGATCAATCCAACCGCGTTTAACGGCTATCGCAGGCGTTCAAAAGGCAGAAGTCTTGGGTGGTCGTACCTTTGCGATGCGCATTTGGTTGAAGTCAGACCGTCTCGCCGCGTTAAATGTATCGCCTTCCGAAGTGCGTCAAGCATTGGCTAACAACAATGTGCAAGCGGCCATCGGTCAAACACGTGGTAGTTACACGCAAGTGAATTTGCGTGCTGATACGGATTTAAAATCTGTTGATGAATTTAAGCGTTTAGTAGTTCGTCATAATGAAGAGGGCACCATACGTTTGGACGATGTGGCCGATGTCGTACTTGGGGCAGAAGATTACAATACCGAAGTAAATTATTCTGGCGATACAGCCGTATTTATGGGTATTTGGGTTGCACCTAATGCAAACTCTCTGGAAGTTATTCGTAATGTTAATAAGGAAATGGATAAAATTCAGGCCGACTTGCCATCAGGTTTGAAAGGTGCGGTTGCTTATGACGGAACAAAATATATTGAATCCGCTATTCATGAAGTAATCAAAACTTTATCTGAAACCCTCATCATTATTGTCATCGTTATTTTCCTGTTTTTAGGTTTCAGTCGGTCAGTAATTATTCCGGTTTTGGCAATACCTTTGTCGTTAATCGGTGCTTTATTCATTATGCAAATTTGTGGCTTCTCCCTCAATTTGCTCACTTTGCTTTCTATTGTGCTCTGTGTCGGTTTGGTGGTGGATGACGCGATTGTCATGGTGGAAAATATTGAACGGCATATTCAGGAAGGTAAGACACCTTTTAACGCATCTATTGTTGCTGCTCGTGAATTGGCGGGCCCTATATTAGCTATGACAGTGACATTAATTTCTGTGTATGTCCCCATAGGTTTGCAGGGTGGTTTAACAGGAACGCTATTCCGTGAATTTGCGATTACGCTTGCGGGTGCGATTACTATTTCTGCGATAGTGGCAATTACTTTGTCACCTATGCTGGGTTCGCGCATGCTCAAATCGCACCGCGAAATTGATGCGCCCTTGGCAAATGTCTTTAATCGTTTTTCAGGTTGGTACAGCAAAAAATTAGACGTGACCCTGGAGAACCGTGCGGGTGTCTATCTTTTCTGGGTAGGCATAGCACTGCTTTGTTTTCCTTTGTATTTATTTTCTGCGAAAGAATTGGCGCCCACAGAAGACCAAGGCGTTATTTTTGGTATCGTTGATTCGCAAGCGAATGCCACCATGGATCAATCTTCGCATTATGGAAAAATTGTTAACAAAGCTTTCATGGACAATAAAGAAACAGCATTTACGTTTCAGCTGACGTCACCGACAGCCGGTTTTGCGGGTATGGTGTTAAAACCGTGGGATGAGCGCGATCGCACGGTGTTTGATGTTATGCCAGAAGTGCAAAAATCATTGTCTGAAATTTCGGGGGTTCGCATTCTGCCGATTACTCCGCCTGCCTTGCCAGGTGGTGGTCAATTCCCGGTTGAGTTTGTAATTGCATCCACGGAAGACTCCAAAGAAATTTATAACTATGCGATTAAGCTTCAGCAAAAAATGAATGCAAGCGGCATATTTTATTTCAATGTTTTAGACATGAAAGTTGATCAACCGGATTATCAGTTAAGCATTGATCGCGACAAAGTTGCAGACCTAGGCTTAAATATGCAGCAAGTGATCAATGATTTGGGCACTTTGCTGGGCGGTGGTTACGTTAATCGTTTCAATATGGCTGGCCAAAGTTATAAAGTTATTCCGCAAGTGAAACGCGGTGAACGTTTAACTCCTGAAGATTTAACGAAGTTGTACATCACTGGCCCAGACAATAAATTGATACGTGTTGATCAGATTGCGTCTTTCAACCATTCAACGGCACCGCGTAGTATTAGTCGTATGCAGCAATTGAACTCAGTAAAAATTAGCGGCGTGAGTGGTAAACCTTTGAGTGAAACGCTTGAGTGGCTTGAAAATGAAGCGAGCCAGATTCTACCCAAAAACTATAGCATCGATTACACCGGTGAATCGCGTCAGCTTAAGCGTGAAGGCAACACTTTTTTACCGGCGTTCTTGATGGCAATTACCATGATATTCTTGGTGCTCTCAGCGCAATACAATAGCTTTCGCGATCCCATTGTTATTTTGGCGGGCTCCGTACCGCTCGCTATTTTCGGTGCATTGATATTTACCTTTATTAAAATGCCGAATCCACAAATGCCATTTTTCACTGACAGCTTTTCAAGCACTTTGAATATTTATTCGCAAGTTGGCTTAGTAACACTCATGGGGTTGATTGCGCGCAACGGTATTCTGGTTGTTGAATTTGCAAACCGTTTGCAGGAAGAGGGCGTCAGTAAACTTGACGCGATTCGCCAGGCTGCGGTGATTCGTTTGCGTCCAGTGTTGATGACAAGCATTGCAACAGTTGCGGGACATACACCATTGATTTTTGCAAGCGGAGCAGGCGCTGAAGCACGTAACTCGATTGGCGTAGTATTAGTTTTCGGTATTGCGATAGGTACGTTCTTTACCTTATTCGTGTTGCCATCCGTTTATGTTTTGCTTGCTAAAGATCACCATTTAGACAAACAACGTTTGGCTGACTTGGAGCACGGACAAGCGTAATCACAGAGCTGTTTTAAGCTGTTACAATAGCGTCATCCTTAAGGGCACCTCAGGTGCCCTTTTTATTAGTACGTTTTTGTTTGTGAGGTTCCCATGTCTGTAATTACTCATGCCGTCGTTGAAAATGCTTTGCAACAAGTAATAGACCCAACAACGGGCCGCGATCTAATTAGCCTTAATGCTGTCAGTGATATTCAAATTAACGGCTCCAAAGTTGACGTCACATTACTGCTGGGTTATCCCGCAAATAGCGTTCACTCAATTATCGCTGCAAATGTTAACGATGCCTTGAACAAAATTGACGGCGTAGAGCTAGTTGGGTTGGATATAGGATGGACCGTGTACGCAAATCCCACCGCAAATTCGCAGCAATCATTACCGGAAGTTAAAAATATTATTGCTGTGGCATCTGGTAAAGGTGGCGTTGGTAAATCCACGACTACTGCAAATTTAGCACTCGCACTAGCAGCGGAAGGTGCGCGGGTTGCAATTCTAGACGCTGATATTTATGGCCCTAGCCAACCGCAAATGTTGGGCGCACCTGAGCGTCCACCGCAAGTTATTAAACACAACGAGCAACAATTTATGGTGCCGGTGGAAGCACACGGAATACAGGTAAATTCCATGGGCTTTATGGTGACCGAAAATACGCCCATGATGTGGCGCGGCCCTATGGTAAGTGGTGCGCTTCAACAACTACTTGCGCAAACTTATTGGCAAGATGTGGATTATCTTTTAATTGATATGCCTCCAGGCACCGGCGATATACAAATTACGCTGGCGCAAAAAGTTCCGGTAACCGGAGCGGTCATTGTGACTACGCCGCAGGATATTGCGCTGCTTGATGCGAAAAAAGGTATCGAAATGTTTCGTAAGGTGAATGTTCCTGTACTTGGCGTTGTAGAGAATATGGCAATCCATATTTGTCGCAACTGCGGCCACGAAGAACATATTTTTGGTGAGGGTGGCGGTGAGAGAATAGCGCGCGATTATCAAACGGAGCTATTAGGGTCTTTACCTTTAGATCTATCCATTCGTGCTGATGCCGATGGTGGAAAACCTTCGGTCGCTGCTGATCCTGACTCAGCGGTAAGTAAAATTTACCGCGACATTGCACGCAAATTATCAGCGAATCTTTGGCTGCAACATTTGGATTCGCACGCTATACCTGACATTGAAATTACGGAAGATTAATTTGTGCGTGTTTATTTGCCTGATTTAATTTTTAACGTGGATATTTGCCATGCATTATCAAACGGTATTGGATTTTTGGTTTAAAGAAATTAACTCGCAGCAATGGTGGGTCAAAGACAAAAACTTTGACCAACTTATTGGCGAGCGCTTTTCAGCGGTTCATCGCCAAGCTTCAATGGGTGAATTGTTTGAGTGGCGTGAATGTGCGGAAGGGCGGTTGGCAGAAATTATTGTGTTGGATCAGTTTTCACGCAATATGTTTCGCGACCGTCCAGAATCATTTGAGCAAGATACGCTAGCTTTGGTTCTTGCGCAGGAAGCAATCTTTAACGATCTGGACAAAGTAATTCCGATTGAGTGGCGCAGTTTTATGTACATGCCGTTCATGCACAGTGAGTCATTGGTTATTCACGACCACGCGATAAAATTATTTGGTCAGGAAGGTATGGAATTCAATCTGGATTTTGAGCGCAAGCATAGAGTTATTATCGAAAAATTTGGCCGATATCCACATAGAAACGCCATACTGAAACGTGAATCTACACAAGCAGAGCTTGAGTTCTTAAAGCAGCCTGACTCAAGTTTCTGATTTGAACTCCGCCGTGGCAAATCCGATCGCAATCCTGGTGCCCTAAATAAAGTGTCGGTAGGCGCCGGCAGGCAACTTTCCCGGTTATAGCCAGATCCTAAAAAGTACGATGAATGGATAGGCTGGCGCGATTAGACAGTGGCTAGCAGACGTATCGGTAGAGTTTCCAACGCACAATGGAGTTTTTCTGACGTGCAAAAACCGCTATGATGCCGCCCTGTAACTTTCCCTAATAGATGGTGGAGCAGTAATGAGCATCAAATCCGATAAGTGGATGCGCCGCATGGCGGAGCAGCATGGCATGATCGAACCTTTTGAACCGGGCCAGGTGCGTTACGATGCCGACGGTTCTAGGTTAATTTCCTACGGCACTTCCAGCTACGGTTACGATGTTCGTTGCGCAGACGAGTTCAAGATTTTCACCAATGTGCATTCGACCGTTGTTGATCCGAAAAATTTTGATGAAAAAAGTTTTGTGGATATCAAAAGCGATGTGTGCATTATTCCACCCAACTCATTTGCTCTAGCTCGGACTGTTGAATATTTCCGCATCCCACGTTCAGTCTTGACAGTGTGCTTGGGTAAATCTACTTACGCACGCTGCGGCATTATCGTGAACGTCACGCCGCTTGAGCCTGAGTGGGAAGGGCATGTGACTCTCGAATTTTCCAATACCACGCCGCTACCTGCGAAAATTTATGCGAATGAAGGCGTTGCGCAAATGTTGTTTTTCGAAAGTGACGAAGTTTGCGAAACATCTTACAAAGATCGGGGCGGAAAATATCAAGGCCAACGTGGCGTAACACTTCCTCGCACTTAAGAGATTTGAGCGCTGGTGTAATCAGCGCTCAAATAACATCTATGGCTTTACCTCAACAAACAGATGTTTTAATTATTGGCGCTGGTGCAGCAGGTTTAATGTGTGCCGCGAATGCGGCTGCGCGCGGACGCAATGTCGTCGTGGTAGATCATGCGAATAAGGTTGGTAAAAAAATTCTCATGTCTGGTGGCGGGCGCTGCAACTTCACCAATATGGAAATCCTTCCTAAAAATTACCTTTCATCCAATTCACATTTTTGTAAATCGGCGTTGGCTCGTTACACGCAATGGGATTTTATTGCTTTAGTGTTAAAACACGGCGTCGCCTACCACGAGAAAAAATTAGGGCAGTTATTTTGCGATCACAAAGCGCAAGATATTCTTGATCTACTGTTAGCTGAGTGTGATCAAACAGGCACGAAAATTTATTCGCATTGCAATGTAAAAAATATTGAAGTGCTGAAAGAATCGGAATTACCTAAGCGTTACAAAATCACCACAAGCATGGGTGATATCGTTTGCGAGTCGCTTGTGATTGCGACTGGAGGCTTGTCGATTCCCACTATGGGGGCAACCGGGTTTGGTTATGAAATTGCTGAGCAATTTGGTTTGAAATTACAGCCGCGTATGCCGGGTTTGGTGCCTTTCACCTTATCTCCTGCACAACTAGAATCGCTCAAAGACTGCGTAGGAAATGCTATCGAAGTAAAGGTAAGTTGTGGCGAGCAATCTTTTACAGAAAATTTGTTATTTACGCATCGTGGCTTGAGTGGGCCTGCGATTTTGCAAATTTCATCTTATTGGTCGCCTGGGCAAATTGTACGTATTGATTTACTACCGTCGATAAATTTAAACGATTATCTGCTGGCCCAGCAACAGCAAAGACCTAAAGTGCTGTTGACTACTTTGATGAGTGAGCTCCTGACCAAAAATATTGCGCAGGTCTTCTGCGATAAAGCGATAGATATTCGCCCCGTCAATCAATACACGCCTAAAGAACTTCAATTGATTGCCGATGTCTTTCATGGCTGGGACATAATGCCAGCGGGCACCGAGGGCTATCGCACTGCTGAAGTCACCCTTGGCGGGGTGGATGTAGATTGCCTGTCGTCAAAAACCATGGAGGCGAAATCACAGCCCGGTTTGTTTTTTATTGGAGAAGTCGTTGATGTGACCGGCCATTTAGGTGGTTTTAATTTCCAGTGGGCCTGGGCCTCTGGTTACGCCGCCGCACAGTTTGTTTGAAGACTTTTGCTGGTGACTTCACTGAAATACTTTTGGGTAAATAACATTTTTCTGTCACTTTGTTCCAGTAAAATTTTGTAGTCATTTTTTGTAATTGATTAGACACCATGAAATTCAGATTCTTATTAAGTTTTATTGTACCGCTTTTTTTGCTACTGACCGCTTGTGCGACTCGTCCGCCGTTGGAAGCAAATTGGCCTACCGATATACCGCCCCGCGAGTTTTTTATTGCGCATTACGAGTCTGACCTGGAAAACAAAACTAGCCAGGATGTGGATGAATACCTGTTATGGGTTATACGCTTTTACAATGGATGGGAGCTTTACCGCAATGGTTGGACTAAAGTTACCGAGGATTCCCTGCACGGCGTAAATGACCCGTCATTGAGGCAAGAAATCAGGACAAAAATGGGTTTGATTGGCGAAGGTATCGCTTGCGAGTGGGCGAAAGGTAAAAAGGATAGACGTATTTTAACGCGTCATGTTGTGGTCTGGGGAAATGCGCTTATTGAATCCATTAAGCGCGATCAGGAATTGGCGCTTATTAATCGTGTACTTGCTGATGTAAACGGCTTATTGCTGAATCAAGTTGCGCTTGATGAAGTCAAAGCCGAACGTTATTTCCCGCGCGATGATGATGTATTTATGTAAGCTAACGTATACTGCAGAAAATATTATTTATCGAGTTCATCCAATAAATTTTTGGTCATAATTTCCAATCGGTTGCGTAACTCTTTTTCAATTTCCGGCATCATTTTTTCAACAATACTATCGATAATATCTTGCTGGTGACTGCTGGGCTTTTCACCACTAAAGTTGGCTCCTGCCGACGAAAAAGTATTACCTAATTGTCTGCTTGGAATGCTGCTAGACGAGATTTTTCGCGCCGTTTCAGTTTCAAATAGCGGTGGTGGATTGTTGCCGTGGAGTCGCGCTCGAATATGTTGCGGTAGGAATGGATTTTCACCCGTGGCTTTTGCAAGGCCAGCACGATTGGTGTTTTTATTGGTGTCCAGCGAGAATTTATCAGCTGTTACCTCAGCAGTATGTTTCTCAAGTTCGCCGAGTGTCTCTAACAATTCTTTGCCGATATCGTTCTGCTGATTTTTTTGTCCACCCGCAGATGCCGACGAATTAAAAAAATCCTGCTGCTCTTCAAAAACTTGTTTTACCTCTACTGTAGCTTTGGGCGCCGAATTTATTGCGGGCGCCAGTGTGGTTGGCGATTCTTGTGCCTTGGTTTCAGCGTCGGGTGCAGTTTTATTTTCAATCACTTCTTGCAAAATAGGTATGTCATCCTGCTCTAAAAGTAAGCCTTTTATGGATTCCAATTCATTAAGCATGGCTGCTTTTGTTTTGGTTTTGTTCTCGCCCATAAGTAGCCTCAAATATTTTGTTGGATTTATTATATCTAACGTTGATGCTGGTTAGGTTAACGTTGATGCTGATTAATAGGATAACCGCGCTGTTTGTAAAATTTATAGTGTTCACGAGTATTTTCTAAAATTTTTGGATCTTGAATCACAATTTCTGCCACACGTGCAAAACGACTGAAATAGTCAGGAATATGGCTACTCAGATTAATCAGTACATCACTATGGGCATTGGTATCGGTGTGTTCAGTGGGTGCGTTTACTCGGTAGGTGATTTCAACCCGCGCTTGTTCGTCTCCACCCAAAATCTGATGGGCAATAAAACTTTCCGGCTTAAAACTCCAGAGTAAATCATCTAGCTCCTGAGCTTCTTCCAGAGTGTCAACAATAACCAAAATGCTGTGGCCGAGCCGTTCTACTTTTTCAATGAAGCGACATACATATAGCCAGCGTGCTTCCACGCTGACATCCTGCAAAATATGAAAATCAATTTGGGTCATGGTAACTAAATTCTAACGCGCAATTTAATTAATTGAATCCAGTAAGTACTGAACCAACAGAGGTACAGGTCTACCGGTTGCCCCTTTGGCTCCGCCCGATAGCCACGCGGTGCCCGCAATATCTAAATGTGCCCATGCATAATTTTTGGTGAATCTTGAGAGAAAACATGCCGCCGTAATACTGCCGCCAGCTGGGCCGCCAATATTAGCGATATCCGCAAAGTTACTATCCAATTGCTTTTGGTAATCGTCCCATAACGGCATTTGCCACGCACGATCGTGAGCAGTTTGGCCTGCTTTCAAGATGGCTTGGGCGAGAGCATCGTTGTTGCTGAAAAGTCCGCTGGCATGATTACCCAAGGCGACTACGCATGCGCCGGTCAAAGTGGCTATATCAATTACTGCTTTAGGTTTGAATCGTTCAGTGTAGGTCAGGGCATCACACAATACCAACCGGCCCTCCGCGTCGGTGTTTAGGATTTCAATCGTCTGGCCAGACATAGATGTCACTATATCTCCAGGTTTGGTTGCGCTGCCGCTGGGCATATTTTCGCTGGCAGCAATCACGCCGATGACGTTTAACGCAGGCTGCAATTCAACCAATGTTTTAAAGGTTCCGAGAACGCTCGCCGCACCGCACATATCGAACTTCATCTCGTCCATATTTGCGCCGGGCTTTAGGCTGATGCCGCCAGTATCAAACGTAATGCCTTTTCCTACCAAAGCAATAGGTGCGTCCTTTTTACTGCCGCCTTTGTATTCCATGATAATTAATTTAGCCGGCTGATCGCTGCCTGCAGACACGGAAAGTAGGGAGCCCATACCCAATTCCTGCATGGCTTTTTCTTCCAGCACTTTTACACTGAGCGACATTTGTCCTCGAGCCAGCTTTTTAGCTTCGCTTGCTAAGTATGTCGGCGTACAGATGTTGCCCGGCAAATTTCCTAAAGTACGCGCAAGGCTCGTGCCCTTAGCAATGGCTTGACCAATTTTGATGCCTTTATTTGCGCTTGAAGCATTTGCTTTTGAAACACCCAATGTCACTTTTGCCAGCACGAAACTGGGTTCGGCCGGTTTACTTTTTAAACTATCAGCGCGGTCCTGACTTGCGATAAGTGTTTCTGCGGCCTGACGTGCCTGCCATTCAGTGTCTTTGTCCTTAACGCCGATGTCCTCAAGGCTAATACTGATTTCAGTGCAGTGAGTTGATTTTAGGGAGTCGGGTATTTTTTGTAAGGCTTTGCGGAAATTATCCGAGCTTAGGTTGCCTTGTTTATCCGTAGCGCCAAAACCAACAATTAATAAGCGCTCAGCAGAAATACCTTGTGGATTTAGGAGCAGCAGCGATTGCGCTGTCTTGCCATCGAACTTTTCGCGTTTGAGGAGTGTCTCCAGATGCCCGGCATCAGCTGCATTAATTGCGCTGGCAGCGGTGGAAAATTTGCCACCGTCGAAAACGGCAACAACCAGGCATTGGGTGGATTGCTTAACAACGTCCAGAGTTTTAGTTGTAATTTGCATTGGGGATTCCTTAAGTAAGGCGAGTAGATGATTCAGTGGCTTCAAACGCAAAAGTCTCAAGACAAAGCCGCGCGGGTACGTGATAATGCCACACTTTTATCACCTCTGTTTAGTGGCTTTTAGCCAGCTTCTCGCGACTGTCTCTAACGACACCGGGAATGCGCGGAATTATTATCCGAGAGATTAAAAATTAAGCAAAATATTTAATTTTGCGCTAAAAACTGTTGAGGAAAAAACTGCGTGATTATTTTTCGCTATCTCAGTAAGGAAGTATTGATCAATACCTTTGCGGTATGTTTTGCGCTGTTGCTGATTTTTTTAAGTCACCGATTTGTAAATTTACTCGCAGAGGCAGCGGCAGGTAAATATGCAGTCAATGTACTTTTTGAAATGATCGCATATCGCATGCCTGGTTTTGTTCAGGTAATTCTTCCTCTCGGTTTTTATATTGCGATTTTATTGGCTTACGGCCGACTCTACATGGAAAGTGAAATGGTTGTGCTCTTTGCATGCGGTTTAAGTCAGCGGCAATTATTGGCAATTACGATGGCGCCAGCGGCTGTTGTCGCAATTTTAGTATCTTTGTTTACCTTTTGGCTTGGCCCGGTAGGTTCTGAACGCTACGCAAAAATATTGGATGAACAGCGCAATCGTAGCGAATTTGATATTTTAAATGCCGGGCGCTTCCAAAATATCGGTCAGGGTCAAACGGTTACGTACGTGCAAGAGATTGTTGAAAATCACAAGCGCTTAAATGATGTGTTTATTGCGCGCGATGGCGACGCACAATCTGCACCTATGGTGATGCTAGCGCGCCATGGTGAACAAGCTGAAAATCCAGAATATGGCCAACGTTATTTGCTATTGCGTGACGGCTACCAATATAAAGGTAAGCCAGGCAGTGCCGACTTTCGTATAACCCATTTCGCAACCTACGGCCAATATATGCCTCCGGTTGTTTTGAATGGCGACTACACAGACGAAACCGATGCAAAATCCACTTGGGAATTATGGTCGTCTAATGATCCAATATTGAGAACCGCGTTCCAGTGGCGTTTATCCCTACCCATCATGGTATTTGTTGTAACTTTGCTTGCAGTTACTTTCAGTAGGACTAACCCGCGTCAGGGTCGTTATTTGAAAATGTTACCTGCTTTTCTTGTATTTGTTTTTTATTTTATTTTTCTGAGTACATTGCGCGGAATAATGGAGCAGGGCAAGTGGCCGGTTTTTCCCGGCCTTTGGATAGTGCATGCAGCCTTTCTTGCATTGGGTTGGGTATTATTTAACTGGGATAATTTGACGCGTTCGAAACGCCCGGCCACAGCGGGACAAATTAACCATGCGTAAAATAACTCGTTATATTTCCGTTACCGTGTTTAACGCGATCGCGTTGACACTGCTCGTTTTCCTTTCTCTGTTTTTTATCTTTACACTGATTGAACAATTAAACTCGCTACGGGGTAACTACACCGCGTTTGAAGCATTTATTTACGTGCTGCTACGCATACCCTTCAACCTGAATATCCTCATTCCGTTTTCATGTTTGATTGGATGTCTTGCCGGTTTGGGTGCGCTTGCGACCTCAAGTGAATTGGTAATTATTCGTGCGGCGGGCGTATCTACCAAGCGTATTGTATGGATGGCGCTAAGGCCCGCCATATTATTCATGGTGTTGCAATTTTGCATGGGTGAATTTGTATCGCCTTATACAGAGCAAATGGCAGTCAACCGAAAAGCGATTGCGGTGGGGCATAGTGTTAAGTCGCAACAAAAATTATGGAATCACGAAACCAACGAATTTATGCATTTCGATGCGGTTTTACCCAGTGGTGTGGTGTATGGTTTAAGTCGTTATCAATTGAATAATGATTACCAATTAACGTCGGCAAGTTTTACCAGGCAAGCGGTTTATCAGGGTGATCATTGGCAAGAAGAAGATGTTGCTATCACTCACATAGAAAAGGATGCAACACGGGTTGAAAAAATGGTGTCGCGTCGTTGGGATACACATTTAACGCCAGATTTATTAAATGTGCTCGTGTTGGAGCCGGACAATTTATCTATTCGAAGCTTGTACTACTACACCAATTATTTGCATGAACAAAAAATTGAAAATAACGATTATAGCCTGGCATTTTGGAAACGAGCTCTTGAGCCTTTGGCAACTGCGAGTTTAGTGCTCATTGCAATTTCATTTGTGTTTGGCCCTTTGCGCAGTGTAACCATGGGGCAGAGAGTTTTTACAGGTGTAATGTTCGGTATAATCTTTTTTGTTGCGCAACGATTTTTCGGTCCATCAAGTATTGTGTTCGGTTTTTCACCGCTACTGGCAGTTCTCTCTCCGATTTGCATTTGCATTGGCATAGGTCTCTGGCTCCTGCGTAAGTCGCGATGACGTGCTAATGAAACTACGTCAGTAGTCAAAAAATACAGCAATAAAAAAACCAGCTCATCCTAAAGAGAGCTGTTTTTTTTATACGCGAGCTGAAAATTAATTAATTAAAAACTGTATTTTTTGCAAAACCGATTCTTTGCTCAAGGGTTTTTCGAGACAACCGCGAATGCCGATACTCGAATCTGATACAGGTCTCGTATTGCAGCTCGTTTCTGAGGTGAGCACAATCGGAATCGCATGGGTCTTGGGATTGCGAGCAAGTTGGCGACATAAACGTTCACCATTTTCATCTGCGATATTAGCGTCCAAAATAATTGCGTCTGGGTGAATATCCAAACAAATATCCAAAGCTTCTTCAGCATTTTCGGTATATAAAATATTGTATTGTGGTGTGAGCATTTGCAGTAATGTTTTGGTAGCTTCGGTATCTTGCTCGACCACTAAAATTGTTTTATGCACAGCAATGTCATCCACCAGCGCGCGATTTCGCCCGGTATGTTTGGCCTTGTAAAGTGCACGGTCGGCGCGCTTGATGAGTTCTTCGAGAGAATAAGAGAGTGTTTGTACGCAACTAGCACCGCCAATACTTACGGTGACACATTTGTGCGTAGGTGAGACTTCGTGACGCAGGTCAACTTTTTCAAGCGCGGCATTGATTGATTGCGCAACGTGCATGGCACCTACGCTGTCGGCTTCTGGCAGCAATACAATAAATTCTTCACCACCGTAACGCCCGATCAAATCAATTGGGCGATTCAGACAATCGCGAATTGCCTGGGTGATTTTTTTTAGGCAGGTGTCGCCAGCAGGGTGGCCATAGTGATCGTTATAAAGTTTGAAATGATCAACATCGATCATCAACACGCTGATAGGCTTTTGTTGACGTGCCGCGAGCAACCACTGTTGTTGCGCCATCTCGTTAAAAGTTCGGCGGTTGTAAATTTGCGTCAAACTATCCAGTTGACTTAGAGCTTCCAATTCGGCATTGAGATGATTGAGTTGGTCACGCATTTCAGTAATGCGTTCCATGGCGCGAATCTTTGCCTTAATGATCATCGCACTTACGGGCTTAATCAGATAATCATCGCCGCCAGCTTCAATTCCTTCACGATAACTTTCGTCTTCGTTTCGCCCGGTAACGAAAATGATGGGAATCCAATGCCCGCCAAGCCATTCACGAATAAGTCTGGTGGTTTCGAAGCCGTTCAGGCCCGGCATTTCCACATCCATGATGATCATATCGACAGGTGTAGTTTCAAGCATTTGCAGGGCAGCTTCACCGCTTTGCGCGATTAAAGGGGTGTGGCCAGCTTCAAGAATATAATTGCGCATGGCATAGCGAAGGGTGGCGCTGTCTTCTACAAGGAGAATCTTCATCTATATTTGAAAGCTTATTGTAAGTTTTGTTAGGGAAAAGCACGGGTTAATGAATGCTTTTAGCTGAGTGTAGCCGATTTTTTTCGGCCTGTAGTTTATTCTCATAATTGAATTTAAGCGTCTCATAATTGCACGTTGATTATAAGGGCCGCCGCAAATCAGGTGTTTGCGCTGATCGCAAGCCAAGTCACGAAGGATCAGTGGTCAGTACCGTGGCGTGAACTCATTCTTTGTGATCAATGTACCGCCAACCTTCAGCAGTTTTTCTAAATAGCGAAGTCTCCTGATGGTGCTGTAATTTACCATCCTGGCGAAATATCGCGATAAAGCTTACGGTCCCTTCATTATCTTTTTCTTTCCCCGCGTCCACTGTGAGAATTTGTAAGCCCAACCACTCGCAATTGGTCGCCCACGCCGCAATATCTGCTTTGCTGGATTTCGACCTGCGTTCTGGGCTCCAGGTTTGCCACAGGTAATCTACGGCCACAAGTACATGCGCTGTGTAGCGCGAACGCATTAGCGCTTCAGCGGTGGGCGCCAAGGCTTTGCCCTCAATGTAGTTGAGGCAGCACTCCCCTAACGGATTTTTACTTCCGCAGGGGCAAGCAGTGCTGGGATCAACAGGTTTTGCTGGTGGCATTTTTGACCTCTTTTCGGTATGTTGTGCGGCTATTTTCGCCAGGGTCGCGGTTAAATTCAGACCTTGTTGCGGTTTCTATTTTTGTTTGCAAAGTGAGCTACATGACCCAGTTCGACGACATTCGCCCTTACTACGACGCTGAAGTGCGTCCTACGATTGATCGCCTTCTTGCCGACCCGGAGTTGGCAGATGCAGTAGCAAAATTGCGATTTCCTAAACTAACTCGCTGGTTAGGTTGGATGATCAAGCCGGTAGTTAAGAAAAAATTATCGCGACAACTTGAAGGTGTAAATGATGTACGCGGTTTTCAAGAAGTTGTAGAGCGTTACATGTCCGCCATGATAGCGCAAACCACCACCGCTTTAACCATTTCAGGATTGGATACATTTGAGCATCACCAATCTTATTTATTTATTAGTAATCATCGCGATATCGCGATGGATCCAGCGTTTGTGAATTGGAGTTTATTTCACAACGATTGCAATACTCTGCGCATTGCGATTGGCGATAACCTGCTAACCAAACCCTACGTATCAGATTTAATGCGTTTGAACAAAAGTTTTATCGTTAATCGCTCAGCGAAAGCGCCGCGCGAAAAATTAAAAGCGGCGAAACATTTGTCTGCCTATATTCACCACTCGATTGCTAACGAAAGTTCGAGTATCTGGATTGCGCAACGGGAAGGGCGCGCCAAAGACGGCTTTGATAAAACCAATTCCGCAGTTCTCGGAATGATCACGATTAACAAACCTAAAACCCAGGAGTTTAGTGAATACGTTAAAGAGTTGCGTATTGTTCCTGTGTCCATTTCCTACGAGTTAGATCCTTGCGATGCAGCCAAAGCGCGCGAACTTCATCACCAACGCAATTTAGGTGGTTATCAAAAAGAAGAGCATGAGGATGTGAAAAGTATTGCCATGGGTATCGCCGGCCAGAAAGGTCACGTGCATGTCGCATTCGGTACGGTATTGGATGGACATTTTGAAGATACCGATCAGTTAGTTGCTGAAATTGATCGTCAAATAGTTAGCAATTATGTATTGCACGCAACCAATTGCCTTGCCTATGAAATTTTGCACGGCGTGGTTCCGACCGTTAATTACACTGAAAAAAATATTCCCTATGACCCTTCTGCACTGGCAGAGCAAAAAGCAGAATTTTTAGCTCGTATGGAGGCCATTCCCGCAGAGTACCGTGACATCGCCTTAGCGATGTATGCTAACCCTGTCGTTAGTAAATTACTTAAGCCCAAGCAAATTATCCCAGAGCAAAATTAATGTTGCCGGATTTGGTTAAAAAACAAATTCAAAGTGCATATAGCAAATTTTTGGAGAACAAAAATTTAAAGCCTCGCTTCGGCCAAAAAATGATGATTGCTGAAATTGCTAAAACCTTCGGCAGTATTGAATTAGATGAAGAAAATGTGCGCGAAATTTCGGGCAAGCCTGGAAATCATATTTGCGTTGTAGAAGCGGGCACGGGTACGGGGAAAACAATTGCCTATTTATTACCTGCTTTAGCAATCGCCAAATATATGGGCAAAAAATTAGTTGTGTCGACTGCAACTGTTGCCTTGCAAGAACAAATTGTCAGTAAGGATTTACCTGAGCTGCTGCGTCACAGCGATTTGTCATTTACGTTTTCACTGGCTAAAGGTCGAGGTCGTTATCTGTGTTTAAGCAAGCTTGATAATGTATTAGCCGAATATGAAAGCGGGTTAAATCCAACTCGCGCACTTTACGAGGATGAAATGCCCAGCGTAACGGCGCAGGGGGTAAAACTTTATCAATCCATGATGGATGCATTGGCGTCCAACAAATGGAGCGGTGAACGAGATACTTGGCCGCAGGCGCTGGAGCAGGATGAATGGCAAATTATCACCACCGATCATCGCCAATGCACTGGTCGTCGTTGTTCAAATGTTTCATCGTGCAGTTTTTTTAAAGCTCGCGACTCTCTACACAGTGTTGATTGTATAGTCACTAATCATGATTTGGTGCTTGCGGATTTAGCGCTGGGTGGTGGTGCCATTTTGCCGGATCCAAAAGATACGCTGTATATTTTTGACGAAGGCCATCATCTACCGCAAAAAGCACTCAGTCATTTTGCGCATCACAGTCGCGTGACTTCTACTAGCAAATGGTTGGATCAATGTAATAAAAGCTTGGGAGCCATTTTAGGGCACATCAGCGGAGCAGGAAATGTTGATAGGTACGCTGAGCAATTGCCAGCAGCCTTTATCGACTGTAAACAACAGCTCGATCAGCTTTATCCATTGCTGGAAAGTTTAGTGCAAACTATTTTATTGGATGATCGTCAGAGCAACTACCGTTTTAAAAATGGCGTTATTCCGCAATCATTATTATTGCCCGCAGTTGAGTTGCAACGTAGTTTTGACCGCCTCACTGATTTGCTTAGCAAAATGTGTAATGAATTAACCGAAGCGATGGAGGATCCTCATTGTCCGGTGCCGAAAATTGATTTGGAAAATAATTATCCCGTTATTGGGACATGGCAATCCCGTGCAGAAGCCATTCGAGAATTATGGGCGAGTTATGCCGTACCGGATGTCGCTTCTTCCGTACCCAAGGCGCGTTGGCTAACTCCGGTCGACACATCCGGCAACATTGACATTGAAGTTTGTTCAAGTCCGATCCTTGCATCGAAAACGCTTGAATATAGTTTGTGGGAAAAATGTTGCGGCGCCGTTATTACGTCAGCAACCTTAACAGCGCTTGGAAATTTCCAGCGTTTTCAAATGCGAGCCGGCACACCGGATAATGCTAATTACCAAGTGGTGCCTAGCCCGTTTAATTTTGCACAGGCTACGCTGGAAATTCCAGCGTTTGCCGTAGATGCAAGCAATGCCGATGTCCACACAATTTCTTTAATTGATCATTTGCCCAAATTGCTTGATAAGAAAGAGGGCAGTTTGGTTTTATTTTCATCGCGCAGGCAAATGCAGGAAGTTTACGATGAAATGCCCGACACTATTCGCGATTTAATTTTAATTCAGGGTGACAGCTCCAAGCAGGAAATGCTGACACAACACAAACGTAAAATTGACGATGGTGAAGGTAGTATTTTGTTTGGCCTAGCCAGCTTTGCGGAGGGCGTAGATTTGCCGGGCGATTACTGTCGTCACGTCATCATCGCAAAATTACCCTTTGCAGTACCTGATGATCCTATCGAATCAGCATTGTCTGAATGGGTTGAATCTCGTGGTGGAAACCCATTTATGGATATCACCGTGCCAGACGCTTCGCTAAAGTTAGTGCAAGCCTGTGGTCGCTTGTTACGCACTGAAACAGACACTGGAAAAATAAGTTTGTTGGATCGCCGTATTCTCACAAAGCGCTATGGCAAAGCCATTTTAAATTCGTTACCGCCCTTTACCCACGTAGTGCATAAATAGAAATTGACATTGCAT
The DNA here is from genome assembly GCA_004173475.1 of Gammaproteobacteria bacterium. Lineage (GTDB taxonomy): Bacteria > Pseudomonadota > Gammaproteobacteria > Pseudomonadales > Cellvibrionaceae > Cellvibrio. The sequence continues at coordinate 193,756 of SEBU01000007.1, forward strand.
ACGTAAGCGTAGAATGTTCATACGCAATTCACTTTAAGGAAGTGTTTTATCCATGAGTGATAAATATATAGCCGTTGCTGAAATTCTGATAGAGATAGAAAAAGAATTACGCGAGCTGCGCTTGTGGGAATTTGAATCACCCTCTGAAGATGCGTTGGCGAGCACGCAACCTTTTGCAATCGACACCTTGAATTTTCCGCAATGGTTGCAGTTTATTTTTGTGCCGCGTTTATATCTTATGGCCGAACAGCGTTTATCTTTGCCGCGCGTTAGTGGCGTAAAACCTATGGCTGAAGAATATTTTCGTGTGTTGAATCTCAATAGTGCGCTATTGATTGCACATTTGGAAAAAATGGATAAATTGTTGTCTGAGTAGTTTTTTTCTCTATCTACTGTTTATGGTTTTATATGGGAATCGTCATCCCCGTGGGAATGACAATTCCCTTCCACCGCAAGTGTTTAGCTAATATTATTGCTTAAATAATGATTTTGGAAATCCATGACAATCTATAAATATTCCACCGATGATCTTTTATACTTAATGGCGCGCCTGCGCGATCCCTTAACCGGTTGCCCATGGGATATAAAACAGGATTACGCCAGCATCGCTCCGTCTACTTTGGAGGAGGCTTATGAAGTTATTGATGCAATTGAAAAGCAGGACTTCGTGCATCTCAAAGAAGAGTTAGGGGATTTATTATTCCAGGTTATTTTCTACAGCCAAATTGGTAAAGAGGAAAATCGTTTTGATTTTGCCGGTGTAGTTTCTGATTTGGTAGAAAAACTGGTGCGTCGTCATCCGCACGTTTTTCCGGATGGCACTTTGCAAAGCAAAATAGATAACCGCCACACCTTGCCATCCGATGTAAAAGAGCGGTGGGAAGCAATCAAACAGCAAGAGCGTACTGCTAAAGGCTCCCAAAGTTTATTAGCAGATGTACCGTTTAATCTACCTGCATTGAGTCGCGCCGCAAAATTGCAAAAGCGCGTAGCCACGGTTGGGTTCGATTGGGCCGACGTTCAAGGTCCCATAGCGAAAGTGCGTGAAGAATTAATAGAAGTGGAAGAAGCGCTATTGGCCGATGATCAGAGTGCTATCGAAGAGGAGTTAGGTGATTTATTTTTTGCGGTCGTTAACGTAAGTCGTTATTTGAAAGTAGATCCTGAACTTGCTTTGCGTAAAGCGAGCCAAAAATTTGAACGTCGATTTAACTACATTGAATCTCACTTGAAAAAGCCGCTGACTGAATCCACGTTGGAGGAAATGAATGTTTTGTGGGACGAAGCAAAGTCTCAAAAGGGAAAGTCTCAATAGCAAAAATCTCGGTAAAAAGAGTCTCGGTAAGAAAAGTTAGGTTAAGAGTTTCCGAAGGCGAATGCTATTGACGATAATTACGTGGTTTGGAATAGTCATTCGCCTATTTAGGCTTTTTTGTTTTCGCCACTTGTGCGTTAAACGGTTACACTGATATAAACATCCCAATTTTGTAAATAACGAAAAGCGACACGGGAAGTAGTGAGAGGTTAGCTTGGACTTTAAAGAAGTACGCCCGGGATATGTTAAGTCGTCGGAAAAAACGATCAAAATACACGTATCCGAACTCAAGATAGGCATGTTCGTATCGCAGCTCGACCGCCCTTGGCTGGAAACACCTTTTTTGATGCAAGGCTTTGTCGTCGAGACTTTGGAAGACATAGACACTATCGCTGAATACTCAGAGCATGTTTGGGTAGATGCAATCACGCAAGAATGGGTTCCTCCTGAAGAGCGTGCCGCGCTCGAAAATAAAGCCAAAAAAGTCTCCTACATCAATAAGGTTGATGCAAAAGCCGAGCATCTTGCTGCAATAGATACTTACAAGTCCGCGCGCCGCCTCACTCGTACTTTGTTGGACGATATACGCCTTGGCGGAGTTATCAACACCGATCAAGCCAAAAGTACTGTTAAAGAGTGTGTCCACAGCATTTTGCGTAATGCGGATGCTTTATTGTGGATGTCAAAAATTCGTAGCCAGGATGAATATACCGCTGAGCATTGTCTTAACGTCTGTATTTTGGCAATTGCGTTTGGCCGCCACCTAGGTATGAGCGAAGCAGATTTGGAGAAGCTCGGTTTATGTGGTCTGCTACATGACGTGGGAAAAATGCGGGTACAGCCCGAAGTATTACATAAGCCTTCAGCCTTAAACGAAAAAGAACTCAACGCTATGCGTGCGCACACGGTTCATGGGCGCAATTTACTAATGGCCTCGCCAGGAATTCCTAATAGCACTATTGACGTCGCCTATAGTCATCACGAAAAAGTAGATGGGACAGGTTATCCACGCGGATTAAAATCGGCAGGTATTTCCGAGTTGGCGAAAATTATCGCTATAGTCGATGCTTACGATGCCATGACTGCTGATCGCTGTTATTCGCCGAGTATCCCCTCTACCGAAGCGTTAAAAATTATTTTTAAAGATCGCAATACTCATTTTGATGATCGGTTAGCGCTTGAGTTTATTAAAAGTGTAGGCTTGTATCCGCCCGGTACAAGCGTGGAATTAGTTAACGGCTTGATTGGAATTGTGTTTGAAACTAACGTCAAATATCGCCATCTCCCTAAAATTATTATAGTAAAAAATCAAGACACTTCATTGGGCAAAACAGTGGTGGTGGATTTAGCAGAAGTAGAAAAGAAAAAAATGGATAAATCCTTTTTAATCAAGCGCGCCTTGAAAGAGGGTGATTTCGGTGTGTATCTTCGTGATTATCGCGAATTGGGCTTGGTGCTGAAATAAAAAAGCAGTACTCGGATAAAAAACAGCACTGAAATAAAAAAAACATTTCTCAAGTTTACTGCTATTTACCTTCCATCTCGTCCAGCTTCTTACGGCGTTCTTCATCTGCTTTTTTCAAAATGTCTTCTGTTTCTTTAGCTTTTTCCAAGGTATGTTGTTGTGCGTCACTCAATACACTAGGAGGTTTTTCCGGTGGATTTTTGGGCGCGCAAGAAGCCGCTATGAAAGCATGTAGAAAAATTGTTGCCACATATTTTATTTTCATCATTTGTTCCTCTTAACTTTCGTCGCTCGCACCACTTTTTTATCACTTGTACCTTTAATCCATCTTCCTTTTACATATTAATTGAACTGATGATTAAATTTTGTTCGATATAATGGATTGTCTCTTAAAGCATCATAAAAACGTCATTTATATGTCTTAAAAAATTCATCTTCACCTCCTAAGGTAGCCTCAACCTTAAAGGAGGGTTATATGAAAAAACTCGTATTGTGTACCGCCATCAGCGTGGCATTAACCGCGTGTGGTGGCGATTCAGACTCAAAGTCACCAAGTCCAATCCCTACCAGCTCTAGTCCAGTAGTAAGTTCGGTAGCAAATTCAAGCTCGGTTGTTTCATCTTCTACATCGTCTGTAATTTCCAGCGCTAATTCTAGTTCCAGTTCAAGCGTCAGCGCCGCAGCACCCAAAAATGTGGTGTTCTTTTTGGGCGACGGTATGGGCATAACAACCCTTACAGCCGCACGAATCTACGGCGTAGGTGAAGACGGTGAATTAACTATAGATACTTTCCCTGAAACCGCATTTATTAAAACTTATTCAAATGATGCACAGGTAACCGACTCAGCACCTTCAATGTCGGCTTACATGACGGGCGTGAAAATGAATAACGAAGTTATTTCCATGACGCCAGATACAAAAGCATTTGACGCGAACGGAGCAAGTTATCTGACCGGTTCAGATAGCGCATGCCCGACTACCAATGGCCAAGCAGTGACTACATTGCTTGAAATTGCAAAAGAAGCCGGCTTGGCGACAGGCGTAGTAACAACCACACGTGTGACTCATGCAACTCCGGCTGCAACCTATTCGCACATTTGTCATCGCGATGCAGAAAATACTATTGCTGCACAATTGGTTCCGGCAGGTGCAGGTTTTAATGCGAAATTAGGTGATGGTGTTGATGTTGTACTCGGTGGCGGCCGACAATTTTTCCAATCGACCACTGCTGGTGGAAAGCGAACTGATAATCGCGATCTTATCGCTGAATTAAAAACACAAAAATATAGCTACGCGAGCAATAAAACAGAACTTGATGCACTTGATGCCGCAACAGCAACAAAAGTTGTCGGTTTGTTTAATTCAAGTCACATGAATTACGACCTGGTGCGTGCAACAACCAATGAGCCGAGCTTGGCTGACATGACGATAAAAGCGATTCAGGTTTTGAAAAAAAATCAGAAAGGAATGTTTTTAATGGTTGAAGGTGGCCGCATAGACCACGCATTGCACGAAACTACAGCGATTAAGGCGTTGCAAGACACAATCGCATTTGATAACGCCATTAAAGCTGGTATTGAGGAAATTAAAAAAATTGATCCGACATTAGCGAACACATTAATTGTTGTCACTGCTGACCACGATCACACCTTGGTGCTTAACGGATATGCGGCAAGAACCGGTAAAACCAGCGCAACGAATCCAGGCGTATTGGGGTTATTGAAAAATTACACTGACGGTTCTATCGCGAAAGATTCGGATGGTATGCCATTTACGATTATAGGTTTTGGTAACGGTGAAAATCGCGTTGCAGATGATCGAAAAAATTTCCCTGCGCTGACAGATGTTCAGGTATTTGCTGATAGCTACCATCAGGAAGCTGTTATTCCGGTTGCTGCGGGTGGTGAAACTCATGGCGGCACTAACGTATTCTTAGGTGCGATGGGCAAAAACGCTGACTCCTTTGCAGGCGTAATGGACAACACTAAAGTTTTCTCGCTGATTCGTAGCGCAGTAGATCTGTAACCACAGAGGCCGACAGGAATTGATCATGAAAAAATTACTTATTAACACCTTGTTGCTCTCCAGCGCTGCGTTTTTACCTGCAATAGCATCAAATGCACTTGCGGCTGGCGAAGCGAAAAATGTCATCTTCTTTTTGGGCGATGGTATGGGCCCAACAACCGTAACTGCTGCCCGCATTTACAAATATAAAGAAGAAGGCGAATTGCACATGGAAAAACTCGATGGTAAAACACGTACCGCTCGCGTTAAAACCTATTCGAATGATGCACAAACGACAGACTCGGCGCCATCAATGGCTGCCTATATGACCGGCGTTAAGATGAACAACGAAGTTCTTTCCATGTCGGCCGATACAGTAGCGATTAAACCAACCGGTGCCGATTCAAATTGTTCGGCAACGGGTAACGGAACTCCGGTTGATACTATTTTGGAAATTGCAAAAGCAAAAGGAAAAGCAGTTGGCGCTGTTTCGACAGCTCGTATCACCCACGCAACACCGGCAGCAACTTATTCACACATTTGCCATCGCGATGCTGAAAATAATATAGCGGCGCAAGCCGTGGTTGGAGGGGCAGGGTACAACACTAAACTTGGCACAGGTTTAGATGTGTTACTAGGTGGTGGTCGCGATTATTTTCTTCCGAACACTGGATCCGGCGCGGCAAAAGGTAAGCGAACGGATGGTCGCGATTTAACAGCGGAAGTCGTTGCGCAAGGTTATACCTACGTAAATAGTGGTAGCGCATTGAACGCAGTTGACGGCAAAACCACGAACAAACTCTTTGGTTTATTCAATGCGAGCCATATGGAATATGAATTGGATCGCGTTAAAAAATCTATCGACGAACCGAGTCTTACGACTATGACTTTAAAAGCTATAGACGTATTAGGTAAAGATACGGACGGATTTTTCTTAATGGTTGAAGGTGGACGTATCGATCATGCCTTGCATGGCACTAATGCGAAACGCGTGATGGAAGATACGATTGCATTTGACGACGCAATTAAAGCTGCACTTGATGAAATGGAAAAACGCGATCCTGGTTTGGCAAATACATTAATCGTAATTACTGCTGACCACGACCACACTATGGCATTTAATGGTTACGGGAAGCGCGGTAGTGACATCCTCGGCACCGTTAAAAGTTATAAAGATGGCACCGAACTTTTAGACGTGAACGGTAAAAATTACACCGCCTTGGTATTTGGTAATGGTCCGAATCGACCTGCAACCCGCAGCACCTTAATTGAAGGCAACGCCGACGCCACTCAAGTTCTACACGATGATTATTTACAAGAAACCGCGGTTAAGCTGGGCTCGGAAACTCACGGTGGTGGTGACGTTATGTTATTTGCGACAGGAGCAGGGGTGGCTTCAAAGACGTTCAAAGGCACCATTGATAACACTAAGGTTTTTAATTTGTTAAATAGTGCATTCGGCTTTTAAGAGTCTCTATCCATTTTTTAGCTTGTAAAAAAACACCTGATACTTCAGGTGTTTTTTTAATTTAACCACGAGAAATATATGATTAAAAGCTTAGTTTTCGTAACCGCTTTTTTTTCTGGCTCGGTGCTAGCGCAACCTTTGTCAGCGATAATGACCTTTGAAAGTATGACAGTTACCTCCGAGGGTGTTAAGAAGCAAACCCAATTTCAGGAAAAATTTATCCGCGATACAAATGTTGTTTGGACCGAGCGTATTATTGCCAAGGCACCAACCAAGCACACACATTCCGACGATGAAGGCCACGGTCACGATTTAAATTTTGCAACCGCCGCTAAATGGATAGTGAGAGATACCAGCAACCAAACAAAATTCCGGTTTGTAAGAACGAGCCAAAAAATAATAATTGAACCGCGTCCAACTGAATACGAAACCCTGGGGTTCAATGGCGATTGGGAATCTGCCTATTATCTCTTGAACCGCGACGCACTAAAAAAAATGACTATCTTGAACCTGACAGTCCCTAAAGGAGCGACGTGGTATGAAAAGAAAAACGCGGAGGAGTTTACTCGCGTTTTATGGGATGAAGTCAACGAAATACCATTGTCCATTGAAAGTGGTCGGCTGGATGGAACTATGGATAATAAGATTACGATTAGGATAACTTCCGTTCCCGCCGCACTTCCATGGGAAAAGTCTGCAAATTATCAAACAATCGCTTACGAAGATTTGCTGGATTAACTCATACCCAAAAATAAATATCACGCGCCTAAAACCAGGCGCGTATTCCAGCAACAACCTGTGTATCGCTAGTTGCTTCGTCACTAATTCTTGAAAAATCTGCCGTCTCACCAAATTTTTTATTCCAATGCACGCCTATGTATGGCGCGAATTCACGGAAAATTTCGTAACGTAGTCGAAGCCCCGCATTCACATCCGATAATCCCGCGCCTGTCATTTTTCTTGTATCCCGCTGACCATATAAATTGAACTCGAACTCCGGTGAAAGAATTAACCGTTGTGTAAAAAGTAATTCATACTCCGCTGAAAATCGCGCTGCGGTATCGCCAGATTCGCCAACAAAAAATGCGGCATCCAGTTCGAAGAAATAAGGGGCAAGTCCGTGCACGCCTATTACACCCCAGCTATCGGTCGGTTTGGGTTTTATATCCTCTCGCAGACCTATCTGCAGATCCCAGTAACTGGTAATTGCTCGACTATAAAGTGCATGTAGTTCAGCTTCTTCTGTTTCGCCGTCAGATTGTTCAATGTCTGCTTTCAGCCAGAATTTATTAAGGTCTTTACCTATCCATGCTTGAGCGTCCATTACGAATTGGTTGTCGCCGCCTCCATTGCGGAATTCCAACTGATCAAACATGACTTTAGCGAGAGTGGGGTTATCTTCATGATCATGCATACCGCTAATGTTTTCACTGTTTGAATCTCCGTGCGCATTTGCGAGAGTTGGAACTAATGAAGCAACAATTGTAATGAGCATTGCGATAAATGTAGACAACGATTTTTTTTCAAATTTTTTCATGATTGTCCTCCTATACGACCTTGACCATACGCATCATGCCAAACATGTGGTAAAGCAAATGACAATGATAGGCCCAGCGGCCTTTTGCATCAGCCGTAACCAGATAACTAATTTTCGATCCGGGTTGCACTAACACCGTGTGTTTGCGCGGAATAAAATCTGGATCGCCAGTTTCTATTTCGCTCCACATGCCGTGCAAATGTATTGGATGGGTCATCATGGTGTCGTTAATGAGAATAATGCGTATACGCTCGCCGTAATTTAAATCGAGTGGGGTTGCGCCCATAAAATTTATACCGTTCATTGACCAGGTATAGCGATGCATATTACCGGTTAAATGCAATTCAATTTCGCGCGTTGGCTCGCGCTTATCGCGTGTGGGTGCGAGGCTTTTAAGATCTGCGTAGGCAAGAACTTTACGACTGTATAACTTTTCATGATCGCGTAAGCCAAGACCGGGATCATTAATACCACTCACAGGTATATCCGAACGCATATCCACATTGGGGCCAAATTCTGTGTCGTAATGCGTGGCTTTTTCCGCGATGCCGAAATTGCTACCTAATCCCGCCTTTGAAATTTTTTTGATATCTGATTCCAATTTCATCGCATTCATATCGTGACCGCTGTGGTCCATTCCGTCCATCGCGCTCATGTCGTGGCCGCTGTGGTCCATTCCGTCCATCGCGCTCATGTCGTGGCCGCTGTGGTCCATTCCGTCCATCGCGCTCATGTTGTGGCCACTGTGATCCATTCTTTCCACCGCACCCATGTCGTGGCCACTGTGATCCATTCCTTGCATCGCGCCCATATCATGGCCACTATGGTCCATTCCCATTCCCATTCCCATATCCTTATGTGTAAGCCTCGGGGCTGGGTCCATTGGGGGAATAACGGCTGTTAAACCTTGACTCGTCGTAAGTGTGCCGCGTGCAAAACCTGTTCGATCAATATTTTGTGCGAAAAGTGTATAGGCTTCGTTTTGTTGAGGTGAAACTATAACGTCATAGGTTTCAGCATTTCCTATTCGAAATTCATCGACAGTGATGGGTTGAATGTTTTGTCCATCTGCAGCCACAACCGTCATTTTTAAACCAGGAATGCGCACATCGAAAATTGTCATGGCGGCGCCGTTAATAAAACGCAAGCGAACTTTTTCGCCAGGCTTACACAGCATCGTCCAATTTTTTTCCGGTGTAACCCCATTCATTAAGTAGGTGTAACCAATCACGTCGGCGATATCTGTATCGCTCATTCGCATTTGATTCCACATGGCTCGGTCGCGCCATGTTTGTATAAACCCTTTCGTTTTAACGTCTGACCAAAAATCAGCAATCGTCCGTTCGCGATAATTGTAGTAGTGGCTCATTTTTTTTAATTTGTTATAAATTTTTTCCGGCGGGATGTCGGTCCAATCCGACAGCATGACTATCATATCGCGATCATAAACAACCGGATCCTTCTCTATTGGGTCAATAATAATTGCGCCCGACAGGCCTGTCTGTTCCTGAACTCCTGAATGACTGTGGTACCAATAGGTTCCATTCTGTTTAACGTCAAACTCATACTCGAAAGTTTCACCGGGTTTAATACCATCAAAGTCGAAACCCGGTGATCCATCCATGGTTGAGGGCAACACAATTCCGTGCCAGTGAATAGAACTGTCCGTTTTTAAGTGATTGGTAACCCGTAGCTTAACGCGGTCACCTTCACGCCACCGCAAAATTGGGCCGGGCAAGCTGCCGTTCACGGTAGTTGCTGTGCATGACTTCCCAGTGTAATTGACTTTTTGATAATTAATGTGCAGATCAAATTCCGTTCCGGTCAGAATTTTTGAAGCCTGTGCTTGCGAAAAAGAATCCGCAAAAAGCGATTGAGAGGGCGTTAAGGTGCTTAATGCAATAGTCGAAGATGCACCCAAAACAAATTGCCGGCGTGAAATATTATGAGAGTTAACATTTTTCATAGTAATTCCTGATGTCACCTCACAAGGGATGACAACGAACATAATTCTTTAAAGAAAATTGAATTATAAATTCTGATAATTTACAAGTTCAGAGTGTTAGAGAATGCTTACCCCGATTTTCGGGCGTAGCTGGGCCGTATCAGCCAAAAATCGGTGGTCGGTACAGAGATGGAATGAATGGACTGGAAGATCTACTGGAATACAAATCTTCTATACCATTGTTGACGATGTCTAATTGGAAGAAAAAATGATTGTGGATCGCTATGAGTGCGCAACCCAACAGACAGTGATCCATGGTTTTACAGCAAAATGATTGATGTTGAAAGTTGGGGGAGTTATCCACATTACTCTTAGTATTGTCCCGGCTTTCCATCGCGTGTGACATGTTATGCCCGGCGTGGTCCATATGATTTGCATGTGCGCTAACTGAAACCTGGTTAGAGACGCCTTCCAACTTGCACGTCATAACTGCTGCTGCCATCAACTGACTAGCAAACGCCAGTATCATGAGCAATGCGAGATACTTTTTATGCACTATGTTAATCATGATGAATCTTGAGAGTAATTTTCCAAAGCATAAAGCAATTTTACATCTTGAGTCCAGCCTGCTAGTTAATGCTGACTACTGGAGCACGCTGTGCCTTGGTCGCACGGTAAAATGATCGACAATTTACCTGAGCGTTAATTTATTGTGTGTGGCTAGAATGGCCAAACCCGGTCTATGATGCGCAACATTATCAACTCATTTACTTATTTGGAGACACGACATGCGATTTTTGCAAATATTGGTGACAGGTTTAACCGTGTTGATGTTATCGAGTTGCGGCTACAACAAATTTCAGACTGCTGATGAACAAGTAAAAGCAAGCTGGTCAGAAGTGGTAAACCAATATCAGCGTCGTGCTGATTTGATACCTAATTTGGTAAACACAGTAAAAGGTTTTGCCGCTCAAGAAAAAGACGTTCTATTGGGTGTAACAAATGCACGAGCGAAGGTGGGAAGTTTACAGGTAAGCCCTGAAGTACTAAACAACCCTGAGGCCTTCGCTAAGTTTCAGTCAGCGCAGGGGGAGTTGAGTAGTGCGTTGTCGCGCTTACTTGTTGTTACTGAAAATTATCCTAACTTAAAATCCGATGCGCTTTTCCGAGATCTAACGTCTCAACTTGAGGGCACGGAAAATCGTATTACGGTAGCCCGCAACAGGTATATTAAAGATGTGCAGGAATATAACGTTGCAGTTCGCTCATTTCCTGCAAATCTTACTGCAAAAATATTTGGTTACGATGTAAAACCAAATTTCACTGTAGAGAATGAGAAGGCAATATCTACCGCACCTGACGTGAATTTTAATGCAGCGCCTGCGCAGCCACAGAGTGATGCTAAATGATTAAGCTTAAGGCGCTCCTCGTTGCGCTTTTATTTTTATGTTCTGCTGCAGCTTTAAATACTTCTGCGTATGCAGATGTACCTGTGCCTGCCTTAACGGGGCACGTGATTGATCAAACATCAACATTGTCACCGGATCAAATTTCTCGAATAGAACAAGTCTTGAGTGCTTTTGAGGGAAGGAAAGGTAGTCAGCTAGCAGTACTTATAATTGCAACTACCGAACCCGAATCGATTGAACAATATTCAATTAGAGTTGCTGAGGCATGGAAGCTAGGTCGTAAAAGAGTCGATGATGGCGTGATTCTAATTATCGCTAAAAATGATCGCGCGCTGCGCATTGAAGTTGGCTATGGATTGGAGGGCGCGCTTACCGATGTTACGAGCAAACGTATTATTGAAGAAATCATTACACCTTATTTTAAACAGGGTGACTTTAACGCTGGCATCACAGCGGGCGTTCAAAAAATAATGAGTGTAATTGATGGAGAAACTTTGCCTCCACCGGAACAAAAAGCTAATGAACTGAGTGAAAAAGGATCACAGTCGTTACCTGTTCTGGTATTGGTAGCCATAGCAATAAGTGCAGTTCTGCGCTCAATTTTCGGTAGATTTTTAGGAGCTCTGGCCACCGGCGGCGTTGTTGCGTTTATGGTTTGGATTTTTATGCACGTAATTGGTTTTGCTGCGATTGCTGGTGTACTCGCTTTTCTGTTTTCTTTTATTGATACCAACGGAAGAGGCGGTGGCTGGGGTGGATTTGGAGGCGGAGGTCGAGGCGGCTTTGGCGGCGGAGGTGGCTTCAGTGGTGGTGGCGGTGGATTTGGTGGCGGTGGCGCATCGGGACGGTGGTAAAAAATGAATATTAAACGCATCTTTAAACATACGCTTAGAACGCAGTGGTACCTTAGGAAATATTTTACTACCGCAGCCTTGGAATCCATCGAAAAGGAGATAGCTCAAAGCGAAACCCAACATTCTGGTGAAATTCGATTTGTAGTCGAGGGCGCGTTAGATGGCGCGCCTTTGTTTAAAGATCAATCTGCTCATGAACGTGCGTTGGATATCTTTTCGCAGTTGCGCATCTGGGACACACAAAATAATAATGGCTTGTTAATTTATTTACTCTTGGCTGATCATGCTGTAGAAATTATTGCCGATAGGGGCATTAACGCTAAGGTCGATAAGAATGAATGGCAAACAATTTGTCGCAGTATGCAAAGTAAGTTTGCCCAAGGGAATTTTCATGAAGGTGTGGTACAGGCTATTCGTTCTGTTACGAAACATTTGGTTGAACACTTTCCTGTCTCGGCTCATGATGAAAATGAGCTTCCAAATAAACCGGTGGTTTTGTAATTTCATTTTAAGAAATTGCGATCACTGGTCTATTTTTCCTCCAATTGTCCGTCTAAAAATTATTTAATTATTCCCATATGAAGACTCCTTTAATAACACGAGCTGGCCTAGAAAAACTAAAGGCCGAGCTTGACCATTTATGGCGTGTTGAACGACCAGACACTACGCAAAAAGTATCTTGGGCGGCAAGCCTGGGTGACCGCTCTGAAAATGCGGACTACCAATACAATAAAAAAAGACTTCGCGAAATAGATCGTCGTGTTCGATATTTACGCAAGTGCATCGAAGATTTAAAAGTTGTTGATTATTCCCCCGTCCAGGACGGAAAAGTGTTTTTTGGCGCTTGGGTTGAAATTGAAAATGATGATGGTGAAAAGAAGCGTTTTCGAATTGTCGGTTACGACGAAATTTTTGATACCAAAGACTATATTTCTATTGACTCACCTATGGCTCGCGCGCTCATTAAAAAAGAAGTCGACGATGAAGCGGTCGTAAAAACTGAGGCGGGAGAGTTTGTTTGGTATATCACCAAAATTGAGTACGAGAAGTAGGGCACACCATGTAAAATGAACTGAGCTGGGAAGGTAGTTAGTTACCCAGCTCGCCTCTCTATTGGGATATGGAAATTTCTGACTCAAAAAATCGGGATGCCAGAAATAAAAAGCGGTGAGTGTTAAGCTCGATCAATGAAATACTTCCAGATAAAAAGCCAATTCGCTATCAATAGCCGTTTTAATACTTTCTGCTTGCCGGAAACCATGTCCTTCTTCGGCAAAAGTCACGTAGGTGGTTTTTATTCCTTTTGCTCTAAGCGCCGCGACCATGGCTTCTGCCTGTGCCGGTGGAACCACCTTATCTTTTAAACCTTGTAAAAAAATCACCGGACAATTTAATTTATCAATGTGATGAATTGGGGAGCGAGCATGGTAGACAGCTTTTTCCTTTGGGTATTCACCGACAAGGGAATCCAGATAATGGACTTCAAATTTATGAGTATCTTTTGCGAGTGCTTCAAGGTCACCAATTCCATATAAGCTTGCGCCCGCTTTAAATGTGTCGCTAAACGTAAGCGCAGCAAGTACCGTATAACCACCTGCGCTACTACCACGAATTGCGATTTTTTCTTTATTGACTAATCCGCGTCCAATTAAATAGTGCACACCACTGCAGGCATCAATCACATCGGTAATTCCCCAATTTTTTTTCAATCTGTCGCGATAAGCGCGACCGTAACCTGTGCTGCCACGATAGTTAACGTCTAAAACTGCGAAGCCGCGACTGGTCCAAAATTGTATTTTAACGTTGAGAGACGTTTCGGTCGCACCGGTAGGCCCTCCATGACACATGACAATCAGTGGCGGTAAAGTATTTTTCGGTGCGCTTATCTGCGAACTTTTTGGCGTGTAATAAAATCCGTGGGCGATCTCTTTGTCATGGGTGAGGAACTCAAGAGCTTGTGGATTGGAAATATCATCTGACGTTAACCCAAGATCATTTGGTCTAACGATTGGATTTATTTTTTGCTCTCGATATTGAAACAAACCTATTCCATGAGTCGCGCTTGAGCCGAGAAAATAAGCGTTTCCATTATTACAATGAATGCCTGAGATATCTTTCAATTCACTCGGAACGTCAATAAGTCCTTTTTGATCAACGTCAATCAAACCCAAGTGCCACTGACCCCGCTGACTACGACAACAAAAAATCTGCGATGCATTCAGGAAGCCGTAAGTGCTCATACCAAACACCCATTGCGGCATTGCGAATTCAGCTGCTAAATTGCATATGTTTTCAACACCATGTTTGGTGTAACGATAAATGTTCCACCAGTTGTTGCGATCAGATACGAAAAATAATTCACCGGAGGGTGACCATTGCGGTTGAAAAATAGATTCGTTTTTTCCGCCAGCAATCAAGTGAGTTGCAATTACTTCACCATTTGAGGACAAATCTGCGCAGTAACATTCTGTGCCGTCCCACGGCATTTGCGGATGATTCCAGCAAAGGTAGCTAAGTTTATCTCCGTCGGGATTTAGTCGAGGGTTGCTATAAAAATCTGCTCCGCTTACGAGAACTTGAACATTACCCTGCAAATCGATGCTTATAATCTCACTTCGCTCCTTTAGCGCTTTCTGGTGGTTTACTAGCGAATGGTCCTCTCGAATACATATTAATAAACTGCGCTTTGTATCCCAACAAAAATCTGCGTAACGATAATTTCCAGCCGGCGAGAGTGCTACCTGTTCTAATGTGGCTTGATCAATGTAATAAACTCGTTGATCTACATCGAGAACATAAAATATTTTTTTATGAGTTACGAGGTAGCTAGCGCCACCGTATTCATGTGCCCGCGTGCGAACGCTATGAGGTTCGGAAAGTAAATCACTTCGCTCGCCGTTTTTTCGCAATCTTACAAGCGCGTTACGGCCTTTTTCAGACGGGCGAGATTCAAGCCAAAAAATATCTTTACCAAATACTTGCGGTTCGCTCAGTTTTGCGCTTTGTTGGGTTAACATCTCTGCGGTGATGGAGGAAGGCCATTGTCCGTAGGATATAATTTTGTTTGTCATTCTTGAGCGCCGCCTTGTATTGTGTAGCCAGTATCAGTGAGACAGGATTTCATATAATTAATGTAAGGTTTGATGGAGACGTAACTGTAAGTGTCATCATAGAACTCTTCCAGCCCATGATTATTCCGAAATGCAGATTCCTGACATTGAATGACGTCCTTATAAACATCAATGTATTTGGCGTGCTTTTTAATGATATAAAAATGCCCCCCTACAGCCTGTGACGAAGATTTGGAATTTTTACGTGACATACTGAGCAAAAATCTATCGGGTAAAAATCCGTCTTTGCCTATCAATTTGAAACCTGCAGATATAAAACATTGGCCATACTCCTTAAATAAGCTTGGCTTTATATCAGATTCTAAAATTTCGCTAATCTCCGTGGCATTATTTAAAACCATTTTTGGAAATATTTTTTTAGCACACATTTTTTTGGTTTCTTTAATCTCATCTGCATTTAGATGGGACACGTCCCATATTGTTTGATACATGTTTCCATCATTGTCTACAATTGGTATGTCCTCTTCATTTTTTTTAATGTAATAGGCTTCAATGTCATGCACTGGTGACAATCTCGTTTGTATATCGGAATCTTTAGCTGACTGAAAAAAGACGAAAGCAAAAACGAGGCATATCACACCAGATAATTTTTTCATATTACATGTCTGCATTGTATTGTTAGCATTGGACCTTTCTAGTCTGACGTCTCAAATTAATTGTATTGTAGCTTTTATGAAGCCTATTTGAAAAATAGGTCGGTCACGGTGTTTTTATTTTTGTCATTTTCCGTTTTAATGATCACACCTTAGGTTTTTGATATTTAGCATGACCTTCTCTACTTCTATTCTTCAGCAATATCTTCCGACCAGTCACCGCGGTGTTTGGTGGATAGCCTTGTCTGGGGGTTTGGATTCTTGCGTCTTACTTCATTCGATTGTTGCGTTGAATTTGCTCGTTAAACTGCGTGCGTTGCATATTAATCACCAAATATCTCCCAATGCTCGTGAGTGGCAAGAACATTGCGCTGCTCTATGTGCATCTTTAAATATACCTTTTACTGCAGTGAGCGTGACTGTAAAAAATACCGGACGCGGGATTGAAGATGCAGCTCGCGAAGCGCGCTATGCGGTTTTCGAAGAATACGTGCAAGCGGATGATTATCTTTTAACGGGGCATCATGCAGATGATCAGGCGGAAACATTGCTGCTACGTTTGATGCGAGGGGCTGGGCCACGTGGTTTGTCTGCCATGGCGCGAGAACGCGTGTTGGGCAAAGGTACCCTGTATCGCCCGCTATTGAATTTCACCCGTTCTGAATTGGAAAAATATGCGTCTGCCTGTGGTTTGACCTGGGTCGACGATGAGAGCAACAGTGACGATCATTACGACCGAAACTTCATTCGTAATCAAATCATGCCTGTGTTACGCCGTCGCTGGCCGCACTTCACACAAAAGTGGCAACAAACGTCCGAGCTTTGCGCTGCCAACGAGCTGCTGATTGAGGAGCTAGCCCAACAAGATTTAATGTTGGCGAACTTTAAACCAAGCCTCGTTGGCACTTGCGTTAGCCTCGAATACCTCGAATCACTATCAATCCCACGTCGTCATAATTTGATTCGGGTTTGGTTGCGGGGTCAAGGCTTAAGTACACCGGAACAGCAGCATCTTCAGCAGATTGAGCAGCAACTTATCGGTGGCCGACAAGACTCCGAGGCTCAGGTTTCATGGGGCGACGTGAGCTTGAGAGTTTATCGTCAACGTATGTACGCTTTGCCGATCGCGGATACGCTTCAGATAAGCGCCCCATCCTTTGAGTTCGCAACTGATATTGAAGTCGCTAACAACCTGTGGTTGTCTTTTCATCTTATCCAGTCATCGAATAAGCCGCTTCTTAAAGATGATCTGCCCAATCTGCATGTCCGCTTCCGGCAGGGTGGAGAACGCTGTCGTCCTGTGGGCCGAGGCCATTCGCAAACTCTTAAACGTTTGCTTCAGGATTACGGGGTTGAGCCTTGGTTGAGAGAAAGTCTGCCATTAATTTATAGCGACCAAAATTTAGTCGCCGTTGCTGATTTATGGATTTGCGAAGGATTTCAAGCCGACTCAGGTTATCGCTTGGACTATGGTCGAAAAGCGGAGTAGACGAGCGGGCCCCATGCCTCATTTTTATTTATTAGCCGGATAAAAAGCACCTTTTCATTGAGCCAACAACCTCTTTCGGGTAGACTGGCGCCCCGTCCTGAAAGATAAACGTCACGCCCCGCAATGGGTGCAAAATTGATCGTTTATCTCCATCTACTTCGCTTACAGCGCTTAATTAATTATTTGCAATCAGGTTTTCAATGACACGATATATATTTGTCACCGGTGGTGTTGTTTCTTCATTGGGTAAAGGAATTGCGTCGGCGTCACTCGCTGCCATCCTCGAAGCACGCGGTCTGAAAGTGACCATTATGAAGCTCGACCCCTACATCAACGTTGACCCTGGCACCATGAGTCCCTTTCAGCACGGGGAAGTATTTGTAACTGAAGATGGTGCTGAAACTGATTTGGATTTGGGCCATTACGAACGTTTTATCCGCACTAAAATGACACGCCGCAATAATTTCACCACAGGCCGTGTTTATGAAACTGTGTTGCGCAAAGAGCGCCGTGGTGATTACCTCGGCGGCACTGTACAAGTTATTCCGCATATTACCGACGAAATTAAGCGCCGTATTCTTGAAGGTGGTCGTGATATGGACGTTGCGCTGGTAGAAATTGGCGGCACTGTGGGGGACATCGAGTCGCAGCCATTCCTTGAAGCTGTGCGTCAATTGAAAGTTGAAATGGGTTCACGTGCATTATTAATGCATTTGACGTTGGTTCCTTATATCGCCACCGCTGGTGAAACCAAAACCAAACCAACACAGCACTCGGTAAAAGAATTACGTTCAATTGGTTTGCAGCCAGATATTTTATTGTGTCGTTCCGAGCGCTTGGTAGATGAAGATTCGCGCCGCAAAATTTCCCTGTTCACTAACGTAGCCGAGCGTGCGGTTGTTCCCCTTCCAGACGCTGACACCATTTATTCAATTCCACGGTTGTTGCAAAGCTACGGTTTGGATCAAATCGTTGTAGAACTTTTAGGCTTGCAATGTAACGAGGCAGATTTAACCGAATGGGATAAAGTTGTTGAAGGTAAATTAAATCCCGTCAATACCGTTTCTATTTCCATGGTCGGAAAATACATGGAGTTGCTGGATGCTTATAAATCCTTAATAGAAGCGGTTACCCATGCGGGTATTCACACCAAGACAAAAATTAACTTCAATTTTATTGATGCCGAACGCGTTGAGAATGAAGGTATAGAAATATTGAAAGATGCCGACGCCATTTTGGTTCCAGGTGGTTTTGGAGAGCGCGGTGTTGAAGGTAAATTAATGGCGGTGCGTTACGCACGCGAGAGCAAAGTCCCTTATCTTGGCATTTGCTTAGGTATGCAATCCGTTGTTATTGAATTTGCTCGAAATGTTTTAGGATTAAAAGGCGCCAATTCAACTGAGTTTGATAAAAATTCGCCACATCCCGTTATCGGTTTAATTACTGAATGGACAACGTCCGACGGCGAAGTTGAAAAGCGCGATGAATCATCAGATCTTGGCGGTACCATGCGTTTGGGCGCACAGGAATGTCGTTTGGTTGCTGACGCGAAAGCACGTGAAATTTACGGTGCAGATGTGATTGTTGAGCGTCACCGTCACCGTTATGAAGTAAACAACAATTATGTTGATCAGATGCAAAAAGCCGGTTTAAAAATTGGTGGTTGGTCTGCAGACGATACGTTGGTTGAGATGGTCGAATTGCAGGATCATCCTTGGTTTGTAGCTTGCCAATTTCATCCTGAATTTACGTCTACTCCGCGTGATGGTCACCCATTATTTACCAGCTTTGTAAAAGCGGCTCTAGCAAATAAAAAGTAGATCGTTTCCCCAACGTAATTTAGTCGAACTCATCAAAGGAAATATTAGTGTCTCAAGAAATAGTAAAAGTTGGCAATCTTCAAGTAGGGAACTCACTGCCATTCGTTTTGTTTGGTGGAATGAATGTGCTCGAATCTCGTGATATGGCTCTGCAAGTTGCGGAAGCCTATGTGAACGTTACGCAAAAACTAGGTATTCCCTACGTTTTCAAAGCGTCCTTTGATAAAGCCAATCGTTCATCTATTCATTCCTACCGTGGCCCTGGTATGGAAGAAGGTTTGAAGATTTTTCAGGAAATCAAAACAACATTTAACGTTCCTATCATTACCGACGTACATGAAATTCATCAGTGTGCACCTGTCGCAGAAGTCGCGGATGTAATCCAGTTGCCAGCATTCCTCGCGCGTCAGACTGATTTGGTAGTTGCTATGGCAAAAACCGGAGCCGTGATCAACATCAAAAAACCACAGTTTTTAAGTCCGGGCCAAATGAAAAACATCGTTGAAAAATTTGGCGAGTGTGGAAACGATAAAATTATATTATGTGATCGCGGTACTAATTTTGGTTACGACAATTTGGTAGTCGATATGCTTGGCTTCCGCACCATGCGTGAAGTAAGCGGCAATGCCCCTGTAATTTTCGACGTGACTCACTCTCTACAATTTCGTGAATCCAAAGACAGCGCTTCTGGCGGTCGTCGTCACCAAGTGGCTGAATTAGCGCGCGCGGGAATGGCTGTTGGTTTGGCAGGTTTGTTTTTAGAAGCGCACCCAAATCCTGATAAAGCTAAATGCGATGGTCCGAGCGCATTGCCTTTGGATAACTTAGAGCCGTTTTTAATGCAGATGAAAGCAATTGATGATTTGGTAAAAGATTTTCCGCCGCTCGATATTAAATAGCTCGATATAAATAAGCTGAACATTAAAACAAGTTACATGCATACTCGTTTTTAGATTCAGCAAGTAAGCGAAATTCGAAGAAGACGACATTGAAATAACTGTGGTTGAAGTAAAAACGAAATTTTTTTAACACTCGATTTAAATACCTGGAGTAAAGAAATGAGCAAGATTGTTGATATCAAAGCCTTTGAAATTTTGGATAGCCGTGGCAATCCAACTGTTATGGCAGAAGTTATTCTGGCTGATGGTTCTGTGGGTTCTGCGACTGCACCCTCAGGCGCATCAACAGGTTCTCGCGAAGCATTGGAGTTGCGCGATGGTGATAAATCACGTTATTTGGGCAAAGGTGTTTTAAAAGCCGTTAATAACATCAACACTACTATCAAAAACCTTGTATTAGGTTTTGACGCATTGGATCAACGCGCTCTCGACAACGCAATGATTAAAGCTGACGGTACTGATTTCAAAACCGTTTTGGGAGCGAACGCAATTCTCGCTGTGTCTTTGGCAAATGCTAAGGCAGCCGCAATCTCGAAAAAAGTTCCGCTCTACGCACACATCGCCGATTTGAACGGCACTCCAGGTAAATATTCGATGCCAGTTCCAATGATGAATATCATCAACGGTGGTGAGCACGCTGATAACAACGTAGATATTCAAGAGTTTATGGTTCAACCAGTAGGCGCAAAAACATTTGCTGAAGCATTACGTGTTGGCGCCGAAATTTTCCACACTCTGAAAAAAATTCTGCACGATAAAGGCTTGAGCACTTCCGTAGGTGATGAAGGTGGTTTTGCTCCAAACTTGCCGTCTAACGAAGACGCATTAAAAATTATCGCTGAAGCGGTTGAAAAAGCTGGCTACAAGTTGGGCGACAATGTAACCCTGGCTTTGGATTGCGCATCAACTGAATTTTACAAAGATGGCAAATATGATTTGGCAGGTGAAGGACGTGTATTCACTACTAACGAGTTCTCTGATTATTTGGCTGACTTGGCCGCTCGCTACCCGATCATCTCTATTGAAGACGGTAAAGACGAAAGCGATTGGGCTGGTTGGGCTGACCTTACCCAAAAGATTGGTCACAAAATTCAATTGGTTGGCGATGATTTGTTCGTTACTAACACCAAAATTTTGAAAGAAGGTATCGATAAAAAAATTGCAAACTCAATTCTGATCAAGTTCAACCAAATTGGTTCTCTGTCAGAAACTTTAGATGCAATCAAAATGGCCCAAAATGCAGGTTACACTGCAGTAATCTCTCACCGCTCCGGTGAAACAGAGGACACCACCATTGCTGATTTAGCTGTTGCAACTGCTGCTGGCCAAATCAAAACGGGTTCTTTGTGCCGTTCAGATCGCGTCTCTAAATATAACCGTCTATTGCGTATCGAGGCTGAATTAGGTGCTTCTGCTCCTTACAAAGGTCGTGCAGAATTTAAGTCATAATCATTGATAAAAATGGAGGTCTTAACCGGCCTCTATTTTTTTCGAAAACGTGAAATTTAAATTTATGAAATGGCTCTTCGCAATTTTGATTCTTTTGCTGCTAGCGCTTCAGTATCGTCTTTGGCAAGGCGAGGGGAGTTATATGCATGCAACAAAGTTGGAGCGAGACATAAAACAGCAGCAGGCTGAAAATGATCGTATGCGTGAACGTAACCGCATATTGGATGTTGAAGTACAGGATTTAAAATCCGGGGCAGATAGTGTTGAAGAGCGTGCCCGCAACGATATTGGAATGATTAAAAAAGATGAAACCTTTTTTATGATTCCCGCCAAGAAAAAAACTGAGCAGTAATGCCGTTATTAACACCTCACCGATATTGGTTTGTCGTTCCTGCCGCTGGTGTAGGTGCGCGTATGAACGCCGATAAACCTAAACAATATTTGCTGCTAGCCAACAAAACCATTCTTGAACACACATTATCTCGTATCTTAGCGTTTCCCGGCCTCGCGGGAATTGTTGTTCCGCTCAGTAAAGATGATAACCGCTGGACTGCATTAACAATCTTGCAACATCCGTTGGTACACACCATCCACGGCGGTGAAAGTCGCGCGGATTCTGTGCTTCATGGTCTGAATTATTTAGCGGATAAGGTACACGAATCAGATTGGATTTTGGTGCACGATGCAGCTCGTCCCTGTATTACTCTAGAGCGTATTCAAAAACTTTGTGATGAGCTTGCGGAGAGCGAGACTGGTGGAATTTTAGCTGTTCCCGTGAGCGATACATTAAAACAGGTCGCTGATAATATCTACATCCAGTCGACCGTTGATCGCAAGCCGCTATGGCAAGCGCAAACTCCGCAAATGTTTCGCTATGGATTATTGCGAGATTGTTTAAAAAAAACTATCGACAAAAAACAAAATATCACCGATGAATCTTCCGCAGTGGAATTATGCGGTTATAGATCCCAAGTTGTTGAGGGCCGAAGTGACAATATTAAAATCACTCGTCCCGATGATTTATTAATGGCGGAATTTATTTTAAATCAGCAAGAGAAACGCTCATGAGAATTGGTCAGGGTTACGATGTTCACGCATTTGGCGACGGCGATAAAATCGTTATCGGCGGAGCAGTAATTCCTCATTCGCGTGGATTGATTGCACATTCGGACGGCGATGTTTTACTGCATGCATTATGTGATGCGCTTTTAGGAGCTGCCGCACTTGGCGATATTGGTAAACATTTTCCTGATACCGATATGCAATATCGCAATGCTGATAGTCGTTCCTTGTTGCGCATGGTTTACGGAAAAGTAAAAGCCAAAGGTTGGAAGCTTGAAAACGCTGACATGACAATTGTTGCGCAGAAACCGCGTATGGCAACTTATATTCCGCACATGGTGCAAAATATTTCGGCAGATTTACTTTGCGATAACGATCAAGTAAATGTTAAGGCAACGACCACCGAAAAGCTTGGTTTCGCCGGCAGAGAAGAAGGTATAGCCGCTTACGCGGTTGTTCTGCTTTCTAAAATTTAAAACTATTACACCTCCGTAATCCAATGCTCTTAATCTGAGTATTGGATTTTTCATTTCTCCCCTTTAGATATTTTTTATGCAGCCAGTTTTTTCTTTGGATTTTCCCTACGCATACGGCCACCCGACCGCCACTGCAAGCTTTCGTGTTAAACCTGAAGATTTTCAGGTCGATGAAAATTTGGGGTTTGAACCAACGGGAGAGGGCGAGCATGCGTATCTTCATGTATGGAAACGAGGGGAGAATACAGCCTGGGTGGCAGAGAGAATTGCAGAGCTCGCGAAGGTTGCTGTGATGGATGTTGGTTATTGTGGGCGCAAGGATCGTCACGCGGTGACTACTCAATGGTTTAGTATTTATCTACCCAAAAAAGAGTTTGAACCGGATTGGGATTTGCTGAATAGCGATTCCATTAAAGTACTCTCTAAAAATCGTCACCAACATAAACTGCGACGCGGCGATCATCAATCAAATCAATTTAAGATATGCCTGCGCGACTTTGTTGTTGAAAATAAGCCAGCATTCGAGGAAAAAATTGAAGATATATTACGCATCGGTGTGCCTAATTATTACGGAGAACAACGTTTCGGCCGTGGTGGAAATAATTTAGTCGAGGCTCACGCGATTTTGGTAGAAAGTAAAAAAGTTCGCGATAAGCAAAAACGCGGGCTAATGTTATCGGCAGCACGTTCGTATTTATTTAATCAAGTCGTGGCTGCGCGTGTTTTAGACAATACCTGGAAAGAAATTTTATCTGGCGAGCCAGAAGCATTTCCATCCGCACCCCTGTGGGGACGCGGGCGATCAACAGCTACCTTATACACACTGGCGGTCGAGACCAAGGTTATGGAAAATTGGGCGAGCTGGACGAATGGTCTTGAGCACGCAGGCTTATCACAGGAGCGCCGTGCTCTAGCGCTTAAGCCGGAAGCAGCCAGCTGGCGATGGCTTGAGCAGGATTTAGAAGTGAACTTTACATTAGGGAGTGGCGAGTTTGCGACCACAATATTACGTGAGCTGGCTGTTTTACATTCGGCATTAAAAACAGAAACCGTGTCCGTGTGATATAGTTCGTCGGCTAATGATAATTAACTGTGTTTATTTTTTAGTAAAAATGATGAGCGAAGGGGTCCGTTAGTGAGTGACTTAATGTTGCAGGGTGTAGGCATGACCTCAGCTCGAACTCGCGACCGTTTAATCCAACGGTTGGTTGAGCAGGGCGTAACGAACATGCGTGTTCTGGATGTGATGCGCAATACACCTCGCCATATTTTTCTCGATGAAGCACTCGCACATCGCGCTTACGAAGACACAGCTTTGCCTATCGGCCATGGCCAAACATTATCCCAACCTTACACGGTCGCGCGTATGACAGAAATTTTGTTGGGCGCAGCAGGTAAATTGGAAAAAGTTCTTGAGGTAGGGACTGGGTCCGGATACCAAACCACGGTTCTTGCCCAACTGGTACCTCATGTCTATAGCGTTGAACGCATAAAGCCGCTTCAGGAAAAAGCTCGCGAACGGTTACGCCAACTAGGTTTACGAAATGTAAGCTTACGTCACGCGGATGGTGGCTTCGGTTGGCCGGAGATGGGGCCCTATCAGGGCATACTTAGTACCGCAGCGCCACATGCTGTGCCACAGGATTTGGTAAGACAACTGGCACCGTCCGGTGTGCTGGTTATTCCTATTGGTGGAAAAGAGCAACATCTGCATCTCATCATGCGTGACGGAGATTCGGATAATTTTGTCACTCGTATCATCGAACCGGTAAAGTTTGTTCCCCTTGTATCAGGCACCTCTCGTTAAAAATATCTACAACCCTCCTCACGGCTCCTACAATGTAACTTTCCATCAGATGGAGTGCGCCTTGATCTTGTGCAAACCGGTTACACAAAATAGGAAGAAAATACCCATTTAATTAGGAATTAACCACTGCTGGTGCACATTTATATAAATATATTAGATAATTTTACAATAAATTTTCTATATTTAGCTCTAAAAGTTATATATATGATTAAAAAACAACCTAAGCGTCTGTGATGTGGTATGACAGGAAAACCTCGTAATAGTTCAGTAACCACTTTAACCGTGGCCATTATATTGATCGCAAACGTGTTTTTACATTCTTGCTCTTCCAAGCCTTCGGCGCCTGTAGCAGAGCGATCCTCCCAAGCATTTTATAAAGGCAAAACTCATTCGGTTTCGCGCGGGGAAACCTTATATTCGGTTGCTTGGCGCTATGGGCTGGATGTAAAAGAATTAGCGGTTTATAACGGTATTAAGTCCCCATTTACTATTTACCCAGGCCAGAAAATCCGCATCGATATTCGAACAGGTAATGCCGCTCTCGCTAGGCGGCCGTCCGCAGACGACGCTAAGGTTACTGAAAGTGAATCGCCAAGCGAATCTGGTCTTGACCGTTCAAAAAACCGATCAAATGAGGTTAAAAATATATCAAAAACCCAGATTTTTTATAGCCCACTTAAGTGGCATTGGCCGTCTGCAGGCCAGCCAATTGCTTTTTTTTTGGGCGATTCTGGCGTAAATAAAGGTATTGATATTGGCGGTAAATTGGGAGAGCCTGTGCTTGCAGCAGCGTCTGGGCGGGTTGTTTACGCGGGGGGCGGGCTTAGCGGGTACGGTAATTTGCTCATTATAAAACACAGTGAAGTCTTCTTGAGTGCTTACGCACATAACAACAAATTGTTGGTAAAAGAAGGAGATTTTATTAAAGGTGGGCAACATATTGCCGATATGGGTTCAAGCGGTACTGATAGAGTTAAGCTTCACTTTGAGATTCGTAGCGAAGGTAGCCCGGTGGATCCACTGAGATACTTGCCCAAGCGATAAAAGAGTTCACACATTCGATAAGTAAAGATAAGAGGGGTCTGTGAAGCGACTCGACAACCTGATCCAAGAACAAGAAGTAGGCTGAAGGGAAAGTATAGCTTGGGCAAGCTAACGCTCACACACGTTAGCTCAATTTTACGATTTTAAGGGGCTGAAAAATGACTTTGCAAACTAAAGAATCAAGCGTATTTGACCGTGATGACGTGTTCATGCCGCAGGACGTTGATTTCGATGAAAGTGATATGTTACTTACGGATGAAGAAGAAGTACCGAAGGCGACACGCTCAGCAGGAATTGGTGAACGAATCATTGATGACAAGTTCAATAAAACCCTCGACGCAACTCAAATTTATTTAAATGAAATCGGTTTCTCCCCCTTATTGAGTGCTGAAGAAGAAGTGTTCTTCGCACGTAAAGCGTTGAAAGGTGATGAAGCTGCCCGCAAACGCATGATTGAAAGCAACCTTCGTTTAGTTGTGAAAATTTCTCGTCGTTATGTAAACCGCGGTTTAGCACTTCTCGATTTAATCGAGGAAGGCAATTTAGGTTTAATCCGCGCGGTTGAAAAATTTGACCCCGAACGCGGTTTCCGTTTTTCTACCTATGCAACCTGGTGGATTCGTCAAACCATCGAACGTGCGATCATGAACCAAACTCGCACCATTCGTTTGCCAATTCATGTTGTAAAAGAATTGAATATTTATTTGCGTGCAGCTCGCGAACTTTCGCAAAAGCTGGATCATGAACCATCTCCCGAAGAAATTGCACACTTGCTTGAGAAACCTGTTGCCGATGTTGAGCGCATGTTGAGCTTGAATGAGCGTGTGACTTCAATCGATACCCCTATTGGTCCATCATCTGATCGCACTATCGTTGACACCATTGCCGACACACACGTATCTGATCCTGCAACGATTCTGCAAGATCGCGATTTGACGATGAGTTTGGACTCTTGGTTAGACGAGCTTACTGAAAAGCAACGTGAAGTGCTTTCACGCCGTTTTGGATTGCGTGGTCACGAAGTTAGCACCTTGGAAGAAGTAGGTCATGAAATTGGTTTGACGCGTGAACGTGTTCGCCAAATTCAAGTAGAAGCTTTAAAACGTCTGCGTGACATTATGGAAAAACAAGGTTTGGATAGCGCAGCATTGTTTAGCGCCTAATTACTACTGATTTAAAGTAAAGGCAGCTTCGGCTGCCTTTTTTGTATCTGCGAATTGTGGGCAATAAAAAACCGCGACTAGCGCGGTTCTCGATACCTTCGTTAATATCGATCAAGTTTTTTCGATTAACGCTCCAGGTATTGAATCTTGCCTGGCACGCCATCCCATTGTTCTGCATCAGCAGGGGACTCTTTAATCTCGGTAATGTTTGGCCAGATTTCTGCGAGCTCAGCATTTAGTTTGAGGAATTCGGATTGATCTTCCGGCAGCTCATCTTCAGAGAAAATCGCGCCAACCGGGCACTCTGGCTCACACAATGCACAATCGATACATTCGTCTGGATGAATTACCAGAAAATTGGGGCCTTCGTAGAAACAATCTACCGGGCAGACTTCCACACAATCTGTGTGCTTACACTTAATGCAGTTTTCCCCAACAACAAAAGTCATAGTTGACTCCCCAAACGACTAAAAATAATGACTATATAAAGAAGCGCGCATTCTAAACAGGCTGGGCCATTTTGGATAGCAGTTTGCGCGCGGAGTTCCCATGAGTTTAGCGTCCCTTTTTTAGAATTTCTTTGAGACGATAGAGCTGTTCCAGGGCTTCGCGCGGCGTGAGGTTATCCGGATTTATCTTTTTCAACGCCTCAAGCGCCGGATCTGGCAACGCATCAAACAAGCCTGACTGTAAGGGCGATCCGCTGCTGTTGGTTGTAGACGTTAGGTTATCAATGAGTTGTGCTTCGGCTCTCATGGAGTGATCCGGGTGCACGCCTTGCTCAAGCAAATTTAGCTGATCCTGTGCTTGCGCTAATACTTCTGAGGGTATGCCGGCCAACTTGGCCACTTGCAATCCATAGCTTTTGCTCGCGGGACCGTCCTGCACTTTATGGAGGAAAACGATATTGTCGTTGTGTTCAGTTGCGTTCAAATGAACGTTTGCAATACCAGGAATGGTTTCAGGCAAGCTTGTGATTTCGAAGTAATGGGTGGCGAATAAAGTAAATGCACTGACTTTTTCGGCAAGGTGTTTTGCGCAGGCCCACGCGAGCGACAAACCGTCGAAAGTACTTGTCCCGCGACCGATTTCATCCATCAACACCAAACTGCGCGCGGTTGCGTTGTGCAAGATATTCGCCGTTTCGGTCATCTCAACCATGAAAGTCGACCGGCCGCCGGCTAAGTCATCTGATGAACCTATGCGCGTGAAAATTCGATCGACAATGCCGACCTCTGCATTTTGCGCTGGAACGAAACTTCCGATGTGTGCGAGCAAAACGATGAGTGCAGCCTGACGCATATAGGTAGATTTACCACCCATATTTGGGCCGGTCACTATAAGCATGTGTCTTTCGCGATGAAAAAGAAGGTCGTTGGGCACGAAAGGCGCGGTGGTGACTTGCTCCACTACCGGATGGCGGCCGCCCTGGATATTAATGCCCGCGTTGAGCGTCAGCGACGGGCGACAGAACCCCAAGGTGTCGGCGCGCTCTGCGAGAGTTGCCAAGACGTCCAGTTCTGATACCGCGCTAGCTGAATCCTGCAGGGCGATCAATTGCTGGTTGAGAATATCCAGCAATTCATCATAGAGCGCTTTCTCCCTCGCAAGCGCGCGGCTTTTCGCAGAGAGAGCTTTATCTTCAAACTCTTTTAATTCCGGAGTGATGTAACGCTCGGCGTTTTTGAGGGTTTGGCGGCGAATGTAATCTGCAGGCGCTTTTTCAGATTGCGCGCTGGTTAGCTCGATAAAATAACCATGGACCCGGTTGTATCCCACTTTCAAAGTTGGAATTCCAGTGCGTTCGCGTTCGCGAATTTCCAGGTCCAACAAATATTGACCTGCGTTGGTACTAATATTCCGCAAATCGTCCAGCTCTGCATCGTAACCGTCGGCGATTACTCCTCCATCACGTATAACCACGGGCGGGTTTTCAATTATTGCACGCGATAGCAGGTCAACCAGTTCGGGAAAGGTGCTGATTTGCGTGGCCAGATCGCGAAGCAAAGGTGATGTGTGTTGAGCCAGCTCACTTTGCAGTTCGGGATAGCACGCGATGGACATCATTAGACGAGACAAATCCCGTGGTCGAGACGAGCGTAGTGCGAGTCGACCAAGAATGCGCTCCATATCGCCAACTTGTTTCAGAATTCCGTTGATGATTTCAAACGTATAGTTATTACGAAGTGCAGCGATTGCATCTTGCCGAGCATTAAGTAGATCAAGATCGCGTAATGGGCGATTCAACCATCGGCGCAGAAGCCTACTGCCCATGCTGGTGGCGGCGCGATTCAATACTGAAAACAGCGTGTGCTCGTCACCGCCATTGAGGTTGATATCCAGTTCCAAATTGCGGCGCGTGGCCGCATCCATGATGACGGCCTCATCGCGATTTTCATGGGCCAGGCTGCGAACATGAGGTAGCGCGGTGCGCTGGGTTTCGCGCGCGTAGCTCAATAAGCAGCCAGCCGCACAGATTGCCGTTTTTAAATGATCACAGCCAAAACCAGCGAGGTCTTTAGTGGCGAATTGTTGTATCAACAAGCGCGCTGCTGTTTCGTAATCAAATTCCCACGGGCCACGGCGACGCAAGCCTTTACGATTTTCCACCAAAGCGGTAGTGGTCAGGTGATCGCTCAACAAGAGTTCGGCAGGGTTAAGACGCTGCAATTCACCGAGGGCTGCGTCCAAACCGGAGACTTCCAATACTAAAAATCGTCCGCTCGCCATGTCTAGGGATGCAATGCCGTAGTTTTCGCCAGAGTGATGTAAAGCAACTAATAAATTGTCACGGCGCGCATCCAGTAAAGCTTCGTCACTTACAGTGCCAGGCGTGACGATCCTCATTACCTTACGTTCTACGGGTCCTTTGCTCGTAGCTGGGTCTCCGATTTGCTCACAGATCGCAACGGATATTCCTTCCTTTACTAGCTTGGCCAGATAACCATCAGCTGAATGAAATGGTATACCTGCCATGGGGATGGGCTCACCGTTGGATTTCCCGCGTGCGGTGAGTGTGATATCTAAAATCTCGGAAGCTTTTTTTGCATCATCGAAAAACAATTCGTAGAAGTCGCCCATACGATAAAACACCAGCTCCTGCGGGTGCTGCGCTTTAATGCGCAAATACTGATTCATCATAGGCGTATGAAGCGATTCTTGACTAACTTGCAAGTCGTTGTTTTCAATCATTATTGGCAATTCTCAGAAGCAATACTGTAGAAACCGAAATTGGTTACCTTACACTTTACTATTCTTAAAGTGGTGGCGCGAAATTCGCGGCAGAGATGTTAAAACTTATCGTTAGCCTATCGAACCGGTCGATATTATTGGTGGCGAGATTCTAGCAAACCAAGTTGAAGGCTCACAGCGAAAGTGTAAGAAATAGGCGATATAGTCGCCTTGTATGCAGAAAATTTTCCGGTCGACTTTTGCATATTCTTTCAATGTGTAGCGGCGACTTTTTATATAAATAAAATTAGCAAACATGTAAAGCTGAACTATTATCAGGTTATGTACTATCCACTGAGTGAGGCGACATTGTGAACTTACAGAACCTGATAGATAACGCTCAAAAATTGCCCAATATTCCCAAGGTTGTTCAAGAACTTATTGAAAGTTTTGGCGATGAAAATGTAAGCAATGACGCAATCGCAAAAAAAATTAGTGCCGACCAGGTTTTAACAATCAAGGTGTTGCGCGCCGCTAACTCGGCACACTACGGCGGTAATAGAAAAGTTGGATCGGTGAATGATGCAGTTTTTTTATTAGGTTTTAATGCAGTTCGCACGCTCGTATTAGCATCAGGTTTGACGGGAGCATTCAAAGCGCCGGAAGGGTTTGATTTACGTAAATTCTGGCATGACAGTTTCGCAGTCGCTGCTACCTGCAAATGGATCGCACGCTATTCACATGACGATGCAGAAACGGCGTTTACTTGCGGAATGATCCACAATATCGGCGAACTGCTGATTCATATTTTGTTGCCAGCTGAATGTGCAGAAATGCAAAAGGTTGTTGATAAAGGTGCGCGCAATGTTGATATCGAAAAAAATTATCTAGGATTTGATTTTTCGGAAGCGGGTGCTGAATTGGCGCATCGGTGGAAATTTCCAGAAGCCATTGTTAAAGGCATTCGCTATCAATTAAATCCGCTCGAAGCAGATGTTTTCCCGCGCTTGGCCGGTGTAATTAATATTGCAATGTACATCAACAAAATGAATGATGCGGGAGCAGACAGCGCTGCTATTCTCGCGAATTTCCCCAGTGCTTTGGCAACTGAATTAGGAATTAATTTAGTGAAGCTGATGGAAAAAATAGAAGACACTAAAGAGCTGGCTACAGCGATTGACGAATTACTCGAGTAGCTTATTTTTTCGTTCGAAAAAAAGCCCGCATTGTGCGGGCTTTTTTATTTGTGGGCTGTTATTCACTATTTTTAGATTTTGCAACCGGACAACGCGGTCAGAAAACATTCTTCAATGTCATATGGCAAGCTTTTTCTTTTTACATCGTCAAAAAATAGTTGCGCTTGCGGATACTGACGGCTCAGATACATAAGCCATTGTTTTACCCGGTTGCCGCAATTTCTTCCGTCATACAGCGGTGTTGTTTTTTTGTAGTAATCAAACAACATTTGGCAAATTTCTGCCCATGTCAGTGGTTCGTACGCTTCGTTATTCAAATGTGCTTTTATTTGACGAGCCAAATCCGGGCAAGATAATAATCCGCGCCCAAGCATCACATCGTCGCATTGCGACTGTTCTCTACATTTTATGTAATCGTCAATTGTCCATATTTCGCCGTTAGCGATGACAGGAATTTTTAACTTGGCTTTTATATCCGCAATGTAATGCCAGTAGGCTGGTGGTTTGTATCCATCGGCCTTAGAGCGCGCATGCACAGTAAGTTCGTTTGCACCAGCAGATTCAACCGCGCTAGCATTTTCCATATAGGTCGATCTGTCTTCAAAACCAAGGCGAATTTTTGCGGATACGGGAATTTCCTTGGGCACCGCATCGCGCACTGCTTTGATAATGCTATAGACCCGATCCGGCGTTCGCAATAAACAAGCGCCGCCCTCATGAGAGTTCACCGTTTTCGCGGGGCAGCCGAAATTCAAATCAATCGATTTAGCGCCATATTGCACAAGCTCCAAGGCATTGATTGCCATAGGCTCAGGTTTGCTTCCGAGCAATTGCACTTTTACAGGAGTGCCGTTCGGGGTTTTGGAATCATGCTCTAGTTCTTGCGCATACTTATAAAAAACGCGGTAGGGTAGCTTCTGGTCCGTTACCCGAATAAATTCGGTTACGCAGCCGTCAAGCCCACCAATACGTGTCAGAATGTCGCGCACATGATGTTCTACAACGCCCTCCATCGGGGCTAGCATGATTCTCATAACAAGAGGGTCTATAAAGATGACTGAGTTTATTGAGGGCGGCATTCTACGCAAGCTATCTATGGATTGCAGGCGGTTTTACCAAGCCTTATTCATTTTGGTTGATAACACCTCGCAAGCTGCGTAAATTGCGCCCCTTTTGCCCCCATATACGATTGAAACCATTATTTTCCGAGGATTTACCATGACATCAACCCATTTTCATGAGCTGATCGCTGAGCCACAACTGCGTAAGGCAATTGATGCCCATGGTTATGAGCAACCGACACCCGTTCAGCTGCGAGCAATTCCGCAAGTATTGGCGGGGAAAAATCTGCTGGTAAGTTCGAAAACGGGAAGTGGCAAAACGGCGGCTTTTCTGCTGCCGGCTTTGGAAAAAATTCTTACAACACCCAGTGTCAACCCTGAAAGCTCACGCATCCTAATCCTTACCCCAACTCGGGAATTGGCTCGCCAAATCCTCAAGAACACGCAGCAATTGCTTAAGTTTACGCATATTAAGGTAGGGATGGTTTGTGGGGGTGAGGAATTCAAATACCAAAAAGCAATGTTGCGCAAGAATCCCGAAATCATCGTAGGCACTCCCGGACGATTGGCGGAACACGTCACTCACAAATCCACTGATTTTACCGGCCTGGATTTTCTTATCCTCGACGAAGCGGATCGTATGCTTGAAATGGGCTTAAGCGAGGACGTTATGGCAGTTGCGAAAACCTGCCGGCCTGAACGTCAAACCTTACTGTTTTCAGCCACACTCGAACCGCAAGGTATTCGTCATTTAATTAAGCAGGTGGTGTTGGGTGATGCGGAAGAGATTGTCGTAAATGAAGTGGCCAATGCTATTGAGCAGCAAATGATTCTTGCCGATGACGATAAACACAAAGAAAAGCTATTAGTTGCGTTGCTGGAAAAATCGCCGTTTGAAAAAGTAGTCGTCTTTACCAATACCAAAGCGAAAGCTGTTCAGCTTGATAATGTTTTACGCTACAACAAATATAAAGTTAGCGCGCTGCACGGTGACATCACTCAGGACCAGCGTCGCATTTCGTTGGATTTTTTCCGACAAGGTAAAACACAAGTATTAGTCGCCACCGATGTTGCGGCTAGGGGGCTCGATATTCCCGGCGTTGATTTGGTGGTGAATTATGATATGGCGCAATCGGGAGACGATTATTTGCATCGCATTGGCCGCACCGGTCGTGCGGATGCTGAGGGCAGGGCAGTATCTTTTGTTGCAGCGCGGGATTGGAATCTAACCAAAGGAATTGAGCGTTATCTCGACGTTAACTTCGAACTCATTAGTATTCCTGGAGTGCTAGGACATTATAAAGGTCCGGACAAAACCAAATCATCTGGCAAAGCGGTGGGAACCAAAAAGAAATCGGACGATAAAAAAACGTCTGCTGATAAAACCGCAAAAGTAAAAGTTCGCACGAAAGACAAAAAAAATATCGGAAAGCGCCGCACACCTAGCGCACAACCGGAACCACAAAGCGATTTTGGAGATGGCTTTTCCGCGTTTAAAAAGAAACCGTAACAGTGAAATTTTTGTTATATAAAAATTACAAAAAGCGGTTGACCGTTTTCTACTTTACGCCTAGTATCTAGTAGTGGGTGACAAAAAAGCCCACAAGATATGGTGATTTAGGGTGTTGAATAATTAATGTTCCTCATCAATTATTCATCGGAATTTTTCGCCCTTGCAATCGGTGTAAATGATTTTATGAGAGAGGTGATTTCGACTGGAACTAATGCAAGTATGTTATGTCTGAAGATATGTGTTATCTAGGATAGAGGTGTGCGTCAGTCAATAGAAACTGTAAAGTTTAACTTTGTTGTTAACTTTGAACCTTAGGGCGGTGACCATTTATGGCAAGAAGAAATCACGCTAGACGTAGTAATTCTCACAGTAGTTTTTCCGACGAAAGCATCCAGAAAAATTCGCGACACAAATCATCGCGAAAACAACCGAGAATCGATGACAACATAGTTGATTTAAAATCCCGCTCGAAACAAGTCGAAACTGCTTACTCCCCCCCTCGTTCAGCTCAACCCCTCCGTGCTAAAAATCAGGCTCAACAAGAATACATTACTGCAATTAATCATCACGCATTAACATTTGGTATCGGTCCAGCTGGTACTGGAAAGAGTTATTGCGCAGGTGCATTAGCGGCGGAAGCGTTGGAGTCGGGTCGTATTGAGCGGATCATTTTAACTCGTCCGGCAGTTGAGTCTGGTGAGAGCCTCGGATTTTTACCGGGTGATCTTGACGAAAAGTTTTCGGTGTATATAGATGCGTTCCGAGATATTTTAAACGAACGTTTGGGAGCTGGAACCGTAGACTATTGTTTGCGTCACGGTCGAATTGTTGCGGCGCCATTGGCTTTTATGAGAGGTAAAACCTTTAATAGCAAAACTTTTGTGATTCTTGATGAAGCGCAAAATACTAGCCCTGCGCAAATGAAAATGTTTTTAACGCGTATAGGTGAAGATTGTAAAGTTGTTATTAACGGCGATATTAATCAAAGTGACATACGGGGCCCAAATGGTTTAGCGGATGCTGTCTCACGTTTGGGTAATTTGCCAAATGTATATGTTCATGAATTTGTCCGCGATGATATTGTGCGCAGTGGTTTGGTGCGCGATATTATTGATCGTTATGAAATTCCTGAGCAGGAATAGCTTACTCACCATTAATTAGAAAAAGATGCGTTGCTATTAACGCATCTTTTTTATACAGCAGAACCGTCGCTAGCCGAAATTAGCAGCTAAAAATAAAAATATAAAATTTATAAATCGAACGTTAATCACTAAATTCAATTTCCGTTTATTACATCGTCAATGAAGTTTTTGCTTGCTAACTACTATTAAGCTCGGCATCCTGCGCTTTTTTAGAAAATTATATGAACGCATTAATTTGCCCGCTATGTTTGTTAGGTCTTGTTGAAAACCCGCAGGGTGTCGCCTGCACGAACCGTCACCAATTTGATCGCGCAAAAGAGGGTTATTTCAATCTGCTGCCGGTGCATTACAAAAATTCTCGTGAGCCAGGTGACGCTAAAGAACAATTAATTGCCCGCAGAAAATTTTTAGGTGCCGGATATTTTTTACCTTTAATGGCGGAGTTAAAGCGAATAATTCCCCTGGAAATTACCAATTTGCTGGACATAGGTTGCGGTGAGGGTTATTTCACTCATTTATTTCATGAGCATTGCTGCAATGCGCAAATTTATGGAGTGGATATTTCAAAACCTGGTGTTCGTTTAGCGGCAAAAGGCCGTTCAAACGGAGAACACTATCTGGTTGCTTCAAGCCATTCGTTACCTATTGCGGATAACAGCATGGACCTTATCACCAGAATATACGCCCCGAGTAAAGATGAAGAGTTGCTTCGAGCTCTGAAACCGACTGGGAGACTCATCATTGTTACCCCGGGTGAGCGACATTTGTTGGAGCTACGAAAAAGAATATATGACGTAATAACTCCTCACCCGAAACCCTTGGCTCCAAAAGGCTTTGTGGAGCTTGAGCAGTCCTCAGTTTGTTTTTCATTAGATGTTCCACCCGGCGAGCTGACACAAGCCTTATTACAAATGACACCATTTTCATGGAAGCTGAATCCTGCGTTAGCGGAGTCAATAGTGCAGCAGGGCCATAAGGATTACGCGGAATTTCAAGTAAATGTTTATAGACGCTCGGATGAGTTACCTAGGTCGCCCGATTTGCTTGGCTCACAAAGTCCATAAGGCGTAATTTTTGCTCGGACTGAGCATTTTAATTTTTATGCTATTATTGTGATACTTGTCGCGGAAATTAACGTAAAAATGTGGCGCTTAATGCTTTTTATTTGTAATGCTATTAAAATTTTATGTGTCATAGTTAGAAAATATGGATCAAATAGTTATATTAAGTTGGTGTTTTTAGGTATTTTCAAGGCAATATTCACGCAATCTCAGTTTTTACCGCACACAGGGTTCAATTAATGATGAAATTTGGTTTAGGGAATCTCTCAGGTTTATGGGTTTCCCGAGTACTTTTTGGTTGTTTGGCCTTGTCCTGTGCTGGGGTAAATGCAGAAGCCGCGAGCAATCTTCACGACGTCGTTTCAAGGGCAATTGAATCTAATCCTGATTTACAAGCGAGGTATCACGCTTTCAAAGCCGCCAATTATCAAGTTGGGGAAGCCCGCGCCGGGTACTTACCCTCGGTAGATGTATCTGCAACCGCAGGTAAGGGTACTCGCGATTTTGACGGTTTGGATCGTTACAACACTGCTCAGGGCCAGGTAACCCTGACTCAAAGTTTATTTGAAGGTTTCAGAACGGTTGGGCAAGTGGAGCGTCTTGAGGGCGCAAAACTGGTGCGCTACTACGAGTTATTGAATAGCGTGGAAGAAACGGCGTTGGAAGCTGTTCGCGCTTATGAGGATGTGAGCCGCGAACGTCTGTTGCTGAGTTCTGCTCGTGATAACTACTCAAAACACCAGGAAGTTTTTTCACAAATTGAAGAACGCGTAACTTCCGGTGTCGGTCGTAAAGTCGATTTGGAACAGGTTGCCGGTCGTTTAGCCCTTGCCGAAACAAATTTATTAACGGAAGCGTCGAATTTGCACGACGTAACAGCCCGTTACTTACGAATCGTTGGCGAATTGCCAGCTTCTGAATTGGCTCCTTCGTCCCTTTCACAGACAAATCTCCCTCCTAATATTCGTGAAGCGCTTCAACTTGCCTACCAAGGTAATCCGGCCTTTCACGCTGCTATTAAAAATATCGCAGCTACGCAGGCTAATGTGAAGGTTGAGCGTTCCGGTTATTACCCGAAAGCAGAAGTGCGCGCGCGTCAGATAACCAGCCGTAATACCAATGGCTTTGATGAAAGAACAGATTTTGATCGCTACGGTGATGAAAGTGCCGTTGAGCTTGCGATCACTTACAATTTATTTGCGGGTGGTGCAACTCGTTCTGCAGTTCGTCGTGCATTGGAGGAAGTTAATGAGGCAAAAGATTTACGTGATAAAGCCTGTGTCGATTTACGCCAGACGACTCAAATTGCGTACAACGATTCAAATCGAATTAATGAACAGCTTAAATCATTGGATCAACATCGACGTTCAAGTGACAAAGTTCGTAGCGCCTACAGCGAACAATTTAAAATTGGCCAACGCTCATTATTAGATTTGTTGGATGCAGAAAATGAATACTTCCAAGCAAATCGAGCCTACACAAGCGCTGAAGCTGATTTAAATATTGCACATGCGCGAGTTTTATCATCGATGGGGAGCTTGCTGCCAGCGCTCAACATTACTCGCGAATCCTTGGTGCAAGTCAAAGGCGCTAAAATTAAAGATAACATTAAAATTGATGGTGCTAACGCTTGTCCAATTGATGTTGCCGAAGGTTATTCACGAAAAGATTTGATTTCCGAGATGGTTCGCATAAGCGGCGATGCTTTGTTTGAAGTGGGTAGTTCTGTTCTTACCCCAAATGCGGCGCAAAAGCTGGATGTTTTAATTGAGCAAATTAAAAATACGCCAAACGTAGTGCAAATCAAAATTGAAGGCCATACCGACAACACGGGTAGTGACATGATCAATATTCCGCTGTCGAAAGCGCGCGCTGAAAGCGTGAAAAATTATTTCATTCTCAATGGTCTTGAACAAATTGATTTTCACATAGAAGGATATGGCGCGACTCGCGCTGTTGGCGACAATAATTCTGAGTCCGGGCGCGTTGCTAATCGTCGTGTTGAGGTGACAGTAACGCGCCAAGGTTAGTTAATACTCCCCGAAGCACAGTACCCGAAAGGATGCTGTGCTTTTTTATAACTTAATCAACCTGTTAATCCCCCGTTAAATTGCGCAACCCGCTTTTGACTACTATATTAAGCGCAGGCTTATAACTTTCTTAGCACTCACAATTCATTATTCAACGCCAAGGTTCAGTTTCTCAGGAGCATTTCATGGTAATGCCACACACTGGCGCCCTGGAAAAAGGTGGGCCCTTGTTGGAATGTTTGTTAATTCTGGCGCGTGCTCACGGGATATTAGCCACGAGCGAGACTCTACTGGCTGGCTTGCCGCTGCAACATAATCAATTAACACCTTCTTCATTTGCGCGTTCAGCAAAGCGTGCAGGTATGACGAGCAAAATTATTGCCCGTGATCTTCTGCATTTGAACGATGCATTGTTTCCGGTGATCCTACTACTTAAGAATAATTCGGCGTGCGTATTACTTGAACTTAATAAAGATACGCAAAGTGCACGTGTGGTATTTCCTGAGTTGGGGAATACCACTACCGTAGTGTCAATCGAAGAGTTAAAAGAAACCTACGCCGGTCGTGTTATTTATTCCCGGCCTGAACAACAGTTTGATGCCCGTGCAACAACCATCGCGAAGACAAATCGCGGACATTGGTTTTGGGGTGTCATTGCCGAGCATCGCAATCTTTATCGCGACGTTTTACTCACAGCTTTTATTATTAATATCTTCGCGTTGGCGTCGCCACTATTTGTAATGAATGTTTATGATCGCGTTGTTCCTAATCACGCGACCGATACACTTTGGGTATTAGCGCTTGGAATTGTGTTAATGATCAGCGCTGATTTTGGATTGCGGATGATGCGCGCCTGGTTTGTTGATCTTGCAGCCAGCCGAACTGACATTACTTTGTCTGCAACTATTATGGAGCGCGTATTAGGAATGAAGTTGTCGGAACGACCCAATTCGGTTGGTTCATTCGCGTCCAGCTTACAATCCTTCGAATCTATTCGTAGTTTTATCAGTTCAGCAACAGTATTAGCGTTTGTGGACTTGCCATTCATTTTATTATTTACGGTTGTTATTTTACTTATCTCATGGCCGCTCGTATTTCCTATTCTGTTTGGAATTATTGCGTCGATAATTTACGCAGCTGCGGTACAGCACAAAATGCACAGCCTTTCGGAAAATTCGATGCAAGCTGCTGCACAACGCAATGCAATTTTAGTTGAAAGTTTGCAGGGTCTTGAAACTTTAAAAACGACGGGTTCGGAAGGGCGCATGCAAGCAATTTGGGAGCAGTCAACCCTTTTGCTGTCACGCACTGCTGTGAAAATGCGTATGTTGTCCGGTTCGGTAAGTTCGGGTACTGCATGGATACAACAAGTTGTGTCCGTAATAATTATTATCGTAGGCGTGTATCAAATAATTGATGGAAATTTAACGCAAGGTGGGTTGATTGCCTCTTATATGTTATCTGCGCGTGTGATGGGCCCGATCAGTCAAACTGCTGCGCTCTTGATGCAATATCACCAGGCAGCAACAGCTTTAACAAATCTCGAACAAGTTATGAATAAACCCGTCGATCGTCCTGCAGGGTCGAATTGGATTAGTCGTGCACGTTTGCAAGGTGGCATTGAATTTAAACAGGTAGGTTTCAAATACCCGAACGATGACCGCGAAGTGTTGCGTAATATTTCGTTCAAAATTAATCCCGGTGAGCGTGTAGCTATTTTAGGCCGTAACGGGTCTGGCAAAACCACGCTGGAAAAAATGATCGCGGGATTATACGAACCGAGCGAAGGCACAGTGTTGGTAGACGGGATTGACGTTCGCCAATTAGACCCCGCTGAATTACGCCGTAATATTGGGTACGTTTCGCAAGATGTAAATTTATTCTACGGGACCTTGCGCGATAACATTGCCATGGGCGCAGGTCATGTTACTGATGAGGCGTTATTAGATGCGGTGCGTTTGAGTGGGTTAACGGAATTTGTCAATCAGCATCCTGCTGGTTTAGCAATGCCTGTGGGTGAGCACGGGCAATTATTATCTGGCGGGCAACGGCAAAGCGTTACTATTGCGCGCGCCTTGTTGAACGATCCTGCAATTTTATTATTTGATGAGCCGACGGGCTCAATGGATCATTCCAGTGAAGAAGAATTCAAGCGCAATATTGCGCAATTTGCTGAAGGCAAAACATTAGTGGTTATCACTCACCGAACTTCACTCTTGGAGTTGGTCAATCGCATCATCGTAATAGATGCAGGAAAGATTGTTGCGGATGGTGCTAAAGAACAAGTCGTAGAAGCCTTAAGACAGGGTCGTATCGGGAGGGCTGCATAATGAACGCACCCGAACCCGTAAAAGAAATTTCTTCTTCTGAAAAATATTTTAAAAAAATAGGCGCGTGGCTGGATAAAATTGGTGTACCCGCCAGCGCGTTCATCGATAAAATTTATCAACGTTGGCTAACTCCTATTAATGAGCAATCTCACGATTGGCT
Organism: Gammaproteobacteria bacterium; assembly: GCA_004173475.1. Taxonomy (GTDB): domain Bacteria; phylum Pseudomonadota; class Gammaproteobacteria; order Pseudomonadales; family Cellvibrionaceae; genus Cellvibrio. The sequence continues at coordinate 234,351 of SEBU01000007.1, forward strand.
GGATGATGCTGATTGGGCTCGAGTTCAACAAGAGCCTTTGCGGGCACGTCTGTTACTGAATGCCATTGCGATAATTTTTTTGATTCTTCTTCTGTGGGCTGCATTTGCAAAAGTAGATGAGGTTGCGCGCGGTGAGGGTAAAGTGATCCCCTCTCAACAATTACAAGTTATTCAATCCTTCGATGGCGGTGTTGTTGAAGAAATCCTCGTACATGAGGGAGATATTGTAAAAAAAGGAGACTTGTTACTACGCATAGATCCAACCCGTTTTGTCTCCAGCTTTCGTGAAAATAATGCCTCCTTGGTGTCGCTACAAGCGCGTGCAGCGCGCTTAAAAGCGCTGACTTCAAAAACAGAATTTCAATTACCGGAAAGTCTCATCAAATCATCGCCTGATATTGCAGAGCACGAGAAAAATCAATACGAAGCGAATCGTCGTGAATTAGATGAACAGCTCAGTATTTCGCGCAGTAAATTGGAGCAACGCCAGCGAGAATTACAAGAAGTTCGTGCAAAGCTTGATCAGGTGACGCGTGCGCTGGATTTAGCTAACCAGGAATTAACGGTTACGATGCCTTTGTTAAAAAGTGGCGCTGTATCGGAAGTTGAAATTTTAAAATTGCAGGGTGAAGTTTCAAATGCGCAGGGCGCTCGTCTACAAGCTTTGGCACAAGAACAACGTTTGCGCGCAGCTGTTGAAGAGGCGGAAGGGACTGTGCGTGAAGTTGAGTTAAATGAAGTTAATAAATGGCGCGCTGAATTATCGGAAACTTTGCAAAAGTTATCGAGCTTAAGTGAAACTGGAACTGGTCTTGCGGATAAAATTAAGTACTCTGAAATTCGCGCACCTGTGCATGGTACTGTGCAGCGTGTATATACAAATACCTTGGGCGGTGTTGTTCAACCTGGGCATGAAGTTGTTGAAATTATCCCGCTGGATGATCAGCTTTTGATTGAAGCCAAAGTAGCGCCGAAAGATATTGCATTTTTGCGTCCCGGTGAGAAAGCCATCGTAAAATTTACCGCCTATGATTTTGCGATTTATGGCGGCTTAACTGGCAAACTTGAACACATTAGTGCCGACACCATGAAAGATGAAAAAGAAAATGTTTATTACCTGGTGCGAGTGCGAACAGATCGGGCTGGGTTTGATGCGTCTTTACCTATCATTCCAGGTATGACAGCGCAAGTTGATATCTTGACCGGTAAAAAAACTGTTCTCTCTTATTTATTGAAGCCTGTTTTACGGGCAAAACAAAATGCGTTAACTGAGCGATAATGCAGTCAATATTTTTATCACCAATTCATATTCAATCGCCCCGTTGGAGCCAGGCTTTTCCAAAGGCAAGAATAACCAACGTTGAAGCGGAAGTTCCCTCAAATCTCGGAGGCACACTTCTATGGGTCATGTTGAGTGATGTATTTACCCTTTCTCACATTGCAAAATGGGTTGCAGCAGGCGCGCGCGTTATTGCGCTCACGCAACATGAAAGCTCGCAAGAAGCAAAACAAGTTGTTGAGGCCGGCGCCAATGGATATTTGCATTATTTAGCAGTAGTACCGGTACTAGAGCAGGCGAGTCAGGTCGTCGAAGTAGGAGGTTTATGGTTGGGCGTGGATTTAATGCGTCAACTGGTGATGGCTACTACAAATATTCTTACGCCGGCTGCAACACAAATAAAACAAAAGAATCCACAAGCGGCGCTGCCTGATCTCAACAACACTCACATAGATTTACTCAGTGTACGTGAACAAGCCGTTGCAAAAGCAGTTGCTGCAGGAAAATCAAATAAAGAAGTGGCTATTGAGTTGGATATTACCGAGCGAACAGTAAAAGCACATTTGAGTTCGGTTTTTGAGAAGCTTAATGTGCGCGATCGATTGCATTTAGTTTTAATTCTATCCAACCGTTCATAGACATCGTTCAATAACGATGTTTGGCAATATCGCATTTTACTATGCAATTTTAATCTATCTAATCCCACCGCATTGTCCTTTAGTCCAATAGAAATACAGGGACCTTCCGCTAGACTTCCAGAAGAATCCCTTATTCCATTTTATTTTTTTGTAATTTATGCCCACCGGAGTTTTTTTTCATGGCTAATTCTGTTGCTACTGTTGCTGCTCTCGAAGGTCAAGCTTGGGCAAAAGCCCCAGACGGTACCTTACGCCCACTAAAAGTAGGCGACACGGTGACCGCAGAGGAGACAGTAATTACTGCCACCGGTGCGCGAATTGAATTGGATTTCGGCGATGGCCAGCCAGTTACAATCGCTGGCAATCAAGAAGTATTAATGAACCGCGATTTATGGACTGATTTAGCATCTGACAAACAAGATGCAGCAGTCGAAAGCGCTTCTGTTCAGGAGGCGCTCACTGTATTAAATGAAGGTGGAGATTTAACCACTGAATTGGAAGAAACCGCTGCTGGTTTAGGCGGCGGTGGTTCAAACGAGGGTCATGACTTTGTAGCATTAACTCGTGTTATCGAACAAACAGATCCACTTGCATTTGATTACGCTATTAATAATTCCGTCACTACAACTACGCCAACTTTGTTTGCATCCGGAACCGCCGGAAATTTGGCTCCCGAAATAAGTACACAAAACTTTTCGGGCGATGAAGACACAAATATTTCCGGCCAGATAATTGCCAATGATCCTGAAAACGGCGGTTTAACTTATAGTCTTGTAGGCCAACCCGCCAATGGTTCTATTTCTCTTGACCCTGCAACTGGTGGGTTCGTCTATACGCCCAACTCGAATTACAGTGGTCCAGATAGCTTTGTCGTAACAGTGACAGACGGCGCTGGCAATACTACCAATACGACGGTGAGCCTAAATGTCGGTGCAATTAATGATGCGCCCGTTACTCAAGGCCAAACTTTATCAACGGTTGAAGATACGCCTATCAATGGGCAAGTAGTCGCGTCCGATGTAGACGGCGATGCGTTGACTTATTCTGTATCAACAACAGCATCCAACGGTACCGTTACTATCGATTCAGCGACGGGCGCGTTTGTTTATACACCTAATGCGAATTACGTAGGTACCGACAGCTTTGTCGTTACGATTGCAGACGGAAATGGCGGTTTCACCACCAGCCTAATTAGCGTCGGTGTGGCTGATGGGAATGATGCACCCGTTACAAACTCAGATTTGGCGTCTACAAATATCAACCAAACTGTTACCGTCGACGTACTAGCCAATGATCTCGACGAAGCCAAATCGAGCCTGGTGGTCACTAATGTCGCGGTGGACCCAGCGCAAGGCGCTGTGGTAATCAACGCGCAAGGCCAAGTGGTATTTACACCTGCCAACAACTTCAGCGGCGCCGCGGTTATCACTTACACCGTTGCTGATTCTGCAGGATTGAGCAGCACGAGTACTTTGACTGTAAACGTGGGTGCGAACACAGCACCTACGAGTGCAGATAATTCGGTCACTATCTCAGAAGATGGGCAACATACTTTTACTGCAAATGATTTCGCATTTGCTGATGCTGATCTTGGGCAAACACTAAATGCTGTCCGTATAGATAGCTTGCCAGCAGCAGGCGCCCTTAGTTTTAACGGAACGCCAGTAACGGTTGGCCAAGTAATCAATGCGGCTGATCTTGGTGGTTTGGTATTTACACCAGTTGCAAATGCCAATGGCGCCAATTACGCAACATTCAATTTCAGCGTACAAGATTCTGCGGGTGGTTTTGATACCACATCCAACACGATTACGTTGAACATTACACCGGTTAACGATGCTCCAACGAGCAACGCTGTTGTTGCCAATGGCAGCGAAGATTCATCAGTAACCATTACATTAAGTGGCAGTGATATTGATGGCACGGTGGCAGGTTATGTAATTAATAGTCTTCCCGCCAATGGTGTGTTGTATAGCGATGCGGCATTAACACAACCCATTGCAGCGGGTTCAACGGTGACCGGTTCGGTTTATTTTTCTCCGACTGCA
>SEBU01000040.1 GCA_004173475.1 Gammaproteobacteria bacterium
TCACTGTTGTCCGGGGAAAGTTCCGCATTAATACGATAAAGGGAGGCTTTGGGGCCTCCCTTTTTTGACTTAGTTTCAAGTTACCACACAAAAAACTGAGTCATGGGCAAAGGTATCTTTTTTACCGGACAGCCGATCCTGTCGCAATTGCTTTGCTTTATCCCCCGTTCGATGGTTCAGCGAATCGCTCATGAGTTGAAGAGTGATCGCTATGTAAAGCACTTTGGTGCTTACGAGCACCTGGTGACGATGCTTTATGCGGTGCTGAACCGGTGTACTTCGCTGCGGGAAGTGGTGACCGGCATGCAGGCTTCCTGCGGCCGGCTGCAGCACCTCGGTCTGAGTTGCACCCCGCGCAGGTCTACGCTGGCTGATGCCAATGGCAGGCGGGATGCGGCTTTTTTTGAGCGTCTTTACCACGGCCTGTACCAACTGCATTACGGTGGTTTACCGGACAGCCTTCCCAAAAAAGGAATTCTGGAACGACTCTTTATCATCGATTCCACCACCATCACCTTGTTTTCAGATGTGCTGCAGGGAGCCGGCTGTTACGGCAACAAAGGATGTAAGAAGGGCGGGGTGAAGGCCCACGTTTGTGCCCGTGCCCTGCACGATGCCGCCGCTTTTGTGGTCTTGAGCGAAGCGGCGCGGCATGATACCCTGATATTGGATAAAATGGCGCTTCCAACGGGCTCCATAGTAGTCTTTGATAAGGGCTATCGCAATTATAAACAACTGCTGGAGTGGAGCCGCCAGGACGTAACCTGGGTAACGCGCCTGAGCAAGGGAACTGTCTATGAGGTGGCAGAAGAAAAAGAGCTGTCCGATGCAGCCCGCTCAGCAGGTGTGCTCAGCGATCAGAACATCATACTGGGGAATCCTGCAACAGAAAAGAAAACACCCTTGCAACGTGCACGTCTCATTACATACTATGACGCAGAAAAAGACCGCACCTTTGAGTTCATCACCAACAATAGGCGCATGGCTCCACTAACCATTTGTGGCATATACCGCCAGCGCTGGCAGATCGAACTGCTCTTCAAGCGTATCAAACAGGCCTTCCAGCTACACTTCTTCATGGGCGACAGTGAAAACGCCATCTACGTTCAACTCTGGTGCACCCTTATTGCCGACTTGCTGTTGAAGATCGTCAAGGATCGGCTGAAAAAAGTTGGAGTACAATGGTCGATGGCAAATATCACCTCACTGGTGCGCCTCCATCTGACCACTTATATTGACTTGTTTGCCTTCCTCAGGCAACCGGAAAAAGCACTCCTCGGCTATGAAGACCATTATCACAAAGAACAACTACTCCTATTTGCAACATAGAAAGGGGGCTTACTTCGTAATAATACAGGCCTCCTCAACCCCACAAAGGCTCACAGCTCACAAAAACACCAAATTCTATCTTTACCGGACAGCAGTGA
>SEBU01000041.1 GCA_004173475.1 Gammaproteobacteria bacterium
AAAGTCGATAACCGCAAGGAGTCGCCTAGGGTAAAACTAGTAACTGGGGCTAAGTCGTAACAAGGTAGCCGTATCGGAAGGTGCGGCTGGAATACCTCCTTTTTAGAGCTTTTATCAACTGGTTCCTGTTTACAGGGACACTATAGGATTTGGTTTTAGTTGTTGCTTTCCCTCTTTCTTTCAATTTATTGTTCTTTACTGGAACCCGTTTACCCGGCCTGGTCTGGGGAGGGGCTACAAAAAGATCCGTAGCTCAGCCTGGTTAGAGCACTACACTGATAATGTAGGGGTCAGCAGTTCAAATCTGCTCGGGTCTACAAATCATTGGGGGTTAGCTCAGTTGGCTGGAGCATCCCGCTTGAAGGCGGGAGGGTCATCGGGGCGGTCTACAAATCATTGGGGGTTAGCTCAGTTGGCTGGAGCATCCCGCTTGAAGGCGGGAGGGTCATCGGGGCGGTCTTCAAATCATTGGGGGGTTAGCTCAGTTGGCTAGAGCATCTGCCTTGCACGCAGAGGGTCATCGGTTCGACTCCGATATCCTCCACAGAAAATGAGTGATGAGTAATGAGTAATCAGTGCTTGCGCTCGACAAGAGTTCTTTGCTTCTTTTTCTTTTTTGGATGTGGCGCTGCGTAGTAGTAGCGGCCTGATGGTTCGCAGCCATGACATTTGACAAAAGCTGTCCACGGAATGGTGGTTGAATAGGAGGTGATCTGCCTTATGAGTTTCTACTCATTACTGATTACTGATTACTCATCCTCCTGGTGGAACAGGAAGATCTTTGACATATTGGAATCAAAAAGTTGTTAGTTGAGAGTAATCTCAAGAACGATCACACTTAGAATTTTAGATCATTAGTTAGTAAAATAATGGATGGTCTTTTCTGAAGTGGTCGGGTAACAAATACAATTTCTAAATTTTTTAAAGCAATTAAGGGCACATGGTGGATGCCTAGGCTCTGAGAGGCGAAGAAGGACGTGGTAAGCTGCGATAAGCCAGGGGGAACTGCACACAAGTATTAAATCCCTGGATCTCCGAATGGGTCAACCCAGCGTGTTGAAGACACGTTATCCGAAAGGAAGCCAACCCCGGGAACTGAAACATCTAAGTACCGGGAGGAAAAGAAAACAAATAGTGATTCCCTGAGTAGTGGCGAGCGAAACGGGAAAAGCCTAAACCGAGGGTGCGTGCACCTTCGGGGTTGTAGGACTGCATTTAGAATAGATCATCAAGCGGAACCTTCTGGAAAGTGGGGCCATAGAGCATGAAAGCTGCGTACGCGTAAATTGATCTGGACGAGCAGTATCCTGAGTAGGGCGGGACCGGAGAAATCCTGCCTGAATCTGCCAGCACCATCTGGTAAGGCTAAATACTCCTCAGAGACCGATAGTGAACCAGTACCGTAAGGGAAAGGTGAAAAG
>SEBU01000008.1 GCA_004173475.1 Gammaproteobacteria bacterium
CTGATGGTCATGTTAAGTTTGAAATTAAAGGCGCTTTTGGCCGTCAATACGTAAGCATCGTTCCAGCTGCTTAATTACTGACGTTCGAGTTAGCCAAGCTTACTGCTTGCAGTGGGCACCAAGAATAAGAAAAGCCCTGTCCTTCAAACGATAGGGCTTTTTTATGTTCAGGATGAACGGTATACCGCGGGTGCATGGATGCACAGGAGCGGTTTTCTCAGATTAGCGCGTTCCTGTTTTATATTTTCCCGGAGATTATTGTGAAGTTTGTTGATGAAGCCCCAATCCACGTTGAAGCTGGTAATGGCGGTAACGGCATGATGAGTTTTCGCCGGGAGAAATTTATTTCTAAAGGTGGCCCGGACGGTGGCGATGGTGGCGATGGCGGCTGCGTTTATCTCGTTGCAGACGAAAATCTGAATACGCTGATCGACTACCGCTTCCAGCCTAAATATCGCGCTGAAAATGGTGAGAAAGGAGGTAGCAAAGATTGCACCGGTGCTAAAGGTGCGGATTTGTGCTTGCCAGTCCCAGTCGGAACCACGGTAATTGATACAGACACCGAAGAAGTATTTGGTGACCTTACCGAACACGGTCAAAAATTAAAAGTCGCTCAAGGTGGTTTCCACGGTTTGGGCAACACTCGCTTTAAATCCAGTACAAACCGTACGCCACGCAAAACCTCGCCAGGCACTGAAGGTGAATCTCGCAACCTGAAGCTTGAGCTTAAGGTGTTGGCTGACGTAGGTATGCTAGGTTTGCCAAATGCTGGTAAATCCAGTTTTATTCGTGCAGTCAGCTCCGCCAAACCAAAGGTGGCGGACTATCCGTTTACGACGCTTATCCCGAATCTTGGAGTGGTGAAGGTTCAGCAATACCGCAGTTTTGTGATTGCGGATATTCCCGGTCTTATTGAAGGCGCATCAGAAGGCGCTGGTTTAGGTGTGCGATTCCTTAAACATTTAACTCGCTGCCGTTTACTTCTGCATGCAGTCGATATGCTGCCACCGGATGGTTCGAATCCTGCTGAAAATGTGCGCGTTATTGCTAATGAATTACAAAAATTTAGTCCAACGCTTGCGACTCGTGACCGCTGGTTGTTGTTAAATAAAGTTGATCTGTTGGAGCCTGATGAAGTCGAAGCGCGTTGTCAGGCGGTCATTGATGAACTGCAATGGATGGGTCCGGTATTCCGAATTTCGGCTTTACATCGCGATGGTACAGCTGCGTTATCTGGTAGGATCATGGATCACCTTGAAGCTATTTGGGAAGAAGAGAAGGAAAACCCGGAAGCTCGCGAGCGTGAAACGGAATTGCAAAACCAAATGGCTCAGGAAGCGCGCGACCGCATTGAAGAGTTACGTTTGGCTATGCGCGAAGCACGTTTGGCCGCGGGCGAAGACGACGACTTCAATGATGATGATTACGATGTTGAAGTAGAGTACGTGCGTTATTAGGTTCGGCTTGTGAGCTATAAATATATACAAGGGCTATCACGCGAGTGATGGCCCTTTTGTTTATGAGCAAGATTCTGCCAGCGCGTAAACTTCTGTTGTAACTTACACGCAATGATATGCAATAATTCGCGGCACATAACGACGAGCAGCAAGGCTGCTAATTAATTACGCTTTTCATAATGTAGACCCCCCATGAGCAAACGAGAAATCATCCCCCAGGCAAAACGCTGGGTGGTAAAAATTGGTAGCGCCTTACTTACAAACGATGGTCGCGGCCTTGATGCAACAGCCATCGCCGGATGGGTTGCGCAAATGGCAAAACTGCGTTTGCAAGGTATCGAGTTGGTGTTGGTATCCTCTGGTGCAGTAGCGGCAGGAATGCGTCGTTTGGGGTGGGCAACTCGGCCAACGGAAATTCATCAGCTACAAGCGGCCGCAGCCGTTGGGCAAATGAGTTTGATTCAGACCTACGAAGTTGAATTCCAGCGTTATGGATTACTGACTGCTCAAGTGTTGCTGGATCACGATGATTTATCTTCGCGTCAACGTTACCTCAACGCGCGCTCTACATTAAAAGCTTTAGTTGGGTTGAACGTAGTTCCTGTTATTAATGAAAACGATACTGTCGTTACCGACGAAATTCGTTTCGGCGATAACGATACGCTCGGCGCCCTAGTCGCGAATTTAATTGAAGCTGATTTGCTGGTTATTCTCACCGATCAAAAAGGAATGTATGACAGTGATCCACGTTCAAATCCCGGTGCACAATTATTAAGTGAAATTGCTGCAGATGATTCACGGCTCGAACAAATGGCAGGCGGTACTGGCGGTGCGCTGGGTCGCGGTGGAATGATTACCAAAGTGCGCGCCGCTCGTGTTGCGGCACGTTCCGGAGCGGACACCGTAATTGTCGGCGGTCGCATTGAAGATGCCTTGCTAAAAGTTGCCGCTGGTGAAAATGTAGGAACATTTTTATGGGCTGAACAACAACCACAAGCAGCTCGCAAGCGTTGGTTGTCCGGCCAATTACAAACGCGCGGTACGTTAGTTTTGGATGATGGTGCCGTCCGTGTAGTGCGGGAGCTTGGTAAAAGCTTATTGCCCGTCGGTGTAAAAGAAGTGCGCGGAGATTTTACGCGCGGAGATATGGTTATTTGCGCCGACTCAAGTGGGAAAGAAATCGCACGCGGACTTGTCAATTACCATGCTGATGAAGCAAAAAAAATTATCGGTAAACCAAGCAGCCAAATCTTAAGCATTCTTGGTTATCAGGATGACAATGAGTTAATTCATCGTGACAATCTGGTGTTAAGTTAAAATTGTAAAAAATATTATGGAGAATATTCAGCTTGATCATACCGCTCATGAGACGAGTGAAAAAAAATATTCTTTAAGTTTGTTGCTGCATGATATAAGTGTGCCGATGAATATCGGCAGTGTTTTTAGAATTGCTGATGCCTTGGGCGTCGAAAAAATTTACCTAACTGGCGAATCATTAACCCCACCTAATTCAAAGATTAATAAAACATCCCGATCAACTGAAAAATACGTTCCCTACGTTTACGAAAAAGATCCCCTTCGCATACTACAAACGTTGAAAAGTTTCGGTTATAAAATTCTAAGTTTAGAAATAACAACTGCCAGCGTCGCCATCGATAAAATTGAAATCCATCCTGAAAATAAAATATGTTTAATTCTAGGCGCTGAAAGTAGCGGAGTTTCCCAGCAGCTTCTGAACGAATCGGACTCATGTGTACATATACCGATGCTTGGGAAAAATTCATCTATGAATGTCGCAACGGCTTGTGCAATCGCAGTTTATGAACTGACCAAAAGACTTGGAGGGTAGATCATGGAAATAATGAAAGGAAAATGTTTGTGTGAGACGGTCGAATATGAAATCAAAGGCTCGTTAGGGCCCGTTTATAATTGCCATTGCTCAAAATGTAGAAGATGGCATGGCGCCGCATTTAGAACGCGTGCATCCATTAATAAAAATCAATTTAATTGGATAAGCGGATCAGAAAATTTATCAACGTATAAATCTTCTGAAAATGTTACAAAATTTTTCTGTAAGACATGTGGCTCTCCTTTAATAAGTACTTATGAGAATAAGCCAGACATTTTGGGTATTCCACTAGGTGGTATTGAAGGCGTTACGGAATTAGGCCCCGATGCACATATTTTTGTTGGCTCAAAAGCGACTTGGCACACCATTACCGATACAATTCCTCAGTTCGACGCCTGGCCTGGTGACGAGGAGGCGGTGAGAAAAACGAGCTGAAGCGCGTAAAAAGCTGAGCGAAATTTTATGTGTACGCCTTGTTTTTCATTTGGATCAAAAAATCAGGCGTTTTTTGTTATCTTCCCACCTACAGCACAAATAAACATCAAATTACGTTTAAATTTAATTTTTAAAAATCTTTATATCTCTTCTCTGCGTAACATCCCGGCTTTTGTCGTTAACAATAAATATTTAATTTAACCAAACGAAGAGGTATGGATTATGAAAATTAGATTTATTCTAGGCTTGCTGATGGCTACGCTATTTCTAGCATCATGTGGCGGCGATGATGATAAAAACGTTCGTGTAAGCGTAACGCCGGAAGCTGCAACGATTAAAGTTGGGGCATCGCAGACTCTTACCGCGAATGTAACTGGCACATCTAAAACAACCGTGACTTGGTCAGTAGATGAAGCTAACGGAGGTGCTGTTACTGCGGCGGGCGTTTATACAGCTCCAGCAACAGCTGGCACATATCACGTTCGTGCAACCAGTACGGAGGATAAAAAGAAAAGTGCGGTTGCGACAATTATGGTTGCTGCATTAGACACTGCTATGGTCCGCGTTTTTCACGCCTCACCTGATGCACCGAAAGTTAATCTTTTGGTAGATGATGCAGCGGTGAAGTCTGGTTTAGATTTCTCGGAGAGTACGGGTAATTTAACTTTGCCGGCAGGCAATTATAAAATTGCGGTAGAAGGAGTAATACCTAGCGGTAACCAAGTTGTTATTGGTCCCGTTAATTTAGATTTGGCAGCTAATACCGATTACGACGTAATTGCGGTAAATACTGTCGGTAAAATCGAACCTCTGGTTTTATCCGATACCGGAAAGTTAAGTGATTCATCTAAAGTACGTGTACGTGTTGCTCATTTAGCGGCCGGTGCGCCTGAAGTAATAGTATTTGTTACAGCACCTGATGCAGATTTAGCAGGAGCGACTGCACTCGGAAGTTTTTCATTCAAAGGTTCGCTTGGTCCTGTAGAGGTTCCTGCTGGAAATTATCGCATTCGTGTAACGCTTGTTAATAACACGGTAGTGTTTGATTCAGGCACTGTAGCACTTGCCGCAGGTAAGGATTTATTAGTTGGTGCGATTCCAAATGTGGGTAACGGTGAATCACCAATTCGTCTCGCCGTTTTAGATGGGGACACTACCGCTATTATTGCGGATAAATCTATTGGGGCCGACTTACGTGTTGTTCATGATTCTGCTAATGCACCTGCGGTAGATGTAATCGTAAATAATGCAATGTCAGCAGCAATTGCTAATTTAGCATTTCCAATGTTCACTGATTATGTAAATTTACCCGCTGCCACTTATAATTTCAAAGTGACTGCTGCTGGAACTCTTACCCCTGCTGTTATTGATGCGAACGTTCCATTGGCTAATGGCTCGCAATATTCTTTATTGGCTGTTGGTGCGCTTCAAAGTATTGAACCTTTATTGTTGACCGACAACAATCGTTCAGTTGCTACAGAAGCAAAAGTACGTTTGGTTCATGGCTCGACTCTAGCTGGAAATGTAGATATTTACGTGTTGGCTAGCGGTGTATCTATTGCAAATAAAACACCAGCGTTTGCAAATATTCCTTTCAAAGCAAATACCGGTTATGTATCGCTTGCGGCAGGTAAATACGATGTAATTATTACTCCTGCAGGTCAACCCTCAATAGTCGCGATAAAAGCAACATTGGACTTCATGGCTGGCGGTGTATATACCGCAGTTGCACGTGACGGTGTAAATTTAACAACACCCTTAAGTGTGATTGGGCTAGATGGATTAGCTGATTAGTAACTAATAAAATGTTTGTAAAAATGCCCCGTCAATCGGGGCGTTTTTGTTTATGTGAAAAAAATTAATAGGCGATAAAAATAAATTAAAATTAGCTCGCAGAATATTAATAATATTTTAATTGGGTCGCTTTACCAGAAAAAACGGAGTAAGAATAAATTGTGTATCCGATGATAGTAGGTAGTACAATCACAACGCCGTATAAAATAAATCGTAACGACTCTGGGGCGCTGGCTGATTGCCAAATATCCAATGTGTTAGGCACAACGTAAGGAAAAAAGCTGTAAGCCAATCCTGCAAAGCATAATAAGAAAATCATGGCGATGCACACGATAGGTATCCAAGCCCCAAAATCTTTATCGTGTGGAAAATGTGCGAGGTAGCGATCTACGATAAAAAATAAAGCTGCGCACAATATGGGAATCAGCATCAACAAAATTACCATTGGGCTGCCAAACCATTTATCAAAAATTGCGTTACTAATAAGTGGGTTCACAATTGAAACAGATGTAATGCCCATAGCGGTCAACCATCCACAAATACGCGCCCAGCGCGCGGCACGCATTTGTAGTTCGCCTTCGGATTTCAGCACTAACCACGCCGCACCTATAAAGCTATAACCCGCAGTAACGCAGATAGCACTTAACGCTGAAAATAAATACGCGGCGACACTATGTTCGAAACCCATGACGTAACTGCCTAACATGTAGCCTTGAGAGAGTGCCGCAATAATTGAACCTGTTTTAAATGTGTAATCCCAAACCGCTTTGTGATCCTCCGGCGCTTTAGCGCGAAAATCAAAAGAAACGCCGCGCAAAATTAATCCGATCAGCATGGCAGCAACCGGTAAATATAAATTATATAAAACCAGACTGTGAGCTTGTGGAAATGCAATTAGTAAAATACCTGCACCTAATACCAACCAGGTTTCATTGGCATCCCAAAATGGTCCTATGGATGCGATCATCATATCGCGTTGCGGATCCGAATCTGACGGCAATAAAATACCCACGCCCAAATCGTAGCCATCTAAAATTGCGTAAAGAAAAAACGCTAAACCCATAAGCCCTATAAAAATAACCGGCAGCCAATAAGCCTCGCCCGTTAATAATGTTGTTGCGGTCATAATTGAAACCTCTGCATGGATATAACCAGCTTTGTGTTATCAAGCTCTGCGTTACACGGAAGCGCCTTCAGCATCATGAATTTTTTCTTGCAAGCTTTTAATGTTCTCAGGTCGGTCGACTAAAATTGCTTTACGAGCCATTACAAATAAAGTGCGAATGTAAGCGAACAATAAAAATGCGTAGAGCGATAAATAAAGTGTTAGAGAGGTGCCCACGTTATGGCTCGGGATCTGGGTTACGGCGTCTACTGTTTTTAAAATACCGGTGACTAGGTAAGGTTGGCGACCAATTTCTGTAACATACCAACCAGCCAGGGTTGCTATCCAACCTGAAAATGTCATGGCTAGAAAAACCTTAAGCATTAACGGTGATAATTCTTTTTTGCGAAGGTACTGCCATGTGGCGCTCCACGAAATGAGTAGCATCAGGAAGCCCATACCAACCATTATTCTAAATCCGAAAAATAAGGGCTTCACCGGTGGGTGCGCATTAGGAAATTCGTTGAGACCTTTTATTTCCGCATTAAAATCGTGGCCAAGTATTAAACTTGCTCCCCGAGGTATTTCCAACGAATATAAATTACTTTTCGTTTTTTCATCAGGAATCGCAAACAAAATTAAAGGCGCACCTTTTTCGGTGTGCCATACACTTTCCATGGCTGCGATTTTTGCGGGTTGGTTGTGTAAAGTATTTAAACCATGCATATCGCCAAGCAATACTTGAAGCGGAACCAGAATCGCTAACGCAAATACGGAGGCTTTTAGTGCGCGGCGCGGTGCAGGTTTATGGTCTTCTTTTAATATGCGATATGCGGAAATTCCTGCAATTAAAAATCCTGCTGTAATTCCAGACGCGGTAAGCATGTGCGCCAATCGGTATGGCATAGAAGGATTGAAGATAATCGCCAACCAGTCGACCGGATGCGCAACACCATCGCGCATTTCAAAACCTGCGGGTGTTTGCATCCAGGAATTTAACGCGATGATCCAAAAAGCTGACATGCTCGTGCCGAAGGCTACTAAAAACGTGGCAAACGTATGAATGCGATTTGAAACGCGATCAATTCCAAATAACATAATTCCTAAAAATGTTGCTTCCAGAAAAAACGCTGTAAGAACTTCGTAACCCAGTAAAGGGCCCGCGATATTGCCTACGGTTTTCATATAGCCTGGCCAGTTAGTGCCAAACTGAAAGCTCATGGTGATGCCACTAACCACGCCTAAGGCAAACGTCAGCGCAAAAATTTTTACCCAAAAACGGTAAATTCGCATCCAGACTTCATCATTAGTGCGGTTGTATTGAATTTTGAAAAATAATAAAAACCAGCAGAGTGCAATGGTGATGGTAGGAAATAAAATATGAAAAGAAATATTCGCGGCGAACTGAATACGTGAAAGAAGCAGCGTGTCCAACATAAATCACCTCAAAACATCATTAGCTTACAGAGTGGTGCTGCATGTTTTGTTACCGGCTGAGAAGTTTGTCCTTCAAATCCAATACCTTTCCAATGCTGCTGCCAAGCTTGAGTAATTTGCCAAGTTTCGCAGAATCAAGCCGTTGGATTTCGCTCGTCCACTGAGTGAGCATTTCAATTAACTCGTACATTTCGCGCATACGTTGCTGCGCATACTCTTCCCCAGCGTTAGCCGGCTCTTCTATTAATAAGTTGCGTAGCGTCGAAAGGGTAGGGTCAATCTCCCGCTTGCGACGCTGCTCAATAAGCGTCTTGGCGATATCCCATACATCGCCCGGGGCGGAATAGAATTCGCGGCGTTCGCCCGGCAGGTGCTGCAATTTAATTAACTCCCACGAAAGTAGCTCCTTAATTCCCATGCTGACATTGGAACGTGAGAATCCCAAGGCTTCGGCAATATCATCTGCACACAAAGGGGCTTCGTTGAGTACGATCAAGGCATACATTTGGCCAACAGTACGGTTGATACCCCAACGGCTGCCCATCTCGCCAAAATGCATGACGCAGGATTGAATCATAGGAGTAAGATTTTTAGTCATTTTTAATTTCCTGTAATTTCAGTACTTTCTGAAATTACAGGAAATTACACAGGCGGTCAATATTTTGTGTCTATCAATTATGAATAAGTATCGGTAATGACATTGAAGTGGGTGGACCAGCTTAAATGCTATTTATTCTTATGTTCGTTACTTTCGTTTAAAAATGTAAAGATTTAGGTTGGCCATCATTCATGTCAGAGTGGTTTTCTATTAGGGCTATTTATCATACATAAACGTAAGAGCTGATCATCTAGAGCTGTGGTTTTAAATTGCGGTTTTGTCTTTTGAAATATGAAAACTCTTATGTCGTCGAAGTTTCCATTGAACACAGATATGGATTTTGTCGCTTAATACATTGTTTTAATGGGCGATCCAGAATCTACTTTATGTAGAACTAAACATGAATTCGACGGTTGAGTTTGTTTCCTGAAAGCTTAATTGTTGGTAGTTTTTCATACCTATCTCTCTTAAGGTCAACCATTATCCACCTCGTGAGATTATTATAAGATTAAATAAAGAAGAGCTTTGGCTCCAAAATAATCCAAATAAGAGGGTAGGTATTCATTCAAAATGAGCTTTTGTTTAGTTTAGTTAATGAATAGCATTTTATATTTAAATGCGGTAAGATTTTTCTGTGACAAAAAATAACCATTATCAGGTTTTTCATGTATCACCAGTTCATAGAGCATTTGAAAAACAAGTCAATAATATTAAATTCAAAGCTTCATATTAACTGTAAAACTTCAAAACGCTTTACAAAAAATTACAATAAATTTTTAAATTGTTACAAAGAAAAATTAAATGCAAAAAATTTTGGGGCGAAATTTAAAAAATTTCTAAGTATTTATTCGCCTGAAAATAAGAGATGTTTTCGATGACAAAAAATGTGACCCGTGTTCTATTCCCTAAAAATACTGGGGTTTTTGTGCGCTGGGATACAAAATTTTTTCTTCTTTGAAAGCATCATATATGCATAAACGAGCATAACACTTCGTCAGATGATGTTAATGCCGGTAAAAAATATAATTATTGATAGTAAAAAATAAATAAAAAGTTGTACCGAGCTGTGAGAGCTTACGCGTAATTGTACGTTGTATCCCGTAAAGCATGTGTTTTTATTGTTTTACAAATCATCGACCAACCACACCCGTTTTTGTGTTGCGCACAGAGCGTACTGGTTTCTATTGCTTCAAAAATCTGTGTTCCTTGCATGGTGAATGTAATCAGTTTGGTGTTCGCTATGTATAAGAACAACGTTAATCCAGTCAATTCACGCAAGTGGTTTGATTGTTTACAAACACAATAGAGCATTGGATTGGTCCATGAAAACTTTAATTGTTTATGTCCATTTGATCTCCGCCTGCATCGCAGTAGGCATTCTGTTGATACAGGATCTTGCGCTGGCTAAAACCCGTGGCAAATCCTTATTGCCAAATGAAATTGATGAGCTCAAGCGAGCGGCAACCACAATTTCCAGGGCTCTCGTAGTGCTCTGGATTAGCGGTTTGACGTTAGTGTTGATGGGCTACCTTGATAATCCCCGGGAATATCTGCTCAATGAAAAGCTTTGGGCGAAATTTGCTGTTGTAGTGGTTTTAACGGTGAATGGCTTTTTTCTGCACCACTTCAGTTTTCCGCGCGTAGTTTCAAATCGCGGCCTGTTGGGTTTAGGAAATATCGAGAAAACATTAGTTGCTCTAACCGGCTCTACTTCTACGGTGTCCTGGTTATTTGCATGTTATTTAGGTATTGCCCGTCCTTGGAACTACACGGTCGAGTTCGGATACGTGATGTTCGTATATCTCGGTTTCCTTATGTCGGGTTGTAGCGTGGGTTGTATTGCAATCCACGTTTTAAGTTTTTTCGACTCAGGATCAAGCAGAGAAAACGAGAAACAACAAGCTCGTTCATCAGACGCTATTCCAACGCTTACCGAGCGTGTTTCCAAAATTTGATTTATTAGTTTGTTTGAACCGCTCGAATAGCAGTATCGAGCTTTTTACCCTTCGACTAACTCGCAGTCACTTGACTGAGAAATGTTGATAACCCTTAACCGAGTTAACTCGGAATTTACTTAAGAGGAAGACACCATGAGTAGTTTTGCAGCCTCTGCGATCAACCCGCGCCAGAGAGGCAGGCTAGCCCGCTCTCTCTATACGCTGGGCTTTTCCCTGGCTACTGCTGTTCTCTCAACCCAAGCCTATGCTGGTTGTCAGTATGTAGTGAGCAATCAATGGAACGATGGTTTTAGCGGAGTTGTTAAAATCACTAACTCCGGTACAAGTACCATTAGCGGATGGACCGTTGGTTGGCAATATAGCGGTGGTGATCGTATTACCACTAGCTACAATGTCACTTTGAGCGGTACCAATCCTTATTCCGCGACCAATTTATCCTGGAATGGAAGCATCGCTCCGAACCAATCAGTTGAATTTGGTTTTCAGGGTACAAAAGGTATTAAAGGGGCTGCAACTGCTGAGATACCTCAGATTACCGGCACAGTTTGTGGTTCAACCACTACTACATCTTCGGTAGCTAGTTCGGCCGCAGTGAGTTCTGCTCGATCTTCAGTAAGTTCCGTCACGACTACATCAGCTGCGGTTAGCTCAAGAGCTTCTTCAGTGACATCGACGAACTCATCTATCTCAACGGGTGCTGGCGTTTTTGTTACCGACGGTTTCGAGAGCGGCACTGTTGGTACTGCCCCTGCTGGTTGGAACACCTTTGTTGCTTGGGTCTTCAACGGCACAAACAGCCAAAGTTCTGGCAACTACGCGCTTATTGACAATAGCAAGTCTTATTCTGGAAGCAATTCCATTCACTTCCGTGGTGGCCAAAATCCAGCGGAAATTGTTCGTACCTTACCGTCTGGTATGCAACGTTTACATATGCGTGCTTACGTTAACTTAGGTAAGGTTTTGGGGAACGACGCGGGCGATAACCATGAACATATTATGGGCATCAAACGAACTCCAGATGCAAATAGTGAAGTTCGCGTAGGACAAATTAAAGGTGTGTTAGGGACTAATGAGAGTGATAAAGATAATATCGCCCCTAAGCAATCCCAATGGTGGAGTGGCCAGCAGTTGGTAGCTAATAAATGGTACTGCATCGAGACCGCCTATTACGCCGATACCAGCTATGATGAATTATATTTTTGGGTTGACGGAAAACTGGTTCATTCAGTGACCTCTGGAAATGACTGGAACAATGGTGCAGCACCGGCGAATTGGCTAAGCGATAAGTTTACTTATGCCATGTTCGGTTTCCATAGCTGGAGTGGAAACACAGCTGAAGTGTGGATGGACGATATTGTTCTCTCTACTCAACCAATTGGTTGTGGAGCAGTAACTACAAGTTCTGCCAGTTCAGTTGCTTCTAGCGTACGTTCTTCAAGCTCTGTAGCTTCTTCTTTAGTGGCGAGTTCGGTCAGATCAAGTGTTGCATCTAGTATTGTTGCTTCTAGCAGCAAATCAAGTGTTGCTTCGAGTGTTGCTGTGAGCAGCAGCGTAGCTACTAGCTCTTCTAGATCTTCAGTGAATTCGACTGCAGCATGGGATTTGGATACGACTACCTCTTACTTCAACTTCGTTACCACCAAAAATACACACACCGTTGAAGCGCATAACTTCACAACTATCGGTGGATATATAGGTAATGACGGTGTAGCGGTTCTGACTATCGATCTAAACACTGTTAATACAAACAACACGACACGTGATCAGCGTATGCGTGACTATTTGTTTGAAATCGCCACTTACCCAACAGCTACAGTTAGTGTTGCAGTTCCAAGCACATTGTTAAGTTCATTGTCAGTCGGCCAAGCTGCGGCGACGGACATAACTGCGACAGTAGACTTGCATGGTGTAAACGCGACTGTAACGACACGCGTTTCGGTTCAGAAACTGTCTAGCTCACGCATTTTGGTACAGAGCTTGTCTCCTGTACTTACGAAAGCAGCTGACTACAACCTGACTACAGGTGTAGAAACTCTGCGTTCCCTTGTCGGTGCAACATCGATCAGCGCAGCAGTGCCTGTAGATTTCGCACTTGTGTTCAACGCACGCTAATTGGACGAGGCTAAAGAGAATCTATTATGAAAAATTTACTCAAACTCTCAATCCTCTCCCTGGGCTTGATTGCTTCTGCAAGTAGCATTGCACAAAGCACATGCTCGGCCACTTATGTGACCGAGAACAGCTGGGGTAGTGGGGCTCAAATAGGTCTTACGATTAAGAATGGTGGCTCTGCTGTAACTAGCTGGCAAGTTTGCTGGACCTATAGCGGTAGCGAAGTCATTTCAAATGCTTGGGATGGTGTAGCATCGCCAACGAGTGGCAGCGTTTGTATTAAAAACGCGCCCTACAATGGCAATCTGGCCGCTGGCGGTAGTGTGAAGGCTGGATTCCTGGTGAACAACCCAGGTACCCAAGTGCCGACAAGCTTTACCCTTAATGGGGTTGCGTGTGGTGGGACTGGAAGCTCCTCTTCAACACCTGCTAGTTCGGTTCCTGCTTCAAGTTCCAAAAGCTCATCTTCTATAAGCAGCATTAGAAGTTCATCTTCAACAAGCAGTATCAGAAGTTCGAGCAGTTCCAGCACTTCTTCTAGTGGCATTGCAGCACGTTGGTTATTGGATACCACGAATTCTACTTTTAACTTTGTGTCGTTCAAAAATACCAATACTGCAGAAGCGTTCACCTTTACCTCGTTGAAGGGATCTGTTGCTACTAACGGTACTGCTGTATTAAGTATCCCTCTAACAACAATTTCGACAAATAATACTGTTCGCGAATCCCGCATGCAGAGTATGTTGTTTGAAACTGATTACCTGCCTAACTTGTACTTTACGACTGATTTGGATCTGAGTGCTTTGGATTCATTGGCAGTAGGTTCGGTTCAAGTGCAAACCTTAGCTGGTACTCTGATTCTTCACGGTGTGTCAAAAAGTATTAGCTTCGATGCCACTATCGTTAAGCACAGCAGCACTAGTATCAGCGTTTCTCCTCGTCGTCCAATCATAATCAGCAGTGGTGATTTTGACCTGAATGCAGGTGTGGAAGCGTTGCGCGCTATTGTTGGTGCGACCAACATTACTGAAAGATCGCCTGTGTACTTCAAGATTTTCTTGAATCGTGATAGCACAAACAGTGTTGCGGCTATTACATTGCCAGGTGCTCCGGCAACTCCAGCAAGCTTCACTGGTACCATTAGTCAAGTCAGTGCTGCAGCAAGCTTGAACTGGGCTGATGTAAGCAGCGATGAAAGTGGCTTCTCTGTTCGTCGTAAGGGTGCCGATGGTCGTTGGGCTACTTTGAGTAACGTTACGGCTAACACGTCTAGCTATATTGATAGCTTGGCAGGTGCAGCTTCAGATACTTACAACTACAAAGTTATTAGCTACAAGGATAGTGTTCCGTCGGCGGCTACCTCGTTAGTTACCTTGGTGTACGCGAACGGTTCCTCTGCGTCGTCTATTTCTTCTTCAACAACTTCGAGTGTTGGCACGAGTTCAAGCAAACCTGGGTCAAGTTCAGGAACTATTAGTTCCGTAAGTTCAAGTAGTAGTAGTTCGCTAGTGGGCAACGCATCTAACGGAGCTTCGTTGTGGGTATCGAAGAGTTGTGCTGGATGTCACGGTGTAGACGGTGAGAAGAACTCTGATGGTAGTCTTGTTGTCGCGACCTTGAACCCAAATCGTTCCTTGTACCTTCATAGTCAAGATACGCAAGAGCGTACATTGCGTGACTTTATTGCGAAGTGGATGCCAGCATTTGCCCCAGGCACTTGTACTGGTCAATGTGCTGCAGACCTAGAGGCTTATCTCTGGACTTGGCGTAAACCTTCAGACGGTATTCCAGATAATCCAGTATCTAACTTCAGCTGTCCAACCAGTGGTCCAACTTATGGCCAACGTACTTTGCGTCTGTTGACTAAGAGTGAATATCAACGTTCCGTACGCGATTTGGTTGGGTATACCTCAGATCTAATTTCGCTGTTGCCGGATGACTTTATCGCTGGTTCATTTGCTAACAACAACACGTTGCAAGTAGATAAGACTCGCTATACAAGCTATCTCTCGAACGCAGAACGTATAGCTACTGACGTTGCTTCACGTTGGAGTTCGGTGTTGTCATGTTCTGCAAGTTCATCTTGTGCGCAAAAATTGGTAAGCGATCTTGCTCCTCGCATTTTCCGCCGTCCGTTAACGTCGGCTGAAGCAACTGCGTATTTATCAGTTGCACAAGGTACCAACGACGGCCGTAGTGTTGAAGACGGTATGAAAATCGCTTTGACAGCAATGTTGTCATCACCACAGTTCCTCTATCGCTCTGAGATTGGTGATAGCAGTTCAACAAGTGGTGTGTACAAATTGAATGGTTATGAGATGGCGACGTACATGGCTTATACCTTTACCGGTAGTACGCCAAGCGCCTCACTCATGTCTGTGGCTGCAAGTGGTGGGCTTGATACTGCATCTGGAATTCGTCAGCAGGCCTCGTCCTTGTTGAGCTCTGCCAATACCAAGGTGCTGTTAGGTGACTTCGTTAACCGTTGGTTGGGTACTGAATCTCTTCAAATCAAAGAGAAGACCAATGTGTCTAACTTCGCCACTTTGGCGGGCGATATGAAGCTTGAGTTGGGTAAAAACTTCGCGCAGGCCATGTTGAATAGCAATTCAACCTTCGCGTCGGTTTACAACCCAAGTTATACCTTCGTTAACTCGCGTTTGGCTAGCCTATATGGTCTAACCTACAGTAGCAGCGGTGCTGATTCAGATGGCTTCGTAAGTGTTAACACTAGCGATCGTGGTGGTATCCTACTTTCTGGTGCATTCTTGTCTCGTTATGCCACTACGACTGACGCAAACATGGTTACTCGTGCTGTAGCGGTTCGTCGTAAGATGATGTGTCAAGATATTCCAGAGCCTCCATCAGGCGTGAGTTTGGATAGAGAGGCTTTGGCTGCTCGTGACAAAGAGTTCTTCGAAGATCCTAAGACAACTTCACGTATGTCGTTCGAGCATATTACTGCTGGTACTACCTGCTCTAACTGTCACGGTGAAATCATCAATCCGTTAGGTGCGACGCTGGAAAACTACGATACCGTAGGCCGTGTGCGTTCTGTGGACTTGAAAGGTAATGCCATCAATGCAGCAGGCATTTTCTACTCTCCATATCCACAACTGCAGTTCTTAAACGATCCTGATCGTGTGATCTACTCACCTGCTATCCAAGTTAACGGTGGTAAGGGCTTGGCTCGCACGATTACTGAAGACTCTATGGTGTCAAGCTTGGCCCGTACATGTTTGGCTACGCAATTCATGAGCTACAGTTCAGGTATCAACTCG
Source organism: Gammaproteobacteria bacterium (assembly GCA_004173475.1). GTDB lineage: Bacteria > Pseudomonadota > Gammaproteobacteria > Pseudomonadales > Cellvibrionaceae > Cellvibrio. The sequence goes on from SEBU01000008.1 coordinate 16,027, forward strand.
CTCTTCCTGATTGATACGAAAAGGGATGTTGGTTATACACGCATCAGTAGTGCTGAAGAAAGTGCTTATCGTTGCGACATTTCCGATCTGAATAGTGTGCTGACCTCCAAGGGTCCACGCGCAATGCTTGAGGAAATTCCAGCATTGGACTCTGTGATGTACCGGAAAGAGTGGTCGCGCTAATAGCGCGACCCTTAACCTCATCACCTTTTAACGAATTGGAGTAAATAAAATGAGATACAAAGATTGCTTCGACAAAGAGCGCAGAGAGTTCCTTGGAGTTGTTAAGCGTGCTGGTATAGCTACAGGGCTCATCCAAGCATCGAGTATGCTGGCTGGGGTTCTATTGGCGCGTACTGCGGAAGCGCAAAGTTCAGTCAATAAGCATGTTCTTGTTTTTAACGGTGGCGGCTGCCACCCACAAAAATGGTTTCCATCTGGTAGTACGCTTCCATCACAGTCTGCACCGTTACAAAACTATTTCAGTCAAATGACAATGTTGAGTAATGCAATATTGAGTGGTGCTGGACACGGTGTAATGTTCCATCGCTTTAACAATGGAAGCTGGTCTGATGACAGCTTTGACGTTAACTTGGGTCGTACCATTGGTGCAAACTACCCGGTCAAGTACTTAAACGTAGGTACGACAGCCGAGTCAGCCTTGAGTCGTGAAGGTAACAATGGCAAACCTACAATTACAAGCCCGCAAGCTGCGTTGGATATTCTTTTCGCAGGCGGTGGTGGCGGTAGTAGCGGTTCTGGAACTGCGCCAAGAAAATCGGTTGTTGATTTGCATTACTCAGCTATTAGCAGCTTGAAAACTAAGCTTGGCCAGCATGAAAAAGAAAAGCTGGATAGTCACTTCACAGCAATTCAAGAAATTGAAAGTGCGATTCAAAGTAGTAACAACAATACCAATACCTGTTCAACTATATCTAATGCGAGCGCTACTGGCTTTGACGCCACATGTAAAATGCAAGCTGATATCGTGGCATTGGCATTGAGCTGTAATTTGACTGCATCAGCCTCTATAGCATTTGGTACAGATGCGCATACGCATTATCTTGACAAACTTGGTCGTGAATCTCATACCTCACACCACAATCAGGGAAATATGCCTAATGCGTATACTGAAGACATTGTTTACATGCAGGGTTTGACCAAATACTTACTTGATGCGTTGAGCGCAAAGAGTTTATTGGGTTCAACTATAGTGACCCAGGTGTCAGACATGGGTGACGCTGACTCTCATGGAAATAGCAACGTACCCATGTTAGTCTTCGGTGGCGGAATTACTGGTGGTAGAACAGTTAGTATGGGCGGCAAAGACCAATCTGCGTTATACCAAACGATTGGCCTGAAGCTGAGAGCGGATCAGAGTCCAAATGGCTCTTATTTCAGAAAGTGGGCTTCATCTACTGTTTCTGGTTTGTGAGTCGTGTAAGTTAGTCATAGAGTTCACTTTGTGAAAATTAAAAACCGCTTATTGGTAACGATAAGCGGTTTTTTTCATTTACTTCGCCAACGAAATTGTACGTTCAAGAGAGATTATGACCACTGATCGCAATCAAAGAGTAGCCACACGTCTTGCATTTTTAGCCGCAGGTATGGCCATGTCTGCATGGGCGCCGTTGGTGCCTTACGCGAAAGACCGTATGGGGTTGGAGCAAGCTGAGTTAGGTGTATTACTTTTATGTTTGGGCGTGGGGTCCCTAGTGGCTATGCCATTGACAGGAGTTTTGGCGTCGCGTTTTGGGTGTCGGCTAGTAATTATGATATCTGGGTTATTAACCTGCTTAACGCTTTCAATGTTGGCGCTCGTGCCTAGTTCGGTATTGCTAGCGATTGCGCTTTTTTCATTTGGGGCTGCAATAGGGACGCTCGATGTATCCATGAATATTCAGGCGGTGATTGTCGAAAAAAATCAGGGCGGTTCTCTCATGTCCGGGTTCCACGGATTATTCAGTGTTGGAGGATTTGTAGGTGCGGGTGCCATGACCTTTTTGTTGTGGAGCGGGCTCGGCATTCTATGGTCAAGTTTGACCGTTGCAGGCTTGGTCGCTGTTGCCTTATTAATTGCCAATCCACATTTGCTTCGCATACCTGAAGCGGCTGAACGGAATGGACCCTTGTTTGTAGTGCCACACGGCGCCGTCATTTTTATCGGTATCTTATGCTTCATCATTTTTTTGGCAGAAGGTGCGATGCTGGATTGGAGCGCTTTGTTATTAACGAGCGGTGGATTATCTGCGGCACAAGGGGGACTGGGTTACGCCGCTTTTTCGGTAGCTATGACGATTGGACGTTTGACGGGTGACAAGGTGGTGCAACGCTTCGGTGGTAAGCGCGTTATGTTTATCGGCGGACTATGTGCTGCGGCCGGATTTTTTGTTGCGGTATTTTCGCCAACGCCTTTTATCGCTTTGGCAGGTTTTGTATTAATTGGTTTGGGAGCTTCAAATATAGTTCCCATTTTATTCACTGCTGCCGGTCGTCAAAAAGATATGTCTGCAGGCCTAGCAATAAGCGCAGTTACTACAATTGGTTATGCAGGGATTCTGGCTGGTCCAGCTATGATTGGTTTTATCGCGCAAGCATCAAGTTTGCAACTGGCATTTGCAGGTTTGGGCTGCGCCATGCTGGTTATAGCGGCGAGTTCAAATCGAGCCACTAAAAATTAAAAATGTATTGGTTATTTAAACTCATCAGCCCTCCCTGCAGTGATACTGAAATTAATGCTTTAGATTTTCGATATATTTAATTCCCAGCATTTTTAATAGCAGGGTGCGGAAGGCTTTGCCAAGCGGATAAAAAATATTCGCACCAATCTTTGTGCTAAATACATAATAATTAATTCGATTAAATATTCCGGAAGGTGTGCTTAGTAATGTGAGCATATGGATCGCATCTGCGCCGTAATAAATAACATCTTTAAACTTCAGAACCATACCCTGATCTATGTCGAGACCAGCGGCGGTGATTTCATTCATTAAAACGCCTGGTTGACGAGCATCTACGAGTCGCAAATTGCCTACCGCTTCGCGTATCCGAATGTATTTGCAATAAGTTTTGCAGACCGGACATTCACCGTCATAAACCAACCAAACATCAGCCTGCGATTTTGCTTGAGATTCCATGAGGTTCTCCTGTTTTATGTTTGGCATGTGCGTTAGTTCTGTGCTAGCTTATACATTAGTTAACTAATTAGCTAATTATTTTAAAGATTAAATCAAATGAATATAGATCGTGTATTTGAAGCTTTGGCCTCCACTCCTCGCCGCCAAATATTAGCTTATTTGTCCCAGGCATCCATGACAGCGGGGGAAATTGCTGATCGCTTTGATATGACTAAGCCTGCTTTATCCAAGCATTTGAAGATACTTGAGCATGCAGGTTTGGTCATCTTTGAAAAGAAAGGACAATTCGTTCACTACAGCATTGCAGACGACAACCTCACCGCAAAGCTTCATAACTTACTCGCAACTTTTTGTCCGGTTGGCGGCAAATTGAAAAAAGAGAGTAAAGCAAAGGCTCAAGAAGTAAAAATTAAAAAATAAACAGGTTTTTTTATGGCAGTTGTATTGGTAACACTGTTGCTAGTAGTTTTTTTGCTGACCCTTTGGTTGCCAACATTAATTACGTTGTTAAAACGACGATCTAACTTTCAACAGATCATCGGTTTTTTATTTTTTGAGGTTTTGATTGCTGTCAGTTTGTTAGCTATTTTGGACTTGATAGGTGCAAGTAATCCGGCGGGCTACTTATTTTCATGCGCGATTGTTGTTTCTATCGGCAGTTTTCTCTACGCCTACACCAAACGATTTAAATAAAAAAAAGGGATCAAATGAGCTCTAATCGCCAAAACTTTCGCTACTGGTTAATTATTTGGATGTATTTGATTACCTTCGGCCATTTTTTAATGGGCATTTTATTAGCGTGGTTTTCCAGCGCAGAGGTATTTAATTATTATCATCAAACCATATTGACACAATTTGGAATGACGCAGAACAGCTCGCAAGATTTACAAAAATGGTGGTTAAGCTTGTTCGGTGCAACCTTACAAAATATTGCTATTTTTATGGGTATCCTTACTTATGTGGGCAACAAATATCGTAGCGCATCTGTGTGGTTGTGGATGATGGTGGGGTTGGTCGTTTGGGCGCCACAAGATGTGTTGATTTCTCTACGCATTGATCTTTGGCTACATGTGTGGGTTGACCTCGCTGCACTGATTTTAATACTCGCACCTTTAATTGCTTTGTGGCGAACTGATCGAATTAAAACTTAAGCGCTAACCATTCAAATCCAAAATAATTAAATATTCGTATTGAAACAAGCTTCTATTTATTCGGAAGAAAATTAGTTGGCGGGTTTCATGAAGTGGCGCAGCGGAAGAATTGCTTTGTAGAGTGAATGATTTAGAGAGGGAAGCACAATGAATACACATATTCTTGCGTTGCAATTGCTGCACAGGGTTTGCTCGGCGCATTTGATACTTTGTATCATCATGAGATAACGGAAGCCCTACCAAGTCGTCGCAGTGCCCGGAAAGAATTATGGATACATGCTATTCGCGCGAGTTTTTACAGCGTGTTGTTTATAGGTTTGTCGGCTTGGAAATGGCATGGTCTTTGGGCCGTGCTATTAATGGTCATTTTTAGCGTTGAAATATCGTTAACTCTTTGAGATTTTGTTATTGAAGACAGAACACGTTTGTTACCTGCCACAGAACGAGTTACACACACTATTTTGGCAATTAATGGCGGTGCATTTATTACGTTGCTTGGGTTAACATTTCCGGATTGGTACGCACAGCCCACGGCGATGCAATGGGAATATCAAGGTGGATTGAGCATATTTTTGGGCTTATGCGGAATTGGTGTTGGGCTTTCAGCTTGCGCGACGGGTTCGCTGCTTATTCTATGAGGAAGGAGACTAAAAAAATGCGTCAAAATGAACGATTATATTTTAGTGAGTCTAGCAAAAGTGTTTTAGTAACAGGTGCAACAGGTTTCATTGGTCAGCTATTAGTAAATGCATTAATTGCCGATGGACGACGTGTAACTATATTGACGCGCAATGCAAAAAAAGCAGCGTGGACGTTTAACGGAAAAGTGAAGTGTGTTGAGCATATGAACGAACTTTCCGCTAATTTTCCGATTGATATTATTATCAATCTTGCAGGCGCGCGAATTCTGGGATGGTGGTGGACATCTTCGCGTCAAGCTGCATTAAGAAAAAGCCGGATAGATCTCACTCAAGGTTTAATCGATTGGATTGCCACTGCAGAACAAAAACCACAACTATTATTATCCGCATCGGCGATTGGTTTTTACGGTGTTCAGGCGGAAGGCGATAACACATCTCTAACAGAAGAAAGTCCTACACAAAATATTTTTATGGCGAAACTTTGTCACGATTGGGAAGTTGTGGCGCAATCTGCGCGTCAATATGGCGTGCAAGTAGCCTGTATGAGGTTTGGCGTAGTTTTGGGGCATCAAGGTCCGCTACCAATGTTGCTATTACCTATTAAATTATTTCTGGGTGGAAAATTAGCGAGTGGAAAGCAGTGGATGTCGTGGATTCATGTTGATGATTTATTGCGAGGCGTCGCTCATCTTTGGCAGTTAGTTGAAAATTCGGCGACAAAATCGGATCTCAAACCCGCTTATAATTTCACCGCCCCGGAAGCTTTATCACAATTGGATTTCAGTAAAGTGGCAGCAAAGGTTTTACATCGCCCGTGCTTTTTTCCGACACCTGGCTGGCCTATGCGATTGGTGCTCGGCGAGCAATCTGATTTGTTGTTAGAAGGACAGCGTGTTGTGCCTGCGAATTTATTGGCGAGTGGGTTCACATTTTCCTATCCGGATGCAGAAAGCGCATTACGAGACCTCTGCAAATAAAAATGAATATCCAATATCCACCACACATAAACTATGGCGATCAAATCATTATGTTTGACGGTGTGTGTAAGCTATGCAATGGGTGGAGTCGTTTTATTATTCGATTCGATACACATAAAAAATTTAAATTATGTGCTGTGCAGTCCGATGAGGGACAAGCAATTTTGAAGTGGTTTGGCTACTCAACTGATTACTATGAAACTATGTTATTGATTCAAGGTAATCACGCATTGGAGCGATCAGATTCTTTTCTCGCCGTTGTAGGGCAGCTTTCATTTCCCTGGAATATGTTGGGAGTGCTTAAAATTTTCCCCCGAGGCTTGAGAGATTGGGCTTATGACCGTATTGCGTTGAATCGTTATGAAATTTTTGGAAAATACGATATATGTTTACTTGCAACTCCAGATCATGAAAATAGATTTTTATGAGCCGATGCGCAAATGGTTCCAATATAGATTGAATTCCTTCTCGGACCATTTGCCTTTTTCTTTTGCTCGTTGATAGGCTGGTCGCGCTTTTATCTCTTCCACAAAATTGCAGCTATTTGGATGTGAAGTCTTGGTAATAAATTTTCCACAAAGCGCATCTAACATAAAACCCATCAAAATATCCGCAGCAGTAAATTGATCTCCCGCAAACCACTGATGCTCACTAAGGTGTCGCTCAATAAGATTAACTTCGGTAACCAGATTGGCATGTAAATATTCTTTATTGATTTTTTTAATGACCAGTTTGGCAATGGGTCTGACAATAAAGGGAGTACCTTGTTCTATTCTGGAAAATAATTTTGTCATTGCTAAGTAGGGCATGAGTGAAGCTTCAGCAAAATTTTTCCAATATAAATAATCTGTTCTGGCGGGATAACCAGTAGCGATGACCAGCTTGTCTTTGCCGTATGTCTCTAACAGATAATCTACAATTGCTCCTGTTTCAGCCAGGCTAAGTGTTTCATCAATTAATACCGGGGCTTTACCCAAAGAATGAACCTGGTGAAGCGAATCTGCTGCTTGTCGTGTTTTTTTATCGCGTTCGTGAAAAATAATAGTGTACTCAACATCCAGCTCTTCCAATAGCCATATGATACGTTGCGAGCGAGAGTTGGTAAGGTGATGAATGCTGATCATAATAGCGGCATGCAAATAGTGGGTGGATTTTTTTATAGAAGTCTATCACCCTTAAAATCGTGTTGCCCTTAATTATTACGCTAAAGATATTTTGATAAGTCCAGAGTTTGAATGTGGATATGAGTCACCGCGTTTAAATTAAAACGCGATGATTCAATACAGTCTCAAAAGGTTTAAAATTTAAATCCAGATATCACTCAAGATTCATACAGCTCGCGTAATAACTAACGCTCGCTGGCCAATCCGAAAATACGCCAATAACGCCAACATCTTTGGCGAGTACGTCCAGCACATTTAACATGTCGCCATCATTATTTAATGCTGGATTAATGGTTTGGTAATACCAGCCGCCTCCATTTTTAAGCGGACCCGCACGCTCAAACGACCAGGTAATAATATCCAGGCCTGCAGCTTTGGCATTGCGAGCGTATTCAGAAGGAATGATTTTATTTTTGCTATCCAGGGTGACCAGCGCCCAAATAGGTGGCGCTACAATTTTTACGCCTTTTGCTGCGAGCGCGCGCAGTTCATTTAGGGTTGGAAGTTCTTCGGGTGTATTTGCGTCATCTAGATAAACCGCTTGTTTGCCGAATCTGGGTTCGTGGCTTATCCAATACTGAATGTCTTGCAGATCGAATGATTGCGGCCACACATCATGAGGCTTTACGCCTGCTTCGTAATATTCATCAATCATTTGTTGTGCATAGGCCGCTTGGGTATAGGTTCCCTGATAAGGCATAGGCACGCTGGCGGACTTCAATTCAGGTGTAAATTTAACACCCAGTTTTTTAAATAATTGAATACTTTCCGCGTGGCTCAAAAGCGTACCTTTCCCCGCGTATAAATCTGTTCGCCAATTCGGTGTGCCTGCCATATATTCCTCAGCGGTGGTAGCCTTGGGATTAAAGCCGTCCATTTTTCCTTGCAGGCTTTTGAATTCGGAAAGCGTGATGTCTGTTGTACAGCAATTTGCTGTTGCAGGTTCGCCCGTTATTGCATTGGCTGGTGTGAATTGTTGGGTGCATTTTGCAGCGAGCGCCGGTATGGACAAAATATTTGTGGTTGTGTGTAAATCACATTGTGAATGACGGCAAACAAGTTGTTTATCTTTGGTGAACGTTACATCGCATTCTACAACGCCCGCGCCCATTTTGGCGGCGGCTTCATAGGATTCCTTCGTGTGCTCGGGAAATTGCAAAGGCGCACCGCGATGTGCGATTGAAAAATTAGTTTTTTTAAATGGGCCGCTCGCACATTGCTGTAATTTTGTTTTAAGCGGGCTTGGGTACATGTCTTCTACTAAATAAAATGGACGCGGGCCTAATTGTATTTGCGAATTTATTTGGTGGATTGGAGGCCGAACTTTATCGTGGTCCTCATGTGGGCCGGGCCCGCGATTATTATCGGCACTTGCATTAATTGAGCAGAGCAGGGCACAAAGTGTTAAATATTTCAGGCGACCTAATTGCGTAAACATTAGCTAATCCTCAATTTTGTGTGAGTTAAGAGCCGTTACTGTGTGAAACGGTGGGATTAGGCTAACGTGCGAATGTGAAAATCTTTTGCCAGTTTTATGACAAGTTAAAATATTTTAAAAACATGCGTTGGTGTTCGCTTTTATTAAAAAGCGCAGCTCTTTAGTCCGCTAAATACGACGCATTGATGCCGGAACTGCAGAAGCAATTTCTGCACGTTCATCTTAAAGATAAAAACTACTGCGCATCCATGCGCCCGCTGCGTTCGTTCGGCTTGAACATAAAAAAACCACCGCATCCGTTGAGGCGAATGCAGTGGCGAAAATTGAATCACCGAGAGTGGTTATGGCCATAACTACAATCAGTGAAAAATGGTTGGGTTTGTGGGGAACCCAAAAATTCAATACGGCGAGTGGTGTTCGTGATATTGAAGTTGTAGCACCGAATTTCTATGCCAAGGCTTTTATGATTCGGCGATGTTCCGATAATGTTGTCGAGGCATTATCGAACACTAACAAGTATTGCCACTGACCAATCCTTGGGTGGCATCTTCCGTAGTATCAATTCCTTCGATTATTTCCTGTTGGCAATACTGGTATTCAGGGTAACGGGTTTTTCGTACGTAAAATCTTGTAACAATTCGTCGGGTTTACCTTTACACGCTTTGGCTAATAACTCACGGCGTTGCGCAAGTAGGATGCCTATGGCTTCACTGTGTTTCTCGTCAATACCTTCAATATTCTCTTCGATTAATTGGGTGATATTGGCAGCGAGCTCTAAATATTTATCGTGCTCTTCTGCAAGTTTTCTGTCTTCAAACATACTGCCATCCCGATCACATAGCCATACGGCGACTACCGACATAATATTACCTCGTGGTTATACTGTTTTTATATACAGTATATGTGGGCCGCTCATTTGTCAATGGCTTTCATAAATGCGTCGTACAGTCTTTAACAATTGCGTGCAAATATCACCTGTTTTCCAGTGGCGTTGCTCCCTACACTGATTTTGGTTTCTGTTGGTCTGTCAGGTTTCTGATAGCCCGTTGTTCAGCGCTGAATTGGTAAAGAGATATACACATGAAAAAAATACCATTGTTTGTTTTCGCGTCATTTATAAGCTTAATTTTTATATGCCAAAGGCTTTTCGCTGCCGATGCGGGACAATTTTACGTAGGCATGGATGTAGGCTCATCCATGGTGAAAGGCAATAGTTGGAAAAATGAGCCTGCATTTATTCCCGGCCAGAAATTCAAGGATGCAGATTCTGCTTATGGATTGCGCGCGGGTTTTCAATTTAATGATTGGTTTGCCACAGAGCTTGGGTTCAGAGATTTTGGTGGTACGAGTCACCGCTTCAAGCTTAGAGAGGATATTTTTTTTCTGGTTCAGCCTAATGACACGCAAACTGTCGATGCTAAAGGTGTGTCCTTGACGGGTGTTTTCAGTTATCGCCCGACTACGAATTTTTCGTTGATAGGGGTTGTTGGAATCACTACCGTCGATTTCGACCTTGGCGAATCAGGTGGCTACTCGCCATTCACCGGAAGTCTATCGCAAAGGGATAATTTTTCAGAGCAGGGGCTTGTTTACGGAATCGGTGCCAGATACGTATTAAATAATTCGTATAGTTTACGAGCGGAGGTAAGCCGTAACGACGCGGGTGATTTTACAATTGATCATCTGGGGTTGGGAGTTGAATACAGTTTTTAATGAATGTCTATTTGCTCGTGCGCCTAGGTAAACCCGCTGATAAATTGCAGCTACCCAGCAGAGCTGGCTAAAACTCGTTCATTTTTTACCAATCACAAGAATGTACTATTGCCATTAGTAGTGATTGTAAATGCAGGCACGTTTAGCGTGGTATGAGCTGTTGGCTGATTCTCCTGGTTGGCTGCTTCAATCAGGCCGGACTAAAAGTCACAGAAAGCCGGTGTAATCCAGACTGTATCTTCCTATCCATACCATGGATAATGCGCGGTCTCTAACCGCCATTAATTTAGGAATTTGTGTGTCTGACTCTGCTCCACTGAACGTGCAACCTCCAAAACGTAATTTGCTGCGCTCAAGTGCCATCACCGGTTCTATGACGATGATGTCGCGCGTTACAGGTTTGGTTCGCGATCAGTTACAGGCTTATTATCTCGGTGCGGGGAGTGATGCAGACGCTTTTAATGCGGCCTTTCGTATTCCTAATTTTTTTCGCCGCCTGTTTTCGGAAGGTGCATTTTCCCAGGCGTTTATTCCGGTATTGTCGGAGTATAGGGCTAAAGGTTCACAGGATGCGCTCAAAAATTTAATTGATCGCGTGGCGGGGTGTTTGGGGTCCACGCTTATAGTCGTTACGATTTTAGGGGTGATAGGCGCACCCGTACTTGGTGCTGCATTCGCGTCCGGCTTTATGTCTGACCCGGAAAAGTTTGATCTCTACACGTCCCTTATTCGCATCATGTTCCCTTATTTGATGCTGATCTCGCTCAGTGGTTTTATGGGCGCCATTCTTAATAGTTACGACCGCTTTGCACTATCTGCGTTTACCCCCGTATTGCTGAATATCGTTTCAATTTTTGCAATGCTGGTTGTCGCCCCCATGATAGGTTCTGTGCCCTTCGCGCTTGCGTGGAGTGTCTTGCTAGCGGGTGTTTTATCCATTGCGTTTCAGGCGCCTCATTTGAAGCGGATGCATTTGCTGCCTTCGCCAACTATCGATTGGAAAGACCCTGGCGTGAGGCGTATTTTGGCGCTAATGGCACCGGCACTTTTCGGTGTGTCGATCAGCCAAATTAACACGCTGGTTGATTCAATCGCCGCATCATGGTTGCCTGAAGGAAGCATCACCTGGCTTTATTATTCGGATCGTTTGGTCGAGCTGCCGCTGGGGATTTTTGCTGTAGCCATAGGCACTGTGATTATGCCGAGCCTTTCGCGTTTACACGCTACCGAGTCCACCGAAGATTTCAGTAAAACGCTCGATTGGGCAATCAGAATGATTATTATGATTGCCTTACCTGCGACTCTGGCGTTAGTCATTCTGGCCCAGCCGGTGATTTTCACACTCTTCCAGCATGGCAGATTTGATGAGCATGCAGCCATCATGTCATCTTATAGTCTGCAGGCTTACGTGCTAGGGCTATTGGCGTTTATGCTAATTAAGGTTCTTGCTCCAGGGTACTTTGCGCGGCAGGACATTAAGACGCCCGTCAGAGTGGGGATGATAGCCATCGCCTGCGGCATCACTCTAAAGGCGATTATCGTTTACCCATTTCATAACCTTTGGCAGATTGGTCATGTAGGTTTGGCGATCTCAACTGCATTTGCTGCGTACGTAAACGTTGGTTTGTTGTACCTTGGTTTACGTAATCGCCAGGTGTATGTTCCATCGGCTGGTTGGTTGAAAACTTGGTTGCGCTACGGCTTGGCCAATGCTGTTATGGTGATAGTTTTGCTGATCGGCTTGTATTTCCTTAATGGATGGGCGGTATGGGGTGTATTAGAGCGTGCAATTTCCTTGTTAGGTCTTTGCGTAGCAGGTGGTGTTTCTTACATTCTTGGTTTGGGTCTCGCCGGCTTCAGACCAAAAGATTTTCGTGCGCCACATTAACAGCAGCGCCTGAGCCTCCTGTATACTTCTCGCCCTTTAAATTCGGATAACAGGTGACAATAATCCGTGCAGATAGCGCAACGAGAATTTATTCGCGGACTTCATAATCTTCGCCCTGAACATAAAGGTTGTGTGGCGACCATTGGATCTTTTGACGGTGTCCATCTTGGGCATCAGCTTATTTTGTGCCAATTGATTCAGATTGCTCGCGAGCAAAATTTACCTGCAGTGGTCATAGTATTTGAGCCGCAGCCGCAAGAATTTTTTGCGGGCGAAAAAGCTCCCGCGCGTCTGATGCGAATGCGCGAAAAGCTTGAGGCTATGTGGGCCGTTGGTATCGATAAAGTGTTGTGTCTGCATTTCAATCACGAATTACGCAGTCTTTCCGCCGATCAGTTTATTGATCGTGTTTTAGTAGACGGTTTAGCAATAAAACATTTGGTTGTTGGTGATGACTTTCGCTTCGGCTGTGATCGCAAAGGCGATTTTGCATTGTTGCAACGTCGCGGTACCGAATTGGGTTTCGCAGTAACCGATACTCACACGCTGGAGATTGACGGTAAACGCGTGAGCAGCACCCGCATCCGTCACTTATTAGAAGCAGGTAATTTTGTAGAAGCAGAAAAATTATTAGGCAAACCCTACGGAATTTATGGTCGTGTTGTTTATGGTAAACAACTTGGCCGTCAGTTAGGGGTGCCGACTGCGAACGTAGATCTGCGTCGTTATCGTTCCCCGTTGCACGGCGTGTTTGCCGTAACCGCGATTTTTAAAGATGGTGCGCAAGTACAAGGCGTCGCAAACGTTGGTGTACGGCCAACGGTAAACGGATTGAAAAAGCCTTTGCTTGAAGTGCATTTATTTAATTTTTCACGTGATATTTATGGCGCGGTAATTGATGTGGTATTCCATCATAAATTGCGAGACGAGCAAAAATTCGGATCACTGGACGAATTAAAAGCGCAGCTTCAAACGGATATCATGCAAGCAAAAGTATTCTTCACTAATTAAAGTTTCGTTGACCTTTACAAGAAGGTTTTTATGAGCGGTACTTGGGAACAAATTGGTTCGACCATAGCGGCAGAATTTTCTGACTTAAAAGACGTAACAGAAATTACCCGCATTAGTTTGCGTTTGCTTATGGCTGCCTTGTTAGGTGGATTGTTAGGTTACGAGCGTGAACAGCGCGGTAAATCTGCCGGCGTTAAAACTCATATGCTGGTTTGTATAGGCGCGGCTTTATTTGTATTGATTCCGCAAGAAGCGGGTGTAATTGCGGAAGCTGATTTAAGCCGTATTATGCAAGGGATAATTTCCGGCATAGGTTTTCTTGGCGCAGGTGCGATTTTAAAAGGTAACGATGAAAAAGATCTCAAAGGTCTAACCACTGCCGCCGGTATCTGGTTGACCGCGGCCATAGGTGTCGCAGCGGGATTGGGGCGGGAATCTTCCGCAATTCTCTGCACAGTTTTGGCATTAATAGTACTGGTCGCTATTCCCAGAATGGCTGGACTCGTTGGTCGTAAAGACAACTCATAATTTAAATTTTTACATAGATATTCTAGATAAGTTGACCGTGATGACTGATTACAAAGCAACATTGAATTTACCAAACACTGATTTTGCGATGAAAGCAAATTTGGCTCAACGCGAGCCGGAAATGCTGAAGCAATGGCAAGCGAATAATATCTACCAAAAAATTCGTGCCGCCCGTGCGGGTCGTGAGCAATTTATTTTGCACGACGGCCCACCTTACGCAAACGGTGATATTCATATCGGTCATGCAGTAAATAAAATTCTTAAAGACATCATTGTCAAAAGCAAAACCTTAAGTGGCTTTGATGCGCCCTACGTTCCCGGCTGGGATTGCCATGGTTTGCCGATCGAACACAATGTTGAGAAAAAACTCGGCAAAGCAGGCGATAAAGTCGATGTAAAAACTTTTCGTCAGAAATGCCGTGAATACGCGGCAAAACAAGTCGAAGGTCAAAAGGCAGATTTCGTGCGTCTCGGCGTTTTAGGTGATTGGGATAAACCTTATCTCACCATGGATTTTAAATTCGAAGCCGACATCATTCGCTCGCTTGGTAAAATTGCAGAAAATGGCCATTTACATAAAGGCTTCAAACCCGTGTATTGGAGCGTTGTTGGTGGTTCTGCATTGGCAGAAGCTGAGGTTGAATATCAAGATAAAACATCTTTCTCTATCGACGTAAAATTTGCGTTTGTCGATCAAGCTGCAATTGCGAAATCCATTTCAAACTTATCTGGGAGCGGAAAAATTTCGCTGGTTATTTGGACAACCACTCCGTGGACCTTGCCCGCGAACCAGGCAGTTTCTGCCAATGCAGAAGTTGATTATGTTGTTGTGCAGTTTGGTGGTGAGCGTTTGTTAATAGCTGAGGCACTAGCTGCAGGTGTTTTTGCTCGCGCGAAAGCTGAAGGTTTTGATTACGATGCCGGCAAAATTGTAGGGCGCGTGAAAGGCGATGCGCTAGAAAAATTGTTGCTGCAACATCCTTTCTATTCTCGGCAAGTTCCTATTTTATTAGGCGATCATGTCACTACAGATGCGGGTACAGGCTTTGTACACACCGCACCAGATCACGGTGCAGACGACTTTAATGTCGGTGTTAAGTATGGAATCGGCACGCTAAATTATATTGACGATAACGGCTATTACCGCGCGAGTGTAGAAACCTTCGCCGGCGACCATGTTTATAAAGTTGACGAAAAAGTTATCGCTTTATTGATTGAAAAAAATGCGTTGCTTGCACAGGGTAAAATTACCCACAGCTTTCCACATTGCTGGCGCACAAAAACGCCGCTGATTTTCCGTGCTACACCGCAGTGGTTTGTGAGCATGAGTAAAAATAATTTACGCGATCAAGTTGCGAAAGCAGTTGATGGCGTGCAGTGGGTACCAGATTGGGGAAAGGCGCGTATTGATGCCATGCTTGCGACTTCACCTGATTGGTGTATTTCCCGTCAGCGTACCTGGGGTGTTCCAATTGCATTATTCGTGCACAAAGAAACTCAGGAATTGCATCCACAAACCTCGGAATTAATTGAAGCTGTTGCGAAAAAAGTTGAGCAAAGCGGAATGGATGCCTGGTTTGATTTGGATGCTAAAGAATTGCTCGGTGCTGATGCAGAAAAATATTCCAAAGTCACCGATACTTTGGATGTTTGGTTTGATTCTGGCGTTACGCACTACGCCGTTCTGGAGCAACGTGCTGGTTTGCGCTTTCCTGCAGATTTATATCTTGAAGGTTCGGATCAGCATCGCGGCTGGTTTCAATCATCGCTAAAAACATCCATGGCGATGAACAATGTTCCACCTTACAAAACTGTATTAACTCACGGTTTTGTTGTGGACGCGCAAGGCCGCAAAATGTCGAAATCTATCGGCAATGTAATCCCACCACAAAAAGTCATGAATGACTTGGGTGCAGACGTTCTACGTCTTTGGGTTGCTGCAACAGATTTCAGTACAGAAATGAGCGTGTCTGACGAAATTTTAAAACGCACGGCAGACTCCTATCGTCGTATCCGTAATACGGCACGTTTTATTTTGTCCAACCTCACAGGCTTTAATCCTGCAATTGATGCCGTACCTATTGAAAATATGTTGCAACTTGATCGCTGGATCGTTGGACGCACGGCGCAATTGCAAAAAGAAATTATCAATGCCTATGATTCTTATCAACTGCATTTAATTTATCAAAAATTGCATAATTTTTGCGTCGTTGAATTGGGCGGTTTTTATCTGGATATCATTAAAGATCGTCAGT
Organism: Gammaproteobacteria bacterium; assembly: GCA_004173475.1. Taxonomy (GTDB): domain Bacteria; phylum Pseudomonadota; class Gammaproteobacteria; order Pseudomonadales; family Cellvibrionaceae; genus Cellvibrio. Next base: position 31,929 of record SEBU01000008.1, read on the forward strand.
ACACCACAAAAAGTGATTCACTTGCGCGTCGTTCCGCGCAGACCGCTTTACAGCATGTTATCGAAGCTATGGTACGTTGGATTGCTCCGATTTTAAGTTTTACTGCTGACGAAATCTGGCCAACTATTACTGGCATGCGTGAAGAAAATGTATTTGTCTCTGAATGGTATAAATTACCTTCAGTGTCGGCAGATACTTTTAGCGATAGTTACTGGGAGTTAGTCGCGCAAGTTAAAGATGCTGTTAACAAGGTACTTGAAGCCAAGCGCGGAGCAGGTGAGGTTGGAGGTTCATTGGGTGCAGAGGTTATTTTGTATTGCGATGAAAAATTACAAACTGAATTGAAAAAGCTTGCCAATGAATTGCGTTTTGTATTGATTACATCGACGGCTGAAGTTCGTTCATTGAATGAAAGGTCTTTAGTGGTGGATCAAGGTGAAACAACTGATGTCTCCGGGTTATATGTTGCGGTAAAAAAATCTGATCATCAAAAATGTGCACGTTGTTGGCATCACCGTGCGGATGTCGGCTCAAATACTAAATATGTGGATATTTGTTTGCGCTGCGTAGAAAATGTTGATGGTTCGGGCGAGACTCGCAGTTTTGCGTGATCTATTGCTCAGCCTATTTATGTAAGGAGGAGTTCATGCGTAATTTAACGCTAGGTCCAGGCACCCGGGTAACATTGCATTTTGCATTACGTATGCCTGATGGTGAGTTAATCGATTCTAACTTTGAACGTGATCCTGCAACATTTACTGTTGGAGATGGCAACTTGTTGCAGGGTTTTGAGCAAGCTATTTTTGGCTTGCAAGAAGGTGATCGCAAAACGATTGTTATTAAACCTGAGCATGGGTTCGGTCAGCGCAATCCAAATAATGTCCAGGAAATTCCACGTGGTCAGTTTGATGCGGGCGTGCAACTCGAAGAAGGCCTCGTACTATCTTTTGCTGACGCACAAAAAACCGAATTACCTGGTGTTGTGAAAAGATTTAACGACGATGTAGTTACAGTGGACTTTAATCATCCACTCGCGGGTCGCGATATTGTTTTTGAAGTAGCAATTCTTAAAATAGAGCCAGCTCAAGTTCACTAAGCTCTTCGATTTCTCAATTACTGTTGCGGTTGAAAACATTGCCGTAAATAAATAGGTATTTTCATGACGGAAATTAAACTCGCCAACCCTCGCGGCTTTTGTGCCGGTGTTGACCGCGCTATTGATATTGTAAATCGCGCGCTTGACGTGTTTGGTGCTCCTATTTATGTGCGACATGAAGTTGTTCATAATAAATTCGTGGTTGACAGCTTACGTGATCGCGGTGCGGTTTTTGTGGAAGAGATTGATCAGGTTCCTGATGATGTCATTTTAATTTTTAGCGCGCATGGGGTATCTCAAGCGGTACGCAAGCAGGCGGAGAGTCGTGGTTTACAAATTTTCGATGCAACATGCCCGCTTGTGACCAAGGTGCACATAGAAGTCGCTCGCTATAGTCGAGAAGGTCGCGAGTGCATTCTCATAGGCCATGAGGGTCACCCTGAAGTTGAGGGAACTATGGGTCAGTACAATAATAGTCGAGGCGGCGAAATTTATTTGGTTGAAGATGAATCTGATGTTGATTCTTTAATTGTAAAAAACGCTGACGCGCTGGCATATGTAACGCAGACAACCTTATCGATGGATGACACCGCCAAAGTTATTGATGCACTACGGAAAAAATTTCCAAATATTAAAGGTCCGCGCAAAGACGACATTTGTTATGCAACAACAAATCGCCAGGACGCAGTGCGTCAACTAGCACTCGAATGCGACCTGGTCTTAGTTGTGGGCTCACCTAATTCATCAAACTCAAATCGCTTGCGTGAATTGGCTGAGCGGTGTGGCACAGAAGCCTATTTAATTGATGGGCCTGATGATATTAATCCAATCTGGATTAAAGAAAAAAACTCAATTGGTATTACTGCGGGCGCTTCCGCACCCGAAGTTTTAGTTAAACAAGTGATTGAAAAATTACAAAAATGCGGCGCAACCATTCCAAAGGAAATGGATGGTACGCCTGAAACCATTAGTTTCTCCTTACCAAAAGCCCTACGGCAATGAAACTTTCCGATAGCCGCATCAGCGAGCTTCTTCGCATTTTGCTGCGGTAATTTCAGTTTTTCGAACACGCCCGCCTCGCGCCAAAATGAGTTCATATCCAGCCCCTTTTGCTTCTGGACATATCGTAAATGTTCCCGCTTGAAATGCGCCTCCTGTGTTACCGTTTGCTTTGGTCCCTTCGCCAGTCCCGACATAAGATACATAATTTCGGACTGGCTCAGAAGTTTTTACACGTACACCCTTAAGCCCTTCATGTTGTTTTATAACGTTTTCGCTAGGCTCTCGAGTTCCGTTGTTATTTAAATCATAAAAAATTTCCCAACCCTCTTCCCATTGCACTAGGCTGCTGATTGTTGCCCGACGATTAGTAGAGACAGCGCTAACACGGGTTAATTGCAATGCTTCCTGCACGCTTAACATTGCGGTTTTAACGCGGGAGTTTTGAATTTGTGCCGAAAAATTAGGCAAGCCTACAGTTAGAAGAAGTGTTGTGATTGAAAGCGTAGTGAGAAGATCTATAAGAGTAAAGCCAAACGAACGCATAGTATATTCCCTCCATGGAAATATCGTATTAATTGAGAAGCTATTGAAGCCGCTCATTCATCCTTGGTGACCACATATCAGAAGATAGACGCGGTCATAAAACACCTGTGTTAAGGTTTGATTAATATAATCGCTAGAAAAGTCTCCGTCTAGACGTTTAAATATATTCTAATGAGTGGTGCATCATGTTTAAGAAACAAAAGGCCTTCACGCTTATAGAGCTACTAATAACACTTATAATTATTGGAATAGTTTTAGGTTTGGCGACGCCGAGTTTCACCAAGTTAATTATTAACAATAGTTCACTCGCACTAGGTGGTGATTTGGTTGCAGCTATCAATTTTGCTCGTCAAGAGGCGGTAAAGCGTGGAAGACGAGTTTCACTTTGTCCGTCTAATAATGGCTTGACGTGTTTGACAAGTGACGATTGGGCTAAAGGATGGCTGGTTTTCGAAGATAAAGCTACGTCAGATGGTGCTACTCCTGACGTTAATACGCCAATACGTCAATGGGCTGACCTTAATAGTAAGGCAGTTGTCACCGCGACAGGCTCAGCTGCTATTGCCTACGTTCGTTTTACTGGTAGTGGAATGCTTGCGCGGTTAAATGCTACAGACGTTTCTCCTCGAGTTTTTCAGGTATCAATAACTGGTTGTACCGGACAATCCAAAAGTACAGTTACCGTTGGGTTGGCGGGGATGAATAGCTTAACTAAAACAGCATGTCCTTAGGTAAGAGGAATTACTAATGAATTTACCAAAATTGCAAGCTGGTTCTACGCTGATTGAAATTGCAGTTACGGTGTTAATTTTAGCAACGTCTCTGCTCGCGATGGCAACTTTGCAAACAAGATCTTTGCAGTTCAATCAAGCTGCCTATATGCGCTCTCAAGCAAACATATATGCATACGATATTGCGGATCGAATACGCATTAATCGAGGTAAAGATGCTGCAAATATAGTGGCTTATAACACCAGTAATTATGATGGATCGCCGAGCGGAAACAGCATAGCGACTACCGATGTTGCCAAATGGCGTGCAAATATAAGTCGTGATCTTCCTGGTGGAAAAGGAAAAATCGTTTGCACTTCTTCCACTCATATATGCGAGCTTTCCATTAAGTGGGACGACGAGCAATTATTTGGCGCCGCTACATCGACCAATACTGAACCGACAACAGAACTAATCTACAAAACCTCCATGTGAGTGCGTAATAATGATGCTAAAACAAAAAGGTCTTTCACTGGTAGAGTTATTGATTTCTATTACGCTCGGCTTGATTTTGCTAACGGGTGTCATGAAAGTTTTTTTATCCAGCAAAACTGTCTTTTCAACTCAGCAAGCTCTTTCTCGCGTACAAGAAACTGGACGTCTGGCCGTTGATTTTATATCTCGCGACATACGTATGGCCGGGTTCATGGGTTGCGATTCAAACCCTATAAAAGGTCAAAGCAAAAACATCACAAATATATTGAATACCCCTAATGATTTTAGATTCAACTTTACAGAATATATTCGAGGTTACACTGCAGAAACAGTTCCCGCAGGTCTATCGCCTACACCGAAACCACTTACCGATATCCTTGTAATACGTAGTGCGAATGGTAACGGTGCAAGAACTACTGCAAACAGTACAGCTACTACTCTAAACATTGCGGTAGATAGCACAGAGGCTGGCGCCTGCGGAACGACAGATCGAATAAGTGGTTTCTGCGTTAATGATATAGCAGTGCTAACTGATTGCGTAAAGTCCAGCGTTTTTCAAATAACCGCTATTACAGCAGGTGGTGCGGTTTCGCATCAATCTGGCTCAGCAGCTACTGTGTCTGGTAATTATACTCCCGGTAATTCAGTAACAAATTGGAGCACGCAGGCAGGCGCAGTTTTTAAATCTGGAGCAGAATTATTATTGGCTTCGAATACTATTTACTTCATCGCGACTGGAACGTCTCAACGTCCGAGCCTGTGGCAAAAAATTAATGGTGCGAGTGCGGTGGAAATCTTGGAGGGTGTCGAGAATATGAGCATCAAGTATGGAATCGATACAGATGCTGGGTTTGATTTGATTCCAAACATTTATAAAAAAGCAGCAGATGTTACCGCCGCTGAGTGGGATAGAGTTGTATCAGTACGTGTTGAGCTTTTAGTCGCGAGTATTGAAGATAATGTAACGACCGAAATACAAAAATACAGTTTTAATGTTGATGAAGTTCCAGACCCGGTAGATCCAAATGATCACCGGCTACGGCAGGTATTTACTTCTGCAGTTGGGATTCGGAGTCGCTTGGAGTGATAGTCCAAATCAATGTTGAAGTCTTAAATATTCGGATATGAGGTTTCTATGAATTTTCAATTTAAATCACCAATAAAGGAAAAAGGTGCCGTCCTTATTATTGGTCTGATAATGATGTTACTGCTTACAGTTATAGGGCTTGCTTCTATTCGCGGTAGCGATCTGCAAGAGCGAATGGCAGGTAACATGCGCGATCGTAATCTGGCTTTTCAGGCTGCTGAGGCAGGGCTAAGGGAAGGAGAATTAGTGAGCAGTGGGATAAGCAGCTTGGCTACACCTCGTGCACTCAACACAAATGGTTATTTTGAAAACTTAAATCTTAGTTCAACTGTAAGACGTCCAGCCTTGTGGGAAAAAACTAATTGGGAGGCAGGTACGAATAGCATCAAGTTGGCTAGCAATACTATATCGAACGTTGCGGACCAACCGCGTTATGTAATTGAAAAAATTATCGTCCCTTTTGATACGGCCAACCAAGGTGGTGGCATTGATGCCGGTAGTCCGCAGGAGGATAAATTGTATTATCGAGTAACCAGCCGCGGATTAGGCGGCACCACTGATACTGAAGTGGTTTTGCAATCTACGTCTATCGCTAATTGATACTATTTGGAGCTCATCATGCAATGCCCAATTGATCGTGTAAGTCGCTTTGTTAAAGCGAGTGCATCGATAATATCAGCGTTATTTTTGCTGGCTACTGCACCTAATATGTATGCTGGTGTGCCTGCTCAAAAACCTGTATTTTTATCGGCCCAAGTTCAGCCATTATTGATGCTGAATATGTCTAGAGATCATCAACTATATTTTAGGCTTTATGATGACTATGCAGATATTACTGATTCACGTCAAACAGTTAACGGAAATGCCAACACTAATTATGGATTGTCTATTACAGACGGCAACGCCGATACAACCTATGTGCATGGCTACAATTATTTCGGTTATTTTGATAGCAATAGGTGCTACACCTACGACACGACAGATAAGCGCTTTGAACCATCCACTACGGCGAGTAAAACCTGCGTTGACATGTGGAGCGGCAATTTTTTAAATTGGGCGACCATGACTCGTATAGATGCAATTCGTAAAATTCTATACGGTGGAAAGCGTGTGGTTGACTCAACAACGGAAACTGTACTTGAGCGCTCATACTTACCCAACGACACACATTCGTTCGCAAAATTTTACAATGGAACTGATTTGGCTAATTTGGTTCCAGCCGCTGTATACAGTTCTAGCGGCATTACCCTATGCAACACAACTGATACATCAGCAACTTACTCACAAAATGCCACGGAACCACCCCTAATAAAAGTCGCACGTGGTGATTACTCATTATGGGCAAATAATGAACGTTGGCAATGTAAGTGGCTGGAGCAAAAGACCGAAGTAAACGGTAATGTACCAGCTACAAGTGGTCTGAATGCCGCCTCTAGTAATCCAAAGTTGGCTGCGGTGGGCAGCGGTTCATATGTTGCACGCGTCCAAACGTGTCTCACGGGCCGTATAGGCGATGACGAAGGGTGTACTGTCTATGGCAGCAGCACGACGCAAAAGCCTATTGGCTTGCTGCAGGAGTACGGAAATAGTAAGTATGAATCCGATAACATAACTGTTAAGCAAAAAGCGTCCGTTTTATTTGGCCTAATGACAGGCTCGTACGATAGCAGCAAGTCGGGAGGTGTATTGCGCAAAGCAATAGGTGCTCTAGACGATGAAGTTAACCCCGCTACTGGTCAATTCAAAACTCCGCCAACCAATAATGTGATTGATACCCTTAATTTATTGAGGATTTATGGTTACGACACTACATCGGGACTGTATATGGGAGGACCCAGCGTTTCGGGACGATGGTATTCAGAACCACTGACGCCTACAGGCAGCGATAACTGTGGTTGGATTGGATCACCTAGTACTGAAAGTAATGGTAATAATTATCCTCGGGCGTTTTTCGATAACGCTAGATGCAGTAACTGGGGGAACCCTCAAGCTGAAATTTATCTGGAATCATTGCGTTATTTAGCGGGTGGTGCGCAAAAGACAGATGCATTTGCAGCTAATGACACGACTTTTATACCCGGCTTAAATTCGGTGACAGAGTGGTCTGACCCTATAAGCGCTGGACCTAATGGGAATTATTGTGCACCTTTAAATGTATTAATGTTTAATGCGTCTGTGACGTCCTACGATGCCGATGAATTAAGTTCAGCTAATGCAATAGGTCTACCAAATTTAACGGACTTAAGCGCAAAAACCGACGCTATAGGTATCGCTGAATCAATAGCGGGAAATAATTTCTTTATTGGCAAAACCCCGTCGGATAACAATGAGCTATGCACCGCAAAAAATATTGCTAGTCTCTCCGGAGTCTCGGGTATATGTCCAGAGGCTCCTCGTTTGGAGGGGGGCTATCAAATGGCTGGTTTGGCTTATCACGCGCGGTCTACTGGTATAGCTTCGGCTGTTATCAATGGCAAGACTGAGGTGAGAAAGGTAAAAACCTTTGCAGTTGCTATGGCGCCTGCAACGCCAAAGGTTACGGTGAGAGTCAATCCCGCATCCACTACGGATTTGCGCACATTTACTATAATTCCCGCCTGTCGTAACACATCATCATATTTGAGTCGAACAGTAGAAAGGGACAGTAGCTGTGCCATTGTAGATTTCAAGATAGTGGCCCAGACCAATACAGCAGGGACTTTATACGTAGATTGGGAAGATATGGAGCAAGGTAGTGACTTCGACCAGGATATGTGGGGGACAATAAAGTATATTATTGACCCAACGGCGGGCACAGTAACTATAACTACTTATGTGGCGGCAGAATCCACCAATGACAAAATGGGGTTTGGTTATATTCTAAGCGGCACTACAAGCGATGGTTTCAAGGTTTATTCCGGCATTGAGGGGTTCACCTATACTGGCTCCGGCTCTGGGTGTACTGCAGCAACCCCCTGTAACGTACGGAATACAGATACAGCTGCACAAACACGAGTCTACACACTAGGTACCTCAACAGATAAAGCCTTAGAGGATCCTTTGAAATACGCGGCAAAATGGGGCGGTTATGATGATGATTCTGCTACCGTGGCTAGTATCGCTGCGTCTCAACCAGCTAACTACTTTTTTGCAACGGATCCGCGAAAATTAAAGGCTAGTTTGAAAACAGCTTTGGATAAAATTACCAAATCAATAGTGGCATCTGCCACAGCGGCATCAAGTTCTACTCGTTTGGATTCAGATACCCTAGTTTACCAAGCCATTTTTAGTAGTACGGATTGGTCGGGTAAAATTTCCGCTTATAAAATTCTTCCTGACGGGTCAACAAAAGCTTTGCCTGAATGGACTACCGACAGCACTTTAACCAGAACAGACCGTACTATCTACACTTATGATGGAGGCTCTTCCAGATCACTCGTTAACCTGACTTCTACTGCACTTACAGCGCTGAGTACGGATGGGAATGCGTTGCGTGCTAATCTTAAGCTAAGTGCTGAAAGCAATGAAACCAACGCTACTAAAAGGTATAACTGGTTATTGGGTAGTTCTGCCGATGAAATAGTTAAAGATCCAACTACTGGCGCTATTACTTCTGGAACACTCAGAGCTCGAAAAACTGTTCTTGGCGATATTGTAAATTCAACGCCAGCTCTTGCCGGACAAGATACCCAGCATTATGAAGAGCTTCCGATTGAATATGGCTCGGGCAGCTATGCCGCCTATGTTAATGACACAAAGAAAACACGAACTCCGGTTCTTTATGTTGGTGCTAATGACGGCATGCTGCATGCCTTTAACGGTAAAACTGGCAGCGAAATATTCGCTTATATTCCACGTGGCGCATATAGCAAATTAGCGGGACTAAGTTCCCTTTCATTTGATCATCAATACATAGTAGATGGCTCGGTTACGGTAGGCGATGCTTACGTGCAGTTAGCTGGTGAGACAGCAAAATCGTGGCACACAATTGTTGTCGGCTCTTTAGGCGCGGGCGGTAGAGGCGTATTCGCGCTGGATGTTACTGTTCCAACATCACCCAAAGTGATTTTCGATATAAGTGATACCGATTCAAGTTTTAGTAGTAGAAGCGATTTGGGTTATAACAACGGCAAGATCTTTATTGTGCCTACTGCCGCAGCATCTGGCTCAAGCAGCTGGAGCGTTATCTTTGGGAACGGAGGTAATAGTACAAACGGCTACGCTAAGATGGTTGCAATTAATCTTGAAAGTTCCAGTACAACGGTTATCGATACTAAAGCGAAAATGAGTACTGGAGACTTATTGGCCAATGGTTTGTCGGGAGTTTCCCTCATCCCTAACGGTGATGGTATCTATACATATGCTTACGCTGGGGATTTTATGGGCAATATGTGGAAGTTTGATCTTACAGCTACTTCTTCCACCAGTTGGAAAGTAGCGTATGGTACTACTAGCGCACCTTTGCCATTGGTTACAGTTATAGACCCTTCAGGTGTAGCACAACCAATCACCGCCGCTCCAACGATAGGTAAAAACACAGTTAAGCTAACTGCTGATGTCCCGCCAGTTCCGTCTAATATGGTGTATTTCGGCACGGGTAAGCTGAGTGAATCCGGTGATAAGTCAACGACGCAAATTCAAACTTTGTACGGAATTCTTGACTCAGGCGCCGCCATTGCTACCCTGACAACAGCAAACCGCGCGACTATATTGCATCAAAAAACAATAAGTGCTGAAGCAAACGGCCAACGTACTATCACAGGCGATAAGACAACGACCGATGGTACTCGTCAGGTTGATTGGACAACCAAAAAAGGTTGGTTTTTGGATTTAAAATTTGGATCCACGGCGACTGGAGAGCGAATAATTGCCAAACCTTTGTTGCTTTACGACCGCGTGATAATTAATACCTTCATTCCTTCTACTTATCAGTGCGATTATGGTGGGTCAGGATGGCTGATGGAGCTAACCGGGGTGGGAGACAAATTTATCGGATACGATTTATTAGGAACTCATGCGAATCACGTGCTTGATAATGTTATTTTAGGTAATTTGATTGCAATTTTCGGCAATAAAAAAGTTGATATTGTAGGAAGCGGGCTTAAACCTGATGGTAACGGAAATGGAAGCGGTTCAATAAAAGGGTTTTTGAAAGACAAGCCCTCAAGTGCGTACGGCCGTATGTCATGGCGTCAGCTGAAGTAGGAATGAAATATGAAAAAGGCTAACTTGGGTTTCTCGTTAATCGAGTTGATGATCACCGTGGCTATAGTCGGCGTACTAGCCGCTATAGCTTATCCAGCGTATATGTCTCAGGTTTTAAAAAGCGGTCGGTCCGATGCGAAGGTAACTTTAAGCGATGTGGCTCAACGAATGCAGCGTTGCTTTACTACTCAAAGCACATATAAGCCTACTACCGCAGGAACCTGCAAAGTTGTAGATGAGGCCACTTCAACGGGGGTTGTTTCTGAAAATGGTTTTTATACAGTTAAGATTGTGGCTGCTAAGCATACTGCAACTGCATATGAACTTATAGCAACGCCCGTGGGTAGTAAGGTTCAGGCTAAAGACACGAAATGTAGTTCGTTTATTTTAGATCAGACCGGTAAGAGGAAGGCAACCGACGGTAGTAATGGTGCTGGTACTGTTACTACGACTGAGTGTTGGTAGTTTTTAGAAACTAAAAATCCCGCTTCGGCGGGATTTTTTTATTCGTCATCTAATCCCAATTTTTGCAAGCGGTATCGCAATGATCTAAAAGTGATACCTAATTTTTTTGCGGCCAATGTTTTATTCCATCGTACTTTTTCCAATGCATCGCAAAGAATTTCTTTTTCCACATCTAACAAATAATCATCTAACGATGAATATTCAGCACAGCGTGCGGGATAATCGATGCGGTTGTTTCTATTGTCAGCGCTAACTTGTGGTGAGTTCCTGTTAGTGTTGGCATCAATCTTTTCATAAGCAACATAAGAAATTGAATCTGCTTGTAATTGTAAATCGCCAGAGTCTATTTCATCATTTTCACAAAGTGTGAATGCTCGCTCAAGGATGTTTTCAAGTTCGCGAACGTTTCCTGGGAAATGATAGTTATGAAGCGTCTGCAGGGCGTTGGAGGATAATTTAGGTGGAGGTAATTGCATTTCCCGTGCAATTTTTTCAAGTAAATAAGTTGTGAGCAGTGGAATATCTTCGCGGCGTTGACGTAGTGGAGCTACGCTTAACTGAATCACATTAAGGCGATAAAATAAATCTTGACGAAATCGACCTTCTTTTACTTCAGTGTCCAATGATTTGTGAGTCGCGCAAAGTACACGTACATCAGTAATTATTTCTTCTGATGCTCCGACAGGTCGCACAGACTTTTCTTGAATGGCTCGTAGAAGTTTTACCTGCATATCTAGCGGCAAATCTGCGACTTCATCAAAAAATAAAGTGCCACCTTCTGCTGCTTGGAATAAGCCTAACTTATCCTGGTGTGCACCCGTAAAACTACCTTTTTTATGGCCAAAGAATTCACTTTCCATTAACTCACGCGGAATCGCGCCACAGTTAACGGCGATAAAAGGTTTTGTGGCACGAGGGCCTAGCTCGTGAATGGAGCGAGCAACTAATTCTTTGCCTGAGCCAGATTCGCCACTGATATAAATTGGTGCTTGAGATCGAGCTAGTTTTTGAATGCTACGTGTTAACTCTTGAATGGCCTTGGATTGGCCAATAATAAAACCGTCAGTAGGTAATTTTTCATTGGTTGGTAATTGGCTTGATTGAATAGCGGTATTAACCAGCTTGCGTAATACATTCAAATCGACTGGTTTGGAAATAAAATCAAATGCTCCTGCTTTCATCGAGTCTATAGCGGTATCTATGCTTCCATGCGCAGTAATAACAGCCACGGGTAGGCGCGGAAAAGATTGTTGGATAAATTCAACTAACTGTAGCCCGTTGCCGTCCGGTAAATGCATGTCGGTTAAGCATAAATCGTAGGCATGTTGTTGTAATAATTGTTTCGCTCGACTAATACTTTCTGCGCAGTCTGTGTCCAACTGCATGCGTCCTAAAGTGATTTCCACTAGTTCGCGAATATCGGGTTCGTCATCAATAACCAGTACGCGTTTTTTAGTCATATTATTCTCGGTCTTTTTGCTGTACTAGTACCCAGGGTTTAACGACTAGCGCCCACACCAACGCGTCTTGTTCGTACCATATTTTTGCTTGGGAATCTTTTACCGCATCAACTAGACCAGCATCCATCCAGCTTTTTATTTGTTTAGCGTTGTCAGTCGTGATTTGGGTTGCAACGTGAATTAGATCGAGGGATTTATCCACTGCTATAGCATTTCCGCTTGCAAAAAAGCGCTGCAATTCATGCCAGGCAATTTGCGCGGTTTCCAATAGTAATTCTTTAGCCAGTTGGTGGTCATTCATATTTATTTGCATTAATTAGTAAGTGCCTTCGCGGCTTTGGATTGATTGATACGGCCCAGAATTTTGCTAATGTAGTTTCCCGCCTCCACTAACTTTTGTAAGTCTAGTCCATGTGAAATATTCAATCCATTGAGAAGATAAACTAAATCTTCAGTTGCAACATTGCCCGAGGCGCCTGCTGCATAAGGGCAACCTCCCAAACCGGCAATCGAACTATCAACAACTTCAACTCCCAATTCGAGGGAAGCAAAAATATTTGCAAGCGCTTGACCGTAAGTATCATGCATATGAACGGCAATTTTTTTTAGCGGAACATAATGCGCCACAGTTTCAATTAACGTTTTAACTTGATTGGCGGTGCCCACTCCAATGGTGTCACCCAACGAAATTTCGTAGCATCCCATAGCGAACAATTCTTTTGCTATAGCAGCGACTTGTGTGATGGCTACACTTCCGGAGTAGGGGCAGCCTGCAACACAAGAAATATATCCGCGTACAGGAATTTTTTGTAGTTTGGCTTTGTCGATAAGTATTTCGAAACGTTTAATGCTTTCAGTTATTGAGCAGTTAATATTTTTTTGACTAAACGCCTCGGAAGCTGCCGCAAAAATTGCAACTTCGTTTGCATTCGCTGCTAGAGCTCGTTCATAACCCTGGATATTGGGTGTGAGGGCGGCATAGGTAACACCAGGCTTTCTGTTAATTTCTAAAAAAACCTCAGCGCTGTCTGCCATTTGCGGAACCCATTTCGGATTTACAAAACTCCCCGCCTCGATATAGGTTAAGCCAGCGGCCACTAATCGTTCGATAAGTTGAATTTTTGCAGCGGTCGGAATTATTTGTTTTTCGTTTTGTAAACCGTCGCGTGGGCCAACCTCCACAATTCGTACCTGTTGAGGGAAGCTCATGTTAGTCCTCACCCCATCGCGGCATTAAATCCTGCTCAATACCTAGCTGGTCTAAAATCCGCGCTACAACAAAATCAATTAACTCATTGATGGTTTGAGGTTGCATATAAAAACCAGGGCTTGCCGGTAAAATCACTGCGCCCATATTGGTAAGTTTAAGCATATTTTCTAAATGTATCGCGGAGTAGGGGGCTTCACGTGGCACCAAAATTAATTGGCGACGTTCTTTAAGAGCTACATCAGCCGCACGCTCAATTAAATTATTACTCGCACCGTGGGCTATGGCTGAGAGTGCCCCTCCGCTTGCAGGGCAAATGACCATGGAACTTGGAGAGCTTGAGCCAGAAGCTACCGGCGAAAACCAATCGTCTTTTGCTAGCAACTGCAGTTGATCTTCATCAACTTCCAAAATTTCATTAAAAAATAATTGCTGCTCTTCGATAGTTTCCGGCAAATCTAAATCTGTTTCTGTGCGAATAACAACTTGCGCAGCTGTCGATAAAAGCAAATAGACTTTGCAGTTCGCTGCTAATAAGCATTGTAAAAGTCGTAAGCCATATTGGGCGCCAGACGCGCCTGTCATCGCAAGCGTTATTGTGCGTCGCATAAAATTTCTCCATTAGGTGTAGAGTTATTATAACAAAGCTGTGGCGCAGCAATAATTAAATATTGATCCTTTATTCTCTGTGCCGGCATTACAAACACAGCTTTTTACTTACGGATTTTGGTGCTAAATATTTATAGAATGGAGTAAGCTTTATTTGCTCGTGAGTTTTCTAAAATTGGCTTTTAACCGGGAGGTTTTCATGAACGCTACATTTAGCTGTAAGATCCTCAGATTAGTAAAGGCATCAATGTTATTAAGCGTTGTGTCTTTGATGACAATTTGTAATGCTGCAAATGCTGTTTTATTAACTTTTGATGAGCTCGATGAAAGCTCATACGTTGACGCCAATGGTGACCGCACATTTCTGACTAACGAATATGAATCGCAGGGTTTATTGTTTGGTGGCTCAGCCTACCTGATTTCAGGGCAACCTACTTCTGAAATACATCCTTCAAATTATGTTGCGGGGCCAGGTTTTGGTTTCGAGTTCGTTGGTAACAAGTTACCTGAGTATGTCAGCTTTGTACTAGGCTCATCGACAGGCAGTGCAGTATTTATTGATGTAATAGGCCCTAATTTCAGTAAACATGTTACTTCCGCTGGGGAAATCCATGGTATGACGGATGATCATGGCACAGCATATATCCCAAACCAGTTTTTTTCGTTCAGCTCTTCAACCGGAATATCATCCATAATTTTTTCAAGCCAGGGCGATGAGTATATCGACAATCTTACCTACGCATATACTTCACCCATCCAAGTACCAGAGCCCTCAGCGTATATATTATTGGTGGTTGGTCTGATTGGTTTGTTTGGTTCGCGTTTTAAATATTTATTGAAAATTTAAAATAACATTGACGTGTTTAAAGTTATCCTTGTAAAAATTTACGAGGATAACTTTAAAGCGCATGTTTTTTTAACTGCTCAATTAACTTTTGATGAACGCCACCAAATCCGCCGTTACTCATAATGACTATGTGAGTATTTTTCTCAGACAGCGAAATTGCGCAATGGATTAACTCATCCAGACTGCGTAATAGTTTTGCGGGAACAGGGCTCTTATTTACAATTTCATCCATCGCCCAATCAACATTTGCCGGTTGGTACCAAAGTACGTCGTCGGCGTCTGTGCAACTCTGGTTAAGCGCATTTTTGTGAACACCCATGCGCATGGTGTTGGATCGGGGTTCAATAATAGCAATAATTTTTTCGTCGCCAACTTTCGCGCGCAAACCGGCCAAGGTGGTTTTGATTGCAGTAGGATGGTGCGCAAAATCGTCATAGACTTTGACGCTGTGTACATCAGCTAAACACTCCATACGACGTTTTACTCCAGCAAATTGCTCTAATGCTTTTGCTGAATGTTCAGGAGTTACACCCACATGGCGTGCAGCAATCATTGCCGCCAATCCGTTGTTAACATTGTGCAGGCCCGTTTGTGCCCATTTGATATGAGCAACCTCTTGCCCTTGGTGGAATACCAAAAATTCACCACCATCATCAGCGAGTAGTTTTGCTTGCCATTCGCTCTCGTTTTTATCGGAACTAAAACCAAACTGTTGTAACGGTGTCCAGCATCCTTGTGCCACAACTTCTGCGAGTGCTTTATCATTGGTGGGTGAAATTAATAAACCGTTATTTGGCACGGTTCGAATTAAATGATGAAATTGTTTTTGAATGGCGGCGAGATCTGGAAAAATATCAGCGTGATCAAATTCAAGATTATTTAAAATAACAGTGCGTGCATTGTAGTGAACAAACTTGGAACGTTTATCAAAAAAAGCGCTGTCATATTCGTCCGCTTCAACAACAAAAAAAGGAGTATCGCCGAGGCGAGCAGAGGTCGGAAAATTTTTTGTGACTCCGCCGATCAAATACCCAGGGGCCATGCCTGCGTATTCTAAAATCCAGGCGAGCATTGAACTAGTAGTTGTTTTGCCGTGGGTTCCTGCAACAGCTAATACCCACTTACCCTGCAACACATGATCGCGCAGCCATTGTGGGCCAGATGTATAGGGAATTCCCTCGTTCAGAACATACTCAACCGCAGGATTGCCACGGCTCATGGCGTTGCCAACGACAACTAAATCCGGCGCTGGTTGCAAATGCGCAGCCTCGTAGCCCTGCATTAATTCTATGCCCGCTTGTTCA
Organism: Gammaproteobacteria bacterium; assembly: GCA_004173475.1. GTDB lineage: Bacteria > Pseudomonadota > Gammaproteobacteria > Pseudomonadales > Cellvibrionaceae > Cellvibrio. The sequence goes on from SEBU01000008.1 coordinate 47,939, forward strand.
AGTTGCGTGCTCATGGGCGGGTAGACATTTGCATCGCTGCCGGTGACGCGGTGCCCTAATTCTTTGGCTAGTTGTGCGAGGCTCCCCATGAAGGTGCCGCAGACGCCGAGTATATGTATATGCATGCTTAAGCTCGTATCGTTTTTAACGAATGGGAGCTTACCATGAAGTAACTTGGGACAGAAATTCTGTTGTGCCTTTTAACGTCAGGCTGATTGAGATGTGTCTGGAGGTGTGAGATAGCGCGCACGTTTAGCGGCTTTCATTAAGTTTAAATCTGCGATGAATAAACCGTCTACACAATTCCCAAACTCTGAATCGACACTAAACGCAAGCAAATGATATCCACCTTCTTCATAAAGCGCTGCGTACTGTTTAAACAGCACCGGAATTTTATGATTTTGTTCGTTAAATATTTGTTGAAGTACATCAAAACCCTGGTCGCGATTAAGGCCAGCAAATTGTTGTTGTAAATAAATTAATTCGTCTTCGTCTGTTTCGTGTGGGTGCTTACCGTAAGCCAAGGCATCGGAGGTATTTATTCCCGCAGGGCAGTAATAGCGTTCGTAGTAGTACACCAATGCATCGCGCAATTTTTTTGGATATTGTGAACTCATACTTACTGGACCAAGGACGTAACGAATTTCAGGGTTATGTTGCAAATAGGCGCCCAAACCCTGCCACAGATAATCAAGACTGGCTTTACCCCAATAATGTGGGTGAACAAAACTTCGGCCCAATTCAAGCGCGTGTTCCAGGTAAGGTAAAATCGATGGCTGGTAATCAAATAAATCTGCCGTGTACAAACCTTTCACACTCTTCTTGCTAATTATTTTTTGTGTTTCACCGAGCCGATAGGCTCCGGCAATGGTGAGTTTATCTTCGTCCCACAGGACCAAATGTCGATAGTAGTGATCGTATTTATCGAGGTCGCGTCTACTGCCGGTCCCTTCACCTACCATACGAAACGTGTGCTCCCGCAAACGGCCTATCTCACGCAGAACAGTGGGATGTTTGTCATAGCTACACAAGTAAATTTTGTGATTGTCGCGCGTGGCGCCAATAAGTTGCGCTGTCTTAAGCTCTTTTTTTATTACGCTACTATCTTCCGGGTGCGCAATTGTTTTTTCGGTGATGAAAATCGATTTCTTGCCTTTGCCTATTTTGTACAAATGTTTTTTTAAACGTTTTATAAGTGCTTTATCGGCAAGTTGATTAGATTCAAGAGATTGATGCGGGATAGCTTCGCCCACGCGAAATTTAATTTCGGCCGAGCGCTTATTAAACATTTCGTGCGCGAGTAAAGCTGTACCCAAGGGTTTAAAAATTAACGAGGTAGTGTAAAACAATAAAGAATTTTTTGCGGATACGAAAATGGGCAGAATAGGCGCTTTCGCTTTGCGAGAAAAATGTAAAAAACCCGCCAGCCATTTTCCGTCGCGAATACCTTGTGGTCCCGCACGAGAGACTTCTCCTGCAGGAAAAATAATAACGGCTTGCTCGTCGGTCAACGCCTGCACAATATTTTTATAACTTTGTTTGTAGGCGGCGCGCGTCATATTGTCGAGCGGCAAGAGTAAATTATGCAAAGGTTCAAATGCCATGAGCATATCATTGGCGACAATTTTAACGTCGCGCCGAACCTCACTGACCAAGCGTAACAAGGCTAAGCCATCCAATGATCCGATGGGATGATTAGCGATAATCACTACCCGCCCATGAGCGGGAATGTTGTCTCGATCACGACGAGAAATTGCGTAGCTGAAATTAAAATAATCAAAAATTCTGTCAATAAAATCTATACCAGTGACACCTTGATGCTCTTGTAGAAAGTTATTGATTTCCTGCTCTCGGGTTATTTTACGTAAAATAGAAAGCGTTGAGTTGCGAATAATAGAAGATTGGTCAGCGAAACCGGGAAATTTATCAGTAACGGATTGTTCGATATTGAGCATGAGTCGTATCCTGCGAACTTTGATATTTCTGCAAGACTATGACTGTGGAGTGACAAAAATATGATGGAATCGTGACGGATTTGTTACCGTCTACGATTTATTGATGAAGTAAAAGTTGTTCTTGTTGCTTATTTACATAGTCGCTGTAAGGCGCTTTTATACTCGTAAGTTTTCCGGAACCGAGGTCAAATTCAGCGTGATGTTGTAATTGGGTATCTAACAAATTACCGCTGACGAGAATTTCATTTTTCCCTGGTGTAAGGCTATTGTTGTAGTTTACTAAAAATTCTTTAACCAACGCGCATCCGGCTGATTGTGTGGGTGCAGCTAAAGGTTTAATTCCTGCAGATAATTGCAAACGTGGGCTAGGGTTTTGGTTAGCCATATTTATTAATATGTGCGCGCAACAAACCGCTCGAAAACTACACTCGTGAAATTCCTCACCCGAAAAATCAATAAACAAGGTTTCTCCTGCAAGTGATTGACGTTGGCCATTGTAGAGACTGAGAAGCCCTTGAAGTTGTTTTTCAAACCGACGCAGCACACTATTAAAGCCTTCGCTATTTAGTTGCTGATGTAATTTAGTCAGGTTAAGCAAATGCAGGCTTAAACGTACACTTACCTGTGCCGGTGGTAGCGCTACAGGTTCCGGTTCCACAGAGGGTTCGGCAATAGTGGGAATTTTTTCAACTACCGCAGTAACAATTTGATCGGCACTTGGCATTTTATCGCGCAACGCAGACCACCAGCGACGATGGATGGACCACCAAATAATCAACAGCGAACCTGTCACTGAGGTCGCCCAAAATAATAAGAACCATGCGTCATGCGATGTTCGGCGCGGAATTTCCAGAGTAACTTCTAAATAACCAGCAACATTGTTGTGTAATGCTACGGGCGCAGTGAAATTGTAACGTTTACCTTGCACTGGTTGATTCGGTTTATAGCCGCTTTGGACTAAAAGCTTGTTATCGAGATTACGCAAGGTAACGCCGATAACATTTGGGTATTGCGCTACTTCCTGCAAAATGGCCTGCAGGCTTACCATGTCTTGATTCAGTGTAGCGTCGACAGCCTGGCGTGCAGTACTGCTGGCAATGATTTGGCCGTAACGATCAATGTTAGCTTGTTGATTTTGATCAGCGTTGTATAAATAAAATGTCGCGCCGATTAGGCCCAGCGCCAACAATAGCAAGCTACATAAACTAAGTTGTGGATAGGTGCGATAGTGATTGAGCAGTGACATGTATTTCTCAAACATTGGTTTTATAGGATCCATTCCGTGGGGCGCAGTTGTGCCCTGTGCAAATGCGCCGAGGCGCCTATTCTAGCCTAAATGACTTATTTTCTGTAGGTGTTTACAGATCGCTTATTGAGCTTGCAAACATACAGATTAACGGTGTGTTCGAATCTTTCCTGCTGGCCGTACTAGGTGCGTACGCACCAGTTAGGCTAGAATGCCGCGCTTCAATTCAATTGATTAACACCAAGTATGGCTGCGGAGTATCCAGTGAATAGTATTTTATTAATTAACGCATCGGGTGTGGACAAACCTGGCGTAACGCGTGCGATTAGCAAGGTACTTGCTGCCCATAATGCAAATGTTCTCGATATAGGTCAGGCCGTAATTCATGACATGCTCGCGTTGGGAATTTTGGTTGAAATTGATTTGGATGGCGATACGCGCGCCCAGCTAGAAAACGATATCGAATACTGCACTGCGCCACTTGGAATTAATGTGCGTTTCCAAACAATCAGTCAGGATAATTATGCGCAGTGGGTCGAACAACAAGGTAAAGCTCGTCATATAGTCACCTTGCTAGCCCGTCAGGTATCTGCCGCACAAATTGCAGAGTTAACTGCAATCACATCGAAACATGGTTTGAACATCGACAGTATCAATCGTTTGTCTGGTCGTATAGGTTTGGACGTATTAAAGGGCCAGAAAGAAAATACCAATAATGGCTGCGTAGAATTTTCAGTGCGTGGCACGCCAGCAAATATTGCAGCATTGCGTTCAGATTTTATGGAGTTGTCGGCGCGTTTGAATATTGATATAGCTTTCCAACGCGATACCGTTTATCGACGCAATCGCCGGTTAGTGTGTTTTGATATGGACTCAACATTGATAGACGCTGAAGTTATTGACGAACTGGCCAAGGCCGCTGGTGTAGGCGAGCAAGTATCGGAAATCACTGAAGCCGCAATGCGTGGCGAGTTAGATTTCAAACAAAGTTTTGCGGCGCGTATGGCGCTACTTAAAGGATTGGATGAATCCGTGCTTGCAGGAATTGCTGCAAATTTACGCTTGAATGAAGGCGCTGAAAAATTAATATCATCGCTGAAAAAATTAGGCTACAAAACGGCAATTCTCTCCGGTGGATTTAACTACTTTGGCCGTTATTTACAAAACAAATTAGGCATTGATTACGTCTACGCTAACGAATTGGACATTGTCGATGGCAAAGTCACTGGCGAAGTTAAAGGTACGGTTGTAGATGGCCAGCGTAAGGCCGAGTTGCTTGCAATGCTGGCTCAACAGGAAGGAATCGAGTTGGAGCAAGTTATAGCGGTCGGCGATGGAGCCAATGATTTACCTATGTTGAATGTAGCGGGTTTAGGCGTAGCTTTTCGCGCTAAACCGCTGGTAAAGGCGTCTGCAGAACATTCAATATCAACTCTTGGTCTGGATGGAATTTTATATTTACTTGGTTTCCGCGAGCGCGACAAATTATTGTAAAAATGAGCGCATGTGCGCTCATTTTTGTATTTCTCTAAAGCAGAACCTTAATTAAGGTTTTACCTCACGATCAACTGTCACGTTGTCAATTACAACACGGCGGTTAGGCTGTAAACACTCAATCAACTTTTCGCGATTTTTTTCCGTGCAGTTAACTACCGGATCTTTTTCACCTTTACCTTCCGTTAGCAAACGTTCAGAACTTATACCTTGGCCGACCATGTAATTTTTTACGGCTTCAGCCCGTCGTTCCGACAATGACTGGTTGTATTGCTCCGTACCAATCCTGTCTGTGTAGCCGATGATCTTGACTTCCTTAGGCTCGACGCTCGTTTTCAGTGATGACGTAAGTTGTTCAAGTTCTGCTGCTTGAGTTACTTCTGAGCTGTCGAATTTAAATAATTCGGTGGCTGAAATAGTAACTTTTTCAAAGCGAGGTGCTGGTGGTGCGACTACGGGCGCTGGAGTAGCAGCAACCTGTGCTGATTTTTTATGATCACCGAATTTATAAACGACACCTACTGAAAACAAATCTATTTCGTTGTGATCAGTGATTGCGTTGCTAATTCTGTAGCGCTCTGCTTCTAGACGCATTGCCCACGAATCATTAAACGCATATTGCAGACCTAAACCTACCTTAGGAAATGTATCACGATCACTTAGTTCGCCGCCCAGACCGCTAGCGGCACCGCTACCGGTAAAGGTATCTTGAGTTAACGCATAGGTAACACCTAATCGAGCAAACGCCGATATTTTTTCACTAAGCGGCATGTGGCCAACTACATCAAGATTTATTCCTCTTACTTGCATATTGGTTTTGAGCAAACCATCAGGTGTAGTTATGTGATTGAACTGGAATTCACCCAAATCAAAAAAGCCTGCTTCTATAGAGATGTGTGGATTGATCTCATATCCGCCAAAAATTTTATAACCGCCGTCAATCGTGTTGTGATCAAGATAAGTATTGGTGAAAGGAGGCGGAATTACATCGTCAGCAATTTTTTGTTCATCAAGATGGGCTCTCGATTGTCCGATATTTCCACCAATATACCAATTTGACTCTTGGGCATATGCTAACGAGCTCGTTAATCCCGTTAACGAGACTAGGCCTATAATGGCGGATAAATTTTTGCATTTCATAGCGGTCTCCTCAAAATTATGTGCGCAGCTATCAAAATTAACTATATCGGCGCAAATTTTTTTAAATAAGATTGCGAATTAAAATGTCAAATACGCGATCGTGGGGAGCATGCTACTTAAGTGAAATATTCACCATCTGTTCGTTGACGCACGAAGTTGGTGATCTGGTTAACGCTGACGATTCTTATGTTTCGATTTATTGCGCCAAGTTAAAGGGTCATAAGCTGTTAAAAGCTTTAGTAAGCCTTAAAGATAAAATTAATAAATAAAAAAGCCAGCTGACGTAGCTGGCTTTTTTATTTGAGAAATTTAAAGATTGCTCGCTATGATTCCATATTGAAATCGTAGTTCAAGCCTTGCGTTGGCTCTTGCAGATAATGGCCTTGTATGTAGTGCGCACCTGCTTGCCAAAGTGTGGACAAGACGCTGGCATTTTCAACAAAGGGCACTATGGTGACTTTATTTTCGGCATGGAGTTTTTCAATCAATTCAATTAATGCTGCTGAGCTTTCATTTTTATGTTGGATATCACTGGTGAATGATCCGTCAATTTTAATCATGCTTGCTGCAACATGTTTGAGCGCGTTGAAAGGATTTAATGAACATCCAAAATTAGTAATAGACATTTGAGTTTTTAATTTTTGCAATCCTTCCGCAAAACTTTTTGCTGCATTCAGATGATTAGTTACATCCACTTCATTAGCTTGAAAGGTGATTGCATCCGGCGTCAACTTCGCTGCTTTAAAGGCAACTGCAAGCCACGGCAATAAAGTTTCATCGCATAGCGATTGGCGGCCTAAATTAATAATCAATTTGGTTTTGTTGCCTTTGATGCGATGTTGGGAAAGCATTTTGATAGATTCCAAAATTACCCAGCGGTCAACTTTAATGCTGAGATTAATTTTGCTGGCTGCCTCCAGGAATTCATCGGGCTCAATTTCGCTCCCGCTTTCCGTAATCATGCGTAAATAAACTTCGTAGTACTCTTCTTCAGAACCACGCAAGCTGATGATTGGTTGGAATAGCAAACGGAATTTATCGTTATCGAGCGCATGTTGAACTTCACCGGCGATATCGCGAACCTTATCTTCAGCGGTAACTTCTTGTTCAAAGAGACTTGCATTATTACCTTGCGCTGAACTCACTTTATCCATGGCTGAGCGAGCTTGTTCAATCACAGTTCCTGCACTGGTGGACGTTTCGTTAATAATGGAAACACCAATGCTACAAGTGAGCTGCAAGGTTTTACTGTCAATTTCAATTATATGATTTTCAAGCTGCTTACAAATTTGTAAGGCGCGATTGACTGCAGCATCTGCTTTAATATTGGGAATGAGCAAGGTAAAAGTAGTATCCCCAAAACGGGCTAGAATATCCGTGGTATTAACTTTTTCACGTAAAAGAGCAGATATATCACCCAACACTAAATCAGAACCAGCCACGCCGAAAGCAGAGGATACTCGTTCGTTAAAACCGTCCAATTCAATGTATAGGAAACTGAAAGACTGCTGATCACCTATATGATCGATAGTGTTTTCCAAGGTTTGAATCATGTATTGGCGATTGTAGAGACCTGTAACCAGATCTTGTGACTTGATCTGGTTTATTTGCGCCTGCAATTCTTCGTTGTTGCTAGTGGATTCGTATTTTTGTGCGCGCGCTAAAAATTGAATACAGGGCTCTTCATCGTAAGTGACGTGAGAAACTTCAAGATTAATCGGCCTAGAGGTTCCGTCTTGCATTACGCCGCGAAAGGCAAGTTGGCTTGAGCCAACATCTTCACCTTTCAATGTAAATTCTTTTAAAAAGTTTTTAAGTTTGCTTTGCTCTTCATCAGCCACCATATCCATGATGGGAAGGGCTTCTATGTCATCGCGATTTTCAAATCCGAACAATTCTGCAAAAGATTCGTTCGCATACAGATAGAGACCATCCTGCACATAAGCGATTGCATCGCGAGAAGAATCCAGCAATTGCTGGCTTCGACGTTCAGCTTCGCGGAAGCGTCGATCAGCTGATCGGCGTGCCTGACGGTCAACACGATTCGCCATTTCGCGTTGAATTACCATCAGCAAATGTTGGTCGTTATCAAGACTCACAACATCTACTGCACCCATTTTCATACCCTCGACTTGACCGAAGGCTTCTTCCTCTTCCTTTAACAGAATGACGGGCACATCTTTGTTTAGCCGGCGAATATGTTTGAGTGTGGCTTGTGGGGTAGGGTTATTAGTATTGTCATTGGCAATCAATAAGTCCCAAGTTTGTTCTTGTAATAATTTTACCAGCACTTCCTCGCTGTCTACATGTTGCGCCCTGCTAGGTCTGCCGGCGTTATGCAGCATGCTAATGAGTCGCTCTGCTTCCGCGCGCGAATTATTAAGAATTATGAGGCGAATGGTATCTAGTGGGGTCATATAATATTTTTCTGCGCCTATCCTTCAACCGCTGAGGGCGGTATCTATGCCAAATGTCGGTAACAGGTTGCCCGGATTTATAAACTACCTTGGTTCGAGTTCTTCGCTATCTTACTTCAATATTGCATTTGCTCAAGCCTTCAGGTGATTTATGCGACCTGGTTAACCTTGTCGCAAATTTTCTACATTTTTTATTAAATTTTTCAGTCTGGTGCACACTCATTACGTGACAAAGCGCGACAAGAGCAGATTTTGTGGCGAAATTTTGATCCAAAACGCACGTTGGCGCTTAAGCGTCCCAAATTGAGTCGAAGTCGTCGTTCTTAGCTGTCTCTTTAGATTTGGGAGACGTTAGGTCGCGATAGGTAAATTGACTGAATACTCCCGTTGCAAACAAACGGTGAGTTAATTGAATATTTTGTGGACCTGCGTCAGCCGATGTTTGTGTTCGTCTGTAGACACGCACTTTGCCATACTCACGAAAAGATACTGCATTGGTAATGAGGGTCGCCGGCTGATTGATAGCTTTCAGTGGTGGAATTTCAAGCGCGCGCAAATATTCTGACGACTCGCCTGTTTTATGAATTATTGCGAGACCAATTGGCGTTACATGGGCTGCCAGAATTTGAATACCCAGTTGGGTTGCTCCCCTGGTTTGATTAGCCCAGCGAACAACGCCCAAGGTCCAACGATTGCGCGACGGGTCGCGTAACCCTAGCAGTTCACCCGCTTTTACCTGACTGGGAATTTCATCGCGCCATTCTATGCAATAGCCGCCTGCACTCGTGTCGATAAGGGGAACGTGGTAAACGGGGTAAGCATCTTTAAACTCGCCTTCCTCACGTTTTCTTATCTCGGATTCAATAGCGTCTGTGGCTAGCTGCTGACCGGCGAGTGATGTTCTTGAAATATCAAATGCGTCATCCCAAGGGTCGTCGGATGATTTTTTTTGATCGTTATTTTTTAAACTAACACCGCGTTTTTGAAAAATGGTATCAAGGCCGGCAATCGATTGGGTTGCGCCAGTCCGGTTTAAAAAATGGGTAAATATCATCTGCCCGGATAAATGATAATGAATAGTACTGAGACCAACAGCAACATCTAATGCTCCCTGACTTTGTTGACGATCGAAATTTCTTTGTGCGAGTAAATTCCAGGCTTGTATAAGATGTGCAGTTAATGCCGGCGTTAATTGCATTTCATTTCGCAATGCATTCGCCTCAGAATCATTACCGGTTGCGGTGCTGAGCTCGTTTAATTTTTTACAGATTTGTGCAGTATTTAATTCCAGCAATAGCCCATCGTCGTCGGTTGAGAAGCGTGATCGATAAAGTGGCGGCCGATTACTATTGAGCGCAACCGCAAATAAATTATCGTGATTGCCACTTTGCGTATCTTGCAATTGTGCCAACACACTCAGCTCATCCAATGCTTTAAATGTTGAAAGGATTTCATCCTGCCGTAATTGATTGGGTCGAGCACAAGAAAGTAAGAGTGCGCGAATATAAGTGAGCGTTATGGTTGGGCAATGTTGCAAATGGAGATAATCATCTGCCACCTGGTTTTCTGTAATTTCCAGATGCAGCGCTAATTGATAGAGCGAATGCAGTTCGGTCCACAATTGGCCCGAAATAGGAACATAAAGTTGATAATATCGTAACAACAGCAAACTAATTCCTGTAATCGCGCGATGAATCGCCAGCGTCAACAAGTCTGTATTTGCGTTGGATTGGTTTGCTAAATCACGTATGGCAACCAGGTAACCGTTGATCATGTGTTTCTGTAAAGCTTGCGCAATGGTCGCGGTTTTTACGGCTGGATCCGGCAGTATTAAAGGTTGGTTGAGGAATGCTTGCGTCAGGCCTTCAATGGATTGCAAGGTCGGATTGCGCAAGTTTTCTAAAATTTGGATGCGATTGCCAGGGTTAGTTTGAAATCGACTGATGTCCGGTAACGCCTGGTAAAGTAAACCGCTTACAAATTGCGTTTGGGTCAGTGGTAAAGAGCGCACCCAAGCCTTAACGCTGCTATCTCTCGAACCATCGCAAAAGCTCAATTGCGCCAAATCTTGTACGGGCACATTGAGTTGCTGGAGAAGCTGTTTGATCGGCTGCAATCTTGTCATCGTGCACAAATGTCACTGAGATAATCTGGTGTGTTAATACACTATAGCCCAATAATTCAGGTCGGCTTGGAATCAGGATCTAACGGATGTCCGCTTAAAAGCTTATGTAATGCGTTATTTTAATTAAGTTTGGCATCGAGCACGGCAAGGCGCTCCGGTGTACCCACATCACTCCATTGTCCACGATAAACTTCTGCAGTGATGCGCTTTTCATTGATACCATACTTTAAAACTTCACCAAGTGGAAATTTTACGCAGCGATGAGGATAATATTTAATTAGTCGTGGATGAATCAAACTGATTCCTGCAAAAGTAAATTTTTCGAGACTCGGGTTGTTTTCAAGCACACCTGAGTCATTTGGCGAAAAATCTCCGTTGGGGTGAAACTCAGGATTAGGTACCAGTATCAAATGTGCGTCTTCGTGTGAAGATGCAGAATGATTGCAGAGCTTTGTAAGCGGATAATCGGTCCACACATCGCCATTGATAAGAATAAAAGGATCATCGCCTAACAAATGCAGTGCATTCAACAATGCGCCGGCTGTCTCAAGCGGCTCGGGCTCGACGGAAAAATGAACGCTTAAACCGAACTGATTGCCATTGCCCACGAAGAGCCGAATTTTTTCGCCCAGATACGCAAGGTTAATAACTACATCCGTAACTCCAGCTTGCGCCAAGGCTTCCAAATGATATTGCAGTAATGGCTTTCCTCCGACACCAAGCATAGGTTTTGGCAGGGTATCCGTTAGAGGGCGCATTCTTTGCCCCAGGCCTGCGGCCAAAATCATTGCTTTGCGAATCATTGTTCACCTGCCAAACGGTAATCGCTATACCAGGATTGCTGTTCAACATGAGGTAAAAGCTTTGCACAAAACCAATCTGCAAAGGGCTTTAATTCAGGATAGGCTTGCGTTACCTCAAGGGAATAACGAATTACCAACGGCAAATCCTTAAGGTAGTGCGGTTTGCCATCACGTAAATGCAATCTAGCGAAAATTCCCAATACTTTTATATGACGTTGCAAACCCATCCAATCAAACCAACGCAGATAAGTTTTTTCATCTACATCTGCGCTTACCAGGCCCGCCTTTAGCGAAGTTCGATGATATTCCAGGGCAAGCTCGCGGATTTGATCGGCAGGCCAACGGAGATAACAATCTTTCAGGAGAGACACCAGATCATAGGTGCAACCGCCCCAGAGGGCGCCCTGAAAATCTATTACTCCTAAGCGTTGGTCAGCGCAAACTAGCAAATTGCGGGAGTGAAAATCGCGGTGAACAAGGGTTTGCGGTTGCTCGAGTGCGTTCGCTTCCAGATTCGTAAAGAGCGCATCAAGCATTAATTGCTCAGTACCATCCAATGCGTAACCTAATAGTTTACCCACAAACCATTCGATAAAAATGTCCAACTCCCGCCGCAACAGGGTTCGATCATAGATTGGGATGAGCGAGGGCTTCTCTGGGCAAGCTTGTAAACTTAAAAGCGTATTGAAGGTCTGTCTGTAGCCTTCTTTAAAGTTACCGGTTGTCAGCGAGTGATAAAGAAGCTCATCGCCAAAATCAGTTACAAGTAAGAAGCCAACCGTTTCGTCTACGGCTCGAATTTCAGGAGTGTTGACTTCGTTTTCGTGTAAGTAACGCGCTAGATTTACGAATTGCAGGGTATCTTCTGTTTGGGGCGGGGCGTCTACCGCTAGCCACTGTGATGGCGTGGTAAAACGAAAATAGCGCCGAAAGCCTGCGTCGCTGGCAATGGGAAGCAAGCGGATGTTTTCAGGCGCGTGGGATAATTGTCGCGCAACCCATTGGCTAAGTTGCTGCTCTCGTTCTTGCGGAGTCTGGGTGTGCTGCATTATTCGGGTTCCAGATTGGGTTGGATTATAAGTTTGGGCGATTCTACCTCAAGCATCGGTAAGACAGCTAAAGGTCCGAGCGTCACACTCGCGAGTTTACGAAGGATTAAATAGCGAATTCATTCCCTGCCAAGGCTGATTGCAGTAGAATCGCGGCAATTTTTCGTATGATCTTAAGCATTTATGTAAGTGATGCAATGCATCCTTTCTCAACGAGATAGTTGTTGATGGTTTTATCCCCCGGATTTCCTTTAAAAAAAATGATTATTGGTATACGCGCTGCCGGGTTTGTAGCTGCCATACCTGTATTAAGTCTGCTCGCTTCGCCCGTGTTAGCTGCGGACGAATCTTTAAATGATCCAGAGAAACTGCAAAAAGCGTTTGAAGATGGTAGATATCTGGATTGGGTGCCGCTCGAAGACCTAACTGAAGAACAAAGGAAGCTTGTCCCCAACTCTTGCTGCAAAGGTGCTTATGTTGCACCAGCCAGAACTGATGATGACATTAATGTGCTGCCGCAAGATGCCCCTACTCGAGCGCACGCCGATGAGCAAATAAGTGAGGGCCAATCGAAGGTGCAATTCAAGGGTAATGTTGCTATCACCCAGGGTAACCGCACAATTACTACTGAAAGCGCTACTTATGATAAGGAAGGAGATAAGGCAGAGCTAAGAGGTGGCATACAGCTACGCGATCCTAATGCAACTATTCGGGCGGAATCGGCCGATATAGATGTTGCTACCGGCGATGCGCACTTCGATGATGCTCGCTTCGTGCTTTATGAGAGCCGTCTCCATGGGGTCGCCGCCGAGTTGAATAAATCTGGCGACAATGTTGTAGATTTGCGGAATACCATTATTAGCAGCTGCGAACCCGGTGATAATGCATGGTCATTGCATGGCTCAGAGATTTCGTTACATCCGGATGAGCATTACGGCACCGCCAAGAATATGCGGATCACCATTGAAGACATCCCCGTTATTTATTTTCCTTACCTACGGTTTCCCGTGGGCGATGAACGATTGACCGGTTTTTTAACGCCTGCCCCCAGTTACAGTGAGCGCAACGGTACAGAATTATCGGTACCTTTTTATTGGAATATTGCGCCCAACGCTGACGCGACATTGACGCCTCATTATTTGTCCAATCGCGGCTTTATGATGGAGTACGAGCTGCGTCACTTATCGAAGTATTTCAAAACAGAGTTAAACGGCAGCGTCATTAACAACGATAAGGGCGGCTATAGTAGCGCACTGGAAAAGCAGCTTCGCGACGGAGAAATAACAGAAGCTGAGGCATATCCCTATCGTGGAAGCGACAGATGGTATGGAAAGTTAGAGCAACAGGGTGGTCTCGGTCAAAACTGGAGTACGAATGTTGATTATTCAGAGTTGAGTGATAAAGATTATCTGCGTGACTTGTATAACGGCTCCATTGATTCCAATCGACAAGCGTTCATTCGTCAAACCGCATCCATTGATTATCGTTCGGAACATTGGTTTTCCGGCGTGAAGGTTGATGAGTTTCGTCTTCTTACAACCAGGCAACTACCTTATCGCGAATTGCCGCGTATCCATGTTGATGGAAATTACCAATTCACTGACTGGGTTTTAAATCTTAACAATGAATATGTTAATTTTGCTGAAAACCGTTATTTCGCAGATGCCTATCTAAAAAATCCTGACGATCTTGCAGATCCGAATTGGGACCCTGATGTAGAAACTCAAAAAGCCCGGCAATCCCTTGTGTATGGTGAGCGTTTCAATACGAATTACAGTTTGACTTGGGATAAATCTTTCGCGTGGGGCTTTGTAAAACCTGGTGTCGCCGTCAGAGGCCTTGCGTATCAATTGGATAATCGAACCCTGCGCGAGGGGGTTGATGATTCGCCGAGTTTTTATACGCCGCAAGCCAGCATTGATGCAGGATTATTTCTAGAGCGTGACATTAGTTTATTTGGTGAAACATTCTTTCAGACATTGGAGCCGCGAGCGTTTTATTTTTACAGCGACTACAGGAATCAATCATCGCTGTATAATCTTACTCCAACGAATAGCCCAATTAATTTTGATTTGAGTGATCTGACTTTCAATTACAACCAGCTGTTTCGCAGAACGCGCTTTTCCGGTGGTGACCGGCTTGATGATGCGAACCAAATTTCGCTGGCTGTCTCTACGTCATTTTCATCAAAAGAAACTGGCGTTGAACGCCTGCGTTTAGGAATTGGACAAATCTTTTACAAGGACGAACGCAGAGTCACAACTTACGACAGAAATTTAGCTGATCCGAATTCTTCAATAGTTCAAGACAATACTCGCTCATCGTCGGATTTTGCGTTACAAGTTAGCGGCCAGGTCAATAAGCGAGTTAGGATTAGTGCTGATGGCGCATACGATCCGCGTAACGATCAGTTTGATAGTGCGAATCTGGGTTTTCATTACATCGACGATGCCTACCGCATTCTTAATGTGACCTACCATTACACGCTCAAACCTGTTTTTGCTTCCCCTAGCGATCCAAACCCACTGCCCACTGCTTCTATGAATCAGTTGGACACGTCTTTCATCCTGCCAATCAATAGTCGCTGGAGCATAATCGCGCGTAATAACCATGATTTTACGCACGGCGTGGAACTAGATGTCTACGCCGGGCTCGAATACAACGATTGTTGCTACCGGGTTCGTGTAGTTGGGCGTCGCTGGTTGCGTGTTGATTATTCCGCGCAAAACTTCCTCGAAAATCTAACTAATGATGATTTCGAGCCTGGCATTATGTTCGAACTCGAGCTTAAAGGGCTTGGCAGTATAGATAAAAAAATAACCACCTTATTTGAAAAAACTATTGAAGGCTTTAAAGAGCGCGACAAAAATTTACGCTAAACAACAAGTGAAAAAATTATGCAGATTAGATTGACGAAGACATCATGTAGCCTTTTTATCGCCGCTTTGTTAATGGCGGTACCTCCAGTGATGGCTGCTAAACCCGTAGCGCTTGATCGCGTAGTTGCGATTGTTGATGAAGATGTAGTGCTTGAAAGTGAATTGAACGATCGTGCCCAAGCGGTGCTGCAACGTTTAAAAGGCCAGTACAGCCAATTGCCGGACGAAGATGTTTTACGCAAGCAAGTGCTTGAGCAATTGATCGTCGAACGTATTCAACTTGGCTTGGCCAAACGTTTCGAAATTAAGGTTGAAGAGGCGGAAATTGATCAGGCAGTTGATCGTGTTCGCGAAAAAAATAAATCCACCGCTGAAGAATTTGAGGCAGAACTTAAGAGTCAAGGTTTATCCGTTGCTGGCTTACGTAACCAAATTCGTGATGAGCTCACTATTCATCATTTGCAACAGGGGGTTGTCAGTAATCGCATTAAAGTAACGCCTCAGGAAGTTGATAACTTTTTAGCATCGAGCGATGGCAAATTTGCTACCTCGCCGGATTTTCATATAGGACATATTTTAATTTCAGTTCCGAGCTCGGCGGACGCTGACACGATTGCGTCCGCTGAAAAAAAAGCAAAGGAAATTTATGAGCGTTTGAAAGGCGGCGCTGATTTTGCGCAGCAAGCAATCGCTAATTCTAATGACCAGGCAGCCCTACAAGGTGGCGATATTGGTTGGCGAAAGCTTGCCCAGCTTCCCGAGCTGTTCGGTAATCAACTGATTAATTTAAAAACCGGTGATGTAACCCAACCTTTCCGTAGTGGTGCAGGGTTTCACATCCTTAAAAATATTGAACAGCGTGGGGGTGGCCAACAATTAATTGAGCAGACTCATGCTCGCCATATATTAGTAAAAACGTCAGAAATTATGGATGACAATCAAGCACGTGAAAAATTACTCGCGTTGAAAGATCGAATTGAAAAGGGCGACGATTTTGCTAAATTGGCCAGAGAAAATTCCGAGGACACAGGCTCTATGTTGAATGGTGGTGATTTGGGCTGGGCCTCACCAGGTATGTTTGTTCCCGTTTTCGAAGAGGCTATGGCTAACACCGCACCAGGTAAAATTAGTCGTCCTTTTAAAAGTGAATTCGGTTGGCATATTTTGCAAGTCGTTGAACGTCGTAAAGAAGATATGAGTGAACAAATGAAGCGTAACCAGGCACAAAATGTTATACGCTCACGCCGTTTTGATGAAGAATTTCAGTTGTGGTTAACGCAAATTCGCGAAGAAGCTTTTGTTGAAATAAAGCTTAAGTAATTCGATATTAGTAAAGCGCGGCTAGACAGGTTTTATTAACAGACGTTTGTTTGCTTAATGACAACATGTTTAAGCCGCGCTTTATTTTATAGTCTCATTTAGTATTAGGATAAACATCATGGCCAGCTGTTTTCGAATTGCTGTAACACCTGGTGAACCTGCAGGTATTGGACCGGATCTGATTGTGACTCTGGCCCAAACTGTTCAGCCGCATGAAATTGTCGCCATTGCAGATCCCGATATGCTGCAATCCAGAGCTGCTCTATTAAAGCTCCCATTGCAAATACGTATTGTCAATTTCGCTGAAACACCCAAACCTTCAAGGGCCGGGGAATTGGCTGTTTTCCCAGTGTATCTGAATGAAGTCTCTCATCCGGGACAATTAGCCGTCGCTAACGCCGGGTATATTTTAAAAACACTTGATGCCGCTATTGAAGGTTGTGTTAATACGTCCTTTTCAGCCCTGGTTACTGGCCCGGTTCATAAAAGTATTATCAATGATGCGGGCATAGCTTTCAGCGGTCACACTGAATACCTTGCTGATAAAACCAATACTGAAAAAGTTGTGATGATGCTTGCCACCAAAGGTTTACGCGTAGCGCTGGCGACAACTCATTTGCCTTTAAAAGATGTAGCTGCAGCGATTAACGAAAAAGAGTTAATGCAAGTCATCACCATTTTGCATCGCGATTTACAAATGCAATTTGGTATCGCGCAACCGAAAATATATGTGTGCGGATTAAATCCACATGCTGGTGAGGGCGGACATCTGGGACGTGAAGAAATTGAAATCATTGAGCCGACATTAGATAAGTTGCGTGCCCGAGGAATAAATTTAATTGGCCCCTTGCCAGCAGATACCTTATTCACGCCAAAATATCTCGATCATGCGGACGCAGTATTAGCTATGTATCATGATCAAGGTTTACCGGTTTTAAAATACAAAGGTTTCGGCCAGGCAGTTAATGTGACTTTAGGTTTACCCATTATCCGTACATCCGTTGACCACGGTACTGCTTTGGATCTAGCCGGTACCGGCAAAGCAGATTTGGGAAGCCTACACACAGCATTGCATTACGCATTAGATATGGTAGAGGCGCGCCGACAGGCGCAATTACAATGAACAAAAAGTTTTCAAACGATGCTTCATTGAATCATCAAGGGCAACATAAGGCGCGTAAACGATTTGGTCAAAATTTTTTAATTGACCATGGAATAATTCGCGACATAGTACGCGCTGTGCATCCACAAAAAGAAGATTGCATCGTAGAGATTGGGCCGGGCAAAGGTGCGATAACTCAGTTGCTAGCGGATAGCTGCGATAATTTAAGTGTGATCGAGCTAGATCGAGATTTGGTGCCTTGGTTAAAAGTAAAATTTGAGCATCATCCAAATTTTCAGTTGTTCCAAGCAGATGCTTTACAATTTGACTTTGCACAATTGATTAAAAATGAACGTCCTTTACGTATAGTTGGGAATCTACCTTACAATATTTCAACGCCACTTATTTTTCATTTGTTGACTTACTCGACGCAAGTAAGTGATATGCATTTTATGTTGCAGAAAGAGGTCGTTAAACGCATGGCTGCACACGCGGGTGACAGTGCTTATGGCCGTTTAGGTATCATGGTGCAATATTATTGTGAAGTAGAAAATTTATTCGAAGTGCCGCCCTCTTCGTTTGATCCTGCACCTAAAGTAGACTCTGCGATTGTGCGGTTGGTGCCCTACAAGGACTTGCCTTATAAAGCGACAAACATTAAAACCCTGGAAAATCTTGTTAACATTGCATTTCAGCAGCGTCGTAAAACTCTGCGAAATTCTCTTAAACAATTACTGACACCTGATATTATTGAACACCTGCCGCTGGATACTTCGGCCCGTGCTGAAGATGTAAGTCTGGCGGAGTATGTAGCTACCAGCAATTTGCTGGATAGTTTTTCGGCGTCCACCTCATTGCCCATGAAAAGTAGTTAGACATATGCATAATAAAGTTCTGGTCAGTGTTAAATCTAATTATATGGCGGATCAAACCTTACCGCGCGAGCGCTACGTTTATTCCTACACTATCACTATCGCTAATGTTGGTGATCAGCCGGCGCAATTAATAAGTCGTCATTGGTTAATTCGCGATGCTAGAAATAATTTGCAGGAAGTGAAGGGCGTAGGTGTGGTTGGTGAACAACCTCATATTGATCCCGGTGAAAGTTTTACATACACCAGTGGTGTGGTGCTTGAAACTGAAACAGGTATCATGGAAGGAACTTATCAAATGCGCGCTGACAATGGCGATGTGTTTGATGCAGAAATACCGGCTTTTGCATTAGTGCCGCCACACGCCATACATTAATAATTTGTGGTTAAAAATATTTCAGAATAATATCCTCCAATATACAGGGCTGAAATAAGGTTCCAGTCATTATGGCCACATACGCAATTGGCGATATCCAAGGGTGTTACGATTCGCTCCAATGTTTGTTGGAAAAGGTCTCCTTTAATCCTGACCTGGATAAGTTGTGGCTGGTAGGTGATTTGATTAATCGCGGACCAGACTCTCTAGCCACCTTGCGTTATTTATACTCAATTCGTCACTCCGTTGAATTTGTTTTAGGTAATCACGACCTGCATTTTTTAGCGGTTTCATTTGGTCTTCGTAAAACAGGCCAAAATGATACTCTGAGCGAATTATTACACGCACCAGATCGACAAGAGCTTATCGACTGGTTAATGCAGGGTAAGCTGTTACATACCGATGAAGCTTTGGGCTACACAATGGTTCACGCCGGTATTCCGCCAATGTGGTCCCTACGTCAGGCACAAGCTCATGCACGCGAAGTTGAGTCCACTTTGCAAAGCCGCTATTGCCGTGATTTTTTAGCGAGTATGTATGGCAACCAGCCTAATCGCTGGAAAAATAAATTAATAGGTATGGATCGTTTACGGATTATCACCAATTATTTTACACGTATGCGGTTTTGTACTGAGGACGGCATGTTAGAGCTCGACACAAAGGAAAATATGAGTGCAGCTCCTTTAGGCTTTGCACCCTGGTTTTCATTTACTGAGCGCAAAACATTTAACGAAAAAATTATTTTTGGTCACTGGGCCGCACTTGAAGGCCAAACAAATACTCCCAATATTTATGCACTTGATACAGGCTGTGTGTGGGGCGGTTCACTTTCTGCCATGCGCCTCGAAGACGCTAAATTGTTTAGCTGTGATTGCATTGCGTAATTAACCTTATAAATCACGTTCATTTTGTATTCAGTCACGTCTGTTTACCCTGCCGTTGCATCTAAGCGCAACATATCATTTTGAAGCCTATGTACTCTGTTTATCGCTGAAGGAAAGTTTTATGAAGTTAAAATTATTTGTTGCTGCACTGGGCCTAGCTGTCTCTGGTTTCACAGTTGCTGATTCATATCAAACTGAAATATCAGGCGGTTTTGCTCGTTTTGATATCGATGGTGAAGACAAGCTTGATACTTATAATCTTAGGGGCGTCTATCATTTCAAAGCAGTAGATACGACTAATTTACCTTTGGCAGAAGCGTCATATTTAGGAAAAAACAGTAATGTATTTGCGGATGTGATTGATATCCCCAAGCAAGATGGCATGCCTAGCGTGCAGTATTATCAGGTAGGTGCTGAATTTTATATTCCTGAAAATTTCCTGTATGTGAAAGGCGGAGTAGCGCGCACAACGACAAAAGGCTATCGCGACAACGATTGGTTCACCAGTATCGGTATAACGCCTATCGAGGGCTTGTTATTGACTACCGATTATTATCACGACGAAGGTTATGACGCGAATATTCATGCAAAATATGTAACTGATATTGGTAACGGACAATTTGTTAATGTAGAAGCCGGAATCGCGGACGAAGATGAGGGAACTGCGATTACTGTGGGTGGCGATTATTACATCGATCGAACTTTTAGCATCGGTGCAGAAGTTTCGGACGCAGACGACGATACAAGTTATACGGTGCGCAGTCGCAAATTCTTCACTGAGAATTTTAGTGGAAAGGTCTCCTATACGGACTCTGATAATGAAAATGTTATTAATCTGGGTTTAGCTGTGCGTTTCTAATTAACTTTGCGATTTTATTTATCGAAAGGTCAGCGCAGGCTGGCCTTTTGTTTTTGTAAAAAATAATTAATGAATATTTTTAAATAAAAATGTTTAATGCGAGTTTGAAGCGAGCCCTGACTTAGGGCTACTACGGGAGAAATAAAAGTAATAAATTAGTTTGCCTAAAAAACAACCGAGACATCAGTTGGTCGTTTGCTGCTATGAAGCGAGAGGGTGAAAGATGACGTCAGCCAGGAAGTTTGACTGACGTTCGAGATTAAAAATCGAGGTCTGAAATATCGTCGTAACCGAGTTGGTCTTTAATGCGTTTGCGCTCAAGGCGGTCTTCCAACTTGCGGCGCATTTCCAGGGTATGTTGGCTCGCTTCCTTCCCTGTTAGCTTGGGCGCAACATCGTCTTCTGCTTCGATAATAGCATCGCCAATTAAATCCGAATCTTGAGAATGGTCTACATCAACTGACATGTGAATGCTCCAGGGGGTACAGGTTTGTATGGATAAATTTGACCCGCGCTATTTACCATAGGCCAAAATAAAAAAAAAGAAAAATATTAAAAAGTACCTAGTTTTTTTCTTTTAGTACTTCCCGGGATTAACACCTAAATCAAAGTCCTTCCGGCATTATAATGACCGCAGCAGATCGCGAGGGTTTGAACGATGGTTGATAGAAAATTGGCAGCACCAGCGGAGCTCCCCAAAACCTTGATAGGATGGCGTGAGTGGGTGTCCTTACCAGATTTAACGATTCCATTTATCAAAGCTAAAGTGGACACTGGCGCCAAAACCAGTGCCCTCCACGCGTTTTATCTCGAGCCTTTTGACCGCAATGGAAAACCATGGGTTCGGTTTGGCGTGCATCCGTTGCAGGCCTCCTTGAACGATGTGGTTAATTGCGAGGCGCCGGTGAAAGACGTTCGGCGAGTCACGGATTCGGGTGGGCACGCTGAGATGCGCCCCGTGATTGAAACGGCACTTCTTGTGCAGGGAGAAGTGAGGCTTATCGAACTGACCCTCACTGATCGTGAAAGTATGATGTTTAGGATGTTATTAGGCCGCAATGCGCTTAGGCGGCGATTCGTGGTAGATAGCGGCAAATCTTTTTTATTGGGCGGCAATAGGTTTCGCCCAATGCTCGTATGAGAAAATCTAGCGAGCTTCCCCACTTTTAGGTCTCTTATGAAAATAGCTATCTTGTCCCGCAACCGCCACCTTTATTCCACCAGGCGGTTGGCGGAAGCCTGTGTTGCCCGTGGCCATGAAGTAAGGGTGATAGATATTCTTAAATGCTCCATGGACATAAGTTCCTCTAGCCCGGCCATCTGGCACAAGGGCGAAGAATTACGTGATTTTGATGCGATCATTCCGCGCATTGGAGCATCGGTAACGCATTATGGTTTGGCGGTTATCAGGCAGTTTGAAATGATGGGTGTTTATTGCCTCACCGAATCAGTAGCCTTGGGGCGCTCGCGCGACAAATTGCGTGCCCTCCAATTGCTGTCGCGAAAAGGTATAGGTTTACCTAAAACCGGTTTCGCTTATAACGTTCATGACACTAAAGAATTGATCAAGCTTGTGGGTGGCGCTCCTCTTGTATTAAAACTTTGTGAGGGCACCCAGGGGCGCGGTATTGTACTAGCAGAAACCTCCAAGGCGGCGGAGAGTGTGATTGAAGCCTTCCGCGAATTGCGCGCTGAATTTTTGGTGCAAGAGTTTATTAAGGAAGCTAGCGGTAGCGACGTGCGTTGTTTCGTGGTGGGCGGCAAAATTGTTGCGGCTATGCAACGCACGGCGCAGGAAGGTGAATTTCGTTCTAACTTGCACCGCGGTGGCAGCGCAAAAATAACCAAGCTCACACCTGAGGAGCGTTCAACGGCAATCAAAGCCGCGCAAACTATGGGTTTGCAAGTAGCCGGTGTCGATTTGCTTCGTTCGAATCGAGGCCCACTGGTGATGGAAGTGAATTCCTCTCCAGGTTTAGAAGGTATTGAAGCAGCGACGAAAAAAGATATCGCGGCTATCATTATCGAGTTTATAGAAGAGAATGCGCGGCCTAATAACAATAAAACTAAAGGCAAAGGATAAAACAAGCTCAAGCTGCGCTTGGCAATTCAAATATTAAGCACCCAACTTAAAATCCAGCGGAATTACGGTGCCATCAAAACAAAAGCGACCGCCATGGAAATGGCTTTCAAATTGTTTTGGTGACATAGGTTTTGCGTAAAGAAAACCTTGTGCCTGATCGCAACCGCGCTGACGTAGCCACTCCGCTTGATGTTCAGTTTCAACACCTTCGGCAACCACACGCAACTGCATGCTATGAGCCAGCCCAATAATAGTTTTGGTAATTGCCGCATCGTTCATGTCATCGTGAATATCGGTGACGAAGCTGCGATCAATTTTTAATTTTTGGATGGGGAATCGTTGTAGGTAAGCTAGTGATGAATAGCCTGTGCCAAAATCATCTATGGCTAAATACATACCCATTTGGTTGAGTTGATTAAGCTGATTAATAGTTTCGCCTGCGTGTTCCATCGCGCAACTTTCAGTAATCTCCAATTCAAGGTGCTCTGGCGCTAACTGAGTTTCGCGCAGAATGGCTTCAACTTTACCTGGGAAATTTTTTTGGCGGAATTGACGAGGTGACAAATTAACCGCAATTTTTCCAACATGTCTGCCTGAATCCAACCAGAGTTTCTGCTGGCGGCAGGCTTCACGTAATACCCATTCTCCAAGCGGGACAATCAAGCCTGTTTCTTCAGCAAGCGGAATAAAGTGAGCAGGGGATACAAGGCCTCGCTCGGGATGTTGCCAGCGTACCAAAGCCTCCACGCCCATGAGCTCGCCGGATTTCAAATCAATTTGTGGTTGGTAGTGCAATGTAAATTGGTGCAAATCCAGGGCGCGCCGCAAATCATTTTCCAAAAGTAGATAATTCACAGCAGTTGCATTCATACCTTTAGTATAAAACTGACAATTATTTTTCCCCGCCTCCTTTGCTTTATACATTGCTATATCAGCATGTTTAAGAAGTTCATCCGTATCAAAACCGTCTTCGGGAAACATGCTGACCCCAATGCTCACCGTTGACGAAATTTCGTGGCCGCTGATTTCTATGGGGCGAGCCAGCGCCACCAATAATTTGTTGGCGACAAACACAACATCGTCGATATCCTGCACACCCTCCAGCACTACGACAAATTCGTCACCGCCTAAACGCGCGACCGTATCCATATCACGCACTCCTTCACTAATGCGCGTGGAAATAGCTTTAATCATCAGGTCGCCGGCGTCATGACCTAAACTGTCATTAATATTTTTAAATCTGTCTATATCCAACAACATTAAAGCAACTTTTGAGTTGCTTCGGCGTGCGCGCGC
Organism: Gammaproteobacteria bacterium; assembly: GCA_004173475.1. GTDB lineage: Bacteria > Pseudomonadota > Gammaproteobacteria > Pseudomonadales > Cellvibrionaceae > Cellvibrio. The sequence goes on from SEBU01000008.1 coordinate 71,839, forward strand.
GAGTCCTTGATAAATGCGGTCGTAAAATAAGGAGCGATTCGGGAGGCCCGTCAGTGCATCGTGAAAAGCCATATAGTTAAGACGCGATTGTTGTTCGCGTAAGGCAGTTTCGGCAAGTTTGCGTTCGGAAATATCTGTACCTATAGTGCAAACTCCAAAGACACGATTATCTTTTGATCGCAGCGGGAATTTCACCATTAAATAGGTATGCATACTGCCGTCTTTATGCATCAAGTCGAGTTCAACTTCATAAGTTTGCTGTGTGTTTTTTGCGGCAGCATCTATCTCGCAAATGGCCTGTGCAACATCCTTCGGATAAATATCGAATACATTTTTTCCGACAAAACCAGTTTCGTCGATGTTAGCTATCTGCTTAAAGTGCTCGCTAGCCAATACGACATTCCCGTCTAAATCTTTAACCGAAATTAATGCAGGTGAAAAACGCAAAATTGCGTTGAGATAAGTTTCGCTAGCCCACAACGCCTGTTCCGCCAAACGAAAACGTTCGGCCTGCTCCTCGTGGTGACACGAATCTATTATTTGGCGAATCAAGAGCGTACTAAAAGTCCACACAGAATCCAAATCCCTAGCGGACTGGATTAAATCTGAAAGCTGTCGTTCACTCTCCATGTAAAACACGGCAACTGTTTTATCGTTTTCTAAAATTGGGCGTAGGTAGCATGCATTGCAACCTTTTTTTGTAAAGGTAGATCCGAGAGCATTAATTTGATCGGCGTCTAATTGCTGAGCTTTGCCGGAATCAAACACCTGATGAATGTGGTGATGCGGTAAATAGCTGAGGCGATTAAGAGCTGTACTAATCCCAGTGACTTGTAAATCGGAGCCCTGTTGCGCCGCTATAGCTTCTACGAAAAGATGGTTGTCGCGCTCAACAATGAGTACTGCGCGGCTGACGGTAGATTTAGCGGCTACAAGTTTTACGAGCCGTTCAGCGATTTCCTTATGATTCAAATTTGTAAAAAGCTGATGGAATTTTTTAATTAATTCCACTGCATTGTTTTTATTTTGCATAGTTGCCCACTAAGGATAATCGGTGCCGGGTGATCACATGCTGCTGAATTAGTAGTGATAATGTTAATTGTCTTTTAACTGGCGACACTTACCTCTTACAAAACGGTATCAATTCTTCCAAAAATTGACGTCTTATTTTATATAGCTTTTCTTCATCATAAACAAAAATTTTAAAGATGTCTGTAATAAAAACAGAGGTGTGTTATTAGGTTACATCTAGTTAGCGTCCGCGCTATTTAATTGTTTTATTTGCTTGAAAAATGATCCTAGTGCCAAACTTAAAATCTTATCTATACTTGGTAAGCCACGCTGCGATTCATATATGCATTAGCGTTGCGGCATAGATTTAATAATAAATCTTAAGGTTTGGAGGCGCCAAATGAGGCGTAAGGTTCCCTTCTTAGGGGAAGAACGTATAGCGCGAGCTGGTGATGACGAAGCCGAAGCGAAAAAGAATCGCGGGCATCTGATTGACGATGTTTTGAGCACGCAAAAACAATCCACCACATGGGATGATTTGGTAACTAATGATTATCCAGATCCTATTGGTGCTCCAAAGGTGCAACGCGCTCATGCACCCGCTCCTGCAATCGTAAGTAAACCGCGCCCAAAAAAGGTGCCTGTAACACCTGGGGCGGTTTTTAAAAAAGCAGTTATCGAAGGCACTTATTCAGATGCGAACGCTGCGACTATCGATTGGTTGCCAATCAATAGCGGCCACGGTTTGAGAATAAATATCTGCGGCACTTTGGATCAGAATTTACGCAGTGAGTGGCGCAGGTTATTGGAAGAGACGGCTACGAGTGATGTAGGTCAATTCGAATTTAACTTAACTGAGGCGCCCAACCTAACCTTAACGGGGCTGGGTATGTTGCTTTTATTTAAAGAGCAGAAGGGTTCAGAACGTGGTGACATTAAATTGTGTCACTGCAATAAAGATGTATGGCAATTACTTCAGTGGACGGGTATGGACAAGTATTTCACTATCCAGGGTGGCCCTGCACCAGATGGACGATAGTTATTATCCGTGAAGAAAAAACGCCTGATGTTTATCAGGCGTTTTTTTTGCATCAAAGGTTTTTTAACACGCTAACCATCGCCTGCATTTGTTCATCAGTGCCTATGGTAATACGCAAAAATTGATTGATCCTTGGTTTGTTAAAATAACGCACCAGAATTTTGTGCTCACGCAAATACTCAGCAATTTTTGCGGCGTCTTTTCCTAAAGGCTGCGCAAACACAAAATTCGCTTGTGATGGCAATACCTTAAACCCGAGCTTTTCCAATTCTTTGGTGGTCCATTCGCGCGTAGCAATAATCTTATCGCGACCTTCTTTGAAATAAGCATCATCTTCAAATGACACTATCGCAGCAGCTTCTGCGAGACGATCAAGTGGATAAGAATTAAAAGAGTTTTTTACTCGATCAAGTGCATCAATCAAATCCTTCTGTCCGATTGCAAGACCAACACGCAATCCAGCCAGCGCACGTGATTTCGATAGAGTTTGTACCACGAGTAAATTGGGATATTTATCCACCAGGGCTATTGCTGTTTCACCACCAAAGTCGATGTATGCTTCATCAACAATAACAACGGATTCGGTATTTTTTTGCAACAGGGTTTCAATATCTGTTAAAGATTTTCCAATAGCGGTGGGTGCATTTGGATTTGGGAAAATAATCCCACCATTTTCGGCAGAGTAATCAGAGAAATTAATTGTGTAATCATCGCGTAAAGGAACGGTATTAAATTCGATTCCAAATAACTTGCAGTACACAGGATAAAAACTGTAACTGATATCAGGAAATAATAAAGGGCGCGATTGTTGAAAAAAAGCCATAAAGGCCAAGGCTAAAACCTCGTCGCTCCCGTTACCCACGAATACCTGGTCGGTAGTTACATCATAATAACTTGCGATGGTGCTCTTAAGCTTTTTAGAATTCGGATCAGGATAAAGTCGCAAGCGGTCAATGGCGTCATGGGTTATTAAATTAATTACGTTAGGTGAGGGCGGGTAAGGGCTCTCATTCGTATTCAATTTAATCAGACCATCAATTTGTGGTTGCTCGCCAGGAACATAAGGCTCCAGCTCACGCACCACCTGACTCCAGAACTTCGACATTACTACCTTGCTCCTTTTAGCGAGGGGTGAATATGAAAAACATCGCGGACGGCGAGTATACCTTTTATACACTTTTTTTGCGCGATGCTTTTTTACAAAACATTGCCCCGTAGGAGCTTCGGGGCAGTGTTATTCTGTTTAAAGTTTTAGCATGTTGTCCCAGTGTTCTGCGATCTTCCCGTTCTCTACACGGAACATATCGAACCACGTTGTGGTATAGGTTTTGGTCGCATCGTCTGGGTCTTTGACTTCGCTAACGAAAGTCAATATGACCAGGTCGCCCTCAGCTGTTATTGATACCAAAGGTTTACTTATTTTGTCCGCAATGTTTTGATTTTTTTTGAATTTAGTAACGGATGCGATAAAAGCTTCGCGATCGGTTGCGACGTTAGGATTGTGTTGAATGTAATTTTCAGTCATATACTTGGCTGCTAATTCTGTGTGACCTGCCTCGAACACTTCACGCCAAAAATCGTAAACCAGTTTTTTATTTGTTGCGAGTTTTGGGTCCTTACTCGCGAGCATAGCTTTATGGTCAGGATTTGCTGTTACGGGAACTTGCGCTAAAGTGGGAAGTGTTAAAAAAATGACAAATGCGATGCAAGGTTTGAAAATTGTTTTAATCATAAAAATATTCCTTGTGAATGTTTACGGTTAGTAGACGCTGTGTGACTAATAGTAAAGGACTTGTAGGTCGTTGTTAACTTATATGAGTTTAGATTGAATATTAAATAACTCATTTACACCTTTAACTCGTTTGCATCGTCAACAATACCGCAAACGCGTCGCGCAATTCAGCGAGCGAAACTTGTTTTACAATTTCCGCCGGAATATGAATTCCTTTGTGATCAGTTAAATCTCGGCTCGTGGTGGCCTTAGCCACCACAGTTGATTGATAACCGAAATCAAGTGCAGCGCGAACTGTAGCGGAGACACAAACATGTGTGGTACATCCTGCGATAATCAATTGCTTGCGACCAGTGACGGTAATGAGCGCATGTAAATTCGTTCCGGCAAATGCGTTTGGGTAATGCTTAATTACGGTAATTTCATCTTGAGTTGCGGTGACTTCTGCTAGCTCTTTGTAATGAGGCCCTTCGCTATTAAATAGCAAATTATTTTCAGGGCCTTGATTTAATATGTGGAAAATTGGGGTGTTGTGAGTACGTGCGGTAGTTAATAAATCTGCTGCTCCTTTCAATGTTGCTTGCATATCTGGCAATGGCACAGCGCCGTCTAAATATTCACGCTGCATATCAATTAAAATTACCACGGCCTGACTTAATCGAGCCGGCGGATGGTCAAAACCAAACATTTCAACAAAGGTTTTTTGAGCCATGTTACTTTTCCTCTTGAGCTGTTGAATGATTGAAGTTAGGGACTTAATGAATGAATCAATTAGTAACCTACCGTAAAGCGTTGCTGCGTGTGGATTGGCTTTTCCAGTTCGTCCATTACCGCTATCGCAAAATCCTGCGTAGAAATTTTGCTTTCGCCTTTCGCATTGAATAGAAGCTGATCTCTTCCTAAACGAAATTTTCCGGTGCGCTCTCCGGGTTCAATAAATGCCGAGGGTGACGCATAAGTCCAGCTGAGTTCTTTTTCATCTTCTAATAGCGTAAGAAGATTTTTGGCAGCGTACGCCGTAGCTTTCCATTGTTCAGGAAATTTCGGCGTGTCGAGCAACTCCACTCCATTAGCGTTCTTAAGACTCCCCGCTCCACCAATAAAAAGCACGTGTTTTATGTGAGAGGCTTTAATGGCTTTAACGATGCCAGCCATGTCTTGGTCTTCGTAGTGCAAACTTATAATCGCAGCATCCTGAGCAGTTAAGGCGCGTGTTAATTCAACGGAATTCTGCACGTCCAATTTTTTTGCTTCAGCCTTTTCAGCCGCAATAATTTTTGAAGGGTCGCGCACTAAAGCCGTTACTCGGTGATCCCGGCTTACTGCTTCATTAAAAATATATTGGCCGATAAAACCTGTGGCCCCAACGATCGCGATTTTCATAGTTGTTTCTCCAAGTGAACTGAGGATTCAGTGAAGTCAGTATGCCGGTTGGTTATTGTCCTGATAAGACGGACAAAGCTGTATTGTAAGTTCACTATAAGTGAACAATAATCAACTTGTGGAAAAATCACTCTTCGCTAAAACGATACTTCATTAAATTTTTATTCCGGATAGTCGCTCCTATGGCTTCTTTGTTCGACATTAATCTCAATCGCCTGGTGGTATTCGTAGCGGTAGTTGAAACCGGATCTATCACAGGAGCGGCCAAGCGTTTAGGTTTGGCCAAAACTATGGTGAGCACACACATTCAAAAATTGGAGGTGGAAATTGGTAGTAATCTACTCGTGCGCACCACCCGTCGATTGCATCTCACCGAAGCAGGTACTCAGTTTTATCAGGCATGCCAAAAAATTTTGCAGGACACGGAAGCTGCCATTGCGATGGCGAGCAGCAATACGCAACAAGTTCGCGGTAAGTTGCGTGTTTCAGCTTCGGTAGATTTTGGGGCTTCGGTTGTTGCGCCCTTGGCAGCTAAGCTTACGAAAATGCATCCTGAACTTCGTATTGAAATAATATCCAGCGATCACCGGGTTGATATGGTGGCTGAAGGTATTGATGTAGCAATTCGTATCGGTCGCCTCGCAGATTCAAGTCATAAGGCAACACTGATTGCACAATTTGAAGAGTGGGTAGTTGCGACGCCGGAATTTTTTTCCGATCGATTGCCGCAGAGACCAAAAGATCTGGAACAATATCCGTTTGTGGCATTATCCGTGCTACCTAATTTATTAAATTGGAATTTTGTTCGTGATGAAAATGTATCTGAGTCGGTGCGTTTTAATGCGAGCATAATATCTAACACATCCATTGCTGTTAAAGCAGCTGTACTAGTCAACGCCGGCTTTATGATACAACCCGATTTTTTAGTGGCTGAAGAAATCGCTGCAGGAAAATTAATTCGCGTTGTGCCGGAATGGAACCTGTCAAGTGGTGGAATATATGCTGTTTTTCCCGCGAGCGTTCAGCGTTCGCATAAAGTGAGTGTTTTTATTTCAGCACTTAAAAAACTCTATACCGAAAAATAAACCGCCTTAAATAACAAGCTTTCAATAAATCAATGCAGGATGTGCGCCCTGCGAAAAATTATAAAAAGTGGCGCATTAATTATTTTTAGTTAAATTTTTCAATGTAAATTTTTCTCCAGACCACAATTGCCGCTATAGTGCATTTATAAGGAGTCAATAATGTTGAAATTAAATCCACAACTTATATTATTTGATTTGGATGGTACTCTGTACGTTAGCAATCAAGCGATCCCTGGCGCGGTTGATGCTTTAGATCGTCTTCGTGAGCACGGTTTTCAATTACGTTTTCTAACCAATACAACAACTAAATCCCAAGCCCAGTTAGTTGAACAACTTAGATCATTAAATTTTTCCCTTGATACTCACGAATTAATAAGTGCTCCTGTTGCCGCGCAGTTGGAATTGCAGTCAATGCAGAAAAAAGCGGCGCGAACCCTTCGAATTTGGCCGGTAGTGGCTGACGCAATAAAAAAAGATTTTAGTGAATTTGAAATAGGCGAAATAAGTCCTGATGTGGTCGTGCTTGGAGATATTGGCGATCGCTGGGATTTGGATCTTATAAACAAATTGTTCAATGCGATCCATGGTGGCGCGCAATTAATCGCGCTTCACAAAAACCGATTTTGGCAGACCGACGATGGTTTAAAAGCTGATATTGGATTTTTTGTTGCCGGACTTGAATACGTTTGCAATATGAATGCTCGTGTAATGGGAAAACCCAATGCGGATTTTTTCCAGCGTGTGTTAGATTCGGTAAGTGTAAGCGCGCGTGAAACAATGATGGTCGGCGATGATATTGACAGTGATGTAGGTGGCGCGCAAGAACTCGGAATTAAAGGTTGTCTCGTGAAAACAGGAAAGTTTCGTCAAGGTTATTATGATCAATCCACCATAAAACCCGATATGGTTGCTGAGTCGGTTGTTGATTTTGCTGACAGATTACTAAAAGCGTGACGAGTAGCTTTAACCAGATTTTTTGTAACGCATGCATTTATTGCTTGAATTTAGTGCTTCGATGCACTATTTATGTGATTTATAAAATTAAAATAACCAAAAAATATTATTTGCTATCGTAAGTGAAATTCAAATTTGGCTTCAAAAGCCTAACGCGGTCGTGTAAGTCAAAAAAAAGTAGCCCTGTGAAAAAAGTAGTTTAGTGCCAAATGGCATGAAATAAGCATAATTAAAGAAACATGTTCGGCTGCGGCTAAAAATTTCGATATTCCATCTCACTTACTAACATTAGTTTTTCTTTTTTTGATTTCAAACTGCACACGTTTTTTATTAAATTGAATCGTTTGAATTGAGAGGACTTTTCTAACTGCAGGGATGAATTATTTATCGTGTCCATATCATTAACTTTCCCATACATAACCTTGTTGCAAAAGGAGCTCACATGACAATTACGCGTAATAAATTATTGCTCGCAATGCAGACTGCTGTCATTGGTACCGCAGGCTTTACGGCAACATTTTCGCCGGCACTTTTAGCGCAACAAAATTCAGAGGACGCGGTACAGGAAGTTGTGGTCATCGGCTCCGCAATTAAACGAAAAGATCTCGAAGGCGCGCTTCCCATCCAGGTGTTAACTGAAGAAGCGCTCGCTCGAACGGGAGTAGTAACCACAACGGAGCTCATGGATAAAATTCCGGCGATGCAAGGTTTTACGACCGTAGGTGATTCTGTTGGCGGAGGTGGAGGTGGTATCCGCACTGCTTCTATTCATAGTATTGGTGAAAGTTACACATTGGTTTTATTGAATGGCCGTCGTATGGCCCCAGCTGATTCCGGTAGCGCAATTGATATTAGTGCGATTCCCATGAGCATGTTGCAACAAGTCGATGTGCTTACCGATGGTGCCGGTGCGCTATACGGCTCGGATGCAATCGCTGGTGTGGTTAATTTTCAATTGAAAAAAGAGGTGACTGAAACAACTGTTAATTTACGTTACTCGGACCCAACCGCTGGCGCTGGCGAATCATCTGATATCGATATTATTACCGGATTTGGCTCGCTCGCTGACGACGGGTACGCGCTGGTTGCAGGCTTTAATCATCACGATCAAAAACAATTAGCTGCACGTGATCGCGATTTTGCAAAAACAGGCATCATAAAAGTAACCGACCCCAAAACTGGCAAGGCTGGCATTTTCTTTAACGGTTCGGGAAATGCTATTCCCGGAAATGCTACGATCACTTTTATTGACCCTAGCGTTGAGGATGATCCAGATACAGAAATTAATGAGAGCGAAACGTCGCGCTCCTTCAATCCATATCAAGTCCAAAACGGGAGCTGTGCCGAGCATAATTTCCAAGTTGGTACCACCTGTCAATTTGATCACGCCTCAACAATTGAAATCGTTCCTGAATCAACCACGGATTCTTTATTTTTAAATGGTCATTACAAAGTTAACGATGATTTAACAGCTTACTCAACGCTGGTTTATTCTGAAAACTCTGTAACCTCGCGCATTGCACCTTACCCCACTGGTAATGTGCCCATTCCACTTGATTCAGCGCTTGTGACTAAATATATCCTCCCTTACATAACTCCTGTTGAAGCGGAAAATTTACTTGATGTGTCCGGAACATGGCGCGCGTTACCCGCAGAGGGCCGTACGGCGGAATATCTTTCAGACGCGATACATTTGGTATTAGGTTTCGAAGGTAAGTCGGGTGACATTGATTACTCCGGCGCGTACACCTATGGAAAAAATTCTCAAGAGCAAAATTATCCAACCGGTTGGCTGCTGGGTGATCCTTTTGTTGAATTGGTTTCATCGGGCGGGTTAGATATTTTTACAACGCCCGACAACATCAGCGATACAGAAAAAGAGGCGTTGGCTAAAACTGTTTATCACGGCCCTTGGGACTCCTCAGACATGACTATTCATGCGTTGGAGGGCCAGGCATCGAAACCTTTATTTGAATTGAATGGTGGCAACGCAGTTTTGGCGGCTGGTTTTGATGCTCGTAAATTTACCTATGAGCGCGGTATCGCAGAAGCAAATGAAAATGAAACCATTCTTTTTCTGTCTACAGATACGCCCTATGACATGAGCCGTTCGCAATGGGCGTTGTTTAGTGAACTCTTGTTGCCATTGACTGAAAAAGTTGAGCTTACAGCATCGGTGCGATACGACGAAATTGACGCAGTGGATTCAGAAGGCTTTGGCAAAATCGGTGAAAAAACAGATGACACTACTTACAAACTGAGTGGTCGATGGAAAGTCACGGATGAATTTTCTTTCCGTGCGTCATTCGGGACAGGGTTTAAAGCACCGAGTTTGCTTGAGGTTGCAGAACCACGGACTGAATTCGGTGTAACCTCGGGAGATTATTTGTGCCCGTTCGATAATTCTGACCCTTACGCGGCCTATTGCTTACCGGGTGAATTTCAACCCAACGTTTATCGCCAAGGTAATGCTGAGTTGCAGCCGGAAACATCTGAGCAGTCTACGGTGGGATTTGTGTTCGCACCAAATAAAAATTTGAGTTTGACGGTGGATTATTGGAAAGTTGAAATTACCGACGTCGTTGAGCGTTTGACCGAAGAGAAAATCTTTGCAGATCCGGATTTGTATCGCGACCTTTTTACCTACAAAACAAATTTAGCGACGGATAAAAAAGAGTTAGCCATTATTCAAGCTGCTGTAAACGGTGGTAAATTTGATGCATCAGGTATCGATTATACGTTGAGTCATTCATTTGCGTTGGATGTCGGCACGCTCACCGCGTCATTGACCGGAACTTATATGCTGGAGTCAGAAAGTACCTTGAACGGTAGCAGTCTCGGAAAATTTGGCGGAGATGAAATCGTGACCTTTCGCAACCAGATAAATGTTGGGCTGACGTTGGATCAAAAAATGTTTACCCACAGTATTTCGGTAAATTATAAATCAGGGTATACGGACCAAGCTCAGACTTATAATTTAATCGATGCTAATGGCGACGTAGATTACTCGACCGATACCGATATTCAACTCGATATTCCGTCGTATTACACGGTGAATTGGCAATCCAAACTTAAATTGTTGGATGATAAGTTGGGTCTAACTCTTGGCGTCAATAATCTTTTGGACGAGGACCCACCTTTATCGCTTCGCACAAATGGTGCCGGCCATCAGGTAGGGTATGACCCACGTTATGCTGATTCTTATGGTCGCACCGTATTTTTGCAAGCCAGCTATAAATTCTAGGTGGGTTACAAACAGCTAGTTGAGAAAAAGGATCTTGTGTAGTATTCCGAAGCACCCGGCAGCTCTGCCGGGTTATTTTTAAAAATTTACCACTCGCAAAAGGAATTGAAAAAATTAATGTTGAGCATTAAATTCTTATAAATATCAACTCACGAACTGTAAGCCTCTATATATGAAGTCATCGTCAAGTAGCACTGATTTTTTAGGTCATCCCAAAGGGCTTTATATTTGCTTTGCAACAGAAATGTGGGAGAGGTTCTCCTTCTATGGAATGAAATATTTGTTGCTTCTTTACCTCACTAAATATCATCTATTTAGTGATGGCGAAGGGTTGGATGTACTAGGAGCTTACGCCGGTTTGGTTTACACCTTGCCCATTATTGGTGGCTTGATTGCCGATAAATACTTGGGCACACGCAAAGCAGTTTTGTTTGGTGGGATTTTATTGGCGATAGGCCATTGCCTAATGGCGATTGAGGGGCACCAGGCAGTTTATTATGCCGCAAATACAGTGCTCACTGAAAATTTGCGTTTGACTGATGGTCGTGTGATTGCTGCAGGTACGCAGTTAAGTGAAGCTATTACTATGCGTGACACCCACGCGCTTAATATTTTTTATCTCGCCTTGTCATTTATTGTGGTGGGGGTCGGATTTTTAAAACCAAATATTTCTGTGATCGTTGGAAAGCTTTACCCCGAAAATGATCCGCGCCGCGATTCAGGTTTTACTATTTTTTATATGGGTATTAATGTCGGTTCCCTCATTTCGACTTTAATTTGCGGTTGGTTGGGTGAAACCTACGGCTGGAATTATGGTTTTGGTTTGGCCGGCATTGGCATGATAGCTGGGTTGATTACCTTTATGTACGGCCAAAAACAATTGAAACCTTTTAGTGCCGAGCCAGATGCAGAGTTGCTCAAAAAACCGTTTTTAAGTGTGTTTAAATTTGAGCACCTATTTTATTTAGGCACGCTTCCCGCCATGGTGGTGGTTTGGTTTTTAGTGCAGAAAGAACCGGTTGTGCACGTTACCCAAAATATATTTTTGCTCGCGGGTATCGTAGGTATTTTGGCGTTTTCAATGCTGCACCACAATCCGCTGCAATATCGAGCGCGCGTTATTGGTATATCGCTATTTACGTTTGTGTTGGGTGTTTGTACGGTGTTATCCGAAAATCATTACTTGAATATTCCTGAAGAATTTTCAGAGCTGCTGGTTTATTTATTGTTGGCGGCCATCGTAATTTTTATTGTGTACGGATATTTATTTCACTACTCAGTAGAGTTTTCGCGCACCTTGGTGCTAATGATATTAATTGTGTCTACTATTGTATTTTGGTCTCTATTCGAGCAATCGGCAGGCTCCATGACTTTATTTGCAGATCGCTCATTGGATCGTGAAGTGGCAGGTACAACCATAGTTGCCAGTCAATTTGCTTCACTGAATCCCGCATTTATTATGAGTCTGTCTATCCCTATCGCCTTGTTGTGGCCTTGGTTAGCTAAACGTAACTTAAACCCGAGTACGCCAGTGAAATTTGCGTTCGGTATAATGTTGGCGGGGTTGGGTTTTGGCGCCTTGGTATTAGGCGCGCAATTTCCAAACCACGCAGGCAAAGTGGCTGCCATTTGGTTGGTGCTCGCTTATTTTTTGCATAGCGTGGGGGAGTTATTGGTTTCACCCATTGGTTTGTCGGCGGTGACAAAATTATCAATTCCACGCGTTGTTAGTGTGAGCATGGGCACCTGGTTTGTTGCCACCGCTTTGTCCGAAACGCTTGCGTTCAGGTTGTCAAAACTCGCTGCAGTAGATACCAAAGTGGGCGGAAGTACATCAGCCGAAATTTTGGCAAACTACACAAGTTTATTTAGTACCTTAATGTGGATGGGCATTATTGCGGGTGCATTCATGTTATTGCTCGCCCCGTTTCTAAAAGCAGCGATGCGCGGAGTCAAATAAATTGTCTACGCACGAATGAGATAAATAAGGTGAGTAAGTTGAGTAGAAAATTTATGAATTCATTTACGTTTTCGAAAAGTTGTCTTTTTTTGAGTTTCGTTACCTCGGCACTTTTGCTATCTGGATGCGAAAAAAAAGAAGAAGCCCCGCCGCAAACTCATATAGTTGCGGTTGCACCGAAAATGTCGGTAAATGAATTTATAGACGAGGCTAATAAAAAGCTGGATGTGGCTACGCTCGAAAACAATACTGCCCAATGGGTATACGAAACATTTATCACTGACGACTCCGCAATAATATCGGCGAAATCAAGCGAGCGTTTTTTAACAACGCAGAAGGAGCTTCTGGCGCAAGCGCGTGAGTATCAGCAAACACCTATGGATCCCCCCACAGCAAAAGCTTATACGAATCTCACTAAAGGCCTCGATCTTTTACCGCCGGATAAATCTGAAGAAATTAGTGAACTTGCCGCCTTGGGCACAAAAATGTCTGGCATTTATGGTGCTGCAAAATATTGCAAAGATGAAGCCGCGAAAGACAATGCGATCAAAAAAGCCTCGCCAGATGAGAAAGGCGAAAAAAATTGTCGCGATTTAACAGCCCTGTCTGAAGTGATGGCGAAAAGCCGTAATTACGATGAGTTGCTTGATGCATGGACCGGCTGGCATTCTATTTCGCCACAGTATCGCAATGACTACGCACGCTATATTGAATTGGCAAATACGGGCGCTAGGGCGTACGGGTTTAGCGACTTGGGTGCATCCTGGCGTTCCGGATACGATATGCCTGCAGCCGACTTCGAAAAAGATGTGGAACGATTATGGACGCAAGTTGAACCACTTTATAAATCGCTTCATTGTAAGATTCGCAGCGATTTATCCAAACATTACGGCGCGGATAAAGTTCCTCTCGATAAACCCATACCTGCGCATTTGCTAGGGGACATGTGGAGTCAGCAGTGGGGTAATGTGTACAAATTGGTTGAACCTTATCCGGGAATAGGAAGCCCAGACATAACCGGTGCTCTGGTAAAACAAAAGAAGGATGCGGTCGCTATTACAAAAATTGCGGAGAATTTTTTCGTATCGCTTGGTCTACAAAGTTTGCCAGAAAGTTTCTGGCAGAAGTCCATGTTAATAAAACCGCGTGACCGGGACGTGGTATGTCATGCAAGTGCTTGGACAATGGATGCAAAAATGGATGTTCGCATTAAACAGTGTATTCAACCGAATGAAGAAGAATTTTTAACCATTCACCATGAATTGGGACATGTTTATTATTTCCTTGCCTACAATAATTTACCTATGCTCTTTCAAGATGGTGCGCATGACGGTTTCCACGAAGCTATAGGCGATACCATCATGCTTTCAATCACACCTGAGTATTTAAAAAAGGTTGGGTTGACCGATAAAGTTGTGAGTAGTGAACAGGCTACGATTAATCAACAAATGCGAATGGCGTTGGAAAAAATTGCATTTTTGCCGTTTGGTAAATTGATTGATCAATGGCGTTGGAAAGTTTATTCGGGTGAAATAAAACCTGAAGATTACAACAAATCCTGGTGGCAATTGCGTACCCAATATCAGGGTATTGTTGCCCCGGTTGCTCGCAGTGAAAATGATTTTGATGCGGGCGCAAAATATCATATTGCAGCTAACGTATCTTACACACGGTATTTCTTAGCGCATATTCTGCAGTTTCAATTTCATAAAGCATTATGTGATGCCGCGGGATTTAAAGGTCCACTTTATCAATGCTCCATTTATGACAGCAAAGCAGCGGGCGAGAAATTACAAAAATTGCTCGCCGCTGGCGCCAGTCGGCCGTGGCAAGATACTTTGGAGTCGGCCATAGGTACGCGTCAAATGGACGCATCCGCGATACTAGATTATTTTGCGCCCTTGTCAGCATGGTTGGATGAACAAAACAAAGGCAAGACCTGCGGTTGGTAGATCGGCAAGCTGCTGCGCTAAATTGTCATAATTCCTTTATATACTTTGAGGACAATTGTGAGAGTTTTCTAGCAAGCAGGTGCCGCGCCTATGATGTATGCCAATAATAAAAATTTGATTATTCTTGACGCCGATGGAACGACGATAGACGCATACAGTGCTATTGAAAAAACCTTTTCGCATCATGGTATGAATTTAGGTGATGAGGAAAGTTTTCAAAAGCGACATCACATTTTTAAATATCTGGGGGGAATAAAACAATTTCCTGCCAACATCCGCAAAAATATTACCAAACAAAATCGCCAGCAAATTGTTGATACCCTAACCGACGTTTACCGCAATGATGCTATTTTGTACCCGGGCATTGCAGATTTCATTCGCACTTTGATCGGAACACAAAACGTTATTGTAGGGCTGGTAACGCGCAATATTACCAACGAGCCACTCGAAACCTTGCGTCAGCTTTTTTCCCGTCACGATATTAATATTGATGAGCTCGACTTTCTAATTCATGTTCCATTGGAAGAAAAGAAAACGCAACATTTCCGTTCTGTGCGTGAAAAATTTAATATTAATCCTGCCCGGGCAGGCATATGTGGAGATGAAAATAAGGATTACGTTGCCGCCGTTAATACTGGAATGCACCCTTATATGGTGTCCTACGGTTTCGAAAATTATTTACGCTTGACCAATAAATTTGAAATTCCTGAAGATATTATTTCGCGCACTCCGCAAGAATTATGCGAGCGCGTTTTGCACGCGCTGGAAATTAACTCTCTTTAGTTATTGTTGCTGGCGAGGTAAAGCAATTTTAAAAATAACGTGCGGCGCTTCGTAGCGATAGGTGAGTTGGCCGCCATGGCCGTTAACAATCTCGTGAGAAATATAAAGCCCAAGCCCCAGACCTGTGCGGCCTCTGGAAGATGAAGACTTTTTAAAGGGAGCGAACAGACTCTCAACAACCTCAGGCTCAATTTCATTGGCTTCATTGCTGACTTCAATAATCAGGTTTTCTTCAGAGGTACCCATTGATAAACGTATGGAGCTTTTCGCGCTGGTGTGGTGACGGGCGTTGCTAAGCAAATTCCCAATCGCTTGGGCGAGCCGATCAGGATCAAGATTCCAAATAAATGTCTCAGGCATATTAATGTCGTAATCTATCCCAGGGTAGCCCAAACGTGTCTCGCTGATTAGATCCCGCACAATGGTAGTTACATCTACTTCTTTCGCATTGAGCACCAAACCTATTCCCGTACCAATACGGCTCATATCAAGCACTTGCTCAACGAGACGTTGCATACGGCTGCTGGAGTTGCGAATAACCGTGCCCATTTTATTCGCGCCGCTACCTTGTTCAAGGAAGGACGCAGCGAGGTTAATGTTGTTCAATGGATCGCGCAGGTCATGACCCAGAATTGCCATAAGCTGTGTGCGGGCGCGATCAATTTCAGCGTGCCGACGATTACAGCTACGCAGTAATGCATTCAATAACTCTCGGGCAAATTCCACTTGAATGTTGTCCCAAGGTTCGGCGCTATCGCGCACTACTTCCTTCCACTCTTCAAATGAACCTTTGGGGGTTAACCGGGGGCCTAAGGGACCCGACTCAATATGTCGTTCAGGTTTATTGCCCCAATTGATGGTTTCGATTTGTTCTGCGCGAAACGCCAAGATCCAACCTGCAGTAATACGGTCAAATCGCAGCGCGAGTAAACCAACCCATTTGTTAATTCGCTCTTGCAACAACGCGGGCCATTCTTTACGTGATTGCCACAATACAAGGTCGTCGCCATCGGTCGGTAACAGTTCCAAAATGTCCATCGCCATAGTGGAAGATACATCGCCAAAAATAAGAATTTTTCCGTGTTGTGCAATCACCAGTGCTGCAGCACCCAATGTGTTTTTTAGGGGTTCAGCGTGTAGGGCGAGCGCTTGCGAAACATCATCTTCATCAAGCAGCGTTTCCATCAATGCCATGCGTATTGCATTGATATTGCGGGTGGCTTCAGCGCGATCGTGTTCCTGAATACTCGCCACAGTTGATGCAATAATTTGCGCGAGAACATCACACGCCATACGAATCGAGTAGGGGATTTGTCGCGCTGACATATGATGACAAGCGATCATTCCCCACAAGTGTCCATTCACGATAATGGACACACTCATGGATGCGCCTATGCCAACATTCCGTAAGTATTCAACATGAACCGGGGATACGCTACGCAGAATGCAGAAGCTCATATCCAGAGGCCCGTCTTCAACGCCCACAAGCGGAACGGGTTCGTAGGTAAGATCTGGAATAACGCGCAGCGTATTGAGCGTGTAGAGACGGCGCGCTTGCGCGGGGATATCACTCGCTGGATAACGTCGCCCAAGGTAAGGGTCCAGGTCTGCTCGACGCTCTTCTGCCACTATGTCCCCGCTATCATCATGGCGAAATATATAAGCCATGACACGATCAAAACCGGTGAGCTTTTGAATTTCTTCAACAGCAATCTGTAACAGTGAATCAATGGATTTCTGGCGTTTGAAACGATCGATAGCGCGATGCGCTTTAAGTGCAAAACTTGCTACCTCATCAGAAGGTGTATCGCGGCGTTCAAATTCCACAATAATGCGATGTAAGTGCGCGTGAATAACCACATCAAACAATTCATTTTTTATTTGAGTTTCTAACGCAAGCGGCGATGCTTCACCATTCTCCATTGAACTGAGAATATCGTCTATTGCAGAAAAAATTTCAGTGTCGAGACGTAAAGATCTGGCGGGTGCATTTAGCTTGGGCTCAAGCCGCAGCAGTAACTCGCAGTTTGCGCTCCAACCATTAATTTGCAGCGTTTCAGTAAGGACTATGAGAGCTCCGTGGGGCTGGACTGAACCCGGAATATGAATTGGCTCATGGGCACAATTTTCCAGGTTTAAGGCAGAGCTTGGGTTGGCCATCATAGTTGTTCTCGTACAGGGAGCTGCTTTAATAACGCGTCAAACGCATCCACTGCACCAGCGCAAGCGCTGTCGATATCCATTGGAGTAACCACATAGGTAGCTAGTGCCTGAAGAAACGCCGGCCACCGCCCTGATTGTTTACCTTGTAAATAGCCTAATTTTCGTGGAGCCAATCTAGCGGACAGGCGTTTGTAAAGAAATTCCCCGCCTAATTGCGAACCTTCGATCACGTAGGAAATTCCCCAGCGATAGGCCGAGTTTTCTTGCTTCGGCCAGCTTGCAATATCAAAACAGCGATTAGCGGGAAGCGCGTCGGCTTGAGCCAGGTCGAGCGCGATCAAATCGCTATAACGGATAAATGCCGGTGCTTGCTCGCCTTGAGGACCATCGCAATGCTTGGCTAACCAATGTTCCAGAGGAATCAGCCAGGTTGCAAGAATATTCAAATGGTCAATGTAATCAAACCAGTCAGCCTCTGGGTTTGCCAGTGGCATGGATGCGTCCAGGATGCGGTGTTTTTCTTTTGTGCTGGTACGTAATGCAGACAATACCGGGCTTATAGTGGGCGCACGAACTGGCTGGGATAATAATTCAACTGTAATGATTGTGCCCTGAATATATAACAACAATAACTGATTAAATGAGTTAATTAAGATCTTCGTTATATAAACATCAAAGGAACCTAAAAGCAACAAAAGCGACTTACTCGTGGCAAAAATCCGGGTGAAATGTGGCTTGTAGGGGCGCCAACTTTTATGGCTCTAGTGAATGCATTTTCTTGCGGGAGCACATCTTGTTTGTAGCTGAATTGCTATAGAAATTATTTGAAAAATTGGGTCAATGTATTATCCAAACATCAACCCAATTTCATTTTTTAGTTTTTCTCGCTGCCAATATATTTGTAAATAAACGCTCCTAAGACCGCACCAATAATTGGAGCCACCCAGAATAGCCACAATTGGGCGAGTGCCCAATCTCCTACAAAAACTGCAACAGCAGTACTGCGAGCAGGATTAACAGAAGTATTGGTTACTGGAATGCTAATTAAATGAATTAGAGTGAGGCAAAGACCTATGGCGATGGGTGCTAAACCCTGAGGTGCGCGCTTATCAGTTGCGCCCATAATCACGATTAAAAACATCATGGTCATGACTATTTCGCAAATTAACGCCGCATGCATTGAATACCCGCCCGGAGAGTGAGCATCAAAACCGTTTGATGCAAAACCGGCGGAGACATCAAAGCCTGCTTTGCCGCTTGCAATGGCAAATAAAACACCGCCTGCAATTATTCCGCCGAGCACCTGCGCAGCTATATAAGGCAATAATTGTTTTGCAGGAAAACGTCCGCCGGCCCACAGCCCGATCGAGACAGCCGGGTTTAAATGGCAGCCAGAAATATGGCCAATCGCAAATGCCATGGTTAACACTGTTAACCCAAACGCGATTGAAACACCGAGCAAGCCTATTCCCACTTGAGGAAACGCTGCAGCCAATACAGCGCTACCACATCCGCCAAGCACTAACCAAAAAGTTCCAAATGATTCCGCTACGTACTTTTTCATAAAAAGCCTCTGTATTATTAAGATCATTAACTTTGGTAATTCGTGAAGCTAAAGCAGAGAAGCGTTTTCAATGAAAATTGAAAACGCTTCGACTATAGGGGGATTTGCAATGGCTGGCTAGTGAGGTTTAAATCTCAATGCTCTTACTGTTAAAAGAACGGCGGCACAACTTAATCCTACAATTAACGCGGTCCAAAAACCGCTTGCACCCATAGGTGGGTGTAGCCAATCCTTGAATGTGAGTACATAGCCAAGCGGCAAACATATACACCAAAATGAAAACAACATGATGAACATGGGAATTTTTGTATCCTTGTAGCCGCGCAAAACATTGATCATAGTGACTTGGGTTACGTCGGCAATTTGAAAGATGGCGCCCAGTATAAAAAGTTGAATCGCCACTTTTTGTACTTCGTTATCACTGGTATAAAGCGCCGCAATCCATTCGCGGCCAAAAAATAAAATCGGCGCATTTACGCAAGCAATTCCAGCCGCTAGAAAAATAACGCTGCGTGCTAACAAGCGAGCTTTGAAATGTTCCTCTGCACCTATTAAAAAGCTTATTCGCAAAGTGATTGCCATTCCCAGGCTTAGTGGAACCATAAAAAATAATGCGATCGCGTTAAGTACAATCTGGTGCCCGGCAATGGCATTTGGCCCAAGTGGTGATAAAAATAATGCGATCATGCAAAACATGCTGACTTCAATAAACATTGCAAAGCCAATCGGCAAACCTATGTGCAATATATTTTTAATATCTTCCCAATGCGGTTTTACCCAATCACCTATCAAATGAAATGCTTTGTACTCTCTACTAACATTTAAATAAATTAGTAAGCCGATAACAGCAATCCAGTTTGCAGCGGCAGTTGCCCAACCACAGCCGACTCCACCCATGGCAGCAACATGCCATTCGCCGAAAGAGAAACCAAAAATAAATAAATAATTGAAGGGCACATTTAAAACGGTACTGACCAGCGAGAAAACCATAACGATGCGCGTGTGGCCCATGCCATCAGTAAGGCCACGCAAAGAATTGAGTAATAGTACTGCGGGAATTCCCCACGCGAGCGCATCCAAATAACCCTGCGCAATATCCGCGGTTTGTTTATCAAGCAGTAATAATTCAAATATTGGTCGCACGTTGGTGAGAATTGCAGCCATCACAATTGCACCGACTACGGCGATGTAAAGCCCTTGCCATGTAACCGGCATGATGCGCGAATAATTTTCAGCCCCGCGATGTCCCGATATCAATGGTTGCAGAGCGCTGAGTGTGCCGATAAAAAATAACAGCACCGGTCCCCAAATACCCGTACCTATACCGACCGCCGCCAAATCACGAGCGCTCGCATGGCCCGCCATCATAGTATCTACAACGCCATTTGCCATTTGCGCCAGCTGCGCAACCATAATTGGCAGGCCAAGCTGTGCCAGAACTTTCCATTCTTCCAGGGTTTGACGGATAGGGACGGATGAGGAATGCATTACAGGTGTGGTCACGAAAATGTACCGCGATAAAAAATCTGTCGGCAATATATAGGAATGACACTAAAAAGAAAGACTTGCGGTGCAATGCACCGCCGTCAAGTTATGAAGTTGTATTGAAAAATGAATTCAGCAGGTCACTCTGAAATTTTTGAGAAATCTTTTGGGTGTTGATTCGGTCGGCAAGCCAGCACAGTCATTTCCGAATGTTGCGGTGCCAGAAAACATGTCCCCGCAACCTCTGGATTATCAGGTTCGGTAAATTGGCAAGAATCCTTTTCGGTCAAACCTTTGCAAGCATCAATCGCAGCTTGGGGCGGCGCTTTACCCTGCGGAGGTTTGCGTGCATCAGTTTCATACGCGGCATACACGCTCAACGATGCAGCACAGGTCATGGCCGCAAGCATAAACTTTTGCTCATAAAATTTCCTCGTGGTCTTTATCGAGTTTTGATGGTGGTTACCAAAGCAATGAATCTGACCTAAGCCTGAGAGTTGAGTTCTGCGACATTGTTTTATATTCATAATGTTTGCTTATTTGCAAATTATGGCGCTCAACCATGCAAGTACGGCTATTTAACTTTTCTATGAGGGCATATATTCGTAGCCTTAGGGATGTAAGTTATACGGGAGTCTTTTTAAAAATTTTAATCTGAAGGAGATAACTGCTATGAAGAAAAAATATAATTTTTATAAGGTATTGTCTTTCCTTGTTATAGGTTTTCCCCTCTGTGCACAAGCCGTAATTATCGACGGCACCTTCAAAGGAACGGTCATGAATGTGGCAGATAACGGCGATAATAATAACCCTTATTTTCAGGATTTTTTTAGCGACAACCTGATAGGGCAAAGCTTCACCGGAAGCTTCTGGTATGACACTGATTTAGCGCCGGCTAATGCTGGCACAACGGGCCAATGGCGCAATACGGAAAATACTAATTGGTTGGGAATTACATTTAATGTCGATGGAAAAGTATTAAACCCATCCACAATTCCGACGGGATATACAGCTACGAGTATGTGGGAAACACAAAATATTGGTGAGGTCGGCTGGGGCACAGGCATTCATGATTTTACGCAAGAATATTTTGGTGTGAGAGAAGATTCGGTCGCGTACAACGGAAGCTTGCTTAGCAGCCAATTGGCGGGAGTTACATTTCTTGACGCGATAATTCCTTCACTTAGTGGGAATAGTCTTGTGCAAAATTTTACCTGGCATGATGACGGAGCTGTCTACGAAAACTGGGACGATATCCCCGGTGTGGCGCTTTACGTGAACCATACTGAAACAGACGGAGAAGATATTGAGGTAGGCTTAGCCGCACGCCTTTCAGAAATTACTGTTAGCCCTCGCAATCAAGCTAATGTGCCAGAACCGTCTACCTTATTGTTATTCGGTATGGGATTGGTTGCACTAATGATTCGTAGAAAATTTATTGAATAATATAAACTTTTAACAAAAACGTTGGGATATAAAAATCAAGGACGATTTTGAAAATTATTATTATTTGATTCTTCGAATTTAGTTTTCCTTCAGATTTGTTATTGCTGTTTCCTTTCAATCTACACATAATCGCATCTGATTTTAAAACGGTGTGATTATGGCTGAGTTACAATTTTATCAATATATTTTGATAGCGCTTATTTTTGTCTGGAGCGGCTTTGTTCGCTCAGGCTTGGGTTTCGGCGGCGCGGTTATGTCCTTGCCATTTTTATTGCTGGTCGATAATCGGCCTCTCGTTTATCTGCCAATTATTGCAGTTCATTTGTTATTCTTTTCTTCAATTACTGTTTGGCAAAATCATAAAAAGCATCGCCTGCAGCGCGCAAAGAGCAATCAATCGAATACCGAAACGGGCACTATTGATTGGGTGTATTTAAAAAAATCTATGAAAGTTATGATTGTGCCCAAACTCATTGGCGTCGCGGGGCTGTTAACTATCCCTGCCAATGTGATGACCGGAATTATTTTTATCATAGTATCGGTTTATTCGATTACCTACATTTTAAATAGGCCGTTTAAAAGCAGTAGTCGGGTATTGGATAATTTTTTCCTGGTGCTGGGTGCCTATATAAGTGGTACGTCTTTAATTGGTGCTCCTCTTATTATTACCGTCTTTGCTACTCACGTCGCCAAGCATCAACTTCGCGATACATTATTTGTTCTCTGGTTTATTCTGGTTGTAATTAAGATGGTGGCGTTTTTAATCGCAGGCGTTGATTTACAACTCGCGCAACATCTGTGGTTATTACCCTGCGCAACGGTTGGTCATTTGATAGGTCTGCGTTTTCACCAAAAAATAGTTGACGGTGACCCGGTAGTTTTTTACCGTGTGCTGGGCATTAGTTTATTGAGCGTGAGCCTTATGGGGATTGTCACACTGTTCATTAAGTAGGTACTTCTTTTGATCGTGATCTACACTCAATCAAAGTGATTTGAAATGGTGTAGTAATGATTCAATTTGCGGATAACGCCAAACCTTTATTTGGTGGTGTAGAGGCGGGCGGAACCAGGTTTATCTGTGTGTTAGCTGATTCGCGCGGCTTCATTAAATCCCGTATGGATATTCCAACTACTACAGCAGAGACAACCCTTGCCGCGGTAAAAGAATTTTTTATTAAAAGCGCTCCGGAATTTGGTCAGCTGGAAGCCATAGGTATAGTCTCGTTCGGCCCACTGGATTTTAATCAACAATCACCCACTTATGGATACATTACCAACTCGCCCCGACCTGGGTGGGCCAATATTAATCTTCGCGGTTATTTTCGCGATGCACTCAATGTTTTAGTTGAAGTAGAAACTGATGTAAACAGTTCTGCTATGGGCGAATTTTCTGAGGGCGCTGCGGTTGATTGCGAAAACTTTGTTTACGTTACTGTTGGTACAGGCATAGGTGCCGGAATATTTGCGGGTGGAAAACTCATGCAGGGAATTAGTCACCCTGAAGTAGGGCACATGATGATTCCACAAGCGCAAACCGATATGGAATTTGCGGGCAGCTGTTCATTTCACCACAATTGTTTGGAAGGGCTCGCTTCAGGCACTGCAATTCATCAGCGGTGGCAAACCCACCCTAAAAATTTGCCACCTGAGCATCCTGCGTGGGATTTAGAATCCCATTATCTTGCAGTTATGTGTGTGAATTTAACCTGGATGTACGCACCCGAAAAAATAATTTTTGGCGGCGGCGTTATGACACGCGATTTTCTTTATCCGAAAATAAGAACGAACCTAAAAAAAATGCTGAGCGGCTATGCACACGACGTTGCACTGAATGATATGAATCGCTACATAATTCCTACTGCGTTGGGTGGTGATGCAGGGATAACAGGCGCACTTGCACTAGCGCGCAGGGCTTATTTGGAGGCGAGGCGGTAACTTATGGTCTTATTTCAATTTTGGTTGGAACATCTATTTTATTCCAAAGGTCATCCATATCTTTATTTTTTAGGGCGATGCAGCCTAAGGTCCAATTAAATTTTTGAGTCTGCTCTTCAAAAGCAGCAAAACCATTTTTCTGGCCGTGGATCATAATTGCACTGCCTGCAGATACACCTTTCCTTTTTGCGTTTGCTAAGTCTTTCGCGTTCGGGTATGAAATGTGAATTGATTTGTAATAAGCGCTTTTGGCGTTCTTAGCATCCAGTGAATAAAATCCCTCAGGCGTCCGTTCATCTCCTTCTTGTTCTTTATGATCCACTGGATTACTTCCGAATACAACGTGATACGAGCCTACAACTTTTCCATTTTTAAGCAGGGTTAATTTGTGTTTGGCTTTTTCAACCAGAACTTGATCGGCTTTTTCTACCGCGAAGCTTGGAGTGCAAAGAAATAGAATTAAAAAAAATATGTTCTTAATCTGCATCCAAACCCTTCCTGAGACAATGACGAAAACTATTTCCGAGATTAAGCCATTTTTTTCGCTGAGTGTTTAACTCTAAATAGAATACGTTCCGGATCATCCAATCCCATAGTGGCGCCCAGTTTGAAGCAACCGCTACCGATTAATGGAGTAATTTCATTGAATACACGAAAAGTTTGCGCACGATTCAGTTGTACAAAAGTGCCGTTACGGCTGAAATCTTTTAACACAAACTTTCCATCATTAAATTCGATAGCGCAATGTTGCCGCGATGCGAACTCGCAATTTATTGACAAGCCTGATTCAATATTATCTCTGCCAATATGAAAAGGTGTTTGCTCTGCGGTAATAACAATTGAAGCACTGCGGTAGAACAGCTCGAGAACCAAAGGTTCAGTGTTCGCGGTTTCTTTATTAAGAGAAGTAGATTCTATCATTGTCTTGTCCAACGGTTTTAACTCCAATCACTAAAGCGGATACTATTAAAGTGATATAGATCCACTTCTATAGTAACAAATTCCATTCACCATGTTGAGGTATGAGGTTGAGATATGGTCCCCGCATGCCCCGCCCAAAATAAACGGGGCAAATGGCTTAATTATGATGGGGGCGCAACTATACCAATTGCTATTAGAATTTTTCCTTTAATTTCATCGCATTGGTTTTGTATGAAAAGTCTCATAAATACACATATTCAGCGATTTAAAAGGAATGAAAAATATTTTTGGAAATTTTAGAAAACTTAACGCCGTCTTCCTCCCAGAATTGATCCTAAAACCCCGCGGAGAATTTGCCGACCAACTTCCGAGGCAATCGTGCGTGCGACTGTTTTTGCAGCAATTTGTGCAATTCCATCATGCTTGCCACCCCTCGGGCCGGTAGTGCCGAAAAGAATATCGTTTATAGCACTGCTTGTGGTACCAACTGGCGCTGTTGTTGTGGTTGATCGTGGTGATGCGGTAGGTTGTGAAGTTTCTGCTTTCGTTTGCTTCAATTTTTCAAAAGCTGATTCGCGATCTTGCAGTTCTTCATAAACACCGTACACTAATGAGCCATTAATCGCGGCATTACGTTCGTCACCACGCAATGGACCTATACGTGAGCCTGGGGGCAAAATAAACGCGCGCTCAACTATGCATGGAGTTCCTTTCGCATCCAGGCATGATACTAAAGCTTCGCCCACGCCTAATTCAGTAATTGCAGTTTCTACATTAAATGCTGGATTAGCGCGCATAGTTTCAGCGGCAGTTTTTACCGCTTTTTGATCGCGAGGGGTGAACGCACGTAACGCATGTTGAATACGATTTCCCAATTGACCGAGAACAGCGTCGGGAATATCCAGCGGATTTTGTGTTACGAAGTAAATGCCTACACCTTTGGAGCGAATTAAACGTACAACTTGTTCAATTTTTTCTAATAATGCGTTGGGAGCATCATTAAAAAGTAAATGGGCCTCATCAAAAAAGAAAACGAGTTTCGGTTTATCCAAATCACCCGCTTCAGGAAGATTTTCAAAAAGCTCTGCTAACAGCCACAATAAAAATGCCGCGTAAAGTTTGGGAGACCCGTACAACTTATCTGCCGCTAATATATTAATAATGCCCCGGCCTTTCGTATCCGTTTGCATTAAATCCATAATATTAAGCATGGGTTCGCCAAAAAATTTGTCGCCACCTTGCTCGTCTAAAGTTAATAGCCCACGCTGTATGGCACCTATGCTTGCGGACGACACATTGCCATATTCCGTTGTTAATTCTTTTGCATGCTCTCCAACAAATTGCACCATCGCTTTTAAATCTTTGAGATCTAACAACAACAAACCATTATCATCGGCAACTTTGAAAACAATATTTAGTACACCTGCTTGCACTTCGTTCAGGCTCAACAGGCGAGCTATTAATAAAGGGCCCATATCGGAAATGGTTGCGCGGAGCGGGTGACCTTGGGTACCAAAAACATCCCATAATGCAATTTCAAATTTTTCTGGCTGCCAATCGGTAATGTTCAACAAATCCAATCGCGTCTGTAGTTTTGCGCTTACTTCACCTGGTGCGCCAAGTCCGGTTAAATCACCCTTAACATCTGCCATAAACACGGGTACACCTTGGTCGGCAAAACATTCGGCCAACTTCTGCAAGCTAACGGTTTTGCCGGTGCCGGTGGCTCCAGCGATTAACCCGTGGCGATTCGCAAATTGGGATAAAAGGGCAACATCCTGAGTTCCTGTGCGAGCGAATACGAGAGCAGATGACATATTTTTCTCCATTGTGGTTTTATCGCCTTTATACCAGCTCTGGTCCATCTAAATACAGCTCTTATCTGAAAAAGCAAAAGCTTCAAATGGAGCCCGATAATTTTGACAACGATTAAAAATTGGTTGAAGAAAAGGTCGTTATTGTAAAAATTGGCTCTTAACTTCTAGCGCCTGTTAGCAAGGGGCCTGTGTATAATCTCGTCCTTTCACAATCAATCTATTGGATGTCACCATGTTTGAAACTTTGCCCTTGTTACCTGCAGACCCCATCCTTGGTTTAAGCATCGCGTATGCGAAAGATACTAACCCTCTTAAGGTTGATTTGGGCGTCGGCGTGTATAAGAACGATGTCGGGGTAACGCCTATTATGGCTGCGGTCGCGGCTGCAGAAAAACTGCGTATACAGCAGGAAACCACCAAAGCCTATACGCCGCCAGCTGGCTATCCTGGCGCCAATGAAGCTTGCCAAAAATTAATTTATGGAGCAGGGCATCCTGCAGTAGAAGCGAATCGAGTCCGTACTATTCAGACCCCTGGTGGCTGCGGCGCTTTGCGCGTAGCGGCGGAATTAATCCAGCGTGCAAAGCGCGGTGCAACTTTATGGGTGAGTGTTCCGACTTGGGCAAATCATATCCCCTTACTTGGAAATGCTGGTTTGAGTTTGAAGGAATATCCCTACTACGACTATGCGACTCACAGCATTAATTTCCCCGCTATGCTCGCGACGTTAAAAGAAATTCCGCGCGGCGATTTAGTATTGCTGCACGCGTGTTGCCATAACCCTAGCGGAGCGGACTTATCGTGCGAGCAATGGAATCAGGTTGCCGACGTATGTGAAGCGAATGGGATAATTCCGTTTGTGGATATGGCTTATCAAGGTTTCGGAGAAGGTTTGGAAGAAGACGCGTACGGCTTGCGTTTATTGGCCAGTCGTTTGCCGGAGGTTATTATTGCAACATCGTTTTCAAAAAATTTTGGTTTGTATCGTGAGCGCGCCGGTGCACTGAGTTTCGTATTTGCTGATGAAGCCCAAGCTGACGCGGGTAATTCTCAACTGTTGAGCGTAACGCGTGCTTTATATTCCATGCCTCCATCACATGGGGCTGCCTTGATTGATCTCATTTTACACAATGGTGAGTTGACTAAGCTTTGGAGCGATGAGTTAACGCTTATGCGTGAGCGTATTGCAGGATTACGCGTTCAGCTTGTTCAATCCCTAAATCAATTGCAAAAACAACGTGACTTCAGTTTTATCGCCAACGAGCGAGGTATGTTTTCATTTTTAGGATTGAGTGTTGAAAAAGTTCATAAACTTAAGAGTGAGTACAGCATTTACATAACGGATACCAGTCGTATCAGTGTTGCAGGGTTGACGGCGGAAAAAATGGATTATGTGAGTAAAGCGATAGTCGCTGTTTTGTAAAATAATCGAAATAAAAAGAGCCTCTTATGAGGCTCTTTTTATTTCAGTGAAAGCTGCTTTAACTATTCAGCGCAGTTTCACTAACAATTGGTGCAGTTGATTGTTTACGTTGAAATTTAGGTAATAAAGTATTGGTGAGGAAATTACGTGTGACTCTCTGTAACGGCATTTCTATGTACATAGAAATGATAATGGGAATAGCAGCACCCATCACGCCAAGGAATAACCACAAGTGATCATAGACCTTATGATTCAAACCCAATAAATGTTCGCCGTAATATAGGACCATTAAGTGCAGCAGATAAATTGAAAAGCTTGCCTGACCAATTTTTCTCATCACCGGATTTGCAAATAGGAAATTTGTCCAGCCAGACGAAATTGATAACAAATAAATAGCTATAGCATAAGCGACCGCCAAAGGGACGCTGTCATAAATGCCTTGAATGCCGCGAAACATGTAATAGGGCACTATGAGAATTATCAACGCTCCTATTTGTAACAGGCTAAGCGCTAACTTATCCTTAGCACTGATCCATGAACGTCGCGGTGCCATACCAGCAATGGTGCCGGCAAGAAAGAGATGTAATTTATTCGGCACAGATAAGTGTGGCCAAAATGATTGTGAAAGCATTAATACGGCGCAGACGAAGATAAGAAAGGGTAAGGCGTAAGGAAGCTTTAATTTGTAAGAAATTCCCCACCACACAAAAATGAAAAATACGTAGTACTGTACTTCAAGCGGAATTGACCAAAAGACTCCTACATTGCCACTGAAAAAAACGTGCCGGGCAACGCTTTTTGTACCTTCAATAGGTAAAATAAAATTGGGGTCAATTTGGGTGAGAATTAAACAGACTGCTATAACAACCCAATAGATGGGTGCAATTCGCGAAAACCGCGCTATACCGTATTTAACAACTGATTGGGTGTTCCAGGCAGACTCGCCATAAAGATAACCCATTAAAAAGCCACTTAAGACAAAGAAAATGGCAACACCCAGAGCACCTACAGCTGTGAGGTGGCCGGGTAAGGGTAGGTGGGCCATGATGACTAGTAAACATGCAGTCGCACGTACTCCATCAAGGTTGGGCATTTTGTCTCTATTGGGGTGCATAGCAGCAACGGGTGGATTAGTGTTGGCTGCATTAATTTGCGAGTTTTCCATATAACTCCTATTCACTGAAAAAATTCGAAGGATTATGCATAGCTTTATCAAGCTCGTATGTTAATTAGATGACGGTGGCGCTATTTCCTCTGCATCGATGGATATCTAGATTTTTGCAAGTTTCAGTCCATCGTGATACTGACACTAAATTGAGGGTATTTAAGAGAATTAGGCAGAGGAATACTATTTAGCTGAAATAACTGGATTCACAACGACTTAATAGAGTGCAACTCAATTTTTCACGGTCGCCATTATAGGGCAAAAAAGTTGTAATTTTTATGTATTGATAAGCTTTGTGCGAACGTTCAAATTTATAAATAATAATGTTGTTTTAGCCGACACTTGAACAACTTATGTTCATCTGGCAAGTGACGTTGATTAGTCGTACGTCCTTATACAATCCTAATGCGTGGTTTGATATGTTGAAATCATGGAGCATCTCACTATTTC
The DNA here is from genome assembly GCA_004173475.1 of Gammaproteobacteria bacterium. Classification (GTDB taxonomy): domain Bacteria; phylum Pseudomonadota; class Gammaproteobacteria; order Pseudomonadales; family Cellvibrionaceae; genus Cellvibrio. The sequence goes on from SEBU01000008.1 coordinate 101,351, forward strand.
CGACACAACGTCACAAAAAGATTCCTACTGGTTAGGCAGTGTATTTTGGGTTGTAGGATGGATCGCCATATATTTTTTTGACGACTATCTGGACTCCAGCAATCTCGCAATGCTGCTGATACTTACCTCGGCGCTTGCGGCAGTTTGCCTGCCCTGGCGGTTGTCCGTATCGCTCGCCATTATTTTTGTGCTGATATTCGACTGGTTTTTTGTTCCACCGCGCGGCACTTTCACGGTTGATTTTCATCAACACACGGTAATGCTTTTAGTGATGTTGGTAGTCAATATAATCATTGTTAGCCTAATGGCTATAAGGCGCTCGCAATCGGAACTCGCGCAGCGGCATGCGCATGAAGCTGATATTTTGCGACAATGGAGTGACGTGTTACTTGAATCAAAATCTCCGCAAGATCATTTCGATGAACTGCAACATTTATTAACCAAAATCAGTGGAAAAAAAGTTTCACTCTTTTTGCTAAAAGATATGTTGCCACCCAAAGATGATATTCAATGCGTAGTGCAATTGGGGAATGCCGGAATTGAACAGACGCATGCACTTTGGTATTGCACGCGTAACAACCAACAGTTGGGGCGGGGAACAGGTCGCTACGAAATGTTTTCCGACGTGTATTTACCGTTGCGGGCGCGTAATCAGGCCTTGGGCGCTGCTTTGCTAGCACAATTTTCTGAACATGAATTTTCGACGCGTGTGCATCTGCAAGCTATTTGCGATCAGTTTGGTCATGCTTTGGAGAAATATAGATTACAGCAGCTGGAGATTAAAGCGCGCGAAAATAGCCAAGCGCAATTGATCCGTAATAATTTGCTTGCTGCCATTTCCCATGATTATCGTACGCCTTTGGCTACTATAATGAGTGCCGCTTCGTCACTTAATGAGCAGGCGGAAAAGTTAGATGCTGCGCAACAATATCAATTAGCACAAAGAATTTTTAATGAAGCTGAACGCTTAAATAAAGTTACCCTTAATATTTTACAGCTTGCCCGCTTAGATGCTGACAACCGAATTAATTGTGACTGGGAATCTGCTGAAGAAATTATCGGCAATTTAATACGCCCTTGGCGTGAGCGAAATTTTGGCGACCGTTTGCATGCAAATTTGAAAGAAAATCTTCCGTTAATCTGGTGCGATTCTGTGTTAATTGGTCAGCTACTGGAAAACTTGGCTGATAATGCGTTCAAATATAGCCCGTCAAACAGCATTGTAAAATTGAGTGTCGATGCTAATACAACACACTTTCTATTTTCTGTGACTGACACTGGGCCAGGGATAGACCCTCCTTTGCATAGCAAAATTTTTGAGCCATTCCAGCGCGGTAAAATCGCCCAAACGCAAACCTTCGGCGCAGGCGTTGGATTGGCGCTGTGCCGAGCAATTGCAATTGCGCATCAAGGCGACCTTATTCTTGAATGTCCTCTTGAAGGCGGCTCACGATTTACGCTGAGCATACCTCTGAGAAATTTACCAATGGATGTTCGGGATAGTAGTTCCGGGGAAATTTGTGAGTAGTAATATTCTAATAGTTGAGGACGAGCGTGAATTACGTACTACCTTGCGTGATGCACTCTTGTTAGAAGGATATAAAGTTTTTACCGCCGCCAGCTTGTCAGAGGGTATAGCAATAGCTGCGAATGCGCGCAATACTCTAGGTGCGTTGGATTTAATTTTACTTGATTTAGGTTTGCCCGATGGTGATGGCGAAACGTTGTTATTACAATTACGTAAACAATATAATATTCCGGTAATTGTAATTTCGGCTCGCGAATCAGAAAGCCAAAAAATACATTTATTAGATGTGGGCGCTGATGATTATCTTGTGAAACCGTTCGGGATAGGCGAACTGCTGGCACGTATGCGAGTTGCGTTACGACACAAAGGATTGCCTGTTAACGCTGCTATAACCACGTATTCTCGCTGCGGTGTCGTTGTCGATTTGTCCGCTCGTTACGTAGCCCGCGACGGTGAAAAAATTCACCTCACTCCAACAGAGTTTAATTTATTAGCGCGCTTGGTTCGTAGCGCAGGAAGAGTAGTTACGCATCGCCAATTATTAAATGATGTATGGGGAGCAGAATATATTGATCATACCCATTACCTGCGCCTATACATGACGCAACTACGTGCAAAATTAGAACTGAACTCTGCCGATCCCGTGTTGTTATTAACGGAGCCGGGAGTAGGTTACCGCTTGGCGCACGATGCGTAGACCTATTCTCCATTTTAAAAAATCCTAACGCAATCCTAATACTCCGCGTGCCAAACTTGTTTATACAGTAAACGCGGAGAGTTTGGCATGAACGCCCCAAATGAATTTTCTTGTTCTGACATTAATCGCTCACATAAATCTACAAATACTGCGAGCTTAACACTCGCGGCTTTGGGTGTTGTGTATGGTGATATAGGTACCAGCCCACTTTATACCTTTCAGGAAATTTTCCGTCCTGCAACTGGAGTTATGTTGGACACGCCGCATATTGTCGGTGCAGTATCAACCGTATTCTGGGCGTTGATGATTGTGGTTACCTGTAAATATGTTTTTTTGATTTTACGTGCAGACAATCGTGGAGAAGGCGGTGTGCTGGCCTTAAGTGCATTGGCTGCTCTATCGGTAGGGAAAAATTCCTGGTTACACCCTTGGTTGTTATTATTAGGTTTATTTGGTGCAACACTTTTTTATGGTGACAGTATTATCACGCCAGCAATTTCGGTGTTGGGAGCAATGGAAGGTTTGAGTGTCGTAACACCAAAACTCTCATCCTTCGTTGTTCCCATTACGCTCGGTGTTCTCATCGCATTATTTTTGGTTCAGCGCAAAGGTACTAAAGCCGTAGGAAAAGTGTTTGGTCCTTTGATGATGCTTTGGTTTCTTGTTCTCGCTATTTCCGGAATCGTGCACGTTATACGTGAGCCACAAATTCTTGCTGCAATTAATCCTCTCCGTGCAATTCACTTTTTAGCAGAACGTGGTTGGTCAACCTTTTTTATCTTTGGTGCAGTTGTACTTGCGCTCACTGGCGCCGAAGCGCTTTATGCAGATATGGGACATTTTGGTCGAAAGCCAATCCAATTCGCCTGGGTGGGAATGGTGCTGCCTGCGCTTGCATTAAATTATATGGGACAGGGCGCTCTATTGATTACAGATCCCGGTGCGATTAATAATCCGTTTTATAATTTATTTTCCGCGCAATTTTTGTGGTTCGCCGTATTTATCGCAGCAGCTGCCGCTATAATCGCTTCACAAGCCGTTATTTCCGGTGCTTACTCAATGACTCGGCAAGCCATTCAATTAGGATTTTTACCACGTATGTCAGTACAACATACATCCGCCGATGAAGCGGGGCAGATTTACATTCCTTCTGTAAATTGGATTTTATTGCTTGGTGTCATCGCAGCGGTATTGATATTCAAGACATCACCGAATTTGGCGGCGGCCTACGGGATTGCAGTGACATTAACAATGTTTATAACAACCCTGCTCACATTTTTCATCATGCTTTATCGATGGCGGCTACCTAAAGTCGTTGTGTTTACTATCACAGGACTTTTATTGTTAGTGGACGTGGCTCTTGTGTGCGGTTGTATGATTAAATTTTTTGACGGTGGATGGTTTCCCTTGGTCTTGGGCGGCTTTTTATTTCTGTTAATGACTACGTGGCGTCGTGGCCGTGAAATTGTAATTAACACTATCCATAAAGAGGGTGTCGAATTAAAAGCGTTTCTAGTCAGTCTACAAACCGACAGGATTCAAATGTCTACAAGGGTGGCAGTTTATCCGGTTGCCGATCCTTCAATAGTCCCGCAGGCTTTGCTGCATAATTTAAAACACAATCAGGTATTGCACGAACGCAATATTATCTTAACCGTTCGTTTTGCAAACACACCTTGGGTGAATGAAAGCGATCGAGTACACATCGAAACTTTAAACAATAACTTTTGGCGAGTAACTTTAGAATTCGGGTTTATGGAAGTGCCTGACGTACCAAAGGCGTTAAGCTCGTGCGATTCTTTAGGTTTGAGAATTCCATTATTTGAAACGAGTTATTTTTTAAGCAGAGAGACAATTGTAACTACGTCGGGTAGTGGAATGGTAAAGTGGCGCGAACATTTATTTGCGGGTATGAGCCGCAATGCTAGCGGCGTGGTAGAGTTTTTTCGCTTACCAGACAATGCGGTAGTGGAACTTGGAACACGATTGCAGATTTAATTTAATCGCGAATTGTTTTAACCCCCTTTAGATATTCTTTTTTTTCGGCTTCTATCGTATTGGTGGGTGCGACTTCAGGCTCGTGTGGTGCAAAGTTTTCACAGGGATATTCCAATTTAAGCACAGCTTTTTGAAGTAACATGGAATTCGGATAGGTAATTACATTGCCATCTTCGCGGCGCAAAATAATATGGAACATGCTAATTTCTTCAATCACACCACTGATGTCTTCATCTTTATCTGCAATTCTAATTCGGTCACCGATTCGGTAAGGAAAACCAAAAAAAATAATCATGCTGGCCGTGACATTGCTGAGTATCGACCATTGCGCAAATAAACCAACTCCTACAACAGCGAAAATTGATGACAAAAACACAGAGACTTCGCTGTAGCCCAACCCAAGCAATAAACAAACGATAACAATGCAGCAGAAAACCATGCCGATGTTCATCAGCTTGGTAATGTAAGGCACTCTGCCGTCGCCCAGCGCTTTACGCACGCTTATATCGCGAATAATTTTATTGAGCAGTCGTGCCGCCAAATAAAAAACCACAATACAGGTGACTACAAGCAATAACTTTGTGGCGAGACTTTCGCTCATAATTTTTTGGTCAATTGAATCTAGAGATAACACAGAAATTTACTCACTTACCTGAATCTAAAACTTGGGTATTAAAATTGCTGAACAGAAATGTCGCTGCCATAATCATGCAATATCGAAATTGATCCTAGTATAAAACCTTTAATCTGAATATGTTGTGAAATTATGACGAAGCCTATGTGTATTGCCCACCGCGGTGGACCATTGATGTACAACCAACCACTTCCGGAAAATAGTTTGGCCGCCATTTCGCGCGCCTTGGACGCTGGGGTAGCTGCGGTGGAAATCGATATTTATCAGGTGGAAGGTGAATTGCTGGTTACTCATGATCGCCGATTGGGTCGTGTCGTATCCGGTCAGGGAATCATTACTGAGCTGCCACTGGCTTATTTACGTGAACAAAAACTTGAAAATGGTGAACCGCTTCCAACACTGCACGATGTTCTTTCGCTAGTGAAAGGTCGCGCATTGTTAAATATTGAAATTAAAGGCAGAAATTGTGTTCCTCATTTAGCTCAGCAGTTAACTGCATTTGTGACTGAGCATCAGTTAAGTTTTGAACATTACATAGTGTCTAGTTTCGATCATCAACAGCTATTCCAGGCTTTGAAACAGTTGCCTCAGGTTAAACGCGCCGTACTGATTGAAGGTATTCCCTTAGATTACGCCCAATGCTGTGAGCCACTAAAGGCTTATGCGTTCAATACCCATTTGAGTTTTATTACGCCGGAACTTTTTGCAGATGCAGCTGATCGCGGCCTGAAAAATTGGGTCTACACCATCAATCATAAAGATGATTGGCTTGCGCTAGAGCGCCTTGGTGCGGACGCTATGTTCACCGATAAGCCAGATGCTTTTTAGAAGGAATTAAAAAGGCCCCTCAAAAGAGGGGCAAAAATCAGTCGCTAGACGACCGAGGAAATGAAAGCTCAATTTGTGTGCAGCTAAATAACGGCTGATGGCTTAACGGTTTGCTTTTCAACTAAATTAATAACATTTGATGATGCTCTTTGGCGCGCATGCCGATAGTAAGTTCCAAACAACACATCTTTTCGGTGCACTTTACATCATTTTGTTGCTTGATAGCGCAACCATAATCATGCAAAAGATCATGTGAGTCAATATATCTTATAATTTCTATTGTAGGATGATATTAAAATTACTATTTTTCCGAAGTGATAGGCGCATCAAGTTTTAATTGCGACGCTTAAATCAATTTTTGCTGTGCGGCGCATTCTACCAAGCTTAATTCCAGGCAAATTCCAGTCCCTCTAGATGGCGCAATGAATCACCTAGCGTGATCGGTAAGCACTACTACACTCTACTTATTGAATTTAGGAGCGCAAAGGTGGCAGAACGTCGAAGTGTATTAATTATTGATGATGATCGAAGTTGGCAAGCTTTTTTGTCTGTAGCCTTACGAGACAAATATAACGTCATTGCCGCGTTTGATGGTTCCAGCGGATTAAAACTTGCGGAAGAGTGGTTGCCCGATACTATTTTGCTCGATATTGAAATGCCAATTAAAAACGGCTATGAAGTTTGCAGTGAGTTAAAAGCAAATCCCAAGTTAAGCGATATCCCCATAATCTTCGTTTCATTCAAAGTAAACCTGGAAGAAAAAATCGCCGGTTTTAAATTGGGCGCGGATGATTACATTGTAAAACCCTGCGAAGCCGAGTTGTTAAGCATAAAAATAGATCGTAGTAGCGGGCTCTACCGTGAGAAAAAAGCGCTTGATGAGATCGCCTCCGGTGCACAGGTGCTCGCGTTCGAAGCTATGAATAATAGTGCAGATTTAGGGCGTGCGCTGCGCTTTGCTGAGCGAACTTACCTATGGTCCAGTCTGGATAAATTGGCTGATGATTTATTCCAAACTATGGCCGAGTTCGGGCTGGAAACGTCAGTAATGTTTATCACTCCGGCAGGCCCAAAATTTTATGCTCAAAACAATTATGAATTGTCACCGCTTGAAAAAGATATGTTTGTTGCGATTCATCAACAGGAACGTTTTGTAGATTTTGGTTGCCGTACCTTTTGCAATTTCACGCTTGTTTCCTTATTGATAAAAAACATGCCCCTTTCGGCCCCTGAACGTTATGGGCGGATTAAAGATACTGTGCCGTGGATTCTTGGTGTCATGGATAGCAAAGTAGCGGCGCTGGATTTTCAAAATGCATTAGTTTCGAATCATCAGCTAATCAATGATGCTATTCATGCGATTAGTGAACATTTAACAAGTGCATTAACGCGTTTGAACGAAAAAATTCTAGCTGATTCTTTAAAAAGTGAGCTAGCCTCCTACCTGGCGTCTGCATCAACAATCTTGACCCAGCTTTCCTCATCCCAAGGCGAGTTTGGCTTGCAAATCGACAAAACCTTAAATCCTGATACAGTTAACGGTCAAAGAGTGAATGAAACCGGTTCCTCCGACGTAGATTTCTTTTAGTCATCCCGTATTTATATGAAAAAATAGTTACTTATGTTGATTTAGATGTTCTTGCTTTATTGTTAATTTTTGTTAATATCCTGTTAGCGCTATCATAGCGTCGTTGTTAGAAAGGAAAAATATTGAAAAATACCGGTGTCCAATTGGCTTGGTATATGCATCGCTCCTCTGGATGAGAGCGAGTTCAACGGGCGCCTAACCTGGGATGGCGGGCGGCTCGTTTCTTAAGGTGAGGTGAGAGTTTTGCGAGGGTAATCCGCGTTACTGACTCATCCATTCATAGCGAATTCGTATTGGTTGTAGCGGCCAATTCTTTATTTACCTGATGCGTCAGGGCTACAGAGTCCCTTCGGGGTTGCACGCTTGGCGGGCCGTAAGGCCCGCTTTTTTTGGACTTTTTTGGAAAACTTCTTTGGTAAGGAAGCTTTAAGGCAAGTTTATTAAGCGGCAAGCTCAGCGAAAACTTCCCGCGCGGCTTTTAACGTATTTTGTATATCCTCATCGGTATGCGCCCCAGACATAAATCCGGCTTCGTAAGATGCGGGTGCTAGATAAATGCCTCGCTTTAACATCCCATGAAAAAACCGGTTGAAGCGCGGAATATCGCAAGCCATCACTTGTTTGAAGTTTGTAATCTTCGATTCACTGGTAAAGAAAAATCCAAACATACTGCCAACGTGATTTGTAGTAAAAGGAATCTTTGCTTCGTCTGCCAGGGTTTGTAAACCTTCCACCAGTTGCGTAGTGCGTGCACTAAGGCTTTTATAGAAATTCAGATCTTCAAGTAACTCTAAAGTTTTTAAACCAGCCGCCATAGCGACGGGGTTACCCGACAGAGTTCCCGCCTGATAAACAGGGCCGGACGGTGCGATCATCTGCATCACATCGCGACGACCACCGAAAGCGCCTACAGGCATCCCGCCTCCAATTACTTTACCCAACGTGATTATGTCAGCCTTTATTCCGTAATGACCCTGCGCCCCTTTATGGCCGACTCTGAATCCGGTCATAACCTCATCAAAAATCAGCAGAGCGCCGGATTGATCGCAAACTTCGCGCAATGTTTCTAAAAATCCGGCGACGGGAGGCACGCAATTCATGTTGCCCACAACAGGTTCGACAATAATACAGGCGACTGAATCACCATTTGCAGCAAAATAATCGCGCACTTGTTGAGAGTCGTTGTAATCCAGTGTGACTGTGTGTGCTGCTAAAACAGCGGGAACGCCCGGAGAACTTGGAACTCCCATTGTCAGAGCGCCTGACCCAGCTTTGATTAGCAGGGAGTCAGAATGGCCGTGATAGCAGCCTTCAAATTTAATAATTTTATCGCGCTGCGTAAAAGCGCGAGCCAAACGTATGGCGCTCATTGTGGCTTCTGTGCCCGAGCTTACGAAGCGCACCATCTCCATGTTTGGAATCAAGTTACATAATTTTTCAGCAAGCGTAGTTTCACGCTCGGTAGGTGCACCAAAACTCAAACCGAATTTTGCAGTTTCAATAACGGCATTGATTACTTCGGGATGCGCGTGACCAAGCACCATTGGTCCCCAAGATTGCACATAATCGATATAGCGTTTGCCGTCGGCATCCCAAGCGTAAGCACCTTGCGCACGCTCAAAAAATATCGGTGTTCCGCCCACAGCGCGAAAAGCGCGTACCGGAGAGTTAACGCCGCCGGGAATTGTTTTTTGTGCTTGTGTAAATAATTCTTCAGAACGAGTCATATAAATATTTCGCTAAATTGTGATTAAAAAATTTTGAAAGGTTTGCCTCTCTCTCCTATGGATTGGCCACATAGGTTAGAGCGCTTAGTGGCAAAACATGATGTGACCCACTTTAATCCTCTCCCAATAAGAACGAGGATGAAGAAGCTGCATTAAATAATTTTGCTTGAGCTTCTATATCGTCCGCTGCAAATAAGCTGTGACAAACCGCAAGTAAATCTGCCCCTGCACTTAAAACACTTTTTACGTTCTCCAATGTGATGCCGCCAATCGCTGCGATTGATGTGTTTGGAAATTTTGCTTTTGCTTCGGTTAATAAACTCAACGGAGCTGGCGGTGCATCGGGTTTGGTATTAGATGAAAAAAAGCGCCCGACAGCAATGTAGTTTGCTGAGTCCTTAATGGCTTGTTGCGCTAAAGCGAGCGAATCGTGGCAGGTAACGCCAATGATTGCGTTGCTACCGAGAATGATCCGTGCCGCAACAGGGTTGGTATCGCCCTGACCTAAATGCACCCCATGAGCGCCAACCTCTTTGGCGAGGCTTACATCATCGTTGATTAAAAACATTGCTTGATGATTGGAGCAAAGCGTCAGCAAAGTTTTGGCTTCTGAAAAGCGACGCGATTGATCTGTGGATTTATCACGATACTGCACTAGTTTGCATCCACCTTTTAACGCAGCATTCACTGCGCTTATTAATTTTTCACCGGGTAGCAATTGCGAGTCGGTGATGGCATAGAGGTGGCTAGTTTGTTTCATAATTGTAGATACCGAATTCCCAGTATTTTCCGCCGGGGTGTTTAGGGCCAACCCATCCATCTTGTAGCAAGGCTTTTGCGATAAATCTATTTAGCATACCGTGTCCTACAAAAATTATTTTTTGATGGTCTTGCGCATGTTTTATCAATTGTTTGGTTGCATTGCTCGCTCGTACTTTTGCGTCTTTAAATGATTCAGCATGAGAGGTTAACCCTGCGAACCAGCACAACCGAAATAAAAATGACCAAACTTTTGCAGGTAACGGAGGTGAAACGAAAGACCAGTGCGGCATTTCCATTTCTCTAAAAATAGAGTCGGTAATAGTCGGCTGAAGGCCGAGACGTAGCGCTGAATCTGTAGATCTTTGTAGTGAGCTGCAAATAACTGCGTTTGCTCCAGCGCTGATAGCAAAGACTTCATCTGAAGGAGACGAAGTCTCGCACAGATGTGCGATGTTGTAATTTTCGATCCATTCGCCAAATTGAACGGACCGAATTAATTGCCGAGGCATGTTTGGTTTGCCGTGGCGCATTAAAATAATTTGAATCTTCAAAATGGTTTTACCACGACCAAAATCACTATTCCGACCAATAATAAAACCGGAAATTCATTAAACCAGCGAAAAAATGTATGACTCTTTGTACATTTATCATCGCGTAGTTGTTTGAAGTAGTTGACGCAGGCATGGTGGTAAATCGCGACTACTACAACCAAGGCGAGTTTGCACCAATACCACATCGCCTGTGAGTAATAATCCCAACCGAGGTAACTCATCCATCCACCGAAAATAAATACCGCAATCATCGATGGATTGGCAATCCCGCGTAATAGTTTCCGCTCCATTACTGTGAAACGTTCGCGGCTAACAGTGTCATCGCTCATGGTGTGATAAACGAACAGGCGCGGTAAATAAAATAACGCGGCGAACCAGGTGATAACAGAAATGATATGGAAGGCTTTTATCCAGAGCATATTAATGTTGAAGCATATAAAAGTTGTCGGTGTGTTCGCGTATTAAAACTCTCGGCTTAGATTGTACGAACGTTTTATAAAGGCGGTATCAGCTTGTGCTTGATCACGTTCAAGCGCACCTGAAACAACTTAGTTGTTTCTCGAACTCAGTCGCATTGAATCAGTACATGGATATCGCCAGTAGGTTAAGCAGTGTATCAGCTGGTTTTTTATTGTCATTCAGATAATCGGCAATCATCGGGGCGGTATTGCGCAGTTTATGCTCAAGGGCTCACGGGCCGTCATTTGTAAAGATATTGACAAGGTTGCGCTAGTGTCTCGAAATTTTTCGACGGTCGTCAATTCGATATGTCAGCTGCGTGCGTCATCAAACGTCAAAAGTTGGCGTCTTTAGCTTTCAAATAAGTATTGTCAGCGAGCTTTAAAATTTAACCGGGAATGTTCTCTGTTATTTATAGTCATATTTCTGCTTTCGGTTTGCGGCCAAGACTTTTATCATAGGTCGCTCATTCGGTTATAGGTGCGCTCGTTTGAGTGCCATACATAGCTCGCAAGTAAACAGTAGGTACATAAGGGGTTGCATGTGATTAAGGTAGGCATTGTTGGTGGTACTGGTTACACCGGAGTTGAGTTGCTGCGGTTATTGGTCAATCATCCTCAGGTTGAAGTGAGTGTAATAACTTCTCGTGCCGAGGCCGGTGTTAAGGTTGCGGATATGTACCCAAGCTTGCGCGGTTATATCGACCTTGCGTTTACCGAGCCGGACGTTGCTACCTTGGGTGAGTTAGATGTAGTCTTTTTTGCCACTCCTCACGGTGTTGCGCAAAACATGATGCCAGCGTTTATGAATACCAAGGCTCGCATTATCGACTTGTCTGCAGACTTCAGAATTCGTGATGTACCGCTTTGGGAGAAATGGTACAGCCAGCCGCACGGTGCACCTGAGTTAGTGCCACAAGCAGTCTATGGTTTGCCCGAAGTCAATCGCGATGCTATTCGTAATGCTAAATTAATAGCGTGTCCCGGGTGTTACCCGACTGCCACCCAGTTAGGCTTTTTACCATTATTGGAAAATAATCTGGTGGACCCAACGCGCTTGATCGCTAATGCAGCAAGCGGCGCAAGCGGGGCAGGGCGCCAGGGTAAAATCGACAATCTTCTTACCGAGGTAATGGACAGTTTCAAAGCTTACGGTGCAGCCGGACATCGTCATCTGCCAGAAATTGAACAGGGTTTGCGTGATATTCAACCCGCTGGTGTTGCGCCGGTCGCGCTTACATTTGTACCGCATTTATTACCAATGATTCGCGGTATACATGCGACGCTTTATGCAACTGCGTTGGATGTTGAAAATCTGCCGAACTTGCAAGCGCTTTACGAAGAACGATATGCCAATGAGCCTTTTGTGGATGTGTTGCCTGCCGGCGTGATGCCCCAAACCCGGACAGTAAAAGGTTCGAATGTGTGCCGTATCTCGGTTCTACGCCCGCAAAATCGCGATACTATTGTTGTTCTGTCGGTCATTGATAACCTCACAAAAGGTGCATCGGGCCAAGCGATCCAAAACATGAATATCATGTTCGGTTTTGACGAAACAGCAGGATTGAATGTAGTTGCGCTTTTACCTTAATCATTTGGAGGTATGCGGTTACAAAAAAGGGGCGATTTATCGCCCCTGATTTTTCTAATAAGAAAGGCAAATTTCTAAGGCAGGTAAGCGTGGCTGTTAAAGGTAGCAAACAAATGTATGTGAGGTTAATACCTCATAATCCGCGCACGCATGTCGTGCGAATTATTTTGTTTATTTTCGGATTTGTTTTTAGTGTCCTGGTTAGTTATCTACTTGGCGTGTATTGGACCAAACACCAACAATCCAGTGCCATCAATCAACAGGAAAATGCGCAACAAAAGGTTGCGAGTGATTTATCGCAACAATTGACCGAGCTTCGAACTATGAGTGAAGTTGATCGGCAATCTATCGAAGAGTTGCGACAACTTGTGATGACCCAAAAAGCGCAGCTGAATGCGGCTGAGCGGGATCTTCGCGTATACAAAGATTTGCTGACTCCTGGCGCTAAACCTAACCCGATGGGAATTAGCGTCGGGGTAGTTAACTTAATGTCCCTGCCGGAACAGGGACATTTCAATTACAACGCAACTGTCCAAAAGTTGGCAACCAGAGATGGCGACTTTTCTGGTTTTCTTGAATTCACAATAAAAGGTCAGCAGGCGGGTGAGAGCGTCGAGTTGACTCTTAATCAGGTTTCAACTCAAGTGACAGCACCCAGCATTCCCTTGAGTTTCAAGTATTTCCAGACACTTGAAGGTGACCTCACATTACCACCAGGCTTTGTCCCGCTAAAGGTAGAGTTGGTGATAAAAAACTCTGAGAATAGAAATCCTCCGTTGGTTACGGCCGAGCTGGATTGGCCGGTTTCTGCGGATAAACCTAAATAGAGATTATTCCAATGCTAATGTCCAAAAAGAAAAAGACGTTTGTAAATCAGCACTCGTTGCTCTGCGCAGCAACTCGAGTGGTAGGCGATATTTATTTTAGCGGTGACTTTTATTTGGAAGGTAGCGTAAAGGGGAATATTTATTTTGATGACAGTAAGCCGGCCAAACTGGTAGTCACCGAAACAGGCGTAGTGGAAGGTGAGATCCATGCATCAAATGTTGTTATCAATGGCCACGTGCGCGGGGCTATTTATTCAACGAAACACCTTGAGTTAGCAGCTAAAGCAGTGGTTGAGGGTAACGTACATTACGAATCCATCGAAATGGTTAAGGGCGCGCAACTTAAAGGTCAAATGCATTCCAGTAGTAAGGAGCCACTTCTCATTGATATAACTCCTACCAAAGACAAGGAGTCTTACCCGGTAAATGCTGCAGTCGTTAATAGTTGACTAAAATACTAGGGTAAAGGGATAATTACCTACGCAGTATTTGTCCTGGAGTTGTAAATGGCCACCGCAGAAGTTTTTATCCCGCAAGTTGTTTATGTCACCGACAGCGCAATCGCTAAAGTGAAAAGCCTGGTTGAGGAAGAAGATAATCCTGATCTTAAATTACGTGTTTATGTGACAGGCGGCGGTTGTTCCGGTTTTCAATATGGTTTTACGTTCGATGAGGCGGTAGCGGAGGACGATTCAATTGTTGAAAAGGACGGTGTGAAAGTCGTAGTGGATGCTATGAGTTATCCCTATCTTGTTGGGGCTAAAGTGGATTACGAAGAGGGCTTACAGGGTTCAAAATTTGTGATTCAAAATCCTAATGCGTCAAGCACTTGCGGATGCGGTTCCTCCTTCTCTATCTAATCGAACCTACATTTATTTTGTCTCGCTAAGAGGCAAAATAAATGCCCCCCAAAATAATTTCACGATTTGCTCCAGTTACAGCAGATAAATTCCCCGCTTTACGCATCATTGTCTGGCGAGCCAGCCAAGCAAATGCCATGGCCTCAATCCATTCTGGCGCTACACCGAGCTCTTCAGTAGTCGCAACTTTTGATTGGGGAAGCTGTAGCGCTAGCTCCGTCATTAAATTCAAATTGTAGGCTCCCCCGCCGCAGACGTATATTTCACATTCTTCCGTCGCTAATTTTTTAATATCTTTGACGATGGAGTGCGCGGTAAGCTGAAGTAAGGTTGCTTGAACATCGGCAGCGTGAAGCGTTTTATGCTTTAGCATTGAGCTAAGCCATTCGAGATTAAATGCTTCCCGACCTGTACTTTTCGGTGGTAGTTGGCTGAAAAATTCGTGTGAAAGTAATTGAAGAAGTAATTCGCTATCAGGTGTTCCGGATGCGGCCCAATCACCGTTCGTATCGTACGCTTTTCCTAAATGCTTCAGGATCCATACGTCCATCAGCACGTTTCCAGGCCCAGTATCGAAGCCCAGCGTTTTTCCAGATTTCGGCAGCCAAGTTACATTTGCCATGCCACCTATATTAATCACAACTCTATCGACGGATGTGCTTTGAAAAACCGCGTGATGAAAGGCTGGAACCAACGGTGCACCTTGGCCTCCGGCTGCCATATCCCGTCGACGAAAATCTGCAACGGTGGTTATACCGGTTCTTTCAGCAATAATATTGGGGTCGCCGATCTGCAAGGTGAAGGAGGCGTCCCGATTTCCCGGCGGGCGGTGGCGGATAGTTTGCCCGTGGCTACCAATCGCCATTATCTGTTGCGGGTTCAAACCAAGCTTGCCCAAAAGCTGACTAATCGCTAACGCGAAAAGCTCCGCCAATTGACAGTCGAGTTGTCCCAGACGATCTATTTCATTATGGCCAGGAATAGTGAGGGAATGAATTTGATGGCGAATTTCAGGCGTTAATGGCAGCGAGTGGCTGCCAATAAGCTCGGATTTGTTCTGATGGAAGTCAACTATAGCTAGATCTATAGCATCGGCACTGGTGCCGGACATGAGCCCAAGATAATACTCGGTACTCATGTTAGTTGGATTTGGTTTGGCTCTCGCCTAAAGCTAGATGACCATCACGCTCAAGATCTTGCAATTGCGCAACCAAAGTTTGGGTGGCCGCGTTGAAGCGATCTTTTTCATTGGCCGCTATGCCAACCGATTTTGGCAGATCAACAGTAACCGGATTACGAACCTGCCCATTTACATGGAATTCATAATGTAAATGTGGTCCAGACGCCAAACCCGTCATACCCACGTAGCCGATAACTTGGCCTTGTGAAACACGAGTCCCGTTTCCTACGCCTTTACCAAACTTGCTTAAATGACCGTAGAGAGTTTCATAACCTTGACCATGTTGAATAACAATACAGTTACCGAATCCACCTTTACGCCCAGCGAAAATAATTTTTCCATCACCGGTGGCTCGAATTGGAGTGCCGATTGCAGCAGCGTAATCAGTGCCTTTGTGCGCGCGAATGGTATTTAACACTGGATGTAGACGTCCCAGACTAAAACCTGAACTGATGCGAGCAAAGTCGACCGGCATACGTAAAAATGCCTTATTCATACCTTTGCCGTCGGGGGTGTAATAACGAGTTACGCCATCTTTACTGGTGTAGCGTACGGCTCTGAAGGTTTTTCCGGCGTTAGTAAATTCAGCAGAGAGAATCACGCCCGTTCCAATTTTTTTATTACTTAAATACTGCTCTTCAAACATGACCTTAAATTGGTCGCCCTTTTGAATATCTTGTGCAAAGTCCACGTCATAACCAAAAATATTGGCCAATTCCATAGTGAGATTGATGGGCAAACCTGCTTGTTTACCGGCAAGGAATAGCGAACTGTTAATGGTGCCCTGACGAAAGCTGCGTTTGATCTCTGGTTTGAGAGAGGTAAGCTCACTATTGAACCCCGTTTCAGTTCGGGTGAACTTCAAAGAATCCAGAATGTTTTTGTAATAGGTGAGTTGTTGTAATTTGCCTTGCGCGTCTACGAGAAATTCAAATTTTTGTCCGGGGGCAATGCTTCTCAGGTCTTTTGCGCTTTTATTTCCGTCAAATAATTCGTATATATCGCGATCATTTAGACCCATTCTCGCAAATACGCTAGATAAGTTGTCACCCGACTTAATAGTCAGCTCTTGTAATGAAGGCTCGGTAGATTTTGGTTTTTCTACAGGTTCTGCTTCATTGCTAACAAGAGCCGGTAGGAAAAACAAATCTTTAGCTAAAGCCAAATTACTTTCATTTGGTTGTGAGTTTTCTGTCTCCAAATCTGCTGCTGCAATAGCGTTAAGAGCTGCTTCAGTAGTGATAATCGAGGAGTTATCTTGCTCAGCAGGGTTTAGAGCTGAAATTACTGCCAGGCTGGCCAACAACGCGCCGGCAGCAATGCGATGGCCTTTAGGAATTTGTTCCAGGGTAGTGCTCAGCACTTTCTTCGAGGTAGTTATTATTGAACGCATAATTGAAAGGCTGGCTCGACATTTGTTAATTGCTGACAAGTATATATAGCAGAAAATATTTTTAAACACATCTTTAAAATTCACTTTTTGTAACTTGTCTACGTATAGGGTGTGATTTCGCACAGACATCCGGTATTGTTGTCAGCTTTTTTAGTTCTAAGGACTATCTTTCAAGATTTGACGAGTGAATTATGGCGACAATTGACACACAATTTTTACAAGAGTTGCAAGATCGCGGTTTAATTGCACAAACAACCGGTGGCGATACCTTAGCTGAACATCTCAATTCTGCAAGTCGAACTCTATATTGCGGCTTTGATCCAACCGCCGACAGCTTGCATATTGGAAGCCTTGTCCCTTTATTAATGTTGAAGCGGTTTCAATTAGCCGGCCACAAACCCATTGCTTTAGTAGGCGGCGCTACAGGTTTAGTTGGCGACCCAAGTTTCAAAGCTCAGGAGCGTAAGCTCAACACTCCAGATGTTGTTGCTAATTGGGTTGGTAAGCTACAGGCACAAGTGTCACGGTTTATCGACTTCGATCAAAGCCCAATTTCTGCTGAGGTTGTTAATAATCTGGATTGGGTTGGCGAGATGAATGTGCTTAGTTTCCTGCGCGATGTAGGCAAGCACTTCTCTATCAACAACATGATCAATAAAGAGTCCGTAAAGCAACGTATTGATCGCGAAGGTGAAGGCATCTCATTTACCGAGTTTACCTATATGTTGCTGCAGTCATACGATTTCGCAGAACTATATCAGCGCAACCAATGTACTTTGCAAATTGGTGGCAGCGATCAGTGGGGCAACATTACCGGTGGGATAGATTTAACTCGCCGCATGCATGGCGGGCAGGTTTTCGGTTTGACTATGCCATTAGTAACCAAGGCTGACGGAACAAAATTCGGTAAAACGGAGACAGGTACCATTTGGTTAGATGCATCCAAAACTTCCCCTTATGCTTTCTATCAATTCTGGCTAAATACTGCCGATGCTGATGTGTATAAATTCCTGCGTTATTTTACTTTCCTGAGTGTTGCGCAAATTGCGCAAATTGAAGCTGAAGATTTGGCTCGCCAGTCCAAGCCTGAGGCTCAGCGTATTTTGGCGGAACAGATGACGCGTTTGGTTCACGGCGATGAGGGTTTGCTTGCTGCACAGCGAATTACACAAGCATTGTTCAGTGATGATCTTGCGAGTTTGGGTGAATCGGATTTTGAACAGCTTCAGCAAGATGGTTTACCGTCATCCAGGTTGGTTCGCGCAGATATCGCTGAAATACCTTTAACTCAGATTCTTGCGGATGTAGAAATGGCCGCATCCGGCAAACAAGTTAAAGATGCGTTGGTTCGTAATGCTGTGTTTATTAACGGCAAAGCCAAATCTATTGATGACAACATGCAATCAGCAAATTCTTTCTCGGCGGAAAAGGCTTTTTTTAAGCGCTTTTATTTGGCGAAGTTAGGTAAGAAAAAATATCATTTGTTTGATGTTGTTTAAAAATTATTCGGTCTGGCTGGCAAATATTCTAGGTTGCAACTAAAGTGAAAATCCGTTCAGAAAAAGCTTGCAAGGTTGTTGTTGCGTCCCTATAGTTCGCGCCCTCGCCGAGCAGGCTTTTTTGATCTCCGGATTAAAATGATGGTTCGGCAAGAAAAGTAAAATCCGAATGAAAATAAGGGTTTACAAAGATAAAAAATA
>SEBU01000042.1 GCA_004173475.1 Gammaproteobacteria bacterium
TCAGGTTCTATTTCACTCCCCTGTTCGGGGTTCTTTTCACCTTTCCCTCACGGTACTGGTTCACTATCGGTCTCTCAGGAGTATTTAGCCTTACCAGATGGTGCTGGCAGATTCCCACAAGGCGTCTCCGACCTCGCGGTACTCAGGATACTACTAGGTTAATATTACTTACCTGTACCGGGCTATCACCGTGTATCGCTGGGCTTCCCATCCCATTCCAGTTCATTTTATTATACCACATCGTAGTCCTACAACCCCAGTTATGCCGTAACATAACTGGTTTGGGCTCTTTCCCTTTCGCTCGCCACTACTTAGGAAATCATTATTATTTTCTCTTCCTCTGCTTACTTAGATGTTTCAGTTCGGCAGGTTTGCTCCATTTCGGTGACATGTCTTCAACATGCCGGGTTGCCCCATTCGGAAATCTACGGATCACGTCATATTTGCTAATCCCCGTAGCTTATCGCAGCTTATCACGTCCTTCATCGCCTCTGAGAGCCAAGGCATCCCCCGTATACTCTTTCTTACTTTCTTCCACTCATGCGCCTTTTGCGCCGCATGGTGTGCATTTGAGTTGTTATTATCTTAAAAAGACAACAACAGTCTCTATTGTTGTTTGCTCTTCTTTTTTAACTTCTTCCAATATGTCAAAGAACTTTTCAATCCCGGGTCTAATAACCTATTATAATCGTACCTTTTAAATTAAGTACCGGTGATGGTGGAGAATATCGGAGTCGAACCGATGACCTCCTGCGTGCAAGGCAGGCGCTCTAGCCAGCTGAGCTAATTCCCCAAAATAATTAAGCGTAGTCCCGTCCAGATTTGAACTGGAGACCCCTACATTATCAGTGTAGTGCTCTAACCAGGCTGAGCTACGGGACTAGATTCTAATAAACCTATCTCCCTCACCGCCGTAGCGCTTTCACTGATGGCTTATTCTTTTGGGTTTCTCTTTATATACCTATATTATCAATTATCGCACAACGAGTAGTCTAATCTACTCCAGAAAGGAGGTATTCCAGCCGCACCTTCCGGTACGGCTACCTTGTTACGACTTAGCCCCAGTTATCGGTTTTACCCTAGGTCGCTCCTTGCGGTTACGAACTTTAGGTACCCCCAACTTCCATGGCTTGACGGGCGGTGTGTACAAGGCCCGGGAACGTATTCACCGCAGCATTGCTGATCTGCGATTACTAGCGAATCCAACTTCAAGAGGTCGAGTTGCAGACCTCTATCCGAACTGTGAATGGCTTTTTGAGATTGGCTTGCTATTGCTAGCTCGCTGCCCTCTGTACCATCCATTGTAGCACGTGTGTAGCCCCGGACGTAAGGGCCATGATGACTTGACGTCGTCCCCTCCTTCCTCTCTGTTTGCACAGGCAGTCTGTTTAGAGTCCCCA
>SEBU01000009.1 GCA_004173475.1 Gammaproteobacteria bacterium
AAACAATCGAAGTTGAGATCACAGCAGCCTACGAGTTGCCTGTTGACTTGATTAACAAATTGGCTCAATCACTAAGCGCCAAATTGAATCGTAAGATTGACGTGAACAGCTCGGTTGATAAGAGTCTGTTGGGCGGTGTGGTTATTCACACCGGTGACATGGTAATCGACGGTTCAGTCCGTGGCCGCTTGGCGAAACTCGCCGAAGCATTGAAATCCTAAATTTAGGATCGAGGAACAGAGCATGCAGCAACTGAATCCTTCTGAAATCAGTGAAATTATCAAGAAGCGTATTGAAGGTCTTGAGTTTTCAACAGAAGCAAAAAACGAGGGTACTGTCGTTTCCGTAACTGACGGTATTATTCGTATTCACGGTCTGGCCGACGTTATGTACGGCGAGATGATTGAATTTGAAGGCGGCGTTTACGGGATGGCATTGAACCTGGAGCGTGACTCCGTTGGTGCCGTAATTCTCGGTGACTACCGCGGTGTAGCCGAAGGTCAAACGTGTAAGTGTACCGGTCGTATTCTGGAAGTTCCTGTTGGGCCAGAATTGCTCGGTCGCGTAGTTGACGCCTTGGGTAACCCAATCGATGGTAAAGGTCCACTGAACACCAAGATGACTGACGCAGTTGAAAAAATTGCTCCAGGCGTAATTTGGCGTAAATCAGTAGACCAACCAGTACAAATCGGTTTGAAAGCAATCGACGCCATGGTTCCAATTGGTCGCGGTCAACGTGAGTTGATCATCGGTGACCGTCAAATTGGTAAAACTGCCATCGCTGTTGATGCCATCATCAACCAAAAATCGTCTGGCATTAAGTGTATCTATGTTGCTATCGGCCAAAAGGCTTCTTCTGTTGCGGCAGTTGTGCGCAAGTTGGAAGAAAACGGCGCAATGGCACACACCGTTGTGATCGCAGCTACTGCGTCAGATCCAGCGGCGATGCAATTCCTTGCTCCGTTCACAGGTTGCACCATTGGTGAGTACTACCGTGATCGTGGTCAAGATGCTTTGATCATTTATGACGACTTGACCAAGCAAGCTTGGGCTTACCGTCAAATCTCCTTGTTGCTCCGTCGTCCTCCGGGCCGCGAAGCTTATCCTGGCGACGTGTTCTATCTCCACAGCCGTTTGCTTGAGCGTGCTTCTCGCGTTAGCGAAGAATACGTTGAAAAATTCACCAAGGGTGAAGTTAAAGGCAAAACCGGTTCATTGACCGCATTGCCAATGATCGAAACTCAAGCCGGTGACGTGTCAGCATTCGTTCCAACCAACGTAATTTCGATTACCGATGGCCAGATCTTCCTGGAATCGTCCATGTTCAACTCAGGCGTACGTCCTGCGATGAACGCCGGTATTTCGGTATCGCGTGTGGGTGGTGCTGCGCAAACCAAAATTATCAAAAAACTTGCCGGCGGTATTCGTACCGCATTGGCGCAATACCGCGAATTGGCTGCGTTCTCGCAGTTCGCTTCTGATCTTGATGAAGCAACCAAATCGCAATTGGAGCACGGTCAACGTGTTACCGAATTGATGAAGCAAAAACAATTTGCTCCATTGAGTGTTGCACAAATGGCATTGGTGTTGTTCGCCGCTAACGAAGGTCATTTGAAAGACATCGAAGTTAGCAAAGTGCTCGATTTTGAAGCTGCCCTACTCTCATTCGCTAAATCTGATTACGCTGACACTATGAACCACATAGATGCCACCGGTGATTGGAATGGTGAGTTGGAAGGCAAGTTCAAAGAGCTGGTGACCAAACTGAAAGCAAGCCGCACCTGGTAATTAAAGATGCGCGTTGCGCATCTTTTTAACTGAGTCTTTGAGTATGGCAAGCACAAAAGAAATTCGGACGCAGATCTCCAGCGTCAAAAGCACGCAGAAAATTACCAGCGCGATGGAAATGGTCGCCGCGAGTAAAATGCGTCGTGCACAAGAGCGTATGCAATTGGGTAAGCCTTATGCCAATCGCATGCGTGACGTAATCGGGCACTTGGCAAATTCAAGTCCCGAATACAAACACCGTTTTATGAAAGAACGCCCCGTCAAGCGCGTTGGTTATATCCTGGTATCGAGTGACCGTGGTCTTTGTGGTGGTTTGAACGCCAACGTGTTCAAATCTTCCATCAAAAATATGAAGACATGGGCGGATCAGGGCATAGCTATCGATTTGTGTTTGATAGGCGCGAAAGCTGCTGCGTTCTTTAAAAGTTTTGGCGGTAACGTGGTTGCATCTACGCGCGACCTCGGCGAAGCACCCACCGTTGCAGATTTGATCGGCAGCGTGAAGGTGATGTTGGATGCGTTTGAAGACGGCAAGATTGATAAGTTGTTTATTGTAAGCAACGAATTCGTCAACACCATGACTCAGAAGCCCACGATTCGCCAATTGTTGCCACTGGTTGCTGATGAAAATTCCAAGTTGAAACATCACTGGGATTATATCTACGAGCCAGATGCAGCTGAATTGTTAAAAGGCTTATTGACCCGTTTTATCGAGTCGCAAGTTTATCAAGCCGTCGTTGAAAATGCCGCCTCAGAACAGGCTGCCCGTATGATTGCGATGAAAAGCGCAACCGACAACGCCGGTGAATTAATTGATAGCTTGAAACTGATTTACAACAAAGCGCGTCAAGCAGCAATTACGCAAGAGCTGTCAGAGATCGTAGGTGGTGCGGCGGCAATTGCATAATTGTCCCCGCTCATCAAAACCACAGCCATGCAATTAATCGTGTTTAAACTTTCAGGCCTCTAGCTCTTATTCAAAAGGCCTGAGATTTCTGGAACAAAGAGGAACCGGAAATGAGTAGCGGACATATAGTTCAAATTATCGGCGCGGTAATCGATGTGGAATTCCCACGCGATGCAGTGCCTAAAGTTTACGATGCATTGGTTATTACCGAAGGCAATCTTACGCTTGAAGTGCAACAACAATTAGGTGACGGCGTAGTGCGTACTATTGCACTGGGTTCGTCGGAAGGTTTGCGTCGCGGTTTAATCGTGACCAACACCAACGCGCCAATTAATGTACCTGTGGGTAAAGAAACCCTTGGTCGCATTATGGATGTATTGGGCAACCCAATTGATGAGTGTGGCCCCATCGGCGAACAAGAGCGTATGCAGATTCACCGTGCAGCGCCTAAGTACGAAGATTTGGCAGCCTCTGAAGAGTTGCTCGAAACCGGCATCAAAGTAATCGACCTGGTTTGCCCCTTTGCTAAAGGCGGTAAAGTTGGTTTGTTCGGTGGTGCGGGCGTAGGTAAAACCGTAAACATGATGGAACTCATCAACAACATCGCAAAAGAACACGCCGGTTTATCCGTGTTCGCCGGTGTAGGTGAGCGTACTCGTGAAGGTAACGACTTCTACCACGAGATGAAAGAATCCAACGTTGTTGACAAAGTTGCGATGGTTTACGGCCAAATGAACGAGCCGCCAGGCAACCGTTTGCGCGTAGCCTTGACTGGTTTGACCATGGCGGAGAAATTCCGTGACGAAGGTAAAGACGTACTCTTCTTCGTAGACAACATCTACCGTTATACCTTGGCGGGAACCGAAGTATCTGCATTGTTGGGACGTATGCCATCAGCAGTAGGTTACCAGCCAACATTGGCGGAAGAAATGGGCGTTCTGCAAGAGCGTATTACTTCTACCAAAATCGGTTCAATCACTTCGGTACAAGCGGTATACGTACCTGCGGATGACTTGACTGACCCGTCTCCAGCTACAACGTTTGCCCACTTGGATTCAACCGTAGTATTGAGCCGTGACATCGCTGCTAAGGGTATTTACCCAGCGATCGATCCACTCGATTCAACTTCACGTCAGCTGGACCCAATGATCATCGGTAACGATCACTACACCACTGCACGCGGCGTTCAAACCGTATTGCAACGTTACAAAGAACTGAAAGATATTATTGCGATTTTGGGTATGGATGAATTGTCAGAAGAAGACAAACAAACCGTATCTCGTGCGCGTAAGATCGAACGTTTCTTGTCACAACCTTTCCACGTAGCGGAAGTATTTACTGGTTCTCCAGGCAAGTACGTTCCATTGAAAGAAACCATCCGTGGTTTCAAAGGCTTGTTAGCCGGTGATTACGATCACTTGCCAGAACAAGCTTTCTACATGGTTGGTACTATCGACGAAGCTATCGAGAAAGCGACCAAACTCAAGTAATGATTAAGCCCGAGGTTAACGCCTCGGGCTTTTCATGAGCTGATAGCTTTTGTAATTTATCAAGAGAAACGGATATGGCCATGACTGTTCAATGCAATATCGTCAGCGCTGAGCGTGAAATTTTCGCGGGCTTGGTAGAGATGGTCATTGTTACCGGTAGTTTGGGTGATTTGGGCATTGCCTATGGTCACGCGCCATTACTGACTGGCGTTAAGCCCGGCCCGGTACGTGTTATCAAGCAAAATGGCGATGAGGAAGTTTTCTACGTATCTGGTGGATTCCTCGAAGTTCAGCCTTATCAAATCACCGTGATGGCAGACACTGCTCTGCGCGCTGGTGATATGGATGAAGCAAAAGCGGTTGAAGCGCAACAACACGCGCAACAACAACTTGCTAACCAATCTTCCGAGATCGATTTCCAACGCGCAGCAATCCAATTAGCAGAAGCTTCTGCTCAATTGCGCACTCTGCAAGCGATTAAAAAGAAAGCTGGTAAATAAGTAATTGCCCTAATAAAAAGGCGACTTTCGAGTCGCCTTTTTTATGCCTGACATTTTCGAATCAGGACACTAATACCAAAAACACAATCTGTTTCCGTTGCAAATATTGTAATAAACAGTCGCAGCGCAATCATCCCCGAAGGTACAAGGAGCATTGCGGCCTCCCATGGCTAGGGCATTTGCACTTAGGGTTGAGAGTACAAGTAAAGCTGGTAGTGTGAATTTACGAGCGAGGCCATATTGGGTGTTTATCGACGTACGGATACTATTTGATGCTTTCATAATGACGTTCCTTCAAATTGATAATTAAAAAATGGTTTAGATTAGTCCTCCGAGAGGCAACTAGACGTTATCTGATGCGCCGTGGTTTAGCGGTGATAAATGCACAAGCCGCCAGTGAATATTGCCCCTTTTTGATTTTTGTTCTTCGCACCTTTAGTCCTACAAGTATTCAAAATCATACCGTTCAGGGAAAATCAAAAGTCAGCTTCAGATTTTCGATGCACCAATCATCGCAATCAGGCTGTCAAATTCTTCAAAACAAAATCCGCGTTATTCATTTATTAATCTCTCCTACGCCTTCACGCAACACGCTAGAATGCTCGCCTTACTGCTCATCACTTAGTGAAGGAATTCAACATGCTCGATATTCTCGTACTCGCCGCCGGTAAAGGCACCCGTATGCGTTCCGATTTGCCGAAAGTTTTGCACCCTGTGGGCGGCAAGGCGTTGGTGGAACATGTGGTGGATACCGCCCGTAAAGTTGGTGGAGAACAGATTACGATTATCGTTGGTCACGGCGCCGAGAAAGTTGAAGAACGTTTGACGGCGCCAGATATTAAATTTGTGTTGCAAGCATCGCAGCTCGGTACCGGCCACGCGGTGCAGCAAGCTTTGCCTCACATCCGAAACGGCGCGACAGTGTTGATTCTGTATGGTGATGTCCCACTCACCCGCCCAGAGACTCTGCAAAAATTGATTGAAGGGGTGAACGATAACCAAATGGGTCTGCTCACGGTGAAGATGCAAGACCCCACCGGTTATGGCCGTATAGTACGCGACGCATCTGGTGCGGTAACTGAAATCGTCGAACACAAAGACGCAACTGACGAGCAGTTAAAAATTACCGAGATCAACACCGGCATCATGGCCGTAAAAGCCAAGCATATTCAGAAATGGTTGCCGCTGTTAAACAACGACAATGCGCAATGCGAGTATTACCTCACCGATATTATTGCCATGGCGAAACTGGACGATATCAACATTCACGTTGAACAACCCCACGCCGTTGAAGAAGTTGAAGGCATCAATAACCGCCAGCAACAAGCTGCACTTGAGCGTTTTTACCAAAAGCAAAAAGCCAATGAGTTAATGGTTGCCGGTGTGACCTTGCTCGACCCAGCTCGTATTGATATTCGCGGCAATTTACAAGTCGGGCGCGATGTTGTCATCGACGTAAACTGCGTATTCGAAGGCGATGTCACGCTTGCAGATGGCGTCATCATCGAACCAAATTGCATCATCATCAACAGCACCATCGGCAAAGGCAGTCATATAAAAGCATTCAGTCACATCGAAGATTCAGTGCTTGCCGACGATTGCGACATCGGTCCATATGCGCGTTTGCGCCCCGGTACAGATCTGGCTGAAGGCGTAAAAATTGGCAACTTCGTCGAAACGAAAAAAGCAGTTATCGCCAAAGGCAGTAAAGTTAACCACTTAAGCTACATCGGCGATGCGGTCATTGGTACTGGCGTAAACGTAGGCGCAGGCACCATCACCTGCAATTACGACGGCGTAAATAAATCCAAAACCGAAATTGGCGATAACGCTTTTATCGGTTCAAATTCCGCTTTAGTAGCGCCCGTAAAAATCGGCGCGAACGCCACTGTGGGCGCAGGCTCTGTGATCACCAAAAATGTTGGTGACGCAGATCTCGCGATTGGGCGTGCAAAACAAACTAACCTGCAAGGTTGGGAAAGGCCAAAGAAGAAGTAAGTATGGGTTAGAAAAAGCTAAAACAGCGAGAGGTAGCTGCATGAGTGAGCGAGATATCGAATTGATTGATGAGCTACGCATTACTGAAAATGCTTTGGTTGAATTCAAGCAAAATAATTGCGACGTTAAATTAATCGCAAAACTTTGCTCAGCCCTCTCTAACGCGGCGCGTATCGACAATAAAGACTTCGCGTATGTGTTGTGGGGAATCGACGATGCCAGCCATCAAGTTATAGGAACTACATTTAACCCTGAAGGTGTTAAAGCTGACACTAATACTGTGCTGCAATTTTGGTTGGCGCAACGCTTAAAACCCAGTGTGGCATTTACGTTCAGAACTATCGCCCACCCAAAAGGCACAGTAGTAATTCTAGAAATTCCTGCGGCCACCAGTGCGCCTGTTGCGTATGATGATATTGCTTATGTGCGTGTCGGTAGTGCTACACCAAAGCTTACTGATTACCCGGAACGTTATCAAAAACTCATTACCAATCTCCGCCCTTATGTCTGGGAAAAAGGTATTGCAAAGCAATTCATCAATGCCGATGAGGTACTACTTTTTTTAGATTATCCCAGTTATTTCAGGCTAACTGGTCAAAACTTACCTGATAATAAGGCGGGAATTTTGGAACGCTTGTCAGCAGATCAGCTGATACAAGTAGATGTCGGCAGCAAATGGAGCATTACAAATTTAGGAGCAATTCTCTTCGCCGCTGACTTGCAGGATTTTGATGTTGCCATTTCTCGCAAAGCAGTGCGTTTTATTGCCTATAAAGGTAAAAACCGCGCTACCACAGTCACTCACCGTCAAGATGGCAAAAAGGGTTACGCTGTTGGTCTTGAAGGATTAATTAACTACATCAATGGCCTTCTACCCATTAATGAACACATAGGCGAGGCCTTTCGTGAACCTCGTCCTCTCTTTCCCGAAATCGCAGTACGTGAGTTAGTTGCTAATGCCTTAATCCACCAAGATATGACCGTTTTGGGCGCAGGGCCGCAGATCGAATTATTTGAAGATCGTATGGAGATTACCAATCCGGGAGAGCCACTTATAAAAACTGATAGGATGATTGATTTGCCACCACGGTCACGCAATGCCATGCTCGGCGCATTAATGCGCCGTATGCGTTTATGTGAGGAACAAGGTAGTGGATTGGATAAAGTGATTACCAGTGTTGAGCTATATCAACTGCCCGCCCCCAAATTCCAGGCCGAAGCTGAGTCGATGCAGGTGATTATTTATGGGCCACGTACCTTCGCCGAGATGACTCCAGAAGAGCGGATTCGCGCGTGTTATCAACATGCCGTCCTCAAATGGCTTAGTGGCGAACGCATGAAAAACGCCAGTTTATGTGAACGTTTAGCTATTGAAAAATGGAATGCTGCGCAAGCATCTGCTGTGTTAAAAGGCGCGTTGAATGCAGAGCTTATAAAAGCTGCAGAAGCAGATAATGTTCGTACCGGATACGTTCCTATTTGGGCTTAGTGTTTTTCTTGATCGGAATGTAAAAAGTCAATTTTTATTTGTTAATTGCTGCTTTTTTTTTCTATTATTTTCATTAATAATCAATAAGTTACAGAAATTTTAGAGATTCTTGATTAGTTCTTGATTTTGCGTTGCTTTTTTAACCAAAGTTATAGTTATGAATGTGAAAAACATGTATATGATGTTTGATAAGATTCTTGATCCACTCTTGATTTATAAGCTTTATAAATATTTATTAAGGTTATAAATCAATAAGTTAAAAAATTATGTTTCTTGATTGGATCTTGATTTTCCCTGTCGCTGAGGATTTACATGCTCGTGAGTATGGATAAAACGCAACTTAATTTTATTGATTGCTGCTGATACTTATTGAAATAAAACGGCTGTAGATGATAGCTATTAAGGCTAGATCGCAATAATTTAAATCAAGATCGATATCACGCTAATTCAGTTTGATTCAACAAGCTTTGACTGCGAATATGCGCGAGTGAATTAAATTGTTTGAGTGAGCCTGCAACCAGATAAGCGAGTTGCGTATAACCCGAGCGGAAAAATTCAATGACCGTTGCATCATCCAATTGATGAAGTGAATCCAGGCTGATGCTGTACAAACCTTTTAATGAAAGTTTCTCACCTTTATCAAAGCTAAAACTCAAATCGACCGGTTCAATCAATTTATTGTCTGTCATCGCCTTTATAAAAGTTTGGGTTTGTTCTTGCCCGACATGTAATTTACCCAGTGCATGTTGCACTTTGCGCAGGCATTCCGCCGGTTGTCGGCTCGCTGTAAATAAAGCATCACCTTCAGTGATGCTGAAACGAGGATTGTCTCGGTCTATCGCAATTTGTTGATCAGAAATATAAAAACCATTGCACTGTAATGATAAGGGTACAAAGCCGCCGCGTTGGGCAAGATTTTTAATCGGTGGCTCACCCGATTTCATACTCAAGACCACACCGGTAAAAAATTCACCCGTCTCTGCATTTTTGGTCAACATGATCGGTAGAGAACAGGCTGCTTCAGAAAATTCATTACTAATGACAGGAACAAAATGCGGTGTCGCAGTTTGGTTTACCAAACGCAAATCCTGGTGTTGTTCGGCAGATAGTAATTCAAAACGGGCCACGATTTTTCTCCAGGATCAATTAAACAGTTTGTAAACCGCGTTCATGTATTTTCATAATAAGGTCGCGATGGTACGGCAGGGACAATCCCAACTTCTCTGTCAGGTTTCTATTTTCGCGTAGTAAACGTTCGGCATATTTGGCAGTATTTTGTAGCGTATCCGTTTCAACTTGAGTTTTGAATTTCATGCCGTAGAGCACATATTGGTAACTCGCCGCCGGAAAAATTTCTTCGACTTGATTGAATTCATCATGAAACCAGGGCGACTGATAACTCCACAATAACAACAAATCTTTTAACCGCTCTGGAATTGAAGATGGCTCAAGGTTATCGCGCCAAAAATCGGAATCGCGGCGTTGGGTCAGTACGTAATGCAGTTTTAAAAAATCAATAATGCGGCCCCATCGATACAACGTAGTCGAATTGAATCGCTTCGCAATAATATCCATAACTTCACGATCAACCGGTAATTGCTCTGCAATTAATTTTGCCGAGAGTTCAATCAATACAATTGCAGACGCTTCGAGTGGCTCTAAAAATCCTGCAGATAAACCGACAGCGACACAATTATTTTTCCAGAAAGTTTCGCGGTGACCTGAATGAATTTTAATTTTTCTGGGAGAGATTGAATCCTTTCCGAGATAAGCCGCCAATTCCCGCTCTGCGTATTCATCGCTAATGTGTTGACTGGAATAAACATGACCTACGCCGCGCCGCGTAGGTAAACCTATGTCCCAAATCCAACCGGCGCTTTGCGCAGTTGAAATAGTATGACTAGCAATAGGTGCAAATTCATCTTCGTAGGGTACTTGTACTGCGAGAGCGGTATCGCAAAATAAAACATCTTTGCAGTCTTTAAACGGAACTTGCATCGCATCGCCAATTAACAATGCTCGAAACCCAGTGCAATCGATAAATAAATCACCGGAAATTTCTTGCTCTTCATTTAACATAAGCTTATCAATATCACCTGTGTCCGTTAATTTGACTTGGGTGACATCGGCAATCAAATGTTTTACGTTTAATTGCGTGCAGGCATGTTGCTGCAAAAATGGCGCAAATTTTCCTGCGTCCAGATGATAAGCGTAGTTGGCGACACCTTCGAATTCGGCGTGGCTAATCGTTTTGGGCGCTAGGCCCTTTTGGCAGATAATACCTTGCGCGCAAACAGTATCGCAAAAATTTTGCTCACTGTTTTTATGCAAGTTTTGTTGCAGCCAATGAGGCACCAAATTAATTTGCGAGAACCCTTGGGGTAACATTAATGGATGAAAATAAGCATCGCTGGCTTCGCCAGTTGTCCAACGTGAAAAGAGCGCACCTTGTTTAAATGATGCATCACATTGACGAAAAAATTCTGTTTCGGAAACTCCAATGCGCGACAAAGTACTGCGCATGGTTGGCCAGGTTCCTTCTCCGACACCAATGATGGGTGTATTAGCGGATTCAATTAGCGTTACGCTAAAACCCGAGGCTTCGCGACCTTTATGTCGTGCTGCGATAATGCAAGCGGTTAACCAACCCGCCGTGCCCCCGCCGACTATGACGATTTTTTTTATAGGCTTCATCGTGCAATTCTTATCATATTTAAAAACAAAAAAAGGAATCAGCTACAGTAGCTGATTCCAAGGTGGCCAACAAAAATTAAAATCTGTAACGAACACCAAGTTTGTAACGGCTGCCATAGGCCCATGCATCCAACATTTGATTGTCATAGCGGCCATGGGAGCTCATTGTCTCGTTGGTGATATTGGTAGCTTCCAAAAACACATTCAGTTGCTCCGTAAATGCATAGCTACCACTGAGATCAATTTGCGTGCTTTCATTAACAAATGTGGGTTCGGCGCCGTAATCAGAAATATTTTGGCCTTGCCCGAATTGCGATAAATATTCATCGCGCCAGTTAACGGCAACACGCAGTTCAAATCCGTTTTTGTCATAGAAGCCAACAAAGTTCATTGAGTCAGCAAGGCCGGTAACGGCGAAACCACCTTGAACTAAATCGTTGCGGTCATAGGGTTTATCTGTATTCACCACAGTGGCATTGGCATTAAAACCAAAACCGGATTCGCCAAATACGTGTTGCCACGCAAGTTCAAAACCGTCGACACGCGCCTTAGGACCATTCACGCGTTGGCTTACTGTGTAATTTGCTTTTTGGCCAGTGCTCGGGTCAATCACATCATTGATGGTTTGGCGTTGCGTTCCTTGAACAATGAAGTTAGTAACATCCTTCACAAAATAGTTACCGGCAACGTAGGAGTTTTCCTGGTAATACCATTCCACTGCAAGATCCATATTGTCCGACAGGAAAGGTTCCAATTTCGGATTCCCGCCGTTTGCTGACAATGCACCTACACGCGGTAAAGCACCCACACTTAATACGGGTGTGAGGAAATTAATTGAGGGGCGAGTAAGCGTACGCGATGCATCAAAACGCAAATTCAATTCATTCGTTAATTCCAGTTTTAAATCCAGGCTGGGTAACAGGAATGAATAATCGTGCGATGTTGAAATAGATTGTGGATCCGAAAACGTTGTGGTCAGCAGTGTGGGATCTGCCGGATTCAACGTTAATTGAGTGGGCAAACGGCCTTGGCCTTTTGATTCCACATCCGTTTGTTCTCGTCTGACACCCGCGTTGACATGGAAAGGCAGGCTTCCCAAATCAGTATCAAAAGCAATTTTCAAAAATAATGATGTAGTAGTTTCAGTGATATCTTGAATACTGCCAGGGTCTAATGCCAACGCCAGTTTGCCCGTGTAATTAGTACCGCAGCAACCGTAGTTGTAACCTGGAATATTTTGCGCTTGTGGATTTCCCAATCCTTCAAGATAGTTGTAAACATCAAACGGGTTGTAAGCCAAGAGTTCAGGAAGCAGTGCATCATTGCCGGAGAAGCCCGGAATAAAACCTGAGGTACTTACAAAATCTCTTGGCACTGATTCCGGAATTACCAAACCGGTAGTGCGGCCAGAGGGCGAGCCATAGCCTGACCAGGTTTGCCAGAAATTGTTGGTAAACGTATTACTGTTTTGCAACGTGAAATTATCGTCAACAATCGATGCACCGGCATTCAATTTGAGATTATCTTGAGTCCAATTCACCGTAAATTTTGCTTGATCAATGGTGTCAGTATTTTCCTGGCGCGTACGCACAATAACGTGCGAACCAATCACACTTGGGTCTCGAACCACCCTGCTTTCATCACACGATGGACCGAAGGTAGACATCACGGGTAAATGGCCATCACTGTCGCCCGTCACACGCAAACCCATATCGCAACCCAGGGCACCACCGTAACCGAGGTCCATGCCGTCACCACCGTTTTTCCCATCAGGATTCAGTTCACTTTTTGCGTGCGCTAAATCCAGCGTGTAGGAAAGGTTATCACTCGCATCGTATTTAACATTCACGCCTATTTGATTCGTTTCCAAGAGCGAACGGTTGAGGCCTGCGTTCAAATCCATCACGCCACCAAGGTTAACGAAATCAACAAAGGTGCCGTTAGAATCTTGCTCTACATTGCGAAGTGAATTGAAATCGAACCAGACACCAAACCCATAGTTAAAGGTTTCAACTTCCTGACGGGAATAATTGTCGTCGATGGTTAATAACAATTGATCATTAGGTTTCCACTGAAAGGCAAGACGCCCATCAATACGATCGTCATTCGTAATGTTTTGATCAGCACCGAATTGAATCGGGTTCCAGCTAATAGGTGCACCAGGAGTGTCGTTTGCAGAAACTCCAATTTGTTCTGGTGTGCAGTTAGGCGTCAATTGACAAGGGCGAACCTTGCCACCTTGCCAACCAGCGACAAATACGTGATTGGTTTCAGTTTCCTGTTCGGTTTTAATAATGTTAGCCAGAATGCCCATGGTGTCATCAGCAAAGGTGTTGCTGTACAACGCACCTAAGGTTGGTTTTACTTCACCGGATTCATCTTGCATGGATCCTGAAACAGAGAGCGCAACTTTTTGACCGGGATGATCGAAAGGTTTTGGATAAGAAATATTAACTGTCGCACCAATTGAATTACTTCCCATGGTGACATCTGGCGTTTTCATGATGGCAACACCACCAACAAAGTCTGCACCTACGGTACTAAAGTCAACTGAGCGCCCGCCAGATGCGGTAGAAATTCTACGGCCATCGAATAATGTTTCGTTAAAATCGCCACCGAAACCGCGCACCGTAATACCGGTAGGTTCACCGCGCTGACCGCTACGTTGAATTGAAACACCGGGAACACGTTGCAAGGATGCGCCAATATTTGAATCGGGAAATTTACCTATATCTTCAGCGGTAATTGCATCCACGACGCCGGAAGCCTCGCGTTTGATATCCATATTGCGTTGTAAAGATTGGCGAATGCCGGTAATTATTACTTCTTCTGTATTTGTATTAGCGGCGTATGTAGTGTCCTGTGCGCCTGCATATTGAGAGGTGAACATCGCGGACATTATCGCCACTATAGCGGTTGATAACTTCGACTTTTTGGGCATCTCTTCGAACTCCTGATTATTAGTATTTTGGATAATCATGAGCTGACCGTTGGTATCGACTACCATTTTTAAACCGGTGTTACGCAATAAAATATCTATAGCGTCTCCAATGGAATAATGACCAGACAAATCGCAAGCTTCAATTTCTTTAACCTTATCGTATGGAAATATTAGCGTTAGATTAGCTTGTTCGGCAAAGGTAGTCAGAGCAAGATCGGCTCGTTCTCCCGGTATGTCGAAGTCATATTTTTTTGACAAAACTTCAGCATTAGCTAAAGCGGCTGGTGAATTGAATGCCAGACAACTTATTACTAGAGTACTGAATAAGACTTTATCGACTATACCCGGCGACAGGTTTTTACCTGCACACTTATAAGACGATAGAGATTGCTTTTTCCGCCATTGTAAGTTCGTCATTACCTATTTATTGTTGACCGCAGGAGTTTTTGTTATAGAAAGTCACTGTTTGTCGCTTTGCCAATCGCTATTCATTTACGAACGGTTAGAAGAATTTTATTCGCGGTATCGTATTTATATTGGATATTAAAATTATTGTGCAGCGTTGATAGCAGACTCGGTGTATCTCCAATTTTAAATACGCCCGCGATACGAATGTGTTTAAGCGACGCGTCCTGTATCACAAAAGTTTTGTCGCTGTAACGGTTAAACTCCAACACGGCTTCATCCAGTGTTTCACCGCGAAATACAATGTTGCCCTCTTGCCAACCTAATTGCGCGGTCATCTCCCCGTCGCTGATTTTTTCTACTCGTTGGTTCGCGCTCGATAGAACTGCTTTTTCACCTTTAGAAATAAATAGCTTAGGGTTGTTCAGCGGTTCTTTCTCAAGTTCGGCAGGGTCAATATGTTTGTTATCAGCAATAGCCACACGTCCTTCGGTAACCCACACCTTAACTTTTGCATTCAACAGGCGCACATCAAACGCAGTACCTACCGCTTGAACTATTTTATCGTTTGCCACTACGCGCAAAGGACGTAAAACATCATGCGCAACATCAATATGAATTTCACCGCGATTAAGTAGCAACAAGCGTTGTTTGGCGGAATAGATAATCTTTACTTGACTGTCAGTATTCAGAATTAGGGTTGAACCATCATCGAGTAAAATTTTTCGTTGTTCACCCACAACAGTTTGATAAGCCACTTCTGACAATGAAGGTGTTATTTTTTTAGCATCAAAATCCATTTGGGAAAAAACGCCCAGGCAAACAAATAAAAAAGACGCCGCTACTGCATAGCGCATCGCGTAAGATTTTTTTCTGGGTTGAATCTGAAAGAGTTCGGATAACAGCGAAAGTTTGTCCATTTTGTCCCAGAGTTGGGCCAATTGCATAAGGGCTTTTCCGTTTTCTGGATTTTGCGCCAACCAGCTTTGCAATTCGTTTTTTTCGCTCTTGGATAATTTTCTATCGAGACGGGTTATCCATAAACTGGCCTCATCCAGACGTTTCTCCTGGCCCGGAAAATCAACCACATTATTCACAATGAACTACTCTCAAGGACAACTTCCCTGATGGGTTCTTCTCTGTTGACTTCTGGTTGCGATTTCAACTGGAAATTCATGAATAGGTAGCACCGTTTAATGCCGAAGGCGATGTGTTTTTCAACGGTACTCTCGCTGATATTCAAATCAGCGGCAATCTCTTTTTGGCTGTAGCCGTACACTTTTTTCATCACAAACACGCGTCTGCATTGAATAGGCAGTTGGCGAACAGCCATGCAAAACAATTCAAACTCTTCTTTTGCAGCGACAGTATCGAATGTGGGGTCTTCTCCGGCGTGCTCAATCAAATCCTGAATATCCGCATTCCAACTATCGTCAAGACTAATAGACAAGCGGTTTTCTGAACGTTTGACGTGATCCAAGGCTAGGTTTTTGACTATCCGGTACATAAAAGAGCGAGGGTTGTTTATAGGCTCTTCGTTGGATATTTCACAAATCCGGACGTAAGTTTCCTGAACTATATCCTCGATTTCTTTGGGAGGCGCAATGGTGGATGCAACCTTGGCCAAACTCTTCTGGATGCCCATAAACAGGGACGAAAGATTCTCTCGGTTTGACATACATGACCTTTGATTATTATGTTTTCGATGCAAACTATGAGGACGAATCAGTAAATGAATTTGGCTATTGATTGCCAATTAGAATCGCACCATAGAATCAATCTTTAAAAATCAGTGGAATAATTTTTAACAAGCTCGGTCTATTCATCATTCTATATGATATTTCAGATTATAACCAAAGGATTGGAAGTTGCCCGATTTTTGAAAAAAATGGCGTAAGAAACCACGGAGTGTCTTTCTCGAATGAAGAATTACTCCCGACTTTCGCCTTTTTGTCAGGTTCCTGACGTGTTCTAATCCTCCGCTCCCGCACAAACTTCTCCCACCTCAATTACATAAGGTGACGACATGATTGTTAAAAAACTCAGGTTGCAACGCGGTTGGTCGCAGGAGCATTTGGCGGAATTGACGGATTTAAGTGTTCGTACGATTCAGCGGATTGAGCGTGGCCATAAGCCGGGGTTGGAAACGATCAAGTCGCTCGCGGCAGTGTTTGAGGTTGACTTAAACATTTTTGACTCGGGAGCAGATGGTATGAACATACAACCAAATTTAAAGGCCGATGAAGTGCTGGCCATGCAGTATGTGAAAGGCGTTGTAGAGTTTTACTCGCACGTGTTGATGTATGCGGTATTTAGCAGCGTCTTTCTATTAAACGGCGGCTGGCATTTGGAGGGAATTCACTGGCCGTTTTTAGGGTGGGGATTAGGGCTTTTGATGCACGGTCTCTGGTCCCACGATGCGTTTAACTGGATCACGCCGCCGAAATGGGAGCTGCGATTGGTGGAGAGGCGTTTAGGCCGTAAACTTTAGATTTTAAAAATCGCTTTATGAACACTAATAAACCGGAGCCGCAAACTTCGGTTTTTTGTTTCTTATGGTAAACAATGATTGAAAATTCATAAATGTCGCATGAAACCCGTTACATAAGATGTTTAGCTTGTTTACCATAGCCTCGCCAACGAAAAAATAACGATAACGAGGTTCATCATGCGTGTCAGTTCTCTGATTATTAGCGTTTCTTTTATATCTTTTTTAACGGCCTGTGGTGGTGGAAGTAAGGGTGGTACAAAACCACCGGTTAACCAATCATCGGCAACTATCAGCAGTCTTGCGACCAGTTTGGGGACTTCGTCACTAAGTAGTTCCAGTCTTCTGTCTAGCGCCGCATCAATTAGCTCTGCGGCATCATCGATTAGTTCTGTGGCCTCATCTGTAGCGAGCGTCAGCGAACTTGTGGTTGTCGATCAATTTGGTTATTTACCAGATGCCCAAAAAATTGCCGTGCTGCGAGATCCGCAAACCGGCTACGACTCCGCCGAAAGTTTTACCCCAAGTGCAAGCATCAGTTTGGTAGACATGACAACAGGCGAAACCTTGTTTAGTGCCGCACCTGTAGCGTGGAAAGCCGGAGCGACGGACACCTCGTCCGGTGATAAAGCCTGGTGGTTTGATTTCTCCAGCGTAACGACTCCCGGTACATACGCCGTTGTCGATAAAACCCAAAATCTTCGCTCACCGACTTTTAAGATCGCGGCAGATGTTTATAAACCCGTCCTAAAACATGCTTTGCGCACCTTCTTTTATCAACGCGCTGGCTTTGCGAAAGAATTGCCGTACGCAGAAGCTGCTTGGGCGGACGGTGCCAGTCATATAGGCGCTGGACAAGATAAAAACGCGCGCATCTACAACGACAAATCTAACGCGGCGACTGAAAAAGATTTATCCGGCGGCTGGTACGACGCTGGCGATTACAACAAATACACGACCTGGGCAGCGGATTATGTAATCACCCTGCTCCACGCGTACTTGGAAAACCCTGCAGCGTGGACAGACGACTTCAACATTCCTGAATCCAATAACGGAATTCCAGACATTCTGGATGAAGTGAAATGGGGCGTCGATTGGCTTAAAAAAATGCAGGATGCCACAGGTGATAATTCCGTATTGACCATTGTCGGCTTGGCGTCCGGTAGTCCACCTTCGGCAGCTACCGGGCGTAGTTATTACGGCACCGCAAGCACAAACGCGACTATGTCTACCGCGGGAGCCTTCGCATTAGCTAGTAAAGTTTTCGCAGATGTTCCAGCCTGGGCCTCTTATGCCACCGACCTTAATGTTCGTGCCGAAAATGCCTGGGCTTGGGCTGTAGCAAACCCAAGTGTCACCTTCTTCAACAACGACGAGGCTAGACAACCGGGCAGTGGCGGTTTGGGTGCGGGTCAACAAGAACCTATAGATTGGTCTAACGGAATGGCGAGTACTAAAGATCGCGCTATTAAAAAACGTATGGCAGCAATTTATCTGTTCGCGGCGACCGGCGGTGCAACTTATAAATCCCATATCGAAGCGGATTACACGAATGCGGACTTGGAAATATATTCAGACCCTTTCCATGAAATGGAGAACACAAGCTTGCTTTATTACTCCAGCCTGCCCGGTGTAACACCGTCAGTGGCGAGCGATATTAAAACCTGGTTCAAAAACGACATGAATGGTGGGACGGAAAACTGGAATGCAATGACATCCAAAAAAGACCCCTACCTTGCGTATATCAAGGATTACGTGTGGGGCAGCAATGGCAATAAAGCGTCCAAAGGAAGTATGTTTACCGATGTGATCGAGTATGAGATTAGCGGTCTCGATACAACAATCGCTAAAAACTCCGCCCTAACTTATATCAATTACCTCCACGGTGTTAACCCGCAGGGCATGGTTTATCTATCCAATATGTACAGCCTTGGTGCGCACAGCTCAGCCAACGAGTTTTATCACACGTGGTTTGGCGACGGCACCGCCAAGTGGGATAGGGTCGGTACTTCGATTTATGGCCCGGCGCCTGGGTTCCTAACCGGTGGACCAAACCCAAGTTACGATTGGGATGGATTCTGTACCGGTAGCCCTAATGATTCCCGTTGCGGTGGCGCAGCACCTAATCCACCTAAAGGTCAGCCAGCCCAAAAAGCCTATAAAGACTTTAATACTAGCTGGCCGCTCAACTCCTGGAGCGTTACCGAAAACTCCAACGGTTATCAGTCCAACTATTTGCGGTTGTTATCCAAGTTCGTTAATTAAGTGAAATAAAAAGGGCAACTTCATTACTGGAGCTGCCCTTATCTTCTATAAATGATCGTCTACTCGGCTTTTACTGCGGGTAGAGATTGTTGTCGTTTTAATTCGGCTTCAAATTTTTCTTCCGATTTAGCCACCAATCTCTGTAACTCATCCGCATCAACAAACGCATCTCCCTTGCCCTTTTCTTTGGCAACCCGCTTCTCTTCCAAATTCGCCATAACAGGATGGCCCACTAAAACCACGTCGGCTTCTGCTTTCTTTAGACGGTCGTAAGTGCTGCGGAAGTCTTCCACAATCGTGGGGTAAACATTGTTATTAATTAGACGCTGGTCCGCCACTGTGAGGCTACACACAAATATCACACGCCTCGTAACGCCCCTATCTTTGGATTCAGTGAGCCAGCTGGTACAACCTTTGGTGTGTCCAGGAGTGAGTAGCGCTTGCAAATTTACATCGCCGAGTGAAACTTTCTCACCATCATTAATAGTGCGATCGACTTTCATTTTGGGAAATTTATCGTCCCAACCTAGCGTTTCGCCATCAAGTTTGCCGGTTTCTAATGCATGTAGATCTGCTTTGCTAGAGATCAGTTTTGCTCCAGTATCTTTCTTGAGTTTCGCCATGCCGCCAACATGAT
The DNA here is from genome assembly GCA_004173475.1 of Gammaproteobacteria bacterium. Taxonomy (GTDB): domain Bacteria; phylum Pseudomonadota; class Gammaproteobacteria; order Pseudomonadales; family Cellvibrionaceae; genus Cellvibrio. Next base: position 19,603 of record SEBU01000009.1, read on the forward strand.
CCGAGTGAGCATGGTTTTCAATCAGGTATTTAATATCCTTCAACTTAAAACCCAAACTTTTAATATTGGCTTCCACCACAGTCGCACCCTGTTCAGTTGAAGCGTCCAGTAAGATATGGCCCTTGGGCGATGTAATGAGATAAACGCCAATGCCTTCGGTGCCGACGGCGTAAATATTGTCGGTGATTTGGTAAGGCGCATGCGGTGCGCTCCAGCTGGGGTCATCGGCAAAGCTGAGGTTAGATAAAAGTATTGCACCCAGGGCAAACATTTTTTTCATAGTGGCTCCGATAAAATCGCAAGATTAGCTCATAAAGTTGCACGCGATCATAACCATTCAACGAAGCGAGTGTCAGTTACATTAGTAACGGCATCTTAATTTGGCGTTTATCCAGGTCAGCTAAATTGATGATATGAATCCAAACAGACAGCAGACGCGTCTATTAGGTAACTCATTAAATCAACCCACATAATGGACGACTTCTATGCACAAACTCACTCTCGGCTCTGTAGTTCTACTGTTACTTACCGCTTCAGCAACAACATTTGCGGCCGAAAATCAGAAAACGCAAACGGCTCAAATAGACACATCAAATACCCAAAGCATTAGTCTCGATATCCCCGCCGGTAAGCTGGTGGTTCAGGGCGTAAAAGGCAATAAGCTTGAAGCGCAAGTGACGGCGACCTGCAAAAATGATAAAGCGGATGATAAAGAGGCTTGTCAGGCATTACTCAACGCACTGAGCTGGTCGAAAAAAATAGGAAAGAATACCGAGCTAGCCTTGATGCCAGTGAAGATTACGCAATACGAAGACATTACTATCGAAGTAAAAATCACCGTGCCTGAAAACAAGCCTTTAAACGTAAAGCTGGCGGCGGGAGAACTACAGATAAACGGAACTAGCGCATGCCTAATCGCTGAGGTTAATGCGGGCGACTTGAGTATGAACCTCAAGGAATCACAGTTGGCATCGGCCCAACTCAACGCCAAAGTTGGAGATGTAAATCTAACCACCGCCGCAGGCGAAAAGATTTCCGGTGAACGCTCTATGTTGGTAGGTGCAGAGCTGAACTGGGCTAAGGGTAAAGGAACGTGCCATCTAAAGGCTAATTTGCTCGCAGGTGAGGCGCGCCTGATTCTGAACTAATCTTAAAATAAACTTGCTTTTGTTTTGATCGTAAGTACAATAACTTTCGTTTCGAAACTTAAGGCAAGTTAAATGACCAAACGTAACACTCAACAACGTCGCAGGGCTATTATTGAGCTATTAAATGCGAGTGGCGAAGTCAGTGTTGACGCATTGGCGGCGCAGTTCGTGACTTCAGAAGTTACGATTCGAAAGGATCTTGGTGCCTTGGAAACAAACGGCCTGCTTTTGCGCCGCTATGGGGGTGCTGTTCCGGTTCCCCATGAATTAATTGCCAACGCTTCTGAAGAAAAAGTTTCGGTTCGTAAGCAATCAATTGCCAAAGCAGCTGCCCAGTTAATCCGCGACCACAACCGCATCATCCTTGATAGCGGCAGCTCAACCACTGCCGCCCTGTTGCCGGAGTTATCCCACAAACAGGGTCTGGTGGTCATGACCAATTCCCTCAGTATCGCCAACGCACTGCGCGAGCTGGAAAACGAACCCACAATTCTAATGACCGGCGGAACCTGGGACCCAAAATCTGAAGGGTTCCAAGGCCAGCTTGCCGAGCAAATTTTACGTTCCTATAACTTCGACCAATTTTTTATTGGTGCAGATGGACTGGATTTAGCGCGCGGCACGACTACCTTTAATGAACTTTATAGCTTAAGCCGGGTGATGGCTGAAGTTGCACGTGAAGTTATTGTGATGGCTGAGTCTGAAAAAATTGGTCGCAAAATTCATAATCTCGAACTGCCCTGGTCGTCGGTGAAAGTCCTGGTCACGGACACTGGAATTGATCCGGCCGATAAACAAAAAATTGAACAACAAGGCGTGCAAGTGATTTGCGCGTCTGCTTAATATTTCGAAATCGTATTCTCGCTACGCGAGGATGACAGTAAAAATTAACAACTCTTTTCATCAAGGAAACAAGTTATGTGTGGAATCGTCGGTGCCGTTGCACAGCGTGATGTTGTAGAAATTCTGGTAGAAGGTTTGCGTCGCCTTGAGTATCGCGGTTACGACTCTGCCGGTGTTGCCGTGATTAATCCGTCTGGCGATTTACAGCGCGTGCGTCGCTTGGGCAAGGTAAAAGAACTGGCAGACGCAATTGAAGAAGATCCAGCACCTGGCGGCACAGGCATCGCACATACTCGTTGGGCAACGCACGGTGAGCCGAGCGAACGCAATGCGCATCCTCATCTTTCGCGTGAACGTATGTGCGTAGTGCACAACGGCATTATCGAAAACCACGCTCCGCTGCGCACACAATTAACATCAGAAGGTTATGAATTTACGTCTGATACGGATACCGAAGTTATTGCGCATCTGGTTCATCGAGAATTAAAAAAAGTTCCCACACTTTTATTAGCAGTCCAAGCTGCCGTTAAAGAATTGCGCGGCGCTTACGGCACTGTATTAATGGATCGTAATGACCCTACGCGTTTGGTTGTTGCGCGCTCCGGTAGTCCTTTGGTGATTGGTTTGGGTATCGGCGAAAACTTTATTGCATCTGACCAACTTGCACTCTTGCCTGTAACACGTCGTTTTATTTTTCTAGAAGAAGGTGACGTTGCAGAGATTACGCGTACCAGCGTAAGAATTTTTGATAAAAATGGAAAAGGCGTAGAGCGTCAAACGCACGAATCTACTGCAAATTACGACGCTGGTGATAAAGGCCCTTATCGCCACTTTATGTTGAAAGAAATTTACGAACAACCAAACGCCGTTCTAAACACATTAGAAGGCCGTTTAAATTCTGAATCCGTAATGGACGAAACTTTTGGTAACGGCGCTGCAGAATTATTCAAAAAAGTAAAACACATACAAATCGTTGCTTGCGGTACCAGCTATCACTCAGCAATGGTTGCACGTTACTGGTTGGAAACCTTTTCCGGAATTTCATGTAACGTTGAAATCGCGAGCGAATTCCGTTACAGAAAATCATTTGTGCAACCCAACAGTTTGGTAGTTACCATCAGTCAATCTGGTGAAACGGCAGATACGCTTGCAGCATTGCGTTTAGCAAAAGAACTCGGTTATTTAGGCAGCCTTTCAATTTGTAACGTTGCGGGTTCATCACTTGTGCGTGAATCAGACCTCGCGTTTATGACTCGAGCAGGTGCAGAAATTGGTGTGGCATCGACCAAAGCATTTACCACGCAACTCGTTGGCCTCGCGATGTTGGTATTAGCGATTGGCAAATATAACGGCCTCTCTGAAGCCGACCAAAAAGAAATGGTTACCGCACTTAAAAATCTACCAGCAAAATTGGAAGAGGCTTTAAAACTTGCAGAAGGTATCGAAGCGCTTGCGGAAGAATTTGCAGATAAACACAACGCATTATTTTTGGGTCGTGGCGATCAGTACCCAATTGCGATGGAAGGTGCATTAAAGCTAAAAGAAATTTCCTACATTCACGCAGAAGCTTACGCGGCGGGCGAATTAAAACACGGCCCACTCGCATTAATCGACGCACACATGCCAATCATAGTCGTTGCACCGAATAATGATTTGCTAGAAAAATTAAAATCTAATGTCGAAGAAGTTCGCGCACGCGGTGGCATACTTTATGTATTTGCTGATGTGGATTCACATTTCAAATCCGACGCCACCATGCGCGTAATCAACGTTCCACATATCCACCCATGGCTCGCACCAATACTCTATACACTGCCGCTACAATTATTGAGTTATTACGTCGCAATAATTAAAGGAACGGATGTTGATCAACCACGCAACCTAGCGAAAAGTGTAACCGTAGAATAAACAAGTTTTACAAGAAATAAAAAAAAATACCGGTCCTTAGGGTACCGGTATTTTTTTGGCTAGTCCGTCCATCCGCGTTAAATACATTCACACCTAACGACGCTTAATGATTTCAAGCTCTCTTCGTTAGCGCAGCAACACTCGCCTTCGCGCCTTTCACACCAAGGCTCTACCAAGTCCTCGGCTTCCGTTGCTAAACACCTAGTGTGTTTCGAGACGATAAAAAGCTCATTACGCAGTGATCAAAATAATTCTCGGGAAGTTTTTCGTTAGTGTCACTTCCGTATTGATGCTTTTGATAAGTATCGAACCAAGTTGATCGCTCGGTGTTGGAAAGCGATGACCACCAGTCTTCCAAAGACTCGTGCGGCAAAATTAAGTTAGCAATGTGGCTGATTCGGCCGTGCTCTTCATCTTCCCAATCAAGCGACTGCATGAATTCCACATGTTTTAAACGGATTTCGTGAAGGACGCTATCCGCATAGGTATTGACCGAGGCCATCGCAGCACGCGCGATCGCTCTTACATCAAATTCTTTATAATCGAGGCTGCTCATTTTGAATGTCCAGTTTTATTTTTATACAGCCTAACATTTAAACTGGGCTTAAAATTTGATCTATTTCATAGCTATGATTATTGGATGGCATTTAAATGGTCAAAATTGAGCTTTCCGATGTTGAAAACTACATTCATTACGCACCAGCTCGCCCAAAGCCTACCCAAAGAGACTCATAAAATTAATTTTGTTCTTAATAAGAATCACCAGAATTATTTTCTTTAAAGTTGCAGTTACAAAATGCGCAATAAAATTCGTCTGAAAAAAATTATTGCGCTCGGAGTATTATCAAATCCCTTTGTTCTGCAAAATATTTAATGTTCAGTCGTTAATTCGGCTACTTAGCAGTGTCAGTCCAAATTACGCGGCCATCGCGAATGGTGTATTTTACGTTTGCAAACGCCGTGGAATCTTTTTCGGGGTCATCGGCTAGCAACACCAAATCCGCATCCATTCCTTTCATTATTTTTCCCTTGTGCGCTGCAAACCCGAATTTTTCCGCAGGCGCCGTTGTGAGTGACGCGAGTAGTTGACGCCAACTCAACACTTTCGACAAAAGCTGATATTCCCGCGTGGTGTCGTAGAGATCTGTGTAACCCACATCGGTTCCGAACAGGATTTGGCCTCCAGCTCCAGAATAAAGGCGTACTTCGTTCGCCAACATATCGAGTGCTTTTGAAACGACTTCTGAATTTCCACCTGAGCGATTGATTTCAATTTCGAACAAACTCAACGTAGGAATTAAAGCCATATTGTTACTGCGCATACGCGCAATTAATTCCGGGGACCAATCGCCAGGTGCGCCGCCGCCATCCATAGCCGTTGGGTGTGCAAGTACATCCACATTGGCTTCAATCGCGACTTTCAGGCCCGCCATATTGGAAGGGTGTGCAAAAGCCAGCTTCCCGTGTTGGTGCGCCGCGTCGACAATAGCTTTGGCGATATCCACCCGCATCGGCAACACACCTATAGCGCCACCCACAATTGAACCAGCAAAAATCTTCACACCATTAGTGCCCGCTTCCAGTTGCCGCACCGCGCGTGCAGAAGCTTCTTCCGGCGTGGCCACTTCGCCACTTGCTAAACCGTTGGTTGCGTAGAGATCGCGCACATAAATTGGCGTACCGTCTTTGGGATAAAACGCATCACCCACCGTTAAAATGTTCGGGCCAACAACTTCACCGGACGCAATGCGCCGCTGTAACGCCAACGCGCTTTTCGTTGAAGACGCTACATCAAACACAGTCGTAAACCCCCACTGGGTCAGCATGGCTTGCAGCTCACCACTCAAAATTTCCGGCTTTGCATTCGCGGCACCAAGCTGAGCTGGCGACAATAAATGCACATGACTATTCCAAAAGCCCGCCGTGAGAATATTACCTTCAGCATTGATAACCTGAATTCCGCGCGGAATTTTCACCTTTTTGCGCGTACCAACCTTCGCGATCTTGCCACCACGAATCACAACCACACCATCTTCAATCGGCTCTGCATCCGGCGCGGTGTAAATACGCGCACCCACTATCGCCAAGTCATTCGTTTGCAAACCTTCATCAGCACTCACATGAATCGTAAATCCCAACAAGACCACTGCTACGGCTAACAACCTCGATATCTTCTTCATAAATGCCCCGCTCCAATTTTCGTTGTATGTAATGAGACACGAGTTATCGGAATTTGGATTTAGAAATTTAAAAAGATTTCCACACGAATAATTGCTAACGCTGTTTAGGCGCCACTTTTATTTTGGCTGGTCGTGTAATGGCGTGTAGTTTTGAATTCTTTGGCTATAGTGGAAAATCAAATTGAGCGCTTTAAGATGAGGTAGGAAAACGAGCTAAGACTAATAACAGCGTAGGGCACGATCATGACTTACCGGTGGCACGAGATTCGTTGTCGTTGAAGTTGCATTTGTATCACAAAAAACCTACGAAAAATATGTTGGGGCGACTCCCATTAATAGGCGACTGTTAGTTTCATTCCTACCAAAAGTCCGCATGAGCGCAACATACATTATTTCCGCCCCGCCTCCAATTACTAAATAAATTGAGATAATAAATGGCTATGAATCCGATTGTTAAAGCGCAACTCAATAAGTTTAAAGAAATGAATCCTAATGAAGAAATGAGCGAATCTGAGCTTTTCGAGGTAATGTCAATATTCGCATTAGAGAACGGCATTCTTGGAGAGAATATTGATCCCTTCAGGGCGCATCTAAAAGGGGAGGAGTTTGGTATTGATGGAGTCGCGATTTTTATACAAGGAAAACTTTGTACAGACGTAGATGACTCAGACGAAATTCTCGCTGTTGGTAAAAATCACACCTCAGAATTTCATTTCTTTCAGTCAAAGACATCTGAAAGCCTCGACTATGGAGATATTGCAAAGTTTCTTGATGCGATCTATGACTTTTTTACTAAGAATTCATTAGTCAAAGGGTTGCAGGTAGAGAATTTGATCGATGTAAAGGAGCAGATTTATGCAGCTGCCGCTAAAACCAGCCCTTCATTAAGGTGCTATTACTGTACTACAGGGTCAGGTAATGTTTCTGAGCTAATTCAGCAATTGATTGGAACAAACAAAACTCGCTTGAATGAACTAAACATTTTTAGTGAAATACACATTGAATGTGTTGGTGCCAAAGTTATCCAAAACGGTTTTCGCTCAGCTACTAATTCAACGTCTGCAAAGCTGAACTTCGAGCAGGCGATTACCATGCCAAGTCACGATAAAGTTGAAGAAGCTTACATAGGGTATGTTTCTGCCTCTGAAATATTAGCTATTGCACTTGGAGAGCCGGATCAGGAAGGAACGAGACATATAAACAGATCGATATTTTATGACAATGTTCGGGACTTTAATCCAGAATCAGAAATAAACAAATCAATCATTTCTGAGTTGGAGTCAGGAGACCATTCTTCTTTTGTATTTAAAAATAATGGAATTACTGTCGTGTCGAAAAGTATTGATCGTAAAAGAGATATATTCACTCTTGAAGATTATCAAATCGTCAATGGATGTCAAACTACAAATATATTGGCGCATGTTCGCGACAAAGCTGAATCTATATTTGTTCCACTGCGACTGATTGGCTGTAGTGACACCGATTTCGTTGCAAGTGTGATTATCGGAACAAATCGTCAAAATGAAGTGAGGGATGATCAGTTTTGGGCTTTACTCCCTTTTATGAAGGATTTGGAAGAATACTGTGCCGCCCACGGCAGCGACACTCGAATATTTATTGAAAGGCGAGAAAATCAGTATCGAGATATTTCAGTAGAGCGGACACGTATACTTCGCCCCTCAGACTTGATGAAAGTTGCAGCTGCGATGTTTTTCTTTCAACCTCATCGTGCTGCAAGAGATCATCGTGGGATTCGAAAAGAGTTCTCAGATCGTATTTTTTCGAAAGATCATAGTGTAGAACTTTATCATCTTGCTGCTTTCGCATTATATAAATTTGACTACTTGGTTCGCTCTGGAAAGGTAGACAGGTCGCGAGTTATTTTCCGTTTTTATGCTCTATATGCTTTAGTTAGAAAGCATTGGAATACACCAAATTTATTAGAGTCATCCCCCAAAAGTCAGAAAAAGGTTAGAGATGCAGTTATCAGCATCTTGAATGACAACGATAAATTTGCAGAGCAAATCGAGGAGGTTGCCAATCATCTGGAAAAAATAATATCCGAATCGAAGATCATCTCACGTGAAAAAATCCGAGACTACATCAGGACTGAAAGTGTCGTAGGAGAGTTCACACACAGAATATTTCAAAATCAGATGAATTGATAAGTTGTGATGACATATTAAGTCCTCTGTGGTCTCATAATAAGGGCTACATTTTTCTGGCAGTCGCTGGATACGATAATTTTTCGTTGACTTCGCTTTTAATCGAAAACGGAGTCGGTGAGTAAAGGAAAAAATCGATACTTGAAAAATCCTATCTTGAATACGTAAATAATTGGGGTCAGAGCAAAATTATTCGATTTGGTAAGAGATCTATGATTAGAAAAGATGATTTAGCTAAGGCCAAAGAAAGAGCAAAAAATAAAACTAAAGAAATTTTTCGCGCGGCTCCTCCGGATATAGAAGAGGAGCTGAAAAACGAGAAAACATTGGGCACACCAAAAAACTTGGTACGTCCCTACAACAAAGATGAGTAGGAGCGCTGAGAAATAAATAATAATTGAGTCAGAGCAAATTAATTGGAATAGAAATGTACAAATTTATATTGGCTGGCCTATTTGTCTCAATCATTCAAAAAGTTTCGCTCAAGGTCTTAACAAGTTTTCTGTCCATTTTAAACCCCCTTTTGTTGAGGGATAATCTTTATAGCGAAAAACATTACTGTTTATGTTAAGCAACATAAATACTCACACGCGCTGCGGCTGGATCGCAAGGAAATTAATATGAAAAAATTTGTACCAATGATCATCATCCTTATAATGGCCTCTTTTTTTACGGGGATGAACGCAATTGCATCAGACTCTGATGAGGCAAGAGTCAAACCAATAAAAACGTCAACAATGTACCAGTTTGATGGAGGATCAAAGGAGAAAGAAGTTGGTGGGGCTCAATCTGCGTGTGAACTGTATATAAAAGACGAATGTAGTATTAACGATTGCAGCGATAGACACTGGAAAATTGAAGGACAGCCAGAAATACGCGGGACTTACGTCTACTGCAATTATACTGGTGACAATGGCCTTAAGATGGATTCGTCACCTGCGTCTATAAAATTGATTTGTCCTGAAAATGCTGAATCGTCTTGGGACGGTGAAGCGTCATACTGTAAATGTATAACCGATTTCGTTGCACGTGCTGGTAAGTGTGTTGCCAAGGTGGATGGGGCTGACGAGCCTTCAAAATCAGTAGCTTTAGAAGAGCCGCCTGCAAATCCTGTTGCAAAGCCGGGCGATATCGGAAAGCCCGACGACATTACAAAACCAAGTGGTGAAACCAAAGCGCAGTCGGATGCTCGACATGCAGCGGAGGTCGAACAATACAAAAATAGTGGCAAGGAAATCACCACCAAACAGAACGCTCAGGAGCATCACATAGCATCGGACAAACATCTAACAAAATATACACCAATTTTTCGAAAAATCTTCGACGGAGCTGGACTGGATATCAAAAACGCCCCTGAAAACCTGGTAATGATTAAAAACCACGGCGGTTCCCATGACAACAATGGCTATCACGAGGCAATCCTCGCTCGTTTTAAAAAAGTTCTCGAGCCTTCGAATGGAAAACCGCTTGAGCCCGGCACTCCAGAATATATCGCCGCTGTCAAAGGTGTGCTCAGCGCTGCGAAAGCTGATTTGCTGCAACCTGATAGCGAATTAAATCGGATGGTTACGAAAAAGTAGGTGCTGCCGATACGTTTCACCTGGAGTAAGCAAATTTAATTCTAATGATGCGGACGCTTGAACCGTTCCGCAAAATATTACATTGCCTCTTAAACCTATGCTCCGCTGCGATACGAGGCTGGATAAATCAACCTCTTAGGTCTTCTCGACCATGTGCAATATGTAATCACCGGCGAACTAACAAACTTCGTACAAAAAGCTGTGTTTGAAATTTCTCGGTATTAATACCTTTCCTCACAATCATTGGACACGAATCATAAATTCCAAAGAGGTTATTCTGAAGCTTAAACTTCCAGAAAAAAATCATCACCTAATAATTGAATTTAGCGGCGGCAAATTCGCACCTTTATCAACTTGCTCCTGATATACACTTTTCAGTACAAAGCCTCATCATAAGAAATTAAAAGCTCCGTAATATTCTCCGGATCTTTCAAGGTTTCTGATTTCAAAAGTTGTTCGTAGCGGTTAACGCTTTCGTACACAGATTGCAATGCGATAGGAAGAGTATCGTTGTCTATATTAGGTATTTTTCAACTTTCCTCTTTGTGCTTCTATGTTGATAACATTTTTTTCAATTTATTGATTAGGTCTCTAAAGATGAGAGTAATTAATTTTTCGCGCAGATACGAGACTGATTAAGCTGATTGCTTTTTCTTTAGATAATAAGCTCTTTTCCTGTAATAAATCCCAGCTCCTTATTGTCGCGCTCTAACTCACTCCATTAACGTTTTTCACGCAATTCACGTACACCTTTACCCAATTTTCGACGTAACAAACCTCGTAATGTTGTTCCGTCTGAATAGCCTACGAGTGCAGCAATTTGATCAATGCTTTCTGCGCTCGTTTGTAGCAAATGCACTGCGCGTTCAACGCGTAAATCTTGAAAATATTCCAGGGGCGATTTACCGAGAACTGCTTGAATTCGCCTCCCTAATGTACGTTCGCCAGCGCCTATGGATTTGGTAGCATTGCTCATTGAAAAACCTTCCGCCAAGTGTTCGCGTGCCCAACGCTCAAAGCGTTCTACTACAGCATCAGTGTGTGCCACGTGGTCGGGGATAACAAATACGGCTTGTGATGCTCGTGATTCAATTAATAAATAGCGTGCGCATAGAGCGGCCAACGAGGGGCTGCAGCTTCGCACCACACTCAGTGCTAAATCTAAATGTGCAAGTGCAGCACCAGCGGTAGTAAAGCAAGCGGAGTTCACCAACATTCTGGATTCATCGAGCATAACCGCAGGATAGCGTTGCCGAAATAATGCAGATAACCACCAGGAGGTTGTTGCTTGCTGGCCATCTAACAACCCTGTTTCCGCTAAAACAAACGTGCCCGTGCAGGCAGTTCCTATGAGCGCACCTGAAGCAGCCCATTGTCGCAGTAGAGTGCCAGCCTCTTTTACCTCTTTGCGTTCGAGTGCCGCCGCCAGTGCAACAGGCATCTTTGAACCTAATGCAGGAATCAAGACCACATCAGGATTCGGCAGTTTAGCGGCCAAAACACTGGGTACTATCAACCCTTGTGATGTCCGTATTTTTTTACTCACACTCACTAAACGCATATCGAGATGAATGCCGACTTCATCAAGAGATGCAAGTTCGTTAGCTGTTGTGATCACATCAATGAGTGACGACAGGCCGATATCAAATACACCATCGAGGGCAAGAATATAAATTAGCATGTCGGTAATCATACCATAATAGACGTTTCTGCCACTGTAGTGATTGTGTTCCCGCCAATAGAATAGCTCCTGCAACAACGAACTATTTACTCATCTTTAAAACCATTCACCACTACAGGAAAATCTATCATGGTCAAATTTGCAATTCTCGCTCAGGTAAAAGCTAAAGCCGGTAAAGAAAGCGCAGTAGAAGAATTTTTAAAAAGTGCACTGGCACTTGCCAATGAAGAAGCAGGTACTACCGTTTGGTTTGCGATAAAACTTAGCTCATCGCGATTTGGCATATTTGACGCGTTTCCTGATGAGGCTCGCCGAGAGGCTCACCTTGCTGGCCCGATAGCGACCGCATTAATGGCAAACGCGGCAGAACTCTTAGCAGAGCCTCCAGTCATTGAGAAGGTAGACGTGTTGGCTGCAAAGCTCGCTAGATAGCAAAAGGAGACTTAACTTTTTAATACACGAGAGTCGCCAACAAGGTGTGTTAGGCGGCTTTAATTTTTTACTTCATTCGGTATCGAAAAATCAATGATTTCGTTCGGTACTCGGCTTGATATAAATTCGATTGAAACGGTGAAACCAAATGTCTACATTTTTGGGTAGTTTGTTAACGTCAAAATGATATGGTTGCTCGTGAAAAAAGTGGCTTCATTTAAGAATCAAAGAAGACCTAAATGAATTACAGTGATGCATCGACAAGTAGTACTCTAGCCGAAAAATAATTTGCGGTTTTATAATTATGACGTATGACGAATACAATGAGTTTTGAAATAATTGGGGTCAGAGTAAAATTAACAGCGCAGACATTTAAATGGTAATTCATACTGGAGCTAATTACCTTCGATATGATTCACAAAATCCTGAGCTTGAAGGCAAAAAATAATTTAATGACTGGGGAAAAGCTGGATCCCCGCAAGCGGGGACGCCTAGTTGAGGACGACGACTCCCACCTGAGAGGTATTAGTTAGGCTCTGAATAATTTGATATCCATTAACTAATGATTGCATTTAGTGGTGGCAAATTCGCACCTTTATCAACTTGTTCCTGATATACACTTTTCAGTACACCCAAAGCCTCATCATAAGAAATTAAAAGCTCGGTGATATTTTCTGGGTCCTTCAAAGTTTCTGATTTCAAAAGTTGTTCGTAGCGATTAACGCTCTCGTAAACCGACTGCAATGCAACAAGAAGAGTATCGTTGTCTATATTAGCCATTTTTTAACTTTCCTCTTTGTGCTTCTATATTGATCAACAATTTTTTTAAAAGTAGTTTGAAGTTTTCAACTGACATTGCATGATCCGGAACTATCGAATAATGGGTTGCTTCGAATCTGGTATTGAAGTCATCTTTAATGATGAGCACGCCTGCAGGAATTTCTGTACCTTGAGGAATTTCGATGTATTCCCAGTTTTTACCAATAAACGTATTAGGCTTGTTGAATAAAGATGTACCTTGAGCCTTCCAAATGTCTTCGGGGCGTTTTTGATAAACTTTCGGAATTATGTAGTCAATACCGTTTCGTTTTTCTACGGTTACGTCGGCGGGCCTAAATTTACCCTCTCTCAATTGGCGGGGAACAAAATCCGGGTATAGCGGATTTTCACATGGCTCATCAGTTCGTGAAGCGCGCCATAGGAAAATACCTAAGTCTTTCTCACTATCAAAAATGCGACTTAAGCCATCAATTTTTGCGAAAAATGATTTCACTGTTCCTGCTTCAATTGGGATTTCCTTCATGCTGACTCCGTGGCTTAGGGTGATTGATTAGGGTAGTAGTAAATAATCTATTTTCTTAATGCGGACAATAAGAAAATTAGGGAAGTCAAAGCTAATTCACCTCCGCTGCTATTATTAGCTGGAAAATTTAATAAGTCTAACTGAAGCTAAATTTCCTTTGTTGGCGTCAAAACCATAACGGGTTCGAAGTAAAAGCAACGAAAACGGGACGGAGGGATTTAAATTTAATCACCTATATAAGTCCTAAACTGATTGTCCGCTTTTGGCCGAGGCTGTGTGAAAACTCAAAAACTGTCGAGCAACAAAATTTTATTGACAAAAGTTAGGCTGTTTTCGCGTTCCTATTCAAATACTTTCTGATTCGTAACAGGTGAAATCGTTAGAATTTACGTAGCGACGCATTTTTATTTAATTTTAAAATTAATATTTAGTTTTCACACAGCCTCGGCCGATTGTGAAATTCGGCCTAACTATTACAAAGGTTAATTGCCCATTTTTCCATTTCTCGGAAACCCACCCGCGCCTTCAGTGCTGTGTCGTACTGAATCTCTAATTCTATATTGCGATAATTTCTAAAAGTGCATCGGCTAATATTCCGCCAGTTGTTGCTGTGAGGTACATCTTGTAATCGTGCAGACTTGGTAAGCAATGCTGCATTCTTTCATGTTCAATGGAGAAACCTATGAAAATTCAATTTAATACTGATGCCAACATTCACGGTACAGAGGCGTTGGCCAGTCAGGTTAGTGCCACCATCGAAGAAGCTTTGGGGCGCTTTGAGGACCATATCACCCGTGTAGAGGTCCATCTCAGCGATGAGAGTCGTGGCAAGGTTGGGCAGCATGATCATCGTTGCATGCTGGAAGCGCGTCTTGAAGGTAGGAAGCCGGTCGCAGTGACCGACCACGCGCCGACGCTAGACCAGGCAGTGAATGGGGCTGTTGGGAAATTAACAAGGCTACTGGATAGCACTTTTGGGCGCTTGCAAGATCAACGCGAAAAAGCTTCTCGTTTAGCTTTTTCTGACGCGGACGACGCTATCGAGCAATAACACATACTTTAATTTCGAGGATGCTTGAAGGCTCAGTCACCCTATTCTTTCGTTGTGACTGGTTCCAGCCAGGAAACTACGGATATATTTAGTGTATGCGCGCCATGATTCCGCATCAATTCATGGTCATCCTCACCGTATTTGTTTAATTCCTCGATTTTAAAAAAAGAACCCTTGATGCTGTAAAAGCAGACAACACATGATCATGTTCCCGCTAGAAGCAAGCGAGCTTCTTCACAGCAAGCCCCTTAATCATTTGCATCGCCTTAACCACACTTGTCTTAGTTGCAGGGATTAAAAACTTCCGTACCACTATGCACCTGCCAAAGTGCTCCTCACCATTTTACGCAAGCTGCGCAAACTGGCGCGACGCCTATTTGGTTACCGGGCAACATAAGCTGTGGTAGACCTTGGTTTACCACTCAACCTCAATTGTCTGCTACGGAGCTGCTTGCTACAGAGCTATCTGCTACAGACGAGTGTTTCTAATAAAGATAAAAGGTACTCACTATGTTGAATCTCAACCGTTTTATCGGTGCGCTGCTGGTTATCGCTGTCGCCCTTTGCTTCTCTAGCGTCACTCAGGCCAAGTCGTATAAGGCGGCCGAAATTTATTCCAAACAAACTTACAAATATGGCCGCTACGAGATGCGTATGCGCGTTGCCAAGGGCAGCGGAGTGCTTTCCACTTTCTTCACCTACAAGAATGGTTCCGAGCAGTCGGGTGTATTTTGGGAAGAAATTGATCTCGAGATTTTTGGCAAGAACAACGCTACTCAATGGCAGAGCAATGTGATTATTGGTACCAATCGCCCCACCACCAAAACCGAAGGGTTGCACACCATGCCTTATTCTCTAGGTGACGGTTACAACACCTATGTGCTGGAGTGGACGCCCAGTTACATTGCCTGGTTTGTGAACGGCACTCAGGTACGCCGCATCAACGGTGGTCAATTTGTCACCAGCCTAACCAGCCCACAAGATATTCGCTTCAACCTCTGGGCCGCGAACATTGCCGAATGGGTGGGAGCGTTTAACCCCAACATCCTACCGGTGTACCAATTTATCAATTACATCGACTACAAGCCGTGGAATTCAGCAACCAACAGCTTTGGTACCGGCTGGCGCGATGATTTCAACAGTTTCGATAGTAACCGCTGGACTAAGGCCAACTGGACATTTGGCGAAAACCTGGCGGATTTCGACACGAACAATGTGGTGGTGAAAAACGGCATTCTGATATTGGCACTTACCCGCGAAGGGCAAACCGGTTATGCAGGCACCCCACCGGCGGATGGCGGATCAAGCAGTTCCACACCTGCGACTAGCAGCATTCATATTGAAGCGGAAAGATTCAACGAAGCGGGTGGCAACCTGACCATCTCTGGCGGCGTGGTGAGCTATATCGATGCAGGCGAATGGTTCAAGTATCTCGGCGTAAGCATTCCCCAAACCGCCATGTATCGCGTGGAATACCGGGTTGCCTCGGCCCTGACCACAGCCCAGTTCACGTTGGATCGCGACGGAGTTGGCTTGGGTACCATTAGCGTACCGAATACCGGCGGCTGGGGCACCTTCCAAACCATCTCGCATAACATCTATTTGAATGCCGGCACACAGAATTTAGCGATCTATGCCAATACCGGAGGCTTCAATATCGACTGGATCAAACTGACCAAAATTAATTAACCGTCTTGAAATCGCTGGGGTTGGGGAATGACTATGACCCCAGCCCCAGTTTAATTTTTGTTGTTACCTAGGGTAAAAATACATGCGTAGTATTTCGATTATTCTCCTGACATTGTGTGCAGGCCTTGCTGCCAACGTCGCCACCGCCAAATCCTATAAAGGTGCGGAGGTCTATTCAAACCAGAGCTATCTCTATGGTCGCTACGAAATGCGTATGCGTGTTGCCAAGGCGAGCGGCGTGCTATCCACCTTCTTCACCTACAAAAACGGCTCGGAAGTTGGTGATACGTTCTGGGAAGAAATCGATATCGAAATTTTTGGTAAAAATGATGCGACCCAATGGCAAAGCAACGTAATCCTTGGCAGCTCGCGCCCCACTATCCACACCGAACAAGTGCACACAGCGCCCCAATCCCTGGCCGATGCATATCACACCTATGTGTTGGAATGGACGCCGGATTATGTAGCCTGGTTTGTGGACGGCGAAGAAGCGCGTCGCATCACTGGTACCAGTACCGTTACCAGCCTCACCAACGCGCAGAGTTTGCGTTTTAATATCTGGTCATCAGAATCCGTTGAATGGGTCGGCGCCTGGGATGATTCTGTATTGCCGGTCTATCAATTTATTAGTTACGTTGAGTACAAAAGCTACAACGCCACGGCCAAAAATTTTGAAGGCGGCTGGCGCGATGATTTTGATACGCTTGATACCAGTCGCTGGAGCAAAGCCAACTGGAGCTTTGATATGAACCGCGTGGATTTTGCACCGGAAAATGTGCTGGTAAAGAACGGCATTCTTGTGCTCGCACTCACCAAAGAAGACGCCATGGGCTATGCGGGTACGCCACCGGCTGATGAATCAGTAAGCAGTTCCAGTGCAAGTTCTGTTGCGGTTTCCAGTTCAGTGGCAAGTTCAAGCGTCGCAAGCAGTGCAGCTGCCAGTAGCACACCAGCTTCATCGAAAGCCGCGAGCTCTACTGCATCCAAGGGGAACAACTCTGGTGGTGGCGGTTCATTTTCACTCTGGGGTTTATTGGCATTGAGCGGATTGTTGCTTGCTCGTCGCAGAAAATAGTCCCACTGTCCCATGCGCTAAGTATAGGCATCTGTACTTAGCGATTTGCGTATGTTTGTTTCGTCCAATAAAAGAATTACTCTTGCTTCTGCTTTCGGAAATCCGCTGCGGACATACCGGTGTAGCGTTTGAAGAACCGGTGGAAAGACGATTTACTGTTAAATCCTGACTCCAACAAAATATCCATTATCGTCATATCGGCAAAGTTTTTATCCAGCAGCATTTGCTTGGCTCTATTTACGCGATACTCGTTCACAAATTCAAAAAAATTGGTGTTGAAGTGTTTGTTGATGATGCTCGAAACTTCGCGATAATGAATGCCCACATGCTTGGCAAATTCTTCAATATTTAAATTCTGGGTCAGATACAACTGCTGGTCTTCCATAGTGCGGCGAACTTTCTCGATAGCATCAGGCGATGTCTCTGCCACTGTAGCGATTTCTTTTTCCGCTGGTTTTTCTTTGGTGACCAGCAACTCATGGGCATACAACAAACTGTAAACAAAGAGTGCATTAACTAGTAGAAAGGTGATGTAATTATCGGCAATGCCAAACGTATCTGCCAACTCGGTGCCCACCGATTGCCCCAGCACATGCACTACCAGCGACCAACTCCAATTCGACGCAAATCCCAACGTCAACAACAACAACCAAAGCGGCGCTCGCGGGCTAAACGTGGAATAAAATTCCTTTAATTGCTGCTTATACTGCGAAACGACCCATACTGCTGCTAATGCGTAAATGACCGGCAGGGCTTTCAGGTAATGCCAGAAAAAATTGGTCAGCCGCACGTGGCTTTCAGAATCGTTGGCAATTAAAAACCGCAAACGATCAGAATCCAGACCTACTGCAATAACCAATGCAATTACCACAAGCAGCATTAATCCATGCAGCGCATAATTCCAACGCCAACGAAATTGTGCACGGGTAATCGCCACCACATAAAAATACAAACACACACTTTTCCCCACCACCGCGGTGACCAGCAAACTTGATAACAGTGTTTTTGCCGCCTCTAGGTCGCTGTGGATGTAATCATTCCACAACAACAGATTACACAGCGCCGTTAAACCAACCCCCACAAAAAAACCGCTCAGCAACCAGGAAGCACTGGTTCTTTGTTTGGATAACAACCACTGGAAAATGACCAGCAATGCACACACTGCTAGGGTAAGGACGAGGATAAGGTCGTGAGTATTAAAAATTGGGTTTTTCATTATTTTTGTTTCAACAGTCGCTTCTACAAAGATAGTTTAATAATTATTGTTATCAACTTTTATCGTAGTTCCACATCATGAAATACCTAGGTGGCGCGACAGATCGTCCATTTAGTAAGCGAAGCCTATGGATTCAAACATAATGAAAGCGTAATGCAACATCTTCAAGATCTAAAACTTGGTAAACAGGCATTGGTAAAAGCGGCCGATTTGTACAAGGGTTTGATGTGAATCTCCAAATGTCTTCTATTGGCCGTTATTTCAAAAAATATCAAAACGCGTATTTCGAGATTGATTTTTAATTGCAATAAAGAAAGTGTAACGAGAATCCCCAATAAATATACTGCTCTTTGGCAAAATAACCTGGAGCTTTTTAATCGCGATGCTTTCGGCATCACCGACGTTTTCCAATCTAGGTTATTTTATTGATAATCTCAGGCGAGCGACCAAAACCAAACTTCCTTACAGTTGAAATAACAATGGGAGTTACATATTTGAATCTTATTATTCGTTTCAATTAAGTCTATATGCCCACCTTCATACCCCGTAATTTTCCAGAAAAATATTATACCTCTCTCGTCCTGAAGTAATGACGCAGCTTTCGCGGGCTCCAAAAATTTCGGTTTACCCAAAACGCTTGGGAGCAGTAATTGGTCGGCTAATAGCTTTGCTCCCGTTTCCACTTTTCTATTTTTAAAAGTGCCTGCTTTTATCGGCAATCGCCCTGAAAACGTAACGCCTGACTTGAGTAAAGCCAGACTCATACGAGTAGCACAAGTATTTGCATAGCCGGAGTTTTGCTTCATTAAGTCGGCGATGTTATACCCGATTTCGGTGTATACATCCCCAGCGGACTTATAATTAGCGTTGCTAGGCTCCGAAGAATAGTGATGTCTTTTTACTGTTTGAAATGTGGGTTTCATTTTTTTTCCTTACAAGGAAATGATGACTTAAGGGAAGCCTCAATTAGTGTTGAAGCTCTCTGTTCCAATTCGGGGGGCGAGCGCTTTTTTAAATATTCAAAAATAAATTCATTCAATGTTGCCGTGCTAAATTGTTTGTAATCGCACCAAATCTTGCCCTCAGTTGCATCCATTACACCTAACAAATAAAGTCTAGCCGTTTTCCTTGACTCTTCGCTCTGACTAACAAACTCACTCAAAAAAGCTTTAGCGGAGAGGTTTACAGTATCAGGGGTAATTTGCGGAGATTTCGTTTCTGCCTGAATGCAACCACACAAGCACGCCAAGCATATCGAGGCGACAAATTTATTCATTAGGAATGTTCGTAAACAAATCATTTTCAGCACCTATTATGAATTCATATCGAAGTTAAAATACTTTCAGTGCAGCGTGGGATCAACATATCGCGGTTTAACTTCGCTAATCCCAATCAGAGTGCGATTCTATTGAGGGTTATTTCGTGTGAGTTTCTTGAGTTATATCTGACTTTGTTTCAATTCCACTTCTATGTGTAGCTAGGAGCTTTAATGCTTCTGGGTCGCTATGAATTATATTTTCGAGTGTCTCTATCAGCTGAGCTCGAGAAACAGACACCCATTGATTTGCTCCAGCGGAAGAGCCCATCAATACGGCGCTTACTGTTGCGAGCAAGATAGTGTAGTTATTCGTGACCTGTGTAACTTCTAAAAAAATCAAGATTCCTAGGCTAACACCGGAAAGTGACATCAAAACTTTTACAGCGAACGCGTCCTTTTTAGCTCTTAAGAAAGTCTCTAAATCTTTTTCGTTAATCATATATTTTCCTTCGAGGATTATAAAATTCCTTTGCACAACACCGACATAAGCGGCATTTATTAAGTTGAGATTTATTGATTCATAGAATTCATTTTGATTCTACTTCACTTTTTGTAGGTTTCCAATCTCAGGCGTTTTGTAATTCATGCTGGTACGGTTTCGAGATTCTCGCACCCTTCTATACCATCAGTGCTCACTCAAGGCATCATGTATTGCTGCGTGGTGACTAATCCGGGGTGAAATCATAATTATAATAGTTGCGCCTATTGGAGATAGCGTTCGTTGCCGCATTAGCTCATGATAAATCTTCTGGGGGCTGTCAAGCGCGGTCCGTAAGCGTATTCCAATAAATAGGGTCAGCGCAAAATTATTCTATTTAGTTAAGAGCTCAATGATGAGCAAAGATGATTTAGAGAAGGCCAAACAAAGAGCAAAAAAATAGAGCTAAAGAAATTTTTCGCCCAGCTCCTGCGGATGTAGAAGAAGAGTTAAAAAAAGAAAAACATTAGGAACACCCAAAAAATTTGATCCGCCGTGATGACAAAAATGAGTAGGCATTACTCTTGAATAATTGCGTTCAACGACGTTAAGTTCATGCCATTCCTAACTTGTTGCTGATAAACACTGTAGCTTGGACATTTTAAAAATATTAAGTCAGAAAATGACAATCGAGTTAACTCGCTATCCACCACTCTGCGGCTCATTGATTAATTTTAACCAAACATCAAATCTACTCAAGAGAGTCGCGTTTGAAATTCCTTTATCACTTTTTGAACTTTGTTCGAATACTATGTCTAATAACTAATAATAATCGAGGTACTTCATGCGCAAAATCTTTCGCGTTCTAGCAGTTTCAATGATATTTGTAATAAGCGGATGGGCGCACGCCCACGAAGGGCATACTCATCTTCCAGTGACGATGAAAAAGGCTGTGGAGATTGCATTAGAAACTGCGCGAACCGCAAGCGAAGAAGCGCAACCGGCATTAGGGTTGCAGCGGCTCGACGACAGTTGGCGGGCCTTGCCAGTTGAGGCCGCACGAATTCATGAAAATGTGCGCGGTCATTACGTTGTTAGCGTGAAAAACGCCGCGCAGAATAAAACCTTGTATGTGCGAATTTTATTGGATGGGCAAGTAAACGCCGCAAATTTTTCTGGCAAATTTGACGATGAGAAACCGGCGCCAAAATCAATACACTTGACGCACTAGTTTGCATTTTGCGAATTATTAATAAAAATTTACATTTTCTGTGGCGCCTCGTTTTCCTATTCGTTTGACACCTGCGACTCATGAGGCGACTATCGGGGCTTCGGTTGTCCACTAGTCTACCGGTCAATTGGTGTCAGTAGCTCTAATAAAATAATAATTGGGTGTGCGTTTCGCTTACGTTCCTGTAGATCGCAAACATCCATTGGACATCTGAGTTTTATCGCCTTCTGGTTCATTCGTGCGAGCGCTTTAAGTTTTTTTGAAGAGTGATCTTGCCGCGTTACAGTTGAATACCTCGGCGATGCATATCACGTTTCCCATTTCGGGAACGTCTCTACATACGGTAAAGTGAGGAAATACATAATGAACAAAAACTTTATTCAAGCGGGTGGAGTGGGCGCTGCATTGCTGGCCTTTTCCGCCATGAGTTTCGGTCACGGTTTTGTCGAAAGTCCCGGTGCGCGTAACTATTTTTGTGGCGCAGTCACCAAGCCAGATCAAGTTGGTAACGGCACGGCAAAGTACCCCGCTTGCGGCGACGCATTTGCAGGCGACCCTAATGGTGGTTATTCCTACATGAGCGTGTTGAACCACCACCTAGGGCGTAAGGTGTTAGGGCCTGTTTCCAAAAACGTCTGTGGTTTTGACAGCGAGACCTGGCAAGGGGGCAAAACACCTTGGGATAACTCAATTAATTGGCCCGTCAATAACATCAGTGGCGGCACACAAGTATTTACATGGGACATTAGCAATGGGCCGCATTTTGATGACAGTGCGGACTTCCGTTATTGGATCACCAAACCCGGGTTTGTTTATCAAGTCGGTCGTGAATTAACGTGGTCAGATTTTGAAGATGAACCTTTCTGTGATTTGCCATACAACGACGACAATCCGAGCGCCTATCCTAATGTAAGCGCCAATAAAGCCGCTGCGCGTATTAGTACCACGTGTACGATACCTTCGCGTACCGGTCGTCATGTAATTTATGCTGAATGGGGTCGTGAGCCGCCCACCTATGAACGTTTCCACGGCTGTATTGATGTGCAGATTGGCGGAGGAAGCAACAGCTCTTCGGGCACAGTGTCATCAAGCCGGTCAAGTGTTACGCCAAGTTCAGCGGCGCGCTCCAGCATTACGCCGAGTTCAGCGGCACGCTCTAGTGTTGCGCCAAGTTCAGCGGCACGTTCCAGTGTTGCGCCAAGTTCCGCAGCACGCTCTAGCGTTGCTCCTTCATCGGCGCCAACTTCCAGCCGGCCATCTAGCGCAGCCAGTAGCAGTACGCCTAATAACACCGCGGGCTTGAGCTGCACTTACGTTGTTACTAACTCGTGGGGCACCGGTTTTACTGGCGCCATTCGTGTCACTAACACCGGTACGAGCAGCCGCACAGGTTGGACAGCGAGCTGGCAGTTTGCAGGTAGTAATCGCATCACTAGCGCGTGGAATTCGACCTTTTCTGGCAGTAACCCCTATACCGCCTCCAACCTAGGCTGGAATGGTACTTTGGCTGGAGGACAAACTATTGAGTTTGGCTTCCAAGGCGATACCAATGGTGGCACTGCTGAAACGCCAGCGGTAACCTGTCGTTAATTTGTTTTTTGCAGGACGTTTGATCAACGGCAGGAATCGCGAGGTTCCTGCCGTTTTTTTAATTCATTGCCGTTTTGAGGTGTTGAGTGGCTCGGCGAGATTCTACTAAATCCGTACTTTTGTGGTTTTTACTCTTGGCAGTGCCGCTATTGGCGCTTGGCCTCTACTTTTTTAAAAGTGATAACGCGGCCCTCGACGACCCCGTGCCCATCCGCCCTATTGATAATCCGCCAGTTGGCCTTACTAACCTCAGCCCATCCCAGCCGCGCGGTGCATCTGCATCTTTGTCAGCGACCAAGGCGTCAGCCAGCGTGCCGTCGCGCGGTGCGGTCGCAAAGGCGGAAGATGACCCTAGCGGTTTAGATCCAGAAACTGCTCGTGCAGCAGTACAAAAAGTTGAAAATTCCGTTTATGAGCGCGCAACCGCGATGTTTGAACGGGAGCCTGTCGACGTGGAGTGGGCCGGTGCTTACGAAAAGTCGCTACGGGAAATGTTTGCGCAACATCACGGGCTGCAACGCGTCAGTGTTAATAGCATCAGCTGCCATGCGACTATGTGCCGCATAGAAGTGTTTACGCCACGCGATGCCGACGCCGACTTTTTTACTGCGATGTTTTACGATGGTCTCGCCAGTTTTCGCGACGGAGCGCTCAAAGCAGAGGCGGCTATCACCCGTCGCATGGAGCACGGAATGACCTCGGTCTATGTAGCACGTAAAGATCATACTCTCGGGTTCTACTAAGTCCGCCGGCCTTTGTTATCGTTTGCGCCGGAGAAGTGCGGCGCAGTGTACCGCCTGTGGGTAGGCCACCAAAAAAAATGGTACGCCTTGATAAAACGAATGAATAGGTTCAGGTATTCTGCTGCAACTCCAACTTCTCGACTAAAGATTCCATCGACATGGCTTTGCCGAACAACCAACCTTGCGCGTACTCTACACCGTGGTTGCGCAGGAATTCGGCTTGCGTTTCTGTTTCAACTCCTTCTGCGATCATTTCAAATTTCAAATCTTTGCTCATTTTAATAATGTGATCCACAACTTGCCCGGTCACTGCTTCGGTTCCGATGGTATCGATAAAGGATTTATCAATTTTTAACGAATCCAGATCTAGCATTTGTAAATAAGAAAGGCTGGAATATCCGGTGCCGAAGTCATCTATCGCTATTTTAATTCCCTGGGCATGGATTTCTGTAATTACTTCTTTTGCGAGAGCAATATCAACCAAGCCGCGCTCTGTTGCTTCCACCTGAATATTTTTTGGTCCTGCATTTAATTTTTTCTTCATCGCTTGCAAGAGCACAGCGGTTTCGTGCGATTGCATATCTTCGTGAGAAAGGTTGATTGCGATATGGAAATCAGGATGTTTGCCAAATAGCCCCTGAGCGTCTTCTGCCACTGTGTCCAAAACATAACGAGTAACGTTGCGAATAATTCCGGATTTTTCTGCCATAGGAATAAAGAGATCCGGATTGATAATTTCACCCACAGGGCGACGCCAGCGAATCAATGCTTCAGCGCCTACAAATTTTCCGGTGCGCAAATCAACAATAGGTTGGTAAAGCAAAAAAAATTCTTTGCGACGCAAAGCAGTTTTCATGAGGGATGCAAGTGATAGTTGCACTCGCGCGAGATAAATAATGGCTAATACAACAACGAGGCCAGAGAGTAATCCAATGGGCACTAACAGGTGTGCAACTTCTTCAATTTGCGAATCAGCGTAAGAAACCGGCACTGTCGCAATGGCGACGGTTAGGTAGTGCTTTGAATGAACAAGCGCAACAACCCTGCCCTGATCAACAAAGGCATTCTCCTGTTTATCGCCAAGGCGATTGATCCAGGTGGGGTCGATAAATCCTTGTGAAGTGAGGGCGCTTTTGCTGTAAGCAGAAAATATTGCGAGCGAGACATCCGCATCGTTGAGGCTTATATCGAGCGGGAGCGCTTTATGGATGATAGCCGCAAAACCGTCGCGCTCTACTACGATAAAACGATCCTTAGGCGCGAAACTGAATTGCACGTCTGTGCGAAAACTCACTTGTTTGTTGGTGGTAAAACTTCGCTGCCCCAATGCGAGCCCGGGAATACCCAATGAGTTACACACCAATGTATCGTCCTTAACGAAGCCGATGGCCTGGATATACATGGAGTTCAAATCGATTTCGCGCATTACCTCCAGAGCGTGGTCATTACACGGTTCACTTTGATGATCGGCAAGCAGGCGTGCTATTCCCAGATCTATCTGGTCGCCGGTTTTATCTGAACGCTGCATGATGTCATAGGCGTAAAGCAGTGCTCGATCTTTGGCGGCATCCATTCCCTGCTTTTGCGCTTGGTGTACGGCAAAAAATATAGGCGTACCTATGGCGACTATCGCTAGCACTATGGTGAGCACTATGGCGTGAAATTTGGTTAAGGCGTGGTGTGGCCAGACCTTATTTCTCATATCTGAATCCAAAATTCGAAGAAAGAGGCTCGAGGCGTCAACTACTTACATCTTTGTTATAGCTCTAGTTTAGGTGAATATTTTAACGGCGTTGTTTTACCATTTTTAATCAACCTTGTGGCTCTGTGTTGTGGTGGAGTTTAGATCGAGTGAAATCTCGCTATCATTCTCCCCAGAATACGAATAATAAAATTCTTATTTCGAAGGAATAGCCTGCATCACAAGGAACGACTTTTCAAAACGCCGCTCCGCTGTGAGCTATGGCATTGATCAAAGTTTTCCCTCAGCGAGCAATTCGCGAGTTCGTTGCAATGTTGAGATCAGTGCGCTTTTGTAACCTTTGTCACCATTCATCCAGGCTTGTTGGGCCTGTTCTTCTGGTCCTCCGGGTTCTTTGCCGCGCAGACCTAAGTAGCAATAAAACCTGAGTTGCAGCGCACCGATTTCGTCTACGAATAATTCATTGATAATCACGCCTTCGCGCGGGCCCGATGCTTGGAAGAACGACACCTTTTGCGCAGGTTCGAAGATGACGATTTCGCGTAGTTCCTCACCTGCGATGGTCGCTTCACGAACAATATGTGTTTTGCTTTCTTCCACAAGATCGCAATGCGTGCAGAGGCCGGGCGGTAAAAACAAACGGGCGTAGCGGGCTTTGAGTTCTAAGCCGG
Organism: Gammaproteobacteria bacterium; assembly: GCA_004173475.1. Taxonomy (GTDB): domain Bacteria; phylum Pseudomonadota; class Gammaproteobacteria; order Pseudomonadales; family Cellvibrionaceae; genus Cellvibrio. The sequence goes on from SEBU01000009.1 coordinate 45,547, forward strand.
CCCATGCTTGAGCATGGGTCAGTAGGGTTTTGCCTGCCGAATTAACCGGAACAGTGGCTGTTGAATAAATCATGATTTCGTCCCTTTAAAATAGGTTAGCGAATTAGGCGGCAGCGATTTCGGTCGCGAAGCTATGGTATGAGCGCAGCGGACGACCCAGCAACTTAGTAAGCCGCTCAACATCGCCGGAGTCTGGAACCATTCCATCGCTAAGGAAGCGCTCGCTCATAAGGCGCATGTCATAGGCCATCCACGCCGGCATGAAATTTCTTAGATTTTGTTCGAAGGCCCCGGTGTCATCACCGCCATAGGTAATAGGGCGATTCAAAATTCCTGTCCAAAGAGCGGCTATGTCGGTACCGGTCAGAGTGTCTGGGCCGACAAGGTTGATGCGCTCCAGCGGTAAGGGCACTGCAGCTTCATTGCGACGGATAAGTTCGATAGCTGCAATCTCGGCGATATCGCGCACGTCTATCATGGCGAGCCCTTTGTTACCTATCGGCATTGGGTAAATGCCGTAACCTAGAATCACGTCCTTAATGCTAAGGTCGTTACCCATAAAGTAGGCGGGGCGCAGGATGCTCGCACTGAAATCCATTTGTTCTAGCATGCGTTCAACACCGAACTTACCGGCAAAGTGCGGCACATTTACATAAATGTCGCTGTGAATAACCGACAGGTAGACGATTTGCTCAATGCCCGCCTCCTTTGCAAGATTAAGGACGATGAGCGCTTGGGTGAATTCATCCGGCACGACTGCGTTGAGAAGGAAAAGAGTGGACACCCCCGAGAGGGCGCCGCGTAAAGAATCTGGGTCAAGCAGATCTCCCTGCACAACAGTCACACCGGCCGAAAATTCGGTTTTGACGGGATCGCGAACTAAAGCTCTTACATCCGCACCGCGTTTAACGAGTTGTTCAACTACTTGACGGCCGACATTGCCGCTAGCACCTGTTACGAGAATAGTCATGATTTTTTGCTCCGTTGAGATAGGTTTATGTCAGATGACGAAGCCATAATACATATCCCAAAAATGAGCCGATAGACGTTATAATTGGACACTCCGTCTCATAGGTGAAACATAATGGATTTACACGCTCTCGCTGATTTCAATCTCGTGGCAAACCATGGCGGCTTCGGGCGAGCCGCCCGCGCAACTGGTCGCCCAAAGGCAACCTTGTCTCGTCGCGTCACCGAATTGGAGGCCAGCCTCGGCTTACGTTTGCTCGAACGTGGCGCCCGCGTGCTTAAACTGACGGAGGAGGGGCGAGCACTCTATGAGCGCACTCGAGTCTTGCTTTCTGAAATTGATGAAACTGTAACGGCGATCGCATCGGGTGGAGACAAGCCCCGCGGCAAATTACGGATCAGCGCACCCCTGCTCTTTTCACAGACTGCAATGGGTAAATTAGCTGCGGGGTTTGCGCTAAAATATCCCGAGGTTCAGCTGGAAGTTACAACGGAAGACCGCAGTGTAGATATGGTCGAAGAAGGTTATGACCTGGTTATTCGGGTCAATCCAGATCCGGATGAAAACCTTGTAGGGCGAATCTTCCTGCGTGATCAATTGGTCGTAGTGGCGAGCCCGAACTTTGTTCGGCCTGACGGCAGTTCGCCCGTTCCGGCGGTAGTTCGTGGTGCAGGTGATGGAATAACAACCTGGAGTATTAAAACGTCGCTTGGAAAATCCAGCGTCACAATTAACCCCATCCTCGCTTTATCATCCATGATCATGATCCGCGATGCTGTTCGAACCGGCGCAGGCATTGGTCGGTTGCCAATATCGCTCGTAAGTAAAGAATTGGCTGCCGGTACCCTAATGCAGTGGGGCGATGTAGACGGACCCGAAATTGCTCTATGGGCGCTTTATCCATCGCGACGATTACTAAGCGCTCGCGTATCCGCATTCCTTGAATATTTAAAAGAATATTTTCCAAACGGAACCCCTGACGAGCTCGCTGTTTTTCTTAATGGCGCAACGTAAATCGATGATAGAAAAATACAGCCATATATATCCAAATATATTTTCTGTGGATACAAATTAATTAGTCGGCTTAAAATAGGTGGGGATCGCGTTATGAAATACGGATATACGACATGGAATTTTGAATAAAGTGTTATGGAGAAATTTGTGAAACATTTAAGTCTTATCGTACTAATGCTGTGCTCAGTCCAGTGTTACGCAGCCAAACCTGATTTTACTGAAAAAGAAGTTGTTGATATTTTAAGAAATGCATTTCCGCAGGATAAGGGTGATATTACTGTCCAATATTTACCTAATGAAGATCAATGGCTTTTTCGATTTCACATTAAAGGTTCTCATCCGCCTCCAGGCTTAGATAGAAATGGAACTGTTGATGACGACAGACAAAATCCAAAAATATTTCAAATGATGGAAGGCTGATTTTCTACGATTCTCCCGGTTAGCTAGGTGGCCCCATGGGTTTGCTCCACAAAACTATCCCGTAAAACCACAACTTAAAAGTTGCCGAGAACATGTAGTTACTGAGTTCGACGTTAGAGCACCTAAGGATCAAATCGCGTAATGAACGAAAATATTTATGAACCACCAAAAAGCAATGTTTCGCCTGATCCACATACTACGCTAAGTATTAAAGGTCGATTAGTTTGGACAGTTGCCATAATATTCACTGCTATGCTTTATCGAAGCATTAATAAAATTGCGCCGCAGTTTGCTGAGACATTTGCTTCGTTTGGCACTGAGCTATCGTTAATAACGCAATTTTTTGTGAAAGCTTATCCTGTATTTTATTGGCTCGGCATAGCGAGTCTATTTCCAATATCTTTTTGGTTGATAAATTTATTTAACGAAAAATATGCTTTACGACTTATTAAAATTGGCAAATACAACTTATGGCTGTCGTTGCTTTGTTTCGCTCTATTTATGATTTCCGTTTATTTGCCTGTTTTTAGCATGAGTAAGGTAAACTAATTTTTCTAACAACTTAGTCAAACGTCAGTAGCCTCGCTCCTGAGACAGTTTTGAATAAATCAGGGTCGGATGTGATCGAGAAGCTGGATGCTTCTAATGAATAGCATTCGGAAGAATCTGCTCAAAAAAATGTGATTGCCGTAACCATTGTTTGTAGCTTTTGGCATAGCCAAGGGTGATCATGCTCCTCGCAATCGCCTTTCACGATGGCGAAAAAAACCAATCCCTTTATTTCAAATTTACATGGCATTATCGATGGTACATCTTCCTTTTCTACACCTCACTAGGCGCCATCCGTCGGCAATTCTTTTACTGGTCCAGCTGGTGGGAATGCTGCTGTATCCATTTCTTGAAGGAACGCAGGCAGGTTTGGTTGTTTTCAATGCATTTGGCGTGACGGTGCTGACACTCACTACGCGTATGGTGCGACGCACTCCGGGGCTAACCTGGATTAGCGGCAGCCTCGCCACGGTTATTATCGTGCTATTAGTGCTGCAGACTTTTTTTTCGATGACCCATTTGCTCGCCTGGAGCTCGGGGCTGGAAGCGATTTTTTACTTCTATGCGGCAGGCAGTCTTATTGCCTACATGATGGAAGACCTGCGTGCTACGACCGACGAACTTTTTGCCGCCGGTGCGACCTTTACCTTACTGGCCTGGGGCTTCACTCATTTGTACATGCTGATCCAGATACTTCAGCCGGGCTCATACGGCGCTGCCATCAACCCGCAAGACATGCGTACCTGGACCGAGCTTAATTATCTTAGTTTTGCGCTGCTCTCAAGTACTGGGATCGGCGATGTTATACCCCTGACCCCACATGCACGCGCGGTGGCCAGCGTCGAAATGTTTGTTGGATTGCTCTACTTGGCTGGCGTGGTTGCCCGCTTGATCGGCCTCACGCAATTGCGCCATGATGACGCGCCGAAGCCCTAAGCGATTCGAAATGTTTAACAGATCAAATTAAAAAACTCGAAATGAGCAAACGAAAGAATTGCTGATTCGACAGGTGCATTTTTTCGTTTGCGCGCAACATCTGACATGGTCGATAAGCTGAGTAAACTTGCAGGCGACGCCCACTTGGGCCGGTCCAAGTAACGACCCAAAGATTTTAATGAATATGACTATGCAATCAGACTCCAAAAAACTGGTAGAAAAACACAACAATCTCAATCACTCTGAACTCGTGAAAGTTGTGTCACATATTCAACGCGAGCAAGGTGAATGGATTTTGCATACGCTAATGGTGGAGGGTTGCGATGTGCCTTTTAAATTCAAGCGCAAAGGTAAATACCAAAGTTTAAAAGGTGCCAGAGTGAACATTACCTACTACCCGGAACAGCAAGTTGTCGCGGGTATCACGTTTGAAGTGATGAAAGTTGTGCGTATTAAAAAAGGATGATGCCGGGACGATTGAGTGAATAATCTAATTCTTTTTACAGATGGCAGTGTAGATACCAAAACTCACATTGGCTTTGGTGCTTATCTTGCAATCGAGAATTTGGAAACTCCTGGTTTTGATCTAATCGCGAACGTAAAAACCAAACAATTTGAAAATACCTCTTCAACGTTGCTGGAGATGCAAACCTTGGTATGGGCTATTGATGATGGAATTCCTTCACCTGAAGATAAAACAATAAAGCTGACAATCTATACCGACTCACAAAATATTTTAGGCCTGTTAACACGACGAAAAAAGCTAGAGCAGAAAAAATATTATACGAGTAACGGCAAACGATTAAAGAATGCTGACATTTACGGACATTTTTATAACATCATGGATCGATATGATTGCCACATTATTAAAGTAGATGGACATAAGCCGCGACACGAAAAAAATGACATCGATAAAATATTTACGTTAGTTGATAAAGCATCAAGGCTAGCTTTGCGACATTTTCGTTACGAAACTTCGTCTGCATCGAAGTAGTAATTCAGGCGAAGAATAATTTGCGGTTCTATAAGTATGACGTATGACGAATACAATGAATTTTGCCGCTCCCTAACTGCAACATCACATGTGGTTCAGTGGGGCGCGTCTCATGTCTGGAAAGTGGGCGGTAAGGTGTTTGCCATTGGAGGCTGGGAAAAATCAGGTACGCCGGCATTTTCATTCAAAACCTCAGATCTTAATTTTGAAATTTTAAAAAATGAACCAGGCTATAGACCTGCACCCTACCTCGCTTCTCGCGGCATGAAGTGGATCCAAATGTTTGAGGGTTTTCACGGCGATAATGGTGAAATAAAAAAACACATAGAAAGTTCTTATCGAATAGTTTGTTCAAACCTAACGAAGAAAAAACAAAAAGAGCTGGGTCTTAATGTCCAATCATCTTAAGCTCGATCAATCATTTATCTGAAACCAAAAAAATTTTTCTAATTGAGCCTCCCTTTGAGCGATAAAAAAATTGCGTAGGCTAAGAGCAGTACTATGGTAATCACCACGTAAATAAGCGCAACGCCGATGTATTGCATATTGTAAGAGTAGCCTAAGCCAATAAGGATCACTACCACCGTTATACCTAGTAACAATACAGCGACAGGTTTTTGCTTAAACAGGGACAATGCCGCGTGCAAACCCAGAACAACCTGGGCAATCAAAGTAATAAGCATTCAAAGGTCTAGTTTTGCGCCTATGAGCTGTGTTCAAAATTCTTTGTGGCTACTGGATATTTGAAATTAGACGAGAGCTTGGTTCCCACCCCTTAAGCGCTGCTCGTTTGTGATGCCGCGCACAACTCCTAGCGTTGCAATTCAAAGGTTAGGCATCGTACGGACGATTCATCCCTAGATTGTAATCATCACTGCTAACAGCACTGAATGTTTTCACGTTTTGAAATCCTGGTTGAAAAAGGGGGGATGATTGAAATCTTTTGAATTATTAAAAAAAAGAAACGCGCAACGATTGGCGACCAATCTACCGCTCGCGTTCGGAGAACTGTCTGAATTGTTTCACAACAAAGTAACTATCGGATATTCGTCAGCAATATATGTGGCAACTCCTTCTGAGATAGTTGAAGAAAGTGTTCGTTGTTGGGCCCAAAAAAAAGGCTTCCATGTAACTACCTCTAAACATTACCTGGGAAATATCCTCCGTATTTCATGGGGACATACTGCTGAGGAAAAGTACCCCTCCATCGATGCTCGAATCTTGGGTAACGGTAAGTTGATGTTGCGTAATTCTTTCAGCGAAGCTTAAATCTTTAAATGACCTGCGATCGTCGCCCTCTTGTTGTCATTTCAAATATGTTCTCGTTATTCATAGCCTGTGAGTTTGCCTAACGCATTGCCAGCATAGCGGGGCTTGATTCCACTATTTTTTAAATTTCGGCTAAAATTTTTATAAAAAAACCGCTACATAACGCAGCGGTTTTTAATATGACGACTCGTATTTGTAAGCGGTTTCTAAGCAGCTTTTATCTCATCCGCTAATAGAGCTTCAATTGCTCTGGTAACATCTGAACCTGGAATAGTTTCGCGTTTCAATAATTCGTTCGCAATATCGTGAAGTGCGGGCTCAAGTTCTTGCATAAGTTTCATGCAGCATTGATTCAACTTATCCAGCAATGAATTGGCTTCTTCCAAGTATTTTGCATGATCGGGCGGAATTCGCAGGTCCTGGAAAGCGTCGATGCTAAACAAGGTTTCCTTTTCGCTCATGCCCAATGACGACACCATGCTGTAAGCGATTTTTGATGCTTCTTTTAAATCGCTAGATGCGCCCGAGGATACTTCGCCAATAATTAATTGCTCGGCCATGCGCCCCGCTAGCAACATTTGTATGCGTGACTCTAATGTAGTTTTCAAATGCAGTTTGGTGTCGCGCTCTGGCGCTATAAGCGTAACGCCCAGCGATTCGCCGCGTGGAATGATTGTTACTTTTTCCACGACACCCACATTCAAATAAGCACCAATTAATGCGTGGCCTGCTTCATGGTAGGCAATGCGGCGACGTTCGTCGTCGTTCATCATAGCGACAGACCCTGCAGATCCTCCGAGTCTAAAGGTATCCATAGATTCCAGTAATTGCGCGGTGGATATTTCTTTGTCACCATTTTTTGCGGCATCGAATGCTGCTTTGGCGATGACATAAGAAATAGAGGCTGGCGACATGCCGATAGACAAGCGTGCCAATTGGTCGCAGTCCATATTCACAACGGCTTTCGATTTTGCGAGATAAAATTCGAACAAGGCTTTGCGATCATCAAGCCCTGGCAGTGATACGCTAATTTTTTGATCGAAACGACCTTCACGCGTTAAAGCAGGATCAAGCGAGCTTGCATAGTTGGTGGCGCCAATAACAATAACGCCGTCGGCCGGATTAAAACCGTCCATCTCTGCAAGAATTTGGTTAATGATACGGTTGGATTCTGCATCCGATGCGCTGGATTGCTCGGTGCGACGACCAATGCCGTCAGCCTCGTCAATAAAAATAATGCAAGGTGCTTTTTGGCGAGCGGTTTTGAACAGAGTTTTTACGCGTTGAATACCTGAGCCGTAAAATTTTGATGAAAAATCACTGCCGGTCACTGAAATAAAATTCGCGTTGCATTCGCCAGCCAAGGCGCGCGCTAAAATAGTTTTACCTACGCCGGGTGGCCCAGAAAGCAAAACACCTTTTGGTGGTTTCGCACCCATTTCGGCAAAGCGTTCAGGGGCTTCCAAATAAGCTACAACATCGGCTAATGAAGTTTTTGCTTCGCTTGCACCAATGACATCTTTAAAGCGAATATCGGAGCCTTTTTGCAAAGGAAAAACCTGTGCGAAGCGATAGTAAACAACATATCCAATCACCAGGCCAATAATTAACACGGGAGCAAACAGCAATTGAAACCATTGCGCGGCATTCATTTGCGATTTTCCAGGGCCGGAGGCGTCCGATTTTAAAATCGCAAAGGGGAAAGTATTAGTACCCGCGTTGGTGTAGTCACTTAAAAATTTAAGCGAGAATTGGCCCCAATCATCAGAGACCATATATTTCTCACCACCAGCGGTAGTAATTAATAAGGCTCCATCCGATATGCCGGCAGCCGCGACATTTTTATTCTGAAGATCTGACAACACCGTTGAAAAATCTTTTTCATTTTTTTTCCAGGCGGAAACATCCTGGTTCATCTCTTTAATAAGCGCACTACGGCTATCCAAGATTTCTTCTTTGGCAAACAAAGAAAAGCGCAACGGATTCCACAGCGCGAGAGCAACGACAAGCGTGATAAGGGTAACTGCTAAAACGGCGAGCAACGTGGGTTTAGGTGACGGCTTATTCGGATTCATAATGAGATTTCAAAAAAATTTGTTAAGAACGTAGGTGATTTTCCCAGCTGAACTTCTTGCCGGGTTTGCAAAGTTTGGCGTGGGAATCGTAATGGATTGAGCAAAACGATTTAAATTCAAGCGTAGGAAACTTCCGTATGCCTCGCAAGATTAGCGCGATAGGAGGTTCTTTGCGGCGATAAGCGTTCAGCTCACCGAGTTGAATAATCCTTCGATCGAATCGAACGGTTAAAGCCTAGCAAAATTTTTTGTTTTTGCCAGAAAAAACGTTCGTAAAATTTTGTCCGTTCCGCTTGGATTGTTTGGCAGTTTTAGCGTGGGTGCAACGTGTCGTATTTAGAGGCGCAGTTTCAAGTAGAGGCAAGCGAAACATTGCGAGACCTTAACTCGTTACGCTTCGCTTGATAAATTATTAAAAGTAAAAATTAAAAAGCTAAATGTTTTTTGGGATGATTTAATCTCACTTAACGTTCTTAATGCCATACAACACCAACGAATTCAACTACGCAAAAGCTATCGCTATTGCTTCGATTAAAGGAGATAAAAACGTAAAATATTCACTGCTTAATTTTTAAAGCATACCAAGCGTAATTTAAAAAACGCCCTTTACGGTTACTAGCTTGCAAAAGCAATCAATTTCACATGTTGGCATTTAAATGAGTAAAGTTTTTCACGCGAGTGAAATTCGATTCGTGCCCCGATGCCGTCGCGTTATTCAAAAATAAGATAATCGGATTAAAATTTTTCGCGCCATATCGAAAAATGCACACTGACTTTTTTAAAACCGAACTACCGTCACAATCCGGGTCGGTTAGGATAAGAAAAGCGATAGGCATTTGTTCCTTTAAAAAAATTTACACAAACTAGAGGTGATAACAGTTCTTTAACGTTGCGTTTCCGTTGCGCTTGTGCAATTGTTCTGCCGCATAACGACAACAATAACGAATGCATTTTTTAATTGGATTTCGTAGTTACATAATAAAAATAATTTCGACTGGTATCGCCGCTCAATTGACGTGACGATTAATTGATCCCGAATTGTGCACAGGTTTGCTGGCACGAATCAAAAGCTTGTAAAAAGAATATGTCCCAAGGCATTCCGTCATCAAGCGGGGCCATTAGTCAACTCAAAATATCCAAAATAAAATTCGAAACATTCAATTTTAGACGTCAGTTTTAAAGATCCAAACTCAAGCTATTAACATAACTTCCATTCAGTGTTCAGCGAAAAAAGGAAATGCTATGACCTGCTCTGCCCAATCGAAATCCGTGTCACGCCATTCAATAAAGTCGCAAACAATTTCTTCGGTTTTAAAATTTTCGTTTTTAAAAAAGTTGTTGGCGGTTGCAGCAGCTGGACTTATTGCGGCGCCATGTGTGGCTGCGCTTAGCGTTAAAGATGGCCAACTGGTAGATGCGAATGGTCAAGCTGTAGTTTTACGTGGGGTAACGATCAATCACGATTTGGCCCCCGAAAAAACAATTCAATCGCTAAAGGATGCGGCTGCCTTAGGTGCTAACTCTGCCCAAATTGAATTTACGTTGCGTGATTTCAGCGTGTTTCCGCGCCCAATTGTTGCGCAGATACGGCAGATAGTTGAAACCTGCAAACTGCAGAAATTGATTTGTGTGTTGGAACCTAACGACGTGGCCGGTTTTGGTACAACACCTGGTTCGACGAGCCCTTCAGGCACAGTTAGTTATTGGACGGACTTACGACAGCCGCTGATGGGCACTGAAAATTTCATCATCGTTGGCTTAGGCAATCAACATTTCGATAACGACTCTGCTAGCGCAAGCGTCTACCGGGACGGCATGGAAACCTATATCCAGGGATTGGACGCTCAGCTTTCTTTTGCAAACTTTGTAATCATGGTCGATGGCAATCGTTGGAGCCAGGATACCGATAGGGCGATGCATGACTTGGCTCGCAAGATTAATAACAATGAGTCATTGAAAAAGCAGGTTATTTACTCGGTCGATTTCTTTGATCAACACGTAAACCCCGACGCAGTGAGGGATTACATCGAAGACTTTAAGAACATAGGGGCTCCTTTGGTTATCGGTGGTTTTGCGCCCGTCCCTTATTACCATCCCTTTTTCCAAGGCCCATTACCTTTAAATGCGCCGCTTCTGCCCGCTGAAGCTGTCATGCAATACGCGCAGCAACACAATGTGGGTTATTTCGCATGGAGTTGGAGCGGCAATAAGAACCCGGCTTTGGACCTGGTCAGTGATTGGAGCCCGGCCGCGCTGACACGATGGGGGCAACTCGCGTTCAACAGCGCTAACGGCATTAAAGCCACCTCCAAGTTGGCTAGCATATTCACGGACGGTTCGTCCTCCAGCAGCTCATCTGCCAATAGGCCACCGGTCGCGAATATTTCAGTCGCAGCAGACCCAAATTCATGCCATAGCCAGGTTCTTTCGGGCCTTGGTTCAACCGATCCGGATGGCGACACATTGACTTATGAGTGGGAAAATCTTGCATTCGCCTATAGCCCAACCTTTGAATACCCAGAGATCTCCACGCTTGTTGAGCAAGGTAAGGAAGTTCTTTGGCAGCTTAAGGTGCGGGATGGTAAAGGGGGAGTTGATACCGAGACCTTTAACCAAACTTACGTGGACAACTGTGCAAGCAGTTCAAGCTCCTCAGTTTACTCATCGACCTCCTCGGTTCGCTCATCGAGTTCTTCTGTTCGTTCTACGTCCTCAAGCTCTGCAGGTTACTCAAGCTCAAGTAAATCATCAGCGTCGTCTAGTCTGGCGAAATCGTCGAGTTCGTCAAGGGTATCAAGCTCATTCACCTCGGTAAAACCATCCAGTTCATCTCAGCCTTCAAGCCTTTCATCAAGTTCAAAAAGTGTTTCGAGCGCTGCTTCGTCGGTAGCGGCGCAGGGCAGTTGTACTTATGTGGTCAACAACCAATGGAGCCAAGGTTTTACCGCGTCGATTCGCGTAAAAAACACGGGTACACAGCCGATTAACGGATGGAACGTGACTTGGCAATACACCGATGGCTCCAGCATTACCGGCTCATGGAATACAAGCTTGAGCGGCACTAATCCTTACGCCGCAAAAAACCTGAGCTGGAACACGATCATCAAGCCCGGGCAAACCGTCGAGTTTGGCTTCCAGGGCAAAAAGCCGGCAGGCGCAGCTGGCGTGCCTAAGGTTACGGGTTCAGTTTGCCAGTAACGCCTAACGCCGCCTAACGGCGGCTTTTTTCGAACTTGAATGAGGAACAGTTAATGAACTTAAAACCCTTGTTGTTATGGTGCAGCGCTAGCGCGTTGTTGTTGGGTGCATTGGGCGCACAAGCTGGCCTGGTGACCGGCACTTTTAGCGGAGTGATCCTGGCAAGTGAAGATGCCGACTCCGGAAATGATTCGGTAGACGTTTGGAACGGCGATATAAGCGGGCAAGCATTTACCGGAAAGGTATGGTGGTCCACCGACTTGCCTTCAGACGGTTTTGGCGGCGCAGAGAAGGGTAGTTATTTCACAAATTCAAATGGTTTGTTAGGGCTGGAGTACACCATCGACGGCAAATCTTTTATCGTTTCAAACAATGACTACCCGGGCATGAAGGCGAGCAATGTTGATGTGTACGAATCCGTTATTATTGACAACCCTTCAGATGGATCGACCGTAGACGAATTTATTCACATAGCCGACGGCAGCTACTACGAACGCGCCAACGGGGATTACATGCGCAAATCCAGCAACCTCGGCTTGGTTAATTTGCAAGTAGGATTAGAAGGCGTTGGCCTGGAACAGGATTTCTCCTACATCGCGCCTGCAAATGAGAATTACAGCTATGCCTACCTTTTTCTGGATGGACGCGCGAAGGGTAAATCTATAGATGCGATGGCCTACATGCAGATCAACGAATTCCACCTTTCGACAACCTCCACATCTGTGCCTGAACCTTCAACCTTGGTTTTGATGGGATTGGGATTATTGGGGCTGGGCTTGCGTCGTCGCCGGTAAGCTGTTAACGCAACACGTTCATCTAAACAGGCCCCGGCAATTTGCTGGGGCTTTTTTATTTTTGGGGATATACGTCCAACATCGCTAATGAATACGCATAGCGCTGCAAAAGCCTCTTTTAAGCCTCCTTAGCCAGTTCTACATCAGTCACTTTGCGATTTTCTTAAGGTGGGAGCTCCCACTTTAATCCCTCACCCTAAAGTAGGTGGTCTGCTGTGGCGCCTAACTAGATACTCGCTCTCACCTGCTGCTCGCTAATTGCCAGTACGGAAGGCTAAAAATAAGATTTACGCAATTGCGCATTGGCGATGCGGGGCCCAGGCATGAACAACTCCGTTGTTCGAGTTCAGGTGTTTATTCCACAACAATAAAGATGAGAAAACCTATGAATACGATACTTATTAATGGAGCGTGCGCCAGTCGGCGTTCGTCCGTCAAAATTCTTAAAACTTTAATGAGTGCCGCTTGTGGTTTAGCGCTAGCGGCCAGCGTTGATGCAGCCGTACAACCCATTACCACCCAAGGTAATAAGGTGCTTTTTGGCGGACAACCGGGCAGTGTTTCAGGCATGAGTCTGTTTTGGGATATCTGGGGTTTCGAAAAATATTACAGTGCTAACACGGTCGGTTGGCTCGCCAAAGACTGGAATGCGAAACTGGTGCGCACCGCCATCGCGGTAGAGGAAGGTGGTAGCGACAGTTTTATGAACAATCCAGGCCTGCACAAAGCGCGAGTGAAAGCAGTCGTTGAAGCTGCGATTGCCAATGATATGTATGTGATTATCGATTGGCACACGCACCACGTAGGCGGTGCTATCACCAATGCGGCTATCAGCTTCTTTACGGAGATGGCGCAGACTTACGGCAACACGCCCAATGTGATTTTCGAAATTTTCAATGAGCCATGGGACGACGTTTGGTGGGATTCACAAATCAAACCCTATGCCTTACAAGTTATCCCCGCGATTCGTAATACCGGTGCGAAAAACCTGATCATTGTTGGGACCCGGGCTTGGTCACAACGGGTTGATGAGGCTGCCGCCAATCGTATAACTGGCTACGACAATATCGCGTACACCCTCCACTTCTACGCTGGCAGCCACGGCCAATGGTTACGTGATACCGCGCAAGGTGCCTTGAACAGTGGCATCCCTTTGTTTGTTACTGAATGGGGTTCCGTAAACGCGGATGGCAACGGCGGCGTAAACAGTAGCGAAACCTGGGCCTGGGTTGACTTCATGAAAAAGAACAACATCAGCAACGCCAATTGGTCTGTCAGCGATAAAGCAGAAGGCGCATCCGCCTTGACACCCAATACCGGTGCGTCCAATTGGACCAACAACCAACTTACCAACTCGGGCGCTTTGGCCAAAGACATCATTTCTAATTGGCCACAAGCCGGTGGAGATGGCGGTGGTGGCGGCAGTGATTGTGCAGAAGTCGCATTGCCAGGAACTATTCAAGCCGAAGCTTACTGTGCGATGAGCGGCGTAAAAATCGAGAGCACATCAGATGCCGGCGGCGGATCAAATGTTGGTTATATCGATACGGGTGATTGGTTCAAATACGACGTGGATATTCCAGCGGTGGGCACTTACACAGTGTCCTATCGTGTCGCGGCAGCCGCAGCTGGTGGTGTGATTCAACTGGAAAAGGCCGGCGGAAATCCTGTTTACGGTACGGTTAATGTTCCTGCAACCGGCGGCTGGCAAATCTGGACTACGGTTTCCAACACGGCGCAATTACCTGCCGGCAAACAAAGCCTGGGCATCGCCGCTAAAGCCGGTGGCTTCAATCTTAACTGGATAAAAGTCGAACGCTCCGGTTCCAGTTCCAGCGGTTCCTCCAGCTCTTCATCCACCACTACCCCAATTGCTACGCTACAGGCCGAAAGCTTTTCGCAAATGAGTGGCGTTCAAACTGAAGGGACCGGTGATACCGGCGGCGGTTTAAATGTTGGCTACATAGATAGCGGCGACTGGCTTTCCTATGCGGGCACGCCTATTTCAATTCCTGAAACCGGCACTTACACCATTGAATACCGTGTTGCGAGTGCCGTAGGTGGGGGTGTTTTAAGTTTTGAAGAAGCCGGCGGCTCACCTTCTTATACCACCCTAAGTTTGGCTAACACGGGCGGCTGGCAAAATTGGACGACGGTAAAGAGCACCATCACCCTTACTGCCGGTATGCATAAGTTCGGCATCAAGGCTAATAAGGGTGGCTGGAATATCAACTGGTTCAGCATTACCAAAGGCGTTAAGTAAAGCTTCAACTTATTGAGGAGCTATGAACGAATAGATTCAGGAGGTTGCACACTAAAAACGGATTTTCTTTGCCGCGCATTATATTTGCGCGGCTTTTTTTTGCACCATGGAAAACGCTCTACATCAATATCACTCGGTGCGAAAAAGCTTATTTGGTCGCCAAATTAGTCCACTAAAAATGATCGGCTTATTCACCCAGCGTTTTACGATAATTATTGCGAAACTCAGACGGCGTAACGCCCACAATGCGTTTGAAAAATCGGTGAAAGGCTGACTGACTGTTGAAACCGGACTTATAAATAATATCCAGAATCGTATCGTCTTTATGTGCGTCAGACGTAAGTAAACGCTTTGCTTCTTCAACTCTGTAGCCATTAATAAATTCGAAAAAATTTGATTTGTAATGAGAATTTATAATATTGGAAACATCCCTGGCGCGCAGGCCAATTTGTTCAGAGAATCGCTCCAAATTAATTTGGCTTTCCAGATGCAATTTTTGCTCGTGAATGGCGCGCTCAATAATGCTGATTTTATTATCCAGCTGCACAACCTCAACCGGTTTAGTAACACTCACAGGTTCAACATGTAACAACTGGCGGGTATTAACCAGGCCAAACACACATAAAACGTTCACCAGAATAACCGTGAAATAATTATTTATTGTGCCCACCAAATCATTCATATCACCGCTGATATAGTCGCCCAGGAAATAGCCTACAAACGACCATAACCAGTGGATAAAAAATCCCCCTAAAACAATTTCAGCCCAGCGCAACTCCTTTTCAGGAATAATCGAATAGACCTGCTTCTGCCGTTGTCGCAAGCGAAACTCTACGCGAAAGCAAGACAGTACATAAATAAGCGGTGAACAGCGCACTATCGCCCAAATAAATTTAACCGCTGCCCTATCCCGCTCGGCCAAAGCTGGCCAATTCCACGGAAGCCACTCAGTGACATTCACGTTAAAGATAAGAATTAAACTCGCGGCCAATAACGTTGGTAATAAATGAACTAGATTTATCCAGCGCCGCACGACAATCGTTTCGGAGAGCGAGCGAAGGTAGAAATACAAACACGGCCCTTGCAACAATAAACACACCGATAACACCAGCGGCACTAAATTCCAATAAGCAATAGCCAAGCTTTGCAGCGATGCGTTCCAGGTTATTAAAGTTGTGACCAAAGTGCCTGCTATCAGCACAAAAAACAGCGCTAAAAAATTTCGCGACTGAACTTGAGTGCTTGGCATGAACTTAAATAAGGCGCACAAGAAAATTGATTCCGCAAACGTGAGAACCAAAATAACTTCGTGCAAATTAAGAAAAGTATTTTTCATTATCTCGCTCTGGCCGCGCTATAAGAATGACACTACGCGGAGAAGGCAATCGCTGGATCATTATGTTCCGCCAATAGTAGCAGTTGCACGTAACGAAATTTTAACTAAAATCAAATTTCGTATGCTTAAATTTTAGATGCAAAACGACTATAAGCAATGTCTTCATAAATTTGAGTTACGCAAGCGCAACAGCTATGACGAGATAGACTGGAATTACACCTAAGAGAAAACTTAACTTGAAACTTAAAAACCTTGGCCTTATCGCCGCCGCTTTACTAGCGTTAAATGTTTTGGCTGTTGAGCCTGTTCATGAGGCTCAACTTTCTACTAACTTAAGAAATGGTATGACCTGGGTCGAAGTGGATAACGGAACTCCGATGAATGTTGATGAATTTAATCAACACACGGATGGTCGCGAAAGATCCACATTCTGCAAGAACGGCGAGTGTGATTCTTTGCCATACCTGGTTAAAGGAAATGCGCCTGAATATCCAATTAAATTTTTGCGCGAAGAAATTACCGGTCAAGTTGTTGTTGCTTTCACTATCGATATTAAAGGGCGTGTCATCCATCCTGAAATTCATTCAGCTACCCGGCCAGAGTTTGCAAAATCAGTCATTACGGCAATAAGCGCTTGGGAATTTAGCCCAGCGATGCTTCATGGTAGACCAGTTGAGATAAGGGTTCAGCAAACATTTCCGTTTGTGTTGCGCTAGGATTTAAAACGCTTGGTAACAACAAACTTTCATTTTTATCAACTACCTGATAATTTCACTTTAATTTCAACAGAGGAAGTAGGTATGAGCGATACTAAAATCACGATTGAAGCAACAATTTCTGCAGATACACAAAAGGTTTGGTCTTACTGGACTCAACCAGCACATATCACGAAATGGAATTTTGCGTCAGATGATTGGCAATGCCCATGGGCGACAAACGATCTTCGTAAAGGTGGAAAATATTCTGCTCGCATGGAAGCGAAAGATGGTAGTTTTGGTTTTGAATTTTCCGCAATTTATGATGAAGTCATTGAATATGAGAAGATGACTTACACCATAGGCGATGGCAGGGAGGTGACCACAGAATTCAAGGCAGAAGGTGATAAGACAAAAGTTACCACAGTATTTGATGCAGAAAATCAAAATCCAATCGAGATGCAACGTGGCGGCTGGCAGTCCATCTTGGATAATTTTAAATCCTACGTTGAGAGCAATTAAAAAATTCCGGTGAACAAATTTCTATTATTTATTTTATTAACGGGTCTCTCTAGCTTTGTGCATGCGTCGGGGCTGGGGTGGACCGTTCAGTCTTTTGACTGGAAGAAATTTGCTGCGGATAAAACCGAAATAGACGCATCTGTCAAAAGATGCATCGCCCTGGATAATGAAGAGGTGCGCTGGTGCGGTGAGCGGGAAATAGTGAAGCGATTTATTGGAACGCGTGAACAAAAAGCAACTTCGGTTGGAAACTATGACGCTAAAGATGTTGTCCCGTTAAATTTTGAATATTTCGCAGTACCGGTGTTTAGGGAAGCCTACAAATTCCAATCGAGAAAAAACCTTACGACCCTGTTTGGGCTTTTTAAAAACGGCCGAAGCGAATGGAAAGATCAATGGACTGGCTGCGAAGCCTATCCTGACATGTCGTGGGATTGTACTAACGCCTACGTGTTAATGCGGCCTGAAGAGGTGCAAATATTTAGACGCGAGGTTGATAGTCTAATCGGCAGAAAGATTTCTACTGCCTATGAATATTTTCAGCAGGATTTAGGTGTAATGAAAATAATTTTAGATGCGGCAGTGAAGGATAACAGAGCCCTGCTTTTTTATGCGCAGGATTAATTCTGCATAATCGAGCGGTTAATCAGTCGTTGCACTCGGTTGATCGAAGTATTTTCAAATAATCATGATGCTAAGTGGTCAAAAAAATCGACCACTTAGCGTTAGGAAAATAAATAAGAACCCAACTGATGTTTGAAGCTTTTTTATTTCCTTTAAATTATCAGTGGTTTGAAACTTTGCCTTATGGAGTCCAAGCCAATACCGAACATCCCAGCACTTGCTGATAGCCGGTACGGTCATTAACACGGAACACTTCACTTCCAGGTGTATTGGGTAAACCTTTCACTTTGCGCAGATCCACAGGTGTATACCATTGGTCACACGAACCCAGGCAACCACCAAAACTGCAAATGCTTCCAGTATCGGTTGTATATGCCACGTAGCGCCCATCAGGAGACCATTTTGCATTGGCAACCAATTTGGTGTCGGTGAGTTGCTCGAACCCTGATCCATCGATATTCCCTATCCACAAGTCTGGCTCTGGAGAGGTGGTGCCGAGGCGATCCATGACCATCACGAACTGCTTACCAGTAGGGCTTATCGTAAAATTTCCCATAGTCAGGTCCGCTGGTATTTCTAAATGTCCCACCGGGGTTTCTTCTATGCTGTCCAGGCTCGCTATTCTCATGTTGCCAGTGTCTATATTGATCAGCATGAAGCGCCCGTCCGGCATCCAGGCAAACCAATCTCGGTCTGAAACCACATAGAGCACGTTCATGGTAGAAAGATCTAATACAAATTCCTCAAAGGGGGATATTGAATCTTCACCATGAATGGCTTTGACCAAGCTTTTGTTGGTCGGCGAAGCGGTTACACCTCGAAGATAGCCATTGACTTGGGTTTGATAAACCGTGCTATTGGTGATGCGATCAATGACGGTGATATCTGTGTAATCATCGTACACGTTCCAGTCCGTCACTATGTACTGCTTCCCATCCGCCCAAACGTTGACACTGGCCTCATCCGAGGTAGTAATTTGGGTAGGAAGACTGCCATCAAGATGCGCTAATTGAACCCCATCGCGGTAGTCCAGTGCATAGTTATCATGCCAGAGCACACCTGTCGGGCCCATCGACCCCGATGAGGACGGCGCTGATGAGCTCGATATTGATGAGCTTAACGAAGCAGCTGTAGAAGAGGTTGACTCAGACGAGGATTGCATTGAACTCGTGGAAGTAGATGGCGTAGGAGTATTAGATATTTGTGGAGCGGTTTTAGAACCTCCGCCACTTCCTCCGCACGCTGTGATTAAGGTAAAAAAAGAAAGGGATAAAATTAGCGAGGCGTATCGTTTCATAAATTCTCCTTCATCGATTGGTCAATTTATCCTTGCAACACTTCCACATTTTTAAATCATGTGGGTAATGAGCGATCGAATCTTAAAAGGATTTTTTTTATTTTTCCACCGTGCTCCTGTAAAAATTACATTCATCGCGATGAAGTGAAGCCACATTTTTCCGATAATTTAATTTTTACCGTCCAAGTTTTATTTGGTTGTCGTCAAATCCTACGCGACTTAATACGATGCGTATATTTTTGAGGATAATTTTTGAAAATGAATTTTTTGTGAATTGATATCGGCGAGAATAAATGCAAACAACGAAATTAACGCCAGCATCTAGGCATTTGCTTCATTAAATATTTTAGGGTGCTCGCATAGAATTTTGTCACCGCATATCCTTGATATCACAAAGCGAAACATCAACGCTCTTTTAAACTATCCGCTTTATGTACTGCTGTCTTATGAGATTTTGTAGTTTCCACTTCATACTGCGGATTATCCTTACTCGCTTTTGCGGTGTAATCGCCGACCTTGGTAGATTTGGTTACTTTTTTAACCACTTTTCCGGTCGTTTTACCCTGTGAAGTATTCCACTCTACCGAGTCGCCTTTTGATAATTCTTTCATAGGATTCTCCGACCAAAATTGATGAATAAATATGTCACGTGGGCTGTGACATTCTTGAGCAAGTAAAGTTTTCTTTAAATGGAAGGAGTTTTATACGTTTCGGTTCGCAGTAGCTCATCCAATGCTTCTGCTTGTAATCCTATGTAAAAAGACGTGAGTATGTAAAAGTTAACGTGGTAAATAAGAGCGACGTTTTTGGGTTGATCAATAAATTCTTGCGGTTCGGCTATTATTTAATCGTGTGAACAACTACTCCTACAAAACGTGTATCGCAAAAGAACTATTATGAGAGAACAATTACATGCAGAGATATCAACTTAAAACCTTTGGTGTTGCCTTAGCCTTTGCCGCAAGTACGATGGCTATGACTTCCGCATTTGCAGCTGAAACGTCATCGTCAAACGCAAAACAGACAGCAACCGAGGCGCGTCTTGACAATGGTGCGGGCGCCTATAAAACCGGGCGATACCCAAATCTGTTTGTTGAGCAGCTGAATAAAACACCAGCAGAAACACGTGCGCGTATCGAGCAATCTTTTCAAAAATTTTTCCACGGCGATGGACAGGAAGAGCGCGTTTATTTTGAAACGGGCGCCAACGAAAATGGCACGCTGGCCTACATCACCGACTGGGCAAACAACGACGCGCGCAGTGAGGGTATGAGCTACGGCATGATGATCTCTGTTCAGTTGAACAAGAAACGCGAGTTTGATGCGCTGTGGAATTGGTCTAAAACCTACATGCTCAACACCGATCCCAAAAATCCGTCGCGTGGTTATTTTGCCTGGTCGATGAATACGGATGGCACTCCGCGCTCAACCAGCGCTGCGCCGGACGGTGAAATGTTTTACGCGATGTCTTTATATTTCGCGGCCCATCGGTGGGGCAACGGTAAAGGAATTTATAACTATAAAAACGAAGCGGACACTATTTTGCGCGGCATGCGTCATCACGGCGTTTTGATAGGTACAACACCCTTCCGTGTTCACGCGAATGATCCGTTGATCGATGAACCAGAGATGGGTTGGCCAAGCCCTAACAATCGCGCCGAGCAAGCCAAGGCTGCAAAAGAAGGCAAACCGTGGCCTCCTTATAAACGTAGCAATGCTCCGCGTGAAGTCAGCGTTGGGCCTATGGTGGATGAAGAGCACGCTATGGTTCGCTTTGTGCCGGAGACTAACCTTCCAGGTACAGATCCCTCCTATCATTTGCCAGGGTTTTACGAACTCTGGGCGCGTTGGGCTCCAAAGGAAGAACGCGCATTTTGGGCGAGAGCTGCCGAGGCGAGTCGTGATTTGTTTCATAAAGCTGCCCATCCTGAAACTGGTCTTTCACCAGATCGCACCGATTATGACGGTACCCCGTCGATGGGTTGGGATGGTAAGCCCAGCATTTATGCGTACGACAGTTGGCGTACCGTGAGCAACATGGCGGTGGATTACAGTTGGTTTAGAAAAGATCCGCGCCAAACAGGCTTGACCGATCGTTACCAAAACTTTCTTTTCAAGCAAGGTATTCATACCTTCGCCGACAAATACACGTTGGATGGAAAGCCCATGTCCGATCGTCATTCGGTTGGAATGGTTGCGGCGGCCGCGGTGGGTAGTTTGGCCGCTACGCAAGGCGATATCTCAAACGCATTCTTGAAAGAATTATGGGACACACCTTTACCTGTTGGAGAGCAACGTTATTTCGATGGCATGCTATACATATTTAGCATGATGCACCTAAGCGGCGAGTTCAAAATTATTGAACCGCAAAAACCTGTTAAATAAATAACCTACTAAGGAGTCGCGCTGAACAGTTTGATCTGACTGTTCAGCCTAGCCCGCTCGATATAGTATTCAAATTTTTTATTTTTTTCGGTTAACACAGGATTCAGGCTACATTAGTTATTTTCGTTCGTAGAGCAACGTTGCTCTACAACTAATGAGAGGGAACAAGACATGCTTCAGAAAAAAAACAATACAGCTTTAGGGAACGAATTTATTTTATTTTCGCAAAAATATTTAACAGTATTTTCGATTTTATTGCTTTTAGTGAGTTGTGGTGGCGGGTCTTCACATCATCAAAATTCGAACGCGTCATCATCTTCGTCCTCTTCAGCGAGCTCTGTTGCAGTGATAAGCACGTACAATGTATTGGGTCCTTGCGCAGAAAGCAGTCCGTACACCTTAACAATAACGAACGGAAATTTAATAAATTCCGGTCATTTGGAAAAAATGATATGTAATTTTTTCGCAACTTACCCAAAGATAGTCGAGTTACTAAATCCAAACGCCTCCAAAACTATTACGTTTACTTTTAGCCCAGGAGCTAATGACATCGCGGCAGCCTACGGAACCAATATAGTTTATCTGACCAGTTATTTAGCGGAGGCACCTGATGACGTTGATATTGTTGTCCACGAAACAACTCATGCTGCACAGGCGGAATTGGTTGAAAAATTACCACGGTGGATAATAGAGGGTACTGCTGATTTTATTCGGGATTTGTATGGCTTGGATAGCAAAAACATTTGGTCCATTCCACGACGCTATGTGGATAATAAAAAACACTACACGAACGGTTATGGTGACGCGGCCGGATTTTTTAAATGGATTGATGCGATTTACCGACAAAACCAATTGCCAGTTGCTGCTGAAATTAGCCGCACTACCCTCACTACGCCTTATACAGACGATATATGGGTGGCACTCACCGGGAAAAGTTTGGATGCTTTATGGAACGAGTACGTTAACTTTCCTGTTACGCCACCTTACACAACAGGCGTATCTGTTTTCAACGGTGCGAATTTTACTGGCTACGAAGTAAAGTTGGAACGCGGAAATTATGATCTGCAAGATTTGCTTTCGCTGGGCGTTACCGACAATCAAATTGCATCCATTAAAATACCTGATGGCTACAAAGTTAAAGTATACGTTGATATTAACTTTGCTGGCGAGCAAAAAGTTTTCACGTCCACTTCACCGGTTATGGATGAAGCTATGCTTTTAAAAATATCGTCGCTAATTGTTGAGTGAACCGAATTTTAATTTTGAAATAAAAAACTGTCTGCAACTAAACTCCTCACAATGCTGAGGTGTTTAGTATCTATTCCTGAATCTGTTGTCCTTTTAAAAAGTTACCTCACTGAATATTATTTTCGTTCTCACCTGCCTGACTTTTTATAGCCACATCCGTAGGTTTTTGACCCACATCATTTAGTGGCGTCAGCATCCACAACTGGCTTCTGATAATGACATGCGTCAATTGCCCGCTAAGCAGATGTCATACAATATGGCCACGCTTCAATGCGTGAAGCATGAATACATACAAATACATAACGAAAGCAGAGGGCAAACTATGAATTACAGAGTCATTTTAGGAACACTCGCGCTGGCCCTACCCAGCATAGGTTTCGCACAAGCGAATGAAAAAATAATCGAGGATTTCAAACCGTCCGTATTGAATCAACCTGGTAAAGAGTATCCGCAAGTGAACTCGCAAGGTTACGCGCGCTTTCGTATAGAAGCGCCGGATGCCAAAGCCATTAATGTAAGTTTGGGGCTGGGTGGAAAAGGTGGAACCGACCTTGTGAAAGGCACCGATGGTGTATGGACCGGTACTACCGAGGGGCCAATGGATGAAGGTTTCCATTATTATCATTTGAAAGTAGACGGCGGAATATTTAACGATCCCGGTGCGATGAACTTTTAC
Organism: Gammaproteobacteria bacterium; assembly: GCA_004173475.1. Taxonomy (GTDB): domain Bacteria; phylum Pseudomonadota; class Gammaproteobacteria; order Pseudomonadales; family Cellvibrionaceae; genus Cellvibrio. The sequence continues at coordinate 68,812 of SEBU01000009.1, forward strand.
GGTTCGATTCGTTGGGAGAGTGGTATCGAAATTCCCGCGCACGATCAGGATTTTTATGCAGTGAAAAATGTTCCCCATGGTCATGTTCAAGAAGTTTTGTTTTCATCAAAAAGCACAAACTCAACGAAGCGCGCTTTTGTTTATACGCCGCCTGGTTATGATAAAAATAATAAGAAACGTTACCCCGTTCTTTATTTACAGCATGGTTGGGGTGAAAACGAATATGCCTGGATGAACCAAGGTCACGCCAATTTAATTATGGATAACCTGATCGCTGAAGGAAAAATTAAACCTTTTATTATTGTCTCTACCTACGGCATGACCAACGAAGCCAAGTTCGGCACCATTGGTTCGTTTGATATCAAGCCATTTCAAACGGTGCTCGTCGATGAATTAATTCCCTATGTTGATGAACACTTCCGCACTTTATCTGATCGCAAGCAACGCGCTATGGCAGGCCTTTCCATGGGCGGAATGGAAACCAAAACGATTACGCTTGCTAATTTGGATAAGTTTTCGTACATAGGGCTCTTCAGTGGTGGCTCGTTCAAAATCGAAGATATAAATGCAGCGCCCAGCTTTAAAGAAAAAGTGAAACTCGCGTTCGTAAGTTACGGCAGTCGCGAAATGATGGACGAACGCATGCGTAGTTTTGTAGGCGATCCCAAAGCAAATGCTGAAGCATTAAAAGCAGCAGGTATCAATAGTGTGCTTTATGTTTCACCCAACACGGCGCACGAATTTTTAACCTGGAGACGCAGCCTGCGCGAATTCGCCCCGCTGTTGTTTAAAGATTAATTTACCTAAATTTGTTCAAGGATGAACAAATAAATTTTCGTTTAAAAACCTTGCCACGCCATCTTCATAATGTGCTTTGGCGCGTATCGCATGGGGGAAGAGTGATTTTAAATTTTTGACGGCATTTTCCATCAGTATTGGGTGGGCAACGGTTCTAAACAACTCCACATCGTTCATGCTATCGCCAAACGCCATGGTTTGATCTAAAGATATGTTTTGTTTTGCCAGTAATACTTTTAACGCATCCCCTTTGGAAATATTTTTTTGCATTATTTCTAAATAATTGTCATCGGAGAAAGTCACATTTAATGATGCAGAAAGATCTTCGCTTATTTGAGCTCGCAACATTAAAAGTTGACTGTGTTCGCCGAAAAACATGATTTTCAAAGCGGGAGTCATGAGCATCTCTTCTTGGCTAGTTTGCCGATAAAAAAATTGCGATTCGAAATGCGCCTTCAACATTATTTCACAGGGTTTACTGACCAACCATTCATTGTAAGTGTAAAGATTGGTGTAAACATCAAATTGATTGCCGAGCCCAATTAACTGTTCGTTAACTGTTAGCGGGAGATTCTCGCACGCAACAAGCTCGCCATTTGCGTCATGAATATTCGCGCCGTTGCAAGTAATTGCGGAAACATGTCCGCCCAGTTGGTCTATGTAACAACGAATATCGTTAATGTGTCTGCCAGTGGCAATAATTAAATTAGCGTTTCTCGCCTTCAATTCGTTCAAAGTGCGAAGTGTCAGTTCAGAAAGTCCATGCCTCTCATTAAGTAGTGTTCCGTCCATATCGAATACAAACGTATTTACAGCGCAGTAATCAGCGGTCATTGGAATTCTCAGTATTGGGTAAGGGATTTTGATGACGGAAATAATATATAAATATTATTAGAATAAAATTGGCCTGGTGGATGAATAATGGTTTTTTAACCAATTTACATAATCGCTTGTCGCTAAACAATAGTTTGTTCAAGTTCAAGAATTATATCCGCATCAAGAGACTCTCGTCTCATTTGAAAGAAAAGTTGGCAGGTAAGTCAGTAATGGGAAACACTTGCGATTGCCTGTTGATTAAGATCGCGTCGCAATTTCAACAACTCATCGGAGTATATATGAAGGATGTACGTGAATTTTTGTCGTTCAAAAAGTACGCAAAAAAGTTTATTAAAATTCAGACAGGCGCAATCCTATTAGGTATTGGCGCCCTGCAGGCCTCGCCCAGTTTTGCTTTAAACGCTACCTACTTTACTCATACGAGCTTGGGAGGTAGTGGTACGCAAAGGTGTACTGGCAGCGTCAATTGTACGCAAATGACATTGCCTCTTACAGGCATAGATTTAAACGATAACGCCGGTTACAAGTGGACCGTGCCGACTGCTGGTGAAGCAGACATTTATTTTAATTTGGCGTCCCTCTCAGGTACGCGCAAAATGCGGATAAAAGTTAATGGCGTTAGTGGAAGTGTTATAACTATCTCCGACACTTCTGCACCGCGCAATAACAATGGTACTCAATTCGGACCTTATCGTGTTAGCTTGACAGCTTCTTCAAATACGGTGGAATTGACTGACACAGAGGGCACAACTGAATTTGATGTTTACGCATTAAAAGTTGTATCTGTAGCTGCTAGTACTCTAACTATTAGTTCACCACCCGCCTCTCTATACACTGGCCAAAATATTTCCCTGAGTGCTTCGGTAGATTCCTCCGGTTGGAGCTACCAATGGTCAGTGAAAAATGCACCTGATTATAAAAAACAATTAGCGTCAAGTTTAAACTGGAACGACATGAGTTACTGTGAAGATTCCAGAACCACTGCACAAGGCGCGACTACAAATTATAAAGTCGGCCAGCGTTTTCGCGGGTATGTAATACCAGATGCAACCGGCAGCTATTCAGTGGCTCTAGCGTCAGATGATGCCTCGGAACTACGTTTTTCCAGTGTGGCTAATGCGACTAGCGGAAATAATGTAGCTAGCATTAGCGGTTGGACTGCCCCAGGTGATTTTAATGCCGGGCAGGCTAATCAGCAAATTCAAAATATTTATTTGGAGGCAGGAAAAAAATATTATTTTGATGCTACGCATTTTCAAGGCGGCAATCCTGACCATTTCGCCATAGGTTGGAAAAAGCCGGGCGCTGCTCAATATGAAGTTATTCCCTCAGCGCGATTGCTGAGTTTGGATAATGCTGCTTCGACTACTCCCGATGGAAAAGTAAATCGAGAAGTGTTCCCGTACGGGCAATTCACGTCATTACAAGGCGTTAAAAGTTCATCGCAATATTTAAATTCCAAATCAGCTATAACTCTGACTAATTCAACATCCAGTAACATTAGTTTTACACCAACGAAATTTGGTGCTTATGAGTTTGAAGTCAAGGCTACTCGTAATTCTGAGGTGTTAGTTAAGAGCGTGAAGTTTTATGCTCAAACGCCACTTGCGAACGGCAACGCGGAAAGTGCATTAAGCTCAAATAATTGGGTGATACAAAAGAATGGAAGTTCTTCGGCCCTATTTGAAAAAAGAGCAGGCTGTGGAGTAAATAGTTCAGCTTGTTTAGTCATTGATGCACAGGTGGGGGATTACAGTGCGGGTCGCTTTACTCAGCGCGTGCAATTAAAGCCACAAACAGCCTATCTTTTTACTGCACAACTTCGCGGCCAAAACATCGTCTATCGCGATCCTAATAATAAAGGAACAAATAACGGCCAATCGGTTGTTGGACCCCACATTAATTATAACTACGGCGGTGGTGAGCGAGTGGCGTTGCCTATCGGGTCGCAAGGGTGGCAGACAGTCTCATTGGACTTCGGCACAGATCAGTTTGGTAATGCTGATCTAGGAATTGTGATGGGAGATGTATCCGGACAGCTTTTCATTGATAACGTACAGGTAGTGGAAATTCCTAGCACCGAATTAACGCGAATTGAATCTGACGCAGTTATATTGAACCTATACAACGACGACATTGCGGCGGCAGGGGGCTTAACTAACGCTCGAAATCATGCCGACAAAGTGAGTCGTTATATTCGTGGGCTGGAAGATTTGTCCGGTCATTCGCGCTTACAGTGCCATAAAGAATCAGCTTGGGCTCCGCGCAAGTGGGAAGTTCCTGCGTTGGGAGTAGCTGGCAACCCGATAGTTCACCAACCACATACGGCCTTTGTATTGCAAAATTTTTGGCCCACTACTGACGTGATAGATGGAATATTTAGCCACGAATTTTCACATAATTTTGATTTCAATCCCTGGAAATTTGGTAATCATATTTCGCGCTTTGTAGAGGTTTATCCTCACGATATCTTAAACACAAAGAGGGCGGAAGGTAATGAGGCTTTTGGTAGCTCCACAGTACCTACATGGCGTGAAAAAGAAACGGAAAGGAACGAAACTTTCCTTAGCAAGGGTTGTTACAGCTTGGACTACTTCCAGGAAAAAATTCTAGTGTTCAAAGATCATCACGGGTGGGCGGCTATTAAGACGGTTGCACATAGTGCCACGAGCAATAATTATATTGATTGGCCGCAGGACGAAATACCGCAGAATTTTTATAACCAATATCAAATTTGGTGGCAAAAACTTGCGGCTATCACGGGTGTTAATGGTTGGACTGCGTATCATACCCAAGCAGAACGTGATGTATTCACAGCTATAACAAACGAGCTTGTAACAGGACAACAGCCTTTAGTGTCTCCAAGAACAGCGACCGGTACTAGCCTGGAATTAGGTAGAGCTGCTTTAATTGATCCTGCTCAAGTGGGTTGGGGTGAGCTTGGACGCAATTTCAAGAACAAAGGTCAGCAACTCTGCTTGTCTCAGGGACCGGTGGCCAAAGGTCTGTACGCCCATGCTCCTTCAAAATTGCGTTTTGACTTGGGCGGTCAATGGACTAACTTTTCTGGATCGGCCGGTGTGTTATGGGGGTCGACTCTAGGCACTGTAGTCGGTGTCATAAAAGTTGATGGCGTTGAAAAATTCCGCAGTTCAATTTTAACGGCCACAGGTTCCCAAGCTCCTTTTTCCATTAACGTTCAAGGCGGTCAAACGCTTGAGCTTGAGTTTACAGAGGGCCCGGACTCCGGAAATTCAGACTGGTCTACCTGGATTAATCCTGTGCTAACACGTTAGAAATATTTTTAACTGTTCTACTTAAAAAGCCTCGCGATTATTCGCGGGGCTTTTTTATTTTATGTGTCTTTTGAACAATTGACATATTATTTAATCTATCGACAGGTGCATTTAGCCGTCGACTTCGAAGGATTAGCAACTTCTACCGCGTTCATCTGGAAGAAAAAGAAAACGGGATTTTGATCCCTCAGATATTTTCTGTATCTGAAATGCCGTCGGGCTGAAAGAAATTGTACGGATTATTTCCGTCCAACAAGAAAGCAAAGGACAGCGTGCAAATCATTAGTGACGAATATAAATTATGCTACCAACTCTGCGGATTAGAAAAAGTGAGCAATCGCGCCTACGTAAGTCACCGGTTAAAAAAATGCGATGGTTATTGTGTCGGTAAAAAATCTGCTTTAATTCACAATGTAAAAATGCTGGAAGGCTTATCTCGGCTCGCTCTGAAAACCTGGCCATACCGAGGCCCTTTAGCGCTTATTGAAAAATGCAGGCATAACTATATTGAAAAACATCTGCTCATCGATAATTGGTGCATTCTGGGCACCGCAGACTCAGCGGAAGAATACGTGGAAATTTTAAATAAACCTCCGTCACCAGAAATTGATAGGGATATTTATAAATATCTTGTAAGTGCTATTTTTAGCAAAAATTTACAGTAAAAATAATTCCGCTTCAGATGTAAGCTGCAGCACGAAACTATTTAAGATCGCATTAATCATCTTATACATACTAGCTTGCTCATCCTTAGACTTGACCTTATCAAACTATTAAGTGAATTCAGCAGATTAATGTGCTTCAACAATTTTGCGTAAAGCACTGAAACGAGAGCTCCATAAATTTCTGTGCAATTTTGCAAAATTTTCCATAGTGGCGAGACCTTCAGGGTTGACCGAACAAATGCGTTCGCGGCCCACCTTTTCGGTGCGAACAAGTTTGGCGGCCTCCAGGATTTTAATATGTTGCCCTAAGCCGGTTAGGGTAATGTTTAATGGCTCGGCAAGTTGTTTAACCGTTTTCTCGCCATCCATCAAACTGAAAAAAATATGTCGCCGTTGTTTTTCTCCCAGTGCGAAAAACAAGGCTTCAATTTCAGGTTGGGCGTTAATGTTGGTTTCCAGCTTAGCCACCTATGTAAGTGCGTAAATCAGTGAATAATTGCGCGAAGCCATTTTTACGCATTTGTGGTCCATCTGCACCTTCAAGATAGGTTCCCTGTTGCGTGAGCTTCACCACTGCCTTGCCTGCATCAATATAAAACTGGAAAGTTTCAGTGGTAGCAGACAGGTTTTGGTTATTGGATGCCATACGCGATTGAAAAATCAATAACTGTTCATCAATACGCACGAGGCATTCGCTTTCCATAGAAATTTTTAACCCTGGAACTGGCGTATTGTGATTCAGTGTGAACTGAAAAACTTCCTTACCGCCAACGCGCGAATCTAGCGAATAATGGTTAGTATCGTGCGTAGTTGAGTGAGCACCTCCCGCAAACCATTCTTGTTTAATCGCGGGATCTGTAAACGCGTTAAATAATTTTTGAATAGAACAGTTAAACGTTTCAATCATTTCAAAGGAATCAAATTGAATATTCATACTTATCTCCGAATAGTGAAATATAAACTTCACTATTACTATAGTCTCTCGTTTGGCCAATAGTCAAGTTTAAACTTAACTATGATTAGAGATTGGTAATTTCCCATAGACAAGAATTCATTGCTGTTAGATTGGTACATTCGGGAGTATCGCAGCGTTCATTTCGCGATAACGTTTTGTAGAAACATAAAAAAGCCCCATAAACGGGGCTAAGATTACAACCTATCGGAAAAATTAAACTGTTTTACGCGTGACCCAAAGGCTCGCTAGAACGCTGCAACCGATTACTCCAATCACAATTGAAAGCGATAGACCGACGGGCATATGGAACCAAGGGGTGATCAACATCTTCACGCCTATAAATGTCAACACAACTGCCAAGCCATACTTAAGTAGATGGAATCTTTCAGCAACATCAGCTAATAAAAAGTAGAGCGCGCGTAAACCTAAAATTGCAAAAATATTAGATGTTGCGACAATAAACGGGTCGGTGGTGATGGCGAAAATTGCCGGTATTGAATCCACCGCAAATACCAAATCTGAAATTTCCACCAGAATGAGTACCAAAAATAAACTCGTAAAATAACGCACACCATTTTTTCTAACGGTAAATCGTTCACCGTGATTTCCAGGTATTACACGTAAATATTTTCGTGCAAGTTTTAAGATCCAACTATTTTGCATATCTGGTTTTTCGTCTGAAGGAATCATCATTTTGATTCCGGTTATCAGCAAGAAAATCCCAAACAGATAAAGCACCCATTTAAATTCCTGCACGACCCAACTACCGAGCAAAATCATTAGGATGCGCATCGCGATAGCACCGAGCACACCGTAAATTAATACGCGGCGTTGATATTCGGCCGGAACTTGAAACGCAGAAAAAATTAGTAGAAAGACAAAAACATTATCGATAGATAAGGATTTTTCAATGAGATAACCCGTGAGGAATTCCAGTGCTTTCTCATCTGCAATCTCAGCTCCCAGGGTTCCTTGCAGGTGCCACCATAACCCTGCGTTAAAGGCGATCGCCAGCGTAAACCACACCAGCGACCAAAGGGCCGCCTCCTTGACACTCACTTTGTGCGCTTTACGACCGCCGAAAACATATAAATCCAGCACAAGCATGAGCAACACAAAGGCGATGAAACCTGCCCACAATAAAGGGCTACCCACGCTTATATCATTCATTGTTCATCATCCCTTAACAGATTCACGCAACGCCTGGATACGTTCGTTTAACGGAGGATGCGTTAAAAACAAACGCTTCAAGCCATCGGCCCCGCCGCCTGAAATACCGAAAGCTGCCATACGATCTGGTAAGGGCGCCGGGTTTAAAGAATTCAAACGCTCAAGCGCCGCAATCATGTTTTGGCGACCGGCGAGACGTGCGCCTCCGCTGTCGGCACGGAATTCGCGCTTACGCGAGAACCACATAACGATGATCGATGCCAAAACACCCAGTACTAGTTCGGCGATAATCATAGTCACGAAAAACGCGGGGCCGGTTCCGTTTTCGGTTTTGAACACGACCTTATCGACAACGTAACCAATCACGCGCGACAAGAACATCACGAAGGTGTTCACCACGCCTTGAATCAACGCAAGTGTCACCATGTCACCATTAGCAATATGCGCAACTTCATGGCCTATCACCGCTTCGGCTTCTTCGCGCGTCATCTGCTCCAAAAGGCCTGACGACACCGCCACTAGCGAACTGTTTTTATTCATGCCCGTAGCAAAAGCGTTAACGTCGGGGCTGTGAAAAATACCGACTTCAGGCATACCAATCCCGGCTTCTTCGGAATAGCGGCGCACCGTATCTACCAACCATTGTTCCCTTGAGTTAGCGGGGGATTCAATGACTTGAACACCCATGGATTTTTTGGCCATCCATTTGGAAATAGCGAGCGAAATAAACGAGCCGCCGAAACCCATCACCGCCGCGAAAATTAGCAACGAGGTCAAGTTGAGGCCATTAGCATTAAGGTACGGCTCAACCCCTAAAATGCGCATGGTGAGTGACAGCATCAACACAATGGCAAGGTTGGTGCCCATGAATAACAAGATGCGTTTCATTTTTATAACTCCGTAGTAAACATTAAAGTGGCGCTAAATCAGCATCGCCAATCAGCGTTGAGACAAGACGTTTGTGGGTGAAGTCGCGCTTGCGTGCAAGCTTACGACTCAAGGCGCGCCCGGCCCGCTCCAGCGCGCGGTCTATAGCTACATATAAATCCGGTTGCACTTCGTGGATGACAACCGGTGTTCCGCCCGCAACTGGAATCTGGATGCGACAAGATTTGTCCACCCCGCCTTTAGGACCGTTAATATCCTCCAATCGCAAGCTTACGTTTTGTAGCCCCTGCTGCGCCCAACTCAAGGTTGACCGAACTCGATGCTCGACGTGTTTGCGTAAGCCGTCGGTTAATGAGAACGAACCGGTATGAATATCGATACGCATAGGAATTCCTCGCTAGGTGAATAGGAAATAATCACAACGAGGCCGATACTAGTTAAAGTAGATTCATCCAACAAATCGATTAAAATTGAGCTACAGTTCGATTTTCTCGATGAATACAAAAAATGAATAATCTCAACTACAAACACCTGCGTTATTTCTGGATGGTTGCCAAGACCGGCAGCATTGCCAAAGCGGCCGAACAGCTTTATCTCACGCCACAATCCATCAGCGGTCAGCTCACCGAGTTTGCGAATGTGTTGGGGGTGGAATTATTTCGCCGTGCGGGTCGCAATCTGGAAATCACGGAAGCGGGCAGACAGGTGCTGAGCTACGCCGACGAAATATTTTCAATTGGTGATGATTTACTTGAAGCCATTCACGACCAACGCGAAAAAAAATCCACACCTTTAAAAATAGGTATCGCAGATTCCGTTTCAAAACTGGTTGTCTATCGATTGCTTGAGCCTGCGTTAAGATTTTCAGAACCTATCCGATTAATTTGCCGCGAAGGCCGCTTGGTGCCTCTGCTCGCAGAATTAGCGGTGCATAGGTTAGATATGATTATTGCGGACAGACCCATGCCCAATCATTTACATGTGCGCGGATTTAATCATCTGTTGGGCGAGAGCGACTTGACGGTATTCGGCGCGCAATCACTGACAGAAAATTTAATGGGGAATTTTCCTGAATGCCTCAATAACGTTCCGTTTTTATTGCCGGGTGAAGATGCATCGATTCGTCCAAAACTGGAACAGTGGCTAGATAGCAATAATTTGCACCCCATCATCAGCGGAGAGTTTGATGACAGCGCCCTGATGAAATCTTTTGGCCAAGCCGGAGCGGGATTATTTGTAGCGCCTTCAAATAATGCCGCACACATTTGTGAGCAATATAATGTTAAAGCGATTGGAAAAATTGATTCAGTGGTCGAACAACTTTATGTGATCACAACCGAACGGCAACTCACCCACCCCGCCATTCTTGCTATCAGTCAAAAAGGTCGCGAAGATTTATTCGGTGGGGTTTAAAGCTTAAAATAGCCTATGAGATTTTTGGCGAGATAAAAAGTAATTCAATAATTTCCAACCGGATAGCGCTGGCGCAACTGCTTAACGCGTTGTGTAATTGCCTCACGTTTTTCTGCTGTCATACTTTCCAAATGTTTTACCTGTACTCCCAAGCGCGGGTGTTTTTCAAAACGCTCTTTGTGCTTCTCCAAAAAATGCCAATACAACGTTGTAAATGGACAAGCGTCGTCAGTATCCGACTCGTCAGGTTTGTATTTACAGTTATCGCAATAGTTGCTCATGGTATTAATGTAGCGGCCCGTCGCAATGTAGGGCTTGGACGCCATAGCGCCACCATCAGCGTATTGGCTCATACCCAATACATTAGGTAACTCAACCCACTCAACCGCATCCACATACATTCCCAAATACCACTCGTGAATTTCACGCGGGTTGGTTTGCCACAATTGCGCAAATAAACCCGTCACCATCAAGCGCTGAATATGGTGGCCATAACCGTGTTGCAAAACTTGATGTAACGATTGTTGCAGACAATTCATATCCACATCACCTGTCCAATAAAAATCCGGTAACGATTCTTGCGCATCCAACGCATTCATTTCTAACCAGCTCGGCATCATCGACCAATAAACACCACGCACGTATTCTCGCCAACCCAAAATCTGTCGAATAAAACCTTCCACCGCATTTAAAGGAGCATGACCTTGTCGATAAGCGGCTTCCGCACAATCAAGCACATCAACTGGCCCCAATAATTTCAAATTCATCGCAGCAGATAATCGTGAGTGATACAGCCAGGGCTCATGCGTCCACATCGCATCTTGGTACTCACCAAACAATGGCAAGTGATACTGAACAAAATGATCAAACAATTCTAACGCTTGCTCGCGTGTAACGGCCCAACCGAAAAAATCGGTAACATCATGTTTGGCATTTTCACGGTTACTGGAAATTGGTTTAAAACTTTTACTATTAAAAGGGTGCATTGTGAGAGATTTGGTGGAATCCGGCTTAATAACACCAGCATTATTTGGAAAATATTTTTCAATATCATTTTGAGCCGCGCGAGTAATTTCATCCATTTCAAACATTAACGCAGGTTTCAACATGCCGGGACCATACTTGTCAAAGTGCCCTCGGTTATTTTTATCGTAATTCCAATCCCCACCAACAGGTTTGCTTCCCTCCATTAAAATGCCAGTACGTTTACGCAAACTGCGATACCAGAATTCCATCCGCCATTCCGTTTTCCCTTTCGCCCAGCGAGTGAATTCACCAGGTAGCGAAATAAAATGCTTGTCCGGCAAAATCTCAAGCGGTATATTTTCAGCAGTACAAACCTGTTTAAGAGCTTGCAGTACCGCATACTCACCCGGCAACACACTACGAATTTTTTGTGGCCTACATTCTTTAACGCTGTGAATTAGCGCATCAGAAAATGTTTCAAAGCCGTGGTCCAGTGTGAAATAAATAATTGGAATCTTATCGTCTCGCAACTCCTGCGCAAAATGCCGCATCGCAGAAATAAATAACAAACTCCTTTGTTTGTGCGAACTCGGCTGTAAACTCGCAGCCCGCACCTCAGCCATCCAAAAAATATCCTGTTCAAGGTCGAGATCATGAAATATTTCGCTGGTGCGATTAAGTTGGTCACCGAAAATAATATTTAGATGGCGGCAGTGGTTAGACTTATTCATAAGCATTACAGCTAGATATATTTGGTTAATACGTAAAGTTTTGGCTTTGTCTCATCTAGACGACTTACTTTCACTAAAATTAAAGCATTTAATAGGATCAAATTTGAGAGAGCAGCTTTAAGATTCGCGCCCTGATGAATATGAACCTATTGATGGTATCTGGATATGATTTGCTTGCGTAAAGGTTGTATTGGGAACAGCGCCAGCAAAATGGATTGAAAATTTAGAAATACTTTATATAGTGTCTAGATGAATTTACGGAATGGCATAGGAAGATAATAGTATGCACTACATAAATAAAAAAGTTATAAAGTTTAAAATGATCTTTACAATTTTTACAATCTCAACCATCAATGAAGTTTTGGCAGAAGATGGTGCTTCTACTTCCACCTTAGACATTCCATATAATGTTAATAACAGCTATTGGGTGCCAAAGGGTCCATTTCCGGTTAAATATAATCAGTTAAACAAATATGAGCCTGGGTGTGTACTATTAAAATTTATTATCAATGAATCTGGTGAAGTTGCTAATCCTCAGGTTATAAAGTCGTATCCGACGGAAGTACTGAATAAAGTAGCTTTGGATGCAGCCCTAAAATATAAATTTAAACCCACCAAAATTAATTTGGATAGAAAATCTATGAAAAGCGTGTTCGTTTTTACCTACTCGGGTTTTCGGTCGGGAAGAGTAGAGAACATTGGCGAAAAATGCATGGAAAACATTAATTAGTTACCTGGTTCGTAGGCGACGCTTCTTTTACGCTTTATAAAAATTTAAGGATCAAACATGAAAAAATTACTAGCTGTAACTTTATTAGCCGTAGTGCTTGCCAGTTGTACGCCTACCAATACTAAACCAGATGTTAGTACAGTTGAGGCAGAGAAGCATTTAAATAAAGGTATCGATTTCGCTTCAGCGGGAAGTTTAAAAAAAGCGTTGACCGAATTTGACCAGGTTATTGATATTTGCAATAAAAAATATTCCGATAAAAAACTGAAAGTTTTCTCGTCGCGCGGATCAGTTGAAACACTTTATTATATGGCTTTAGCGGCGACGCAAGGTGTTGATGCAATGGCTGTGGATACAACCTGTTCTGACGCACTTTATTTTAGAGGTTATTCTGAACTTGATTTAGGTAACATTGCACTTGCGCAAACTTATATTGAGCGTGCTATTGAAATGAGTCCAAACAACTCGGTTTATTTATCGGAATTAGGGCATATCCATCAAACTAACAAAAAGTGGAATGAAGCATTGGCAACCTTCACTGACTCAGAAGATTCGGCTGAATTATATTCGCCCGAGCAAGTTAAGGTTGGGGAGTTAACGCGTGCAAAAAGAGGAGTCGGTTATGCGTTGATTGAATTACAAAGATTTGATGAGGCTGAATTAAAATACCAAGAATGTTTAAAGCTTGATCCGTCCGATAAGGGTTCAGTCAATGAATTGGAATATATAAAATCACTTCGTGAAAAAAGCTCCAAATAGCGCGAACCATTTTTGTTTGCGTTATTGTAAAAACTATTTAACCAGTTGGTCAATTTGCTGACTCGGTTAAATGCCAGTCTCGATGGCGAGTTAAGCGGTTTAATCTAGTTTTAAAATTATTAAGTTAAAAATTTAAAAAAAGAACACCTACAATCAATTCCTTTTGATTGTTGAGGACCAGTCATTTACTTAAACGGGTGGCATGGTTTCAAAGTTGGGCAAGCTTTTATCGATGTTGTCCCACACATAACCGCTAGCGCGATAGACCACTACCTGAGGTTTGTAGACGCTTGGGTCATCAAGGCTTGCAGCGCGGACGCTGAAAATGTCCGGCTTTGCTTTGAACGTCATGAATACGGGCGATCCACAGGTGGGGCAAAAACCGCGAGTTTTTATATTTCCGCTGTCTGCCGTCATCTCCCATGTCGATGCAGTGCCCGTAAGTTTTACGTCGGCCCGTAAAAATACTAAATGAGACGCATGCCCTGTGCCGCTTTCGTGAGTACAGTCACGGCATTGGCAATCAACGGATCTTAATGGGTCGCCAGATATTTCGTAACGAATAGCCTTGCAAGCGCAACCGCCTTTGTAAGTTGTGGTCATGATTTTCTCCTTTGCAAATTAACTTGCATAATGCAAGCAGTATTGGTGTCTGGCGATCCTAACAATCTAACTTTGATTATGCAAGTTATCTTGCTAGACTGGATCCGTCTGAATCAACCTGAAATCATCATGAAACGCACTGATATAAAATCTCATTGTCCGGTGAACTTTACCTTGGAAACTGTTGGTGACCCTTGGTCATTGCTCATACTGCGTGACATAGTTTTTTTCGATAAACACACGTTTAAGGAATTTCTTGGGTCTTCGGAGCGGATTACCACCAGTGTTTTAACCAGTCGCTTGGCAAGCCTGGAGGCACAGGGGGTTCTGAGCAAACACCCCCATCCTACCGATCAACGAAGCGCCATTTATTCGTTGACCGAAAAAGGGTTGGGATTAGTTCCTATGATGCTATGCATGATGGAGTGGGGTACAAGTCATGATCCCGACAGCATGGGTCATCGAAAGAAGGAATTGGTGGAAAGGATACAGGCCGAGCAAAGTGCGTTGAGTCGAGAGATTCAGGACAACTTACGCAACGGCGGCTCAATATTTGGTCCACTTAAGTAAAACTTGCATCGATCCAGCGATCAGTGATGGCCGTTGCGGGACTGTTTTTGTATTGGCCGCAACTGTAACCGATTAGCAACGCCTTACGCTCCCTCTCGCCGGATTTTCTTAAATTTCGCTGGAAAATTTACAGCGAAACATTCAAATACAAGATCACCGCATTTTCATAATTATTGAAATTGATGATCAGCTTACGGGCTGCTTACGCGTATACTCGTGAGCGCTAATCCAGCATAATGCGGTCACAAACCTATAAAAATATTCTCCGGGCATTCGGTTACATGAATTTATCAATTTTCAATATTCATGACGTGGTCTTGTTTGTAACAATGGCGTTGTGTTTATTGCTCGCAATTTTTCATTTTTTTTCTCCAAATAAGAATGTGCTTGCGAAATATTTCCTCACTTTATTTTTCATTAATATTTCAGTTGACCTTGCCGCTATTTTAGCGTTTTGGAATTCGGCTGTTCGAATAAATCCGGTTCTGGATAATCATCTCCTTCCGTACATATTATTCGGATCGCTGCTGTTAAAAGGTCCGTTGCTTTATGGTTATGTTTCCGCGATTACTATGAAAGATTTTCGGCTCAAGTTATTTGATGCCATTCATTTAGTTCCAATTGCTGTTTATTTTTTATTTTTATTTATTTCCGGGCGAGACACAGATGATATCCGCGCACATCTAATAAGTGGCGATGAGGTTATGCGAACCTTATCCTTGTATGAATGGCACGCGGTAAAAATCAGCCCACTCGTTTATGCCGTTCTGGCAATCTATAAAGTAAATCTTTACAGCAGGCATTTGAAAAATCAATATTCCAGCCTCTCACCCGAAGGCCCGGCATGGTTAAGTATTTTAACCTGGGGGGTGTTGCTAAACTGGAGCTGGTCTTTAAGTGTGCATTTAGTTGGGTTTTACAGTCAGCAAAAACTCGACAATCTTGGAATCGCTGATAACTACCTGACCCTGATACTTATCATTTCACTATTTGTATACAGCTTGGTGTATGCGAACAAACTATTGGCGGCAAATTTTGATTCGAGTGCACCTCAGTATGAAAAAAGTGCTGAGAGTTCGATTATTGAAAAGATTACGCACAGCATGGAAGTGGAAAAATTGTTTCTTAATCCACGTTTAAATATCGAACGCATGTCCGAACATATTAACGTGCCTTACAGAGAAGTATCAGCAGTTCTCAACAACCATTTTAATGCTAATTTTTTTGAATACATTAATCTTCATCGAATCAACGAGGCTAAGCGGTTATTGTCAGATTCGACGTTGATTGATTTACCAATCAGTGAAATTTATGTGCAAGCGGGCTTTAACAGTAAATCTGCTTTTCATCGCTTCTTTAATCGTCTGGTAGGTATGTCGCCAAGCGAATTTCGCAAACAATCCCTAGCGGCAACCGAATCGGACACAAATAAAAACACCGCAACCTGATTCGCTTTTTTGCTCAAGAACAAATTACCGAATCAGGTTGCGGTGGCTTATTTATCTAAACTTATACTTAGTTAACCTTACAGCTTGGCGTTATAAAGCTGCCATCGTGATTACCTTGCAATCCGAAGCTTGCTGATTGGCCTGGCGCAAGAGAGCCGTTCCAATTCACATTGCTTGCGGTAACTTGATAGCCTGATCCACCGAAAGTAGCGTTCCAGCCACCTGTGCGCGTCGGATTTTCACCGAAGGTCAGAGTTACATTCCAGCCGTTCACGCTTGAAGATCCACCATTTTTTACGGTCACGTCTAATTGGTATCCATTACCCCAATTATTCGCAACATTCACCGAACACGTTAGACCACCGCCGGTAGCGATAGAGGAGCTTGAACTTGAAGCAACGCTAGAGGCAATACTTGATGCGATGCTAGAAGACGACGCTACGCTGGAAACCACAGAGCTTCTGCTGGATGAAGCCACAGAGCTTTGGGTTGTACCGCCCACTACACCAAAAGGTGAAGGTTGGGTTGTGCAAGTGCTACGCGTGATGCAACTTCTATTATTTTCATACCCCCAACCGGAGCTGGTGTTGTTGCAAAGTGGGTACAAAGTGCCGTACCAATTACATTGCGCACCGGTATTGTTGTTGTTCGAGCTTGAGCTGCTTGCGATTGAACTGCTACTTCTGCTGGAACTGACTACAACGGCGCTCGAGCTACTTCTGGCAACGGAACTTGAGCTGCTTCTAATAGAGCTAGAGCTGGAACTGCTGCTGTTTGCGGTATCCGCTGGAACCGTGCCAGAGAAACCTTTGTTGTTTTCCGTGGTTAACGCAAGAATCAGCGTTCCGTTTTGCACCACAACGTTGGATGGATCGAAATCTACATAGTTACCGTCAAAAGTCCAATCGGCTTTTGCCCAACGGCTGCTATCGAAGCTATTAAAATCGTCGCGCCACGCCAGGTTAAAAGATCTGCTGCTAGTGTTGTACGAGTAATACTCCATGTAGTTTACGAATTGGTAAACTGGCAAGATCGTTGGATTAAAGGCACCAACCCACGATTCGGAGTTAGAGGCCCAAATATTGAAGCGCATGCTTTGCGGATTAGTCAGGCCGTTAACGAAGCTGGAATCGGTGATCCTTCTCATTTCCTGACCGTCGATGAACCAGGCGACGTAATCCGGCGTCCACTCAAGGGTATAGGTGTGGTAAGCGTCAGCCAGGGACGCTCCAATATTATGTAAACCTTCGGTAGTCCTACGCGGCGAATTACCGAGAATAATGTTGCTTTGCATTTGATAAGCGTCGTTCTTGCCCAGAACTTCGATATCAATTTCTTCCCAGAAGGCACCAGATACCTCTGAACCGTCTTTGTAAGTAAAAAACGTGGAAAGTACGCCGCTTCCTTTTGCCATTTTCATGCGCATCACGTAACGGCCATATTTAGTGGCGTTAGCATTGTATATTTCTGCGCCTTTATAAGATTTCGCGGATACTTCACTCGCGGTGAAAGCACCTAGACAGAGTGCGCCAATTAAGACGCTGGATGTGATTTTAAACATAATGTATCCCTTATGATTATTGTGGATAGATAGTGTGAATGTGATAGATGGTGAAAAGTGAGTGACTAAATAACGCACGTAAGAATTTACTGGAAAATGCTTTAAGAGTTCCGTCCCACTTTTGCGCAATAGGAAAAATCGAGTCACATTTTCGCGGATATAGTGGGACGCAGATCAAAGTCACGTTTTAATAGGGATCTCATCACGTTTTTGGCGGCGATATCAACAAGGGATTTTTGTGAGATCTTGGGAGAGAATTATTGCGCGAGCGAAAAGAGCAAAAAATATTTAGCAAAAAATGAAAAATACTTGGAAGGTTTGGTGAGTGCATTAGGAAGTTGTGTGAATACGGGTTTGGAGATTAACGTCCACCACCGACATCTAACAATGTTCCGGTGATGTAAGAAGACTCATCTGATAACAACCATAAAATACTTTTGGCGACTTCCTCAGCAGTACCAGCGCGCTTCATCGGGATGATGGATGAAAGTCGTTCCACTCGACCAGGTTCGCCGCCTTTGGCATGAATAAGTGTTGCAATAATTCCGGGGCGAACGGCATTCACTCTAATTCCTTCGTCCACAACCTCTTTTGCGAGGCCCATCGTAAAAGTATCTATAGCGCCTTTAGTCGCTGCGTAATCTATATATTCAAAAGGTGAGCCCACTCGTGCGGCAATTGACGACACGTTGACTATGCCGCCACCATTTCCGCCATTAGATTTCGCCATGCGCTTTACGGCCTCACGCGCGCAAATAAAACTTCCGATAACGTTTACCGAAAATAATTTTTCCAGATCATTTGTTTTAATGTCACCAAATAATTTTTTATTTAGGATGCCGGCATTATTGACGAGCGCGTCCACACGTCCAAAGTTGGCATCGACTAGTGCAAATAAATTAAGTATGTCGGATTCACTACTAACATCAGCCTGAGTAAAAATGACATCGGCTCCCATCGCACGTATTTTTGCGGCTACTTCTTGCGCGTTGGATTCTTTAGAATGGTAACTAAAACAAATGTCATAACCTCTTTGAGCAGCCAGCAATGCTGTGGCAGCACCAATTCCACTGCTCCCACCGGTAATAACAATAACGGGTTTATGCATGACATTGCCTTTATATATTTAGCGATTAAATTTTCTTTTTAACGCGTCTTCTACAGGTTGAGCGACAAACTTACTAACGTCGCCACCTAAAAAGGCAATTTCGCGCACAATGGACGATGAAATATAAGAAAGGTGTTCAGCCGGTGTAAGAAAAATACTTTCCATTGTTGGAGCCAGCGCGCGATTCATATTAGCGAGCTGAAACTCATATTCAAAATCAGACACCGCACGCAAACCGCGCAGCACCGCCTGAGCTTGTTGTTGGTGCACAAACTCCACCAGTAAAATATCAAACCCGCAAACTTCTACATTGGGCAAATGTGCGAGTGTTTTTTGTGCTAGCGCAACTCGCTCATCTAGAGTGAACATAGGATTTTTTCGATTGCTGGCGGCTATTGCAACAACAACTCGATCAAATAAACGGCAAGCGCGCTCTACAAGGTCTATATGGCCATTAGTAATTGGATCGAAAGTACCGGGATAAACCACTTTGCGCATGGGGAAATGTCTCTTTTAGCGTTCATTGTTGGCAGCATAGTAAACAATTTGCGGAACAAGTTCAAAAAACTGACAATCTGTCCGGATATTTCATGAAGCAAATTTAAGCGAAATTAAAAGGTGTTCTGTATAGATTTATTTGAAATAGTTTTGATTTTTATTCATTAAATCATCTAAAAATTTTTTTTTAGATTCACTCGAATTCTGTTAAGCACTAAAAAACTCGGTATTCAAATTTTCCAAACAAATTCAATATAAAGCCATTTGCTTCAATTCCAAAATATTGCTACGTCGTTACACTTCTCATCGCTTGGCTCAAAATATTTCTCCTACACTATCAAGACTTAGAAAATTTATATCGACGCATAGTTAAGACGCGTTGTTTTTTTAGTGGTCCTATGGAGGTTGTATGTTTAAGAAAAATGAACCAACTCGCTTGGGTGAAGTGTTACTTAATAAAGGTTTAATTTCATCCGAACAATTGGCACATGCAATTAAGGAGCAAGCGAGTCGCAGAAAAGGCGTTGATCTACAAGACCCAACTGTGCAGCAAGCGACATCATTAGGTGAAATATTAATTGCATTAGGTTATATCGATCAGCTTCAATTAAAACGCGGCCTGAACTGGCAATTAAAGCTGCGTAAAATGACAATTGCGATGGCTTTGTGCGCACCATTTATGAGTTTAAGTACGGGCGCTGCTGCCGCTGCGTCAAGAATTATTTCAACAGTTCCCGCCGTTGTCCAAGCGGAAGATTACACCACTATTTCTGGTGTAAGTGTTGAAACTTCATCATCTGCCGATGGCGGTAAAAGTGTGAGCGGTATTGAAGCAGGTGATTTCGTTAAATTCACGGATATCAACGTTAATCTTCCAAGCGCAGGAACTTATATTATTTCCTATCGTGTGGCGAGTAAGAGCGGTGGTAGTTTTAGCTTCAACAATGAGGGTTCAAGCCTCACCAAAATTGACACAATTACGGTTCCTAACACTGGCGGAAGTTGGGTTACGATTCAACGTACAGTAACGTTCAAAGCCGGCGCGCATTATTTTAGCGTTCGGGGTGTTTCAGGTAGCGTAAACCTTGATTGGGTCAAAGTTGAAGCGGCTGGAACTCCTTCTACTACGTCTTCGACGACATCCTCAGCGTCCTATGTTCCTCCGACCATGGCATCGACCACGACACCGACGACTCTTTCTCCTGTAACCGTGCAGGGAGAAAATTACTCGGTCATGAGCGGCGTTTCTACCGAGACAACGACTGATGTGGGTGGCGGCAGAAACGCGGCCAGTCTCCATACCGGCGACTGGATGACTTATACCAATACCAACGTAACAATACCTGTAACGGGAACCTACAAAATAACCTACCGCGTAGCCAGCTTGAACGCCGGAGGTAGCTTTAATCTTACCGAGGCGGCTACTGGCGAGGTCTTATCCACAGTTACGGTGCCCGTGACTAATGGTTGGCAAAATTGGGTAGACGTTACCGCTACCGTGAGTCTTACTGCCGGCACTCATAATTTTGGTATAAAAATACTGGCCGGAGGGTTCAATCTTAACTGGTTCAAAATTGAAGGCACCGCAACCAGTTCGTCCAGTTCATCGTCCAGCGCAGCAGCTACCGGTTATTTGTCGGCGACTATTCAAGCGGAAAATTATTCTGCGATGAGCGGAGTTTATAACGAGCCGACAACAGATGTAGGCGGCGGTCAGGACACGGGCAATATCCACACCGGTGATTGGATGGTTTATACCAATGCAAGCGTAAATGTTCCGACAACGGGTACCTATAACGTTACTTATCGAGTAGCGAGTCTTGCCGGTGGCGGCAGTTTGAAGCTAATTGAAGCGGGCGTAGGAACGGTCTATGACACGGCCTCAATTCCTAAAACTGGAGATTGGCAAGCTTGGGTGGATGTTAAACGCACCGTGACACTGACAGCTGGTTTACATAGCTTTGGTATTACCGCGGGCACCGGTGGTTTCAATGTCAATTGGTTCAAGATCGAGAGCATTGGCACCGTTACCTCCAGCAGTTCAACCAGTTCAGTAAAAAGTAGTGTTAGTTCAAGTGTCAGCTCATCTAAACCGGCTGTCACCAGTTCGAGTTTGTCCAGTTCGTCGAGTTCAAGAGCCGCAAGCTCGGTTTCTACCAGTACATCTTCAAGCGGAGTTATTAGCACGACGGTTGCTGGTCCGGTAGGCATGAGCTGGACGGCGCCAACAGGAAGAATGGATGGAACAACGCTGGATATTAGCGAGATTGGCGGTTATGAAATTCGCTACAAGCTCGTGAGCGACGCTAACTTCACCTACATATCCATTAACGATGCTTATACCACTCAATATAATTTCGCGTGGTTAGAAGGTAATTACGTCTTCCAGGTTGCAGCCTTTGACAAAAATGGCGTCTACAGTAATTTTGTAGATGTTGTAAGCGATTAACGACTTATTGTTCCCGATAAAACAGCCGGTAGCTCACCGCTCCGGCGTTTTTATCGCGGTGCAATTGCCAGTTAACAGGTGGGTGGTAGTTAGCATCGCGACCTGACTCTATATAAATAGTCGCATCATCTGCCAACCAATTTCCGGACTCTAACAGGTCAATAATTTCCTGCCATAAATCAAGTTGAAATGGCGGATCGACAAAAACGATATGGTACGGCTCGCTCTGATTCCCCTTCTTTAATACATCCAACGCATTGTCTCTCGCCACCCTGCCCTGCATGGCTTTTAACATATCCAGATTGAGCTTTAGTTGCGCTGCCGCTTTTGGATCGCGCTCAATCATTAGACTGTCTGAAGCTCCCCGTGATAAAGCCTCAATGCCCAAGGCTCCGGAACCTGCGAATAAATCCAGGCAACGAGCGCCCTGAATTTCTGGCGCCAGCCAGTTAAATAAGGTTTCCCGAATGCGGTCGCCGGTGGGGCGCAAGCCTTCAACATCTGGGAAACTTAACTTTCGGCCGCGCCAGAGCCCGCCGATAATTCGTAATTGGTTTTGATGATCGGCTTTCGGTGATGCGCGCTCAGCTTTCACGGCTTAATTCTCAAATTTCAAAATAGAAGTGGTAGGATAACGGTTTTTTACGGCCCCTGTTAATCCGGCCAACTTTATCCGGAATCACTCAAGAATTTGTTGCCTATGTTTTCCAAGTTTTTTAAGAAATCCGATCCCAAACCTGTTGAACCTACTCCTGCAGAAACTACGGCAGCTATTCAAGAACCTGCACCTGTGGTTCAAACCAGTAATGCAGTTGAAGCACCCGAGAGCGCGGAACCCAAGTTAGGTTTTTTTGCCCGCATTAAGAAAGGCCTGAGCCGCACCAGCAATAACTTTGCACAAGGTTTGGGTAATCTTTTTCTGGGGCGCAAGACGATTGATGATGAATTATTTGAAGAGCTGGAATCACAGCTATTGGTTGCGGATGTAGGCCTGGATGCGACCACAGAAATAATCGATAACCTCACCAAAGCCGTTGCGCGTAAACAGCTTACCGACGGTGACGCCCTTTACGCAGCCTTGCGCGAACAACTCGCTCAGCTTTTGCGCCCGGTAGAAAAGCCTTTGGTTATCACCAACCGCACTGTTGATGGCAGCAAGAGGCCGTACGTTATCCTGGTGGTAGGTGTAAACGGCGTGGGTAAAACAACTACCATCGGCAAGCTTGCGAAACGTCTTCAAAATGACGGTAAAAAAGTTATGTTGGCGGCGGGCGATACTTTCCGTGCGGCAGCGGTAGAGCAATTACAAGTTTGGGGTGAGCGCAATCAGGTTCCGGTAATTGCGCAGCATACAGGCGCAGATTCTGCTTCCGTTATTTATGATGCGCTGCAAGCAGCGCGGTCGCGCGGGCTAGATGTACTAATAGCGGATACAGCCGGTCGTTTGCACAACAAAGATCATCTGATGGATGAACTTGCCAAGGTAAAACGGGTCTTGGCTAAGCTGGACGCCAAAGCGCCGGATGAAGTTTTACTGGTGCTGGACGCAGGTACCGGCCAAAACGCGGTGAACCAGGCGCAACAATTTATTGAGGCTGCGGGTGTTACTGGCCTTGCACTCACCAAGCTCGACGGCACAGCTAAAGGCGGGGTCATATTCGCACTTAGCAAAAAATTTGGTTTGCCGGTGCGCTTCATCGGAGTGGGTGAAGGAATAGATGACCTGCAGCCTTTCGCAGTCGAACCTTTTATCCAAGCCCTGTTTAGCAATCAGGAAAACTGAAACAAGGAGCCCTCGTGATACGTTTTGAAAACGTCAGCAAACGCTACGAGAATGGCTTCGATGCCCTTTCGCATATTAATTTTTTCGTAGAACCTGGCGAAATGTTGTTCTTAACCGGGCATTCTGGCGCCGGCAAGAGCACGCTCATGAAGTTGATCATGCAAATGGAGCGACCGAGCAATGGTCGCATAACCGTTGATGGTCAAGACTTGGGCCGTATGCCAGCTGGCCAAATTCCATACTATCGTCGCAACATAGGCGTCGTTTTCCAAAATCACCAACTTCTATTTGATCGCACCGTTTTTGACAACGTTGCCCTGCCGCTTCAAATTGCGGGACTATCCCATTACGAGATTGGCCGTCGTGTGCGTGCAGCACTGGATAAAGTCAGTCTGCTGGAAAAGGAGCGGCTGAACCCAATTGTGTTATCCGGGGGCGAACAACAACGCGTCGGTATAGCACGCGCCGTGGTTAACAAGCCCACTATGTTGTTAGCGGATGAACCTACGGGAAATCTTGACCCGGAATTATCCGAAGAAATCATGACCTTGTTTCGCCAATTTAACGAAGTGGGGGTGACTATTATGATCGCCAGCCACGATGTTGAACTGCTGAAGCGGATGAATAAACGTATTCTGGGTTTGGTAGAAGGTAAACTCGTGCACGATGGAGTTCTCTGGTGAAATCAAAACGACCATCCGTTACTCAAAGTCGAACACGTCCGTCAACTGGCGCCAGTCGTGGTGCAAGCTTTACCCAGCGCCCTGAACGATCGGTTGAGCCAGAAGCGAGCCGCCAGACTAGCCATGCAAAAGGCGCGGTCCAGACAAAAATAGGCTTCACAGAAAAATTTGATGCTTACGTAGCTCACCACAGCACGTCTGCCATTGATAGCTTGCTACGCCTTTTAGCCACGCCCTTTCAAAGCCTTATGACGTGGTTAGTTATCGCTATTGCAGTAGCAATCCCAGCCGCTCTCTATATTGGTTTTGCAAATTTGCAACAATTGGGCGAAAGCTGGGAGGGTTCGAGTCAGGTCTCGGTATTCTTGCGCCCTGAAACCAGCGACGCCAAAGCCGAGGAAATGCGCAGCAAACTGTCGCATCGTCCTGACATTGCCAAAGTGGTCTATGTATCACCTGCACAGGCGCTAACAGAATTCAAAGCTCAGTCCGGCTTGGGTGAAGTGGTCGATAGTTTGGAAAAAAACCCCCTACCTGGAACTCTATTGGTCACGCCTCGCTTGCAAAATGGTAGCGATGCCGCCATGACGTCACTTGAACAATCGCTTATTGCGGATCCGGCAGTTGCAGATGTACGTCTCGATCTCCAATGGGTCAAACGACTCCAGCAGTTGATGATCCTGGGTAAGAAAATGGTATTTGGCCTCGGGGGGCTGCTAGCCTTAGGGGTGCTTTTGGTTATCGGCAATACCATTCGTCTTGCTATTGAAAACCGTCGCGATGAAATTCTTGTAGTGAAATTGGTAGGCGGAACGGATGCCTATGTAGCGCGGCCCTTCTTATATACTGGCTTGTGGTATGGGATTGGCGGCGGTCTGTTTGCGTTGATAATACTGGGTATAGGATTTGTCTGGATCTCAAACACAGTCGAACAAATAGCTATGCTTTATCAAAGTAATTTTCGCCTGCAAGGCTTGGGCTTTTTTGGAAGCATGCAAATGGTACTATTGGCTGGATTGACCGGCTTGGTAGGTGCTTGGATAGCGGTGGTTCGCCATTTGATTCAAATCCAACCGCGATAATGAACTAGTACTACAATCTACACGTAGAATGTATGACAAGGGTCACTTGTGGAACTTTTCGTAACATAGCACTCTAAAAAGACAAGTGCTAGACTTCGTTCCCCGTCTCGTTAGCGAGCAGAAGTTACCTAATTTTTTTGTATTGAAGTTATTGGAGATATTTGAATGAGCACAAGTCTGCAACCCATAGGCGTACTCGCCCCCGGTGCAAACCTGAACGCCTATGTTCAAGCTGTAAGCGCCTTTCCAATTCTGAGCGTTGAGCAGGAGCAGGAATTGGCGAATGATCTCTATTTCAACGGCAATCTTGACGCTGCACGTAAGCTCGTGATGGCACATCTTCGCTTTGTGGTGCATATCGCCCGCTCTTACAACGGTTATGGTTTACCGCTTGGCGATTTGGTCCAGGAAGGTAATGTTGGTTTGATGAAGGCGGTAAAACGCTTTAATCCTGAAAAAGGCGTTCGTTTAGTGTCTTTTGCGGTGCATTGGATCAAAGCCGAAATTCATGAGTTTATTTTGCGGAACTGGCGAATCGTAAAAATTGCTACTACCAAAGCCCAACGTAAATTGTTCTTCAATTTGCGCAGCGCTAAAAAGCGTTTGGCCTGGTTAAGCAATGATGAAGCCGCTGCAGTTGCCCAAGACCTCGGTGTCGAAATTAAACAAGTCCGTGAAATGGAGGGCCGCCTAGCTTCTTATGATGCGGGCTTTGACGCGGATGAAGATGATGAAGATAGCAGCCATGTAGCTCCGGCTCATTATTTGGAAGACAATCGTTATGATCCTGCTGTTCGTTTGGAGGAATCAAACTGGGAAGAATCTAATGTAAATGGTTTGGAATCTGCGATGCAAAAATTGGACGGTCGCAGCCGTGCCATCCTCCAGCGTCGCTGGTTAAACGATGACAAAGCGACATTGCATGACCTTGCTGCCGAGTATGGCGTATCTGCTGAGCGTATTCGTCAGCTTGAAAAAAATGCGATGAACAAAGTCAAGACGATGATGTTGGAAGCTTAATTCGTTTAATGAGATTTACATAAAAGCCGCGCTTAGCGCGGCTTTTTTTTAATTTGATGTTTTTACCTCCTGGAATCTAAAGAAGAAGCCGACATCCTCTCTCAAAGTAATGACGGTTCAACGCTCCCCTTATCGCTTATCCGGACGAAGATTACATGCAGCGACTTTTTCTCAGCGTGGCCGCGATAAGCGGCTTTTTGGCTGTTTGTTTGGGGGCTTTTGCTGCCCACGGGCTAAAACATCGCATTTCCACCGAGGCTCTTAGTATCTGGCAAACAGGTGTTCAATATCAGATGTATCACGCGCTGGCGCTATTAGCGGTTGGTCTGCTTTATCATTTCCGTACATCAAAGGCCTTAAAGCTTAGCGGTTTAGCCTTTATACTGGGCAGCTTTTTATTTAGCGGTAGCTTGTACGCCTTAGCGCTTGGTGCTGTGCCCATTATTGGCATTATCACGCCGATAGGTGGGTTAAGTTTTTTAGTAGGCTGGGCCGCGCTGGTTATGCATGCACAACGTAACGTGGCTTAGCGGTTGTAGCCTTGCTAGAGCTACCTCAAATCTTCAATTTTGGTATTTATGTCCGACAATCTAGATTTCATTGCCCCCGTCGATGACGGAGAGGAAGGGTTCTTAATTAAGCCCGAGTTTAAACCCAAGTCCATTCGCAGCTTTGTCATCCGAGCAGGCCGTATTACGGTTGGCCAGAAAGCGGCTTTCGATACCTGGTGGCCCACTTACGGACTCAGTCTCTATAAAGGTATGCTCAACATTGAAACGATCTTCGGCCGAAAAGCCCCTCTAGTATTAGAGATTGGTTTTGGAATGGGCGACTCTTTGTTAGAAATGGCGAAGAACGAACCGGAGAAAGATTTCATCGGTATTGAAGTTCACCCCCCTGGTGTTGGAAAACTTATCAACAATGCCGGAAAAGAGGGCGTCAAAAACTTGCGAGTTTTCATGGCAGATGCCATGGATGTGCTTGAAGATTGTATTCCTGATGGCAGCATTGAACGCCTGCAGCTGTACTTTCCTGATCCGTGGCATAAGAAAAAGCATAACAAACGTCGTATCGTTCAACCTGCGTTCGTACAGAAGCTAAGAACCAAGCTAAAAAATGGCGGTGTATTTCACATGGCGACAGATTGGCAACCTTATGCCGAGCATATGTTAGAGGTTATGAACGTCGCCGAAAAATATGTTAACTTGGCACATGGAAACGGTTACAGCGAGCGACCGCTATATAGGCCCATCACTAAATTTGAGAAGCGTGGGGAGCGACTCGGTCACAGCGCGTGGGATTTAATGTTTCAACATTGTTGATAGTTTGTTAAGGTTACGCCCCTAAGAATAAACGCCGAAACGGATTTTAAGACTACTTC
Organism: Gammaproteobacteria bacterium; assembly: GCA_004173475.1. Classification (GTDB taxonomy): domain Bacteria; phylum Pseudomonadota; class Gammaproteobacteria; order Pseudomonadales; family Cellvibrionaceae; genus Cellvibrio. Next base: position 96,206 of record SEBU01000009.1, read on the forward strand.
AAGTAGCAAAAACAGGCATATCGCCTACTGCTAATTAGAAACAAGTAACTAGAAAACAGGATCGACCGACAGCGGTTTCCGGATGATCAGTCGTTAAAATAGCTATTTTATGGAGACTTAAAAAATGACAAACACACGCGTAAAACTCTTATCAGCCGCAGTAGCCACCCTGATGTCATCAGGCGTAATGGCAGATAATCACAAATTTGAAATACAAGTTGGCGCAGGTCGCGAATTCTTCGAAGAATCAAGAGACGACGCTAACTTCGGACAACTCGGTTTCGGCTATGTTCTGAACAAGAACTGGACTTTGGAAGCCGTAGCTAGCGGTTTTAGTTCTGAAGTTTCAGATACCAATATTGACATCGACGGCCGTCAATACCGTTTAGACGCACTTTACAACATAGATACTACAAGTTTGTGGCGCCCATTCGTTGCATTCGGTGTAGGCGATCAAAACTTGAAAGTTAAAGGATTTGGTGAGAATAACGATACTTTGGTTAACCTCGGTGCTGGTTTGAAGCGCAGCCTTGGTGGTAATTGGGAGTTCCGTAGTGACCTTCGCGCATTTAACAGCCTGGATCGCGAATACACTGATTTGGCAGTAAGCGCTGGTATCAGTTACTTGTTCGGCGCTGAGCCTGTTAAAGCAGCTCCCGTTGTTGCCGCGCCTGCTCCGGCACCCGCTCCAAAACCAGAGCCAGATACTGATGGCGATGGCGTAGTCGATTCTAAAGACCAATGCCCTGATACTCCAAAACAATACAAAGTTGATGCTGTTGGTTGCCCAATGGAATTAACCGAAACTATCTCTGTAAAATTGGCCGTGCAATTTGATACTGCCAAGTCAGTCGTTAAAGACGAATACATTGACGATGTAGGAAACTTGGCAAAAGTTATGAATCAATACCTCAACACTGTTGTGACGGTTGAGGGTCATACCGATAGCCAAGGTTCAGATGCTTACAATCAAAAACTGTCTCAAAGCCGCGCGGAAGCTGTTAGACAAGTCTTGATTTCTAAGTTCGGTGTAGCTTCTGACCGTGTAACTGCCAAAGGCTTCGGTGAAGCTCAACCAGTTGGCGATAACACCACTGCTGCAGGCCGCGAAGAAAACCGCCGCGTAGTAGGCGCTGTTTCTACTGCTGTGAAAAAGAAAGTTACTAAGTAATTAATGTTGTATAAATAAAAAACCCGGCAACTGCCGGGTTTTTTTATATTTAATTTTTTACAGTTTTATTGAAAATAGTAATTTTTGTAGTTGTTAATCAGGTGATGAAGCTTAGGGGGCAATAGCTGGTGTCGTGAGCGGATTTGTTAAGGTATCCAAAATTGCTGCAGTTTCCGCATCAGGATTACCATCAAACAATGATTGGCGATATCGGGATTGAAAGACCACTAAAACATTGCGAGTTTCTTCGTCCAGCTGGCCTGATTGCGGTACTGCGTAACCACGTTGCGCTAATTTTTTTTGGAACCAGAAAATATCAGGTATTTGAGTTTGATACTGCGGTAAAAGTTCAGCAACGCGATTTGGATCTGGCCATGGAACTAACCCTGCATCGACTAACCGTTTCCAGGGAAATAAAGGGCCAGGATCTTGTTTTCGTTGCGGGGCTATCTCGTTGTGGCCAAGAATATTTTCAGGCTTGATGCTGTAACGCACCACCAGTTTTTTTAATAATAATATCAGCTGATCGATTTGTGCTTGCGGGTACGGATACCATGCGCGACCTTCGGATGTATCTATAAACCCCTGATTTACAATTTCAATCCCTATCGATGAAGCGTTGAGTTGATTGTAAATTTTCCAGCTACTTAACCCGGCGTGATTAGCTTGTCGCGAGTCGTCTACTAATTTATAAAAAAAAGGTTTATCGGTATCCGTAAGCAAATAATGCGAGCTGACTTCATTTTTTGTTAATGTTTCAAGCGAACGATTCAGGTCACCAAATGTGTAATGGATAACAATAAATTTAATGCGCTCGCTTTGGCTGCGCGAACTAAAGGAATTATCAATTCGCGGTGCAGTTGAGCAACTCATAAGCAAGGTAAATAAAATGAAGATCGAAACAATTTTCATAGACAAGCTCAATAAAAATTTATTGAAAACCTTCCAAACCATTAACTATTTGAATATTCTGCTTCACGAATAACTTCCAAAAATTCATTGCCAAAACGTTCCAATTTACTTTGACCAACACCTGTTATTGATAATAATTGACTGGATGTTGTGGGGCGAAATTCCAGCATCTCGCGTAACGTTGCATCGTGAAAAATAACATAAGGAGGAACGCCGTGTTCTTCGGCAAGGCGCTTACGGCACGCGCGTAACGCATTCCATAATGGTTGGTCTACGGCGTCAACTGCAACACCTTGTTTTCTCGCAACAGCAGCGGCGGTGGTTTTAATGTCGCGGCGTAACTGGATGGTTTCTTCACCCCGTAAGATTACGCGGCAAGCATCATTTAATTTTAGGCCGCCGTAAGCTTGTGCATCTACATCTAACAAACCGCGAGCAACTAACTGTCGAATAATAGATTTCCATTCTTCTGCTCCCAGATGTTTGCCGATTCCATAAGTGGACAGGGTGTGATGATTGAATGAATTAATTTTTTCATTACTACTTCCACGTAACACATCAATCACGTGGCCGGCACCGAAGCGTTGACCGGTACGATATACGCACGAAAGTGCCATACGTACAGGTTCAGTTGCGTCCCATGTTTGTGCAGGGGTCAAACAGGAATCGCAATTCCCGCAGGCTTGCGTGAGCGTATCACCAAAATATCGCAACAAGGTTTGGCGGCGACAGGTGGTGATTTCGCACAAGCCGAGCATTGCATTTAGACGTTGTTGTTCGTTGCGTTTAAATTCTTCGCTGCCTTCTGAATTACTCATCATTTGGCGCAACTTTACAACGTCTTCTAATCCATACAATAAAAGTGTTGTCGCAGGTTCGCCGTCTCTACCTGCACGACCGGTTTCCTGATAATAAGCTTCAATACTTTTGGGCAAATCCAGATGCGCAACAAAGCGTACGTCAGGTTTGTCGATACCCATCCCGAACGCGATAGTAGCGACCATGATAATCTGATCTTCGCGCAGAAACCGGCTTTGATTTTTTTGCCGAACTTGCGGTGCTAAACCTGCGTGATAAGGCAAGGCATTAAACCCTTCTGCACTCAACCACTCTGCCGTTTGTTCAACTTTGTTGCGCGACAAACAATAAACAATACCGGAATGAGTCGCGTGCTCGTCGCGTAAAAATCTTAGCAGCTGAACCTTTGGTGTATTTTTTTGCTGAATGCGATATTGAATATTCGGACGATCAAATCCATTCACAAATTGCTGAGCGTTTTGGAGTTGCAAGCGCGCAATAATTTCTTCGCGAGTGCGAACATCTGCCGTTGCCGTCAAAGCTATGCGCGGAATTTTTGGAAACTCTCGCGGCAACATATCCAGCTTCAAATAATCGGCGCGAAAATCGTGGCCCCATTGCGACACGCAATGCGCTTCATCAATCGCAAAAAGTGCAATCTTTACCTGATGCAACATTTCCAAGGTGCGCGGCTGAATTAAACGTTCAGGCGCAACGTAGAGCATATCCAGCTCACCATTTTGCATCGCTAATTCGGTTTGCCAAGCTTCTTGCGCCGTCATGCTGGAATTTAAAAATCCGGCGCGAACGCCGAGCTCATGTAATGCGCTAACTTGATCTTGCATCAAGGCAATCAGCGGCGAAACTACTATGCCGACGCCATCGCGCACGAGAGAAGGAATTTGGTAACACAAAGATTTGCCGCCGCCTGTTGGCATGAGCACCAAGGCATCCTGGCCGGCGACTAACGCGGAAATAACAGCTTCTTGTGGGCCGCGAAATTCATGGTAGCCGAATACGTCTTTAAGAATGGAGTGAGGAGTTTGAGTCATGGGCGCGAGTATACGGGATGGACAGGATGCGGAACACGACCAGACGAAAAGTGCATAACCTGAGCAGATGGTGATTGCGATTCTTTACATGCTTTTTAGTTAAAGTGATTGCTAGTTATACAACAGGTTACTAGCATTTGCATACCGTGACGGACTTCACGCGAACCCATTATCTTTGATAAGACTAATAACAAATTTAAAACGAGAACATTTATGTCGAGACAATCAGCTCTACAATATTTGAGCCTAATAACCTTAAGTTCGCTGTTGGCCGCGTGCGGCGGTAGCGGAAACGGGGGCGGGTCTACTCCTAAGCCAAGTTCTGCTGCTGTTAGTTCAAGTTCGGTAGCTATCACTTCAAGTACAGCGATTAGTAGCAGTTCTTCCGTTGTGATATCAAGTTCAGCCCCAACCAGCAGCAGCGCCGCAACCGTTAGTTCAAGCAGCGCCATGACCAGCTCGGTCAGCTCCAGTGCGGCTAATGTGACGACACTGATCAAACTCAACCAGGTGGGCTACAAACCCAACTCTGAAAAGTTGGCCGTCATTCCTGCAGTGGCGGCTACTACCTTTACTGTGAAAGATGCCTACAATACAGTTGTGCTTACTGCTAATTTAAGTTCGGCAAAAACATGGACGCCCTCTGCCGAATCCGTAAAGCTCGCAGACTTTTCATCTATCACTGCAGAGGGGGATTACACGCTTACGGTTGATGGTGTTCAAAATACAGCCAGCTTTAAAATTTCCGCTAATGCCTACGATGCACTTAACGCAGGTGCGATTAAGGCTTACTACTACAACCGTGCCAGTATAGATTTGTTGGAAGAATACGCTGGCGTATACAAGCGTGCCGCTGGTCATGCAGACACTACCGTGTATGTTCACGAGTCAGCTGCTACGAGTTTACGCCCCGCTAATACGATTATCTCCGCACCTAAAGGTTGGTACGATGCCGGAGACTACAACCTCTACATCGTTAACTCGGGCATAAGTACCTATACCTTGCTGGCCGCTTACGAAAAATACCCCACCTATTTTCAAGGGCAAAACTTACACATACCGGAAAGTGGTAACGCCATTCCTGACGTGCTAGATGAAGCTCTTTGGAATCTGGAATGGATGTTGTCCATGCAGGACCCTAACGATGGCGGCGTCTACCATAAGCTCACCAGCAAAAACTTTAGCGGATTTGTAATGCCAAGTGCTGATACTTCAGCTCGTTATGTGGTGGGTAAAACCACAGCAGCTGCACTGGATTTCGCAGCGGTAATGGCGGCAGCGAGCCGTATTTATAAACCCTACGATGCCACTCTATCTACGAAAATGTTGGACGCAGCCAAAGCCGCATGGGTGTGGGCCAAGACCAATCCTACGGTCTATTACTCGCAACCGAGTGATATTAAAACGGGAGAATACGGCGATGGCAACGTGGCCGATGAGTTTGCCTGGGCAGCGGCGGAGTTATATATCACAACCGAAGAAGACGCTTATTTCGCTGATTTCAATCAATCGGTGGGTTCAGCAGACGTACCCGGTTGGCCAAATGTTAAATCGCTCGGTTTGATATCACTCGCGCACAATATAGATTCACTTTCATACGTAGTTGATAAAGATCTACTTAAAAGTCGTTTGAATACCCTGGCGACCAACATAAGCTCGCAAAAAACGACCTCCGCCTATGGTGTGCCTTTAACGAGCGGGGATTTTTATTGGGGTAGCAACTCGGGTGCACTTAATAAAGCTTTGATGCTAACGGTTGCTTATGAATTGGATAACACTAAAACGAACTACCTCAAAACTGCGCAATCATTGCTCGATTATGTTTTGGGCAGAAACCCCACGGATTATTCCTTCGTTACGGGTTTTGGCGTGAAATATCCACAAAATGTTCATCATCGCCCTTCAGGCTCTGACACAGTTGCAGGTTCGATTCCAGGCTTTTTGGCTGGCGGTGCTAATGGGGAAAACAAAACCGATTGCACCACACCTTATCCATCAACGCTCTCAGCAAAATCTTATCTGGATGCCCAATGCAGTTACATGACAAATGAAATCGCCATCAACTGGAATGCGCCTTTGGTTTATGTAAGTGCTGCGTTGCAAAATTTGACAGAGTAATCTGTTCGTTCAGAAAGCCGCGAGAGGTTAAAACTCTCGCGGCTTTTTTTTATTCAATAATGAGCTGATTCAAGCGAGTGCTTGGATTCTTTTCACCCGATTTAACCTCCACCACCATTTCTGAGCTACAGCATTCCCTTGAGGAACACTGGCCATATTTCTTGCCAACTAATATGATTGCGCGTAACAAACTAAAGGCAGGGTTTTATGAAATTAGCGTCATTGATGATTCTTACCATTCTATTGAGCGGATGCGGTGGTTTACCGGCAAAAATAAAATCACCTTTTTCAATACCGGAGAAAACAACGCCAGAAGCAACACCTCCAAATGTTGTGGTGACCGAACCTACCCCACCGCCTAATTTTGACGACGAATTTCAAGCAAACCTGAGCAAAATCTGGGGCGACTATTTTATAGAAAATTATTCGGATACTCGTGCGATTGATGTTTTGGTTGTTACCAATCGTAAATCCAAGACAGAGAATTTTGGCTGCACCAATGATCACTTGGGTGTCATGTTGGATGTGTCAACGCATTTCGGTGTTTGTAAAATTAATGTGCCTAAAAATCACAGTACCGGACAAATTCCCTTAACCAAAGATGGGCGCCAATCATCGCACGAGTTTTTTAAAATACTGAACTCCAAGACTCTCTCCGAAGCGTCTATGTTCGACTACCTTAAAAAAACCAATCGCTACCCTTTGGTTTTTGTGCATGGCTTTAACGTGCGCTACGAAGATGCTGTGGTGAGGGCATCGCAAATTGCGTACGACTTAAAATATCAAGGTCCGATAGTTTTATTTTCGTGGCCGGCCGGTGCTGGTGATGGTTTTATTAACGAACAATTCGTGACTCGCACTTACGATAACAATTTAAAAAATGCGAAAGACTCTATAGGTGTCTTCAAAGATTTTTTAAACCAGCTGAAACTGAATAATATAAAAGTGAACTTAATGGTTCACTCAATGGGGCATCAAGTTGTGTTGCCTGCATTGAGAGATTTTGCCGCAGCCAATCCGGATGCAAAAATAATTAATGAGCTGGTTTTAAATGCACCTGATTTTTCTGCAGAGGAATTTATTACTATCGCTGACAGTGTGAAAGACAATAGTAAGCGCATCACTATCTACTGCTCCTACAATGACAAAGCCATGACCGCATCAGAGTTTTACAATAAGACTGCGCGCTTCGGCGCCTGCGCGTTTTCAGAAAAAATCGACTCAATCAATGTGAGTTTGGTAGACGACCCGTCTATGGGGTTGGGCCACGGTTACTATTCTTCGAGGGCAATTCTTGGCGATGTATTCCAGGTTTTGCTAGGAATCGAGGCGGAACGAAGATTGTTTATCAGAAAAAGCGAACCCAACAGCACAGAGAAATATTTTTTAAGACAATAACTAAATTTTTATCGCAGGCCTGAACACGTCAAGCCTGCGACAAGATAGTTTCGAGGATTTAATGCGGAGCTAAATTTTTCTTTTGTAAACGCAAAATTTGAAAGCCCCACAGCAGAGCCGCAACGACAAGCGCGCAGCCAATGTAAAAGCATCCATGAGAGATTGTGTGGGTGCTTTCCAGCGCGTTCATCATGGTTAGTAAATTACCCCAATCATGTGATTCCTCGCCGCCACCACCGACCAAGGGTAAAGCCCGATATTTGGCATCATCAATATAAGGTGCAACGTCAATAAAATTTTGGCCCGACCACCACAGCATAATGCTGGCTGCAAAATTGTCGCGTTGTTTTATCATAAATACCGCCATTAAACCGAGCGGTAAAAGAATCTGAAATAAACTTCCACCCAGAATTGTAATGAAGCGACCAAATGGACTGAAAAAGATATGCCCAAATTCATGGAAGGCCAGATTTGGTCCATGCAAAAAAGACCCGCCAATTTTTTCCCAATCTACGCCGGCACTTATAAAATAAAATCCCCACAAGGCAAAGCAGCCCAATGTTGCTGCTCTCGCCCAAAATGTAGCTGGATCTATATTTTCAGGTACGTAAGAAATAAATTCACGGAAAGTTTGCCGTCTTTCTTCTTCGTTTAGAGAGGGTGTAGGAGTCGCGTGATTGTTACTTTCATTTGATGCTGCTTGCCGGGTGAGCCACTTTTCATAAGCGATTCCGCAGGCGGGACAAATGTCGGCGTTGATATGAACATCGATTGGCTGGCGACGATAGTGACACTTGGGACATTCGCTAATCATTGGTAAGCGACTCTTCTAAGGTTTGTTAGATTATAGCGCTTTACGAAAAGTTAAATTAATTCGCTGCTCACCTAGTAACGCGTGTCTTCCAGTTTTAATGGGTAATACGCCGTGAAAAAATAATCGCGCATTTGCACCCCACACAATGACGTCACCATGTACTAATGGAATTTTAATGGTTTTATCGGTGCGCATTAAACCGCCAATTAGAAAAGTGGCCGGTAACCCCAGTGATACGGAGACTATAGGTTGTGAAAAATCTTTTTCGTCTTTGTCTTGATGCAAAGACATTTTTGCACCCACTTTATAACAATTAATCAAACACGAGTCGGGTAAAAAATTTCCAAAGCCTGCGGTAAATGCTGCTTGGTGAGCAAGGGTAAGAAAACTATTCGGCATCGCTGGCCAATTCTTTTGCGACTTAAGATTGCGTTTTGAGTAGCGATATCCGTAAGAATCGCTAACCCAACCAGCTTCGCCGCAACTAGTGGTAGTGACTGACATAGGCAGGCCACTTGGTGTCGATAATTTTTGTAAGGGCGCGGTAGTGATTATCGAATTAATATCGTTTAACAATAAATTCTGCGAAGGCAAGGCAAAGCCACGCAACAACACGACGCCTGCGCAAATGTCTTCGCGTGTCTGCAAAGGTTCATTAAATAAATCAAGGTTCATTTAGTTCGTTTTTCGACAAAAATTTTTCATTACTTAATAAAATTTTCTTACGTTCTACACCCCAGCGATAACCGGATAAGTTGCCATCATTCCGCACTACACGATGGCAGGGAATGACGACGGCCAGATTATTCGCGCCACACGCCATTGCGACTGCTCGAAACGATTTAGGTGCGCCGATGCGTTGTGCGATCTCTGAGTAACTCGCAGTTGTACCCAACGGAATGCCGGTGAGCGCTTGCCAAACTCGCTGTTGAAATGCGGTGCCGCGAATATCCAAAGGTAAATTTAGATCTTGCGTCGGTGTTTCTACAAAACCTACAATCTGCGCTACTGTTTTTTCAAAATCTCTATCTGCACCTATCAATTCGGCATTTGGAAAACGACCCTCCAATTCCTGCAATAAAAGTGTGGGGTCGTCACCTAATTGAATAGCACAAACACCGCGCTCACTTTGAGCCACCAAAATTGTGCCAAGCGAACATTCACCCAGTGCGAATTTAATAACCGTATTTGCTCCACCTTTGCGGAACTCACTTGCGGTCATTCCCAGCACTTTATTGGACTCAGCATAAAATCGGCTTTGGGTATTATAGCCTGCGGCATAAATTGCATTGGTCACTGAGTCGTCTTCGCTAAGTTGTTCGCGCAGTTTTTGTGTGCGATAAGCCTGCGCGTAGGCTTTAGGTGTTACACCAGTAATACGTTTGAACAGACGCTGAAAGTGATATTTACTAAGCCCAACATTTTTTGCCAAGTCTTCGAGACTTGGAATAATCTCTGAGGTCTCAAGTAAACGGCAAGCGGAAGCTACTTTTTCCGTATGACTCGCCGTTAAATTAGTTTGATTCGGTTTGCATCGTTTACACGCACGAAACCCCGCCGCTTCAGCTTCATGCGGCGAAGTATAAAAATTAATATTCTCCGAGCGAGCCAAGCGCGCAGCGCAAGACGGTCTGCAGTAGATACCTGTCGTATGTACTGCGTAAACAAAGGTGCCGTCAGCCGTGTCGTCGCGCGTCACAACGGCTTGCCAGCGAGCATCTTCGGTTGTTTGGTTTGCCTGATGATGTTTTGTTGTCATAATTTATCGATAAGAACGTTTGTGATGACTATAGCGGTAGTGCTTTACGACTGCACTCCGAATCTTGCGCTCAAATTTTTAATCTGCGCAATAAAGTGAGTGCTAGATGAACAGTGGCATTGATAAATTCTATGCTTCCCGTTGCAGTGCTGCGTAATTACACCCTGTGGAATGTTCAATGAAAAAGCCGGACATAAGAATTCTCGCGAGCCAACACCTTTCAATGGTAGACAAAGATTGGGAGGCACTAGTTGCGGCAGTCGGTGAGTGCCTGCACCAACCAAAACCGGAACGCGAACCTTACGAAGCGTTAGTGCGTACGGTTGCCTATCAACAAATTCATGCGCGCGCTGCAGAAGCTATATTGGGGCGTTTACTAGCGTTACATCCAGAAAAGTTATGGCCAACACCTGAAGACTTATTATCGATGGATGACGCGACCTTACGTGCATGCGGATTTTCCGCCCGTAAAACAGCTACCCTTAAAGCTATAGCCGCCGGCGCGATAAACGGTTTGATTCCAAGCCGCACTCAAGCCGAACAGATTTCAGAAGAGGGATTAATTGCACGCCTGACACAACTTCCAGGTATAGGTCGATGGACGGTTGAGATGCTGCTTATCTACACACTGGAGCGAATAGATATTTTTCCCGTAGATGATTTTGGTGTGCGCGAAGGTTACCGGTTATTAAAAAAGCTCGATCAACAACCCAACCGCAAAACCATGCAAGAAATAGGATTGCTATGCAGCCCTTACCGAACAATTGCGGCTTGGTACTTGTGGCGAGCATTGGAATTACCTGAGTATAAAATAAAAAAATAGTCACATAAGCTTGCGCACATATTCATTGCTTTGGATACGTAAATAATCTCAATTCTTGTGTAGCAACGTCGCCAATCGGAATATTTGAAAAACTTGATAATATAGCTCAGCCATGGTGCGCTAAATATTTAACTGAGCGATGATTTTTCGGACCTCATCAAAACTACAATCAACGCAAGAATAGGAATATTTTTTGTAACTGGGCCAAAGGGGTGTAACCAAAATTGCGGAGCGATAAAAGAAATTAAAATGCTATAGGTTGTAATCAGCGCTAGTTGCAACATATAGCAGATTTTTAATCGGTAGCCGGTTAATAACCAGAACCCTATAAGCGCATCAAGGAAGCTTCCGCTATTGATACAGATGTCAGCCAGGTCACCCGAAATGTTTTGTTGCGCTAGTATTTGTAGGCCTATATCTCTTGCCCACCAAAACGACGTGGCCGCTGTAAATAACCACAGAAAGCTCAAGCTGTGTCTTAAGGCCCACTCAAAACCGGACGGAAGTTTTATCATTAAACAACGTCCAGTGGTTTGAACACCATTAACCAAACGATAATCAAAATTCCAATAAAAGCTGGAATACCCAAAGCGACCCAATATTTTAATACACGATAAAAATTTCCACCTAATATACCGATAGCTTCCGCTTCAATAGCTAATTTTTTTAACCGATATTGAAGAACTATTACGGGCACCCAACAGAACCCAACAAAGACGAATAAACTAAATACTGACATAAACCAGGGCGATTCAAAACTGTATTGAAGCTTTTCCATAAGCAAGCTACCAGTTATAAACTGAACTAAAATAGCGGGCGCGGTAAAAATCCAATCTGCCAGAATCACATGCTTGGCGGTGATTACAATTACCGAAATATTTTTGGTGCGCGTCGCCATCCACATAAAAAACGCAATACCGACGCCGGTGCCAGCCAATATAAATGCGGACAGAATATGAAGATATTTTATCAATAAATAATTATCCATTAACTACCTCAACACCATTAATAAATGTCTGATGGTAAATTCCCCATTTTTTTGCATGATCATCAAAATCATTAATCGTATACAAACCCAAACAGGCTTGCGCACCTGCAATGAAGGGTTTATCCGCCAAAAGATGTTCTGCGAGAATAATTGCGGAGAGCGTCGGAATGTAAGGGCCAACACCATGTTGCGCTGTTAACCGCCAAAAAATTTCTTTCGAGGTTTGCAGGTTATCAACACCCGTTAATTTAATAATCATTCCCCCAATATCAGTCCCTAAACCTAGAAACCAATTACTAGACGCAACAATAGGTTTAACCAATGGCGCCCAATTTTTTACAAAACCTTTTTTCACGAGCCAGGCCATGATAACCATACCCCAATGCAAAAAAGGTAATTCCAATCCGGCTTGGAAATTTACCGTCTTAACAGGACTGTAGCGTGAGGGGAATAATTCCAGATCGGGTACATCGACATTCGCCAGTAAACGCTTGCCAATAGTTTTTCCAAAATCAACTTTCCGCGACGACATCCAACCGATTATATTATTCCATTGTCCGTTTTCAAATACAGAAATGGGATGCCCCGTATAGGAGAGAATTGCTTTCACAGTGGCCTCACCACGCTCCGCACGATTGCCAGGTGCAATGCAAATATCTATTGAATCAATACGAGAAAATGCGGGTAGGAAATGATCGATAACGACTGACGACAATCCCGGTACTGAGCTTGCACCGCTTGTCAAAAATAAATGTTTTTCTTTAGCTTGCGCATCCAATGTAGAAATATCACATACGTAGCGGCGGTCATCAGCCAAATCAATATAATGCGCTCCAGCGTCAATACAGGCTTGCGGAACACGATAATTCTGTCCTTGAAATGGCCCACTGGTGTGAATCACTAAAAATGGATTGAGTTCTTTTAACTGTTGCGGAAAACTCTCACTAAAAATATCCACAACGACGGCTTTCACCAGCGCAGGCACATGTTTGTTTCGCAACTGCGTGCACAGCGCTTCTGCTTTATGTCTACTTCTACCGGCGATCAATAAAGTAATATTCTTATGGTTCGATAAAGTTTCGCAAATACGCTTACCAAAATTTCCATAGCCGCCCAAAACAAGCACAGTTTTTTTCATTTCATCACTCTGCAGTTGCACGTTAATTTTAAGCGCTGAAAATGGATGACTATATTAATCAAAATAACCTACCCTGAGCGCGAGTGGCCAAGTTATAGTTTTCGTAGTTTCCAAATCTCCCCATGCTGCGGCTAATTCCATTTTAAATTTTTCGATCTCACCTGCACCGCCTGCGGCTTCAAAACTTTTAAATGCAGACCAAGTTGTGAAATAACCATATAGCTGGTGAAAGTCCCACTCCGCAATCATAGCCGGCGCAGTAAATTCAATTTCGGGAAAAGGAAATGGAAGTGTTTTATACCCGGACTCTACAAGCCTGCGCTCCGGTGGCCAATAGTGATCGAGCGTTTTTCCATAAAAATTTTCGATAAGATGGTTAGATTTCTGATCGTTCAAAATTGAGTTTTGGTATGTAATAAGCGCAATAATACCTTTCGGTTTTAAGACGCGTTTTGCTTCCGCGTAAAATTTTTCAAGATCGAGCCAATGCGCTGCCTGTGCAACTGTAATGATGTCCACGGAATTATTGGGCAACGGCACTTCTTCTGCCGGGGCAACTTTGTAGGTAATTTTGGGGTGAGGAGTTGCGCTTTCTATTTGATTACTGCTGGCATCTGTCGCCATAATCTTTTCAAAATAATTAGCAAGTAATAAGGAGAATTGTCCTGATCCACATCCGCAATCCAGCGCGATATTTTTTTCCTTGCATAAAGTTGCTAATTGCTCGGCAAGTACGTGGGGATAGGTGGGACGATAATGAGCGTAGGAATCGGATTTGGTGGAAAAATAATCTTTGAAGTCGGTCATACATTTATCCTTCACGTAGTTAAACGTGCGAGTAGCTTAGGCTTATTGATAGACGGCAACAAGTTGTATTTTAAATCCAAATATTCAGATTTGAGTTGAGCTCGATCCTCGAGTAGTGCAAGCTGTAAAGCTCAGTAAGTTTTTTTACGATTCTTGAGTTGGTGTTATCCACCGACTCAAGTACCATCCTTTCAAGTGTATTCTGGATGTAACTTGGTAGGTTTAGTTATGCGTAGCATTGGTTTTCGTTATCAAATAAAAAATTTATTTGTATTGCTAGCTTCTTTTTTGCCCTGGGCTTCATGTGCGCAAGCACATGAGTTTAAAGTTTATAAAGATATTGTTTGGGCGTCGCCTAAAAACCTTAGGCTCACAGCAGATATTTATGTGCCTGCAACGGGTAAAAAGAAATATCCTGTGCTTGTAATTTATCACGGTGGCGGCTGGCTCATAAACAATAATTCAATAATGACTTCAATGGCTGAATACGTCGCTTCCCACGGTGAATTTGTTGTCGCCAATATGAATTATCGCCTTTTGCCAGATAATAAAAATACCACCACTATGAATGAAATTGTCGAAGACGCATTGGGTGGTGTGTTGTGGGTAAAAGATCACATTGCACATTATGGCGGTGACCCGAAACGCATTGCGGTTACTGGCGATAGCGCCGGCGGCCATTTAGCAAGCATGATATTACTGAGTGGCCGCAATCTGAATAGCGACGGTTTTGCCGGCGACACCTTGGGATTCAAACCAAGCTATTTGCCGAAAGGTAAAACCGCCGAACAAATTGCAAAAAAAGATGGTCTTAAAGTGCAAGCCGCCGTGATTAGTTACGGCGCTTTTGATTTGTATAATTCCGCGCTGAATAATTTTGAAAAACCGAATAATAATTTTTGGTCTATCGCAAAGGCAGAAGCGCGCGGAATGTTTGGCAATTCAATTAACCCTAACGACAATGCTGATTACTATGAAGCGGTTTCACCGCTTTACAATGTTCCCGCATCTTCTGACTATAAATTACCGCCACAATTTGTTCATGTGGGCAGTAACGATAATTCAACAACACCCGCTGCCGTAACAAAATACGTAGAGAAGTTGGAGCAAGCAGGGCAGCCAGTTGAATTCAAAATATACGAAGGTAAGAGTCACGCGTTCTTAGATAGCGGTTGCAGCGATTATTTTAAAACCTGTTTTGATAAGGTTGCCCCGGACGCGCTAGATGATATTATTCAATTTCTAGAAAAGATCTTAAAATAAATAGTCCGAAAATAAAAAAGACTACACTGGGTCGTCTTTTTTAATTTACTAATGTATAGATAATTTCGAAATAATTGTCAGATTTCATTTAGAAAATCTAGTAGTCTAGTTTTAAGACGACCTATAGCCATCGGATGATCGAGGAATTCCGCGATACTCATTAATTGCCAATATTGCCCTTCATCGCTAAAAATAATCGCATCAACTTCCTCTCGTTTTCCATTGGCAACAAAGAAATATGAGTTGCCGGTGTTGTTATAGTTCACCCCGATTTTCTTATAAATCAAACGTGATTCATCCAGCTTAATACCAAACTCCTCTTCTAATTCCCGCAGCGCACACTGCTCAGGTGTTTCATCACCTTCCCGTAATCCACCAGGGAAATCCCACATGTTTGGGAAAGGAATATGTGAGAAGTCATCGCGCAGATAGACGAGTAGTTGGCCATCAAGGATATAGGCTAGTTTGCAGGCGGTGAATTCTTCAGTCATTTTTAAGCTTCAAAAAAATCTTACATTAAAAAGCCCGCATGATTTTCATCGTGCGGGCCTTCGAAATAGCCAATTAATTTAATTAACTCTTCGCACGCTCTTCCAAAATCGCAACCGCTGGCAAAACTTTCCCTTCCACAAATTCAAGGAAGGCACCACCGCCGGTGGATACGTAGGAAATTTTGTCAGCCAAATTCCATTTGTCGATTGCAGCCAAAGTATCACCACCGCCTGCTACTGAGAATGCATCGCTGTCCGCAATTGCGCGGGAGATCGCTTCGGTGCCTTTTGAGAAAGCATCGAATTCAAATACACCTACTGGGCCATTCCACAAAATAGTTTTTGCGTTTTTGATAATTTCAGAAACGTGCGCTGCTGTCTCTGGACCATAGTCGATAATTTCTTCGTCGGCCTGGATTTCGTTAACTTTTTTCACGGTTGCCACTGAGTTGTGATTCCATTGTTTGAAACCTTCTTTAGTGGTGCGAACGTCGGTAGCGAATTCTACTTTGGTTGCAGCGCGCAAACGTTGTGCTTCAGGAATTAAATCTTTTTCGTAAAGTGAGTTACCAACTTCGTTGCCTGCTGACGCTACAAATGTATTTGATATGCCGCCGCCAACTACGAGAATGTCTGCGATTTTTGAGAGTGCATCTAATACGCTCAGCTTAGTTGATACTTTTGAACCGCCAACGATCGCTACTAATGGACGAGCTGGTTTGTCGAGAACTTTTGCAAGGGCTTCCAGCTCAGCAGAGAGCAATGGGCCTGCACAAGCGATAGGTGCAAATTTCGCAACGCCGTGAGTTGATGCTTGCGCGCGGTGCGCGGTACCGAATGCGTCCATTACAAACACGTCGCAGAGTGCGGCCATTTTTTTGGAAAGCTCGTCAGAGTTTTTACCTTCGCCTACATTGAAGCGAACGTTTTCGAGTAATACCAAATCGCCTTTCATTTCAAAACCATCAACCCAGTTTTTAACGAGAGGAACATCGCGGCCCAATTTTTCGCTCAAATATTTTGCAACAGGCGCGAGTGAGGAAGCTTCTTCGTAAACACCTTCATCAGGGCGACCCAGATGTGACATCACCATCACTTTTGCACCAGCGGCCAGAGCGGCTTTAATGGTTGGAATAGATGCATCTATACGCACCGCAGAGGTGATACGGCCATCTTCCAGTGGAACGTTTAAATCCTGACGAATCAGAACGCGTTTGCTAGATAGGTCTTGGTCTTTCATTTGTTTTACGGTCATGTTTTGCTCCGAATATAAATCTATAGGTATTTTGCAGAAAGGATTGGAAGTTTACACAATTAGGGGTGCTAAATCCCGCGCTTAGGATTGAGTGAATTGAATAGCTGGCGCTAAAACAAAACACCCGACTAGCGTCGGGTGTTTTTGGTTTACTTCTTAGTCTTCTAACAGTTCTTCTACAGTGCTTACGATGTTATCGACGGTGAAGCCGAAGTATTCGAGGAGCGCTGGGCCTGGGGCCGATTCGCCGAAGGTGGTCATGCCTACTACGCGGCCATCGAAGCCAACGTATTTGTACCAGTAGTCGGCAGCTGCGGTTTCCACGGCAACGCGTGCGCTGATATGGCTCGGCAGTACAGACTCTTTGTAGGCTGCGTCCTGACGATCAAACACGGAGGTTGATGGCATGGACACAACGCGAACTTTTTTACCTTTTGCCTTCAGGGCCTCTGCAGCTTTAACGGTTACGCCAACTTCCGAACCGGTTGCGATCAGGATTGCGTCTGGTTCGCCTTGAGAATCAACCAACACATAACCGCCTTTAGCGATGTTAGCGACCTGCTCTGGAGTACGAGCGAATGCATCCAGGTTTTGACGGCTGAATACCAACGCGCATGGACCATTGCGACGTTCAATCGCTGCTTTCCAACTCACTGCTGTTTCTGCCGCGTCGGCAGTGCGCCATGTGTCCATGTTTGGAGTCAAGCGCAGAGTAGCGAGAACCTCGATTGGCTGATGTGTTGGGCCATCTTCACCTTGACCAATTGAGTCATGGGTGTAAACGAAGATGTTTTGAAGTTTCATCAGGGCCGACATACGCACAGCGTTAGCCGCGTATTGTTGGAACATCAAGAAGGTTGCGCCGTAGGCGATGAAACCACCGTGCGCAGAAATACCATTCATGATGGCGCTCATACCGAATTCGCGGACACCGTAATAAATGTAGTTGCCGCTTGCATCGCCTGCTTCAACACCTTTTGATGTTTTAACGAGAGTGAGGTTAGAACCGGCCAAGTCAGCAGAACCGCCCAACAATTCGGGCAGGATTTGAGCGAAAGCAGCGATGGAGTTTTGTGAAGCTTTGCGGCTGGCAATTTTTTCGCCCTTGGCTTGGCTTTCTTGAATAAAGGCTTCGGCTTTCGCAGCGAAGTCTGCAGGTAATTCGCCTTTGATTACACGGCGCTCGAACTCTGCAGCCAATTCTGGATGCGCAGCTTTATAAGCAGCGAATTTCTCATCCCAGGATTTTTCCGCGGCAGAACCTTTAGCTTTAGCATCCCAACCCGCGTAAACGTCAGCTGGAATAACGAACGGCTCAGATTCCCAACCAAGGGTTTTACGCACCAACGCAACTTCGTCCAGGCCCAGCGGTGAGCCGTGTGAGTCATGCGAGCCTTGCTTGTTTGGCGAACCAAAACCAATAACGGTTTTGGTAATGATCAGCGTTGGTTTTTGCGTCTCAGCTTTAGCAGTTTCAATGGCAGCTTTAATAGCGGTAGCGTTATGGCCATCAATTGCGCGGATCACGTGCCAGCCGTAAGACTCAAAACGTTTTGCCGTGTCATCGGTAAACCAGCCTTCTACGTGGCCATCAATAGAGATGCCGTTATCATCGTAAAACGCGATCAGTTTGCCCAAGCCCAAAGTACCGGCCAAAGAACAAGCTTCGTGGCTAATACCTTCCATCATGCAGCCATCGCCGAGGAAAACATAGGTATTGTGGTCAACTACGGTGTGACCATCACGGTTAAATTGCGCAGCGAGAATTTTCTCAGCCAACGCCATACCCACACCATTAGCGATACCTTGTCCTAATGGACCAGTGGTTGTTTCTACACCCACGGTGTAGCCACGCTCGGGGTGACCTGGAGTTTTGGAATGTAGTTGACGGAATTGCTTAAGCTCATCAATTGGCAAATCGTAGCCAGAAAGATGCAATAAAGAGTAGATCAGCATTGAGCCGTGGCCGTTGGATAACACGAAACGATCGCGGTCGGCCCAATTTGGATTAGTTGGGTTGTGCTTTAGAAAATCATTCCACAGAACTTCTGCGATGTCAGCCATACCCATAGGGGCGCCGGGGTGACCAGAGTTAGCTTTTTGAACAGCGTCCATTGAAAGAACGCGAATGGCATCAGCCAAGTGTTTACGGGAAGGCATCGAAAGAAGCTCCTAATGTTAATAGCATTTAGCAAAGTTGATTGCGGTTAGCAGTTATTAAGACGACCTCTGGCGGATCTTATAGTCACCCACGTACTTAATAAGTGGTATGCGCTGCTGATAGCGTTGGATGGTTCTCACAGAACACTTGCGCCTGCTGCTCCAAAAACAAGATCGCAACATTTCGTAAAGTCGCGCATCTAACCGAGGAGAACAAGGACACCCCGACCACAACACAGTGTGGTTAACAGGGGGCACATTCTCGCTCAGCTGAGGCTATGGGTAAAGTGAAGTCTAACGAAAATCGGCATCCAAACCCGCGCATAATATAGTTACAACGACTATAAGATCAAATCCTTCCTGACTCGCCAGCCTAAAATCTGAAAATCTATATCGAAATATTTTGATATAGATTTTTTTGCCTGCTAGACTGCAGCCATGAATACCTCAACTGACCAAAAAACTCTCAATCTAACACTGGCCGTAAACCAACCGCCGGTGCTAACGGATATTGTTGACCCGTCTTCGGTACCACAGGAGGACGCTCTCTCCCTACCGAACCTACTCAAGGCGGCGGGTGACAGTTTTCGCTTGGATATTTTGCGGGTGTTGTCCGAGGATTCATTCGGAGTATTGGAGCTTTGTCGAATTTTTGCGACTAAACAGTCCGGTATGAGCCATCACCTGAAAGTGCTTACGAACGCAGGTTTGCTCAGCACTCGTCGTGAAGGAAATAGTATTTTTTATCGCCGCGCCTATTGGTTGCCGGAAAGCCCCTTGGCGAATTTGAAGCAGGCGCTATTCGCAAGCATTGATCACTTACCTATTAGTGAATCTGTACAAATTCAATTGCATGAGCTGGAGCGCGAACGCAGTCTTGCTTCGCAACAATTCTTTGCAGAAAACGCGCACAAATTTCGCGAACAACAAGATCTTATCGCCAGTTACTCCGTATATGCAGAACACATGGCGCAGCTGCTGAATAACACGCCGCTTCGCAGTTGGAATCTCGCTTTAGAAGTTGGCCCCGGTGAAGGTGAATTTTTGCCAGTGCTTGCACTAAAATTTGCCCAAGTAGTGGCCTTGGATAGTTCTGCAGAAATGCTGCAAAAGTCCCGCGAGCACATTCAAAAAGTTAGAGACACACAGCAACACAATTTGCGAGCGGTGGAATTTATTCATGGGGATACTCACATACTTGCAGTTAAAAAAGTTTTAGCGGATTGCATAGTGGTAAATATGGTGTTGCACCATACGCCCTCACCCGCAGATATTTTTCAAGATTTAAGTAAATCGCTCGCACCCGGCGGTGCGCTGTTAATTTGCGATTTATGTCGCCACGAACAAGCCTGGGCACGCGAAGCCTGCGGTGATTTATGGCAGGGCTTTGAGCCACAAGATTTTTCGCGCTGGGCCGAAGCAGCAACACTGATTGAAGGGCAAAGCGTTTATTTCGCATTGCGCAATGGATTTCAAATTCAGTTAAGACAATTTTTTAAACCGGCAAACTTTTCATAAAAGCCATCCGTGGCTTTTACCCTTCGGGCAGCTTCGCTGTGCAAAATTGCTTTCCTGCAATTTAGTAAATGGCGAAATCGGTTAATTATTTATTTGTAGTTTTAATATTTAAAGGAAAAAACAACATGTCTGAATATTCTGTATTTACCTCCGAGTCAGTCTCCGAAGGTCATCCCGATAAAATGGCGGATCAGATTTCTGATGCCGTGCTTGATGCCATTATTAAAGATGATCCTAATGCGCGCGTTGCCGTAGAAACATTAGTTAAAACCGGTATGGCAATTGTTGCCGGTGAAGTGCGCACATCAACTTATGTCGACCTTGAAGATTTAATTCGTCAGGTAATTTTGGATATAGGTTACAACTCCAGTGATGTTGGTTTTGATGGCGCGTCTTGCGCAGTATTAAATGCAATCGGTAAACAATCTTCTGATATCGCCATGGGCGTTGATGAAGGCGAAGATAAAGATATGGGCGCCGGTGACCAAGGGTTGATGTTTGGTTACGCAACTAACGAAACGGCAGTACTTATGCCCGCCCCAATTTTTTACGCACATCGCTTAGTGGAAAAACAAGCGCAATTGCGTAAGAGTGGCGTACTGCCATGGTTGCGCCCGGATGCAAAAAGTCAGGTTACTTTGCGCTATGAAAATGGTAAGCCAGTTGCAGTCGATGCAGTTGTTCTTTCAACGCAGCACAGCCCCAATGTAAAACAATCTGAAATTCACGAAGCTGTGCGCGAATTAATTATCGATCATGTACTACCTAGAGAATGGTTGCACGCAGGAACGCAATATCACATCAATCCAACTGGCCAATTTATTATTGGCGGCCCGGTTGGCGATTGTGGTTTAACGGGCCGCAAAATTATTGTGGATTCTTACGGCGGCATGGCACGTCATGGCGGCGGTGCATTCTCTGGTAAAGATCCGTCAAAAGTTGATCGTTCTGCTGCTTACGCTGGCCGTTACGTTGCAAAAAATTTAGTTGCAGCAGGCATTGCAGATCGTTTGGAAATTCAAGTGAGTTACGCGATTGGCGTTGCTGAACCGACTTCAATTTCTGTTAACGCATTCGGTACCGGAAAATTACCAGACGCCGAAATTATTAATTTAATTCGCGAACATTTTGATTTGCGTCCACGCGGTTTAATTCAAATGCTCGATTTGAAACGTCCTATTTATCGCCAAACTGCGGCCTACGGTCACTTTGGTCGCGAGCTTCCCGATTTCACGTGGGAAAAAACGGATAAGGCAGATGCGTTGAAGAAAGCGCTTTAAAAATTAGACCCCCTCCCGACCTCCCGGCTGCGCGCCCCGCTTGTCAGGGGGAGAAGCTGTACTCCCAAATTTTTACAGAGTACGGTCAGTCCCCTCCCCTGAGAAGGGGAGGGCTGGGGTGGGGTTAAATTTCTCATTCAA
>SEBU01000011.1 GCA_004173475.1 Gammaproteobacteria bacterium
GATTCACGACCTGGGCCTGGGCCTTTAACTTCGACGTCAAGATTTTTCAAACCGTATTCTTTTGCAGCTTCACCAGCGCGTTCAGCAGCAACCTGAGCAGCGAATGGTGTAGATTTACGTGAACCGCGGAAACCAGAACCACCTGAAGTAGCCCAGCTAAGAGCGTTACCCTGACGATCAGTGATTGTCACGATGGTGTTATTAAAAGAAGCGTGGATATGGGCAACGCCGTCCACCACTGTCTTTTTAACTTTTTTCTTGGTTGCGGTTTTATTACTTGGCTTAGCCATAGCAATTTCTTCCTACTAATTTGTTACCGTAAGTGAATGAAGTTAAGCCTAAGAATTACTTCTTAATGGGCTTACGTGGGCCTTTACGAGTACGAGCGTTTGTTTTTGTACGCTGACCACGTAATGGCAAGCTACGACGGTGACGCAAGCCACGGTAGCAACCCAAATCCATCAAACGCTTGATATTCATAGATACAACACGGCGCAAGTCACCTTCTACAGTGCGCTTGGCTACTTCAGTACGGATCGACTCCAACTGCTCTTCTGAAAGTGAACCAATTTTTGATTCTTCAGAAATACCAGTAGCGGCACAGATCTGCTTAGCTGTAGTACGACCAATCCCATAAACATAAGTCAACGAGATAACGGCGTGTTTGTTATCTGGTATGTTTACACCAGCAATACGAGCCATTCAATTTACTCCAATAACACATAAATGTAGCGTTGACAGTATTAACCGTAATGCTTATTCATTTCTTGGAAAACAAGAGGCAGGTATTCACGCTGTGAACACCTGCCTCAGTTTTGAAGCAAGAATTAATTAAGCATTAACCCTGACGCTGCTTGTGGCGCGGCTCAACGTTACAAATTACACGTAGAACACCGTTGCGACGAACCATTTTGCAATTGCGGCAAATTTTTTTAACAGAAGCACGAACTTTCATTATTCAACCTCAAAATCCAGGATTAACGTGCGTTGCCGCCGTAACCTTTTAAGTTTGACTTCTTCATCAACGATTCATATTGATGAGACATCAAGTGAGCCTGTACCTGAGACATAAAGTCCATAACCACAACCACTACGATAAGTAATGAAGTACCACCTAAATAGAAAGGTACTTTAGCGGCTACTTGTAAGAACTGAGGTAACAAGCACACTGCTGACATATAGATAGCACCAATCACAGTTAAGCGAGTCAGTACGCTATCGATATATTTTGCGGAGTGCTCACCAGGACGAATCCCCGGAATATACGCACCCGACTTTTTCAAGTTATCCGCCACTTCTTTAGGATTGAACATCAATGCCGTATAGAAGAAACAGAAAAATGATATGAACCCCACAAACATTAAAATGTAAAGCGGTTGTCCTGGGCTGATAGCTAACGCAAAATCCTGTAAATAGGATTTAACAGTACCTTCGCCTTGGCCGAACCACTGCGCAATTGATGCAGGGAATAGTAAGATACTACTCGCGAAAATGGCAGGAATTACACCTGACATATTGATCTTCAATGGAAGGTGACTTGATTGAGCACCATAGCCTTGACGACCAGGCTGTCTTTTAGCGTAATTAACTGTAATACGACGCTGACCACGCTCAATTCTTACAACCAACCAGACCACGCCTATTGCAATCGCGGCAACGAAAATAAGTGCTAAATAATTAACATCACCTTGGCGAGCACTTTCAAGCGAATTAACAATTGCACTTGGTAAGCCAGCAACTATGCCTGCGAAGATCAGCATGGATATACCATTACCGATACCACGCTCAGTAACTTGCTCGCCCAACCACATCATGAAAACCGCACCAGTTACTAGAGAGACAACTGAAGTAAAGTAATACGCAAAGTTTGCTTCACCACCATAGGCATAATTAGAAAAACTTGCCGCCATCGCAAACGCTTGCACTGTTGCCAGCACCACGGTGAAGTAACGCGTATATTGATTAATCTTTCTGCGTCCGGCATCACCTTCTTTTTTCAACTGCTCAAGCGACGGAGTTACCGAGCTAAGTAGTTGCATGATGATAGAAGCAGAAATGTAGGGCATGATCCCTAGGGCTAAAATACTCATCCGCTCAAGAGCACCACCAGAAAACATGTTAAACATGCCCAAAATGGTGTCTTTGTTTTGATTAAACAGGTTCGCGATTTGTTCTGGATCTAAACTTGGAATAGGTACATGAGTACCTATGCGATAGACCAAAATAGCCAAAAAGAGAAAACGAAGGCGAGCCCAAAGCTCGCCTAAACCTTTTTGATTCGCTAACGGCATATTGTTAGTGATAGCCATGCGTTTCTTACTCTTCTACAGTACCGCCAGCAGCTTCGATAGCAGCTTTAGCACCTTTGGTTACGCCTAAACCTTTAACAGTTACGGCTTTCTTCAACTCACCAGAAGCGAAAATTTTAGCGCGTTTAATAACAGAGCTAATCAAATCGGCTTGCTTTAAAGTTTCCAAATCAACTACAGAGCCTTCTACTAGATTCAATTCAGACAAGCGAATCTCAGCAGTCACACGGCCGATACGAGAAGAAAAACCATATTTTGGCAAACGGATTTGCAAAGGCATTTGACCACCTTCAAAACCTGGTCTTACAGAACCGCCAGAACGTGATTTCAAACCTTTGTGCCCACGACCAGCTGTCTTACCAAGACCGCTGCCGATACCACGACCAACACGTTTTGCCGCTTTAATTCTACCCGGTGCAGGGCTAAGTGTATTAAGACGCATCTTACTCTCCCTCTACCTTGACCAGATAGTTAACTTTGTTAATCATGCCGCGAACCGAAGGGGTATCTTCAACTTCAACGGTATGGCGGATGCGACGCAGACCTAAGCCAGCAACGCATGCTTTGTGAGCTTTCAAGCGATGAGCAGTGCTCTTCACTTGAGTCACTTTGATCATTTTCTTAGACATGGTTTATCCACCGTCGTAAATCGAAAATTCGATTAGTTCAGAATTTGTTCAACACTTTTACCGCGCTTGGCAGCAACTGCTTCCGGAGAAGTCATTGCTTTAAGAGCATTAAAAGTTGCGCGAACAACGTTTACTGGATTGGTAGAGCCATAGCACTTTGCCAATACGTTCTGAACACCTGCAATCTCAAGCACGGAGCGCATTGCACCACCGGCGATAACACCAGTACCTTGAGAAGCTGGTTGCATGTAAACCTTGGATGCACCATGAACACCTTTAATTGCGTATTGTAAAGTGTCACCGTTAAGGTCAACATTAATCATGTTGCGACGTGCTGCTTCCATAGCTTTCTGAATTGCAATGGGCACTTCACGTGCTTTACCGCGGCCGAAACCTACCTTGCCATTACCATCACCAACTACTGTCAATGCGGTAAATTGGAAGATACGACCACCTTTAACAGTTTTAGCAACACGGTTGACTTGAACTAACTTCTCTTGCAAGCCTTCGTTGTTGCTGTCTTCTTCTTTCTTAGAGTAAGCCATATCTTAACCTTTAGAATTCCAATCCGCCTTCACGAGCAGCATCAGCAAGAGCTTTTACACGACCGTGGTATTTGAAACCGCTACGATCGAAAGCAACTTGAGTGACGCCAGCAGCTTTAGCGCGTTCAGCAATCAGTAGGCCAACTGCTTTAGCTGCATCAGCGTTACCAGTTTTGCCACTGCGCAAATCTTTATCAAGAGTAGAAGCGCTAGCTAATACTTTTGAACCATCACCAGCAATTACTTGTGCATATATGTGGCGTGGGGTGCGATGGATAGACAAACGAGTTGTACCCAATTCGCGAATCTTTGCTCGGGCACGGCGCGCACGGCGAAGACGAGATAATTTCTTTTCGCTCATAACCTAGCCCTTACTTCTTCTTAGCTTCTTTACGAAGTACTACTTCATCCGAATAACGTACACCTTTACCTTTATAAGGCTCTGGCTCACGGAACGAACGAATCTCGGCTGCCACTTGACCAAGCAATTGCTTGTCTGCGCCTTTTAGTACTATCTCAGTCTGACTTGGGGTCTCAACCGTTACGCCTGCTGGCAGAGCGTAATTTACAGGATGTGACAAACCCAAAGACAGGTTTACAGTATTGCCTTCTGCTTTAACACGGTAACCAACGCCAACCAATGTAAGTTTCTTCTCGAAACCCTGGCTAACACCTTTCACCATATTATTAACTAGCGCACGGGTAGTGCCTGCTAGCGCATCGGACTGCTTGGCACCATCGCGCGGAGCAAAAGTCAAAACATTGCTTTCATGTTTAACTTCTACACTCGCATGGACATTAAGCGCCAACGTACCCTTTCCGCCCTTAATTGTGAGTGATTGACCAGACAAGGTCACACTCACCGCAGCAGGTACTTCAACCGGACTTTTTGCAACTCGTGACATGACGACTTCCTATTAGAATACTGTGCAAAGGACTTCGCCACCCACGCCAGCGGCGCGTGCAGCACGATCAGTCATTACACCTTTACTGGTAGAAACTATAGCGATACCCAATCCAGCGCGAACCGTTGGTATAGCTTGTTTTCCAGCGTAGCTGCGAAGACCGGGACGGCTTACGCGGTCGATCTCTGCGATAACTGGTTTACCTTCAAAGTATTTCAGGTCTACAGTCAGCTCTTGCTTAACGCCTTCACTTACTGAAAAACCGTTAATGTAACCTTCGCTAGAAAGTACATTGGCGACATTGATCTTCAACTTAGATGAAGGCATTGTCACAGATGGCTTGCCTACTTGTTGCGCATTGCGAATGCGTGTAAGCATATCTGCCAAAGGATCTTGCATACTCATATGATTCTGCTCCTAAAATTAAGCCGAGGCTTACCAGCTTGCTTTAACAAGACCTGGGACGTCACCACGCATTGCAGCTTCGCGCAACTTGTGACGGCACAAACCAAATTTGCGGTAAACACCATGTGGGCGACCGGTCAGACGGCAACGGTTACGTTTACGGCTGGCACTGGCATCACGCGGCTGTTGTTGCAACTTGATTTGGGCTTCCCAGATTTGCTCTTCTGTTGAAGAAGGGCTAACAATGGTAGCTTTCAATTCAGCGCGTTTAGCAGCGAATTTTTTTACGGTATTTGCACGCTTTACTTCACGCGCAATCATAGATTTCTTAGCCATGAATCTACCCTTAGCCTTTGAATGGGAAGTTGAAGGCTTTTAGCAAAGCGCGGCCTTCATCGTCAGTGCGGGCAGTTGTAGTGATACAAATGTCCAGACCACGGATCTTATCAACCTTGTCGTAATCGATCTCAGGGAAAATGATTTGTTCAGTCACTCCCATTGAGAAATTTCCACGGCCATCAAACTGCTTTGGGCTAATACCACGGAAGTCACGAATACGTGGAATAGCAATAGTCACTAGACGATCCAGGAACTCATACATACGATTCTTACGCAGAGTTACTTTGCAACCGATTGGCCAGTCTTCACGAATTTTAAAGCCCGCAATTGACTTGCGCGCTGCCGTGACAACCACTTTCTGACCACCAATTTTGGTCAGATCGCCTACCGCGTTATCAAGCACTTTCTTATCACCAACAGCTTCACCCACACCCATGTTTAGGGTGATCTTGGTAATGCGCGGCACTTCCATAACATTCGCCAAACCCAATTCTTCTTTAAGTTTTGGAGCGAGTTCTTTGTTGTATAGTTCTTTAAGCCTAGCCATGTCTAATTACGCCTCTACGGCTTCGCCATTGGATTTAAAAACGCGTACTTTGTCGCCATTTTCGAGTACTTTGAATCCAACACGATCTGCCTGCTTGGTTTTCGAATTGTAGATAGCAACATTCGATGTATGAATAGATGCTTCTTTCTCGATAATCCCGCCAGCTACGCCAGCTTGTGGATTAGGTTTTTGGTGCTTTTTAATCAAGTTAATACCAGAAACGATAACTCGGTCAGCCAACACGCGAACTACCTTGCCGCGCTTACCCTTGTCACGCCCAGCGATAACAATTACTTCGTCATCACGTTTAATTTTAAGCATTTGTCTGCCCCTTTATTCTTAGGACTGGAGTACTTAAAGTACTTCAGGAGCCAAAGAAATGATTTTCATGAATTTCTCGCCACGCAACTCACGAGTCACTGGTCCGAAAATACGTGTACCAATCGGAGCATCTTGGTTGTTCAGCAGTACGGCAGCATTATCGTCAAACTTGATCAATGAACCGTCTTGGCGACGCACACCTTTCTTTGTGCGAACAACAACTGCCTTCATGACTTGGCCTTTCTTCACCTTACCGCGTGGAATTGCTTCCTTCACGGTAACTTTGATGATGTCACCCACTGCCGCATAGCGACGGTGAGAACCGCCAAGAACCTTGATGCACATGACACGGCGAGCACCGCTGTTGTCAGCAACATCTAAGTAGCTTTCTGTTTGAATCATCGTCCGTCTCCGAAACTTACAATATAATCTGGAGCCGATTAGACTTCAGAAGCACGTTCTTCAATTTTAACCAAAGACCAAGTCTTGGTTTTTGATAATGGGCGGGATTCTGCAACCGTAACCACATCACCAATTTTGCACTCATTATTTTCGTCATGAGCGTGTAGCTTTGAGGACTTAGTGGCGTATTTGCCATAAAGCTCATGCTTAACACGACGCTCAATCAGGACAGTAATGGTTTTATCCATTTTGTCGCTAACGACCTTACCGGTCAGAGTACGAGCCAGTTTTGTTGCCTGAGTCATCGTTAGTTACCTGCCTTTTGTCTAAGCGCTGTCTTGATGCGTGCGATGTCTTTACGAACTTGCGCTAGCAAGTGAGTTTGGCTCAATTGGCCAGTTGAAGCTTGCATACGAAACTTAAACTGTTCTTTCAATTGATCCAGCAGCACTACATTCAGCTCTTCGACGGATTTCTCGCGTAATTCTGAAGCTTTCATCACATCACCGAACGTTTTACGAATGTTGTATTAATTGGCAATTTTGCCGCTGCAAGAGAGAAAGCTTCGCGAGCCAATTCTTCGCTCACTCCATCCATCTCATAAAGCACTTTGCCAGGACGAATTTGCGCTACCCAATATTCCACGTTACCTTTACCCTTACCTTGACGAACTTCAAGAGGTTTTTC
>SEBU01000043.1 GCA_004173475.1 Gammaproteobacteria bacterium
TGTCTTGTCCTGAAATAGCGATACACAAAATTCATCGTTATGGAAAACCTTCAAGAAAACCGCTATTTAAAGCGA
Source organism: Gammaproteobacteria bacterium (assembly GCA_004173475.1). Taxonomy (GTDB): domain Bacteria; phylum Pseudomonadota; class Gammaproteobacteria; order Pseudomonadales; family Cellvibrionaceae; genus Cellvibrio. Next base: position 76 of record SEBU01000043.1, read on the forward strand.
ACACAGAAAGACTACACTATGTCTTTTAAATTACAAGTTGTGCAAGAAATAGAGCGAGGCGAACTTTCAACTCACTCTGCTTGTCGCAAATATGGCATACAAGCCCGTTCCACAATTGTACAATGGCTTCGAAAATTTGGTAACTTTGATTGGGAAAATCAAACACCGTCGAATATGCCAAAATCTCCAGAACAGAAAATAATGGAACTTGAAGCTCAAGTCAAGTTATTAGAGAAGCAAAAAGCCTTTTTGGAGCAACAAGCCTTTGTTGCCGATAAGAAAGCCATCATTTTTGATATGATGATTGATATTGCAGAAAAAGAGTATAAAATTGATATCCGAAAAAACTCATCACCCGAACAATCGACCAATTTAAAGAACAAGAAAAACAAACAATAATGTTTGCCTGTACTTTGTTCGGGATAGATAGACAGGTTTATTACAGAAAGATAAAACGTCGCATTGTCAAACAAGACAAAGCCACATTGGTTGTTAAAATGGTTTTAGAAATCAGAACACAAATGCCAAGAATTGGCTCCAAAAAGCTGTATTATTTGTTAAGTAATGATTTAAAAATGCTAAAAATAGGAAGAGATAAATTTATAGATATTCTCAGGGCCAATCATTTATTAATAGTTCCCAAACGTTCTTATCACGTGACCACAAACTCGCATCATCGCTTTAGAAAGTATAGAAACCAGTTACTGGATTTGCAAATAAACAAGCCCGAACAAGTTTGGGTATCGGACATAACTTATATTGGGAAAAGAGAAAAACCTTGTTATTTGAGTTTAATAACTGATGCTTATTCTAAAAAAATAGTAGGTTATAATGTCTCGGATAATTTAAATACGGAAAGCAGTTTGATTGCATTACGATTAGCAGTAAAACAAAGGAAAAACAAAGAAATTCCATTAATACACCATTCAGATAGAGGATTACAATATTGCTCGAATGAATACCAAAAAATACTAGCAAAAAATGAAATCCAACCCAGCATGACTCAAAACTCTGATCCATATGAAAATGCTGTCGCAGAAAGAATAAATGGCATATTAAAGCAAGAATTCAACATTGATAAATACAACAAAGACTTGCCAATTATGAAACAAATAGTAAAAGAAACCATTGAGATTTACAATGAAAAAAGACCTCATTACTCGAATCATATGCTTACGCCAAATCAAATGCATAAGCAAAGCAAACGCAAAATGAGAACCTATAAAACTAAAAACAGCATCAAAAACGTTTTTGATGCTGTTTAATTTATTT
>SEBU01000012.1 GCA_004173475.1 Gammaproteobacteria bacterium
CTTGCGGTTTTTTGTACCATGTAGGCATCGACAAATCTTTCAGTTCAATAGCGCGTGAATCGCGAACATGAACTAATGAAAATTTAGTGAGGTCACAAGGCAATGATATGTCGATGCCGATCTTACGAAGACGTGCGCGATGGGTTTTAACTTGGGACTTTGCAAAATCAAACTTAGTGCCATGCATCCACTGTATTGCGTACAACGTTGTGACGTTTGCAGCTTTAGTATTTGTGCAGATATTTTCACGAATTAATTTAGTAGTGATAGTTTCAAGGTTCATAGACTCCACCTGCAATTTCTTATCAAGATTCAAGAATTCTTCATGTAATGGTTTAAAAATAGATTCATCAAAAAGACCGTAATGGTTTAGATTTTCTCGTCTGAGATAAGCACTTTTTAGTTTCTGTTCGAAACGGACTACGCCGTAAAATTGACAATGATTTATAACGTTCCATAAGTACCGAATCTCATTAGAGTCAGTACCAAATTGGCGTTTTATTTTTGGAAGTGTATGGAGAGTTAATTCGAAAGCTTTGTTATAAACGCTTGGATAAATAAGGGCACCGCCCTTCCCTGCTTTGGATAACCAATCACAGGTTTTTGCATTGGTATGCAAACGTGGAATTGAATTGCGGTAAGGCAAAGTTGATATACCACGCAAATAATCATCTTCACAATTTTGACCAACGCATTTATTAGACGTGATGTGAATTTCTGTAAAAACTGCACCGTCAGAAACAGTTCTAACTTTCTCACCATCTTTACCAGATGCAAGCCAAGTTTTTGTGCATTTAGTAAATGCTGGAAGGCCTAGCCCACGCAAAATAACGTTGTAACACTCGACGCATTGATCGATCGTTGTGAATCCAAAAAGATTTTCCATACGGTTTATGCGGGATGGGTTGCCCTGCACTGTTAAACGATTGCCAGAAATGCGGATGTTGATGGACGTAGAAAAACTACCTTGATGCTTAACGGTTGGCTGGGTTGTTGTTAAGGCTTCCCCAGAATCAGTATCAATAACGATATGCGCACGATCACCGATAAGCGGGAGCATGAAATCGAAATCCTGATAAATGGTTAGCCAGTCGTAAAACATAATCTGTCACCTTGCTTGGTGACGGAATAATAGTGAAAACTGTGAAGATGTCAAATATTAAGGTAACAGTAATCAATCAAGGTAACGTTACGCAGGAGGGTGACAAGGCGTAAAATCGAATGAATTAAGGCAAATCAGAGCCATAAGTACATGAAAACATTAGAAAATTATATTGATGAGTTCAAAGAAAAATTAAAAATAGAGAGTGATTACCAGTTATCAAAAGAAATTAAAGTAACTAGGCAACAAATATCGAAAATAAGGAATGGAGCGACATCAATTGGGCGGGAAAAATGCATAAGAATTGCAGCAGGATTGAAAATTGATCCACTAGAAATAATAGCGACAGTTGAAGCAACCAAGGAAAAAAACCCTGAGCTAAGAGCAATATGGATAAAGCTAGCAAAAGAGAAAAGTACGGGATCCCATACCAAAGTACGGGTGTAACAGAAACCCGTACCCCTGCGGGGTGCTAAAAGCAAAAAACGGAGGGAAGGATGCGACTGAACGACAAACAAAAAAAAGCATTGAAAAAAGAAGCGATAAAAACCGTTATAAACATAGTTTTAGTAGTCGCATCTTTAGCAGTAATAATTCCCATTGCTCAGCATCAAATAAAAAAAGCGTTTGAAATTGGATTAATGGGGAAAAAAAATAATCCGTGAAAATAACTTAGCTACGGATTATGGAAGCCTGTGGACTATCCCTGCGGGACGGGGGCAAGCCCCTGTAGACCACAGGGAACGCGCTCACGCGCCCTTGCCTACGGCCACAGGTAATAATTCAATTAAAAGCGGTTTAAATGGGTTTTAGAAGGGATTAAAGGACTGTCGCATAATGCGGATTATGGATAAATTCTTGCGTGTTGCTACGCAACTGTACACGCTTCGAGTTCACCATAATCACACTGCAATTATGCGCAGTCGACTACAAACACCTAACTAGGCTTTTAGTGTCATTGAATGTGACCTCAACCATACAATCAGTGATCGGCCTGACAGCTAAGCCCATGGATGATATATCGCGACTAGTGAGATATCGATCTGGCTCACCGGTCGCAAAGGTGTAAAGCTTAAGGTTATCGAGCTGGTAACTACCGATGATTTTAAGCTGATTGACAAATGCAGTGATTTTAGTTTCCTGTGTTGGAACCGGTGCAGGTCCAGGAAGCTGTTCCTTAGATGGATCAGGTTTAGAGTCTAATTTAACAGGATGTTTCTCAGGAACTTTTTGAAGCTGCTGCTCTGACTTCTGCAATTGATATTTAACAATGTTGTGCTCGATCTCATTAGCGTTATGGACCATGGCAAAGGAAATGCCTAAAAGTAAACCAGTGGCTAATGCTACGGGTGATTTAAAACGCTTCCAGTGAATTTTAGTAAGTCTCATAAATCGATTCCAAGTCATTGGGATTGAATAGCGGCCGTGCGTATGCCAAGGCGTTAGAATTGAATGCGTGCCGTGTGGATAGGATTGCAAAAAGGTTTGGCGAGTGTCATAAGCTGCGAATAAATCATTGCCGCGATAGGTCCAAACATCGGATAACAAGCCATCGGCGTAAGTGACTTTTGCACGATGAATTCGAGGAAAGGTTAAATTAATTCCGGTAAATGTTTTTACAATTGGAGCAAGAAAAGGCACGCGTAATTTATCAAGGCGGCGACAAGTGACTAACAATTCACAAATAGCATCGCGCGCCTGCGAATCCAAAATCGAAATATCCTGAATAATTATATAAACATGCCAACCTAATTTGCGTGCATGGAGAAACCAATCATTAACCGCCCTACGCTCTTTATCTTGCCAATTGCGCGAATTAAACCAAGTTCCGCATTCATCTAAAACTAAAATACCAAATTTTTCTTCGTCATAATCGCCTTCAAAACCTTTGCCAATTGCTTCAAGATCTTGAACGGTTGGTTTGTCGGGAATGCGAATTAAATTAATATTTTTAGTTTCTTTTTTTGCCATGGATAACAAATTAATATCTAAATTGGTTGCGACGCGACGACCTTTTTTAAGTGCATCACGAATGCGACCAACAGACACTAATGTCTTGCCATTGCCAAGCTTTCCTGTAATGCAATAAACACTCATTGCGACAACCTGAACTGAATAACTTTAACGTTCCATTCATATATCCAGCGAATAACATGCGCTGAAACAATCGCAGAAACACATAGCGGAAAATTTGAAGGAATAACCAAAGAGAGGCCAGTGGATACTTCAGAAGGTAACGCGTAAGAAAGGCCATTTACCAGAGCGACCAACGCTGCAAAAAAACCGAATGTAAAAGCCGAAATAGAAACAACAACAAAACCAATAATCAATAAACGTTTGGTGAAAAAGTTCATAAAGAACTGAATCAATGACGTGAGTAATGTACCGATTAATGTACCAATCCAAAGAACTAAGGGCATGGGAATTACCTCGCAACAGGTTTAACAGCAAGATGAAAAATATAATAGAGAGTAACGAGCGAACAAAACCACGCGAGAATTAATTTAAATTTTTCAAACAATTCGCAGTTCAGTGATTTGCTGGTTCCGAAGTAAGTAAACGTAATAGGTTGACAAGCACTAGCTTGAGGAATGTGTGACAAAACAGCCTGTTTTAAAGCGTCTGGTGCGGTTTTAAAAGTAATACCATCGCGGGTAAATGCTTCTGTATCCTCCTTAATTAATTTGGTGTAATCATCAATTGCTTTGTTGCCGGCGTTAACTAAATCTGAATTTATTTTCGATGTTTCTGTTGCGTTCGGTGTTTTATTTCTGCCCATACATTCATCATAAGATTTTTTAGTGGGATCACACTCCCCTGCTGATGATGCGGATCCAGAACTACCACTATTACCAGAGCTTCCAGCTGTGCCAGAACTAGAACCTGTGCCTGTGTTTGCTACGACACAATATTTTTGACCATTTAAAACATATTGATTAGGGCAAGTTTGCTCGGGGCTCATACCTACACAATTACCAACACCAAAAGTTAGTTGGCAGTTTTGAAAGTCGTTGCAAACTTGCGCAGAATTTTGAGTTAAACAAGCACCAGGTGAAGTATTTGCGGGGATAGGTTTTGAACCAGTCACAGGCTGACCTTGATCACCATTATCAGAATCGCCTACAGGCGGCTTAGGCGGTGCAGCAGATGTATTTGAACCGGATGAACCATTTGAGGCGGAGCCGCTTGGAGAGCTGGATGCAGCACCACCGGAAGCACTAGAAGCACCACCACCAGAAGCAGCACACGTTAAACAGGATTCATCCGCGCAAGAATAACCAGTGGGACAAGAGGTATCACCATAGGCTTGGCACTGACCGGTTAAAACGTTTCGGATAGCACCTTCAGCACAATTTTCAGGATTATCAGCACAGGCATTTGCAAGCGCATTATAGAGCTGTGGATAAACACAATCGGTAACTGGTTCGCAGGCATCAGTCATAATATTGTGAACATTCGGCGCTTCACATTTTGTATTGCACTTCCCTCTCCCATCACGAAATTGGCCAGATGGACAAGACTCTTCGCCGGGCTCATCTGAAACGCAATTTGTTTTTTCAACACCTGCGTCAATAACAGTATTTATTTTCTGACCTTCAGGGCAAGTACAAGTATCTTTCTTGGCACAACCCATCGGAGAACCTTCGGTACAAGCGATATCAGCAGGAACGGGGCTGTAGCCAGCATAATATTTACAATTAGCAGTCCACGAAGCTTGATCAGTGACACAAGCAGTAGAAACAACTGTAACGCAAGAAGGGTTCGAATCAGCAAATGTGAAAATACTGCTCAGAAAAAACATTAAAAAGACGATTAGAATTTTCATGATGAGGCCAAAAATTAGTTATTAAAAAAGCCCATTAATGTGTGCACAAAAATGGGCTCTGACAACAAAGAATTTAATTTTTGAGTCGCAACCGCTGCGCGGCTGTGACTTAACAAAAATTAAATTTTTGCGGTGAAGCGCTTGAACAACTTGATACCAACCAAAGCAGCTGTTACAGCAAGAATGATTGGACCAACAAGACCTTCATACGAATCAACAGTATCGCCAAGCTCAGTTGCAGCAGTAGTGGCCCAAGCTGGTAAAGCTGCATGCGCTTGAGTAGCTAACGCCATTGAAGCAACAACAAGAGCTACAGATTTTGAACGAACAGAAGTAAAAATATTTTTCATGTTAAATTTTCTCAGCAAATTGTTTAAAAGTTAAAATGCTATAACCAAGGCACCAGCCTAGAAAATAGCTACCGCCTAAATACGAGAACACTTCCGAACATTCAGCTAATGTCATCGTTGCCCCCCTTTGTGGAAGCCCATTGCGAATGCAATAAACAGTAAACCCACAAAACCTAAATCGAAAAGCGCTTGTATATCGACACTTTCCATAAATTTTTACTCGTTATTTAGCAGCAGCTAAAGGAGTTAGAGCCACATGAAGTTGTGAATGCTGAACGTCAAAGTAAACGTCACACTCGTCATAACTTTTTTGTTGGCCAGTTTGTTTATCTACAAACGATTTTGGGCGCACTACCCCACGCATGGTGCATTCCACATCTAACACGGTTCCTTGATTGCCTAATGGCTTATCAGAGGTAACGCGATACTTACTTGGAAAACTGAAAGCATCCGGTGCAGGAGCTGCTAAAACGGTGTAATGCTTTTGTTGATAAAATTCTGACTTCTCGATACGAACACCGGAAAATTTTACTGTGACTGACATTTGAAAGCCTCCTAGGGCATTGATAAAAATTAAATAGATTTTAAAAGCGAATAAATTTGAGTCATAACAACTCGGGAACGTTGGGTAGATAAAGCAGGGTCAAACTTAGAACTTAATTCCAAAATATTTAACAAAGAGGAAATTACTTGTTGTTGATGAGAAGAAGAATCATCAATAGATACAGAGATTTCCACGCGGGTATAAAGGCCATTAATAGTGTCAACTGATTTAGCGTAAATCTTTGGGTAAAAAATAGAAGTAGTCATAAATTAGGCAACCAAACGTAAATGATTAACTTGCGGTTTTTTGTACCATGTAGGCATCGACAAATCTTTCAGTTCAATAGCGCGTGAATCGCGAACATGAACTAATGAAAATTTAGTGAGGTCACAAGGCAATGATATGTCGATGCCG
>SEBU01000044.1 GCA_004173475.1 Gammaproteobacteria bacterium
CTTACTGTTACCAACGACACTTGTTCTCATACGTTTGCACAAACAATCCGGGTAATTGATGAAAAGGCAGCATTCACAAGTAACGACACCATCATCTGTCGCAATGGAGCCGCTGATTTTATTTCCGCTGGCATTCAGTCTTCCAACATTGCTAGCTGGCGCTGGAATTTTGGCGATGGGCATTCGGCCAATACTGATTCAACGGCAACACATATTTTCACCACCGCTGGCAACTACACAGTTACGCTTACCATCACCGATCTTTTGGGATGTAAGGATTCAGTAAAGCTCCCTGTAAAAGTTTATGGACCGAAAGCGGCCTTCAGTATTTCAGCCAATGTCTCCTGCCTGTACAATAACCTCACAACGTTCACCAATCAATCGGTTAGCGATGGTATACACCCGATTGTAAAATGGGAATGGAATTATGGCGATGGAACAATTGATTCCTCTGGAACAGCGCCTTATCAACACAGCTATGATACGGCTGGAAATTATACGGTTAGCTTATTGGTAAAGGATAATTATGGTTGTACAGATATTCTTTCCAAACCTGCGGCTGTCATCATTTCGCAGCCAAAGGCTGATTTCTTCTCGGCAGATACGATTACCTGTACGGGAACACCAATTACGTTTACCAATACATCTGCCGGCAACAACCTGCAGTATGTCTGGAACTTTGGCGATGGCAACACCTCCATCGTTGCAGATCCTGTCCACAATTATGGAAGTATTGGTTCGTACACCGTGCAATTGCATGTTACCGACCAATACGGTTGTAAGGATTCGATTAAGCGGCCAGCTTATATTTCCATTTCCTATCCTAAGGCGAGATTTACCCTTTCGGATTCAGTGAGTACCTGTCCGCCATTGCTGGTAAATTTTGCTCATCAATCAACCGACTACACCAGTTTGCTTTGGAACTTTGGGGACGGCACGACTTCTGCCTTGGATTCGCCTTCACATTTCTATACGGTGGCGGGTGTCTATTACGCAACGCTAACGGTAATGGGACCGGGCGGTTGTATTGATACCGCCATGAAGCGAATTGAAATCAAAGGACCGAGCGGCAGCTTTACTTATTCGCCGCTTTCCGGTTGTAAACCACTTACTGTAAGCTTTACCGGATCAGCAAAGAACAATGCTACCTATACCTGGGATTTTGCTGATGGCAACATCGTGGTCACATCTGATTCAATCGTATCTCACACATATATCGCCGCCGGTGATTTTATTCCGCGCCTGATACTGACAGATGCAGGCGGTTGCAGCGTGCCGATTATGGGAGCCGATA
>SEBU01000045.1 GCA_004173475.1 Gammaproteobacteria bacterium
TTCGCACCTCAGTGTCAGTATGAGTCCAGGGTGTCGCCTTCGCCACTGATGTTCCTCCAGATATCTACGCATTTCACCGCTACACCTGGAATTCCACACCCCTCTACCCTACTCTAGCTCACCAGTTTCAACTGCAAGTCCCAGGTTGAGCCCGGGGATTTCACAGCTGACTTAGCGAACCACCTACGTGCGCTTTACGCCCAGTAATTCCGATTAACGCTTGCACCCTCCGTATTACCGCGGCTGCTGGCACGGAGTTAGCCGGTGCTTCTTCTGTGGGTAACATCAATTTCATCACGTATTAGGTGACAAACCTTTCTCCCCACTGAAAGTGCTTTACAACCCTAAGGCCTTCTTCACACACGCGGCATGGCTGGATCAGGGTTTCCCCCATTGTCCAATATTCCCCACTGCTGCCTCCCGTAGGAGTCTGGACCGTGTCTCAGTTCCAGTGTGACTGATCATCCTCTCAGACCAGTTACGGATCGTAGCCTTGGTAGGCCTTTACCCTACCAACTAGCTAATCCGACGCGGGCTCATCCAATAGCGAGAGGTCCGAAGATCCCCCCCTTTCCCCCGTAGGGCGTATGCGGTATTAGCAGTCGTTTCCGACTGTTGTCCCCCACTACTGGGCAGATTCCCACGCGTTACTCACCCGTCCGCCGCTGCATCAGGTAGCAAGCTACCTTCAACCGCTCGACTTGCATGTGTTAGGCCTGCCGCCAGCGTTCAATCTGAGCCATGATCAAACTCTTCAGTTTTAAATCTTTTTGTCATCCCGAAGGACAACTAAATTTTGCTCAGATGCTGACTCTCTCAAATTTACATTTCTGTATCTTTGTGAGCACTTACATCTGTTAATTTGGTCTCGCCAAACTATCCCGTAAGTGCCCACACGCATTGCTTGATCTGTCTGTTAAAGAACCGGTGAGCGTTCAGCTCTAACCGTGGGAGGCGCATTATACAGAACGCCTTTACTACTGCAAGAAATATCTTTAATTTCTTTTCTTGCCGGCAATTCGTTTCGGACCTCAGCCTTACTTCGTTTTACCTTTCGCTTTTCCGGTTACCCTTGAAGCGAGGCGCGCATATTACGCTATTTTTTCTATTTGTAAACCCTTATTTTCATTCGGTTTTTACAAATCTCGCTAACTTTGCGTTTCGATCCGGGGATCAAAACCGCCTGCTCGGCGAGGGCGCGAACTATAGGCACCCCAACAATTCATTGCAAGCTTTTTT
>SEBU01000046.1 GCA_004173475.1 Gammaproteobacteria bacterium
CTCGACACTGCGAGGAGCAGGTCAAACCTCGAAGTCATAGTAAGATGCAGCTAGTGATCCCTCACATATCAAGAGAGACAATGCTCAATGGCAGATGTGATTCCAGGAGAAATTAAGAAAAAAGTAGGTGTACATTTACTTTTGTCCCGTATTGTATAGGAAACTTGAGAAGAAGGGAGCTTTCTTATAGAAGGAAAACCAAAAATACAAAAGTGTATCTACTTTTTACGCGTATTGCACAATAGCCATTTTATTCATACCTCGTTCTACCTTACGTTGACCTACCGCTAAACCATTCTGAGCAAGTTTATTGGTATTACTCAATGCTTGGTCAAATCTTGCTTTACCACTTTGTTGGCTTTTGTTAATTACTTGCTGTGCAGTATTTCCACTATTTTTGAACTTTCTGGCTGTATCTCGGGCTATCTGGGATCCTGCAGCTGCGCCCTCTAGAGCTAAACTAGCACCTCCGGAAAATGGTGCTGCTAATACTCCTCCCACAGCCAATGCATCTGTGAATGCTTCGCTTTTTTCAACTCTTTCTAATCCATTTTCTACTTGCTTAGCTGTTTTAACAATACCATTGCCAACCACATTTGCTGCATGAGTTACATCCTTCTTGAAAAAGTGATTTGCATCTCTGGAAGTTTTCTTGAAGAAATTATTAGTTCCTCAATAAATCTTTTTGGCATATACGATAGGTGAAAAAAGTAAATATACTTTTTTCACATTTCTCTTACAAACTTGACAGTGATATGGACTGTCATGGAATGATATGGCATGGAAGAAGTCAGCAACCCCATGTGCTGTATGAACAGAGGCATTATCTTGCTGGAAAATACATGGCTGGTTGCCAAAGTATTGGGATATGATAGGTATCAAGTAGTTCTGTAGTACTGTTGTATAGCCTCTAGCATCTACCGTACCGTCCAGGAGAATGAGGTCATGGAAGCCATATTGTGATATGCATCCCCAGACCATAATGACTACACCTCCTCCTTGCACGGTAGGTACGACTAGCTTTGGGTTCAGCCCATGTGTAGGCTTTGTCCACTTTATCTTGTGTGCATCTGATGACCTAGCTGGTATCACGGTCTCGTCCGAGAAAATGACTTGCTTCCATTGTTCTACTGTCCAATGTCGATGTGCTCTGGCCCATTCTAACCTTTTTCTCTTGT
>SEBU01000047.1 GCA_004173475.1 Gammaproteobacteria bacterium
TACCTAAAGTCGGTAACCGCAAGGAGCCGCCTAGGGTAAAACTAGTAACTGGGGCTAAGTCGTAACAAGGTAGCCGTATCGGAAGGTGCGGCTGGAATACCTCCTTTTTAGAGCTTAGCAACTTACCTAAGCTGTTGTTTCCATTCACTTTCATTGATTAAAGTTCTTTGTTTCTTAAATTAAGTAACCCGACTTTGATGCGGGCTACAATCCTAATAGATCCGTAGCTCAGCCTGGTTAGAGCACTACACTGATAATGTAGGGGTCTCCAGTTCAAATCTGGACGGGTCTACCAAAACAAAAGCTGCTGGCTAAAAGCGCTAAGCTGAAGCTCGAAGCTAAATTTCTTCAGGGGGATTAGCTCAGCTGGCTAGAGCACCTGCCTTGCACGCAGGGGGTCAACGGTTCGAATCCGTTATCCTCCACAAAAAGTTCTTTCAAACAAACGATGTATCCGTAATCAGGCGGTCAGTTAGTTCAAGGCTAATTACATCACAATGGCTAAAGCCGACAGCTCACTGCTGAAAGCTGATAGCTCAAGATCTTTGACATATTGGAAAAATCAAAAAAGTTGTTAGACGAGAGTCTATTTATCGATCACATTAATTTTTTGCATCGCCAAGTAATTGGTGGTCTGAAGTTGGTGGTCGGGTAACAATACAATTTCAAAATTTTTAAAGCAACTAAGGGCGCATGGTGGATGCCTTGGCTCTGAGAGGCGATGAAGGACGTGGTAAGCTGCGATAAGCTACGGGGAGATGCACACAATCGTTACATCCGTAGATTTCCGAATGGGACAACCCACTATACTGAAGGTATAGTACACCGAAAGGTGAGCCAACCCCGAGAACTGAAACATCTAAGTACCGGGAGGAAAAGAAAATAAATTAATGATTCCCCAAGTAGTGGCGAGCGAACAGGGAACAGCCTAAACTTAAGCGGCGTGCCGCTTGAGGGTTGTAGGACCACATTTAGAAACTGTCATCAAGCTGAACTTTCTGGAAAGTTAGACCAAAGAGCGTGATAGTCGCGTAAGCGTAAATTGACAGGGACGAGTGGTATCCTGAGTAGGGCGGGACCGGAGAAATCCTGCTTGAATCTGCCAGCACCATCTGGTAAGGCTAAATACTCCTCAGAGACCGATAGTGAACCAGTACCGTAAGGGAAAGGTGAAAA
>SEBU01000013.1 GCA_004173475.1 Gammaproteobacteria bacterium
CACTTAATGAGAAGCTGGGACATTGATCATGTAATTGTGAACAACGGCCGCGAAGTCTTAGAAGAATTAAAACGCAATCAATATTCCATTATCCTAATGGACATACAAATGCCCGAGATGGATGGTTACACCGCCACCCAGATCATTCGCAACCAGTTAGGATTTTCGATTCCGATCATTGCTATGACTGCTCATGCCATGTCGGGAGAAAAAGAAAAATGCCTTCAGTTAGGGATGAACGACTATGTTTCAAAACCCATTAAAGAAACAGTTTTGTATAACATGATCGGCAGGCATGCACAAAACATTCCTGAGGAAACAAAGCAGGCGCCAGAACTCATCAGCCTTGATTATTTGCATTCGCTTTCCGGTGGCGATAAGGAGTTTGAAAAGCAATTACTGGCACAATTTCTCCAGCAGGTTCCGGAAGAACTGAATGCTCTTCAGAAAGCCATTGAAACACAGGATTTCTATAACATTAAGCAAGTGGCGCATAGCCTGAAATCAACCGTTGGCTATGTTGGTTTAGCCGATGAATTAAATCCTTACCTGACCAGGATAGAATTGGATGCAGCCGCCAACGAAATCAACAACACAAAACTTGATTTCGATTATGTAAAAATCAAATGTGACGGGGCCTTAAACGAGGTAAAACTTACGCTGCAAAACGGCTTGCTTTAACAGTTTCTTCTGCAACTTATCGTCCTTTTATACAACGCAAATCTTTAGCGATACGTCTTCTATCTGAACCGATGGTTTAATGGGTTTCGCCGAATCATAGTAGGAATTAAGGAAGATGATAAATATTTTTACATCATCAATTGAGAGAATAATCCGCAAAGGATTTCAACTTATAAAGAACTTGGTTTCGTATGGTTAAGGGTGAAGCCCTGCTATTCTTAGCGGGGCACTTTTTTTCCTCAACAAATTTTCCAAAACCTTCCTGCAAAAAATATTAAAGAAGCTGCCTATTTATGCCATAACTGGGCTAGCAATGTCCTAATCTATACGTCCCCTGTTTTTACAGGGGACTCGTTTTGTATGAACCACGATTTATTGGTCTGATGAGATTAATAGGAAATAAAAAGAGTCGTCAATTGCTGAACGACTCTTGCTTTATAAAGCTTGTATCATTTCTTACGAATCTTCAAAATCCACCCAAATCATGGTTCTGACAGTTTACTCCGGCGCATAACCTACTTTCTTGGCAGCCATTAACTCTCTTTCACGACGCACTTTTTGCCAATATTTTTTATGAACCAACAGCATTCCAAAGCTTTCACCATCGTACTTATCTAAATGTTTGTGGTGCATTTTATGTGCCCAGCGAATGGCGCGGATATATGTACTCTTGCTCCGGCTAAACCATTTGAATCGTTGATGGATAATGACGTCGTGCACCAAAAAATAGGCGGCTCCATACATCATAATGCCAAAGCCAATGGCCTGCATCCACCAAACATTGCTGTATGTACCAAAACCAATTAAAAACATACTGGGCACGGCGAAAATCACGAAGAACCAATCATTCTTTTCAAAGAAGCCAGGTTCCTTTTGGTGATGGTCGCGGTGCAAGTACCACAAAAAGCCATGCATCACATAACGATGCGTTAACCACGTGATACCTTCCATCACAAAAAATGTCCCGAACAACACGCCGATATAGTACAAAGTGCTCATTGAAGTAAATTAAATCTACACAAAAACATACGCCTTCTTCCACCAGCTTAAGATTTGCGGAAATGCAATCCGAAACCAGGTGGTAAATGTCTTGGGTCTTTCATCCAACAGATAGCTTATCTCTTCCATGCTGTGGTAGCCATAGGCAGCCACTTCCTCGCTATTCGGTTGAATCCCACCTTCGTATTCACCGGTAAACACATGATCAAATTCATGTTCAATCAAATCATTTTCCACTTCTGCCTGGTAGGTAAACGCAAAAACTTTCTGCAAAGGGGTAACAAATCCCATTTCCTCCTGCAGTCGCCTTTCAGCTGCATCTTCTACGCTCTCATCAGGATAGGGATGGCTACAGCAGGCATTGGTCCACAAAAGCCCGCCGTGATATTTCTGCGCCGCTCTTTGTTGTAACAGCATTCTACCTTCCTTATCAAAAATGAAAACGGAAAATGCCCTGTGAAGCAAGCCTTTTTGGTGCGCTTCCATCTTCTCCATTACACCAATGGCTTCATCACGCTCATTGACCAATATGACTTTTTGTTCCTTCATTCAATCAAACGTAAACTGTTTTTTAAGCTTGCCCGCAGCACAATATAGGCTTTGTGATAATTTGGGATGCGGACCCGTTGTTGCAAGATCCGTTGCGGTTCAATGCGTTTTATTTTTCGGAATAAAGAGTAATAATATTTATACGCAACATACACACCAAACTTTGCTTTTAACGGCAATCGTAAGATGCCATCGTAGGCATTCCGGAAATCCAGTTCGATATCTTCCTGGATTTTTTGTTTGTCGCTTTCTGTAAAATTGTGAAAATCGCAGCCGGGAAAATAAATACGGGAGAGGTCAATAAAATCGGCTTTAATGTCCCGAAGAAAATTGACCTTTTGAAAAGCAGCACCAAGGGCTTGTGCGGAGGCCTTGAGCTTTTCATACATTTTTTTGTCGCCTTCGCAAAAGATGTAAAGGCACATCAGGCCCACGACTTCGGCTGAACCATAAATATATTCCTCGTATCCCTGCCGGTCGTACTGGTGTTGTGTAAGATCGCTTCCCATGCTGGCAAAAAAAGCTTGGATTAATTGATGATCAATATTGAACTTATTAACCGTGCGCTGAAAACTGTTTAAGATAGGATTCAGGCTAATGCCCCGTTCAATGGCATCAAATGTTTCCGATTCGAACTGCTTCAATAATGCTTGCTTATCATGGCCATGAAACGTGTCCACAATTTCATCGGCAAATCGTACAAAACCATAAATGTTGAAAATATGCTGCTGAAGATCTTTGTGCAATAACTTGATAGCCGAAGAAAACGACGTACTGTAACGCAATGTAACCTGCCTGCTGCATTCACCACTCACGCTATGAAATAAATCCACTGTCATACTATCTTATTTAAGCGCTTTGATTAATTCTTTTGATACCACCTCGCCACTAATTAAACTGGGTGGCACTCCAGGACCGGGCACAGTAAATTGCCCGGTATAAAACAGATTCTTTACTTTTTTACTTCTGCAGGAAGGACGGAAAATGGCAGTTTGTCGGAGGGTATTGGCAAGCCCATACGCATTGCCTTTGTACGAATTGTATTCGGAAACGAAGTCGGAAACAGAAAAGGTTTTTTTGTAAACAATCGCATCAGCAATTGTTTGACCAGTGTGCTTTTCTAAGCGTTGAATAACTTTCTGAAAATAATGTTCTCTTATTTCCTCGGTGTCGCCATCTAATCCCGATGCAACCGGAATCAATATCACCAGGTTTTCACCGCCTTGCGGTGCTACAGTATCATCGGTTTTCGAGGACACGCTTAAATAAAACAAAGGCTCTTGCGGCCATTGCGGATGAGTGTAAATCTCATCGGCATGCTGTTCAAAGGGCACATCAAAAAACAGGGAATGATGAAGCACATTCTCCAATTTTTTGTTTAAGCCTACATAATAAAGTAAGCAGGATGGCGCTAACACTTTTTTATCCCAATAAACCTCGTTGTACGTTCTGTGGGCTTTGGGTAAAAGATGCGATTCGGTAAACTGGTAGTCGGCGCCGCTGATGATCGCATCGGCTTCATAAACATTTTTATCCGTGACAAGCTTTTTTGCCGTCTTGCTTTCAATTAGGATTTCACTGGCTGCTTCATTGAACCTGAATTTCACACCCAGTTCCTCCGCCAGGCTTTGCATGGCCTGCACAATGCTGAACATGCCTCCTTCCGGATACCAAGTGCCGCCAACGATATCAGCGTAATTCATTAAACTATAAAGCGCCGGTGTGTTTTGTGGAAGTGCGCCTAAAAACAAAATGGGAAACTCCATCAGTTGCCGGAGGCGGCTATCCTGAAAATGTTTGGCAACATGTGACTTGATGGAAGTAAAAACGTCGAGCTTAAAAACGTTCTTGACCACATTCCAGTCTAAAAATTCGGTCACCGACTGCCCAGGTTTGTAAACCAGGTCCTGAATACCGATTTTGTATTTGAGAGAAGCTTCGTGTAAGTATTTGTCGAGCTTTTCGCCTGCGCCTTTCTCAAATGATTCAAATACTTTTTTCAGCTCTTGGTAATCAGACGGAATATCTGTAAACCCTTCTTTCCAATACACACGATACGAAGGCGTGAGACGGATGAGCGAATAATAATCGGAAACTTTTTTGCCGAACTGTTCAAAATATCGTTCAAAAACATCGGGCATCCAATACCAGCTTGGGCCCATATCGTATGTAAAACCTGCGGCCTTTAATTGCTGCGCCCGGCCACCAGCAGTGGCGTTTTTTTCCACAACGGTTACATCCCACCCTGCCTGTGCCATAAACGCGGCAGAAGAAAGCCCGGCAAATCCTGCTCCTATGATGACAACACGTTTACTCACCTTTCGATTTGTTTTTGCAAGAGTTTCTTGGCGAAATGGATACGACTTTTAATAGTTCCAAGGGGTTCGTTAAGGGCCAATGCAATTTCATGGTATTTATACCCATGTAGATACAACAGGCAGGCTTTTTTAAAGATAGCAGGTAAATGGTAGATGGCCGTATTAATTTCCTTTAGCCGGGCGGACATTTCCGCCGAAGAAGCATAGGGCGATATTGACTGCTTTACCGCATCCATTACCTGCTTTTTCCTATTAGACCGACGATAGTCATTAATAAAAATGTTGCGCATAATGGTGAACAGCCACGCCCTGATGTTCGTTCCGGGTTCGTATTTATCACGATAGGTAAATGCTTTACAAAGCGTTTCCTGACAAAGATCTTTTGCCGTTTCGTGATCTTTTGTGAGGGTAATCGCAAAGGGTTTTAATCCATCTGCATTACTTAACACCAGGCTATTAAACTCTTGCGTACTCATCTTGTTTAAACTTTACTTATTCAAAATTAAACAAGAATATTCAAAAAACAGACCATTTTGTTTAAAAGTTTAATTATTTATCTTAAACAAAATGCTTTAGTCTGTTTATCAATTAGTTGCCTGAATTGATATACGATTGAACAGTGGAAAGAGATTGCAAGAGTTGAATATTGGGATAAGGAGCCCGCTTTACCAGTTGGGCAACAAAACCCGAAATTAAAATGGTGGTGTGGGAAGGTGCATCCTGATGCAGTTGTTGCAGCAGTTTTTGAAATTTAGTGTGCCCTGGGTAAGAAGTGAGGTGTAAATAGAGGTAATGCGGCGATTTCACCTCCATGATATACTGGATATCTTTCAGCGGTACATTGGCACCAAGGTAAATGACCGGCACGCCTTTTTTCCGGAGCAGGTAGTAAACATATAACAGGCCGAGTTCGTGATGTTCACCCTCCGGCAGAAATAAAATATAAAGCGGCAAATCGGATTGTGGAAAGGAAAGTTTGTCAATGGCGTAAATAATCTTTTGGCGGATAATCGCCGAAACGATGTGTTCCTGCACAGGTCTCAGGCGATTGGTTTGCCAGAGAATCCCAACCCGCTCAAGGAAAAGAAAAATAATTCCCGTAATTACCGCTGCTCCCAGATGCGGATGGTATGCGCCTTGATACCTGAGAGTGATTCGAGTTCTTTGATTGTAAAGCTCATTGCATTACTGACAAACAAAAATAGGTTTGGTTGAAATTACAACGTCTTATTTTTCAGGATATAGCCTTCCCGTAAACGATTGTACAATGGTGCTGCAGCCAGCTTTTGCAGTCCTGCCAGGTGGCGGGTGTTGTGCATATCGGTGCCTGCTAACTGGTAATGATTCTGTTTCAAAAGATATTCGGCCAGTTCCTGCACCGATTTTCCGTAGTGGCCAGTGAGCGACAGCAAGTTAAGCTGGAACAAACACCCAGCTTCTTTCAGCTCATCAAAAAACTGTTTGCGCTGTAGCAGGTAAACATAGCGTTCCGGATGAGCAATCACAGGCTGGTAACCCTGAATCTGCATTTCAAAAAGCACTTGCTGCAAATCCATTGGCGCGGTTACCATCGAAAATTCTACCAGTACCATGTTTCCACTGATGGGTAAGAGCGGAACCTTGTTTTTTAACTGCTCTTCAAAATGCTCGTCAATGAAATATTCGGCTGCCGCATGCAGTTCGATCTCGATCCCTTCTTCGGCAACTGCCTCCTTCAGTGAAGCAAGTCCTTTTGCAATGACATCGGTGGTATTGGGATACACATCCCATAAAATATGAGGCGTTGTAATCAGCTTTCGATAGCCAAGTTTTTGGAGTCCTCTGATTAGTTCAAGCGAAGTCGAAATATCGGGTGAACCATCATCAATGCCTGGAATGAGGTGTGAGTGCATGTCAACACCCAACCAACTTAAATCAACTGACTGTATAGCTTTTTTCTTTCCGAAGAACAGCATTCACCGATAGTTTTTCGCTTAGTAACTCGTAGTACAAGTTCGACATATCCTTGACTAAGCGTTGGTAGCTGAAGCGGTGCATCACATAGTAGCTGCTGTCGCTTCCCAGTTCGCGTCTCAGATTGTCATCCTGCACAAGATTAAGCAAATGTTGGCAAAATGTCGCCTGATCCTGTACATCGGCCAGCAGGGCTGTTCTTCCTTCTTTCACGATATCGCCAATGCCGCCTACCCGTGTGCTGACAATGGGTTTATTAGCGGCCTGCGCTTCAATAAGACTCACTGGCGTTCCTTCGTTGAGAGAAGTCAGCGC
>SEBU01000048.1 GCA_004173475.1 Gammaproteobacteria bacterium
TGTAAGGTTCCCCGGTTTTCGACCATTGAGGTGTAGAGGAATAGCTCTAACTTAAATAGTCGAAATATGAAAAAGAAAAACTTTACTGAGGCGCAAATCGTCGCCATTATTAATCAACAGGAAGTAGGGTTGCCTGTCAAAGAAATCTGTCGGGAACACGGCATCTCGGACGCCACATTTTACAACTGGAAAGCAAAGTATGGCGGGTTGCAGACAAGCGAAGTGAGACGCCTAAAAGACCTGGAAGAGGAAAACACAAAGCTGAAGCGCATCGTTGCCAATCTTACTTTAGAAAACGATGCGATTAAAACAGTGCTGGAAAAAAAGTATGGCGGCCTGACGACAAACGGGAGGCGGTAGAGATATTGGTGCAAGAGAAGATCAGTGTTCGCCAGGCCTGCAAGATTGTTCACATCTCCCGTTCATTGATCGTCTACCGGCGCAAACAAAAAGACGACAGCTCTTTGATAGATGCTTTGCATGAACTGGTGGCAAAACATCCGTCCATTGGTTTTTGGAAGTGTTATTACCGGCTCAGAAGAAAGGGTGTTGCTTGCAACCACAAACGACTGTACCGGGTGTACACGATGCTACGGTTGAATGTGAGACGCAGAGCCAAACGAAGACTGCCTGAGCGCATCAAACAACCCTTGTGTTTACCGGAAGGATTGAACCAGTCGTGGAGCATGGACTTTGTTTGTGATAGCCTTGTGGATGGCAGACGCTTTCGAATTTTAAACGTTATTGATGATTATAACCGCGAGTCGCTGGCCATCGAAATCGATACATCCTTGCCTTCGCAGCGTGTGATCAGAGTGCTGGAACGGCTTGTTGAAACAAGGGAAAAGCCAAAGCAAATAAGGGTGGACAACGGGCCTGAGTTTATCAGCGATCGCTTGCAAAGCTGGTGTGCCGAAAGAAGCATTGAGCTAAAGTTCATCCAGCCGGGCAAGCCGGTTCAAAATGCGTTCGTAGAAAGAAACAACGGCTCGCTCAGAAAGGAACTCCTGGATGCTTACTTGTTCTTCTCGCTTGCCGAAGTAAGAACGATGGCCGAAGAGTGGCGACAGGATTACAACAGCTCTAGACCACACCAGGCATTGGGCTTTGTACCACCCCTCGAATACCCTTAATCCGTTTCCCTAGAATTACTAAAA
>SEBU01000049.1 GCA_004173475.1 Gammaproteobacteria bacterium
CGGGGGAGCCAGGGGCGCGCCCGGTCCTACTCCCCGGGGCGCAGGCTGACGGGTACCCGCCTGGAGACGGGGGACCCGGACGGGGGAGTCGTCCCCGGTCATCGGGACGCATCGACGACGACCCGAAAGCATTCGCCGTCGAGCCGGTCTGCCGGGAGGGGACCGAGCGTCGGCGGTCGTGCCGGGTACCTCGCGGTACGGGGCCCTCGAGGGACGGGACGCCGCCGTACCGGGGAGGACGGGCGCGACATCTCGACGGCCCCTACCAGGTACGCCCCTGGAACGCCGACCCCGTACAGGACGAACGGCCCCGCACGGGGGACCGCTGCAGCACGAACATCCCGGACCAGCTGGCCCATCTGCAGCGCAGCACCAGGTCGATCCCGGCGAGATGTCGCGCGCTCTACCCGGTGCGGCGGCGTCCCGTCCCTCGAGGGCCCCGTACCGCGAGGTACCCGGTACGACCGCCGAGGCGGCGCGCCGATATCCCTTCCCCCTCCCGGTACGTCGTCGAGGGAGGGGGCGCCGAGCATCCCGACGTCGGAGTACTCGAGGGCCGGGGCAACTGGACGGGTAGGCCACCGCGGCGGTGCCCCCGGACTTCTCCCCCGGTGTACCGGTCTGCTGTCCCCTGCCGGCGACATGGCCCGGGGGCTCCCCCTCTTCGCCAAAGAGCACGACGCGTCGGGGGCGCCAGGGGGACGGCAGACCGGTACACCGGGGGAGAAGTCCGGGGGCACCACCGCGAACATCACCAGCGCTCCCCCGACCGCCCCGGGACTCCACGCCGGGATGTACCGCCGGCCTCCCCCGGGAGGCTCCCGTCATCCCCCGCGAGGTCGGCGTCCCGTACGGCCATGCCGATCGACCAGCTCGACCTCCCCCGGGGCCGCACCGGGATGAGCATCTGCGCTCCGGGCCCCCCCCGTCCCCGGCGGCCCTACTCCCCTCGGCCGGCGGCGCCGGTGGGGGAGAGGCATCGCGAACCTCTCTCTCTCTGGGTAGGCAGACCCCCGGCCTGGTCGCTCGATGGCTCCTTGCCGATGGCGAACGCCTCCCCCGGGCCCCGAGCTGCAGACCCCGATCGGGTTCCCGGAGGACACGAATGGGCGTTGCTCGTTTATTTTATCGTGCAACGTCCATTC
>SEBU01000014.1 GCA_004173475.1 Gammaproteobacteria bacterium
GCGAGCCTACTTATCCCAAAACACTCTTTCCAACATACTGCTCTTTTGTTTAGGCGCATTTGGGTTTAAATCGATTTCATTTTGTGGATACAAAAGCGATCGTGGAATATCGGCAATAACAGCATTGCCAGCCTTATTAATGGCAGGATAACCTGTTCTACGCCAATCTGTCCATGGTTCCATCACCACACCATAATTCGCAATAAACTTTTCTGTAATGATCCTTTTTAGTTTGTCATCTGCTGTACCAAGTAGCAAACCGTTTGCCGTGACATACGCAGTTGAAGTCCCGGGAACGGTTGCAGTTGGAGCTGAAACTGGTACTCTTGCCATTGTCATAGAAGCTTTTATTCCCTCCTGGAAGAAGGTCTGGGGGTCGCCGGGAGCGCCGTATAATGCCGCTTCTGCTCTTATGAAATTATACTCGGCGTAAGTTAACATCCGAACCGGTGCGTCGCCAGTATATGTATATCCAGTCGTTGAACTGGTTGCACTATATGAGCCATTTGCAACTGGCGTGGGGTTATTTGTTGTATCGCCTCTTAAAAATACATGTAAACGAGAGTACAACTGCGAAGCGGCATCACCTGCCTTAGCTCCTTTAAAATTGCCGGATCGTGCTGGGAATTGTGTAAAATAGGTAAAACGCCTTGGGTCTTGGCGTACATTCATCGAATCCACTAAAGTAGCATTGGCCATGAGATAGTTAGGCCTGTCAAGCTCAAACTGATGGATGGGATTTTGTCTCCTTGCCTGGTTTGCAAACGGCATTTCGAAGTTGTCGGCATTGCTGGCCATAAATTGAGCGCCGGAATTAACCAGGCTTGTAATTTGAGTGACCATAAAATTCCGATCGAACTTCGAATAGTGCAGGTAGATGCGCAGCTTTAGGGTGTTGGCAAATTTGATCCATTTTGTTTTGGCGGTGGCAAAACTTTCAGGATAAATAAGCGAATTGGCACCCGGTGAGCGGGTAGAACTAGAAGCACCTACTTCTGCAATCCCCTGGTCCAACAAGCTGATGAGATTTTTATAAAGCTGCTCATCATCATCGTATTTAGGAGTTAAATTCTCCCTCTCCTTTTCTGCTTCACTGTAAGGCAAATCTCCCCAGGCGTCAACCGAAATCTGATAAGTGTAGGCTTTTAAAATTTTAGCGACACCAGAATAATGAGGTGAATTTTCGGCATTTGCTTTTCGGATAATTACTTCAATATCGTTTAACGTTGTTGCATAGATTGAGCCGAATAGGTTGTTGACATCCGAACCCGTAATCAGGTATTTTTCATAATCCTGTGTTTGATTTTGTGCCCCGGTTGATTGTCCGGAATATTGCTGTGCAATCAATGCGCTAAAACGTTGAAGATCGCTGCCGCCTGTAAAACCCACATTCGCCGTTACAGAGGTCAGCAACTGTGCAATATCTGTTTGTTCGGCAGCTAGCCTGTCAGGATCCGTGTTAATATCTAAAAATTTTTTACAGGAGCTAATAGAGCTAAGCGCAAATGCACAGGCTATAATAAAAAATGCTTTTTTCATGCGTAAAGAGTTGATTGATTAAAGAGTAATGCGCAGGTTCACACCCCATGTGCGTGTTGATGGTTGCGCATTATATTCCAAACCTTGTGCAGGGCTCACACCCAATACATTCTGTTCCGGGTCTAAGTGTGGATAATCTTTTGTCCATAAGAATAGATTTCTACCAAATACTCCCAGTTCAATGTTTCCAAATGGTGTTCTATCAACCAGTTTCCGAGGCAGTGTATAGGAAAGTGTTGCCTCGCGAATGCGTTTCCAGGAGGTGCTGACAATGTAGCCTTCAGCTGCAACATATTTGCCATTATTACCCCAGTATTGTTCAGCACTTAACGGAACATTTACAGGATTGCCACTGGCATCGACGCCGTCAAACTTATACGGCTTTTGCAAAACCCCTGTTTTATCATAACGAGGAAATTCTGCCGTTTCTGCGGTCACTCCATTTCGGCGTAAGTCAGCCAGGTTACGGGAATAAATGTCACCCCCTGCACGAATATCAAGTAATACGCTAAAATCAAATCCCATGTAAGAGATAGCATTTGTGATACCCATGGTAAAACGCGGATTCGGATTGCCGATTTTTTCAACACTTGTGGTGGCCAACGGCAAACCCGAAGAATTCAGCAGAAGTCTGCCTTGTGCGTCCCTTCTGTATTGTGTACCATAAATCTGTCCGTATTCGTCACCTGCAACAAGGCGAATATTGGGGGTTGTAAAACCACCTAAGAAGATGTTTTGAACACCAGGCGCTAACTTTTCTACAATCGTTTTGAACTGCGTATAATTTGCGTTGATCGACCAGGTTAAACCACTAGCTGTTTTGATCGGAACCAACGTTAAGCTCGCTTCATTACCATTTGTTTTTAATTCACCCGCATTTAAAAAGATGCTGGTAATTCCGGAAGCTGCAGAGTAAGGCACTGAGAAAAGGCCTTCCGTTAAACGGCGTTGGTAATGAGAAAACTCCAGAGTAATACGATTGTTCCAAAATCCTAACTCCGTTCCAATCTCCCATTCTTTGGTGAACTCAGGTTTTAACTCAGGGTTACCAGCCGCATTGCTGATGGTAAACGCACCTTGCCCATTAAATGGAAATTGGATGTTAGGCCCAAAGCCATCGGCAGGATTTGCAAAGGCGGCATAATTCAACGTATTATAAGGCCCCGGACTGTTCCCTACTTTACCAACATTTGCCCTTATCTTAACCATGTTTACCACATTTCCCTTGATACCGGGAAAGATCTCTGTTGGATTGATGCTGATTGCAGCAGCAGGATAAAAGACAGAGTTGTTCTCAGGTGCTAATGTAGAAACAAGGTCATTTCTCGCTTTTACATTCAACGTAATCCAATTTTTGTAATCAACAACCAGGTCACCAAAGAAGCCCACTATTCTTCGTTTCGAAAAAGAAGTACTTGGCGCATAGGTAACAGTGTTTTGAATCTGATCGTATCCTTTTACAATTAAGGTTCTTCCAATGATCTGTGCGTTTTGCGCTTTATTCTCTGTAATTTCATTTCCAACGCTAAGAATGAAACCAAAATCGCCGTATTTACGGTTTGCATTAATGGTTAAATAGGAATTGAGGTTGCGGCTATTGTTTCGGTTTTCAATAACACCGCCGGAAGGACTTGAGTTCGTATTTCCGCCGCCCCGAATTCCTACTTCATCAAATCCATGAGAGAAGAAGTTATAAAAATCGGCTCCTACTTTGAAATCAGCATTTAACCAGCTGGAAAAGTTATACCGTAATCCGAGATTTCCAAAAACGCGGTTTACTTCATCATTATAACGAACATTCTCTATACTCCAATAAGGATTGTCTTCGCCGCCATAAAACAACTGGTTTCCATTTGCATCATAGTAAGGCAGATTTGTTAGGTCATAACTGCGAGGAGTAAACCAAGACCTGAATACCGGATTTGACAACTGGTTACCCTGTTGAGTTCTGCGGGAAGTTGTATTTGTGTAATTGATATACGAACTAATCGTAAGCTTTGAGGAAACATCAGAGTTCAGGTTAATGGAAAGATTGTTGCGATCCAATCTGTTTTTTGCAATTACAAAGGTTTCGCCGTTATTACCATATGAAATACGATAGCTTGTTCGTTCGCCACCGCCATTAAAACTGACCGTATTTTGAAGACCATAACCTGTTTTAAATAGGTCCTTCACATTGTTCGGATAGGCTTTCAACGATTCCTGCTGACCAAAAAAATTCGTTACGGTCTGTCCGGCAATTTCCGGTCCCCACGATGTGGAAACATTCGGATTGTAAACTCCGTTTGCCCCTTGTGCATATGAATTCTGGTATTCAGGTAACCGGTTTATTTGAACGATATTATAAGAGCTAACTAATTCAACTGAGCTTTTAGCTCTTTTTCTCCCACGCTTGGTGGTAATCAAAATCACACCGCCGGCGCCACGAGATCCGTACTGAGATGTTGCCGCTGCTCCCTTTAGTACGGTCATGTTTTCGATGTCATCGGGGTTAAGATCAAACGCACGGTTTGTAGTTGTGGTGCCTGTTTGCAAAGCCGTTCCGCCACCGCTGTTATCAATAGGAACACCATCTACTACATACAAAGGCGAGCTAACGCCGGTAACTGAAGTATTACCGCGGATTAGCACTCTGGACCCTGTAAAAGCACCGCCGCTACCCGTTACCCGCACACCGCTTACTTTTGCAGCCAGCGCATTGGTAATATTGGCCTGACGGCTTGCGGTAAGATCTTCACCGCTAATTGTCGGGGCTGAATAACCCAGCGTCTTTTTATCGCGACGCACACCTAACGAACTGATTACCACTTCCTGTAAATTCTGTTGATTGCCAGGTTGTAGAGAAACCGAATAACTGGAAGCGGAGCCAATTTCAATTTCTTGCGATGCCATACCAACAGCAGAAACTATCAGTCTTCTCCCGTTAGCGGGAACCGTCAACGAAAACGTACCGTCATCTTTTGTAACTGTACCAATCTGTGTGTTTTGAACCTGAACGGATGCATTGGGGATACCATTGCCGCTTGCATCAGTCACCTTGCCTGAAACGGTGCGCTGCGCCCACGAAACCATACTGGCCAGCATAAGCACCAGGCTTAAGCATAGAAATTTTCTCATGTGCATGTCGATTTATGTAAAGAATAATAAAACGAACATTTGGAGCTTTCAGGAGAGTCGCGGAGAAACAGTCACGAAGAAACAAACACTAATATAAAACTCTGCAAACGAAAAAGACAAACAATTGTTCAATTTTGCTGCAAGCAATGACAATTACTTGTCATTTATCTTTTTCGAAAAAAAGTCAATATCAAAGCAGGCAACAGCACCAGGTTGGCAATAGTAGCCGTAATCAAGGTGAGTGATGTAAGCCACCCCAGGGCTTTTGTCCCGCCAAATCCGCTAAAACAAAAAATAACAAATCCGGCAATAAGAACAATCGATGTATAAAGGATGCTTAGCCCTGTGGAGTGAATGGTTTCAATGACCGTCTTTTTCACATCCAATTGGTTTCCGCGAAGCTGCTGTTTGTAATTGACCAGAAAGCGAATCGTAATGTCAATGGCAATGCCAAGGGCTACGCTAAAAATCAGCACAGTGGAAGGCTTCAACGGCACGCCAACCCAACCCATTACACCGGCGGTAATAACCAGTGGAATTAGATTTGGAATCAGTGAACAAAGTAAAATGCGGAATGAGCGGAAGAGGTAAAGCATGCAAAGCGTGATCAGCAAAAAAGCCCATAAAATACTTTCCTTCAACCCGTTTATAATGAACCGGGTACCTTCCAGGAAAGTGACCGAACCTCCGGTTTGTTCAATTTCAAATTTCCGTTTGCCCCAGGTAGAATCGTCTTTGTGTTCTGCTTTTTCGGCTGCGGATGCAGTTAGTGCTTCAATGCTATCGCGATTGAAAATCTGCTCGGCCCTGGTCTGAATGCTGTCTAAAAT
>SEBU01000050.1 GCA_004173475.1 Gammaproteobacteria bacterium
ATCGGCGAACCTCTCCTCTTGGCACCTTATACTTACTTTCATTAAGCCTATGAGTTTTTGCACTCGCAAACTCGCATAAGTGATAGACTCCTTGGTCCGTGTTTCAAGACGGGTCAGTACAAGTCGTTGTGGCAGGACCTTTTTCCTCAGGCCAGTTTACTGTTTTGAAAGGAGATTCTACCGTGAGGCAGGGCTTTCTCCCAACTGACTCCAGCAAAATGAGACCTGGTCCTGCCCTTTAACTATGAAAACCCCATAGAGTGCCATTACATCGTAGCAGCTAGCCAATAACGTACATCACTACTACGAGCTGGTTCCTCACATAGGTTACTTCATAGCTAACATAAATCCACTTGTAATGCTTCCTCCTCAACGATTTCAAGTCTTTTAACCCTCTTTTCAAAGTTCTTTTCACCTTTCCTTCACAGTACTTGTTCGCTATCGGTTTCCCATAGATATTTAGCTTTAGAAGAAGTTTATCTCCCATTTAGGGCTGCAATCCCAAACAACCCGACTCTTAGATAAATAACATTCGGTTCAATAGAAGCTACATACGGGATTTTCACCCTCTATGATGTCCTGTTCCAAGGAACTTATGCTTCCAAATCCCCTTTTGTTACTCACTTTAGATTACAATTCGAAAGCCGAGACGACCTCCGATTCTAAACTTGAGCTATTGCCGCTTCACTCGCCGCTACTGAGGCAATCTTCGTTGATTTCTTTTCCTCCGCTTAGTAATATGCTTAAGTTCAGCGGGTGTTCTTGCCTGATTTCAGATACAGAGTTTGATGTTTGAATAATTTCTATGTGTATTTAGGTAATTGAGACAATCCCTATTGAAATCATCTGAAATAGATGACCAATTCAATGAGGGGTTCAAAGACCCACACATACATCTTTAATGGAAGATTAGCTAATATTTATAAAACATTAGATCATCAACCACATTAAGTTAGATGTGATGTTTTCAGACACTGAAACAGACATGCTAGGAGGAGAGCCCCCTAGCGCCAGTTGCGTTCAAGGATCTGATGATTCGCGGAATTCTGCAATTCGCATTGCTTATCGCACTTTGCTGCGCTCTTCATCGTTATGGGAACCAAGATATCCATCGTTGAAAAT
>SEBU01000051.1 GCA_004173475.1 Gammaproteobacteria bacterium
GTAATGCCATCGGTTGAATACATAATCACACTTTCGTAATCGCTATTCCGATTGCCAAAAGCAAAGAACACGTTGTTGATGTGTTTTATTTTAATATACCAGTTGTCGGCTGTACTGGCGGTAGTCCAGGTTGTGCCGGCGTCGGTAGAGTAACGGATAAAGCCTGCATTGCCATCGTACCCACCGGCCACAAAACGGCCATTTCCGTAAGCCATGGCTGAAAACGTTTCGTTGGTATTGTTATAGACTGTTGACCAGCTGTCGCCATCATTGGTTGATCGCATCACGCCTGTATAGCCACCCGCCAATACATTGGTGCCATCGTACGCAACCGTGTAAAACTCTCTTTGGTTGGCTGGCGAGTGATCGGTCCAGTTGGTAAAGTCGGTTGAATTATACACCTGTGCATCCTGTCCCACCACTCCTACAGCCACGTATTTGTTGGCTGTTTTTACCATTTCGCGAAAGCTTCCGCCCGGATGTTTGTAAGTCAGCCCGTCGCTCGACGATACCACTCCTTCATTACCGCACACCAGCCACAGGCCATTGATGTAGTTTGATTCCTGCGGAACGATGTAGGCGGTTTTGGTGAGCAACCGGAAGTTCACACCATCGGTTGACGTAAACGTAGAACCATAGCCGGAGTAATACGCACTGCTGCCGTAAAAATGGTATTTCGTGCCATCCCATACGCCGTTAAAAATCTGGTGGCTACTGTTCCAGGGTGTGGTGCTGTTGTCGGGATTGGTAAGCACAACACTGCTGGTAAAGTTCGTCCAGGTAATACCATCCGTTGAACTGTACATATCATTCCCTGCTAAAAATGCAAAGAACTTATTATTTAAAAACTGAACGCGGTTGACCATGGCGCCGAGGCTTAAAGCACTTGTGGAATACGTCCAGCTATTGTTTGCTGCCGTAGTGGAGCGATAGATATTGGCATAAGGCCCAAGGGTATCACGGGCTGTCAGAATATACACACCATTTCCGTACGCTACCGACATAAATTGATCGGTGGGACTACCCGCATTAAAAGCAATCGTCGTCCAGGCAATGCCATCGGCAGAGGTAAGCAAAGTGCGCCTTGTTCCTGCTGCAAAGAATT
>SEBU01000052.1 GCA_004173475.1 Gammaproteobacteria bacterium
AATTTCTCGAAGTTTATTTGAGCGAATTTTTGTTAGTTTCGATTAATGAGCCAAGATTGGTGAGCTTAACTCACTATTGAAGTATTAAACTGAAGAGTTTGATCATGGCTCAGATTGAACGCTGGCGGCAGGCTTAACACATGCAAGTCGAGCGGAGATAGTGTGCTTGCACACTATTTTAGCGGCGAACGGGTGAGTAATGCCTAGGAATCTGCCCATTAGCGGGGGACAACGTGTGGAAACGCACGCTAATACCGCATACGCCCTACGGGGGAAAGCAGGGGACTCTTTTAGAGCCTTGCACTAATGGATGAGCCTAGGTCGGATTAGCTAGTTGGTGGGGTAAAGGCCTACCAAGGCGACGATCTGTAGCGGGTCTGAGAGGATGATCCGCCACACTGGAACTGAGACACGGTCCAGACTCCTACGGGAGGCAGCAGTGGGGAATATTGGACAATGGGCGCAAGCCTGATCCAGCCATGCCGCGTGTGTGAAGAAGGCCTTTTGGTTGTAAAGCACTTTAAGCGAGGAGGAGGCTACTGGTACTAATATTACCAGCTAGTGGACGTTACTCGCAGAATAAGCACCGGCTAACTCTGTGCCAGCAGCCGCGGTAATACAGAGGGTGCGAGCGTTAATCGGAATTACTGGGCGTAAAGCGCGCGTAGGCGGTTTGTTAAGTCGGATGTGAAATCCCCGGGCTCAACCTGGGAATTGCATTCGATACTGGCAAGCTAGAGTATGGGAGAGGAAGGTAGAATTCCAGGTGTAGCGGTGAAATGCGTAGAGATCTGGAGGAATACCGATGGCGAAGGCAGCCTTCTGGCCTAATACTGACGCTGAGGTGCGAAAGCATGGGGAGCAAACAGGATTAGATACCCTGGTAGTCCATGCCGTAAACGATGTCAACTAGCCGTTGGGGGATTTGATCCTTTAGTGGCGCAGCTAACGCGATAAGTTGACCGCCTGGGGAGTACGGTCGCAAGACTAAAACTCAAATGAATTGACGGGGGCCCGCACAAGCGGTGGAGCATGTGGTTTAATTCGATGCAACGCGAAGAACCTTACCTGGTCTTGAC
>SEBU01000053.1 GCA_004173475.1 Gammaproteobacteria bacterium
CTGGTACGGCGATTGCACAGCATAAACAAAGTTTTTGATTATGAAAACGATGTTATTATCAGCCGCCATTGTTGGCACCGCCATAGCTGCACTCATTCTATATAACCAGCAGCAGAGCAAGCCGAAAAACAGAATTGAAGACGCGGCCAAAGATGCGTATGACACGATGAATGAAGCCATTGGCAGTGTAGAGCGACCTATGCAACATGCAATGGGATAAAGTTGGATGGCTAAAAAGCTAATAGGTTAATATGCAGGAAACTTCCTGCATATTAACCTATTAACCAATCAACCTATTAACTCAATTACGCTTCCGCGTACATTTCTGTTGGAAGACAAACGCAAATCAGGTTTCTATCCCCGTAAGTATTGTTCACCCTTGCTACACTTGGCCAGAATTTATTTGCTTTTATATATGGCAGCGGAAAGGCTGCCATTTCGCGAGTGTAAGGCTTTTCCCATTCATCGCTGCAGACCATAAACATGGTGTGTGGAGCATTCTTTAACGGATTATCTTTTTTATCAACTTGTGCTTCTTCCACCAAAGCAATCTCTCTGCGAATGCTTAGCAACGCATTGCAAAAACGATCCAGTTCCTCTTTGTCTTCGCTTTCGGTCGGCTCGATCATAATGGTTCCGGCAACAGGGAAACTAAGTGTTGGCGCATGAAAGCCGTAATCCATTAAACGCTTGGCTACATCTTCGGCTTCTACTTCTGCCGATTTTTTAAACGGCCGCAAGTCAACAATAAACTCATGCGCACAAGCACCGTGATGATTGGTGTAAAGAATATCAAATTGTCCTTTCAACCGAGCCAGCATATAATTCGCATTCAGGATGGCATATTCTGTCGCTTTACGAACGCCATCGGCACCTAACATGCGGATGTACGCATAAGAGATCAAGAGGATGGATGCAGAGCCATACGGTGCTGCGCTGACTGCATTTGTGTTCACCGTTTTTGTTAGTTCAACATGGCCTGGGAGGAAAGGAGCTAAGTGTTCTTTGGCACAAATTGGGCCCATACCAGGACCGCCACCACCATGGGGAATCGCGAATGTTTTGTGCAGGTTTAAGTG
>SEBU01000054.1 GCA_004173475.1 Gammaproteobacteria bacterium
CCAATACCCGCGGACCGTTATGGGTGAACTTTAACTCACCGCTTCTTTGGGACGTATTTGCCATCTCTACCTACTTTACCGTATCACTTCTTTTCTGGTACTCAGGTTTATTACCTGACTTGGCAACATTAAGAGATCGTGCAAAAGAAAAATGGAGAAAAATGTTTTACGGGGTAGCTTCCTTCGGTTGGTCAGGGTCCACAAAGCATTGGCAACGCCACGAAGCTTTATCCCTTGTGTTAGCAGGTCTGGCTACGCCGCTGGTACTTTCGGTACACACCATTGTATCGTTTGACTTTGCTACCTCTGTTATTCCGGGCTGGCATACGACCATCTTCCCACCTTATTTCGTAGCCGGTGCCATCTTTTCAGGCTTTGCAATGGTGCAAACACTCTTACTTGTAACAAGAAAAGTATTGCACCTGGAAGAATACATTACCATTGAGCACATTGAGGTGATGAACAAGGTTATTGTATTAACCGGTTCAATTGTAGGTATTGCCTATCTGACAGAGCTCTTCATGGCTTGGTACTCACACGTTGAGTACGAATGGTTTGCTTTCCGCTACAACCGTCTCGATCTTTCAAGTCCTTATGGATGGGCCTACTATCTGATGATGGGCTGTAACGTTCTATCGCCACAAATCTTTTGGTTCCGCAAGATGAGAAGAAGCATCATGGTAACGTTTTTCATGTCGATCCTCGTGAACATTGGTATGTGGTTCGAACGCTTTGTTATCATCGTAACCTCTATTTATCGTGACTACCTCCCATCCAGCTGGACAGTGTATTATACCCCTACCATCTGGGAAGTTGGATTCTATATCGGAACCTTCGGTTTGTTCTTCACCTGCTACTTCCTCTTCAGCAAGTTCATGCCGGTTATCGCTATCGCGGAAATCAAGCATATCCTGAAGAAGAGCGGTGAAAACTTCAAAGCGAAGATGGATGTCATTGAACAGGAGCCTGTAGAAGAATTCGTGCACGCACATGCACACTAAGATTTGAAATAACGAATTCGAAATTTGAAATTATTCTATGCCAGTTAAAAAATTTGTTGTAGCGTGTTTTG
>SEBU01000055.1 GCA_004173475.1 Gammaproteobacteria bacterium
TATACTAGCTCATAATACTCAAGCGTGGCTAAGTGTATTATAATACAAGCGGGACTAAATAATGAAAAGTCAGGAACTTTTTTAATTGAGAGCCTAGTCCTACTTTAAAAAAGTTTGTCATTTTTCATTATTTAGTCCCGCTTGTATTATAATACAGTTAGCAATGCTTGAGTATTATGAGCTAGTATAGAAGCGGGACTAAATAATGAACTAAGGTACTATTGTTTTTGAGTGCTAAGCAGGCGACTTTGAGCTATACCAGTCCTGGTATTATTAAACGAATTGGTATACTTGTATACTTTGTTTAATAAAGTCAGATTGATCATAGCTCAAAGTAAAGTAAGAATTTGATAAAGTTCATAACACCCTTACTTTGAGCTACGGTCTATCCAATATAATAAATCATCACAACAGAGACTCACAAAATTTTCATGTCTAACTTCTTAACCGCTTGTCCCCTCTTCAATCAGACATAATTAAACAAACTACAGAAGTCTGGTAATTCGTTTAATGATATCAGAATCGGTATAGCTATAAATCTCCTAACTTGCGAAAATAAATATCACCTGATTAAATATGACTATACGAGACACACACTATCGACAGTCTATTTAATAATACCAGACTAATCTAAATCCCAGCCGTTTAGGAATTAGGTACTTTTTCAAAAGTCTGTTTGAATATGATTTTCAGCAAATCTCTCTGATCATGCTTAAGTAGATTACCGTAGAATCACAACAGAGGCTCACAAAATTTTCATGTCTAACTTCTTAACCGCTTGTCCCCTCTTCAATCAGACATAATCAAATTAACTATCACTGGCATATAGTCTGTATAATCATATTGGATAGACCGTAGCTCAAAGTCGCCTGCTTAGCACCAAAGACAACAGTACCTTAAGTTCATTATTTAGTCCCGCTTCTATACTAGCTCATAATACTCAGGCATTGCTAACTGTATTATAATACAAGCGGGACTAAATAATGAAAAACGACAAACTTTTTTAAAGTAGGACTAGGCTCTCAATTAAAAAAGTTCCTGACTTTTCATTATTTAGTCCCGCAGTCCCGCTTCTATACTAGCTCATAATACTCAGGCATTGCTAACTGTATTATAATACAAGCGGGACTAAATAATGAAAAGTTAGGAACTTTTTTAAAAGAGGACTAGGCTCTCAATTAAAAAAGTTTGTCATTTTTCATTATTTAGTCCCGCTTGTATTCTAGCTCATAATACTCAAGCATTGCTAACTGTATTAGAATACAAGCGGGACTAAATAATGAAAAACGACAAACTTTTTTAAAGTAGGACTAGGCTCTCAATTAAAAAAGTTCCTGACTTTTCATTATTTAGTCCCGCTTGTATTATAATACAGTTAGCAATGCTTGAGTATTATGAGCTAGTATAGAAGCGGGGCTAAATAATGAACTAAGGTACTATTGTTTTTGAGTGCTAAGCAGGCGAGTGAGAGCTACTGTCGATTTGGTATTGTTAAACGAACTAGTATAGTTAGGTCTATTGTTAAATGGTATCATACCGACCGTAGCTCGAAGTAAGGTAATGAATTTTCTCAGTACCCTAAGCATACCTAAGTAAAAACGTTACCTTACTTTGAGCTATGATTAATCTGACTTTATTAAACGTAGTATATAAGTATACAAGTTTGTTTAATGATATCAGAACTGGTATAGCTCTCAATCGCCTGCTTGGCGCACAGAGACAATAGTACCTTAGTTCATTATTTAGTCCCGCTTCTATACTAGCTCATAATACTCAAGCATTGCTAACTGTATTATAATACAAGCGGGACTAAATAATGAAAAACGACAAACTTTTTTAAAGTAGGACTAGGCTCTCAATTAAAAAAGTTCCTGACTTTTCATTATTTAGTCCCGC
>SEBU01000056.1 GCA_004173475.1 Gammaproteobacteria bacterium
CACCTGACCATCAACCAGGGCGTGCACACCGATACGACGGCTACAGCTTGTACGACCTTCTCCTGGCATGGTCAGAGCTATACCAGCTCCGGCAACTATAACTTCTTCTCCACCGGCGCCAATGGCTGCCCCGACACCGCCACCCTCCACCTCACCATCAACCAGGGCGTGCACACCGATACGACGGCTACGGCTTGTACGACCTTCTCCTGGCATGGCACCGCCTATACGTCTTCGGGCAACTATAACTTCTTCTCCACCGGCGCCAACGGCTGCCCCGATACCGCTACCCTCCACCTCACCATCAACCAGGGGGTGCATACCGATACGACGGCTACGGCTTGTACGACCTTCTCCTGGCATGGCACCGCCTATACGTCCTCCGGCAACTATAACTTCTTCTCTACCGGTGCCAATGGCTGCCCCGATACCGCTACCCTCCACCTCACCATCAACCAGGGGGTGCACACCGATACGACGGCTACAGCTTGCTCTTCCTTCGCATGGCATGGTCAGACCTACAGCAGCAGCGGCAACTATAACTTCTTCTCTACCGGTGCCAACGGCTGCCCCGATACCGCTACCCTTCACCTGACCATCAACCAGGGCGTGCATACCGATACGACGGCAACAGCTTGTACGACCTTCTCCTGGCATGGTCAGAGCTATACCAGCTCCGGCAACTACAACTTCTTCTCTACCGGTGCCAATGGCTGCCCCGATACCGCTACCCTGCACCTCACCATCAACCAGGGCGTGCACACCGATACGACGGCTACGGCTTGCTCTTCCTTCGCATGGCATGGAACTACCTATACGTCTTCGGGCAACTACAACTTCTTCTCTACCGGTGCCAATGGCTGCCCCGATACCGCTACCCTGCACCTCACCATCAACCAGGGCGTGCACACCGATACGACGGCAACCGCCTGCTCTTCCTTCGCATGGCATGGAACTACCTATACGTCTTCGGGCAACTACAACTTCTTCTCTACCGGTGCCAATGGCTGCCCCGATACCGCTACCCTGCACCTC
>SEBU01000057.1 GCA_004173475.1 Gammaproteobacteria bacterium
GTCTTTTGCTTTTGGAAAAAATCCTGCACACCTTCCACTAATTGTGTATAAGTAATAGCGCCTTCCTTTTTTAAGGTGTGGCTAATAGCCTTTGAAAAAAGATCATAAATGCCCTTGTCGATATTCATTCGTCCGCCCGAATTAGGGTTCAGGCATTCAACTTTTGAAGACTCGGTAAATGTTGTCATGTTGATTATCGCTTTTGTTGAAAGAATGCTTTCATCAGGGCCGCACATTCTTCTTTCATTACACCGTTTACCAGTTCCGTTTTCGGATGAAACGGCCAGGCATCCCTTGTAATATGAAGATACCCATTCTTTTCGTCAGACGCTCCGTACACAATTCGCCCGATCTTACTCCAGTATAAGGCTCCTGCGCACATCAGGCACGGCTCCACTGTCACATAGAGCGTTGCATCAGGCAAATATTTACTGCCTAAATAATTGAAAGCCGACGTCAACGCAATAATTTCAGCATGTGCTGTCGGGTCGGCCAGCATTTCTACCTGGTTATATCCCCGCGAAACAATCTTGTTGTCAATAACCACCACGGCGCCAACCGGTACTTCATCTGCCTCAAAAGCAAGTTGCGCCTGCCGCAGCGCCTGCTGCATAAAATAGGCATCGTTCATGCCGTGAATGTAAGCGTGAAACCAACAAATAGCTGATTTGTCTTATCCTGATTTCTGACATCTGTCTCCTGCATTCTTCCAATGGTCTTAGTTTTGCTGCAAACCAACAGTATGGGGTTTATCATTCGCTTACTTGTTACTTCGCTGGCGGCTTATTTTGCTGCCTGGTTATTGCCCGGCGTTAGCATCGACTCCGTTACCACCGCTGTGATTGTTGCGCTGGTATTGGCCATTTTAAATGCTATTATAAAACCCATCCTGATTATTCTTACCATTCCTATTACGATTGTTACACTGGGTTTGTTTTTGCTTGTCATCAACATTATCATCGTCAAGCTTTGCGATTACCTTATCGACGGTTTTGCTGTGAACAACTGGCTGGCAGCATTGCT
>SEBU01000015.1 GCA_004173475.1 Gammaproteobacteria bacterium
CTGCGGCCAAAAGCTGTTACCTGAAACATCAGCTCACCATTCGGGTCGGCAACAACACGGCCACCTACCTGGTTTTTCCAAAGGTTTTTGTAACTCGGATTTAAACCATGCTGATTGCTGTTGATAATATCATTTGTTTCGTCTCTTGCAATTTGATAATACGTTTGCGGATTTGTTCCTCTTACCATTTGGCCCGTTGCACTAGGCCTGAAACCACGCAATGAATAACCAGCTCTGAAAAGTGCAATTCTTGCACGCAACCCTTTTACAGCGCCTTTGGTGATGCGTTCATCAACCGGGTCGCCTACTGAGCCTACTTCGTTGCGCCAGGGAACCAAAGGAGCAGCCGTTTTTAAATCTTCCAGCAGACGATCGTATAATACGTCCCTGTCGGTACGTGCAGGAAAAGGATCAGTGGTTGCTAACACCTCGGCTGCTTCAAAATGCGCAGGAAGATCGCCCCAGTTACGGATTGCTTCAAAATAGAATTGTGCCCGCAGCGTTAAAGCTTCGCCGTACATGCGGCGCAGTTGCGCTTTCTGCTGGTCTGACCCACTGTTGTACATTTCCATTTTAGGAATGTTCACAATGCACTCGTTGGCATATTGAATACCGCGGAAAAGCTGGTTGTAAGGTCCAGACATTTGCCCATTGCTGGCGGTCGTTGCATACAGTGGAAAATCACGTCGCCCTGCATCGGCCGCACCGGTTGGTCCCTGGGTAAGATCTTCGCCCACAGCAAAGTATAAGCTATTTTTCAAGCCGTAACCGTCATCACCAGCCAATTGTTTGTACACGCCCAACAAAGCAGCCCTCGTGGTTTCGACGTCACTAAAAACAAATTCGGGACCCACGGCTGTGATTGGTTGCTGATCTAAATATTTTTTACAGCTTCCCAATCCAAGCATCAGCACCGACGCTGTAAGGACAACCAGTTTATTGAAATACTTCGAGTTCATATAGAGAGTTTAATAGCGTTATTAAAATGATGCGTTTACACCAAACAGGAATAAGCGGCTTTTTGGATAAGCAGAGTAATCCAGGCCAGGAGTTAATCCGCTACTGCCAACACTTACTTCCGGATCGTAACCGGTGTATTTAGTAAATACTGCGAGGTTGTTTGCTGTGACATAAAACCGAAGCCTGCTAATTCCCAGCTTGGAAACTGATTTCGCTGGCAACGTATAACCGAGGGTTACGTTATTGATACGCAGGAAAGAACCGTCCTCAATTGCCCAAGAGTGTGGTGAATAACTGTACGCACCTGCTCCGGAACCGTAATAGGTAAGACCGGCAGGCATCCAGATTTTGGCATTTGCATTTGCTGCCGCCAGCACATCTGGAGCTGCACCAAATGCATAGAATTTCCCGCCAACCGTTTGAAATGTCTGAATCAGTTTTCCGGTAGCATCCATCGTTGTCCAACGATCATTCATCACGTCGAGCAAATTAGATGTTACATGGTACATGCTGGTGAACTCAATTTTATTGGCGTTGTAAACATCATTGCCATAAGAGAAGTTCACGAAAATGCTGGCATCCCAGTTTTTGTAAGTAAAAGTTTGGTTTAAACCGCCTGAGAATTTCGGCGTAGCGTTTCCAATGATGGTTTTGTCAAAGTCATTGATTACACCGTCAGGCTTGCCCGCCGGACCACTGATGTCTTTAAAGCGCAGACTTCCCGGAACTGATACGGAACCGGCTACCTGCATTTCCGCTACACCAGATTTTAATGTATAACGTGTTGTTGCCGGATCGTAATCAAAATCTTCTACCCTGTAAAAGCCATCAGTTACCCATCCGTACATTGAACCCACAGGACTTCCGATCCGCACAATGTAGTCCTGCACACCGGAGATACCCCAAGCTGGTCCTGCCGGGAACTCGGTTTGTCCTTGCGCCAAAGCTTCTACTGTGTTTTTGTTATGCGAAATGTTGAAGTTCGCTGTCCAGTTCAAACCACGCGGCTTGCGCATGATAACACCATTGAGTTGTAATTCAACGCCCCTGTTGCTCGTAGCACCAATGTTCTGTATCTGGCTTGTAAATCCAAACGTAGGAGCGATTTGCGCATTCAACAGCAAATTTTCTGAAGTGTTATAATAAAAATCAAGGCTCATGTCTAACCGTCCGCGGAAAAGGGATAGGTCCATACCGTAGTTACGGTTCACCAGGCTTTCCCACTGCAGGTTGGCGTTCGCCAAACTGTTTTGTGTGTACGCTGGTATAAACTGTCCGTTCAGGTAATAGCTTGATGACCCATAATTGAACGTATTCAGGAAAAGGTAGTCGCCAATACGGTTATTACCTACCTTACCATACGCTACTCTGAACTTTAAGTCGTTGATAAAATCAACACCCTCCAAAAACTTCTCCCGTTTTACACGCCAGGCAATTGAACCGCCGGGGAAAAATCCCCACTGCTGGCCCGGAGCAAACTTCGAAGCGCCGTCGTATCGGGCATTGACAGATAAAAGGTATTTGTCTTTGAAAGCATAGTTGATACGACCAAAGAAAGAGAGGTTGGTGTACCGTGTTTTGACGAATTGTGGAAAGTTTGCGAAAGGAATACCAAGTGTGTTGGTTGTAAAGGCCGTTTCGAAAGGCGTAAACCTTGGGAAGTCCCTGTACTGCGCCGAACGCGAATCAGATCGCAGATCATACGTTTCCTCTCCTACCAAAACGTCAAAATCATGGTTTCTACGGAAGCCTTTAACCGAGTAGGTTAAAACGTTTGAATTGGTGATTGTAGTTCGGTAAGCCGTGTCCAAACGAGTGATTGGCATCCTGCCACCCTGGTTGGTAGAAAAAGAGGTAATGGAATCGAAGAATTGCTTGTCTACAAAATTATTCCGATCGTAGCCGAATGTTGAGCGGAAGGTCAGATTTTTGAAAATGGTGTAAGAGAGGTTGGCATTCAGGTTATAAGCATTCGTTGTTTTTTTACGATACTCTGCATCGGCAAGTGCCACCGGATTAATTAACGCTACACCGTTGCCTGGATTGGTTGCCAATGGATCCTGATCATCAATCTCCAGAGAATCAGCTAAAAACGGTCTATATTTAACGGCATTGCGCAAACGGGTGTAGGCACTGTTTGATTCATTTGAAACGCCGGCACCCACAACACCCTGATAAGTGTAACGGCCACCAATGCCAACTTTTAGGTTATTGGTGATTTTGTAATCTCCTTTAGCATTAAAAATATGACGGTTGAAATCGGAGTTGATAACAATCGGTTTCTCTTTATTGAAGGTATAGCCAATATTGAACGTCGCTCTCTTGTTACCGCCTGATACTGAAAGACTGTGTCGTGTTGAGATACCTGTCTTTCCCATAATTTTTTCCTGCCAGTCAATTGGATCAACATTTTTGAAGCCGGAAATTGAATCGATGGTGGATCCAAAAGCTTTTAAAACTGTTGTATCAACAGGCGATGCATGTTTTGCCCGTTCCATTTGCATCCGTACATATTCGTACGGGCTCATCACGTCAAGCTTATTTGCCAGGTTGCGCACACCAACAAAACCATCATAGGTAATTATGGTGCGGCCTGGCTTGCCGGACTTCGTTGTAATAACGATAACGCCATTGGCGCCTCTGGCGCCATAGATAGCTGTTGCTGCCGCATCTTTCAGCACGTCAATTGATTGAATATCCTGGGGTGCAATAACACTCAAGGCATTTTCTACCTGCACGCCATCAACAATATAAAGTGGGTCGTTATTTTGTGTGATTGATATGCCACCACGTACCCTGATACGCACAGCTGCATCTGGCGACCCTTCGGAAGTAGAAGCCGTTACACCTGCTAAACGACCATTCAATGCTTCTGCGGCCGATGTGAGCGGTACATCTTTTAAATCTTTTGCGCCAATGGATGAAACAGAAGCCAGCACATCTCTTCTTCTCACTGTCTGGTAACCAATCACAACAACATCTAGTGCATCAGCGGAAGAAGTCATGGTTACGTTGATGGATGACCGGTTGCCAACATTCACTTCCTGCTGGCCATAACCAATGGAGCTGAAAACAAGGACGACATTATTTCTGTCGGGAACGGAAATAGAGAAATTACCGTTTGCTCCGGATATTGTACCGGTGGTAGTACCTTTTACCGTAATATTTACACCAGACAAGCCGGCGTAGGCACTGTCGGAGATCACCCGTCCCGTGAGCTGGCGTGTTTGGCTCCAGGCTACACTTACGAAAAAGCAAAGCAGAAGGGAAAAAGCAAATCTAACTTTCATATACAAGCTTAAAATTTGAATGTTTGGAGGTTTTCTCCTTTCGCGATTTCATTGGGAGGATCAAGCAATTAATTTTTGGTCTCTTTGATGCGCTGCCCAAACGGAAATGCCGTCACAAGCCACCGGTTCTATCTTATTTCCGTAACAAGTCTAAACACATCTGCACGATTGGCAAGTGATTAAAATGGATTTATTTACGCAATCGTTACCGATAACGTTTGCAATTGCGCCAGTGCCCTGAAAATTCAATACTTTTAGACCGATTCCAACAAATGCTACTGGCACTCTTACGATGAAATTTGAAAGCGCTACGATTAAAGACATTGCGAAAGCACTCAACCTGTCCACCTCCACTGTCTCCCGGGCATTGCGAGGCAGTTATGAGATCAGTGCAGAAACGAAAAAAGCCGTGTTGGAGTATGCAGAAAAAATTAATTATCGTCCAAACCCCATTGCGCTCAGTTTAAAAGAACGAAGAACAAGAGC
>SEBU01000058.1 GCA_004173475.1 Gammaproteobacteria bacterium
TTTTTTTGTATTTTAAAGGTGTATTATTACTGCTTTTAAGATGCTTCTTCAACAACAAAAAATCCAGTTTAGCGAGTTTTCCAGGCTTTATGACCTGATTGTTCCCAAAGAGAACTTACTGCGCAAGATTAATGAGCTTATAGATTTTGGTTTTATATATGATGAGCTTCTGGATAAATACTGCCCGGACAACGGGCGTAATGCTGAGAGTCCGGTACGCATGTTTAAATACTTATTGCTGAAAACAATTTATACGGTTTCAGATGTTGATGTGGTAGAACGTTCCCGCTATGATATGTCCTTCAAATATTTCCTGGAGATGTCCCCGGAAGAAAATGTGATCAATTCAAGCTCATTAACCAAGTTCCGAAAGCTCCGCCTCAAGGATATGGATCTTTTAAACCTTCTAATTGGTAAAACTGTTTCCCTCGCATTGGAAAAAGGCATTATTAAATCCAGGTCCATCATTGTCGATGCAACACATTCACTTTCCAGATCGAATCCATATTCACCTATTGAAGTACTCAGGCAACGCTCAAAACTGCTTCGAAAAGCAGTGTACCTAATGGATGATGACTTCAAGGGTCAGATGCCGCTTTTTTGGTTACAAAACTCATTTGGCAATGACAGAGGAACGTATCATAACGGCCGCTGTTGTTACCTCCGGGGAGAAAGGCGATGGTCCTGAGTTGCCAAAATTATTGAACCAGACACAGTCAAACGGAATGGAGGTTGATACCATCATAGGTGATGCAGCCTATGCTGGCAAGAACAACCTCAAGCTTAAGGATTTGAACGGAAATAAGATTAAGATCGTTGCCAGGATGAACCCTGCTATTACTCATGGCACCAGGAAAGAGGAAGAAAAGTTTGATTACAACAAAGACGCTGATATGTTCGTATGCCCTGCAGGGCACCTGGCTATGTATAAACGGGTGCAGGGCAAAAAGGTAAATAAGAGCAATCAGGTGATGACCTATTATTTCGATATCGAAAAATGCAAAGTATGCCCGCTAAAGGATAGCTGCTACAAAGCAGAAGCCAAAAGCAGGACGTACTCGGTTGCAATAAAACCAGATGAGCACAAAGAGCAGGAGATGTTCCAACAGAGCGAGTACTTCAGGGAAAAGTCAAAACACAGATATAAAATTGAGGCGAAAAATAGTGAATTGAAAAATGTGCATGGATATGACAGAGCAAATTCCTATGGACTTGAAAGCATGAAAAT
>SEBU01000002.1 GCA_004173475.1 Gammaproteobacteria bacterium
CTGGGTACCGATGGCGATGCGGGCACCACCGTTACATACTCCTTAACCGACAATGCCGGTGGTCGCTTCGCGATCAACAGCACGACCGGTGTGATCACCGTGGCCAATGGCAGCTTGCTCGATTATGAAAGTGCGACCAGCCACAACGTTACCGTGCTGGCCACCAGCAGTGATGGCAGTACGGCCAATCGAGCGTTTAGCATTTCAGTGACCAACGTGAACGATGCCCCGGTGGCAACCGCAGCAACATATACCGGAAACGAAGATGCTGCGTTTATCACCGTTAATTTGGCGGGTACAGACGTAGACGGCACGATAGCTAGCCTTAAAGTTTCATCTCTACCAACCGCTGCGCAAGGCGTGTTGTATTTGGCTGATGGCGTGACGGCAGTGACTACCGCTATGAACTTAACGCCTGCTCAAGCGGCGGCGCTGAAGTTTGTTCCCAAGCTTAATTACAACGGCGAGTTTGATATTGCATTCACCGCAACAGATAACAGCGGGGCGGTTTCATCGCCAGCGAATGCACACGTAGTTGTTAATGCTGTCAACGATGCACCCATAGCCAATAACGACCCAACGGCAAGTTCAAGTGTAGGGGTGGGGCTGTTGTCTCAGTACTTCGCTTACAACGAAGGAGTTAATGGCGGAAACTTAACATCTATCGCGCAGATGAATGCTTTTATTAGTGGCCGTACGCCGGACGCTACTTTTGTTGCGAAAACCTTTAACTATGGCTCTGACAATCTGTTCAGCAATGATTTAGGTCGCGGAACCAACTTGCAATCATTCCTGGGTTCGGATGCCGCTTCCTTAAGTACTGATCCGGGCGACAGTACAGACGCGATTATTCGCATGTACGGTGCGGTTGAGCTAGCAGCGGGCACTTACAACTTCCAGGTTCGTGGCGATGATGGTTATCAGATAAAAGTTGATGGAAAAGTCGTTGCGCTGGTTGATGCTATCCAATCGCCTACAGGTACAGTCCATTCGCAGTTCACCTTAGCGGACAGCGGCTTGCATACCATAGAAATCCTATATTGGGATCAGGGTGGGCAGGCTGTATTTAAAATCGAACTGAGCGATAACAACGGAGTGAGTTACAACTTATTGTCTTCCAAGCCTACCTCCTACAATGCTGTTTACTCATTGAATGAGGACACTATATGGAGCGTGCCTGTATCGACTTTATTAGCGAATGATACGGATGTTGATGGCGATACCTTGAGTATTGTCAGTGTGCAAAATGCGTTGCATGGCACCGTACAGATAGTGGGCTCAAACGTTGTATTTACGCCAGAGGCTAATTACTCCGGCATCGCCAGTTATACCTATACAATCAGCGACGGCAAGGGCGGAACGTCTACTGCTAAGGTAAATATTGATATTCAGCCTTTAAATGATGCACCGCTTGCCGTGAACGATAATCTAACGGCAACTGAGGATGCATCAATTACTTACACAGCGGCACAGTTGCTGGGTAACGATTCCGATGTGGACTCATCTGCGTTTACGATTTCCAGCGTAACTAGCGGTACAGGTGGTACTGCTGTGTTGAATGCTAACGGAACAGTGACTTTTACCCCGACGGCTAACTTCAATGGCAACGCAACTTTCACTTATCGCGCGACCGATGGCAGCGCAATTTCCGCTCCTGCAACGGTAACTGTAGCGGTAGCGTCGGTTAACGATGCTCCATCAGGCACTAGTAGCTCGGTTGGCATTATCGAAGATCAAAGTCATACGCTAACCGTGGCCAACTTCGGTTTCACGGATACAGCTGACAACAATTCGTTATTAGCAGTGAGAATCAGCACTTTGCCAACTTCAGGAACCCTGTATTTGAACAATGTCGCGGTAACTGCGGGCACCTACATTTCTGTTGCGGATATTAGTGCGGGGAAACTTATTTATTTGCCATCAAATAATGATTCGGGCACCGCACGCACTTTCACCTTCCAGGTACAAGACGACGGCGGAACTGCAAACGGTGGGGTTAATTTGGACGCAACACCCAATACCCTGACATTTAATATTGCTGATGTTCCCACCACTACCGATAAAACCGGTAATACAAACGCGAACACGTTTGCCGTTCTGGCGAACTCTGGTAATTTCTCTATTCTCGATAGTGGTGGTACAGACTCAATCAGCGTGACGACAGCAACGGGAGCTGTTTTCAACACACTCAACTTCGAGCACGTAGGCAATAACCTAGAGTTTACTCAGGCAACAGCTGCTGGTTCTGCAAATGTTTCCGTTATTAACCAGTATGTTGCAGCGAACACAATTGAAACCTTGAGCTTTTCGTCAGGTGGCGATTATGCCGGTTTCCAAGTGGGCACAGCAGCTACAACGACATACACTCTAAATACGACTAACACCGGTACTTCGGGCAACGACATTATTGTAGGCACTACAGCCGATGACACTATTAGTGGCGGTGGTGGCGCAGGTCGTGACATGTTATTCGGCGGAGCAGGGAACGACACAATTACCGCAGCCGGTACTGG
The DNA here is from genome assembly GCA_004173475.1 of Gammaproteobacteria bacterium. Classification (GTDB taxonomy): domain Bacteria; phylum Pseudomonadota; class Gammaproteobacteria; order Pseudomonadales; family Cellvibrionaceae; genus Cellvibrio. The sequence goes on from SEBU01000002.1 coordinate 2,514, forward strand.
TAACCACCTATTGGTCGGCGAACTTGGTAACGATACATTAATAGGCGGTGCAGGGTCCGATTGGCTTATCGGCGGCAAAGGTAACGATAGCCTGACGGGTGGTGCGGGTGTTGATACTTTCGTATGGCAACTAGCCGACAAAGGAACAACCGCTGCACCGGCTGTTGATACCGTAAATGACTCTGATGGCAGTGATAAATTGAACCTCAGCGATCTCTTGCAAGGAGAAAATAGCGGAAACCTGACTAATTACCTGCATTTCACCAGTGATGGTACGACTACCACAGTGTCTATCAGCTCAACGGGTGCGTTCGATGGTTCAAATTACGGTACCGCAACTGATCAAACGATCATATTGACCAATGTAAATTTAACCGGTGGTGATGCTGCTATTATTAATTTGCTTAAAACCAACAACAATTTAATTACCGATTAATTGTGTTGTTATCGCTCAGGGATGAGCTTCCGTGAAATCTAAAGCAGGTACTTTTATGTATATCAAGCGTAGTCCAGATGGAGCTATAAGCGCAGTGAGTCAAACTGCTACGCAAGAATTTAATGAATTTATTGCCGATGACTCTGGTGAGTTACACGCATTTTTTCATTCGTTAAAACCTGCTCAGGTTACATCACTTGAGCAGTCAGATCAGGCGATGGCGCGCGTACTGGAGGACGTTATTAATTTATTGGTAGATCAAGGCACTATTCGCTTTACAGATTTGCCAGAAGCAGCGCAAGCAAAATTGTTATCTCGCCGCGAACTACGTGGTCAGCGCCAAGGTATGGATTTGCTAGATGATGGGGATGATTTAAAAATATAATTAAAAAAAACGAAACTAAGAAAGAAAAAATAGAAATAGAAAGATGCAAAAAAAAGAAAAGCAAAAATCAAAGGCGCTCAAATTATTGAGCGCCTTTTTTTATATTCCAGGCCCGGTAAAACCATCTATATCCAATTGAATTAATTTTTCTTTCTCATCGTTCGAATGAACGCCTTCTGCAATCATTTGCATTCCGAGAGAATGGCCGATTTTACATAAGCCTGCTAAGAAATTTTGATTGCCGGTATTGTTATGAATGTCGCGAACTATGGCTCCGTCAATTTTTAAATAGTGCAAACCTATATCTTGCAATTCGCGAATTTTTGTAAACTCCAAACCTACATGTTCGAGACCGATATGACAGCCCATTGCGCGTAACGCATTGGTAAAACTACGCAACTCTGCCATATGTCGTAAGGCGCATGATTCAGGAAATTCCAACCATAAGTTTTTGGCTTTCGTTAGAGATCCACCGATCATCGCCAAGGCGTCTTCGCGGAACATTGCGTTACACAATGAATCCGCAGAAATGTTAACAGCGATAGCATTATCTTTTTCAAGGGATTCAAGTGCAGTTTTGATCACTTCCAAATCTATGGTTGGCATTATTCCGAGCCGCGCTGCCCAAGGCATAAAATATCCGGCGGGCTGCCAGTCATCATCCAATAGTAATCGCACAGGGGCTTCATAATGCAAAATAACTCCTGCCGGCGCGCGAACAGGAAAATGCGCCAACTGAATTCTTTTCATATGCAGCGCTTGATTAATAGCTTCACGCCAATCACCCAAGTTACGGTGTGCAAGAGGTTGATTATTGCTAACAATTACAACGGCGCGATTACCTTTTAGCTCGGCTTGCGCCAAGGCTCCGTCTAATTTGTGTAAAAGTTCATTTCGCTTCTCGCCACTAGCGTAAGTACAAACCGCGATAGGCAATTGAATCGCTTTAAGATTTTGATTATCTAATTGAGAGTTAATTTGTTCGGACAATTCAGCGCCAATAGGTTCTGCGGAAGATTTTCCTGAAATTACCAGCATGAAATCGCTGCCGTTTAAACGCCCAGCGTGGCTACCTTCGTAGCGACCAACGAATTGGTGTAACACCCTGGAAATTTGCAATAGCGTGTGATCGACCGCAGCGCGACCCAGATGATTATTTAATTCGGCGAGATTTAAAAACCGAATAATTGCAATAACACCCGAGCTGTCACTATCATCGCGATTTAATTTACTTTCTAACAGGTTCAAGAAATGATTTCTGTTGGGTAGTTCGGTCAGGAAATCCAGTTGCGATTCACGTCGTAATTTTTCCAGCTGCTGCGTTTCTTTTTCGAGCATGGTTTTTACGCTCAGCGAAAGCGCATTCATCGCCCGTACCAAACGTTGGAATTCAGTTGTCTTAGGTTCATTTGACGTAACAAAGCGTCGCTCGCCGATTGCTTCGGCTTGTTTAATTACTGTATTTAAAGGGCTCGAAATAAATTTCAAAATTAATGTGCCAGCTATTCCGCTAATAACGGCTGCTACAGCAAACCAGGTGAGTAATTGCGATGTGCTTTCCCATAAAGCTTGCCATGCGTAGCGTGAATGACTTTTCACGACCAAAGTTCCGTATTGTTTCCAGCCATCTTGTACTTGGGCTATACCAGGTGCTGCGTCAAAATTTACCAGCTTCATAAACCAGCCAGGTACTGTGAATGTTGCTTTGTCAGTTTTAATTTCTTCGTAGCGACGCGACACCAGAATATTTTTTTCCGGATCAATCAATGAAATGACTTCGTAGTGCCCTGTGTCAAATTGCGCGCTTACTAACAATTCAAAAGTCACTGGGTCTTTTTCCATCTGCGACATGGAAAGCGCGAGCGTATTCGCGTTATCCATATTTTTTATGCGCAACTGTTCTTCAAGATAACTCTTGGCAGACATGACACTTATTGTGAAGCTACCGCCCATTGCGAGTAATAGCATCACGATGATTGCGATCCATAATTGTTTTATGAGTGACATAACGACTCCAATTAAAAACTTTTTGGGTTCAAAACCCTTCTTGCTTCATTCGTTCAAGCACGTCGCGCCAGCGTGACAGACGTGCAGTGGGATCAATCTGAGGTTGGGCTTGATTACCAACCCACAAGCCCTCACTATTAAAACTAAATACCGGGCGTAAATCGGTACGCTTATCAGCCGCTTCAATGTTGGAAATCAGGCTATCCAAAATCAGGGGAATTGAATTTGGTTGTTCGTAGTAACCAAGCACCATATGAGCCTGAAATACTTTACTGGAAGAGCCGCCAATTTGTGCTTTTACGTAGATGAGACGTAACTGCTCGGGGGGAATTCCCAGCCGCAGGAGGGTAAAATATTTTGCGATAGTGTAGTCTTCACAATCACCTGCTTCACTACCTAATGTTTCAAGCGGCGTTGCCCAATAATCGCTGATTTTCCAGTGAACGATGTCGTCTTCGAATCGGGTATTTTTATTAAAAAATTCATTAACAGCTTTATTTTTTTCTGCCGTTGATTTGGTTTTATTATTGTCCAGTAAGCTTTCCCATGCGTGGAGCTTGGTTACACCTTTTGTGCCGAAGCGTTTTTGCATGGTGTTTTCAAGCTTGTTTACAGTAATTTCTGCAAAACTCAAAAACCCGAACATCAACAGGCAGGTGAACATAACCCCGCGCAAATGGCGTTTCCAGAGGAGCCAGGAAATCCTGAGTTCGTTTGAGTGATGTTTTAGCAATGCCGCAGATCAATGTAAGCTTTTAAAAAGCTGAATTCTTGGATGTCTTGAGTATAGTCAAGCTTTTGCATCTGGCAGATTTTATGATGTTGAATTTATTGGGATTTTCGATCCCTAATCGCAAGTTAGATGACCGTAACGATCCCAACAAATTTCCGGCAGTTAACGCTTACATGCAAGCGCTGAGAATGTTAGGTGTAACGCAAAATTATTCATGAATGCCCACCCAAACCTAAGATACGCTTGCCTCTATGCTTATGAACCTGCATTCTGCCAAAAACTATTTCGGAGCTTGATATGAGAAGAATAATACATGTTGTTTTAGGGCTCGCTGTTGTATGGCTTGTTTCAGGATGTACTACGACCAAAGGAGTGTCGACCCAGGAAAAACGTCAGGCCGCGTTGGACATGCGCACGCAGGTATTGTCAGATCTTTATAAATTAAACCCCGATGCGCGTGCACAGGTTGCCGCGTCGCCAGGTTACGCCGTGTTCAGTAATGCCAACGTGAGTTTATTGTTTGCCAGTTTTGGTGGTGGTTATGGCGTGGCGGAAAATAAACGTCTTAAGCAAACCGTATTTATGAAAATGGGCGAGGCGGGCATCGGCCTGGGGTTGGGTGTAAAAGATTTTCGTGCAGTATTTATTTTTAAAACCCAGGAGTCGCTTGAGGCGTTTATCAATAACGGTTGGGAATTTGGCGGCCATGTCGATGCAGCGGCTAAAGCGGGGGATAAGGGCAGGGCTGTGGGTGGAGAAGCTATGCTAAATGGTGTAACTATTTATCAAATAACCGAAAGTGGTTTGGCATTGCAGGCTACGTTCAAGGGAACAAAGTTTTGGAAGGATAACGAATTAAATCAGTCACCTTAAATATGTAATTAACAAAAAAATGGCCTCAACGCGCGGCCATTTTTAAATATCCCAACTAATTAATTCCAACGATTTTTCATCTGCCACAATTGCCCAGGCTTTGTAGTGCCAGTCACCCAAAACAATTCGCTCTGCTTTTTCCCCGTTGATTTCAAACTCGTGGCGAGCGGGGCGATGAGTGTGGCCATGGATCAGACGTCTCACTCCAGCCTTCTGCATAACCTCGATAACTTCGCGCTGGTTTACATCCATAATGTCTTCAGCTTTCAAGCTGTTCATCAACTGGCTTTTTTCACGTAATTGCGCCGCTAATGCACGGCGAGCGGCAAGTGATTGAGAGAGAACTTGCTGTTGCCACTGTGGTGAACGAACCTGCTGGCGAAATGCGATGTAATCTTTATCGTCGGTACATAATTGATCACCATGCAATAGCAAGGTAGGGCAATTAAATAAATTTATAACTGTGCCTTCCGCTAATAAACTTGCACCGGCCTGTTCGGCAAATTTTTCGCCCATCAAAAAATCGCGGTTACCGTGCATTAAAAAAATTTGCGTGCCTGCGTCGCTTAATTTTTTTAATTCTTCGGCTACTTGTTTATTCAGCGGATCATCATCATCGTCGCCAATCCATGCATCAAAAAAATCGCCCAAAATATACAGTTTTTCTGCACCTAAAGCCTGCGTGTGCAAAAAATGAAAAAACGCCCGCGTGAGCTGCGGGCGTGATTCGTGGAGATGCAAATCCGAAATAAACAGCGTACGCATTTTTATTTAGCGTCGTCGAGCGTTACATTTTGAATGATTACTGTCTCGAGAGGAACATCTTGGTGGTGGCCTTTGCTACCGGTTTTTACACCTTTAATTTTATTAACAACATCCATTCCCGCAGTCACTTTACCAAAAACAGCGTAACCCCAGCCTTGGCTGTTTTTAGCGGTGTGATTTAAAAAGCTATTGTCTTTTACGTTGATAAAAAATTGCGAGCTTGCACTGTGCGGGTCGCTGGTGCGTGCCATAGCAAGGGTGCCCACCAAGTTTTTCAAACCGTTATCTGCTTCGTTTTGAATCGGAGGATATTTTTCTTTCTTCTCACTCATGTCCTCGCTCATTCCGCCGCCCTGGATCATAAAACCATCAATTACGCGGTGAAAAATGGTGCCGTTGTAAAAACCTTCCTCAGCGTATTTTTTAAAATTGGCTGCGCTGAGAGGTGCTTTTTCAAAATCCAATTCTATGACTATGTCGCCGTAGTTGGTGTGTAGGGTAATCATGGGAAACTCCTAAAACGATAGAGACTGATAATATCGATAAACGATGGTAAAAGATCGGCACGTAAAAAGCGGGTATGATACGCGTTCAATGAAGGCGAAGGGAACTTTCCAGCGTGTAAAAAGCTAATTCATTCAATTAAATTTAAAAAAATCGGAAGGGCACATGTTGCGCGGTAAATTTCTCTCCATAGAGGGTACGGAAGGTGTAGGAAAAAGCACCAATTTGGTGTTTGTGCGAGATTGGCTGCAAGCGAGAGGTATAGAAGTCGTGGTAACTCGCGAGCCAGGCGGAACTCCATTAGCGGAGGAAATTCGCAGCCTGTTACTGGCAAAGCGCGACGAGAAAGTCGACGAAACTGCAGAGCTCCTACTCGTATTTGCTGCGCGTGCGCAACATATTGCGCAGGTTATCAAGCCCACGCTTGAACGTGGCGCCTGGATTTTAAGTGATCGTTTTACGGACGCTACTTATGCTTATCAGGGCGGTGGTCGCGGATTAAATACAGACACCATTTCGCAGCTTGAAGTATTGGTGCAAAAGCAATTACGTCCTGACTTAACCTTAATTTTAGATATAGATGTAGAACAAGGTTTGAACCGCGCTCGTCAACGCGGTGAGCTGGATCGGTTCGAAAGTGAAGCGGTTAGTTTTTTTGAGCGTGTTCGTATCGCTTACCAACTACGTGCAAAAGCGGCACCGGAAAATTATGCAATCATCAATGCGGGCCAAGAATTGATTAGTGTTCAGGCTGATATAAATGCCGCGCTAACCCGACTTTTGGATGGCGCTTAAAATATCATGTTTGCGTATCTAATGATCTGGACTAAAGTTTAAATAAGGCGTTATTTCTATCGTGCATTTAGAAATACACTGACGAAAACTTAACCGGATGGAGTGATGCACATGAACACGAGACAATCAGGTTTTACCCTTATCGAACTAATTTCCGTCATTGTGATTGTGGGAATTTTGGCCGCAACCGCACTTCCTAAATTTGTCGATTTAACAACAGACGCGCGTGTCGCCAAGTTGAATGCAGCCGTTGGTTCTATGAAATCATCGGCAGCTATGGCGCATGGAAAATTTTTAGTGAATCCCGTAACGCCACAAATATTTGAAGGTGTTTCTGTCACCTTCGTTAATGGCTATCCAGATGCTGAATCCATTGTCGCTCTTGCTGGGTTGACCTCTCCGGATTACACAGCCACAACGACAGCAACTGTGGCTACTGTAACCGTGGCCCCAAATTGTACGGCTACTTACACGGAAGCCCCCTCGGCAATATTGCCGCCTGTGGCCAATGTAGGCGTAATAACAGGTTGCTAATATCGAGTGAACTTTCGCATCGCAGATTAATCAGTCTGCGATGCTAAAACTCTGCCAAACACTCCACTTCAATTTTATGACGCAATATCGGGTGTGTTAGTTGGATATGCTGTGCGTGCAGTAGTAGGCGTGGTGCTTGAGCTTGAATGTCAGGCGGCGAGTACAACTGATCTCCGAGTATCGGGTGCCCCAAGCTCAACATGTGTACCCGCAACTGATGTGTTCTTCCGCTGACCGGCTCCAGTAGAACTCGTGTGCAATTTCGTTGTTCATCGCGCTTTAATACCTTAAATCGCGTATGCGCTGGTTTTCCACTCTCGAAGCAAACTTTTTGTAAAGGTCTATTTGGCCAATCACAAATTAATGGCAGCTTCACCTCACCTTCGTCGTCTTCTATAACTCCTGTAACAACTGCGACATACCGTTTGTGTATTCCGCGAGCTTCAAACTGTTTGGTGAGAATTTTTAAACTCATGTAGTTAAGCGGAAACATAACGATGCCCGAAGTGCCCTGGTCCAGCCTGTGTACAACCCGCGCGTTGGGGTTAAACTTGAGCGCACGGTTGATCAGACAGTCTTGTTTTTCTGGGCCTTTTCCTGGAACCGTCAGAAGTCCCGCGGGTTTATTACAAATCAAAAGATCGTCATCAAGGTGAAGAATGTCGAGATCGCTACTCGATAAAGCCGGATTGTTCATGGGCGGAGCTTGCTAGAAAATAAGGGCGGCGATTATCGCAAATATACTCGCAAATTGCTAAAGCCAGCGGTTTGCTAAGTGACCGCTGCCATTGGTAAGCTTGCGCCCTCCGTTTTCCAAGGCACTCCTATGTCTGATTTTCCGTCACATCCTTATCCCTGGCAGCTGCAAGAGTGGCAGCAATTGGGCCACCAGATATTCGCTAATAAGTTACCCCACGCGTTGATGTTTGCAGGAGCAAAAGGCATAGGGAAACGTCATCTGGCAGAGTCCCTTGCGCAACTACTTTTATGCCTTTCCCCTGTGGAAGGAACGCCTTGCGGAAAATGTCGTGGATGCATGCTAAACCGGGTTCGGAATCACCCGGATTTGATCGTTGTCGCGCCTGAGGAGGGCGCCAAAGGTATCAAGGTTGATCAAATACGATCACTTATTGAGGATTTAGGTAAAACGGCGCAGCAGGGTGGTTATAAAGTTGTCGTGCTTGAACCAGCTGAAGCTATGAACGCCAACGCGGCTAATGCATTACTTAAATCGCTGGAGGAGCCTGCGGCCAATACCTTACTTATTTTGGTTTGCCATACGCCCAGTGCGGTTTTGCCAACTATCCGCAGCCGGTGCCAAATGCGACTTCTACCTACGCCCAATACTGAACAAGTTATCCATTGGCTTAAACCCTTGATGGTAGGCAATTCAACGCCTGTCGAAAAATTAGTGGAGGCGGCTGGGCGCGCGCCTCTAACAGCGCTTGCCTATCTGGAGGGTGACGCATTAGAGCGACGCGACGCCTGGCTGCTTAACTTGATTCGCCTCAGCTCCGGTCAGGTCACAGCAATTGAAGTTGCAGCGCAATGGCAGAAGGACGACGTTTTGGCATTGGTCGAATGGTTTTTGGTATGGCTGCATTCGCTGATGCGATGGCAGATTGGTGTAGAACAAATCCTAATTAACCAATTGCCGCAGAATCTTCGTGATCGTCTTGCAAAAGTACCAGCTTCGCTTTTGCATCGTTATGTCGAGAAAATTCTAATATCTAAGCGCCAGTTGCTCGGTAGTTCGAACCCCAACAAACAACTTTTATTGGAAGAGATGCTGTTGGATTGGGGCGCGCTTTTGCGCAGCGTTAAATAGTTGTTCGATATCGACTAGAAACGTAAGTGCCAAATAGTCGGCAGGTCGCGCTAGACACGTCTAGACTAATACATTATGTTTCAGTCCAACTAATTTAGACGGATTACCTTATGCAAGCGATAGGCGGCGGTGCCCGAAACGGCATACTTTCCCTCACCATCAAAGACAAAGCGGTACTCTATGCCGCCTATATGCCTTTCGTAAAAAACGGCGGCATGTTCATACCCACAGGTAAAAGTTACAAATTAGGCGATGAAGTATTTATGCTACTTAGTCTTATGGATGAAGCCGAAAAAATACCCGTAGCCGGAAAAGTAATCTGGGTCACCCCAAGAGGCGCCCAAGGAAACCGCGCAGCTGGCATAGGCGTACAATTCACCGACCAAGACAACACCGCCGTCACCAAAATTGAAACCTACCTTGCAGGTTCAATAGATTCGGATAAGCCGACGCACACGATGTAGCTAATCTTTTCTGTAAAAAAGCCAGCATTGAGCTGGCTTTTTTGTTTTTGAAAACACCGTAAAGCCTGCAAAGAATTTCGATATTCATCATGTATAATCCCCAAAACTTTTTAACGATGAAATCAAATGCTTATTGACTCCCACTGCCACCTAGATCGTATAAATATTGACCGTTACGACGGTAGTCTTGCTAATGCTATCGCCGCTGCCAATGAGCGCGGTATTCAGCAGATGCTTTGTATTAGCGTTACGCTGGATAATATTCAGACGGTCATTGATATTGCTCAGACTCACCCATGTGTTGTTGCTTCTGTGGGTGTCCACCCATGTGATGTGAAAGAGGGTACGGCTACAGAAGAGCAATTAATTCGCTGGGCGTCGCAGGAAAAGGTTGTGGCGCTGGGTGAAACGGGGTTGGACTATTACCATAAAACAGAAGGGCATTACGAAACTGAAAGCAAAGAATTGCAGCACGAAAGTTTTGCGTTGCATTTGAGCGCGGGGAAAAAAATTGGTTTGCCTGTGGTGGTTCATACACGCGAAGCAAAAGCTGACACGCTTGCATTAATTAAAGCGCATGGCAGTTTGGAACATAGCGGTGTACTTCATTGCTTTACTGAAGATTGGGAAATGGCTAGGGCCGCGTTGGATTTAAATTATTATATTTCCATTTCCGGTATAGTGACATTTAAAAATGCGGAGCAAATCCGCGATGTTGTCCGCAATATGCCGATTGATCGTTTATTAATAGAAACTGATTCTCCATATCTTGCTCCCATACCTTATCGCGGCAAACCTAATGAGCCTAAATATGTTCGTGAGGTTGCACAATTTGTCGCGGATTTGAAAGGCATGAGCATCGAAAAACTCGGTGAACATACCTGCGATAATTTTTATCGTTTATTTAATAAAGCAAAGCAATATTTGCCTGCTTAAATACTATTCGTTATTTTCGCAATGCGCTCCTGCATGTGAGAGTTAAGATTTTTGAAGAGATTACATATGAACGTGCAACAAATCAAAACAATGCTCGATTTGCAAGATGCGATGAATAACAAGGTAAATACAAATTGGCAGCAGCAGGGATTTCAATTCTACCGAGCTATTTGGGTTGAGTGTGCTGAGCTACTGGATCATTACGGTTGGAAATGGTGGAAGAAACAGTCGCCAGACATAGAGCAAGTTGCCTTGGAGTTGATCGACATTTGGCATTTTGGGTTGAGCATTCTTTTGCAAGGTGGAACAAACCCCGAGCTCATTGTTGCTCAAATACAGGATCAATTACGTATTGAAACTGACGAAAAAGATTTCCGTTTGGATTTGGAAAAATTTGTTGCTGCAACCTTATCAGATCGCCAATTTCATATTGCCTTGTTTGGTCGTTTAATGGCTGGCATTGGCATGAGTTTTGACCAACTTTATCGTGGTTATGTTGGAAAAAATGTATTGAATTTTTTCCGCCAGGATAACGGTTATAAAGATGGTAGTTACCGTAAACATTGGCACGACGGCCGCGAAGATAATGAGCATTTAGTCGAGGCTGTACAAATTTTGGATGCTACCAAAATTGAATTTAAAGATGATTTGTATTCCGAGCTTAAAAAACGCTACCAGCAATAATTATTTTCAGTCCTCTTGAATAAGCAAAGTCTGCTTCCGAATCCATCCTGTTAAAGCATTATTGCGGGGGCGAGTAGGCGCCTAATTCAGTAGGAGGGCTGGAATTTTTTGATACATCAGAAATCTTGCCTTCCAAAGGTAGATTCGGATCTTTTTGCTGCGCCTGTGCGACTATAGCTTCTGGATTAATTTGGTCTGCAAATTCGCCCACTGCGAGAACATTCGCTTTCGATCCATCCGCTGTTTGATTCTTTCCTACGTCATCGCAAGGTTCTATACAGTTGTCCTGAACTTCTGGCAAATTTACTTCGCCGGCATAGTCACCGGTGGCTGCCATATCCGCGTTATTATTTTCAGGCTCCGGCGTTGTAGCTTCAACTTCAGTGACTTCATGTTTATCAGTTTTAATTTCATCTGTTTTAATTTCTTTCGTTTTATTTTGTACGCGCGGGGTGTTTGCGGTGACAGTTAATTTGCTTTTTGATGCTCTATCGGACTCATTATTAATTGCTTCGTTGTTATTCATTTTCCTTTGAGGTGGTCTTTTTTCTAACGTCTCACTAATGTTCTTTGTTGCGGCCTTGTTGGATTCTTGAGAATTATTGTTCAATAATATAATGCCCACCAGTGTTACCAAAAACAGCGCAATATAGGGTTTATATTTCATTTTTGGTCACCGTGATAAAATACGAAAATTAATAATGTATATGCTGATAAAAAGGCCTACCAAAAATGACGTTGTTTAGCGGGCCTTTATTGAACATTCTAATCTATGAGCGTAACTGTGCAATTGGCGACATACTGGTTCCATGAAAGAACAGAAAATCCTTGATTTAAATCGCCATGATTAGTCCAATTATTATAGTAGCCATCGGTCAAATAACACGCCCACGCGTTCATAACATGTTCGGTCACAGCATTGCCAGAAGTGCCAGCCGCGTCACCGGCTTCTGCACGCCACGCATGGGTACTGGCGTTATAGTAGAATAACGACCCTCTTGATGCTGTGCGACCGATCCATCCCAATTGTACATGCCCATGCGAATTTCACATCCATCTCCGTCTGCACATAAGCTTACTACCGTGGCATAAGGAATAAGAACGGTTGATCCACGTTGGGCAATACTAGCCGTGTAACTAACTCTTGCTTGAGCATAGGCGGTTGAGGTGAGTAGGCTGAGAAGGGCTGATACAAAAATAATTTTTAACAATTTTAAATTCATGATAAATCCCTTACGAATGAGTTAAAAATGTACGGTGGCTAAGTGTTAAAAAACGTCTTGAGCCTCCTTACGTTCCTGATCAACTGAGAAACAATTAATCGCAGCCAATTCTCTACCTTTATTTAAAGGAGTAAATAGCCACTCATCAGATTATGGCGTTACAAGTTATAATTTTTACATATATTTTCTGTATAAAATTTTTAAGAAATATAAAAAATTTTATACCTAACTCATCTTAATATCCCTCGCTATAAATTCACTGCTATTAAAAATTGATCAGATTTAAAATTTTACGAGCAGGTTGAAATATTTCATGTTTTGAGTGAGTGCTTATTTAATTCAGACGCCGATATATATTTCAATTTTTTAAATTGCCGTGGAGGTTTTTTTGAGCGTATAAGTTGAATGACTAGCGCAAATTATTTTGCTTATGCAATTCCATGCAATGACTTAAGCAGTAGAAAAAGCAAATGAACCTAAGAACTTTTGCGCGGGGTGTTAGTTGTAATGACGCGCAGGGAAGATTAAAAGGACTGAGCTACATAGCAGGGACTCGATGTGGCTCTAAATGAAACTTATTGGATGCTCTCCCATCAGGGTCTAATGGGCCCTGATGCGATCTCGGGGTTCAGGTGCCAACTTCGCAATATGGCTGATGGCATAAATGTGAATTTGAGGCGGTCTTTAACCATTAACAGGGTGAAATTTTTGGCCAAATGCCTATAATGCTCGCCCGTAAAAGTAATAATTCAGGCACACAATGCCTAAGTCTTTGTCCTCTCCCATACCACCCTTAATGGAGTCTCATCGTGAAAGCACCCGTAAGAGTTACCGTCACTGGCGCCGCTGGCCAAATCAGCTATTCCTTACTATTCCGCATTGCCGCTGGCGATATGTTGGGCAAAGATCAACCAATTATTTTGCAATTATTGGAGATCACCCCAGCGCTTAAAGCCCTGCAAGGTGTTGCTATGGAATTGGATGACTGCGCGTTCCCATTATTGGCCGGAATTGTAACAACTGATGACGCTAATGTTGCTTTCAAAGATACTGATTACGCATTGCTGGTAGGAGCGCGCCCACGTGGCCCGGGTATGGAGCGTAAAGATCTCCTCGCTGCTAACGCCGCTATTTTCTCTGTACAAGGTAAGGCGATTAACGACCACGCTTCGCGCAACATCAAAGTATTGGTCGTAGGTAACCCTGCTAATACCAATGCCTTGATTGCACAACGCAACGCACCGGATATCAACCCACGTCAATTCACGGCTATGACTCGTTTGGACCATAACCGTGCTCTGTCACAATTGGCGACTAAAACCGGCAGCAGCGTTAACGACATCACTAAAGCATTGATCTGGGGCAATCACTCTTCTACTCAATATCCTGACTTGCACAACACCCTGGTTAAGGGTAAGCCTGCATTGAGCTTGGTTGATCAAGCCTGGTATGAATCAGATTACATTCCAACTGTACAACAACGCGGCGCTGCTATTATTGCTGCGCGTGGTGCTTCTTCAGCGGCATCTGCAGCGAATGCTGCTGCAAATCATATTCGTGATTGGGCACTTGGCACTCCAGCAAACGATTGGGTGAGCATGGGTGTATACAGTGATGGTAGCTACGGAATTGAAAAAGGTTTGATCTATTCGTTTCCGGTAACTTGCAAGAATGGCGATTGGGAAATCGTTCAGGGGTTGGATATTAATGATTTCTCGCGTGCAAAAATGCAAGCGACAGAAAAAGAGCTGCAAGAAGAGCGCGACGCAGTTTCAGATTTGTTACCAAGCTAATAAATTAGCAGTTCTAAAAAAAGCCGTCGAAAATCGACGGCTTTTTTATTTGCGGGTTATCAACGTTTTTATTCTTGCGTTAGCAATGCAAATTCTGCATTGGTTTGTTTCTTTAAATCCTCTGCTGATAGTTCTATCTCCAGGCCGCGACGGCCAGCACTTACATAAATACTTGAAAAATGTAATGAAGATTCGTCAATAAATGTTTTTAGGCGTTTTTTCTGTCCCATCGGGCTGACGCCACCTAATACATAGCCCGTCATACGCTCTACGGCCAGTTTGTCTGCCATGGCCGCTTTTTTAAAGCCAGCCGCTTTTGCGATTTGCTTCATGCTCAGCATTTTTGCTACGGGAATTACTGCAACGGCATAATCTTTTGCATCCAGCATTACTACCAATGTTTTAAACACTCGTGCATCGTCTATTCCGAGCTTCTCTGAAGCTTCCAATCCGTAAGATTCGGCGGTGGGGTCATGTTCGTATTCATGAACTTTAAAATTTACCTTGGCTTTCTCAAGCAATTTAATAGCGGGTGTCATGTTTGCCTCAGTGTTAACCGAACAATAAATATAATTTTCATATCTTCCTTGATATGAAAATTATTAAACAATCTATATCCTCCAGATATTAAATGTTAACAATCATATTACACCACTTGGTGTTAACCTGAGCGTTTCCCAATCAAGATTGGTTTGGCAGTTTTGCTGTTACTTTTTTGAGTGTTTTTCAACTTAACATTAGACATTGTCGAAAAACTTATAGATAAGTTTGATGGATTAATGATAAAGCTTTCCATATCAACTTTTCGAGCGGGTAAAAATACCTCCTGCAATGCAGGGGATATAGGAAAAACACCATCAGATGCAAACTCACTAACGTGAGTAAATCCCAAAGTTTCTGGCCAGGTTTGTCCGTCTCCAACACTATCAGAATTGGTTAATCCAAAAGCGGAAGGTTGGTGACAGCCACCACAGGTCATGGCGGTTGCCCGGTTGACAATTTGGTTGGTGCTCAGCGAGCTACCTAATTGTCCAGATCTTATTTGAATCGCGTTTCTAAAATCCTGATTGATTCCCTGATCCAGATGGCTCATGAAATCGTTTTCTTCCAGCTCCAAACCGCTTGCATGACTTTGACCATTGTTGTGACCATCACTTTGTATAGTCAGGCTAAATGTTGAAATATCTTCTATAAGCAAGCTTCCCATATAATTTAAAAACTGATTGCGGAAATCTACAGCAATACCTGCGAGTCGGCCGTTATTAAAAAACTCTCCGAAAGGGTTAGCTTTCACGGGAGCAGGTTTAATAATACTTTGACCTCTTTCGACTGTCGTTTTGAACTCCTTTAATACCCAGGTGAAACCCATGAATTGATTAGTACGAATCTGACCGGTTTTTGGAGCATAATTACGAATGTCAATAACGGGTCGGACATTATCTTCAGGCAGACCGTTGAAATAAAAAGCATCTAATAAACTAGCTCTTACACTCGCGTCAGATTCTGCCGATAAATTTTTCCAGAAATTAACAATGGGGACACAACCCGCCGCTAAGCCGGGCGTAGGGTTTGGCATTTGCGCTTCAAAAATAATAAAATTTCGGCCGGGATTATTTGTTAAGCCAAAAATAATCCGGCTTTCACCGCAATCGGTAAAACTATTTTTATCGCGTAAATCAAAACGGTTAATGAGTGCGAGTGGAATATACGAACCTAAAAACTCCTCCGGTGTTTGTGCCTGCAATCCCTCCTGTATCCGGCACTCCAGTGGAAACTCATTTAATACTCCCGTGCATTTCGGTCCCCCCTCAACAAAGCCGGGCGCCGGATTTTGTGTGTCCCAAAAACGGGCAAACAATTGCACATTATCAATGGGGGATGACGGATTAGCCCTATTGAACTGATCAGCAAGCTGCGCAAAAACACGTGACAAACTGAAATTTGCACCATTTAATGTTGCTAGGTCATGAACAAATAATGAACGTTCGCTATCTATTTCCACATCAATATTTGTTTGGATCTCAGTAGTTTCTGCTGCATAAGTGTTTACATACGCAAGCATGCTGGTCATTAAGCATATTTTTTTAAACATAATAATTCCTCAAAAATTAATACACAGTTATTAATCGGCAGAGCCGTACTTCAGGCTGTTTAATTTCTACAGGTTTTTATTTCTATGTTTTTTATAGGTAATTGTGGGCAACGCTTTTCCCTTCGTGCTTTTCCACAAATTCCACGCTTGGCTTAATTTAAAAATTGCGATCAGGTAATAGCGGCAAAAATATTTGCAACTTTTTTACCGTTCAGGGATTTGAAATAAATTTATTGGTGGGAGTCTCCTTGCGTCAGCGACTACAAACGTCAGTGTTTCGCTTTAGATGCGTTTAAAGAAATTTCAGTTTTCCTGCTGATATCTTAATACCAGTCTTGGTAGCGTCAGCTTAAGCTAGGAATATGCCAGATTCATTGCAGTATTTATTCAACAAAATAATTTGGCGTAACTGTTATGTTATGTGGCGGATAAAATTTAATCTTGAAAATTTTTTCAACAGTTTATTGAAAGTTGGAAATTTTTTTTGAGGCGGATTGAAAGAGGAGGGCTGGTAGACGACCGCTGCCTGACTGTTTGTAAAGCAAATTTATCGGTTATGTAACCTTTTGATGCGATTTTACGTGCGAAAATATATTCTAGAGTTAAGTGAGGTGCTCTTATAAATTAAAGTGTAATTTTCGATTTTTATGTGATCTAAAACGGATGTAAGGTTATATAAAAAATCTGATGGGAAAGCTTGTGAGAAAATAAAAAAATCCGACTTAGCCGGTTTTTTTTAAACGAGGATTGTGATTTTTAAATCATTTAATTCGAAGGCGCCTACAAAATATTGCAAAACCACCCAGTAGTAATAAAAGCACGATGCGGGCTTATGTACAGACGGATAGGTGAAGGTGAGTTTGTCGATTGCTGCATCAACCCTACTGAAATAGAAAGCGTCCATGTTGATTTGACTTATTCCGGTTTCGGAATGAAAGCTTGCAAGCTCACTGGGGTACGACGGATGTGTCGTCATCAGGGGGCAGCGTAGCCACGGGTTTGATAAGAACCTACGTCCCCACCGGGTCCATAATCCGTTAAGAAAATCGCGTCGGCTCCAACAGATGTAACATTTATGCTCACGTATGTCGGCAGCATCCCAACAAAGCGAAGTGCTCTGAAACAGATACTTCCATTTTGCCAGGTCAATATTACGCCCAACGCATGGTTACTTAGCGTACGGATATTTTCGCTTAAATCTCTATGATGCCCCCAAAATCTGCCATTACGGCTAAGCAATGTATCAATATCATTTTTCTGTCATAAACATATGGTTTATTTCAGCACAACATTTTAGGGGACCATCATGACAACCATCGCAAGAAAAATCCGGATTGAAACATCCAGCCAGTTATTGGATGCAATCAGTTTTTTGAGTTCAGTTCAACGAGATATTTTGGACCTTTTTAATCAGTTCGGAAAATCCTCAAGTCAAAAGCAATTACTAGCCAGAAAAATTTGCACCGCCTTGATGATTGCTATGCAAGTTGAGGAAGAGGGTTTTTATCCGGTTGTTAAGAAAGCGATCAAGGAGAATGGCAATATATCTGCAGCTATTATGAAGCATTCGATCATGAAGTATTTAATCAGCGAAATTGAGAGTCTTGATGAAGACAGCACTATTTTTGATATCAAGGTCAGCGTGCTAGGCGAACACGTCAAAGAGCATTTTATGGCCGAACAACTTAAGCTTTTCCCAAAAATTGTGGCGTCGCAAAAGGTCGATCTCTGGACGATAGGTTCAAACCTGGCGTCGCGCAAAACGGAACTGGAAAGTTCAAGCAATTTGTCTTTCAGCGCGTTTTGTGCGAGATAACGTACAGAAGGCGAAAGCGCTTAAGTTTACATTTCTCATAGCTAACTTTTAATTGGTTATTGACTGACTGCATGAGGAGATTTACATGACTATACCAAATGACAACTATAATAATGCGTTGACTTCATTCAAACCTCGTCCATGGGGTGAGGATTTAAATAGCAATTCACAAGCATATACGCGCCCCGATCCAACCTCCAAAACAAATATCCCCTCTCGCGATTCAGCGTCTAGATCTGGCACAGGTTCGGGTGTTATACCTTGGAATTACGCCCTCTAACGTCGATCAAGATTTATTGTTGTAATAAACGCCCTGGTCATTTCCACAAATTTATATGAATGTCTTAAAAATAATTTATATTCATATTTAGGGATCTGTCAGGGCTAAAAACCTGCTTGATATTGCAATTCATAGTTGTCTAAGGGGCCATATTGATGATGCATCTTCTCAGCGACTTAAATGATTTCGTCATAGACGCTAATGATGGCAAGATCGGTAAGGTTAAGGATTTTTATTTTGACGACAGACGATGGGTGATCCGCTACGTCGTTGTTGAAATTAATTCAGGTATAGGAAATCGTAAAATTCTTCTTTCTCCCTCGTTAATTAAACATCTAAACCTTGAGGAAAAATCTATAGCGGTAGATATGTCAGTAGCTGAAATCAGCAGCAGTACCGCTATTGATACCACTTTTTCAGTTTCGCAATATGAAATTGATTATCTTAGTTACTACGGTTACGCGTTTTTTGGGGACAATAAGACTGTAGAGAATAATGAGGATGACACAAATTCTGTTGAGCAAACTTCGCATAAAGCCGACGATGTTTTTGTCGCTATTGACAGTGTACGTCGTATGCATGGCGACCGTCATTTGCGCAGCTGCTGCGAAATTGTTAATTATCATATCCAGGCGAATGACGGTGAGATAGGTCGTTTAAAGACGATGCTGATTGATGACGACAATTGGGCTATCCAATGCTTCGTTACCACAACAAGTGATTTGTGGTTTGGTCATCAGGTGCTTTTAAAACCTCAGGCCATCAAAGATATCAGTTGGGGAAATGCAAAAATATACGTTGGTATGACTCAACAACAAGTTAAAGAGGCGCCTTTATTTGACCTATCTCCTATTCAAAAACCACGTTACGAGTTAGGCGTTTATTTGCATCAAGAGCAGAACAGTTACGGCAAGACGGAGACAGACGCTCGACAAATTAATTAGTATTTCTCCCTCCTTATGATTATGTTTTTTATAGAAATAATTCCCAAGTCATAGCTTTGGTGATAGTTTAAAGTCGCTTACTACATCTATGGGATTTATCTATGCCTAGTGGTTTTGGAACCAAACTCGTTATCGCTATATCTTCACGCGCTTTATTTAATCTCGACGATAGCCATAAAATCTTTATGAGCGAAGGTCTGGACGCGTACGCGCGATATCAAATCGAACATGAAGATGAAATACTGCAGCCCGGAGATGCTTTTCCCTTGGTGCAAAAGCTATTGCATCTTAATAAGCGATTGGGCGGTGAGCCGCGCGTAGAAGTGATTCTTCTTTCACGCAACAGTGCGGATACAGGCTTGCGAGTTTTCAATTCCATTCAGCACTACGGCCTCAACATCACTCGTGCCGCCTTTAGCGGTGGCACTTCCCCTTATGAATATGCTACTGCTTTTGGTTGCCATCTGTTTCTCTCTACTCATGCAGAGGATGTTAAGCATGCGCTCGACCATGGCATTGCTGCTGCGACTTTATTGGCCTCAAAAAGCAAGACTCACAGTGAAGACCAAATCCGGTTTGCCTTCGATGGTGACGCGGTACTATTCTCGGATGAAGCAGAGCGCGTTTATAAGTTGGAAGGTTTGAGCGCATTCACGGAAAGTGAGAAAGCGTCTGCTAAACAACCTTTATCCGGCGGGCCGTTTAAGGAATTTTTAGCCGCTCTGCATGGGCTGCAACATGAATTTGGGCCACAAGATTGTCCGATCAGAACTGCTTTGGTCACGGCGCGCTCAGCTCCGGCGCACGAACGCGTAATACGAACATTACGAGCCTGGAACATACGTATCGACGAGTCGTTGTTTTTAGGTGGGCTATCAAAAGGAACCTTTTTAAAAGCGTATGGTGCTGATGTTTTCTTTGACGATCAACGAATCCATTGCGATTCTGCCAGCGAGCATGTCGCTACAGGTCACGTCCCGCATGGTATTGCGAACCAGCTTTTAGATGCGTTTACGAAGCCAGAATAAAAATAATCGATTAAAACTAATAAAAATCCTGGATATGGTCTAAAGTTGTAAGAAACCTGCTTTTTGGGATATATGCAAATAAAATTGAATTTGATGTAATAGACGTCTATTCTCGAAAAGCATAAGGCTGAAGAGTTTTTATAACAGTTAGTCGCATCCGTGATTAACGAGAATCCTCCAGTTCAATGAGCCATTTGGAGGGCTTATGAAGTTACAGCAATTACGTTACATCTGGGAAGTTGCGCACCATGATTTGAATGTGTCCGCAACTGCACAGAGTCTCTATACGTCTCAGCCCGGTATCAGTAAACAAATCCGTTTACTGGAAGATGAGCTGGGTGTGGAGATTTTCTCGCGCAGCGGAAAGCACTTAACCCGTATTACGCCAGCAGGCGAAGCCATCCTTAAAAAAGCTGGCGAAATTTTACGCAAAGTGGAAAGTATTAAGCAGGTAGCGCAAGAATTTAGTAATGAGCGTAAAGGTACGCTGACTATTGCAACTACTCATACTCAGGCGCGTTATGCGTTACCGCCGGTGATTGGTCAGTTTATAAAACAGTATCCAGAAGTTGCTCTTCATATGCATCAAGGTACGCCGATGCAAATCTCTGAAATGGCTGCAGACGGTACTGTCGATTTTGCGATAGCAACCGAAGCAATGGAGCTGTTTAGTGATTTGGTGATGATGCCTTGTTATCGCTGGAATCGTTGCATTGTGGTGCCTAAAAATCATCCTCTTGCCCAAGTTTCGCGGTTAACGTTGGAAGATGTAGCCAAGCATCCAATTGTGACTTACGTGTTCGGATTTACGGGCCGCTCCAAGTTGGATGAAGCCTTTATTAATCGCGGCTTGGCACCAAGGGTGGTTTTTACCGCGGCTGATGCCGACGTGATTAAGACTTACGTGCGCCTTGGATTAGGTATCGGGATTATCGCGCAAATGGCGTATGACCCTGCTGTGGATACTGATTTGGTGTCATTGGATGCAAGCCATCTATTTGAGGCCAGCGTGACTAAAATCGGCTTCCGTCGCGGGACTTTCCTGCGCGGATTTATGTATGACTTTATCGAAAAGTTTGCACCTCACCTTACCAAAGATATAGTCAACGAAGCTTTCAATCGACACTCACGTGCTGAGCTAGATGAGCTATTCGAGCATGTAAAAATTCCTACCTTATAAATAAAAAAAGCCGACGCGAGTCGGCTTTTTTTATTTAATCTCTTTAAATTCAATCGGTTGAACGAATAAGTTAAAGTAAGTGACTATCTTCCATGAGTTTCTGCTTGTCTAAATAGTTGTACAATTTTGTTGATTTGTATAGCTATTGGACGTATAACTTGTACATTAATTAACTCTTGTATAAGTATAAACCAATGAAAAAAATTCCACTCGGCGTGAGCCAATGTCTATTAGGTGAACCAGTCAGGTTTGATGGTGGGCACAAGCGCAATGCATTTCTTATTGATGTTCTTTCTAATTATGTTGAATTCCAGCCGGTCTGCCCGGAAGTCGCAATCGGTCTAGGCATTCCCCGCAAGCCCATTAGGCTCATTGTCACTGATGGTGAGGATCGTATTCGAGGTATCGAAAATTCCGATTTGGATGTTACTGATGGTTTATATCGCGAAGCTGAGAAAGCGGCTGGTCAAATGCCCGATATTTGTGGCTATGTATTCATGCAAAAATCCCCGAGCTGCGCCGTGTTCGGGCTTAAACGTTACGGCACCAATGGCTATTCAATCGATAGCCGTGGACGAGGCGCTTACGCAAAACGGTTTATGGAATTAATGCCGTTAATTCCGGTAGAAGAAGCAGGGCGTTTGGTTGATGCCGGATTACGTGAAAATTTTATCGCACGCATTTTTGCGCTCCAGGATTGGCGAGAAAATTTGCAGCATGAGCCAACTGCAAAAAAATTGGTCGAGTTTTATTCCCGCTATAAATATCAGGTTATGGCCCACCATGTGCCGAGCTATTTTTTAATTGGAAAATTATTAGCAAACTTGTCTGAGCATCCCATCGCGGATACAAATAATAAATTCATAAGCTTACTCATGTCCGCCCTCGGCCACCCCGCGACCCGCAAGGGAAACGCTAACGCCATGATGCATTTGCGCGGCTACTTGAAGCATCACATTAGTAGTTTGTCGAAACAAGAATTGAGTCAGCTTATTGAATCTTATGCGAAAGGAGTTGTGCCATTAGTAGTTCCGCTCACCTTACTAAAACACCATTTGATGACGTTGGATAATCCTTATTTGAAAAACCAAACCTTCTGGTCGCCCTACCCGGAAGAGTTGGGTTTACGTAATGTCGTGTTGAGCGTTTGATATGGAAGCCACTATTCCAATTCGCGAGATTTCACGTCTTACCGGCGTAAACAGCGTGACCCTTCGTGCCTGGGAGCGACGCTACGGTTTGATTAAACCTTTGCGAACTAATAAAGGCCACCGACTTTATCGCGCTGAAGATATCGAATTAATTAAAACAATTCAGGCGTGGCTTGCACGCGGTTTAGCCATTGGCAAAGTTAGCGAATTACTGGAATCTGGATCGCAATCGGCCGATATGGATATTGAAAATACCTGGCAAGGTTTTCACGTTGAGCTTATGGCTATTATGAGTGAGCTGAATGTTGGAAAATTGGAAGCTTTTTTTAATCAATTATTTTCCATCTATCCCGCAGCGATTATTGCCGACCAACTAATTACGCCTGCATTGGATAACTTATCGCAAAACGTTTTTGGTTCAAATGTAAAAAAATCGATCCTCATTAATAGATTGTCTGAATATTTATTGATGTTAATTCAGCGCCAACGGCAGCAAGCCAATGGCAAGCGAGTGGCCATCATTCAATTAACGTCCGCAATTGATCCTACACTTAATGTGCTCATGCATTATGGTTTGGTGATGAGCCAATTTAAATCAGAAATAATTGGTTTGGTAACTGCTAACGAAGTCGTATTTGCTATTGAGCAGCTACAACTTGATGGCTTAATTATTTATAACGATTCCTGTTCAAGCCTTACAAATTTTGAAAGGGAATTAGCGCAACTGGGGCACCTAGTAAACATCCCCCTTGTAATTGGCGGCAAACTTGTTCAGGTACTCACTGCTGACTTTTCGTCTCACATTTATTTAGCAAGTGCGTCAGGGCAGCAAGCAGTATATTTACAGCTACATAAATTATTGGGTAATTCCAGCGAAGAGGAATTGTAATGGTCGCATCACGTTTTAAACATATCGTCTGGTTTAGAAATGATTTGCGTATTTATGACAACCCAGCGTTATTTCGCGCCGCCGAGGAGCAGGAAGGTGTTTTAGCGGTTTATTTTATTTGCCATGAAATGTTGGAAAATCATGTCACAGCATCTGTACGAATAGATTTTATTCGCCGCCACCTTTTGCAACTTAATAATGACCTTGCGGAATTGAATATTCCTTTAGTGGTTATTTCTACTGATAAAACTAAAGAAATAATTCCACAGTTAAAAAAACTAATAGATAAGTATCAGGTTGAGGGATTATTCTTAAACGCTGAATATCCTATCGACGAATTTAACCGCGACAAACAGGTTGCCGATGAGTTGCGCAAGCAAGAGATTGTGGTAAAGCGATCTCATGATCGAGTTATTATTCCGCCGGGGATGATCAGGAATGGCAAAGGTGAACCCTATAAAGTATTCACGGCGTTTAAAAAAAATTGGCTTCAACAGGCGAGAGCGCTAGCACTTGAGCCCTTGAAAAAGCCGAAAACGCAACCTCCGCATGGCGCTACTGTAATAACAGATGCAGAAATTAATAAACAATTCAAAACACTTGAGCAACGCGATTTATCCAAGCTGTGGCCTGCTGGTGAGAAAGAAGCGGCCAAACGGCTTAAAGCATTTATAAAAAATCATATTCATGATTACGACACAGGGCGAGACTTTCCAGACCTTGACGGTACATCTCAACTATCCCCTTATTTAGCAATAGGCAGCATCTCACCGCGGCAATGTATAGCGGCAGCTTTGCATGCAAATCGTGGCGAATTGGATTCAGGCAATGCGGGCGTTACGACATGGATTGGTGAATTAATTTGGCGCGACTTCTATCAACATGTAGTGGTGGATTTTCCTGACGTTTGTAAATATAAAGCCATGCAAAAACACACCGAAGCTTTTCCCTGGCGTTACGATAAATCCTTATTTAATGCCTGGTGCGATGGTGAGACGGGTATACCCATAGTTGATGCCGCCATGCTGCAGCTAAAGGATACGGGATGGATGCATAACCGATTGCGAATGGTTGTCGCTATGTTTCTGACCAAAAATTTGCAAATCGACTGGCGCATGGGCGAGCGATATTTTATGACGCAACTGATTGATGGTGATTTTGCCGCAAACAATGGTGGGTGGCAGTGGAGCGCTTCTACCGGAACCGACGCGGCACCTTATTTTCGAATTTTTAATCCTGTGAGCCAATCCCAGCGCTTTGATGCCGATGGAGCTTTTATCCGTCGGTATTTACCCGCACTAGCCAAAGTGCCTGCGAAAGTTATTCATAGCCCTCCGCCCACACCCGGTTATTCATTACCCATTGTTGACTTGTCGCTAAGTCGAAAGGAAACTATCGCGCTTTTTGGTGCACTAAAGAGTTGAAATGTGTAACGCAGCTGGTGTAAAAAAACGGCAAGCTTTTATACTGCGTCAGTTAAGTATCTATTGGAAAACTTGCTAGAGGGGATTTATGAATAAATTCAAATTTCAATATTTATGCGGTGCCGTGGTGTTGTCAATCTTAGCCTCGGTTGTTATGGCTGATGATAGCTATTCGGTTTCTGGTTCGGCCTATAGTCTAAAAACCGGAAAAGTGGTTTACCGGGAGTTATTCACCGGCTTAGATGGTAATAACGAAGTGCATGTGAATTACGCTAAACCGGATGGCGTTATTTTTGCTCGGAAAAAGCTGAATTACAACACGGAAGTATTTCAACCTGGTCTGGAATTTAACGATGAGCGCGACAATGAACTGGTATCAGCTGCATTCGATGGCGGCCGTTTATTGCTCACCCATAAAATAAAAGGTGATTCGCAAACGAAAACTATTTATGAAACCTCAAAGCTAATTATTGATGCGGGCGTTGACGCATTTATTCAGCAACAATGGGCGAGAATTACATCAAGCAAAAAAGTCGAGTTCGATGTGGCTGACGCGCGTCATTTAGGTGTTGAAAAATTTGTGATCAAAGAAATTGATTCCAGTGCGTCTCCTTTGGCATATAAAGGTGCTGGCGAAAAATGGAAATATTTTAGAGTAGATACTGCAAATAAATTGTCATCCATATTTGTGGAGCCTATTTATTATGCGTATGAGCCGGACGGAAAATACCTGATGCGTTATCAAGGGCGTTCAAATATAGATGATGATTCAGGCGATTCGTGGGACGTTCGAATTGAATACGAATATTTTAACTAACGCGTAGTTGTTAGTGCGTTGAAGGTGATTGTCGATAGGTATCCTTCAAAAAAACCAATCGACGATCACGACCGTGATATGTAAAAACGTTTATGTAATCTCAGGGCGCGGTAAATAACTGCACCAGTCACTCCAGCTTCCCGGATAAAGTTTTGCATCAATTCCGCATAGATGCAGTGAAAAGATATTAACGCACGCAGTAACGCCTGAACCGCAATATACCGTTAGATTATTATTCGTGGAAATCTGCTTCCAGTGGTCTTTCTGCCACTCAATCGGCTTAACAAAACCTTTCTCATCGGTGACGTCCTGCCAGAAAAAATTCAACGCATTTGGAATGTGGCCGGCAATAGGATCTATAGGCTCTTCGAGGCCTTGATAGCGGCGGGCCTCGCGTGAGTCGATTAAGGTTAATGCTTCATTCGCAAGAATATTTTCGCGGTCTACAGTTTGGTTTGGTTGAATAGCGATTTTAAAATTTCCTTGCTTTAACGCAGGTTCACGTCTGTCCTGCGCACCATTAATTGCCACCCAGGAATTAAATCCACCATCCAGAATTCGCACGTCGGCGTGCCCCAAATGTTTTAACAACCACCACGCACGTGCCGCATAAGCCATCCGCGAATCATCGTAAACCACCACAGTGGTATGCTGATTAATGCCGAAGCTACGCAGTTTATTTTGCAGATGTTCAAAATCGGGTAGTGGATGGCGGCCGCCATGGATTTGTACTGCAGAAGAAAGGTCGCGCTCAAGATCAACATAGTAAGCGCCTGGAATATGACCCAGACGATATAGAGATTGGCCTTGAGTTTTATCCATCAAGTTAAAGCGGCAATCGAGCACAACAGTTGTTTTGCCTATCAGAGCGCGCAATTCAGTGGCGGTTATGAGGGACGGATGCATAGGTAAGCTTAACAATTGGTTGATTAATGTGCCGATCTTGGCACTATTCATAGCCGCTGTGAAGCGGAAATGAATAAGATTGGGTAGTTTTTACCAATTTAAGGAATTAGGCAATTAGGTTTTAGCCCAGATTTCGGGCTCTTTACCCTCTAACTGATATGCAAAAGCAATAATGTAAGCGACCGCTAGATAAAGTGGCTCGGGGATTTCGTCGCCCAACTCAAGCTGTACTAGCAACTCAACCAATGCGCTGTTATCACACAAGGGCACACCATGTTCTTGAGCAATTGCCATAATATTTTCTGCAACCGCGCCTGTGCCTTTTGCCGTCACTGTGGGTGTACTTTTACCGTCATAAAACAGCGCGACGGCCTTCTGAATTTTATTATCTTTCGTCATGATCAGGTTGATACATCAATCAGTGAATAGCTTAACGCCATGGGTTTTTCCGGGGGTATGCCGCGCATGCATTGTAGATATTTTACTTTCATTCCTTCGCTCTCGAGTTGTTTGCGCAAGCCCTCGATTTGTTTATGAATTTGGGTAAATGTTTTTTCTTTTGCAGCCCACAGGGTTGCACTTACCTGTGTGTCAACTATGACTAGTTGTGCACAGAATTCTCCGAGCGTTGGTAGATCAAATCGCAAAGTCACTGACCATTGCTTAATTTTATTCGCATTTTTTTCAGCCTGTGAATCTGATTCATTTTTACCGTCTACCCATTCGCGATCGATACGCACGTGAAGTTGTTGCACCTCGTTGTGGTGTCTTACCGGAATTTCCAATTGCCAGGAGGCGTTAGGTGTCGAACTCTCCTTAGTATCCAGCTCGTGATTAATGGCATGTAGTTGTTGCAATTGAATTTTGACGAGGCTGTGAATACTATTTTGTTGTAGTAGCACCAGTAATTGGTTTCGTAGTTCTTTATTGGATAATTCTTTAACCGGTTTTTGCATGAGCTGTTGTATAAAAACGCCAATGGCCTGACTTATATCCTGTTTACTGTTGTGTAAATGACTAAAGGCCGATGCTGAAGGGTTAAAAAAAGATCCACTAGTAATTTGTTGCAAAAGTTTTTGTGTTTGTTCATTGGTGGGTGGGCATGTTTCGCCAGATATATCTTGTGTAACGCGGTTTAGCAGAGTTAATAAAGAGCCTTTTACATCCAGGTTATAGGTCTTATGCAATTCACTATCTAATTTAGACGCGTCTTTGGTCGACGTGCTTTGTACGACTTGATTTAACTTTTGCTCGAGAAAAACACCCGAATTTTTGAGGGCCTGGGCCAATGCTTTAGGTTGACCTAATGTCGCAGGGGAGCGTATTTTTTCAGCAACACTTTTTAATGCTTGTTCGAGACTGGGTGAAAATAACTGCGCTTTCAAACTTGGATTTAATTTTCCGAGTTGTGCAATAACGCCAAATAAAACATTCGGTACATCTTTGTGAGGAAGAAGATTACGCAAGTTTTCACTCACAAGTGTTTTCGCAGAAATGATCTCAGGTGAGTTTTTAACATTATCAAAAGCTGCAGAAAATTTTAGCGATATATCTTTAGGGTTGTATAAAGACGAGCTTGAAGGCGTTCTTGAGCTGGCGTCTTGAGTTGACGTAGTCGTTGAGGGACTATTTTTTTCCAAAATCAAGTTGTCGACTTTTGCTTGAAGTATTTTTACGTCAACGACCTGATTCGCTTTGGTGCTTAGTTCTGCAAGTGCGTTTTTTAAAAGCTCATTCAGCATTGCAATATTTTTAGCGTTGGGTACTGGAATACCTGAGGTTTGGGTTGAGGTTTGTTCCGCATCTGTCAGTAATTTTGATGCGAGAAGCGGGTTCTGAATGGGCGCCTGAATTTTTGCCGGGTTTCCAGTCGTGTCATTTCCATCAAGTTCCGGCATATCGAGCAAAACCAATTTTTGCGGGCTTTGTAATTGCACGGGAATGTTTTGTCCCACAGCTAATGGGTGATCAGTGTAGGTAAGCTGCGGGCGATTGTTAATCAACACATTCACCCATTTAAGCTCCGGCATTTTTATCAAATCTTGCTGCTGCATTAAACGTGATAGCTCTGCTTTGATAGCGGGAGAAATTTTGGTCGGGTCGGAAACTTGTTTGTTAATTTGCGTTAAGGCTGCAACGGTTTGTTTTAGGAGTATCTGTCGTTCCGGTTCAGTCACCGGTGTTGTTGAGGTCACAGTCGCCATCACTGTTTTTCCCAATACCAAATTCAACACGCGGCTCAAAGCAACGAGTTGTTCAGTATTTTTTTGTTCCAACGCCTTGATCAGGTTTTGGGGGATATTAGTAATGTCCATTGCTCAGCTTTTATCCGGTTTGAGTCTCAGTTCTGTTTCCTAATCGGTATGCAGTAATAACGCGTGAAAAAATGATATTGCTGCGGCTATAATCGCACCACAAATTTCCCCATAAAATAAAGTGCTCGGTATTTTTACATAAGCCTTTTTAGCCTAGACGCTTCACACACAATTTGCGTCGGCATGGGTTGTTTGAGTATAGCGATCTCCAGGTCTAAAACCTGGATTCTTCATATAAAACCATAATATTCATTTGGAATTCTTTGTGACTGCTCCTGTGCTTTTTGAATTGCGTAATTTGGCGTGCGAGCGCGACGAACGTTTATTGTTCGTTCGGCTCAATGCGCGTTTTTACGCAGGGCAGGCAGTACAAATACTCGGCCCGAACGGTAGCGGCAAAACAACTTTGTTACGGATATTGGCTGGAGTAAATCGCGATTACCAGGGCGACATTTATTGGCAGGGCAAACCTGTAGTAGATATGGCATGGGAGTTCGCAAATGATCTGTTGTATCTTGGGCATTTGCCGGGCGTAAAAAAATCCCTGACACCTTTAGAAAATTTACGTTGGTACGCTGCGTTGCAGGGTAGTGTGGCGGATGCGCAACTACTTGACGCGCTGGTCCAGGTTAACCTTGCAGGTTATGAAGACACTCCATGCTACCAACTTTCCGCCGGTCAACTTCGACGTGTTGGTTTGGCGCGTCTATTTTTTAGCAAAGCGAGAATCTGGATTCTTGACGAGCCTTTCACGGCGCTTGATAAGTCAGGCATCGCACAACTTGAGAACCGGTTAATTGCCCACGCAGAGGCGGGCGGTTTAGTGCTGGTTACCTCCCACCAGGACATACGATTTCCACAATTGCAGACGTTAAATATGCAGGATTTCGTTGAGTTTTCAACATTTGGGGAGACTGCCCATGGCTAAATCCCCCTCCTTGTTTACAGCCACCTTTCGTCGCGATTTGTTATTAGCGTTTCGCCACAAAGGTGAAATGATTAATCCACTGGTGTTTTTCCTGATTGCTATCAGTATGATCCCGCTCGGGTTGGGGCCGGATAAAGAACTACTAATGCGAATCGCGCCGGGTATTTTATGGGTAATGGCGCTGCTGGCGACCTTGCTCTCGCTGGACAATCTATTTCGCAGTGACTTTGATGACGGCACTCTTGAGCAACTACTCATATCCCCACATCCGCTTTATTTGAGTATGCTTGCCAAAGTGTTAGCTTATTGGATCGCAACGGGTTTGCCATTAATGCTTATGTCTCCGTTGTTGGGCGTGATGCTTTCACTTCCATCTGGAGCATTTATTGCTTTGTGCTCGTCGCTGCTTATAGGTACGGCTGCAATGAGTTTGATTGGTGCCGTGGGCGCCGCACTCACAGTGGGGCTGCGCAAAGGCGGGC
This sequence comes from Gammaproteobacteria bacterium, assembly GCA_004173475.1. Taxonomy (GTDB): domain Bacteria; phylum Pseudomonadota; class Gammaproteobacteria; order Pseudomonadales; family Cellvibrionaceae; genus Cellvibrio. The sequence goes on from SEBU01000002.1 coordinate 32,726, forward strand.
TTTTGATTTCGTTAATAGTTATGCCGCTTTACGTTCCGATCCTGATTTTCGGGGCTAGCGCCGTGGCTGAGGCAGCGCAGGGAAATCCGTTCACTATGCAACTTGCGGTACTGGGGGCGATCCTGATAATGGCCTTATTATTGGCACCGCTTGCCACTGCCGGTGCCTTACGCGTTAGCGTAAATGGTTAATGCTGGGCTATAGCTGGGTTTTCTAAAAAACTAAGAATAACAAAAAGAGGTTATCTATGAATTGGCAATGGTTTCATCGTTTGGGTTCTCCGCGCTGGTTTTACGAAAAAACCGACGCATGGGTCCCATGGCTAATCATTTTCGCGTGGGGTCTTTTATTGACAGGTACTATATGGGGGCTAGGTTTTGCTCCCATGGATGCAAAGCAAAAAGACAGCTATCGAATTCTTTACGTACACGCACCTGTCGCTTTTATTTCCATGGCTTGCTATTACCTCATGGCTATTGCCGGTGCAATTGGTCTGATTTGGAAAATGAAATTACCCTACATGGTAATGAAATCCGCAGCGCCGATTGGGTTTGCCTTTACGGTAATTGTGCTTGCGACAGGTTCAATTTGGGGAAGACCAACCTGGGGAACCTGGTGGGAGTGGGATGGTCGTATGACGTCCTATTTGGTTTTATCTTTTTTATACCTCGGTGTCATAGCGCTACAAAATGCATTTCAGAGTCGTGATACCGCAGATAAAGCCAGCGCGATTCTAGCGCTCGTGGGCACTGTAAATATTCCGATCATTTATAAATCGGTCGATTGGTGGTACACCTTGCATCAGCCGGCCACTTTAAAATTGGTTGGTAAATCAACTATCCACGTATCCATGTTGTATCCATTGTTTACGATGATTGCAGGGTTCTACGTTTTTTTTACGCTGGTATTGATTTTGTTTACGCGCACAGAAATTCTACGCCGTGAAAGTAAAACCCAGTGGGTGAAAGATTTAGCGGCTGGAAACGCTCGCAAAGAAGAGGTTGCGCAATGAAATTTCAATTTGAGAGCCTGGATGCATTTCTTACGATGGGTGGACATGGGCCATTTGTTTGGGCCAGTTATGTATTGGTTTACATAATCATTATTTACTTAACGTTGAGCCCATTACTGGCTAAAAAAGCGTTTTTAAAACAGCAGAAAAAATTACTTCAGCTGCAAAAAGCATTACAAAGCAATTCTTAATAAATTCCAGCCTAATAGTTGACCATATATGCATCCAGTTCGAAAGCAACGCTTAATTTTTGTAATCGCGGGCGTAATAGCAACCAGTATTGCCATTGGCTTGGTTGTATATGCCATGCGCGAAAATATAAATCTTTTTTATCCGCCGAGTAAAATTGCCGCTGGTGACGTTCCGCATAATCGTATGATTCGTGGCGGAGGTTGTGTGAAGCCGGGTAGTGTGGTGCGCTCAAAAGAAAATTTGGATATTAATTTTATCCTTACCGATGGTGTAGCAGAAGTACCGGTAAAATTTTCTGGAATACTGCCGGATTTATTTGCTGAAGGTGAAGCCGCCGTAGTCAACGGAAAAATTGATGATAAAGGTATGTTTAATGCGGACCAAGTATTGGCAAAACATGATGAAAATTATACGCCACCGGAAGTTGCGAGTATGAAAGACGGTAACGATCACAAAAATGATCAGGTCATATGTAAGGGGATGAATTATGGAGCCTGATTTATTATTAATCGTGCCGGAATTAGGTCATTTTGCCCTCGTCCTTGCGCTCTGTTTAAGTTTTGCATTATTCGTTCTACCTATGCTTGGTGCGCAAACCGGTAATCAATTGTTAATGAACACGGGGCGTTCATTTGCCACTGGATTTTTTATTTTCGTCGCGATTGCATTTGCCTGTTTGGTTTATTCGTTCGCACACGATGATTTCTCTGTGAAGTATGTAGCCACCAATTCCAATAGCATGCTGCCTTACTATTATAAAATTTGTGCGGTTTGGGGAGGGCATGAAGGTTCGCTTTTATTGTGGATTTTGATGTTGTCAGGTTGGACATTTGCGGTGGCTGTATTTAGCAAGTCCTTGCCCCTTGATATGCAAGCGAGAGTTCTGTCAGTTCTCGGTTTTATCGCGGTGGGATTTTTGTTATTCATGCTGATAACCTCGAATCCATTTGATCGCATTCTTCCTATGCCTCCGCAAGATGGCAGTGATTTAAATCCACTGTTGCAAGACCCAGGTTTTGTTATTCATCCGCCTGTTTTGTATATGGGTTACGTTGGGTTTAGTGTAGTTTTTGCCTTTGCTATTGCGGCATTGATAACCGGGCGATTGGATAGTGCATGGGCGCGTTGGTCGCGGCCTTGGGCAACCATGGCGTGGGGATTTTTATCCGTTGGAATCGCACTTGGAAGTTGGTGGGCCTATTACGAACTCGGGTGGGGTGGCTGGTGGTTTTGGGATCCAGTAGAAAACGCATCATTTATGCCTTGGCTAGTGGGCACCGCGTTAATTCATTCGCTCGCAGTAACAGAAAAACGCAGTCTATTTAAAAGCTGGACGATATTATTGGCGATTTTTACGTTCTCGTTGAGCTTGCTCGGAACATTCCTTGTTCGCTCCGGTGTATTAACATCTGTCCACGCGTTTGCTAACGACCCTGAACGCGGATTGTTTGTATTGATATTTTTAGCGGTTATCGTAGGGGGATCACTAGCACTTTATGCATTGCGTGCTCCCGTTGTAAAAAGTGAAGTCGGTTTCAGCTGGTTCTCACGCGAAACCTTGTTGATGGGAAACAATATAATTTTAAGTGTGGTTATGCTGACAGTATTGTTGGGCACGCTTTATCCTTTAATTGCCGATGCGTTGCATTGGGGAAAAATTTCCGTCGGGCCACCTTATTTTAATTTTTTCTTCCTACCTCTTATGGGACTTCTATGTTTGTTAATGGCGTTTGGTCCCGTTGCTAATTGGAAGCGCACAAATCTCCAACAAATTCTTAAGTTGTTGTGGAAACCCTGGGTTATTAGTTTGGTATTTGCGCTCGTGTTTCCGTGGTTATATCGCGATGATTATAAAATTTCAGCCGCTATTGCGGTGTTCATTTCCAGTTGGATCGCAACGGCGCTGGTAGCAGACTTTTTCTATCGTTTACGTAATGCCGACAGTGTTATTAATGGTTTGAAAAAAATCAGTTTGAGTTACTACGCAATGGTTGTTGCGCATTTGGGTATTGCTGTTACCGTAATCGGAGTCGCGCTGACGAGTGTTTATAGTATTGAGCGTGATTTACGTATGGAAGAGCACAATACTGTAGATATGCTCGGTTATGAATTTACGTTGCAATCTTTGCAAAAAGTTAAGGGGCCAAATTACATTGCCGATGAAGCATTCATTACTGTCGCTTACAAAGGCAAAGCATTAAATGATATGCACCCACAAAAGCGCAGGTATTATGCGCGCGGTAATGTGATGACAGAAGTTGCACTGGATACAGGGTTGTTCCGCGATATTTATGTTGCTATGGGCGAACCCGTAGCGGATAACGCTTGGGCTGTTCGGGTCCACGTAAAACCATTCGTACGCTGGATCTGGTTAGGCGCCTTGATGATGGCATTCGGCGCCGTGCTAGCTGTAGCGGATAAACGTTATCGCAAACGAGTTCAGGTAGCTGAAACTACCCCACCAAAGATTATCAGCGCCGGTCTCGCAAGTAATGAATAAGCAGCGGTTATTTTTATTTGTTCCGCTGATTATATTTATTGTGCTTGCTGCTTTTTTTTGGCGAGGTCTTTCGTTAGATCCAAATGCAATGCCCTCAGCTTTGCTAAATAAACCTGTTCCCGCTTTTGATTTAGCTGTGGTTCCCTCCCAGGAAAATCCGCAAGGTTTGGAAAAAGCAAATCAAGAAATGCTCAAGGGTAAGGCAAGCTTGTTAAATATTTGGGCGACCTGGTGTGCTCCATGTCGCCAGGAGCACGAGTTTCTTATTAAACTTAAATCACAAGGTGTTCCTATCTACGGCGTTAATTACAAAGACAATAGTGATGACGCACAACGTTGGTTGGCTGAATTGCATAATCCTTATGTCTATGCCGTATTAGATAATGATGGTCGTTTGGGGTTAAATCTCGGTGTGTTTGGTTATCCCGAAACTTTTGTGGTTGATAAAGAAGGAGTGATTCGTTACAAGCATCTTGGTGTTGTGAATGAGGAAAACTGGAATTCTACTCTAAAACCAATTTTCGATAGTTTAAATTAAATATGTGTTCAGTATTTAGAATAAAATTTGTCGCGGTTTTAGCAAGTAATAGATTAAAAACAGTTATAAAATTTTTATCAGCACATTGTTAATCTGGATCTCGCAATAATGAGTAAGCAGCGGTTATTTTTATTTACTCCTCTAGGCATATTTGTTGTTTTAGTTGGGTTCTTTTTTCGCGGTCTGTCGCTCGATCCTAATGAGATGCCTTCGGCACTGTTAAATAAACCAGTGCCAAAATTTTCGCTGCCGCGGTTGGAAAATCCTCAAGAAACGCGCTCGGAAAATATTTTACAAGGTAAAGTGAGTTTGCTGAATGTGTGGGCGACCTGGTGCGTTACTTGCCGGCAAGAACACGCATTTTTAAATCAACTTAAAAATCAAGGCATGCATATTATTGGTCTTGATTATAAAGATAACAGTGCCGATGCCCAACGCTGGATTGCAGAACTGGGTAATCCTTATGATGAGATATTGGTTGATGAAGACGGAAGGGTAGGTTTGGATTTAGGTGTATTTGGTGCACCTGAAACTTATGTGGTGGATAAGCAAGGTGTCATTCGTTACAAATACATTGGCGATTTAAACCAAAAAGTATGGGATGAAACCATTAAACCTATAGTTAATAGTCTGGAAATATGAAGATTTCGAACAGCGCTATATAAATATTTTTCGTTTTATTAAATGAATATTGATTTAGATCAAAGCTTCAGTAGGCCGGTTTTGTAGAGTGGCTACATCCCATACGGGATTTAATTACAGGAGCTGGGTATGTATATAGATGCCGTTGTTGTGTCAGGATTAGTAATTGTTGCATTGGTGTGCGTTATGGGAGCTGTTATGGGTGTCTACGCCTATAAACATTTTCAGCAAGACGTGGCCGATGCGAAGAAAAGTTCGGCACCGAAGTAACCGGTAAAAAAATTAAACATAAAAAAAGCCCCTGTAGGGGCCTTTTTTTGGAGCGAATTCAGTGGGTAATAGTGGCGGACCGGACGGGGCTCGAACCCGCGACCTCCGGCGTGACAGGCCGGCATTCTAACCGGCTGAACTACCGGTCCGCAAATAATAAACTTTTTAAGAAAACACCGCTGCCTTGTGAGCTGAGTGTTTACCTGAATAAGAAGTGGTGGGCGGTACAAGACTCGAACTTGTGACCCATGCCTTGTAAGGGCATTGCTCTACCAACTGAGCTAACCGCCCGATCAGGTGTCGCGCATTTTAATGATATGAAAGCCTAGGTCAACCTCTTTTTGAAGGAAATTTTTATTTTTTTCAATTTAAGGATGTTTTGATTAAATAACAAACTCATGCGCTGTTTTTTCGAACATGCGTAGCAATTCTTCACTAGTTCCCGTCACTCTTGTTATACTCGGCGAATCATTTTTTTGGGGTTTATCATGGGGCTTTCGAACAATGGCTTGGCCGCCGTAAAAGATTCTATTTTAAAAATATTTCTCGTGTTAGCCATCTTATTGTGCATTTGCGAACAGGCTTTTGCTGCAATTGAAACACATGAATTTGACTCCGAGCTACAGCGTCAACGCTATCAAAGTTTTATAGAGGAGATGCGTTGCCCAAAATGTCAAAACCAAAATCTCGCTGGCAGTGATTCCCCAATTTCTGCCGATTTACGTCGCGAGCTTTACGAAATGATTAAACAGGGAAAGTCTGATAAAGAGATTGTTGACTTTATGGTGGATCGCTACGGAGATTTTATTTTATATCGCCCGCGCGTTGCTCCTGTTACCTATGTGCTTTGGGGAGCACCAATTACTTTGCTGATTGTAGGTATCATTGTTTTAATAATTATTTTACGTCGCCGTCGCCAGTTAGCATTAATACAATCAACTCAGGAGTTGAGTGCGGGTGAACAAGCACGTTTAAATGTTCTGTTGGAATCAGCAGAAGTCCAAACCTCGGATAATAAAAGTAATAAATATGGCGAGGAGCCGCGCTCATGATGATTTTGTGGATGTCTGTTTTCGGTTTATTGGTCTTGGCGTTTTTATTCATTGTATGGCCATTGTGGCGTTATCGTCACACACGCGTTTTGGCGGCAATAAATGATACTGAAGTTGATCAGCGGCTCGCAGAAAATGTGCGCATTTTTCGCGAGCATCTTGCAGAGCTTGATAATAATTTGGCCTCAGGCGCCATTGATGAAAAACAATTCGCTCAATTAAAGGTTGAGCTTGAGCGCAATTTGTTGGATGACGAAGCTAGCTTACGCGCACTTAATATTAAGTCTTCATCAAAATTTGGTATCAAAACAGCAACGGCTTTCTGTGCATCAGTGTTGCTGGGCGGTGTGCTGTTCTATGAAAAACAAGGTAGCGCGGCTGATGTACAAATTTATAGTCTGCAAACAGAAAAAATGCAGCAAGACTATAAAGATGTGATGGCAGACAAACAGCCTGATCCTGCTCGTGCACGAGATTTGATTGAAAAGTACAAGTCGCGATTAAAAGACGAGCCAGATAATTTGCAACATTGGTTTTTATTGGCGCGCACGCAAATGGAAATTGGTAGCTACGCCGATGCTGTTAAATCTTACCAAGAGGTTTTAACCCGCGACTCCAAATCCGCAATGGTTATGGCTGAGCTTGCCCAAGCCATGTTTTTGCGCGACAGAAACCAAATGACTCCACCTATTGTAGATCTGGCGAAGAATGCCTATACACTGGATCCTAAAAATACCATGGCACTTGGTCTGCTGGGTATTGATGCTTACAGCCGAAAAGATTATCGCGAGACAATTCGATACTGGCAGAAATCTATCGAATTAATGGGCCCAGATTCTTCAGGCAGTATCGCCTTATCCGCGGGAATCGAAAAAGCCAAGCAATCTTATATTGCCGAGGGCGGCAAGCTGGAGGATCTTCAAGCAAAATCGGCATACACAGTTAAGTTGGAGGTCAGTCTCGGTGCAGCACCAAAGGTGACTCAGGATCAGGTTGTTTTTGTTTACGCGCGTGCATGGCAAGGCTCGCCCATGCCCTTAGCGATTGCGAGAATCAAAGTGAGGGATTTACCCACAACTATTCAGCTTGATGAGACTATGGCTATGTCGCCCGCTGCCAGTCTTGCAACTGCTACAGACATTGAGGTTATCGCCAGGGTTTCTCCATCGGGATCAGCTAAGGCAGAAATCGGAGATTGGCTTGGTAAAAAAGGGCCGATATCCATGAAATCTGTTCCTGAGGTTATTCAAGTGGAAATTAACGAGCAATTCGCTGGCGATGCAGCGAAATCCAAGTGAAATCTGCCATTTTGATGAATTAATGCTCAACCCTTAATGGTGTTGAGCAGAATTTACCCAGCTCCGTATGGTTTCCGCTTTTTCGCGCCTGATTTGGTCGCAAATGCCTTTCTTAAGCCGCCCGCAAACGTGTAGAATCCTGCCTTTTACTGGTTTCCAGGGTGTGTTGCACTTTCACGAAATAATAATGAAATCAAGCAACTAGCCACCCAAGGCTTTTAACGAAAGACCATAACGAATCACGAGTGACACGGATCTATGCGGCTAAAGTGCATCAAGCTGGCAGGCTTTAAATCGTTTGTTGACCCTACCACGGTCAACTTCCCCAGCAATCTTTGCGCTGTTGTTGGCCCTAATGGTTGCGGTAAGTCAAACATTATTGATGCCGTGCGTTGGGTAATGGGTGAGTCGTCCGCGAAAAATCTGCGCGGCGAAAACATGACGGACGTTATTTTCAACGGTTCAAGCGGTCGTAAACCCGTCGGCCAAGCGTCAATTGAACTTGTATTTGATAACAGCGATGGCACTCTGTTAGGTGAATACGCTGCATTCACCGAGATCTCCATCAAGCGCAAAGTAACGCGCGATGCTCAAAATCACTACTACCTTAACGGCACTAAGTGTCGTCGCCGTGACATCACTGATATTTTTCTTGGCACCGGCTTAGGTCCGCGCAGTTACGCAATTATCGAACAGGGCATGATCTCTAAATTGATCGAGGCCAAGCCTGAAGATTTGCGGGTTTACATTGAAGAAGCCGCCGGTATTTCCAAATACAAAGAGCGTCGTCGCGATACTGAAAGTCGTATGCGCCGCACGCAAGAAAACCTTGAGCGTTTGACCGATATCCGCGATGAACTTGAGCGTCAGTTGTCGCGTTTGCAGCGTCAGGCGCAATCTGCAGAAAAATTTACCGAATACAAAAAAGAAGAGCGTTTATTAAAGGCGCAGTTGCAAGCGCTTAAATATCAAATTTTGGATGAACAAGCTAAAGCCAAACAAATATCCATTCGCGATCTGGAATTGCGTATGGAATCCTTCGTGACCGATCAAGTTAACAAAGATACGCAAATCGAAAAATATCGCAGCCAATACACAGAAATGGGCGATAAGTTCAACGAAGTGCAGGGCCGCTACTATGCAATTGGCGCCGACATAGCGCGTATAGAGCAAACTATTCACCACGCGAAAGAGCGCTCGCGCCAATTACAAACGGATTTGGATCAAACCCAACGCGATTGTAAAGAAGCCGAGGAAAATTTATTAATCGATTCACAAAAAGCCGAAGGCTGGCAAGAAGAGTTGTTAACGATTGAACCTGATTTGGAATTGGTGAAAGCCGCCGAAGAAGGATCTAACGAAGTATTGCTTGAATCCGAAGAAGCCATGCAGCGCTGGCAAAATGAATGGGACACGTTTAATCAGCGCGCAGCCGAACCGCGCCAAAAAGCCGAAGTGCAACAGTCACGCATTCAGCATCTCGAACAAGTACAACAACGTTTGTTGCAACGCATAGAAAAATTAAAAGAAGAAAAAGCGAATTTACAAATTGATGGCATTGACGAAGAAATTGGTCAAGTTACTGAGCAACTTGCTGAATTAGATTTAGTTGCAGACGAAAAACGTAATCGTGTTGAGAGTATTACCGAACAGCTTGATCAGAAACGTAATGACAACAGCCGCATTAGTAATGAGCTGGATCAAGCTCGTAGCCAATTGCAAACCATGCGCGGCCGTCATGCGTCACTTGATGCATTACAACAAGCTGCTCTTGGTGAAAAAAACAAAGCAGTCACCCAATGGCTTGCCACGCAAAACTTATCAAATCAAACACGCCTTGCTGAATCGGTAAGTGTTCAAGATGGTTGGGACAGAGCGCTTGAAACAGTATTGGGTAATACGCTTCAAGCTGTGTGCGTCAATGGTTTAGATGCTGTCACTGGGGTAATTTCCAATCTAACCCAAGGTGAATTAGTTTTATTCGATACCAGCGCAAAATCTTCAGCAATTGAACATAAAAAAGCTACACTTTTAAGCACCAAAGTAAAAGCGGATTGGGACGTTCAAGGTGTATTGAACGGTATATATGTAGCAGATGATTTACCAGCGGCCTTAGGTCTTCGCTCACAACTTGCGGCAAATGAATCAGTCATCACCAAAGATGGAATTTGGTTGGCAACCCATTGGCTAAAAGTGGCGCGTGACTCAGATGCAAGCTCAGGTGTAATTGCACGCAAGCAAGAAATTGAAGAGCTGTCAGCCAGAATTGCCGAGACTGAAGAAAAAGTTGAAAAACTTAGTGTTCAGCTTGAAGAAGGTCGCCAGCAGATAAAAGAGTTTGAACAAAATCGCGAGACCTTAAGGCGCGAAGCGGATGAACAAAATCGTCGTTACGGCGAATTGCGTTCGCAGTTGTCCGCTAAACAAGTTCGTGTTGAGCAAGTCAACATGCGTCGAGAGCGTGCAGAAAATGAAATTCGCGAAGCGCGCGAGCAGCTTGAACAGGAAGCAGAACATCTTTCTGAAGCGCGCATGATTTTGAGTGAAGCCATTGATGCTATGGGGCAGGATACTGACCTGCGCGAAGACTTGTTAAAACAGCGCGATGACATTCGCACGGGCCTTGATCAAGCACGCCAACGCGCGCGTCATGATAAAGACAGAGCCCACGAGTTGGCGATGCGTTTTCAATCACTTAAAACGCAATTGGACGGTATACGTTTAGGTATTGGGCGTTTGCGCGAACAGACCGCGCGCTTGCAAGAACGTCGTGAACAGCTAATTGTATCGCTCAGCGAAAACCGTGATCCAATTGAAGAATATCAATCGGAATTGGAAGCAAATCTCGGCAAACGTTTGTCGGTGGAAGCTGCATTAACAGAAGCGCGTCGCGCATTGGAAACCGTAGAGCACGAGTTGCGTAATGCCGAGCAAGGCCGCAATCGCGCTGAGCAGGAAGTACAAGCCGTGCGTGCGCATCTTGAGCAAGAACGTTTGGCGGCACAACGTTTTGAAGATCAACGTAATGCAATTGTTGAGCAACTGGAAGAGGAAGATTTGAATCTGCAAACCATCCTTGCAGAAATTCCGGAAGGCACAGAAATTAAACCAATTGAAGAAGAGTTGGAAGCTATAGCGGGTCGAATCACCCGTCTAGGCCCAATTAACCTCGCTGCGATTGATGAATATAAAACCGAATCTGAACGCAAAAATTATTTAGATGCGCAGAATGCAGATTTGCATGAAGCGCTTGAAACACTAGAAAATGCTATACGTAAAATTGATCGTGAAACGCGCACGCGATTCAAAGAAACTTTCGATCAGGTAAACAAAAGTTTGCAGGAGCTTTTCCCTAAAGTATTTGGCGGCGGCCACGCTTATCTGGAACTTACCGGTGAAGATTTACTCGATACTGGTATTACCATTATGGCGCGCCCACCAGGCAAACGTAACAGCACGATTCATCTGCTTTCGGGCGGTGAAAAAGCGCTGACGGCGATTGCGCTGGTTTTTTCGATTTTCCGTTTGAATCCAGCACCATTTTGTATGCTGGACGAAGTAGATGCACCGCTCGATGATGCCAACGTGGGCCGTTACGCACGTATGGTTGAAGAAATGTCAGCACAAGTGCAATTTATTTATATTACCCACAATAAAAATGCGATGGAAATGGCTCACCAATTATTGGGTGTAACCATGCATGAACCCGGTGTATCGCGCTTGGTAACTGTGGACGTCGATGAAGCCGCCGAATTGGCCGCTTCGTAATATTTAATAATTTTGAACACGAGACGGATAACTTTATGAGCAACTGGCTGACCGGCATTATTGTTCTTCTTATCATTATCATTTTGGCAGACGGTTTCCGGAGAACCTGGAATGCACGCCGTAATCGTTTGGATGTTTCGCCCGCGTTAAAAAAGAGTCTCAAGAATCATCACGAGCACGATGACGAAGTGATTAATGAGGCTCCGCCAAGTTACATCAGTGAATTGCCAAATGGCGGTGCGCGAGTTGTAACAGTACGCGATCGATCCGATCGTCCGCAACGTGAAAGAAAACCCAGCGCGCGCGAACTAAAAGAACAGCGCCGCCGTGAAGCGGCTGTTAAACGTACCCCGGAACAAACACGTTTAAATCTCGAAGAATCCGTACCTATTTTAATGGAGTCGGTTGATCACCGGGACGCATCCCTGTCTGATGAAAACGGTCGTATAGAGCCAAGTTTTTCCGAAGAAAATAACTTCAAAGAAGATAGCACTGAACATCATCCTGATGAGCTGGATGTTTACGAAGATCGTGCCGATGATGAAGGTGATTACGACGAAGGCTATGATGACGAGCATGATGAAGAACATGAAGAAGCTTATGACGATGAAGAAGCTGATGACTATTCTGACGAAGATGAAGAAATAGCGGAAGAGGAAGCCAAGTCTGCTGCGCCCCAAGCTGAACCGGAAGAAGTTTTAATTATTAATATTATGGCCGCTAAGGGCGACATGTTTAACGGCAGCGAATTATTGGATATCGTTTTAAAATGTGGATTGCGTTACGGCAGCATGGATATTTTTCACCGTTACGCCGATACAAAAGGTGAAGGAGCACTTTTATTTAGCATGGCAAATATGGTGCGACCTGGTACCTTCGATTTGGATGCGATGGATGAGTTTTCCACACCGGGTGTCAGTTTGTTTATGACCCTGCCGATTGAAGCAGACTCTATGCAATCTTTCGATTTAATGGTGGAAACAGCACAAGCAATTTCGCAGACATTGAATGGGGAATTGAAAGACGAGCAACGCAGTGCGATGACCAAGCAAACCCTTGAGCATTCACGTCAACGCATTCGCGATTTCGAACGCAAAAAATTATTTCGTCGGCCACGTTAGTCGTGTGATGCTGTGATTTATAAAAGGTCACTGGATGCCCGGTGGGCATGACGGTCTGGATAATTAAATTGGGAGTCGTCATCCCCACTGGGGATCCAGTGACTTCCAAAATCTGCGAAAATCAAGCCGGTATTGCTCATGTCCACCACTCATAATTCTTTCAATATTTCTCCCGAACTCGAACAACTTCGCTCCCAAATCAATTATCACAATCATCGCTATCACAGTCTTGATGAGCCAGAAATTAGTGATGCTGAATATGATCGCTTAATGCAGCGGTTAAAAAATATTGAAGCTGAACACCCGGAATTAATTACTCCGGATTCACCAACACAGCGTGTGGGTTCGAAACCACTCAGCGCGTTTGTCACCGTCGTTCACGAAATGCCAATGCTATCTTTGGATAATGCCTTCAGTGATGATGATTTAATCGCATTCAATAAGCGTGTACAGGACCGTTTGAAGTCCAAAGATGATATCGAATTTGCGTGCGAAGTAAAATTAGATGGAATTGCGGTAAGCCTAATTTACCGCGACGGTATTTTAGTTCGTGGCGCCACCCGTGGCGACGGTACTAACGGCGAAGACATCACCCAAAACGTGCGTACTATTCCGTCTATTCCTTTGCGTTTGCTTGGCAAAAATTTTCCCGGCGTTTTAGAGGTTCGCGGGGAAATTTATATGCCCAAAGCGGGTTTCGAAAAATTTAATGAAAAGGCATTGGCTGCCGGTGAAAAACCATTTATAAATCCTCGCAATGCTGCTGCGGGAAGTTTACGTCAGCTTGATGCGCGTCTTACCGCAGCTCGCCCATTGGAAATGTGCGCTTACAGTGTTGGATTATTTGATGGTGGCGAATTGCCCGCACGTCATACCGATATTTTAAAAGCTCTGCAATCTTGGGGGTTTTTAATCAATCGTGAAATGCAATCCGCAAAAAATATTTACGAGTGCCTGGATTATTATCGTCGTGTTCAGGAAAAACGAAACGCGCTTGCCTATGATATTGACGGTATTGTATTCAAAGTTAATTCTCGTAAGCTGCAAGAGGAATTAGGTTTTATTTCACGTGCGCCGCGCTGGGCCATTGCTTACAAGTTTCCGGCGCAGGAAGAAAATACTGTACTCCAGGACGTTGAATTTCAAGTCGGTCGCACGGGCTCAGTAACCCCGGTCGCACGATTGAAGCCGGTCTTTGTTGGTGGCGTCACCATTTCAAATGCAACGCTGCACAACCGTGATGAAATAAATCGCTTGGGGATTAAGATCGGCGATACGGTTATCGTTCGTCGCGCTGGTGACGTCATTCCGCAAATTGTTGCCGTGGTTGAATCAAAGCGCCCGCAGGATGCGCGTGACATTATTTTCCCAACCTTATGTCCGGTGTGTGGTTCACCCGTGGAAACAATCCCTGGCGAAGCCGCGGCTCGTTGCGATGGTGGTTTGATTTGTGCTGCTCAGCGCAAAGAAGCCATAAAACATTTTGCATCTCGCAAAGCCATGAACATCGAAGGTTTGGGAGACAAATTGGTTGAGCAGCTTGTTGATCTCAAGTTGATTAATAATCTTGCGGATATTTATTCGCTCACCCGTGAACAGCTTGCAAATTTAGATCGCATGGGCGAAAAATCAGCCGATAATATTTTGGCTGCGCTGGAAAATAGTAAAAAAACTACTTTATCCAGATTTATTTATGCACTTGGTATCCGCGAAGTAGGGGAGTCTACCGCTCGAAATTTTGCAAAACATTTCGGCACCTTTGAAGCATTTGCGGCGGCGGATGATTTGAACTTACAACAAGTTAATGACGTGGGTCCAGTTGTAGCTCATTTCGTCTTTGAATTTTTTCAACAAGAAAATAATCGTGCTGCTGTCGAACAATTAAAGGCTGCCGGTATCCATTGGCCAGATGAAATCGCGACAGCGGTTGACGCTCCTTTGCTGGGGCAAACTTACGTGTTGACTGGCTCTCTCGAAATTTTTAGCCGCGATGATGCTAAGGCACATCTGTTAGCGCTCGGCGCAAAAGTATCGGGAAGTGTTTCGGTGAAAACTAATTATGTAGTTGCCGGTCCCGGTGCAGGTTCAAAATTACAAAAGGCAGAAGAGCTCGGCATTCCGGTTCTTACTGAGGAAGATTTGATGGCGCTATTAAAACAACATGGTCAATTGCCAGAATGAAATTACTTGCCCTCATGATGTTTCTAAGCGTTTCTCTTTTGAGCGGTTGCGCGACACTGCCGCCATCAAACCCAAATAACATCTGCGATATTTTTGAAGATGAGCCGGATTGGTACAAGGCCGCGAAAAAATCTGAAAACAAATGGGGAACCACCGTTCCGGTGATCATGTCGATCATGTACCAAGAGTCCCAATTTGTGCAAAAAGCCAAACCGGCGCGCAAACGATTTTTGTGGATTTTCCCCGGACCTCGTCCGAGCAGCGCTTACGGCTTTGCCCAAGTGAAGTCGGAAACCTGGGGTGACTACCAGCGAGCTGAAGGTGGCATCTGGGCGCGTCGAGACAGTTTTAAAGATGCCGCGGATTTTATCGGCTGGTATAATTATCAAAGTCAGACGCGCAACAAAATTAAAGCCAATGATGCTTATAACTTATATCTCGCTTATCACGAGGGTCAGGGCGGCTTTAGTAGAAAAACCTACAATGGCAAAGCCTGGTTAAAATCGACCGCACAAAAAGTTTCCACTCGAGCGGCAACTTACACTACCCAGCTGCAGGGGTGTGAAGATAATTTAAATAGTGGCCACTGGTGGTGGCCGTTTTAAAGTTTAAAAATACGCTCGAATCGTGGCGAGCGATTAATAATAATTTTTAATTTTGTAATTTATTTGATGAGTTGCGGAGGTGATTGTGGATCAGGAATCAATTGTTTATGGTTGCATAAAAGATATTCCCGTTTTAACAAACGAGTCGGAGCGTCTGCGTATTAATCGCGATGCAATGCTTACCTTGCCTCATGCAGATGAATGGCCATTTTTATGTCAGGAAATGTTTTCAATTCCCGACACCCAAGCATTTAACAATTCTTATCAAACCGAAGTTATGCATTTCGGGGCTTCCTACAAAGCAGTTGAATACGAATGGGATCAGTGGATCGCGCAATTCGAACAATTACTTAGCAAAATGTACTGGGTATCCGCCACCGTCCATTTGGAAACCGAATTGTCCGGAACCCATACGTTTACTTGGGACGCGAATGGCAAAAGTCATATTCCTGGTTCAGGTAATATGCAAGTGCGTTGCGAGTGGAGTCATGAAGGGGCGTTTGGGATTTAACATTAAAAAATCTTTGCTTTAACAAGGTGTTTTATTTATTGGGGAGTCGTCATCCTCAGCTAGGCGCCCCCGCGTAGCGGGGATCCAGCGGGCTGGCGTTCCAGCTTTTTTTCAAGTCCGAATATGAGCATTTTTAATTCAAAACACTCTGTAGATAAACCTATAGTTGCTAGAATTTAATGTTAGAGATTAGTTATCTATATTTTAAATTTTAGAATCAACATCCAAGAGCTGGATCCCCGCCTAGCTGAGGATGACGACTCCCAAGTAAATTGGTAATACCTATGACAAACAATCTAATCACTCCAGACTTCCGTTTCCGTCGCCTACGCAGAACAGCAGCACTTCGCGAATTAGTGCGCGAAACTCATTTGCGCATGAGCGATTTTATCCTGCCAATTTTTATTGAAGAAGGCATCAACGAGCCGGTTCCAATCAAAACTATGCCGGATGTTTTTCGTTACCCTGAGTCGCAACTTGCCGAAGTAATAAATCGCGCCTGGAGCAAAGGCATTCGCGCTGTGCTTTTATTTGGTGTGTCCACTCATAAAGATGAGGTTGGTTCAGACACTTGGCATGACCATGGTTTATTAGCGCGCATGATTCAAACGGCGAAAGCAGCGCAACCAGAAATGTTAGTGATTAGCGATAACTGTTTTTGCGAATATACAACTCACGGTCATTGCGGTGTTGTCTTCAAGAATGACGTAGATAATGATGCAACGTTGTTAAATTTACAAAAGCAAGTTGTACTCGCTGCGCAAGCAGGCGTAGATATGATTGCACCCTCGGGCATGATGGACGGAATGATCACAGCGATTCGTCAAGCGTTAGACGATGCGGGTTTCGCGCATATTCCTGTCATGTCCTACTCAACAAAATTTGCATCTGCTTTTTACGGGCCTTTTAGAGATGCCGTGGATAGCAGCTTCAAAGGCACGCGCAATACCTATCAAATGGATTTCTCAAATCCGCGTGAGGCACTGGCAGAGTCAATGCAGGACGAAGCTGAAGGCGCCGATATTCTGATGGTTAAACCCGGCACCGCTTATTTGGATATCCTCGCCCATATTCGCGCAAACTCAACACGTCCATTGGCGGTTTATCATGTAAGTGGCGAATACGCCATGATTAAAGCGGGCGCTGCTGCTGGTGTAATTGATGAGAAAGCAATTGTTTTGGAAACCATGACTGCGTTTAAACGAGCAGGTGCGGATTTGATTATTACTTATTATGCGGAAAGATTGGCGGATTGGATTTAAATAATTTTTATTAGCATTTTTATAATGCCCGCCATTGTGCGGGCTTTTATATTTTAAGTATGGTTGTTTAATGTTCTTCAGCGATTCCCGTCAGCATTTTTTTAATCCGCTTACCGGTAAATACCGTGAGTTGGTTGCCCAGTGTTTGAGTCTTCTGTATCAGCGCCTTTATACCGATCTGCGCGATTATGGTAATGCCATGAATCGTGAGCAGCTTATGGATATTATCAAAGAAGCGATAGCACGCGCCCCGATTTTAGACGCGGATAAAGATGATGAAGAATTTAACGCGCAAGGTGAATTAATTGAAAGTCAGGAAGGGCGTTTTAAAACTCAACGCGATCTGGCGAGTTTTATTATTAATAGATTAATAGATAACGGGTGGCTGGAAAAACAAGTTGATGAAACAACCTTGCAAAGTACTTACGGCTTTAGTCGCATGGGGCGTTTATTTACGCAGCCATTTGCAGATAACCAGGCTAATCATTTTCGCACTCGCAATCGCAACACGCGTAACACTCGAAACAGCTTGCAAGCTTTCTATGAGCAAGGCGAGATTCACGACTTGCTAGACGCGTATGAATACTCCGAACGTATTATCAGCGACTTCACCGATGTTATTGCCGAGCTTGAAGAGCGTAAACGTCAGTTAGTACGCGAAGTAGAATCGCGTCAGTTAATTCAGCAGGCGAGTGACGAATTTTTCGATTTTATGGAAACAGTGTTTAAACCGGATCTTGAGGTTCGCTTATCTGCTGACAGTGTCGAAAAATATCGTGACCAGATATCCGATATTATTACTAAAATTCGTCGCAAGCGTAAGTATGGCCAAGGCGATGCCGAAACTTCTGAAAAGGATTGGCGCGCGGTGATGGAAATTCGTTTACGAAAAGCCATACCTCAGCGTGTGGTACAAGGCGTGTCTTTACTCGATACACTTTTGCAGGCAATTGAATCGCGTTTAAAAAATGCGTGCGAAATTATGTTGCCAGCATTGCGTCGTGCCCTCAACACCTTTACGCAACGTGCCGATATTATCATTCGGCAGCTCAGTTATATTAATAGTCGCAGTCAGGACGATTTAATGGATGTCTATCGCTCGTTGGCACAATTACCAACCGGGCAACAGGATGAAATTTTTCAACAGAAGGGCGAGTCTCTCGCTGGAATGCAACTCGGTTTTATAGATCCTTCACAAATCCAGCTACGCGCAACGCGTCAGCAACAAGTTGTGCGGTCAGAAATCGATAGCGACAAAGCGTTGGATTTGGATGCGCAAAAGGAAATTTATATTCAGCAAGCGCTCGATAAAGCTTTTATCTTGCAGGGCAACGAAATTCGTAGCTATGTTCAAGAGTCCCTACTTAAAACCGGAAGTGTTAATAGTCGACATTTAAATGCAGCTACGATGCAAGAGCTTTTAAATCTATCGCACGCTATAGAAGTGGGTGCGGTGGATAATTTATCTTCCCGTTTTAAATTTAAGGTGCACCAGGAGCACGAATGGTTACATTCGCCTCCTCAAATTCAAAATGATCATTACTTCAAGCAGCGCGATCAATTTGTTATTTCGCTGATCGATGACGAGAAAGTGATATGAGAAACGTATTTAGCGCCGTTCTAGAAGAACAGTTAGATAAATATAATTTATCTGTAGACGATTGGAGTGAATTAATTCAGCGCTTGCTGGATTATGGAGTGCTTTGCCGAGGTGATTCACAGGTTGAGGCTGAACTCTATGATCGCTTTTTGCGTATCCATGAGCTGGTAGACGATTATCTGGCTTTGATGGGTGTGCGCTTTCAACATGATACGCAATTTAATTTTGTTCGTATCCTTCCGCCTGGGGCACGTTTACCAGGTTTAGAGGATGAAACTGATGAACCATTCAATGGTGGTTTTCGAAGCAGGTTAAATCAGCATGAAGTTGCACTCATATTAGTCCTGCGTGCCGAATATGACAAAGCCTTGCGTGAGGGCATTATTGACGAGCAAGGTTGCGCAACACTTTCGCTTGAAGCCATATCGCTATCGATGAAAAGTTTGTTGCGGCGTAATCTGCCAGAGAATATTGGTGAGCGCAGGCTCGCATTTAAACGGTTACGTCAATTGCGATTGATTAATTATTTTGCAGAAGTTGATATGGATTCCGGCGAGAGTTGGATAAAAATCCGTCCCCTAATTATTAATTTGGTAAGTAACGAATGGCTTAACCAAATTCGTACTCATCTTGCTGACAATTTATTGCTTGTTGAAGATGAGCCTGAAAAGGAAGAAATAGCTCCTGTTAAAGTAGCGAAAAAACCGGCGCCGCATTTAACCAAATCGATATTTGATACCGAATCCTAAGTATTTTTAACTATGTTTCTTAAAAAATTTATTTATGTAAATTGGGGCAATGTACCCAACACTGAATTTGAATTCGGCCCCATCAACTTATTTTCAGGTGGTAATGGTTCAGGTAAAACAACGGCTGCCGACGCCATTCAAACAATCATGACCGCAGCGCATGATAATTTATTTCATTTTAATCCTGGGCAAGATGAATCCAGTCAGCGCGGTCGCGGCGGTAAGTTGGTACGCACACTTGCATCTTACGTATTGGGTTGTGATGACGGCGCCTATTCGCGCCCGCAAGGTTGTGACGGTTATTTAGCGGCGGTGTTTCATCCAACCCAAGGCGAGAGCGGCGAGCCTTTTACAGCGCTAATTGGCATGCGAGCGTTTATCGAAACCGCGGGGCAGGGTGCTACACAGCAAAAAGTGGCGCGCCTGGATGATTGCCAATTTTTTATTCTGAATGATGTGTCATTGAATCTGAATGATTTATTAAAAGAAGAGAAATCGCATAAATATGTTGTGCCGCTCGACCGGATTTACGCCGGCCTGCGTCGTCAATTTGGCCAGGAGCACATCGAGAAATACGATAAGAAGAAATCTTACTTATGCAGACTCTATGGTGTGTTGCGCGGTAAGAGCGATGCAGTTTCAGAGCGAGAGGCTATGAATGCTGCGCGCGCATTTTCACGTTTTATGGCCTATAAACCCATTAAAGGTATTGATGAGTTTGTCGCTAATGAAGTATTGGAGTACCGCGATTTAGGTGAAGCGATCCGTAATGTTTCTGCCATGCTCAAACGTATCCACAGCATGGAGGCAGATGCACGCAATTTGCGTCAGGCCATTGACCGCATGGCGATGGGACGTAACCTGAGCGACAATTTTATTAGTGGCTGGCTTGAGCAACAGGTTCTTTATTATTCGGTGGCAAAACGTCGCTTCGGAGATTGCCAGGCGCTATATTTAGATGCGAAGCACAAGCAACAAGTATTACGTGAGAATGCTGCGAGCCATTCGCAAGCATTGGTACTGTGCGAAGCCAGGCGCGACGAAATCAATCAATTAATTTTAGCGGCTACTGCGCGTCGCTTGGGTGTTCCTGCGTTACGTGATAAAGACCAGCTCGAACAAGAGAAAAATATCCAGGAAAAAATTATCCATGAGCACGTACCGGAATTGCTTAAGCAAGACAAGCAGCTACGAATTAATACCGAGGCGGTGCAACAATGCGCGCAAGCGCTCCGCAATACATCAATTACGTTAGAAATCCCTGCGTTAAAAGATGGCCATTTGCAGAAGCTGATTAAAACACTCACCGCTGATGCAGCACCCATTGATATTCATCAACTACTGAATCGCGATTGGATTGATGTTAGCCCACTCGCGCAACATTTGGATTCTGTGCTCGCACAACAGAAATCGCACAATTTGTTTGTGCACCATTTATTTTCTCTCGATGCGAGTTCTGCGGCTAATCATTTGAGCGCTAAAGTAAATTTACGCGATCAATTGGCGCAGGAGCGCGATAAGCGTCGCGCGAGCGCGGAACGTTTACAAAAATCTATTGAAACCAAACGCCGTGAAATTCAAATACTGGAAACACAGCAAGTTAATTATCCGCAATTTGTACGTACTGCGTTGGATGCTATTTCTCAGCAATGTCCTAAAGCAGACGCGCGTGTGCTATGCGATTATGTAAACGTTGTTGACCGTGATTGGCAAGCAGCAATAGAGGGTTATATTGGCGCCGCGCGCTTTGGCATTATTGTCGCACCGGAACATGAGGCCGAAGCTATTGCCATAGTGCGCAATATAAGCGGACAAGCGAATCGCGCACGTGTCATTCAGGGAGATAAGGCACGTAAAGATCTGGAAAAAACGGGTGATTCTCCAGCCAGTTCTATTCTGCATGTGATGACCTTTTCTCACGCAACAGCAGAAGCTTATTTAAAGGCAAGCTACGCCAATGTACAGCGTGTCGATACTGCGAACGAGCTGCGTAATACTCGTCGCGGCCTAACAAGGGACGCCATGGGCTCCGGTAACTACGCCATGTTCCGTTGTGATATGGCAGACGCGGATTTGGTATTTGGCCAAGGTGCACGCGAACGTGCGTTGGAAGCAAAGCGCAATGAATTTCATACACTCAATATGGAATTACAAACAGCTGCGAATTATGCGAACGAAGCGCAGCATTTACTTTTAGCCATTGATAGATTAAAAGTGCTCGCTTATGCGGAGACCTTGCAAATTATGTTGGCGGCGCATGAGAGAATCACCGCCATAGATTTAAATTTGCAGCAACTGGATTTAAGTGATACCAAAACATTGGATGACGAACTACATGAGCTTAAACAACGTTTACAAGAGCAACAAAAGCAATTTAACGATATTAACAATGCGCAAGTTGATTGTCGTGCGGAGTTAAAAAATGCTGATTTATATTGCCAAAAGTTAAATGCCGAACAAGATAAAACTTTAGCAGTAGTCGATGAATGCGAAGCTAACCTGCAAACCATCGCTGGCTCATGGCCGGATTTTAATGTAGATGAGCGCTTGCACGCTGCAGATGAATCTATTGAACAGCATCAAATTAACTACTTTGAAAATAGTTTGGTGTCAGTAAACGCGGAATTAAAATCTATTTTGCATCGATTGCAGCAAGCAATCATGCAGCATAACCAGTTTTGTTTAAGTGCTGATTCCATTTTATTTACTATGGACTACACCGACGAACTGGGTAGCGCGAACTTCCGTCATGTATGTGATATGCGTCGCCAGTTTGATTCACTTTATAATCGTGATAAAAACCATATTCTCGCTCAACGTCATCAGGAGATAGAATCTCTACGTTTAAGTTTCAATAATGCGTTTGTGTCTAATCTTTGTCACTCGATCTACCAAGCGATTAATGATGGCAGTAAAACACTTGAAGAATTAAATAAAGAGCTGGAACATCATCGTTTCGGTGCCGATCGTGAGCGGTTCCGATTTGATTGGGAATGGGTTCCGGAATTTAAAGAATATTGGCAATTTTTTAAAGCCGTTATTGATAGCCCGAGCATCGGTGATGGTGAAACACTTTTCAATATGAAGCTGGATGAGAAACATCAAAAAGTGCGCGAGCGCTTAATGAGTATGTTGCTTGATGAAGACGAACAAAAAGCATTGCGTGAGTTAACGCGTATCGCTGATTATCGTAATTATCGTTGTTACGAAATTTACAAAGAACCGGAAGGAAAGGCGCCTATTGCATTAAGTCAATATGGCACTGGCTCAGGAGGTCAATTGGAAACGCCGGCCTACATCATTCGCAGTGCGGCTATTACATCGGCGTTTCGCTTCAATGAAGGCAATAGTCATTTGCGAATGGTGTTAGTAGACGAGGCTTTTTCCAAAATGGATGAGCATCGTTCACGCGAAGTCATTAATTATTTGACCGAAAGTTTGGGCTTGCAATTAAACTTCATTATGCCAAGCAGCAAGTCTGGCCCTTTTATGGATTTAATTTCCAATCAATTTGTATTTAGCAAATGTCCCACAGCAGAGCCTGTTGGTGAACTAAAAACGCGCGTGGTATTGGATCGACAAGTATGCGATCAGGAAAAGATTAGTAAGTTAATGGCCAATCACAGAAAAGCGATACGTCAGCAAGCGAGTCTGGATTTTATGATCGAAGTTGAGGGCGCGTAAAATACTTACGCTTTATTTTCCCCGTTCTCCTCTTCAAGTGGGGCTATATCCGTAGCGCAAACACCTAGCATACTGGTATTTTCAGGCACAGGGAGTTTGGGGAAGTGGCGAGCCAATTTTTTGATAGTGGTTTGCTCTTCCAAAGGTTTGACAATATAGTCGTCCACGCCTTCTTCAATAGCGGAGCGAATTTGTTTTGCTTCGGTGACTGCTGTAACCAAAATAAAACAGGTTTCTGAATATCGCTCTGCGGCTCGCATAGCATTGTGAACATCCAATCCATTCTTAATAGGCATGTGCCAGTCGCATAGCACTAAATCGTAGATAGGATTCGCATCATAAAGCATGCTTATACCTTTTAAACCGTCGGTAGCAATATCTACAAAACGAACGCCAACAGATTGCAGCAGCATTTGAAGTAATGATGCGATCATTTCGTCGTCGTCAACAATGAGCACTTTCATTTGCGCAGGTTCAAGTTGAACACGTCGTTGCGCACCAGTTAATTTCACGGGCTTTGCTGGCGTAGGACTTACCTCTACCGGTGTAAGTGCGCTAATTTTGGTGATGGCGCTATCAATTAAACTTAAGGTTTGTTGATTTTGTTCTTTGTTCGCTTGTTGATCAGGGTTATCAATATTTTTGGCTATCCAATCGCGTCTTTGCTGCAAGGTTTTGGTAACAATACTTATTTCAGGTTTGGTAAACATGATTTTCCTTGGTCAGTAAAAAATTTGATTGACGCCAATATTTGCTACTGACAGCAAATGGCATGCAATTTATCTATAATGGCGCGGCAGGTTAAAAGGTTAAGCGTAATTCAATGTCTCACGTATTTTAAAAACTATAGCCTATTTTGAAATCGTCTCCAGCTGCTTGAGGAATTTTCAGTGTCACAATTAGATCAATTTCTTTCCCGCCTAGAGCAACTTATTGATCGGGTTGAACGTATATTGCCTGCGGTCATCCCGCCTATAGATTGGAGCAGCAGCGCATATCGTTGGCGTCTTATGCAAGATGGGCGAGGCCATCTGCATGCGGTAAAGAATCCGCATAAGATTCATCTAAATTCGCTGCTTAACGTAGAAACTCAAAAGACGGCTATAGTGCGCAATACTGCACAATTTTTAGCCGGCCGGCCGGCCAATAATGTGCTGTTGACTGGCGCTCGTGGTACGGGTAAATCAACCTTAATTAAAGCGTGCTGGAACGAATTCTCTGGACAAGATTTAAAACTTATTGAAGTGGATAAAACCGAGTTAATTCAACTGGCCGATATTATTGACTTGGTTGGTGGTCGCCCCGAAAAATTCATTATTTTTTGCGATGATATGTCGTTTGAAGAGGGGGAGCTTGGCTACAAGGCACTTAAATCTGCGCTCGACGGTTCAATTGCAGCTCCGTCGGACAACATATTATTTTATGCGACATCCAACCGCCGCCATTTATTACCGGAAAAAATGCGCGACAACTTGGATGTGCGTTATGAAGATGGCGAAGTACGACCGAGTGACTCTATTGAAGAGAAGGTATCTTTGTCCGAACGTTTCGGATTATGGCTCAGCTTTTATAGTTTTTCCCAGGAAGAATATTTAAGCACAGCCCGATATTGGGTCGAATATTTGGGCGGCCGATGGGTTGAAAATTCGGAATTTGAAGCTCTTTTATGGCATCGCAGCCGCGGTGCGCGCAGCGGTCGTATTGCCTGGCAGTTTGCAAAAGATTATGTGGGCAGGTTTAGCCAAAATTAATTGAGTATGGCCTGCGTTAATTTCATTTATCGCCAATTCGTGTGAAGCATCGCAACGACGGTGTTTATCCGAAAGTGGTGAAAAGGTGAGTGAATATGAATTCGATAAACAACACATTATGTAAAAAGCCTCACCTGGACGATTTTTCTACTCATCAGTCATTGTTCACTCGCACTCCAAATCTGCGTGAAGGAAGTGCATTAGCATTGCGTCAAAGGTTGCACGAATATTTTGTAACTACGTTTGATCGCTATGAATCTTTGTTTGAAACACTCGCGTGTGAAGAAGCTTATTACGAAAAATCTATTCCTCTGCGCCATCCATTAATTTTTTATTTCGGCCATACCGCTACCTTTTTTGTTAATAAATTATTATTAGCACGAATGATTGAAAAACGTATTAATCCGCGTTTCGAATCTATTTTTGCAGTGGGCGTAGATGAAATGAGTTGGGATGACCTGAATGATGCTCATTATCGGTGGCCCACACCTCTAGAGGTAAAAGCTTATCGCGATCAGGTTCGTACTCTTGTAGTAAATTTAATTGAGACTGCTCCGCTGCAACTGCCTGTCGATTGGAACAACCCCTGGTGGGCTATCATCATGGGTATTGAGCACGAGCGCATTCATTTAGAAACATCTTCAGTTTTAATTCGCCAACATAAATTAGCCTATGTAAAAAGCCATCCGCAGTGGAAACCTTCCTATGAAACGAGCTGTGCGCCGCAAAATGAATTGCTAAATGTAGCTCAAGGCGAAGTTGTTTTAGGCAAAGAAAAGTCTAATCCCTACTATGGTTGGGACAATGAATACGGAACTCACAAAGCGCAGGTAAAAGAATTCCAGGCGAGTAAATTTTTGGTAAGCAATCAAGAGTTTTTAACGTTCGTTGAAGCGGAAGGTTATAGAAGTAAGCAGTTTTGGGAAGAGGAGGGTCAGGCCTGGCTTTCATTTACTAAAGCTCAGCATCCTACCTTTTGGCATCTACGAAAGGGAAAATGGTTTTTGCGTTTAATGACGGAAGAAGTAAGCATGCCGTGGGACTGGCCCGCTGAAGTTAATTATCATGAAGCAAAAGCTTTCTGTAATTGGAAAAAATCTCTTACGGGGTTATCGGTTCGTTTACCTACCGAAGATGAGTGGTATCGTCTTTACGACGTTTCTAATTTGAAAAACTCAAGTACGCAAAAAATAAATGCTAACTTGCATCTTGATCATCATGCATCATCCTGTTCGGTCAATAAATTTTCACACGGCGATTTTTACGATGTCGCCGGAAACGTGTGGCAGTGGACCGAAACACCTATCTACCCTTTCGAAGGGTTTGATGTTCATACTATATATGATGATTTTACTACGCCGACTTTCGATGAGCGCCACAATTTAATTAAAGGTGGTTCATGGATTTCATGCGGCAATGAAACTTTACGTGAAGCGCGCTACGCGTTTCGCCGTCATTTTTTTCAACATGCGGGTTTTCGCTACGTTGTTTCAGAGGAATTAAAGCCGGTGCCTGGATCTCACTACGAAACTGATAAACTGTTGTCTGAATACGCTGAATTTCATTATGGTGATGAATATTTTGGTGTAGCTAATTTCCCTAAATCCCTGGTTGAATGTGCCATCGAAATGATGGGCGATAGACCTAAGGCTAGAGCGTTGGACATTGGCTGCGCGTCTGGTCGCGCTACTTTTGAATTGGCCACACATTTTGATTCTGTAACCGGCATAGATTTTTCCGCCCGTTTTATTGGTCAGGGAGTTCTTCTTGCCAATGGTGAAACATTAAGGTACACCCTCACCGAAGAAGGGGAATTAGTGCAATACAAATCGCGTAGTCTTGCCGATTTAAATTTGCAAGCTGTGAAAGATAAAGTGGAGTTTTTCCAAGGCGATGCGTGTAATTTAAAGCCGCAATTAACCGGCTACGATTTTATCCTTGCCGCAAATTTAATTGATCGCTTATACAATCCGGCAAAATTTCTTAATTCTATTCATGAGCGCTTGAATATTGGTGGTGTGCTCATGCTTTCATCTCCCTATACTTGGCTGACCGATCATACTCCCCGTGAAGATTGGATAGGTGGTTTGAAAAAAGATGGGGAAAGTTTCACAACATTTGACGGTTTAAAAATGCTTCTGGGCGAACACTTTAAACTCCTGCAACAACCCATAGAGGTACCTTTCGTCATTCGTGAAACAAAGCGCAAATTTCAACATACGCTTTCCGAGGTGACTTTTTGGGAGCGAATTAAATAGCTTCACGTTGTTTTTTTATGGTGTCAATGAAGTGATAACGAAAGTTATTTAAAAAGGTTATTTAATGTTATTTGATTTCGACGCTCCTATCTCCCGAGAAAATACGAACGCTGTAAAGTTTGATGGACGCCAGTATTATTTCGGTACAAAAGATGTAATACCTGCGTGGGTGGCGGATATGGATTTCGCGGTTCCTGAATGTATTACGCGCGCCTTGCAGGAGCGGCTTCAACACCCAGTGTTTGGATACACGCTTTACCCGGAAAGCCTTTATGAATCCATTATTGAATGGTTCTGGCGCCGTCATGGCTGGAAGATTGAGCGTGAATGGATTTTAATGGCACCTGGAGTTGTTCCTTCGCTTTTTGCTGCAGTTCTGGCATTTGCGAACGAAAGCGACGGCGTAATAGTGCAACCACCAGTTTACTTTCCTTTTTTTTCCGCGGTTACTACCAACCGCCGAAAATTAATCTTAAATCCTTTACGCGAAATCGACGGACGCTACGAGATTGATTTAGAGCATTTGGAAATGTGCGCGCAGCAGGGCGCTAAATTATTAATGCTCTGCACACCGCATAATCCAGTTGGTCGTGTATGGACGCAACAGGAATTAACATCCGTCTTAAATATTGCGCGTAAATATAATTTGGTAATTCTTTCGGATGATATTCATTGTGACTTAATCTACCCAGGCAACACGCACACTATGTTGGGGAAATTGGCGCAGCCTGGCGATAGAATTATCACAACGATTGCGCCCAATAAAACATTTAATATTCCAGGGCTAGGATTATCTGCTCTCGTTATTACCGATGCGGTTCAGCGAAACGCAATGAAACAAGCCTTTGAAACGCTACATGTAGGTAATACGAATCCGCTTAGTATCGCCGCCTTCGAAGCGGCTTATCGTGGCGGAGATGAATGGCTATACGAGCTAATGATTTACCTTCAAACCACACGTAATTATGTTAGCGATTACTTGCTAAAGAACATTCCGCAAATAAAGATGACGAAGTCTGAGGCAACCTATTTACTCTGGCTTGATTGTCGTGAGATGGGAATGTCGGATTCGCAGTTACGAGATTTTTTTATTCAGAAATGTAAAGTAGGAATGAATCCAGGAAAAGTTTTTGGTGAGGCGGGAGCGGGCTTTATGCGACTTAATATTGGAACGCGCAAGGCCGCTATAGAACAGATATTGCTATCCATTGACGATGCAATAAATAAATAATTTTTTCGAAAATAGGTTTCATGCGCTATTGTAATAAATGAGAAAAATTTCATTCAGCTGCAATTGAACCTAACAGTAGAATTATTATGTCAGATATTCATAAATCGTTGCGCTTAGGCGATCTTCTGGTTGAAAAAGGACTAATAACCGCTCCGCAATTGCGTCACGCCATTGACCTCCAAAAAGCGCGATATGATTCTCCTAAAATATCGTCTATCAATACCAAACATGAATTAGGCGAAATATTAATTGAGCTTGGTTATATAAGTCGTCACCAACTCAACACAAATTTAAGTTGGCAGCGCCGGTTAAAAGCGACGACCGCCATGATGGTTTTTGTTGCGCCTTTATTAACTGCAGCGTGTGGCGGCGGAGGTGGTTCGGGTGGCGGGGGAGGGGGTAATTCAAACAACCAACCCGCCAATACGGTGAGCTCTCAAATGGCTGCGGAAAATCCGCCACCTTCGAGCAGTTATTCAGTGAGCTCTGCGAAATCTTCTTCTTTGGCGCCAAAATCTTCTAGTGTTTCTGCGCCGAAATCTTCGTCAGCGAATTCTTCGATATCTTCTGAAAGTGTTGAGGGTCCAGTCCAGCTCCTATGGTCTGTGCCCACGGCCCGTGAAAATGGTGAATACCTCGATATATCGGAAATCGGTGGTTATGAAATACGCTACAAGCTGGATGAAGATACAAACTATAAAAGCATTGTTATCAAAGATGCCTATGTCGATTCTTATTACTTCGACTATTTGAAAGGCGATTATCATTTTGAAATCGCGACTTTTGATAACACAGGCTTGTACAGTAAATTTGTTCCTGTGGGTCCGTCCAAATAATACCCTTACTGTCCTTGCTCACTTGTCACCTAAATTAATACACCTATTTCAAAATCCAACCCGATTTTGAAGCTGTCTGAACGCCTCTGTTATTTAGATGCTAGTAATTTTCGCTAGCAGCAGCGAACTTTCATGCAAAAAAAAGCCTAAACGCCTACAATAGCCGCCTTTTTATTTGTCCCATTTCTGGCCTTATTTATGACATCCAATTCCAACGGTAACCCCACAATCGGCTTTGTTTCACTGGGTTGCCCCAAAAACCTGGTAGATTCCGAGCGCATCCTCACCCAATTGCGTACCGAGGGCTATAACATCGTGCCTAGCTATAACGATGCTGACATGGTCATCGTGAACACCTGTGGTTTTATCGACAGTGCGGTGCAAGAATCCTTAGGAGCCATCGGGGAGGCGTTGGCTGAGAACGGTAAGGTTCTTGTTACAGGTTGTCTAGGGTCGAAAAAAGACGAAATTATCCAGATTCACCCCAATGTTCTAGGTGTTACCGGAGCTCATGCCTATGAGGAAATTCTCATTCAGGTGCACGAGCATCTTCCACCCAATCCTAAGCATGATCCGTTTACCGATCTGGTTCCTCCGCAAGGCATTAAATTAACGCCACGTCATTACGCCTACTTGAAAATATCAGAAGGCTGTAACCATTCTTGCAGCTTCTGCATCATTCCGGATATGCGCGGGAAGCTGGTAAGCCGTCCTATCGGGCAAGTAATGGGCGAGGCAGAGCGACTTGTTAAGGCTGGCGTGAAGGAAATTCTTGTGATCTCTCAGGACACATCAGCTTATGGTGTAGATATTAAACATCGCACGGATTTTTGGGACGGCCGCCCGTTAAAGACAGATATGTATCAACTAGCCGCTGCTCTCGGTGAGCTTGGCGTTTGGGTTCGCTTGCATTATGTGTATCCCTACTTGCACGTGGACAACGTGATTCCATTGATGGCGCAGGGCAAGGTTTTGCCTTATCTGGATATTCCATTTCAACACGCAAGTCCTACCCTGTTACGCAAGATGCGTAGGCCAGGACAAGTTGAGCGAACATTAGAGCGGATTAAAAGCTGGCGTGAACAAGTCCCCAATTTAACGATTCGTTCAACATTTATCGTTGGCTTTCCGGGTGAAACAGAAGATGATTTCCAGCAACTGTTGGATTTTTTGAAAGAAGCGCAGCTGGATCGGGTGGGTTGTTTCCAATATTCGCCGGTCGAAGGCGCCAAAGCCAACGAATTGCCAGATCACGTTCCCGATGAAATTAAACAAGAACGCTACGACCGTTTTATGCAATTGCAGCAGGAAATTTCCACTGAACGCTTAAAATTAAAAGTAGGGCAGACCTTACAAGTTTTAATTGATGAAGTGGACGAGGAAGGCGCTATTGGCCGCAGCTTTGCCGACGCACCTGAAATAGATGGTTGCGTTTATTTGAACGGTGAAACAAATGTTAAACCGGGTGACCTGGTAAACGTCCTTATCGAACACTCAGACGAGTACGATTTGTGGGGAACTAAAATCGCCTAAGCTTCGCCATTGGTTTTAACAAACCGGTGGCGAGTGATGTATACGGGAGTTAAAGTCGTTTGAGAATGCCTACATCTTTTCTGCATGCGTTGTACCGCTCAATAATTCTACGCGTTTTATTTGTTGTCTTGATACTGCTGAGTATTCTTTGCCTCTGTTATTATTTTTGGGCATTGCCTTGGGTTAATCGCGCGGTCTCTGAAAATTATTTCGAGCAAACCGGGCATAAACTACAACATGACAAAATTAACCTGCAATTGTTTAAATGTAACCTTAGCATCGGGCATCTAAAAGATTCTGCAAATTTGTGGCAAGCCGACTCGGTGAATCTGAATGTCGGATGTTTACAATCATTTCATGAACGCGGCATCGTCATCAACGACATTACCATCAAACAATTGCGACTTAACGCCACTCAAAATGAAAATGCATTGTGGAATTTTGATGATGTTATAAAGCATCAACAAATTCTGGCCAAAGAAGCAGCACAAAAAAAGAAAACGGATGAAAATCTTTCGGTAATCATAAAAAAACTCACCTTGGTTAATTCTACCCTCCATACGAATCTAGTGGCGTTAAATAGCATTCCTATGGATGCGTCGCCATTGAATCTAAGCATTTCAAATATCAATTTTGCTGGTAAGGATGCGTCGAATTTTTCGCTCAATGCCGACTTAAATAAAACTGCAAAAATAGCAATTGCGGGTAAGCTCAATCTACTGTCTCTCTCTGGGGAAGTGGACATAAACGCAAATAATATCCCTTTTGTATGGTTTAATAAATTATTGGAACCCTACGTAACGCTTGAGGTTTTAAGTGGCGCTTTTGAATTTCACAAGCATATTAATTTAGTGGCGGGTACGCCGCAAAAAGTAGTGGGCAACGGCAAGTTAAGTGATTTAAAACTTCGCCCGATGAATATGGAGCAGGATGCGGTCAAATGGAAAAGTCTGGAATGGGAAAATGCAGAAATATCCTTGACGGAAAAATCCATTCATATACCGGCTGTAACGCTCAATGAGTTGGATGGTCAATTCATTGTCGATAAAAATCGGACTACAAATGTTCAAGCCATGATTGTAACAGCGGCACCTCCGCCAGCGACTTCAACGGCCGCTCCAACGGAATCAAAACCCTGGCAATTTGCGATTGATCGCTTTGCAGTTAACAATGCTGCGGTGGGTTTTTACGATCAGTCTTTAACACCTGCATTTACGGCAATAGTGCAAAATTTTACCGGTGATATTGTCAATATATCCTCCGATGAAAACTCCTTGGCGACCATAAAACTGGCAGGTAATGTAGATGGCTATGCGCCTGTGACATTGCAGGGTCAAGCTAATGTATTTAGAAAAGTTCCGAAGCTGGATGCGTTACTGTCGTTCAAACAAATGGATATGGGGGCCTTGTCGCCTTATTCTGCCGAATACGCTGGCTGGAAAATTAAAAAGGGGTTGCTGAGTGCCGATCTGAATTATCATTACGAAGACGGAAAGATTTTGGGCAAAAATCATGTAGTGATTGATCATTTGGAATTCGGTGAAAAAGTTCGCGGCACCCGCGTGGTAGATATTCCGTTGCGATTAGGCTTAGCTCTTTTAACAGATGAAAATCATATTGCCGTTTTGGACACGGTAATTTCCGGTACACCTAGTGATCCGGAATTTAATATTAAGGACGTTATCACCCGCGCCTTAAGTAATACTCTTAAAAAAATTATTACATCGCCCTTCAAATTTCTCAGCAACTTGTTAAATACCAGCGAAGATCTTGGTAAAATTCAATTCACACCAGGAGAGTCACAATTAACTGACGAGGCTAAAAATAAGGCGCAGCTGTTAACTGAGGCGTTAAAAAAACGTCCCAAGATGCGTTTGAGTGTTCAGGGAACGTTTGACCCGAATACTGATTTGCTAGCCCTTAAAGAAGAGCAGGTTAAGAGTGCATTACAAAAGGCGGGCGTTGCACCCGAATCTTTAAAGGATCACAACGAAACCTGGGTTGCTGCTGTCAACACTCGATATCAAATACAAGGTCTCGTTAGCCCAACCAATCTACAGCTCACGGCCGATGAAAAATATCAGGCGCTTATTGCAGCAGAAGCGGTTGATCCGGAACGTTTAAATCGATTGGCGCATGAGCGCGCGCAAGCGATTAAGCAATATTTTATTTTGCAACTAGGTGTATCAAGCGAAACGATTTTATTAAATTCTGATCCAAGTTGTGGAAAGTCCGGACAATGTTCGGCCGAGGCTATCTTTACGTTGGAAGTGTAGTTGCTGACTATTTTGAATTTACTTGATTAGGGGTAACTTATGGAAAATGTTCGTCACATACCTGAACAAAATCGTTTTGTTGCAGATTACCAAGGTGCGCAAGCCATACTTCAGTATGTCACTTTCAAAAAAGAATCTGATACTACGGTATTGGATATCACCAGTACCTATGTGCCACCAGAGTTTAGAGGCAAGGGTTTCGCTGAAAAGTTGGTGCGTACAGCGATCGCTTGGGGTAAAGAGCAGGGATATGAATTACACGCCAGTTGTTGGTACGCTGCAAAATTTATTCGCTAACTTAGCGAGACAGCGTGATGGATAAGTCTAGGGCGGGCAAGGGTTTCACGTTACTTGAGTTGATGGTCGTTGTGGCCATCATCGCAATTCTCGCCGCTATGGCGATGCCCTCGCTTGAACCCAAATACGCGCGCGCGCAAATTGCCGAGTCGGTCGATTTGCTAAAAAATTTAAAGGAGAACATTAATTTATTTTACATTACCACAAAAAAATTCCCGCGCGACAATAGCGAGGCTGGAATTCCCAAGCCTGAACATTTGATAGGAAATTATGTTGAAAGGATAGATTATGTTGCTGGTTCTTTTGATATTAAATTCGGCAGTAAAGCTTTAAACAGATTGAAGGGTAAGACAATAAGTATCCGTCCTATAGTAGTAGTGGATTCTCCAGAAAGCCCCATCTCATGGGTGTGCGGTAACGCAAGAGCGCCAGCGGGGATGGTTGCTGTAGGCGCCAACAAAACAAATATTGAAAATCAATTCCTGCCTTTAAGCTGTAACTAGGTTGTTCGCAACTCCCTCCAAAATTATTCCCTCGGCATAATTTCTCGTTAAGTCCTATTTTCCGCTTATCATCGAAAATTGCCATTTGGCATCTTTTTAATTTTTTGCTTGTAACCTTCGCTAACAATCATCGTTTTAGCTTACGCAAAAACATTGTATTAATGGCACATCCATTTGAAGGCTACTTATGACAAGAATTTTATCACCTATATTTATCGCATTGATTTTTTTGCCGGAAACAGCTTCCGCCAGTGAAGTAGATCTTCTTGAATATTTTTCGGAAGGTGGGGTTGCGGTGGTTGTTATTATATCGCTCTCTATTTTATTTCTGTCGGTGAGTATTGAAAGGCTTGTTCACTTCCGCGAAAAATATATTTTTTCTCATGAATTACTTGATCAGGTCAGGGCTTTATGGGGCCACGGCGAGGTTGAAAAAATTTCTCAGCTATTGATATCGAATCGAACCAGCCTGGCGAGGGTGTTGGGTTTTATTGTCGATAATCGACGCCAATCATTCGATTTTATAAGTACAGGCGCGGGCGAGATAGCATCGCGGGAGTTGAGGAAACATCAACAAAAATTTTATGCATTGTCCATAGTGGCCACAGTTGCTCCTATTGTTGGTTTGTTAGGTACGGTGATAGGTATGATTGAGGCCTTTCACGTAATAGCTTTTTCACAGGGCATGGGAAACCCCACACTACTAGCGGGTGGAATTTCGAAGGCGCTCATTAACACTGCGGCAGGCTTAGGCGTGGCACTTCCTGCACTGGGTATGCATCACTTTCTAAAATATCGAAATGCATCGTTTAGCTTGTTGCTCGAGCAGGAAATATCACAGCTGATTAACGACTGGTTTTCAGTCGTGCAAAAACAGCCAGTGAGTTCTACAGCGGTCGATCTCAGCGAGGTGAATTATGCGAATTAATCCTGTTGAAGAAGATCAGCCTGAAATTGGATTAATTGCGCTTATAGATTGCATCTTTTTTTTGCTGATGTTTTTTATGGTGGCTACATCGTTTAAACAACAGGCTGACATACATCAGCAAAATACATTACCTGTAGTACTGCCGGAGGCTCACGCCAGTCTCAATTCCGGTTTGTCGGCCCCTAAAGCAAAGGAGGTGGGTATTGATAAAAAGGGAAATTTATTTTTGGATGGAGAATCCATAACCCTCCATAAACTCCAAGAAAAACTTAAAGATGCCGGTAGTGATAGTAGACAAACTCTGATTGAGATCAGTGGAGACGAAGCGGTTGCCTACAAATATATCGTGAGTGTAGTAGATATATGTCAGTTTGAGGGTTTTACCAACATAGTCCTGAATACCAGGGCCAAGTAATATGGTCAGTCACCCATATATATTCCGCCAAAATGTTTTCAATATTTTTATCCTACAGAATCGATTTATTTTAGCCTCGATTATTATTCATGGCTTAATTCTTTTGTACTTGAGCAATCTTGTGGTAAAACCCGCACCCGCAAATACGGCAGCGAAGCAAGTACGAGTATCCATGCATAACGCTTACAAAATGAATATGCAGCAATCATTGAAAAATATGGGCGAGGTTCAACAAGCGTTAGTGAACACTTTAGATGATACGACTAAAGAAAAATTAAACCTCGAGCCAAATAATGAAATATTGGAAGCTAGTAGAACCGTAGCTGCCTCACAATTGTTAGAGTTGGCTCGAAAAATTTCGGAAAATATTCGTAAAATTGAACGGGAGTTACGTGCTAAAGATTTAGAGCGAGCGGTAGTTATGTCACATACGGATGCCTTAAAAACTGTCATGTCTTTAGAGCTACCTATACCTGCGTATAATGCCAATAAAATGCCTGGTGCGGAAATGGTTAAATCGATTGAACGATTTGAGGAAAATGCAAAAAATTCTTTACGCAACAGACTTGAAGATATGAACGCAAGGGGATTAGGCGAGCCCTTGTCAAAGAATAAAACGAAGTCTTCTGATTCAGTAGGCTTGGTTAATGGAAAAGATAACGTGAAAGATGCGATGAGCTTAGCTAGTTCACACGCGACTTATGAATCCATGCGCTCCAAAAATGACTATGTAGATCTATGGCTTGATCATATTCCGCCTGTCAATCAACGCGATCCCAAAAAAGTGGCGGGTCGTATAATAAAAGATGGCGCGCGGTATGCTGACAGAATTTTTATTGATAGCTGGTATGTCATCGGCCCATTTTCACGTTCAGATGTTAAGCTCCCACCGGAGTATGGAGTTGATCTTGATGGAGTTTATTACGGAAAAGATAATCAAACCTTACGCTGGCAATATTTAAGTCATTCCTCCTATCCAATAACGCCACCGCAAGTTGATAAAGCAGGAGTATTTTTCGGTTATACAGAAGTCATACTGGATCGCGAGCAAGACTTGTGGGTTTGGATAGGCGCGGATGATTTTGCGAGTCTTAGCTTGAACGAAAAAATCATTTGGAAGAGTGAATTATTTAATAAAAAATTTAATAGTTTGGCCAATGATAAAAACGGTACTGCACGAAATCAATGGAATTTAACAGAATACAAGCGTTTGGTTCATTTTAAGAAGGGTAAAAATAGTTTCGTATTTAAACTTACGAATTCGGATGCAAGATCGTTTTTTTCATTAGTCTTAACAAAATAAATTATTTGAATTTTTTCATAGTAAACTGGCTAGAATAGCCTCTGGCCAGTTTACTATGTACATAACAAAGGTAGCTCTTTAACAGAAGCATCGGTAAAAAAATTCGGTCATTCAAATGAGTGGACGGTAATGTCACCAATCAGAAAGTACGATTTTACCGATGGTTGCTCCGGCCTCTATTTCCGCATGCGCCAGACGCAAATTCGCTGCGTTAATTGGACTCAATACTTTATTAAGACTGGTTTTTATTTGTTGTCTATCAATGAGATCGGCAATACGATTAAGTATTTTGTGCTGTTCAATCATGTCGCAAGTTTTGTACATTGACCGTGTGAACATAAACTCCCACGTAAAGCTAGCAGATTTTGATTTTAATAAATTTAAATCTATGTTTGCCTCCGGTTCAACAATTGAGCAGATTTTCCCCTGAGGTATGATTAAATCCGCCATGGCTGACCAGTGAGCAGCGGTAGTGTTTAAACAAAAAATATAATCTACAAACTGCATACCTTGGGAGCGAATCTCTTTTGTGAAATCTTGTTGATGATTAACAACTAGGTCTGCTCCCAGTGAGCGGCACCAGTCTGCTGACTCAGGGCGAGAGGCTGTCGCAATAACTTTTAATCCAGCAATTTGTTTCGCTAGTTGAATCGCAATTGAACCTACACCACCCGCAGCACCAATAATCAATAACACTTTGCCTTTGGATTTTTCTTCACTGATTTCCAATCGTTCGAATAATCCCTCTGCAGCAGTAATACCCGTGAGGGGGAGGGCGGCGGCTTCGACATCGCTCAAACTTTTTGGTTTGTTTCCCGCAATACGTTCATCTACCACTTGAAATTCGCTGTTGCTTCCAGGGCAAGTTATGTCTCCGGCGTAATACACCTCGTCGCCAATCTGGAATAGCTCAACGTCATCGCCAACGGCCACGACTTTGCCAACTGCATCCCAACCGAGGACACGGTAATTTTCTTCCACTTTGCTTTTTGGGCTGCGCACTTTTGTATCGACTGGATTAACGGATACGGCCGTTATTTTCACAAGCAGATCGCGCCCTTGTGGTTTAGGCACAGGCAGGGTGATGTCTAACAGAGAGTTTTCGTCAGCGATGGGCAGATAGGTTTTGAGGCCAACAGCTTTCATTGTTTCGGGTAAAGATTGGGACATTGGATGGCTCCTGAATTATTTGTACGAGTCCAGCTTAACTCTATCTGGAAATATTGATAATGTTTGCAATACTTGAATAACTGTTAAAAGCTTTTGATAATGACCTATGCAAAGAAATTATTCGCTGCAAGATTTAGAGCTCCTTATTCAAGTAGCAGAGCGTGCAAATATGAGCGATGTTGCTCGTCAGCTGAATATGACGACCGCAGCTGTATCCGCAGCTATCAAAAGATTAGAGCGGGCATTAGGCGTTAGTCTATTTGAGCGGACTACACGCAGCCTTCGTTTGAGCGCAGCTGGTGAAGCTTTTATACCTCATCTTCAACAAATGTTTGGGGTGCTCGATGTTGCTGAAAGTGAGCTGAGCAACCTGCAAACTCTGGTAGCGGGCGAGATCAGAATAAGCGCTCCTTCAGACTTGGGCCGGAATTATTTAAATCGCGTTCTAGACGAGTTTTTGGACCTTCATCCCAAGATTAAGTTAGTTTTTCATATATCTGATTATATTCAAGATTTGTATCGCGACGAACTGGATCTGGTGGTTCGTTATGGGGCGCCCAAAGATTCGGGTTTAATCGCCGCCAGGCTTTGCGACAACCGGCGGCTTCTAGTCGCTTCACCTAGTTACTTGAGCAATCATTCGCCGCTTCGAGAACTGAATGATTTACTTAATCATAATTGCTTGATGTTTTATCGAAATGATCGCCCCTATAACAAGTGGGAGTTCGAGCGAAATGGAGAATCGGTTAATGTAAATGTGACGGGTGACAGGTCGGCTAACGACGGAGATATGGTGAAGCGCTGGGCGATGGCAGGGAAGGGAATCGCCTATAAATCGCAGCTGGATGTAAAAAGCGAACTTGAAGCAGGTGCCTTGGTTGAGCTTTTGCCGGGCTCCTACCTTGGGGAATCAACGCCGATATATTTGCTATATAAGGAACGAAAATATCAAGCCTACCGACTCACAGCTTTAATCACGCATTTAAAACAAAAGGTTGGTTGAAGCTAGATCAGGAAAAAAATTAAGGGTGGACGTGACGACGCGCACTTACAGAGTGCGCATCGAAAATCGTTATTCGTATTTGCAAAGATAAGAAGTTTCGACGTCAGCTGTCACCTTGAAGCGTTGGTTGGCTTCTACAATGAAAGTTTGACCCTCTTTAAAGGTTTCAGATTTGCTGGCGCCTGGTAACACCACTGTGAGGCTACCGCTCACTACAGTCATATACTCTTTTTGGCTGGTGCCAAATTCGTAGTGACCCTTTGCCATTACACCTATAGTGGCGGGCAAAGTTTCGGTTTGAAAGGCGATTGATTTAACCGCGCCATTGAAATACTCATTCACTTTAAACATGGTTGGATCTCCGCCAGGGATTAGGGTTGGGCTAAACAAACGAGCTGTTGAACACAAAATTTACACACATAAAAAAGGCCGCATCTTCATGCAGCCTTTTTTACTTTAATTTGGCTCCGCCTGCTGGACTCGAACCAGCGACCCAATGATTAACAGTCATTTGCTCTACCGACTGAGCTAAGGCGGATCGGTAACTTCCTGCGTGGAAGTGGTGCGCATAATATAGAGGCGGTTATACTTGGTCAACCCTTTTCTCTAAAAAAATCATTAAGATAGCTGTGTCTGGTTAATATGTCCGCAGCGTGCAAAGCTTTATCACATATTGCCTAGATCTTGACTAGTTTTTTCGTAACTCAAACACACAAAAGCTTTTATTTCTCGAAATTAAATTTACGTGATCAAAAAATTCTGGTGCTTTTTTTTCTAATGGAATGAATTGATTGACTACA
This sequence comes from Gammaproteobacteria bacterium, assembly GCA_004173475.1. Classification (GTDB taxonomy): domain Bacteria; phylum Pseudomonadota; class Gammaproteobacteria; order Pseudomonadales; family Cellvibrionaceae; genus Cellvibrio. Next base: position 72,015 of record SEBU01000002.1, read on the forward strand.
AAATAAGCGACGCCATTTTCAGTAAGCAATCTGTGCGCGTTTCGTAAAAACTTTTCTGTTAAATCACCATCAACACTGAAGCCTTGATGAAATGGTGGGTTGCACAAAATTAAATCAAATTTACCCTGCAATTCTTTTCCTGCGTCTGTAGGTATTATTTCGGCTTCTATTTTTAGCTGGACGCAATTAACTTTTGCGGTGATAAGTGCAGCTGCATTATTGTCCGTGAGTGTGCGATTCTTTACAGAAAAATCGCGGCTCGCAATTGTTAGGTAGCCATATCCACATCCTAGATCCAAACACTGCTGAAAATTTTTAGATTGCCCGCTTAACAATTTTCTAACTTCTGCAATGAGGAATTCACTGCCCAAGTCAATTTTGTTCCAGCCAAACTGGCCAGGTTTGCTAACTAGAATGGTATCCGCAAGGTTGATGCATGGACGCAGCTCGCGATAATTTTCATCGTCTAATATATTATCGGAACTATTACCTTTTACTAATTGGCTCGAATAATTTGTGCCATCTTTCTGGATATCCTTCGCGCAGTTAAATAATGCAGATGCTTTTTCAACATAGGTTTTAATACCTTCATTTTTCTGTCCGCAGATCCAAAGGATACCGTCGCTTTTTAAAATACGTTGAGCTTCATTAATTAAATGATGGACGACCGCTTTTTCTTTGGATACCCGATAGAAAACATGATCAACGCTGTTGTCAGAAATAGCAGTCAAATCAAAATCATTAAACTCTGCATTAAATCCGAATTGCTTTGCGTGTTGCGCCAAATCCCAGCGATTAGTCACAAAAAGTGGTTTGTGTTGCCAAACTTTAGCGTCGGGTAAATGTTTCAGCACATTTTCATCGCTAAGCCAAAGGCTCTGCGTGCTTGCGTGCTGAATAATATTTTGTACCAGCCATTGTGTGGAGGCGTCGTTAATCATAAGTTTCAAAACTCGCTATTTCTCCTGCGGTGAGGGCGCGACTTTTCCCAGGCAATAAATCCGCATCAAGATGTACAGCACCAATTCTTTCCCTATGTAGTTCAATGACACGATTGCCTAGAGCGGCAAACATTCTTTTAACCTGATGATATTTTCCCTCGCAAATGCACAGACGAGCTTTATGCGATTCGAGAATTGTTAGTTCGGCTGGAAATGTCGCTTTAGTTTCGCCTTTTAATAAAATTCCTTCTGCAAAAATTTGTTTTGCAGATTCGGGAATAGGGCCCGCAGTTGTAACGAGGTAAGATTTTGTGTGGTTATTTTTTGGTGACGTAACTTTATGATTCCATTGGCCATCATCCGTTAACAATAATAAACCTGTGGTATCAACATCCAATCTCCCCACAATCTGCAAATCTTTTTTAAAAGGAAGAGTAATTAAATCCAGAGCGGTAGGGTACTCGCTGTCGCTGTTAGCGGACACATAGCCTGCAGGTTTATGTAGCATCAAATAACGCGGCTGGCGCGTTTCGATCAATTGCTGATTACAAATAATTTTATCTTCATCTCGAATATGAAGATTGGTTTTGCTAACAATATCTCCATTAACTGACACCAAACCTTGCTTAATCGCAATATGGATTTGAGTCCGGCTCAGTTCTGAATTATTTCCAATAAATTTATCAAGGCGCATAGGATATTGAATGTTGCGATTTCAGCCAATTAGTGGGTATTGAATTGTACCAATTAAATCGATGGATGAGTTGCGTCATGGTTTCATCAAGCGGCGCAATTAATTTTATTTCGCGCCTCGTCACCGGGTGGTTAAACGTCAGCTCAGTGGCAGCTAATAATAGTCTGTGCGCATTAAAGTTTGCTTGGAAAAAACGATTATGTTTACCTTTTCCGTGTTTTGCATCGCCAATAATCGGGTGATTTATATGTTTGAGATGGCGGCGCAACTGATGTTTTCGTCCTGTCTTTGGAATACATTTTATCAGTGAGTAGCGGCTATCCGGATATTTATCTACTGCGAAAGGTAGGGTGGTTTCAGCAAGACGGAAAAACTCCGAGATGGCGGGTTTTGCTTCCGGTTCGCGTGCATTTTTATCCGTATACTTATCTAATTCTTCTACAAGGGGATAATGCAGCAATAAATATTCTGGCGCAGTTCCGCGAACTATAGCTACATAAGTTTTTTGTAATTGATGCAGCGAAAAAATCTCGCCCATTAATCTTGCGATATCGGCACTTAACGCAAATACCAGCGCGCCCGATGTAGGTTTGTCGAGTCGGTGTACGGGAAATACATGTTGTTCTATTTGGTCGCGTAACGTTTGCATGGCAAAACGTGTTTCATGACGATCTATGGCGCTGCGATGAACTAACAGTCCGCTAGGCTTGTTAATCGCTATTAAAAACTCATCGCGATAAATAATGTCGAGTTGATCGTTCATAAGAAATTAACGTCAGGCTTAAATAAAAACAGGCGCTGTATAGCGCCTGTTTAAATCGAAAGCGCATTTTATTTTTGCGCAGCTTTCATTTTCTTTTCACCGGAATCAACACTTTGATAAATCAATGTATTGATTGTCATAGGGCCGACGCCACCGGGAACAGGCGTGTAGGCCGCAACGCGGTTCACTAGCGGTGTCAATTCGATATCGCCTACGCCGCCAGGGTGATAGCCAGCATCAACTACTACGGCCCCATCTTTAATCCAATCCGCTTTAATAAATTCCGGTTTGCCAACAGCGCCCACCAAAATATCAGCTTGCTTAATTAATTCAGGAAGATTTTTTGTACGCGAATGACAAATGGTCACAGTGCAATTCGCATTCAATAACATCATCGCCATGGGTTTACCCAAAATTGGACTGCGCCCTACAACCACTGCGTGCTTGCCTGCGAATTCAATACTGTAGGCTTCGAGTAAACGCATAATGCCTTTTGGCGTTGCGCAACCATATGCCTCCTCACCCATGCTCATACGACCGAAGCCCAAACAAGTCACACCGTCTACGTCTTTTTCCGCGCTGATCGCATCGAAGCATAAACGCTCGTCAATTTGTTCGGGAACCGGATGTTGCAACAAAATACCGTGCACATTGGGGTTGTTATTTAATTCGTTAATCTTGGCAAGTAATTCTTCGGTGGTTGTGCTGGATGGCAATTCAACTTTTAGAGAGTCCATGCCTATGCGCGAGCAGGCGTTACCTTTCATTTTCACATAGGTTGCTGAGGCTGGATCAGCGCCTACCAAAATGGTGGCCAAAATAGGTGTTTGACCGTTGGTGGTGCTTTTAAGGTTGGCCACGCGTTGCGATAATTCTTGTTCGGTTTTTGCAGCAAGGGCTTTGCCGTCTAATACTAATGCAGGCACAGACATCTCCAGATCAAGGAAGGGGAAAAGAATGCGCGCATTTTCACACAGCAGCACACTAGCGGCAACTAAAGTGCGGCGATAAACAAAAACGCCGACGTTATTTGTGAGCGCCGGCGTTTCGTGACTTGTCAAAGCATCAGTTAAAAATTAATAGTAACTAATGCCTGAGCTAGTGCAGCTTGCCCAGTTACCAATGCAAATTTTACCGGCATTTTTCAAACGGCTATTGGTGATTCTTGCGGTACTTACCGAGCTGTCAGTGCGGAAAATGCCTTCGCTCATATTGGATATTTGGCAACTATCTATAGTGACGCCGATTTTAAAAGTTGTTCCACCGTTTTGGCGGAGGAATTTACCCATTGTATCGACAACGCAGTTCGAAATATTGATGGTTGACGCTGCATTCACTTGGAAAAATTTATCGCTACCTGCAAAGGCAGAAATATTTTTAATATTAATCGTTCCAGATTGCTTCACCGTCATAGCGTCCTCGCCAACATTGGTCCACTTAATATTGTCGATAGTGCCGCTACCGGAGAAATGGATACCATCGGCCCCATTGTTGCCCAGAATCACATTCTTCAGGGTGGCTCCGTTCTCAACGATAAACACAGGTTTTTGACCTTCGTTTTGGCTGCCATCTCCTAATGCGCTTGTAGCGGTGAAAACCTTGCATCCGCCGTCATAAGTTCCACTACTGACTCGGATAGTTGAGCTCACTGTTACAAATCCATTTGGGGTACAGGTGGCGCCGGTAATTCCGCCGTTACTGCCACCGCCGCTTGGTTTTGCAGATGCGGCATTGGAGTTATACCAATTGCCATCGTTTAAACGATACTTAACCCAAAAATAATAGGTGGTGCCGTTATTGAGTCCGGTCGCCGTGAAACTGGTGGAGCCGGTGCTTAAGCTTGCGATGCGTACGCGTCCGGACGGATCAGAATCGGTATCCTGATAAATTTCAAGCGCAGTAAGGCCGCCAGGGTTGCCCCAACTGAGCGACGCGCTACCGTTTCCAGCGCTGCCATTGAGGCTAATACTCACGTATGCCGCTGTGTTGGGCGAAGAGCTGCTGCTACCGGAGATTGACTTGGAAATGGAGCATTCTTTTGATGCCTTAGCTGCATTCGGATCGGATCCAAAGGTTGCAAGCGAGCAGGAAAAAGAACCGTTTAATATCTTATAAACGAATTGATCTGCGGCACCGAAGGCGACCGTTGTGCTAGTGCTGAGATAGCAGCTTTCCCCGGACTTGCATATAGTTATGTAACCATCGGGGCGATTGGATGCAGCAAAGGAGCTTGCCGCGCAACCAAGTAATGCAGTAGCAAAAATAATTTTTTTTAACATGATTTCAATCTCGTCAGTTGTTGGATATGAACGGATTGACCGAATAAATAACACCTGCAATTCCAGGGAACTTTAAAACTCCACGTTGATGAGGGCAGGTTTGCGAGGTGTTCAAACGTATTATTATTATTTGTGCCTTTATAAGACAATTGCAGAAAAACTATAAGGCTATTTGTTGATCAATGACATTCCTTTAAGTGACAGTTAAATATTTTTTTCAAAAGAGTGGGCGTTGCTTCACTTTTTCAAATGTGATTTACAAGGAATTTGCTAAGTCTTTTTCTGAACAGCTTATCCCGTTAAATTTTCCGATCACTTAAAAGAGGATTCACCGGGTAATTACGAGAGAGAGAAAACAAGAAGGATATAAAGGCATGATCCCTAGCGCTTATCTACATGACTTCAGCAAAAGAAATATGAAATACATTTGGTGCAGCGCGACAGACGCAATTAAATTGTTGGATTAAGAGGGGTGGTGGTAATCAGAAAATGGGGTGGCTGACGGGGATCGAACCCGCGACCACAGGAATCACAATCCTGTGCTCTACCAACTGAGCTACAGCCACCGTAGCAATTTAACTTTTGAAAATTGGGTTGAGGAACCCTGAATGGTACGCCCGGCAGGGCTCGAACCTGCGACCATCCGCTTAGAAGGCGGATGCTCTATCCAGCTGAGCTACGGGCGCGTACTGGACTTAACGTTTTTGGTTCTTTAATTATGGTCGGAGTGGAGGGATTCGAACCCCCGACATTCTGCTCCCAAAGCAGACGCGCTACCGGACTGCGCTACACTCCGAATACTTAATATGCGGTGCATTTCAAGTGGTGCGCATGATATCCATGCCCCTCGGCTTCGTCAACGAAAAAATAAAAAATACCTAATTTATTCGAGGGTTTAGATGTTTTCTAGACAACTTGGCCGATTGCTGAACACGCGCGATAGTTTAGTTTGTTTCGCTGCTAGTCTCTGTCAGAATACTCGCTTGTATTGTGCAATTTTCGATAGGAAAAATCCTTTTTAGAGGAAGTTTTATGCTCGACAAGCCAGTAAGTGAAGCAATGAAGGTGGGAATGCGTAGCTTGGCGTCTGGAGTTTGTGTGATCGCGGCGCGTATTGGTCAGGAAAAATTTGCCATGACTGCTTCATCAGTTACGTCCGTGTCTGATAAGCCGGCGTCCTTACTCGTGTGCATCAATAAGTTGGTATCGCAGCAAGAATATTTTTCCACTCAAGGGAGTAAATTTTCGGTCAATGTATTGGGCACCGAGCATGAAGAAATTTCGAATTTATGTGCTGGCCGTGAACCGGGTAGAGACAGGTTTAGCTTGGGTAACTGGCATTTTGAAAAATCTTCGCCCTATCTAGTAGATGCCCAGGTCGTATTTTTTTGCGAGACCGATATGTTCATTAGCTACGGAACCCATCAAATTGTTATCGCTCATATCCACCAAGTTTATAAAGGCAATGTTGGTTTTGATCCGCTACTTTATGCAGATGGTGGCTATGGACACTTTAAGCGTAGTGAACGTGAATAATATTCAATAAACGCTCAAAAAATTCCTCATAACTTTTAATGTGAAATTTTGATGAATATTGCTTGCAATACCAAAGTTTTGCTTCTGCCGAGGATTCACGGTTAATGACTACTAACTTTTTTATGCACATTTGGTAAGCCTAGCTCAACGACTGAACAGATAAGTCAAACCAACTTCAAAAAGGTTAAAAATAGGCTTGTAAAATAGTATAACCTATTGAAAAACAAAGAAATTATTGATGTGATTAAAAATTAATCAATCTAACTGTCGGTCAGATTTTATAAGGGTTTGACCCTGTTTCCCAAAATCTATCCACTAAGTTATCCACAGAAAATGTGGACAAAATTTTTATGAAGTTATTTGTGCAAAAAAGTTACATTTTTGATTTTTCTATAACCGTTTTGCAGTTTTTAATAGTTTGTAAATTGTGAATTTTTATTATTTTTACGCGAGTTTCTATTATGGCTAAAGGTTTGACTGTTAGTGTATTGGGGGGCGGAAGCTTCGGCACAGCGATTGCTAACATAATTGCTCACAATAATCATAAAACTTATCTTTGGATGCGCTCCAGGGAAAATGCAGAGCGTTGTCAAAACGCACGTGAGAATATTGAATACTTACCCGGCTATCCGCTTGCCGATGCGCTAATTGTTACTTCAGATCTTGAAACGGCGATCGCAGAGAGCGATCTTATTTTTGTATCTATTCCCAGTCATTCATTTCGCGCCGTTACCCGGTCTATAAAACCGTTTCTGCGCGAGGATGCAATCGTAGTCAGTACTGCCAAAGGCATAGAGCCGCAAGGCTTCACGCTTATGAGCCAGATATTGGAGCAAGAGTTACCGGAGCATTCAATTGGCGTTTTAAGCGGGCCCAATTTCGCGAAGGAAATCGTTCGTCAACTGCAAACCGGATCGGTTATCGCAAGCAGTGATGAGCGCGTTGTAGATTGCGTGCAAAAAACGCTTTGTTCAGCGAGTTTTCGTGTGTACTCCAATCATGATCGCTACGGCGTAGAGCTGGGCGGAGCTTTGAAAAATATCTACGCTATTATCTGCGGTATGGCCGCCGCTTTAGGTGCGGGGCAAAATACGCAGGCGATGTTGTTAACTCGCAGTCTTGCCGAAATGGGCCGTTTTGCTCATTTGATGGGCGCAAACCCAATGACATTTTTAGGCTTGGCCGGTGTAGGTGACCTAATTCTGACCTGTACTTCAGATCTCAGTCGCAATTACCGTGTCGGTTTTGCATTGGGACAGGGAAAAAATCTTGATGAGGTGGTCGCAGGGCTGGGGCAGGTTGCTGAGGGTGTTAATACCTTGAAACAAGTCAAGCAAAAGGCTGATGAACTCGGTGTGTACATGCCGCTCGTGTCTGGACTGCATGGAATTTTATTTGAACATAAATCTATCGCTGATGTTGCCCGAGGTCTGATGATGGGTGAACAAAATACTGACGTGGATTATCTGGGAGTTTAAGTGTGAACAGCGAGAATATTAAATCGAATCTTACTTCAAGCAGACATTGGTTGCGCTTGGTATTTATGCTGATATTTGCTGCGGTTTTACAGTTGGCCAGCATTCTTATGTGGGTGCTTGTTATAGCGCAATTTATTTTTTCTCTGTTTACTGGCCAAGACAACTTTCAATTGCGAAAATTTGGTCATGCATTATCAATTTATATCTTTGATACTCTGAAGTTTTTGACCTACGCTAGTGAGGAAAAACCCTTTCCCTTTGCAGACTGGCCGTTAGTTGATGACGACGAGAATCCAGAGCGCTAGGTAAAACTAACAGGTAAAAAGCCATGCAGATTTTTGTATTGCGACACGGACAAGCTGAACCGCAACAGACAACGGATGAAGCGCGCAATCTAACTGAAAGAGGGCGTGCTGAGGTTTTTTCAAATATCGCTCGGTCAAGTGTCGACTTGCGCGAACTCAAAGAAATCTGGAGCAGCTCGCTTACAAGGGCGCAACAAACGGCGCATATTGTGCGTGATATTTTGTCAGCCCAAGGTTCTGATATCCTGATAAAAACAACAGATCTCATTGCCCCGGAAAGCGAGCCTTCAATTTTATTCGAGTCTTTACAAAAGGCTAATTTACCCTCGGTTTTATTAGCGAGTCATCAACCATTTGTGGGGAAATTTTTGGATCTCTTGTGCGGTAAACCACTTGGAACTTACTCAATGGATACGAGTTCACTTGCACTCGTTGAATGTGAAATTGTTGCAGCAGGTTGCGGTGAATTACGTTGGTTAAGACACGTTCATGGACAATAAGAAACCGGCTTATGAATTAGTATTCGAGGTTCAAGGAGTGCAATTCGCCGCGCAGGCGTGGGGTAATCCGAAGCATTTACCCGTTATGGCTCTGCACGGTTGGCTGGATAATTCCGCCAGTTTTTTTGCTTTGGCGCCATTGCTAAAAGATGTTTTTATTGTAGCTGTAGATCTGGCGGGCCATGGTCGCACAGGACATCGTAAAACATCTTTACCTTACAATATCTGGGAAGACGTACCCGAAATATTTACAATTGCAGATCAATTAGGTTGGGAAAAATTTTCACTACTGGGGCACTCCCGTGGCGCCATCATTTCAACCTTGGCCGCTGGTACTTTTCCTGAACGTATTGCACATGTGGCGCTCATCGAAGGAATGTTGCCCGATTTTAAATCGAGCGACGATACGCCCGCGCAATTAGCCTCGTCCATCGAGGGCATGAAAGCACAATTATCTAAAAAGTTAACACTTTATCCGAATCTCGCGACAGCTATAACCGCACGCGAACGTGGTATGTTTCCACTGAGTCATGATGCGGCAAAAGCAATCACAGAGCGCGGAATAAAGCGTGTGGAAAATAAATATCAATGGAGCACTGACCAGCGACTTATGGTTCCTTCTGCGGTCAAATTTTTACCGGATCAGATGAAGGCTTTTATTAACCGTATTAAGTGTCCGATTTCGCTAGTGTTGGGGAAGCAGGGAATCCCAGAGCTTTTTCCGGACTTCGTTGATACTGTAAAAAAATATCCACAAATTAACCTTTCAATTTTGTCTGGTGGGCACCATCTACACATGGAGCGAGAGGTGGAAGAAGTTGCCGCCATATTTAATCCTTTTTTTGCATCAGAAATTAAATGAAATACATAATTTGTATAATGGCATTATTAAGCATCGCTTTTTCAGCTGAGGGTGCTGACCTTAAATTGCAGCCTTACCCAAACGCGCGCGAAGTCTTTCACGCCACATCTCAGGAGAGCAGTTTCTTATTGGCCTTAGGTAGTTACAAAAAAGTTGATAGTAATTGGATCGTTGATAGATCCCAACATTTAAGCGGCGACCTTCATAGATTCACCTACGAACTTCCTGCTGATCACAATGCGGAAACCGGCTTTTTGTTTTTTAAAGAACAGCTTGATAAATATAATTTGCGCGAACTTTTTCACTGCAAAGCGCGCGATTGCGGAACGAGCAATAGTTGGGCAAATAATCATTTTAAAATTATTCAGTTGTACGGATTGGATCAATATCAATTCTACGGTGCCTATGAAATCACCAATGCGGATGACAAGCCTTTTTACGTAGTGCTCTACGCTGTGATGCGTGGAAACAAGCGTGCGTATGTGCAGCTAGATATATTGCACGCCAATAAAGTGAACGAATTTGGTGTTGCATCCAGCCCTGAAACATTGCGCAAATTGTTAAACACGAACGGCTATTTTGTGTTTCCAGATTTTGTAAGTAAGGATTCCCAAGGCAGTTTGCATTTGCAAGTTAAGCAAGCCCACATTCAAGCACTGATGAGTTTACTAACGCTTGAACCAGGGTTAAGACTTGCATTGGTGGGTCATGATTATTCGGCGGCGACTATTGCACAGCAACAAATTGAATCGCAAAAAAATGCAGAGCAAATTAAAGCGGCCTTAGTGAGTGTAGGCGTGGACGCGAAGCGAATTCAAACTTACGGTATCGGCAGTTTGGCGCCTGCAGGTAGGGGTGACAGAAATGCACGAGTGGAAGTGGTTAAAATTATTGAGCCTGGCAGTAAGAAGTAAAGAAGTCTAACAAAATAAAAATGGACCTGAGAGGTCCATTTTTTTTAGCGGTGATAAATTAACTAACCAGCGATAAAAATTCCATTCTGGTTGCTTGGTTGCTCCTGAAGGTTCCTAGCATAGCTGAAGTCTTCATGGAGGAATTCTGTTTTTCCACCCCACGCATCATCATGCACATATGTTTAGCCTCAATGATCACTCCCACGCCGCTGGCGCCGGTGATTTTCAATATTGATTCAGCAACTTGTGTTGTAAGTTGCTCCTGGATCTGTAGGCGGCGCGCATACATATCCACGATACGAGCAATTTTGGATAAACCTACGACTTTACCGGTTGGAATATAAGCAACATGTGCTTTGCCGATAAAAGGGAGTAAGTGGTGCTCGCACATTGAATACAATTCAATGTCCTTTACCAAAATCATTTCACTAGAATCTGACGGGAAGAGAGCCCCGTTTACTATTTCTTCGAGGGTCTGGTTGTAGCCACGGGTTAAAAATTGAAAGGCTTTGGCGGCGCGTTCCGGTGTATCTTGCAGACCAGGTCGGTTCACATCTTCACCGATGCTGGAAATAATGCTCGCAAAATGTTCTTTCATGATGTCCTCAAATAGCAATGTGGCTGCGATGGGCCGCAGCTAATTTCAGTCGCGCATTTTAGCCTGTAACCGGGCTCGTTGACGAACATGATTTAAGAATCTTTTAAATAATTACTATCGACGAGTTAGAATAGCCTCTCGAATTTTCCATTGAGCCACGATTATGTCAGCATCGACCAAAACCATTCATGATGAATTATTCACCATCCGCGATTTTATTCGGTGGGGTGCGAGTGAATTCAATGCTGCAAAACTTTATTTTGGGCATGGTACTGAAAATGCGTGGGATGAAGCAGAGCAGCTGGTTTTGCACGCCATTAATCTTACACCGCCCTTGGCAGATGAGTGGCTAGGTTCACGATTAACATTAAGTGAGCGCGAGCGCGTGATCAATAATTTGCAGCGTCGTGTTAATGAAAGAATTCCGGCGGCTTATATTACCGGGCAAGCTTGGTTCGCCGGTTTGCCTTTTAAGGTGGATGAGCGCGTGTTAGTGCCGCGCTCGCCGATAGGTGAACTTATCGAGAAGCAATTTCATCCTTGGCTCTCAAAGGAACCAGCGCGCATTCTGGATTTATGCACTGGCAGTGGATGCATTGGGATTGCGTGCGCCTACGCATTCCCAGATGCAGAGATTCAACTGAGCGATATATCTTTTGACGCGCTAGAGGTTGCCGAAGAAAATATTCAGCGACATAATTTGGAGGATCGAATCTTTGCAATTCAATCCGATTTGTTTGTAAATCTTTCAGGCCAAAAATTTGATCTCATCGTTTCCAATCCTCCTTATGTAGACGCGGAGGATTTAGCCAGCATGCCAGACGAATATCATGCAGAACCTGAAATTGGTTTAGGGTCAGGTGATGACGGTTTGGATTTTACGCGCCGGTTACTTAATGAGGTGGCCGACTATCTGACGGATGATGGCGTTCTAATTGTAGAAGTGGGTAATTCGTGGGTCGCGCTCGACGCAGCGTACCCTGATTTGCCTTTTACCTGGATTGAATTTGAGCGCGGCGGTCATGGCGTTTTTATGTTAAAAAAAGCGGATTTGCTGCAGTTAAGCAATTAGTGGATTAAACAACTTGGTATTTCTTGTCTTTTTGCGAGACCTAATTAGTTGGGAGTCGTCCTCGAAGGAATTTAGCGGCTGGCGCATAAGGCGTATCTATTTCCAGCGTCAATGAATCACCTGCGGGGGATGACAATCCCCCTAAAAAATTTTAATAATTAATTTAATGTTTTTGTATTATCGCGCCACATCCAGCGCAAAATTTCTGGTAGCAAACTGCCGCCATGCTGATCGGAGTGGCCACCTTCACCCCAAATGTGATTGATTTGATAGCGTGGGCCTTTGTCGCCAAGCTTATCCGCGTTAGCGTTTGCCCATTCCAGTGAAGACAACATTTGTTGATTTGCTAGAAACCAATTTCCGTGTTCGTTGTTGATATCATTACTTCCATCTTGTAAAAAAATTTGCATAGGGCGAGTGGGGGATTTGCGAATTAAACCAGGATACAAATCGCCGCCGGGCGTAAATGGCTTATCGACGGTTGCAGGTTGGTAACCAATGGATGTGTAGCTGCCAATCATGCTGATAACCTTACGAAACTGATCAGGACGATGCCAGGCTACGGTGAAGGCGCAAATGGCTCCGCTGCTGGTGCCACCAATAATATGATCATCCGGATTACTACTGTACGAATATTTTTTTGCAACTTCTGGTAAAAGTTCATCAATTAAAAAGTGTGAATAATCATCGCCGAGGTCATCGTATTCTTGTGCGCGATGGTCTGGATTCGACATGCCCAAATTATCGGGGTAATGCTCGCTTAAATTTCCAGGTGTAATAAATACTCCGAGCGTAGATGGAATTACTTTTTGATAAATCAAATTATCAAGCACTTGTGGCACACGTAATGAACCGGAAGGATTTGTTGCGCGTTGGCCATCATGAAACACTAATAATGCAGGTTTTGTTTTCGCCTTGGCCTTGTAGTTTGCGGGCACATAAATCCAGTAGCGTCGCACTGTGCCAGCGAAAACTTTGCTGTGAAACTCGAAAGGTCCTTCAAGTTTTCCCTTGGGCACCTTGGGTTGCGGTAGTGAGTCTTGTGTCAGTGCGTATTCAGCAGGAACGAGATTTGTTTCATTCGCCAGGCAAAAGCAGCTAGCCAGCCAAGTTGATAATAGAAGCGCTGTGTATTTTTTCATCATAATATTTACCTTATTGCTTTATTATCGTTACGCTGCGTTATTTGAGTGGGTGATTTATAGCACACAACTGTCTGTGAGCTTAAGAGCGTGCATGTAAAACTATGTTTAGTTCACGTATAATCACGCCACTTTTTACGATTGCGCGCTATCTCGTCACTTATCATCCGGGTTGGAATCAACATGTCTGGCAACACTTACGGTAAATTATTCACGGTAACCACCTTTGGTGAAAGTCACGGGCTTGCCCTTGGTGCGATTGTTGATGGATGTCCGCCGGGTCTGGAGTTAACCGAGGAAGATTTGCAAATCGATTTGGATCGACGCAAACCTGGCACTTCACGTTACACCACGCAGCGCCGTGAAGATGATCTTGTTAAAATTTTATCGGGAGTGTTCGAAGGAAAAACTACCGGCACGCCTATAGGTTTAATGATTGAAAATACCGACCAGCGTTCAAAAGATTACGCCAATATCAAAGATCAATTTCGTCCCGCCCATGCTGATTACACCTACATGCAAAAATATGGTGTGCGCGATTATCGTGGTGGTGGCCGTTCCTCTGCTCGCGAAACTGCCGTGCGTGTTGCAGCAGGTGCAATTGCAAAAAAATATTTGAAAACTTTTTACGGAATTGAAGTGCGCGGTTATTTGTCGCAATTAGGCCCTATTAAAATTGAAACTGTCGATTGGGATCAGGTTGAGCAAAATCCATTTTTTTGTCCCGATGCAAATAAGGTTCCTGAAATGGAAGCTTTTATGCAAGCACTCAACAAAGAAGGCGATTCCATTGGTGCAAAAATTACAGTGGTTGCGACGAATGTTCCGCCCGGTTTGGGTGAACCCATTTTTGATCGTCTCGATGCAGAAATTGCGCATGCACTTATGAGCATTAATGCCGTTAAAGGTGTGGAAATTGGTGAAGGTTTTGGTGCGGTTGAACAGCGTGGTAGCAAGCACCGTGATGAAATAACGCCACAAGGATTTTTATCCAATAATGCGGGGGGAATTCTCGGTGGAATTTCATCTGGGCAAGATATTATTGCGAATCTTGCGTTAAAACCCACGTCAAGTTTGCACATTCCGGGTCGCAGTGTGGATGTTCACGGTAACGCAGTGGAAGTGACCACCAAAGGTCGTCACGACCCCTGTGTCGGTATTCGCGCAACACCAATTGCTGAAGCTATGCTTGCGTTAGTGTTGATGGATCATATGCTGCGTCACCGCGGTCAAAACGGCGCTGTTAAGCATTCTATTCCCGTAATTCCCGCTACTGTTAAATAATTCCAGCGAGTCAGGGATGATTCCGTTGTGCCAGTGGGTTTACTCGTGAAATCTATTTAGGTATTTCAAATCTGTCACCTACAAACCTTTATTTCACAGCGCAATAATCTTGAGCTGTCTTGTCAAATTCATCTATGTCCAGCGCACTGACTTCCGCATCGCAACTTCCTTACTGGCGTCTTTCCAGTTTTTATTTTTTCTATTTTGCGGTCGTAGGTTCTTTGACGCCTTACTGGGGCGTTTATTTAAAATCACTTGGCTACAGCTCAAAAGATGTCGGCGTCATAGGCGCAATTATTCTCGGTACTCGAATAATCGCGCCCAATTTCTGGGGCTGGCTCGCCGATAAAACCCAGCGGCGTTTGCGTATTATTCATTTGGGTAGCGCAATAGCATTTGTTTGCTTTGCGGGTGTTTTACTCAGTCAGCGCTACTACTGGTTGATTCTGGTTATTAGTTGTTACACATTTTTTTGGCACGCCGTGTTACCGCAATTTGAAGTTATCACGCTCGCCTATTTAAAAGGGCAGCATGAACGCTACGGTCAAATTCGTTTGTGGGGCTCCATTGGTTTTATGGCAGCTGTCGTGGGCTTGGGTTGGCTGTTCGATTTTTTATCGCTTCAACTTTTACCCCTGGTTATCTTAAGTTTTCTGGCTTTAATTTGGCTATCCAGTTTTTCGTTGAGTGAAGCGGTAGTTGATAAGCCCGTCGGCGACTCTGCAGGCTTTTTAAAATTGGTTTGCCAGCCTGTAATGATAAGTTTTTTAGTGGCGAGCTTTTTATTGCAGATTAGCCATGGCCCTTACTACACGTTTTACAGTTTATATTTAACTGAAAACTACGGTTATAGCAGTACCGCCACTGGTCTATTGTGGGCTTTGGGCGTGCTGGCAGAGGTCGTTATTTTTATCTTTATGCCAAAAATATTGCAGCGGTTTGATGTTAGATATTTATTGTTAGTTACCTTCGCTCTTACGGCAGCTCGCTGGCTTCTGATTGGTTATTGTGCGCAATGGTTATGGGTGCTGTTATTTGCACAGTTGCTGCATGCATTTAGTTTTGGTGTCGCTCACGCGGCCTCTATAGAAATTGTTCGAACCAAATTTATCGGTGGGCATCAGGGGCAAGGGCAAGCGCTGTATAGTTCTCTTGGGTTTGGGGCCGGTGGCGCTACAGGTGCGCTGATAGGTGCGTTTGTTTGGGATTACAGCGCCGCACTAACATTTTTAATTTCCAGTGTCGCAGCAGTGTTGGGCTTCATCATTCTGTTTTTTGGATTACACTTGTATAAGTTAGATTCACGCCCATAAGTTTTACTGAAAACCCGAGCTACGTCATGCAAAATTTAACAGTTGCTGTTGTTCAGCAAGAAATTATCCCCAATAATCCGCAGCAAAATCTCGCTACTTTTAGTCGCGCTCTAAGCAACCTGAAAAACTGTGACTTGATAGCCTTGCCTGAGGTTTTCACGACGGGTTTTTGCGCGAATGCACGTAATTTTGCGGAGTACGTGGATGGCACGGCCTACACTTGGATGGCAGATCACGCTAAACAATTAAGTGCTGTAATTACGGGTAGCCTGGTTGTTAAGGAAGGCGATACTTATTTTAATCGTATGGTGTGGATGCGTCCCGATGGTACTTACACGCATTACGACAAGCGTCATTTGTTTCGCATGGGCGGGGAGCACACGCGTTATCAATGCGGTACAGAACGAATCATTGTAGAAGTTAAAGGGTGGCGGGTTTTACCACTGGTTTGTTACGACTTGCGATTTCCTGTCTGGAGCCGCAATCGTGATGACTACGATATGGCGATTTATGTCGCCAATTGGCCAAGCGCGCGTGCCCTGCATTGGAATCGTCTGCTGCAAGCACGTGCCATCGAAAACCAGGCCTACGTCGTTGGAGTGAATAGGGTAGGTATGGACGAGGTTCACCAGCATTATGTTGGCGACTCAGCAATTTACGGCCCCGCTGGGGAGGTAATTGTACATTCCCAGGAACCAGGTAGTTTTTTTGCAGAATTGTATGGCGATAAATTACAGGAATATCGCGAAAAATTCCCCGCTTATATGGATGCTGACGACTTCGAATTAAAAATCTAAACCCTCGGGGCACTAAATAAAAAAAGAGCATTGAAGTTGCTCTTTTTTTTCACCAAAAATTCGCGCTCGTTAAGATCTAATTGAATCAAACATTTAATCAAGTTTGTCCATCTTCGGTCGGGATTTAATTTGCGCTGCGAAAAAATAATTCTTCGCAGTTAAATACAAAAAGCTTAGTTTTTTTATTGGTATTGCGGTTATTTGGTGAACTAACTTTTTTTATTTTGAGCGACCCAATAAATGAGTCGCTTTTTTTGCTCCAACTTAGCTAATAGCTTTATCAACAATAGTTTGAGCTTCAGCAATTAATAATTGCAAGTGATCCTTGCCTTTAAAGCTTTCGGCATAGATTTTGTAGATATCCTCAGTGCCTGATGGACGTGCCGCAAACCAGCCACTTTGGGTTTCCACTTTTATACCGCCGAACGCGGCATTATTTCCCGGTGCATTTGTAAGAATTTTAGCAATTTTTTCACCAGCGAGTTCTTTCGATGTGATTTGTTCCGGTGACAACTTTGAAAGTGCTTTTTTCTGCGCGGTATTCGCAGGTGCTTCTACTCGGGCTTCCGCTGCATGTCCGAACTCATCGGCCAATGCCTTGTAATGTTCACCTGGGTCGCGGCCAGTTTTGGCAACAATTTCGCCGGCTAGCAGCGCAGGAATTAAACCGTCTTTATCGGTTGTCCACACACCACCATCAATTCTCAAGAAAGAGGCTCCCGCACTTTCTTCACCGCCGAAACCTAATGAGCCGTCAAACAACCCAGGTGCGAACCACTTAAAGCCCACCGGTACTTCGTAAAGTTTCCGATGTAATTTTTCGCTCACGCGATCAATCATGGCACTGCTGACTACCGTTTTACCTATGGCCGTATTAGCGTTCCACTTAGGGCGGTTTTGAAATAAGTATTCAATCGCAACAGACAGATAATGATTGGGCGGCAATAGGCCAGCACTCGGTGTCACTATGCCATGGCGATCATGATCGGCGTCACATGCAAATGACACTTGATAGTCGTGACGTTTGGCAAGCATAGAATGCATCGCATAGGCGGAGGAAGGGTCCATTCGAATTTTTCCGTCCCAGTCCGCTGTCATGAATTCAAAGGTAGGGTCGATAATCTGGTTAATTAAATGGAGATCAATTTTATAAAAATCTGCGATCGCGCTCCAGTAACGCAAACCAGCGCCACCTAAAGGATCAACACCCATTCGGACTCCTGCGTCGCGAATTGCTTCCATATCTACTACGTTAATTAAATCTTTAACATAGTTATGTACGTAATCATGATGATGCGTCGTGGGCGCATGCAGAGCTGCGCGATAATCCATACGTTTTAAATCGCGTAAATTACTTTCCAGTAACTCATTGGCGCGAGCTTGCATCCAGTTGGTAACGTCAGAGTCAGCTGGGCCACCATTGGTTGGATTGTATTTGTAACCACCGTTATCGGGTGGATTGTGCGAGGGTGTAATTACTACTCCATCGGCAAGGGCAGTAGTGCGGCCTTTATTGTAAGTGAGAATTGCATGGGAAATGGCTGGTGTTGGAGTAAATTCGCCTCCCGTTGCTAAAAATATTTCTACTTCGTTTGCAGCAAAAACTTCAACGGCACTGATTTGCGCTGGCTCTGACAGAGCATGAGTGTCAATACCTACGAAAAGCGGGCCGGTAATACCAACATGCTTGCGGTAGTCGCATATCGCCTGAGTAATTGCCAACACATGGTTTTCATTAAAGCTGCTTTTTGTTGCCGACCCGCGATGACCTGATGTACCAAAACTCACACGTTGTTCTGCAATTGCTGGCTCTGGCTTTTTATCATAATAGTCCGCGGTGAGCTTGGTTATGTCCACTAACAATTCTTGTGGTAATAATTTTCCAGCGTAGGGGCTAATGCTCATTGGGCGTCTCCTGGGTATTGAATTTTTTAATAATTAATTAATTTTTACGGTGTTGGTTTCAACCGGGATAATTTTGATAATGACACCTATTAAAGGATGATCGATATAATGAATTTCATTACTGCGCATGGTACGTTCCTGTTTAAGTTTAACGATGCGCTGAATCGGATTGGTCTGGCTTGCATCTATATCATTTGCAAAACTATTAGGTAGATTGGGAAGTTCAGGCCAAAACTCATCAACAGGAGTTCCGACCGGTGCGAATTTGGTAAGCCATAGATTGGTTTGAATTTTTAAATATTGGCCAACGCTTAAGCTGATATTACCTTCAAGCTCGTGATGAGCATTAAAAATTTTTCCACCAGTGATAGCGATATTTGTTTTGTTCGCATAAATCGTTTGGCGCCATGCCTGGTGAAATAGCAAAGTGTAACTGCCACTTCTTGCCAGAGCCGCCGCCTGCGCGTTGAGTGAGCGCTCATTAGTTTGAACCGGAGTAAAATTATCCGAACCAGATTCGGAAATTGAAACGACATTTTCAGGGTAGCTAAGTTTAATATCGCTGGGCCAATGTTCTTGCGGATTTGTTTCACTGCGACCAAAAACAATAATTTCAACTTGATAAAGTTTTTCGTGATTTTGTTCTTTTAGCTCCGGCTCCAGCTGCGCAAAGCTTGGTGAACTTGAAAGTATCACCGAATATAAAAGCAGTGATGCTAGCAGCTGAAATCTTGTTCGTTTTGAAAACATAATGCTTTCTCAATATTTTTTAATAATGTTGTGTACCAAAATGATGACTTATTCGCTGACTTTAATTTCTGAGCTACGGCATTAATTTATCCAGTAGACCTGTCACTTGTTGTAGGCGCTGTTCAGTAGCCTCCATTAATAAATTAAATTTCAATTTACTTGCGCCTTCCAATTTATAAGCGTTTGGAGTCGCTTGTACCATTTTAACGATGGTGAGTGGTTCTACTCGTGTATCGCCACTGAATTCAATAACACCGGAACGGGCGCCGGCTTCCAATTTGGTAATTCCAATTTTTTGCGCTTTCAGTTTAATTTGAGTAACACGCACAAGGTTTTTTGTTTGTTCGGGTAACAGACCAAAACGGTCGATCATTTCAACCTGGAGCTCACGTAACGCTTCTTCACTTTCCGCGTTTGCCAAACGTTTGTACATCACCAAACGCGAGTGTACGTCCGGCAAGTAATCCGCAGGAATTAATGCAGGGATTCGTAAATTGACATCCACCATACCATCAAATTCATTGGCAGGATCAGGAATTTTTCCTTTGCGTATAGCTTTGACAGCGCGGTCAAGCATTTCCATATACAACGAAAAACCAATGGTTTGGATTTGTCCACTTTGTTCGTCGCCAAGCAATTCGCCCGTACCACGAATTTCCATGTCGTAAGTGGCCAAGGTAAAACCGGCGCCCAAGTCCTCTGCGGCAGAAATTGCTTCCAGGCGTTTTACTGCGTCGCCCGTCATTGAACGCTTATCCGGCGTTAACAAATAAGCGTAGGCCTGGTGATGCGAACGACCAACACGGCCTCGTAATTGATGCAACTGTGCCAGACCAAATTTATCGGCGCGATGAATAACAATCGTGTTTGCATTAGGAATATCAATACCGGTTTCAATAATGGTGGTACATACCATCACATTAAAACGTTTGTGATAAAAATCAGACATAACGCGTTCAAGATCACGTTCTCGCATCTGACCGTGGCCAACAACAATCCGTGCTTCTGGAACCAGCTCTTGTAAATCGCGCGCCGTTTTTTCTATGGTGCTTACTTCGTTGTGTAAATAATAAACCTGTCCGCCGCGCAAAATTTCCCGCAATACGGCTTCTTTAATAATATTGGCATCGTGCGTGCGAACAAATGTTTTTACTGACAAGCGCCGCGCGGGTGGTGTGGCAATAATTGATAAATCGCGAATACCCGCCATAGACATATTCAGCGTGCGTGGAATGGGCGTGGCCGTCAGCGTTAAAATATCAATTTCAGCGCGCAAGGCTTTCAACTGTTCTTTTTGACGCACACCGAAGCGATGCTCTTCATCAATAATTAATAAGCCGAGATTTTTGTATTTAATATCTGGCGATAACAACGCGTGGGTGCCTACGATAATATCGATCTTGCCTTCCGCAATTCTCGGTTTTACTTCGTTCATTTCTTTTGCGGTTCTGAAGCGCGAAAGCACCTCTATCGTAATTGGCCAATCCGCAAAACGGTCTTTTAATGATTCGTAATGTTGTTGAGCGAGTAGCGTTGTGGGCGCTAGGATTGCCACTTGTTTGCCGCCATGGCTCGCAACGAAAGCTGCTCGCATAGCGACCTCGGTTTTACCAAAACCCACATCGCCACAGATGAGGCGATCCATAGGCTTGGGCGACAGCATGTCGGCAATAACTGCTTCGATAGCGCGTTGTTGATCTGGTGTTTCTTCGAAGGGAAAACTTGACGCAAAATTCAGATAGGCTTCTTTCGGGTCTGCGAACGCAAATCCTTTACGCGCGGCGCGGCGCGCGTAAACTTCCAAAAGTTCAGCGGCGGTGTCGCGAATTTGTTCCGCGGCTTTTCGTTTCGCCTTTTGCCAGATTTCGCTGCCCAGCTTATGCAGCGGCGCTAACTCTTCGTCGGTACCACTGTAACGGCTGATTAAATGAAGATTAGTAACTGGAACATAGAGTTTGGTTTCATCTGCGTATTCCAGTGTTAAAAATTCGTTGGTTTGATCTTCGATGGTAATGGTCTGTAAGCCGCGATAACGACCTACACCGTGATCTATGTGTACTACCGGCGAACCTATTTTTAATTCCGTTAAATTTTTAACAATTAAATCAGCGTTATCCTGGCTTTGTTTACGTCGGCGCGTTTGTTGTACTCGCTCACCGAATAATTGCGTTTCAGTAATTAACGCTATCGCTGGTTCCGTTAGCAATAATCCTTGTTCAAGCGGTGCCGTCGTAATAGCAATTTTTTCTTTGCCGTTAACAAATGTTGCCCAGGAATCCATTATCACCGGTGTGATGCGAATGCGATTAAGTAGCTCCAGCAGACTCTCACGCCGCCCCGCCGAATCTGCACAAAATAGTACACGGCCATTGAAGTCTAGTAAAAAAGCTTGAATAGCAGCGAGAGGATTTTCTGCCTGCGATCGAATCGGCAAGCTCGGTGGTATTTGTGTTAAAAAATTGGTATTGCCGACTTTACTTTCCAGTGTGCTGGTATCGATAAAGGTACGGCTGTAATTTTTCAAATGGCCAAACAATTCATCAATAGCAATAAAAATTTCTTTGGGCGCCAGTATTGGGCGCTGAGGATCTACGCGGCGACTCTCGTAACGACGTAATAATTCAAGCCAAAAATTTTCAGCTGCTTTTTCAATGTTACCCAGGCAATAAATTTGCGCATCCTGCGGTAGATAATCAAAGAGTGTGCTGCAATGATCAAAGAACAACGGTAAATAATATTCAATACCTGGCGGCGAAATACCGGCGCTGACGTCCTGGAAAATGGAACAGGCTTTATGATCTACGTCGAATTTTTCTAACCAGTGTTGTTTGAAATGATTAATGCCGGTTTTGTCGAGAGGAAATTCTTTTGCGGGTAATAATTGAATGCTATCAACTTGTTCGATCGTTAATTGTGTCTCAGGATCGAAAGTACGAAGAGTTTCAATTTCATCGTCAAATAAATCCAAACGATAGGGTAGGTCGCTACCCATTGGGTAAATATCCAACAGCGCGCCGCGCACCGCATATTCACCGTGTTCGTAAACTGTATCAACACTGTGATAGCCAGCTTTTTCGAAATTACGACGCATTGAATCTATATTAATTTTTTGGCCACATTCCACCATTAAACTGTTGCCAACCAAATAATCACCCGGCATCAGTCGTTGCAACAGTGATGTCACCGGAACTACCAGAATACCCTGTTGGGTAAGTGGCAATTGGTAGAGTGTTTTTAAACGATCGGAAATAATATCCTGATGTGGCGAAATAGTGTCGTAGGGTAAAGTTTCCCAGTCGGCGAGATGTAGAATATTGAAATCGTCACTCTGATTGAAAAATTCCAGTTCGCTTTCCAGCCGCAACGCACTGCTGGTATCCGAGGTAATGACCAAACTAAAACCACGAGTTGAGTAAGCACCATTGAGAATTGCGAGTGCCTGAGCGCTGCCGTGCAATTGGCCCCATTGTTGTTTATTGCCCGAGCGAGTTGATACTGGAGGATTGTTGATTGATGTCATCGTAAAAACTTTGAACCGTGTAATATCGATGCTGCTCATTGTACCTGCGCAGCTGTGAAAAGTGGGTTTTGCAAAAGCACTTTTTTGAGGCAGATAAGTTTTATTAAAGTGACAAATGTCTGTAATTTTCTGAGCAATTGCTGATCCATGAAATATTTGTACAGCGCTGGACAAAAATTTGCCTTATCTTTTAAAGTGGCCACTCATACTGAAGCAATAAATGATTAAAACCTGAACACATGTCAGAGTTTTACTGTCTACACTCAGTCGCTTAAGGCATTTTGTTGTTTTCGTTGCTACAATAACTGCAAGATTTCAGGTTCCAAACCGCTTTCGAATTCAGTGCAAGGGGAAAAATGTGACAGATTACATGTATGACGTACTGGTGATTGGATCGGGCCCCTCGGGAGAAAGTTCCGCAATCGCGGCGGCTAAAGCAGGTAAGCGAGTTGGTGTCATAGAAAACAGAAGCGTCGTGGGAGGAAGCTGTGCTCACAAAGGCACCATTCCTTCCAAATCCTTGCGTCATGTTGTGCGACAAATTATTAATTTCAAAGCTGACAGTCTATTTCGTGAAATCGGCGATAGTCGTCGCCTCACGTTCCCGCGTGTGTTGCAATCAGCCGCCAGGGTCATTCCTAAACAGGTGGAACTACACACCAATTTTTATGTTCGCAATCGTGTGGATGTTCTGATCGGACAAGCGTCATTTATTGATGCGCATACGCTCAACTTGGTATTACAAGACGGTGCGAAAGAAAAATTTACCGCTAAAGATATTATTATTGCTACAGGTTCGCGCCCTTATCGTCCTGACGATCTTGATTTTAGCCAACCGCGTCTCTACGACAGCGATACAATTCTGGATATGCAACATACGCCGCGTCACATTATTATTTATGGCGCCGGTGTGATTGGTTGTGAATATGCATCGATTTTTTCCGGTTTGGGAATGCGTGTAGATTTGGTAAACAATCGTGATCGATTGTTATCATTCCTGGATGACGAAATTTCCGATGCATTGAGTTATCACTTGCGCGATAGCGGAGTTACCGTTCGCCATAGTGAAGAATACGAAAAAATTGAATCCAATGAGCACAGTATTATTTTGCATTTGAAATCCGGTAAGCGGTTAAAAGCAGATGCGATTTTGTGGTGTAACGGCCGTAGCGGCAATACCGATCAATTGAATTTGGAAGCAATTGGTTTGACGGCCGATCACCGCGGCAATTTAAAAGTCGATGATTGCTACAGAACCAGCATAGAAAATATTTATGCGGTGGGTGATGTTATTGGTTGGCCAAGTCTTGCTAGTGCATCTTATGGTCAGGGGCGTGCGGTTTCTAGCGGAATTTCAGGAGCGGCATGTATTGTAGTTTCAGATGTTCCGACCGGAATTTATACCTTGCCGGAAATTAGCTCAATCGGAAAAACAGAAACTGAATTAACGCAAGCAAAAGTGCCTTACGAAGTCGGTAGGGCACTTTTTAAAAATACCGCACGTGGCCAAATCTCTGGCGAAAGTGTAGGTATGTTAAAACTATTGTTTAATGTAGATACCTTGGAAGTTCTAGGTGTTCATTGTTTTGGTGCGGAAGCTGCTGAGATTGTTCATATTGGTCAGGCAATTATGAGCCAGAAAGGTGGTGGCAACACGATTCAATATTTCCTGAGCACTACGTTTAACTACCCGACTATGGCAGAAACCTATCGCGTTGCTGCTCTAGATGGAATGAATCGCGTGAGTCGTCGTTAGTCATCGCAAAAAAAAGCGCATTATTAAATGCGCTTTTTTATTTTTGCTTTTTGTTCGTGCTTTCTTATTTATTAAGCTTCAATTCGTCTTCAGACATCTCATCTGTAGTTTCAATTACCGTTTCTTTGCTTTCAGAAAGCTTGGGTTTTGAGACGCTGTGAATAACGTGGTCGTATTCGAAATAAACCACAAACTCAGCATATTCCCAATTAGAAATGGGTGGTTTTCCTTTTGCTGGATTTTCTTTCAGTGGCTCACCAAATTGGCTTTTAACTTGTGCTTTGCTCGTTCCCATTTTAGGAAGATGTTGTTGCGAAGTGGATTGTGCTCCGACGGGAAGTTTAATTGTTTCTGCCAATGAAGAATAACTTGTTACCAGAAAACTGGAGCAAACCAACAATAATAATGAATATTTCATCGTAAAAATTCTCCGTTATCGGTTTTCCTGAAGCCGGCGTTTTTCTGCCATTTGCGCGCGCATAATTTGCTGACCAATGAGTTGTTGCTGAAGTTCGCTGATGCGATGAAATTTTGCGGCGATCTGGAATTCGCCGGTGTTACTGGGTTCGCAGCGAATACTCTTGGCAAATAAAATAAGCCCTGAATTACTGGGTAAAAACACGATGCGCAAGCCGATGTAAGATCCCGCCTCAATTGCCTTGGCGCTACCAAAAGCAATTCCACCTTCACTGAGGTTAACCTGGCGCAAGGTTTTGGACGGCGGACTCGGCTTTTGGTCAGACATTAACTGCTGACCCAACACTTCAATCTTGCGATTTAAATTGTGCAAATATTCGGCAAGCGGACGGCTTAGCTCTTTAATCTGGAACAAAAATTGAGCATTGTCGGCGTCGATTTTTTTGAGCTCACTGTACAGCTTTAACGAATTAGCATTATTAAATAACGATTCAGGTTGGGATTTGTCTGCAGTCGTTTCATCGACCGGGATAAATTCCAATGCAATAGTTTCATCAATACGAAAATAGCTACGACGCTCAGACATGTTCAAGCCTCTTTAAGGAGTCTTAATAAACATAGCACGCGCTGGCAGATATCTGAAGAAATTAGCTTTTAAAAGTCATCTCTTACGCCGCGGCCGCGGCTTCCGTGGAAGCGCGCGGGATTTCTTTACATCCGTCGACATACTGGGTTTAATGCGCCCCATGATGAAAAATATCCCTCTTTATATTGGTTTGCGCTACACGCGTGCGAAACGTCGCAACCAGTTTATTTCTTTTATAAGCGCTTTTTCGCTTATTGGAATGGCGCTTGGCGTTATGTCGCTTATCGTTGTGCTATCGGTGATGAATGGGCTGGATCGTGAAATGAAGCAGCGATTGCTGAGTGTCATTCCCCATGGCTACATATCACGCGATCAGGGTTTGAATGATTGGCAAGAAGTTGCGCAAAAGGTTACCCAGAATCCCAAAGTAATTGGCGCTGCTCCCTACATTGCCAGTGAAGCTTTAGTGACCTACGCGGAGGGCGTACAAGGCATTCAGGTTGAAAGTATTTTGCCAGAAGAAGAGTCAAAAATTTCCGTTATTAGTCAGCATATGTTGCTGGGTTCTCTCGCAGATTTAAAGCCGGGAGAGTTCGGAGTAATTATGGGAAGATTAATGGCGAGCCAGCTTGGGTTGGCGTTGGGCGACAAAGTCGTTATCACATCACCGGATATCAACATCACACCAGCGGGAGTTTATTTACGTAAAAAAAGTTTTACGCTGGTAGGTGTCTTTGAGGTCGGCGCGCAGGTAGATATGGATCTGGCGTTTATTCATCTCAATGATGCGCAAAAATTCTTTAGAGTGCAGGGCGCCCAAGGTTTGCATGTAAAAACAATCGATCTTTATCAAGCTGCCGACGTCATGAACGAGTTGGCTAAACAACTTGGTAGCGATTATCGCGTAAAAGATTGGAGCCAAACTCAGGGTAGTTTATTTCAATCCGTGAAAATGGAAAAAATTGTTACGGGAACCTTGTTAAATATTTTAATTTTTATCGCGGTCTTCAATATAGTTTCCAGCCTGGTGTTGATGGTCGCAGACAAGCGTTCAGACATAGCCGTATTGCGCACTCTTGGCCTGACAGCAAAACAGGTGATGGGAATATTTATTGTGCAGGGTAGTGCAGTCGGTTTCGCGGGCACCTTAATCGGTATTGTGGCGGGCTGCATCTTAACCTGGCTGCTGAATCCTATCATGAGTTTGTTGGAAGCATTATTTAGCTTCCATTTTTTCGATCCTGATACTTTTTATATTAGTACCTTGCCCAGCTATTTAATGTGGCAGGACGTCTTAACGATTACGTTAACAGCTTTGATCCTGAGTTTTTTAGCCACACTTTATCCGGCTTACCGTGCCGGTAAAATTGAGCCCGCCGAGGCATTGCGTTATGAGTAATTCTGCATCTGTTGTATCAATCAATTCATCCACAACTCCGGTTTTGACTTGCAGGAATGTAAGCAAACATTATGGTGAAGGTAATTTAGCCGTTAGTGTTTTGCGTGGAATTAACATCACGATTAATTCCGGTGAACGTGTGGCGATTGTGGGTGCATCGGGTTCTGGAAAATCTACCTTGTTAAATATTTTGGGTGGGTTGGACATACCGGACAGCGGCGAGGTCTCGGTTGTCGGTGAAGTTTTATCAAAAATGAATGCTGATGATCGCGGATATTTACGAAATCGCAGTTTAGGTTTTGTATATCAATTCCATCATTTGCTGCCAGAATTCACGGCGCTTGAAAACGTGTGCATGCCATTGTTGATTGGAAAAATAAAGCTCGCGGCGGCAAAAGAGAAAGCTATTGCGATCTTGCAGCGCGTTGGGCTCGGTCATCGCCTGGAGCACAAGCCGTCAGAACTTTCTGGCGGCGAACGTCAACGTGTTGCAATTGCCCGCGCGTTGGTAACATCACCTGCCTGCGTATTAATGGATGAGCCGACAGGTAATCTGGATACTCATTCTGCAGATAGCATTCAGGCTTTAATGTTGGAATTAAATCAATCCATCGGAACCAGTTTCATTGTGGTTACGCACGATTTGCGGCTCGCCGCAAAAATGGATCGAACCTTAACACTGTCTGACGGCTTTCTCGTATGAGTTTAACAGCAGGAATGTTCAGTAAATTTACTTTTCTGGTAGGTGCGCGCTACGGCATTTCGCGCAAACATAGCCAACTCGTTTCTTTTATCTCGCGCCTATCAACGGCGGGTTTGATTATTGGCGTAGCTTTATTAATTGTTGTTATGTCGGTAATGAATGGATTTGACCGCGAGTTGCGTGAGCGCATTCTCGGTATTATGCCGCAGGCGACTATTTATCATCGCGAGGGCATTGATGATTATCCCGCGTTGATCAAACAACTAAAGCAAGACCCTAGAATTTTGGAAGCGGCGCCTTTTGTACAAATTCAAGGATTATTCTCGTACCAAAAACATGTGGCACCGGTAAATTTATTTGGTGTTGATCCTGCACTCGAAACAAAAATAAGTTCGATGGAAGAATACCTTCCTCCTGATACCTTTGCAAAATTGTCAAAAAATCCGAATGCAGTAATTGTAGGGCAGGGGATCGCGGATAAATTACGTTTAAATGTTGGCGACACTATTACCTTAATTATTCCCAATGGTATCGATAGTGGTGAAACATCCGGAATACTGACGTTGGAAGTCATTGCAACGCTGAAAAGCAATACAAATGTTGATCAATCTCTCGCACTCATGAATTTGGCCGCTGCAGCGCAAGCCTCCGGTTTTAATCATCAGGTAAGTGGTATTCGCTTAAAGGTAAATGATCTCTTCGCCGCGCAATCGATTGTCATGAGTGCGGTGAATCAATTACCCGTTGGTTATTTTGGCTCTGATTGGACTCGAACTCACGGAACAATTTACGATGCCATCCACATGTCCAAAAACCTGGTCGGATTGTTGTTACTTTTAATTATCGGCATAGCTGCATTTAATCTGGTCTCAACGCTAATTATGGTCGTGGTTGATAAGCAAGGAGACATAGCAATATTGCGAACCCTGGGTGCATCGAGTAGAGAAATAATAGGGATTTTTATGATTCAGGGGGGGCTTATAGGTTTTATCGGCACAACTATTGGTGCTGTTTTAGGTGTGCTCTTTTCGTTCGTCGTTACTGATGTTATTTCCGGGATAGAAAAATTAATCGGTTTTCAATTTCTGCATTCAGATGTGTACCCAATCAGTTATCTGCCATCCAATTTATATTGGTCGGATGTTGCACAAGTTGTTGCGGTATCACTCATCATTTGTTTTTTTGCGGCGCTTTATCCAGCGTGGCGAGCAAGTCGAGTGCAGCCAGCAGATGCTCTACGTTACGAATAGTTGTCTTTATTTTACGAGTGGAGTTGCGCGATTTTCGCAACGAGCGCGCCAGCGTCTTTTTACATTTAATCGCCAAATAAAATTCGACAGCCAATAAGAAATTGCTGCGCAGCTTGATGCGCCCAAAAGGCAACCCACAACATAGGGTTTCCAGACAACTTCAAATTCGTGGTAAAGCCACGCCCACGAAAACTCCAAACTTGTTACTGGTTCGACCTGCAAAATAAAGCGTCCCAGATGATAAAACGCGTACATGATAAATGGGATCGTGAGCGGATTGCTGATCCATGCCAAGGCAATCGTCAACGGTAAATTACTGCGGAACGTCAAAGCCGCTACAGCAGCAGCGGGGGTATGAATAGGAATTGGAGGCATTAGTCCTATAAATATTCCCCAAAAAGAAGCCTTGGAAACCGAGCGACGATTTAAATGGAATAAATTTGGATCGTGAAGAAGCTCGCCGAGAAATCGCAATGACTTGCTACTTTTAACGGTCTCGGCAGAGGGCATAAATTTTGTTATTGAAAAACGAGACATGCTAAAACCATTTCTCTAAAGGAACTGCATTTCGCGATGACCTCACGCGCCTATTTATCGTCGCTAAACATCGAACGGATGAATTGAACAGATAATTAGCTGAAGATTTTTATCGACGCGTAACGGATCTGGAATTAAAATTATTTCAAGCTAGCGCTAGCTAGTTAAAGCTCTATTTGATTCCGCTTATATTCCCGCCGTGCAGGCCGCATTCTTTTTTGGTGGCTTCTTCCCACCACCATCTGCCCTCGCGCTCATGTTGATTGGGGGCGACAGCGCGAGTGCACGGTTCGCAACCGATAGAGACGAAACCGTGATCATGCAATTCATTGTAGGGAATCTCACACATACGGATGTAATCCCAAACGTCTTTCGAACTCCAATTTGCCAGCGGATTAAATTTGATCAGCGTGCCACCAGGTCTCGCAAATAATTTATCATCCTGAATAACGGGGATTTCAGCGCGTGTTGGGCTTTGATCTTTTCGTTGACCGGTGATCCAGGCATCCAGGTGCGATAATTTCTTTTTCAGCGGCTGAGTCTTCCTGATTCCACAACATTCCTGATGCCCTTCTTCATAAAAACTAAATAAACCTTTTTCGCTGACCATCGCTTGTAGGGCTTCGGCGTCCGGCGAAAGTATTTCGATTTTAATTCCGTAATGTTTGCGAACTTTTTCTATGTATCTATAGGTTTCCGGATGCAGACGCCCAGTGTCCAAAGAAAATACCGATATGTCTGGACGATAATTGCGCGCCATTTCAATTAATACGACGTCTTCAGCACCACTAAATGAAATAGCAATGTTTTCGAATTGCGATAACGCATATTTAATAATTTTCTGCGGAGATTCCGCTTGTAATTTTTGTTCGATATCGATTAGCGAAATTAAGGAGTCATTCATAAGAGCAATTCTATAGGCAATGTGCAGAAGGACTTCAGGATATCAGAGCTACACTAAAAACTCTTGAGGGTGTGTGCAGAAAATTTTGCAAAAATAAGACTCAATTCGGTGCAAATACTTCTTTAATATAGGAATAACAGTTTGTCGTTATTTCCCATCTTTGCTATATTACCTCCCGCTTTTGATGGGTATGCGGATGTTAGGTTGTTTTTTATACCGATTGCGCATTTTGTTTTCTCTTTTCTAAATTAGGGTGATTCGCTTGTCTTTATCCCCGGAAAACATCACAGAATTTTGGTCACTCGCTGCGTTTATTGGCGGTGTAATTTTCCTTCTGGCTTTCATGCTAGGCATTCCATGGTTACTTGGTGGACGTGCTTGGGGCAGAGCTAAAAATGATCCTTTCGAGTCCGGCGTTGTATCCCAGGGTGGTGCGCGTTTACGACTCTCAGCCAAATTTTATTTGGTTGCCATGTTTTTCGTTATTTTCGATGTTGAAGCTCTTTATCTTTATGCCTGGTCAGTATCTGTTCGCGAAAGTGGATGGGTAGGCTTTGCAGAGGCTGTTTTATTTATCGCTATCCTGTTGGCCGGTTTGTTTTATCTGATTCGCATTGGCGGTTTGGATTGGGCACCAGCTCAGCGCCGTCGTCGCGCAGAACACGAAAACGCCGTTGAACATTCGTCAGCAGAATAATTGGGGTTTTGTCAATGAAGTACACGCTTACTCGCGCCAATCCAGAAGGTGCCAAAGGCACTTATCCAATGCAGACGCAACAAACTGTTGCTGACCCAATGGAAGATGAAGTTCATAAAAGCGTGTTTATGGGACGTCTCGAAGACATGATTCACGGCGTTGTGAATTGGGGCCGCTCCAATTCGCTCTGGCCATACAATTTTGGTTTGTCATGCTGTTATGTTGAGATGGCAACCGCATTCACCTCGCCGCACGATCTTGCGCGCTTTGGTGCAGAAGTTATTCGTGCATCGCCACGCCAAGCTGACTTGATGGTCGTTGCGGGAACATGTTTTATAAAAATGGCTCCAGTAGTTCAACGTTTGTATGAACAAATGCTTGAACCAAAGTGGGTAATTTCGATGGGTGCCTGCGCTAACTCTGGCGGCATGTATGACATTTATTCCGTTGTACAGGGGGTGGATAAATTTTTACCCGTCGATGTTTATATTCCTGGTTGCCCACCGCGCCCTGAAGCTTTCTTGCAAGCATTAACCTTGTTACAAGAATCTATCGGTCAGGAACGTCGTCCTTTATCCTGGACTGTGGGTGAGCAAGGCGTGTACCGCGCTGAGATGCAACCTGAACGAGACCGCAAACAGGCTGAGCGAATTGCCGCAGTAAACCTGCGTTCACCTGATGAAGTTTAATTTTAAAAATTAGCCTAAGCGACCGTAATAATGACCGAAAACGTCACTCCAAGCCCGCAAATGCCGGGTGTTGAACACGAAGTAGTGCGTGAGTTGCATCAGCAATTTGGCGCTGACACATTTGTGTTTCAGGAAACTCTCGATAAAGTGCCCACACTTTGGGTGCCAAGAGCGCAGCTAATCGACATATTGGCTTTCTTGCGCAAGTTGCCACGTCCGTTCGTAATGCTCTATGACTTGTCAGCTGTC
The DNA here is from genome assembly GCA_004173475.1 of Gammaproteobacteria bacterium. Lineage (GTDB taxonomy): Bacteria > Pseudomonadota > Gammaproteobacteria > Pseudomonadales > Cellvibrionaceae > Cellvibrio. The sequence goes on from SEBU01000002.1 coordinate 103,855, forward strand.
GATGAACGCTTACGTCAAAATCGTTTAGGTATGCCGGTAGAAGATTTCACGGTTTTCTATCATCTCTTATCGATTGATCGTAACACCGATGTCCGTATTAAAGTTGCGCTCAAGCAAGATGATTTGAAACTTCCGACAGCGATTCGTATTTGGCCAAACGCTAACTGGTATGAGCGTGAAGTTTGGGATTTGTTTGGTGTGGTATTTGAAGGTCATCCAAACCTGTCACGTATTTTATTGCCGCGTACTTGGGAAGGGCATCCGCTCCGTAAAGATTATCCAGCGCGTGCTACCGAATTTGATCCGTTTAAATTGGATGCTGCAAAACAAGATCTTGAACAGGAAGCTTTGTTGTTCAACCCCGAAGAATGGGGCATGAAGCGCAGTAATGCCGACAACACCGAGGACTTCATGTTTTTGAACCTCGGTCCCAACCATCCGTCGGCGCACGGTGCTTTCCGTATCGTATTGCAATTGGACGGTGAAGAGATTGTCGATTGTGTTCCGGATATCGGCTACCACCACCGTGGCGCTGAAAAAATGGGCGAGCGTCAATCCTGGCACAGTTATATTCCCTACACTGACCGTGTTGATTATCTCGGTGGTGTGATGAACAACCTGCCGTACATTTTGGCAGTTGAAAAACTTGCTGGTATTAAAGTGCCCGCACGCGTTGAAACCATCCGCATTATGCTGGCGGAGTTTTTCCGAATCACATCGCACTTGCTTTACCTGGGTACATTCATTCAGGACGTTGGCGGAATGTCGCCAGTATTTTTTATGTTTACTGACCGCATGAAGGCTTACGATGTTATCGAAGCAATCACCGGTTTCCGTATGCATCCAGCGTGGTTCCGTATCGGTGGAGTTGCGCACGACTTACCCAAAGGTTGGGATCGTCTCGTACGTGAGTTTGTAGAATGGTTGCCAGCTCGCTTGAAGGAATATGAAAAAGCCGCGTTGAAAAACTCTATGCTGGTTGGTCGTGCAGTTGGTGTTGCACAGTACAACAAAAAAGAAGCTTTGGAGTGGGGTGTTACCGGTCCTGGTTTGCGGGCTACGGGTGTTGATTTCGATTTACGCAAAGCTCGCCCTTACTCTGGTTATGAAAACTTCGAGTTCGATGTTCCTGTTGCGCAAAATGGTGATGCCTACGATCGTACTCTGTTACGTTTGGAAGAAATGCATCAATCAGTTCGCATCATTAAACAATGCCTCGAAAATATGCCCGCTGGTCCGTACAAAGCAGATCATCCGCTGACATGTCCGCCGCCAAAAGAACGCACTTTGCAAGATATCGAAACCTTGATTACGCACTTCTTGTCGGTTTCCTGGGGCCCGATTATGCCGGCGGGTGAGAGCTGTCAGATGATTGAAGCCACCAAAGGCATCAATAGCTACTATCTCACCTCCGATAGCAGCACCATGAGTTATCGTACGCGGATACGCACCCCTAGCTTCCCGCACTTGCAGCAAATTCCGTCTGTGATCAACGGATCTATGATCCCTGATCTTATCGCCTACCTAGGCTCAATTGACTTTGTGATGGCCGATGTTGACCGCTAATACTCCCCAGACAATTGCCAGCGATCGCGTTGGCGACTTTGAGTTCAGCGCTTTCGAGCGTGAACAAATTGAACACGCGATTCATCATTATGCGGAGCCTCGCGCTGCGATTATTGATGCATTGAAAATCGTGCAAGGCCAGCGTCGCTGGGTGCCCGATGGTGCTGTTTATGCTATCGCCGACATACTTAATGTTGGTGCCGGTGATGTTGAAGGTGTAGCAACTTTTTACAATCGTATTTACCGTCAACCCGTTGGCCGTAATGTTATTGCCGTTTGCGACAGTATCGGTTGTTTTCTGATGGGCTTTGACGAGTTGTACGGCTCACTCCAAACCAAACTTGGAATCAAACCCGGTCAAACTACACCGGATGATCGCTTTACTTTGCTGCCGATCGTTTGTCTCGGAGCTTGCGATAAAGCTCCCGTGTTGATGGTTAACGACGCAACTCATTTCAACGTAACTCCGCAAAACGTTGATGCCGTATTGGAGCAATACAAATGACCTCCAATATCAATCTCGGTTTAACCAATGTTGGTCCCGAAACTCATCCGCTAACCTGGCGTTACACTAAAGCCGGTAAAGCAGTTTTGGATATCAAAGAATATGAAGCTCTTGAAGGTTACGCTGCACTTAAAAAAGCTGCAGCTATGCAGCCTGCGGATGTTCAAGCAGAAGTAAAAGCATCAAACCTCCGCGGCCGCGGCGGTGCAGGTTTCCCGACTGGCGTTAAATGGTCATTGATTCCGATGGGGCCAGATGCAGGCCAAAAATACCTCGTTTGTAATGCAGACGAAATGGAGCCGGGTACTTTTAAAGACCGTTTCCTGATGGAAGAGCTTCCACATCAATTGGTTGAATCAATGATAACCGCCGCTTTTGCCATAGGCGCAAGCAAGGGTTACATCTTCCTGCGTGGTGAATATGTTCTCGCTGGCGAGCGTTTGAATGCCGCTATCGAGCAAGCGAAAGCAGCCGGATACATCGGCGAAAACATTTTAGGTTCCGGATTCAACTTTGAATTGTTTGTCCACCTCGGCGCTGGCCGTTATATCTGCGGTGAAGAAACTGCGTTGATTAACTGTCTTGAAGGTCGCCGCGCTAATCCGCGTACCAAGCCACCGTTTCCGCAACAAGCGGGCGCCTGGGGCAAGCCGACAATTGTTAACAATGTTGAGACCTTGATGAACATTCCGGCAATTCTGTTGCGTGGAGCTGATTGGTTTAAAGGTTTGTCGCAAGGCAAAAGCCCGGATGCTGGTACAAAAATGTACGGTATCTCCGGTCGTGCAAAAATAACCGGTTTGTGGGAATTGCCAATTGGTACAACTGGCCGTGAATTACTCTATACCCACGGCGGCGGTATGGCTGATGGATATGATCTTATGTGCTGGTTGCCTGGCGGCGCCTCTACGGATTTCCTGATGCCCGAACACCTCGATCTGGCGATGGACTACGACACCATTATGAAAGCCGGTAGCCGTATGGGTACCGCCTTGATTATGGTCGTGGACGATAAACAAAACATAATTTCGGCAGTGCGTAACCTAGAGCAATTTTTCGCCCGCGAATCTTGTGGTTGGTGTACTCCTTGCCGCGATGGTTTGCCCTGGACAGTAAAAATTCTCGAATCTATAGAAGCGGGAACGGGGCAGGAGGGTGATATACAAACCCTGCAACAGCTCACTCGCTTCCTCGGCCCCGGCAAAACTTTCTGTGCTCACGCGCCGGGTGCTATGGAACCGCTGCAAAGCGCATTGAAATTTTTCCCGGCGGAATTTACCAAAGGTATCAAGGCTTAAAAGCCTAGCGTTCAAGCGCAAGTTTTCACGAGGTGATTTCGCGATCACCTTAAACTTTAAATCCGTTATTCGCTTTGGCATTGTTGAGTAGTTTTAACGGTAAACGACCTTAAAGAAAGGTAAGACGCAGAATGGCGACCATTCACGTAGATGGTAAATCGTACGACGTTAACGGATCGGACAACCTCCTTGAGGCGTGTCTTACCCTTGGCCTCGATATTCCCTATTTTTGTTGGCATCCCGCTTTAGGTTCTGTTGGCGCGTGTCGCCAATGTGCTGTTAAGCAATTCAACGACGAGAACGATACTCGCGGTCGTTTGGTTATGTCGTGTATGACACCCGCCAATGACAAAACCTACATTGCTATTAAAGACGAAGAAGCGAGGTCATTTCGTAAAAGCGTTGTCGAATGGTTGATGACAAATCACCCGCATGACTGTCCGGTCTGTGCTGAAGGCGGCCATTGTCACTTGCAAGATATGACGGTAATGACTGGTCACAATACCCGTCGTTACAGATTCACCAAGCGCACTCACGTCAACCAGGATCTCGGGCCTTTCGTTAACCACGAGATGAATCGCTGTATCGCGTGTTATCGCTGTGTTCGTTACTACGATGATTACGCAGGCGGTAAAGACTTTGGTGTTTACGGCGCGCACGACAACGTGTATTTCGGTCGCCCTGAAAGTGGCGATTTGGAAAGTGAGTTCTCCGGCAACCTGACTGAAGTTTGCCCTACTGGAGTATTCACCGACAAAACTCACGCGGATCATTACACCCGCAAATGGGACATGCAGTTCGCCCCGAGCATTTGCCAAAACTGTTCAGTAGGTTGTAACACTAGCCCTGGTGAGCGTTACGGTGAAATTCGCCGTGTTGAAAACCGTTTTAACGGTGTTGTTAACCATTACTTCCTCTGCGACCGTGGCCGTTTCGGTTACGGATTTGTAAATCGCGCAGACCGCCCAGTAACTCCACGTTTGGCTGGTAGCACCGAATCCTTAGGAATTGATGCTGCACTGGATAAGGCCGCCGAACTCTTACGCGGTGCAAAACGTGTTGTAGGTATTGGCTCTCCACGTGCGTCTCTAGAAACTAACTTTGCGCTGGCGTCATTAGTTGGTGCTGGCAATATTTCTTACGGTGTAGCTGCTGAAGAACAAGCGCTAAACAGTTTGGTTCATAAGGTCCTGAACGAGGGTGGTGTAACCACTCCGAACCTTCGCGATATCGAAAAAGCTGACACTGTGTTGGTGTTAGGTGAAGACATCACCCAAACCGCGCCCCGTGTTGCCTTGGCCGTGCGGCAGGCTGCAAAAACTCTGGCATTGAAAATGGCTGCCGCTAAAAAAGTGCCTGAGTGGAACGCATACCCCATTAAAAACATTGTGCAAACTGAAAAGAGCCCAGTGTTTATCGCGAGTGTTTCCTCAACTCGTTTAGATGATATAGCTGCAACCACCAGCCGCGCTTCCGCAGCTGATATCGCACGCTTGGGTTTTGCTGTTGCCAATATCATAGATTCGTCTTCACCTGCTGTTACGGGTTTGAGTTCCGAGCAAGCCGAACAAGCACAAGCAATCGCTAAAGGTCTTTTAGCTGCTGATAAACCACTGGTAATTTCTGGTACTGGTCTGAAATCCAAGGCTGTTATCCAAGCTGCGGCCAATGTTGCGCACGCACTTAAAGTTAAAGGCAAAGACGTAAGCATCGCTTTGACGCTACTTGAGTCAAATAGCCTCGGTACTAGTCTGCTTGATATCCAGGGCGGAGAGTCTGTTGAGGCTATATTAACGGCTGTCCGCGATGGTGCTGCCGATACATTAGTTATCGTAGAAAACGATCTTTATGAGCGCGCACCTGCAGAGTTAGTTGATGCGGCCTTAAATGCTGCGAAAGCTGTGATTGTGCTTGATCACATGGCAACTGCGACAGTTGCTAAAGCCAAGCTGGTACTGCCGGCCGCGAGTTTCGCTGAAGGTGACGGCACCTTGGTAAGTATGGAAGGTCGTGCCCAGCGTTTCTTCCAGGTATACGATGCGTCCTACTACAAGCCTGAAACCAAAATTCGCGAAGGTTGGCGCTGGTTGCATGCAATCAAGTCCACTCTCGACAATAAGCCTGTGGACTGGACTATTCTCGATGATGTAACTGAGCAGTTGGCTTCTAGCAATGCTTTGCTCGCTTCAATTACCCAAGCGGCGCCAGGTTCTGATATTCGAATCGCCGGTTCGAAAATTGCGCGTGAGCCACGTCGTTATTCTGGTCGCACCGCCATGCGTGCAAATATTTCGGTTCATGAACCGCGCCAACCGCAAGATCAAGACTCAGCTATGTCCTTCTCGATGGAAGGTATTTCTGGTCCAACGAACAACTCCCAGCTAATTCCATTTGCCTGGGCTCCAGGTTGGAACTCGCCACAAGCGTGGAATAAATTCCAGGTAGAAGTCGGTGGCAGTCTCCGTGCGGGTGATTCTGGCGTGCGTTTGCTGGAAGCATCAGGATCTGCAATCTATTTCACCGAAGTGCCGAGTACTATTGAAGGTCTGCAGTCCGCTCCGCTTTACCATCTATACGGCAGTGATGAGCAATCTGCAAAAGCAGAAGTAGTGGCAACTCGCGTTCCACAAGCCTATGTGGCTGTTTCTGCAGTAGATGCGCACAAGCTGGGCTTGTCCGATGGACAGCAAGCTGAGGTTATTGCCGGCGGCGCTGTGTTCGCGGCTCCTGTGAAAATATCGGCTGATCTGGCAACTGGTGTTGTGGGTATACCGGTGCTTGCTGGCTTACCAAAAGTTGCTTCTGGCTTGGCCGTTAGCTTGAAGGGAGGTGTCTAGTGGATATTTTCACTCCTGACGTTATAGCCATTATCTGGTCAGTTGTTAAAGCATTGATCATTCTGTTTGGCGTGGTTTTAGTTGCTGCATTCCTAAGCTTTGTCGAGCGCCGTATGCTCGCGTTGTGGCAGGATCGTTACGGTCCAAATCGCGCCGGTCCGTTCGGTTTGCTGCAATTGCCGGCCGACATGATCAAGATGTTTTTCAAAGAAGACTGGACTCCACCTTTCGTTGACAAATTAACTTTCTGGTTGGCACCAGCAATCGCCATGAGTGGCTTGCTTCTATCGTTTGCGATAGTGCCAATTATCCCGGGCTGGGTTGCCAGCGATCTCGACGTCGGTCTGTTGTTCTTTTTTGCGATGGCGGGCATTGCGGTATACGCCGTCATGTTCGGCGGCTGGTCATCCAATAATAAATATGCACTTCTCGGTGGTATTCGTGCTACCGCTCAAACCGTAAGTTACGAAGTCTTTATGGGCTTATCGCTGATGGGGGTTGTCGCCATCACTGGTTCGTTCAATATGACTGATATTGTTAACGCGCAAAAAGGTTGTTGGTTTGTGTTTCCGCAGATCCTTGGATTTTTAACCTTCGCCGTTGCAGGCATTGCCGTTACTCACCGTTCACCATTCGACGCTCCTGAAGCGGAGCAGGATCTTGCTGCGGGTTATCACACCGAATACTCAGGTTTGAAGTGGGGTATGTTCTTCGTTGGTGAATACATCGGAGTGGTGCTGATCTCTTCTCTGATCACAGTGCTGTTCTTCGGTGGCTGGTTACCTCCATTCGAAGTCCTGAGTTTCATTCCACCATTCTTCTGGTTCGCTACCAAAACTGCATTTTTTATCATGATGTTCATCTTGATTCGTGCAGCATTGCCGCGTCCTCGCTATGACCAAATTATGGATTTCGGCTGGCGAATTTGTTTACCGATAACGCTTGTAAACCTGGTAGCTACTGCAGCAATTGTGCTGTGGTTGAATCAGTCTGCTGCTTAAGGTTGAGGTACAGAAATGTTTAAGTTACTACACGATGTATTTACCCAGTTTCGCAGCTTGTGGATGGTTTTTTCCCATGCCTGGCGCAAACGCGACACTATTCAATATCCGGAGCAGATGCCTTATGTTCCGCCGCGGTATCGTGGTCGCATTATTCTTACCCGCGACCCTGATGGTGAGGAGCGTTGCGTAGCCTGTAATCTTTGTGCGGTGGCCTGTCCTGTAGGTTGCATTTCTCTACAGAAAGCAGAGAAAGAAGATGGCCGCTGGTATCCAGAGTTTTTCCGCATCAATTTTTCGCGTTGTATTTTTTGCGGCATGTGTGAAGAAGCTTGCCCGACAACAGCAATTCAATTGACGCCCGATTTCGAAATGGCTGAATTCAAACGTCAGGATTTGGTTTACGAAAAAGAAAATTTGTTGATCTCTGGCCCCGGAAAATATCCGGATTACAACTTCTATCGCGTTGCGGGTCTTGCCATCGCTGGCAAACCAAAAGGTGGTGCGCAAAATGAAGCACAGCCTGTAAACGTGAAGAGTCTTTTACCCTAATTAGAACAGGAATACGACGTGGGAACTGCACTAGCTTTTTACTTCGCCGCCGCGATTGCTCTAATTGCCTCGGTGAGAGTTATCACTAATACCAACCCGGTACATGCCCTTTTGTATCTGGTTATCTCGTTGCTTGCCGTAGCAATGATATTTTTTTCGCTGGGCGCTCCTTTCGCTGCGACGCTTGAAATGATTGTTTATGCTGGAGCCATTATGGTTCTGTTTGTGTTTGTGGTGATGATCCTGAACTTGGGTTCAGTTATCGATGACCAGGAGCGCAGGTGGTTATCGCCTCGAGCATGGATTGGCCCAACTGTGCTGTCTCTGGGGCTTTTTGTGGAATTGATTTACACCATCAAACCCACTATGGAAACTTTCATAGAAATAACCAAAGTTGGCCCGAAAGAAGTAGGTATTGCTTTGTTTGGTCCTTACGTATTGGCGGTGGAGCTGGCTTCAATGCTTTTGTTAGCAGCGATGGTTGCTGCCTGGCATTTAGGCCGCGATGCCGATAAAGATGATAAGGGGAAGAAAAATGCTTAACGGTATTGCCGTAACTCACGGTATTCCCATGGAGCATGGTTTGCTGCTGGCGGGTGTACTTTTTGTTATAGGTTTAGCGGGCGTGTTAATTCGCCGTAACCTGTTATTTGTGCTTATGAGTATCGAAATCATGATGAATGCCTGTGCTCTGGCATTCGTGGTGGCTGGTAGCCGCTGGGTACAACCCGACGGACAAGTCATGTTTATTTTGATTTTAACCTTGGCAGCCTCTGAAGCCGCTATCGGCTTGGCAATCGTTATTCAACTCTACCGTCGCTACCAGTCTCTGGATGTTGATGCTGCAAGTGAGATGCGCGGATGAACCAACTCTATCTAACTATTGTATTTCCTCTTATCGGATTTTTGATCCTTGTATCAGGCCGCAAGCGTTTGTCAGAAAATGTTGCTGCCTTTGTCGGTGTTGGTTCGGTGGGTCTGGCAGCGATTTTTGCTGCTTTGGCAGGGTACGATTATCTCCAGCACCAACCGCAAACTCCATTTGTTCAACCGCTGTGGACGTGGGTAAATGTTGCCGGTTTTGCACCTTCATTCAATCTGTTATTGGATGGCCTGTCGCTGACGATGCTGGGTGTAATTACCGGTGTTGGTTTCCTGATTCATTTATTTGCATCTTGGTATATGCGTGGGGATGACGACTACGCGCGCTTCTTTTCCTATATGAATCTGTTCCTGGCCAGCATGATTTTGCTGGTTCTCGGAGACAATTTCATCTCTTTGTATTTTGGCTGGGAAGGGGTAGGGCTCTGTTCTTATTTGTTGATCGGTTATTACTACCGCGATGCTGCTAACGGCGCTGCTGCACGCAAGGCCTTCGTAGTGACCCGCGTGGGTGACGCTTTCATGGCAATCGGTTTGTTTGTTATCTACAAAAACCTGGGCACCTTAAATATTCAGGACGCGATGCAAGCAGCGTCGGGTCATTTCGTGATCGGCAGTGGTGTTCTGACTTTTGCTAGCCTAATGCTTTTAGGTGGCGCAGTCGGTAAATCAGCCCAATTACCTCTACAAACATGGTTAGCTGATGCAATGGCGGGCCCAACTCCGGTATCTGCCTTAATCCACGCAGCGACCATGGTTACTGCCGGTGTTTACTTGATTGCTCGTACCCATGTGCTGTTTGAAATGACGCCTGATGTCCTTTATTTGGTAGGTGTGATTGGTGCGATAACGCTGTTCCTGGCAGGGTTTGCAGCGCTGGTTCAAACGGATATCAAACGCATTCTGGCTTACTCAACCATGAGCCAAATTGGCTACATGTTTTTGGCGCTTGGCGTTAAGGCGTATCAGCCAGCGATATTTCACCTTATGACCCACGCGTTCTTCAAAGCTTTGTTGTTCCTTTCTTCTGGAGCAGTGATTCTGGCGTGTCATCACGAACAAAATATTTTCAAAATGGGTGGATTGCGTAAAAAGATCCCATTTGTATACGCCTGTTTCCTTGTTGGCGGTGCGGCTTTGGTTGCTCTCCCTTGGGTAACTGTTGGCTTCTATTCCAAAGACGAAATTTTGCTTGAAGCCTACGCCGCTAATCACCCTGAGCTGTTTTATGCAGGCTTAGCAGGCGCATTTATGACCGCGATCTACACCTTCCGCCTTATTTTCGTTGCCTTCCATGGAGAAGAGAAAACCAAAGCGCACGCTATCCATGGTTGGGACTACTGGTTGCCATTAGGCATTTTGTTAGTTCTTTCAACAGGATTAGGTGCTTTGATCGCGCCGCCGCTCGACAGCGTCTTGCCGAAAAGCCACCCAGCGGAAGAAGGCGTTAAACATTTGGTGGAAATCATGACTATTGCGACCGCCATTATAGGTACAGCGCTTGCTACCTTCCTGTTCTTGTTTGATACCAAAATTGTGAGAGGCATTGCCAATTCCTCAATCGGTAAAGTATTGACCAAATGGTGGTACGCAGCATGGGGCTTTGATTGGTTGTACGACATGATCTTTGTTAAGCCTTTCTTATTCGTGACGCGCATCGTCCGTCGTGATCCAGTGGATCAAACCTTTAACCTGATTCCTGCTGGTATACAGCAAGCTCATCATGGTTTGAGTGCTACACAAACCGGTAGTGTGCGTTGGTACGCTGCCACAATTGCCGCGGGCGTGATTATTATCATCGCTGCGATCGTTCTGTTGTAAGACTAAGGAACCAGAGAAAGATGCTTACCTGGCTCATACTCATCCCATTTATAGGCGGCTTTTTTTCATGGCTGGCCGAATTGCTTGGCTCTAAATCGCCTCGCTGGATCTCACTCATCAGCATGTTTGTGCTGTTTGGTTTAACCTTGAAATTGTGGCTCGAACACAACTATTCACTCGCCAATCTTGGCACCGAAGGACAGTCAGTCTGGGTTGAAGAGTTCAAGGTTGATTGGATTCCACGCTTTGGAATCAGCTTCCATTTAGCACTTGATGGCTTATCCATTCTAATGCTGCTGCTGACCTCATTCCTCGGCGTACTCGCCGTTGTATGTTCCTGGAGCGAAGTAAAAAAGAAAATCGGCTTCTTCCATTTGAATTTGCTCTGGATTATCGGCGCTGTGGTCGGCGTTTTCCTGGCGATGGACATGTTCCTGTTCTTCTTCTTTTGGGAAATGATGCTAATTCCAATGTACTTCCTGATTGCGCTATGGGGTCATAACGCTCCAACGGGCATGGGACGAGTTGGCGCTGCAACCAAGTTCTTCATTTATACCCAGTCTTCCGGATTGTTGTTGCTGTTAGCGATCATTGCTCTAGTATTTGTGCACGCGAGTCAGTCCGGTGTTATCACTTTTGACTACCAGGCTCTGCGCAATACGACAATGGATCCAAAACTTGAGTTCATCCTCATGCTCGGTTTTTTCATTGCCTTCGCCGTTAAGTTCCCGATTGTGCCATTCCATTCCTGGTTACCTGATGCTCACTCGCAGGCGCCCACTGCCGGTTCCGTGGATTTGGCGGGCATCTTGTTGAAAACTGCCGCTTACGGAATGTTGCGTTTTGCGATTCCATTTTTCCCCAATGCATCGGAAACAATTGCACCTGTAGCTATGTGGTTAGGTGTTATTGGCGTAATTTACGGAGCATTCCTCGCTTACGGCCAGGACGATATCAAACGTCTGATTGCCTACACTTCCATTTCCCATATGGGTTTTGTATTAATAGGTATCTATTCGTTCAATCAAATAGCCTTGCAAGGCGCGATTATTCAAATGATGGCGCACGGCGTTTCTGCCGCTGGGTTGTTTATTCTTTGCGGTCAGCTCTACGAGCGTCTAAAAACGCGCGATCTCAATCAAATGGGCGGACTTTCGTCGCGTATGTCCGGGTTACCGCCTATTGCCATGTTTTTCGCAGCCGCGTCCCTGGGATTGCCCGGTCTCGGTAATTTTGTGGGAGAGATCCTCATCCTGGTCGGCGCATTCAAGGTCAACGAATATGTGACTTTGGTGGCCACCACTGGTTTGGTATTGTCAGCCGTATATTCATTAATACTCATTCAACGATCGTTGCATGGCCCAGCACAAAGCGACACGCCGATTCCAGGTCTTAACCTGCGTGAGTTAGCGATGATGTTTAGCTTAATGATAATTTTGGTGTGGTTAGGTCTTTATCCTCAGCCAGTTTTAGATACATCCGCAGCAGTTGTTAGTGGTATAGACCAATTAATAACTTCAACTCCACCAGCTGCACAGTGAGGTCGCGATGACAATAACCTTGGATAATTTACAGGCACTTTTGCCTTTATTGATCACAGCGGCTACAACCGTGTTTGTGATGTTGGCCATTGCTATTCGCCGCAATCATTGGTGGAACGCCACCGTCACCGTTGTGGGTTTAAATATCGCCCTGGTTTCAGCAGTCTATGTTCTTTTTGCGAGCCATTTATTTCCTGATGTGGTGACCAAGTCCCTATTACTGCAAACCATTACACCTTTGTTCGTAGTAGATGGTTTCTCGTTATTTTTTACAGCGTTGATTCTTATTTCCGCCTTAGGCACATCCACCATGGTTAATGCCTACATCGAATCATCCAAGCGCAATCGCGAAGAGATTTATTTGCTGATAACTATCGCTACTGCCGGCGGAATAGTGTTGACTATGGCTCACCATATGGCGTCGCTTTTTATTGGCCTGGAAATGATGTCTGTTGCACTTTACGGCATGGTTTCTTACACCTATGACCGCGCTCGTTCACTTGAGGCGACTATTAAATATATGGTTCTCTCAGCTACAGCTTCGGCCGTGATGTTATTTGGGATGGCTCTAATTTATGCTCAGTTCGGGACGATGGCATTTTCTGAGATCGGGCAAAAAATGGGTGCTGAACCAAGCCTGCTGGTAATAGTCGGGGGCATGATGCTGATCATTGGTTTGTTCTTCAAGCTCTCCATAGCACCGTTTCATTTGTGGACGCCCGACGTTTACGAAGGCGCATCTGCTCCAGTTGGCGCGTTCCTCGCAACTGCCGCAAAAGTGTCAGTGTTTGCAGTATTGGTTCGCTTCATTTTGGTCGAAGCCAATGGTGTACTTGTCTCCGACTCCTTCCGTTTAACCTTGATAGTTCTGGCGTGTCTGTCGATGCTCGTCGGCAACATACTTGCGCTTTTACAAGACAACATTAAACGTATGCTGGGCTACTCATCCATTGCGCACTTTGGTTACTTGTTGGCACTGGTTTTATTAGGCGGAAAAGAATTTGGTCTGGAAGGTTTTGGGGCTTATCTCGCGATTTATGTTGTAACGGCGATTACTGCTTTCGGCGTGGTGACATTAATGTCCACAGCAGAAGCTGATCGTGACGCAGACAAGCTTCAGGATTTCCATGGTTTGTTTTGGCACCGTCCTATACTTGCTTCTATTTTTACCCTGGCGCTGTTCTCGCTTGCTGGTATTCCGTTAACCGCCGGTTTTATTGCAAAAATTTACGTAGTAATGGCAGGTATCAGCGCAGGCGTTGTTGGTTGGATCGCATTGATTTTCGTCGTTTTGGGTTCTTCAATCAGTATTTATTTCTACCTGCGCACCATCATCAGTATGTTCCGCACTAATAAAAATTTGGTGCCGTTCGACGCGAAGATGAACTGGGGACAACGCACTGGGGGTATCGTGGTATCAGTAACTGCGATTTTAATTCTCGTCATAGGTATAGTACCTAACCCGCTTATGTACATTGCACAATTGACGAAACTCGTTTGGGTTCCGGTTTAATTAATGCTAGTTCTTCTTTTCAAAATGCCGACCTCGAGTCGGCATTTTGTTAATTGAAAATATAATTATTTAGTCTGCACACGCGGATTTTTTTGGAGGTTGTTGTGGAAATTGCATGTCTCGATTTAGAAGGTGTTTTGGTTCCAGAAATCTGGATTGAATTTGCGAAGGTAACTGGTATCGAATCGCTCAAAGCGACAACTCGCGATATTCCTGACTACGATGTATTGATGAAGCAACGTATTCGTATCCTGGAAGAAAACAATCTCGGTTTAAAAGAAATTCAGGATGTTATTGCTACTTTGAAGCCTCTCGATGGCGCGGTTGAATTTGTAGATTGGTTGCGTGAGCGTTTCCAGGTCATTATTTTATCTGACACCTTCTACGAGTTTTCGCAGCCCTTGATGCGCCAACTGGGGTTCCCAACGTTGTTGTGCCATCGTTTAAATATCGACGAACGAAATAGGGTAGTGGGCTACACCTTGCGCCAGCGAGATCCAAAACGCCAGTCAGTATTAGCACTTAAGACACTCTATTATCGTGTAATTGCAGCGGGTGACTCTTACAACGATACGACTATGCTAGGTGAAGCTGATCAAGGTATTTTGTTCCATGCACCACAAAATGTTATCGATCAATTCCCACAATTCCCAGCGGTTCATACCTATGATGATTTGAAAAAGGAATTTATTAAAGCGAGTAGTCGTGAATTAACACTTTAGATTTTTTAAAATAGAAATAAAAAAGGCAGAAGTGAAAGCTTCTGCCTTTTTTATTTCTATTTAGATTATGAGTTAATATCTAAAATCGGGAGTCGTAATCCTCAGGCTAAAGTGATTACGGATTTCTAATACAAATTACTTCTGAAAAAACCAATCGCCGTTTGATATCCCCACAATTGTAATTCTGCGTCGTATCTTTCTCCTTCATCCCGCATAAACGCATGAACGCCATTTACTTCATGCCATTCAAATTTTACGTTGGCATCCACCAAACCTTTATAAACAATAGCACGTCCCTCCGGTGGAATATGTGGATCTTGTTTGCCCCAAATCATTTGTAACTCGCCACGAATTTCATGGGTGCGTGTGCGACTATCATTGCCTGCTAGTGAGGGCGTAAGTCCGGAATGAATATCTGTTGCGTAGAAACAACTTGTCGCTGCTATTGCAGGATTTATCGCTGCACGATAAGCCAATCCACCACCCAGACAAAATCCCATAGCCCCTATTTTTCCAGAGTAATAGGGCAGAGTCGTAACGTAATCGATCATCGTCTGCGTGTCAGTATCGTGAGCTTCAAGATATTTATTCACCTTGTCAGCGTTACCTTTATCGCGCCCCGCATCGTCATACCCTAATACAGTCCCGATAGGATTTAATTCGTGAAAAACTTCTGGAACTACAACAATAAATCCATGCCCCGCCATGATTTGCGCGCTGCGGCGAATTGGCGATGTTTGTTGAAAAATTTCTGAGTACAACAATATCGCGGGATATTTTTTACTGGTTTTTATACCTTCTTTTTTCGGACGGTATACATAACATCGCATAAGCCCGGTAGGCGTTTCTAAATCGATTTGATGATGTTGTATAAGCATTTATATTTTCCTAATTAATTTTAATTTTCGTTAATTACTTTTTAAATTGGCAATTTGTTCAATGCATATTGCCCTTCCGCGCAAAAATTATCAAATCGCTGTTGTCGCTTAAATGAAAATATATGGCGCATTTATTTTCATTAATTATTCCCACTGATTCGAGGCCGGTGGTATGCAATTTCCAA
This sequence comes from Gammaproteobacteria bacterium, assembly GCA_004173475.1. GTDB lineage: Bacteria > Pseudomonadota > Gammaproteobacteria > Pseudomonadales > Cellvibrionaceae > Cellvibrio. The sequence goes on from SEBU01000002.1 coordinate 119,156, forward strand.
ATGATGAGATGATTCGGAATAACAGCGACGGCCTAAATAGAGAACTATGTCACGGAATAAAGGTTTACGAACTATTCTGAATATTGGGGGCTGACTAAATTATGAATATTTGAAAAATTATACCTTGGGAGGTGTTTACGTACTGTAATTTTAAATGCAAATTAGAAGGGCAAGCTTAGATGCCAACTCGCTGGCATTTAAGATTACGCAATAATAGCCAAGGCTGCTTTTTTCAAATTTTTGTTATTTACTAAATTACTTCGGGGATAATTTTATGTCTGCACTGTTACAACAAATCGCTAAAAATCAGGCTCAACTTGAAAATCATAAATTCTGTCAACATCTTGTTCACGGTAAAGATACATCAGTAAATGCATATAGTTTTGTACCACACATGACTTTTTTTATTTTGGGATTCCGAGATATTTTGGAAGAGGTTCGTATCGAAAATCCTAAAACAGAAATAGAACTTTCCCTTAACGCCCACGTTGATGAGGATGCCGACCATTGGCTTTTGTTTATTGAAGATTTGAAGTCATTGAACATGGATGTAAATCATTGGGGTGGGGACATGTCATCTATTTTGAAAATGTTGTGGTCAAAAGATAATTATCCCGTGCGGGAACTGGTTTACCGGATTATCAACCACATCAGAGCGGCAAAAACCGCTGAAGAAAAAATGATAATTATAGATTGCATGGAAAGCACATTTTCAGTTTTTATTAACAGTCTCAATTTCGTTACGCATAGAAGTGGCCGTTACGACACTTTGAAGTTTTTTGGCAGGGAGCATTTTGAAGCTGAAGCTAATCATACTTCTGGCAATTGGTTGGAAGGTGAAAAGGATAAGGAGCAGGCGCATTATTTCAATATACAACGGTTTAGAGTACGCCATGTAAGTATGATGATAGATGATATATTTCAAGGCTTCGATCAGGTTTTCAGCTGCTGGTATGATTCCATGAAAATGGTCGGAACAGCAAGAATGGATGTTGCAGTATAAATTTGTTTACAAGAGCTATGAGTTTTCATAGCTCTTATTTTCATTCGAGGTAATGATTAAGTTTTGCCTGAATTTCCGCAAACATAGCGGGCTTTCTTAGATAATCTGTCGCCCCTACGGTGACAGCAGCAGCCACGTCTTCATCAAAAGCAAATGCGCTGTAAGCTACAATCGGCATTGATGAATTATTTTCTCTAAAATATCTTATCAAATCGAAGCCATTAACATCTGGCAGCTGAATATCAGTCAAAATTAAATCTATACTATTTTCCTGGTATAGTTTTTTCGCCATTTCTCCAGTTTCAGCTAATATACATCTGTAGCCCGCTTGAGTTAAAAGGCTGGCTACTGTTTTTAAGTTCAACACATTATCGTCGATCAGTAGTAAGTTAAATGTTGAGTTTTTGTGTATTTTTTTAGAAATAGTTTCTTTTGAGAAATCATTTGGGTTATTGACTGCATCTGCAATATTTGCCGGAATGTTACAAGAAAATACCACTCCTTTACCGGGCTCACTTTTCACAGATATCTCGCCTGACATGAGGGCCGTAAGCTGCGCTACGATCGATAAGCCCAAGCCGACCCCCTCAGTATTAGAGTCCTTCTGCTTAAATCGAAGAAATAACTGATTAGCAATTTCTGGCGGTATACCAACACCATTATCGCTTACAAAAATATTGATAATTTTTTTTTCAAAATTGTACGAAAGTTGAAGTTTAATCCATTCGCTTTGACTATATTTTATAGCGTTGTCCATTAAATTAAATATTATTTGCTGGATCTTTCCTTTATCACCAATGACTACATCTGGAATATCATCAGCTGAAGTGCAGGTTATCTCAATACCGCTTTTGTTATGACGCGAATAATGGCTCCTGACCTCACTAACAACGCTAGCTAACGCAAATTTTTCCTGTTCTACGACAACAGTGCCTGACTCCAACTTAGATAGGTTAAGCACATTATTAATAATCCTGCGCAACTTCTGGCTTGCATCTGCAATGTCTTTACAGTATTCGTTCTGCTCCGGATTTAATTCAGTTGTTAGAAGCAAATCATTGAGTCCGATAATCCCTGTCAGGGGTGTCCGTATTTCATGGCTTACGTTTGCCAGGAATATGGATTTAACGTTAGTAAGATGCTCGGCTTTTTCTAAGGATGCCGCCAACTCTTTTTCGGCTCTTTCACGTTTTTTAATTTCGTTTAACAGATGATCTGATCGGTCTGTGTGATGCTTGTTTAAAATACTAGGTAGTAATGCAGCAAATCCTACGGAATAAATTAAGACTAGTCCGAATCCAAAAATTGCCATTTGCGGGTCAGGACGTAAAAAGGGAAAGTCCAGAAAATGTATCCCGTTCAGTAAAAGAAGAACAGCGAAACTGTTTCCAAATTGAGTTCCTCTACGACGATATTTTGATAATTTCAATAATGCAAAAAATAACTGAGGTGCCGCTACTCCTATAGCAACCGGTATTGCAACAAACGTAAACCTAAAGTCTAACTTATATAATGTTAGACTTATGAGTAGGCTAAACAGGTAAATAATATTAAATGGTCTGAAATTAAAAGGTATTGATGATGTTTCAGTTAATAACGAGCATGCGTAATAGGCAACAAAAATATAGGTCGGGAATGTTAACAAGCTACCCATTAATGAGTCGCTTACAGCAGCTTGGAGCAGAAAATTTAGTGTTGTGAGCAACCAAAGAATGGCGAGTTTTTTATAAGTGGTTGTTCTGTAGGCCCACCAGAATTGAACGGCGAAAACTAGATTGATAAGGAGCGATATTACATAGATCAATAATAAGGTTGATAAAGTATTCACAATATTTTTTTACCAAACGAAAAAATGTGACTTTTATTTATTAGACAATTTCTGATCTGCTGAATGTGACTTGCTATTCATCTGCTTCCAGTTTCTTAATAACTGCTGTCAACTCATCTAAATTTAAGGGTTTCTCAATAAAACCACTAAAACCCTGTTGCAGCATTTGTTTCTTTTCATGGCCAAGCGGTTTGTTCGTTAAACCTATAATAACGGGCGCAGGGGTTTCTAACTGCATTATTTCAATGACCGCTTTCTGTCCATCCAGAATGGGCATTTGCAAATCCATGAGTACTAAGTCATAAGTTTTCTTTTGGCAATATTCAACCGCCTCCCTTCCATTATTAGCAATATCAATTTTGTGACGACCGGATAAGTTCCGATAAGCGATTTTTTGATGGATTGTATCATCCTCCGCAACGAGAATATTTAGGGGTTGTTCCAATGATATGAAATTGGTTGGCCTTGGTGTTGGCTCAATCTCGCTCGAATCATCAACCTCAAATTGCTGATCTATTTTTTTCCAATAATCCTTCGCTGCCTGATTCACTTGTTGCGTCAAGGATTTAATTTTTACCGCAGAACTTTCTAACAATTCTAGCTGGTCAGAGGGAATATCAATCGTATCCGCGCCTTGGTTTTTTAATTGCTGATGCGCTAATAAAATTCCCGGTAAATAGGTTTCAAGAGTTTTTGCGAGAATTTGAATAATTGCGAGCGGAGTCGAAATGTCGTGCACAAATTGCGCACTCAATTGGGTTATCGACTCGTCCTTCTCCTGTTGAAGCTCAATGCTCTTTTTCATTTTTGTATTATTCATTCATTTTTTGTCTGTTAGAGGGGCAGTGTAAACTGAAAAACATCCATGCAGATAATGAAATTTTAAAAGCCGCACGTTAATAAAAAACAGGGGTTCCTAGGCGAACTTTAAAAAGACTTAGGCGACAATTGCTCCGCAAAATTATTTTTGAATGATTTAGGCGACTTTGAAATAAAAGTCTTCTTTGCTTACTGTAGATACCTAGTCCGCTCTTGCAAATTATTTGCGATACGGTAATGCAATATATTTTCCTTGCGGCCACTAAAGAATTGATAAAAGTCAGAAGTTATTGTGGTAGTTGGTTTTTTGTTAAATTTTATTGCGCTACAGAGCGGGGGAGTCGACCATTTAGAGGAAAGGTTTTCTTTCTTAGCTAGGAGAAATTATTTTCGAGTGTGTTTAGCAGGACTTTGACCTTCGAAATACTTTCCTGGTATTCCTTGTCTGCATCTGAATCTGCAACTATTCCGCCGCCGCCCCAACAATAAATATTGCTGTTATCGGCGATCAAGGTGCGTATCGCGATATTAGTATCCATATTGCCACAAGCACTAATGTAACCAAGGCTGCCGCAATAAACTGAGCGGCGGACGGGTTCGAGTTCTTCAATAATTTGCATGGCGCGAATTTTGGGTGCGCCTGTGATGCTTCCACCAGGGAAGCTGCTTGCTAGTAAATCGAACGCATTTTTTTCTAGCTTCAATAAACCCGTTACGGTGCTCACCAAATGATGCACGTTAGCGAAACTTTGTAGCGCGAAGAGTTCAGTTGTTTCCACATTTTCGCAAACCTTGCTCAGGTCATTCCTTAGCAGGTCCACAATCATGACATTCTCAGCGCGATCTTTAAGGCTAGATTGCAGGCTTACTGCGTTAGCTGCGTCTTCTTCCCGCGTCTTGCCACGGGGGATGGTGCCTTTGATGGGTTTAGTTTCTACCTGATTTTGGTTGAGTTTAATAAAGCGTTCGGGCGACAAACTCAAGATAGAGCCGCTTTTTATTTCCATGTAGGCAGAAAAGGGTGAGGGTAAGGATTCTCGTAACTTGAGATAGGCGGCGAATGTGTCTCCCGTGTAACTAGTGCTAAATCGTTGCGCGTAATTGACCTGATAACAATCTCCGGCTTGTATGTAGTTCTGAATTTTTACAAAGGCAGAGCTATATTCGGCTACTTTAAGATTGCTTTCAAACTTATTGATTTTAAAAGAATTTATCTGCTTTTTAAGAGATTGCTTTAAGTCGTGAAACCTGGGGGTTTGATCAGCAGATTTACAAAGTGCCGCGATTTTCAAAAAGTTATAAGCAGGCGAAAGCGTATTGTTTGTTACTAACCACGCCTTCTTTTCCTGGTGATCCTGCACGATCGCCCAAGGATAAATTCCGATATTCATATCCGGAAGGCGAATATCTTGGAGCGCTAGCTCTGGGAGCTTTTCCAATCGCCTACCGAGGTCGTAGCCAAAGTAACCAAGGATTCCACCGCAAAAGGGAATCTCCTTTATGGGACTTTGGGTGATCGGCAGATGGCTGCTCAACAGCGTGAAAGGATTTTGAGTTGATGACTCGCTGATTCCATTTTTTTCAATGTGAGTTAAGTCGCCGTAAGTACTCAGGGTTACGTCAGGTGCTGCGCTGAGAATATCGAACCGTCCGTATGTACTCGCCGGACGCCCTGAATCCAACCAAACAGGCATTGGAAGATGACGTATCAGGGCGAACCAATCTGCTGAATCTTGTGTGTAGACGAGGGGTTGTAAAGCAACAGAAGAGCTCATTGACGCGGCACCTTAAAATCGAAGCCGTATTTTAACGTAAAGCTGCAATAGCGTTTAGCTAATTCGGACGATTACTAAAAAGTCTCTACAATGAATGTGTCGTTTGCTGTCAGAATAGGTCCGCTGTAAGGGCGGCGTCTGCGCAGCATTTTTGAAACCCGAGGGAATATATATGGTGTTGATTGGCGTTAGTGTTTTGATTGGAATTGTTGCGGGCGCGCTTTGGCTTGGACATGCGGGGTGGCTGCTCGGAGCGGTTCTTGGCGCATTGGCAGGTGTGGTAGTTAAACTTTCCAGTCGGATTCGGGTTTTAGAGTCAGCTCTTAAAACGCTCGATGAAGATCAGGCGATTACCCGTCAGCAACTAAAACTTCTCAAAGACGCACGTAAAATTTTTCCTGCAAAAGAAAATGAACTGTCGGTGCAAGCGAAAGATATATCCCTCGAAGTGTTCAACCAAGCCCCGCCAGTTTCTGCAATCGACTTAAAATCGCAACCCTCGCCAGACAAAAATTCTGCTGAGCATACATTGCCGGACGAAAAATTAGAGACGCCCGTTTTTCATTCGACGCCCGAAAACAAACCGGTTTCTGCAAGCGCTCCTAAACAACCAACGCTGGCTAAAGTTGCAGAGCCTCGTGAACCTGATTTGAGCGATAAAATCGCGTTGGCTGTACGCAAATTTTTTACCGAAGGTAATCCAATCGTTCGTATCGGCATGGTTGTCATGTTTTTTGGCGTGAGTTTTTTAGTTAAGTACGCGTCTGGTCAGGGCTTATTTCCTATCGAATTTCGTCTTACAGGCATTGTTGTAGGTGCTATAGCTTTGCTCGTGTTTGGTTGGAGAACACGTCTTCGTCCAGGTGCGTACGGATTAGTGCTGCAAGGTGGCGGTGTTGCGATCATTTATCTCACGTTATTTGCTGCTGCAAAAATTTACGGTTTGATCCCACTCGCCATTGCTTTCGGAATATTGTTTTTGGTTGTGATGCTGGGGGTATTGCTTGCACTTTTACAGAATGCACAGGTGCTCGCTTTACTTGCCACTGCGGGAGGGTTTCTTGCACCTATTTTGACGTCCTCAGGAAGTGGTAGCCATGTGGGTTTGTTTTCCTTTTATTTAATTCTGAATATTGGAATTTTATCCATTGCTGTTTACAAAGCTTGGCGATTATTAAATTGGGTGGGTTTTATGTTCACCTTTGTGATAACCGCCGCTTGGGGCGTGCTTAAATATGACCCTTCATTTTATTCAACAACCCAACCCTTTTTAATTGCATTCTTTATTCTTTATTTGGCCGTATCCATCTTGTTCTCGTTCAAGCAGCCCACCAACTTGAAAGGAATGGTAGATGGGAGCTTGGTGTTCGGTTTGCCCCTGGTTGCATTTGGTTTACAAACTTTATTACTTAAGGATACCGAGCACGGTTTAGCAATCAGCGCTGTTACGCTAGCAGCCATTTACATTTTAATAGCCGTAGGATTGGCTAAACGATACATGCAAACCCATTGTGTTCTCATTGAATCGTTTTTAGCGCTCGGTGTTTCCTTCGCGACGCTCGCCGTCCCCTTGGCTTTGGATGCGAGCTGGACTTCAGTCACCTGGGCACTCGAAGCTACCGGCTTAGTATGGATAGGATTGCGTCAAGCTCGGTTGCGTACACGTGTGGTAGGTTATTTACTGCATTGCGCTTCAGTTGTTTCACTGCTAGTAGTTGAAGGCATCGACACAGGCCCAACACCTATTCTTAGCGGCGATTTTTTAGGGCTCACATTACTTGCACTTTCAAGCATTACAATTGCCTATATGTTGCATTATTTTGAATCTAGCTTGCGCGAATTTGAAAAGGTAATTACGTTGGTGGCAGTTAGCCTAGGCATTCTGTGGTGGTTTTTAGCCGGGCTTAATGAAATTAGTGTACATATTTTGGTTGAATACAACTACGCCGCTTCCGTTGTGTTCGCGACCTTAAGTGCAATCGCTTTGGTTCTGACAAGTAAAAAACTTGATTGGAGTTTGCTGGGTAAAAATGTGTTCGCACTTCTTCCTTTAATGGGCCTGTTGTCGCTTGTGGCGGTTATCGATAGTAGTGATACGCATCCCTCGCAAGTCTTCAGTTTAGCCGCAATCATTTTTTTCTTTGTTTTTCATTACCGTTTTTTGTTTAAAAAAGAACGGGATTTTGTACTAACAAGAAATAATTTGCTGGGTTGGTGGCATGTCTTCAGTGTCTGGTATTTATTTCTGCTTATATTTTGGGAAACCTTTTGGCAGGAAAATAATCTTCAGCTGAGTGGCACTGCTGACTTAATGATTTGGTTCGCTGCGATTACCCTTCCTGTAGTGGTATTAATTGCGGTCGGTCATAAAAAATCATGGCCATTTAATCGCTTTGAGCCAGAGTATAAAAACTGGATACCTGCGCCTTTATTTATATTGATGGCGCTGTGGTTTGTTTCTGTATGCGATATAACCGTTGTAGAGATGGAGCAATATTTGCCGCTGCTGAATCCGCTCGATCTTGCGCAATTTGCAATTGTGCTTATTTTTGCATACGCACTAAAACAACAATTTATGCACGCTGTTCATTTTATTTCCCGCACAATCCGACTGAGCCTATTAGGAATTATGCTATTTGTTTGGGTTAATGTAGTAACGCTGCGTGCAATGAGTCACTACTTACAAATTCCTTATTTATTTGACAGCATATGGAATGCTGAACAAGTTCAAATGGCCTTATCGATTTTATGGTCTGTATGTGCATTATTAATCATGAATTTATCGCGCCGTGTTCAGCGGCGTGAATTATGGATGATCGGGGCAGGGCTTCTCGGGTTGGTAGTTTTTAAGCTTGCCACCAAAGACATATCCGGCTCAGGAACCCTGGCGAGAATTCTTTCATTCATGGTTGTGGGCGCGCTCATGTTGCTAATTGGATTTCTATCTCCGATTCCTGCGAAAAAATCTGTATCGCCAGAAATTAAAGATGATGACCTAACGACAACGGACGGGTTAGAAACGAAGGAGGCAACGCGTGAATAGATATGTTTATTTAATAACTGCTTTGTTTTTTACTCTAAGTGCCTATTCAGTCTTAGCGGAAACGGCTGCATTACCGATTTATCAATTGAATAATGTACAAGGTACGTTTGTTCAGGTTCCTTTGACTCATGAAATATACCGTTATTCGCGTTATCCGGACTTACGTGATTTAAGAATCTTGGACGGCGAACTCAATGCACTGCCTTATCAGTTGGTTTCAGTGTCGCCCAAACTGGAAAAAACAGAACCACAAATAATTATCGATCAGCTGGCATTTTTTCCCGTTGCGATTGACGCAACCCCGGATACCTTACGCAAATTGCACACAACTCAGACTAAGGTGCGGGATGGCCAAGTTCAAATCGCCACCAGCGATAGATTACTCGACAATACAATGCCAGAGTTTTATCTGATCGACGTTAGCAAAATCGATCACGCGATTACCGCTCTTGCGGTTGATTGGACAGGTCAAGGCGGCAATCAATATCTGGAGATTGAATTAGAGGCAACGCATAATCTCAAGGACTGGACATCCCTCGGTCAGGCCACATTGGTTAAGCTTAAGCAACAAGAACAACAACTTAAACACGATGAGATAAATGTAGATATTGCCGCAAAAGAGTATGAATTTTTGCGTTTAAAAATAGTGCGTGGGGCGGATCAGCTGAATCTAACCAGCGTGAGGGCACTTCAAAAAATTCAACTTTCCAGTTTGCAAAAAAGCAACACCGAAATCTGGAATATTCCCGGTCAGCTAGCGAAAGCCCAAACAAGCTTTGATTCTCGTCGTAGAGCCCAGCCAGTCGCAGCTTGGGAATTTACTCGCGACGATATAACGCCAGCCGAGTCGCTTTCAATTAACTTGGGCTCTAAAATCTACAGCGATACCGTGAAGATATTTTCTCGAAGCACTGAGAAGCAGGGATGGAAGCTCATGTATCAGGGTATTTGGTTTAACGTACAGGTAGGGGAAAGTTGGCGCACCAGTGAAGCTATAGGAATACATTCGAACCATGACAAATTCTGGCGCGTCGAACTCAACGAGTCCGCTAAAAATTTTCAGGTTCCTGAGCTGATTTTTTCCTGGCAGCCACTACAGCTGCAAATTATCGCAAATAATAAACCACCTTTTTCGGTGGCTATAAGTAACCAAGCCAATCCTAATAATCCATATCTATTTAAGCAGATCCTCGGTGATGCATCGCCAAATTGGACATCAGCGAATTTAATAAGACTCAATGTTCAAGCCGACGCATTTGTGAGCGACGAAAAAAAGGTCAACTGGTGGCAACTGATTTTCTGGGTTACCTTAGTCGCCGCCGTGATTGTATTGTTAATATTTTCGTTAAAGCTATTCAAGCAACTAAAGGTGTCTGACCAATAGCGAAATGGTTTCCTAATAAATAGGATCTTATTGCGATTAAAAATTTTCAAAACGATTGTATTCCGTTAGACTCCCCCGTAACGCTAAATTTTGGCTTGAGACTTGTAATCCCATAAATGCAAGATAATGAAAGTTCGGAGTGGCTATGCCTTTTGTCCCTACAATTCCTGCAGTGATTGATGTCGAAGCGTCTGGCTTTGGCTCCCGAAGTTATCCCATCGAAATTGGTTTTGCGTTACCCAATGGTCGTCTCGAATGTACATTGATCCGCCCCGAGCCGACCTGGGTTCATTGGGATGAATCCGCATATGCGATTCACGGTATTAGACGAGAATTGCTGGTCGCTTTCGGAAAGCCCGTCGATCAAGTAGCACTTTGGCTCAATAAACAACTCACGGGTCTTACAGTTTATTCGGATGCATGGGGACATGATTACGCATGGCTCGCCGTGTTATTTGACGCCGCAAACCTCGCGCCCAGTTTCAAACTCGATCATCTCGCCAGCATCATGCCTGAGTGCGAAGCGGATACCTGGAATAGGGTGCACACTGAAATTGAAAAAGAACTTGGCCTGAAGCGCCACCGGGCAAGTAACGATGCATTAATGTTGCAGCGAACCTGGGTACGACTGCTAGGCTACGATGAATCCATTACAGCCTAGTTGTATCATTACACCTCTGTCTAAATGAGCAAATACTTTTCACGACAATAATAATTCGTACCTCTTCCGGCTCTTAAATCCCCATTATTTTTTCCACCAAGTGTTAAATATTTATGACGGTAAAACATTTTTTGCATGAGTTGCGTTTGTTGTTGGGTATTGAGCGAAACACCACCAGTCATGGTGAAAAATGGATTTCAGGAATAGGTGGGTTGCTGGGTATTTTGTCGGTTTATTGGATCACTCGCTGGCAATTTCCTCATGGTTTTATGGAGAACGCAGGTAGCCTGATTATGGTTACTTCAATGGGTGCGTCAGCCGTTTTGCTATTTGCTGTGCCGCAAGGGGCCTTGTCTCAACCGTGGGCGGTATTCGGCGGCCATATGATTTCTGCGTTTGTCGGTGTGAGTTGTCAAAAACTATTTCCTGATCAAACCTGGACGCCAGCTCTCGCGGTCGGTTTAGCGATTGGGATAATGCATTACATGCGTTGTATTCATCCGCCGGGTGGCGCTACGTCGCTCGCAGCGGTGATTGGAGGTTCAGAAGTGCATTTGCTGGGGTATCACTATTTGATCATGCCCATTTTGGTAAATGTATTGGCGATTTTGCTAATGGCAATTTTATTTAATGCGATTTTCCATTGGCGTAGATATCCGGCGCACATCAGTAAGCGTTTGCGTGAGTCTAAAAAAACGCAACCAGCTGAGCGACAATTTGATTTAACCCAGGAAGATTTTTCAGCAGCTATGCAAGAATTAAATTCTTATGTAGATATCACATCTGAAAATCTCACTGAACTATTGGAATTGGCCAAACAGCATGCCGAAAAAAATATTACTCACCCTTCCGATATCATTCCAGGCCGGTTTTACAGTAACGGTAAGTTAGGAAAATTGTGGAGCGTGCGTCAGGTGCTGGATGGCTCTGATGACAATGTGATACCGGAAAAAGATCGCGTTATTTATAAAGTGTTGGCGGGGGACGGTGCTTACCAAACGGGAATTTGTTTACGAAGCGAATTCCGTCAATGGGCTCGATTTGAAGTAGCACCGCAAGACAACGGAAGGTGGGTAAAAGTTGAGCCAGAGTAAAGCGCTGAATTCTCTCCCGCTATTACAAATTACAACAATTTGCCACACTGATTCTCGTTAAGATAATCCCCTAATTACTCACGCGATGTAACGGGGATATCCATGTTTTCTAACGCACGTCATTCGAATCAAAAAAAAATATTCAAACGCACAATTGTTTTGTCAGGTATTTTCAGTGCGATCCTTACCTTTGCGCAATATGCGTCCGCAACTACAGTGCAATTTCAAACAGTCATGGGAGATTTTACGGTTAATCTCTATGACAAAACGACACCGAAAACTGTTGAAAATTTTTTAACCTACGTAAAATCAGGCGCCTACACAAATTCGGTTATCCACCGCTCAGTTCCAGGTTTCGTTATCCAGGGTGGCGGATATAAGTACGACACCAAATTTCCGCTAATTGATATTCCGCAAAATGCCCAAGTGATAAATGAGCCGGTTTATTCAAATAGACGTGGCACAATCGCAATGGCGAAACTGGATGGAAAGCCCAATTCAGCCACCAACCAATGGTTTTTCAACCTTTCAGATAACAGCAAATCTCTCGATATTAATGGCACTGGAAATGGCGGTTACACAGTTTTTGGTGAAGTGACCGGTAACGGTATGGCCATCGTTGATGCTATTGCGGCGCTGAATACATTTAATATCGATAATGCATCATTAAAGACTTTCCCGCTAAAAAATTACACAGCGGCTGATGGCACCAATAATGTCGCTATTACTGACAAAAACTTAGTGCTGATTTTAGGAGTAGTTGTACTCGACGGTTCTCCCGATACAGCGGCAAATTTGACGCCAGTGAAAAATACTTTGATTAAAGAACCTGTTAACAATGGTTCGGGGGGTGGAGGTGGTGGCGGGAGCTTTGGATGGTTTAGTCTGCTGGCCCTTCTAGGGTTTGCTCTTTTCAATCGTAGCCGCCGATAACAAGGACTTGCTATACTCGGCGCTGATACTTACCTTCAGTGATTGAAACATAATTAAACTGCCTGGCAAGTAATTGTCAGGCAGTTTTTATTTAGGGGTACTTTTTATGATTACTTATCTTTATTGGCTCGCAGTCATTTTGGTAGCTGGATTATTAGGCTTGGCGGTTGGTCGTTTTGTAGGCTGGAAATTTGGTTTACTCGCTGTTGTTATTGCGCTACTAATCGGCTGGCTCGCATTTTATTTTAAATACGAGCAGACCTTCGTTAAAAATTATGGCGGAGTCATGACAATCAAAGTACCTGAGGGTCAAATGCATTTATCTGCAACCTGGAAAGAAGATCATTTGTGGATTGAGAATTACGATCCCCGAAATAATGTTTGCTATTTCAGCGAATACTCGAAAGGTCATCTATTGCAAGGGCTTGTCAAAATTGAAAATTGCAATCCGGTTGTACCAGCAAAACCCTGATATTTAATACAACCTAAATAAAAAGCCCGTAATCACTCAGCCATTAAAGCGAAAAAATTAGATTTTTTCGCTTTAATGGCATATTTTTCTTTAAAAAATGGTAATCGCAGCTACTTTATAAGAGACTAGTATAAAGTTTTAAGTTATTTGAGGTATGTTAATGAGAAGTACAGTGTTTTTGTTAAAAATGGTTTGCCTCCTCGCATTTGTTACAAGTGCACACCAAACTTGGGCTGTAACGGTAAAAGGGAATAGTTGCGAAGCGATACAGAAAACCATCGATAAATTACCAGCGATTGGCGGCGAAGTTTTTATTCCGGCCGGGAAATATACCTGCGCCACTCCAATTATTCTTGATCGCGATAATTTAATTATTCGGGGTGAGGGCGCTGCAACTCTATTGCGGGTTGCCGATAAGGCAAATGTTCCTGTGTTCGTGATGGGACAAACGTCGCGAGTTCCCACTGTTATTCGTCGCTACATACAAGTAAAAAACTTGCATATCGATGGCAATCGCGTCAATCAAACTTCTGAATGTATGGGCGGGCCTTGCAGCGATCAATTTCCGTTGCGTAATAATGGTATCACTATTCGCCGCTGCGAAGATTGTGTTGTCGATAACGTAACTGTGTATGGCGCTATATCCGGAGGTTTGGTTACTGAGCTTGGTTGCGAGCGCTTGATGATTCGGGATTACACATCTTACGATAATGAATATGACGGCTTTGCAGGTTACGAAACTGAAAACAGCACTTTTTCAGGAATTAATTTGTATAACAACAAAGGCGCTGGTATTTCGACAGACATACATTTCGACAACAATAAATTTAGCGATGTCACTATTACCAATACTCGCACCGTGGGTATTTTTATGCGTGATTCCTCTAATAATTCGTTTACCAACGTCCATATTCGCAATACTAAACAACACGGAATTTTTCTTGCGCAAGTTGATGATGATATTTCCAAGCCTGCTGCAGGCAATACCTTTAACAGTATTGTGATTACGGGGTCAGGTGGCTACGGAATATTAATTAGTGATGCATCCTGCGTTAACAATTTATTTGTAGCCAGCCAATACATTGATAATGTTAAAGGTTGTTACGGTGAAGCTGCATCCAATCTGATTGAAGGTGTTGGGGCTATTTGCCGATAATCATTTTCGATTTTTAAAAATAAAAAAAGCCGTCATATTTGACGGCTTTTTTTTGCGTGAAAATTATCAGGTCATTATAGGTTCAAAGGTGTCCGGTTTTGCCATAGCGGAGTAAGCCAAATTCACGTACAGATTAAGCACGTGTGGCGACTGTTGTAACAGAAGCTCTAAAAAGCGCGCGCTGTTGGGTAATTTATCCTTATAGGTTTCTACACAAAAGTTTTTAGCTGCGCGTTCGAGCACTTCACTGAAATTAACGGGCCGCTTAAATTTAGCATGTGAATGGTTATTACAATACTGTGTGAAGGCGTAAAGCGCTTCTACGACTGCGCTCTTATAATAGGCCGGGTGAAGCTGATGCGTGAGTTGATCAATAAGTAAAGCAAAGCTCTCTTCGCCTGGGGTCATTGAACTCCGTGTCATTTCGCAATCGAGCACAAAGCTATCCGGATTTTCTTGCCCAAATACCAATTTTTTTGCATGGCCAAGGCTGCTCCAAATTTCGCGGAGGAAGTGATTGTCAAAGTGGGTGATGAGTCCACGCGCTAAACGCCATTCCATCCAGTCAACATTGGCCGCATCTACCGCAACAATTTCGCTCATCATGGCATATTCATCGTGGTATACCTTGTAAGGGACGATATGATTTATGCCTTGGGCAAATACTTTGGTGCGCGATATGAGTACGTTTTTTAATTTTTTATAAATTTTTGCCGGTGATTGTAATCCAATCCATTCCAGCATACTGACGTCCTCTGCGTCATCTTTATCCATCGCAAATAACATCAAGAAGTTACGTAGCTGGATGGAGCGTAAGCCATCGAATAATTTAGGATCGGTGCGAATTAATCCACCAATTGCGGAGAGCAATTCCAACACCAGTGTCTGTTCAAGCGGGTCTTTAAAGTTGTGATAAATCCCTTCAAAAAACTCCGTGTTTGAGAAAGATTGATCCACTTTTATTTCTGTAAAATTGTTGTCACCCACGGTGATTGACAAGTTTCGTGCTGCTATTACCGTTAAACTATCGCCGAGATCTACAGGCGCGTAATTCATACGAGCAAAACAGTAACGCGCTAACAACCAGTTGTTTTTGCTCTGGGATCTGTAATAAATTTCTTTAATAAAATCGCGGATTGTAATGTTGGTGTTCAGGTCATCTATAACAAAATCCATAGCCCGATCCGTCAAATAGGCCACTGATTTTCTAAAGGTTAAGATATCGTTTTCAACGTTGAAATTGTTGAGAATATTTTTCGCCGTTGCCTCTAACCAAGTACAATCCAACTCTTTATCTAACGCAGTGCTAGCATCGTTAAGCGATGTGATGGAGCTAACGTGAAAGTAGGGAATGCTCAGCTGGTTGACGCGTGATGCTCGGTAAGCCAGGTTTGCAGAAGCATAGCCTACGTATTCTTGCTCGGAGCGCAATTGATAATCCCTAAACATTGAGAACAAGCTATTTACATCGGGGATTTTGCAAAGCTTTTTATCCACTAGAAACGTGAACACCGCAACTTCAGAGCTTAGCCAATGTTTGTGAATGTATTGAATTTCCTGGGTAACATATTCAACTACCATTTGTGAATCGAACATCCGGTAGTCTTCTTTTTCACTTTGTAGCCAGCTTAAGCACAAATAAACTTTATTATTTATTTCGTGCGCTTGCGACGTGGTTAAGCTCTGCAATCTGCGACGCGGGCGTCCACTCAACCCCAATGCTTTATTTTCTCCGATGTGAGCGTAGGCCTCCATAAGGCTAGGTGCACTCACTACCGCCATAGGTTTTATATCTTGAATAGTTTCAGCAATAACACCTTGTTTTGCTAATGCGGATTTAACTTCTTCGTTCTCTGCAAGAACGACTAACGCTATTTGTGATTTTACAAATTTGGTTGAACGCCGACGCATTTTTAGCGGGTCTAAGTCTTCGGTTCGAAGTAAACCTTCATCCATCATTAAGCCGGTTAAATATAAACTCTGCGCCCACACTAAGGGAACGTTTTCATTTGGAACTCGAGCTTGCGAGCGCGGTTTTTTCTTTTCAGCGTCAATATTTTCTTTCGGTACGTAGTAGAGTTCGGGCAGTAGTCCGACGCCGTTTTCATGAACCATTAAGGCTTCGAGTTTTTTGCGATAATGTTTTGCGGTTGCTTCGCTACCATCAAACAGCGCACTGATATATAAATAAGTGAAAAATAACGGCCACTCAGATTCTATATTTTCAAATTTACCTAGCTCAGTTTGCTCGTAATAAATGCGTGAGCTTTCCTCAACAACAGTTTGGTGTCCGTCTAGCAAAAAACGCTTGCATCCATAGTTGCCACCGAGCTTGGTTAAAATCGCATCGCGCGTTTGAGTGGCGAGGGTTTCTTTACCAACGGCGAATGCGGGGAAACCAATAATACTTAACAGCGCGCTATCAACTTCTTTAGAAAGCGATTCGCGCGGTAGCAGTGAGGTGAGGGTAGTTCGCGCCAGTGAAATAGCATCTGCTATCACATGGATTTGGCCGCGTTTAGATGCATGTGGGCCATAAAGATTAAAACCATCCAACGCTTGAAGTGCTGCTTTGGCCATGCCGACAGAACTTGCATTAATTTCAGTACGGCCATTGTTAACTTTGTTTCCGCGTTCCCATATTCCGTAGTCTGGCATACGGTAGGCACTGGATATGTAGTAAACAAGATTTTGAATAAAATCGACTTCGTCGTTAGTGCAAATAATACGCAAACCCGACGCTGTCATTTGCGCAAGCATTAATAGATAAAGCGAGGTCGCATCGATTTGCAAATGTCCCCATGCATTATCAGCAACCACAGGGAGTCCGGTAGCGGTATCGTACTTGGCGTGCAATGCGTCAATGTTGTTTAGAGTGTGTTTGAATTTTTCAACTTTTTGCGCCTGACGCATCATGGACTGCAACAGCCCGCGCATTAACTTTATGGTGGATTGCTCAAGCTGGTCGCTTTTGTGCGTCTCGCCCTGGCGCCTGTAGGCGAGGCCTAAACCCCAAACACAAATGATGGAATACACATTATCGCGAACCCAGGCGTCGGTATAATCGCCGTGGATGTTAACGCTGGTGCTCGCGGGCAAAAGCCCTGTAACTGGATGTTGCCGGTTTAGGATTACTGATTCCACTTCGGCGTATAAACGCTCTAACAACTGCGTATGTTTCATAGAAAACCGTAGTTATAAATTCGCAAAGGCCCCGTGATGCGGGCAGTCTAAATACTTCAAGGTGATTATAGGTTTAAATCCCTCGATTTGAAGTGCTTATCGTGTATAAAGATCGGTAATTTATGTGTACCACTAGCGCTTTTTGACGTGCTGGCTGGCATTTAAATATCCAAAAAATTATTTTTAGCGTGAGCCTGGGTTCAGTCCTACGCAATTGAAGGGGCAAATTTTGAGCCATAGTTGTTTTTCTGGGCGACACTTATTTTAGGCCGTGTATTTTGATTCAGTCTGAGCTACACGCTGGATTCTGCACCATTAGCGAGCCATATTTAAAAAATTCAGATAATAAAATACGCATTTTGGCGCAATCTTGTGGGTCCGTGAGTATCTCGATGTTGTCTATGAGCTGGATTGTTTAATTGTTCTGATAAGAAAAAGTCAGAATGCATTGCGGTCAACCATCAAGATCATTTTTTTCACTAAATATGAGTGGCGATTAACTGATCAATCTTTCCGTTTACCCAGTGACGTTTGTACACTTACGAGACTATGCAAAAAAAGACGGCGGCAAAACTTTAGCGGAAATTTCTCGATAGCGCTGAACTATTTATTTCAGAAACTCAACAGATATCTAATAGGAAACCTTGAGATTTTTTGCCGCTAAAATATGAACCATCAAATGCGATCAAGATTTAAAAAATCGATTTTATTGACGCGTTTTTAATTTATTTTTTTGGTTTGATCGATATGGAAAAATCAAAAATGGCAACAATAAAAAAGGGGCAGATAATCTGCCCCTTTTATTTTTACAATTCCGGTTTTTAAAAACTGGAATCAGCTTTTAGTTACAAACAAGTCCGCCGCCACCTTGGCCTTGGCTGGTACAGGTGCTGTTACTAATGCAGCTTTGTGAATTTTCCCAACCCCAGCCACTTGATGTGTTTTTGCAACTTGGGTAAAGCGTGCCCCACCAATTACATTTGCAGTTTGAGCTTCCGCCTGTGCTACTAGCGGCGCTGCTGCTACTGCTTGCGACACTGCTGGTATTGTTGTTAGTGCTGCTGGCGGCGCTGCTGCTGTTGCCACTTGTACTAGGAGCGACTGCACGACCGGTAGATGGGTCGATCCTGCCCGGACATAATCTCTTCGCTCTAAGGTTGGCCGCGATTTGAGATATAGCCGCGTTGGTGTTCGTGTAGCTGCCATCGTGCATAAGAATAACCTGGCCGTTTTGCAGTTGGTTATTCGCATTTGCGATTGCGCTTGCGCTTGCGCCGTTCCAATCTTGTGAATCCACATCCCAGGTAATAACGCGTAAACCAAGAGCCGATGCAGCTTGTTGGATAGTCGAGTTAGTTTCACCGTAGGGCGGACGGAACAAAGTTGGTTTTGGAGCGCCAGTAGCTTGAATAGCCTGATTGGTGCGATTCAATTCATCATAAACTTGTTGGTAGGCCCAGCTGGTCATATGCGAATGTGAATAGCTGTGGTTTTGAACTTCACCAACGCTACGTTCTTGAGTCACCAGGGAAGCATTACTACCTACGTTATTACCCTGATTAAACCAGGTAACCGGAGTGAGATTGTTTTGCTTCAGCAGATTAATCAATGTAGAGGTATTCGAAGTGGGGCCGTCATCAAAAGTAATACCAACGTAGCCTGCGCAATTGTTGTTGCCCGTGCTGGTTGCTGTACTTGTGGCAGCACTGCTTGTTGTGCCGGTGCTGGTATTGCCGCCTGAACAGCTACCGCTGAAGCAGTCGCTGGTAGTGCCAAACCCAATAACGCCGTTACAGTGCATCATCTCGCTGTTTCCACCACCGCCGCAAGAGCCGTTAGCGTACAAGCCAGTGTTGTAAGTCATATCTTCAGCTTGACGAGTTTCGCCATTCACCTGGATGTAATCAACTTGAACGTCACGACCTGTTGCGTCGTTATCGTACTGAACTTGAACATCTCCAGACGCACTACCGCTATAAACGTAGCTTTGATAACTGGTCGTTAAATTCCAGCTTGCCACGTTAGCACCACCTACTTTGAGGTAAATATGCTCCGAACCGGCAATACCACGTGCACGAACCGTAACTCCGCTACCGCCAGTTCCGGTTCCAGTGCTGGTACCGGTGCTGCTTACGCTGGAAGAGCTGCGTGATGAGCTGTTTCCAGTTGCACTGCTAGTGTTGTTCGACCCTTCGCTAACAGTCAGGTCAGAACTACCGCTACTTTGATAGCCTTCGGTTGCCAGGATTTGATAATCATGCGTACCCAACTGCAGACCTTTACTTGCCCAAAAAGCAGCGTGGTTAGCGAAGGTAACTGTACCTGAAATGTTACCAAAACCTTTTTTAGGGCTTCTTACACTGAAGTATTGATAAAAAGTGCTTGAGTCTCCGTCAATCGACGGTTGATTAACGCGTTGGCAACGACGCACGTTATAAGTAGCACCATCACTCTGGAAACTGCCGTAGTCAGTACCGCCTGAACAGCTCGCGGGATTGTATGAACCGTAGCTTTCAATTACGTAGTATTCGATTAAAGGACTTCTCGTCCAACCGTAAACAGCAAGGTAAGTGTTCTGGCTGTCACTACCACCGTAGTTACCTGAATAACTGATAGTTCTTGAACTGCTACCCGGTTTCCAGCCTTTACCGCCAACCCAGTTGTTTGTGTTGTTGGTCCATTGTGAAGAGTAGCGCCCACCACCGTATAAGGTCATGGTTGCATTACCGGAATCTTTCCAAAACGAATAGTAAAAACCGTTATTGGTTCCAGTGGAGTTGGAGCTGAGAGTTTGAGCATTGACGGCGGTGGAGCACAAAGCCGCTAGGCCGACCGCTGCAAGACTACCTGTTATTTTTTTTAAATTTGATAGTTTCATTATTGATTACCTCCGGAAAATTTAACCGAGATAGATTGCACGATAGTTTGTTTCATTATTGATCTCCGAAGCCTCAACCAATTTGTCGATGGAGTGGGGCGAGTGGAAGGCATCCTGAACATTGCGAACAGGCGTATTGATCGAGCACTTAGCTGCTTTACTGTTATTTTAAAAAGACAGCGTAGTGATCTCGAGTTTGCTTTTTATAGATGCTGGATCATATTGTCAAATAAACTACATGCTTATTGTCAATAAAACTATATTCTTATTACGCATATAACAATATGTTGCTTTATTGCGGTATTGATCGGTTGTTTTTTTTGTTTGGTTAAGTTAGTGCTCTAGTATGCAAGCTGCCCGAGTACAGATGTAAATAATAAATTTAGATTCGTTTAATTGTATTACTAAATTATTTGCACACAATTAATTATCCATTTATCTGATATTTTTAGCCCTAAATTTTAAATTATTTTTCACTTGTAAAAACTCCTTTCTCCCATTGTTGCGATAGTTCAGTACAATTCGAATATTTTAAAATTCTTTTTTTAAATTCTTTGGTTCATTTTTTCGAGCCTAAACAAAATCGCCAAATCAATTTAATTTCATTCGTAAATGAATTTTTGCGTACAGATTTTTAACGAATGGATGTTTCTGAATTGGTGACGAAATAAAAACATTTATTTAGATGATCTATTAAATTTTTAATCACGTGGTTAGACCTGATGGCTACCACACACGACAGACGATACCATTGATACGGAGTTGCGTCTTTACGTAGGGATAAGTGTCAATATAAGTGTATGGCGCTTAAATATAAATTTCAGTGGGGCAGTTCAGAGTATCCACGACCGTTCACTAGAAAAAACTTTTAGTGTTGGGCAAGATTTGATTACGAAACCTATTTTCCAATTCCCGCTGACTGAATATTTGGTTACATTAGGCGGCGGCACTTGTTCACCCACGTTAATTTTTATCGGAGCGCTTATGGCCAAAGTACTACCTGTTAAAGGAATAAAACAAAAGCACGAAAATTCATGTTGGGCGGCCTGTATTCGAATGGTGCTTGCCTATGACAATTTGATTGTCACTAACGATGATACCCTTGCCTCAAAATGCGGTGTGGACGCTAATAAGTGTCAAGACGCCAGCAAAATGATGGGAATTTGTAAGATTTATGACTCTACGGACGACGAAGCCCTGGTGCCAACCTTGAAAGAAATAAAGGCGGAAATTGATAAAGGACGTCCCATTATCCAATGTGTTAACGAGAGTAGGGTGGCACCAGGTGGTAGCTCTTCAGGCGGGCATTACATTCTTATCGTCGGCTATGACATGGATACTAATAAAATCGCGGTCATAGATCCTGCGGATGGCAATCTTCAGTACCCAACATACCAGAATGAAAAGATTTACTTAATTGCTTACAAAAAAGACATGTATTACGCTCAGCCATATTACACCAAGAAAGGAAAACCGTTTTGAAGTGGTCATCTTGAGAAGTTGATCTATTCCGATTGTAATTAGGCGGGAGTTGAAATCTATTTCGCGGTTTTAATTATATGTACAGCTACACTACTTTTTTATCTGATAAAAATTTGGGCTGAATTATCAGCCCAAATTTTTCATGCAGTAGTCAAATTTCTTCATCAAACTTAACGCGCGTTTACGTCACTAATGCATTATCGAATGGAACGGCGACGGAAGAAATTAACAAGCCCTAGAAGAATAATTGCACCCAGGAACGATACGAGTACTCCCGGAAGGCTAAAATCGTCGCTGTTTATAGTGCCTACGCCAAAGAGAGGTGCTAGCAATAAACCACCTAAAAATGCGCCTACAACACCCACTACAATATTTAAAAATATTCCTTGCTGAGCATCAGTTTTCATAACAATACTTGCAAGCCATCCAATCACTCCGCCTAAAACAAGCCAGATTATAAAGTTCATAAGAATGTCCCCTAGTCGTTCATGAAATATCTGCGAAATTGCATTAAGTGTAATGCTAAGTCACTGCTATCATTTTGAACGTGCGGTAACACACGACTACCACCTAATTGTTCGTTTAAAACGCTTCATTACAACGAAACATAAATGCTTAGCAATATTAATTAGTGATTAGAAAAAAACCGCCTTGTCGGCGGTTTTTTAAATTGCTTATTTATGTTTCGTTCTCGCCAGCGTTGCGTTAACGTTGGAAGATGCGTGTTATCAAGATTCCATTTCAGCCGTCATATTGAAATGTGTCATTTGGTTAACAATGGTTTCGGCTGCTTTTTTCCCTGCCAAAAATGCGTGGTCGGAGTTGTAATATTCCCACTCGCTGTAACGTCCCGCCAAAATAATATTGAATTTCTCCAGCCAGGCTTTCACGGTTGACACGTTTTTATTGCGAGCATGATCGTAAATTACATATGCGTAGGGCATATCAACAAGGTTGGCTGTAATAACTTTATCTTCAGGATTCATCATGCCAACCTTAATACAATCTTCGATACAACGAGCAATCAGCTCATCACCATCCACTGGTAAGGGCTTCCAGGGAGAATATGAAATTTCGCAGGTGAAACCAAAGCCGCCCTTCGCATTACATTCTGGGCTCGCGTTGCCCTGAACAAAGATGCGGTGAAAAATAGTGTCTTCTGGATAATAAATCCAATGTTTGTCCGTTACGTTTTCGCGTGCAATGCCTATGTTCACGCAACGAATAGATATGTGTCTTAGTCCGCGCGCCGCCTTCTGAACCTCTTCAGGTGCGTCCGAACCTATCAGTCGCACTAATTCTGGCAGAGGCATTGTTGAAATTAGATTATCGTAGCGGTAGCGGCGGCCATCTGCCAATACAACCATATGTTCACGCGGAACAATTTGCACGACGTCTGCATTCAGTTCGATATCACCTTTAATATGCGGAACGAAGCCGGACATTAAAGCCTGAAATCCGCCTTTTTTAGGATAGCCAAAACGCGCGTTTGGGCCCATCGGTTTTCCGACAGGTTGCAATGCACCATCAATAATTTCATCGAGATTTGGCAGCGGTACACGTCCACCCAACCAGGATGTTTCCATTTGCGTTAATGGAAGTGTCCACAGCTTTTTGTTGTAAGGAATCGCAAAATGTTTCGCAATTCCGGCACCCCATACTTTGTAAATAAACTCTTCAAAATTCTGTGTTTCTCGTTTCACTCCAGTTGAACTTGCATTGGCAGCATCCAGGGTTCCGTCTGCGCAGCAGTCATCTATTTTCGACAAGTTGCACTGTTTTTCTGCGTCTTTGACTACACCGTAACGCGCTTCAACGGCGCCCACAATACAATCTTTAATCACCTGTGGTGGTAAACCGTAGAGCGCACCCTGGAACGGGTAGCGGGTATGAACATTTTTGCTATAAACCCAGGCTTCCCGGTTTTGCCAGTGTTGATTATCACCTAACAATATATCGTAGAGCTTTAAAACATAGGGGTCGTTAGAAAACATAATGTGACCCGCATAATCAAATGTGAAACCCTTATCTTGTATTGATCGGCACCAGCCACCCACGGTCGCATTTCGCTCAAGCAAAACTGTATCTTTTCCTAAATGATAAGCGGCGCTTAATCCGGTTGGGCCGCCACCAATAATCAATGCATTCACCTTTTTAGCTGGTTTGGCTGGCAAAGGATTTATAGTTTTTTGTTCCAAAGTTGTTTGTTCAGATGAACTGTCCTTAGCAGCGGTTTCAAAAAAATTAATGGTATGGAAATTATTACGTGGGCGCGTGTTTTTTAACAATTTCACCATACTTGTTGCAGTTTTTTCCCAAGAGGTCGCGTTAACAATACCCCTCATTTTTGCAGCCATAGTATTTTTTTGTTTCTCGGATAAATTTAAGGCAGTTTTGCAAGCAGAGATAAATTCGTCAGTACTATGAGCAATAGAAACGGTGTCGCTATACGGAATGGCTACGTCAGTAATTGCGGTGCTAACTATCGGTAATTCAGCCGCCATATATTCCAGCACTTTTGTAGGGCTGATAAAACGTGTCGATTCGTTAAGCGCAAATGGCATTAAGCATACATCCCACCCTGCGAGAAATTGCGGTAACGACTCATAAGGTTGTTGGCCGAGGTAATGGATATTGTCTCGCTTGGGTAAAGTTGCAGGATCAATTTTCACAACTGGCCCAACGATTACGATTTGCCACAGGGGATTAGCGTCAGCCACCGCAGCTATTAAATTCAGATCAAGACGCTCGTCGATAACGCCGTAAAATCCAAGCCTTGGCGTCGCAATATTTTTCTGCGAAGAATGTACGTCGTTACGTGTCAAGGCTTTCGCAAAATGATTCGCATCTACGCTGCTTGGAAAACAATGCACGTTGGCATGTAAATTTCTTTTGGATTGATAAAGGCTTGGTCCACCGGTAAACACAATGTCAGCGACACTTAATAACGCTTTCTCACGTTGAATTAATTGTTTGGGTGCGTTTTGAAAGGCGGAGAGTTCATCCATGCAGTCGTATACAACTAATTTTCCGCGAGTTTGTTTAAGCAAAGGCAACGCCATTGGCGTGTAAAACCAAACAATTGGATCTTCATCTATAGGAACTAGATTTGCTACCAGCGGCTCAAGTTCTGCAATTTGGTCATCGTGAAATCCCGGCGCATTTACAGGCGTATGAGGTTGGCAAATAGTTATATTTTCTGATGGATTATAACTTTTTATGAAGCTTTCACCGGCGTGAAAAATCGGTTCTTCAACAACAACAATTTTATAATGACGCGCCAAGTGAGTGAGTAAATGTTGTGGGCGTTGATAAACAAAATCCCAGCGAAGATGACAAAAAACGATAATTGTAGGCATATCGGCTCCGTATATAATTGAGGGCGTTTAAATTCAAGTTGATTTCTATGAACTAGAATTAATCACCTGGTGCTTGTTAATCGGCATGACTTTCCGTATCAAATATCCAATTAAAATAATTTATTTATGCGTCACATTATTTTTTTTGTGTGTCGCAGTTATTTTTATAATGAGACGCAATTCAATTTCTTTCCGTACGTTAACGAACCTTGATTTTTATAACTGGCTGATAAGATTAGAGATATCAAATTATTATTTATTTAGGATAATGGATTGAATTATTTCTAGATTTTTTTAATGTGATTTTCGGAAAATCGACTTTGGAGTGAAATATGAAACAAGATAATTTTGCGTATCCACGTCCACAATTGGTGAGAGAAAATTGGATGTCCCTAAATGGAAAGTGGAAGTTTGCATTCGATGATGAAAACAAATTCGAAAACTTTCCTGGTTCAATTCCTTGGTCGACGGAAATTCTTGTACCTTTTCCACCTGAATCGGAAACAAGCGGAGTAGGTGACCGCGGTTACCACCATGCATGCTGTTATCAGCGCGAATTCGAAATTGCTGCGAACGGTCAGCGTGTGCTTTTACATTTTGGTGCGGTTGATTATCGTGCGAGAGTCTGGGTTAATGGCCATCTCGTTGTAGAACACACTGGTGGACATACACCATTTTCGGCGGATATCACTTTTGCGCTAGGGGATGCCAATCGCCACGTCGTCACGGTATATGCTGAAGACGATCCCCACGACTTAGCCAAGCCCCGCGGAAAACAAGATTGGCAATTACAGCCTCACTCAATTTGGTATCCAAGAACCACCGGAATTTGGCAAACAGTTTGGTTGGAGGTAGTGGCGAAAACGTACATCAATAAAATTCGCTGGACGCCAAATTTTGACGGTTTTGAAATTGGTTGTGAAACCATGATTGCTGGTGATCTAAACGCAAATTTTACAGTTGAAGTAAAAATATCTCACAACGGAAAATTATTAGCGGATGACCACTATAAAATTATAGGACATGAGGCAGCGAGGAAAATAAGTTTATCAGACCCGGGAATTGATGATTCGCGCAATGAATTATTATGGAGCCCGGAGCGGCCCACGTTGTTAGACGCGGAACTTATATTGTTACGCGACGGTGAAGTTATCGATAAAGTTTATTCCTACACCGCATTGCGTTCCGCTCACATTAATCGCGATAGGTTTATGCTTAACGGCAGACCTTATTTTTTACGTTTGGTGCTTGATCAAGGATATTGGCCAGACACTATGTTAACGGCACCTTCTGATGATGCGTTGCGTAAAGATGTAGAGCTCACCAAGGCGATGGGATTTAATGGTGTAAGAAAACATCAAAAAATCGAAGACCCACGTTATTTATACTGGGCAGATAAATTAGGTTTATTAGTGTGGGAAGAAATGCCCTCTGCATACCGATTCACTCCTACAGCTATCAAACGCTTAGTGCACGAATGGGAAGAGGTTATTGATCGCGACTATAGTCATCCCTGCATAATCGTTTGGGTACCTTTCAACGAATCCTGGGGAGTGCCAAATCTTACCTCAACACAGGCGCACAGAAATGCTGTTGAAGCGCTCTATCATCTAACGCGCACTTTTGATTCGACTCGTCCAGTCATTGGCAACGACGGTTGGGAAGCTTCTGCAACTGATTTGATCGGTATTCATGATTACGATTCAAATCCGCGCAGCCTAGCTGCACGTTACGGCGCTGCGCTTCAGCAAGAACTATTTGATCGTCGTCGTCCCGGCGGAAGAATTCTTACATTGGATGGTTATCCACATCGTGGGCAACCTATAGTTCTCACCGAGTTTGGCGGCATCGCTTATGCGAAAAGGCGTCATTCAGAAGAGGGGCAAGAGATGTGGGGCTATTCGCAAGCTTCAAGTGATGAAGATTTTTATGTTCGTTATCAACAACTTTTAGAAGTTGTTAATGATACGCCAATGTTCAGTGGTTTTTGTTACACGCAATTTGCCGACACCTTTCAAGAAGCCAACGGTTTGCTTTTTGCGGATCGAACTCCCAAATTGCCACTCGAAAGAATTGCCGCAGCAACATGTAATCGAAAGACAGAAAAGTAAATCGCGAATAAATCCTATTCATTCTTCATGATGTAATCGCAAAATTACAAAAAGGTTCCACCATGACATTTAAAACAAAAGATTTTTCGATTCCTGTTTGGGGCGGAATTGAATGTACTGTTCATAGGTTAGGTAATAATTTCGGCGACCAATTACAACGCAATGGGCATGAGGCTCGCGTGTCCGATTTGAAACTTATTGCTGAGCTAGGTATTAAAACCCTGCGTTATCCAATTATCTGGGAGCGAGTTGCG
Organism: Gammaproteobacteria bacterium; assembly: GCA_004173475.1. Lineage (GTDB taxonomy): Bacteria > Pseudomonadota > Gammaproteobacteria > Pseudomonadales > Cellvibrionaceae > Cellvibrio. The sequence goes on from SEBU01000002.1 coordinate 146,591, forward strand.
CCTCATGGTATAGCCAAAGCGGATTGGTCGTGGGTTGACGAGAGGCTTGGCTTGCTCAAAGATTTGGGGATAAATCCCATCGCCGGATTGTTGCACCACGGTAGTGGCCCTGAATACACAAGTTTAATCGACCCTGATTTTCCACAAAAATTTACGGAGTTCGCCGTTGCTGTGGCGGAGCGTTACCCCTGGTTGGAAATTTTTACACCTATCAACGAACCTCTGACGACGGCACGCTTTAGTTGCCTTTACGGTTTGTGGTATCCGCACTTGAAAGATGATCGCGCATTTTCAACAGCTGTGCTTAATGAATGCAAAGCAACGATTTTGGCAATGCGGGAAATTAAAAAAATCATACCCAATGCCAAGCTTCTGCAAACAGAAGATTTAGGCAAGTGCCACGGCACAAAAAAAATGCAATACCAATGTGATTTTGAAAATGAACGGCGATGGGTATCGCTGGACATCCTGGCCGGAAAATTAGATGACAACACCACTATGTGCAATTTTTTTAGAAAATTTGGTGGCATCAAGCAGGCGACTCTGGATTTTTTTTCCGATAATTATTATCCACCAGATATCATTGGAATTAATCATTACATCACCAGTGAACGTTTTTTAGATGAAGACAGAAAAAAATACCCGCACTGGTCCTACGCGCAAAATGGCAAGCATACTTATGCTGACGTGGATATTTTACGCGCAGATATTCATAAGCGAGACGGTCATTATAAAATTTTAAAGTCGGTGGCCGCACGTTATAACTTGCCAATCGCTATAACAGAGGTTCACTTGGGGTCTTCGAGAGAAGCGCAACTTCGTTGGTTTATGGAAGCTTATGATGCCTGCTCAATACTTAAAGAAGAGGGCGTCGATATTCGCGCAATCACCGCATGGTCGTTGTTGGGCGCCTATGATTGGAACAGCTTGTTAACTCAGGATAATAATTTTTATGAGTCAGGAGCATTTGATGTAAGAGCAGGGAAACCAAGGCCTACCGCCGTAGCAAAACTTATTCAACAATTATGTGAAAAGAAATCACCCAATCATCCTGTGTTGCAAGCAGAAGGATGGTGGAAAAATACCGAACACGTGCATTTTGCATTCGGTGAATCAAAAAATGCTCGTACCTTGCCTGTTATTGAACAAATGTTTCCGGAAAATTTGGCGAACGAAAATGTTCGACCTGTTTTTATTATTGGCGCAACGGGCACGTTGGGTAGGGCATTTGCGCATATTTGTAGCATGCGAAATATTTCCTATCTGCTTCTGTCAAGAAAAGAAATGGATATTGTCAACGAAGAACAGGTTGAAGCCTTATTTAGAGAACATGAACCGTGGGCAGTTATTAATGCTGCGGGCTTCGTGAGGGTTGACGATGCGGAATCTATGGCTGATCTCTGCTTTCGCGAAAATACTTGTGGTCCCGTCGTGCTCGCCCGAGCATGTTTAAAATTTGGTGCCAGGCTGTTAACGTTTTCAAGTGATTTGGTGTTCGACGGAAAAACCAAAAATCCGTATTGTGAAACCAGCGTGACGGCTCCCTTGAATATGTACGGCACGTCCAAAGCTTATGCGGAAAAATACGTTCTGGCCGAAAACCCGACGACGTTGGTGGTGCGCACGAGTGCCTTTTTCGGGCCTTGGGATAATTATAATTTTTTAGCGCAGATGAAGAAATCCCTCTTGAATGAAAAACCATTTTTAGTGTCGAATGATCAAACCATAACACCAACTTATATTCCAGATTTGGTGAACAATTGTCTTGATTTACTTATTGATCAAGCTGAAGGAATTTGGCACTTAACAAATGCTACAACAGTGACATGGTCTGAATTTGCTATGCATGCAGCTAATGTGGCGCGGCTCGATAAAAAACTAATTGTTCCTGTGGCGACCAAGGCGCTGGGATTAAGGGCCACCAGGCCATCATATAGCGCACTCAAAAGTGAAAAGGGAATTTTACTGCCTGAGTTGAGTGACGCCACCTCACGCTTCTTCGAGCACTTACCCTACGAAAAAAATAGCCGAGCACCATCTGGCGATTTTTATGAAGATTACCACCAGAAAAAATCACGGGCGGTTTGATCTATTAGGGGCGCCCCATAATTTGTGAATTTTGTTAAATTGATATCAGGCGCGCAGCTCCCTCGCTATATCTGCTAGTCGATAGGGTTTAGGAATTAGCGGAAATTTTTCAGATTTCGTCATTTCTAACGCTTTACCAGCATAACCTGAAGCGAGAAGAATTTTTATGGAAGGCGCAATAATTTTTGCGCGCTTTGCTAGCTCAACCCCGTTCAGGCCCGGCATAGCCACATCGCTGAAAAGGACGCCTATATCCAAATGTTCGTTGAGAATTTTAAGTGCTTCCTCAGCATCATGAGCCGCGTAAACGTTGTAGCCGAGCATTTTAAAAAGCTCAACTGCCATCTCAAGTACATCTGGTTGATCATCTACAACCAGGGCATGTTCTATTCTCTTTTCTATCACCTTAGATGCATCTGTGTCCGTCAGCCGCGGTAATAAAATAGACATGACGGTACCTTGCCCCGCAACGGAGTTGATCTGAATATCTCCCTTGCTTTGCGTAACAAAACCATAAACCTGGCTTAGCCCTAATCCAGTTCCTTTACCAATTGGTTTGGTGGTGAAGAACGGTTCTATAACCTTCGATATTAATTCGTTGGGAATACCGTGGCCGGAATCTTTGACATCCACCTTGATGTATTCACCCTCCGGTAAGTTATTAACTTCGTTATTGTTCAATTTGACGAGAGAAGTTTCAATGCTAATGCTACCGCCCTCCGGTGTAGCATCGCGCGCATTTACAACCAGGTTTAACAGAGCAGCTTCGAACAAGCTTGCATCAACTTTAACGTTTGGCAATGAATCGGCCAGTGTGATAGTAAAACGCAAGCCCTTATCATTTGCGCGTCGCAGTACCGATTCAAAGGAATTTATTACCTGATTAACATTTTGCGGTTCTGGATTGGAAGGTTGTTGCCTCGCAAAGGTTAACAATTGCTGCACTAGAGTCGCGCCGCGTTGGGTAGCACGTTGCATGCTGTCAATGACTTTTAAATCTTTCGGATCGGCTATTCGCGTCTGAAGAATAGCGAGACCATTAGTTAATATATTTAGCAAATTATTAAAATCATGCGCAACTCCACCAGTAATTTGCCCCATGGCTTCCATTTTTTGCGCTTGGAAAAGCGTTAGTTGTGCTTTCTCAAGGGCAGCAGCAGTTTCGCGACGCTCGGTAATATCGCGAGTTACTTTTGCAAATCCAATAATTTCGCCCATGTCATTACGAACAGCATCAATAACCACATGCGCCCAAAATTTGGAGCCGTCCTTTCGAACACGCCATCCTTCGTTTTCGAAGCGACCTTCGCTAGCAGCGGTGAAAAGTGCATGATCTGGTAAAAGCTGTTGTCGATCTTCTTCAGTATAAAATCTTGAAAAATGTGTACCGATTATTTCTTCATCAAGATAGCCCTTAATACGCTTGGCACCCGAGTTCCAGTTTGTGACAATTCCCTCCGGAGACAACATAAAAATCGCATAGTCTGTTACGCCTTGCACCAGTAAGCGAAAGCGTTCTTCGCTCTCATGAAGTGCCTCTGCTGCGCGCTTGCGTTCGGTAATATCGCGCGTAACTTTTGCAAAACCAACCAGTTGCCCTTCGCTGTCTCGTATAGGGTCAATAACGACGTTGGCCCAAAAGCGTGTGCCGCCTTTTCGTACTCGCCACCCTTCAGCCTCGAATTTACCTTCAGATAACGCGGTTCTTAGAGCTCGTGCGGGAAGGCCTGAATGTCGATCTTCTTCGGTATAAAAAGTGGAAAAATGTTGACCTACAATTTCGTCTGCCGTGTAGCCCTTAAAACGCTCCGCACCGGCATTCCAACTAGTTACAATTCCCTCGGGACTTAGCATGTAGATCGCATAATCAGTTACAGAGGTAACAAGGAGATGAAGCCTTTCGCTATTAGTAAGATTAGAGATGCTGGTGTGACTATTGGACACATTAATTCCTCAGTTTATTCAATCGGTCCGTGTTCTTAGCTAATTCCATACTCCTCGCGAAAATTGGATAAAGCCTGATGACTCATACACGAAAGCTTCGATGTTCAAAATGTAAATGAAAAGTAAATTATTATAGCGGTTTAAGGCCTTTATTATGTGCTCCAGGCAACTTAATTTATCTACCATTGCCGCTATCATCATTTTTTATTAAAAGTCTCGGTTTGGTTTTGCATAGGTCAGGTTAAACATGGGTATTCATGTTGGTTGTTCCGGTTGGCATTATCTTCACTGGCTTGGCGATTTTTATCCTGCAGGCACTAAACCATCTGAATTTCTCAGGCTTTATTTTGAACATTTCGACACGGTAGAAATTAATAATTCATTTTATCGCTTACCCACCGAGAACGCATTGGAAAGCTGGCGAGCCCAGGTTCCCGCAAGCTTCAAGTTTGCTGTCAAGGCAAGCCGTTATATTACTCACAATAAAAAACTCAAAGATAGCGGTGAATCTTTTGCGTTATTTTTTGAGCGCATCAGTTTATTAAAAGGTCGACTTGGTCCCATTCTGTTCCAGCTGCCACCTAGATGGAAATATAATGGTGATCGTCTCGAAGAGTTTTTCAATCGCCTTCCTCCACGTCATGAATATGTGTTCGAATTTAGAAATCACGATTGGATACGCGATGAGATGTTTGAACTTTTGCGCAAATATAAGATAGGTTTCTGCATTCACGATATGCCCGATAGTGCCACGCCTGAGGTGGTAACAGCTAAGCTCGCCTACGTGCGCTTTCACGGTAACGGAGAAAAGTATAGCGGAGGGTATTCTGATGAATTACTTGAGCTATGGGCAGATAAAGCAATTGAGTGGAGCAAGAATCGCATCAACGTTTATATTTATTTCAACAACGATATAGGTGGTTATGCTCCAAGAAATGCTTTAACGCTAAAGGGCTTGATAAATAAAAAAGTAAACCTCAAATAAATCTTTCAATAGAATTTTTTTAACACTTCATTCCCAAAGTCGCGAATAAAGTCAGTCTGGTTGCGATTGACATTATGGAGAATTACCCTGTCTACGTCACAATCAAATACTTCGTTAATGAGGCCAATAAAATATTTCGCCTGATCAGAAACGGGTAAAGATTTCAGCATTTGTTCCAAGCTAATCTCCTCAGATATACGATCAAAGGCTTGAACGGAATCTATCTCTGCTAATCTGGCGTCGTCAATACAATGAAAACGCCATTGTGTGTAGGCATCTTCCTTGGCGAAGTTTTCATCCCTCGCATATGAAAATGTCAGCTTTACATGTACTGGTTTGCTATTGCCACCAGCGCTGCGAAAAGCGTTAACAATTTCTTTTAATTTTCCAGCGGGCTTATAGCAGGTTAATAAGCCGTCAGCCCAGGTGCCAGCCCAAGCCGCTGTGTCCTCGCTAAGTGCAGCACACATCAATGGAGTATGGGAGCTAGGCCGAGTATAAAGTCGTGCGCGATTTATTCTGACCAATCCTGCGCTAGAAACCTCTTCACCGGCGAGCAGCCGACTTATCAGCGAGGCACATTCTCGTAACCGCTTGTTCCTTATTGGCTTGTCTGGCCAGAGTTCACCTGTAATGCATTCGTTCAACGCCTCACCGCTACCAAGCGAAACTGCAAGACGATCCGGATACATTTGCAATAGTGTTCCGATTGCCTGCGCAACAATCGCTGGATGATATCGCTGACCCGGCGCGGTAATGACACTAAATGGAAAGCGCGTGGCCTCCAACGCAGCGCCTAGCCAACTGAACACGTAACCACTATGCCCTTGCTGCTCGCTCCATGGGTAAAAGTGATCCGAGGCATGACACCCATGAAAACCCTCAGCTTCAGCTAGTTGAACATAAGCCAGCAAATCTGACGGAGAAAACTGTTCATGTGATGCGTGGTAAAACAATTCAGCCATATTTTTTACTCACTAAAATTCCTAAAATAATTAAAGTAATTTATCGCATTTAATTTTTTTTGAAATTATGATTTTTCACGCGGGTATGATGAGTCGAGCAAACGATAATATCGGTGTGCTAACTAACTATTAGCAATTCGCGCGCCTCGCTAAAACTGAAAAATGTTCTTGTCTAAAACTCAATTATTAGGTGCCAGTCTCAATGATATTTTTATAATTTCAAAGAAAATAATTTTTATGTTTCGCTTGTTTATTTAATTCATACCAAAACCCCGTTAAGGTGTAATAGCGAACGGAGGCTAGGGGCGCTTTGATCGATTCTTGCTTTTCATTGATCATCCAAGATTGCAGGTTGTGCATGTCTCAGACGGGGGCCTCTATGTTAGCTTCGAAAATTGTAAGTGATCCATTTTCACTACATTCATCGCTCGCCAAATTTAATCTCAAACGAATGGCTGTTTCCACTCCTTCGCCCAGATGGGAGGATGAGCTACAAAGCGAAATGAAATTTTGCTTGATTGAAGGGAGGATGATTGAAGACTTACGCTCGCTCGTAGCTCCGCTTATGCGAGGCTACCAAGGAAATGCAAATCATTTTGTTGGGTGGTTTGAATCCTTGGCCGAGTGGGGGCCTGGTCAACATCACGCTTTATTTCCATGGTTGGCCGATCATGCAAATGCGGAACAAATGTGCTGGTTTTTGACACAGGAGGCTGCGGGTGAAGCGGGCTTTGAAGATTTAGTTGCATTTACACAAGTGAAATTACCGCAACAAGCGAAGCTTGAGTGCGCAAGAAATTATTGGGATGAAATGGGCAGGGGAAAACCAAAAGCTATGCATGGCCCGTTACTGGAGGCCATGGTAAAAGTTCTCGGTTTAAAACCCGCTATAGATTCAACTGTCTGGGAATCCTTGGCGCTCGGTAATCTTATGTTGGGCCTCGCCACCTCACGACGTTACACCTACCATTCACTTGGTGCGCTTGGCGTTATCGAACTCACGGCACCCCTGAGAGCGGCCCATGTTGCACGTGGCATGAAACGTTTGGATATGCCGCAAAAAGCGCGGGCCTATTTCGATCTTCATGCCGTATTGGATGTTTTACATTCTCGCGCTTGGATTAAAGAAATAATTCAACCTTTAGTTATGGAAAACCCCGAGTGCGCTCGTTTTATTGCCGAAGGCGCACTGATGCGTTTGAAGTGTGGCCAACAATGTTTCGACAGATATAGCCACTATTTTGGAATTAGCACAAAAGAATCCGTTGAGCGGAGCGAAAGAAGAGGTTCGTTGGAGGCTGTCAATTAATGATAGGCAATCAAAAATCAGTTGATCGAAGCTGCATCATTCAAGAGCATGACATTCAAAAGTGGACTACTCGAAATGCCGGCGACCAAAACGAAGCTCTCTCAATCAATGACCTGACACCTAATTATTTTCTTGTCGAACTACTAACCAATATAAAACTGCAAGGTTATAGATTTATTGCTGTCTCTCCTTCCACACATGAACGTTTTCTGTCAAAAACTAAATCGCAGGGAAAAAATTTACGCGATATATTTGGTTGGAGTATGACTTTTTCAAAAGATGCGTTATGCCCCATGATTGAAAAAATAATGAATGAAGGAAATTTCATTGTGGAGTGTGGTGACTCATTTCATAGTCTACTTCGTATAGCAACACTGGGCAGTGATTTATTTTTACATTCATCATTTCCTACTACAGAACATGAAGCTGTTTTTTTTGGACCGGACACTTATAGATTTGCGCGGTTTATTCGGCAGTCGCTTGAAAAGTATCAATATACATGGCGTAACGACGTTACTCTCGGTGGTCTGCCACTGCGCATATTGGACATCGGGTGTGGCACGGGTGCTGGTGGAATTGCCGCCGTACGAGCATTGCCTCATGGAACTTTATTTGAGCTTACTATGAACGACATCAATTCCTACGCGCTTGAATTTGCTTGTGCGAATGCTTTTGTGGCGGAGGTTCCGATTAAGGTTATAGCGGGGGATATTTTTAAAAACATACACGGTGAATTTGATTTAATTATTTCAAATCCGCCCTACATGCAAGACGACTCAGATAGAGCCTACCGTAATGGTGGCGCGCAGCTAGGGTTGGATTTAAGTATCCGCATTTTTAAAACCGCGTATGAACATCTTGCTCCTGGTGGAAAACTGATCCTTTACACCGGGGTAGCTATGACAACGCCTCTAGATCCTTTCTTAAATCAAGTTACACCCTTGTTGGCAAATGCAGATTGTAGCTGGTCGTATGAAGAAATCGACCCCGATATTTTCGGTGAAGAATTAGAGCGACCAGCATATTTTAATGTTCATCGAATTGCGGCAATTGGACTTGTAGTAACGCGTCATTAAATGTCCTTATCACGTTTACGTTTTAAATGTAGTTTTGTAGCGAATTTAGTAGTGGCGGGATCTCAATGTTGGTCTATTAAAAAGCCAAAAGGGCAGCGAAAATAAAAATGTTATTTTAAATTCAGGTTTCAATCGCGATACGTTTGCGAAGTTTTTTTTGCGCAAAAAAATATAATTCCGACTTACAAATTTAAATATAAACTAAATTTAAAAAAATTTAACTTTTATTAAAAAATTATTGAACAAATTATAAAAACTTTGTCTAAAATATCGTGCAATTTAGAAGCACATTACATTCATTTTATGTTTAACTAATATGAGGGTTTTAAAAATGGCTTCAAATAAAGGTAGAGGTTTTGCTCAAGATCCGGAACGCGCTTCAGAGGCTGGCAAAAAAGGCGGTAGCATGAGCGGTGGTAATTTTAAAAACGACCCAGGTCGTGCGGCAGAAGCCGGTAGAAAAGGTGGTGAAAATAGCCACGGCGGTGGGCGTAAGTCGTAACCGTCAGCGGAAACGGATTTCCGCTAACATTCAACATCGATTATGATTTTAAGGATTACGGATGTGGATATCGAAATACAAATATTCAAGACAAAATCTAAAAAATATGTAAATGTTAAGTCGAACAATTGTGAATAAATAATAAATATTGTAAGGATAATAAATAGGTACCTAATTTTCTATTGATTTGAAATAATTCAAGAATTCCCCGAAGCATTCTGGCTTAAATTTTCTCCTCGGAAAAATCATCGAAAAATCTATTTGTAAATTCTAATGCTAGTCAGGGAGCTATTGGCACGGCATTGCCGGTAAACCGACGCTGATCGCACGCCGAAGCATACATTATATAATCTTATTATTGGACAATCGGATAAAGATCTGACTTAACGCAGGTATATGATCCTATCTGTACCATCATGAAATAAATTATCAATTTGTATTTTTACGTATACTTGTATACAAGCATGTGATATAAATTTATTTAATAAAAATTATAAGAGTTTTTCATTGAGCGTGATTAGTGTTGTCGCCCTTTGTAAGTGACAGCTAATGACCTTAATAGTTACCTGATTTTCTTATCTTGAATTAACTGGCGCGTCAGTAATTTAATTTTCACAAAATGCTAAAAATTTACATGTGAGGTTTTCGGATTTCACGGTGATCTATCGTTTCATCAAAAAAATAACTCAGCTTATTTGGATGCCAGATTTTCAATCTAACCGACGGAATTTATAGCGGGCAATTGCTTCCGCCCAGCACTTTCCGTTATTCCTTAGTGACTCTTATAGGAGATCAAGACGTGCGTAAATTAAAAATGGTTGCGAGGCCTGTTACTCATGCGCTTAAACGAACATGCGGTTTAGTAGGGCTAGGTGCTGCTTTTTCGATATTGTCTCTCTCAGCGTTTGCTGCTTGTACGTATTCTATCGATAACGAATGGAATACTGGATTTGTTGGAAGTATTACCATAAAAAATGATACGAATACTGCCGTTAATAATTGGAGTATTAACTGGAGTTATTCTACCAATCGGATCACAAGCTCCTGGAATACAAATCTAACCGGATCTAATCCCTATACGGCAACTAACATAGGATGGAATGGAAGTATTGCAGCAGGCCAGTCCGTATCTTTCGGTTTTCAGGGAAATAAGAATGGCGCTACTGCCGAACGCCCAACTATAAACGGTAGTGTGTGTAACGGCGGTTCCGTGTCTTCAGCGCAATCTTCCAGCGTTACTTTAAGTTCGCAGGCAAGTAGCTCAAGTGTTCGAAGCTCATTGTCATCAAGTTCAATTATCGCAAGTTCAAGTAGTAGATCTTCAATTGCTCCCGGTAATAAATTCGTGGGAAATATTACTACTGGCGGAGCAGTACGATCTGATTTCGTGAATTACTGGAATCAAATTACGCCGGAAAATGAAGGCAAGTGGGGTTCAGTTGAAAGTACTCGAGATGTTTACAACTGGGCGCCTGTTGATCGAATTTATACTTATGCACGTGAGCATAATATTCCAGTAAAAGCGCACACTTTTGTGTGGGGCAGTCAATTCCCGAATTGGATTACCAATTTAAGTGCGACTGAACAAGCGGCTGAAATTGAAGAGTGGATCCGCGACTATTGCACGCGTTATCCAGACACAGCATTGATCGATGTAGTGAACGAAGCGATTCCGGGTCATGCGCCTGCGACCTACGCGCAAAACGCATTTGGTAACGATTGGATTATTAAATCTTTCCAGCTGGCGCGAAAATATTGTCCTAATTCGATTTTAATTTTGAATGACTACAACGTGCTAAGTTGGGATACGGATAAATTTATCACGCTCGCTCGGCCTGTTATTGCTGCGGGTGTAGTTGACGCTTTAGGTGCGCAGTCGCATGGGCTTGCGGATCGTCCTTTGACAGAAACCACTAGCAAGTTAAATCAAATTGCTGCCTTGGGCTTACCAATTTATATTTCCGAATATGATATTGAGAAAACCGATGATCGGGCGCAATTGCAAGTTATGCAGCAGCAATTTCCGCTTTTCTACAATCATGCTTCCGTAAAAGGAATCACGTTGTGGGGCTACGTGGTTGGAAAAACCTGGCGCGATGGCACGGGCTTAATTCAGGAAAATGGCACACCGCGTCCCGCAATGACCTGGTTGATGAATTATCTTTCATCTGCGCGTTCTTCTTCGAGCCAAAATTCAGTAGTGAGCTCGTCGCAATCCAGTCGGTCATCCGTAGTGACTGTTAGTTCTGCATCAAGCGTAATTCCATCAAGTTCTAGCAGCAATTTGTCGAGTTCTCTGCGTTCCTCAAGTTCTGTTAGTTCATTGAGTTCCGTGCGTTCTTCCAGTTCAAGTTCAATCCCAACACAGCAATTGGTTTACGCAATTAATTCTGGTGGCGGAAAAGTAACTTACAGCGGTGTGGATTACCAAGCTGATCGTTTTAATAGCGGAGGCACAGCTCACAGCGTTACCACGAATATTAGCAATATTACGGAAGATGCGCTCTTTCAAGACGAGCTCTACGGTACTTTCGGTTATGCAGTTCCTGTAACCAATTCAACTTACAGTGTCGAGCTTCATTTTGCAGAGATCTATCACACCACCAGCGCCCAACGTTCGTTTAATGTTTCCATTGAAGGTAAGCCAGCGATGTCGCAGGTAGATATTTATTCCTTAATTGGTGCGAATGCTGCGTACACATATACCGTCGATAATATTCAAGTGACTGATGGCAAATTAAATATTGATCTTGAGACACTTAAAGACAATGGAACAATTTCCGGCTTCGCTATTTATTCATCAACGGGTGGAAAATTTGTTGAGCCGCCGATTGTAGATCCGGGTTCACCCAGTAAAGAAAATGAAGGCGCTGACTGCGCTGTTGGCAATCCACCTGCTGTTGCAAGCAATGCGAAATTGCCTGATCCATTTAAAAAATATAATGGTTCGCGCATAGCGTCGAAATCTGATTGGCGTTGTCAGCGTCAGGAAATTTTGAAACAAGTTGAGGCATCTATTTACGGAACAAAACCGCCGAAACCTGAGCAGGTATCTGGCGCGGTGAGCCGTACGCAAATTACGGTCAATGTTCAGCATCAAGGTAAAACTGCAAGCTTTACTGCGAAAGTAGAAATGCCGTCCAATGCGAGTGGACCTGTTCCAGCAGTGGTCGTATTGGGTGGATTTGGTGCTGACACGGCAACCATTAAAGCTGAAGGCGTGGCAGTTATTACCTACGATCCATACGTTGTTGGCGCTGAGTCCGGTAGCCGTACTAATAAAACCGGTGCTTTTTACACAATTTATGGCAATAGGAGTACAACTGGTTTATTAGCGGCTTGGGGTTGGGGCGTTAGTCGCATTATCGACGTCTTGGAGCAATCTGGCGCTACCGTATTAAAACCGGATGCAATCGGCGTCACTGGTTGTTCACGTTTCGGTAAAGGCGCGTTTGCTATAGGTGCGCTTGATCAACGTATTGCGTTAACAATGCCTATCGAATCTGGCAGCGGTGGTGTACCAATCTGGCGCGGTATTCCAGGTGAAGGGGCGCAAAGTTCAAGCAGTGCGTATGGTGAAACTTATTGGTTGGGTGATGCATTCATTAATTATGTTTCTGATGTAAAACGATTACCGGTAGATACGCACGAAATAATTGGATTAGTGGCGCCACGTGGACTTTTTATTATGGATAATCCACACATCGCTAACCTAGGTCCGAAATCCGCACATGGTGCTGCTTTGGCCGGAGCAGAAATTTACAAAGCGCTCGGTGCAACAAGTTCAATTACTTATCACTCTAATGTATCAGACGGTACTCATTGCGCCGTTCGTTCAGAACACAAGGCGCCATTGCAAGCTAACATTAGACGCTTTTTGAAAAATGAATCGGCAACGACTGGTGGAATTAATGCCAGTTCGAAAGCAACCAGCAGATTGAGCGATTGGGTAGACTGGACGACGCCGACCTTAACTAACTAGTTTGTGCAAAACGAGGGAGGGTAAAAACTTGTTGAGTCAGCATTCATTTTAGAATGCTGACTTTTTTATTTTTGAAAACTATTAGAAAAATTTTAATCTTTCAATTCCGCGGGAACTTTACCGCCATTAGCTGCGATTGTTTTCATCAATTCCTTATGCAACCAGATATTCATCGTCGCAGAATCGTTAGTATCTCCCGGGTATTCGAGTTCTTCGGCAAGGTCTTTTCGCGCTTGCAAACTGCTATCGAGATCGAGAAGTTTAAGGAGGTCTACGATCGAGGTGCGCCAGTTATATTGCTGACCTGATTTTCTTGCTAGATCTTCAAGCGTTTTTTCAACATCCACGAGACTGGTGGGTTTCGGTGCCGGGGCATTGGCAGCTGTGCTTGTTTGAGTTGCTGTGGCAGTAGGTGCTGACGTGCTTGGTGGAGGCTGTTGAATTGCCCCCGGGTTGAGTTGAGAATTGTTTGGGGGGATTTGCGAAATATTGGGGTTGACCTGCGAATTGGTTTGCGAGTTGCTCGGTTGAGCTGGCTTCGGAGTATTGCCGTCCGCCCATGGGAATATTTTGTCAAAAATTTTTGCGAGAATGCTCATGCTAATGACCTCACTGTTGCGATTAAAGAAGTAAACGAAATTACACTGTTAATTTTTATTTGTACGTACGGAACACCACAAATAATCGCGGCGTATAAATTAACCCACGCTTACACTTGTATTACTCTTAATGCTTCGCTTCGTCGAAAAAAACAAGCTGCACATTCGTATGTCGCGCTTTTCGTTATGCACACATTTAAAAAATAATACGAAAAGCCCCTCAATGCTTAACGACTAAATATCGGCAAACGCTGATTTTCTGAATAGGCTCGTTGTGTGTCTTAAAGAACGTAACGTTCAAACATTTCAGCGTAATATTTTTCAACTTCGAATATAACATTGAAAAAATTTAAAGGGTTTTATTATGAAGATGATATTTCCTATTGCTGGTTTGTCGGGCGCGTTAATTTTCTTTTTGACGACTACTCAAGCGGCCGAGCTGGTGTCAGAACAACTGCAAGATCCCAAGGCTGCCGATGTTGTAGTAGTTGGTCATGTTTTAGAGCCAAAAAAATTACCGGCGAAAGATCTTTTGCAAAATATTGCATTGCCAAGAGGATTTGAAATTAATGTTTTTGCAGAAGGACTGGTAAATCCACGTATGATTGCTGTCGCAGAAAGCGGGGCGGTGTATGTGACTCGTCGTGATGTGGGCGACGTCATTAAATTGGTAGACCTTAATAATGATGGAGCTGCAGACAAAAAAGAAGTTGTCGCTAATAGGCCAGGAATGCATGGTATCGCAATTGATAAAAATACGGTTTATCTCGCCACGGTAAACGACCTTTATAAGGCGCCGATTCTAGCGGATGGAAAATTTGGGACACTTGAACATTTTGTCGATGATTTACCCGATGGTGGTCAGCATCCTAATCGCACCTTAGCTGTTGGGCCAGACGAAAAACTTTATGTATCCGTAGGATCAACTTGCAATGCTTGCGATGAAACTAATCCCGAAAGCGCGACAATGTTGCAAATGAATAAAGATGGTACCAAGCGCAAAATTTTCGCATCGGGATTACGCAACACCATTGGTTTTGACTTTGAGCCCACAACGGGCGAACTTTGGGGTATGGATCACGGTATCGATTGGTTAGGTGACAACGAACAGCACGAAGAATTAAATCATATTGTGGAAGGGAAACAATACGGTTGGCCCTACGTTTATGACGATGGAAAATTTAATCCGCAAGACGAGCCGCCGGGCGATATAAGTTTACAAGAGTGGGCTGCTCGTAGCCTTAATCCAATTGGCTATTACACGCCCCATGCAGCACCTATGCAAATGACATTTTATACCGGCAATCAATTTCCGTCCGACTATAAAGGTGACGCATTTTTCGCATTACGTGGTTCGTGGAATCGAAAACCTCCAGCTGGTTATGAAGTGGCGCGAGTACATTTCGAGGGCGGCAAGCCAATAAAATTTGAAGCATTTGTGCAAGGTTTTTTAACAAGGGAAGGGGACCGATGGTTTCATCATGGGAGACTCGCAGGACTCGCACAAGCGAGAGATGGATCCTTACTTTTATCGGATGATACCAACGGCGTAATTTATAGAATCGCTTATACGGGCGCATCTACTGCAAATAGATCGCCTGGCGCTCCCACGAACTCCAACGGCGCTAACATTCGAATTTCAAACATTGATTCCATAACGCCTGATGATCCACATTTAGCAGGGATCTCCTTAAAGCTTTTAGAGGCGGGAAATCCCAGAGCGCTAGCACTTGTTTCTCCTGCATTTGGAGAGGGCAGAATGATTCCCAAACTATATGCGGCAAAGGGAGAAAATATTTCACCGCCTTTAAAATGGGAAAATGGGCCTATTGGAACCAAAAGCTACGTTATTTTAATGGAAGACCCTGATGTGAGGGAAAATCCTCCTTTTGTTCATTGGTCGCTTTTTAATTTGCCTCCAAATCTAACAGAGTTACCACCCGGAATTCCTCCCGTGCCCGAATTGCTAAAACCCAAAGGTGCACAGCAAGGAAAAAATGATTTTGGTTCAATTGGATACGTAGGACCAAACCCACCACAAGGCGATGCTCCACACCGTTATTTTTTTCAAGTTTTTTCGCTTGATACGAAACTAAACTTACCGGTGGCGCCAACTCGCGAAGAGTTGATTGCAGCAATGCGAGGACACGTGCTTTCGACGGGATATTACGTTGGGCTTTATGATCAGTAAATTTGTATTGTTGCCAGTTGGTTAACAAGAAAAAAGTTGCCCTTTCTTTTCGGAAAGTAAGGGCAACGAACACACATGAAGACTTACAACTTAATAGACGCTCGCATATTTCTTGCCCCTACCATTATTTATATCGATAAATTTAATTATTTATTCTGCTCTCAATAAGCGTTAATTCCAATAATCGAAAACTCTGCGTGCGGTAGGGTAGGCCAGCATTTGTCTCGTCCATATCTCCATCTCAACGATTATTTTAATTTTGGATGGCGATATGAAATCTTCGGATGCGATTAAATTTTTAGCATCACGCTTAGTTTTGACTGCTTGCGTCAGTGTGACTTGTTGGTCGACGTCCTGGGCGGCGCAAATTCCGCTTGCCTCAGCCACTATTGCCGATATTAACGCGGCGTTTAAAGATGGCAGCCTGACTTCCGAACAACTCGTTACTTTGTATCTTGCGCGCATTGAAGCTTATGACAAGCAGGGGCCGAAGATTAACGCGGTTATCACGCTAAATCCCAAAGCCTTAGAAACCGCAAAAGCACTGGATGCGGAGAGAAAAGCTAAAGGCCCGCGCTCGCCCTTACACGGAATTCCGGTTGTTCTGAAAGATAACTTTGACACGGCGGACCTGCCAACCACTGGCGGCTCGTTAATGCTTCAAGGTTCTTTGCCGCCGGATGATGCTTACATCGTTAAACGCTTGCGCGACGCGGGAGCGATTATTTTAGCGAAAGTAAACCTATCCGAGTTTGCGTCCGGCGCGGCCATGAGTTCGCTGGGCGGGCGAACGCTGAATCCGCACGATTTAACGCGTACGCCCTCAGGCTCCTCCGGTGGTACGGGCGCTGCGATTGCCGCTGACTATGCGCCGCTTGGCTTCGGGACCGACACGGGCGGTTCGATTCGTGGGCCATCGACGTCAAATGGAATCGTCGGCTTGAAACCAACTCACGGGTTACTGAGTCGCGACGGAATTATTCCGCTCGCATTAACTTTCGATACCGGCGGCCCAATGGCGCGGAGCGTTTATGACGTCGCTCTTTCCCTTGGGTTGTTGACCGGAGTTGATAGCGCAGATGCGGCAACGCAAAAGAGCAAAGGTAAATTTCAAAAGGAATACACGCAGTACCTAAAAAAAGACGCCCTGAAAGGCGCTCGCATTGGTATCGCGCGTGATTTTCTCGGCGTCGATGAAGAAGTCGATTGGGTTATCGAAGCTGCGCTGAATACTATGCGTGCGCAAGGTGCGACCGTGGTTGATGTTCGATATCCCAAGTGGTTGCTGGATGTTAAAACCGAGTTTTACAGCGCGGTTCGCTACCCGGAGTTTGCGGCGCAAATTGGCGATTATCTCGCGACGACCAAACCGCAATACCCCAAAAATATTACTGAGCTTATTGCTCGCGCAGATAGTTTTGCGTCTTTGGGCGCTGATGGTGCTGGTCCCAATCCTCGCCGCTGGAACCTATTGAAACGTGAATTGGCGAGCGGCAAACTTGATGATTTTCGTTACACCTCGGTTCGTGACCAAGGGTTGTCGTTGGTGCGCACTGCGCTTGAAGGCATTATCAGCTCCAACAAACTCGATGCCATTGTTTACCCAACCTCACCGCGCCGTCCCGCGCTGCTCGCTGCGCCTCCTGCTGGACCAGGCGAAGCAACTCAATCTGCTACCAATTTCGCCAACCTCAGCGGCTTTCCGGATTTGATCGTGCCTGCCGGTTTTACCGGTGACCATTTGCCCGTGGGAATTTCATTCTTTGGCCCGGCATTTAGCGAACCTAAATTGTTGGCGCTGGGTTACAGCTTCGAGCAGGCAAGCAAAGCGATTCGCATGCCGGTGAATACGCCGGCTAAAGCGGAAGACCTGATAGGCGCGCCTTAATGACGTGTTTTCGTAAATTGGCTGCTTGTGCAAATGAATCATGTTTTAACGCAGCCACAGCGGTGGGGGGAACCCGAGGCGTATCGTCATATTGTTAGCGAACATGAATTTGGGGACAAGGATTTGGAAGCAGTTTGATGAAACGCCGTGTAGCGCAAGGCGTAGTGGATACAAACCCAGGTCTCTAAAAAGCATCAAGATCTTCTTCTGTCTTTCTGACATTTTAATTTAACGTGCCTAAAAGAATTAGCCTATGAATCGACTAAGAGCAGTGAATTTAAAAACAGTGGATGGCAATTTTTACGAGTACAACTTTCTTCAATTTTTCTTCCATCCTCGCTTTTTTTTATTTAATTGTTTATTCAATTTGCCCAAAAAATTTCCGAGTTTTTTAGCCCAGCTCGTTGTGCTTTTGGCTATCGCTGATAGAGCGGATGCGCTAGCGGTGGAGGAGGCCACAATCGCGGATGCTCAAGCGGCATTTTTGTCTGGGCAGATGACTTCGCGTCAACTGGTGACTGAATATCTCGAACGTATTGATGCTTACGATCAGAAAGGTCCGTACATCAATTCCATTATCAATCTCAATCCAAATGTGTTGGCCGAAGCCGATGCGCTCGATGAAAAACTTAAACGCACCGGCAAATTAAGCGGCCCCTTGCACGGTATTCCGGTGCTCGTTAAAGACTGTATAGATGCTGTCGGAATGCCAATGACATCTGGTTTCCAGGGCTGGAAAAACTATTTTCCGCCCAGCGACGCACCATTGGTTGCGAAGATTAAAGCTGCGGGCGGAATCGTTATTGGCAAAGCGTCTTTATCTGAATTCACTAACGGCGGTGGCGACAATATTAACTCCGTCTTGCCAGGCTATGCGCGCAATCCTTACAACACCGCCTTCGCGACGGGTGGTTCATCCGGCGGAACCGGCGCATCGATTGCAGCTAACTTTGCGATGGTTGGAGTGGGCACAGATACCGGAGGTTCTGTACGTATGCCAGCCGCCCACAATGCCTTGGCGGGCCTGCGTCCGACGGTCGGACTAATTTCCAGAACCGGCATCCAGCCCAACAACAGCGTTCGTGATACCGCTGGCCCTATGGCTCGTACGGTGACTGACATGGCGCATTTGCTGGACGCCATGGTCGGTATCGATAAAAAAGACGAGGCGACTTCGCGCAGCAAAGGTCATATTGCCAAAACCTATGTGACCAGTCTTAAGCGCGATGCACTGAAAGGCGCGCGTCTCGGGGTGTTGCGCCAGGTATTTACCGACAAGGTTACCGACCCGCGCATCATCAAACATTTCGAGCAAACCCTGAACGAGCTGCGGTCCGCGGGTGCAGAAATCGTCGATACCTTCGTCGTGCCTGAAATCGAAGGACTTCCTCGCGCACCCCAAACACCAGCGCGACGTAAAGCGGACATGATCAAATTCCTTGCGGATCATCCCGGAATTCCTTACCCATCGCCGCAAGCCATGGCTGACTCCAAGCTTGCGCATCCATTGCATCAACCCGGTCTTGAAATGGTCGCGGCTTCTGGAGATCCGGAATCTGACCCCGCAACGATTAAGGGCTTAGAAACTGAAGCGACCTATCGCACCGCCTTCACCAAAGCGATGGACGAGGGAAAAATCGACGCGGTGATTTTCCCAACCTGGGCGCAGTTACCTGTCGTCAATGGCGACCGCAACACCCAGGTTATGACCGATGAACCTAATCCCAAAGGTGGCGTAACTGGGCTAAGCAGCAGCTTGACCTTCGTTGGAAGCACCTTGCAGTGGCCGGCTCTGTCTGTACCCAGCGGTTATTTAGGGCAGGGCTTGCCGGTGGGTTTGCAGATTCTTGGCCGAGCCTGGGATGAATCCAAAATAATCAGTTATGCCTACGCCTATGAGCAGGCGACTCATTATCGCCGTCCGCCTGCCAGCACTCCGCCGTTAACTATCGCCACGATTCACTAGGGTTCGACTGACTCATGATGAAGAATATTGTATGGAGTTTGGTAGTTGTCGCAGTCATCGGCGGTTTGGCTTATCCCAAGCTCAAGCCGCTGTGGTTAAGCGATTCAAAAACTCAATCCGCAACAGCTGACTCAAAAGGCTCAGGCAAACCGAGCGACGCAGCAAAAAAAGATGACGCCGCGACGAAAAAAGATGACAAAAAATCTGCAGGAGGCAATAGCGGAAAACCAGCGGCGCCCTTAAAAGTTTCCACCTTTATGGTAACGCCCAGTCTGTTTTCAGAAACCATTACAGCGACGGGCACCGTGCTTGCGGATGAAGGCATAGAGCTTCAACCGGAAACTAACGGCAAAGTTGTCAGCATCAATTTTATTGAAGGAGCGCCGGTGAAGCAGGGCGATTTACTCCTCAAGCTCAACGACTCAGATCTTCGCGCAAATCTGGACAGATACAACTACAGCAAAAAATTAGCTGAGGTGCGTTTTCGTCGCTATTCACAATTGCTCAACCAAAAAATGGTGAGTCAGGACGATTACGACAGCGTACTGAGTGAAATGAATGTTCAGCAGTCCTACATAGATTTATACAAAGCTGAAATTCAAAAAACCGAAATCCGCGCGCCTTTTAACGGGGTGGTGGGCTTGCGTTATGTGAGCGTCGGCGCTTTTGTAAATGCCTCAACTCGCATCGCCACCTTGCAGCGGTTGGATGAACTGAAAATTGATTTTGCGGTGCCGGAAAAATATTCAGGCCGCATTAAAGTTGGAAGTCAAATCACCTTCACAGTCGCTGGTGGACTACAGAAATATGCAGGTCGCATTGCCGCGCTTGATCCACGAATTGATAGCGGCACTCGCACGCTTCTGGTTCGTGCGATTTGTGCAAATAGCGACGGTCGCCTTTTGCCCGGTGCTTTCACTAATGTTTCGATTCCGCTGGATCAAATTGACAATGCGTTTCTCGTTCCCGCTGAAGCTGTGGTCGCCGGTTTGGATGAGAAAAATGTGTACGTTATTAAAGATGGCTTGGCCGAGCGGCGAGCGGTGGAGACCGGAGCGCGCACTGCAACCCAGGTGCACATAGTGTCTGGTTTGCAAGCTGGCGATCAGGTAATAACTTCGGGTTTACAGCAAATGCGGGCCAAGCAGCCGGTTGAATCCTTGCTTGATAGTCATACGATTAAACCGGAATCCAAAGGCGATAAAGAAAAAGGTGTAGGAGCCGATCACGGCGCGCCTAAAAGCGGCTCTACATCGCTACTGAAAAATGCCGAATTTTTTAAACGAGATGAGCTTTTCAAAAAAACTGCATTGGCTGCGCTTTCTGTAACTGCCTCGACTGAGTCTCACACCAGTTCGACTGGATTGGTGAGTCTATGACACTTGCCGAACTCAGTATTCGCCGACCTGTACTCACTATAGTTATTGCTCTCTTTATCATTTTGATGGGCGGCATAAGCCTCACGAAATTGCCGGTGCGCGAATATCCCGCCATCGACCCACCAACCGTATCCATTACCACCAGCTACCCAGGCGCAGCCGCCGAGGTTGTGCAAACTCAAATTACAGAGCGAATCGAAGAAGCCGTCAATACGGTAGCGGGAATAGATACTTTGAGTTCAGTAAGTCGCGAAGGCGCGAGCGTGATTACTGCGGAATTTAAATTGGGTGTGGATTTGGATGTAGCAGCCAGCGATATTCGCGATCAGCTTTCCCGCGCTGCACGCTTTTTACCCGCTGATATTAACCCGCCGATTTTGAACAAAGCCGATGCCGACTCGAATCCAATTTTTGGTATTGCCTTAAGCAGTCAATCCAAATCGCAATTGGAATTAGGTGCGTTTGCAGATTCATTGCGCGAGCGTTTGCAGACGGTACCGGGCATTGCCAGCGTCGATCAGCCCGCTGAAAAACGCTACGCCATGCGCTTGTGGATGGACCCTGAAAAGTTATCGGCTTACGGTGTTTCGCCACTGGATGTAAAACAAATACTCGCGAAAGAAAATATCGAATTGCCCGCTGGGCGCATTGAAGGTTCGTCGGTGGAATTTCCGGTGAAAACTTTATCGCGACTGACAACCGTTGAACAATTCAACAATCTTATCGTTAAGCGCAGCGAAGATCGCATAGTGCGTTTTAGCGATATTGGTTACGCCGAACTGGGCGCTCAAAATGAACGCGGCGCGCTCAAGATGGACGACACGCCCATCGCCGGTTTGTATTTCAAACAACAGCCTGGCGCAAACCAAATTGAAATCGTAGATGAACTGCGTAAACGGCTTAAACAAGTTGAGAAAGAATTGCCCGCGGATATCAAGTTGAATATTGCTTATGACAATACAACTTTCGTGCGCAATTCTTTGCTCGAAGTTTCTGAAACTATATTCATTGCTTTTGTGCTCGTGGTGTTAGTTGTATTTTTATTTTTGCGGGAATGGCGCACGACTTTAATTCCCATTCTTGCTATTCCGGTTTCCATCGTCGGTTCTTTTTGCATCATGTCAGCGGCGGGTTTTTCTATTAATACCTTGACGCTTCTTGGACTCGTGTTAGCAATTGGTTTGGTGGTAGATGACGCTATTGTAGTCTTGGAAAATATCTACGCAAAAGTTGAAGAAGGTATGACGCCTTTTGAGGCGGGAATTTTGGGTACCAAAGAAATTTTCTTCGCGGTTATCGCAACGACTATTTCATTGGGCGTTGTATTTTTACCTCTGCTTTTTCTCGGTGGATTGTCCGGTCAGTTATTTCGAGAGTTCGGCGTAACTATCGCCGGAACCGTTTTTATTTCAGCGTTTGTCGCACTCACATTAACGCCCATGTTGTGCACGCGTTTGCTAAAACCGCATCAGGCCCACGGCTGGTTTTTTCGCGCGACTGAGCCCGTATTTCAAAATATGGAGCGCGGCTATGGCAATGGTTTGAAAGGTTTTCTCAAGCATCGCAAATGGGCGATTGTAATTTTGTTTGGCGCCTTGGGCCTGGCCTACCTTTTCCTCAGTTTATTGCCTCGTGAACTATCGCCGCTGGAGGATCGCAGTCGCATCTGGGTGCGCGCTACTGCTGCCGAAGGTGCAAGCTACGACTACATGCAGAATTTTATGGATGATGTCGCCCGCGCTACCCGTGAGCGGGTGCCGGAAGCAGATGTCATGATGACGCAGGTTCCCGGTTCTGGTGGAGCGCCGGGTGTTCAAGGTGCGGTTAACAATGGTTTCGTTCGTGTATTTCTTAAAGAGCGCGGTGAGCGAGGCCGCTCGCAGCAGGATATTTCGGAAGACCTGCGTTTCCTGCAAAAGAAATACACCGGTGCAAATATTAATATCGGTCAGGAACCCAGCATTGGGGCGCGTCGTTCGCAATCCACCGGTGTGCAGTTTGTAATCCAGGGCTCGGGCCTTGAAGCGCTACGCGAAGTGCTCCCCAACTTTTTAGATGAAGCGCGCAAGAGTCCGGTTTTTAATTTTGTCGATAGCGACATGAAATTCAGCAAGCCGGAAGTGCAGATCAGTATCGACCGCGAAAAAGCCCAGACGCTGGGCGTTAGCACTCTCGATATTTCCCAAACTTTGCAAGCAGCCCTGGGCGGGCAGCGCATCAGCTACTTCATTTTGAATGGCAAACAATACGATGTGATCGGGCAATTGACGCGGGATTTCCGCTCCCGCCCAAGCGATTTGGACAATATTTCAGTGCGCACCAGCAGCGGTGAATTAGTCAAAATCAATAATCTGGTTTCACTAAAAGAGACAAGTTCGCCACCGGAGCTTTATCGCTACAACCGCAACAGCGCGGCCGTCATTTCCGGCACTTTATCCAAAGGCCGAACCTTGGACGACGGCATAGCCGAGTTTGAAGAGATTGCTAAAAGAACTCTGGATGATCGTTACAGTACCGCTTTAACTGGCACAGCGCGTGAGTACCTAGACAGTTCATCATCTTTGATGTGGGTATTTATTTTGGCGTTGGTGCTTATTTATCTGGTACTTGCCGCGCAATTCGAAAGTTTCCTCAGTCCATTCGTCATTTTGCTAACCGTGCCACTGGCACTGTTCGGTGCGCTTCTGTCGCTCTGGTATTTCAGCCAGTCGCTCAACATCTTTTCGCAAATCGGTTTGATCATGCTCGTCGGGTTGATCACAAAAAACGGCATTCTCATTGTCGAGTTTGCCAACCAACGTTTTGCTGCCGGTGCCCCGAGTCGACTTGTTGCGGTTGAGCAGGCGGCTGCGGCGCGTTTGCGTCCCATTCTGATGACCACAATGGCAACCGTGCTTGGCATTTTGCCGATTGCGTTGGCGCTCGGTGCTGGTTCTGAAAGCCGTGTGTCCATGGGGATTGCGGTCATCGGCGGGCTGGTGTTCGGCAGCATGCTTACTCTTTATGTCATTCCCGCCATGTATGTGCTCCTGCATAAAAAAATTAGCGTCGTGAAAGTGCCGGTGGATTCCGTTGTTCCGCCACCACCAGCTATCGGCGTTCATGCAGGCGATGCGACAACTTAAGTCTCGGACGGAAGAGCGTTAGATACGAAATATTCAATAACTCAACCAGGGGAACAAGCGATGCAGAATGAACCTTATAGCCTTCGCAGCCAGCGATTTATCGGATCTGTCACGCTTGCCTTCGGGCTAGTTTTATCCTTGCTGACGGTGCATACGCAAGCGGCGAGTTCGAAAAAACCCTTTCATCTGGAAGAAGCAACTATTAGCGATATTCAATCCGCTATTTTGAGTAAAAAGCTGACCACGACTGAGCTGGTGGAGCTGTATTTAAAGCGTATTAAAGCCTACAACGGGACTTGCGTGAGCGAGCCTCAAGGCATTCTCGGCCCCATCACTACTATTCCCAACGCTGGCCAAATTAATGCTCTCGCTACTTTGAACCTGCGTCCGGCAGCACGAAAAATGTGGGGTTTCGATGACCGCAAGGCACGCAGTTTGACGGACACGGCTGATGCCGATCCCGGAATGCCAGACGCCTTGGAGATTGCTGCAAAACTCGATAAAGAATTTGCTCGAACCGGTAAATTGGTTGGCCCGCTGCATGGCGTGGTTATGGCAATTAAAGATCAGTACGACACCTTTGATATGCGCACCACCTCGGGCGCAGATGCGTTCTATGCCAACGATCGCCCGCCAACCGATTCAACCTTTGTTGAGCGTCTGCGAGCAGCTGGTGCGATTGTGATCGCGAAATCCAATCTGGGTGAATACGCATCAGGCGTGCCGCGCAGTTCTTTTGGTGGCACCTTTTGTAATCCTTACGACACAGAACGTTCACCGCGCGGTTCAAGCTCAGGTTCGGGCTCTGCGGTTGGCGCTAATCTGGTCATGTGTGCAATTGCGGAAGAATCAGGTTCGTCAATTCGCGGTCCTGCCAGTGCAGCGAGTGCGGTTGGCATTGCTGCAACCGAAGAATTGGTCAGCCGCAAAGGTATGGTGCAATTCGGGATTAATACTCGCGTTGGGCCTATTTGTCGAACGGTAAAAGACACCGCTAAAGTGCTGGATGTTATCGCCGGTTACGATCCCAAGGATGAGCTGACCGCTTTCAATATTGGCCGTATGCCCACCGCATCCTACGAAAGTATGACGGACACAAAACGTCTCGATGGTATTCGCATCGGCGTCGTTCGCGAGTATATGCACAAGCAGTTATTTACCAAGGCTGACGAGCAAACAATTGATATTGTTTCCGCCGCCGTGGGCGATCTTAAAAAACTCGGCGCAACTATTGTTGACCCAGGTGAGGATGATCTGTTTACCGGTTGCATTCGCAAGTACGCGCCACAGAATTTGAACGTGTTGTTTACCAAACGCTATCCAGAACTTTTCCCAGTGGACGCGAACGGAAAACCAACCGCCGATCACACTCGTAAATTGCTCGACATGAAAATGAATCCACTGTTGGTGCCTGCCGATTTAACTTTGCGTAACTTCGGCACTTCAGAGCCGGACGGCCAGAACAAATATATGTTGAATTTGTATTTACGTGATCGTGGCGATGCCAAAATCAAAAGCAATGCTGACCTGATCGCCAACTCCAATTTCCATCAGGACCCAACCTTTCCAGATCGCAAAAAATCGCGGGAAAACGCTGAGAAAATGACTGAGCTGAATATGGCTGAACGTCTACTCCTGCGCTTCTCGGTACAGCAAGTCATGATGCAATGCATGGCCGAACAAAAATTGGATGCGATCGTTTATCCAACCAGCGGTTTACCGCCTACCAAATTGGGCTCGCCTGCAGGCCCACCAATCAACGAGCGCAGCGGCACCGGTGTGTGGACGTTTATCGGAGCTCAAGGTTTGCCGGCGATTACTGTACCCGCCGGTTTTACCACCGAAGTTTACGATTTGATTCGCGACCCAAGCGCACCAGCCACACCTGAATCTGCCTGGAAAGGTCGTGGCGGTGGCGGTGGAGAAGGGCGCTTGGAAGGCGATGATCACACCCGGTGGACTGGCCCTTTCCCAGCTAAGTTACCGGTCGCCATGGATATCGCTGGCTTGCCTTTTAGCGAGCCAGTGTTGTTCAAGATCGCCGCCGCTTACGAGATGGCCACTAAACGTCGCCAGCCACCATCAGCGTTTGGGCCGCTTGCCAATGAACCTTAGGCAACGCAAAGGAGGGACTTTAGTAAATGTTTGGAATTTAATTTAAATGGGAGTCGTCATCCTCGCGTACGACTGCATGGACGCAGGAGGTAGAGCAACGCAGGAGCAGTTGCCGAGGCGGGGATCCAACTCTCAATTGTGGCTTTTTAACGGCTGGATCCCCGCCATGCGAGGATGACGATAAATAAATATTTCTAGCTCTGCGTGACGTCAGTGAGTAGGTACTAATGATTAGGCACCAGGAATTGAAAGATTCTGAGTTAAAGTCATTGCCACGCTTTCAGCTTGCCGTTCTCCACGAGCGGCTGCTGAAAAAAACAATGATAGTTTGCTTGCTGATTGCCGGTAGTTTTCTAGGAATTTTGTGGTTCGGGCGATCAGAGTGGTTAGCGGGTCTGCAACGCGTGTTAGTAGTTCAGGCCGCGGCATTGTTAGTCGTCACCGCCTGTTTACACGCTGCTTGGCGAATTACGCGTTGGCGGATTCGCGCGCTCGGATCTGAAGTTTCCGCAACATCGATCTTTCACATTAACAATTCTGAAACAGGCGCTTCTGAAACCCACAACTCAGAAACGAGCCGCTCAGAAAAAGTATTAGAAAATTCGCAGCCTAACGATCACCTGGTTTCCTCCAAGCTTGTCAGTCATTCACGTTCGGCACGTTTCGCGCGCTTTCAATTTGGATTAGGCGTGCGTGGGCTGACTTGTTTAACGCTCCTCAAAAAAAGTGGTAATGCAGTAAATGTCATTATCGGGCTCTTGCTCCCCGCATTGTCGACAGTCTTGATTTTCAAATACTGGAATCTACCGACGGGCGATTTGGAAAAAGTTTTAGTTGGGCAAATCCCCGCTAAATTTCTGGTGATTATTGGGCTTGTTGTAGCGGCGTTTGCGGCGCTCGTGTTTGAACGACATTTTGTTTATTTGGGCCATAAATCTCAGGCGGATCGCTCACATGAATTGCCCGAAGCTCCTCACATTACGTATCAATTGCGCGTTTACATCACCCTCACTCTGCTGCTTTGCATCGCACTTTTGCTCGCCACTGAATCGCGCCAATGGCCGCTAAACAAAATGCTTTGGTTGGGTCTTTTACCAGCTGCAATCGCAAGCGAATTTTTATTGCGTGAACTCCTATCTTTTTTTACCCCACCTAATAAATCGGAACCTGAGCTGCTCGCCAAAAGCTTTTTAGCATCCTTTTGGCGTTGGCCCATAAAACCATTTAGTCAGTTGCAGGATGAACTTAAGCAGCGCTTTGGAATTGATCTACGCCAAAGCTGGGCGTTTGCCTATATTCGTCGCAGCCTTTTACCGGTGCTCGGTGTTCTCCTGGGAATCGCGTGGTTGCTAAGCGGTTTGGTCGAAATTCCTATGGCAGAAAGGGGAATTTACGAACGCTTTGGTGCACCTGTTGCGGTATGGCAGCCGGGAATTCACGCAGGCTTGCCTTGGCCATTCGGGCGGGTTCAGCGGATTGAAAATGGCGTGGTGCATGAGCTATCCGCAACTACCAATGAAGTTTCCAAGGGCGCGAATGGGCAAGCAAAAACCATTGAAGTTGAGACTATTCCGCCAGCCGAAGCTGCTACGCCTGCATCGGCAAATCGTTTATGGGATGCATCTCACCTCGCGGAAAAATCGCAAATTATCGCTAGCGAAGTGACAACCGCCGAGGGTAATCGTCAAAGCTTCCACATCGTTAATATGGATGTGCGTTTTATGTACCGCATTGGCTTGAATGACGAAGCCGCACTTAAAGCGCGTTACACAAGTGCCGATGCCGAGGCGCTAATTCGCAGCACGGCCAATCGCATTCTGGTTCGGTATTTTGCATCTCGCACCTTGGAAGGCGTGTTGGGCGAGGCGCGCACTCGAATGGCGAAAGATATAGGCGCCCAGTTGCAAGCAGATCTGGATTTGCTAAATAGTGGTGTGGAAATAATGACCACGGTGCTTGAAGCCATACATCCGCCCGCTGCTGCCGCAAACGCCTATCACGCCGTGCAAGCGGCGCAAATTAAAGCCCGGTCAATTATCGCACGTGAACGCGGAAACGCAGCGCAACAAATCAATCTCGCGCAGTTGCGCGCCGGAATTTCCCGTAACCAGGCGAACGCAAATGCGCGCGAAACTCTCGCTACTGCTGAAGTTGCCAATCGTCGTTTTGCGGCCGAGCGCGACGCTTATCAGCAGGGTGGCAAAGCATTTTTGATGGAACAGTATTTCGCGCAATTAATTCAGGGTTTAAAGAGCGCACGTGTTCTGTTGGTTGACCACCGTTTACCTCACACCGGCGCAACAATTGATTTGCGCGATTTTGCGAGCACGGACAAAAAATCCGAAATGTCGCCCGCACTTGCACCTCGAGCGGATTATCAGGAGTCACCGTGACTATCGACGAGAACACCGACAAAAACGTCAGTAAAAACACTGAGACTGGCGCTGGAAAAGACCCCGTTCATAGCCACGCTGATTTGTCTCATGATCACGTTCACGAACATTCCCATTCTCATTGCGATGAGCACGATCACCACGAACACTCTCACAACCATGACCATCAACACAGCCACGGACATAGCCACTCGCACCATGGTCATCATCACGGACACCATCACCATGGGCACAGCCACGGAGGCGGAACAGCGGGTCCATTTCCCTGGCTGCGAGTTGGACTTGCCGCGCTTTTGATTGCAGTCGCGCTTACTGCTGCTGTGCTGGTGCAAGTGCGTACTGGTGAAGCTGCTGTGGTAACGCGTTTTGGTAATCCGGTGCGCGTTATTTTGGAGCCAGGATTGGCGACCCGCTGGCCTGCACCGTTTGAATCAATTATTCCTGTAGATCTGCGCCTTCGAACTACCTCCAGCGGCTTGCAAGACGTAGGCACTCGCGATGGTTTGCGCATTATTGTGCAGGCTTATGTCGCCTGGCAGGTTCAAGCGGATGCTCAACATGTTCAACGTTTCATGCGCGCAGTGCAGAACAAGCCGGATGAAACTGCGCGTCAGATTCGCACTTTGGTTGGCTCAGCGCTGGAGACAACAGCGGCCTCTTATGATCTTTCAAATCTCATCAATACCAACGCCAGCAAAGTCCTTATCGCCGATTTTGAAACGCGCCTGACCGACCAAATCAATCGGCAACTCTTGGATATTTATGGCGTAAAAGTCGTGCAAGTGGGAATAGAGCGGTTGACCTTACCCTCGGTTACGCTCTCAGCCACGGTGGACCGTATGCGCGCTGAACGCGAAACTATCGCCATTGAGCGCACTGCAATTGGCAAGCGGCAAGCGGCGGATATCCGCTCAGCGGCGGAGCGCGATGCCAGAATTATCCAGGCCGATGCACTCGCGCAAGCCGCAGATATTGAAGCCCAGTCGCGCGTGCAGGCCGCTGCACTTTATGGCAAATCGTTCACCGGTTCGCCCGAACTTTATCGCTTGCTGCGGTCCCTCGATACCTTGGGAACACTTATAAATCCTCAAACGCGTTTGATTCTCCGCACCGACGCCGCGCCATTTCGCGCTTTGGTTGAAGCACCTGGCGATATAGCAAATACAGCAGCAAAAGCGGCAACGACGGGGACACGTTGATGGCTGGCGAACTAACAGCATCCAGCGAAATCACGCACGAACTTACCAAGGTTTCCCGTCCGTGGCTGCAAGCAACTCGCATCGCTTTTTTCGCGTTTTACGCATGCACCTTGTTCGCCGCTTTACGCTGGCTAACCTCCAATGTTACGGAAGTCGGAGCCGGCAATCGCGCCGTGGTGTTGCATATGGGTGCAATAGTTCGCGAACAATCGTCGGGATTATTATGGGCGTGGCCAAAACCTATTGATGATGTTGTGTTGGTGCCATCCGCAGAAACCGTTATCGAACGGCACGTGCAAACGCTAGTGCGCTCCAAGGCCGCAAGCGATGCTGACGAAGCCGCTTACGATGATGACGAAGGCGAGCCGGTTAGCGATGCACTCGCCGGTTCCGGTTATCTGCTCACCGGTGACGGCGCCATAGTGCAATTGGACGTGCGCGTGTTTTACAAAGTGAGCGATCCACGCGCTTATGTCTTGCAATACGAGCATTTATTGCCGGCGCTGGATCGTCTGGTGACCAGCAGTGCATTAGCCGTCTGTGCCGCTCGGGATCTGGATCGCATTCTAGTTGCGCGCCCGGAATTGGTCGCCAGTAATCAGGGCGATGCCGAGCAACGCGAGCAGTTGCGCAAAGAATTGGTAGCGCAAATCAATCGAGCGCTAAGCGATTTGGACCAAAAGGGCGCTGGTTTAGGAATCACCGCCATTCGCGTGGATGTGCAATCGGCATTGCCGCGTGACAGCCTAAATGCGTTTAATTCCGTACTTACCGCCAGCCAACAAGCCGAACAAGATCTTGCAGACGCACGATCGGACGCTGCGCGAATTACCCAACAAGCCACCCAACAGGCAGATCGCAGTTTGCAAGTTGCGCACGCCAACGCCTCAGAGCGCGTCGCCAAAGCACAGGCGGATACCACGGCGGTAAATTATCTGGCCGCTTCCATACAAAATCGCACCGAACCCGATTTGTTGATGCGCGTCTACCGCGAGCGTATGCCGGTCATCCTGAAAAACGCGGGATCGATTACTACGGTTGAGCCAAATAGCGATACCAGACTGATTATTTCCGGGGCTGAAAAATGACTGAGAGCGCCGCCTCCGATTCAACACAAGTTTCTTCAGCTCCGATGCTCAGTTTCGACGAACAGCGCCACGCCGCAATGCAACTGACATTAGCCATGTTCGCGTTGGGATTGCTTTCGCTAGGTTTAATCTGGCGCTGGTTGATGCCTACGCAAAGCGGAGTGAGTGAAATTTTGCTGGGCACGGCAGCCTTGCTGGTTGCAGTGCCGGTATTACGCGCAGGCTGGTTTGCGTTGCGCTATCCCGATCTACATGGCGTGACGGATTTACTTACAGCCGTCGCTATGATCGGCGCTTGGGCAATTGGCGATTTGTTAACGGCGGTATTGCTGCCAATCGTGATGATCTTCGGCCACGTGTTGGAAGAGCGCAGTGTGATCGGCTCCCACGAAGCCATAACTGCACTCGCCAAATTAACCAGAACCCAGGCGCGCCTGATTCAGGCTGACGGGAACATCAAGCTCATTACCAACGATGACTTGGTAAAAGATGATCTCGTCGAAGTTCGCGCTGGCGACCGAATTCCAGCCGATGGTCGTGTGCTAAGCGGGCAGGCGAGTCTTGATACAGCGCCCATCACCGGTGAATCGGTTCCAGTAGAAGTTTCAGCCGGAATGGACGTGTTTGGCGGGGCGATTAATTTGGATGGTTTACTGCGCGTTCAGATCACCCGCACCGGTCAGGACTCCACCTTGGGCAAAGTCATCGCCCTTATGCAAAATGCCGAAAGCGCCAAGCCGCCCATTACGCGCTTGCTGGAGCGTCATGCGGGCCAATATTTGGTGCTGGTTTTATTGATCGCCGCGCTCACCTGGTTTTTATCCAACAGCGCACCCGCGATGTTGGCAGTGCTGGTTGCCGCTTGTCCTTGCGCGCTCGTATTGTCTGCGCCCGCAACGTCTATCGCCGGTATCGCGGTGGCCGCCCGCCACGGAATCTTGATTCGCGGCTCGGCATTTCTGGAAGAACTGGCCGATACCACTTCACTGATTATCGACAAAACCGGCACCTTGAGCACAGGCGTTTTACGCTTGCAACACAGCCTGCTTGCACCGGAACTTGATCCAGATTTCGCCTTGCGGCTAGCCGCCAGCTTGGGTGCAGCCAGCAGTCATCCGGTAAGCCGAAGTTTGGCAGCGCAAGTGAACAAAGAAGATTATTTGACGCTAGAGGAGGTGCGTGAACGTTCTGGATTGGGCGTTGTTGCGCAGCTTGCTTCCAATGATCAAGTCGAAGAAGTCGCACTGGGTCGCCCCGAATTATTCGCCCAGCTTGGCGTTATCACCTCGAATATTCCGGTTCACGATGGCCCGATTGTGGGCATATCCAAAGGTAATCAATTTCTCGGTTGGTTCCTGCTGGCAGACAGTTTGCGTCCAGAATCCATGATGGCGATGCAGGAGTTACGTGATATAGGGCTTTCGCGGCAAGTGCTTCTCACGGGAGATCGCGCCAGTGTGGCCAACAGAGTTGCTGCCCAGTTGGGTATTCACGAAGTCGTTTCCGAAGCCTTGCCTGACGAAAAGCTCCAGCGCGTTAAAACCGAAATCCACGACGGATTCCGCCCTATGGTCGTGGGCGACGGCATCAATGATTCACTCGCACTCAAAGCCGGAGTAGTAGGTATCGCCATGGGCCTCGGCGGTTCCGATATAGCACTGGCATCTGCAGATGTAGTCTTAATCGGCAGCGACCTTCGCCGTCTCGGAACATGCTTACGTTTAAGCCGCCAATGCCGGCAAACACTTTTTGTAAACGTAGTTATCGGTTTGGGTTGGACATTGGCAATAGTATTGGCCGCAGCCTTCGGTTGGTTAGGTTCAGAAGGCGCGCTTATCGCAGCAATATTGCATAACTTGAGCACGCTGCTAGTGTTGGCGAATGCAGGTCGGTTGCTGAGGTTCCAAGAGTTGTTGCCGAAGTTGGAGTAGGGCTTAATGAATTGGAAGTGACATCGAGTGGCGTAAATTACAACTTGATTGTTGTTGCTTCGAAACCCGAATCGACATCGCGGCATTGTGTAAGAATAATATCTTGGTGAATAGAAAAAGATTGCACCTTCGATATTAAATCAATTCGTAAATACCCTTGAACGATAAAAATTAAAAACGAAAAACAACTTTTTAAAATTACTCCTTACTATTTATATTGGAGATAACGCTGAGCTAAACGAAGAAATGTATGTTTAGTTAACAATAAATTTTTGAGAATTCAGTTTTTTTCCTTCGTACCAAAATTCAAAAATCCATTCTCCAGCAACTACCTCCCATTCTTCAGTAAACTCGTAATCTCGAAATGATTGAGTGCCGACTGTTTTTTTTGAGAACCAGTTGCCGGTTGTTGATACTTTGCCGCTAGTAGGATCGAGTATTGGAGGGTGTATGGATCTCATGTCTAGAACAATTTCTTTTCCAATCGGTTCACCAGTTATTTTGTAGACCACTGCCATTCCTTTACCTTTAACGGCGGGTATTATTATGCTGCCCTCGTTAACGAACCTTATTTTTTGTACATCTGTTAGTCCACCAATTAGGCCGGGCGTCGCAGTCACCTGTCCTTTCTCAAGCCGTTCGCTTTCACCAAACTTCAGTATCTCAACACCCACATTAGTTGAAGCATGCTCTTCCGCCTCGCTTCGAACTGTGATGGATAATATTAAGAGAGTGATTCCAAATATCTTTTTCAACATAAAATTTACCTTTTGCAGCCTGTAACTCGAATAAACCTTTTTAACAGTTAAATAAATGGGTACCGCTAAACCGTGAAGCTAAGGAGCTAGACGCCCCCGACAGTTTTCAGGTTGTGTTTTATTGAACATTTTGGTACGGCAAACTCGTGACGGTACCTAGCTATCGCGGCTTAAAAACTTTCCAGCGCAGGCATGGAGTGCCGGAGCGGTGCTACACGACTTATTAAGCAATTAAAATTCCTTAGCTTTATTGTAGCTGCATTTCAAAGGTTCTCGGTTTCCAGAGAAACAGTAAAGCCCAATGAAAGATAGAGCCTAAGCGCTGGATTTGTTTTAAAAAAATTTAGCTTTACCTAAAAACTGTCCAACGCAGGCACGGAGTGCCGGAGAGATGCTACAACGATTGTTAGAAATAGGCTACTCCATTAGTTTTTCAATATTCTCTAAAAGAAGGCCAGCTTTTTTAGAGTTTCGAAGACTTTCCATTAACTCATTTCTTGGCGTTAGATAAATTCCAAGTACGATTTGCTCCGAAAGAGCATCATTTGGTATATAGATTCGGACTGCAACCCTGCCATTTTTTAAATGATGAAACGCAAA
Organism: Gammaproteobacteria bacterium; assembly: GCA_004173475.1. Lineage (GTDB taxonomy): Bacteria > Pseudomonadota > Gammaproteobacteria > Pseudomonadales > Cellvibrionaceae > Cellvibrio. The sequence goes on from SEBU01000002.1 coordinate 180,674, forward strand.
CCTTTGAAGAACCACGTCGTTATAAAATTCAGAATTGACGAGAAGGTCTATATTTTTAATATCGGGAAAAATCGTGTTGAAATATCTGTCCGAAAGGATATTTGAAACAATTTCTTCGTCACTGAATATTTCATTAAGATAAACTTTTTTCAGCGTTACGTCATCAATCTTGAACACCTCAATCACAATTGAATGATTATAGTGAGCCATCCCCTTACAATACTGTCCAGTGTTTCTTTTCATTGATACTATATTGCCTACAAAAGATAATGGTTCAGCTGTTTCGCTTACCTGACACCCTTCTGAATCATTGCCTTGATTTGGTATCAACTCAGCTTTGAAAACCGTAATGCCAGATACCTCTATAAAATTATTCTTTTCGTGTCCCGAAATGGCCACTTCATTAAATCTATATATGTCGTTTCCAATTTTTGATTGGAAATACATATCTTTTTTACTTACTGGCTCTATAAGCATTAGAGATTCAGCCGCAGAGGCGTAAAAAAACATTAAAAATAAAATTAAACGCATATTAATTTGGCCACGCTCCTAACGACGAGTTCAGCAACTAGGCATACCCGGTGATTTTTAAGTTGCGGTTTGATGGAATGCTTTTGCGCAGCAAACCATGGGAGCGCCTAGCTAAAACTACGACTTACAAACTTTTCGGCGCACGCAGTGCGCGAGTAACTAAGCTTTGTTATGAACCACGCACACCGCTACAGTTGAATATAAAGGCTATAGACGCCGCGCCAGCCGCTGGAGAGCCAATGAAACTACCGACATTAGAACCAGATAAGAATATTTTATTACCTAAAATATTGCCTAATTCTTCTCCAATGATATTTAAAACGTAACCTTCATTTACTTTTGCGATCGTTGAACCATCATTGCCGTAGACAAATTCCTCGTCATACTCTCCGAGCCTTTCCATATCTGGAGAAGCCCATGCCACGCCGCGTCCCCGACAATTTTCAAGTTGTAGTTTTGTGGAATACTTTTGCGCAGTAAAACCACAAAACTGCGACTTAAAAACTGTCCAGCACGCGAAGAGTGCGAGCTGCAACGATTTGTTAGCAAATTTGTTCTTGGCGCATTTCTAATGCAAGAACGGCTTTTCCATTATATTCAGCAATAAATTCAGCTGTAACACCAAAGCCAAAACTTTCATATAACTTCTTTGCGGGAGTATTTGAGGCAGCCAAATTCAATAAAGGTGTTCCTGAAATATTTTCAAGCATGAACTTAAGCATGTTTTTACCTATGCCTTTTCCTTGGGATTGAGGCAGAACAAAGAGTGCTCTTATTTCATTACCGAAAAATGCGCAATAACCTAAAATTTTTACTTCTTCATAAACGAATACTTCACATTCTGTAAATGCCTTAAAGCGCTTTTCATCTACGTCAAGCGGAAGGAAACTGAATTGTTCCGTTTCAAAACGAAGCTCTTCAAGCTTAGTTAAAGAATAAATCTTCAATATTTCCGAAAAATCAGTACTTCTATATTTGCGAATAGTCATAGTTGCTAACAGTTTAATAAGCGGCCGCAGACGGTATGTCCAGATTTATTTTTTATGTAGTGACAATCAACCTTAATTGAGAAATTGGAATTAGCTCTTAAGTAAGTGCGGAAGCTCATGCCTTTCCCGCAGCCTACATAGCAAATCACAGCCTGCGCCAAAACTTTATCGAGCCTAGCAGACGCTTGGGCACCTGTCACATACACCTCACTACAGTTAATTAAGCAAAAAAGTCGCGAAGCGATGATTATTGTTTTAAAAACGGAATCTGTTAGTGGAGCGCGGCAAGGTGGGGGAAAGCTTACTGCAGTCGTCCTTTAGGAGGTGAGTCCAGAGTCGAACCCTCCTGAGAGAATCCTCTATGAATATCCAATGTCTTTGCCTTCGCGGTGATAAGCATGTGTCCTTACGCATGTTAATTAGCCTGTTAAGCGCTTTAACCATTAGCAGTGTTTTTGCTGAGCCAGCGTTTGATTATCACGTAAAACTTACGCCGGAAAATTCGGCCATCGGAAATTATCCGGCGCAAAAAGAAGCCATCCTTACGATCAAATCCGGCCAAACGATAAAAATTGATACGGGCGGCGGGGCGGGTTGGCGTAATCCTGCGGTTGACCCTGCGGAATGGCTTAAGGCGAACAATATCCCGACCACAATTAATAATCCTGCGCTCAAAGAAACTATCGAAGTTTGGGATAAAGCGACCCGTTATGCCGACATTAAAACCGGTCATTTTCTGATTGGTCCTATCAATATTGAAGGCGCCATGCCGGGCGATTCCCTTGAAATTCGTATTTTGTCCGTGGTGCCTCGTATTCCTTACGGTACGACGGGTTCTGGTCCTGGCCGCAGTTTGAAAGGTAATGATGGCCCCAAGACGCCAGCACACATCACGCTGCTGGATTTAAAACGCAATGTGGGGATGTTTGAAAAAGGCGTAGAAGTGCCGCTGGGTCCGTTTATGGGAGTCATGGGAGTTCAGCCGGCAGTTGAAGAGGGTAGTAACCGCAGCAGTAGTCCACCGGGAAGTTTTGGTGGAAATCTTGATGCACGGGAGCTGGTTGCTGGCACCACGCTTTATCTTCCGGTGTTCGCGCCCGGTGCGCGTTTTTTTACGGGTGATGCTCACGCCGCACAAGGTGATGGTGAAATTACCGGCACTGCTATCGAAACCGCTAACACTTTGATCGCGACTTTTATTCTTCATAAAGGCAAAACCTTGAAAATGCCGCGCGCGGAAACACCAACGCATTACATTGCCTATGGTCTCGATCCCGATTTGGAAAACGCCATGCAACAAGCTGTGGACGAAACGGTTTCCTACATCAATGACATTACCGGCTGGACCGGAACCGAAAAGGCTCTGCCACTTGCCAGTATCAGTGTGGATTTCCACGTGACCCAGATTGTGGATTTCACAAAAGGCGTGCATGGCAAGATTCCAAAATCCATTTTCAAGGATATGAAAAATACTTATTGGTACAAGCCAAAGCCTTAGGTCGCGGATGGGTCTTTAGGTAAACCGCGTTTTCTGCGCATTGCGTTACTGCTAATTCATAAAGAGGGAGTCGTCATCCTCGCGAAGCGGGGATCCACCGGGGCTGGCGTTCCAGCTTTTGATTTTATTCTTTAATTGCTGGATCCCCGCTTCGCGAGGATGACGATTCCCTTCTAAAAAAAGCATGTCCGTTTGGATAGTTCTTTGTTTAACTCGGGGAAACCTCATGAAATTGTTCGGCGTTACGATGAAATTTAATTGGCTATCGCTAGTAGTGTTTGTCCTTGGTCTTGTACTACTTATTGCTGTTAACGTGCACGCAGCCAAGCCTGAATTCCGTGTAGAAGAAGCGACGCTCGAACAAATCCAGAAAGCTTTGCTGAAAAAACAGATCACCACCGTAGAGTTGGTCAACCTCTATTTAAAGCGCATCAAAGCCTACAACGGCACATGCGTTATGGAGCCTGAAGGTGTGCTCGGGCCGGTTCTTACTATTGCCAATGCTGGGCAAATTAACGCGTTGTCGACCTTAAACTTGCGCCCTGCAACGCGGGAGACATGGGGCTTTGACTCCCGCAAAGCACGTTCGATGACAGACTCGGTAGACAACGACCCAGGCATGTTGGATGCGCTGGAAATTGCTGCGCTTCAGGATAAACAGCTCGCAAAAACCGGCAAATTGGTTGGGCCCATGCACGGCATGATTCTCGCCGTTAAAGACCAATTCGATACACGCGTTATGCGCACAACTTCTGGAGCCGATGCTCCATATGCAAACGACCGCCCGCCAACCGATTCCACGTTCGTAACCAAACTTGAAGCCGCCGGGGCAATCACGCTGGCCAAGGCCAACATGGGCGAATATGCCGGTGGTGACCGCAGTAGTTTTGGCGGCACCTTTTGTAATCCCTACGATACCGAGCGCAGTCCCGGTCGCTCCAGTGGTGGCTCGGCTTCAGCCGTGGCCGCGAATTTAGTGACTTGCGCAATTGGCGAAGAGTCAGGTCCGTCGGTTCGCAATCCTGCCAAGAATAACAATGTTGTGGGCTTGGCGCCGACTCAGGAGCTGGTAAGTCGCGCTGGTATGATTCGTGCCTCAGCCATTAATGACCGGGTAGGTCCTTTGTGTCGTACGGTGCAAGACGTAGCCAAGATTCTGGATGTTATTGCCGGCTACGATCCCAAAGACGAACTCACTGCATTTGCGGTGGATCGCCTACCTGCGCAGAAATATCAAAGCTTTACGACAGAACGGAGCCTGCAAGGTATACGCATAGGAGTCGTGCGTGAGTTTATGAATCGCGAGCTGTTCAGCAGGGCTGATGACGAGAGCATCGCGATCGTGGAACGCGAGGTTGAAATGCTTAAAAAACTGGGTGCTACGGTTATTGATCCAGGTCCTGGAGGCGCACTGTTTCAGGGCTGCGTGAAGCATTACGCGCCAATTGCTTACAATTCAGCACTTGCCAATCAATTCCCGGACCAGTTTCCGGTTGATCCCAAAGGCAAGCCCTCAACCGATCATATTCCCGTTTTATTAGCCATGGCCGATGGCTCTGTAGCATTTCCGGAAAGTATAACTATTCGCGGTTTAGGTACTGAGCCATCCATTGGCGAAGGTCGCTACGTGCTTGATGCTTATCTGAAAGAGCGCGGTGACGCGAATATTAAAACCACCGAAGACCTCATCAAAAAATCGCGCTTTTTTACTGATGTTCGTCCCGGTTCGGGTTTCTCCGACAAGAAAGCCGCTTTGCAAGCCAAATTCGACGATAAAACCCTGGATATGAGCAACCGTATGCAAACGCGTTTTGCCTTACAGCAAATCGTCTTGCAATGCATGGCGCAACAAAATCTCCAGGCAGTCACTTATCCAACTGGCAATGTTCCGGCACCCAAATTGGGAGCGCCAGCTGAGCCGAGTGTAAATGGCCGCTCGCCCTTGGCCTGGACATTACTCGGTGCAAATGGCTTTCCGGCAATTTCAGTTCCGGCGGGTTTCACAACTGAAGTTTATGACCGTATTCCCGATCCTAAATCACCCAAAGCAACCTTGATGGTTGGCCCAGTGAAAGCGCAACTACCCGTCAATATCGATTTTCTGGGTCGGCCTTTTAGCGAGCCGGTGTTGTTAAAAATTGCGGCCGCCTATGAGGCTGCGAGCAAGCATCGTAAAGCGCCGCAAGGTTTTGGTGCTCTTCAATAACGCGTTTGAAAAATGGGAGGAAAGAGTAAATTCCAGCGAAAAACCGCCGCAAGTTGCAATTGTTAGAGAGGGTGAGCGTAGGGTAGAAAAAGGCGCTCACGTCTAAAAGTATGTAGAACATTTTCTGTTAGCGAGATTTTCGCGAAGGCTTGGGAGCCAGGTAAATGTCGCAGATTAAAAGTTTATAGACGCGAATTTTCGGTTTGTTAGATGTGATTAGTTGCCATTGAATTGAGGAAAAACGAGATATGAGCCCAAAACCCAACATTTTCATTCGTACTCTGCTGAGTACGGCATGCGCTGGCTGGATGTTGTCGATGACCCACGGGGTATTGGCGGCCGACGCAGCGACCGTTAATGCCACCGTCGGTGAGCAAACGAAAACTGAGGTAGCGGCGATCGATTCCCAGAAGAAAGTCGTTGCGCTGGATGATGAGGCAAGTAAGTCCCTCGCCAGCTACCGCCAGATGATTGCTGAAGCTCAAAGCCTCAAAGGCTACAACGAGCAAATCGATCTGCAGGTCAAATCGCAAAAAGAACAAATTGCCGATATGACCAGCCAACTCGCGGTCATCGAAACAACGTCGCGGGAAGTTCTCCCGCTCATGGACAAGATGCTCGCAGCGCTTTCCAGCTTCATAAGCCTAGACATTCCTTTCCTACCGACCGAACGCAAAAATCGTATCGCTTCGTTGCAGGCCATGATGGCGCGCGCCGATGTTTCTACCTCGGAAAAATATCGTCGTCTGGTTGAGGCTTACCAAATCGAAGTGGAATACGGCCGCACCATCGAGGTTTATCAAGGCAAGGTTGACGACAAAACCGTGGACTTCTTACGTACTGGTCGCGTGTCTTTGATGTATCAAACTCTTGATGCTAAAGAAACCGGTTATTGGAATGCCGAGACCAAAAAATGGGTCGTCGACAACAGCTACAAAGAGTCAATGGAAAAAGGCTTGAAGATTGCCAAGAAACAAATGGCACCTGATTTTATTGAAGTGGCAATTCATACCCCGCTGGAGGTGAAGTAAATGAAGTATTCCTACCTTTCTAAACTGATGTTGGCTGGCGTAATGACAGCGACCTTTAGCTTGGGGTCGACCTTCGCAACGGCAGCGACCAGTTTGGACGAACTACTTGAGCAAACTCGTACCATACGTGCGGCTGAGGCCAAGGTTAACAGCGCCCGCGAAGCCAAGTTTGTATCAGAACGCGATAAACAAGCCGAGTTGATTAATACCGCTCGCGCTGAATTGAAAGAGCAACAGAACCGCAGTGCTGCTCTGACTGCCGCTTTTGACGCTAACGAAAAAACCCTGACTGAGATGCAAACCCAGCTGGATGCTAGGGCAGGGAATCTTGGTGAGATGTTTGGTGTGGTACGGCAGGTAGCGAACGATTTTTCGTCGGTCGTTAACGCCTCGATGATCAGCGCGCAGTACCCAGGCCGTGTGAAGTTTGCGTCTGATCTTGCCCAGTCAAAAGCACTGCCATCGATTAGCGATCTCGAACGTTTCTGGTTTGAGTTGCAACGGGAAATGACTGAAACCGGCAAAGTCGCGAAGTACAAATCGACGATCATCTTAGCCGACGGAAAGCCATTGGATACCATGGTCACCCGCGTTGGGCCCTTCAGTTCTACATACGAAAACATGTACATGAGCTACCTGCCGAGCCAGGAAAAATTGGCGGTTATGGCACGCCAACCAGGCACGAGTTTTCAAAACCAGGCCGAACATTTGTCCAAAGCTGAACCCGGCTACGTGAAAGGTCTGGTCGATCCTACGCGCGGTAACTTGCTCACAATCTATGCGCAAAAACCAACCTTTATGGAACGTATCCACATGGGTGAATCAGTAGGCTACGTGATCATAGTGGTGGGGATAATCGGTGCGATTCTCGGTATTTACCAACTCTTCTACCTCGCTCGAGTGCGCTTCAATGTGCGTGAACAACTTAACTTCCTTACTGATCCACAATCCACGAATCCTTTAGGTCGCGTACTGGCCACCTTCAAAGGTGCTGAAACCGAGAAACTTGAGCAGAGCCCCGAAGTGGTGGAGCTGCGAATATCGGAAGCGGTGCTCAAGGAAGTACCGAAGCTGGAGCGTTACCAATCTTTCCTCAAGTTGGCAGTAGCGGCAGGGCCCTTGCTCGGGTTGGTCGGTACGGTGATCGGTATGATCCTCACCTTCCAAAGTATTACCGAATCCGGGTCAAGCGATCCCAAGTTGATGGCAGCGGGGATCTCGCAAGCCATGATTGCAACGGTGCTGGGTTTGAGTATCGCCATTCCACTGCTGTTCCTGAATGCCTGGTTGGTATCCATCTCCAAGTCAGTCGTTCAGGTTCTTGATGAACAAAGCGCAGGTCTTCTGGCTGAACGCTTGGAAAAAATGGAGATCGCTCATGGCCGTGCCTGAAATCATAACGTCGCCCTTTGAAGCCCTGACAGCAATGCGCCATTTAGGTGGACCGGTTGTGGTGTGGATATTCGGTGCCTGTGTGTTGATGTGGACCATTGTGTTGGAGCGCTTGTGGTACTTCCGCAAAGTGCTGCCCTACGAAGCCGAAACATCTCTCGCACAATGGAATCAGCGTGGCAACAAAATGAGTTGGGCTTCTCGTCAGATCCGGGCCGCGATGATTTCGCGGCTCAACGCAGGCATGAACAGCAAGTTACTGGTACTACGCGTGTTGGTTCCCATGAGTCCACTGTTGGGATTGGTCGGCACGGTACTTGGAATGCTCGCGGTATTCGATTCCATGGCTGCGCTAGGTTCAGCAGATGCACGCTCCATGGCAACCGGAGTCTCGGAAGCCATGGTCTGTACCTTGTCGGGTTTGGCGGTGAGTATTTCGGGGCTTTATCCCGTGTATTACTTCAAGCGTAAAGCCGCGATGGAAACTGAACGTCTTGCTGATCGGTTTCACTTTTAAGGTTCGCAGTTGAGAGTCTGTTGAGTGTGTGAAGGTTTAGGCAGATAAATTTTATCGCCCCTCGGTGGCGAAAACATTGGGAGTTCTGCAATGCGATTAAGACGGCAACTATCTGAAAATATGGATGAGACAGGCATTGATTTAGCACCCATGCTGGATTTTGTGCTCAATCTTCTGATTTTCTTCATTATCACCGCGGTGTTTGCCAAAGAGGTTGGGTTGACGGTGAGTCGCCCGAATTCTTCCGCGGCAACTGAAAAGAAAGAAGCAGGCAGCATCGTGATTGTAATCGAAGCTGCCGGCACGGTTCTGGTGGATAAAAAAGGTGTGGATATACGCGCGGTGCGGGCGAATATCGAGCGCTTACATGCGCAGCGGCCAGATGATTCGGTAGTGGTCGTGGCCGAGAAGGGTTCACAAACGGGAGTTTTGGTACAGGTCATTGACCAGGTGCGTCAAGGCGGTATCCAAAACGTTTCAATTGCTGCATCCGAGCGAGGTTAAGCGCAATGATTTTAAAACGTCACTCCGAAGAAAGCGATGAAACGGGTATAGATCTAGCGCCCATGCTGGACTTCGTACTGAATCTGCTGATCTTCTTCATCATCACTACTTCTTTTATCAAAGAAGCGGGTATCACCGTAAACAAGGAAGCCGCCATGACCGGCGAGAGTCAGGAATCAGGCAATATTCTGATTGCGATTCGCCCTAACGGTGATATCTGGATGGATAAACGTCGTGTCGATATCCGCGAAGTTCGCCCCATGATCGAACGCTTACATCAAGAGCGCGCTGAAGATACGGTAGTAATCATCGCGGATCGCGAATCCCAAACCCAAATGTTAACCAAAGTAATGGACGCCGTGAAATCAGGCGGAGTTACCGAAGTGTCGATTGCGACATTGCCAGGCGAGGGGGGTTAAATGATGAATACCATGACCACCAGGGCCGCTACCACACCGGTTAGTAACCCATATGCACGCAAAAATATGGTTATTCCAGCCGCGTTTCTTGGACTGTTTTTCTCCCTGATACTGTTCGGAGTTATGTACTCGATTATCAAGGCAGGGCGCTCAGCCATGGAGGCCAAAATCGCCTTACCGACTATCGACTTCGTGCGCTTGACCCGTGATTCGGAACCAGAATCTTTAACCCGGAAAAAACCGCCACCACCGCCTCCGCCTCCGCCACCACCGCCAAAAATGAAAGTGGTTGCTGCGGCAGTTCAACAGGAAGGTTTAACAGGATTGGAAATCCCCAGCTTGAGTTTGAATGCTGACGTGGGTGGTACAGCTCTAGGTGGAACTAAAGCGATGTTCGATGGCGATATTATTCCGCTGCAATGTCCTCCGGTTTCCTACCCCAGCGATGCGCGTCGCGCAGGGTTAAGTGGTTGGGTACAGATTGAATTTGTAGTGGGGCCGGATGGATCGGTACGCAGTGCGAAAGCTGTCGAAGCGCAGCCGCGTGGTGTGTTCGAAGCTGCAGCTGTGTTAGCGGCTCAGAAGTGTAGATTTAAACCGAAATTGGTTGATGGAGTGCCCGTTGAGCAAAAAGGGCGTAGGAAGTGGAATTTCGATTTGAACAAGTCTGCGGGGTAAAAACAGATGATCAAATTCAGACAAAATTTCATCAGTGTGTTGTTGGTTCTTGGAGTCGGTCTTACACCTTACGTTGCTCTTGCCGCGGCTGATTGCGGCAAAGAGGAACAAAAAGAAGGGACCGAAATGAGCGAGGATACTTTTTCAACAGTGCAAACGGCGACCGAATTACTCGGCAAGCAAAAGTATGACGAAGCCATTGAGAAACTATCCAAAATTGCGGACAAAGGTTCGGCTTATGAAAAGGCTTTGGTCAATTACAACCTTGGCCTCGCTTACAGTTCCAAGCAAGATTTTAAAAGTGCGGTAAAAGCATTTGCGGCGGCCCTCACAACGGATTCATTGCCGCGCGCTAATCGCGAACAATTGCGTTACAACCTTGGGCAGCTGTACATAGTCACCCAGCAGTTTGATGAAGGCATAAAAACTTTGGAAACTTATGTGAGCACCGCCTGCGGAACTATTCCGCCGGAAGCGCATATTTTCCTCGCGAACGCCTTGTCGGAGAAAAAACGCTACGCAGAGGCTTTACCGCAAATTGATCTTGCCATTTCCAAATCGAAAGAGATCAAGGAGCAATGGCTGCAAATGAAATTAGCCATCGCTTACGAACTCAAAGATTACAAAGGCGCGGCTGAATCTTTAGTGCAACTCATCGTCAAGTTTCCACAAAAACCGGATTACTGGCGGCAGCTTTCCAGTGTGTTGTATGAAGGTAAAAGTGAACCGGAATCATTAGCGGTATTAGCACTCGCAGAGCGACAAGGCTTTTTGCAAAAGCCAGCGGAAATTAAAAACTTGTTTAGCATTTACATGATGTTGGAATCACCGAATAAAGCAGGTTTGCTACTTGAAACAGCCATGGCAAAAAGCACCATGCCAGCGAACGAAGAAAATCTAAGTTCACTCTCGGATGCCTGGATTAATGCACGCGAAGCCGACAAAGCGGAAGCGACATTAAAACAATTGGCAGCCATGTCCGACAAAGGTGATTACTACTACAAGCTCGGCGCCATGTACGGTGATAACGAACGCTGGCAGGATTCCAAAGGCATGTTAACCAAAGCGCTACAGAAAGGTGGCCTAAAGCGCGCCGGTGATGTATGGATGCGTCTGGCCGTTGCTAATTACGGCATGAAGGACAACAACGGTGCAGTGGAGGCTTTGCAAAAGGCAACGACGTTTGATGAGTCTCGTGCACAGGCGAACGAATGGTTGAAAGCATTAAATGCAAAACAGATTTAAATGTTGAAGCCGGTCAATTGTTTAGTTTCTAAAGCTCTTTAATTTACTTTCAGTTAAAAAATCCAGGCGCGTTTCTCTATTGCACCTGGATTTTTCTTATCCTCTCTAAAGCGCCTTAGGATCGGTTTTTCTAAAGGCTCCAGCTGCCTTAATTGCCTATTTAACAACCTGGCAGCGCTTTGTAATCATCTCTAACAAACCTGCATAAAAATACTTACAAGCTCAGGGTTGTATTGCTGAAATTTAATTTCAATCGACACTATCACAGTTCGTAATTAATTTTATTAAAATGTATTTTATTCAATAATTTATAAACATTAATTTACATTTAATAAAACGATTTTTTGTTTAATGTTTAAAAATAATATTTGCTGTCTAAGCTTTTAAAAAAAACAGCAATAATGGTGCGTTTATAGGTGTTTTTTAGGGTTTTTTAATGTAACGAATTATTTAATGCAGGTTTTTTTGCACTTATCTTTGTCTCTATTAGAAATAAGTGCACCATAAAATGTTTATAAAAATAATTTAAGTTTTTAAAAAAAATTTAAAATTCTAGAAATCAATTAAATTTTAAAGCATCGTTTTTTTCGTCTGGCAATAAAAAATTATCGCGATTTGGATTAGAGTTTTAATGCACCATCGCAGCTCTTTTAGTGGCTTTTTTGCACCAAGCAATGATTGGATTTTTGATGCGCCACCGATCTTCTGTCTGATAGGAAACACAACTTTAAAAAAGTTCAGTAAAAAGCGAAAAATATTTTGTTTTAAAAGTCAGTATGTTGTTTATGAAACACCAAGCAGATCATAGGGTTGTAGGGTTTTAATTTTTTTTGAGCTCGAATCCGGGTCCAAATTTTCTTTAATAATTGGTCGCCGAAAAAAAAATTTAAAAAATTTGGCGCGTATTGTGCTTATTTCCTTTTGCGAGGGTTAACTATCTAACGTGAATAGAGTAATCCAGCCGAAAGTGCTAGCGACTGTAAAAGTCATGTACTTGGTAGCTAAGGGTGCGGTTATCCAACACATTGGGAAAAAGGCAACTATATGAAAGCCTCTTTAACATATCTGACATCGGATGAAGAATCGGTGTCTCGTGAAATTCCTAAAACATTGTCCATCGAAAATCTTGTTAGTAATTGTCATATCTCGCTCGTCAGTTTTTTACGTCGACGCCTACGCGTCGGCGAAGATGCCAGAGATGTGGCGCAAGAGGCCTATATCCGCTTAATGCAATATGAAGGGTCAAAAGATGTGAAATCGCCAGAATCGCTTCTATTTAGAATTGCTATAAACATCGCTAATGATTTGGGACGGGCAGATAAGGTAAGGCATCTCGCCGACCATTGTGATATCGACGGACTTGAATTTGACTCTGGTATAGCAAGCCCTGAACGCGAAGTGTCTGCAAGCCAGCAATTAGATTTACTTTACGCCACCATCGAACAGTTACCCCCGAAATGCCGTCAGGTATTTTTATTAAGTCGTTTTCAAAATATGACCTATCCACAAATTGCGGTGCACTGTGGTATTTCGGTAAAAATGGTGGAGAAACATATAAGCCGAGCGCTGGCAATTTGCGCTGCTAAATCAAGCTAGGCCGTATTGATCAAATTACTGATCAAACAATTGATCAAACTATCGATCAAGTTAAAACTGGCCAGCCAGGGCCAGTTCAAAGTATTCCAAAAATTTTTTTAACCAAGTAAGGTAGGGGGAATCAGTCTGCATCCGTTTAAAAGGGAATATGGACAATAAACCTAGCAAAATTACAGTCAACCAGGCCGCCCATTGGTATGCAAGGCTACAAGCTCCGGATTGCACGGAGCAAGATCGAGTAGCTTTTAGAACATGGCTTTCAGGCAGCTCTGAACGGGAACAGGCATACAAGTCTGTGATCGATGCCGCCAGTCTGGTGAGTAATCAGCTCAGTGCAGACCCGCGCATGCGCGCGATGTTATCCGAAGCAATGCAAGATCCAGATGCTTCAGTTGCAACAAGAATGTCAGGCTTAGTAAGTAGGTTCGGTCGTTTGCGTTATGCCGCTGCGATTGTAATGTTTTTAGGTATTGCAGCGTTCTTTTCACTCAATCGCGATCAGGCGTTTGACGCAAGCCCAACACAATATTTTGTTAACAATGAACTAAGCAAGCAGCGAATTGAGTTGAGTGATGGGTCAATCGTGTTTCTGGATGTTGGTGCCAAGCTCCGTGTCGATATGAGTAAGCAAGAGCGTCGTTTAACCCTTGAAACCGGTAGAGCTTATTTTGAAGTGGCACACGATAAATCGCGGCCTTTTTCTGTGAGTAAAGCTGGAACTAGTGTAGTCGCGTTGGGTACACGTTTTCAGGTCGATGTAGTCCCTGAAAATCAAATGATTAATGTAACTCTTGCAGAGGGATCAGTGGCGGTAAGCAATAGCAACGACACTGATGAGTGGCGTGAAGTATTAATTCCGGGGCAGCAATTATTAATCGACAACTTGCTGCATCGACGTCAGCTTTTGCAAGTAAAAACCGAAGCGGTCACCAGTTGGTCCACAGGTTTTTTAGCGTTTGATGGTGTGCCTTTGCGAAAGGTACTGGAAGAAATTAATCGTTATTCAAACGTTAAAGTCGTATTAGGAGATAATTCTCTCGCTGAAATTCCAATTGCCGGTAATTTCATTGCGGGTGGCAACACTAGCGATTTTGTCGAAACACTTACAGCCGTATTACCTTTGCGGAGTGCTCATACCGGAGCAAATGAAATTGTACTGTTCGAGAAATACGCCACACAAAACCCGTAAATATCGCTTTATTCATATAGCAATTGTAGCTGTCATTCTATTTTTCAATTCCCTTGTCTTTAGCGCAAATGGTGCGACTGAGACGAACCGGGCAACCACGTTGTTCAGTACTACGCCTTTCACTTCAAAAACTTTTCTAACTGTTAACGAAACTCTTAAGAGTGAAGAAATTAATCACATTTCGAAAACTTCGCGCGATTCTGTTAATTCAAATACTCATGTTAATTTTAATATTCATGCTGGAAATCTCAGCGATGCTTTGCGCGAGTTATGTCAGCAAGCATCGCTCCAATTACTCTATGAACCCGGTGCGTTAATCAATAAGCACGCTGTTCAGATTAAGGAAAAATTAACTGTTGAAGCTGCACTCACGAAATTGTTGAGTGGAACCGATATGGATTTTCATTTAATCAATGGCAAATCCGTAGCCATCTCCAGTAAACCGAAAACAATTGTAAGTCTCGGACCAAATCCGAGTCAGGAAGAAACTGAGTCCGACGTAACCGTACTCACTGACGTAGACGTAACAGGTCAATCGCCCTGGTGGGTTGGATCAAATACTAGTTCAGTGTTTGGTTTTACTAAACCTTTGTTAGATACCCCCAGATCTGTCTCGCATGTGAGCAGTGATGCTATTGATGTTTTCAGTTTGAGCGCAGTGGAAGATTTACTACGCGTCGTGCCCGGTGTGTTTACCACAACCCGTTTTGGTGTGCAGGGCTCGGTGGATATTCGCAGCGTGCCCGCCGACACCTATTTTCGTGGTATGCGACGTCTGACCCTTCAAGGCCATGGACGCAGCGTACTCGCCGCCATGGATTCCATTGAGGTAGTGGGCGGCCCGGCATCGCCTTTACATGGCATGGGCAAAATTGGCGGTTACGTAAACTTCGTGCCCAAGTCAGGGCGATCCAAAACCGGCCAATATTTCAACGAGGCTCACGGTTTTGCGCAGCTCGTTGCGGGGCAATACAACCGTCGCGAACTCTCCTTCGGTTTCGGAGGCCCGGCTGGGTTGGAATCCTTCGGTAAAGACGGCGGCTACTATGTATATGGTTTGCTCGAAGATTCGGACTCTTACACCGCAGCTATTCCGGTAAAGCAAAAAGTATTTCAGGCAGCCACCAGCATTGACGATATGGTCGGTCCATTTCGGTTCGAGACTGGCATTAATTTCCAAGAGTCGCGTACGTCGGGTGCCTTGATAGGACGCTTGACCCAAGCGTTAGTAGATCGTGGGAATTATATCGGCGGCTCACCCTTGGTTAACCTGGATCTAAACGGTAACGGCAGTATTGGCTATCTGGAAATGCAGACCGCATCGCCGGTAAAGGGAAACCTGACTACCTCTAACCAGCCGTTAAATCAGGTGTTCAATTGGCCGACTGACCCCCAAGGCAAGCCACTCACTATTGATCAGTTTCCAAAAATAGCGGGCATTCCCCAGACGTTTTATGACTACCTGCAGGTCAATCCAGAAGCAGACCCGACGGGCGTTCTGCGAGCTCAAGGTGTGGGCGCGCCCATTCCAGTTTCAGGTTCAGTTCCCGTTGGTATGGCACTGGATCCGCGTACGGTAGGTATCAACTCGCTGAACCCTCGACGCGGGGCGGCCTACGAAAAAGACGTGAAAGCGCGGTTTACGACGGCTTTCGCTGACTTGGTGTACGACGAAGATCCCGACTTTACGCTGAAAAACCAGCTGTTCTATGACGATATGGATCAATACAAAAACTCCAACCAGCCCTTTAGTCAAGTGCAGGATGTGTACGTGATTGAGGACAAATTTACCCTAACCAATCGAACGGAAAATCTACCCTCGTGGCTATCCGTTAATCAGGCGATGTCGATAAACCTGCGTAATACCGTATCCAAAGGTACGCGCATCGTTGGAGACTACGGCAACCATCGAACTGACGCGACCGCCGTCGATTGGAATCCGGCGACCGCAGGTATGACCGCAAATACAACCTTCGCCAGCTCTAACGAAAACAGCGATATCACTAACGACGGGATGCCCTGGGGGAGTATTTATCGCACCGAGTTTTCGGAGTTTGGAGCGGGTTTTTTGCTAGATATCGATGTGTTCAGCGATACCAATATTTTGGCTGGTGCTCGCCATGATAGATCCAAGGCGAAAAATACCAATTATGCCGGGCGCTATTTTTACAACACTGGCACGGCTGCTAACCCTGGTGCCTACGCGTTAATGGATGATGTTGCTGAAGCTTGGGATGGTGGTAGTTCCTGGTCGGTGAGCGTGTCACAACAGTTGCCCTATGGGCTGCATCCATACGCCACCGTTTCGCAAGCAACTATTCTGCTCGACAACAATAACAATTCATTACTTAACGACGTCATAAATGCCGGTCATGTCGGTACCGCGACTCTGAAAGAAGCAGGCGTTAAAGGAAGTTGGCTTGAAGGTAGGCTAAGCCTCGCGTCCACCGTTTATGAACAAGGTAGGGCAGACGTTTCACAAACTGATATACCCAATGTGATTAACGCCTATGCTACGGCCACCACAACCCGAGGTTGGCAGACCGAAATTAAGTGGGTTCCGCGCAAAAACTTACTGCTTAGTTTGTACGCACTAAACCAAACCACCAAATATTTACCCAACGCTGGCGGAATAATTCAGCTTGATGCTAGAGCACTCGGTTTCACCGATGTATTGGACGCGGAGGGCAATCTCATTTATCCCGCTGAGGCATTTTTATATGGCGGCCGCGCCAATATTATGTTGCCAAATGACCTGCCGGAGTACGAACGAAAGCAGGGCAATCCCGAGACTCAAATGGGTGTAACGGTGATCTACCAATTTGATAAGCACTGGGGTGTAACGCTTAAGGGAAACTATTTGTCGAGTACCTGTGCGGGACGCTTATGCCTGGTGGAGCTTCCTGCCAGTACCGTTGTTGACCTGGGTCTTTTCTGGAGTAGCCCTGCGGTAGATTTCAAATTGGATATCGCCAATGTCGGCGACAAACATTATTTTCGTGCCCGTACTGGTGAAGTGCTGGGGGACGTCATAGCGCAAGCCATGCCCGGTAGACGCGCGCAATTTACTGCTACCTATCGCTTTTAATCCATTTTCTCACCCGGCATTAACTTCAGCTCTCAGTATTCTGTTTTATAAGCACTTTTTATCCGCGTTACTTTGTCTGATCTTGTATAAGCTCTGCCTAAAACATTTTTCCGCAAATAATTTTTTCCTCAATCCCCTATGTTCACCTCATTCCAAAATCAAATTTTTTGGGTAGGGGTACGACATTCCGTGGCGTCTTAAACACAGACAGGCGTGCATACAGCGGCAGCTGTAGTTCGCTCTTAGCCACTAATGGGGAGTTTGTATGTACAGTTCTAAAAACTTTGAGCGCAAATCTAATTTGCGCAATGCAATTGCCGCGATTGTGGCTCTTGGCACAGCGTCGGTGGCTTTGGTCTATACCAGTTCTGCAGCTGCGCAGGAAGAAAAAGCTGCCGAAGTCACCGAGCTTAGCGATGTAAATGTTACTGATGATCCCTTGCGTACTTTATCCAATGAGCCCTCCGGTGCATCTTTCGGCTTCGCTAAACCGCTCCTGGAAACCCCACGTACAGTTACTTTCGTCAGTGAAGAGCAATTGCGTCTGTACGGCGTATCTTCGGTGGATGATCTCAGCCGTCTGGTACCAGGTACTTACACCACCACACGTTATGGTTTGCAAGGCGGTATAAACGTTCGCGGAGTATCGGCAGACTTTTACTATCGCGGTATGAAGCGTCTGCAAATGCAGGGGCACGTACGTACAGTTCTCTCCGCGTACGACAATATCGAAGTGATTAAAGGCCCACCATCACCACTTTACGGCATGGGTCAAATCGGTGGTTACGCCAACCTGGACCCCAAATCTAACCGTGCCAAAACCGGTAAATACATGACGCAAGAACAGGGTTACTTGCAGGCAACCGTAGACAGTTACGGCAAAGGTGAAATGCAATTTGGTTTGGGCAAACCCTTTGAACTTGCAGGTAAAGCTGCCGGTATTTACGTTGTCGGTTTGTTAGAAGACTCCAAAACATTTGTGGAAAATGTGCCCGCCAAGCAAAAGTTCCTACAGGCTACATTGAGTGTGGATAACGCCATTGGCCCGTTCCGTTTGGAGACGGGTGGACAGGTGCAAAATTCAGTAACGGCAGGTGCCTACTTCGCCCGTACTACACAGGATTTTGTTGATAACGGCACTTACATCACCGGCCGTCCGATGGCGAATCTGGATTTAAATGGCGACGGTCGTATTGGTTACGTTGAAACCTATTTAGGTTCTCCCATCACTGGCAGCATCGGCGGTAATAACCAGGCATTGGATCAACGCTTTACCTTGCCTCAAGATGCAGCTGGTAATCCCATTCCCATCAGCAGTTACGCCAATACCATCAACGGAATTCCCAAGGCGATGATGGATTATTTAACAATCGGGCCTGGTGCAAATTCTCACTGCGCCATGGCCGATTACATGCGCACACAGCCCGTCATTGGCGCAACCTCTAATGGTCTGGTAACGCGTAACTTGCCCGTTGGCCTGCTGCTCGACCCTTGTAATACCGGCGAAACGACCTTGGAGAAAGAGGATTACCGCGCGAACGGTGCTTATGAGCGCGAACAAAACGCGACTCAGAAAATGGCCTATTTTGACCTGATTTACGATACGGATCCTGACTTCACCATTAAAAACCAGCTGTTCTACGATAGCTTGAATTCATTTAAGGATTCCTGGCTACCTTACGGCGAAAACCAATTTATCAAAGCTCTTGAAGATAAGATTACCGTCACGAAAAAAGTCTCGTCTGAGGTCTTGCCGGATTGGTTAGCCGTCAACAGTTTGGCTTCGGTGAACTATCGTAAAACCTCGGGCTTTATCCGTAGCTCCGGTGGCGATTTCGATTTCCGCCAGGACATAACATTTGACACGGGCGCCAATGGTAGCGGCACCGGCGGATTCTATCCAAACACCATGTTTTGGACTCAATTGACCAACAACTCTTACCAATACGGCGTACCCAACAGCAATAACCGTCACTCTAAATACACCGAAAAGGGTATAGGGGTGATGTTGGATATCGACTTCTTCACCAATACCAACCTCGTGCTTGGCGGTCGTTACGATGACGTGAACGCCCAAGTTAATGAGAGTCCTTTATTCAACCCTAACACCGGCACCATCGGCCTTCCCACACCGGAACTCATAGCGGCATACAAAGAAGGTACTGCTTGTTTAACGCCGGGCGGTGTTTGCCCGGGCGCGTATCTCCCGGAAAAAGATTGGGTTGAAGCGTCGGATAACGGGACCTCATGGAGCGCTAGTTTGTCCCACAAATTGCCGTGGTACAGCATGACTCCTTATGTAACCGTGGCAAGTTCCACCATTACCCTCGATGGCAACAACAACCTTTACGCCGCAGCGACAGTAACCGGAGCCAAGTTAGTCGGTGATGCATCCTTGAAGGAATACGGTATCAAGGGTGTGGCTTTAGGCAAGAAAATGCAGTGGACGTTAGCATCCTTTGAACAAGAACGTACCGACGTTTCTGGCGGCGCTGATCCTAGTATTGCAGCCTTTGCTACCAGCACGACTACCAAAGGGGTGGAAGCCAGTATTAATTATCAGGCGACCCGTAACTGGTTTATAGGTGCGTCTATCGCTGAAATGGACCCACGTTATTCGACAGGTGCAGTAGCCTTGAATATTGGCGTTACCGCGCGCGAATTGGGCTTTAAAGATTATGTTGCGCCAGACGGCTCAAAGTATCCGGCTGAAGCATTTGGCTTTGGTGGACGTACCAATATCCTGCTGAATGACCCTAACAATGTGTATGACAAAGTTCCAGGCTCGCCAGAAACTCAAGCCGCCATGAATACCAGTTATAACCTTGGTAAAGGTTTCGGGATATTGGCAAACGTACAGTACTTCGGAGAGTCTTGGGCCAACCGTATCCAGACGGTGAAGCTTCCATCCTCCACAATCATAAACCTCGGTGTTACCTGGGATAACGCGAAAATCCATCTCAAGGGCAACGTGTACAACCTTGATGACGATATAGATTTCCGCGCGGGTAACGGCGGTAACAGTATGTTGATGTCTGTTATGCCGGGACGTCGTTATGAGCTCTCTCTCAAAGTTGATTTGTAGTAAAGCAGGAAAAATTGCGACCTGACTGAAATCAACAGAGTGAGCCAGCATAATGATGAGCAACTCCCCAACGAAGCCCAGCCAGTATTGGCTGGCAAACTCTGTCTCGACTGTACTTATGGCTACCGTTTCGGTAGCCATTCGTCAGTATCAAAAGCTTATTAATTCCAGTCTGTTTACCAAATTTTTTCTAAAACGCTTTTCAACTCATCGCGGTATTCATGTTGCGGCCTTTTTTCACCTCTAATTTCGAATTATCAGGACATTGCCATGCAAATTAATAAAATGTTGAACACGGCTTTAGTCGCCAGTTTTTTTGCTTTTTCTGCGGTGAGCTTTGCGATAGTTAATCACGCCCATGCCGCCACCCTGGATTTAACGACTGCCACCATCGAGCAACTTAATGCCGCCATGGCGAAAAATAAGGTGACCTCCGAGCAATTGGTGGAGCTTTATCTCAAGCGCATCGAGGCCTATGACAAACAGGGCCCGGCGATTAACGCGGTGATCTTAATCAACCCAAAGGCGCTTGAAACTGCCAAAGCGCTGGATGCTGAGCGTAAAAAATCCGGCCCACGTTCGCCGCTACACGGCATACCTGTGGTACTGAAGGATAACTTTGATACCTTCGATATGCCTACCACCGCCGGTTCGCAATTGCTCGCCGGATCTATTCCGCCAGACGATGCCTATGTAGTGAAAAAGCTACGGGAAGCCGGTGCGGTGATTGTGGCGAAAGTAAACCTGAGTGAATTTGCTGGTAGTGGCGGCAGCGTAAGCGGCGCGACTGATCCTGCTGTTATGAAAGCGGGCAGGGTGCCTAACGGTTTCAGCTCCATGGGTTTACAAACATTAAATCCGCATGATTTAACTCGCGGGCCATCAGGTTCAAGTGGTGGAACAGGCGCGGCAATTGCGGCGGGTTTTGCACAGTTTGGTTTAGGGACTGATACCGGTGGATCTGTACGCGGGCCATCATCTGCTAACGGTATTGTCGGATTAAAACCCACACGCGGTTTGATGAGTCGCGACGGCATTGTGCCTTTGGCACTCAGTTTCGATACCGGCGGCCCAATGGCACGGAGCGTTTACGACGTTGCCGCTTCCTTGGGCGCTATGACCGGTGTTGACCCTGCTGATGAAGCGACTAAAACCAGCGCAGGTAAGTCGTACACGGACTACACCCAGTTCCTCAAAAAAGGTTCGCTGAAAGGTGCTCGCATCGGTATTGCCCGTGAATTTATGGGTAAGGATGCTGGTACAGATGCGGTTATGGAAACCGCAGTCGCCACCCTCAAAAAATTAGGCGCTGAGGTAATCGACATTAAATACCCCGGTTATATAGTCGCCGCAAAACAACCGATTTATAACGAGTTGGTAAGCTCCGAATTCAAAGCGCAAATCACCGATTATCTGCATACCTTAAAGCCCGGCTTCCCGAAAAATTTCGATGAAATCGTGGCTAAAGCTAATGACCCTGCAACTGGTTATCGCAGCCCGGAAAAAGCTTATGCACTTAAATATACGGCCTCGATTGCAAGGGATTTAAATAACCCGGTTTATCTCGCCATCAAAAACGAAATGCTCTCCGCGGTTAAGGCCGGCGTGCTTGGAATGTTTGCGGAATACAAGCTGGATGCCGTTATTTACCCAACATCACCTACACCAGCGACCTTAATTATCCCGGATGAAAAAACCATGGCGATGGCCGCAATGGGCTCCGCAACCAATATCGCCAACGCCACCGGTTTCCCGGACTTAATCGTCCCGGCGGGCATGACGCCAAGTGGTTTGCCGGTAACCGTTTCATTCTTTGGGCTCGCCTATACCGAACCCAAATTGCTCGGCTACGGCTACGACTTTGAGCAAGCGACCAAAGCTATTCGCTTACCCAAATTCACGCCATCAATCAGTAGCGACAAGATCACTTATTAAAAAGCACCGGCGAGCATACCGGCTATGACAGGCGAATCGCAGGCGAATCTTTCAGTTATTGATATTAGTTAAATGACAATCCACAAGCCTTAAGAACAAAGGAGTCAGCTATGCAAGTACCCAAAAATATTGCGTTAGAAAAGGATTGGTCGCGTCGCAGCTTTATGAAACTGACGGCCGGCGCCAGCACTGCTTTAGTTGTTGCCCGTTACAGCGCTGCGCCTGCCAATGCGTTAACTAGTACAGATGTGCTGAGCAAATCGGTGGTTGAGATTGCGAAAATGATCAGCAGTAAAGCCATCACCTCCGTTGAGTTGGTGAAAGCATGCTATGCGCGTATTGATGAAGTGAATCCAAAAATTAACGCCGTAGTCGCGTTTTGTCGTGACCGTGCCCTTGCGGAAGCCGCCGAAGCGGATGCAATGACCGCAGCTGGAAAATCCAAAGGTCCGCTCCACGGAATCCCGTTTACGGTTAAGGATTCGTTTGATACTGCAGGCGTTGTCAGTACCGGTGGAACCCTTGGCCGTAAAAATTTTATTCCTCAAAAAGACGCTACCGTCGTTGCGCGAGCTCGTGCAGCGGGGGCGATTTTACTCGGTAAAACCAACACGCCGGAATTCACGCTGGGTGGCGGCGGCAAAGGTACGGTCAATCTGGTTTATGGTTTGACCAAAAATCCTTACAACATTGAATATCAGCCGAGCGGATCATCCGGCGGAGCGGGGGCGATTGTGGCCGCAGGCGGCGCCTTCTTCGATATAGGTTCGGATTATGGCGGTTCTATTCGTGGCCCTGCTTACGCAAACGGCATCGCAGGAATCAAACCTACCTTAGGCCGCGTGCCACGAACCGGACATATCGTCGGTTACGGCGGCCCGTTCGATACTTTCCAGGAAACCGGCCCTTTGGCGCGCCGTGTGGATGATATTTCCCTGCTTATGAAGATCCTGGCGGGGCCCGATAATTCAGACGCAACCATGGCACCTGTGCCACTTGGCGATCCCGCATCGGTTGACCTAAAAAGTATGCGAGTCGCCTATTACACCAGCAATGGAATTATGGCGCCGACCAAAGAAGTACAGGCGCTGGTAAAACAATGCGTCGGCTATTTCAAAAAACTTGGCTGCAAAGTCACTGAAGCTATGCCGCCAAAAATGGCAGAGCTAGCGGACGTTCGTACCAAATTTAACGGTGCAGATGGCCGCGAACATATGCGTCGCTTGATGAAAATGCATGGCACCACCGAGGCGTCACCGGGTTTGCGACTTACTGGCGATGTAGTCAGCAGCGCTGACTTCACGCGGCTATGCGAAGAGATGGATGCAATCAAAAGCGAGCAACTCACCTGGTTCGAACAATATGATTTGATCATCTGTCCCGCTAGCCAACGCGCACCTATTCGTCTCGATTTTGAGCAAACGCCGGAAGTGCGCGCTAAATCCAGTTACACCAGTCAATACAACACCACCGGTTGGCCTGCGGGCGTCGTTCGCGCAGGAACTTCAAAGGAAGACAAGGGCTTACCGCTCGGAGTTCAAGTAGTTGCTCAACCTTGGCGTGACGACATTGTATTGGCTGCGATGTCGCATATCGAACAACAGACCGGAGGTTGGGTTCCGCCTCCCGTCTGATATTCGTCTCATAACTGTCTCCCAACTGTGTTTCATAACATCGGCGGGCGATCGGCCAGCCATCTATTCAGAGTGAGAAGCGCCATGACAACAGATGTTGAAGTGCTCGAAAAACAATCGTTACGAGATTTATTTGGTTTACCGCGCATGCCAAAAGGTTCGGATCAGGGGGCATTAAAACTCGCAGCCGCCGCAGGTGCGGTGCTAGCAATTCAAAGTGCTCGAGCTTCTACTGACACAAACGATGAAATTATCTATATGTCCGCCACCAAACTGGCGGGCCTGATTCGCACGAAAAAAGTGTCAGCTCTTGAAGCGGTGGATGCTTACATTTCTCGTCAATTAATCGTGAATGATCGGCTCAATGCAGTTGTCATGAATTGCTACGAACGTGCCCGCACCGAAGCCAAAGCGCTGGATGCCAAAGCCGCGAAAGGTGAGTTTGTAGGTGCATTACATGGTGTACCAATGACCATCAAAGATTCGCTGGATACCGAAGGTGTTATCACCACAGGCGCCACCTTTGGTCGCCAACAATTTATCCCTGCAAAAGATGCGACAGTGGTTGCGCGTGTGAGAGCAGCAGGCGCGATCTTGCTAGGCAAAACCAACACGCCGGAATTCACGCTTGGTGGTCTTGCCGGTATTAGCGCGGCCAGTAATTTGCTTTATGGCGCTTCGCACAATCCCTACGATTTATCGCGCACTACGTCGGGCTCCTCTGGCGGTGCAGGCGCTATTGTCGCAGCAGGTGGAGCGGCGTTTGATATAGGTTCGGATTGGGGCGGCTCCATTCGCGGCCCGGCCAACCATAACGGTATCGCAGGAATCAAACCCACCAGTATCCGTGTGCCGCGCACTGGCCATATTGTGGACTACGGTGGCATTTTTGATTTATGGCAGCAGCTCGGGCCTATGGCGCGGCGGGTTGAAGATTTAGCGCTTGTCACTCCGATTATTTCCGGACCGGACTTTCACGATGCTTCCTGCGCACCAGTGCCCTGGGCCGATCCTGAGAAAGTAAATTTGAAATCGCTTCGCGTCGCTTATTGCGCGGACAATCTCGCCACGGGCGATGCTGCAACAGACGAAGACACCAAGAAAACGGTACGTCAGGCAGCCAAGTGGTTGAATGGTGTTATGGCCAGCGTGAAAGAAGATGTACCCCAGGAAATATTGGAACGCATGCGCGATGCACGGACCAAATTATCCACGGGTGACGGCGGCGCTTTTTACCAACGTCTCGCCGACAAGTGGCATACCAACAATATCTCTCCCGCACGAAAAGCGCGTATGGCTACGGCCAAACCCATCAGCTCTGCAGAAATGGTGGAAGCCTGGCAACAGCAGGATTTATGTAAATCCCAATTGCTGGAGTGGATGACCAACTACGACGTATTTATTTGCCCAGCCTCCAACAAACCCGCGCAACCTATCGACCGCGAAAAAGAGCCTCCTGAAAATACCAGCGGCTGGCCGTATACCGGCGTGTTCAATTCCACGGGTTGGCCGGTAGTGGTAGTGCGTTGCGGTAGTTCAGCGGATGGCAAATTGCCCATAGGTTTACAAATTGTTGCAGCGCCCTGGCGCGAGGACATTTGTATTGCTGTTGCCAGTTATCTGGAAAGCCAAAGTGGTGGCTGGAAAAAACCGCCGATTTGATGATGCTGATATTCTTCCGCTTTTGTAGATTTAGGCTTTAGCGGGTAAGGGCATTTGATATGGGCGTTATAACGCGGCATCAGCAACGCGCGATTGATTTCGTTGAACAACAGGCAAAACTCGGTAGCGAGCGTGCGAATGATTGCATTGATGCAATCCTTGCGCGCGCCAATGTAACCAGGGAAAGCTACGACAAAGCGACCGCGATCTTAAGTTCGCAGGCGCAAATTGCCGTGCATTTTCATCCTGAGCGAATCAGTCGCTTCGGCAAAGTGGTTGCGGAAGGTTTGCTTCAAAGTGGGCGTTTCAAAAATCAATTTGAAACTGGTCTATCCAGCGGCAGCACATCCGCGTTTCCCGGTGGCGCGCGTGATCTGTGGGAAAGGCATCTCTTCGGCGGCGCCTATCACGCCGACGATGTTCATCCGTCGGTTCGGCCGAAGTATGGCGCGCTGCATTTATTGGATCACCCCGACGGCCCCGCGCCGCGGTTCGGCTCTTGCTATTTTTTGTTGCACCCGACGGTATCCGCACGCTCAACATTTACCTTTGGTGGAAGCCAGGAGCCGGATGCACTTTTGCATACTGGAAGCATAAATACCTTGGCTCCAATCTTCGCACGAATATTTAACGAGTTGGAATTGGGGCAGGGTGCTTTTGGTATTAGCGAATTAAATGTTGCGAGTTTATTGGATGATTTAATTTGTAGATTTTCAACGCCCGCGAACATTTTGCAAAACGCTAAAAAGTATTCGATTGAAAAATTAATTTTAGGCAGAGCGCTGGATAGTTTTGTAGAAGTGCAGATTCACGGCGAGATCCGTTTGGATAAAGATGTTTCGCAATTGGTTGCCGACCCTGCGTTTCAAGATCAACACACCGGTGAAGTACTCGGCAAAATTTCTACGCGCTATGGAATTCCGCTTAGCTGGCACCCGGGCTTTATGCTTAAGGTTGAACAAGTACCTTATGAGTTTCGTGGTTATCCCATAGCGCCGCTAGCCAGACGCGCAGCAAAAAATGGTCTGTTGGATGCGGCTGATATAGGTGCATTGGCAAATTCCCTGGAACTTGAACCCGATGCATGGAAAGACTGGGCGTCCTACGACGACACATTGATCCAGTTTCGAAGACTGTGGCATTTCATGGTGATGGAAGGGGCGCCCAGAGGAATGTTTTAGGCCTTAAGAATTCCGTATAAATATCTGGAGACGATTATGAATCAGGTTATCGATAAAGAAATTAACGAGAAAACTAAATCTGGATTGTCCAACGCACGCAAAAAATATCGAAGCGTTCCGGTGTTTTTTCAAAACACCATTCGTAGTCACGGCGCCTGTGGCCCAGCGATGAACCGATCTGGCTTCAAGCAATACTTGATCAACAAAGACGATCAAAATCGGTATCGTGTGACGGTCGTATCTACCTGGATCAATAGTCAAACCGGATCATTAGAGAGCTACACAAAAATTTTCACGTCTGAACCCAGCGGCGAAATTTATTTAGGCTGCGATTATCAGCATATGACGGGAAATGGTAATACCCGAATTACTCGAAAAATTACCCGTGAAGTAAAAATTGAGTAGCTGCACTTGACTAAAATTAGATAAAAAATTAAATTAGAAAAAATAGTTACCCTCAGCTAGGCAACCCCAGTTTGGGAGCTGGCTGGAGTTAATATTTACTTTTCAAAATTATTTATTGAAAAAACTTCTCGATGACGATTAAGTTTTGAAATTCGTCAGATGCTTTTTGTAAATTATTTAAAATATCGTGAATGTAAAAAAGCCAGCAAACTTAGGGGTTTGCTGGCTTTTTGTTTTTGGAAAATTTTTACTTGCTTGCTAGTGGCCCAAAATTTGGCGGAGGAGTGCGATGGTGAGTCGCGGCTTCGTAAGCGGTACCGAGTTTGATTAGCAAAGGCTCATCACCTTGCCCTGCAAAAAACGTAATCGAAATCGGTAATGGATGCGCAAGTTTTGATTGTTTGGTTTTTTCTGGCAGCACCGAGATGTAATCCGTTTTATCCTCATTCAACTTATAGCTGGGTTCATAAATGACCTTGGTCATACCTGCAGGAATCGCGATACGTGGAATTTGGAAGAATGGCGAGATGCTGTCCAAACTAATGCTACCCACGTTTGCTCCCTGAATTTTTGGAGTAGGGACGGTGTTTTCTGGATGCACAAAAGCATCGATCTGATTTTCAAACATCATCTTTTGAAGTGCGAGCCTCGCAATGTAGCTGCGCGCCAAAGTGTCAGCCTTACCGGGATCAGTGTGGCCTTTAAAATTCACCCAGTTCTCAGCGCCCGCGCGTGATTCGTCCTGACGAAATTTTGCGTTATTTACCCAAGCTGCCCAATCAGTAATGCGCGCATCGCCACGATCTTTTAAATAGCGATCAAGATCAAACAGAGTGTCTGGGCACAAACTGGTAATACATTGAGTTGCACCGAAGGTGGCAAAGTTCACCATGTTCACTTCGGTGGTAAGCGGAGCTTCGTGTCTGCTTAACTCGAGCAAATAATCGTAAGATGTAACGTCGTAACCTGGAACTGCGAAAACGAGTTCGCCTTTTTTATTTTTCCGCGTAAAAATTTCCGGCATAAAGCGCGGTAGAATTTCCGCAAGCGCATCGTTAAAACTGTAACGCAGGTTAGGAACATCCGGGTCATCCGGATAATTAGCCGTGCTGGTTTCTACTAACTCAGCACCGAGTTGATCACGTAAAACAATTTTAATTTCTTTATCGATTTGGTCGCTAATGGCTTCATGATTTTTCGTCGTCTTCACCATGTGCTCGCGCAGTATCGCAATGCGCATGCCTTTAAGTGGTTTCGCATCTTGCTTAAGCATTGCGTCGGTAATCGCAAAACTTGCGTAGGGTTGTTCGGAGGCGATTTTTTTAGGAATCGCCGTGAAAGGATCGCGTGGATCGAAATAGCCTTGTACCGGATCTTTAAGCGCATCGAGAACGCGAGCCGCGTCCGTTAAGGTGCGCGAGTGAACGCCTGCGCGGTCATTAATCCATTGATAGCCGATACCTCCGCTGTCCGGTGTTAAACCTTTAGTAGTCAATAGTGTAACAATTCCGTTGCGAGAAGCGGGGCCCTGACAGGACGCACCCGATTGTTCACAAATTCCAATAGTCGCGAGATTGGTGGAAATTGCCACACCAGAACCGCTGCTGGAACCACGCGTTACTCGCTCAGTGTCGTAGGGATTACAAGGCTGGCCTGCCCACGCGCCCATACCTTGCCCACCAGCGATCATTTTGGTTTTCGGTTTTGCATCACCACCAGGATTTCCTGGGCCGCCGTTAAATTCATGAGCTACGGATTTCGCATAAATAATTGCACCCTTGTCACGCAAGCGAGCAACAACAGTGGCATCGGTTGGCGGAACATCCATCGCAAAGTTCACATCGTTGTTCGCGGTAGTGCGCATGTCTTTGGTGTCGTAAACATCTTTAAAAGCGGCGACCGCGCAGTACATGGGCATAGCTGCGAGGTCTGGATTGGAACCGTATTTTGCGTCGAGTTCAGCAGCGCGTTCGAGCGCATCGGGTTGCTGGCGAAACTTTTCACAACCAGCCGGCGCGTTGGAGGGAAGTGCACCTTTGGATGGATGCAAATCGAAATCACCTTTGCAGGTAATGGATCTCTCACCGCGTATATTTAAAGTTTCCAACGCATTTACCTGGCCAGCATCCGGCATACCCACCCGCATTCCCATTTGCGCAAAAGCGGTCGGGTCAGACACAGTAGTTTCCATGCGGCCGTAATCAAGCGGAAGTCCTTTGTAATCAGCTAGTGCAGGAAAAACTTTGGTCGCCTTGACAGTTTTCGTCGGGAAAACCAACGGTGAACCAGCGCGAATGTAACCTTTCACCGCTTTAATTTTGGCTCCGTCAGCAGTAACCAGAGCGGTGCACACGCCGTTGTAAGCTTTTGCTCGAGCTATGTAAGCCTGCACCACTTGCTGACACGTCGTTTGGCCAGATTTGATTGCCATTTGAATGCTGTCGATAGTGGCTTCTTCTACTTGGAATTCGCTCTTGGCGTAGCTTTGCGGCGTAATCAGGATACCGGCCACCGCGCCCCAGATCGCCAGCGTTTGCAGGCGCGGTAAGCGCGATTTTTGCGCGATGGAGAAGGAAAATAAGGGTAATTTCGTCGTGTTCACATCTACTCTCCGATTGGCCTTGCGCTAGGGTTCAGCCGTTAATAACGGCGAAACCCTAGCGCTGATTCTTGCTGATGAGACGATGGTGGTGGGGCATCCCCCACCTGGTTAGCGGTTTATTGAGTGTTATGGCTCGCCCCTCAACACAGGGAACCCGGAGGGGGTTTTGCGATGATGGGTGGCGGATTCATAGGCCGAGGCGACTTTCAGTACTACAGGGTCATCACCAGGTGCTGCCCAGTACGCAATACTGAAGGGCATAGGATGAGACATCTTGGATTCCTTTGTGCCCGCTTTTGCGGTGTAAGTTTTCTTGTCATCACTAAGTACAAAAACTGGCTCAAAATAAACGTCACTGAAACCGGCAGGCGTAATCACCTCGGGCACACCCAGCACGTCGGTAATGGCAAAACCGCTGGCGCTGCGACCACTCACCGCCGGCTCCTGTGCATAGCCAGTTCTGCCCGGCGGAATGGTGAGGTTCGGTTGCACGAACACATCAATATTATTTTCATGCATGACTTTCTGTATCGCGTAGCGGAACAGGGTGTGCATTTTGACGCGATCAACCTGGGTTGCCCGCGTATCCTGCTGATTGGCGGCGGCAAAATTCTGCGCGCCCAGCGTTTGCACGTCGCTACGCCATTTGGAATTGGCGGCGTAGGCGGCCATATCGGGAATGCGTGAATCGCCGCGCAAGTTTAAGTAATGAGCGGCCATAAATGCATTGCGACCGCCATCGTCCAGGCCGCTGAAAATACGGCGAATGTTTAACTTGGGTGATAAAGGCGCTTGATGCAATGAGAGTTTCACCAGGTAATCACGCGAGGTCACGTCATACCCGGGTACCGCAAATTCAATTTCACCTTCGGGCGTCTTTTGGAAGAAATACTCAGGCGCCGCAATCGGAAGAATTTCAGCGAAGGCGTCGGCGAAGGTGTACTTCATATTGGGGACATCGGCATCATCCGGGTATTGCGGGTCAACGGATTCCACCAGTTCAGCACCCAACTTATCCCGCAGCACCTTCTTAAATTCCTGATCGACCCGCGCGCTGACTGGGCCGTCGTTGGCCACATGTTTCACCATAAGTTCGCGAACAACACCTACTCTTAGCCCTTTCAGCGGCTTATCAGTCGATGCCAAGGTCTTGTCAGAAACGATGTAATTTTCGTAGGGTTCCTTGGCGGACATCGCTTTCGGCTGCGCCGTGAAGAAGTCGCGCGTGTCGAAGTATCCTGCTTTTGGATCTTTCATGGCGTCGATGACGCGTGCCGCGTCGCCGAGGGTGCGACACAGGACGCCAGGACGATGATTGATGAAATCGGCGGTCATGCTACCGAATTCTGATGTCATCCCTTTGGTCGTCACAAAACTGGAAACGGAGTTGGAGTTCGCCGGAATTCGACAGGAGCCGCCAGTGGTTTCGCAAATCGAACAGGTGGCCATGTTGGCGGCCACTGCTGCACCCGCACCACCGCTGCTGCCACCGGGTGTGCGCTCAGTGTCATAGGCACTGCAGGCTGTTCCACCCCAGGTTGCGCGCACGGCATTACCGCCCACATAAGCCGTTTTGGGTTTGTTGGGTGAATCGGGTTGCGCAAAGGTAACTTCAGAGGCAACCGTAATACCGGAAATAATCGCGCCTTTGTCGCGTAATTGTTTTACCACGGTCATATCCCGCGGAGCTGCATCCATCGCGTAGTTCACATCATTGCCACCGGTGGAACGCATATCCGTCACGTCGTACCAATTCTTCACGGTGATTACGGTGCAATACATGGGCATCTTGGCTAGATCAAGGGTCTTGCCGTACTGAGCATCCAGTTCGGCGGCCCGCTCCAGGGCATCTGGCTGCTGTCTGAACTTTTCACACTCGGCAGGCGCACTGGCTGGGAGTGGTGTTCCCGGCGGCGCGTCAAAGGCGCCTTTACAGGTCACCGAACGTTCGCCGCGAATATTCAGGGTTTCAAAGGCGTTGAGCTGCCCCGCATTTGGGATGCCCGCCACCATTCCGTATTGTTGCTTGACGCTGGGGTCCGATATGGTCGGTTCCACCTTGCCGTATTCAATGGGCAACCCGGTGTACTGGTTTAAGTCGGGCAAGAAAGTCGATGCGGCTAACGTCTTGGTTGAAAATTTGATTGGCGCACCAGCACGAATACTACCCATGGCCGCGGCGACTGATTTGCCGTCGCTGGTTACCAGCCGTGTACAGGCACCGTTATAAGCCTTCACACGCGCCATGTAGGCCTCAACCACTCCCTTACAGGTGATTTCGCCACCTTTAATTGCGCTTTGAATATCATCAATGGTGGCTTCTTCAAGGTGGAATTTGCCGGCGGCAAACGCGGTGTTAGTGGTGATCATACCGAGTGAAGCTGTAACAAACGCTGTGATGATCAAGCGTCGCATGCAGAGTGCTGCGAACCGGGATGTATTTAATTTGTGCATGATTGACCCGCCTTTTATTGGGGTTTAACCGCGTATGTTGAGGATTAACCGTGAGGGATTGAGGTTTACCAAGGGGAAGACGCGGTGGTTAATGGTTGCCCCACCTTGTGGCTGGAGGTTCTTTGTGAATGAAAGTTTGTGAATGGAAGATCTTATTGGATGACCACCACCCATTGGATGGAAATCTCTGCCGGAAAAAAACTAAAAATATTTTTAAAATAAGGTAGGGGGATGATTGCAGGTTACGTCCTGATAAATATCAAAGACCAAAAACCCACATTTCTCAGATTTCATTTTTTTTAATTTATGGATTTATTTTTTAAATAGGGGATTTCGTTGTGAATCCGTTTGTAAGTTATGAGCAATGAACACGGCGAACAAGCAGTAACTTTCGGTGGGATAACTAATCCATCTTTCATTCGTACACTTCCTATTTCAAACTCACGTTCAATTCGCCCCGCGCAAAATTGGGTGCTCGATCCAATCCAGGATTTTATTTTTATCATCGCAGCGCCGCTAATCTGTTTGGGTTTAGCTGTGTTGGCGATGCAGTATTACGGCGCAGCGCGCGGTGCAACAATGGTTATCATGGCGCATGTGGTGCTGACAGTTGCACATCACATGCCGACCTTTATTCGCATCTACGGTGACCTCGATTTGCTGCAGCGTTTCAAATGGAATTTTTTGTTGGGGCCGGTTGTGCCAGTGTTATTTTCAGCGGGCGTGCTCGGCTACCTTAACTATCACCACTATCCCGTCGAATATTTTCTTTATCTCTATATTTTTTTAGCGCTCTGGGACCCTTGGCATTTTCTGCGTCAACATTTCGGTTTTATGCGGATTTACGATCGCCATAACAAAGCGCCGATAAAGCTCGCATCAAATATGGATTGGGCGATTTGCGGAATTTGGTTTGTGCATATCATGGCGGCGAGTGCCGATTGGATTCCCGGTTTGCTGGAAGATCTTTATCGCAACACTCACATTCCATTGCTATTAATTTTGCCGCAAGGTTTTATCGGCGCGCTGAAATCTATAACCTGGTGGTTCGCGATGACGGCGAGCGCAGTTTATGCAGGATATTTAATGTGGTGTTTACGGCGCGGTTATTACATCAGCATCGCCAAGCTCGCCTTGCTCATCTGCACATTTGGCGTGATGTATTTTACTTACACACCCAATGATTGGATTCTGCAACTCGTACCTGCGTGGGGTTTTAAAGTTGGTTTCGCGACGCTCGGCATTGTGCATATGACGCAATACCTGGCGATCGTATGGCGCTACGACCAACGCATCGCGCAACAAGGCCGTGCACGTCCAAACTGGTTTCAAAAATTACACGGTCAACGCACTGCAGTTGGCGTTGCTTTAGCGGCAGCGGTTTATGTTTTGTTTTGTATCGGCTACGGCAATGTCATTACGACCAGTCACGAAAACCGTTGGTTGATGTCCACTTTATTAGCGGTCGGTTTTACTTCTACTTTAATGCATTATTATTTCGACGGTTTTATCTGGCGTGTTCGCCACCAACAAAATCGCGAAGCGCTTAATCTGCAAGAACAGCCTTTTAATTTAAAAAATAAATCATCTCTCGATGATCCACTTGATATAGCGCTTGCCACAATGAGCCCAGCTTTTGGTTCGAATAACCCGCAAGAAACAAAAAGTTTTTCCGCACAAGCTTCATCGTCGTGGTGGAATAACTCAACACAAATCAGCGCCGGCCGCATGCTGCTAAAACAATTATTGTATTTCGGCGTACCCATGGGAATTCTCACCGCTGGTGCAGTATCCGTATGGAATGCTGGAAACACAAACTATGTGCAACACATGTACTACGCTCAAACTTTAAGCCAGCAAGGGCAGGCCACTGCAGCGGAAGAAGCGGCCCGCAAAGCCTACGCAAGCATGCAAGCCGAATTACCTTTCGCAGAAAAAATGGTAGACCTAAAACCCAGCTCATCCAATCAAGCCCAATTAGCATTTTTAATTTACAACCAATCCCTCTACAAAAACCGCATCATGCCCGCACTGGCCGGCATGAGTCCCACCGCAAGCCAACAGCAAGATCAAACTACACAAACTCGCAGAGCAGCAGAATTACTCCAAAACGCCGTATTTCGTGGCGAAGCCTTGGGCCACCCAGGACGCGAGCAATTCAAAGCCGAAGAAGCAGAAAGGATTATCGCGAGCTGGCGGCGCCAGGCGCAGCTGTAATGTCGTGAAATTGACTTTCCTCCAAATAACAACTTAACTCCATTGTGGGGGTTAAGCGTCTTGCCGATGTCCTCAAGCACCTAATTTTAAAACAACGATTAAATTATTATTTAATCGGATGCTGCAAATTCTATAACTACGAATTAACTTGATCGTTCGTTTGTTACATGATTTGTAAATCATATGGGTAGGTTAAAAAATTAATACCCGAGAGTTATGCAGCGCAGTCGGTGCTGTTTAATAAACTGTTAGAACTATAACCCACGTAAGGAGAAAAATATCATGGCAAGATGTACAGCACCGGTTAGAGGACATAGCTCTGCGGATGCAGCAGCGGCCTGCCCAGCATGCCGTTACAAAAGCGGACGCTACAGCAGTTATAGTTCATCTTATTCATCTGGCAATAGTAGTAGTTACAACAGCTACGGTAGTGGAAGCACTAGATCCAGTGGTAGCTCAAAACCTAAATGGTCTAAATCCGGATCAACCGTTTTTTATACCGTAAACCAAATTCAATCACTAACGCCAATTCGTGAAACTGTCGAAACTAAAGCTGAAACTAAACCTGATCTTCGAGATGTTTTTTTATGTCACGCATGGGACGATCGAAAAGGCGCAGCAAAAGAGTTGCACGATTTGCTTGAGGCGGAAGGCGTAAAAGTTTGGTTTAGTGAAAAGGATCTTGGGCTGGGTGTACCAATGATGCGAGCCATTGACAAAGGTCTAGCAAACTCTCGAATCGGACTTGTGCTTGTGACACCAGCAATGATTACTGGTCTACCGAAAGAAGGCGTCGCGGATAAAGAGCTTTCTGCGCTGTTAGCAACCAACCAACTCGTACCAATAATTCATAACACCACATACGAAGCTCTGCGAAATGTCAGTCCATTGCTCGCATCAAGAAGCGGTTTAGACACTTCAGAAGATTCAATGGCTATGGTTGCAAAAAAAATTGCAGAGTTGGTCACCGTTTAAATCAGCAGGGTACGATTCTAAAAAGTCGTTGTATCACCAATCGCTAGGCTCCTTGGACTAGTTTTTAGGTAGAATTCCTGTGGTTTTGCTGCGCAAAAGTATTTTACAACTGCACCTTAAAAACTGCTGCTTGGCTCGGCGTGATGCAAATCGGGAGTGCAGAATGAAATTAGTATCAATTATTATATCCTTAAGTATTATTTTTATAAGTTCGATTGCTTCTGCTAGAGATGCCGCTAGAGACCTTCGTCGCATGGTTGGCTACACAATCATTTCATCGCAAACAGTAGACTCTATTATAGAAGGAAAATTCGGTGCGAAGCTTTTAAAGCTTTCTGACGGTTCTGTATTTAAAGTTGATCTTTTATTAGATCCTCTCTCATTTACTGACGTTATAGTTTTTGCTAAAGCGCCCTCAAAAGAATTAATTGCGCAGTACAAAGGCAAATTACCTGAATATATGATGTACTCTTATAAACTTCTTATTGATAACGAAATTTATGATGCTAATCCAAATTAGGTAACCTCTATGTACGCATGGGAAAAATTCTACTTGGCAGCTAGAACGCTCAATGAATCTGGCGCTACCCCAAGAAAGTCGCTTGAAAATGCTTTTGTCCATAACATTCTCGTATTGAATGAAGCGGATATTCCTGACCAGCTTTTACAGCAGTTTAAGGAAATAAACGCTTTGGTTACTTTACCTGAAGGGGTCCCCCCAATAGCGGGGCATAATGGTTGCTCTTATGCAATTAGTGCTTTGTCTGATGATCAAGTGGCATCCTGCATACAAAAAATTAAAAACATTTATTTAGAGTTAGAAAAGATTAATAAAGAAAATGCATAACAAAAGCTCAAGCATCGCACACTTCGCTGCACTGGACGGTTTTAAACTGCAGCTTAAAGGCTTTGCTGCGCAAAAGTATTTTACGAAACCGTAATTTAAAAACTGCCGCTGAACTCGGCGTTGAAATTGGAGAAAGGAATGAAGAATCTAGTTATTGAAGCACAAAAAAAGAGACTAGAATTTTTACGTGCGCTTTATGAGGCCGCTAAAGGTAGTACAAACAAGTACATTGAGTCGCATGGACTTGGGAGAGATATTGGGATTTTGGATTTAGAGGAAATTTCCAATGTAGTTAGCTACCTATACGATGAGGGCCTTATTGATGGAGATTTCGCAGCTGGGGAAAATGCGAATGCATTCGTAAAATTATCTCATTCTGGCTTACAAGAAATTGAAAGTTTTTTTGCGGAGCCTGATGTTCCTACTGAACATTTTCAACCAATGAATATTTTGTATGTAAATCAAATGATTGGTTCATCTATACAACAAGGGACTATGAATAGCACTCAAAACTCTACTATCACATTTGAATTTAAAGAGAAGCTAGATAATTTTCTAAATTTGGTTGATTCGAAAATTGAAGAGATTGAGGCTGCTGATGAATTGAAATCTGACATATTGTCAGAATTAGAAACCATAAGAGCACAAAATAAATCATCTAAACCAAAGCAATCTATTATTTATTCGTGTTTAGAAAGTTTAAAAAACATATTTGAAGGCTCTATCGGTGGTGCCATTGGGACGCAATTAGCTAATTATATTCCACCATTATTAGCAATCCTTGCTTCATCGTTTTAATAAGTCACTCAAGCATCGCCACTCTCTGGCTGGACATTTTTAAGTCGAAGCTTTAGCTGGACGATCCCATAGGTTTGCTGCGCAAAAGTATCCCACAAAACCACAACCTAAAAACTGCCGCTTAGTGCGGCGTTGGATTAAATCACAAGAAATGGAAACTAATATGGCAAATGATTTGGTTGTAAAAGATGTATCTTCATTGGAGTTGTTGACTAAAGATGAAGCAAAATTAGTTGCCAAGGAAATTATAAATGTTAGAGAGGAAGTGCAAGATTGCCCTTATTTAGCTGAAGCGCTAAAAGTTTTACCAGTGAAAGGTTATAGAAGCGCTATTGGTTCTTATTGGAATGCCGTTATTGACGATATAAGGCAAAAAATCATACACCGCAGCCTTGATTTATTTAATAAGGAAGTAAATCCAAAAAAGGAAATAAAGCAATATGAAGATTTCCAAGACTACATTACCGATAATGATTTAATTGATGGGGCCTATAAAATTGGCGTATTGAGTTGGGAAGGCCGTAAACTGATGCATCAATGCCGCGAAACCAGAAATATGTTTCATGGCCACCCAAAGAGTTCTGATCCAGGCTTGTTAAAAGTTCTAAATTTAATTTCAGATTGTAACAAATATGTCCTTTCACAAGATTTTCCTCCATCAATAATTGATATATCTACGTATCTGACTCAAATGGATTCAGCGGACTATTCCAGAAATAAAATAGCAGTTGATCAAGCATTTACTGATTTACCTTCAGTATATAAAACAGAACTCTCCAATAGATTTTTTACGTCATATGTAGGAGAGACAATTTCTACAGTTTTACGTGGAAATATCGAATTCTGCACTCCAATTTTATGGTCTTCGCTTGTAAAAGAAGATAAAAAGCAGATTGGAAAAAGATTTGATAAAATAATTGTAGAAGGGGATCAGGCAAAAATCACAAAAGGACTTGATTATATAACTCTAGTTGGCGGAATGATGTACGTTAATGCTGCATCAAGAAAAATATTAACTGCACCATTAGTTACGGCACTTAATGAATCATTAGATGATTGGGATGAAGAGGCAAAAATATGCAAGGAGTTGCTGCCACTTTCTCGGTTTATTTCTGAGGATCTATTAACTGACTATGTATCCGCAATTTCTAGAACTTTCGTTGGCTATCAAGGTTCTAGTTACAGATATTCGAGAAGTGATTTTTATTCTAATGCGGCTGCACCATTTATTAAGGAAATGTTTCATTCTTTTGATCAGTCAAGCACGGACATATTTATTGAAGTAGTCAAATCGGATGCAATCTTGAGGAGACGTATTGCTAAGCCGGGTCAGCTTGATCGCTTAAGAGTTCTCGGTAATATCCTTCTAGAAAACGAAATTGCTTCTGAAAATGCTGAAATCTTTTTAGATGCACTATGTGATGAAGACAATACTGAATCATTCATGACAAAAACTTTACCAAAGCTTAAAAAAATATAACTAGTCGTTCCAGCATCACACCGAATTTCGTCACCGGACAGTTTTTAAGTCGCGATTTTATGGTACGGTTCAATTTCAGCATATCTAAAGTCAAATTTGGTAGGGTAATATGGTTATCTTAATTGCAACACGGAAAGGCTATGAAGAAATGAAGCCTGTTATTTATTCCGGTCTGTATCCTGTCTGGCTTGGGGCAGAAATACTTAGTCAGGAAGAAAAAGACGCCGTAAGAGCCTTAGGTATTAATCTTACTGACTTCAATTACTCTATCAACATACAGGACTTCAGTGAAATTGAATGCGCAGTAGAAACTATTCGCGAACATCATCCTAATCATAAAATTTGGGTTGAGTGGGAACCAAAAATTTAACAACGCTGGAGTGAGAAAATGAAAAAATTAGCGGAAAAATCTCTATCCTTAAAATCCAAGATCGTATCTAAATTGTTTTTTGCTATTTTATTAGTCTTTTCCCATAGCGGGGTTCTCATGGCGGAAAATTACGAGCAACAAATTGTAAGGCTTTCCAAGTTAGAAATTGTTCCTGAAAAGCTGGAGCTATATAAAGCTGCCCTTAAAGAAGAAATTGAAGAATCAATTCGCATAGAGCCTGGGGTTCTTACGCTTTACGCTGTTTTTGAAAAACGTACACCTAATAAGTTAACCATATTGGAGATATACCAAAATCGTAAAGCTTATGAATCGCACATAAAGACCCCTCATTTTCTTAAGTACAAATCACAAACCCTTGAAATGGTTAAGAGCCTTGAATTAATTGATACCGATCCATTAATTCCTAATCTTAAAATCAAATAAAATTTTGAATCTAGGTTAGAGAAAAATTTAAATATTGGTTAAAGCAAAATTAAAAGTTTTTACTGAACCGCGTCACCCAGGTCGAGAAATTATTATTAGCTGCTCGACTTTTTTATTTAACCGCTACCAAGTAGAACAATTATTTGGGTTTACGAAACTTGAGCAAGAAACGGTCGGTTTTGTCGTGCATTTCATGCGCTTTGGTCGTATGCGGATCTTGGGAATTGCGTAATAAATTGTTCCCTCCGACGAACTTGAAGCCGGCAGCGAGGGCTTCTTTTTTTACTTGTTTGGGATCAATACGATGCAATCTTTCTGTGTCACGGGTGCCGGAGCGTGGGGCGGCGGCATGATCTTCAATTATTAATATTCCGCCCGGTTTAAGCGCTGCAAATAGCGCTTTGTTAACCTCTAGCATGTCGGGTGTATTCAAGCTTTTATTGTGTAGGTCGTGATAGTTTTCCGATGTCCAAATCATGTCGAGGGGTTCGGGTGCAGCGAAACTTTCGGCGGCTGGCCGTGATGACCAATACTCATATACCCAGCCTGGATCATCGCTGGAGGAATGGAGTTCGGGTGCGGGCTTGTTGAAGCCTTTTAAGTTAATGTCGATGACATTGTTGCAAGCAGGAGCGAGCGGGGCAGTTGCTGGCTTGCTTGATGAACTTGACGTAGCCCTGGGCTCTGAATCGGGAGTGCTCGGTGAATCGGGTGTAGGCGCTGAATCTGGTGCAGGCTTTGGAGTCTGACGCGGCAGTGTGATCGCATACACGCGACCAGTATCGCCAACAATGTTGCAAAATATTTTGGTGAAGTAACCTCGGCCCGGCATGAAGTCAGCCACTTTATCGCCAGGTTTAAGCCCGGCGAAGGCTATAACAGCAGCTGGTTTGCGGTCCGCATCGCGCTCAGTATCACTACTGGGCCGATTGGAATCGGCAACTGCGATTGCAATATAAGTGGGTATCTTCGCATGGGCGCCGTGCATCAAAACTAGCAGCACGGCGCCAGCGAAACCTTTCAAACCTGTCGCTTTCAAACCTCTCGTAAGTTGCATGGGCGCAAACTGCATGGGCATAAGTCGCATGGGCTCAACGTTAATTTAACAATGAGCCGCATTATTCACGTCTTACTTAAATTTCACCTTTTACCGGGCCAAAAGCAGGCGGTGCTTTGCGATGATGGGTTGCCGCTTCATAAGCCGATGCCGCCTTCAATAAATTGGATTCCTGACCAGGTTCCGCCCAGAAGGCAATGTTGTATGGCAGACCTATACCACCAAGCTTGGTGGCGACGGAGTTTTCTACGCCCTCATACTTGGTAGCATCCTTGTTGAGCGCAAACTTGGGGTCGTAGGTGGTTTTAGCAAAGCCAGCAGGAATGAAAACTTCGGGAATGCCCAACATAGCACCGTAACCGAACGCTGGTCCGCCAGCACCGCCACCGCCCGGGCCACCAATGGTCGCCCCGCCGATTTTACCTTGCAGAGTCAGGTTAACGGGGTTGACGAACATATCGAGCTTGTTCTGTTCGAGTACTTTTATCATGGCCATACGCAGCGTGTCGCGGCGTTTTATGGTGTGGTTGATTGCGTTGGTGCGAATATCCATTTCCTTATTTTCCCAATTCTTCATAGCCGCCCGGCGCGTATCGTTGTAGTACTTGGCATTGGCATTCAAGGTCTGCCAGTCATACACGCGGCTGTCGCCACGTAAAGCCAGGTACTGGCCAAACTGGAAGGCGAAGGTGTAACCGGTGATCGCTTCCGGATCATTCGGTGGGTTAGCGACAACGCTATTGAAATCCATCGCCGCCGGTAAGGGCGCCTTGTGAGCCGACAAAGCTACAAGGTACTTACGGCTTGCCACATCCCAACCGGGCACTTCAAACATAGCTTTGCCATCTTTTTTCCACGAAAAAATTTCTGGCATGTGGAAAGGTAATAGCTCTGCAAACGCATCGTTAAAACCGAAAGTCATGTTGGGAATAGCTGGATCGTCCGGGTATTTCGGATCTATGTCTTCCACCAATTCCGCACCGAGATCTTTGAGCACCTGCAGTTCTTTATTGATGCCATCGCTTACCGCTGCATCGCCGGGCGCTTTCTTGATAAACAGCGCTCGGATTACACCAATTCGCATACCTGCCAACGGCTTGGCTGTTCCGGCCGGTGTTAATGCCTCCACATAAGGCGTTTTGCTGGCAACTACACGCGGCAGGGCAGTATAGGGATCGCGTGCATCAAAAAACTTGCCGGTTGTTTTGTCGCGGAAGGCGTCGAGAATGGTGGTGGCGTCTTTGACTGAGCGGCAGATGATTCCCGGACGATCTTGATAAGGATTAGCGCCTATAGTGCCGGCGAATGAGATCATGCCTTTGGTGGGTACTACCAGCGCCACGCCCTGATAATTGGCTGGGCCACGGCAAGAACCACCCGTAGTTTCGCAGATTGAACACATGGTTAGATTGGCTGCTACAGAGACACCCGAGCCTCCGCTCGAACCGCTTGTAACGCGCTCGGTGTCGTAGGGATTGCAAGTGGTGCCACCCCATGATTCACGGGAACCGCCAGCGCCAATGTAAGGGCGCTCAACTTTAGCGTCACCGGATGGATCGCCGCTGCCCGCGTTATATTCAGATTCGTGCGCTTGCGCGTACATGATTGCACCGGCAGCACGTAAACGCGCGACCAGGGTGGCATCAGCTGGTGGTGCATCCATGGCGTAGTTAACGTCGGCACCGGCAGTAGTGCGCATGTCAGCGGCATCGTATATGCCTTTGTTTGCCATGAGCGTGCAGTACAAGGGCATGGCCTCGGTATCAATATTTTTGCCGTATTTCGCATCCAAAGCCGCTGCGTATTCCAGCGCATCGGGTTGTTGACGGAATTTTTCGCACACGATCGGAGCACCTGTTGGCAGTGGTTTGCCGGGCGCTGCATCAAACGCACCTTTACAAGTGACCGAACGTTCGCCCCGAATATTTAGTACTTCTAGCGTATTGAGCTGGCCCGCATTAGGAATACCGGCGACCATCCCGTATTGCTGATTGACGGAAGGGTCAGACATGGTGGGTTCCATGCGACCATAATCCGGTGTCAGGCCTTTGTATTTATCAAAATCGGAAACCAGCTTGTTGATTGCAAGCGTACTGGTGG
Organism: Gammaproteobacteria bacterium; assembly: GCA_004173475.1. Lineage (GTDB taxonomy): Bacteria > Pseudomonadota > Gammaproteobacteria > Pseudomonadales > Cellvibrionaceae > Cellvibrio. The sequence continues at coordinate 222,803 of SEBU01000002.1, forward strand.
GAAATTTCACGGGCGAGCCGGCACGTATAGCGCCCTGGGTTGCAGGTATCTTGGCTCCGTCTAAGGTCACCAGCTTGGTACAACTCCCGTTGTAGGTTTTGGCCCGTGCAATGTAGGACTCAACGACCTGCTTACAGGTAATCTCGCCAGAGCGGATGGCGCTCTGGACGCTATCAATGGTGGCCTCCTGGAGACGAAATTCTCCGGCCTGAGTACTGAAGGCGCACAATGCGGCGGCCGTCAGCATGAAAGATTGGACAGCAATACGCATCGACATAGGAGTCTCCTGAGAGTTATCTGTTTTTAACTGAGAGTTATCTGCTCGTAAATTGTGATCGCCAGGACAATAGCCACGGCGGTGTGCACGCAGATAGTTAAACGTTGGCAAGTGTTGACCCCCTACAGTTGAAGCGTAATACCGCATCGTCTTCAGACGGGCGGTAGCAGAATTATCGAAAGGCGGTCGGAGGAAATTTCCGTTTATTCGAGGGTGTCATTGCTAAAAAACGTCTTGTTTTAATATCACATTGAAACTTGAGGTTTAGCCTATGTCACTTTTACCGCGCTCTTTCGTTGGGCTTGCTGCAGTTATTTCGCTTGTTGTTTCAAACCCATCGATAGCCCAGGAAAAACTTTCAGCTTTTGTCGTTGAAGAAGCCAGCATTGCCGATATCCAACGCGCAGTAGACGACGGTGCTTTAACCTATGAAGCTTTGGTGCGAATGTATTTAGCGCGAATAGCGGCTTACGAAGATGGCGGGCCAAAAATTAATTCAATTATCACTCTCAATGCAGACGCGATAAAAACTGCAGCCATGCTCGATGCGGAGCGAAAAACTAAAGGCAAGCGTTCTGCACTCCACGGCATTCCGGTATTGCTGAAAGATAATGTGAATACAGTGGATATGCCCACCAGCAATGGTTCGGCGATTTTAAAAAATGCTATGCCACCGAACGACGCTTTTATAACGCAGCAATTGCGTGCAGCCGGCGCAGTGATTCTTGGCAAAGCTGCCATGGGTGAATTTGCGGGCGGGAGTTATAACTCGGTTACTGGCCAAACGGTAAATCCCTATCATTTCAAACGTCACACTGGCGGCTCGAGCTCCGGCTCCGGTGCAGCGATTGCTGCAAATTTTGCAGTTTTGGCGGTAGGAACAGATACAAGTACGTCGGTGAGAGGACCCTCTGCATACAACGGCATCGTAGGTTTGCGGCCCACCACTGGGCTGATTTCGCGCAACGGTATTGCGCCAAAAAATCTTAACTTCGATTCTGCGGGCCCAATGGCGCGCACCGTAACCGATATGGCGAAAATGCTTAATGTGTTAGCTGCACCCGACGTGGGTGATTCACTTAATTTGCAGGTGTGGAATCAATATAAAAAAGTACATCCGGAATTCTTTAAAAAAAATAAAAATGCCGTGGATTATTCGCAATTTTTACATGCTGATGCACTGCAAGGTGTGCGGCTTGGTGTGGTGCGTGATTTTTTAGGCGGCGATCCGGAAATTGACGCGCTGACTGAAACTGCATTGAAAAAAATGCAAGCCATGGGCGCGACCCTGGTGGATATCACTCTGGATAAAGAATTTGTGGATTCGTATCTGGATGTAGGTGGCAAGAACATTCGCAAGCTCAGTGATTATCGTTTCAAAGCCGATTGGGAAAAGTATCTTGCAACTTTTGATAGCAAAAATCCAAGTAATAGCAAGGTTCCAAAAACGGTTGCAGAGTTTGTAAAAATTTATGAAACCGATGTAAAAAAATCTGCGCTTCCGGTTGAAGATAGCGTAATGAATTTATTAAAAACCTCGCTCACCACCTCTACCGATGATCCTGCCTACAAAGATTTGATTGAAAATATTCTACCCAACGCAACCCAGGCGAAATTGCAGATATTTAAAAAATATAATGTAGAAGCACTGGTATTTCCCTATTTCAGTAGCTTTGCTCCGCCGATAAAAAATCCTGCATTTGCCATTGAAGATCCAGCATTTGTTGAATCGAAAAAATTCCAGCCTGCAATATTAAGTGGATACAGTTCAGTGGGCTTTCCATCCCTGGTTGTTCCTATGGGATTCGGCTCGCAAGGCTTGCCAATGGATATTACTTTTTTTGGGAAGCCCTACGATGAAGGTAAACTGATTGGGTTTGGCTTCGCCTATGAGCAAGCCACTAAATTACGTAAACCTTCGCCACTCTTGCCGCCGCTTCCCGTAAATCCGTAAAGCTTACGAGTACCAAAAAAAGCGCACATCTCTTGATGTGCGCTTTTTTGTATAGATAAATCTCCAATATGCTAAGCCCTCTTTTTAAATGGGAATCGTCATCCTCGCGGAGCGGGGATCCAGCTCTTAAAAAAAATTCTATAACATCAACAGCTGGATCCCCGCAAGCGGGGGCGCCTAGCTGAGGATGACGACTCCCCATTCAGAAGAATAAAGAGGAAAGCCCTAAGCCTCAGTTGTCCTCAATGCAGTGTAGGAACTTGCAGCTGCTCCTTTTTTATTAACTACGCAAAACAAATCAATGCGTCTGAAAAATTTCCTGATACAAATTAATTTTCTTTTTAATCGCGTCCGTCTCTGCTGTGGTGGGCTGGTCAGGATTTGCAGCTCGCGGTAGTGGGCCTAATTTCATAATGGCACCGGTAAGCAGCACGCGCGCTTTGGTGGTGGTGAGATTATTTCCTTCGATAAATAAATTGTTTGGATTTACTTTTACTAAACCACTGGCATCACCGCGCGCAGTTTTAACTACGGGCAAACCATTTAACACTGCTTTTTCCAGCGCGCGATCTTGCGATGCAGACATGCTGGAGTAGGGCGCTGTTCCCTCGCCAACCAAACCTGCTAATGGGTAAGTGAGCAGCTGTTCAATGTTGGCAATAATTCCTTTTTCGTTGCTTGGGTTAGGCCCGCCGTCATCATCAAACCAGCTATCGCCTTTCAGTAAAGATACCTTCGGAATTGCAGCGGGTAAGAGTTCGCCATCTGCGTTTTTTATCGCAACAGAAACGGTTTCAAATTTTCCTTTGCGTTTAATTTGCCCGTTGATAGTCATTGGAAGTTGGCTCACGCGCACGTCGGATTTCCAGGTATGTTTGCGCGTGGGTACATTGGTGAGGTAAGCACCTGCGGTCATGGAACCGAATATTCCGCCGTAGCCGCCAGTAACGACGTAGCCACCAGGATGCGCGTCGCCTTTTTCAATTTCGCGTGCGGAATAAATAATTTCATCTTGCACTAGCACTGTACCTAATTGGTTGCGGCCTTGTTCATCTGCCCACACTTTGGAAAGAATAAAGCTAATCGAATTCAAAATATTTGCGTCGCCATCCGGACTAATTTCGCCACGGCTGCGGTGGGCTGAGTTAGCGGTGAGTGGCAATTTTGTATCCACCATCAAACTTAACCAGTAGCTTGTGTTTTCGACTGAGGGGCTGCCCTCAAGCCAAATTGCGCCTGCGTATTTTCCCGAGTTCATTGCTTTCTGCACATAATTTACAGACACCGCCATTTTTGAACGGCCTTGCGCGGCCGCATAGGGCCCGTAAGAGAAGAAATTTTCACCCAATTTTTCAGGTGAAATATCTCCTTCACCTACGTCAGTGCGTTTGGATTTTGGTAACCCTTTGTTGTAACCACCGGCAGGCACGGCGCGATAAAAATCATAATTGGCTTTGCTATAAATCTCACCACCATTGCGTTCGATTTCTTCAAAAATACGCGAAGCGTCTGGCACAAAAGTTTGGCGTGATTGTGAAAAAGGCGCTTTAGGATCTGTTGCTACACCTTCCCAAGGTTGGCCATTTGCTTGACGCCCCATGTAAGGCAGCGCGTATAAACCGTCTTCGGGTTTTAATGTTAGGGCGTACACAGGTTTGTCGGTTTCACTGGTTTTGGTTTTGGAAAATTCGCCTTCCGCATTCACGTAGCCGTCGGGTGCGGCGTAAAGTTCTTTTACGTCTGCCTCGAGTGGATGCGCCGTAAATTGTTCAACATACACAGTGACCGGCGCCGCCAGGCGTTGATAGCGCGGCCAATCTGCAGTGACATCGCCCCATTGGTCTTTGTGCAAGGGCAGGCCATATTGCTCACGCGCTTTATTGCTCGTGATTAGCGGTTTGTTGTTTTGGATTGTGGCTGTCGGACCAGAAAATATAGCAATTTTGGGTTTTGCGTCCACCGCTTGCGCCATACCAATAAAGAGCAAATTTGGTGTAAAAATACACACAAGCATTACCAATTTTTTCGCGTGTCTGCGTTGAGCTTTCATTGGTCACTCCTATATTGGCGAGCAAAGTACTTGTCAGAAATGTTAAGAACATTGAGAGTAAAATTAATTTTATGAATGAGTTGGCGTGTGGAGATTGATAAGTTCATAACGGCTCAAATCCAGCGCAGTTTGTTGTAGCGAATCTTCAGAAATATACGAGAGCTTGTTACGCACTTCAGCCCAGCTAAGCGTGCAGTTTTGTTGCAACAATTCCACTAAGACGCGGCCGCTCGCGTTTAGTTTTACATCAGTGTTATTGACAGCGATTTTGCTTGTGTTCGAAGCTACTGCATAAACGCTGTTAAGAGACAGTTCGAGCTCATCGCTAAAAGTCGATATATGCAACGCTAATTCCGTATGGAATTCGCCATTGAGTTTTTCGTGGGAACTTTGAGCGTCAATAAAATTATCGACAGTGTGTTGGTTTAAGGCTTCCTGCACCAAATGCTGCATGACCTGAGCGAACGCCGGGTCATTTGCATCGACTGGGCAGGTTTTACGAGCATCAAGTAATTGTGGGAGCTGCGTTCTACAAACCCACATTACATAGTCGAGCGTAGTGGGCGGGTAAGTTCCTATGGAAAAGTGCAGACTTTGGGCAGTCACAGGCGTGACTTCATGCCACCAACCACGCGGTATATAAAGCACGTCTCCCTCGCGCAAGACGAATTCAAAATCCGACAATCCTGGTGCGAGCCCAAACTTTTCGCTTGTCTGGTGACTTAACGGAAGTTGTAGTGTTGGGGCATAAACCTGCCAACGTTTTTCGCCGATCAGTTGCACCGCAAATACGTCATGAGTATCCCAATGTTTACCAAATGTACTCGCGGAGCCGGCAGAAATGTATGCGTTGCAACTGCTCGTCTGGCGAGCAAATTTTCCAATTTCCGCACAAAGTTTTTTTGCGGGCGTTGAAATATCTTCAATCTGGTTGATAACCAGAGTCGCACCACGTTGCAGCAATGTGTAAAAGCGATCTTTATTGATGCGTTTTTTATGTCGGCCAAATTCGAAAATTTCATCCAAAAAATGATGCGGCGAAACTTGACCATTAAAAAACATTTGCATTCGACGTTCGTCGGGTTCTTGCGTATTTAAAAGCGCGTCAAGGTCGTGCCATTGCATCAAGGGCTCTTGCAAGACGCGGCTGAACAACGCAGGCTTTTTCTCAAAATAATTGCTTAGGAAATCTGCGTGGCTGACGAGAAAATTGAGCATAGCTGGTTCGAGGCGCTCCCGACAGATTCAAAAGGCTAAAGACGGTTTTTTCACCTATCTCTATTCCTAGACGTCGCCGCAATGCTTGCCCCTACCGGTATGGCTCCCCGAATAAATTTTCTGATAACTAGACGCGTTCAATAAGAATGGATTCGGCGGATCGTTTCGCAGGCCCGTGCCATACTGCTTCGATATTGTTTCCATCTGGGTCAAATACAAACGCACCGTAGTAACCCGCATGATAATTCCGTGGCCCAGGTTTTCCATTATCTTGCGCGCCCGCACTGATCGCTGCTTCGTAAAATTTGTGCACTGTATCTTTATCTCTGGCTTGAAACGCCAGGTGAACATGTGAAATTTTGTCGTCCGCAACATCTACATAAATTTCATCGGCATAAAAATATCCATCACCTTCGCCGTATCCTTCCATTAAACCTAGAGCATCAAGCACTGCGAGGTAAAAACGTTTACTGGTTTCAAGATCTTTGACGCGAAGATGAATGTGATCGATCAAACGACCTTTGTGGTAGTTCATGTAGTCTCCAGAATAACTGAGGTTAATACCCTATTTCTTAAAATAGGTTTTAAATACATATTTCCACGGAACAGCAATGATTGGCAATACAACCCACACAAACACATAGGTAAGTCCTTCTGCCGATGAACCTTCCAGTTTTCCAGCCGACCAAAGCGGGTAGGCAACTACTGCTAACCAAATTAATTTGTAGGCAATTTCAAGAAAGATAATCGGCAACATTTTAAGCGGATAGATTAATCCCAATATGGACAGCAATGAAAAAGCGGCCCACACACTCCAGGTGACAGCCTCGATGGGGGCCAGGGAACTGGCGTTAGTGAGCAATTGGGTCCATGAATCTTTACCCACAAAAATGACTATGAGAAAAAACAGGGCTCTTAACAGATATATATTTATTCTGCGAACACCTTGGTAATTTTCATGATCCGGTAGAAATATTTTCATAAACATCTAGGGTTCCTTTAAGAACTGGTTATTGAAGGCTTGTGTTTCTGGTCATTTCATTAGACGGAGGCGACTTTGTATTGGATGCACTTCTTTATTTTTTTGTTAAATAACTAACTACTACGAGTCTATCTTGTTTCTATTATTGCTATCAAAAACCGACAGCTTTTATTATTCGCGTTGATGGTACTGGTAGGGGGCTTGTCACATTATGCGTCTTCATTAGCACCAATGCTAATAGTGGCATGGCTCTTTGGAGGACAGTGCATGTCTCGCACGCTTCTTTTCCGCAAATGTTGTGGCTTGTTTATTTTTCTTTTGTCAGGTGTTGTCTTCGCGCAAGAAAAATTACCCAACGTAAAAATATTTACAACAGGCGGCACCATTCAAAGTAAGGGTGATCATCGTCAAAAATTAATGGAATATTCTGCGGGCAAAGTTGCTCCCGAAGAACTTATTAACGATTTGCCCGAGCTTAAAAAAATCGCCAATGTTACTTACCTTGAAGAATCCAATATAGGTTCTGGAGGTATGAATACAGAAATATTGCTTAAGCTCGCGAAAGATATTAATGAATGGCTTGCATTGCCAGAGTCGTCGGGCGCTGTTGTTACTCACGGTACGGGAACGCTCGAAGAAACCGCTTACTTCCTTAATCTTGTTATCAAATCTGATAAGCCTGTGGCCGTGGTTGGTGCCATGCGCCCTTTCACTGCAGTAAGCCGCGATGGCCCGTTCAATTTATATAACGCTGTGCGTGTTGCTGCTTCGCCAAAAGCACGCGGTTACGGTGTGATGATTATGTTGAACGACGAAATAAATGCTGCGCGCGATACGACTAAAACCAACACCTATCGTGTTGATACTTTTGTTGCGCGCGACATGGGCCCGCTCGGTTATACGGATTCGGACCGCATTAGTTTTTACCGCAAACCTACCTATCGTCACACCGCTAAAAGTGAATTTGATGTGTCAAATTTAAAAGATTTACCGCGCGTTGATGTGACTTATGTGTATCAAGAATCTGACGCAAGTGCGCTTAATGCGTTCGTTAAAGCGGGTGCCAAAGGCATAGTGCTCACCGACAACGACGACAAAGCTATCAAGAAAGCTCAAAAGAAAGGCGTGGTATTTGTGAAGAGTGACCGCAAAGGTTCTGGTCGTGTGGTTGAAAGTGAAAAGCAAGCTGGTTTGGGAATCGTAACGTCAGACAATTTACCGCCGCACAAGGCGCGCATTTTGTTGCGTCTGGCGTTAACCAAAACCAAAGACGCGAAAGAAATCCAGCGCATGTTTAATGAATATTAGTGCTGGTTTTTTTGCGTGCGAGTAAGAATTTTTAAGCGAAGAAAATCTACTCGAACACCATCGAAATATCGAACACCATCGAAATACTTTAGCCACCAAATGAATATTTAGAGAATGGGTGTGAATGTATGACCAATCAATTTTCTCAATTTTTTACACCGCGTTTACGCTGGTTAGCTGTGCTGACTTTTAGTGTTTGTTTACCTGTAATTGCGCAAGAAGTTCCCACCTACGCGCCGCAACCGGCCATGCCAGCAGCCGACGTTAAATTACCGAACATTGTGCTTATGTCCATGGGCGGAACTATCGCCAGTCGCGGTGATACTCGTTTAAATATTAGCAACTACGGGGGTAAAGATTATCCACGCGTTAACCCCGAGGATTGGGTTAATGATTTACCCGAATTGAAGGGCATCGCTAACATTACGCTTGAAGATCAACGTGCGCCGCAAGATCGCGCGTCGTCAGAAACCTTTGAAGATTTTCAACGCGTTGCCAAGCGTCTTAATGAATTGGCGAAAGATGCAAACGTCGATGGAATAGTCGTAACCCACGGCACCAACACCATGGCCGAAACCGCTTTTTATATGAATCTCACCGTGAAAACAAACAAGCCAATTGTATTTGTAGGTTCGCAGCGCCCCTGGACCGGTTTGAGTGGCGATGGCCCACGCAATCTTTACGATGCTGTGCGTGTGGCCGGTTCAAAAGATGCGTGGAATAAAGGTGTATTGCATTGTATGAATCAAGTGATTAACACCGCTCGCGATGTAAGTAAAACCAGTGCTTATCGTGTGCATACGTTTAAAGGAATTGATGTAGGTGCTTTAGGCTATGCCGATCCTGATCAAATTAAATTTTATCGCGAACCTGTTCGTCGTCATACAGATGGTTCTGAATTTGCTGGTATGGATTTCACAACGCTGCCCAAAGTAGAAGTGGCTTACGCGTACCGCGATGCTCCGGCTTACATTATTGATGCGATGGTTGCCAATGGTGTTAAGGGAATCATTGTTGATGGAACAGGCGCAGGTAGCCCAACCACCGGACAAACTGAAGCCATTAAACGTGCGCAAGCCAAAGGTGTAGTAGTAGTTGCTACTGCACGAACTCATGGCGGCCGTGTGCAAGATACTATTCGTAGGAACGAAGCCAAAATTGTTCCGGGTGATAATTTATTGCCAGAAAAGGCGCGCATTTTATTGCAGTTGGCGTTAACAAAAAGTAGCGACATTAAAGAAGTGACTCGCATTTTTAATGAGTATTAATAAGTAGAGCTTACTTTAGAGGTTTTATTTTTTATAACTCATGAATTTATATAAAAGGGAATCGTCATCCTCGCGCAGCGGGGATCCACGGGGCCAGCCTTCAGTTTTGATTTTAGCTCTTTAACAGCTGGATCCCCGCTCCGCGAGGATGACGATTCCCATATAAACGTAACGATTCTTAAATAAGTGACATTTCTTTCTAAAAATATTTATTCGAGTTTTTTGAAAATTTAAACAGCGTTTTTAAATTCAACAATCGCTTATCACGGCAGGTAGATCATGCAAATTCAAAGACGTCATTTTAATTTTCTTATGTTAGGTGCAGCTGCAACATCAGCACTACCTGTTAGTTTTGCGTCCGCAAAATCTGTGGGTGCGGGCGTATCAGAATTAGCATCACTTAGTTTGAGCGAAGCCGCCGCTAAAATTCGTTCTGGTGCAATTACGTCCGTGCAATTGACGCAAGCTTGCCTTGAACGCATCGCAACTTACGATAAAAAACTGGATGCATTTATCACCGTCATGCACAAAGAGGCCATGACAACTGCACAGCAATTAGATGCTGAACAAAAGGCCGGAAAATTGCGCGGCATTTTGCACGGTGTCCCCGTGGCAATTAAAGATATTATCGATACAGCTGGTACTCGCACCACCGGCGGCAGTGCTTTGTTTGAAGATCGTGTTCCTACTGAAGATGCCACCGTAGTTGCGCGTTTGCGTGCAGCAGGTGCGGTAATTATCGGCAAAACCAATACTCAGGAATTTGCCATGGGTGGTGGTGAAACATCTTACTTTGGGCCTTCACGTAATCCCTGGAATCTTGCACACAATACTGGCGGTTCATCGTCTGGTTCGGGCGCGGCTGTTGCTGCGCATCTCGCTTACGGCGCGCTCGGTACTGACACCGGCGGCTCAGTGCGTATGCCATCTTCTTACTGCGCTCTCGTTGGTATGAAAGCCACTTATGGTTTGGTACCTATCAAAGGAATTTTGCCGCTCACGGTTTCGCTGGATCACTGCGGCCCTATGACGCGCACAGTTGAAGATAACGCGCTTATGTTAAATGTGATGGCCGGTTACGACAAATACGACTTCACTAGCGTTGAACACCCGAAAGAAGATTATGTTGCGCAAATGTCGCAGCCAGTTTCTGGTTTTAAACTCGGTACTCCAGCGGGATATTTCGACGATTTAGATCCTGAAGTTGAAAAGGCAGTTGCAACCGCCATCGCGCTTTTGGCCAAGCTCACTGGCGGTGTTGAAGATGTTTCATTGCCAGGTGTAACTCATCTCGGCAACTTGGGCGGTTTAGGTGAAACTCTGGCGTGGCACGAACAATATTTTAAGAATGCACCCACCAAATACATGCTTGCAGAGCGTCGTCGCTTGCAAAGTATTATGGATGCTAATCCTAAAGCGACAGATTACATTCGCGCTAAATGGGAGATAGAAACTGTTCGCCGTAAAGTAGATGACGCTTTTACCAATTTTGATTTGGTGGTACTGCCAACCCAACGTATTTTACCGCCCACCCTCAATGAATTAATCGGTAAGGTTAACGATTCCAAAACGGCAAATCCGCGTGTTACGTCCAACACCCAACCGTTTAATGTGATGGGTATTCCAGCGCTTTCGATTCCCTGCGGTTTTAGTAAAAGTGGTTTGCCGATTGGTTTAATGATCGCCGGGCCGCATTTTTCTGAAGGCAAAATTTTTGCGCTCGCCAAAGCTTATGAAAACGCGACGACCTGGCACAATCAATTGCCACCCTTATCACCGGATACAAAAAAGCCGGTCGTAACAGCCCATAGCTGATCCGTAATATTCAACGCTAGATTCAATTTGGGAAGGGCAGGATTTTTATGGAAACCAAGCGGATTTTGTTTTCATGTTCAATTGCTGCGCTAGCAATTTCAACACAGCTTGCGATGGCTAAAACTCATGAACTTAAAGCATCGACTACCACAGTCCATCGCAGTTTTTTTGATGCCAGTTTAACGCCGGTATTGACGGTCGATTCTGGCGATAAAGTGAAGCTTGAAACTGCGTCCGGCAATCCGCGTTATTTTGAAAATCTCGGTGTACCGAAAGAAAAAATTCCTGCTGAACTTTATGCGGTTTATGAAGGTGTGGAAGGAATGGGGCGGGGCGATCATACGCTCAACGGCCCCATTGCTGTTCGCGGTGCGGAACCGGGCGATACGCTGGAAGTTCGCATCTTGTCGGTAGATGTACGTTTGCCTATCGCAGGCCAAGGATTTCGCCCTGGCCGCGGAATTTTGCCAGATGAATTTAATTATCAAAAAGATCGCGTGCTTTGGATCGATCTGAAAAAACAAAGCGTTGAATACGCACCGGGAATTGTTGTTCCGGTAAAACCTTTTTGGGGCGTAGTGGCAGTAGCGCCGCCCGCGAGTATGGGCCGAATACCCAGTGGGCCGCCGAATTTCTTTGGCGGCAATATGGATAACCGCGATTTGGGCGAGGGCAGCACAGTTTTCTTACCGGTTCAGATTGCCGGAGGATCGCTCTCAATCGGTGACGGTCACGCAGCACAAGGGCATGGTGAGGTCTGCGTTTCTGCCATAGAAACATCTCTCAAAGGTGAAATTCTCGTGATCCTGCACAAACAGCAAAACCTGAAATGGCCGCGTGCGGAAACACCAACTCATTATATGACCATGGGTTTGAATGCTGATCTGGATGAAGCAGCGCGCATGGCGACCAGTCAAATGCTCGATTTTCTCGTCGAGAAAAAAGGCATGAAACGTGAGGACGCTTATATGCTGTCGAGCGCTGCTATGGATTTAACAATCACTCAAGCAGTGGACGGTACCAAAGGCGTTCACGCGATGATTCCGAAATCTATTTTTAAAAATTAATTGCAACAAATGAACGGTATTTCTTTGAGAAATTTTTTAAGTTGTCTTGCCTATTTTTAATTGGGAGTCGTCATCCTCAGCTAGGCGCCCCCACTTGCGGGGATCCAGCTCTTGAATGTTATTTTTTAAAAGCTGGATCCCCGCTCCGCGAGGATGACGACTCCCTTCTTTATGAAACTATCCTGTCCGATCAGTAAATATCCTGCCCTAGACATTCCTGCCTCAGGTAGGGTTTGTGTGCTTGGTGGCGTCACAGTAGGTAGACGATACATTCGCAAACTCCGAAAGAGGTTTTATGTCAGCAGGTCGTTTCTTCGTTATTTTTGGATTAGTCGCAAGTTGCTTGGTCGCTAATGCATTCGCCGACGAAGCTGCGATTCGTAAAAATCTGGCGGCACGTTTACCGTCGCTTGCACCTATCGATGAAGTCACAAAGACGCCAGTCAATGGTCTGTGGGAAGTTCGCATGGGTACGGAAGTTATTTACAGCGATGACCAAGGCAGTTTTGTGGTTGAAGGCAATATTATCGACCTACAAAAACAGCTCAACCTCACGCAGGATCGCATTGCGAAATTAACAGCATTTGATTTCGCCAAGCTGCCGTTGAAAGATGCAGTCGTATGGAAGCAAGGCACAGGCGCGCGCAAATTGGTTGTATTTGCAGACCCCAATTGCACCTACTGCAAACATTTTGAAAAAGAACTTAATAGCGTTAAAGACATTACGGTCTATACATTTTTGATTCCCATTTTAGGTGGCGACTCACCTGAAAAATCCAAAGCCATTTGGTGTGCAAAAGATAACGGCAAAGTCTGGCGTAACTGGATGTTGGATGGCGCCACGCCGCCCGTCGTAACCGGCGCGTGTGATGCCAGTGCGCTGGATCGCAACCTTGCGCTCGGCCAAAAACACGGCGTAAATGGTACTCCCATGCTGGTGTTTGCTGATAGCAAACGTATGGCTGGCATCATGAGTGCCACAGAATTGAATCAAAAATTATAAATTCTCCGATGTAACTCCGCTTTACGGTCGCTTCGTGATTAAGACGAAGCGGCTTGCCCACGTTATTTTTTTGTTTTTTAGATCAAACGAAAATTAAATTTTCAAAAAGCAAAATACATAAAAACAAACGAGAGCTTCGATAAACGGTAGTAGGGGAGCTCGGTTCGTTTACGTCCAGCACTAGGTGCAATTTAAACCCGTCAGCCTGCTAATCACTGCTTGCCCCTAAAATTATTTGTGAGGAAGCTCTATGTCTACTTTAACTCGGTCTACCTTAATTCGGTTTACCTTAGCGTCTGGAATGCGCCACCTTTTATTTCTAACTGCAGCTTTGTGTGCAACAAATTTTGCGCAAGCCGCAAGTAAATTTACGCTTGAAGAAGCAAGCATCGATAGCATTCACAGCGGCATTCGCGCCGGTGAAGTTACTTGTAAACAAGTGGTCGAAGCCTACGTAAATCGTGCTCGTGCTTACAACGGTGTCTGTACTCAGTTGGTGACTGCGGACGGTGCGAAAATTCCATCTGCGCCGGGCACCATGAGAGCCGGATTACCGCTAAAGTTTCCAACCCAAACCGTCTCCATGAGCAAATGGATGCCGGAATTCAGTAAATACAAAGGTCAAACTCCGGATTACGGCCACATGGAAGCCACCATGTCCGATCCGGCGGTTCAGCAACAATTCGGGATGGTGGTCGGCATTCCTAATGCGAAGCAGGTGAACGCGCTTGAATCACTTAACTTACGCGGCGAACGCTCGGTGTCTTGTGCGAAAGAGTGTGACGCTGCGTCAGGTGCCTTGCCAGCAACTTGCCCGGCGGCTTGCGATGCCTTCCGTAAATTGCCGGACGCCATCGAAGTTGCTGCATCTTTAGACCAAAAGTACGGCACTAGTCCCGACACCACCGCCATGCCACTTTATTGCGTTCCTATGTCATTCAAGGCGGTGTTTGATGCGAAAGATATTCGCTCAACCGGCGGCGGCGACGTGAAATATGCGATGGATGCTGCACCGGAAGATTCAACCTTGGTTGCACGTATGCGCACAGCAGGCGCCATCATTTATGCCCACGCCACCAACTCTGAATACAACGGCGGCAGCGGAGACCCAACCGGCGATGCCAAGCTTGAACACCCTATGTTTGGCCGTGGCGGTTCACGCGATACCTGGGGCGGCGCGATTTGTAATCCCTACGACACCACGCGCGAAACCGGCGGTTCGAGCGGCGGCTCAGGCGTTTCAGTTGCGGCGAATCTTGTGGTCTGTTCAATTTGCGAAACTACCGGCGGTTCATGTCGTAACCCAGCGAACTTTAATGGCGTAGTTAACGTAGTGCCTACCAAAGGCATGATTTCATTTGCGGGCGGAATAGGCGCAAATCCTTATCAAGATCGCCCCGGAATAAATTGCCGGTCGGTAAAAGATGCAGCGACTGTATTGGACGCATTCCGTGATCCCAAAACGGGTTACTTCGATCCTAAAGATCCTTACACCGCATTGACTCGTTTGACGGCTTCCAAAACACCTTACAGCAATTCACTCGTCGCGCCAGGTACTGCAAAACCACTGGCTGGTATGCGCATTGGCGTAATTCGCGAATTCATGGTTAAGCATTCGCCAGCGCATGCAGTAGTGAGCGATGGCATTAATAAAGAGCTCAAAGTGTTGCAGGATTTGGGTGCAGAGCTTTTTGAAACGATTGATCCTGAATATCCGGATGACCCGAGTATCGCCAATATGCCGTTCACGTTTGAGCATGCTCTGGCAGAATTTATTCCGTTCCACATGCCAGAAGTTATGGCGTGGAAAAAGGATGGCAAACCGGAATTTAGTGTTCCCGGCTACGACATTACCAGCCGCGATTATTTGGTGGCTGCGTCTATCCACAAAGCGCCTTGGCCAAAAGATTTGGATATTCAACGTATGGTTGGCAACCCGCCAACAGGTGCTGAAGAATACACGGGCTACACCTTTGCCTATGATTTTGCGCGTTACTTAATGCTGCGTGGCGATGCCAATGTTTACGACTGGGCCACGCTCAACGCTAACGCAAAATATTGGAGCAACACGCGTGTCGTCGCCATGAAAAACTGGGCAGCGAAAACTATGGATGCGCGCACAACAGCCATCACTCACACCATGAAACGGCGCGACGTATTGCGCATGGCAACCATGAAAGTCATGGAGCAAAACAAACTCGATGCTTTAGTAAGCCCATCGGATACAGCATTAGCAGCCAAGATCGGCGGCGCGGATGAACCCACACGCTGGGGCTTTGGTTACGGTGCTGTGATGGGAATTGCCGAGGTCTATGTTCCCGCTGGATTTGCCACAACGGATTATCCTGCGAGTTTTGCGCTTAGTGCGGACGGGACCAAGTATGAAACGGTGGCAGGCACCAAGCAGGTGAAGCTTTCGAATCCACTGCCGTACAACATCGGATTCTGGGGCGGGCCTGGCGATGAAGCAGCGCTTTTGAAAGTGGCCTCAGCTTATGAAGCGGCTACTAAACATCGCAAACCGCCAAAAGATTTCGGCCCGGTGAAAGGCGAAATTTAAAATTATTTGTTTTTGTAAATCTTATCGCGTTAAAGCCGCCTTCTAACAAGGCGGCTTTTTTTTAATTAAAAATCTCGCTCCAAACATCATTCGGTAGGGGCACTACGACTATCCGCGTCATTGTTTTTAATAGCGACCAAGCGAAACATTAACGGAGAACATTTTATGAATAATCATTTCCCCAAATTCAATACCGCAACCAAAATTCTTGCGGCCAGTATCGCGTTTGCGCTTGGCACTTTCGTTTCGGCTGAGACTATCAATATCGAAACGGCAACCATCGCTGATCTCAATAAAGCCTTCGCTGGCGGCAAGCTCACTTCCGAGCAAGTTGTTGAAGCTTACTTAAAACGTATCGAAGCTTATGACAGTAAAGGTCCGTCAATTCACAGCGTTATCACCTTAAACCCAGAAGCTATAGCGCTTGCAAAAACTATGGATGCCGAGCGCAAGAGCGGCAAGCTTCGCGGCCCGTTGCATGGCATTCCCGTTGTGCTTAAAGATAATTACGATACTTTCGATATGCCGACCACGGGTGGTTCTCAATTGATGGAAGGGTCGCTTCCGCCGGACGATGCTTTCGTCGTAAAAAAATTGCGCGCAGCGGGAGCCATTATTCTTGCGAAAGTTAACCTGAGCGAATGGGCAGGGGGAGGAGGGAGCGTAAGCGGTGCGACTGATCCAGCAGTATTAACCGCAGGTGCAGTGCCCAACGGTTCAAGTACTGCCGGTGGCCAAACGCTGAACCCGCATGATCTTACTCGCGGCCCGGCTGGCTCAAGTGGCGGTACAGGCGCTTCCATTTCCGCAGCTTTCGCACAATTCGGAATGGGTACGGATACCGGCGGTTCGGTGCGCGGGCCAAGTTCTGTTAACGGTATCGTCGGGTTAAAGCCAACTCATGGTTTGTTATCGCGTGACGGCATTATTCCACTCGCGTTAAGTTTTGATACTGGCGGACCCATGGCCCGCAGTGTCTACGATATTGCTGTTGCACTTAATGTGATGACGGGGATTGACCCAGCAGACGCCGCAACCAAAAAGAGTTCCGGTAAAACGATTCCCGACTACACAACCGTACTTAAAACCGGTTCGTTAAAAGGCGCGCGCATTGGTGTAGCTCGTGATTTCACCGGCAAAAATCCAGAGGTGGACCGTATCTTCGATGAGTCCGTTGCGACTCTAACAAAATTAGGCGCGACAGTAGTCGATGTGAAATTTCCAACTTATATGTTGGAAGGCCGCATGGATATTTATAACGTCATTATGGCTGCAGAATTTAAATCCCAAATCACCGATTACCTAAAAACTACTGGCCCAAAATATCCAAAAACCTTTGATGATTTGGTGCGTTTATCTAACGATCCCAAAACAAAATATCGCAGCCCCGAAAAAGCCTACGCGCTAAAATACACCGCATCCATCGCATTGGATATGACGGACCCGATTTATCTCGCTGCAAGAAACGAAGGTCTGACTTTATTAACCAAAGCCGTGACCGGTGTTATGACCAACAACAAGCTGGACGCTATTGTTTACCCAACTAACACAGTTCCAGCTTCACCGATTAAACCCACCACGCCAGCGAAACCGCGCACACCTACAGACTCGCCCTCCAACGTGGCGAACGTTACCGGGTTTCCAGATTTGATCATTCCCGCCGGCATCACCAAAGAAGGATTGCCAGTAACGCTTTCATTTTTTGGCCCTGCATTCAGCGAAGCCAAATTATTGGCTTACGGATACGACTTTGAGCAATCAACCAAATTGCTCAAACTGCCAAAAAATACACCGGCGTTACCAAGCGATGTTATTACTTTTTAATGCGATTAATTGAAAGACAAATTTTATTAAAAAGATTTTTCAAAAACTTTTGCAGATTTCAAATTTCGATTTCAAATTTAAACTCAGGTTTTCCAATTATGAAAACATTCAAACTTCGTTCGCTGGTTTTATCGTGCGCACTCGCCGTCGCTGTGGCACACATACCATTTACGCAAGCAGCAACTTTTAATCTCGAAACCGCTAGTATTCAAGATATTCAGGCTGCTGTGGATGCAGGTGCGCTCACTTATGAAAAATTAGTATCATTATATTTAGCGCGCATCGAGGCCTACGATCACAAAGGTCCGAAAATAAATACGGTGATTACTCTTAATGCCAAAGCATTGGAAACTGCACGCGCGCTCGACGCAGAATTTAAAAAAACCGGTCGTCGATCACCATTGCACGGCATTCCAATTCTCGCGAAAGATAATTACAACACCGCCGATATGCCCACCACGGGTGGCACATTTTTATTGGATAAATCTATTCCTTACGAGGATGCGCCTTCCATAAAACAATTGCGCGATGCCGGCGCAATTATCATCGCGAAAACCAATATGGATGAATTTGCACATGGCGGAGCGGGGTACAGTTCACGCGGCGGCCAAACTTTGAATCCGCATGATCCGCGTCGAGTTCCGTCGGGTTCATCGGGCGGTACGGGCGCAGGTCTCGCCGCCTGGTTTTCGCCTTTGGGTTTGGGTTCTGATACCGGGGGTTCTATTCGCGGCCCATCTTCCGCTAACGGTGTCGTAGGCATTAAACCCACTAACGGATTAATTTCACGTACCGGCATAATGCCGTGCGTTCTCACGTTCGACACCGGTGGGCCTATGGGGCGTACGGTTTACGACATTGCCCTTGCGCTTGGCTTTATGACCGGCATTGATCTTAAAGATCCACTTACCAATACCAGTGCCGGTTTGTTTTATAAGGACTACACACAATTCTTAAAAAAAGACGCGCTCAAAGGCGTGCGTCTTGGTGTGATTCGCGACTTTACTGGCACTGATCCAGAAGTAGATCGCGTCTTTAACGCATCGCTTAAAGAGTTGGAAGCACAAGGCGCAATTTTGGTGGATAACTTAAATTTTCCTGCTGCTGCTTTGCAAAGCCGCGATACGGTAATGAATCCAATCCGCGCTGAAGTGAAAGATAATTATGTGGATTATCTCGGCGGTTTGCGGCCCGGTTTTCCGCGCACCGTTACCGAATTAGGTGATAAAGGTTTGTTGCTAACGAAAGCTAAAGGGAATTTTCATCCGCATCCAAGTGTGTTCAAGCGTTTTAAAGAATTGGGCGAACGTCCATCGATTGGATTGCAAAGCTACACCTCTGCAAAAAATTACGGCATGAAAGCAGTGCAGGGTGCTGTGCTGGGTTTAATGGAAGAGAAAAAAGTGGATGCGCTTGTATATCCCACACGTCCACAACAACCAGAAATGATCGACCCGGAAACACCAAATATTGTCGAACGCCCACGTCGTCCATCGCTTAGCAGCATCGCCAATGTCACACAATTTCCCGACGTTATAGTTCCTGCCGGGGTCACCAACGAAAAAATGCCCGTCACCATTTCCTTCTTCGGCGCCGCCTACAGCGAACCAAGACTATTGGGTTATGCCTACGCCTATGAACAAGCAACGCACCGAATAATATCACCAGCGACAACACCGGCATTAGCGGGGGAGAAATTTGATTATTGATTTCGTTATTTAGTTGCGCAGACTTCTATCCATCATTTTTTAATGATTAAGGATATTAATAACAATTGTTCAACGAGTTGTTAATATCCTTACCGAATCTTTTTTTCTTCTGCATCCGTCGGTCAATGAACATTAATCGGTTGTTGATTCGTTGTCACCATTACCATCTCTTCGATAAAACTCATTAGCTCATTGCGCCAAATATTATTGTGATCGGGCATTATTTTTTTATCCACGTAAATATTCATGTACGGATTGTGTGGCGTTGTTTTGCCGAAATGCTGCAAGCGTACTTCGCTGAAATCGAGAGTGCCGCCATAATCGAGAGACGCCCATTGGTTTTGTAAAAGTGAAAATTGTTGGACAGTACTTAAATTTGACCATTGTTTACGGGGTGTCATAGCGTGGGTTTGATAGGGATTAAAGTGTCCGACTGCAGTTTTATCAGCTTTATATTCGCTGATCTTAGTTGGCAACAACCCTGTTGCGGTGCATTCATGTCGCACTAATGGCTTGTGTGATTCGAAAACGGTGCTAAAAATTCGGCCGAGAGGAAATGCAACGTCAGTTGCTTTGTCCTTTTGAGATGTGAGTATGGCGAGTAGTGGCATTTGACTATCGAAGTAACGACGACATCCTTCTTGAGCTATATCGTACAGCGTTGAATATCGAAGCGATTCAAAAGCAGGATTAATTAAGAGGACTAAATCACCAAATCCCTTTGCATCCCCGTCATAACTTTTTTCCCTGTTGCTATCAAAAAAACGATCTGCAAATACCTGTTGTAACGCAGTAAATAATACAGCCCCGCCAAAACTATGCCCTATGGTGACCATGCGACTATTTTGCGGACGCGGAACATTTTCCTGCGCAATTTTCACGTTAACAATTTGTTCAAGGCGCAATAAAACTTCTGTTACGCCCTGCAACCCAACTTCTTGGGCAACGCTTTTTCTATCCCAAAAAGTTGTGGTGTTAACATAAGGAATACTAATCGAATCACCGCGCCAACCAATATAAACACCCAAAATTTTTCGAGGCAAGCGATTGAGTCGTTTGCTCATGGCATTTTCGTTTTCAGCCATTTTACCGAGCAATGTTTTGAAGGATTCAATATTGCGATCACCTGGAGCAGCACTGTGGTGCCAGCCATGTACGAATACGGTGAGTAAAATATCGTCGTGTATTGCGGTAGTGGTGTAGTTATCAATAAGGTTGCGCATTTGATCGCGGTCGCGTAGCTGACCCTGATCATCGAATTCAATGTAACCCAAACGAAACTCGTTAGAGGAACCAGAGAAATATTTCACGATTGAATTGGTTTCACACTCGTGAGCAGCTTCTGAGGTACAAGCAGTATAATCATGTCTGTAGATTTTATCGGGAGCGCAAGCTGCGCATCCGATACATAATGTGCCGACAATAAACTCTTTAACCAGATTCATTTTTTGCGCTCCCTCAAATGTTGCTATTTGAATACTTGAAATAACTACCGCACTGCAAACACCTCATTGTTAATGACTGCATCAGGCAGAAACTCCGAACGCTGTGCCGGAACGCTGAGATTAAACGTTTTCGCGAGATGCAAAACATCCGGGGTGCGCCACGGCGTGGCCAAGAGTGTTTCGGTTAATTTTTTAGCTTCTTCGCTTTGCCCTGCAAGGATCAACACTTTGATGCGCTGAATTTGAGCGTCAGCATTAGGTCGATATTTTAAGTTCATTGCTGATAATTCAAGCAAGCGATCAAGTGTTTTTGAGTTAGGTTGATTTTGCTGTTCTTCAATCCATGCATCAATCAAATGGCCGGACGCAGCGAGCGGATAGTATTTGTAGCGCTGATTAAATTTTTCTTCGGCTATTTTTTTTAGTTGCGATGCACGTTCCGGTTGCTGCTCTTCAAGTAAATCTGCGAGAGCAAAAAAATACATTGGATTATCAGAATGCTTAACCACTCGTTCATAAAGTTTGATTGCTTTTTGCGGTTGATTTAAAAAGCCGTAGGTTTCCGCAAGGTGTTCTTCAATCAACCAGTGACCTGGGTAGATTTCATTGGCCGATTCAAAATGAGCCAGTGCATCGGAGTATTTTTCATCTTCCAAATCGATAATTCCGCGTTGCAATTCAAGCCAGGCGTAATCTTTTAATTCTTTTGTTGAAAGTGATTCTTGGGCTGCGGTAAATATCTTATCAGCAGCATTCGAATCGCCAAATTTATGAATGAGGTACGCGTAACGAGCCAGATCTGACCATTCAGCGTCAGGGTTCAATCGCGTTTTAAGCAAATGAATCGCCTCATCGTATTGGCCTTTTTGCAAAGCTATATCAAGCTCCAGCTCTTGGGTACGTGAGTCGTGAAAGTGACTACTAAGATCATGGTGATAAGCTGCACCGCGTTCCACGTCATGCATATTGAGTGAAATTTTCGCATGTAGCAGCGCTAGCTCGCGATCCTGTGGAAATCTTTCAAGTAGCAAATCTGCTTTTTTAAAATCGGCAAAATCTCCCGTTAATTGTGCGAGTTGTATATGCTGATATGCATATTTTGGATCGTCAGGGTCGGTTTTGTGAATGTTATTTTGAATTCGCGCAAGTTCATCCTGATAAGTATTATAGCCATCCTGAGTTGCAGATTGTTGCTTCGCAAATACTACTACGCCAACAATCACCAAGACTGATATAACTGAGATGGATTTCAATATTGTTCGAGTTTTTCCAGTCGTGTTTGTTGGGCTCACTGGCCGCTCTCCTTAATATCATGTGCACTGGTTGAAACATTAAAAAATTTAAAGGCCGCCCATAACTTATTGAGCGGCTCGTTACCTTCATTAAATTTAAAAAAACTTAAATAGCTATCAACTTATTTGTTCGGATAAGATTTTTTCTCTGGCCATGGTTCCGCCAAGTAAGGAAAATCCGGTAAAAATGGTTTGTCGTTAAAGCGCGGGTTAGGCACAGTTTTAGGTTCAATCGGTGCATTTTCCCAAAGTGCTGGCAGGTTTAGCGTTTCAATATTACAAGGCTCATTACCACATTTTTTTGTCATGTCGAGGAAGGTTGCAAGAAACCGCGTTGCAACCTGATCTTCGGGACGACGACCAAACGGCCAAGTGCCGGTGGTATCCATATCAACTGCGGTCAGATTAGGAAGAAAAATTTCGAAGGTGCGGCGCAATGGAATATCTTTACCGGATTTATTCCAGTTGTTGTCAGGCATTGCTAATTTTTGAAAGAAACAATTTTTAACGCGTGGAAATGCCGCGGTCGCTAAGGCGTAAGTTTTATGCACGGGAATAGGAGAGTTGTCGTGATCGAAGCAGGTCGGTAAACCGAGTGTTGAAATAGATGGACCAAAACCCCAACCTAAATGCGCGAAGCGAGTAGTAAATTCGCGTAAGTATTGTAAATTCACCACGCCAACATGGCTGTCATAGCGCATGCTTAGCGCAGCATCTGAGAATGGCACGCCGTCATGATCCACTTGATTATAATCACTATCGCGGTTATTAAATTCCAGCTCCTGAGTAAACATGTTCTTAACTCCCAACCATGCACTTTTAAACATGTTGGGCGCGTGAGCTTTTACGAGGCTGGACGCTTTACGCACATAACTGCCGCCCCACATACGCACGATTCTATCGGTGGCCGGTTCCGCTGTGATAAATGCCAGGGGAATTTCAAAACCAATGGTATTGACATTACGACCCGCTTGCGCGTCGCGACCGTCATAAACAAAACGATAATTTCCGTTTGCATCTTTTTTATATGCTGTTCCTTTCCACTCATAAGGTCCCGCTGGCAATTCATCTTTCACTGTCCAACCCAGTTCCGGTTTTTGTGGGTTGTAGTTAAATAAATCGTTGCCTTCGAGCTCAAGCAATGTTTTAGGAATTGGTAGCTCCGCTAAGCTTTTATATTTTCCTACGGACACTTTATAAAATTGTGGGGCGTAGTTAATGGAGCGGAAAAAGCCGGGCAGGTTATTAAAGAAAGCATCATCGCGCCCACCAATAAAAGTTTTAATTTTTTGTCCTTTCGGCGTTTTGATAATGGCTACTTTGTTAGTTTCAACTATCTCGTAAAAATTTCCTTCAGGGAAACCTGTAAAATCCACACGCGCTTTGCCTTTTCCATTGAATGTGACTTTGATTTCAGCGGCATTGAAATCGAATAAGGTTTTTTTCAGGGTTTCAAGATAGGTGACCATAACTTCCAATGTTTCATCACCTTTGTAATCCGATGCACGCTTTGCGCCGGCCAGATGTATTTTGTACATCATGTCCGGATCAAACACGCCGGTAGAGGGTAGGGGGGCAAAGGTGAGCTGTGCAACCATGGCTTCGCCGTTAGCGGTATCGCTACTCGGATAACCAAAAATATCGTAAAGATCGGCAGGGCTAAGCGGCACGTCTGAATAAATTGAATTAACGGCGTTAGGATCGTTGTGGTCGGCACACCAAGTATTCGCGCTCACTAACAAGCTTAAACCCAAGGCAGCATGTAAAAATGCTCGCCGTTTATTTTTTCCATGATTATTTATTTGTTTCATTTTCTAACTCCTTCAATGACTTAAAGTATTGATTACTCGGCACAAGGTAACTACATATGTTTAATAAAAGCTTTTCGCAAAAAAGTTTGTGATAGTTAAATAACGATCAGGTCCATTAAGGAAGCCGTTGCATTGCGTTTTTGTTTAGTACTAATTGTTTAGCGATTTGGTAACCTAACTCCCGATAGGATTCAAATTGTCGCTCGTCAAAAAATTGATCTGATGTTGGTTCATTTGGAAATTGCGGGTGATCGGATTTGTACGCATAAATATCGCCAGGCAAGCCGCGTGTCATGGTGGCTTTTATGAAGACAATCGTTCCGACAAACCCGGGATGACCTAGATCACCGGGAATATCCGGGTCAGCAGGAACATCAGGATAAACGATGTCGCCGATAGCGTAACCACGCTCAGCCAGAGAATATTTTTCATCAAAAAGAGAATTGCCCGACAGTTCCCCTTTGTCTTCACCACACAATGCCTGGCTGCCTGGAATCAAGCCGCTAAGATCAAGATCCGCATCGAGAAAGCGAATACTTACGCCGAAATCTATACGAATTCTTGAGAGGGCATTTCCAAAATCATCGAAGGTGGTTTTGAGATCAGTTGATCCATCAGCAAGAATTATCCAGGGGCTTCTGCGACGTATTAATTCATAAATACCTGTGTTATCAAAATGACCGCCGTCAGACAATTCGATATACATGGATTTTTCTTTATGACCAAAACCAAAAAGACTACCCGCGCCTGGACTAATGTAATTTGGTCTTTGTAATGGCTTCAAACGGCCTAGAATATTCGCAGGGTTATTAACCCAGTAACCCAAACGGAAACCGAAAAATGTCATTAAGAATGATGTGAAAGGTGATGTGGAATTACCGAGCCCACTAACTCCCGAATGCGGGTTAGCCGCAGCGCCGGAAATTGACATGGCGGTCGCCAAGGTCATTGAACCTAATGCGAATTGAGACGTTGGAACATAACCGGTTGCATCGCTGCCGCAATATTTTGCTGACAACAAAAAGCTGTCACCCAAGCGACCGCTGTATTGTTGGTTGAATGAATTATCCAAAATGACATTGGTATTGATCAAATGATAGGGCGCCCAATGCGGTTGTTTATCAAGATCGGACAACAAGGTTTTATTCGCAAGATTTCCTTTCAAAGATAGCGATGCGTCAGGATCTACATCGGGGTCACGTAAGAAGGTATCCATCAAACGATCACGATACATTTTGTGTGGTGATATGTTGTTAATATTCACTAAAATGCAAAAAAATACGGTGAGTCCGACAAAAATATAATGTACTGGATAATCTTTAATAGGTTGAAGGATGTAGGCTTGTAAACTTATATCATATAATTTTTCGCCGATGATATAAGTTGCGACCAGGATAAAATAAATAAACGCAGCGACAACCAACACCCGTGTCGTGCTCGCAGAAATTGAATTGGATTCGGGAATAGGTTTAAGGCGTCTGCGAAATTCAGTGACTGCCATTATTACCGCGCCAAGACCCGCGCCGCCAGAGCCCCAAAAAGCTGCATCAGTTATTTCAATTTTTGCTCCCGACAACACAATAACCTGAAGTGGAAGCAACATGAGCACAAAACAGCAAAATCCCGCCGTTATAAAAAAGCCCAACGCGCGTTGAATTGAAATTCGATAGCCGTAATTAAGAGTAAAAATTTGTGTAAAAATACTGGTGAAACCATAGGCGACAGGTGTTAAGGCAAATAGAAAAATGTTTAGAAATAACAAATCCAGAAAAAATAAACTGAACGTAACTCTATGAGGTTCGTAGGCATACATTAGGTTTACGGGCAAGATTTTATCGAGCGTATTCACAATTACCGTGTAGGTGGGTGAAATGTCGTGTTGAGTTTGGAGGAAACCCTGCAAAAAATCTGTATTGGTGGCCGATATCAACCCAAACATAATTAAGCTTAACAACAATGTATATGCAATCAACGAGTGCAGGGCACTACCTAGCACAGATCCAACTAAAGAAATGATCGGCAGACCTGGTGGCGTTAAATATTTTCCGTGTAGGCGAATGTAACTGAGAATTTTATTGGATTTTTTTTCACTTTTTTTGCTGCCGCAAAAGGTTGCCAGCTCGCCAAAAGGAAACTCACCCCATTTTTTCATAAACCACGTGAGGGCAGCGCCCGTATAACCTCCACCTGAAACCGTAGACAAATAACTCAGCTTTGAAAACACCGTTGGTTTGCCAGGTTTAAAGTCACTGTTATTGAGCGCCTGAATTACACCAATGCCAAAAGCCGCAGAGCGAATACCGCCACCCGAAAGCGCAAGCGCATAATGAGGACGTTCTTTGGCAGGGAATTCGTGTGGATCAATATAGCTGTAATTTTTCTCAGCAATATATTTTGGGTACTCCACCTCAACGAAATTCTTATATTGAGTGTCCAGATACTCGCGGTTTTTTTCGTCAAAATATTCAGCGAATTTTTTTTCTACATCAAGCGATTCTTCCTGAATCACTTGTTTGTTGCTGATAGGTTGGCTGGCATTAAACCATTTATTCAGCCGATCAATAAGTGAACCTTGGGCAAACATAAACAACTCCTTTGATGAGTGGTCGTAACGGGCGGAGACTTATCCATGGAAAAGCTTCGAAATGTCTAGCAAAAAAGAACGCTGGAGTCGGCCAATACTATTTGCCGCGAAGAATGACATCCGCCGCTTTTTCTCCAATCATATAAACCGCACTGGCGATAAAGAATCCTGGAATTTTCGGGAAAACGGATGCATCCACAACACGCAAACTTTTTGTTCCCCTTACTTTGAAATTGCTATCGAGCACAGCCATTGGGTCACCGTCGCGACCAATCGCGCAAGTACAGGATGCGTGATGGCCCCAAGCTCCATCCTTAATAAACTGTCCGATTTCTTCGTCAGTTTGTACGTGCTTGCCGGGTAGTTCTTCTTCTGCAATTAAACCTAATTTAATTAATTCCTGACTGAGCGCTCTCACTAATTTAACGCCTTCGATAACGGATTTAAGATCGTCACCCGCCGTGTCATTACCCTCTTCAAAGTAACGGAAATTAATGTAAGGCGTTTCGAGCGGATCACGTGACCTTAGTGCGATGTAACCTGCGGTGTTATTGGTATGTGCCTTGAGCACGGCCCACGTAAGGTAGTTAAGTTTTTCGGTAATTAATTTTGAATAGCCGGGGAAATATCCTTTGAATAAACCCAGCAATGCGAAGCAACACAAATCAGGTAAACCGCGCTCGGCCACGGAGCGTTTGATTAATGCAAGCACGGCACCGTTGGTAGCATAAACACCTTTGCGTCGCTCTTCCCACTCGGTGTATTGCGGATCGCCCTTCGCATATTTCGCACCTTCCAATACATCCCAGTTATCGAAATTCATGCGATTAACAACGCCCACTTCATAGCGGTCCTGCAAATTTCTACCAACGCCCTGTGAATTCACGCGCACTTTAATGCCATGTTTTTCCAATTCTTTCGCGGGCCCAACGCCGGAAAGCATGAGAAGCTGCGGTGTATTAAAGGCACCGCCTGCCAAAATAATTTCTTCACTGGCGAATACTTTTTTCAACTCACCGTTCGAATTGCGCGGGAGGCTATGTGCTTTATACAAGCGTTCGCCTTTAAGATATTCAACTCCAATTGCACGATTGTCATCATCAAACAAAACCCGTGTAGCGACGGCATTTAATTCGATGGTGAGATTTTTAGGATAACGTTCTGCAACATCCAGCAAACGTTCACGCGTTCCATTGCGCTCATGGTTTTTGGTCGCGAGCGGCGTGTAACGCACACCCCACGAATTTTCGCGCACCAATCGCCAATCGTTCGGGTCAGCGAGCCCCCATTTTTGCCAACGGGCTCGTTGAAGAGCATTGCCCCAGGTTTTTACAACCACATCTGTAGATTCATGGAGCGTTTTAACCAGATTATGATCACTCGCAACATTCCAGATTGGCAGCGCAGATTGCGTGCTCAACCAACCGTTAAAACCATGCCGTGTTGGATTAAAACCGAAGCGACTTAAAAAGCGATACACCGGGCGATATTTACAATTTTCTAATGCCTGGAAATGATTGCGCATTGAGTCCGCGCGCCAGGATTCATCACCCGTTAATTCGGCAATATATTCCCAGTCTTCATTGTGCGGGTACGCGGTGATCATTGCATTGTGTGCGGTGCAGCCGCCTAAACAACCGGCGCGAGGGTAGAGCACTCCATCAACAGTTTCACCATCAATGTTTTCAACATATTTCGGATCGCGCTTTTGCTGTTCTTCATCGCTGTAATGGCGAACAAAAAAATCCCATTTCATGGCTTTGTTTTCAGTCGAAAGCGCGTGAAATACTGGCACACGATAATCGTCCGGTGCGCGATCAATATCGTCACTCAGGGCGTCGCCGCCCTTCATTTTCAGCGGGTCGCCACCAGCTTCCAACACTAATACTTTTTTGCCTTTTTCAGCCAGGCGAGCGGCAACTGTGCCCCCACCTGCGCCAGAGCCGACGACAATATATTCATACTCGGATTGCATCACTAAACTCCTTTTGCTTAGAAATGTTTCACATATTCGATGAGCGCGCGTTTTTCTTCATCGGTCAACGGAGTTTCATCGCCTTGCAAATATTTAGTGCCGAAGTAGTGGCCTTTGTTTACAACAAAGTCTGGGCATTTGCTAACAGCTAGCAAACCGGGAACATCTTTCGCAAAGATTTTGTTCAGTTCATCGTCAGTTGCTTTTTCAGGGATTGATTTAAGGTCTCGTTTAAGATCGATCAATAATTTAAGAACTTTGCCGCGTTGTTCCATATCGATGTTGGATAACAAATTAACGGGAGTGCCTTTTGGAATCGGACCAATCTGCACACCCGATTCACCAAACGCCCAGGGAGCAACGCGTTGTAACCAACCAGCTAAGGGTTTAAATTCACTTGGCAAGTAGCCGAGCGGCAAGCGCAAATAACTTTGCTCAGTGGTACGGTCAATAGTACCGGGATGACTCAAACCGTTTTTTGTGATAACTGTGAAATCGCCTTCGCGTTTTTCTGGCCACAATAATTTTTCAATCGAATCATCAAATGATTTAATGCGATCCTCAACGCTGCCAGTCCATTCAAATTTACCGAGAGAATTGTTCACCAGGAATGGCGCAGTGGACCATACGCTCACAAGCGATGCGGGTCGTGTATAACCGCGCCCGCCAGCAGGCATTTCATAAGTGCGTACTTCACCTGTGAAAGGTTCCTGCACATTGATAGTGCCGACAGACGGTAAATTTTTGTAGGAATCTGACGAAAAGTTATCCCATATGTTGCCTTTGACCGCATTGCTTGCGAGCGGGCTACAAGCATTGGTTTCAAGAAAGGTCACAGGTATACGCAAATCCGTTGAAAGGAAATTGTCATGAAGGAAATCATCTTTCATCACAATATCCGTCATCGCCGTTTTGAATTCGTCAGTTTTGGTCCAGCGCCAATAATCTTTCCAACAACTTAAATAATTTTTCCCGTCGACACTATTCACACAACCTTTTTCGGGAAAAAATGTGAACGCTTTTTCCGGCAATTTGCTTGAGTGACAACGCGCACAAGTTTTGGCAAAAACTTCTTTACCCTTGTGTAGCTGAGCTTCGTCTTTGCTTAAATATTTTTGGCCATCTGCCGCATTTTTTAAATAATCCGGCGTTGAAGCAGCAAGGAAAAACAAAGCCAGGTTGGGTGTTTGCTGCTCGTTAGCAACCCAAAAACTGGAGTTTTTGCGAGCCACATCAATTTTAAACGGCGTAATATTTTTTCCACCAATCAGCGGGTTAAAATGTTGCAACCACTCTTCACTAAATAAACCGATATTGATGTAAACGCGGTTCAGGGCACCTAATGCGCCAACGGAGTCAGCGCCGTCTTTTAATACACGTGGTGTAAAAACCGTATCAGGTTTGCTGAAAAAATTATTCAGCGGGCTTTCGGAAGGTACACTTGGTAATTGATTAAATTGTTTATTGCTTAAACCGCCGTCAGCCAAGGTTTCTTGGCCGAGTTTAGTCGCCATTCCAACGCGAGCACCCAGGTTGTAAATTGCGTTCATGGTGCGTGGGTTATTGATGTAATCAGACGAAATGAGCGATGTATCCAACGCACCAGGACGTGACGTGTGAAACAGTTGCGTAGGGAAACTGGTTGGGTCCGGTGCAAACATCATTACGCGATCAATCCAAAAATATTGCGCACCAGGATTAGAATTTAAATTCGCCCAGGTTGGATGTTCCGGATCAATCGGTGGATTCGTTGGGTTAGGGCCGACGTGGCAAAACCCGCACGACATACCCACGCGGTACGGACGCACTAAATTTTTGTCTTGATAATATGAAGGGTCAGAGTAGTAGCGTTCCGGGTCCCACTTTGCTTTTGCTGCCGCATCGAAATTTGGATTGGGGAACAAACGTAAACCGACAATACCAGTTCCATAACCATAATAAGAACCAACCGGCACTGTGTCGCCACGCGCACCAATTTTTATTCCCGGATATTTGCTTTCATTTTCAAATGGGTCGGCAGCACAACTCGGATCACGCGTATCAATATACAAACCAAAACGATCGGGATTTGGTTTGTCTCCTTTGATATAACATGGCTCATTCACGACGCCCAAATACCTCCAGCGATTATCGCGTGAAAATTTCAGCGCAGAGTGATTAGAAACAATTTTCAGCAAATCAGAGTTGCCAACACTTGCGCGCGTGATTTCGTCCCACAAAGTGTCGTTCCCAGCGGTCCATACTATCCAATTGTTGCGGCCCTCAGCTGCCGCTTTGAGTGCGTATTCTTTTGTAATGCCTGGAATATAAGGAGAAAGCCTGCTGACCAATTCATCGGGATTTTTAGTAATCCCATAATCCATATCGGCAAAATAATCTTCGTCGGCAGCTTTTAATGTCTCAGGGCCACGACCCACACATTTCGCCTCATCCAAAATATTGCCAGAGCCTTTTCCACAAAGATTTTTAGTGCCACAGGCGGAAAGCATTATCGCTGTACTGAAAAGAAATAGCGGCAACAAACGGAAAGTTTTCATTTCTTGGTAATCTCCTTACTAAATTCCATGAACGTAAATTTTGTGTTGTTTTAATAAAATATCCTGGCGCAACATTTTCCAATGCCGCACCTTAAGGCTCCCAATGACAATCGCCACGCCTTATTTTTGAGTGTTCGGTAAACAGGATTGAGAGTATTTGATCTGCAAGTTCTGTTGTCCCTGTAATCAAGTGGAGCTGAGCAATTCAAGACCTGATCAGCTGGAAACTATCCACTCCAATAAAATATGAATTCTTTTCCGTAAGAATTCTGTAAAAAATTGAACATACATCTTAAAAACAATGAACTAAGCGCCAAAAATATAATTGGCTTTTGTTATCTACTATTTTTAGCTGTTATTGAAATAATTGCTAGGTAAAAAATCACAAGAGAAAAGATTTTGAGATCGCGTGGCGCGCAAAACGTTTATCAAAGAAGTGGCGAAAACAAACATGGCTGTAAAACAAACTGCATGCCCAAACATTCAACGAAAGGAGTATGGCTGGAAAAGATGGTTTAGCTCATATAAGAAGACGGTTGCGGAGGTGGTGGAAACCAATGATTTTCATCCGAAGTTTGATATACGGTTTAGGAGGCGGGAGGTCTAAGGCCTAATCGTTTTATTCTGGATGCTAATGTCGTGGGTTTTAATCCCAACAAAACTGCTGCGCCATCTTCGCCGAATAATTTCCAATCGCATTTTTCCAGTGCGGTGAGCATGTTGTGTTTAACGCGTTCTTGCATTTCGTCGTCAGGAATAATGATGAGTTCTTTGGCTTCGGCTGTAACAGCTATTATTTTTTTTGCGTTTGTGTCAGTGGGCAAATCAATAGGTACGCGTCCGTTTTCAGAGGTGATAACTGCTCGTTCCATTACGTTTTGTAATTCGCGAATATTCCCAGGCCAATCATAATTTAATAATTGCCTAAGATCGCCTTGGCGTAGCTTGCATTCTTTTTTGCCGAATTTCTGATTGGCTTGTTCAAGGAAATGCGTTGCGAGCAAAGCAATATCATTACCGCGTTCACGTAGCGGCGGTGAATGAATTGGGAATACATTTAAGCGAAAATATAAATCTTCGCGAAAGTGATGTGCTTCGGCTTCTTTTTTAAGGTCTTTATTTGTTGCTGCAATTACACGGACATCTACATTGCGGGTTTTTTCTTCGCCCACACGTTCGAGTTGGCCTTCCTGCAACACACGTAATAATTTGCTTTGAAGCTCGAGTGGAATTTCGCCCACTTCGTCTAAAAATAAAGTACCACCATTCGCTAATTCAAAACGACCAATACGATCGCGTACGGCGCCGGTAAATGCGCCGCGAATGTGGCCAAAGAATTCGCTTTCAAATAATTCGTGCGGGATTGCGGCGCAATTAACACGAATCATGGGTTTGTCTTTCCGATCGCTCGCTTCATGAATCGCGCGCGCAATTAATTCTTTGCCAGTCCCGGATTCGCCGGTGATTAATACATTGGCTTCGGTCTGCGCGACCAATTGAATTTGTTGATGAATACGTTTGATGGCTGCGCTTTCACCAATGATGCCGTGGTAGCGTTGCTCGATTAAAATCTCTTGCTGCAAATACGCATTTTCATCCTCAAGGCGAACTTTTAAATCGCTCAACTCTTTCAAGGCTTCGCGCAACTGTTTTTCAGTTTCCATGCGTTGACTGATATCGCGAAACACAACCACGGCACCAATAATGCTGCCTTCAGAAATAATCGGTGTGCTAGTAAATTCAACAGGGAAGGGTGTGCCGTCGTGTTTCCAAAAAACTTCTTGCATGCCTTCGTGCACAATACCGTCGCGAATCGCGGCGTAAATCGGGCATTCCTCCACGGGATAATGTGTACCGTCTTCGTGGGTGTGATGATGAACATAGTGAATATTTTGGCCGAGTACATCGCCATCGGTACGGCCCAATAAACGTTTCGCAGCGGGATTAATAAAGGTGCACATGCCGTTGGTGTCCACGCAATAAATGCCATCGCCAACGGAGGTGAGCATCAACAGATTTTCGCGTTCGCCTTGTTGGAAAATGGATTGCACATGTTTCCATTCCAAAATGCCATTGCGTGCAATGCGGTCGGCATCGGCTTTGTCGCGGCTGCGTTCCTCTGAGTCGATATCTTTGATGGAGACTACTAAATATTCTTTTCCTTTAATCACCGTGCGCGATGCTGATAATTCCACTGGAATACGAATGTCACTTTTTAGTCGGCAAGAAATACGTTTGCTTTTGGCGTGACCTTTAGCCATGGCTTCCTGGGTGAACACAATCAACTGCCCGAGTTCGCGCCCATGAATATAGGAAATGGGCATTTTCAAGATTTCGGCTCGGCTGAAGCCCAGCAAATCGGTGGCCGCAATATTGCAGTCTATATATTGGTTTTGAAGCGGGTCGAGCAGCATCAATGGCTCAGGGCACTGCTCAAAGGCGGCGTGACGCATCCAGTAAGCAAGCTTGCTCCATTCATCTGAAGAATCTGTATCAATCATGGCATTACCCCAACGCTTCTACGCACTTGCGTACTTGAATGCTACGCAAGTGCGTATTGCAATGCAATTGCGTTGTGAAAATCCCCACTCAAAATCTTTTAGATGACCTGAATAGGTTTGAAGTAATGTTCTAACTTACTGTTTTAAAAAGAATTTTTAATTTATTTTCGGTTGCAGGTGAATTTTGGACTCTGCTGGTACGGATGTCGCAATGGACGTCTCGTACCAACAAACCCATACCTACTGAGGAAAACAATATGCCAACCGTGGACATCCCCCATTACCAAGACGGTGATTTTCTTGTCGATTTTGAAGAGAAAGTATTTGAAGACGTGCAGGCCGAGCCGGGCGCAAAAGCGTTATTAACATTCCACACGGTGGCCTTTGAAGGATCTATCGGCTTGGTGAATTTGCTGCAAGCCAAGCGTATTTTGCGTAAAGGTTTTGAAACCTCAATCCTTCTATATGGACCAGGCGTGTTGCTGGGAGTGCAACGTGGTTTCCCCAAATTGGGTTCTGAAGCTTTCCCTGGCCACTTGGCTTATAACGCGCAGCTCAAAGCCTTTATGGCGGAAGGCGGTAAAGTTTACGCCTGCCGATTTGCCCTGCAGGCGCTTTACGGTCAAACCGAAAAAGCATTGATCGAAGGTATTCGCCCAATTAACCCACTCGATGTTATGGATTTGCAATTGTTGATGCGTCGCGAGAATGCGTTTGTTGTTCATACCTGGACGACCTAAGTCTTCGCAGTTATCTCCTAACAAACATCCACTAAATATTCAGGGTTTTCTATGAACAAAGTCGTGGCTGCTGCCGTCCAGTGCAGCCCGGTGCTCTACTCCTGCGCCGGAACCGTTAACAAAATTTGCGACCTGATTGCCGAGCTGGGCAAACAGGGTGTTGAGCTGGCGGTGTTCGCAGAAACCCTGGTGCCTTATTACCCCTATTTTTCGTTTATCCAGGCCCCCTGTGCCATGGGCGCGCAACATTTATTGTTAATGCAAGAATCCGTCGAAGTACCGTCAATTTACACTGCGCAAATCTCAGCCGCCGCTAAGGCCGCGAAAATGGTGGTTTCTGTCGGCGTGAATGAGCGGGACGGCGGTTCGATTTACAACGCACAACTCCTTTTTGATTCAAACGGTGAGCTGGTTCAGCATCGCCGCAAAATTACGCCGACTTTCCATGAGCGCATGGTCTGGGGGCAGGGCGATGGCTCTGGTTTATGTGCCGTGGATACAGCGATCGGCCGAATTGGCTCGCTCGCCTGCTGGGAACATTACAACCCGCTAGCTCGCTACGCTTTGATGGCAGACCGCGAACAAATCCATGTGAGTATGTTCCCAGGTTCATTGGTCGGCGAGATTTTTGCCGAGCAAATTGAAGCCACCATTCGCCACCACGCGCTGGAATCCGGCTGTTTTGTGGTAAACGCAACAGGCTGGCTAACCCCGGAACAGCAAGCTCAAATCGTCAAAGATACCGGCGGACCAATCGCCGCAATTACGGGCGGATGTTTTACCGCGATTGTTTCCCCTGAAGGCAAATTACTCGGCACTCCGCTACGCAGTGACTCTGGCGAAGGTGCCTGCATCGCAGAGCTGGATTTCACCCTGATCAACAAACGCAAACGCATGATGGATTCGGTTGGGCATTACAGCCGCCCGGAATTGTTGAGCTTGCTGATCGATAAAACCCCGACACGCCATACGCATCCACTCAATAAGCCCATGCCGGTAGTTCCCGAATCTGAATCCATTTCTGTGATTGGCGGGCTAAGTCTTGTTACGCCACTCGCCGCAAGTAACTAGAGGACATCGTTATGGCCTTAAGCAATCAGCAACTCACGCAAATTCAAACCCAGGGAATTCGCTGGATTGAACCAGGCAGTCTTGGGTTAACTCGCACCGGAGGAGCAGGTCCAACGGATCATAAAGCCCTGAGTTTTGATAGCCAAACCAGCATGATTCCGGTGTTTAACGAGCAGATCCAACGCTCGCCCTTTAGTGCGAAACAGGATGCAAATAACGAACAGGTTTTGATTTTTGAACATGAAAAACTGATCGCCAGAGCCTCCATGCCTGGTCGACCAAAGTTTTATGAATTGACTACGAATGACGGTATCCCCTATTGGAAAATCGCCACTCTGCACAGTAAAGATGTACTCGCGACTACAGTGCTACAAACCTGCGTTCGCTACCGCAACCGTGATACGTCTTGCCAATTTTGCGCGATTGAAGAATCGCTCAACGCAGGCAAGACCATTCCCCATAAAACGCCGGAGTTGCTAGCCGAAGTAGCGCGCGCGGCGGTCGAGTTGGATGGCGTTAAGCAAATGATTATGACCACTGGAACGCCCAAAACTCTGGATCGCGGCGCCGCCGTTTTAGTCGAGTCCGCGCGAGCTGTGCGGGCGGTAGTTGATATTCCTATCCAAGCGCAATGCGAGCCGCCGGATGATGATATTTGGTTTCAACGATTGAAGGATGCCGGTGTAGACGCGCTTGGTATGCATCTCGAAGCTGTAAGTGATCGGGTGCGTAAATCCATTATGCCGGGCAAGGCAACTGTGCCAATCAGTCGCTACATATCGGCTTTTAAAGCAGCGGTGGAAGTCTTCGGTAAAGGTAACGTCAGCACTTATATTCTCGCGGGTTTGGGTGATACGGAAGATGAAATTATCGCCATGAGTTTGGAGCTGGTTGAGTTAGGTGTTTATCCCTTCGTTGTCCCTTTTGTGCCGGTAGCAAGCACTCCGCTTGAACATCATCCCATGCCCAAAGCGGACATGTTGGATCGGATTTTTAGCCAGCTTGGCCCGGCGCTTTATAACGCCGGCATCACATCGGAATCCCTCAAGGCAGGTTGCGCAAAATGCGGCGCCTGCTCATCGCTCAAAAGCTACGAACAGGAGGTGGCCCATGGCCCGCTTGCATTACGCGTTTGATGATCAAACCTTCAACGATTTTCGCTCGCAACATATTCAGGTGAAAGTGGCGAGCACGTCCTGGGAGAAGCAGCGTTACTTTGCGTTGCGTAAATCGGTATTCGCGCAAGAACAGAAAATCCTGCCGGATAACGAGCAGGACGGTCAGGATTTTCGCGCAATCGCCATAGTTGCCCTGGCTTCTAATTGCGGTGTGATTGACGATGTGGTCGGCGCGGTGCGGATTTATCAAGTGGACGATGCCAACGAAAACCTATGGTTCGGCGGGCGCTTGTGCGTGTCGCGCGCTTACCGAGGCCATCAGTCCATCGGTAAAGCGCTTATTAACGAAGCCGTTTCGCGCGCGATAGATTTGGGTTGCACGCGTTTTCTAGCCAATGTTCAGCCGCAAAACGAAAGCTATTTTCAATCGGTTCACTGGCAAACAGTTGAGCCAATTGAAGTGGCGGGGCGGCCACATGTGCGGATGCAAGCCGAGTTAGAGTCCTACCCATTTATGTCGAGACATTCATCATGAATTCGTCTGCGATAAAACCCGTGTGTAGCAGCTGGGGTCATCACCAACAAAGTGAGCTGGACGGACTTTGCGCTGAATTGCGTGCCTTGCCAGAAATCGCAGCAAAAACCGCCATCAAACTCGCCGCCGGCTTTTGCGATGATCAACGCGAGCTAAGTCTCGAACAACGTTATGCCATGCCCGGCGACGATTGCGCTGCGTTCAAAACGGCAGACGGTTACCAGCTTCTCGCAATGGAAGGCATGTTGCCGAGCTTTGTACTCAATGACCCTAAAGCTGCGGGTTGGTCATCGGTCATGGTCAATATCAGCGATATAGCGGCAATGGGCGGGCGCCCAACAGCAATCGTAAATGCCTACTGGCACAACGATGACGAAGCCAGCGCGATTCTACTTAAACATATGAAACGAGCTTGCGACGTATTTGGAATCGCTTTTGCCGGCGGCCACAGCAGTATTCAACCCAACTTCACGCCTAACCTTGCGGTGGCGATTATGGGGCACGCCAAACAACTGCTTTCCTGCCACCACATCAAGCCCGGCCAACGTCTTTTTATGCTCACCGATTTAACCGGCAGCTGGCACGGCAACATGCCGTATTGGGGCTGCGTACAAGGCAAAACTCCCGAGCAAATTCGAGAGCAATGGAATGTTCCAGCGGAATTGGCAGAAGCCGGTTTAGCCGTAGCCGCAAAAGATGTTAGTAACGGCGGTTTACTCGGTACTTTAATCATGATGCTGGAGCTAAACGGTTGCGGCGCAAATTTGGATCTCAGTGCAATTCCTAAACCAGCGGGCGATTTGCGCAGATGGCTGCGTGCTTTTCAAAGTTTTGGTTTTTTACTCGCGGTAGAACCCGAAAAAG
This sequence comes from Gammaproteobacteria bacterium, assembly GCA_004173475.1. Classification (GTDB taxonomy): domain Bacteria; phylum Pseudomonadota; class Gammaproteobacteria; order Pseudomonadales; family Cellvibrionaceae; genus Cellvibrio. The sequence goes on from SEBU01000002.1 coordinate 260,311, forward strand.
TTTCTGCATTGCTGCATTATTTTCAACATTCTCATCTCACGTGTAGCCCTATCGGTAGTTTCACGGGCGATGGAAAAATCCAACTGGATTACGCCGGTGCTACTTCAGAATTTTGGGATATCAATCAACAACCGCTCACTGATATGGGAGCACATCATGCCCTCGGTTAATTTTAAAGTTGCTTGGCCAGATGGTGATAAAACAACTTACTACTCGCCATCAACAATTGTGTACGAACATTTTGAAGCGGGCAGCGAATATACCCAGGCAGATTTCGACGCGCGCATTCACGCCGCACTTAATGCTGCTTCTGAGCGCGTCTATAAAAAATTCGGCTACTACTGCACAGCAGCAAGCGGTGAATTGGAAAAAATTAACCACAAACTGCAAGTTTTGCGTGAACAGAAAATTACCGGAGTTGTTCATTTAATTGAGTTCAGTTAACGCAGTAAATTCATCAAATAATTATTTATTAAATGCGCTTAAAAAAATAGCGAAAAATTTAACAGGAAAAGATCATGAATAGTGCAGTTACCATTACTCCAGCGGCCGTTGAGCCTGCTCAAAAACATCACAGCGCCATTGTCATTGGTGCAGGGCAGGCCGGGCTTTCGATGAGCTATTGCCTTGCACAGCAGGGTATCGACAATATTATTTTAGAAAAGTCGGCCCACATTGCAGATAATTGGCGCACCCAACGCTGGGACTCCTTTTGCCTTGTCACACCAAATTGGCAATGTCAGCTACCAGGTTTTCCTTATCAAGGAAATGACCCGGACGGCTTTATGGTAAAAGATGAAATTGTCGAATATCTTGAAAGTTATCGCGCATTTTTTAATCCCACGATTATTTTTAACAGTCCGGTAATTTCCCTCACTAAAAATGGCGACTTATTTACAGTCATCACGGCGCAAACCATTTTCACCGCTGAGCAAGTTGTTATTGCTTGCGGTAGTTATCATGAGCCACGCATTCCCGCCATGGCAAAAAAAATGCCCGAGCATATAGCTCACGTGCATTCAAATTTTTATAAAAATCCTGACCAGCTTCCGGCAGGTGAAGTCATGGTTGTGGGCACAGGTCAATCGGGCTGCCAAATTGCGGAGGATTTACATTTAGCAGGTCGCAAAGTGCATTTGTGTGTTGGGCCAGCGCCGCGAGTGAATCGTCGCTATCGTGGTCGCGATGTGGTGAATTGGTTGGACGAGATGGGTTATTACAACACCACGCTGGAAACGCATCCCGATGGAAAAAACGCAGTTCACTCAACCAATCATTACGTAACTGGCCGCGATGGTGGACGTGATTTAAATCTGCGAATTTTTGCAGAACAAGGTATGAAACTTTACGGCGTTTTAAAAGATGCAGATTTGCACACTTTGAAATTTAAAGATGACCTCAAACAAAATCTCGACTATGCCGATCAAGTCGCGCAGCGCATCGTTGATGGCATTGAAGCTTATATCCAAAAAAATGAAATCGTCGCACCACCAGACGATAATATTTACAGCGATTATCTACCGGAAATTATTACCGAGCTATCACTTGAGTCTACGCAAATTAATTCAGTCGTTTGGTCAACGGGTTTTAATATGCGCTTTGAATGGATTAATTTACCGGTCTTCGAAGACAATGGACATCCAAAACAAAAACGCGGCGTCACGGATACCGAAGGACTTTATTTTCTCGGCCTGAACTGGATGCACACTTGGGGCTCGGGGCGCTTCTACCAAGTGGGACGAGATGCGGAATATCTTGGTGAAATTATTTCTGAAAAATTATCCATAGAAATTTCTGCGTGAATAATGGACGAGCACTTTGGGGGGTTCACAACACCCCAAATCCGCAACCTTTTGTGTCGAGCCTTAGACAGACTTTAAATATTGCGGTAGACGATATAAGCGTAACTGTACATTAGAGATGCGGGCGTCAATTACACTGCATGACGCGAAGAACTGATTGGCGGGAATCAATGATAATTTAAACGCCAATTTATTTTTGTTCTCCTCGTTGATCACAACAAACTTAATCTTCAAATGTGTAAAGTAGTGTTTTATTAAACAAGGATTAAGTCATGCCGCAAAAGCATTGTATTCCCCCGAGTCTGTAAAACACTAACTCCTGGTGGGCCTATGTCCATTACGTATCCTAAACCAGGACTAGCGCATTTATTTGGAGTCTCCTTGTAACATCTTTTATCAAGTACCGAAAAACCTCGACGCAGAGTGGGATCAAGCCCGTTTATCAAAGGAAGCTGACTTTGACAAACTGGTCATCGATAAAACCAAAACTTTAGGCATAAACTATTTCGACTAGCTGAATCAAATAACGCGATTTTGATCCATGAAAGCGTACGAGATTATTTGATTTCAAACGGATTTGGGGACGATATAGCCTTCTATGATTTGAAGAAAGCGGCAATCAAACCATTCCTCCATAGCCGCGACATTGGCGTCGTGTAATTGCATAACAGGAACATGCTTAAATGTTCAGGTATTTAGCCAAGCAAATTTTCTGTTACTTATGATTTATGATAAGAGCGCTCAAGGTTTCATTTGAAGCTTTTAACGAATTAAGATATACATCTATTACTTGAGGACGTTTTATGCCAAAAAAAATTGCCGGAGAAACAGTATTGCTTGAGCCTTCATCGCGAGAAGGTACCATCTATATCACTGCCAAATATGTTTATAAAATTTTTGGGGGCAGAACTAACCCTTATGATGAACTTCTTAAATATAAGACAGCTGAAGCGAGAGGTGTTCCTTTACCTGCGACTGCTAAATTTACCGCTCAACTTCAAGACGGTACTAACGTGCAAAATGTGGGCGGCCTTCGATATTCGAAAATTCAAGGTGTCTTTTTTCAATTCAGTAAGGGCGGAGGCGAAAAGGCGCTAATAAATGAGATCAATAAAATGGTTAACAGAGAATTGCTAAAAACTTTAATCGCCGGTTTAGAAAGTGCCGCTGCAATTGGCGTCACAGATCCTCAAGGATTTATCAGTTTTAATAGCAATCCACCACTTACATTTATTGACCTCCATTACCGAGGCACACCCAACATCGTTTCTTTCCAGGATTCGATAACTGCTGCTGAAAGCAGATTACAAGTGCTTGGTTGATCCGATTATTTATTACTGCAAATCACATAATCCTACAAAATGAAAATTTTCGGAACTCATTAGATCTGCATTATTAAGGGTAGGCGAGGTGTATCTCACGAAGCGAAGTTGAGTACATCTCTCAAAAAGGCATATCCACGTGAGCTGTTAAGTTTAGATTTGCGTAAGGAAAGGGTGCGCTTGCAAAGCGCCAGACATAGCATTAACTAAATTGATACCAGTAAAGGCATTAAACCCATGGAAAGCACCACATCAACGTCAAACAAAGAGTTTATTAGAAAACGAATTTGCATTTATGCCGGGAAAGATATTGACCCTATGTCTGATGAACAAGTGGATAACATTCTGAAAACAAAATTCAATATTTCTTTGCCGCAAAGGCAAACATTAAATGAATCTCTGAAAGCGACAAATAACGACCACGAAATAATTGGCTTAATTCTACAGTATCGTTCCGCGACGTAAATATTCAGAATCCAACCGTGCTCATATGATCGACCGTAAATTAATATAACGGCAGCGGCTCGGAATGTGTTGCGCACTTTGGTTGGTCGTCCACAAGTAGATTACACAACACATGGAGCCCCTCCTTTGGTGCGCATAATGTATATTATGTTAAATTGCAATTATATTGGCATATTACATGGCAAAGATTTTAAGTTCTTTCAAGCCCCACTCGGCCATTGCTTTTGTAGGGCTTTTTACCTCCTCTCAAACAGGAAACTTTCCATCCTGCTTGTTGTGATCAAACAATCCCGTGTTGAGTCCGTACAGCTGTTCAAGTTCTGCTTGGTTGCCTCCAGCAATGTCCCATAAGTTTTCGTGCTGTTTTACTTCATGCAACGTAATTTCGGATTTATTGGGGATAAATTGTGATACGGGATTTGCCGGGAGGTTTGGTAAAGTGGATTGCGCAAGTGCGGGACGTTTTATAACTGAATCGTAATCGATTCCATTATTTGGTTAAGTTTAAACAAAACCCCGTTTTTCCCCATAGCGAATCATTCTCATCTTGATACACCTGAGCATGATCGTCCGCTGCTAGGAGTTTTGAGTGAAGCGCCGGGTTCTGGTTTTAGGACTTGGACCTAGCTCTCTCAATCAAAATCGCTAGGTCTGCGGGAATGGGCATTTTTCGAAATGGACTTACATTCGCTCCACCGGTGTTTCCACGAGGAACCAATCCAAATACGGTCTTCGTTGCCGCACCTATCAATCTAATAATTTGCCCAACTATTTCCTGCATTTTTTTATTTCGCACCGCGTACATCAGCATCAGAAAATGAACTTTAGTATGCCAATATGTCGACTCCTGCCCGAGCACATGCGCTCGTTCCAGATGCGTAAACTCTGCTTGGGTGTCCCGAGCAGTCCGCGCTTCCCAAGCTTTTCTTAGCTCAGCATTTATCGACGGCGCGATGTTTCTAGAAAAACTTAATGTCATGTTTACCCTGCAAAGCACTGTTGAAGATAGTCACTATTCTGCCCTAGGCAAAGCACATCCCGCTGTGTTGCTCATTGGTTTACGACTTCGGGCAACCTTGGTTGTAGTGATTCAAATAATTGATTCTTCACGCTTAGCTCAGTTTTAACGGTGATTAATTCGACCTGCATTAATTGAGATGCTTGCTGAAGCGTTGCCACTTGTTGCTCAAGCGCTTTAATTGCTGCGGCATCGACCCGCTGCTGTTTCTCTGACTCTATAAACCGTGCGGTCATCGTAACTAACGCATCTTCCGAAGCACCCAACTGCGCGGTAAGAGCCTGATGATTCTGCTCACTCAGCCGAAGTTGTTTTCTCGTTTCACTTAATTCCGTAGCGAGGCGAGAATTGTCTTTATTGAGCTGCGTGATGTCAGTTTGCTTGATGGAAATTGTTTGGTTGAGCTGTCGAATCTCTCCCTGCAGCTGCTGCACCTGATGTTCATGACGGCGCTGATCCTGATCGCGCTGATCCTTAACGGAGGTGCGGTAATGCTCTAGCGCCTCTCGTGCATGCAGATGTTTTTCGTCCAGCGACATGACATGGGCGTCTTTCTGCGCAATCAGCTCTTCCTGGCTCTGAAGCTGTTGGCCCAGTCGCTCAGCTTTTAAAGCAAACTCCTGCTCCGACTTCACCAATAACTCTTTTGCAGCCTCGGCCTCTTTGAGCAATTGACCAAGGATTTCCTGCTGCTGATTGGCAGTTTGAAGTAGCTTTTGGTGTTCTGATAATCGATCATTAAGCCGTTTGATTTCCGCTTGGTGTGTGTCGGAAGCTTCTTTAACAATCGTCTGCGCCTCGTCTTGCAGCTGATTGGCGAGATCCGCAACAATGGCCGCAAGCTTGTCGCCAAGTGCGATGTTTCCACCCAGTGCGACGCCACTCTCTTGACCGAGTTCAACCAAATATTTATGAATCGTGCCTTTGGAACCGGTGTTCCCGAGCTCAATTCTCACTGCATCAATCGAAGGATGCTTGCCTTTAGCGATGAGCGCATCACGCGCCTTTTTGACCTGTACTTTGTTAATGCCACTGTTCGCCATTTGCATTGCCCTGTTTATTCCGTACTGTAGTACGTACCACATATTTACATGGTACATCTGCGTAAACCGCCGGTCAACTTGTAACCGTTTCTAACATTAGATAATGTAGACTTATCTAATGTCATAATGAAATTTGGGTGGATTTTAGGTCTAGATCGGTACAGGTGGCACAGCTGAGTGGTTACAGAATCTAATTAAAACCGAGGATGTAGTTGCACCGAGAGTTGCCTCAAACCTACAAGAGGGGGTCCGCCGCCCCAAGGCGAAGCTTGCTGAGGTCGTAACTCATATGGAATATCAAAGGCTGCGATCCAAAATTAACGAGCGGTACACATGCAGAGCGAGATGAGCGATAAGAAAATGCTGTCAGTGACTTACGATAAGGTTCTAATCTTCGTCCTTGAGCGATTCGATGAGTACAGTCATCTAAAAAGCCGCACGGTAATTCATCTACCGTAATATGCAACGGTTGATGAAACTAGGGTTGATTGAGTGTGTAAAAACTGATGGCCGATGGCCGAAATATACTTTGACTCCATTGTTCTTGCGCCGAGGCAAGGCCTCTTTTTCACCGATGAAAGTAGATGACTTGCCTCGCTTCATAAAAGTGCCGTAAAGCCCGCTACTATGTTCGTAAATCCTTGATACGAGACATTCGCGAGCACCGATCTGACAGATTGCACTATCACCGGAGACACGTTTTCCGCTATAGTTTGATTATGCGCCGATACACATTGTTTATCACATTGCTACTGAGCTTATTGCTTCCACTTCATGTGGCGGCCAGTACACTGCTATCTGCGCCGAGCTGTCCTGCAAAATCCGATATGACGATGTCCTCAACCGACATGGCTGCCCCAGATTGCTGTGATGAGGACGGCAACACGGACTGTCAACAAATGCAGACCTGCAATGGCTGCAATATCAACTGCCAACTATTTTCCCTCGCAACGCGTACGTTTAGTTTTACGTCTGATAAACGCCTTTATCTCGGGATGGCGATGCCGTTTGCCGCCTCCTATGATCCCGCTTCGGTGTGGCGACCTCCCACAAACTCCTGATCTTCCCTGATGAATGCTATCCGCTAAACCGGCGGATGGATGCTATTTTTCGTCTATAGATTGGAGCTAACGCCATGTTTTCCTCTTCAATGCAGCTACGCCAGCTGCTCATATTGTGTTTGGGCATTGGCCTGGGCGCGATCGCAACATTTGTCGCGGTTAAATCACCAATGCATCTAACGTTACCCGTAAAGGAAACAGAGTCCATTCCACCAAAAGCGCTTTATTGGTATGACCCTATGGTGCCTGCCCAGCATTTTGACAAGCCGGGTAAATCGCCGTTTATGGATATGGAGCTGGTACCAAAATATGCAGAGTCCGGCGCGGCCATGAATACACTTCAGGTCGATCCAGCTCAAGTACAAAATCTCGGTATACGCAAAACCAAGGTGATGCGCATGCCCCTGCGCCCACAACATGAACTGCCAGGAACCCTGCGTTTTAACGAGCGCAACCAAGCCGTTATACAGTTACGCATAGGCGGCTTTGTGGAAAAAGCATGGCCCTTAGCACCCGGAGATCGCGTAACTGCTGGTCAACCAATCGCGACCTTTTACGTCCCCGAATGGCTGGATACGCAAAATGAATTGCTTGCATCAAAAGCACTCAACAGCCCGCGCTTGCTAGAAACCTTGCGCACGCGCCTGCGCTTGTTGGGTATGCCAGACGCCTTGATTGCCAGGGTCGAAGAAACTCGTAAGCCGGAAACACGAGTTACCATCACAGCGCCCATCAATGGCGTTATCGAATCTTTAGGCATAAAAACGGGCATGGCCTTGGCCAGCGGCCAAACGCTCGCTCGCATTACCGGCATTGATTCTTTGTGGTTAGATGTGGCAATTCCCGAAGCTGAAGCATCAGCGCTACATGCAGGTGACGCCGCGATGTTTTACGCGGCAAACGCAAACTCAAAACCCGTTACCGGCAAAATAGATTCGCTCTTGCCCGCGGTGAATGACGCAACTCGCACTGTGACTGCCCGTGTTGTGTTACCCAATGCAAACGGTATTTTGAAACCAGGCGTCAGCGGTCGAGTCGTTCTTAGCGGCAACCAAACCGATACTGGGCTATTGGTACCCACCGAAGCAGTGATTCGCACGGGCAAACGCACGTTAGTCATGGTCGCTGACACTGACAATCATTTCCGTCCGGTTGTTGTGACCTTAGGGCAAGAAATTGGCGATCAAACAGTAATCACCAACGGCCTTGAAGAGGGTCAGGAAGTGGTCGTAAGTGGTCATTTCTTGCTGGATTCAGAAGCATCACTGATGGGGATAGAACCAGTAGCTTTGCCGCAAACAATGCAACCACAGCAATCGGCATCCACGATGTCAGATGCCTTAACACCACCGATCGAAACGTACCAAGCCATCGGACATATTGTTAGTTTGTCAGGCAAAGAAGTGGGTCTCAACCATGGAGATTTTACGGAAGCGGTCAGCAAAAAAATCTTCATGCCCGCAATGACCATGGTGTTCCCTCTCGCAAACGAAGCAATAGCGAAAGGTTTTAACATTGGCGATGTGGTGCGCGTTAGCGCTCGCAAAACCAACGGTATGTTGATGATCGAAGCGATGGAAATCGAAACCAAGCCTCGCAAGGAGAAGCAACCATGATTGCACGCTTGATTCGTTGGTCGGTCAGCAATCGTTTGTTGGTCTTACTCGGCACTATCTTAATTGCAAGCTGGGGTGTTTGGGCTGTTAAATCCACGCCCATAGATGCATTACCAGATCTGTCTGATGTACAGGTGATTGTGCGCACCACTTTTCCCGGCCAAGCGCCTCAATTGGTCGAAAACCAGGTCACGTACCCGCTTGCCAGTAAGATGCTTTCGGTACCGGGCGCCAAAACGGTTCGCGGCTATTCCATGTTTGGCGATAGCTACGTGTACATCCTGTTTGATGATGGAACGGATGTGTATTGGGCGCGCTCGCGCGTATTGGAATATCTAAGCCAAATCCAATCGCAATTACCGGCTAATGCGAAACCTGCGTTGGGCCCCGATGCTACAGGCGTAGGCTGGATTTTTCAGTACGCGTTGATCGACAGAACCGGGCAACACGACATCTCGCAGCTGCGGACGTTGCAAGATTGGTTCATGCGTTTTGAGCTTGCACCCTTGCCCAATGTGGCCGAAGTGGCGTCTGTTGGTGGCATGGTTAAACAATATCAGGTGGTGCTTGATCCGGTAAAACTGGCAAGCCTCAATCTTACGCACCAAGACGTTATTTCAGCACTTGGCCAAGCGAATCAGGAAACGGGTGGCGGCGTGATGGAGTTAGGCGAAGCCGAATTCATGGTTCGTGCGACCGGCTATCTTAAAACGCTCAATGATTTTAAATCGGTCGTTATCAAGTTGGTTGATAGTGTACCCATCACCTTGGGCGATGTTGCTTTTGTGCAAATCGGCCCTGAAATGCGTCGTGGCGTGACCGAGCTTGATGGTGAGGGCGAAGTGGCCGGCGGTGTCGTGATCATGCGCTCTGGTGGCAATGCGCGGGAAACGATTGCAGCCGTGAAGATAAAACTCGAGCAGCTGAAAGCCAGTTTGCCACCCGGTGTTGAGGTGGTAACCACTTATGATCGCAGTCAATTAATCGATAGCGCAGTAGAAAATTTAAGCCACAAACTTCTGGAAGAATTTTTAGTGGTGGGATTGGTATGCGGGCTTTTCTTGTGGCATGTGCGCTCATCATTGGTCGCTATCATTTCGTTGCCCTTGGGAGTGTTGGTGGCGTTTATCGTCATGCATTATCAGGGCGTTAACGCCAACATCATGTCCCTCGGCGGCATCGCCATCGCGATTGGTGCCATGGTCGACGCCGCTATCGTAATGATTGAAAATGCGCACAAACATATTGAGGCTTGGGAGCATCAACATCCCAACGAAAAACTACAGGGTGAAACTCGCTGGCAAGCCATTACGGATGCCGCTGTTGAAGTCGGCCCGGCGTTATTTTTTTCGCTAATGATTATCACATTGTCGTTTATTCCAGTGTTCACACTGGAAGCACAGGAAGGCCGTTTATTTGGGCCACTGGCCTTTACAAAAACCTATGCGATGGCCGCCGCCGCTGGTTTATCGATCACGCTCATTCCTGTGCTGATGGGTTATTGGATTCGTGGAAACATTCCACAAGAAAAAAACAATCCGGTGAGCCGCTGGTTGATAAACGCTTATCACCCGTTACTGACAAAAGTGTTGCACAAACCGAAACTCACGCTCGTTCTCGCAAGCTGTTTATTGCTCACAACCGTATGGCCAATGAGTCAATTAGGTGGAGAATTTTTACCTCAGCTTGATGAAGGTGATGTGCTCTATATGCCGAGCGCCTTGCCGGGACTCACGGCGCAAAACGCCAGTAAACTGTTGCAGCAAACTGATCGGTTGATAAAAACCGTACCGGAAGTTGCTCGCGTATTTGGCAAGGCTGGGCGCAGCAATAGCGCGACAGATCCCGCGCCTTTAGAAATGTTTGAAACCACAGTGCAATTCAAACCGCGTGATCAATGGCGTGCTGGGATGACTGTAGAAAAATTGATGGCCGAGTTAGATTCAAAAGTAAAAGTGCCGGGCCTCGCAAACATTTGGATTCCGCCGATTCGCAATCGAATTGATATGTTGGCTACCGGAATTAAAAGCCCCATCGGTGTGAAAGTGGCTGGCAACAATCTCACTGAAATTGATCAGGTTGCGCAACAAATCGCGCAAACCGCTAAGACCGTCGCTGGTGTTTCCTCTGCAATTGCCGAGCAATTAAACGGTGGCCGCTATGTCGATATTCAATTAAATCGACAAGCGTTGGCGCGGTATGGGCTGAGTATTACTCAAGCACAATCCGTGGTGAGTAGTTTGATTGGTGGAGAAAACATCGGTGAAGTCGTAGATGGCCGTGCGCGCTTTCCTATCAATGTTCGTTACCCGCGCGAGTGGCGCGACAGCGTAGAGAAGCTACGCAATCTGCCTATCATCACACCATTGGGTAGCCAAATAACCTTAGGCACCATTGCGACTATTGCGATTAACGATGGACCGACCATGCTGAAAAGCGAAAACGCTCGGCCCAGTGGTTGGGTATACATTGATGTGCGTGATCGTGATCTCGCATCGACCGTGGCCGCGCTTCGCGAAGCAGTATCAAGCAAGATAAAACTTCCGGCTGGTGTGAGTCTAAGTTACTCAGGCCAATTTGAATTTATGCAGCGGGCCAATGCTCGTTTACAGTGGGTGGTACCAGCAACACTGGCCATTATTTTTGTGCTTTTGTACTTCGCATTTAAACGGTTTGATGAAGCCTTACTTATTATGGTCACGTTGCCTTTCGCGCTGACCGGCGGCGTTTGGCTTCTTTATTTTATGGGCTACAACTTATCGGTCGCGACGGGCGTCGGGTTTATTGCGCTTGCAGGTGTCTCCGCAGAGTTTGGAGTGATTATGCTGCTCTATCTCAAACAAGCTTGGCAAAGGCGGATCAATATCGGGACGGTGAACCCCGACGATTTACACGAGGCCATCGTAGACGGTGCTGCGCAGCGTATAAGACCAAAAATCATGACCGTTACAGTAATTATTGCAGGGCTCTTACCGATCGTCCTAGGCAGCGGTACGGGATCGGAAGTCATGAGTCGGATCGCAACGCCGATGATTGGCGGCATGATAACAGCACCATTGTTGTCGCTGTTTGTCATTCCCGCTGCATTTCAATTGATACGTAAGAAAAAGCGTTGAGGTGATTCGAATATGAGCCAGCTTTTATAGGCTGGCTCTAGAATTTCAATGATTATCAAAACAGGTATCTGGGACCTACGCTGCCATTTCCCGGCAGCTTTCAGCGCATTTGCGGCAGGCGGCTACACATTCATCCATATCGCCAACACTCTCACAACTTTGTGCGCAGGCCTCGCAAATATCTGCACACACGTTGCAAAGTTGTGCGCTAAAAGATGAACCGCTTAATTGTAGGCAGGCTGATGTTTCGCAAATCTTTGCGCAGTTGAGCATGAGTTTAAAATGTTCGGGTTCAACGTGTTTTCCGCCCATTTGCAGGCAATGGTTCATTGCCATTGTGTAGCACGTTTCGCTGCACGTTGAGCAATCTTTAATGCAGTCGTCGTTCATCATCGTGTGTGACATAGAGGTGTCCTCGTAAGCCTTGCCGCGTCGGAATGACGCGGCCTTTTTTACAATTACACCTCTGCTCTAATTTCAACAGTTCGTTGTCGAACGGAGTGCAGTTGGGCGCCGACCTGTTTCTAAAACCTAAATACATTGTCGGGGATTCTTTGTAACTACACTCACACTGATAATCAGGATTATCACCGCAACGATTACTTTCAACACATGTGCCGCTAATGTGAATAAAATAGATCTACCGTGGCAAGATCATTCGCGGGCCAGCGGCGATGTGAAAGCTTTGGCCACTAAACATATTAACTAAATCCTCGCAAAAATTACGGAGTTAACAATGATGAGGATTTACTCTAAACGCTCACAGTAGCTTGCCCTGGCTGTGAAAGAGCCGATTGCCACTCAGTTATCCCAACATTGCATATCACATCGACATTAAGCGCGTCCGGTAACCCCAAGCAAGTGAATGGTTCGCGTATAAATGTTTACGCCTTAAACTAAGCAGCCAGTTTATTTCTATTTGCAGGCGGCTCCATCTAGCGATACGCAAACCTTGCGCTTGACTCTATAACCACCATAGAGTTTATGATAGCCATTATCATTCACGCGACCCGCTCCTGGAATTTCGATGCGCTATTTTTCTCATCGCTGGCTGTATTGCCTTCTGCTTGTTTTATTTACTTCAAAATCTATCGCCCAGTCCACGGACCTGCATCAGCTTGTTCAGCTGGCCGAGTATATTGGCGCTGATTATTCGGCCGCCGTTTCGGAAGGAACGATTATCGATGCGGGCGAGTACGAAGAGATGTCCAACTTCGCCGGCATTTTAGTTGCACAAACCGCAGCACTACCTCCTGAGGATGTAGCGACCGCTCTTAACAAACAATCAATTACCCTTGCCCAAGCTGTCGAAAACAAAGCAGACCTTCAAGACATCAAACGTCTGACGTCCGGGTTGCGCAGCGCGCTACTTGCTGCTGCACCCGCTAAAGTACTTCCGGCAAAATGGCTTGGGGCCGATATCGTTCAACCGCTGTATAAGGAACATTGTGCGCTTTGCCACGGTGAACAAGGCAAAGGTGACGGCGCTCAGGCGAAGTTTCTCACCCCACCGCCAATTGACTTTACCGATAAAGAGCGTGCGTTAAATCGGTCTATTGCCGGGCTTTTCGCCGCGATCCAGGAAGGCCTGGATGGCACCGCCATGCCATCCTTTAAACAGTTAACGCTCGAACAACAATGGTCGCTTGCCGCGTACGTAGGAAGCCTTGCATTCGAAAATAGAAATGAGCCGCCTGAGGAGCAACGTGCGGTTGCTAAAGCGCTCACCGCGCGCGACTGGATCATGTTTAGCCCGAACGAATTGGCAACGTCGCACAGCAACCTGGACATGGAGGTGTTTGAGCAAGGCCGCGCTGACTTGGTGGATGTACTGAATAAACCGCAAGATCCTCTCGCTATCGCTCGCCAGAAATTGACATTGGTGCAGGAGGCGTACGCGCAAGGCGACAATGATGCTGCGCATGCACTGGCTGTTAGCGCTTATCTGGACGGCTTCGAACTGGTTGAGAGCACGTTGGATAACCATGACACCCAGCTGCGCAAATCTATCGAAGCCGATCTGCTACATCTGCGAAAACAAATTACCTCTATGTCTAGCACAACCGAGATTCAACGCTCAATTACGCTGATCAACAGTAAGCTTGATCAGATCGACAAACTATTAGCGACGTCAAGTCTGTCGAGCACAACCTTGTTTACCACGAGCGCCATCATTTTGCTCCGCGAAGGCATTGAAGCATTGCTGGTTGTTCTCGCGCTTGTCATGGTATTAATCCGGGCAGACCGCCGTGATATCGTGAAATACGTTCACATGGGCTGGGGTCTTGCAGTAATACTCGGGATTATCACGTGGATAATCGCCCAGTACGTCATAACAATCAGTGGGGCCAGTCGCGAGGTAATGGAGGGCGTCGGAGCGTTGCTCGCCGCTATTATTCTTTTTTACGTAGGCTTCTGGATGCATGGCAAAGCCAACGCGAAGGCGTGGCAGCAATTCATTGAAAAAGCCATTCACAGCAACCTGCAACAAGGCACCTTATGGGGAATTGTGGGGTTGTCGTTCATTGCAGTCTATCGCGAGATATTCGAAACGATATTGTTTTACCAGGCACTGGCGAGCCAAATTACGGCTAGCCAGTACCCACTGTTGTGGGCCGGGATCGCCGCCGGTGCCGTCACATTAGCGTTGCTTACGTGGATCATTACGCGATACTCGATCAGGTTGCCCCTGGCTACTTTTTTCTCGATCACTACGTACCTGTTATTGTTTTTATCGTTCGTATTGATGGGCAAGGCGGTGGCGGCCTTGCAAGAGGCTGCGCTACTGATACGGTCGCCATTTCCGGTGCCCGTTGAAATTGATTGGCTGGGTATTCACCCAACCTGGGAAGGTCTCGCAAGCCAATTAACCATTGTGTTGCTGTCGGCGTGGATGCTGCTTAAACCCTCCCGCAAACCGGATACCTCGCAGCATTAGGGCGAGGTGATTTCAAACAGTTCACGCAAGATGCCACAGTCTTTCGCTGCTTGGTTTTCGCCGCATTTCGTGCGTAACGCGCCAAGCTGCTGGCGAAGCTCTTGCAGCTCGGTAAGACGCCGGTCAACGACCGCAACGTGATGATCAATGATGTGATTGATTTCCGAGCAGGTCTCATCCGGCTTAGTGCGCACACGTAACAGGGCTTTGATTTCCTCTAAGGACAGTCCAAGGTTGCGACAGTGCTTGATAAACACCAGATGTTTGACTGAGGTTTCGTCATAAATCCGGTAATTACCTGAGCTGCGCCCGGGCGTCGGTACCAGTTCCTGTTGCTCATAATAGCGGATGGCCTGAATCGATAATCCCGTGTGTGATGCCAAGGTGCCAATTTTCATATTCATGCTTGCCTCCGTATTGACTCTCTAGCGACTATAGGGTTTATGGTGAGGGCAAATCCTGATCATGGCAAGAGGTGATGAGATGAGCGATTGCGGCTGTGAAGTGACGATCAAAAATAACGAGCAGAAAAAAGTGCTGTACTGGTTGCTCGGTATTAACGCGGTATTGTTTGTAGCAGAATTTGGTGTCGGTTGGTTTGCACAGTCAACCGCGTTGATCGCAGATTCGCTGGATATGCTGGCCGATGCGGTGGTGTACGGAATTGGACTTTATGCAGTCGGCCGTGCTGCCCATCATAAGGCGCGCGCTGCGTTGACTAGTGGTTACTTCCAACTGGTTTTGGCGGTTCTCATCATCATCGACATTGCCAGACGCGCCTGGTTCGGAAGCGAGCCCGCCTCCGGGCTAATGATGGCCATGGGTTCGGTAGCCTTGATTGGCAATGTGATTTGCCTGCTGCTCATTCGCAAGCATCGCCATGGGGACGTCAACATGCGCGCGAGTTGGATTTTTTCAAGCAACGACGTGATTGCGAATCTCGGCGTGATTCTTGGAGGTGCAGTGGTCGCGTGGCTGAACCTGCGCTGGCCCGACATTATTATCGGCGCTGTCATTGCCGTTATTGTATCGCGCGGTGCGATGATGATTTTGGCGGACGCCAGAAAGGAGCTTGCGGAACCTGACGTGAAGAAGACGTCCTGCAACGGCAATCAATGATGCGTTTTAAATGCGGCACAGTGGCGATGATTTATGTAACACTGCGCTCGCATTCTTAAGAAAACGTGTTCCTAACAACTACTGTGTCAAATGAGT
This sequence comes from Gammaproteobacteria bacterium, assembly GCA_004173475.1. Lineage (GTDB taxonomy): Bacteria > Pseudomonadota > Gammaproteobacteria > Pseudomonadales > Cellvibrionaceae > Cellvibrio. The sequence goes on from SEBU01000002.1 coordinate 275,907, forward strand.
CTGTGTCTTAATCAGTGAATAAATTTCTGCGTTCTCCACTACTGGCTTTCGTGGCACTCCTTTTCTGGCTCGTTGCCGGATTAGGTGGTGTACACAGCCATTTGTGCTTTGACGGGCAGGAAGAGCCGATGTCAGTGCACGTGGACGCAATTGATGGCCACACTGAGCACGAGGAAAGCGAAGAGCATCGCGACATTGATGTCGATATGTCCCCATCGCTCATCATCAAATATTTCAAAGTAGATTTACCCTTGTTGGCAATGCTCGCATTGATCATAACGATCTGCGGGCTGTCCAAAAAAACCTTTCTTGCACGTTACTCCTCGTTTAAACCTCAACGTGTATCGGGTTTGCACCCGCCATTACGCGCGCCGCCAGCTTCTCCAGCCTGATTACCTCTCAACCCCTTCAGTGAAGGGATAAATCCGTTCATTTCCTGTGAAGGAAAATGACGTTTTGGCTGGAGCTATTTATGTTTTATCTTCGTCGCGTGCTGGCCGTGTCGGCTATCACTCTTTCATGTTATTCGTCTGCTGGATGGACGCAGACCTCTTCTAACTCAATCACACTGAGTGATGCAATTCGCGCTACCTTGAAAAGCAATCCGCAATTAGCCGGTTACACATTCCGAGCGGATGCGTTAAAGGGGGAAGCCACGACCGCTGCCCTAAAACCCGAGTGGCGTGCGCACGCCGAGCTTGAAAATGTGGCGGGATCAGGTGAGCTTCGTGGCGCTGACGCGGCGGAACTAACCTTGGCGTTATCGTCGGTCATTGAGCTTGGCGGCCAACGAGACGCGCGTCTTGGGTTGGTTTCCGCACGGCAACAGCAGCTGCAATCAACTCAGCGCGTGCTAACCCTCGACATCCTTGCCGACGTCACCCGTACCTTCATTGAGCTTGCCGCCGCCCAAGAACAATTAGCGCTGTTGCAAGACGCCCACCTGTTGGCGGAGCGAACGTTCAATTCCATCGCAAGGTTAGCTGAAGCTGGAGGTGCGCCGGAGGCCGAGCGGCTGCGTGCAAAAGCAGCGGTCGTGCGGGCCCGTATTGATATGGAAAATGGTCGTCAGAAGGTCAAGGTTCAGCAAATTAACCTGAGCGCGTACTGGGGGGATGCGACACCCGATTTCTCCCGCGTGCAAGCCGATCTCTTTTCACTTCCGCCCACCAAAGCTCTCAGCGAGTTGCACTCTGACCTTGCGAATAACCCGGATATCGCCGCACTGTCCGACGAGGTGCGGTTACGTGAAGCCGAGTTAGCGCAGGCGAAAAGTGAACGCGGTTCGAGCCTCGAATGGAGTGCCGGTGTTCGCCGCTTACAAGAAACAAAAGACAGCGCTCTGGTGGTAGGCATCAGCATGCCATTGTCCGCTGGTCGGCGCGCGTCCGGAGCCATTGCGACCGCGACCGCTAATCAAGCAGGTGCTGAGTTTGAGCGTGATAGCGCTCAGAGATTATTGGAAGCGAAATTAGCAGCGGTTTACGAGGTGCATCAGCGATCCGTTGCGCAGGTGCAAGAGCTTCGCACCGATGTGCTGCCTTCACTCAAGCAAGCCATGAAATCGACCTCCGATGCATTCACGATGGGTCGCTACAGCTACATCGAATTAGCGCTCGCGCAGCGAGAGTTGCTGGAAACCCAAATGGCTGTCATCGACGCTGCTGTTCAAGCACAAACCAGCCGAATCGACATCGAGCGGATAACCGGTTCCGCCCTCACCGAACAAACCCTTGAGGTAACCCCATGAAAAATCCGTTAAAAACTGCGTTACACACCGTTGCCACTGTGTTGACGATATTACTCATAACAGCATTATCAAGTGCGTGCGGCGAGAAAGAAGCGCCTGCCGCACAAACCAAGGAGACCAAGAAACACGCAAAACACAGCGAGGAATCCCCTGAATCCCACGGGAAAGAAGCGGATGAACATGACGAGCACGATGAAAAGCCTGAAAAAGCTGGAAATCACGACGCTGAGAAGGCCGGTCATAAAGAGCATGGCGATAAACACGATGAGCACGAAGAAGGCGAGCAGACGGAAGGTGAACATGGCGAACATGAGGAAGCCATCAAACTGACTGAAGAACAGCTAAAAAATGGCGGCATTGAATTGGCCAAAACTGGGCCCGTTAAAATCCGTTCTACCTTGGCCCTGTTCGGACTGGTTGCTATCAACACGGAAAAATCCGAAAACCTGTCCGCGCGCTTTCCCGGGGTCATACGCAGCGTAACGCGGCAGCTGGGCGATCAGGTCAAGGCGGGAGAAACCCTGGCCATCGTTGAGAGTAACGAAAGTCTGAGCCGCTATCCGATCAAGACCTCGATTAATGGGATTGTTACGGATAAGCAGGCCACGGTAGGTGCTCAAACCGGTGATAACGTTCTTTTTGTGGTATCGGATCTGAGCAATGTATGGGTTGAGCTGGACGTTTTCCCGCGTGATCGTGCGAAGGTAAAAGTCGGACAAACCGTGAATATCCAGTCTCAATCTGGACTCAAGGCTGACGGCAAGCTTATTTATCTTTCAACGTTTGCCAACAGTGCTAACCAAACCTTGCGCGCGCGGGTGTTACTGGACAACAGCACCGGACAATGGGCGCCGGGGCAGTTCGTGAATGGCGACGTAACCATTTCGGAGGCCCCGGCGGCCATCGCGGTACGCAATGAAGCCATCCAGACTGTTGAAGGAAAAACCGTTGTATTTGTCCAAGAGGGCGAGGGTCTTCAACCACGTCCCATAAAACCGGGTCGTGCCGATTTCAACTTCACAGAAGTGCTCGAAGGCTTAACTCTGGGTGAAACCTACGTGGCCGAGAACAGCTTTGTCCTTAAATCGGAACTTGGTAAGGAGAACATGGAAGATGAAGATTAATAATACAGCGCCATGGCCGCTCCTCACCCTAAGGGGTGTCTACCATGATTGATACATTACTCAAATTCTCAATCGCTCGCCGCTGGCTGGTGATGTTTTTTGTGTTGGTGATATCCGCTCTGGGGATATGGAACTATCAGCGGTTGCCCATCGATGCCGTGCCCGACATCACTAACGTTCAGGTTCAGATTAACACCGAGGCTCCGGGATACTCGCCATTAGAAGTGGAACAACGGATTACCTACCTGGTGGAGGTGGCCATTGCAGGCTTGCCCCATGTGGAAAGTACGCGTTCGCTGTCTCGATACGCACTGTCCCAAGTCACGGTGGTATTCGAAGCCGGTACTGACATTTATTTTGCGCGCAACATTATTAACGAGCGCCTGCAACAAGCTAAAAGTCAGATGCCAGAGGAGATCGAGCCCAACATGGGCCCGGTTGCGACAGGGTTGGGTGAGATATTCCATTATTCGGTTCACGCCGATGCGGACGCTCGTCAGGAGAACGGTCAGCCTTACGACGCCATGGCTTTGCGAACCCTTCAAGACTGGATCATTCGCCCGCAATTACGCTTGGTGCCTGGCGTAACGGAGGTGAATACCATCGGGGGCTTTGAGAAGCAATTTCACATCACCCCTCAGCCTGCTCAGCTGCTTGCCTACGGCGTCAGCTTTGAAGACCTTGTGCATGCGCTTGAAAAAAACAATGCAAACGTGGGTGGCGGCTACCTTGAGAAAAACGGCGAGCAATACCTGATACGGGCACCCGGCCAGGTTGCGGATATCCCGGCTATTCAAAAGATTATCGTCACGCATAAAGACGGTGTACCCATTACGATTAATGATGTGGCGTCGGTCGCTTACGGTAATGAATTACGCACCGGTGCAGCAACGCGCGATGGTGAAGAAACCGTGCTGGGGACCGCGGTCATGTTATTGGGCGGCAATAGCCGGACTGTGTCAGCCGCAGTATCAGCCAAACTCGTTGAGATCAATAAAACCTTGCCCAAAGGTATTACGGCTGAACCCGTTTATGACCGTACGGTACTGGTTGATAAGACGATTGCTACCGTTCAAAAAAACTTGCTTGAAGGCGCCATCCTCGTGGTCGTTGTATTGCTGGTCATGCTAGGGAATGTGCGTGCCGCGCTGCTGACGGCCATGGTGATCCCACTGTCCATGCTGATACTGATGACTGGCATGGTCGAAGCGAAAGTCAGTGCCAATCTCATGAGCCTTGGTGCGCTGGATTTTGGGTTGATTGTGGATGGGGCCGTCATTATCGTAGAGAACTGCCTGTTTCGGCTTGCGGCGCAGCAACATCAGCTGGGCCGACTGCTGAGCTTGGAAGAGCGTTTCAACACTGTGTTTACCGCGACCCGCGAGGTATTCACGCCCAGTCTTATCAGTGTTCTTGTCGTGATTTTGGTGAACCTTCCGATTTTGGCGCTCACCGGCGTCGAAGGGAAAATGTTTACGCCGATGGCCATGGCCGTGATTATGGCGTTGCTTGGCGCATTGGTGCTATCGCTTACGTTTATTCCCGCCGCCGTTGCGTTGTTTATCACCGGGCGCATTGACGAAAAAGATAATCGCGTGGTTCGTGAAGCGAAAAAAGCGTACACGCCCACGTTGTCATTCGCGCTGAAACGCCGAGTACCCATCCTGGCTGGCGCAGTGGTCTTTGTACTGCTATCCGGTTTTATGGCCTCACGCATGGGCACTGAATTTGTCCCCAACCTTGATGAAGGGGATATCGCTGTCCAGGCGTTACGTATCCCCGGTACCAATCTTACACAGTCACTTGATATGCAGTTCCGTATCGAGCGCGCGGTGATGAAGGTGCCAGAGGTAAAAACATTCTTCTCTCGTGTCGGTACCGCCGAAGTCGCAAGCGATCCGATGGGACCCAATATCTCTGACGGCTACGTCATGCTGAAGGACCGGGATGAATGGCCTGATGATGGCAAATCGAAGGCCGACATATTGGAAGCCATCGAAGCGCAACTCGCCAAAGTGCCTGGTAATGCGTATGAAGTCAGTCAGCCCATCCAGCTTCGGTTCAACGAGCTGATTTCCGGCGTACGGTCTGATCTTGGCGTGAAGATTTTTGGCGATGACCTAACGCAATTACTGAAGTCGGGTAACGAAGTCGCGGCCGTACTCAACGCGATTCCCGGTGCGGAAGGCGTTAAAGTCGAGCAGGCCGAAGGCCTTCCCATGCTCTCAGTTGAGTCCAATCGCAACGCACTCCTACGGTATGGCTTGAACGTTTCTGATGTGCAGGAAACGCTCGCCGCTGCCACCGGTGGTGCCGAGGCCGGACAAGTCTTCGAGGGCGACCAACGGTTTGACATTGTGGTTCGATTGCCCGAGAAGTTGCGCAACGATCTTACCGCTCTTGGCAATCTTCCCATCCCGTTGCCTGCAGGTGGGTACGTTCCGCTGGGCGAAGTCGCTGAGCTTTCCCTTGCCCCTGGCGCAAACCAGATCAGCAGGGAGAATGGGAAACGTCGCTTGGTGGTTTCTGCCAATGTGCGCGACCGCGACTTGGGTGGTTTTGTCAGCGAAGCCCAAGAAAAAGTCGCCGAGAAAGTCAAACTGCCTTCCGGGTATTGGATCGACTACGGAGGTACGTTTGAACAATTGGAATCTGCCTCCAAGCGGTTAAGCCTGCTGGTTCCTCTAACACTATTGATGATTTTTGCGTTACTCATGATGACCTTTGGCTCGGCAAAAGATGCGCTTTTGGTCTTCAGCGGTGTGCCTCTCGCGTTAACCGGTGGTGTGATTGCGTTGTGGCTGCGCGATATCCCGATGTCCATCACCGCTGGTGTCGGCTTTATCACGCTCTCCGGAGTTGCCGTACTGACGGGCGTCATGATGGTTTCCGCATTTCGCGACGGATTACGCGATGGCAAAGGCATCGACGCTGCCATCAGCGAAGGGGCCATGCTGCGCCTGCGACCGATTCTAATGGTCGCGCTCGTTGCGGCTTTGGGTTTCTTACCTATGGCACTCAATACGAGCACGGGCGCCGAGGTTCAGCGGCCGTTAGCGACGGTGGTTATTGGTGGAATAATGTCGTCCACGTTGCTAACACTACTGGTATTACCCGGGCTTTATCGTATGGCTTATCGGCCCACACACAACAGGACATAAATTCACTGTGGCAAAGTAGCCGCTACATCGGCGGCTACTTTTTTTAATGTGAAAATTAAATCAGCTATTTGCCCTAATTACCGAGGATATTCTATGGAACACCAACACCAATATGATTCGAACGGTAAACAGTTATGTTGCACACAAGAACAAAAAATAAATCACTGTGCAGACACCGCGATAAAAAAAACGCAAAAAGCTCCAGCCTGTTGCGCCGCTGATGATCACGACGCGCATGTCGATGAAAGCAAACATTCGGACGACGATGGCCACGACCATTCCGGCGAAAGTGCCAGCACCTTTGACATGTTTTTCCGTCCCGGCCTGACTTTTATTGCACTGATTGTCGCGCTGGCGCTCGATCATTATATTACTCAATCTTGGTTTACTGGCTGGGTGCGCGTGGGCTGGTATGTTGCCGCGTATCTGCCTGTCGGTTGGCCTGTTTTGAAAGAAGCGTACGAGAGTATTCGCAATGGCGAAATATTTTCAGAATTTTTCCTGATGGGTATAGCGACCCTGGGTGCCTTCGCGATCGGTGAATATCCGGAAGCTGTTGCTGTCATGTTGTTTTATTCCGTGGGTGAAGTATTCCAGACATTGGCCGTCAAAAGAGCCAAGCTCAATATCAAAACACTGCTTGACCAACGCCCCGATGAAGTCACGATTTTAGAAAATAATCAGGCCGTTGTAAAAAAAGCAGCAACGGTCAATATCGGCGATATTATCCAATTAAAAGCAGGTGAAAAATTAGGGTTGGATGGCGAATTATTATCGGACACAGCGTCATTCAACACCGCTGCCTTAACCGGCGAAAGCAAGCCTGATACGAAAGCAAAAGGCGAAACGGTTTTAGCGGGAATGATTAATCTCAACACCGTATCCCAGATAAAAGTCACCACGGCTTACACTGACAGTAAGTTGTCAAAAATTCTGGAGCTTGTGCAGAATGCTTCTGCCCAAAAAGCACCGACCGAATTATTTATCCGAAAATTTGCAAAAATTTATACACCGATTGTTGTTGGGCTAGCGTTGGCCATTTGTGTTTTGCCGTATTTTTTTGTTGACCAATATGTCTTCACGCAATGGCTATACCGCGCGTTAATTTTTCTCGTTATTTCCTGTCCTTGCGCATTAGTGATCAGCATTCCGTTAGGCTATTTCGGTGGTATCGGCGCAGCTAGTCGAAATGGAATTCTTTTCAAGGGCAGCAATTTTTTAGACAGCATCGCCACGATTCAACATGTGGTCATGGATAAAACCGGAACGATGACGGAAGGCGTTTTCAAAGTGCAGGAAGTGAACATAAAGCCTGACGTTGATAAAGACACGTTGTTGAAAATGGTGAACAAACTCGAAAGCCAAAGCACGCATCCTGTGGCCACGGCTATCCACAATTTTGTGGGGGCTATCGATAACACCATTGAGCTTGTAAATGTCGAAGAAATATCCGGGCATGGATTAAAAGCCACTGTAAATGGTAAAGAGTTATTGGTAGGCAATTTTAAGCTGCTCAATAAATTCAATATTGCCTATGATCTTGACCCCAATTCCATTGTGTATACGGTTATCGCCATCGCCTACGATCAAAAATTTGCAGGCTATCTGACTATCGCTGACAGTATTAAAGAAGATGCACAAGTCACCATTGATGCGCTCAAAAAATTGGGCATCAATGTGACTATGCTCAGCGGTGATAAAAGCTCCGTCGTAAAATTTGTTGCTGATACGTTGGGCATCACGAATGCATTTGGCGATTTATTGCCTGAAGATAAAGTGAATAAAGTTAAAGAAATAAAAGCACAACACCAAACCGTAGCTTTCATTGGTGATGGCGTCAACGATGCACCCGTCGTCGCGTTGAGTGATGTGGGTGTTGCGATGGGCGGCCTAGGTAGTGATGCCACTATTGAAACTGCTGATGTGGTAATTCAAGATGACAAACCCAGCAAAATTCCACTGGCGATCAATATTGGCAAACAAACCAAAAAGATTGTTTGGCAAAATATTACGCTCGCTTTTGCAGTAAAAGCTATCGTATTGATACTCGGTGCCGGTGGGCTCGCCACCATGTGGGAAGCCGTATTTGCAGATGTTGGCGTAGCGCTGTTGGCGATCATGAATGCGGTAAGAATCCAGCGCATGCGGTTTTAAACATGAGGGCGTCGAAGAGAAAGACAGTGAACAAATCGACGACTAGGAGCGTGTTCCCGTCGCCCCATGTCTTAATTATCCTAGCCATTTTACTTGGATTTTTTTTGGTTGATCTTTATCAAATTCTAATACCAACAAACGAGGAAAAAATACTTCATCACCATGTTGATAACCTTATCAAACAAAATGTGGATAATCAGAAGAAACAGTGACTATGAGTTTTGCCTAGGGTAAGTTCAATATTGCTTCGCACGCGACTGATTGCAAAAGGCATCGCGCCGGCAATTGATTTGATGTCTCACTGGTTATCAGTTTCTGAAATAGGATCGTCGGACTATGTACATAAACCGCCCGCAACACCTTGGCAAAACAGTTTCAGTAACTGCGACCAATCGGCCTATAAAAATTGCTTACCTGGTTCCCTATACTGACTCGCCGGTAACGCATGCGATATTGGATGCGGCGTTTTATGAGTCGTACACTCGCTGGGGCGGCGCCTATACGCTCTTGATTCCGACAGATACTGATCGTTTTCTTAAGCCTGATTACGAACCATGGCTCGAGTTCTTTGATCCTGATTTTATTTATACCTATGTCACCCTCGACGATAATTTTGTGAAGAGAATAGACCGGTTATGTTCACCCATAGCCTTTCTTTCACGAAGGGAACGCGATGAATCTGACGATATTCACTGGCGAGGATTTTTGCCATCGTGGAACCATTACTTTTCAGCCGTGTCGTCGGTGACGACCGTTCCAAGTCCCCACTTGCATTCATCTCTAGGCCGTCACGTGCCGGAAACCGACGTTCTGGTGATAACACAGTATGAGCCGCGTCGCGAAGACCGGTTCGTCAGGGACAATTTTGGTGTTGCGTTTAACACCATCATGGCAACAAATCCCGTACCGGGTTTATATAAAACGCTCAGTCTAGTTGAGCCAGAGTTGCCGCCCCATATGAACGTCGGCACTGTACGTTGTAATTCGATCGGCGAATTGTTTGACGCATTTGCGGCAGAAAAAACGATCGCCATCGCGAAACTTGCAAGAGTGCACAGCGAGGGAATATCCAAGGCCAAATCGTTGGAGTGGTCAGATTCTTTCAACCTGTTTATCGGCGGGTCTGTTCTTGACCGCCTAAACTTTTGGAATGCTCGCCATTTCACACCCACGCATTCCGGAACGCTCGGAGCCATGATTGTAGGCATCGATTTTTTTGATGATGACGATTGGGTAAAACAGCTGGGGCACTATTTAAACGCACACAACTATTCTCAGGGTGGCGGTCCAGCCGTCGTCACGATTCGAAGCCTGAGTTTAGGTTTGGAAGAGCTCATCCGTGCACGGGAAAAACTACAACCGCACACACACAACTCGGTACAGCTCGAGAATTCGTGTAATGCCCACGCACATCCACTACCCAACGAATTAAACAATGTCTTCGACGGCGCTTGTGACAGCACAACATTTAAAGTTGCCGAAGATAGAAATACCGTATTAGCAAAAGAGCCAGACCACATTGCGTTCATACCCGCCCGTTACAGAGACATCGCTATCGGTAACTGGGTTGTGACGCACGAGATCGAAAGACATAACAACTTGTCGCAATACAGCAACGTGGTGGATCGATGGGTATTACCGAAACGGCAAAAATTAGCTCGCGCCTTTACCAACGCGTTGGGAAAAGTGTCCCGTCGCGGTTGCCTTTCGCTAATACCGGCCGCGCCCGGTCTGTTATTCGGGCAAGCTGGAAATGTGAAATACACATACGATTTGCATCTGCCGGATGACGAAACTTTCTTCCAGCATTTACTCACGCGTTTTTCAGAATACCCCGAACCGGACCGGAGAGCTGGCACCGATCATTCCGGTTACGAAGACATTTCAATATCTGATAAGGGTGAGAATCTACGCGGCATCATTTCTATGTTCGAGAGCCTTTCGGACGCGTATAAAATTCTCACCAATAAATATTGGCGAGGTGTCTTGCGATCTGCCAAGGACAAGTCAGTAAGGTATTTAACGTACAACTTACATCAACTATTGTCACGTTTACCCAACGACAAAGCCTCACGACAAAAACTAAATGCAGATCTACGCTTTGACAACATTGTTGAAGTTACAAAATTCATGGAGGCGAACGTGATTGACACGCTGGAATTTTTGATCAAACAGAACGTTTTTTTCCAGGTGCATACGTGGCGATGCGAGTATTGTGGTCACTCCAACTTTCGCAATTTTGATGATATGAAAATCAAAAATTTCTGTAACATTTGTAGCCGCGACTATTTTGTGCCTGTGGATATGGAATGGGTCTATCAGCTCAATGAGTTTGTTTATCGGACGCTCGTTAATGGCCATGCTTTGCCTGTGTTGTGGGCACTCGGGTTTATTCAGGAGCATATCGCTATGGGGAATTTTTGGTTTTTGCCCGAGGTCGATCTTTATGAAAGTAGACAACCTATCGCCAAAAAAGAAATCGATATTCTGTGTATCGCTGACGGAAAATTCTATGCAATTGAAGTAAAACTCACTGCATCACAGTTTCAGGCGTCTGGGGAAATCGATAAATTTATCGATAAAATCAACCGAATCCAACCGGATGTCGCGATGCTGGTATTTGAACGGTATGCCAAAAATGAGGAAGCTGCTCCTGCAATCCTCGATTTTTTGACGACTTCCGAGGCCGAGATTCGTGAAGCGATTGGCCCGTCTATTAAACTGCAAGTGCTGACGGCTGAAGATATTGCTGATTTCAAGGAGCACCCACATTATGTCGGACCGTCCGGTATTCGGACAAGAACGTTTTATTGATGTGGACTACTACTGACACAGCCCGTAGGACCTTTGTGTCCAATACCGCAGACTCGCTACTATTGCGGATTTTGAGGTCGCACAGTTGCCATGAATGACATCGATCACTACATAAAAGCCGGGACTCGGGATAACACCCGACGAGCGTACCAATCAGCTGTTCATCATTTTGAAGTTGAATGGGGAGGATTCCTTCCCGCCACGTCCGATATGGTCGCGCGGTACCTGGTGAATTACGCTGACAGTTTATCCATAAACACGCTCAAACTTCGGCTGGCGGGCCTGGCTCAATGGCACAATGACCAGGGCATGCCCGATCCTACCAAAACGCCTATTGTCAGAAAGGTGTTAAAGGGAATTCGGGCTCTTCACCCGGCTCAGGAAAAGCAGGCAAAGCCTCTGCAATTAGACCAACTTGAAAAAGTAGTGGCATGGTTGGATGAGGAGCTATCGCTTGCCGCGCGCATCGGTAACCGCCAGCTCATCCTGAAATATTCGCGCGATCGCGCAATCATATTGGTTGGATTTTGGAAAGGGTTTCGCAGTGACGAACTCAGCCGATTGGATGTGGATTTTATGCAGCTCATCCCGAGCGAAGGACTGGAGTTTTTCCTTCCCTTCTCAAAGGGTGATCGCGAAAGCAAAGGTCAAATTTTCAAGATTCCCGCGCTATTAAAACTGTGCCCCGTCGAGGCGGTGGCGGATTGGTTGGAAGTATCGGGTATTTCATCAGGACCGCTTTTTCGCCGTGTCACTCGGTGGGGCAATCTTGGCGAAGACAGTCTGCACCCGAGCAGCTTTATCCCATTGCTAAAGTCACTTTTCAGCCTGGCAAACGTCCAAGACGCGAGCGAGTACTCCAGTCATTCTCTACGTCGAGGCTTTGCAAGTTGGGCCACTGACAACAACTGGGATCTTAAATCCCTTATGCAGCATGTTGGCTGGAAAGACATGCGCTCAGCCATGCGATACTTGCCGGTTAGCGATCCATTTTCTGACATGCGAAGCAAACCTCTCTTAGTAGTGCCGCACGACAAATCCTAGCAGTTGAATTCGTACATTACTCGCAACACTTCTTCCGACCAACGTCGACACACAACATTGGAAAAACGTATGAATTGTTAGTGTGTGTAAAAAATCATACACTGGACCAATGTATGATCTCACCAGAAATTCGTACTAAAGAGTTAGACCGTTATAATGAGATTGCACTTAATTGGTGCGTATTTTGGGTGTGTACAAACCAAAAAAAGCACCACAATGATGCGTTGGGAAGGGTATGAGCGAGAAGCCTACATCGGCATCGTATGATGCGCTGTTGGAAGCCTACGATTATTTTAACCGGAGTCTCTTCGGGGGACAACTGCCGCCCGTATTGTTGACCTACCATCGTCAACGTAAAGTGATGGGATACGCGTCCATTGGCCGCTGGGTGAATAATAAACGGGAATACGTGGATGAGCTCGCGGTGAACCCAGAGTACTTCGCTAAATATCCCCTGATGGAGATTTGCCAAACGCTTTGCCATGAGATGGTTCATATTTGGCAGGCACATCATGGAACACCGAGTCGTCGCGGTTACCACAATGCCCAGTGGGCGCAAAAGATGACGTTGATTGGCCTTATGCCGTCAGCAACGGGGAAGCCTGGCGGTGCAAAGCTCGGTGAGTGGCTGATGGACTATGTTTTGTTGGACGGGGCGTTCCATAAAGCGTGCCGACAGTTTTTAAACCAAGGATTTTCGCTGCCGTGGGTGGATCGTTACCCCATCTTTCGCCTTGACCTTCCGGTTCTAGCCTTCGATGACGCCGGCATTGCTGTTGAGCTTGATCACCGCTTGAATCCCAAAGCTCAACGTGCGGTCGCCGCGATGAAATCGGGGCACGCAATCACTTCTACAGCCGTTACCGTCAGCCCACCGGTACCTATGTCATGGCCGGAGCCGGTTGCAAGAGACTTACCGCCTGACTTTTCGGAGCCGCTAGCGCATTTCAAGGACAGCCCCAACGATGCGTTCGAAGAGGCGCTATTGCTTGAACTCAACCCTAGGACACGTCCCAAGTCAGGACGGGTCAAATATACGTGTAAAGTCTGCCACATTCAGGTGTGGGGAAAACCGGGGCTCAACCTTGGATGCAATGACTGCGATCAGGTTATGCGCGAGGTAATCTAAATAGCATCAACGTAACAGTCCCCAGAGTACATTCGGCGCTCCTACCACTCTCTGAAGGAGTTACCGATGTTCATACCCACCACCGATCAAACCTTTCACGATTCCTTGCCCGAATTCAAAGCCTCAGACCGAAAACGCTTTTTTTATTTAGACGAGCGACTAGGACGCCACATCCTTCCCACGATTCGCACCGATGCCAATAAAGTGTTTGTCATGGTGGTGTACGGCTACTTCAAGGCGACAGGGCAATTTTATGACACGGCGCGACAGACAGACATTGATTATGTCGCACAAAAATTAAAATATGAGCACCGCCAGTTTCACTGGGACGACTACAAATCTACGACCCGCGATCGCCATCGTGAGCAGATTCTAGAAGCCATGGAGTTTGTGAGTTTTGACAACCGTCCGGAGGGCTTCGATAAACTCATCATTAACGCCGCGCGTGCTCAAAAAAATCCGGGCAGAATGTTTACAGAGGCCTGCAAGTGGCTGCCGGAATGCAAGACTGAAATTCCGAAATACCAACGCTTAAAAGACCATATCAGCGATCTGTATTCTCAACACCAGCAAGCGCAATTTGATCGTATCGCCACACATTTGAAAAAGGGAGACGCGGTGTTACTGGACGAATTGTTAGAGAAGACGCCAGAGGAAGCAGACCAGTGGCAGGTGCATCGACTCACCATCTTGAAAAAATTCAATCAATCTACACGCACCAACAGCATTAGAGAAAACATTGCCGCGTTCGATACGTTGCGGCCATTGTATGAGATTGTGAAGCCAGTCGTAGCGCAACTTGATTACACGTCCGATGGGTTGCGTCGCTTCGCGGCAAGCGTCAATCGCCAACAGGTATTTCAATTAAAACGACTCAACGATCCCAGTCGGTATCTCCGGTTAATGTGTTTTACCAGCCATCAATATCGCCAGCTCGAAGATATCCTGATAGATACCATCCTGGTGTCGGAAAAATCGGCGACGCATGAAGCCGACAAAAAAGCGAAGGACGAATACTACCAGCACCGCAACGAACAATCTCAACACACACAAAAGCTTGTTGGTGCTACCAAAAGCCTAGTGGGCCTCATCGCTGAATTACAAGAAGTGTTGGAAAATCCCGTGTTGGGTGACAGTGAAAAAGTCAGCATGGCGCAGGCTCTTTTTCAAAAAGCTGGATTGTCTGCCGCAGGAATAACGAATCACGTCAACGACGTGCAAGCCGACTTGGATCAGGTGAGCGGTCAAGCGCTATTGATGAAACATTTGGAACAGGTGTCATTAAAACTACAACGAAAATGCAACGACATTATTTTGCGATTGGAATTTCAGGCCGATCCAACGGCTGAACCGCTACTCAAAGCCATCACCAAATTTAAACAAACCCAGGGGAAAGTGGATAACAAATTCCCGGTGGGCTTCCTATCAAAAGGCGAGCGCACGTTTGTCGAAGTCGGGGAAGGTCTCAACAAACCACTGTACAAAATATTGATGATTCAGCACATAGCCGCTGCGATCAAAAGTGGTATTTTAAGCGTAGCAAATTCGTATAAATACCGCCGCCTGGATGAATATCTGATTCCTGAAGAGCGATGGTCAACCGAACGTCTGGCATTATTGACTCAAGCGGAGATGCTTGAATTTGAGGACGTAAATGCTTTTCTTGAAAGAGAAGCGCTAGAGCTTGATGCCAGGTTTAACGAAACGAATGATCATATTCTCACCAACGAAAATAGTTTCGTTGATGTCGACGGTCTTGGCGGGTACAAGCTTTTGTCAGAAAGAAATACGATGGTTGAGTTGGTGGTTAACGACCAACTCGATATTGAATTATTTCCTCACGAAGAATTTATTCACATTACCGAAGCAATCAATACCGTAAACCAGGCGAGCGGATTTTTAAACGAGTTTGACGCTATCTCGCATAGCCATCTGAAAGGAAGGCCCGACGATAGAAATTTCTATGCAGGCATTATCGCGTTGGGCGCGCAGATCGGAACACGAAAACTTGCAAAATTATCCCGAGCTATCAAAGACGCCACCCTCGAATCCACAACCTTGTCGTACTTTGGATTGGACAATTTACACCGTGCAAGTGATGCCATTGTGCGGTTTGTAAACCGGTTGCCGTTATCAAGCCTTTTTGAAAATGAATACGGAATGCAGACGTCCAGCGATGGCCAAAAATATTCAGTTGGAAAAGAATCTTTTAACGCAAATTTTTCATTTAAATATGGCGGGCGTGATCGAGTTTTATCGGCGTACACCTTTACGGATGCGCGTGGTTTGTTTCCATATTCAATGGTAATAAGCGGTGCGGAACGCGAAGCACATTACATGATAGATGGCTTGTTAAAAAACGATGTTGTTAAATCAGATATGCATTCAACAGACACGCATGGTTACACCGAGGCAGTGTTTGGGATGAGCTATCTAATGAAATTTTCTTTCGCACCACGAATTAAAAACGTGCACAACCAGCAGCTGTACGCCATGAAATATCGATCGGTGTATAAACAGAAGAAATACCCGGTATTGCCAGATAAACGCATCGACGCCGACCTCATCCGGCAACATTGGGACGGCATCCTGCGACTCATCGTGTCTGTCAAACTGGGGGAAGTGACCGCGTCACAAATCTTCAAGCGTTTGAATTCTTACTCCAGCGATTCAAACCCGCTTTACAACGCGTTAAAGGAGCTGGGAAGAATCCCAAAAACAACCTATATCCTGCGCTATATCGATGACCTCGACCTTCGAAAAGCGGTCCACAAGCAACTTAATAAAGGTGAGTCAGGTAATCGGTTAGACAGGGCCTTAGCCATAGGTCGTCATGATTATGCGCAAACACTAAAAGAAGACCAACAGATTGCCGAATGCTGTAAACGGATTTTGAAAAACGTCGTCGTGTGTTGGAACTTTATGTACGTATCGAGCAAATTGGTGGGCGCAACAAACCCCAGCGAGAGAAATGCGATCCTGGAGAAGGTGAGAGTGTCGTCGTTGCTGGCATGGGAGCATTTTATTCTGCACGGTGAATTCGATTTCTCAGATGCGCGGCTGCAGGACTCACAAAAGTTTGATTTTGAAAGCATGATGGATCCGAAGATCGTTGAGGAGCGGCCCGACGATAAATAACAGGAAAAAGGCGTTTCCCAAATTTTGGCGGGATTTACCGCTAAAATTTGGGAATTAATTTAGTATTTAAGTTATTGAATACGCGAAGTTTTTCTAATTTCCTGCGGAGAAAAGCGGGGTTTTGTTTAAACTTAACCTTTAATGAAGACGCCGAGCGAAACAACTTTTTTCGCCCACTTCTTATCATTAACTCAAAGGAAAACGTATGTTGATAAGCCTATCGAGAGGAGATTTGGAAGAATTCACCGCGAAAAATGACGTGCCTAGAGAGACGCCTCGCACAGCTAATTTAATCTTGAAACTTCGGCTCGCTCTACAGTAAAAACAGAACCCAGATCAGTTGTTATATATAAGCCCTTCAGTTGATTCTGTTGCACCGCATCAACGAATGTTTGCGTACACTGCAGCGTATAGAACGCATTAAACTTCGTACGGAATAGGACCCAATTATCCAGTTTTTCTTCGTGGAAGGCCAGATTATCCAAGTCTCCCCACTCATTCATTCTTGATAATTTTGTATCCAAAGCATCTTTATCTTCCGCGATATTCAACGGTGTAAATATAAAAGCATCACCACCGCTGTAGATAGCAGGAAGAAATTCACCGTCATTTTTTATTAAATCTTTGAGTACGTTGTAAGCCTTTTTATTTAAGAAAAGTCTACCTTCAAATACAGCGATGTCGGGAATCGGGTACTTTGCTTTTGCTTTGTCATAAACCGTGAAATTCATTTTCAGCGGCTCATTAAAGATCCCCGCGAATGACCGCGGACCGTGATACATGTCAATACGCCTGTCCTTAGTTTCACTCGTAATCGGACCAACTATCGATTCGACTTGATCGGAATCGATTGCCGGCTCGAGAAACTGCTTGTCATCCAATAAGATTGTATAGAGCATTTAAACACGTCCGGTTTGTGGCATTACTGCCGGAGGAACTGAGCCTTGCTGAAGCGATCTTCTAATAAAATGTAATGTGAAAACAAGCTGGTCAGCTGAAGTAATGGTGATCCAATTTATGCGATTTCCCAACCAGTTAAAATATTGGTCGTGATGAATTCGTTTGTGAGGCACCGCGTTTTGAAGGTGCGCAGGCATGTGACGACGATCTTCCCAATCTCTTGGCAACCATGCTCCGTTGTGTGGGTCATCAATCCGAAACTTCAGCCACGCCATGATCGCCCTCGCGGCGATAGCTTTTTGGTGACCGCCACTGATGATCGCGTGACAATCACACTTCTCAGAAGGTCTGCAATCTCCTGCTAATGCCATGTGCCTAGCTAATCGTGTTGAGTTATGCCCCTCGGACTTTAATGCACTATCAGCCATGTTGTTGGCAGCAATGCGATACTTATCGAGCTTATCGTAGAACACTCCGAGTGCTTGTATTGCGGCGAAATCTGCTGACGTCGGCTTATCTTTCTTTGCAAAATCAGCCAAAACACGGTCAACGTGAGAAAAAAAGGGGGCTGGTGCTGCCATATAAAATATCCATTTCTATGTTATCAAGCCTACGATTATCACAAAACTGAGGGGCTACAGATAGTATCTGTGTACGCCAACCCGCGGAAATAGAACACCGTTCACTTTCTTACTCTACTTTAATTTAATAGCTTTTTATTCGGCTTCAACTTATAGCAGCGGAACCCCACGGTTCACGTCCTTATTTCTATTCGCCTATGTGAGGACAGGTTCCTCTCTGCTATGAGCATTCGATTTGATTTTTACCGAGGGAACAAAGGACGCGCTGCCCCTTAAGCAATTTGATTTAGCGTAGATGCTTGTGATAACGTTTGCTCGCGCTAGAGTCGAGCGCGCCCGTCGCAAGGCAAACGAGACTTTTGACCACAACATTCATATTTATCTGTTGCCGTGAATTTGATCGGAGCGACGCCCTTCATAGGTCAATACGGCAGGAGACAGGTATGAACCAACCAGCAATTTCGTCCAGCAACATTGCGCATTTTAAATTCTGCGCTCAACACTTTCACAAGTCCCTTACGCTCGTAACGAGCACCACGGAAATTAAAGGTGTCGAGGCATTAGACCGATTCTCAAAACTGCACGGATACGAATCCTTTAATCACGCCAACGTCGAAATCCGCAGGAAGACTGCACTGGTCGAATTCGAAGACATCGATATTGACCAGGCGACAGAGATTTATCACGACGTCGCTTCCGCAAGTAGCATTCAAGAATCTTTAATGCTCTATTACGACTTTTTCTTCTTTTCGCATCACCGATCAGAGATCGCAGTAAAACTAGCAAAAATCTCGTTAAACAAGTTGACCAATATTGCTCATTTCCCGCGTCAACGTGAGCGAGAACTATCAAGTGTTGCTGACTTCCTGGCAGTCGGCATAATGGATTTTTCTAACTTAACGGGAACACCAAAATTTGCACCGATATGCCGTACCCAGTTCTGTGGTGTGATGATGATGCTATTCGACTTCTACGAGAAACAATTAATTCATACTTTTAATTTTCAAGATGTCCTCGATTTATTGCAGCCTGAAATTTACAAGTACGCTGCAAAAATTTACGAGACCACGTTAAACCCAATATTTAGCTTTGAAAGTACGGCTATAGGTTGCATCGACAAAACCGATAAATTTATGTCCTACGGCGATCAGGAAAGCAGCTATCAGCTCTACTACGAATTTCTCTCATTAATCAGCGGTATGAAATTAATTAAGCGCGAGAAGTCAGATCTCCATATTCTCGACTACGCGCTATTGAGCGTTATTGCTCAAAGAGGCTTTGATGAGGTACCACCTAGAGAAGCTATTTTCGAACGTTTGATTGAAGCCAAGTATCTCGATTACTTACAACTGGACGAACTCTGGATGAGTTCGCCAAAACGGAAGCTGTCTCAACGTTTGACCGATCTTGGAACTTCTGTCTTCGAAACACTATAGAGTTCGCGTCATCTTTAGTTCAGAGACATAGGGAAAAAACGACCGCTTCTAAATGTAGGATGGACTTAAAGAGGCCGGGGCGGATGAAGTGAGATTCGATCATCCGTCCCACGAAAATTGCAGCGATGGTTTGACTAGTCTGCTCAAAGCCTTATACAGCCTGCGTTTCAAGAGGAAGTGTTATATTTTGCGGAACCGGCCAAGCGCCCCCTTTAACTTTGAGAAAATTTAAAAAGAGAAGGAATATATCACAGCGTATCCACCGCTTCAAAAATCACTCCCCACCCGCCTACTGGCCGATGCTGTTTTAAACCATTAACGACTGTCTCATCAATTATTAACGAGGTGGGATCTTCTGCCAGCCTAAACATTTTCAAGCTGCGGATCTTTTTTGCATCTAACACCAGGTGATTAAAGGCGACCAGTGGAACATCTACCCCTTCGGGATCGCCCTCCATTAACATATCGAACGACGATTGACTTAAATCTGCTGCTTTAATGAGACCAAGCACATTAAATAAAAAATAATTCCCTCTTTTTTTTCCAGTATCCGGATTTACAAGCACAGCCGGGAACGACTGAAAATTCTGAACGCTCATGCTCAGCAGCGCATCGATAAATTGTTTGCTGACGATTACAGCTTCTCCGGTCATGAAATGCGGACAGGATTGATCATCTGGAACATTAATTTCATACACCAGCTCTGGTAATTTATTTCCGTCCGTCATCTTACCGGCTAGAACACTACCATCTGGCAAAGTCGGTCCGCCGGTCAAACCATAATCCAAAAAATAATCGTCATAAATTTGGAAATATTTTGTCATGATCGTTCTCTGCAATGCGTGCATACGGGTGTGTGGTAAGCCAACGAATATTTTGATAGAAAAATTTTCCAGTTACTTCTTGAGCCCGTAATCTGGGTTTGCAAATGGTTTGATAAGCGATCTAGTACATCATGCACCGCATAGGTGGCCTGCGGTTTCTTGTTGCTTTTTTTTGCATCCTTACATTGATAACACTCGTCAGACCAAGCCTTAACGCGATCAGAAATAGCTATAAGCTTTGCTTTAATATATTTATCGTAGCTCTGATGTTTATCGCCGGAAGGATCATCAGGATCAGAAATATTATGCGGCCCAATATGAGCTTGGGCATTTGCAGATTTCATAACTTTTTCCGCCCATTCCTGACGCTGGGGATTCGAGAGACCTTTACCCGGCCCCCACTTGCCGACAAGTTCTTTGGGCACCGAGGGAGCCCAAAAACCATTACCCGTAGAGTTTACTGAGTAACCGGTATCTTTTTCGTTGGCCTCACTGGCGAGTATCCACTTTTCCATGGGACTTTTTTTCAGCGCCTGATTACCGCTGATCAAATGGTGTGCCTGGTGAGTGTAAAATTTGGTTTCATCCTCCAGTCGCGGCTCTAATTTTTGCTGCTCTTGAACATATCCATTGGGCCCGACTTTCGCAGTTTGCGGTCGCGCACCGGACTGCAAGGGAACCAGCTGCGACGGCGATTTCATAATGGACGCAAGTTTTTTTGAATCATTTTTTTCGCCTGCATGCGTCGTATATTCGACAGGCGCAGGCGGAGGACAAAAAGGACACTTTTCATTTGGCTTAGTGTGTGCCACCGGCGGGGCAATAATTTCACCTAAATCCATTAACGTTTCTCCGCGTAATTTATTCGATATCCAAACGCACCGCTGATCGATAAGCAGTATCCGACGAGCAGCAGAGTAAGTGATGACGACCTATAGAATTATTATGTGTAATCGAGCCAGCGATAAGCGCGATCAATGTCGAACCAATTGCAGCGCCGAGATCTCCAAAACAGTCCACCGGATGTTTAAATTTTACCGCTGGTGAAAAATGGAGACTATTGCGAGTGAGAGTAACACCGAACTCTTTATTGCAAAAATTATCGTAAATCATGCTAGTCCATACACTATCAATAGTGGCAGGCGCGTTGGTGATAGCAGCACGAACCGCGTTAGCCAAACCATCTCCCCGGTAGGGTTGATCACTGTAGCGGTGCCCTGGTTCTTCTGAATTTCCAGGGCGGTATATCACTATGCGCGGGTTTGTTGATTGCGGAGAAAAATCTTCACGACTTAATAAAACAAAACAAGCGCCCTCGCCCGGTTGAAAACCATCATGAGCACCTTCAACCAACAATCTATCCTCGTTATCCAAATGCGCTAAAAGCTCAGCGTCCAAATAAGTATCTACTCCGCCTAGCAGCACAGTGTTATGACCGGCTTCCATCAATTTAAAAACATGTTTGATCGCATGGAGTCCACCAGCGCGTCCAATTTCCGCTGCCAAACTATTTTGAACATCAAACTTAATTCCGCTTTGAAGCGTGAATTGTTCAATCGCACTTCCCTTCCACGCGCGACTTTTATTAGGAATGCTTTCGGGTAATGCGAGAACTAGCGGCAAAATACTTTCTGGAAGAATAAGCGGTTTTAACTGCACGAGGGCCGAGTTTGCCAAACGAACTAATCGTTCCTGTCTGGAAGACAAGCCAATCGGTAGCAGTTCCGAATTTAAAGGCTCGAGTACTTTCTCTGGAACCAACGCCATCTTTATTGGTTTCAATCGCTTATTGAGCGCATCAGTTTCATGCACCGCGCTAAGGCTTGCATTAACAAACCTTGCAACCATTTCAGCGGTTTGACCTAAGGGATTTGTTACCCCGGTTCCTACAACAAAAATTTTGTCGAGCTGCATTATCGAAGACTAACCCATAATATTTTTTTTATTGTGAAAGAGCGGATCACCCAATCGACACACATTTTTTCCTTCGAATTTCACATCCGGTGAGTACATCATAAATTCGCAGACATCCATATTCGAGTTACTGACAACACCTTTTAAGGTTCCTGCTTCGTCGCCCATACTGCGAGAATATTGCGCGCCTTTTACCATGGGCATTTGACCATCAGTTACGACTGTTTTTGGCCCTTTAGACGTGTCAGACGATTTTCCAATATTAGGATATGGAATAGGAATGGGCCCGCCCGGCGAAGGAGTTTTACAAACATCTGGAAATACAATGCTAATGCCATTGCTGGACTTATGGACGATGCCGCGGGTATTGGCAAAAGTAGTTTGTGACATGACGTTATCCCTGTGATTTAAAACCACACTTTACACATTTCTCGATTTCCTGTGTGGTAGAGAATTAAAACAGGTGCAAATATTGGCACATAAATTAACATCTGAAACGTTAGTGACTTCTGATGCAAAGTAGTTTTGTAAAAAATGATTTTAGTTACGCTTTTACATAAATTATCACCGAATTAATTCTCAAAACTAACACTGACCACTGTTTAACCGAACCTCCTCCATTTTAAAAAATTCTGCCAGATAATCGATAAATAAACGCGTGCGCGCGGGTAAAAACTGTCGTGATGGAAACACGACCCGAATAGTAGCGGGTTCGCTATGCCACTCTGGTAATAGATGTATGAGTTGGCCGCTCTCAATTTCTTTTTTCACATCCCAAATTGAGCGACGAATGAGCCCTACTCCTGCCATTGCCCAGTCATGCGCCTGATCGCCATTATTAGTTGCCATGCGCACGGGTATGCTCACTGATTTAAATTGTTTATCGCTGGCGCGAATGAATTTCCAATCAGCACGCTCATTGAATTGTTCGGAAAGAATAATAGCCGAGTGATTATTTAATTCTTCGGGGTTTCTCGGGTAGCCTCGTTCAGCTAAGTAGGACGGCGCGGCGCAAACAATGCGAAAGTTGTCAGCGAGTTTACGACCAATTAAGCGCGAGTCTTCCGAACCACCTATGCGTATTGCACAGTCAAAACCGCCTTCCAATAAATCATCGATCGAATCGGAAAGTGAAAGCCTTACACGCACACCGGGCCATTTTTTGGCGAACGACGTGATCGCAGCTCCCACACAGCGGCGCCCGAGCGCAACGGGACAACTCACATGCAAGGTTCCTTGCACCTCGTGTTTCTCGTTGCTGATTAAATTTTCAGCTTCTTCTACGTCCGCTAGAATTTGGCGGCACCGCTCAACATAAAGCGCACCCTCTGGGGTCAATCCGAGACGGCGCGAATTACGCTGTAGCAAACGCACACCGAGCTCGTTTTCCATACGAGTAAGTCGTTTGCTTGCAACCGCAGGCGAAAAGCCCAGCTCCCTACCGGCGGCGGATAGACTCCCACAGGCCACCGCACGCACAAAGAATTTCATGTCGGCAAGTTCAACCATAAAAAAATCATCTTTTCGTTTTTGGAAATACAGGTGTTCAATAATCGCTAATTTTCAACAAAATGAAAACCGCGCAAGATTTGCCTATCGATAATTAACTAACAAGAGGCAATGAAAGATGATTAATCACCCAATGAAAAAAATTGCAGCAGTAGCGTGTCTCGGTGTCTTAGCAAACGCCGCTGTCAGCGCTGATTACGATGGCGAACTCGTTAAACCTGAAAATGTTGTAACTGATAAGTCTATCGATGAACCGCAGCGTAACGCGCAAAGCCTTGCAGCTCGTCGTTACTACACCTTTTGGGATACAGGCAACGCGAAGTTCGCCAAAGCTGCTCTCGCTGAAAATTTTAAAGATTTGAATCTTCCCCAAGGGCGCGTGCAAGGCCCCGAAGGCCCTCTGCAAGCATCCGCACAATTTCGCCAAGCGGTTCCTGATTTAAAAGTAGCTGTGACGGAAATGTTGATCGTCGACGACCGCGTTATTGGACGGCTTCACTTCACCGGTCATTTCACTGGAAAATTTGGTAACCTCCAAGGTAAAGGTCAGGTTGTAGATTTTTCTGCCGTTGATATTTATCGCATCGCTAACGGAAAAATTATAGAAAATTGGCACCTTGAAGATAACCTGACATTACTCCAACAGTTTGGCGCGGTGAAGATGGATAAATAAATCAATTGCAGTGTATGATTTTGAAACTCGGCGAACATTGTATTCATCACCGAGTGATTTACAAGTTCGCCGAGCTGCTCCCCTTCAGAAAAGAAGCAGCGTTTAACGCACGTATTTAAAGCGGTAAACTGGATTACATTAAAAAAGTTGAGCGAATTCGCTTCATCATTAGACCGAAAAGTCCCAAGCTCAATAAAAAGATGGTTGAAGGCTCAGGTATGGAAACTCGCGTAATTTCCGCATCCAGGCGCGCCTCTCCGAGCCATAAATTGTCAGTGTAAGCCACCAGTGAGCTGGGCATGCTGCCAAATAGATCAAGATTTTGGTCGCAAATCTCTTCACCCTCAACATAGCTGTAATGCTGACAGTCGTTAGTCTTTTCCCAAGTGGTTTCCAATGTAAACACTCCCGTATCGACATCAGGGAAAATATCTCGACCATTAAATATCCATGAATAAAATATAATAAATTCCCAATTATCCATATCTCCCAAGTCTTCCAAATTTTCTTCTGTTTCAACTATCTCGCGAAAGTCAAAGCTAACTTTCACGTTCGTAATTGTGTCGGTAAGGTGATTGTATCCATGATCGGCAAGATTGAAATTGAAACCAACAAACTCTGCAGATACGAGTGGAGCATTAAATTTATGCACGTCGCTCAGGAGAAACGCGTTAGCAGAATACGAAGCTCCCAATAAGGTTGTGAGAAAAAAGACTTTTAAGGTTTTCATTACCAAGCTCCATTGTTAATGTGACAATTGAAACTGCGGGCATGATGATTATGGCGACAACACCGTCTTAACCAACAAGGGAAATATAAAAGCAGCTTACATACCAATGTAGATGTAACCTTTCAAATCAACTTGTTACTTAAACGCGCCTCACAAGTTAATTTAAATATGTAAAGCTATTCGACACCGATAATGCTCAATGATGTTCAATGTAAATGTGAAGAGCCGGTGTCTTCAGAACTTAATAAGAATTTAATAGCGACAACAAAGAATTAAGCGCCACACAAAACTTGGTATTTGGTGAACTCACTAAATACGTCACCTCTCTGGATTTTTTCCACCAAACGTGATCATATTCGGGCTCAATTATTTTAGGGGTCTTCAATTGAAAATAATCCGTCGCAATTCACTCATCAGAACAATATTGGCTCCGATTGCATTAAGCGCAGGTTTCGCCGGAGCAAACGAAGGCATGTGGACACCACAGCAGCTCCCGACTATCGCTAAAGATTTAAAGGCTACGGGGCTCGAAATTGATCCTACGACATTATCCAAACTTACTGAATTTCCAATGGGCGCTATCGTCAGCCTGGGTGGATGCACGGCATCATTTGTATCACCAAAAGGGTTGGTAATTACCAATCATCATTGCGCCTATGGCAGCATCCAATACAACTCGACGCCTGAAAAAGATTTAATCAAAAATGGTTTTTTAGCGAAATCTCTCGATCAGGAACTTCAAGCCGTGCCAGGAAGCCGCGTGTTAGTGACTGTTGACGTAAAGAATGTAACCGATCAAATTATTGATAGTAAGACTGCCAAGCTGGTTGGTAAAAAACGCATTGCTGCGATGGAAGTTAACGAAAAGCGTTTAATTTCAGAATGCGAGAGTGACACAGGACATCGTTGCAATGTTCACAGTTTTTACGGCGGCCTCGAATTTCATTTGATAAAACAATTGGAAATTTTGGACGTGCGTCTTGTTCACGCACCGGCAGATGGTGTTGGGAAATTCGGTGGAGACACGGATAATTGGATGTGGCCACGTCATACCGGAGATTACAGTTTTTATCGCGCTTATGTTGGCAAAGACGGCAAGCCTGCAAAATTTAGTACAGACAATGTGCCCTACGAGCCTAAACATTATCTACGTTTGGCGAGTGAGGGTTTAAAAGAAAATGACTTTGT
This sequence comes from Gammaproteobacteria bacterium, assembly GCA_004173475.1. Classification (GTDB taxonomy): domain Bacteria; phylum Pseudomonadota; class Gammaproteobacteria; order Pseudomonadales; family Cellvibrionaceae; genus Cellvibrio. Next base: position 301,976 of record SEBU01000002.1, read on the forward strand.
TATGGTCACTGGCTACCCTGGCCGTACCAATCGTCATCGTTTGCCCTCTGAAGTCAATTTTTCTTTCGATACAAACTACCCTGCCTTTGTTAAAGCGTCGGGTGAGATTATTGACATTATCACTCGCGAGACTCGCGATCGCAAAGATGCAGAAATTAAGTACGCTTCAACGCTTGCCGGCGTAAATAATTATTTCAAAAATCGTCAGGGCATGCTCGATAGTTACCACGCTGGCAATTTACTGGAACGCAAACAACAAAATTTCAACGAATTAAAAACATGGATAAAGGCAGACAAAACTCGTAAACAAGAATTCGGCGCTGGTTTAACTGCAACTGAAAAATTGATTGCCGAGCGTGACGCCATTACACAGCAGGAATTTTTGTTAAGTTACGCCACCCCACGCTTCCTGAGTAGCGCGCGCACGTTATTTAGGCTTGCCAACGAAAAAACCAAGCCTGATATGCAACGCGAGTCAGGTTATCAGGAGCGCGATGCATCACGCATTGAACAAGCTCAGGATGCCATCGACAAACGTTATGACGAAAAGGTTGATAAGGCGCTTGTACTTCATTTTTTGAAACACTATGTAGCCCAACCGAAAAAAGATCAAAACACAGCATTTTTATCCGCGCTTGGTTTGAAAGCCGGCGCTGACGAAACCACCATTAAAACCCAGCTCGATAAACTTTACGCCGGCAGTAAACTTGGTGACAAAGCAACTCGTCTTGCTTGGCTAAAGCGTGATCTTGCCGAGTTTAAAGCGAGTGATGACAGCTTTATTAAAGCCGCTATTGCACTCTACGCCGACGACCAACGTAGAGAACATCGCGACAAGGAATTGAGCGGAAATATTCAGCGAGCCTATGCGCAATATATGAAAGCATTAATTGCGTTTAAAAATAGTAAAGACGAAGCCGTATACCCCGATGCAAACAGCACGTTGCGCGTAACCTTCGGTAAAGTCGCCGGTCGTACGCCTGCAGCACAAGACGGTATGGCTTGGGCACCGTTCACTGCCTTGCAGGGAATTGTTTCGAAAAATACCGGCTCAGGAGATTTTGATGCACCCGCGGCTCAAATTGAAGCAATAAAATCCAAAAATTTCGATAAATATTATGATGACGCACTAAAATCTGTACCGGTAAATTTTTTAGCCACACTCGATATTACTGGAGGAAATTCGGGATCGCCTGTTCTTAACAAGCGCGCCGAATTTACCGGTATTGCGTTCGACGGAACATTGGATTCAGTGATTTCTGATTGGGATTTCAACAATGCTACTACACGCACCATCGCGGTAGACCTACGCTATATTTTGTGGCAAATGAAAGTTGTTGATAAAGCCGATAACATATTATCGGAAATGGGCGTGAAATGATTTTTTAGGGTCGAAGAGCACGCTCTTTTTAGTAGCATTGCCTAAACTTTGCGAATGAGAGAGTGTCAACTGTAAAGGCTGGCATTTTTTTAACGAATTTCTTTTGTTTATGCCCAAACCTATTGATAATTTTGCGCTCTTTTTTTAGATGCACGTATAAAAGGTAAATTATGATTATTCCCAACATCGGCCTGGGTACTTACCGCATGAAAGGCAGCGATGCCATTGATGCTATAAGAACCGCACTACAACTGGGTTATCGACACATAGATACCGCGCAGCTTTATGAAAACGAAACTGAAGTTGGGCGTGCTATTGCGACGAGCGGCATTTCTCGTGACGATATATTTGTGACAACCAAAGTATGGATTGATAAGTTAGGGCGCAACTCACTAATTCCCAGCCTCAAGGAAAGCTTGGAAAAGTTAGCTTTGCCACAAGTTGATCTCGTATTAGTTCACTGGCCCTCGCCTAATAGTGAAGTTCCAGTGCAGGAATATATGGAGGCAATCGCAGAAGCAAAATCGCAAGGGTTGACCAAACTGATAGGCGTTTCAAATTTTACGATTGAAATTTTACAGCAAGCGATTGATGCGGTCGGCGCCCAGGAAATTGCTACAAATCAAATTGAGGTTCATCCTTTTTTACAAAATAAAAAGCTGATTGATTTTGCACACAAACAAGGAATACATATCACCGCATATATGCCGCTTGCCGTTGGCAAAGTTATGGAAGATCCTGTATTAATTGATATAGGTGAGCGCCATAAGTTCGGGCCCGCGCAAATTGCATTAGCCTGGTTGCTTCAACAAGGATTAGCCGTTATTCCTTCGTCAACCAAACGTTTTCACCTGGAATTAAATCTGCAAGCTCAGGATATAAAATTATCGGCGGAAGAGATGGATCAAATAGCCGGGTTAGACCAAAACTATCGTATCGCAAATCCGGATTTTGCTCCGAAATGGGACTGAAATAATTCAAAAGATACTCTCGAGACTTTCAATGTTCCCGAGTTTTTCGATACTTTTAATGCCTTTAATATTTGCCGTGTCAATAAAGGTGATCAAGGACGATTCATTTAGGTATGCGTTTTCTTAACTGCACTCGCCCAAGAGCCTGGGAATGTAAATAAAGTTACCGACCATAATGATTGAATTTTACGTTAACTAATCCACATAGGAATAGTCCACTCTCATTGATCCAATAATGGCAGACAAGCAACGGCGCGCTTTACTTTTGATTCGCTGAACAAAAGGTTTTCCTCGCCACGACCCCCAGCACAAATGCGCTCCTAATGTCTCCTGCTTTATTACGGTGGTTAATTTCCCCATTCTGAAATCGGGATAGATTGCGGTAGCCGGTAAGATTTTGATGTGCTGATTGTAGTGCGGATTTTCTTTTAAAAAAATTGATAACGAATGCGGGCCACTCAAATACACGATTCTTTTTTCACCCTCTTCAAACTTGGTAAAAATATAATCAATAAATTTAAGCCACATGTCAAACCCGGGCTCGGAAGCAAGAAATGCATTTCCAACTTTTTGACCACCGCCAATAGATTTACAATCCAGCTCCTCCACTGCAAGCACACACTTTTGCTGAAGAAATTCCTCGTTGGGACGCTTATAAAAAACATAATCCGTATCGAAATAAATTCCTCCGTATACGTACATATACAAGCAACGCGCAACATCCACACGAGCCACATTGTGCGGAAGACGGTTATAGGCATCGAAATATTGCGGTATGGTATTTTTTATAAACTCCAAATTCGAATCGTCATCCCACGCTTTATATTCGTATTCGGGCAAAAGTTTTTTTGCACTGTTAGCAAACTTTCTCTCTTCCCATTCATAAGATTTAGAGCATTGGTGCAAAATTTTTGGAATCATACAGTTACCTCATGATTATCCGTTTTCATATCAGTCAGCGTTTTTCCATGTGCTAGCACACGATCAAACTACTCTCCGATCAAAAACCTAACGTCCTGTGAAAATTTGCTAAATTTATATTTAGCAAAAGTAAAAAATAAACGCGTTTACCCTCATCTAATACATTATTTAATAAATTTTCTGTTCTATCACATCGGCCAACGCCTGTAGTGATGCAATTAAGGCGCCACAAAGTCATTTAAAGCAAGACTATTTTTTAACAGCATAAAAATTTGTGAATTGATAACGGAAGAATTGCGCAATTGAAAACGTCCCGCTTCATCTTGTCGCTTCAAAAATACTTTACGCGCCACCACCAAAATAGTAATTTCTTAGTCCGAGTTACGGAGGCAATCTGACTTTAGCTTCACATTGGTGCGAGAGAACAAAAACATTCGCTCAACGCGATTTTTACGGCGCACTCATGGCGCATAAACCAAGACTATATAGCCAGCCAAAGGTTGCTGCTGCAGTAAAGTAAGTGTTTTAAATGACACTTTCATTTACATCCTTTGTATCGAGATGAATTTTTCCACCAATGTTGGGACGCTTACATTGACTGGCTCAATCGATGGATTTGTGTAAAACAAGACGAGCTTAAATGGCTCACTTGTTTTCAGGCGTTAGATTTGATGTGTTGAAATATAAATTCATTTCAGAAAATGCAGGTAAATTTTTAAAATGTCGTTATCGGCAATATCTTAACGACAGATTTTTTCCCTAGTATCGCGTCTACCAGGTAGCGATAAATGTCCCGATCAATTTGTGGAACCCATTTCTTAGCCGGATTTTGTAAATAATTTTCCACATCGGTAGCTAAATCCAACACGCACCAGTTATCGACAATCAAACAATGCTCAGGTTCCCGTTGGTTATCCGTAGCTTTTTCATAGAGTGCTACTGGCCCTGCATAGGGCCAGGTCTTCAATGCGAGCGCTGAAAATCCCTCCAACATCTTAATGTTATGTAGAATCGCGCTCTGTTTACCAATGCAGTAGCCGCTACATTTTTTTAGTTGATGGCTTGAACAAGCGCGGTTATTAGGTTTCTCTAATCCGCATACATGGTAGCAAAGATTTTTTTGATCGCCGATTGTTTGCACGGAATCTTTTGCTTTTTTTTGCGAGGGGAAAAGTCCATACAACTTACGCTGAGCGGCTGGTATTTCCGATACAGGAACAATTTGCGGTGACAAGATTCCGCCCGCACCCTCTTCTAAATAAATACTGTAAAAGGTGCTGACTCTGCGAAGTTTGCGATTATAAATGGGGTGCAATTCTTTTACTTTTCTCGCTTCAAGAATTAGCGCTGACAACTCTCCGGCGGTTTTATCGAACGTAATATTGCGCGTTTGCTGGCAAATCTTCATTTCCCTCGACGATTTATGATCTGCCGTAAAATGTGACATAACTCTTTTTCGTATATTGATGCTTTTGCCAACATACAATAATTCTTTATTTTCTCCCCAAAAATAATAAACGCCAGCCGCATTAGGTAGTCCATCAATAAGTCCACTGTCGAAATCTGGCGGAAGACTTTCTTTGCGATACTGGTGTTTTATTGCTGCGTTAATCTTTTCCTCACCATGCTCCTCTTCAGCAATCTTCATAAATCTAAAGGTAGCGCGCGCGTCTTCCATTGCTCGATGACGAGCGGTGACGTGAATTCGATGACGTGCAATTATCTTTTCCAAACTGTGCCCATCACACTCCGGGTACAAATATCGGGAAAGCTTTACGGTACACATTAATTTTGATTTATAGGGATAAGCGAGGCGAGCATATTCGTTGCGTAGGAATCCGTAATCAAAACGAACATTATGGGCAACAAAAAGCTTGCCTTGTAGACGCAATAAAATTTCTTTGGCTACCTGTTCGAAATAAGGTGCAGTCACTAACATTTCATTTGTAATGCCAGTGACTCTTTGAATAGGATCGGTAATACGCTCGCGGGGATTTATAAGTGTTGACCACTCCGTAACACCCTCTTCCGTTACTTCAACAATACCAATTTCAATGATGCGGTCATGAGTAACATTGCAACCGGTCGTTTCCAAATCGACAATAACGCAAGGCAAAGGAATATGTTTGAACATGAGAATAGGTAATCACCGAAATCATACTGTTTATTAAATTATGTAGCAGGGTCCATCATGACGACCCAACAAATTCCAGTCTTTACGTGATATCGTGAAACGGTCTATGCTGTATATAAAAACAGTATAGCCTCTGCTCAGATAACAAACAATACAATTTGGTGAGGCAAAGTAGATTATTGAGGGACAACGGGTGTTCAGATTGTATGAGCAACTAATGTTTTGCGATGCAGTCTGACGTCAAAAACTGCTTTAACCAATCTTTATATATTTATTGCTCCCTCGGAAACGTTAATTCCGTAAAAAAAATTAAATAAACTTTGTTTGTTAATCACGCCAGAAAATTACTGAATTAAATCGAGTGAACCAGAGAGAAATGCTAGTCGCCATTCTCTTTAAATCGGATTCACAGTTATCCATTTAAAAAACTTTTTCAACCCCACTAGTACGCAAGCTCATAACTCTTGAGATTTTTGGTAACAACTTAAGAAAGTTTTTCACCAAGGTCGGCGCATCAACCTTCCAACGCGAGCAGCCAGGTCTCATTTTTTATCTGCGGCGTCTAAATGCCTATACCACGTTTTAACGATTATCATAATATAAGATTAAAAATAATTTAATAAATATCGGCATCTAATATTCCTAATAAATTCCCCCTCCGGAGATGAGAATGTTTCGAAAGAAAAAGTTGTTTTGTGCCCTGGTTTCAATTTCTTCAACGATGGTTCCATTTCACGCAGTAAACGCTCAACAAGCGCAAAATACTGATGTTGACGAAGTAATTGTTGAAGGTATTCGTGGAAGCTTGATGCGTTCGCAAGATATAAAACGTGAAGGTAGCGGTGTCGTAGACGCAATTTCTGCTGAAGATATAGGTAAGTTTCCTGATCAAAACCTTGCCGAGTCATTGCAACGTATTACGGGTGTGTCGATTGATCGTGCGGGCGGCGAAGGTCAACTGATAACAGTGCGTGGGTTTGGTCCAGATTTTAATACTGTGTTAGTCAACGGCCGACAAATTGCCTCAGAAAATGATGCGCGGGCTTTCAGTTTTGATACTGTATCGGCCGATATGGTTAATGGTATTAGCGTTTACAAAACTGCAACTGCTACACAACAATCCGGCGGTATAGGTGCAACAGTAAACATCACCACGGCGCGCCCACTCGCGTGGGATGGATTAAAAGTAGCCGGTAGTATTAAAGCCTTAAATGACAATAACAGTGGTGAAACAACTCCTGAATATTCTGCATTAATTAGCAACACATTTAACGATGGAACCTTTGGTGCCCTCCTCGCCGTTTCGCACAAGAAAGCCGAGACGCGTTTAAATATTGCCGAAGTAAGTGGTTGGTTGGAAAACCCTGCCATTCCAACAGCGGAATTAAATAACGGTGCAGGTTTCGCAGGCAATGTATTTTTACCGCGCAATTATAATTTAATTGTTAATTTCGAAGAGCGAACACGCACTAACGCTAATTTAGTTTTGCAATATAAACCGCAAGATAATTTGACCTTGACTGCAGACGCGCTCACATCAGATTTTGATATTGAAACTGATGCAACGGCATACGGACATTGGTTCACTGCACCGAATTTGGAAAATGTAGTAACCGATGAAAACGGAACCGTTGTAGACCTTTACCAGGAGACTGGATTGGCCACTGACTTTCAAGCCAAAAAGTTTGATCGTCTCACAAAGACCAAATCATTTGGCCTACAAGCGGATTGGGATGTTAACGATAATTTAAATATTGTTTTTGATGCTGCCAAATCAAAATCCGAGCGCGACGCCAACAATGGTGGCGCAAATATGTTGGCAATTCTGGGTCATAAAAATCGCATAAGGTTCCAATCCGACTCAGCCATTTTGCCAGTAATGAGTGGCTTTCAAGACGCAGCCACAGGTCTCGTCTATGAATTTGATCCAGTTACGAACGCACCAATTACACACTCAGTATCTGACTATCTTGACCCCTCAAATGCGAAGCCACACGTAATGTTGCGCCGAGGTTGGGCAGTTGAGGACGATATCGAACAATATAAAATGGATGGTAAGTGGACTGAAGGTGAAACGTCGGGATTAGTTGCAGCGAAATTCGGACTTTTATCGTCCACCGAAACAAAATCGCTGACTTATTGGGCAAATGACCAGGCAAACCCAACGCATGCAGTGTTTGCTGGATACGCGGATACACCGGATATTCCAAATGATTTCTTATTTAAATTCAATGCGGGCAGCGATTTCTTAAAGAATGTCAGTGGTCACGGTAGAACACCTACAACCTGGTTGGGAGTCGATGAGAAAAGATTATTCGCATTTCTTGAACAACAAAAAGGCGGCGGTTTTACATTTGATGCGCGTCGTTCGGATATTTCTTACGTAGTAGAAGAAGAAACAACGGCAGGTTATTTTGAATTGGATTTTGCATCCACTCTTGCCGGCATGCCATTAAAAGTAACCACAGGTGCACGACTTGAAAGCACAGATGTAACGGTAAAAGGTACACAAGGTTCGCCCGAACTGCTTAACATTCTCGACCAAACCGAAATGAGCACGACTTATGGAACCCCTGCCCCTATTAACGAGAGCATGTCTTATAAAACATTGTTGCCCAATGTGAACTTCGGTTTAAATATCCAGGACGATTTAATTGCTCGTGTTGCAGCTTCGCGTTCATTAACACGTCCGCAGCTTGCCAATATGTCGCCCGCGACTAACGTTGTAACAACTCGTCCGGGTACGCTCACGGCGAGCGCAGGAAATGCGGAATTAAAACCTTTTCTATCGGATAACCTCGACTTATCTCTGGAGTGGTATTACAACGATTCCAGTTATGTATCTATAGGTTATTTTTGGAAGGATGTAACTAATTTCATCACTACAGTCACTAAAAAGCAGACCTTCACCACAAGTGATGGAAGCTTGCTTACAGACCCCACAACGGGAACTGATCCAAACGCTCCTGACGCAGGCGATGGTATTGCAGAGTTCACAGTGACCTATCCTACTAACGGTGAAGAAGCTATTGTTGACGGCCTCGAAATGGCGTTACAGCATACGTTTGGCGAAAGCGGGTTCGGCGTGATTGTAAACGGCACTATGGTGGATAGCGATGCACCATTAAAATCCGGCGACATTACACAAAAATTTGCGGTTACCGGAATTAGTGACTCAGCAAACCTTGTCGGTTTTTTTGAAAAAGGTCCTTATCAATTACGTATCGCCTATAACTGGCGCGATCAATTTCTACAGTCGATGACTCAAATCAATGGTGCAGGCGTTATTCAAGTTGCGGCTTACGGGCAATGGGATATGAGCGGTAGCTACGCAATCAATGATAATGTTTCCGTTTTATTCGAAGCGACTAATTTAACTGAAGAAGCGGTCACCAAATATGGTCGCTACAAAAATCAGTTTATTGGCGCGGAAGATGCGGGGCGTCGTGTTTCATTGGGCCTGAATGCAAAGTTCTGATAAGTGTTGTAATAACATTGGGTTGCTAAGAAACTAGCAACCCTTTTTTTATTTAAATTAATACGAAGAACCTCAATGAGTACACCCGTTAAATCTATTGTTATCGTCGGCGGTGGTACTGCGGGCTGGATTACCGCTGGACGAATCGCGGCCAAATATAAAGCTAACCCTGCGAATATTTCAGTTACCTTAATTGAATCACTAACCATCAATATTATCGGCGTTGGTGAAGGCACCTGGCCGACCATGCGCAACACGCTAATAAAAATGGGCATTTCTGAAACAGATTTTATGCGCGCTTGCGATGCAACTTTTAAGCAAGGTGCCAAGTTTGCAAAATGGGTTGACGGAACGCCTAACGATTTCTACTACCATCCGCTGATGTTGCCTCAAGGGTTTAGTAAGGTTGACCTGCCGCCTCATTGGCAAGCAAAATTTAGCCATCAATCCTTTTCAGATGCAGTCTGTTTTCAAGAGCAGCTTTGCGAAAAAGGTCTCGCACCAAAACTAATAACAACGCCCGAGTACGCATCAATTGCAAATTACGCATATCATTTGGATGCAGTAAAGTTCGCGGAATTTTTAAAAAATCACTGTACAAAAAATCTCGGTGTGCGCCACTTGCTGGCAGATGTAACGGGCGTTATTTCTAAGGAAAACGGCGACATATCCGCACTCAGTACGGCAACCTTAGGTAATATTTCTGGCGATCTTTTCGTAGATTGCACCGGAATGTCATCGCTTTTGCTTGGAAAACATTTACAAGTTCCTTTTGTAGATAAAAGTGATGTCTTATTTATCGATACCGCGCTTGCAGTACAGCTTCCTTACGCAGACGATGAATCACCTATAGCATCCCATACTATTTCAACCGCACAAGAGGCGGGCTGGATATGGGATATAGGACTTATTCGTAGACGCGGCATTGGATACGTTTATTCAAGCCGTCACACTACCCATGAGCAGGCTGAGATTGCGCTGCGTAAATATGCTGGCTCTGCTGTAGATAATCTAGCGACCAGAAAAATTCCAATATCAGCTGGACACAGAAAATTGTTCTGGAAAAATAATTGTGTCGCCGTGGGTTTATCCGCAGGTTTTTTAGAACCATTGGAAGCATCGGCTATAGTGCTCGTGGAACTTTCGGCTGAAATGATTGCTGAGCAGCTACCTGCTTGCAGAGAAGTTATGGACATCACCGCGAAACGCTTTAACGAAACATTTTTGTATCGTTGGGATCGCATTATCGATTTTTTAAAATTGCATTATATTTTAAGTAAACGCTCTGACAATAAATTTTGGGTTGACAACCGGAACCCTCAAACGATCCCGGAAAGTCTGCAGGAATTAATGCAAGTGTGGCGCTACCGCTCACCAAAAAATTGTGATTTCACCAGTAACAATGAAGTATTCCCGGCGGCGAGCTACCAGTACGTACTCTACGGCATGGGGTTTAAAATGGACTCAGCCTATCTAGATCATTCGCGCGCTCCTACAGACGAAGCTTTGGCGATGGAGCAAATCAATTTGAATTCCAACGCTATTAAAAATGCGCTGGCTAAACTCCCAACTAACCGCGAACTCATTAATAAAATCCATAAATATGGCTTCGCTAAAATATAATTGTTCAACGAATCTTTTAACAAAATATTATGACTACTTTAGTTGCGCTCAACTCAAAAAAACATCATCTTCTTAAAATAGATACAGGCGAGGTAGAGTCTCAAGGTGGACACCTTCATATGGTGCCCGTCGTACTCACTGAGTTTGCAAAACTCTCGCTGCAATACCCTATTGTTGTCACTAAAAACCAAGACAACGGCCGCTTTACGTGCGTTACCCTTTTTGGTTTGGAAAAAGGTGAAAACCTTTTTTTCAATGGAAATGAATGGAATTCAATTTATCTACCGTTACAAATAAGACGACAGCCTTTTTTCCTCGGCAAATCTGAGGAAGATGATAAGCGTGTTATATGTATTGACATGAGCCACGCGAGCATCATCAATGAAAATAGTATGCTAAAGGAAAACGGCAAGAAACTTTTTAATGCAGATGGAAGCGAAACACAGTATCTAGCAGATCTAAAAAACATTCTTGCCGAACTATCCGAAGGAGAAAATACGACACAGTTGTTTATTCAAGAGCTTCTTTCCATGAATTTATTGCAACCCATGCAGTTACAAATTGCCCTTGAGAATGAACAGTCGTTCCGTGTCGATGGCCTCTATACAATTAATGAACAAGCCTTAACAAAAGTAACCTCAGAGAATTTAATTTCACTTCATCATAAAAATTTCCTGCATCCTATTTATATCATGCTTACCTCCATTGGCCACATTTACGGCTTGATCGATAAAAAAAATAAACGTAACCGCAACGTCTAACGTCATCGATCAAATGTATGGCTCATAAATCGCAGTGGAAATGTTTTACCAATTTTTTATACCTTATGATCTTGTAGTGGTTTTCCTTCCGCTGGTTTCCCATCTAAAGGGTCTACACGGGCTAATTCGGCTTCGTCCAAACCGTAGCCCTCGCCGATTTCGTCCTCGCCGACAATACTCAAGCTTTCATCCGATGGCACCGTACCTCCAGGTTCGTGCGGAGAACGTGCTCCATCGTCAGGAATTAGGATTTCAGGTGTAAGGTCGTCATTGGTGGGCTCTTCATCTACCGAATCGTTCGGTACTTGCTCTTCTAATATACCTAGCTCGTCCTCAGGTAAAAAATCTAGAAAAGAAGGCTCGTCCTCATCATTGAAATTTAACTCATCCAGTTCAGCTGGCCGATCACTGTCAGGCTCAAACGGTAAATCAGTGACAACGTTGTTTTTACTTTTCATTTCAATCACTCCGTATAAATGGAAATTCAAAACAAAAGTACCAAGTTGAAATTGACCAAATCGTTCGGCAGCACACTAAATTGCTAACTTCCAATGCTAATTTTCACTCCGCTAAAGCAAATCGAAATTGGACGCCACGAATTAATTCTTGGCGACGGTTTAATCATTCAAGGGTTCGATGACGAACACATAGTTTAAAAAATTTGGCGCACCCTATTGAGGTGTTTTTCCTAGAGGTACGAACAATGTTAAAGCAAAGACGATACGTCATTAATTACATCCTGAACAATCAACCTGAAGCGATTGATATTCAAACGGATGCGGAAAATCTTACCGATGAAGACGCGGAGAATTTTATTTATGAAGTTTTGGATGTAGATCAACCTGCGAATATAACCGACATTAGAATTTTTCAGAGAGCTGTTGATATAACCGGCGACCTGGATGTAAATGGCAACGCGTTAAATCCTGAAGAGGGTGATCCGCTCAATGCGACGAATCGACACGAGGAGGAGTAGTGGAATGGGATGGCATTAAAAAATTTGATTTGTGGTGTGTTAGCGCACTTACGCGCTAAGGATATGAGTTCAATCTAGCTTGGAATTTTGGAACACCCATTCACTTTCGCAGTTACTTAACGAAGAGGAAATATCATGTTAGAGACTATAGCCGTTATCTTGATCGTACTGTGGCTTGTTGGCCTGGTTAGCTCCTACACCTTGGGTGGCTTCATCCATGTATTGCTGGTCATTGCAGTAATTACCATTATTCTGCGTCTTATCCGAGGCGGAAAAGCCTAATTAATGTAAACTTGGAGCTGTCTGGCGCCTGTCGGGCAACTCCAGTTTTTCTAAATATTTTAAACAATATTTAGTTCGTTAATTGTCTCCATCCGTTTTTCCTCCGCTTTCATCCCCATTAACTTTTGCTTTCTCAGCCAGCACGTGTTCCCAACGCTTCCGTCCGTAATATCTTTTTATAGATTTTCTCCAAAAATGTAAGGGAAACAATGCTGCCAGTACAACTCCCGAATACCAGTGCAAATTAATTACCATTGTCCCGTCAAAGACATCTTGCGGATAGTAAAGCAGCAGGCCGCTGATGATTAGTAGAATCCAAACCGTTAGATGAACGTAGGCATCCCATAGATGTGTGCGCCAGTGATATTTAAATTTGGCTAGCTTTTTTTGCACGTGATCCGAAAAAAAATAACCGAACATGCACAACGAAACAGCCGATATTGCACCATGCAAACTGCGAAATAAGCCGCTAAAAGGATGTGGCAAGTCGTCAGCATTGGTCGGTGAAATTATATGAAGTGCAATACCTGTAACACTGAGTGCTACCAGAACAATCCATAAAAGCAGGCGCGATTTTTTCATAGTTAGGTTTGAGGCCACGGAAATTCAGCAGACGGCATTTTACATGCTCCTGTTTATAAAGATATCCAGCGACCCCCAAGTTTAGCGATCGTATCTGCACGGTCGTCCGCATTGGTTGCAGCAGCTACCTTTGTAAGCGCGTCGGCGCGCCAGGCACTAGTGGAGATTACGGTGCTGGTAAGCGGAGCGAGCGCCTTACCACTTCCATCCAGCAATACGCCGGGGAAATCTTTCGTGGCAATACTTGTGGACGTTGCGACGGACGCATTTTGTAGTCCACCGAGTAAATGCTCTTTTCCATGATGATCACGTACAGCCACAGGTAAAACGACATCACCAAATACTCGGATATCACCACCCGCATTGATCCAGCCCTCTTCAATTCCCATGTGCTTCAACTCCAGGATAGCGGAGTCGATTGCAAAACCTTTGGCAATTCCATCCAGCGTAATCAGCATCGGGCGCACCAAGCGTGCGCTCGTTGCGGTGAGCTGAATATCTTCCCAGCTACCTGCAACCAGTAAATGTTCGGCATATATTTCGTGATAGCTGTGTGCGGGTAATAAATCGCGATAGGTAAGGGCTGCACCCAATGTGCAGTTAAACCGCCCTGCACTCGCACGTGTTACTGCTTTTGCTAGACGTAGGCATTGTAAGGTCAATGGATGACAAACAACTTGGCGGCCCTTTGAAGCATTGAGACGCGACAGATTACTTGCCGCATCATGAAAGCTGAGTAATTGTTGGATAAGTTCCAGACGTGAAAAAGCCGCCCTGAAGGCGGCTTGTGTTGAAGAGGTTTGCGGTATGGCAATTTCGACAAAACATCCCATAAGAGGCTTCATCCGTTTCTCTAACTGCGCCATTTATTTTTTTCCGCTTAACACGATTTTATGTATAGCGAGCAAACGCTTTACACCGTCCGTTACATTTCTACAAGATAAGGTTGCGCCGCTAATATTGGGAACGTCCTGCCCCAGCTTGAATTTATCCTGAAACGTTTTGCCGACGAAATTAGCCCGCCATTGTGGCAAGCGAACTTGCCCGCCGTGAGTTTCCCGATAACTGAGAATTTCAATTCCTAACACTTTTCCTTCCACAGAAATCGCCGTGCCATAAGTAATAAAATCGTGCTTACCTATGACATCATCAACTAAAAACCAACCTAGCAGTTGCCCTTTCGATTCAGCACGCCAAGCTTTCTGAATATTTTGTCGTTGACGCACACCCGCGATATTTTTTATTTCATCCAGCTGCTGATCATTTAATGTTATCGCCGCTTCCAGAAAAAAATCCGCATCAGGAAACAATTCTTGCTGGGCTTGCTGCACCGTCAAAAAATCTTCCGCATGAGCGGAAGCTACTATTGCTGCGGTACTAATAGCGGCTGCAGGCAGGGTTAAAAAAAATGGTAGATGACGCATAAAAACCTGCTGGCCGCATTATAAAATGCAGCCTCAATCGATAAAAAATTAAAAGTTTAAGCCAACTTTAAAACGCACTTCTTGTTCAGTTTTTTCAATCAAATGTAAACCTGAAGGTTGGCCCTCGTAGGTCTCGCCACCGCCGCGTACTTGATCAAACCACGTGAAGGTTAACCAGAATTTCTCGCCACCGTAATGCAGTGATGGACCTGCAAATACAGAATTGCGCTCCATAGCAACTTCCGTTTCATATTCGGTTTCATAAACCGTTTCTACACCTAAATACCAATTAGGAGCGAATCTATAGCTTAAGCCTGTGCCCGCAGTAAATTCAATTTCCACTTCCATTTCAGTAGGCCATTCGAAATTTTCGGGAAGGTTATCAATAGATTTACGTGTAGCACGTGTTGATTCAGTGCCGAAGTTGGCGACCCATACCAGCTGCCCTTCCATAAAATATTTTTGCAATTGCACATCAAGTGAAATACTTATGCTGTCTTTATCGCGCCCAGAATGTGGATCAAGAGTTAAATAATCTAACCCGACCATCGCTGAAATACCGAAGTCATCCAGCGCAGGGCTTAGAAAATTATATTTTCCTGTGATCTCTGCACCCGCGAATTTTAAACTGTATTTTTCATCGCCCGGCATGTAGCCATCAATCAAAATACCTGAAGTATCTATCGCCTGACCCTTGAGTTCACCAGCGACGGTAAAACGGTCACTCAACCCATACTCGAGTTCAGTCGTCGTGTTGTAGGCGGTGTACTTGCCCGTTCCCTTATCGCTGCGCTGAGTTATTACCTGGTAAAACTCGGTTGCACCCTTAGGCAGCACTTCAGAACCTTTTACGTAGCCAAATAAGTTTTCATCGGCAAAGCTGGGGATGCTAAACAAACCGGTAGTAATAGCGAGCGTGATTAGGCGAGCGTTGAACATGGCGCAGTCCTTAAGAGTGTCAAAATAAAGTTGGCATTATATATACTTTGCCTCTATTTTCCATTTGAAACTAATTATCATTAGCAATATTTTATAGAATGTGATGGTTTCCCACGCCATATCCAGGGTTAGATTGGTTAGATTGGTTAGATTGGTTCGATTGAGCGGGATTAAGAAATCTGGGCAGATTTGAAAGGCCAGAGACGACGAGAGACGAACAGTGAGTCTTACTAAAAGAGGTTATAGGCTATCACGCGCTGAGTATTGCCCTAAAATTCAAACTCCAGGCCGCCTCGTATATTGGTATCCGGCGTCCGGGAATCCAAACCAAAAAGGACACCAAGCTCCCAGCGTATTTGTTTTTTGCCGCCCAACTTTAACGCGCCCATAAATGATGGACCCAGTGCCCGATCCTGATCATCTAGATAGATCTCAAGAGCAGGATCAAATTCAGCACTATTTCTATAGCGAAGCTGACCGCGAAAAGCGCTTTCAAATTCGTTTTCGACATCCCTGCCAGATTCATATTCAATAAACACATTAGCAGTAGCAATCCAATTGTTGCTGAGTTCCTTTTCCCATAAAAGTCCCGCCGCAATTTCGTGACTGTCAATATCTCTACCCTCACCTGCTTCGATCAATAAACCCCAGTCAGCCCAATATTCGCCTTGCTCCGTTAACTGCCATTTAAATTCGGCCTCGTAACCGCGAACCTGCTGATTGTCGTGAGTAATTGATTCGGTTAGCAGATATATCTCACTGAAAAATTTATCAGTCCAGGCGTAACCAACTCCGGCTCGATTTAAAAGTACATTGGTATTTCCAGCGTCACGCAATAAAAAACCATATTCTATTTCCCGCTCGTGTTGTTCGACATAAGGATGGTAGACGCGACTTAGCTCACTATGAGCACCCGATGCACACAAAAGCAGTAAGAATATTGAGAGACTAATTTTTTTACGCATTCTTATTTTCTCGATTAGCTCGCCAGCAATAAAAAAACGCCAATAACATTGGCGAAGTTGCAGCGAGATAAAAATAGGATTGTATAGCAGTGGGCTGAGCGTCGTACCCAAACAATGCGTATAGCAATTCACCCAACCAGGATTTTTCGTTAATTAAAAATGAGCTGTCCCACAGGGGGCCATTGGATTCCAATAATCCAATCTGGAGAAATTGTTTTGCAATTTGCAGGGACAATCCACCCGCAAGGAGGGTGACAACAATGATAAAACCAGGCAAAAAATATTTGTTGCGCATAAACACAAGGGCATAGTACGTAATCCCTCCCAAACTCATTCCAATTCCGATTCCTATAGCAGCGCCAATTAGAGCGGAAAAAAATGACTGGGACTGAATATCAAAGCTGGAAAAATAAATCCATATTTCCGAGCCTTCACGTGCCAGAGAAAAACTCACCACCAGAGCGCACAATATTGTTAACAGATCCTGTTTATTTTTCTCGATGTGCAATTCGCTATCAGGTTGATGACATTTCTTTCGCAGAAAATAAATAGTTGTTACACCAAAACCAACCCACAGAACGCAAATGATAACAATCATATATAAACATGCGTTTAACAACTCTTGCCCTCTTCCATCCATAGCTTCTGTTATGAAGGGCGCTAAATATGCTAAAAACATCGAACCTAGAAAACCGGCCAGCAAGGCTGAAATACTCCAACGATAGCTGATACCCAGTTTATAAGTCAGTGCTAGAAGCAAGCTAACAATCAATGCCGCCTCGAGCACTTCACGCAAAATTAGTAGCACAGCGTCAACCATATTATTTCTCCACGCGAATTAAACCCTGAGCGGTTTTAGGGTTAAATTCACCGAAAAATGGATATTCACCAGGAGCCAGTGGGCCAATATAAATAATAGCTTTTGCTTTGCCCATAATTACCTTTTCCCGATTGAGTTCATAACTTTCAAACTCTTCGGGTGAAGCATCGCTATTGGTTACCACGAGCTTCACTTTGGTGCCTGCAGGTATTACAAGTACGGACGGATGAAATAAATGGTCACGAATTTCAATGTCGAATGTTGGAGCCTCTGCTTTGGCGCTGAGGCAAAAAAAAACAATTATTAGAGGTACGCACTTAAGCTTCGCGTTCATTGTAGTCACCTCCATGAATTGAAATTTTTTTATCATCCGATTCCTGAAGCGCAGTAAACTTTATGATTACCAGCAATCCGCTATCAAAACGTGATTTTGTGAGTTCTATTTGCGCCGCATGTAAATCAACGACTTGTTTCACAATTGATAATCCCAGGCCACAGCCTGGTGTTCGGGAACTATGTCGGTCACCGCCGGTTCGATAAAAACGATCAAATACTCGATCATATTGATCCTCCAAAATTCCTACACCGCTATCCATAACTTCTAGCACCACCTGTTTTTCACGCTGCCAGGTATTCATAGAAATTATTCCACCATTATCCGTATATTTAATGGCATTACCGAGGAGATTGTTCAGCATTGTTTCCAACCCGGTATGGTCGCCAGAGATCCAGCATTCATCGCCTTCGAATTGAATTTGATGATGTTTGGCTTCAATTGCATGGCTGTGTTCAACGATGACTTTCTTTACGAGCTGCGTTAAATTTACGGGGCCGAAGTGACCCATAAAATGGTCCGGTGCCGTGCGATTTAATAGCAAAATTTGCTCAACCAGATAATTCATTCGCTCTATTCCTTCATGCAATTTTATGACTGAATCGCTAGGAACAACTTGCTCTTTCATCAGGTTATCACAATGAATTTTCAACGCCGCTATGGGAGTGCGCAACTCATGGGCGGCGTCCCCAGAAAAGCGTTTTTCGCGTAAAAAAGAAGCGTCAAGACGACGCAACAATTCATTCGCGGAATGCGTTAATTTTACCAATTCGATCGGGACATTATGTTGAACAATAGGTCGTAAATCTGTCGCTTCGCGTTGACTCAATTCACGCGCTAAATTAGTAATAGGTTTGAGGCCGATACCTAACACAAACCATAAAATAATACCTACAACAGGAATGGATAAAACCATCGGGTACACTGCTTTTAATATCATGGATTCGGCGAGGCGATAACGCTGATCGTCCCGCTCGGCAAGAATGTACCAACTGAGCTTGTCCGCGCTGGGCGCTACCAATGCGTGCCATCGGTAATGACCGATATTAATCGTTTTGAAGCCGGACTCCAGCGGGGAAACAATTTCTTCCGGCATGGCTGCAGAACGAGCCAATAGAACGCCTTCATGACTGATCCACTGAAATTCAAATGCGGTTTCATCCAAATCATGCTCTGGGAATACGAATGGAAATTGCGTCGCGGGATTTGATTGAAAAGCGGGCAAGGTGTAATTCAGTAAATCAACTTGCTGCAACAAGCGCTGATTAAACAAGCGCTCCGCTTCATCCATACTACCCAGATACCCTCGTACCGCCGCAGCAAAGTTAGCGAGCGTCACAATGGCTAACAACACAATAATTAAAAATCCGCGAATGGATTTCACTGGCGTGACACCACGTAGCCAACACCGCGCACAGTGCGAATAAAATCTTGCGGAAGTTTTTTTCGTAGCGTATGGATATGAACTTCAATCGTGTTACTTGCTACTTCATCGCCCCAGGAATAAAGCTTTCCTTCAAGACCTTCTCGCGTATGTATTACGCCGGCGTTTTCCATTAATGCTTTAAGCACCATGTATTCCCGTCGCGATAAATTTAACTCCTCACCGTTTAACATCGCTTGGTGATGACTGGTGTTAATACTCACAGGCCCAAGGGTGATTATGGCTGAGGATGCATTTCCAATCCGGCGTTCAAGCACGCGCAATCGCGCGAGCAGCTCATCGACAGCGAATGGTTTGGTCAGGTAATCGTCTGCGCCAGCATCGAGACCAGTCACCTTTGCATGCGTTGTGTCACGCGCTGTAAGAATTAATACTTGAGTCGGTAATTTTTTCTGGCGAACCAGTTTGAGAACATCAAGTCCTTCCATGTCGGGCAACCCGAGGTCCAACAACATGATATCTGGTGGTTCGGCGACCACATGAACACAGGCTGCTTTTCCCGTTTCTAACCAATTTACGGCGAACCCGGCGAGCGATAAAGCTTTAACAATGCCTTCTGCCAGCAAGACATCGTCCTCAACCAAAAGTATTTTCATGCAACCTTATTTTCATTTTAAATGTTTTTGAACTTCTTTAAGTTTCTCAGCAATTTCCTGTTTACGCCCCTCATCAGCCAGTTCACGACCAGGACGCGGTGGCGCTATTAACGCCTTCTCGAGGGCAGCTAAAGCTTCTGGATACTGTTTTTGTTTTAGCAGAAAATCGCCATAAAAATAATTTGAATCTATACCATCAGGATTATAGCTCAAGCCTTTTAACAGCATTGTTTTAGCTTGCTTTTCATCACCAAAACCAATTGGCCAACCGGGAACCTGGTAATAGAGTGTACCCAAACTTGTGTAGGCGGAACCATTCAGTGCCGACGGATCAGTTTTAATGGACTGTTCCAATAATTTTTTTGCCTGCTTCACCTGATCCAAGGCACCTAAGCCACCCTTAGCTCCTGCATAGGTCGAACGAATAATCGCTTCCCAAATTAGATAAGGTGATGACGTACTTGCGTTACGCAAGTGTTCAGCCTCTTCTGCCAGGGCTGCATAACTTTTTTCCTGTTCATTCTTTGCAGTTTTGTATTTTATTTCTGCCCAACGAGTTTGCAGCTTTTGGATATCGCTTGCTTCGTCTGCATAACTTACTTGAGAGAAAGCCAAAAAAGTAGAAAACATAAAACAAACAAAGTTAACTAACTTCATAACTTACACCTGTAATTTTCATGATAATTAAGTGATTGTAAAAACCTAGAATTACAAACCTTGCGCGTAGCGCCGTATAACCGATAATTGCTTTCGCAATGCGCCGTCAACAAGACGAGGAAATATCGAATTAATTTTTAAAAAGAATCGTTCCGGCCAACCAATATCACGGTCTGACATTTTTTTTGACAAAAGCATTTTCTCTACGACCTGTGCTACAACATCAGGTTCATCCATAACATTCCCTAGCTCGCGATTCATATCGCAAACAGCTTTGCTATTCAGACTGGTATTAGTGGCGCGCGGCGCCAGGTATGCAACTTGAATTTGGGTATCACTTAATTCCCGTCGCAAAGACTCGCTAAAACCGCGCTGCGCAAACTTGCTCGCACAATAGACACTAAAACCCGGGTAGCCCAAATTACCGAAACTGGAGCCTATATTCAAAATTCGGCCATCATCTTTGTTCAAAAATGGTAACGTGATTTGTGTTAGCAGAATGGGCGCAACAACGTTAGTTGCAATTAACTGCTCGATTCGCTCCGTTTCAATGTCGTCTAATAAACTAAAAATATTAATTCCCGCACAATTAATCAGGCAATCGAGCGGGCGCTGCATAGCTACCAAGGCCGTACGAATAGCGTCGCGTCCTTGATCGGTAGTAATATCTGCCTCCACGACAAACCCATTACTATTTTTAGTATGTAGCTCGCGCGACACACTATGTAAAAATTGTGCAGACCGCCCCACCAAAATTAATTGCGCCCCTTGGGCCGCAAGCCGTTTGGCTATTGCTCGACCTATACCACCGCTCGCCCCCGTCAACAAAATTGATTTACCTTTTAGTTTCATGATCAATTCTCTTAGAGGGCATTTAGGTGACTGGATGACTTTTCTATGGAACGAAAAATATTTCCATACAAGTGATAAAACATTTTGGCCGCATGCACTATGTCATCACGATCTTTTTGCTCAGTTAGGCTGTTCATCAGTTTTTCAAAAAACACCATATGTTCTTGATCAAGACTGCCATGCGAGCGCAAATAGGAAAATGCCTTGCCTGGTAATCCCAGGTGCGCCTGAATAATATCCGCTGCTGCAGATGCTAAATTTATGCTGGTACCCTCTAACACAAATACCATTCCAAAAAATGCCATGGGATTATTACGCATCACCGTGTCGTAGGCATAAGCGACCATAAGTTCGGTTGCTGAATTCGGGCGACTTAACCGCACAAGTTCTTTGTCAACTCCGCAAGCACTTAGATCGTTTAAAATCCACTCCTGATGGCCTAATTCTTCTTCAATATATTCTGCTATGGCTTCGCGATAATTTTCTTTTTCAGAAGGAAGTCGACTGCCTACGGCCATCAGCAACGGAACAGTATGTTTAACGTGGTGATAAGCCTGCGTTAGAAAGGCAATATACTCCACCAAACTAAACTCACCTTTGCCAATGCAGCGCAGAATGATTGGTGCATTTAATAAATAATTGCGCTCTTGTTCAGTTTCAGTTTGTAAACGCTCAAAGAATGTCATACACAACTCCTGCATTGTCTGTGTTAGGCATGATGGAATAGATACTTTCGATACCATTTGAATAAGTGGAAATAATTGATTCTCGGCGTAAGCGTCCGTTGTCGGTCAATAAACCATTGCCGGGAGAAAAAGCTTCTTTTGCTACCACAAATTTCTGGATGCGAGCGTAGTCTGGTAAACTCTGATTAATCCGAGCTATATCATTTGCAATATCTTGCGCACTCACATCTTTTGATGAGGGAACTATAATCGCGCTACAAAATGCTTGCGAATCACCTACCACTAGCGATTGCGCGATATGACGTGAGAGTCCAAGTTCTGATTCAATCCACTCAGGCGAAATGTTGCGACCGAAACTGGAAATCAACAGATTCTTTTTTCTTCCTGTAATAAATAAAAAACCGTCTTCATCAACATGGCCCAAATCACCCGTATCGATCCAAACATTTGTCTCATGCATGGGTTGACCAAGATAGCCGCTAAATGCATTCCCTCTAACCTTAATTACACCTTCATCAATTTTTACAGCCACATGATTTAATGGCTTACCTACACTGCCTGTTTTATTCGCGAGCGGAGAATTCAAACTCACAACTGACGCACATTCGGATAGTCCGTAACCTTCATATACCGGGATACCGAAAGCACGCGCCTGATCCAATAAACGCACTGGCGTTCTGGCACCGCCGACAGCAACAAATTTTAATGATGCGGGTAAAGAATAACCTTTGGCTGATGCGGCAACACTGGCCAATAAAATTTGCGGAAGCATGATCAAACTATTGGGTTGATATTGATGCAAAGCTTGAAGAAGCGTTGGAAGCGATAAGCTTGAGCTACCCATAAGACCAATTTTATTTCCGGACAAAACCACAACTTGCTTACCTAAATACAACGGCACATAAATACCGGCAATATTTTCCAGCAAGGTACTCAGGGGTAATAAAACAAAATGACGATTAATTTCATCCAGGGGCGCCGAGTAAATTCGATCGACCAAGGCCGCAATAATATTTTCCAGTGCCTCCTCATTCAAACACACGCCTTTGGGCATACCTGTGGTTCCGGAGGTAAACGTAATTTTACGGATATTATCGAGCGATTTATTTTGGCCGGAAGCGTCAAGATAATCACAAAGGATATGTTTAATGGGAGTAAACACGCGCTTATCAGGAGAAACAACTGTTTCAATTTCACCGCACACTAATAAACAGGGTAACTCAGCTTCAGCAACAATGTGCTCTAACTGTTTTGATGAAAAAAAACGCGGCAAAGGCACCAAAGTAACTCCAGCTTTATAAGCGGCGAGGTCTGCAATTACCCACTCAATTGAATTTTCACCCCACAGTCCCGCGCGACCAATGTGATTTGACTCTAACCACTCAGCTAATTGATTAACCTGTTGAAGTAATTCCGCATAACTTATGGAAAAATTTTCGCCGACTAATGCAATCTTTTCTGGCTGTTGGTGTGCATGCTGTTCGAGCATGGAAAAAAAATTATTCATGATTTTCTCCGCGCACATTCATGGAATTGTATGCGCGAAATTCAGCACAAATGCGATTGATAGGAAGACTAATAGCGGCCACTGTTGCACGGTACATAGGATTCTTGCGGGCAGCTTCCATGGGTGGCAGATTGTCTCCAAACATCACTTGTGGTTGGTTACTGTAATACGTACCCCAACTAAGCCCTCCATCCGATAACACGCTCGGGTCTGCATTTGCGAGTACCACCGGCGAATAGCGCACACGCTTCAACAATGCCTTCACTTCCCGAGTGCCGGTAAAGACCACATAGCGAAACCCTAGGCGCTCCATTACCTCGCCTATTACGATAAACAGTAAAAGGCTGCTGCCTTTCCAGGTCGAAACAAGATTACCTATTTCCAGGATTTGACTTCTCGGTACATCAAAACCCAATTTTTCACTGATGACCTGCTCAACAGGATTTGGCAGGTATTGCTCAAGAAATAGTTTTCCCTCTGTGGCAGGAGATAAGCCCACCGCCGCTGAGTACTCACCACCGCATCGCAAGCTAATGATGTTAGGTAGAAAATGACTGACTTGGGCCTTATGCACCTCGGCAAAACGCTCACTAATATAAAGTTCGATTGCGGAACGGTTGTCTGAATCCGGTGTTTGCAGTCGGAAACGAGGAATCCTGATATGTGGTAATCGGGGCATATGCCAATCTAAGGCAGATTGCTGTGGAAGTACCTTAGATAAATCTTTCATTACAAACACCTTTGGAAATAGCAACTCTTAAGGCGTAAGGTAACTAAGAAAACTTAAGGCAATATTAAATAAAAGGAGGAGGATGCGTAGCAACTACACGTGTTTGACGATAAAAAACACATGACTCTATATCATGCACGTCAAGGCAACTGAACGTTGCCCTGATGAGAGAGAAATTACATTAATGATTTGCCGCTTTGGCAAGCAATCTGTTATCAGGCATAGAAGATTGTGGGTATTTCAAAATGTCCATGAATGCGGTGGCGTCTGAATCTTTAGCAAAATCTACTTCTGCGCCGAAGCCTTTTTCCTCTTTATGAATAACGATTGCTTGCATTTCAATGCGTTGTAATTTGGTAAAAGGATTTTTATTCAATAGGACTTCCAATCGCACTTGATGCTCGCAATCAATGTCAACAAAATCTGTTTCGACAAACACGCCGCATTGACTTCCATTTTTAATTCTTCCTATGGCGACGGGATGATTATGTCTGCATATCAAGATTTTTAATTCACTAGGGTTTCGCTCCGTACATCTATGTTCCATAGTGACCCCCTTACAGGTGTGATGTGGGATTTATACGAGATCTTTTTTTGAAGACTTAATGTTCTCGTGTAACTATCAAACCCAAGCTTTTAATTTTCCGAAGATTTATGACCTAAACGATCATAACGGGTGAGCTTTGTTTTAATAGTTTCATTCAAGCCTTCCGGAAATTGGGACCAGTTAAATTGCCAAGTCCAATTAATTCCCGTGGTGCCTGGCATATTCATCCTATGCTCGCCATTGAGCGCTAAAAAATCCTGTAAAGGAATCATAGCCAAAGGTGCGACGGATGCCAGTGCAGATTCAATTAATAACCAATTAATTTTTTGTTCACTGGCGTATAAATAATTGCGGACCTTTTTTTTCTGCTCTTGATTGAGAGACTCATACCATCCAACCGTCGTGTCATTATCATGAGTGCCTGTGTAGACCACATCACTTAAGGAATGCATATGCGGTAAATGCGGGTTCTTACTATTTCCATCAAACGCAAATTGCAGCACTAACATACCAGGCAAATTAAATTTATGACGCAAAGCTTCAACTTCCGGCGTAATTAAACCGAGGTTTTCAGCAACTAAAGGTAAGCCGGGAAAAGCCTCGAAGCAGGCTGCCAAAAATGCGTCGCCAGGTGCTTTTACCCATTGCCCTGTACGAGCGTCCAAGCTATTTCCCGGAATCTCCCAAAAAGCTTCAAACCCGCGAAAATGATCAATGCGAATTAAATCGAATTGATTTAATTGTGTGCGTAACCGATTTATCCACCAGTTAAAACCCGAGGCTTCAATAGCGGGCCAGTTGTAATGGGGGTTACCCCAATGCTGCCCTGTTTCTGAAAAATAATCTGGTGGAACGCCTGCAACAGTTAACGCATTTCCATTCTCGTCGAGGTTAAAAAACTCCTGCGAGGCCCACACATCTGCGCTGTCATGAGCAACAAAAATAGGCATATCACCGAACAAAAAAATGTTTCGTTCTCTAGCGTAATCGCGTAATGCTTTCCACTGCTCTGCAAAAGCAAATTGTTCAAATATATGCAAAGAAATATCTGTTGCTAAAAACTCACGGTACTCATCAATGGGATCTGCTAATCGTTTTTTTAAACCCGCTGGCCATTGCGTCCAGGATTTGTGTTCAAAGTGTTTGCGCAACGCCATAAATAATGCGAAGTCGTCTAACCAATAACTATTGTCGTTACAGAACTTATTTAATAATTCTGCCAGAAGAGAATCGTGTTGAACGCGCCTATAAAATTGATCCGCACATTCCATGCGAATAGCTTGCAATATATTTTTGCTAGGCTCTAAATTAATCCATTCATTGTTAGCCTCGACCCAGCCGCGATGAACCAACCAATCAATACTAATTAATTCGGGGTTACCTGCGTGAGCAGAAACAGATTGGTAAGGAGATAAATCGGCGTGCGTTGGTGTGGTGGGAAGCATTTGCCAAACACTAATGCCAGCTTGCGCTAAAAAGTCCACGAATAAATAGGCATCCTTTCCCAAAGTACCGTGCATTTGTGGACATGGAGTCTCATGAAAAAATGAGTGCTCGTTAGGTAGAGAGGTGGGGTGCAACAGCACACCTGCACGGCGGTTTAGGAAGAGAGATGAAACATGTGACGCGTGGTGTGGCATTAACCTATCCTTCTTCTATTCGTTCAAAATTTAAAAAATTTATTGCGTGTTAACCCCATAGATGTTGCCTGATTTTATAACCGGTTGCTACTGTTCATGACCTTGACGCATAACTCCGCCCGTTGCAGGATTACCACCACCAACACTGAGGACGAGATTTAAATAATCGGGTTCAGGAACTTTAATTAGGTGATATAAGTTTTTTAAGTGCTGACGATATAAATATTCAAAATCGCTTACGCTTTGTGCAGGGTTGTATCCACCGAACCACCAGAACCAATCTGACCCTTCACAAAGTGCCAATTGTTTTTCAATTTGCGCCACGTCATTTTTTGAAAATTTAGTAGTCGCTAATGCATGATCTGTTGCGAGTTTGGCTTCACATAACATATCCCAACCGCGATTTTTATCTTTGTCACCAATCCAGGTAGAAAAATTACCATAAACCCAACTGCCCGCCACGACGTGCGGCATAACCAAGGGTTCAGGATTTTGGTTGTCGAGCAAGTCACTGTAAGTCGTTAATTCAAGTTGCGGATGTTCACCAATACGACGATACAACTGCTCTAAAAAGTAGTAAGCGTTTTCAGGGAAATATTCCCACGCATTTTCACCATCCATGATGACAGATATAACGGAATTTTTTTGATTATCACACGCGTTAGCAATATTTTCTAAATGATGAATAAAATCGCCGACAGCGTCGTCCGAATGCCAGGTCGCGTATTTAAAACCAATTAAATCAGACAGGCCGTCATCCCTGAAAAAACAATTGATTTTATGATCAGCAAAATTGTAAGGGCGATGCAAGCAGGCCTTACGCTCTGCTAAATCATCTGCAATAGCTTTATTATCGGCATGACGCAAACTGTTGTGCAGAACCGAATCACCCGTGGCTGCCCATTCAAAACCGGCCTCATGAAATAATTTCAAACTGTCGTCACTTACGCTACCTTCTGATGGCCAAATTCCACGCGGCTTGTGGCCAAAATGTTGCTCAAAGGTTTTTATACCTTGCGCAAGGTGCCATTTAGATCGTGCTTCACCGCCGGCATAATTGGTGGCTATCGGTAAGGTGACCTCTGGCCAGGCCTGACGTGCGGAATTAATGTCCAGCAATAGCGGAACGATGGGGTGCGCATAGGGGCTCATACACAATTCAATTTGCCCCGTTTCGTAGAGCGCTTTGTAACGTGGCGCTATCGAACCAATTTCTTCACCAATTAATTTAACTAACTCGAGTCGATCCTCCCAACTAAAACCTCGGCCTTTATTTTGCCAGGCCTGTACGCGGTAATCGCTTCTGCGTAACGTCTCTGACATCCAACTCAGGTGATACCAAAAACCAAGATCAATTAAAAATTGTTCATTGAGGTATTTCGCGATGCTCGACGTTTCCGATAAACCGTCGGCGATGTCGGCCAACTCTTGATAGATAGGAAAGCGTTCAATCATTCGCTGGCGATTTGCACGCAAATATTTTTTTGCGAGTGATATAAATTCGACACTGCCGGCAGAGGGTAATTTTTCTTCAACCAGCGAAGCCAACACGGAATCTTTTATGATTTCTTTTTTGGAAATATAATTCGCAATCTGCTGCGCATAATCGTCCAGTTGTTCAAGCAGAATTGGGGCAAAGTTAAAAACAGCTCGAGCCTTAGGTTGCGCTTCCAAATGCGCAACCATATCCACATAATCTTTTAACGCGTGAAGATAAGTCCAGGGGAAATAATATTCCCCTGTCATTATGTTGCGATAATCTGGCTGATGCATATGCCATAGAAAAACGACTTTCATTTTGCCATTAAAAGGCATGCGGATTATCCTCGTTCAACATTTCCGGTGTTACTAATACAACGCCCTTAGGAGAAACAAAAAAGCGTTTACGATCTGCCTCTTCGTCATAACCTATAACCGTGCCCTCGGGGATTTTGCAGCGGCGGTCAATAAGTGCCTTACGTATTTTACAATTGCGACCGACTTCGACGCTGGGGAAAAGAACCGAGTCTTCGATTTCACAATAGGAATGAACGCGAACGCGTGGAAATAATAACGAGTGTTTAACAATCGAGCCGGAAACGATACAACCACCGGCGATTAAAGAATCAACCGCGTAACCGCGACGACCTTCGTCATCGAACACGAATTTTGCAGGGGCGACTTGTTCCTGATGCGTCCAAATCGGCCACTCGGCATCATATAAATCCAACTCGGGAATTACGGCAGTTAATTCAAGGTTCGCTTCCCATAGCGCATCTACAGTTCCAACATCGCGCCAATAGCCGTCACCGCCGCTAATAGGATCGCGAAATGGAAACGCATTGACGCGATGATTTTTAATCATTTCCGGAATGATATTTTTACCAAAATCATGTTCGGAATCCGGATTTTTTTGATCTTTTAATAGTTCGCTGAATAATACTTTGGTACTGAAAACGTAGATGCCCATAGATGCCAGAGCCTTATCAGTTTTCCCTGGAGTCGGCTCGGGGTTCGCAGGTTTTTCAATGAAGCGAATAACACGGTTGTCTTTATCGATGTCCATCAAACCAAACGAGCTGGCGATTTCTAACGGAACTTCTATACAACCTACGGTAACGTCTGCGCCACGTTCTACGTGAGCAGCGATCATGGTACCGTAATCCATTTTATAAATATGATCACCGGCCAGAATCAAAACGTATTCTGGATTGTGACGACGAATAATATCGAGATTTTGCAGCACAGCATCCGCAGTGCCCACATACCAAGATTCATCCAAACGTTGTTGTGCAGGAAGCAACTCAACAAACTCACCTAACTCTCCACCAAGAAACCCCCAACCGCGCTGAATGTGGCGATCAAGTGAATGGGATTTATATTGGGTTAATACGCTGATACGACGAATACCGGAGTTCACGCAATTTGATAGAGGGAAATCTATAATGCGAAATTTTCCGCCAAAATGCACTGCCGGTTTGGCTCGCCAATTTGTTAATTGGTGAAGGCGTGACCCGCGTCCTCCAGCAAGAATTACAGCAAGGGTTTTCTGTGTCAGGCGGCTTACAAAGCGACCAGAAGTCTGGTTTAGGCTCATTAAAACTCCTTTCTTCTTATTTAACGGATGAGGGACAAAAGAATAAATATTTTCTCTTTTCTTTGAAAAGAGCAATATCGATGCCAAGAGAAAAACTTATGTGGATTTCGAGTTCAGAATGCAATTAAAGTTGCCTTAACAAAGCAATACAAGTGTAGACTCAATGCTGGCATCAAATCTGCAATTATTTCATTTGGAAGAAAAATTTTTTACACTCGCTTGTGTAATAGCATTGCAGTAGTTTATCCGTAACTTATTACGCTTTGGTGTAATAGCAGTGCTGCAGACCGGAGTAAATCTAAATACAAAGCTCACGTCTATAAACTTACACGCCACTTTTTACGGCATTATTAAAAACCCGAAATTCAGTCATTTTTTGACCAAAAATTTCCATTGTGAACAGGATATTTTTCATGCTCAGTGCCAAGCTAGCACAAGGTTTATCCAACGATCTTCTCCGAATTATTGCTGCTACCCATCACGACCCTTTCGAAGTTCTCGGCAAACATCTCCTCGCTGTTCCTACATCGACTGCCGATACCTGTGTTCGTGTTTTTATACCAGGCGCATCCAATGTCTCGCTTCACACCAATAACGCGGTAGTTGCTGCCAATCGAATTGAAGGTACGGATTTTTTTGAGTGGTATGGCCCAAGTGCCCAAGTGTCGACGCATTATCAAGTTGAATGGACAGATCGCCACAATCGCCAACACAAAGAATTTGATCCTTATTGTTTTGCACCACAAGTGGGCGAACTGGACATACATTTGTTCGGGGAGGGGCAACATTGGGAAATATTTCGTGTGCTCGGTGCACACCCAAAATCAATAAATGGGATTGAAGGTGTTCTATTTGCAACATGGGCACCAGGCGCGGAACGTATCAGCGTCGTTGGCGATTTTAATGATTGGGATGGGCGCCACCATCCTATGCGAGTACGTGGTGCGAGCGGTTTGTGGGAGCTGTTTATTCCGGGAGTGGCGGCGGGCACTAATTACAAATTCGAAATTCGCAATCGACATAGCCACCAGGTTTTTTTAAAAACAGATCCGTACGGGCAAGCGTTTGAACAAAGACCGAAGACATCCTCCATAGTTGCCGCACCTAGCGAATACGTTTGGGAAGATTCATCCTGGATGAACGTACGAGCACAATGGGACTGGCAGCGTTCGCCATTTTCCGTTTACGAAGTTCATTTGGGGTCCTGGCGGCGCGGTGAGGGAAACAGCTTTCTTAACTATCGCGACCTGGCTCATCAATTAGCCGACTACGTAAAATATATGGGTTTTACCCACATCGAAGTTCTTCCTATCACCGAACATCCGCTAGACGACTCTTGGGGCTATCAAACAACGGGATATTACGCTCCTACTAGCCGCTTTGGCTCGCCGGATGAGTTTCGTTACTTCGTCGATTATCTTCACCAGAACAATATTGGCATTATTCTCGATTGGGTACCCGCGCACTTCCCCAAAGACGCCCACGCCCTTGCCCGTTTTGACGGCACCGCGTTGTACGAACATGAAGATCCGCGATTGGGCGAGCATCGGGATTGGGGCACGTTGATCTACAACTACAGCCGCAATGAAGTACGCAATTTTTTATTGGCTAACGCACTCTTTTGGCTAAAAGAATTTCATATAGACGGTTTGCGCGTTGATGCCGTTGCTTCGATGTTGCATCTGGATTATTCACGTAATCACGGCGAGTGGATTCCCAATATTTACGGTGGCAATGAAAACCTGGAAGCCATGGCGTTTTTGGGCCAGCTTAATGTGTTGTGTCACGGACAATGCCCTGGCGCAATCGTCGTTGCGGAAGAATCAACCGCTTGGCCACAAGTTACTCGCCCTACCTGGGTTGGCGGCCTTGGATTTTCAATGAAATGGAATATGGGTTGGATGCACGACACGCTCACCTACATAAGCAAAGATCCAATCTTCCGGCAATATCATCACGATCAATTAACCTTCGGCATGATGTACGCGTTTACCGAAAATTTTCAGCTGCCGTTCTCACACGACGAAGTGGTGCATGGTAAAGGCAGCATGATTGGAAAAATGCCCGGCGACGATTGGCAAAAATTTGCAAATCTTCGTTTGCTTTACACCTACCTATACACCTACCCCGGTGCAAAATTACTGTTCATGGGTTGCGAGTTCGGGCAATGGAGTGAATGGGCCCATGCGCGCTCACTGGATTGGCATTTGTTGGAATCTGGTGACTATCAGCAAAACAAGCACGTGGGATTGCAAACGCTGGTGCGTGATTTAAATAAACTCTATACCACACTGCCCTCCTTATATGAGCGTAGCTTTAATCATGATGGTTTTGAATGGGTGGACTGCCATGATTCAACGCAATCGGTTATTAGTTATCTGCGTAAAAGTAGTCAGGGCTTCACTTTAGTTGTTTTAAATTTCACGCCTGCGTTGCGTGAAAACTATCGGCTCGGCGTGCCAGTTGCAGGTATCTATCACGAAATTTTTAATTCTGATTCTGCATATTATTGTGGCAGCAACAAAGGCAATTCCGAACAAATTCCAACGGAACCTATTAGCTGGATGGGACACGCACAATCCATGCAATTAACACTGCCGCCGTTGGGGGCGCTCTTATTGAAGTGTGACTACTAGTAAAAAATTTTTAAACGCTAGTAAGAACGGTTAGACAGGATTTTTTCACCATGCAGAAAATATTATTTGCAACGAGCGAAGCCCATCCCTTGATTAAAACAGGCGGGCTAGCAGATGTTGCATCAAGCTTGCCGCGTGCGCTGTTAAAACGTGGACACGATGTAAAAATTTTACTACCTGCCTACGCTAGTGTATTAGCGAAAGCTAAATCTGCAGGTCTTAAAAAAGTTGCTGAGCTTGTGATTAATGAGCAACCGATAAAACTTTGGCAAACGCGTTTACCAGGGTCACTCGTTAAAGTTTTATTGGTGGATATCCCGCCATTTTCTGAGCGCGAAGGCAACCCTTATTGTGGACCCGACGGCAACGACTGGAGTGATAACCATTGGCGTTTTTTTATATTCGCAAAAATTGGCGAAGCTATAGCATTGAATAAAGCAGGTTTGGATTGGCAACCGGATATTGTCCATTGCAATGATTGGCAAACCGGCCTGATCCCTGCTCTGCTTTCACCAGCAGAAAAACGACCTGCCGCCGTTTTTACAATTCATAATTTAGCTTATCGTGGTTTATTTTCTTACAATATTTTTACGGAATTAAATTTACCCGATTACCTTTGGCATCACGAACGCCTTGAATTTTACGGGCAACTGTCATTTATAAAAGGCGGGCTTGCGTTTGCAGATGCCATTACGACCGTTAGCCAAAGCTACGCGCAAGAAATTCAAACCATGGAATTTGGTTGCGGTTTGGATGGTCTTTTACGTGCGCGCAGTAAAGATTTAACCGGCGTATTAAATGGTATAGATACGGAAGAATGGAATCCTGGTTCTGACAAACTTATCTCCCACAATTACCACCGCCGCACCATAAATCAAAAAGTTAATAACAAGACTGCTTTACAAGCGCAATTGGGTTTACCCATGGATAAGTCGATTCCCATGCTCGGTTTTATAGGTAGGTTGGTTGAGCAGAAAGGCGTGGATTTAATTTTAAATCAAATGAATGAATTATTAGCGCTTGAATGTCAATTCGTTGTCTTGGGAAGTGGTTTTGCAAGCTACGAGCAAGCCTTAAAAAATATTGCTGAGCAGCACCCTGATAAAGTATCCGTCACCATCGGCTACAACGAAGGTTTTGCTCATCAAATTGAGGCCAGTGCAGATCTGTTTTTGATGCCGTCTTTATTTGAGCCTTGCGGTTTAAATCAAATGTACAGCTTGCGCTACGGCACCATACCTATCGTAAATGCCGTAGGTGGTTTGCGCGATACTGTGGTTGAAAAAGAGCTCGATGAAATTGGAACTGAAGGTAACGGCTTCGTATTTCATCTACCTACGGCTGAAGACTTGCACGCAACCATTAAACGCGCCCTGTTGTGCTACCAGCAACCAAACCTTTGGAAAAAACTGCAACAAAATGGCATGAGTCAGGATTTTTCGTGGGAAAAAAGCGCCGAGCGGTACGAAGAGATTTATGCAGGAGTTTTAAATAAGGTCACGCAGCACTAACATACTTTTATGGATATCGAGTTCATGTGAGCAATTGTATGAACTCGCTTAATGCAACAAATGATGAACTATGTCACTTTCTTCCTGAGTTATTTCTTCGCTATTCTGCTCGGCCAATTCATTCGCAGCATCCATACCGGCTTCAATCATTACTTTCGCAACTTCAAAGCGAGCATCACCTAAAAAGGCAATGGACTCTTCGGAGAATTTAAGGGTCACCAAGGGCTCGCTATTGTGATTGTCGCTATCGCTGCGTTTGAGCACAATTTCACCTGAGGGCAGCTCTACAATTTCGTACACAGAGGATGTCATATCCACTCCAGTCTAAAAGAGGCGGCATTCTAGCAGAAGATTATTCCTGTTGTTCAAATCGATTAGAGAGGATTAGACACGAGATTAGCTCTTGTCATCCTCATCTAACTTTTCCAAACTTAACTCCGCAAATCTGGAGGCTGATGCAGCGACTACGGCTTCGACAGACGGCGCGGTAGCTGAATCACCGGCTAATTTGATTCGCAGCCGTAAATTATTGGGAGAGTCGGCGTTGGCGATGGCATCGTCAAAACTAATTTTACCGGCCATGTAGAGTTTGAAAATAGCACCATCAAATGTCTGCATACCTAAGTTTTCGGACTTTTCCATAATCTCTTTTATTTCAGTAAATCGGCTTTTCAAAATAAGCTCTTGAATAGTTTTTGTACCAAGTAAAACCTCAATCGCCGCGCAGCGTTTACCATCAACCGTCGGCAGCAGACGTTGCGAAATAAATGCACGTAAATTTTGCGATAATCCCATCAACAATTGTGGCCGACGCTCTTCAGGGAACATATTAATTATACGTTCCAATGCCTGGTTCGCGTTGTTTGCATGCAGGGTTGATATTGCTAAATGTCCTGTCTCCGCAAATTCCAGCGCGTGCTCCATGGTTTCCCGGTCGCGCACTTCGCCAATCAAAATAACGTCTGGCGCTTGGCGCAACGTATTTTTCAGCGCGGCCTTGTAACTGCGAGTATCCACGCCTACTTCACGCTGATTGATTACACTTTTTTTGTGTTTATGAACAAATTCTACCGGGTCTTCGATAGTAATAATGTGACCGCCGCTTGAGCTGTTGCGATGATCAATTAATGCAGCTAAGGAAGTTGATTTTCCCGAACCTGTGCCGCCAACAAAAAGCACAAGACCACGCTTGCTCATCACCACGTCTTTTAAAATCTCTGGTAAACCGAGACTGTCAAACTGAGGAATATCTGTTTTAATATTGCGCGCAACAATCGAAACTTCATTGCGTTGTTTAAAAATGTTAATTCGGAATCTGCCCACGCCGTGGATAGAAATCGCCAAATTCATTTCGAGCTCATGTTTGAAAATTTCACGTTGCTCTTCATCCATAATTTCGTTGGCAATAGTTTCGATTTCGCCCGCCTTATAAACTTCTTGCGACAGCGGCTTTAATACACCTTGAAATTTTGCGCACGGCGGCGCGCCCGTACTGAGATAAAGATCTGAGCCGTCTTTTTTTGCGAGAATATTGAGGTATTGATCGATAGGTGTGGCCATACTGCGGCTCCTTGGACATTTATCTATCAAACGTATCGCAGAGATTTTGCGAAAGTAATTTAGTACTACGAATATCGTTATCGGGAGTTTTCATCCTTGCGTAGCGGGCACCCAGTTTTTAAAAAATACAATCAGCAACTGGATCCCCGCTACGCAAGGATGACGATTCACTATTAATATTTTCCGTCATTCCCGCAGGGAATCCAGTCACATTAAATCGAATATTACTGGACTGACTTTGATGCGTTCTCAGGTCCATACGAACATAAAACGATTTCATTAATTTAATTAAACGTGATCCGAGATTTAAATTATTTTAAACGTCTAACTAACTTGATTAATTCAAACGTTCCAAAATTGTCGTAATCCCCTGCCCTAAACCTATACACATAGTCGATGCACCAAGGGTCGCATTTTTCTGTTGCATTACTGTTAGAAGCGAACCGGTAATGCGAGTGCCTGAACATCCAAATGGATGCCCTAGCGCAATCGCACCACCATTGAGATTTACTTTTTCATTCATTTTGTCGAGCAATTTTAAATCTTTCAGCACAGGCAATGCTTGTGCAGCGAAGGCTTCATTAAGCTCGACGATTTCTATATCGTCGATAGTGAGGCCTGCAACTTTCAACGCTTTTTCGGTTGAAGGAACCGGGCCATAGCCCATGATCGAAGGATCTACACCCGCCAAGCCCATGGATACAACTTTTGCGATGGGAGTTAAACCTAGCGACTGAGCGCGCTCCGCGGACATAACTAACATCACCGAAGCTCCATCACTTAATTGCGAAGAAGTGCCCGCAGTGACTTGTCCATTTTTTGGATCAAACACCGGCGGTAATTTCGCAAGCGCTTCAACGGTTGTTTCAGGACGAATAGTTTCGTCCTCTTCTACCTGGATTAAAAAACCGTCCGCATTGTGCCCCTCAACCGCGAGGATTTCCCTCGCAAAACGACCTTCGGCGCGAGCAGCGGCGGCGAGTTGATGCGAACGTGCGCCGAACTCGTCCATTTGCTGACGATTGATTCCGTGCAAGAGCGCAAGATATTCGGCAGTCATACCCATGTTGCCCGCAGCTTTCGCGACTGAAAGACCAAGCAATGGATTAATGCTCACCGAATCGTACATTGGGAGATGCCCCATGTGCTCAACTCCGCCAATCAAATAAACATCGCCGATATTTGCGCGGATATTCGCGGTGGCCGTATGCAGCGCTGCCATGGAAGATCCGCACAGCCGATTAATTGTTTGTGCCGGAACAGTATGCGGTAAACCCGCTAATAGCAGGATATTGCGCGCGACGTTAAAGGCTTGCTCTTCACGTTGCATTACACAACCCCACAGCAAGTCGTCGATGGTAGCCGGGTCAAATTTGGGATTGCGGGCTAACAAACCTTTAATAATAGCGGCAGAGATATCGTCGGCACGCACATGGCGGAAACAGCCATTTTTGGAACGGCCCATAGCACTCCGCGCGTAGTCAACGATAACGGCATCACGTGGTTGTAAACTCATTATTTTTGCTCCTTAGCAGTAACTGCTTGGGCGCTACTGTAGAAAGATTCGTTGTTGGCTGCTTTTGCTTTTAAGCTCGCAGGCTGTTCATAGAGCGCACTTAAATGACTGAATTTCGCTGCAATGTCGCAGAATGTCTTAGCGCCTATGGAATCGATCCAGCGGAAAACGCCGCCCCTAAAGGGAGGAAAGCCAGTGCCGTATACGAGCGCCATATCCGCTTCAGCTGCCGTTTCAACAATACCTTCTTCGAGACAACGCGCCAGTTCGGTAGCCATGGGCACCATCATGCGGGAAATAATATCTTCATCGCTAATTTCAAGTGCGCCAGTCACGTGTGGCTTCAAAAGCTCAAGTGCTTCCGCGCTGGGAATTTTGGCGGGCTTACCTTTTTTATCCAGCTCGTAATTGTAGAAACCTTTGGAATTTTTTTGCCCTAAGCGGCCCGCTGCGTAAAGCGCGTCAGTGCACGAGGTAAAGTCGCGCTTCATACGATCAGGGAAACCCTCTGCCATTACTTTTTCAGCGTGTACGGCAGTATCTATCCCAACAACATCCAACAAATACGCCGGGCCCATGGGCCAACCCCAGGTCTCCATGATTTTGTCGATGCGTTGATAATCGACGCCATCACGTACCAACAAAGCAAAGCCTGCCAAATACGGAAATAAAACGCGGTTTACCAGGAACCCTGGGCAGTCGTTTACAACAATTGGTTTTTTACCCATCGCATTGGCGTAAGCAACTGTGCGTGCGATGGCATTGTCGGATGTTTTTTTTCCGCGAATGACTTCTACCAGGGGCATCATGTGAACTGGGTTGAAGAAATGCATACCGCAAAAATTTTCCGGACGCGCCAGGGCTTCTGCGAGATAAGTAATGGAAATAGTGGATGTGTTTGATGCAATAACAGTGTCTGGATTAACTTTGGTTTCAACTTCAGCTAACACACTTCGTTTAACCTTGGGATTCTCAACAACAGCTTCGACAACTATATCGACATTATTAAAACCGTCGTATACCAACGTTGGCTCGATACGATTTAGCACGTCGCCCATTTCGCTTGCCGATATTTTTTTGCGCTCAACACGCTTACTCAATAATTTATTAGCTTCGGAAAGACCGAGATCTATACCAGCCTGAGCGATATCTTTCATTTTAATCGCCGTACCTTTAAGAGCAGATTGGTATGCGATACCTCCACCCATAATTCCCGCACCCAGAACTGCTGCGCGCTCGATTTTTTTATCGGCTTTTTTCTCCCAGCTCTTGGCTTTTTTACCAAGCAGTTGCTCGTTCACAAAAATTCCAACGAGCGATTGCGCAACTGGCGTTGAAGCCATTTTTGCAAAATGTTCCGCTTCAATTTGCAAAGCTTCGTCTCTGCTTTTATCGGCAGCTTTCTGCATCGCCTTGATCGCAGAAACTGGCGCAGGATAATTTCGACCTGCCTGTCCACCCACAAATGCTTTTGACGTTTCAAAGGCCATCATGGACTCAATAAAATTTAATTTAAGCGGGGCTTTTTTCTGCTCACGGCGCGCTTTGTAATCAAACTTTCCTGCTATTGCCTGGGTTAACATAAAGAGCGCCGCTTCACGCAATTTAACAGGCTCAACTACCGCATCAACAACACGTGCAGCGAGAGCCTGTTCCGCAGTATTTTCTTTGCCTCCAGAAATCCATTCCACCGCCGTATCCAAACCCGCGATGCGTGGTAAACGAACTGTTCCGCCCCAACCGGGGATGATTCCCAATTTTGTTTCGGGTAAACCGATCTTGCTCGCCGCTGTACTTGCGACTCGATAATCGCAAGCCAGACAAAATTCCAGGCCACCACCTAGTGCGATGCCGTTAATGGCAACCACTGTAGGAAATGGTAAATCCTCAAGGCGACAATTGTTGCGATTGTTATTCGCCAAATGCCCGGTAATTTGGCCTGGGCCAGCAGAAAAAACCGCACCAAATTCCATTATATCTGCGCCGACAATAAAAACTTCTTTAGCGCTAGTAACGAGCAGACCTTTAATATCTTCGGATTGCTCTAGTAAACTCAATATCTGATCGAGTTCTGACACTGCCAACAAATTAAATTTATTAACAGATTCGCCCTGCAAATCGAAAACTAATTCGGCAATGCCATCCGCTTGTTTAATGAGGGTTAACGCTTTTCCCTGGAACATAAGCATCTTCTCTTTAGGGTTAATATAAATGCTGAAGTTGGAATCAGTGTAGCAGGCAAATGACCGGAGGTGAAAAGCCTGCACTGCGAAGGGGGATATAAATTTTTCTAAAGTTTAATAAAATATTGCGGAAAAATGCGCCAAAAATTAATGAGGTTAATTTTAATACTTTAGGTAATACAAGTCGCAATCACGCAATCTTCATTTGCTGACAAATTGCGCAGTCTATAAGGCTGCATGGCAGCAAGAGAAAACGCATCACCCATCGCCAACAGTGAGACCTCCGAATTAAGTGTTAATTCAATGCTTCCACTAACAATAAAACCACTAACCGCTTGCGCCGAATACAATGGCGCTTCACCTGTATCTGACCCAGCTGAATAAAAGACTTTTTCAAAGCGAGTAATACTTGAAGGATTCTGTATGGGGATCGACTGCACTATCACGCTATCAGAAATTTTTTTCTGGTGAGCCTGCAATTCTGCAACGCGAAAAATTTGATCTTTTAATTGCGTAATATCGCAGCTAAAAAAATGCGCGATACTCATTGGAATGCCAGCGAGGATTTTAGAAAGAGAATTAACTGAAGGGCTATTCAAACCCTGTTCAATCATTGAAATACTACTATGTGGCACGCCTGCCCGCTTCGCCAATTCCCTTTGAGATAAACCATTATATTCACGAATAAACTTAAGACGAGCACCGAAATCCAGCGAATCCTGATTGACGATGGAATCCTCGTTCTTAGCCATTTTTCAACAGGCGTTCACGCTCAGAATCTAACAAATTGCTCACAATTAAATTGTAAGAGTGATCAATCATGTCGTAAATTTCTTCATCGGGAATACTGCCGTCAAAAATAACAGTGTTCCAATGCTTTTTGTTCATCTGATAACCTGGTTGAACTGCATCGTATTGAGCGCGCAATTCGAGAGCTAATTCAGGATCACATTTTAAGTTAATGCGTGCAAATGCAACGCCAGCAGTTAGGGTTGCAAACATTTTGTGGCAGACCTTGTAAACGCCCACACTCGGGTCCTGCGGGAATGTTTGCACCGCTTGATTTTTACTTAATAGGTATTTTTGCGCAGAAGAAAAATCCATCATGCAATCCTTTTTAAACATCTCGATAAGATAACGGTTGAAAGTAAATGTGTTAAATGCAACTTTTGATTCAAACTCATGTTCATAAAATGCCTTACTAATGTTGGTTACCGGCTAATGCCACTTGCAATCTACCAAAGTAATATGGGCGATTTGGCAATATTCAATCGTTTTAGATAGCGGTTTTATTCATTAGCTTAAAATCTTAAACCCTACCGCCAGTTCGGAATATTAATGCGACACTACAAGGACTAGTTGGCGACAATGGCGCCAATTTCATCATGCGATGGACGGCAGTATATCAGCTTGCTTTAGGCTCGTCTGGGTTTCGTCTACATAAGCCGGCAAATATCCTGCAAAATTTTGTAATCGATCCCAATGTTGTCATCAACCTTCCCTTCGCTATATTTACGCAATAAATACTGTGTTCGATCATCGCTACCGCATTATTAATGAATTGTAGAGATTTAATAAACCCTTAGTAAAAAAATCTATTGAGTAGAGCGTAATAAGAAAATAACTCGGCGCTTGTTAAAGGAATAAGTGAATGTTTGGTGGCAACTAAATCAAGGATGACATCGGTACGATATAAGAGACGATCAGGCCGAGACATTGAGCAAAAAATATTCACACCTTTTACCGACTTACTATTTATCGACTCAAAAAGACGTCCGCCGGTACTCGCGATATTCGGGCTGCCAAAATTCTGCGTCGATTTTTTCCAGCATCACGTCTTCTGGAATTGGCATGGCGACGCCGTCCAGCACCGCTTGCTTAAATACTGCCAAAGCAATGATTTTGCTGATCGAGCGGATTTCACTGAGCGGTGGCAACAAAGCTCCCGTAGGATCTTTTAATGTTGGCGATACTTCCGCCAAGGTACGACTGGCAACGGTCATCATGTTATCGGTTATGCGTTTGGCCTTGGCAGAGATAACTCCCAATCCTAGCCCCGGAAATATATAACTATTATTGCATTGCGCGATTTCAAAGTGACGGCTTCCCATGTCGACTGGTGCAAACGGACTCCCCGTCGCGATCAAAGCTTTGCCCGCAGTCCAACGTAATAAATCTACCGGTTGTGCTTCGGCTTGTGACGTTGGGTTTGATAGTGGAAATATAATCGGTCGTTCACAGTAAGCCTGCATTGCCTCGACAATCGTTTTAGTGAATAAGTTGGGCTGACCCGAGACTCCGATTAGCACAGTCGGCTGGGCATTCACTACAACATCGAGCAGGTTGATAATACCTTCGGTTCGCTCATGAGTTAGTGTCCAACGATTAACGACTGCATCTGAAACGCAGAGATGTTTTTGGAAATCAAATAAGCCCTTCGAGCTGGTTTGCAGTAACCCGTCTTTGCTAACTAAAAAAATTCGGTCATGGGCTTCCTGCTCCGTCAAACCTTCAATCATCATTTGTCGGACTAATTGTTCCGCTATACCGCAACCCGCAGAACCTGCACCCGCGAAAGCGACTCTTTGATCACGTAAGCGCTCGCCCTTCGCCTGGCATGCTGCGAGCAAGGTGCCAATCGCGACCGCCGCTGTTCCCTGGATATCATCGTTGAAACAACAAAGCTCATTTCTATATCGATTCAACAAGGGGGTAGCGTGGTCTCCCGCGAAATCTTCAAACTGCAGCAAAGCCTTTGGCCAACGAATTTTTACTGCCTGGATAAAATCGTCCACAAACGCATAATAATCTTCGCCCACAATTCGCGGATGTTTCCATCCCATATACATTGGGTCGCCAATAACCGCAGGATTATTACAACCTACATCCAGCGTAACGGGTAAGACATAGGCAGGGCTTATTCCGCCACAGGCGGTGTAAAGCGCAAGTTTTCCAATCGGAATCCCCATACCGCCAATACCTTGATCTCCTAAACCCAAAATACGTTCACCATCTGTAAGTACGATAACTTTAACGTTTTGCTTGGTTGCGTTTTGCAGCATATCGTCGATGCGGTCACGATCAGGATAGGAAATAAACAAACCGCGCTTGCGCCGATAAATTTTGGAAAATTGCTGGCATGCCTGCCCTACAGTAGGCGTGTAAATAAGCGGCATGATTTCTGTAAGATGATCTGCAACTAACCGAAAATACAAGGTTTCGTTAGTGTCCTGAATATTGCGTAGATAAATATGTTTATCAATATCAGTCTGGAATGTATTCAGCTGATGATATGCCCGAGTTTTTTGCTCTTCTATAGATTCAATCCGATAAGGCAACAAGCCCTCCAAATTGAACTGCTGTCGTTCGCGCTCGCTAAAAGCGCTGCCCTTATTAAGTAACGGCGCTTCAAGTAGCGCAGGACCGGCGAAGGGGATATAAATTGGGCGCTTTTTAATCGTCACAATGAATTACTCGATTTATCAATATGCTAATAAAATAGTCTAGTCAAAACCTAATAGCTACAAGGTGTTTTGAACTTGCCTAAAAAAATCAATGTGATTGTGCTTTTCTGTGGATGTACCTAATCATAGGCTTTAAAATATGCGTCAAATTAGCGCTTTATTTACAAGACTGGATTAAATATGCACCTAAATACTTTTTTAACGAAGTTAAATGATTCACCTGA
Source organism: Gammaproteobacteria bacterium (assembly GCA_004173475.1). Taxonomy (GTDB): domain Bacteria; phylum Pseudomonadota; class Gammaproteobacteria; order Pseudomonadales; family Cellvibrionaceae; genus Cellvibrio. Next base: position 344,396 of record SEBU01000002.1, read on the forward strand.
TCAAATTACATTTGCGGAAACAATTGCCACCGTGGATGCAAATTATGAATTTACACCCACCGCTTTTCGTAATGGTGAGCTACAAAATGATGTTGGCCAAAACTCCGGCTCCTGCAAAATTTTTTCGTTTGCAAAATTACAACATTTTTCTGTCGACAGAACCTTGCAATGTTTTGGTGATTATTATCGAGTGGATGTATTACAACATCCGCAGGCTACAGATCACCAAAATATTCGTAATTTTATTGAATTTGGTTGGGATGGTATCCAATTTGAAGGGCCAGCCTTACGCGAAAAAAATTAGTACCTTCAATCCCCGTAAAAAGTAATCTCAGGTGAATTATGTGGATCCAAAAAGAAATTAAGTTGCAACCCAAAGCACGCGGTTTTCATTTGGTTACCCATGAAATACTGAATCAATTGCCAGAACTGCGTAACGTTAAGGTGGGATTGTTAAATGTATTTATCAAACATACTTCTGCATCATTGAGTATCAATGAGAATGCAGATCCTACAGTGCGGCAAGATTTTGAAAGTTATTTTAACCGCGCTGTTCCTGAAGATGAGCCGTATTACAAACACATGGATGAAGGCAGCGACGATATAACGGCACATTTAAAATCCAGCATTTTGGGTTGTAGCTTGTGCATTCCGGTCGCAGCGGGAAAATTAAATGTGGGAATTTGGCAAGGGATTTATTTATGCGAGCACCGCAATTACGGAGGTAGCCGCTCGATCGTGATCACATTGCAGGGCGAATAGTTTTAAATTTACAAAAAAAAAGGTGCGCTCCGAAGGGAACACACCTTTGGTTAAGGCAATATTTTTTAATTATCGCTTAGGCGGTAAGCCCCCCATACCTCCGGGTAATCCACCCAGGCCACTCATTGCGCCACCAATACCGCGCATCATTTTTGCCATGCCGCCGCCTTTCATTTTGCCCATCATTTTTGCCATTTGTTTGTGTTGCTTCAACAAGCGGTTTAAATCCTGGATTTGCGTTCCAGAACCCATAGTGATACGGCGTTTGCGCGATCCATTTAAATCATCTGGATTGCGACGCTCTTCGGGAGTCATTGAACTGATGATCGCATCCATGGTTTTAAATTGTTTGGTCATATTTGATGACTGAGCTAACTGCGCCACATTTCCCATGCCTGGCAATTTGTCCAACATTGAGGTCAAGCCACCCATGTTTTGCATTTGTTGCAATTGATCACGTAAATCTTCCAGGTCAAATTTTTGGCCTTTGGTAACTTTCTTAATTAATTTGTCAGCTTTGTCTTTATCGATTGAACGCTCGGCTTGTTCAATAAGCGACATAACATCGCCCATACCGAGAATGCGTGACGCAATACGTTCTGGGTGAAATGGCTCAAGCGCTTCAACTTTTTCACCCATACCTAAAAACTTGATGGGCTTACCGGTGATGTGACGAACCGAAAGCGCAGCACCACCGCGTGCATCGCCATCAGCTTTGGTTAAGATCACTCCCGTCAACGGCAGCGCCTCGTTAAATGCCTTCGCTGTATTAACAGCGTCTTGACCAATCATGGCGTCAATGACGAATAATGTTTCTATTGGATTGATTGCTGCGTGCAAATCTTTAATTTCGGTCATCAAATCTTCATCAATATGAAGACGACCGGCGGTATCTACCAAAAGAACATCGAAGAATTGGCGCTTCGCGTGATCTATCGCCGCACGAGCTATATCAACAGGTTTTTGTTCGCTGTTTGACGGGAAAAAATCAACCTCAACTTCGCCCGCGAGAGTTTCAAGTTGTTTGATCGCCGCAGGACGATATACGTCCGCACTCACCACGAGTACTTTTTTCCTCTCGCGCTCTTTAAGAAACTTAGCTAATTTAGCTACAGATGTTGTTTTACCAGCGCCCTGTAAACCTGCCATTAATACAACCGCAGGTGGTTGTTGAGCAAGATTTAGTCGCTCATTGGCCTGCCCCATAGTGGCAATCAATTCGTTCTCTACAATTTTTAGAAATTGCTGCCCGGGATTAAGCGCCTTGCTAATCTGCGCACCCAATGCGCGGCTGCGCACTGTATCAATGAAAGATTTAACAACTGGAAGCGCAACATCTGCTTCTAACAAGGCCTTACGCACGTCGCGCAAAGCGTCTTTGATATTATCTTCACTCAACCGCGCCTTACCGGTAATGCTGCGGAATGTGTGGGACAAACGATCCGTTAGATTCTCAAACATAACTCGTCTCAATCTTGAAAGTGGTGGCCTGAAGCGGGGTAACCGCCGAAAAATGGACGCGATTATAACCCCAAAACCATAGCCGTAGGCCAGCTTGCAGAACAAATCTTATGGAATCGATGACAGCCATGGCAATTAACTGCGCCTTATGACAAACTTCCTATTGAGAGTAGTTATCATCGAGTTTGTTCACCGAATTTCGATCCCCCGAACCTCTATACCTATGTGATTTTTTATTGTCGCTGAGTCTGTGTATGCCGTTTCTTATTGCCAATATTGTCGCCGCACTTTTATATGCCGCTTTAGGTTTTTATTTGGCGCGCCAAGTGATTCAACAGAAACCTTTGAACCTACCCTACCTATTGGGCGCGATTGCTTTTACATTATTTATCCATGGCATAGGAATTTACGGAGCAAGTGTGAAGCCGGAAGGTATCCAATTAAGTTTTTTTGCAATATCTTCGCAAATTTTTTGGGTAATCAATTTAATTGTGCTGTTAAGCAGCCTTAAGAAAGCGCTTCATAATTTATTTATTTACCTCTTGCCCCTTTCCGCCATTTCAATTGCAACAACTTTATTCAGCCATACCGACAGTACTATTCGCCCGCTGGACTACGAGCTGGCCAGTCACGTAATCCCTTCCATTCTCGCTTATAGTTTATTAACCATAGCTACTTTTCAGGCACTGCTACTGTTTTACCAAAATCGTCATTTAAAAAATAAATCTGGATTGCAAACCTTGCGTTACTTGCCTCCACTACAAACGATGGAAGCACTACTATTTGAATTCGTATTGGTTGGAGAAATTCTTTTAACACTTTCCATACTAAGTGGTTTTATCTTCCTGGATAACATTTTCGCCCAGCATTTGGTTCATAAAACCGTGCTCTCAATGACAGCATGGGTAATTTATGGTTTTCTATTGATAGGGAAATTTAAATTGGGTTGGCGCGGTAACACTGCGATTCGCTGGACTCTTGCAGGATTCTTATTTTTAATGTTGGCATTGTTTGGTAGCAAACTAGTACTTGAAATTATTCTGCATAAAGTTTAAAGACGCTCAAATTATTTGCGCCGCAAGACCAACATTTTTGCGGCTTATTGGAATCAAGTTTTACCAAAATCAGTGAGGAGATTAGACAGGGAGTTATTTCTTGTTCTAATGTTTTTCTACTCTTCCCATTCGCTCCAAGACATATTCTGTCATACCATCGGCCAACTGCTGTTCACTTAAAAATATCTTCCCAATATTTTCTTGCTTCCACAAATTAGCTTCTTCTTCATTGTGTGTTCGCACGACAGTTTCGATCGCTGGATTCAACGTACGAGCAATGTCAATCATTTTACGAACGTGGAAAGTGTTTGAGGTTGCTGCAATTAATAAACCCGCGCGAGCGATATGCGCTTGTATTAGAACACCCGGATCTGACGCATCACCAATTACGGCCGGAATATTCTTACTACGCAATTGCTCAACTGCGTCACGGTTTGTTTCAACAACAACAAACGGAATATTATTTTCGGACAATGTTTTTGCTATGCGCCGCCCTACCCGCCCGTAGCCAACTAATACCGCTTGGCCCGCTAAAAAAGATTCATCTACAGTCATAGGTAAGACCGCAAGCGGGTCACTGCGCAGTTCAAGCTTCCTGGCAAATTCAGAACGAGTCCGAATCCATTTTTGCAGCGGCTCCAAAGCCGCAAACATTGTTGAGTTGAGTGCGATTGACGCGATTGCGCCTGCCAGAACGAGGTTGTGAGCAGTTTCATTCATTAACCCCAGGCTCATACTCAGCCCCGCTAAAATGAACGAAAACTCACCGATTTGCGCAAGGCTCGCACCCACGGTCAATGCAGTATTCAGGGGATAACGAAACGCTAGTACCAGTGCCATTGCAGCGAGTGTTTTACCAAACATAATAATAAAAATGACAATAATTACTTTTAGCGGTTCTTCAATCAAAATGCGAGGATCAAACAACATTCCTACTGATACAAAAAATAAAACCGCAAAGGCGTCGCGAAGCGGTAACGACTCATCCGCAGCACGGTGGCTAAATTCTGATTCCCGCAACATCATTCCCGCAAAAAAAGCTCCTAATGCGAAGGATACATCGAAGAGCATGGCAGAACCGTATGCAACACCTACAGCCGTAGCCACCACACACAAACTAAATAACTCGCGTGAACCTGTGCCTGCGACCGACCATAATAATTTGGGTAATAAACGTTTTCCCACTATCAACATGAAAGCTACAAACGCAATAACTTTTCCGAGTGTGATGAGTACAGTGACCAACACACCGTGACTGCTTTCAGTATTATGACCGTCGGCGATAGGATGACCGCCTAGCAAGGTAGCGAACGAAGGAAGTAATACCAATATTAAAACGAGAATGAGATCTTCTACTACGAGCCAACCAACGGCGATTCTGCCATTGATACTATCAATAAGCCCTCGTGCTTCTAGCGCTTTCAAAAGCACTACTGTACTTGCAACGGACAAAGCTAAACCAAACACCAATGACTCGCCAAAGCTCCAACCCCACCAAAATCCGGCAGCGCCACCAAAAATAGTAGCAAGCACAATCTGAATAATTGCGCCGGGAATCGCAATGCGTTTTACCGCCATCAAATCGTCAATCGAAAAATGCAAACCCACACCAAACATTAACAACATAACGCCAATTTCAGCTAATTGGCTTGTGAGATGTATATCTGCAATAAAACCCGGGGTTGCGGGGCCGACAATAATTCCGGCAATGAGATAACCAATAAGCGGAGGCATGCGCAGACGAACTGCGATAAAGCCTAGAAGCATCGCCAAGCCAAGTCCCGCGGCAATAGTGGTGATTAAGCTAATATCGTGTGGCATCTTTCACCTCTACCAAAATGTGAATTTAGATGCACTATAGAATGATCAAAGAAGAAATTGCAACGAATGCCCGTTACGAAAAAAATTCATGGCATTAAATTCCTTTTCAAATGCCGAACAACTTCAAAATTAAAAAGCTAATAGTTAAAATAAAACAAATCTACTCTATTTCAACAAAGGCAAAGCATGTTTATTTTCAGTAGCGATGCCTCATTAGTTTATTGATAGATATTTAAAGCAAGTTTTTATTCGCGACGCCACAAAGTTCCGCCAGTTTTTGAATCCTCTAGAACCACTTTTTCACTTAACAAAAACTTACGGATCTCATCGGCACGGGCGTAGTTTTTGTCAACTTTTGCCTGAATGCGCTCTGCGATTAATTTTTCAACTTCTTCGGCAGAAATCAGATGACTAGCTCCCGACTGCAAAAATCCTTCTGGATTTTCTTGCAGAATACCCAAAATTAAACCTAATGCTTTGAGCTGACCAGCAAGATTTATTGCAAGTTTTTCATCCGCTCTCGCATTATTTAAATCCCGCACCAAATCGTACATACCGGCCAATGCAACCCGGGTATTAAAATCATCATTCATAGCCTCAACAAAGGCTTTGTAATAATTACTATCCTGTATTTCATTGAAAGGTAGTGGTAACACATCAGAATAATCACGCAAAGCACCATAAAAGCGTTCAAGGCCGCTACGTGCTTCAATCAAATTATCTTCAGCGTAATTTATTGGGCTGCGATAATGACTGCTAATTAGAAAAAAGCGCACAATTTCAGGATGATATTTTTCCAATACGTCGCGAATAGTAAAAAAATTATTCAATGACTTGGACATTTTCACGCCGTCAACACGCAAGGGCGCTACATGCATCCAGTAATTCACGTAGGAATGTCCGTTGGCAGCTTCACTTTGCGCAATTTCATTTTCATGATGAGGAAATTGTAAATCTGCGCCACCACCATGAATGTCTAGTTGATCACCACAGCATTTTTTTGCCATAGCAGAACATTCGATATGCCAACCAGGGCGACCATCGCCCCAGGGGGACGGCCAGGATGGTTCACCCGGTTTCGCTGCCTTCCATAATACGAAATCGCGCGCATCTTCTTTAACTTCGTCAACTTCTATGCGCGCACCTGCCAATAACTCATCAATATTTTTGTTGGATAATTTTCCGTAGCCCTTAAAACTGGTCACGCGATAATAAACATCACCATTCGCTGCAGCGTATGCGTGCCCTTTTTCAATAAGGGTAGTTACAAATTCAACAATCGGACCGATAAATTCGGTTGCACGCGGCTCGACGCTTGGAGGTAGTATTCCCAGACTTTTTTCATCTTCGTGCATAGCGTCGATAAAGCGCCGAGTCAATTCGTCAAACTTTTCACCTAATTCGTTGGCGCGGCGAATTATCTTGTCATCAATATCGGTAATATTGTGAACAAAATTTAAATCCCAACTCTGACTGCGCAAAAATCTGGCAATTACATCAAACGCAACAGATGTACGGGCATGACCTATATGGCAGTAGTCATAAACTGTAATCCCACACACGTACATTGAAATTTTGCCCGGATGAATAGGTTTAAAAATTTCTTTTTGGCGAGTAAGGGTGTTGTATATCTGTAGCATCTTTAATCCGTAACCGTGTAGGGAGTCGTCATCCTCGCGTAGCGGGGATCCAGCCTTTAAGTTTGTAGAGCCCAGAAAACGGGAGCGCCTAGCTGGGAATGACGATGGAGATTTAAAATATCAATCGAATTATTCTTGATCATCAATCTTGGCAAAACTGTCTTTTAATCCGATAGTTCGATTAAAAACAATTTTATCTGCGCTGGAATATTTGCTGTCCAAACAAAAATAACCTTGGCGCTCGAATTGGAAGCGGTCGGTTAATTGCGCATTTCCTAAACTTATTTCTGCTTTACAGCCGGATAAAATTTCCAAATTATGTGGATTAATTGAATCCAGGAAATTTTTACCGCCGGCATCTGGTGCTTCATCGGTAAATAAGCGTTCAAATATTCTCACTTCACAATCGATATTTTGTGTTGCAGATACCCAGTGAATTACACCTTTTGGTTTCACGCCATCTTCAGGATCTTTACCCAAAGTGCCGTCGATAATGCGTGCACGAATTTCAATGATATTACCTGCCTCATCTTTAATCGCTTCATCCGCTTCAATAACGTAGGCACCACGTAAACGCGCACGCTTACCAAGCACTAAACGTTTGTATTTTTTATTAGCTTCTTCGCGGAAATCTTCCTGCTCTATAAACAATGTTTGGGTAAAAGGAATTGTTCGATCACCAAGATCATCGCGATTGGGATGATTATGAACTGTTAAAGTTTCGGCTTTATCTTCAGGATAATTTGTAAGGGTTACTTTTAACGGGCGCAATACGCACATTGCACGCGGTGCATTTTTATCCAGGTCGTCACGCACACAAAATTCAAGTACGCCCACATCTACAATGCCGTCCGAACGTGTCACGCCAATACGATCACAAAAATCTCGTAAAGCTGCGGGTGTATAACCACGGCGACGCATCCCTGAAATCGTCGGCATACGAGGATCATTCCAACCATCTACATGCTTTTCATCGACGAGTTGCTTTAATTTACGCTTACTAGTTACCGAATAATTAATGTTCAAACGCGCAAATTCATATTGGCGTGGAACGGCGGGAACAGGTAAATTTTGGATGAACCACTCATACAAAGGTTTATGATCTTCAAATTCCAATGTACAAATTGAGTGCGTAATACCTTCGATGGCATCACTTTGCCCATGCGCAAAATCGTAAGATGGGTATATGCACCATTTATCGCCCGTCTGATGGTGCGACGCTTTTTTAATACGGTAAATTATGGGGTCGCGCAAATTAATATTTGGCGAGGACATATCAATTTTCGCACGCAAAGAACATGCGCCTTCGTCAAACTCACCAGCGCGCATTTTTTCAAAAAGCGCTAGATTTTCAGCAATAGAGCGATCGCGAAACGGGCTATTCTTCCCCGGCTCAATCAGTGTGCCCCGGTATTCACGCATTTGCTCTGCGTTCAAGTCGCAAACAAATGCCAAGCCGTGCTCGATCAAATGAATCGCCCACGAGTGCAATTGATCGAAGTAATCCGAGGTATAACGTACGTTGCCATTCCATTTAAAACCTAGCCACTCCACGTCCTCTTGTATTGAAGCTACATATTCTTCATCTTCTTTTTCTGGATTGGTATCATCAAAACGTAGGTTGCATGTTCCGCCAAACTCTTTCGCCAAACCGAAATTTAAACAAATAGATTTTGCATGACCAATATGGAGATAACCATTTGGCTCCGGAGGAAAGCGAGTGACTATGTTGCTATGAACACCCTGCTCCAAATCTTTGCGGATAATTTGTTGCAAGAAATGCAACGGTTTTTTATTTTCTGACGATGTGTCCAAATCAGTTGAAACAGAATGCTCAGTCATGCTGATGTAAATTCCAAAATAAATACGAAAAAACGAAGTTAGCGCTATTGTAGTGTAAGCACCCTACAATTGTCATGGTTAGGGCTTTCTATTTAGGTGTGGAGCGGTAATCTGCGCCGCGCTGCAATTGATAGCGTGCAACTGCACGCTGATGCTCGACAAGTGTTTCGGAAAATACGCTGGTACCATCTCCTTTTGCCACAAAATAAAGCGATTTTCCTGAATCAGGGTGTAAGGCAGCATGAAGTGAGGCGCGGCCTGGAACGGCTATAGGTGTTGGCGGTAAACCTTGAATTGCGTAAGTGTTGTAAAGCGTCGGCCGATTTAAATCATTTCGTCCAATTTTACCCGCGTAAAGTTCGCCCATACCGTAAATTACCGTTGGATCCGTTTGCAATTTCATACCTCGCTGGAGTCGTCGTATAAATACACCTGCAATTTGATCACGCTCGCTGGCACTCCCTGTTTCTTTCTCAACAATAGAAGCCATAATCAATGCTTCATAATCTGAGGCATAAGGAAGATTAGGGGCTTTAGCTTCCCACATTTCGGACAGTAATTTTCGCATAGCAGCGTAAGATTGCGTCAGTATTTCAACATCACTCGTTCCTTTAGTGAAACGGTAAGTGTCAGGAAAAAACCAACCTTCTGGATGGGAGATTGGCAAATTCAAAATCTCCAGCCGTTGTGCATCAGTCTTATTTGAAAGCAAATGAGTTAGTTCAGGTTGTTCATCCAAAGCTGCAATAATTTGTCGAAAATTCCAGCCCTCCAAAAAAGTTACCTGATGCAAAATAACATCGCCCTTATTGAGTTTTTCTAACAAGGTAAAAGGTGTCAATCCATAATCCAACGCATATTCGCCCGGATGAATTTTTTCCTTGTTATAAAAGCGAGCGTACCAATTGAGCCAACGCGGATTCGTCAATAACTTTTGTGCAGCCAGATCCTGCGATAGGTGGCTCAAAGATCGACCTGTCTCTACTTCATAATGGACGCCCTCTTGCGGTATCGATAAGGGAGACATAAGCCAGGATTGAAAGCTAAACCACAGGTAGGCGCAACCAATTCCCGCTGCAAAAACAACAACGAGAAAATTGGTAGTGAACCTTCCTTTAACGCCAAAACGTGATAATGACATGTTAGTTTTTTACTAGTGATTTAATGAATTGATAGTTATTGAGAAGGTAAAAGTTTTTGAAGTCTACGTGTAATTTCACCAACAGGAAATCTATACGATTGTCCAGTAAGTAATTCTGTCACCGGCCAAATACCATAATTACTATTGCATAAAAAAACTTCGTCAGCGTTCACTAAATCATTTAAAGCGCATTTTTTAATGTGAGTATGTAGACCGGCTTGCGGTGCAAGATTTTCAATAATGAAACGTCGCATCACCCCCGCTACACCTGCCTCTGACAAATCTGGTGTAATAAGTTCGCCGTTCTTGGCGAGAAAAATATTGCTGAACACAGCCTCAATAAGATTTTCATTTACGTCTAGAACTATTCCTTCCGCAATAGTTTCGTCCTGCCATTCTGCCCGCGCTAAAATTTGTTCGAGGCGATTTAAGTGTTTCAGTCCGGCTAAGCTGGAGTTGCATCCCAAGCGCTGATTACACAATCGAACCTTTACGCCCTTAGAAAAATGCGCCTCAGGATAAGGAGTTGCCGGGAAAATACCTATCACCATCGTAGGCGAACCAAGATTCGATATGTTGTAACCTCTCCCTCCCTGCCCACGCGTGACGATAATTTTAATTATTGCGCTCTTCTTATCTTCTGAATCGACTTCCGAGATCAAATTTTTTAATTGAGCTTCTATAACATCTACATCAACTGCGATAGATAATTTTTTGCAACTATGCAACAAGCGCTCACAATGAAAATTCCACAGCGGAATTGTAGACTCAATCATTTTACACGTCTCAAATACGCCATCACCGTATGTGAAACCGCGATCAAGCGGTGATACTTGAGCATCAATGACGCCATTGACGACAATGATTGGAAGCGTGTGTTGCATATGCGCTCGATATTTATAAATGGTTAATAATTTTAAAATTACTAATAGGTTTCCGCATACAAAAACGCCGAACAAGGTTCGGCGTTCTGATTTTAAATTGGCTAAAGGCTATTAAATTTTTCTAAAAATTAATGAACCGTTAGTGCCACCAAAACCAAACGAATTAGAAAGTACCGCTTCAATTTTTCGCTCCTGCGCCGTGTGCGGGACGAGATTGATATCGCACCCTTCATCCGGATTATCCAAATTTATGGTTGGTGGTGCAACCTGATCGCGAATTGCCAATATACTGAAAATCGCTTCGACTGCGCCAGCCGCACCTAACAGATGACCAATCATAGATTTGGTTGAACTGACAGCTACATTATTCACCTCAGAACCCCAAACAGATTTCACAGCGTGACATTCCGCTTTGTCGCCGGCTTGCGTGGATGTGCCATGCGCATTGACGTAATGTATATCTGAAACTGAAATCTGCGCGTCCTTAATTGCGTTCACCATGGATGATGCAGCACCGGCGCCATCTTCTGGTGGCGATGTCATATGATAAGCATCACCGCTCATACCAAAGCCAATAAGCTCAGCGTAAATACGAGCTCCGCGTGCTTTAGCGTGCTCATATTCTTCCAGCACAATTACGCCGGCACCGTCGCCCAAGACGAAACCATCACGATCTTTGTCCCATGGACGACTGGCAGCTTGTGGATTGTCGTTGCGGGTAGAAAGCGCGCGAGCTGCTGCGAAGCCACCTAGCCCGAGCGGAGTCGTCGCCATTTCTGCACCACCGGCGACCATAATATCGGCGTCACCGTATTGAATCATACGCGCTGCAAATCCTATGCTGTGAGTGCCTGTGGTACATGCAGTGGTAATAGCTATATTGGGGCCGCGTAAATTATGCATAATCGACAAATTACCGGAGATCATATTGGTAATCGCACTCGGCACAAAAAATGGAGAAATCCGGCGCGGACCTTTATGCTCCAAGGTAAATGACCCTTCCTCAATAGTACCAATGCCGCCTATACCGGAGCCGATAGATACACCAATACGGCCAGCATTTTGTTCAGTGATTTCCAAGCCCGAATCGCGAATCGCTTGGATGCCAGCGACCATTCCATACTGGATGAAAGGATCCATCTTACGAGCTTCTTTACTCGGAAAATAATCATCCACCACCAAATCTTTTACTGATGCACTGAATTGAGTAGTAAATGCGGATGCATCAAAACTGCTAATGGTTGCTATGCCGCTTTTACCATTAACTATGCCATGCCACGTATCAGCAACTGTATTTCCCAGTGAACTGATCATGCCTAAACCGGTGACGACAACTCTTCTGCGTGACACGTTTTGAACCCCTCATTAGAAGCTTGAGTCATTTGAAAGCTTGAGCAGGATTACGCTCAATTCAGAAAACTTTTGTAAAAAATTAAACCAAAAGAAAAAAGCCGTACTATTTCGCAATAATACGGCTTTTCGAGAAGATATTAATCAGCTCTAGAATTACGCCAGGTTTGAATTGATGTAATCAATAGCTAATTGAACTGTGGTGATCTTTTCAGCTTCTTCATCAGGAATTTCAGTTTCGAATTCTTCTTCGAGAGCCATTACCAACTCTACGGTATCCAAAGAATCTGCGCCTAGATCTTCTACGAAAGAAGCTTCGTTTTTCACTTCATCTTCTTTCACGCCCAATTGCTCAGCAACGATCTTTTTTACGCGTTCTTCAATGCTACTCATGATGTTATGTAACTCCTAAATGTTATAGACAAACCGTCAGTTTAACGAGCCGACACCAGCCAATTTATTGTGCAGCCAGCAAGACCACTCGGTATTAATGTTTCGGTCAAAATCGACGCGCATTTTACATCTATTTAAATGACTTGTAACGCACAGAACCGAAAAAACTTACAACTTTTACCATTTTTCTTTAAAAAACAGTAAGTTGCGAGCCCATTACGACATGTACATTCCACCGTTTACATGAATTGTTTCGCCGCTGATGTAACCACCCGCGTCACCAGCCAGAAAAACTACAACCGCCGCAATTTCTTCAGGTGATCCTAGACGACCTAATGGAATACGCGATAGTAATTGTTGTTTTTGTTCTTCAGGAAGAACTTTCGTCATATCTGTGTCAATAAAACCTGGCGCAACTGTATTCACTGTAATATTTCGCGACCCAACTTCCGCCGCTAAGGAGCGCGCAAAACCTGAAACACCGGCTTTTGTTGCAGCGTAATTGGACTGCCCGGGATTACCCATCGAACCAACTACTGAACTTATATTGATAATGCGGCCCCAACGAGCTTTCATCATGCCGCGCAACACGCCTTTGCTGAGCCGATAAACTGCACTCAGGTTTGTATTTATAACATCAAACCACTCTTCATCGCTCATGCGCATTAATAAATTATCTTTTGTAATGCCGGCGTTATTCACCAAAATGGAGGGCGCACCAAACTCCTCAGTAACGCTTTTTAATAAAGCTGCTACCGAATCACCATCAGTCACATTTAAAACTTTTCCTGCACCACGGATTCCTATTTCTGCAAAACGCGCTGAAATTTTTTCAGCCCCGGATTCGCTAGTTGCAGTTCCTATAACGATCGCGCCAGCTTTACCCAATTGCTCAGCAATTGCAGCACCGATCCCTCGACTAGCGCCGGTCACTAATGCAACTTTTTCATTTATGCTCATGATCAATTCTCGTATTAAAAATTATTAAGTTGAGCCAAAACGTTTTCTACTTCGTCCGGTTTTTCCATCGCAAGTGCTGTCAATTCAGAATTGATACGCTTGTTCAAACCAGAGAGAACTTTGCCTGGACCACACTCAACGGTAACAGTGATGCCCGCTTTGCTTATAGTATTAATACACTCCACCCAACGTACGGCACTGTATATTTGTTCAATCATCAAGGCTTTTATTTTTTCCGGATCAGCTTCTGTTTGTGCTGTCACATTGTGAACCACTGGAATACGCGGTTGATTAAATTCAATGGCCTCTATTTGTTCTGCCAAACGATCCGCTGCAGGGCGCATCAATGATGTATGAAAAGGTGCGCTTACTGGCAAGGGCAAAGCACGTTTTGCACCCACCTCTTTGCATAGCGCACTTGCTCGCTCTACGGCAGCTGCTGATCCAGCAATAACAACCTGACCAGGCGAGTTGAAATTTACTGCAGAAACTACTTCGTTCTGCTCCGCTTTTTTACAAGCTTCAATAATTAAATCATCATCCAAACCTATGATTGCAGCCATAGCGCCCTGCCCAGCCGGCACAGCTTCTTGCATAAATTTTCCACGTTGCTGCACAAGCTTCACCGCGTCTTTAAACGCAACCACACCGGCGCAAACTAAAGCGGACCATTCACCCAAGCTATGACCAGAGACCAACGCAGGTTGCGCGCCATTTTTTTCTTCCCATACTCGCCATACGGCGACGCTTGCAGTTAACAATAATGGCTGAGTACGCTCAGTTAAATTAATGTCGTCTTGCGACCCGTTTTGTACAAGCACCCATAAATCGTAACCCAATACTTGCGACGCCTCCGCAAATGTCTGAGCAACAGTTGGATAGCGAGATGCTAAATCAGCAAGCATGCCAATTTTCTGCGAGCCTTGACCAGGAAATACAAAAGCAAGATTTTGTTTAGCCATAAATAATTTCTTTTTACTGGGAGAATGTAGATTAACGTTGGAGCTCTTGTTGAATTCGCGCAGGAATATTCTGCATAACTTGTTCGCGCGCCACCATCAGCGCCTGAATAAATGCTTTTTTATTCGCATTGCCGTGACTTTTTACTAGAACCTTTTGTAGCCCTAAAAAGCTGGCACCATTATACATGGATGGATCAAGTTCGGTGCGTAACTGCTTTATCAGCGGCCACACAATAATTCCCAACAAAGATATAAACCAATTTTGCTTAAAAACACGCTGGATTTTTTTCGAAATAAAACGTGCAGTGCCCTCACTTGATTTCAGCGCGATGTTGCCATGAAAGCCATCGCAGACTATCACATCCATTTCACCGCTAAAAATCTTATTCGCCTCAACGTAGCCACAAAAATTTAAACGCGAATCATTTTTTAATAAACTCTGCGCCTCTCTAATAATTTCAGTGCCTTTGGTGATTTCGGTACCTATATTTAGTAAACCCACACGCGGAGCTGAACTCTTCGTTGACGCCAACGCATTTCCCATCAGGGCAAATTGATATAAATGTTCAGCGGTACAGTTAGTGTTGGCGCCCAAATCCAATAAATAAGTTTGCCCTTGTTCCACCGGCATAGATTTACAAATTGCCGGGCGATCTACACCTGGAAAAGTTTTCAACAAAAATTTTCCCATCGCTAAAAGCGCGCCTGTATTGCCTGCGCTTACACAAGCATCAGCGAGATTTTTATTGACGCTGTCAATGGCGATCCACATGGACGAATTTTTTTTGCGGCGCAGCGCCTGAAGCGGATCTTCATCCATCGCAACAACATCTGTTGCATCCAGGATGCTGATACGGTGTTGGGATAACTTTTGTTCGGGAAGTAAAGCGAGAAGTTGTTGTTCATTGCCTACCAGCACAATGTCAACATCGTTAAAAATAGCAGTAAATTTTTGTGCAGCCGAAATAGCAACGCGGGGACCTAAGTCCCCGCTCATAGCATCTATGGCTATTCGAATTCTTGCAGACAAGATGTAATCGTCTTGTTAGAAATTACTCGTTGCCGCCTTTATCGATCACTTTCACACCGCGGTAGAAACCGTCTGGAGTAACGTGATGACGCAAGTGTTTTTCACCACTGGTAGCATCTACTGACAATGTTGGGCCAGTCAATGCATCATGTGAACGACGCATGTCGCGCTTGGAACGAGATTTTTTGTTTTGCTGTACAGCCATGGGATCTACTCCTATTTACTTACTCGTTGGAACCGAGGCGCCTCTTGATTTCACGAATGCTCAATCTTTTTTCGGCGAGCTCTTAAGTTGCTCCAACACCTGAAATGGGTTTTTCGTTTTCTTTACTTCGACTGGCTTGCCACTAGAGAAGAGTTGACGGTCAACACATTGCTCTTGATGGTAGGCAACCTTAGGTAAACTTAATAGCATTTCCTCTTCGATCATATCGTAAAGGTTTGCCACACCTTCGCCGGTAATCCATGGGTCTAGATACTCTGGCAATGCCTCGGCACCTTCTTCATCCCACACAATCCCCAACGAGATATCACTCTCAACCGGTACATTTACCTTCTCAAGACAACGCTGGCAGATTAACGCTAACTCAGCAGATGCATGTCCAGTAACAACCTTTTTCTTCTCCACACTAATTCCAAATGCCAATTCCACCTGGACTTCACCAGTGGATTCTTCAACCGCATCTGCCAATCTTGGCAACTCAGCTACAGGTACAAACCCCTGAAGAGATATGCCTTGTTGGGCAAATTTTCTTGGGTCACCCTGCTTGGGCAATGGCTTTAATGAGGGGGTCTTAAACATAAGCGCGCCATAATAGGGATCTGCCCCACGTCTGTCAAAGAAAAACTATGGAAATGAGGCTATTTAGTGTCTTAGCGAGAAAATTCACCCCGTATCTATGGTTTTGAAGGCCCGTATGCAATATTTTGCGTCCTTTAATCTTTCCTAAATCGATCATTACACGTAATTACCTTATGCCACCAATTTTACTTGCCTCAAGTTCAGTTTACCGGCGGGAGCTTTTATCCAAACTCCGGCTTCCATTCGAATGGGCAAATCCAAATATTGATGAGGCGCCCGGTAAAGATGAACGCGCAGATGATTTAGTTGCTCGTCTCGCAGAAAGCAAAGCTAAAGCCTTGACTAATAAGTACCCAAATCGCCTTATTATTGGTTCTGATCAGGTGTCGCTAAGAGGATCAACGATACTTGGCAAGCCTCACGATTATCAACGAGCTTTTGCGCAACTGCGTGCTGCGAGCGGTAAACAAATAATATTTAAAACAGGATTATGCGTACTTAATACAATTACCAAACAAAGCCTCGTCTGCGTGGAAGAATTCAGTGTGTTTTTTCGCGAACTTAGTGATGATCAGATACACAACTACCTAATTCACGACGAACCCTACGATTGCGCTGGTAGCTTTAAATGTGAGGGCCTTGGAATTTCATTATTCACGAAATTAAGCGGCGATGACCCCAACACGCTGATAGGTCTTCCGCTGATCCGGTTAGTAGAGATGCTTAAACAAAATGGTGTTGATCCACTACTCCATGCAAAAAAATAGCTAATTGAGCTTGCTCCAACCAAGTAATTGGCTAAATTCATCTAAACACAGCTCCGGCTTGTACTGATGCATACGATCTATATGATGCGCTCCGTAACTCACTGCAATGCGCGGCATATTTATGCGCCTGGCCATTTCCATATCGTATTCTGTATCACCAATCATGACGGTATCGTCAACGTTCGTATTGAAATGATTTAATAGCTCTTCGAGCATTAACGGATGCGGCTTTGACGCCGTCTCATCAGCGCAACGTGTTGCATCAAAATAGTCATGCAATTTTAAGTCGCGCAGAATACGGTCCAATCCTTTCCGGGCTTTTCCCGTTGCAATTGCAAGGTTATGCCCCTGATCCCGCAAAATACCTAAGGTCTCCAAAACTTTTGGAAAGAGGTCTGATGCTTTTTCTTGGTCAAGCCGAATAAAATGCTCCGCGTAACGCTCGCGCAATTTTCCTCGTTCAATATCCGTTATTGTCGGAAATAGCTGAGAGAGCGCCTCTGGCAAACCCAAGCCGATAATATTGTGAACTGCAGAATCTGTCAGCGTCTCCCAACCCATGTCTGCAGTAGCAAGATGCATGGCATGCGTAATTTTGGCTTTCGAATCAATGAGGGTGCCGTCCCAATCGAAAATAAAAAGCAAAAGCTATCTCCACAAATGAGTTTAAATCGGTACTAATTTTTTTAAAGCCGCCGCTAAATCTTTTGCTAGCGGAGCCTTCACAATCGTTTTTTCAGTGGCGTCAGGCAGATAAAACCCTAGCTCCGCAGCATGCAAAAATAAGCGCTTGACACCTACATCGCGCATCTGTTTGTTAAAATCGTCGTCGCCGTATTTTTCATCGCCAACGAGGCTATGGCCCACGTGTCTAGCGTGGACGCGGATTTGATGGGTTCGCCCGGTAATTGGACGAGCTTCTATCAGAGAACAATTGCTATAACATTGCAAAATCTTGAACTCGGTCAGACTCGGCTTTCCATCCGGATGAACACGCACAACGCGCTCGTCATCCGCCACTTCAACTTTAAGTAACGGAGCGTCTACACGCTTGCACGTCTGCGGCCAATGACCAATGACTAGCGCATGATAAACCTTAGTAATACCGCTGAAACTCTTCTCTCGTAGCGCGGCCTGCAAATGCCGCAGCATGCTACGCTTCTTGGCGATCATGATGCAGCCTGACGTGTCACGATCAAGGCGGTGAATTAATTCGAGGTATCGCGCATCCGGACGCATTTGTCGAAGCGTTTCGATTAAACCAAGGCTTACGCCGCTACCCCCATGTACCGCTAGACCGGGAGGCTTATTAATAACGAGCAAGCCATCGTTTTCAAATAGCACGGAATTCTCAAGCAAAACGGTCATCGTATTACTCGGTTTCGGCACCGCTTCCTTTTCAGTGACACGCACTGGCGGGATGCGAATTTCATCGCCAACTGAAATTTTATAGTCAGGTTTGGTTCGCCCCTTATTTACCCTGACCTCGCCTTTTCTGATGATGTTATAAACTTTGGACTTGGGTACGCCCTTGAGGCGAGCCATAAGAAAGTTATCGATGCGCTGACCGGCTTGGTCGTCATCAACATCAACGAAACTAACCTTGGCAGGCACAATGTTGGTCGGCAAAACATGCTCGGACGATGATTTTTTTGAATCGGATGGCGTTTTCATGGCGCGCATAATACCTTAACTAGTCTCGCTAAGCACTTGAGATTGCTGGAATTGCGTATAGCTGCTATAGTCAATCGGCTGATCCAGGCTGGTTTCCGGGTCGCGCAGTTGTTTTGAATTGAAGGCTGTCGTATGACAAAACGTAGCTTGAATTTAATCTAAGGCGCACCGCTAGGAAATACCGCTGACAGTAGAGTGATCCGACAATGCCACGCCAAGAGCAAAAGGCATATCGGTTTACAAGCGAAACCAACTTGGTGACCTTTGACTATGAATAGTTTAGGCACCTTAACAGTTGCGCTGGCAAATGCAGCCGTTATTGTTAATTTGAATGTTTTGTTGAACTCTGCGTTCTATTTGTTAATTCGTAGTTGTTAGTTTTATGGATTCGAGGCGCAAACCTTTTAGTGCCCAATTAATCCGAGACATATTGATCTTTTAAACTTGAGTCTCACATTAAATAGTAAATATAAATGTTTGATTCCTAACTGAGACATGTTGATTCCCAGGAAACAATAAATCAGTTCAGCTGTTTATAGCTGTGTCGCAAGTGGATGAAAGCCACTTGCTAACTGGCCGAGAAGCCAGCCAAAAAAACAACGGATTACGTGTTACAACAAATAGATTTCGGTAAATTGAATTTACCTTGCGAGTCAAATGGGGATTCCGAGCCGACTTGGAATCTAGATCCAGACGCTGTGTAGCGACTCTTCTGTATCTGTACTCACCAACCGCTAATGCGAGCAAATTTTTTGTAGCGTATTAGTCCATAAGGTTGCACAAACCATCCGCATTAACCTAGCCGCTTAGTTTGCTCACGCATCAACTAATCGAATTAGGTACAACATGAAAAGAATGCTCATTAATGCAACCCAACCTGAAGAGTTGCGCGTTGCACTGGTCGATGGCCAATGGCTTTACGATCTGGATATTGAGAACCGCAATCGCGAGCAAAAAAAGTCCAACATCTATAAAGGCAGAATCACCCGCGTTGAGCCAAGCCTCGAAGCAGCCTTTGTAGACTACGGTGCAGAACGTCACGGCTTCCTTCCCCTTAAAGAAATTTCCCGCGAATATTTTAGTAAAAATTCTGGCGATTCAGATGGCCGAATTAAAATAAAAGACGTGCTGAAAGAAGGCACCGAAGTTATTGTTCAAATTGATAAAGAAGAACGCGGTAATAAAGGCGCGGCCTTAACGACGTTTGTTAGTCTTGCTGGACGTTACCTCGTATTAATGCCGAACAACCCTCGCGCTGGCGGAATCTCTCGCCGCATTGAAGGTGAAGAACGCGCAGACCTCAAAGACGCTTTAGGCGCAATTGAAGTGCCACAAGGCATGGGCGTGATTATCCGCACCGCCGGTGTAGGTCGTAACGCTGAAGAGTTGCAATGGGACTTGAATTACCTGTTACAACTTTGGGATTCAATCGATACAGCTGCTAAAAAAGATCCTGCTCCGAATTTTCTGTTCCAGGAAAGTAACGTCATTATTCGCGCGATCCGCGATTATTTACGCCAGGACATCGGCGAAATTTTTGTTGATAACAAAGAAGCGTTTGATTTGGCGGCCGGTTTTATCCAGCAAGTTATGCCGAACTACAGCAGCAAAGTAAAACTTTACCAAGACGATATTCCGCTCTTCAACCGCTATCAAATCGAAAGCCAAATTGAAACTGCGTTCCAACGCGAAGTTAAATTACCGTCTGGCGGTTCGATTGTTATCGACGTTACCGAAGCGATGATTGCGATTGATATCAACTCGTCTCGCGCAACCAAAGGCGGCGATATTGAAGAAACCGCGTTACAAACCAACCTCGAAGCTGCCGACGAAATTGCACGTCAATTACGTTTGCGCGATATGGGTGGCTTGGTAGTTATCGACTTTATCGACATGCAACCCGTGCGCAATCAACGTGAAGTTGAAAACCGTATGCGTGATGCACTATTAATGGATCGTGCTCGCGTACAAATCGGTCGTATTTCTCGCTTTGGATTGCTTGAAATGTCTCGCCAACGTCTGCGTCCATCGCTCGGCGAAACTCATTCAAAAGTATGCCCACGCTGCGAAGGCCAAGGCACTATTCGTGGAACTCGCTCATTAGCATTATCTATTCTCCGCTTGGTTGAAGATGAAGCGCAAAAAGAACGTAGTGTAGAAATTCGCGCGATCTGCCCTATTTCTGTGGCAACTTATTTACTCAACGAAAAACGCAAAACTATTTCCAGTATTGAAACTCGCAACAGCACTCGTGTAGTGATTGTGCCAAATGCTGACATGATGACGCCGCACTTCGAAGTGCAACGTTTGCGCGATGATGACGAAGGCACACTCGAAACAAGTTACAAAATTGTTTCTCACATCGATGAAGCCAAAGAGGACGAAGAGGAGGCCAAGCCACTAGTCGTTAATAAGCCTGCTGTGCAACCTGTTACTCCATCGCAACGCGCTCCGTCACCAGAGCCGGTAAAAGCACCTGGTTTACTCTCACGCTTGTTTAGTTCAATCGCCGCTATTTTTGGCGGAGACGAAGAAGAAAAAAACAAGACAGTGAAACGCGAAAATGGACGTCCTAATAATCGTAATCGCAATCAGCACCAAAATCGCAATCGTCGCGATACTCGCGGTCGTCGCGAACGCAAAGACGTAAACGAAATTAGCGATAATCTTGAGCCGCGCAATCCTGCTACTACTCGTCCAAACAATGAGCGAGACACTGCGGAAGTTCGCGAGCCTCGCAACAACCAGCGCAACAATCAACGTAACGATCAACGTGATAACGCTCGCGATAACCAACGTGACAATACTGAAAATTCTGGAGAAGTACGCGAAAACCGCAACAACAGAAATAACAGACCGCAACGTGAAAATCGTGAGCCGAGAGAACCTCGTCGCCAACCACAAAATGTTGTGAGCGAAGAAGTGCTGGAAAATAACTTGCCAGTCGTCGAGGCTGAAGCTCAACAATTTGATAGTGAGGATGATCGTCCTGCAAAACGTCCGGCAGGCCGTCGCACTCGCTCACAGCAACGTCGCCGCTCACGTCGTGACGATCCTTCAGCGCCGGTTGAACAACAAAGCGAAATTGCATTTACCGAAACTGATTTGGAAACGAATACGCAGACTACAAATGAAACTCTTAGTCCGCAAATTAAACAATCCGAACCGGTGCAAACAATCACCCCTTCAAATGTCACTGTTGAATCCAAGCATGAACTAGACGCTATTGAATCGAATTTACTTTCTTCTATTTCGAAATCGCAAGCACCGATTGCAAATTCCGTGTCCGCTGAATTTGTTTCGGAAAGACCGATAGTAGAAACATTCGAAGCACCTCGCGAACGCGAAGCCACAGCATCTGTAGAAGCCCTTCCGACGGCGGCAAATTCGCAGATAACAGACGCTGCAAATGAAGCACCAGAAGCTGCGCCAGAAGAAACGGAAACGGGTAGCGAGCCGAAGCGTGCGAGTAATGATCCTCGTCGCACCCCAAAACCGGTTGCGAGTGTTCAAATCATTACCGAAGCTCCAGTGCGTCATCAAGCACGTGCGCTCGATACTAGTTTGCCGCCGAGCGTTGAGCATAATCCTCGACCAATATCGCGGCCAGCAAACGATCCGCGTGCAGCAAAGCAGGAACCGGCACACGAGAAAGAAGCGAATGAATAAATCATTTTAATGATTTGATGTGAGATCAAAAACCGAGCGCATTGCTCGGTTTTTGTTTTTTGGTATTTATTATTTTGCAAATACTGAAACGATATACGTTTTTTTTCTAAATGCGTCTTGCTGATCCTGCAAACATATGTATAATTTGCGCCTCAACGGAAGGGTGGCAGAGTGGTTTAATGCACCGGTCTTGAAAACCGGCGTAGGTTTATAGCCTACCCAGGGTTCAAATCCCTGCCCTTCCGCCATATTGAAAAAATAAAAAAGGCACCATGAAAATGGTGCCTTTTTTATTTTCGTCGCACAGACTAAACTGCATTATTCACAATCATCATCTTTTGCCGCGAGCATAAAATTGCGATGATTTTTTCCCTAGCCATTTACGCTGCCCCTTATTCATCACAAGCGAGTCAAAGCGCTTACAGTTTTGCTCAGGCTTTACTAGAGAGCGGCCATTCCTTATACCGTGTGTTTTTTTATCATGATGCTATCCATTCAGCCTCAGCTTTAAGCACACCCCAGCAAGATGAGTTTAACTTCACCGAGCAATGGCGAGCATTGGCAGCAACTCATGATATAGATTTGGTTGTATGCATCGCGGCCGCGTTAAAACGCGGTTTATTGAACCAACAAGAAGCTGTTCGCTACGAGAAACCTACATTCAATTTAGCAGAAGGTTTTGAAATCAGTGGGCTTGGTCAGTTGGTAGATGCTGCGGTTATATCTGACCGACTCGTAACATTTGGTGGGTAGCCAATGAATATCTCATCAAAAAAATTATTATTCGTTAGTCGTCATGCCCCATACGGATCATCATTGGCAAAAGAAGCATTGGATGCAATATTGGCCGCGTCCGCCTATGATCAGCAATTAAGTTTATTATTTATGGAAGACGGAGTTTTTCAGCTCCTGAAAAACCAAAGCGCAAATGAGATTGGACAAAAAAGTTTTGCCGCCATTTTACCTGCGCTGCCCCTCTACGGAATAAACGCAATATATGTACATCGAGAGTCGCTAGAGAAACGTCAAATAACAATTAATGAACTTGTAATCGATGGTGTCCAGCTTATTGATAGTAGCGCTATCAGCAGTTTACTGGCACAGCAAGATCAGCTGCTGAGCTTTTAATATGAGCACTTTGCATACGATAAATAAATCACCCTTCTCACACACAACACTCTCGTCGTGTTTGCAGGTTTGCAGCAAAAACGATGGAGTTTTGCTTTTGGAAGACGGTGTTTTTGGAGCGCTTATAAGTGCACCCTGCGCTACCGAATTGACCGCACTTATAAACGCAGGCCTGAAAGTCTACGCGCTTTCCGTCGATGTAAACGCACGAGGTCTGGGCGAGAAAGTACGCGACGATATAGTGATAACCGACTATAACGGATTTGTACAATTAAGCATTGCCCACTCATGCATCCAAAGTTGGTATTGACACAAGTGGAACTGAATAACCAAACAATTGAATTGGACAAAGAAGGATTTTTAGTAAATCTGAATGGATGGACAGAAGAAATAGCAAATGCAATTGCACAAAAAGATGGAATTAATTTGACAGAAGCTCATTGGGAAATTATTCACCTTACTCGCGATTTTTACCAGACTTTCCAAATATCCCCTTCTATGCGGGCACTGGTAAAGCGAACAGAGCATGTACTTGGTAGTGAAAAAGGAAAAAGTATTTATTTACTGCAATTATTTCCAACTAGCCCCGCGAAATTCGCATGCAAAATTGCGGGGCTACCCAAACCGGCTAATTGTTTTTAAACACTCTAAGTGTAGAGATTTAGGCGGGGACTTGATTATTAGGCAGCATCAATAGACTTGATTGTGCCTTTTGGTAATACAGCGTGAACAGCGATTTTTTGAAATTTAAGTTCAATGTTATTTCCCGTTTCAACAACAACGTAATTTTCATCGACTTTTACAACTCTCCCAAGCAATCCACTCGTTAAAACAACTTCATCGCCTTTTGATAAAGCGCTCACCAGATTTTGATGTTCTTTTTGACGTTTACGTTGAGGACGAATAATAAAAAAATACATAAACGCAAACATACCCACCATCATGATTAACATGATAGGGTCAAAACCAGAAGGACTAGCTTGCGGAGTAGATGTTTGTGCTACGGCAGAAGAAACGAAGAAACTCATTGAAAACCCCTAACAATTAAAAAGCGCTAACTCTACCTGTTTCGGGTAGAGGGCGCAATTAAGCTTGGGGCTTGAAAGTTAAGCGTAATCTCTGAAGAGTTTACGGAAAACGCTTGGAGACAATCCAGTCCAACGCTTGAACGCGTTTGTAAAACTCGTTCTATCAGAAAAATCCAACGCTTTGGATACAAGGTCGACGCTCATATGATCGTCGATTAAATACTTGATCGAATAATGGAATCGTACATCGTCACGCAGCTGCGCAAAATTTGCGTCTTGTTGCTGTAAACGACGCTGCAGAGTTCTTTTAGATAATCCGATATCCTCCGCAATACGATCAATCGACAAATCGGAATGCCCTACGCGTGCATGCAGCGCATTAACGACTCTGGCGGCAACTCCCTCACAATGAGGGATTCTAGCGAGAGATAAATATTCCTGATAAGAACGAATATCAGACTGGCTGAATTCACCGTCGAACGCAGAGGTTTCATTACGATAGTTGCGCTGTAGCTGAATCATTCACGCCTCTCCTTACCAACAGGTTGTTTAAATTATGAGCAGATAGTCTGAAGTACAAATTTCATAAAACTTCAAGTGGATATTTACTCTTTGAATGAGATTATAGTCAATAAACTTTCATCGCCATCACATAAACCTACAAAAACATCAAGTAATCCCAAAATTTGTGATTTATATATCAAAAAACCTTAAGTAGGGCTATTTATATAATTTATCACGTCGTCGTGATGTGTTTTGGTCTTAACTTTATCGAAGATCTGCCGCAGCTTACCATCCAGATCAATAAAAAAGCTGGTTCGAATGATGCCCATGGACTCTCGGCCCATAAATTTTTTCAGTCCCCATACGCCGTAAGTATCTGCTACGGAATGATCTTCATCTGCTAACAAGTCAAAATTCAAATGATTTTTCATAGCAAATTTCTGAAGTTGCGTTGGAGAGTCTGGGCTTAGCGCTAATACAATTGTATTGAGTTTTTTAAATTCTTGAAAATAATCGCGAATTCCGCACGCCTGAACAGTGCAGCCTGGCGTTGATGCTTTTGGATAAAAATAAACCAATACATTACTCTTACCCCGAAAATCTTTGAGTCGAATAATTTCATTATTTTGGTTCGATAGCGAAAAATCTGGTGCTAAATTTCCAACTTTTGCAAAAGGCATTTAATTCTAACCCCATATTATTGACTGTTATCTACCGCACCAAAGAGGGCATTTTTTTCGTCTTGGGTAACGGAATCTATTTTAGTTGTAGTTAATAAAGACGGATGAACAACTTTGTTTCGCCCCTGTCCCTTAGCCTTATAAAGCCATGCATCGACACGCTGAATAAATGCCTCAGCAGTTTCACTATTACGCGAGGTGAATTCGTCGACACCTAGGCTAGCGGTTATATGAATCGAATTGTGACCCGTAATTTCCAAAGGTTCAGTTTCAATCATTTCACGCAATCTATTGGCGACACTGACCGCTTGTCGTAAATCAGTATTTGGCAGGAGCACGACAAATTCTTCGCCACCAAAACGACAACCAAAATCCAGTTTCCGGATCGCGATTTTTATCAAATTGGAAATATGTATTAGCGCATGATTTCCAATGTCATGGCCCCATTTATCATTAAATTTTTTAAAGTAGTCCACATCCAATAAAATCATCGAGAGCGGTTGTGTGCCACGCCGGGTGCGCTCCATTTCAAGAGCAATAGTTTCTTTGAAAAAACGAAAGTTATACAAACCTGTCAACGCATCTGTGCGGACCAATTCCGTTAGGGAATCGACTTCACTTCGTAACCGCATAATTTCATTTAAAAACTCACAGGGATTTTCTCCATATGGGCAACGTAAATTATCTTTTTTAGTATCGTCGGCAATTTTTTTCATATGGAGTTTTTACGCATAAGAATGAACAGTACGATGGTTAGGCTTGTAGAAGAACACCTTCGGGTAGCTGCATCGTGATGCAATGAAGACTCCCGCCACGCTCTATCAAACTTAGGCAGGGGATTCCAAAAATTTCATATCCAGGAAAAGCTTGCGAAACAACCTCAAGCGCATCTTCATCGCTTAAAGCATCATATATAGGTACCAATACAGCTTCATTTACTATTAAAAAATTTGCATAACTTGCCGGCATGCGTTCATTTTTATCACTAAGGTGTACACCAGGCCAAGGCAGGGGAAGCAAGCGATACGGCTGACCATTCGCATTGGTCATCGATATTAATTCCTGCTCCATGTTTTTTAAACTTAGATAATGCTCATCGTTTTCGTCATCACATGCGGTATAAATAATTGTACTATTCGGACATATTCTAGCGAGTACATCTACGTGCCCATCAGTGTCGTCACCCGCCAAGTACCCGGCGGTCAACCAATTGATTTTTTGCACGCCTAATAGTGCTTTTAATGTATTTTCAACATCATCTTTTGACAAGTTTGGATTGCGATTTTTATTTAGCAAACACGATGATGTTGTTAATAATGTACCTTGACCATCACTCTCAATTGAGCCTCCTTCCAGGATAAAATTTACACTTTTAAAATCGGCAGATGGGAAAGCGTCTAAATCAAACATTTTTTTCGATGCTTGATTGTCCAACTCAAACGGATATTTGGAACCCCATGCATTAAATTCAAAATCTAACAATTTCATTCCTGAATCGGTTTGAACAGTAATAGGCCCAAAGTCACGAACCCAAGTATCATTAGTTTCAACTTCATAAAAATAAACGTATTCCAGCGGAACTTCCATCGCTTCAAGTCGCAAGCGAACGTTTGCTACCAATGACTTGGGAATGGCGATAACAACATCCGCGTAATCACAGATAACCGAAACCAGGGCCTCGTAAAGCTGTTCTAGATCATCAAGACGATCATGCCAACCGGTGTTTTCATGTGGCCATGCTAACAGAATGGCATCCTGTGGCTCCCATTCTGCGGGAAGACGTGGGTTAATCATAGTAATAGAAACCTTGACGGTAAAAATGCCTTAATTATAACCAAGCTCAGTTTGAATACCACCATGATTATTGCGACGAAATTTTTTCTTCAGCAGGCAAAGAAATAACCTTTTCATTTTCTGGCTTTTTAAATTGCAGTGTTTTTTTTGTTTCAGGGCCAACCTGCATGATTAACGCAAGAGTTTGAGATGAAAAGGATTCACCGTTTCTAAAACGAAAATTCATTTTGAGATAAAAGCGTCCGTCTGAGGGAGCAAGCAAAGTTATTGGAAACTTGATTCTTGAGTAACGAGATATAGTCACAACATGGTGACTTTCGGAACTAATGATATTTATGTTGGGAGTTGGAATAAAATCTATCTCCAAATCGCCTTCAGTCTCGCTTGTTTCAATTTCAATATCGACAGGTGTCTGCTGATTTGAATTCATAAAAATTATGGGCGCAGAAACAAGTTTTACAGAAGCTCCCGGTTTCGCTTTCTTTAAAGGCGAATCTGCCGCTGAAGTTTGCTTCGAAACATCGTGTGATTTTCCGTGGCAACCCAACAAAATCAACGCGGTAGAAAATATGACAATTACTTTTTTAAGGTTACAGAATAAAGCCATAACTCGCCCCGGTTTGCTTAATTGGCTATGACGTAAACATCAAAACAGCTGGTGTTTTTACTAGTTGAATTTTCATTATCACGGTAAATTTTGTCATAAATCTCCAAAACATAATTCCCTTTCGACAACTTTATACTAGTGGATACCTTATCAGCTTCAATATTTTCCGCGTAACCAACTTGCGCTCCCCTCAAATAAATAAAAAATTCGGGTTTGGAATAGGTATTTATATCAACAGATTTTTCAACGTGAACTGAAAGTTGCACCGCTTGGGTAATGTTCAGCTTTACAAATTGAGAGTTTCCTAACTTATTTTGTTCGCCATATTGGTTCGAGCTGCAAATGCGTGTGGGGTAGCCATTTACCAAAATTTCTTTGTAAATTGGCAATTGAATTGCCAAACCCCCGCTGTTGGATTCATTTGCACCGTACTCATCCTCCCCCCAAATGGATTGTTCTCGCATTAAAGCCTGCAACACAGAAACATATTGGGGGATTTGCTTACGTAACTCGGAATAAAATACATAGATGCTAATCATTGCTTCATTAGTGTAATAAGAAGCACTGCTTAAAATCTGAAATAAAGGCTTGAAATCATTTGCTGTTTTGTTTTCATCACTAGCGTAGAAATTATACAGAATGGAACTGATTGAACCCTCGCTAAAATAGCCTTTATTAATTCGACTTTTTTTTGCGATATCAAATGTGAACCCCGATGCTTGATAGACACCGGACGCGTCAGAATAATTAGCTCTATCGATCACTATGCCAGAAAATGCATTGGCAAAACCTTCAGACATTGCCACACGCATATCCAGGAATTTCCCGTCCGCATGGTCCCCACCTATGCTATCGGAACGAAATAATTCATCCTCAAGATAATGACCCCATTCATGTAGCAGAACATGCGGATCATACTCATCAATATCATAGTTTGCGTCACCCAGAATATAGATTGCAGAGCCGTCATAAAAACTCGTGCCAATTTCACCCATAGTATAATCACCATCCGCTGCTGAATTTTTGGTGCTCCAACGAAGTTCAAGCGGTCGTAAACTTTTTGTATTTCCCGCACTCGTCACGCGCATGAGACCGACATAAATGCTGTCCAGTATTGCGAAAGGAGCTGCTGAGCGCGGCGCTGGGTAGCCAAACCCATCCCAACCTGAGCTCGCGTGAAGGTCCCGCACCGAATCGGTAGTACCTGACGACGCTAATGAGCCTTCCAAAACATAGAGCGCATTATTTGCCGTGTTGTCAGTAACTTTAAAATCCCAGGAAGGAGACGAATTATTTAGCAACTGCGCTTTGACGCGCACTTTCAAAAAGATGTTTTGCTCCACTGCGACGGAATAGGCTCCGTCGGACGTCGTACTAGTGAAGGCTTTGACCTCACCGACGCTATCTAACAGCTCCACCATTGCGCCACGCACTGGTCGCCGTTCTGTAGCAGTGTAATCCAGGCCGATAAAATCCGAGTTGTGTGGAACGTAGTCATAGGTTATTTTCCCGCTCAAGATTACGCTGGTTGAGGTGCTTGCATGTGAAGATGATTTTTTTGAGTTAGGCCCATTTCCACCGCCACCACCACAACCGGTGAAGCATAGAAACGTGAAAAGAATAATAACCGTGGATAAACTTGCTAACCGGGAAAGGTATGCCTGATGCATCAATATTATTTTTTGCATAAACAAATTCTTCTCATAAAAGTCTGCAACCATACAAAGGCAGCCAACCCGATGGACCTTACAATAAGATGGACCTTACAATAATTGTACGCCCTGCTAACACCGGTAATTAATCTAAATCAGGTTTTAAACGCGCTTGCTTATAACATGTATATATCGCCCTAATAATTGGTAGGGCATTTTACGCGAAAATGACAACTCCAATTCCACTACGGATTTGGGGTCGCGCTCACGATGTTCTTCATTAAAAATATAATCATGAAAAACACGTATACCGCTCGTCGCCAATACGTCTAGCGGTAATTCACCGAACCAGTTAAAAACCTGCTCCGGGTATAATGGATTGATAGGCGTCAAACTACCGCGAGAACCACCAAAATCGCCGGCTTGAATTTTTTTAAAATTAGTTCTTAACAAGTTTTTATAAATAAGGGAGTGAATGTTGTAGAACGTTAGAGACAACAAGCCCTGTGGCTTTACGTACGCCGGCAAATTAACCAACAAATCATGTGGCTGCATCACCCACTCCATGACCGCATGACAAAGCACGACATCAAACAAGCATTCTTGTGAATCAAGATGTTTCGACAAATCCTGAATAGCACAGTGAATAAGTCGTAAATTTTTTTGCAGTCCGTGTTTGACAAATTCCTGCTCAGCGAGTTTCAACATCTCAATTGAAATGTCACAAATCACAACAGAATGCCCTGCTTGAGCAAATTTTAGAGCGAACTGCCCTTGCCCACCGCCTGCATCCAATATACGCAGAGGCTTGGACGTTTCATTCCCAAAAGGTGCAAAATTAAAATGCTCCTGAAAATCGCGTTCAAGCACAGCTAATCGAATTTCACCCTTCAAACCTCCGTAAATATTTTTTTGAAAACGTAACGCCAGTTCGTCAAAATTCCGATCTTGATTATCAGGTTGTTTAGCCATTTAAGCTTGTTTAAACCTTTGTTTGTTTTTCTGAATTTTTGTATCGACCGCCTCAACCATGTCAATATTTAGACGAGCCGAAAGCTCAGTTAAATACATAATGATATCCGCTATTTCATCAGCCACTTGAGATTTTTGTGAAGCACTAAGCGTGCAGGATTCTTCTACACTTAACCATTGAAACTCCGCTAGCAACTCGCTCGCCTCAACCGAAACAGCCGCGGCCAAGTTTTTAGGATTGTGGTATGCTTGCCAATTGTTAGCTGCGGCAATTGCTCGAAATTCGCGGTTAATATGAGCGATATTTAAATGAGGCCTTCCAGCGTCGGACACGTCGTTTACATGTGACATTTTATTTCTCTTTGAGCGCAGTATGAGCACTAAAATTTGGTATGTGTATATGATTCGTACCATGGACGGCCAATTGTACACTGGCATCACCACAGATATGCAAAGACGCTGGCATGAACACTCCAGCGGAAAAGGCGGAGCACGTTATTTTCGAGGCCGCAAACCGCAGAGCTTATGCTTGCTGGAAGAACATTCAGATCGCAGCAGCGCCAGTAGACGCGAAGCGCAAATAAAAAAATATGCAAAACCCGTCAAAGAATCATTAGTTGCACAGAGTCATGGTTCATTGAGCCTGGAACTTTTTAATAATGTAACGCCCGCATGAATAAACGTCCTACTTGCAAGCTTTGCTTGAGACCCGAAAAAACGTGCATTTGCAAATTTATTCGCCCGGTCGAGAATCTGGTTAGCTTGTTTATTTTGCAGCATCCCCAGGAAGTACTCGAAGTAAAAAATACCGGGCGCCTACTTCATTTGTGTTTAAAAAATAGCCAGCTTTGCATCGGTGAAGATTTTGGTAATATATTTTTTCAAGAGATTACCTCTCCCGACTACTACGATATCCTCCTTTATCCTGATGTAGCAGAAGAAAAATCTCTAGGAATGTGCAGCCCAAACCCTGTTGACGCTAACCACATTAATAATGGTGATGCGTTAGACAAATCGGGAAAAATACGACTTTGGGTGCTGGATGCGACCTGGCGCAAAAGTCGTAAAATGCTTTACTTGAATCCCGCACTGCAATCTATGCCGAGGTTGAATTTGCAGGATTGTCCTTCATCTATATACAAAATTCGTAAAGCGCATAGCCAAAATCAACTTTCCACCTTGGAGGCAAGTTGTTACGCTTTGCAAAAAATAGAACATGGCGCGGTAAATTACTCGCCTATACTTGAGGCATTTGCAGCCTTCGTTGATCAGCAGCAAGCCTTTTTACCTACTTCTCCGTGACGGAAAAATTATGACCCATCCTGCTTTTGAATTTATTCGCAGCCAAACAATAGATGCATTAAAAATTCGTGTTGAAGAATATCGTCATAGAGTGACTGGCGCGCAACACATACATTTGGCCGCTGATAATCAGGAAAATGTTTTTTTAGTTGCGCTTCGAACAGTACCCCATGATTCAACCGGCGTTGCGCACATACTTGAGCATACCGCGCTTTGTGGTAGCGATAAATATCCAGTACGCGATCCGTTTTTTATGATGGTGCGGCGCTCACTGAACACTTTTATGAACGCGTTCACCAGTTCCGACTGGACCGCCTATCCCTTCGCTAGCCAAAATCAAAAAGACTTTAATAATTTGTTGGATGTATATCTTGATGCGGTTTTCTTTTCGCGATTGGACGAATTGGATTTTGCGCAAGAGGGCCATCGCCTTGAGTTTGCTGAGGTGGATAATCCAAATTCAGATCTGGTGTTTAAGGGCGTTGTGTTCAATGAAATGAAAGGTGCTATGAGCTCGGTGCCTTCGCAAATTTGGCAAACCCTGTGCAAATATTTGTATCCCACTACAACCTACCATTACAACAGTGGCGGCGAACCGCAGGAAATTCCGAACTTAACCTATCAGCAATTGAAAAATTTTTATCGCACGCATTATCACCCTAGCAACGCAATAATCATGACGTATGGCGATATTCCTGCTGCAACACATCAGGAAAAATTCGAAACTCAGGCATTGTCACGATTTGAAAAATTAGATGATGTAATAAGTGTTCCCGACGAAAAACGCTACCATGCGCCTATAGCCGTTGAAGAATATTATCCCGCCGATAACGACGATGATATAGCCACTAAAAACCACGTTGTATTTGCATGGTTACTGGGCAGAACAACCCAACTGGAAGAAAGCCTTGAGGCTCAACTGCTGTCCCATATTTTATTGGATAACTCTGCCTCACCTTTGCAACAAGTATTGGAAACTACAGAATTAGGTCAAGCACCCTCTCCTCTATGCGGCATGGACGATTCTTCTCGTGAGATGGCATTTGTTTGCGGGTTGGAAGGCTGCGCAATCGAAGACGTTGCAAAAATTGAAGAACTTATTTTTTCAACCTTGCAAGAGGTTGCTGAAAAAGGTGTGCCTTTATCAGAACTTGAAGCGGCTTTGCACCAACTCGAATTACAACAGCGAGAAGTGGGCGGCGATGGCTATCCCTACGGTTTACAGCTTATTTTAACCGGGCTGACATCGGCGACGCATCGTGGCGACCCAATTGCATTATTAGACATGGACTCTGCTTTAAAAAGTTTGCATGAAAAAATTAAACAACCGGATTTTATCCAATCGCTGGTTAAGAAATGGTTGCTAGAAAATAAACACCGTGTGCGTCTTGTAATGAAACCAGACACGCAACTGAGTGCGCGAATCCAACAGGCCGAAGTCGCGCATCTGGCACGCTTAAAAGCCTCATTAACTGAAGATGAGAAGCGCAGCATCATCGAACGTACCCATGCGCTGCAAGCACGACAATTACAAAAAGATGATGAAAGTATTTTACCTAAAGTTGGTCTAGAAGATATTCCCGAGCATCTACATTACACGGCAGGTTCGCACGAAACTTTTAATGGATATCCGTTGCGTTGCTATTCTGCAGGCACTAACGGCCTCGTGTATCAGCAAATTACATTTAAAATGCCAGCGCTCAGCGAGACCCAACAAAAGCTCTTACCTTTTTATTGCTCTTGCCTCACTGAATTAGCAGTTGGTGAAAAAGATTATCTTGATGTGCAACGTTGGCAAGCGGAAGTTGTTGGTTCAATTCGGGCATTCAGTAGTATTCGCGGCACAGGTGACGACGTACAAAAAATAGATGCCTACATCACCTTATCTGCAAAAGCCTTGAGTCGAAATGAGCGCAAAATGGCCGAACTCATGCAAGCAAGTTTGCTCCAAGTGCGCTTCGACGAACATGATCGCCTGCGTGAACTTATTGCGCAAAAACGTGCGCGTTCCGAACAGAGTGTTACGGGCCACGGTCATAGCCTGGCAATGACTCTTGCAAGCGCCGGTATGAGCCCCGCGGCAAAACTCGCGCACCAGCTGGGCGGCCTTGCTGGTATTGCTGAGTTAAAACGCTTGGATAACGAGCTGGACGACGCTGAAAAATTAAATGAATTTGCTAATGGACTGGCACAAGTTCATCAACTTATGCTGAACGCTCCCAAACAATTTTTAATTGTGGGGGAGGACGAACACGTTGCGACATATCGAAAAACGCTTGTTGATTTATGGCCGGCAACAAATGCAACAGAACATTTCTCCGTCTTTTCTCTACCCACCGTAAGCGAAAAGATCAGGCAAGCATGGATTACAAATACGCAAGTGAATTTTTGCGCAAAAGCCTATCCCACTGTGCCTGCAGATCACCCTGACGCGGCCGTGCTTACGGTGCTGGGTGGATTTTTACGGAACGGTTATTTACATCGCACGATTCGCGAGCAAGGAGGAGCTTATGGTGGTGGCGCCAATCAAGATAATACAATTGCATCTTTCCGTTTCTATTCTTATCGCGATCCTCGTTTAACTGAAACCCTACAGGATTTTGATGCGGCGCTTGATTGGTTAAAAAACACTCTTCATTCAGAGCAATCTCTTGAAGAGGCAATTTTAGGCGTCATAGGTAGTATTGATAAACCAGGTTCGCCAGCAGGTGAAGCCAAAACAACTTATCATGCCGAGCTATTTGGCCGCACGCGTGAGAAACGCGAATTGTTTAGAAACCGGGTGGTACACGTGACTCTGCAAGATTTGATACGTGTTGCAGATACATATCTTCTGCCAGACAAAGCAAGTGTCGGTGTAGTCAGTCATGCTGCGCAACAGGAAAAACTGGAATCCTTAGGTTTGGAAATCCTCAGACTTTAAACTCGAATAATAATGTAATTCGAAGGAATAAAAATTCCGCTACATTTTAAATATGGCAATTTCACCTTGGGCACAAATAGATTGCGAAAGGTGAAATTGAAAAATGGAAAAAATTGACATAATCAGCGATTATGGCGGAATAAGGTTAAATTGATTTGAGCCAAGCATGACGCTACTTCACCCACTAGAATATAGTGCCGCAACCCACCCGGGCCTCAAGCGCGAGAACAATGAAGATTGTTTTCTCAGTGCGCCTGACGCTGATTTATGGGTTGTAGCGGACGGTATGGGCGGCCATGAAGCCGGTGAAGTCGCAAGCGCTATTGTCCGCGAGACCTTTGAGAGTTTTGCTGAAAAAGCAACTCCCTTTTCTCTGATCGATGCAATTCAAAAATCCCATCAAATGATTTTAACTTCAGCCGACCAAGGTATTGGTGCTCACGGCATGGGGTCTACTGTTGTCGCATTGTTAAGTCAGAAAAAAAATTACCAGGTGGCTTGGGTTGGCGATAGTCGCGCTTATCTCTGGACACCGGGGTTGTCAGGTGGCGAACTAACTCGGTTAACCACTGATCACTCCTAC
Organism: Gammaproteobacteria bacterium; assembly: GCA_004173475.1. Lineage (GTDB taxonomy): Bacteria > Pseudomonadota > Gammaproteobacteria > Pseudomonadales > Cellvibrionaceae > Cellvibrio. The sequence continues at coordinate 379,782 of SEBU01000002.1, forward strand.
GTGCAAATGCTGTACGTATCTGGTGCCATCACCGCCGAAGAAGTCGAAACACATCCTGACAAAAATATCATCACCCAATGCTTGGGAATGCAAGAACTCGCCCAGGTAAAAGTGGATGTAACTCAGGGGCAATGGCAAGAAAGCCAATGGATTTTACTGTGCAGTGACGGCTTGAGTGATGAATTGAGTGATACTTCAATTGCACAAATTTTAGAACATTGTCCCAACACTTTAACGGCAGTGGATCAATTACTGCACGAAGCCTTAACCAGCGGCGGAAACGATAATATTACTTTGCAAATTATCGAATCCCCTGTGGTTAAACAAAAAATAAGTAAAAAGTTTTGGCACTGGGTTCCTGCACTCACCAGGAACAGGAAACAGGATGCCATTATTTTTATTGGCGCAATTACTGCGCTGTTAATCGTACTGATTCATACGCTTAAGTAGCGAAAATATTTAGTAAAAGAACGTCGACAATATGGCTTTACAAATTCCGGGTTATCGCATAATCCGTAAAATTAATCAGGGTGGAATGTCCACCGTTTACCTCGCGATTCAAATCAGCGTGGGGCGTATTGTCGCGCTTAAAGTAATGAACCCCGGTCTAACCAGCGACCCGGCGTTCAGCGAACGTTTTCAACGCGAAGCCACTATTGTTGGACAACTATCGCACCCGAACATCGTCGCTATTTATGATATAGGCCGGAAGGACGACTTGAATTATATCGCCATGGATTATTTGCCCGGCGGCTCTGTTCACGACAAAATGATTAATGGCTTAACTGGCGAAGAAGCATTACGAGTAACTAAAGAAATCGCCAATGCACTCGATCATGCCCATGAAAAAGGTTACATACATCGCGATATAAAACCTGAAAATATTTTATTTCGCGCCGATAATTCTGCAGTGCTTTCCGATTTCGGTGTTGCAAAAGGTATTGTCGGTGTTTCGCGAATGACGCATGTGGGAACTGTAGTTGGAACACCTCATTACATGAGCCCGGAGCAAACGCGTGGCCAAACGGTGGATGCTCGTTCTGATTTATACAGCCTGGGTGTTGTATTTTTTGAAATGTTAACCGGAGCCTTACCTTATCAGGGTGAAGACGCTGTAACTATTGCGTTAAAGCACATCAGCGCCCCTATTCCAAAGCTGCCATTGCAATATCAGGCTTATCAGCGAATTCTGGAAAAATTTTTAGCAAAAGATCCTGCTCAACGTTTTCAATCAGGTCGTGAAATAAGTACCGCAATTGATCAGTTGGAGAACGCAACCAGGGTGCCCTACATCACCAATTCTGCACCAGAAGATCTTTCGATAATGGCACTTGTTCGCGCGCTGTTTGCAGCGACTGCTAATGCGATTAGTTGGCGCTGGAATAAATTGATGAACCTGCGGTGGTCCAAAGCTGACGGCCTTCATTACAAAAAAACCGCCCACGATTCGGTATTTGGTAGCGAGGTAGCACCCACGGTTTTTGGTGCGAGAATCCAGCAACAAACCCACATCAATACGATGATGGTATTGAACAACCGGAATATCCGAAAATCATTTAGTGTTTTGGGTGTTCTGATTTTTTTATGGTGCGTCTTAAGTGTGATGGTGCAATCCGCATTCTCAACACAACCAAATACCTTGCCACAGTTCCTAAATGTCGCAACGCGAAGTACAGCCGATATCTTTCTCCCTCAATCGTCGCAAACAAGTTCGGTGTTTTTTTCTTCCGCCGCATCCTCATCGTCTCCGGCAGTCGCTGAAGTACCATCAATCGTTACGGCAAGCGAAGCTAACGCGAATGCAGATGCGAATACCAGCTCCGCAAATGAAGAAATCAGTTCGACTCAAGCCAGCAGTGTCGAAACACTTGCGCAATCCGTGCAGTCATCCAGCGAGTCATTACCTGCAGCCCCAACCTATTCATTAACCATTAGCACCGTGCCTAACGATGCTCGCATTCGACTATTGACTATTCCTGACAAATACAAGGATGGAATTGAGTTGGAATCTGGCCGCTACAAAGTTGAGGTAAGCAAAAGCGGCTACAAAAGTAAAATCGATTGGGTTGAAATAAAACAAGAGCCTTTGAAAGTTGATATCGAATTGGAAGTTGATCCAGAGGCAGAAAATCTTTCTGCAAAAGCGCCAGCAACAGTGACAGTGTCGGGTGGAAAAAATGCGCCAGCGATGGTTCGTGTTCCTGCGGGAAGCTTTAATATGGGTGATGACAATAATATGCACACCGCCCCTGCTCACAAGGTAACTATTAACAGGGCGTTCGCCATTAGCAAATATGAAATTACGTTTGCTGAATACGACGCCTACGCGCAAGCCGCCAATAAACCTTTTCCGGGAGACAACGGCTGGGGCCGCGAAGATCGCCCCGTTATTCACGTGAGTTGGGAAGATGCCAATTCCTATGCGCAGTGGCTTTCCAAAACTACAGGAAAGAAATTTCGTTTACCTACTGAAGCCGAATGGGAATACGCAGCGCGTGCAGGGAGTACGGATATTTTTTGGTGGGGCAGCAATGAGCAAGACGCAAAAGGGAAAGCCAATTGCAGACGTGGATGTCTCAGTAACTATTCCGGTTTATTTGGAAGTAAAACGGCACCTGTTGGAAATTATTCACCGAATGCCTTCGGAATTTACGACACCGCAGGTAATGTCTCTGAATGGGTGCAAGACTGTTACGAGGAAAATTACAACAATGCCAACGCGAATGGTGTAGCACGAGACGTTAAGCAATGCTCATCACGTGTAATTCGTGGCGGCTCAACTAAAGATAATGTACAACGCTTAATGACAAGCGCCCGCGATTCAACAGCTGCCGATGCTATGATAGAAACGCTGGGTTTTAGATTGGTTATGGAACTCAACTAAAAATATAATTTTCATCATCGTTTATTAGCGCCTTCTGTTCGATTAGCTCAAAGCCATTAAAACGCGCATAACCCAATTTGTCTGCCGCATCGTTTATAAATCATTTCATTCATCGATTAAAGCAACATTCTATTTTCATAGTCGAATTAAACCATCTTAAAAAATTCCCAAATCTAATTACATAAGTCACACTCAATTTATTTGTAATATTTAATTACTATAGTAATATACGGGCGACTCTGGTTAGATGCTCAATCTATATCGCTCGCATAATCTCTGCGCGGACGCGCATTTTCTAAACATTATTTATTTTTTGTTTAAAAGTACGGTGAATGACGATTGGACATCGGAGCAATGATTAAAGGCATGGACGTTTTAAAGCGTAATGATTTCCCCACAAAGATATGATCATTTTTTTAAAGAAACATTTAGGTTCCGCAAAAAAAATAAAAATATCTATTCTTTTAACTAAAAATTTTAGGAATGATCAAGTGAATAATAACATTTCATCTATCACTCGGCGAAACATGCTTTTAGGTTCACTCGGCCTGGCTGGAACATGGGCGCTTCCCTCCTTTGCGGCTTCGTCCTCCACGATTAAAGGCGTCATTAACATAGGAGAGAAATTTCCTGCAATACCACCTTATATTTACGGCGGATTTATTGAGCACATCGGCAATCTAATTAATCATAGTTTGTGGAGTGAAGTTCTAGATGACCGCAAATTTTATTACGGCGTTCTGGAGGTTGCCGAACCTTTCCCAACTGATCGACGCGCCGCCATGTCTTACATTCGCAAATGGACGGCTGTTGGCCCCCTTTCGGCAATCACGCTCGATAAAAAAAATGCGTATGTTGGCGAGCACAGCCCCAGCATTGCACTGTCAGCCACACCGAGAGGGGTCACACAATCCAAACTTTCCTTTAAAGGTGGCAGGCCTTACACAGGAAGGATTGTGGTGAGTTCTGACGAACCGACCGAAATTTCAATTTCAATTATTTCCGCAAAAAAAGATCGGCAAACCGTCAAAGTAAAATCTTCACAAGAATGGAGCACGGTTTCGTTTGAAATTACTCCTAAAGTAAGTTCTACAGAATCACATCTTGAAATTACCGCAACAGGTTCCGGAAATTTACGGATTGGTGCAGTGTCATTAATGCCTGCTGATAACGTACAAGGATTTCGCGCGGATACAATCGCTCTCATGAAAGAAATGGATTGTAAAATTATGCGTATGCCGGGCGGAAATTTTATTTCTGCTTACGATTGGAAAAATACGATTGGCGATAAAGATAAACGCCCACCAACCCTGGATCCTGTTTGGAAAGCCGTACAGCCTAACGATGTTGGTGTGGATGAGTTGCTGCAAATGTGCAAGCTTATTAATTGCGAACCCTATTGGTGTGTTAACACGGGCTCCGGCGAACCTCGTTCGGGCGCTGAACTTGTTGAATACGTCAACGGCGCATCTGATACAGAATGGGGCGCAAAACGCGTTGCTAACGGCCATGCGGAACCCTACAAAGTTAAATATTGGAACATAGGTAATGAGATGTACGGACATTGGCAATTTGGCCACATGTCACGCGACCAATACGTTATAAAACACAATTTGTTTGCCGATGCCATGCGAGCGGTAGACCCTTCCATCTATATAGTTGCACCCGGCGGTTTTGTTGATGAAATGACAACAGGTCAAGGAATTTTTATTGCGGGGCAAGCACAAGTTCACGTAGGTTCTGAACGCGACTGGGCCTACGGTATGCTAAAAGATTCCTGGGGAAAATTTGATGCCTTGGCAACTCATGCTTACCCACCGGAAGGTAAACGATTTGATTTACAAACCGGTAAACTTTTTGACGTAAAAATGTCGCCGGTTGAATGGGCCAGACAACCCGCAAATCGGGTTGCCACCATGGCGGATGCGTGGGAAGAATATAAAAAATTATTTCCTAAATTAAATGAAGGCAACATTAAAGTTTTCTTTGATGAATGGGCCTATAGCTTCCAGGACAGTTTAAAAGGTGCGGTGGCTATATCTTTAACGCTTCATGAGTTTTTCCGTCACACTGATTTTATTGCAATGGCCGGTTATACCATGGGTACAGCATGGATTAACTTTAATGCAACTGAATCAACGATCAGTGCGCGTGGCCGGGCATTCCAACTTTACAACAAACATTTTGGTAGCATTCCGGTTAAGGTTAATGGCAACTCTCCGCAACCAGCACCACAATACCCAGTTGGGGGCGACCAGCCTCGTGTTAATACTGGCAGCCCAACTTATCCATTAGATGTTTCTGCGGCCTTAACGGAAGACGGGAATACCTTAACAATTGCTCTCGTAAATCCGACGGAGACAGCCCAGAGTATAGATCTATCTTTCGAAGGTTTTAATGCGAAAGGAAAAGGAAAAGTTTGGTCCCTGATTGGAAAAAATGCTGAAGCAACTAATGTGGTTGGTAAGAAACCTGATGTGGTAGTTCTAGAGTCAACCTTGGACACTAGCAGTACCAATTTCAAACTAGCGCCACTCAGCGTTAAAATTTTTCACTTTCCAAAATCTGTGTAATTACGGAACTTGGTATAAAAATGAGAGTGTAAAGTTATTCTGGTAGAAATAAAAATGGCGGAAATCTAATAGTTTCCGCCATTTTTATTTATCTAAAATTTTTAATTCCGTTTCAACACCGCTACAAACATGGCGTCCGAATCCTGAAATGGGGCTCCAAGCATTGTCTGATTGACCAACACAAACTCTGGATTATTTTTTATAAACCATTCCACTTGAGCTTCGTTTTCGCTGACTTGCCAACTACAGGTCGCATACACCAAATGGCCACCAGCACGAACCGCTTTTACCGCGTTCGTCAGAATTTTCTGTTGTAGTGCGATTAACTCTTGTGTATCTGATTCACTCAAACGCCAGCGAGCATCAGGGTTGCGTCGCCAAGTTCCAGCAGAACTACAAGGGGCATCAATTAATACCCAATCAAAACCCTGTTGCTGCGCAACTTCTTTGGGTAAACGCAAGGGTTCATCCCCTGCCCACTCAAAGCTACGAATATTATGAAATTCAGCGCGCTTGCTGCGTCGTTTTAATTCTTCGAGTTTATAGCCGTGCAAGTCCGTCGCGATCACAACACCTTTATTGTTCATTCGCGCTGCAATCGCTAAAGATTTTCCGCCCGCACCTGCGCAAGCATCCCACACTTTTTGCCCGGGTTTTACATCTACCGCCAACGCAATTTGCTGACTTGCCAAATCCTGAATTTCAACCAAGCCTTCTTTGTGTGCCGCCGCCCCAGACAAATGCTTTCCACCGCGAGCAAATAAATGGCCTTCTTGATCAAGCTCTACATGCACAGAATCTTGTTGCAGCTTTTTCACAACATCATCTAAAGGGAGACTCTTTTGCACACGCAACCAGAGCGGCGGCGCGATATTTTGTTGGTTAATAAAATCCGTTAATTGTTCGTCCGTCCACTGACTTTTTACTTTTCGTTCTTCCAGTAGCGGAACCCATTGTGGACGAAGGCCCGACCACAACAAAATTTCTTCAGGTTGTTCAGAGAGGCTGAAATATTGTTCCAGTTTATCAAACCAGGCTTTGCGCGCTGTTAAATCACGCAAAGCTTTCGGGCCAGCGTTTTCATTTTTTTCGCGCAATGCAATCCAAAACCAAAAGCCGGCAACGGGTATTTTTTTAGCGCTTGATTGAACCCAGGTTTTATCCCAGGCAGCCCAATTTAACATCTCTTGTTTTTGGTAACTTTCTTCCAGCGCACAGGCTAATTGAAAATAGCGCATAGCCGAAAACATGCACAAACTTAATTCCCGTGTGTTTGACTTGGCGGACGCGAATTCAGATTTCGGATTGGTATTTTTGCGCAAATGGTTTTTCAACCATTTATCCAGGGGCATCCATTCATTTTGCGTGAGCCAGGTACGCCATAGATCAAAAAGTATGTCATAAGGTATTTTGTTAGGAATTGCCATGCACGCGTCCAGATAAGCTTTAAATAGTGGGCTGCAGTATACGCCTGATCGCAACTCACTAACATAAATGATCGTGCCACGCGTACCGAACGCGCAAAAAATAACCTGTCTGGCTCGTATTAATTAAACAATCGGTTTTGAAACCAAATAAGAATGGGATAAGCGGAAAGCCAAATCCAAAAAAAGCGATTTAAGCCTAATAGACATGCATTCGCGAGATGGAATAATCCAGCAACTATTAACGCCAATATTAACGAAATTTGGCTCGATAAAGATAATGGAAACACAAGCTCAAATAATATAACCAACCAGCTCATGACCAACATTATTCGCGGCAACTGCCCAAATCTCCGAGTTAGCTCGCTAACAGGATAAGCAGTGATAGAAAATACGTCCTTCAGGGCTTGGCCATTGCGCCAATCCCGATTAATAACTTTTATATACCCCGACTGAAAGTAAGAAAAACATAACTGGAACGCCAAGTAGCCGAGCGCAATTTCTTGCCAAAATGTCGTAGGTGCAACGTGGGATAAAAACAAACACAACAGCACCAAAGCCGTCATGCAATCGCTTCCGCCATTGTAAGGGCCCTGAAAGCGATAGAGTAAAATCCCCGTGAGGACCAACAAAGCACATTCAATGATAGCCGGATAAAATCCTAATAGTAATAAAACTGACAGGCAGACAGAAACAAAACCCAGTGTTTTTTCCGGCTGCATTCCACGACAGTACTCCAAACCTTGCTGCACCAATGCAAATGCGAGAATAATTTCTGAACAGCGAACTGCTTGATCGAGCAATATCATCCAGCAGCTCCAAAACCTATTGCTTTTGAAACAAAGGTTACAGGTTGAGTAATAATCTGAGCCTCGCGAATAACCGCACTTATTCTAAATTTAACGTACGTTGAATCAGTATTGGGAATAATTTCTTCGGATTTTATCGCCTCTAAGATACGGTACATAATTTCTTGTTCGCGTAGTTCGGAATAAACTTCAAATAATCGCTCAGCACAGGAATTTATATACAGGGTTTCATTCCAGCGAGGGTTATGAAATAAATGGAAAATTCCTTCCCTAAAAGAAATTTTTCGCGGTAATGGTCGAAACTCTCGCCAATGAGTTGGCTCGTCATTTTCATTATTAGAAAACGCAATATGAATTCGGGGAGATGGACCTATGCTGCTAAAAAAGCGCCATGACGGAAATAAAACCGGAAGAAAGATTTTTAACATTTTTTATTTTCTTTAGCAATTTTCGATCACATCCTTGTGACTTTTTAATAATAGTAAGCGGCTACATTAACAATGACTTTTTCTTTAGCTGCTCAATTTGGTCACGCAGCTTGGCGGCGGCTTCAAATTCTAAATCTTTCGCAGCCTGGAACATTTGTTTTTCAAGCAGTTCAATAGACTTCCAAATATTTTTAGGGTCTACGGCAACCGAATATTTCGCCTGGCGATCAGCAACGGCGGCACGATTTCGCGCGGCGCGGCTACCAGCACCAGGAACTACCGATGTTTCCAGAATATCCTGCACATTTTTACGAATCCCTTTCGGCGTAATATTGTGCAGAAGATTGTGCGCGATTTGTTTTTCGCGGCGTCGGTCAGTTTCTTCAATAGCGCGCTTCATGGAATCAGTAACTCGATCCGCATACAAGAGCGCGCGGCCATTTAAGTTTCGGGCAGCACGGCCTATGGTTTGGATAAGTGATCTGTCAGAGCGCAAGAATCCCTCTTTATCGGCATCGAAAATACACACTAGAGATACCTCCGGCATGTCCAAACCTTCACGCAATAAGTTGATTCCCACTAGCACATCGAACTCACCCATACGGAAATCGCGAATAATTTCCACACGCTCAACCGTATCTATATCTGAGTGCAAATAACGCACGCGAGTGCCATGCTCAGTTAAATATTCGGTGAGGTCTTCCGCCATGCGTTTGGTTAATACAGTAATTAAAACACGCTCATCTTTTTCAACACGAACTTTAATTTCAGATAAGGCGTCATCAACTTGAGTTCCTGCGGGACGAATTTCAATTTCTGGATCAATTAAGCCTGTTGGCCGTACAATTTGCTCAACTACTTGCCCGGTAAACTCCTGTTCGTATTTTCCAGGCGTTGCGGAAACAAAAATCATTTGTGGTGCGGCACGCTCCCACTCATCGAAACGCATGGGGCGATTATCCAATGCAGATGGCAAACGAAAACCGTATTGCACCAGCGTTTCTTTGCGTGAGCGATCGCCTTTATACATAGCGCCAATTTGCGAAACGGTTACGTGCGACTCATCGATAACCAGCAATGCATCTTTAGGTAGATAATCAAATAATGTTGGCGGTGGCTCGCCTGGCGCGCGACCAGATAAATAACGTGAATAGTTTTCTATACCGTTGCAATAACCAAGTTCTTGCATCATTTCCAAATCGTAACGCGTGCGTTCTTCAAGGCGCTGTACTTCAATCAACTTATTATTTTCACGCAATTGTTCGAGTCGCCCGCGCAATTCTTCTTTGATCTCGTCAATTGCGTTCACAATAGTTTCACGAGGAGTTACATAATGTGACTTAGGATAAATAGTAACTCGCGGAACTTTATGCAGCACTTCACCTGTTAGAGGGTCGAAAATAGAAATGTTTTCAACTTCATCATCAAATAATTGCACACGCACGGCATCGCAATCGGAATCAGCGGGATAAATATCTATAACATCACCACGCACACGATAATTTGCGCGATAAAAATCAACATCATTACGCGTGTATTGCAGCTCGGCTAAGCGACGCAAAATTGAACGCTGATCAATTTTATCGCCACGCACCAAATGCAACAGCATTTTCATGTAGGATTGCGGATCACCCAAACCATATATAGCGGACACAGTTGCAACCACAATTGCATCTTTGCGTTCCATTAAGGCTTTAGTTGCAGACAAACGCATTTGCTCAATGTGTTCGTTAACGGAAGAATCTTTTTCAATAAACGTATTCGACGAAGGAACGTAAGCTTCTGGTTGATAATAATCGTAATAGGAAACGAAATATTCCACGGCATTTTTTGGAAAAAATTCTTTGAATTCCCCATAAAGTTGCGCAGCCAGGGTTTTGTTATGAACCATGACAAGCGTAGGTCTTTGAACGTGAGCAATTACATTTGCGATAGTAAAGGTTTTACCTGACCCTGTTACGCCTAATAAAGTTTGATGTGCTAACCCAGCCTCCAGTCCTTTGATTAATCCAGCGATAGCAGCAGGTTGATCACCAGCGGGTGCGAATTCACTTTGAACCTGAAAAAGCTTAGTCATGATATTAAAAAATTCCGGTCGTTTTGATAAAAGGGAGCCATCATAAATTTAAGCCCTGACAATGTATGTCAGTAGTCGCACCTTATTTTCCTTCACAAGCACGAGGTAAACACTCCTTGAGAATACTGGCCAATTTTTGGGTCGCTGGGCCCGCAAATTCTTTGTCTGCAAAGGTAAGATAAACTGGCGCCTCGCGCTCCGAGCCGATTTCAACGGGCAAATACTTTAACGTACCTGCTTCTATATCATCTTTGGTGTATGCGTCGGGAACCCAGGCATAGCCCAATCCCATGCGTATGGCATCCAAGGATGTCTTGATATGACTCACAGTCCAACGCTGATCTGCTTCTTGCCAACCAACCGTGTGGCGACGGTATTGCCCTGAGTCGCGCACAACAATCTGCCTATGCTGCCGCATATCTTCATAGGTCACTGGTCGCCCCAGAACTTGTAGTGGATGAGTTGGACTGGAAACACCGTGAAATGTTGCGTTCATCAATTTTTCGCCGATAAAACCCGGCGGTACGAAGCCACCAATGGCCAGATCTACCTGCCGCTTAAGCAGTGCGTCTTCCGTTCCAGACAACACTGTCTCGTAATATTCCACACGGGTATCAGGAAAATCTTTGGCAAACATCGACAAGCAATAAAGCACTTTTGCGGGCGGGATAATAATGTCCACCGCAATTTTAACGATGGGTTCTACATGTATAGCCAAGCATTCAGCCGACTTTTCCAACCGCTCTGCCTGCTCCAAGAGAAGTTTTGCACGGCGATAAAGTAACTCTCCTGAAGGTGTCGCCACCGCTTTTCGGCCCTGCAGGTTAAATACTTTCACGTTTAATGCCGATTCCAACTGGGAGATAGCGTAAGAGACCGCTGATTGGCTTTTATTCAATTGTTCCGCCGCCTTGGCGTAACCACCTGCATCGATGACGGCCAACAAAGCCCTCCATTGCTCAAGCGTTACTTTATTTTCAGCGACAGCAAAGCTGTTATTCATGATCCATCCAATTTTTCGATTAAATACCGTCAAATATCGCTATTTATCATTCGCTCGTCAAATCATTTAATAGCTCCATGGCAATCAAGCCACATAAACGAAGCGGAAATCCCTATAGAGCCTGAATGGCGAGGAATCGGAAATGAGCACTTTATTGCAAATCAACAGCAGTGTTTTCAGTGATAACGGCAACTCCAGCACCTTGAGTAATGAGTTTGTTAAAAGCTGGTTAGCAAAACACCCGGATGGAAAAGTGGTTGTGCGCGATCTTGCGAAAAACCCTATTCCGCACTTGGATTCAAATACAGTTCAGGCGTTTTTTACCCCGGCTGAAAGCCGTACCATTGAACAGCAAACGATTGTGAATTTGTCGGATACATTAATCGCAGAACTTGTAAACGCCGATGCCGTCGTAATTGGTGTGCCTTTGTACAACTTCGGCGTTCCTTCGACCTTGAAAGCGTATTTTGACCAACTCGCTCGCGCCGGCGTGACTTTCAAGTACACCGAAACTGGCCCGGTCGGCTTATTGGCGGATAAACCTGTTCACTTTATCGCTGCACGCGGCGGATTCCATCAAGGCAAAGCGAGTGATTCACAAACAAGTTTTTTAAGTTCATTTTTTAATTTTTTAGGGATCAACTCGATCAATTACATTTACGCAGAAGGTTTAAGTATTAACGATGCTAAAGATAAATCCTTGACCGACGCGCGTCGTGAGATTGAACAAGCCGCAGCCGCTTAATGATGAATCGCGCTATCATGTCTCGAATAATTTCAAGAGGTGATAACAGATGACTGATGTAGAGAGAAATGCTAAAGAAGATTTAAATGAGCTAAGCGAAAAAATCTGCAGTGCGTGCCGTGTAGGTGCGCCGCAGGTTACTGAAATAGAATTGGCAGACGCTTTGGACAAATTATCTGAGTGGTCTGTCATTGAGATCAACGGTGTAAAGCAATTAACGCGTGTGTATAAGTTTAAAAATTTTGTAAGTGCGCTGGAATTTACCAATCAAGTTGGTGCCGTGGCAGAGGAATTTAATCATCACCCTGCACTGCTCACTGAATGGGGAAAAGTAACTGTTAACTGGTGGACACACAAAATTAAAGGTCTGCACGAAAATGATCTTATTTTAGCAGCCAAAACTGAAAAATTATTTAAACACGCGTTTAAATGAGTCTAGATATTTTTAACAATTAACCTAAATAACGGAGCGCACTATGCAAAAGCAACTGCAGCAAATTATTCCCGGCCGCGCTACCAGCGATGGTGCAGGTGTACGTATTAAACGCAGCCTTGGGCAATCGCAACAGGCGCGCTTCGATCCATTTTTAATGCTAGATGAATTTAATTCAGAAAGCGCGACCGATTATATTGCGGGTTTCCCGGCGCATCCACATCGCGGTTTTGAAACCGTTACCTACATGCTTGAAGGCCATATGTTGCACGAAGATCATATGGGTAACAAAGGTCATCTGCGCAATGGGGACGTACAATGGATGACAGCAGGTCGCGGCATTATCCACTCAGAAATGCCGCAACAGGAACATGGATTAATGCGTGGATTTCAACTGTGGCTGAACTTACCAGCTGCGGAAAAAATGAAACCTGCGAATTATAAAGATATTCCTGCAGCCGATATTCCAGTATCGCAATTTAAAAATGGCGGTTCAATTAAAGTCATTGCAAATTCGGCAGTGATCGACGGAAAAGTCATTAGCGGGCCGATTCAAGGCTTAACGACTCAACCTATTTATTGGGATGTTAACTTACCTTTAAATGGCAAGTTTGCTCACGCGATTCCTGCGACTCACAATACATTTATTTACGTGTACGAAGGAAGCGTGGCGATTGGCGAAGATGCTCGGCAATTGGAAGTTGGCAATGCAGGTTTACTCGGCGCTGGTGACGAAATTTCCGTAACAGCTTTATCTGAAAACACACGTTTTATTTTATTAGCGGGTATTCCACTGAAAGAGCCAATTGCGCAATACGGCCCTTTCGTGATGAACACAACTGATGAAATCGAACAGGCGATTCAAGATTATCGCAACGGTGTTTTAGCAGAGTAAATGAAAAAAGGGCGGCACTTTCGCCCTTTTTCTTGAAATCGCTTTGAGTCTATCATTTACCTTTGGAATAGGCCTGAATGTAAGATTTCAATAATTTTTCATTATTTTTTACAAATGTGATATCTGAAGCAGGCACGCTTAGAACGACCGGATCTGTTTTCGCTTGTAGTGCCTTTTTTTGCTCTTCGGTTAACCGGGCAGCTTCTTGCGTGTAAAAATAGGCTGCTATCGCATTCCCTAACTTCGTGCTGAGGCGAACATATTCCCCAAGGGATTTCCAACCATGTTGACTGGCGATTTTATTCGCCGACTCAAGCAACTGCTTTTGTTGTAAAAACGCCGTGATTTTTTGATCTTGTTCTACTGCAGGCAAAGCATCAAATTTCTTTGAATCGTTTTCCGTTTTATTCAATTCATCCAAAACCTGAATAACGCTGGCAAAATCCCTATTAGACTGCATCCACCGCTGTACCGATTGCACATTTAGTGTGGTGTTATCAGGTAAAAATTGGGCATGGCTCAACGGCGAAAAAAATAACCCTGCATATAAAATAGAAGCAAGAAGTAAATATTTTTTTAACATTTATTATCCCGATTTATTTGGCTATTTTTAAAGTGATAGCGGTAGTCAACGCCCAAACCCAAAAAAAGAAAAAAACCAGGAAAGGCGTCAGTATACCGAGCGACAAACCAGCCACTCCTTTATGCTCATAAAGCGGGAATATGACAAATAACTGAACGCAGGTTGGGATAAGTGCGATAACAAAACTGCGCGCGAACACACTGCTGGACAATATTGGTAATAGAAATAAAAATCCCCACAAGCCGCCCCACACGACACGAGGATAAAGCCAAGCTGGAGCAATTGAACCTGGCAGACTAACATTTAACGAGTGCGTGATTCCGTAACGAGTAAATAACCACATCACAACACATTGGACAAGCGCGCCTAAACAACCGGCAGCGAAAACGACAAGCGCATTTTTCATACTGATACTCTTTTCATTGTTATTATCCACCACATGTCAGTGAAAGATATTTTATGTTTCTGATTTATAAACCTAACGTCTGTAACTCTCACGCACGAACAGATTATGTGCACATTAACAAATGTCACTAGAAGATTAATCCTAACATTTTGACACAAGCTTCTCTCAGCAAAAAGTGCTAAAATTTTGTTTAATCTTTGTCCAACAAATGTCCAACTATTATCCTGTGACCAGCCCTATGTTTCGATTTTTTGAAAACTTAATAAAACCATTTCCACCCGAACACCCTACAGCACCACCCAAAACCTTATTTGCATTCTGTCGCCATTACGCGCGTGGCTCAGAACTATACCTCACAATTATGGCCGTGTTGACGGGCGCAATAGCGGTGATGGAAGTGTCATTGTTCGGCTTCCTGGGGCAGCTGGTTGATTGGCTGAACGCGCACTCGCCTGCCAATCTCTGGGCGGAATCGCAACACGAATTAGTCATGATGGGTGCAATTGTATTAATTGGTCTGCCCATCACAGTGTTATTGCACGGTCTGGTGATGCACCAAACTCTTCTGGGTAATTTTCCCATGCGAATTCGCTGGCAGGCACATCGCTTTTTGTTAGGGCAAAGTTATCAGTTTTATCAAAATGAATTTGCGGGCCGCGTTGCAACAAAAGTAATGCAGACAGCGCTGGCAGTTCGCGAAACTATTATGAAGTTGCTCGATGTACTTTTATACGTAGTAATTTATTTTTCGGGCATTTTGGTATTGCTTGCGTCGCTCGATTGGCGTTTGGCTTTACCTCTCGTAGTTTGGATGTTCAGTTACGCCGGCCTACTCTACTATTTTTTGCCCAGGTTATCTAAGACCGCCATGCGGCAAGCCGATGCACGCTCTGATATGACTGGCCGTCTGGTAGACACTTACACAAATATTTCAACCGTGAAATTATTTTCTCATTCCAATCGTGAAGCTGAATACGCAAGACATGGGATGGAGTACTTTTTGAGCACGGTTTATCCACAAATGCGTTTAGCAACTTCATTAAGTTCTTGTGTGTGGGCAATTAATGCCGCGTTAATTTTTTCGGTGGCTTTTGTTTCCATTTGGTTGTGGAGCAATCTGGCCATTACTACAGGTGCAATTGCTGCCGCTATTGGTTTAGTGCTTCGTCTCAACGGCATGGCGCAATGGATTATGTGGGAGGTGTCAGCGCTTTTTGAAAACATTGGTACGGCAAAAGATGGTTTGAATACATTGTCGGTACCGCGCGAAGTGCAGGATGTTGAAAACGCAAAGCCCTTAGTGCTGTCGCACAGTCGCATTGAGTTTAAAGATGTGAATTTTAATTATGGTAAGAGTGAAGGTTTGCTTACTCAATTTAATCTAAACATTCACCCGGGTGAAAAAATCGGTGTCGTTGGTCGCTCCGGTGCGGGCAAATCCACGCTGGTCAATTTGCTGTTGCGATTTTACGACGTTGAAAGCGGAAAGATTTTGATTGATGGACATGATATCGCTTTGGTTCAACAAGAAAGTTTGCGTGCGCAAATCGGTATGGTCACGCAAGATACTTCGCTATTGCATCGCTCTATTCGAGATAATTTGCTGTACGGTAAACCCGATGCAACCGACGAAGATATGATTAAGGCAGCAAAACAAGCTGAAGCTCATGATTTTATCTTACAGCTCAGCGATAATCAGGGCCGTACCGGTTACGACGCTCATGTTGGAGAGCGCGGCGTCAAACTCTCAGGTGGTCAACGCCAGCGTATTGCAATTGCACGGGTCTTGCTCAAACAAGCACCTATATTAATTATGGATGAAGCAACTTCCGCACTCGATTCAGAAGTCGAAGCCGCCATTCAAACAAATTTAAATAAACTCATGCAAGGTAAAACAGTCATCGCGATTGCGCATCGTTTATCCACAATCGCAGCGTTAGATAGATTAATTGTGTTAGAGAGAGGCCAAATAGTCGAACAAGGCACCCACGCCGAATTAATCGCACAGCATGGAATTTATGCACAGTTATGGGAACGGCAATCGGGCGGGTTCTTGGGAGAGATTTAATAAAAAAACCGAGCAGATGCTCGGTTTTTTTTAACTAGTATATTTACAAATCACAAAAATATTTTTACACCGGTGTAAAACAAACCGCCTGCTAAGAGTATTGTGGCAGGTAAAGTTAACACCCAAGCCAACAAAATAGTTTTAATAGTAGAGAATTGTAACCCCGATTTATTCGCCACCATGGTTCCCGCAACAGCGGAAGAAAGCACATGTGTGGTTGACACGGGCATACCCGTCATACTTGCTATTCCGATTGCAGTGGCAGCGGTAATTTGTGCAGACATACCTTGCGAGTAAGTCATGCCAGTTTTACCGATTTTTTCCCCAACCGTTTTAACAACGCGACGCCAGCCCGTCATAGTTCCCAGACCTAATGCCAATGCAACAGCGACAATTGCCCAGTAAGGTGCGAATTCTGTGGTAGAGGTAATTTCCTGACGCAACTTGTTCAATTCATCCTTATCATTTCCTGGCAAACCTTTTATTTTAGCGATTTTTTTCGCATTATCGTCAATGCACAATAAAATGCGGCGAACTTCGCGACGATTATCTACAGTAAGATTCTTGTAATCACTTACGCTTTTTAATTGGGTACCAAGACTACTTATAGTGACCATTGCGTTTTTTAACTGACACTTTTCTTCTGTTTTCGAGATTGCCTGGGTTTGCGAAAAGTCGATTTGATCGGCCAGAAGCTTTTCATTTTTTTTGTAAATACTTTCGATGTATCCGGCTGCTCTGGCAGTTTTATCAATATCTATTGCAGAGGTATTTAGATCGAGAACAAAATGTGCTGGCGCCATACAAATTAACACCAACATCACCATGCCTATACCTTTTTGACCATCGTTTGAACCATGTACAAAGCTGAGCCCCATGGCCGATACCACCAGGGTTGCACGAGTCCAAAAAGGAGGATGTTTTTTCCCATCAATTTTTTCACGCTCGGCTGGTGTTTTGTGAATTTTTTGGCCCGGCCATTTGCGTTTTAACAAAAGCAAAACCAAAGCGGCCACCACAAAACCAATAACGGGCGACACCAACAAGGACAACATAATGTCAGTCGCTTTTTTGGTGTTAATTCCTTCAGCTAAAGGTAAATGGGTCAAAAGCGCATGAGCTCCACCTACACCCAGGATTGATCCGATTAAGGTATGTGAGCTCGAGGATGGAATGCCGAAATACCAGGTAGCGAGGTTCCAAAAAATCGCGGATGTTAACAGCGAAAACACCATGATCATCCCGTAAGATGACGTTACGTTTAACAATAAATCGACGGGTAATAAGTGAACGATTGCGTAGGCCACACCCAACCCACCTACCATTACACCGAGAAAATTGAAAACGCCCGAGGCCACGACCGCCGTATGTGGTGGCATTGCCTTGGTATAAATTACGGTTGCTACCGCGTTCGCGGTGTCGTGGAAACCATTGATAAATTCGTACGCAAGTACAAATAACAATGAGAGAAACAACGCTGTACCGACTGCGTAATCGAGCCCAGTAAACATCTCTAACATAGGAAATCGCCTGTATTTAATATGGCGGCATTATGACACAGACCAAAGTGGTTGCTAAGAATAGGCAAGCTCGTTGGATTGTGTTACGGCCGTTAAAATTAACGCTGTTTAAAAAAGTCGCTTAAAAAGAAACCGCACGCGCACATCTACCACATCAAATCATCTGGAATTACATAATCTTTATATGGATCATCTTCGTCTGTTTGCTGAGCCGCTTTAACATTTGCAACCAATACCGACTTTGGATCGCGAAGCGAAATTTTATCGGCAACTATACGCGGAACAACTTCATAACCGTCACCCAACTTAACTACCGCTAAAACACCCCGCGCAATCTGTTCAAGCACAAGAGGTGATACGCGCATTTTTTTAATCAGCTTGCCGTCGGTAAAGTTGTATTCAACGTCGTTATTTCCCGCACCTTTAGGTTGACGATGATTTTCAATCAGTTGTTTAACTTGCGCAGCCAACGCGCGCTGTTCCAGTTCAACATTTTTTTGCCGGTTAAGCTCCCGGTCGCGCTCCGCTTTTTCCGCCCTCGCCTGCTCGGCAGACTGCTTTACTTCGTCGACCACTGGCTCGGCTGCACGGCGTGCAACATTGGTTTCCTTACGCTTCTCTTTGTTCGCTTGCTTGGCTTTTTTTGTGTCAATTAAACCTGCTTTAAGGAGCTGATCTTGTAAAGAGGCCATGAATTGTTACCCGCGTGAGAATTTGTTGCGCATAATAGCGCCGACCTTTTACTAGCAGCAAGAAACTCCTTAACGAATGATGAACATTGAAATAAAGACGTGGGATATTTTTTGTCGGGTTATTGATAATTACGGC
The DNA here is from genome assembly GCA_004173475.1 of Gammaproteobacteria bacterium. Classification (GTDB taxonomy): domain Bacteria; phylum Pseudomonadota; class Gammaproteobacteria; order Pseudomonadales; family Cellvibrionaceae; genus Cellvibrio. The sequence goes on from SEBU01000002.1 coordinate 398,458, forward strand.
GACATCGGGGTTTGTTGGCGATTAGCCCGACAACTCGCCCGTGAATATCCATTTGAAGTACGACTATGGGTCGACGAACTCGACGCCCTGAAACAGATCTGGCCGACGGCCCAATTATGCGGTCAACAGTATGCGGAAAAAGTGGATGTGCGGCTGTGGCAGGACGATTTTCCTAGTGAAATCACCTCAGCCGACGTCGTCATTGAAGCCTTCGCGTGCAATTTGCCCGAAAGCTACCTTATCGCGATGAAACGCCGAGTCAGCCAACCGAGATGGTTTAATCTTGAATACTTGAGCGCTGAAGATTGGGTGGAAGGCTGCCACGGCTTGACGTCGGTACATCCGCAACTCGGATTAAAGAAGACCTTCCTCTTCCCCGGCGTCACCACTAAAACGGCTGGGCTATTAAAAGAGAAAGAGCTCTTAAATACGAGCGATGAATTTCAATCGAACGAACAAACCAAACGTGTTTTTCTGCAACAATTCGGTGTCCAGGTAGCGCCTGATGCACTTTTGATATCTCTCTTTGGCTATGAAAATCATGCTGTCGCTTCTTTATTAGAGGCTTGGATGAACTCACCCAAGCCAATAGCCTGCCTTGTTCCCTCCGGGAAAATATTACCTGACGTATCCAAAGCCCTAAGTAGAAGCCTTGTTATTGGCGACGATGTTGTCCACGGATCATTGCAAATACACGTGATCCCATTTCTGAACCAAGACAATTACGATCGTTTGTTGTGGGCGTGCGATATCAACTTTGTGCGCGGGGAAGATTCCTTTGTGCGAGCCCAATGGGCAGCAAAGCCCTTTGTTTGGCACATTTATCCGCAAGATGAAGATTTTCATATGGTTAAGCTAGATGCGTTTCTCCATAGATACCTCAACACATTGGATACCGATACCCAAGATTCGATTGCTGAACTATGGCACCAATGGAATCGCGGCGAGGACTGCGCTGAGGCTTGGAATAGCTGTCTCGCCAATCTACAAAACTGGCAAAAACACGGTCAAGATTGGCGACATCACCTAAATTCTTTGGGGGATTTGGCCTCAAACATGGTGCATTTTTGTCAAAAAACGCTATAGTAGCCGCCGAATTTATCCCATCATCAATACCATTTACACTTATTGAGAGTCATCATGAAAACAGGTCAAGAATTGCGCGCCGGTCATGTAATTAGCATCGACGGTCAACCATGGTTAATTCAAAAAGCAGAAATCAGTCGTTCAGGCCGTAACACTGCAGTTGTTAAAACCAAATTGAAAAACCTGCTGAACGGTTATTTGACCGAAACTCCTTACAAAGCAGACGATAAGTTCGAAGATATCGTTCTTGATCGCAAAGACGTGACTTATTCTTACTACGCGGATCCAATGTACGTATTCGTTGATAGCGACTACGAACAATATGAATTGACTGTTGATGAACTCGGCGACATGGCTCCCTACATTGAAGACGGCATTGATGATGTTTGCGAAGCAGTATTTTTTGATGGCAAAGTAATTTCTATTACTCCTCCAAACTCTGTAACTCGTGAAGTTGTTTACACTGAGCCATCTGTTCGTGGCGACACTTCAGGTAAGGTTATGAAGCCAGCACGCTTGACCAACGGCACTGAAATTCAAGTGTCTGCGTTTGTAGAAATCGGCGATAAAATCATTATCGACACCCGTACTCACGAATATAAGTCTCGCGCTAAAGACTAATTTTACCATTTAACGGCTATTTGATTTCGCAAATAGCCGTTAAGTTTTCCCCGCAGTTGTTAGACTTCCCCTCGCCTCACCCAAAATTCACCGTTATTCAAACCTGCAGTCTTTTTCGAAGCCTTTTACTTTAACCGCTCATAATCGATTTTCACCACTTGGCACTTTATGCCCAGCTAGCTGTGCCTGCTCATTTAGGCTAATCCCTCAACACGTTATTTGCGATGTAACGAGGGAATTTGATGAAATCATTTCTTAATATTTATTTTCTCCTGCTGCTTTTGTCTTTTCCCGTGCAAGCGAAATCCGCCAAACAGGAACAACTCGTACTTACCTCATTATCCAAGCCCCCAAAACTTATTGAATTTAACGCGCCACAACTATTTTTTTTCCTCCTGGATGAAATCAGTGAATATATTTATGAATTAACTGGGGCTGATGTTTCCATCTATCAAATCCTGTCCTTCGTACTTTTAACAAGTATTTTTTACCTGACAATTAATTAATAAAGCTATTAAAGGAGCTAAGCATGAAATTGCTTTTAAGAATTACCAGTCTTTTTACTCTGATTTTATTTACTCCATTTTTGCACGCTGACCCCACGCTGCCAAAAACACTTGATCAATTAAAGGATGCCATAGAAAAAATTCGCAAGGACAGCAATACACCGGCAATTGGAATTGCGTTGGTAAACAGAGACGGACCTTATTGGATAGAAGCTTTAGGTGAAGCAAACACAGAAACGCATGTAAAAGCCAATGAAAATACGATGTTTCCTATAGCATCTATATCAAAGATGTTTGTATCTCTCGCTGTTCTGAAGCTCGTTGAAGAAGGAAAGTTACGTCTTGATGATGAATTAAAAGATCTTGTACCCAAAATAAATTTTGAAAATCAATGGGAAAAAACCAACCCCGTGCGATTAGTAAATTTACTGGAAAATACGACGGGCTGGGATGATGTTCACTTGGCGGAAATTAATTTCAAGAAATCTGACTCCTCAAGTTTAAAGAGTGCTTTGGATTTTCACCCAGATTCACGCACATCCCGCTGGATACCCGGCACACGGTACGCTTACAACTCAATTGCGCCCGCTGTTGCCGCTTATATTGTTGAAAGTATGACGGGCAAAAAATATGAAAACTATATCAAAGAAAATTTCTTCACCCCGCTCGACATGAAGTCAACCACATTTTACAAAACCAGCGACTACGATACGCACGGCGCAGTACTTTACAACGCGAACGGAACACCTGAAAAGTATAACTTTGCGCAATATAGGCCATCCGGATCAATTAATTCTTCTACGAAAGAGATGGCAAATCTTCTGCAGTTTTTCATTCAGCGGGGAGAATTTTCAGGACATAAAATTTTAGATAAAACGTCCATAGATCGCATGGAAAAACCCACGTCGACCTTGGGAGCCGCAGCTGGAATTACATCGGGCTATGGTCTAAATAATTTTACAAAAGGTTTTGAGGATTTTGGCTACGACTTCCATGGCCATGATGGTGGTGGCACGGGAAGCTTTTCGGAGCTTATGTACTCACCTGCGCTTGGGCAAGGTTACGTTATTCTAACCAATACGAATAACGGTGCAGCGTGGCAAATTAGCCAGTTACTGATGAGTTACTTATTGAAAAATGGCCAGAAAAAAACTTCCGTTCCACTTCCACTTGGAAACAAATTAAGTTCATTGCCGGGCGTTTACGTACAATTAAATTATCAGGTTGAGATCATGCGTTTTGCTAGCAATATAGAGAATGCCATTAAAATCTCAGTGGAAAACAACCGAGTCCACCGCAGTCCAGTTTTTGGTGGTTGGCTGAGTAATGACTATGCCATTGGTGAAAACTTGTTAATTGATTCTTGGACAGGTTTACCAAGCATAGCGATCGTAAATGATCCAATTGCGGGAGAAACCCTTCAAGTTAATGGAGAACTTTACAAACGTATCCCAGCTCTGCTTTTTTTCAGTGGAATCGTACTTTTTTTACTCTTAATCCTATCAACTATCATAAATATCATTTTTTCCATAACCTGGGTTCCACGTCTTCTGCTGGGTAAAATTGCAAAAAGTGCTAGTATTAAAATTCGTATATGGCCCCTTTTAGCAAGTTTAACAGTAGCGGCAATTTTTCTATTGATAGCATTCGGCGGCAAAAATATTACGGTGTTGGGAAGTGTAAACTGGGTTTCGATATCCTTGTTCTTAAGCTCTGTTCTCTATCCGGTGTTTACTGTCATGAGCCTTATGCGCGTTTACAAATACAGGCATGAAGCTATAGGCAGACTGACCTATTGGGGCACTGCAGCATTTTCCGTCTTACATGTATTGTTAGTTGTTTATCTAACCTACTTCGGGCTTACGGGCTTCAGAGGTTGGGCTGAATAATTAAGTTTTAAGCAGACATTCATCAGAGTGTTCGCAACCAGGAATAATTTATCTTGCAATCACTATGAATGTATCGTTTTTTCCTAATGATCAGAAATTTTGGCTAGACCATGGATTGTTCATGGTCTTTTTAGCCGCAACTCAAATGATCATAATCATTCCGTTATTTGAGTACGCACAGTTTTTATTTTTTTGTGATCTTTTTTGGTTTCCTTTCTTTACCTTCGCGGTCTTGCTATTCCGCCATATGTATAAAATATACGAATGGAATTCGCTTTCCAGCAGACAATTTGTAGAGTACAGCCTCGTCTTTGCACTTTCAGCCGGCTTGGCTATATCCGTTATTATGTCCGCTATTTTTTTATCGTTTTTTTGGCTGGAAATTATCACAGATATAATTCCTGGAGAGAAAAGTAAGTTGAGTTTTCCCAGACTTATAATGGGTTCAACGATGGGAAACTGGATTCAAACAACTGTTTTTATTTCGGCCTGGATATTTTTGTACAACAGCATCACATCTATCAAACGTATTTCAGACGCTGAAATACGTTATTTCCGCGCTCAACATGCCCTCAACGAAGCGACTCTGGATAATCTTTCCAACCAGTTAAATCCGCATTTTTTGTTTAACGCGCTTAACAATATTCGCTTTATGATTCACGAAAACCAAAAAAACGCTGACAGTATGGTTACATCCCTGTCCGAGATATTGCGCTACTCCCTTGAAAGCAGCCGAAGGGAAAAAGTTTCCATAGCGGAGGAGCTGGCTATTATTGAAGGCTATATTGCGATCATAAAATCGCAATTGGAAGATCGTTTGCATTTTGAACTATCTATCCCGGAAGATTTAAAAAATTATTTAATACCGCCCATGATTCTACAAATGCTCGTTGAAAATGGCATCAAACATGGGATTGAGCACATTCAGGGAGGTGGAACATTAACTCTTAGCGGGATGCAGGATGAAAAAAATGTTTATTTCGAAATAATCAACGATTCACCGAATACCCGAACACAAAAATTCGTCACCACTGGCATCGGCTTGAAGAATATTAGACGCAGACTTGAACTTTTATATGGCGATAATGCCGAGCTAAAATTATCAAGCAGCACCGACAAATTTATTGCAAATGTACACATTCCAAAGGAATTGAACGAATGAAGGCAGTCATCGTAGAAGATTCTCGCCTGGCGCGTGAGGGTTTACTTAAAATGCTTGCGAGGTATCCCGAGCTAGACATTGCAGGTGCGGCTGAACACCCATCTTCTGCTTTACTATTAATTCAGGAACATAAGCCGGATATTATATTTTTGGATATTCACATGCCTGGCGAAAGCGGATTTGATTTGCTGGAAAAATTAGACTACTCACCGAAAATTGTTTTTACGACCGCCTATTCTGAACATGCTATTCGCTCGTTTGATTTCAATACAATCGATTATCTTTTAAAGCCCATAAGCCATGAACGGCTGAAATTAGCTATTGATAAGCTAAAACTAAACCTCGAAGAAAATACAATCATTACCAAGCCGCCTCTGGATATCAATAGCCGTATGTTCGTAAAAGATGGTGATAAATGCCATTTGATACCTTTGGACTCTATTCGTTATTTTGAAAGCTGTAAGAACCATGTTCGAATTTTTTTCAATAAGGAAAATGCGTTTGTAAAAAAGTCATTAAATAGTATCGAAGAGCGTTTGCCTAAAAAACATTTTTTTCGTGCAAATCGTCAATTCGTAGTCAATTTACATGCTATCGTCAATATTGATGAAGCGGTAGGCGATGGTTACGAAATCACCATGAATGATGGAAAGATTTTGGAAGTTTCTCGACGCAATGCCGTGGAGCTGAAAGATCTACTTAGCTTTTGAATAGATATTATGAAGATTTTTTTCGCGATCGTCGCCGTTTCTATTTTCTGTTACAAAAAAAATTTATCCCACTTGCACTACACGTAATGGCGCGCTTACGTATTAAAAATCCGGGGAGGAATATAGATGTAGTTATCGACACAACATCAGCCTCCCCAGAAAATTTTTAGTGAGTTATCAACCAGCACTGGTGAATCTTTGGGTTTCGCTTAAAGTCTTCATCAATAGTTTTTGAGCTTATATCTTTTAAGGTGTAGGCGCTCAAAGAATCCTCATCAAGTTTAAACGTGCGTAAATTGTTAGAAAAAATCAAAGTTCCATTTTCCGAAAGTACGCGCATCGCGTGATGAATCATACTTACGTGATCACGCTGCACATCCAGGATATCTTCCATACGCTTTGAATTGGAAAAGCTTGGCGGATCTAGCAGGATTAAATCGAATTGTTGCTCATTTTCCTCCAGCCATTTTAAACAATCCGCTTGTTCCAGCCGATTTTTAGATTCGCTTAACCCATTAAGCGCAAAATTTTTGCGCGCCCAATTCAAGTAAGTATTAGACATGTCTACACTTACCGTATAACGCGCACCCGCCATAGCAGCGTGAACGCTCGCCGTGGCGGTGTAGCAAAATAAATTCAAGAAACGCTGGTCTTTGGCCATACTCGCAATGAGTTGTCGCACGGGACGGTGATCCAAAAATAACCCTGTGTCCAGATATTGCCACATATTTATGTGTAGCTTAGCGGCACCTTCCTGCACACTGAAAACGTCGCCGGTCGGAAGCTCGGTTAATTTTTCGTATTGTTGTGTACCTTTATTGCGGCGACGTTGTTTGTAACTGATTCGCTGTGGTGGAATATCCAGGGCGAAAGGTACCGCCAATTCAATTTCAGCGAAACGCTGGGCAGCGCGATCTTCATCTACAGATTTTGGAGCCGCGTACTCCTGTACATTGGCATACCATTGTTCTGGCTTGCCAGGTTGGGTCTGTCCACAGTAGACATCAATTGCTGCAGAATACTCCGGCATATCGGCATCATACAAACGATAGGCATTGATATTATTTTTACGCGCCCACTTTTCCAACTGCTTAAGATTTTTTTGCAGACGGTTGACCAGCATTTGTGCACCATTAGAAAGTGCCGCTGCTTGTTCCTGGCGATTGGTCTCGCGCACACGCTCTTCAGCAGCTAAACGCTTTTCTTCATCGCGACTAAAACGTTCGTCCTGATCAACGCGACTCTGCACAAAGGCATCGCTTTGGATAGTGAACATAATTAATTCACTGGGAATGGTGCCATTAAATAATTTATATTTTTTGTCTGCGCGCAATCCCATTTGTTTTCCGAGTTCAGGATTTCCGGTAAAGACACCTGCGCGCCATCCTTGAAATTCATTTCGTAAACGCTCACCCAAATGCGCATATAAAATTTTAAGCGAATCGACTTCACCTAAACGCTCACCGTAAGGCGGATTACTTAAAACCAAACCAGCTTTGATATCGGTATGCGTTGGCTTTTTAAATTCTGCCAACTCCTTGCGACTAACACGCAACCAATGATCCAATTCTGCAGTGACGATATTTTCTTCTGCTGCACGAATCACTTTTAAATCGGCGTCGTAGCCACGAATCTCAGGTAAATCTTTTTCCAAACCAATGCGTCGACGCTCATGGGCCTCGTTGCGCAATTTCTGCCAGGTAGCGTCATCGTGTTTCAACCAACGTTCAAAACCAAAATTAACACGCCCTAAACCCGGTGCTATATCCGCTGCTATCAGTGCCGCTTCGATTAATATTGTTCCGGAGCCACACATTGGATCTAACAATGCACCTCCCGCCTCAGCGATTTCTGGCCAGCCTGCACGTAATAAAATACCCGCAGCCAGGTTTTCTTTCATAGGGGCACTGCCCTGCTTTAATCGATAGCCACGGCGATGAAGGCTGTCGCCCGACAGATCCAGACTGACGACGACTTTATCGCGGCTCAAGCGTGCGTTTACTCGCAAGTCAGGGTCGTGCTTCGCTACCGATGGTCGCTCTCCACTGAAATCGCGTAAGCAGTCCACAATGGCATCTTTAACTTTTACGGCACCAAACTGAGTGTTGCGAATTGCATCGCTGCTGCCAACAAAATCCACCAATAAAGTGCCGTCAGCTTTCAAATGTTCATGCCAGGAAATGTCGCGAACGCCGTTATATAAATCTTCCTGGCTGCCTACGTCAAAGCTCGAAAGCGGTAATAAAATTTTGTTCGCCAGGCGCGACCACAAGCAAACTCTGTAAGCGGTTTCGATGCTGCCACTAAAATACACACCTGCTACAGTTTCACGCAGCTCGGTAGCACCTAATGAAAACAGCTCAGAAAATAAAAGTCCTTCCAAACTTTTTGGACAGGTCGCGAAAAATTGAAATTGAGTCATTGAGAGTGCCAGTTTGATAACTTAAAAGGTGATTCAAGTCATGTATGATTGTTTTTTAAGCAGCGTGCTCGATATTCAACGCAGATTAAAACGCCACTAGAGCGTTAGGTACTATGCATGCGTCTATCTATAAGAATTAATTCGTTCACAAGTGGAACCTTTATTGGTGTACTGGTCGAACTTGTAACAACCAGATAATGTATTTTGATTTAACAACCATTTAATCACCCAGTTTTTGAAGCCACGTAGAGGAGGTATTGTACCAAGTCGTTGAAGATGTCCATATAACTTTAGTTGTTGAAATCTATCAGACTGTTAAAGAGGTGTTTTGTAGGATGAAAAGTCAGAAACGAGATCAAACTGAACGCGCGTTCACAAAAGGCTACCAAGCCGGGATTGATGGTCGATCGCGTAGCTTGTGCCCCCACGAAACAGGCATTGCGCGACAGCAATGGCTTAATGGCTGGAGAGAATCACGAATTGATCAATGGGACGGACTGAACCGAATGGCTCAAGTTCAAAAACTAAACAATTTACCAACGATGTCCGCTATGACATCGCAAGGCTGATCAAATCATTGCGTCAGCTAACTACATCGCAAACAAATTTGAATACATCAAAAATCTAATTCGCTGATTGGCGAAATCGAGCTACAAAAAAAGGCCTCTTGAATGAGGCCTTTTTCTTTTTTATCTCGTTTTCTTCTTTGACTTTTTCTCCTGTGCTCGACGTAGCCCGAATAATTAATTGGTTAACGCCGCTATCGCTTTCGCAGCTTCACTAATTAATCTCGGACCGCGATAAATAAACCCGCTATACAATTGAACTAATTTTGCACCGGCCTTAATTTTTTCTGCAGCACTCTCTCCGTCGGTAATTCCACCAACTCCGATAATCGGTAGCTGATTTCCTAATTCTGAATGAAGCACTCGAATTACCCTTGTGCTCTTATCTCGCACAGGAAAACCGCTCAGGCCACCGGCCTCAAGACTAATTTCAAACTCTTCGACGCCTTCACGACCAATTGTTGTATTTGTTGCAATAACACCATCAATACCTTGGGTGAGTAGTGTTTGTGCGACTTGAATAACGGAATCGTTATCCATATCCGGTGCAATTTTTACTGCGACTGGAACATAACGGCCATACAAAGTTTGCAATTTACTTTGCTCGTTTTTAATGGCTTCTAATAAACGATTTAGAGAATCACCGAATTGCAAATCACGCAAGCCTTGGGTGTTAGGTGAGGAAACATTTACCGTAATGTAATCGGCGTGTGCGTAAACTTTTTGCATGCAAATAACATAATCATCCGCCGCATTTTCAACGGGCGTTACCGCATTTTTGCCGATGTTGATTCCCAAAATGCCCGAGAAGCGGCGTCGCTTAACTCGCTCTACCAGATGATCTACACCTTTATTATTGAATCCCATACGGTTAATGATTGCATGAGCTTCAGGAATGCGAAATAAACGAGGTTTTGCGTTACCCGCTTGCGGCCTCGGTGTGATAGTTCCTATTTCTACAAAACCAAATCCCATAGCGCCAAGGGCATTAAAGTAATCACCGTTCTTGTCCAGACCCGCTGCTAGTCCCACCGGGTTAGGGAAAGTAATCCCCATAACTTCCACTGGATTCACAGGTATGTCCGATAAAAAGAATTTGATCAATTGCAGGCGTTCAGTGGCGCCGATTAGATCCAGACTAAATTCGTGCGACGTTTCTGCATCGAGTTTGAAAAGCAAATCGCGAAGGTGGGTATACATGCGGGCGGCCCTATAAAATAAGGTGGTACTAAATTTGGCGTGCAGAATACTGGAATCGCGCTCCCTAGTCGATTTTTTCTATGCTGAGAAACTTATTTTCATCCGAAAAATGTATCGCAAAGGTTCCTATCACACCCGCATGAGTCACGTATGATCGCAAGATATTTGCGGGAAAACGCACCCTTAAGCCATCAATGCTACGGGCGCTAACTTCTTTTACGTTGCCCTCATAGAGGCGCTGAAACTCGTCTGGATAAATCTTAAGGGGCACTATGATTGAACGCAAAACATAAACTCCCCTAATAGATTAAGAATGCGATGCCTTATCCGAATGCTGTGTGGCCTGCGCTAAATCCAGAAGCTCACGCAGGGCAACAGAGAAAACCGCAAAGTCAGTTCCACTTGCGGCTTGCAATTCATTCACCATTATTTTCCAACGATTAATTAACCCTGACTGATGCTGGCTCCACGTTGCCAATAAATCTTTGATAGAGTTTTTCTGATCAAAAGATTTCATTAGCGAAATAGTCAATGAACGTAATTGTGATTCGAGATCATCCATGTAACTTTCGCGCGCCATTGCCTGCCAAAAAGTATCCACCTTAATGTGAGCTATTTGATTGGCAAACCACGGAAGACTTAAATATTCGCTGATACCAAAATAGAGTTCAGCAACTTCGTGTAGTCCTCTTTCTGTTTTACGCGCGGCTTCAGCAATACTTAATCCAGAATATAAATATGATGTTGATGACGCACGCAGAATAAAATCTTTTGGAATACCTATTTCCTGCAATCGTTGATACTGACCCTGCAGTTCTTCTAACTGACCACCTGAGAGCAAACTAGGAAGCTGCTCCGAGACGAAGCTAACAACGGGCGTGAAAAATTCAATTTCGGTTGCAGGATCAATACTGCGGCGACGATTGCGTAAAAACCACCGCGTTGCGCGGCGTACACGACGCATCATATTAACCATCAACTCATTTTGAACCTGGGACGGGACTTTATAATCAAGCGATGTCAAATCGCGAATAAATTTTTCCATTTGGTATACGTCGCGCGCAGCTATGTATGCCTTGGCAATTTCGCCAACACTTGCACCTGTAGCTTCGATTAAACGCTGGGCGAAGCTTATACCCATATTATTAATCATATCGTTGGCTATTTGTGTCGCAACAATTTCTCGTTTTAGTCTGTGATTGTAAAGCGGTTCATGAAATTCCTGAGTTATCTGGTGCGGAAATGCACCTTCTATTGCTTTCGCGACATAATGATTTTCGGAGATGTTTTCCGCCGCCAAATCCTCTTTCAATACCGCCTTGGCATAAGAAATCAAAATTGCTAATTCAGGGCGTGTAAGTCCCATTCCATGAGATTGACGCTCCAACAAAATATCATCGTCTGGTAAGAACTCCAGCTTTCGATTGAGCCGCTTTTGATTTTCCAGCATTGACATGAACCGACGATATTCAGCACCACGCGCTAAGGATTCAGATTCTGCGATACTGATCGCAAGCGTTTGGCGATAATTATTTTTTAACACCAAATCGGCGACATTATTTGTCATTTTCGCCAATAATTGATTGCGCTGCTTGTCAGTTAAGTCACCATTAGCAACAACTTCGTTTAATAAAATTTTTATATTAACTTCGTGATCGCTACAATCCACACCACCAGCATTATCGATAAAATCTGTATTACATGCGCCACCGTTTAATGCATATTCTATGCGTCCACGTTGGGTCATTCCCAGATTACCGCCCTCCCCAAATACCTTACAGCGCAAATCTTCACCGTTCACACGCAAATTATCGTTGGCTTTGTCACCAACATCTGCATGACTTTCGGTGGATGCTTTTACATAAGTGCCAATACCACCGTTCCAAATTAGATCTACCGGTGCTTTTAACAAACAGCTTATTAATTCAGTCGGCGTTAAATTATCCTCACGGATTGCAAAGGCCTGTTTCATCTCCGGCGTGATACGAATGGATTTTGCGTCACGATTGAAAATGCCACCACCAGAGCTAATAAGAGCCTTGTCGTAATCAGCCCATGTCGTTTTTGGTGTGGTAAATAAACGTTTACGCTCAATAAAACTTTTTGCAGAATCGGGGTTGGGGTCTATGAAAATATGCAGATGATTGAACGCTGCTACAAGGCATATATGTTCCGACAATAACATCCCATTGCCGAACACATCGCCCGCCATATCACCAATACCTACAACGGTAAAATCCTGCTCTTGGATATTAATATTTTTTTCGCGGAAATGGCGCATCACAGAAATCCACGCACCGCGCGCTGTAATTCCCATACCCTTGTGATCGTAGCCCTGGCTTCCGCCCGACGCAAAAGCATCGCCAAGCCAATGCTTATACTCGTTGGAAATTTCATTCGCTATGTCGGAAAAAGTTGCAGTACCTTTGTCGGCTGCTACGACTAGATAGGGATCATCGTCGTCATAACGAATTACATTTTTAGGTGAAACTATTTTCCCTTCCACAAAATTATCAGTTAAATCCAGCAAACCGTGAATAAATATTTTGTAGCACGCGATGCCTTCTTGTTGCATAGCTTCACGGCCACCGGTTTGCGGTGGTTGTTTACAAACGAAGCCACCTTTTGCACCGTTTGGAACTATGACCGCATTTTTAACCTGTTGTGCTTTCACAAGCCCTAAAACTTCTGTGCGGTAATCCTGCAAACGGTCAGACCAACGCAAGCCACCTCGCGCCACCTTTCCGCCGCGCAGATGCACGCCCTCCACTCGCGGTGAAAAAACGAAAATTTCGTAAAGTGGGCGCGGCTCTGGAATCTCCGGTATAGAACGCGTACTTAATTTAATAGACAGATGATCTTTTACACTAGCGTCATTATTTTTTTGAAAGAAATTCGTTCTTAAACTACCGTCGATTAACGCCAGGAATCGACGCAAGATCCGATCCTCATTCAGATTGCTCACACTATCCAGGCTAGCTAGAATCAGTTTTCGCTGCTGATTCACTTTTTCTGAACGGCTTTCGTTCGAAAGATCTAATGAAGGGTCAAATTTTATTTTAAAGAGTTCAATTAAGAGCCGACAAATTTCGCGTTGATTAACTAACGCATTTGCAATGTAATGTTCGGTGAAAGTAAAAAGTGTTTGGTGCATGTAACTTGCGTATGCACGCATTATATTTACTTCATGCCAATTCAGCTCGGCACTGAGCACCAATTTATTAAAGGCATCATTAACAGTTTGTTTGTGCCAAATTGCGGAAAAAGCTTCCTGAAAAATATCTTTAACATCTAGCGCGTCGATCACGCCCGCCAGGTTGTAGCTCAATTTAAAATCGTGCAGCCAAATGACACCATCGCTTTTTTTGTGAATAGCGTAGGGATTTTCTGAAAGTACGCGCAAACCCAGATTTTCGAGAAGCGGAATTGCATCAGAAAGTTCAATAGTTTGAGTTTTCCTGAATATTTTAAAGCGAACAATATTGGGCTCAGCTCCCACAGGCTGATAAAAGCTCATGGCAATGTCATTGATAGTTTTTAACTCACCAATATAAGCAATATCGTGAACTGCCGTGCGTGACTCAAAATACTCTTTGTACGAGGATGAAAATGCATCGCGATATTCTTGCAATAAACGCATGGCCTTTTCTTCACCGTGGGATTCAACTAGCGAGGCTTGCAAATGATCTTCCCAGGACCGCGATATTTCACGAATTTTTCGTTCAAGTTTTTCCTGGCTGTATTCGACCGGTAGCCGCTGGTCCAATTTAAAAACCAGATGTACTCGCGCAAGGATAGATTCCGAAAAATACGTATTAAATTCAGATTCAGTTGAATTTATCGCCTGCCCGATTATTTCCTGAATGCGCAATCGCATTTGTGTATTAAATACATCCCTGGGAATGTAAATCAGGCAACTAATAAATTTTCCGAAGGGATCACGCCGCATAAACAGACGAACCATATAACGCTCGTTAATACGCGCTATCGCAGTTGCCGTTTCATACAATTCAGAACTATTGCTTAAAAATAATTCGTCGCGGGGAAAGGTATCGAGAATTTGTTGTAATGATTTGCCATCATGACTGTGCGGGCTCAAACCGGTACGTTCAAACACCTTACTAACTTTATGGCGAATCATCGGGATGGTGCTAGGTGAAACTATGTAGACGCTCGACGTGTACAATCCCAAAAAGCGCATTTCACCGATAACGTCGCCTTTCGAGTTAAATTGTTTTACCACCACATAATCGGAGTAAGCCTGGCGGTGAACGCGCGAACGTACTGCTGATTTTGAAAAGGTAAGTACCTGTGGCGCAAGATGGAAACGCGCCATGCCGGGATTTAGATCATCAGCTTCGGAATAGTTGGCATCGCCGCCTTTAAAAACAAATAACCCTAAACGCTTCTCAATTTTTTCGCGTAAAAATTTCTTTCCTTTTGTTTCACCAAATTCGTATTCGCTATACCCCAAAAAGGTAAAATTATTGTCGCGTAGCCATTTTAAAAATTCACGACTTTCGCTGACATTAGCAACAGCTACAGATTTTTCAGCGTGAGTTAGATTTTCTTCCGCCGCCTCAACCGCTTCTACCATAGGTTGGAAATCGCGAACTACTACGCTCAACTCCGCCATAACTGATAGCAAACTTTGGGTGATATCGTCGAGCTCTTCTTTGCGAGTTAATAAATTTATTTCTAAATAAACAAAGGCTTCTTTCTGAGACGGTGTTTGAACATCCAGGGCGTCAACGATATCAATCAACTGATGTTTGTTATCACGAACAACACAGAGCACCGTACTTTTAATCGCGTGTATAGCAATATTGCGGCGATTTAATTCAATGCGAATGGAGTCCACTAAAAAGGGCATATCAGTTTGCTGAACAACCAAGACCGTGTGCGGGCATACCCAACCTTCAACATCTAGTTTGGGATTAATCAAGTTGACCTTGGGATGCGCGCCATCGAATATTTGAATGTATTTCCACCACTGGTAAACACTGCCGAATACATCGCCTAAATAACGACCAGCCAATTCTTCTAGAGGGTAGCGGGAAAAATAATATTCTGTGAATTTAATAAATCCCTGCAACTCCGCTTTGGGTATTTTTTCGCCAGCAAAAGCTCTAATGTCTTGTACGAAGGTGTTGAGGTCTTGAGAGGCAACCAATTGACTATTCACACAGACTCCTTTAAATCATCGAGACCCAAAAGTGGGAGAAAACAACGTATTATTCGCAACTTTGCATTAAGCCTAGCCCATAAATATACATAGAGCGCAAACGCATTGCTGAGTAGACATTAAAAGTAAAATTCGATTCCATTGACCTCTTGAAAATAAAGGAACTGACACCAAATGTTGCGGTCTATCCGCCGCGCTCAGCGCTAATCAGGTCTGGTTAGCTAACGAATTTTTAGTATTCGATTCAACCTTAAGGCAATCTTGTTTATGAGTAACTTACAACAAATTCAAAATTTAAAGCTCTGGATGAATGACCAAATTATCGGCCAGGAACATTTGGTTGAGCGTTTGCTGATTGCGCTGCTAGCCGATGGTCATTTACTTGTGGAGGGTGCACCAGGTCTCGCTAAAACCAAAGCCATTAAAACCCTCGCGCAAGCAATCGAAGGAGATTTTCATCGCATCCAATTTACACCCGATTTGCTACCAGCCGATGTCACCGGTACAGACATTTATCGCCCCCAGCAAGGAACATTTGAATTCCAGCCAGGCCCGATTTTTCATAACTTGGTGTTGGCAGATGAAATTAACCGTGCTCCTGCAAAAGTGCAATCGGCGTTATTGGAAGCTATGGCCGAGCGCCAAGTGAGCGTTGGTAGTAGAACCTACCCACTCCCTTCTTTATTTATGGTAATGGCAACCCAAAACCCCATTGAACAAGAAGGTACTTATCCATTACCGGAAGCCCAGCTCGACCGTTTCCTATTACACGTTAATGTGGATTATCCCGATGTAGCGGCCGAGCGCCGCATCCTGCAGTTAGTACGCAATGAAGCTGCCGCAATACCTTCAGTAGAACCAGTCACCATTACCCAAGCGACGCTCATGGCAGCACGCACTGAAATTCTTCAACTGCACATGGCAGCGAGCGTTGAGGAATACGTTGTGCAGTTGATAAATGCTACACGACGCCCTACGCATTACAGCGCCGATTTGGGCGAAATGCTGGAATACGGTGCGAGTCCTCGCGGCACTATTGCGCTCGACCGTTGCGCCCGGGCCTATGCATGGCTGCAAGGCAAAGATTTCGTTAGCCCCGATGATGTTCAGGCAGTCATTCACGATTGCTTACGCCATCGCCTGATTTTAAGTTTTGAGGCTGAAGCAAGCGGTATAGATAGCAACAAAGTTATCGACAAACTCCTCAGCTCAGTGCCCCTGGCGTAAATCATATGCAATTGACCGGTGTGAAAATAAGCGATCAGCTTGCACAATTAAATCCGCATGGCGCTTATGTAAATCTGGCGAATTTATTGCGAGTACGTTTTGCCGCGCAAGATTTGCGTTTATTTGTTAAACGTCCGGTAAAAAGCCAGCTTAATGGCGCTGAGCGAACTCGTTTCCGCGGACGCGGGATGGATTTTGAAGAAGTGCGCCTTTATCAAGCCGGCGATGATGTGAGAAGTATCGACTGGCGAGTAACTGCGCGCACGCAGGTACCGCATACCAAGTTGTATCGTGAAGAACGCGAGCGGCCCGTATTTGTATTGGTTGATCAACGAGCCCCCATGTTTTTTGGTAGCCAACGCTGCTTCAAATCAGTTCTTGCCGGACACATTGCGGCGAACCTTGCCTGGGCTGCGCTCAGTAACAGCGATCGTATCGGCGGTTTGATTTTTGGAGACGAGGCGCAGCGGGACATAAAACCACGTCGTAGCAAACATGCCGTGCTCGAATTACTTCACCAACTTCAAGAATTCAATCAGCAATTACGCTCTCCCATTAGATCTGAACGAGGCAAGTCTCTGACGGCTGTATTAACTGATGCCCGCCGTATTGCCAAACCAGGTTGCGCATTATTTTTGGTGAGTGACTTTAGTGATTACGATCAACAGTGCGAACAACAATTATTTGAATTAGCGCGCCATACCGACGTCACTCTCATTCACGTGTTTGATCCATTGGAAAAACAATTGCAAAGTAATTCACGCTTAACGGTGAGTGATGGCGTTTCGCGTTTGCAGCTGCCTACTGACGAATCGCAATTTCAGCAAGCCTATCAAAATGCTTACGCTCAGCGTTTGGATCTTTTAACGCGAAGTGCAAAACGACTCGCTTTACCGCTACTTTCCTACGCCACTACCGATAACTTGCAGCAATTATTGCGCGAACGATTCGCAGCGAAGAAATAATATATGACTCAGGATCCCTCAACTATTTCTCCAACCACTACTGCCACTCAAGATCCGCTTGCGCAGCTGCAAGATATTCATTTACCGCCGGAGATTGGTCTGTGGCCGCCAGCTTGGGGCTGGTGGATGTTAGCCCTTATTGTAGTTGCGGTTATCAGCGCGTTGGTATTTTTTATTAGACAAAAAAAACAACGTAATGCGTACAGAGCATTGGCAATCGCTGAATTAAATAACATTCATAAAAAATATAGCGTCGAACAGAATTCGGAATATTTGCAAAATCTAAGCATTATTTTGCGTCGCACAGCGCTGAGCGGTTTTGACTCGCAATTTAATGCGAGTTTAAAAGGTAGAGACTGGCTAGAATGGCTTGACCAACAGTGCGTTAAGGCGAATGGACAATTTAGCAAAGGGGTTGGCTCCGCACTGCTAATTGGTCCCTATCAAAAAAATCCGGAATTTAATCGCGATGAGTTGCATAGATTAAGTTTGCTGTGGGTAAAAGAGCATCGCAATCAATGGCAACAACGCAGCAAAAATAAACCGAAGCCCTTAACCAATAGCGAGGCCAACAATCATGTTTGAATTGCAATGGCCATGGTTATTAGCGCTCATACCGCTTCCGTTACTGATTATTTTATTACCGGCACAAAAAAAAGAGGAAGCCGCTCTACGTGTTCCTTTTTTTGCACAGGTTAAAACCCTCGAAACTAAAACCCATTCATTAGGCTCGCAAAAACGTGCCGGTGCATTATTGTTATGGCTGATATGGATGTGCCTGGTGCTTGCAGCGGCCAATCCACAGTGGATTGGCGAACCTGTGAGCATGCCTAATAGCGGTCGTGATTTATTAATTGCAGTTGATATTTCAGGCAGTATGAAAATTGACGACATGAAATATCAAGGTAATCCCATTCGGCGTCTTGAAGCTGTAAAAATGGTTGTTGGAGATTTCGTAAAAAACCGCAAGAGTGATCGGCTTGGTTTGGTGCTCTTCGGCACCCAAGCTTATCTACAAGCACCGCTCACTTATGATCGCCAGACTGTGAATACGTTATTGCAAGAAACCGAAATTGGTTTTGCGGGAGATCAAACGTCAATCGGTGACGCAATAGGCCTTGCAATAAAACGTTTGCGAGCAAGACCAGACGCGCAACGTGTTCTCATTGTTCTCACTGACGGAGCGAATACCGCCGGCGAACTTGAACCCATTAAAGCAGCAGAACTTGCCGAAAAAGAACACGTAAAAATTTATACCATTGGTTTCGGCGCTGACGAAATGCTAGTTGATAATGGTTTTTTTGGCTCACGCGTTATAAACCCATCCGCTGATCTCGACGAACCTACAATGCGTGCAATCGCAGATAAAACGGGTGGACAATATTTCCGTGCGCGCAATTTGGAAGAGTTAGGTGATGTTCACCAAATGTTAAATCGCCTTGAGCCGATAGAAACAGAGGATGAAAAATTTCGTCCGGTAAATAGCTTATTTTACTATCCATTAATTACTGCGCTATTACTCAGTTTCCTATGGTCTCTTATCAGGATTCTACGCAGTAGCGCGGCAGATCAAAAAACACGAGGAGTTGCGTCGTGAACTTCTTGGCAGAACAATTTCATTTAATGACCGCTCAATTCCATTGGCTACGACCTGCATGGCTGCTTGCGATAGTACCCGCTATCATCTTATGCATTTTTTTATGGCGAATAAAAAAACATGCGCATCAATGGCAACAGTTAATTGCCCCGGAACTTTTGCCTTTTTTATTGGATGGTAAAACCGTTCAGACTAAAAAATCATTGATTTGGGTATTACTATTGGCCTGGATAATTAGCAGCATTGCGATCGCTGGCCCTTCCTGGACCAAACGCCCTACCCCTGTAGAAAAAAACCAAAATGCTTTGGTTATTCTGCTGGACTTGTCGTACTCGATGATTAGCGAAGACATCAAACCTTCTCGTATAGCCCGCGCGCGGTTGAAAATTGCCGATATTCTCCGCGACAGAAAAGACGGGCAAACCGCCTTGGTGGCTTACGCAGGCGAAGCTCACACGGTGACACCTATCAGCGACGACAGTGCAACCATCGTAAGTTTGTTATCGTCTATGCACCCGACCATTATGCCGCTACAAGGTAGTAATACAGAGGATGCTGTTGCGCGTGGTATCCAGCTATTGCATGACGCTGGCGCAACCCAGGGCGATTTACTATTAATTACAGACGGCGTTGTACCGGAGGCGTTTGATAAAATTCAAAGTTTGCTTTCCGGTAGCAAGATTCGTTTAAATATCCTGGGTGTAGGCACAACACAACCCGCACCTATCCCCAATATTAACGGTGGATTTCTGCGCGATAATGCGGGCGCGATTATTACTACTCAACTCAATACTGCTGAGCTTTCTCAATTGGCGCAACGTGTGAATGGTCGTTACCACGAAATTTCAAATAACAATGCTGATATCGAATATTTAAAACCGCTCGAGCTTAAGGAAGAAGATAAACCAAAAATACAACGGGACTTTGATCAATGGATGGATCAAGGCCATTGGTTTGTATTTTTGTTATTACCTATAGTCTTATTTTGTTTTAGACGGGGTTTATTATTTTCCTTGCTGCTCATCCCTATACTCGGTTTTGCCCCATCGCAAAGTTACGCCTTCGGGCTCGACGATATTTGGCTTACTAAAAACCAGCAAGCACAACAGCAATTAAAAAGCGGTGATGCCAAAAGCGCAGCCGAAAAATTTGATTCTTCAGAGTGGAAGGCCGCTGCTCAATATCGTGCAGGAGACTTCGCTGCGGCTGCAGAAAGCTACTCCAAAATCGACACTGCAAGCGGTCATTACAATCGTGGCAATGCCTTAGCTAAATTGGGAAAATTGGAGGACGCAATCAAAGCTTATGACGAAGCTTTAAAACGCGACGCCAATATGGAAGATGCGAAAAAAAATCGCGAGCTTGCGGAAAAATTGCTTAAACAACAGAAAGAACAACAAGAAAAAAATAAGGATGATAAAAATCAGGATCAACAAGATCAAAAAAATGATAAAGATAAAAATGGTGATAAAAAGGACCAACAAAATCAACAGGACAATAAAAATTCCGAGAATAACGAAGAAAATAAGCAAGATAGCAATAGCGATAGCAGTAAAGATCAAAATGACCAGAATCAAAATAGCAGCAATCAAAGCAGTAAAGACGATCAGGGCAATCAAAAGCCAAATGAGCAAAATGCCGGTGATCAGCAACAAAGTAGCAGCCAAAGTTCCGCATCTGCTACGGCAAACGATCAAGCCGAACAAAGTTCGTCTGCTGCCAACGCAGCGCAAGCTGGCCAATCATCAAGTGCAAGTACCAGCAAGCAACCTTCTGCTGCACAAGCTTCTTCTGCAAACTCCTCAGCCGGCGGCGATGACGAACAGCAAGCTCAAGCAGCCCAGTTGAATCAAGATAATTTAACGGATGAGCAGAAACAGGCCATGGAGCAATGGCTGCGACGTGTCCCTGACGACCCAGGGGGTTTATTGCGAAATAAATTTAAATATCAGTATCAATTGAATCGCCAAAAACATGCTGAAGGCGAACTGAAATCGCCAGAAAATAATGCTGACCAACGCTTATAATTAAAAGACGACGAAATATATGGCTAACTTTATAAAAAATGTAAACATGCGCTCTATTCGCCGAATACTTACGCCCGTATTTTTTATTATAAATATCCTGCTGTCTGCTTACGCATTCGCGGATCAACTTACTGCAAGTGTGGATCGCGACACCATTAGCATCCAGGATACGTTTACCTTAACTGTATCGGCCGATTCCAGGGTAAGCAGCAAACCTGACTTTAGTAGCTTACAACATGATTTTGAAATTTTGTCCAACAACGAAAGTCAGTACACGTCTATTTCCAATAACGGAACTGAATTCAAAAAAATTTGGCAGCTGACACTTGCACCTAAACGTGAAGGCTCGCTTTTAATTCCTTCATTTACAGTTGATAAAACTGTGAGTGATGCGATTGAGATTAAAGTGACTAAACAAAGTCAAACTTCACCGAGCGGTGATGACCCTGTTCGTGTAGCAATGGAACTCAGCAAAAACACTGTATATGTGCAGGAACAAATACACCTGAAAATTCAAATAGTCTCCAAGGTAAATTTGAGCCAAACGCAAATGCAACCGCTTGAACTTAAAAATGCGATTGTCATACCTTTGGAAGACAAACCAAAACAATTTATAAGCGTTATCAATGGCAGACAGCATTTGATCGAAGAGCAAAACTTTGCAATTTTCCCACAAGAAAGTGGTGAACTTGTTATTCCTAGCTTAATTTATTCTGTCGTACCCAGCGCTGAACGAGACCTTTGGAATGACCCTTTTGGCAGAAGCCGCTCAAATGTTTTGCGATTGCCAACGGAAGAACAACGTATCACGGTCAAACCCGTACCCACTGAAGCCGCAGGTAAATCCTGGCTACCGGCAAATAATCTCAGCATTAACGAAACTTGGAGTGCAAGCCTTGATCGCTTAAAAATGGGTGAGCCTGTTACTCGTACCATAACCATTTCTGCCGACGGCTTAACGGGCGGTCAAATCCCACCTTTGGCCACTGCTGCCACAGACGGCTTAACTTTTTATCCGGATCAGCCACAAAATACTGATAAGAAAACTACCAAAGGCATAGAAGGCACACGCGTAGAAACTACCGCTATTATCCCAAATCATGGCGGGGAATTTACGCTCCCTGAAGTTAAGCTGGAATGGTGGGATGTAAATGAACAAGTTATGAAAACTGCAAGTCTTCCGGCTAAAACTATTAACGTAATTGGCGACGCCAAATCCGATGCTTCCTTAGCTCCAAGCGCACCAGCTAACCAAGCGCAAGTGACATCAGAGCCAGATGTAACTGTCGTGGGTACGGAAAAGTTAAATCCATGGTTGCTTGCTGGCAGTATTATTTTTGGAGTTTTATCTTTAATTCTTGGCGTATACGCATTAAGTTTAAGATCAAGATTAAAAGTATTGGAAAACCGGGTAGATGATGCCCATGAAATAATTTCAGAAAAAGAAAAACATATTTGGGATTTACTAAAGCATGCGGCGGCCAATAAAGACGCCCCTGCTCTGCGCAAAAATGTGCTGAGCTGGGCCAGGTTTCAATGGCCAGATGCGTCCATTCATGCACTGGATGATGTAGCAAAATTAGGGGGTAAAATTGAGCTAACTCAAGCCCTCAAGAAGCTGGACGAATTGCTTTACAGCAATCACCCTTCAGACGACTGGCAACCTAACCAACTACTTCAGCTTTTAAACGAATGTCGAAAAGAAAGAAATGTGAAAAAGAAATCCGAAGGATTAAAACCACTTTATACTGATTAAAAAAATGGCGCTTTCAAAGCGCCATTTTTTTAATCTAAACACTTACAGATACAACACGATTTAGTTAGGCGTGTTTGCGCGTGTTGGAATAAACATCTTCGCTAAAATCGAACTTTTTAAAGCAGCAATGAGTTCTATTTTTGGAGTTTTCGGTAGGAAAACAAGTTACAACTCTATATAGTCGCCACATTATTAGGGGGGCGGAGCAGGCTTATGAATGACGATGAATTTGAACTATTTTTAACGGCAGCGAGCAATGAACTTAAAGAAAAGCAAGCTCATTTAACCGAGAGTTACGGTTTTGGCAGCCATAAACGTTGGATGTTTGAAAACGATAAAGCCAAGCTGCAATTCTTTGATCACAACGACAAGCTAGTGATTGAGGCTGATATTATCGACATAGGCAGCTATTCTCCCAATGCGTCCACTTGGAAGTGGGCGTGGGCTTACGAATCTATAAATCCACTATTAAAGGCCGAATCACTGCGAATTAAAGAATTAGAAGATATTACAGATTTGGTTATTTTTGGAGAAAAGGAACCGGTTGATGCGGACGAATACCTCGCGTGGGAATTAGCTGCTATGGCGGTAAAACATTTAAACGCAATGGGATGTTACAGAGCCTTTTCTTCAGCTCGCAACGTGCAAATGTTTTTTGCAATTACCGAAATTAAAGTTATTTAAGTAATTGAGGTGGAATGAAATTGTATTCTATCCACCTGACGATCAAACTCCGACAAGAGGTGGTCAATGCATCGTGTCGCAATTTTAAAATAGTCTTCCGCTGCGATGCTCGGAGATTCAGTTATAATTTGTTGCTGAATGATTGTCAGAAAATTACGGAAATCGTTTAATGTTTCATTCGGCCATTTGGGATCAAGGTTAGATTTAATTTTCGCGACCAGATGATTTAGCTGAATACGTACAACACTCGTGCAAGTACCTTTGCTTGCAACCCCCATTCCTAATGCACGCGCCTGCCCCACGTATTCCGCAATGAACAATAATTTACGCCAATTAGCGTCTGCAGCATCCACTATGCCGAGTCTACCTAGATGATGAGCATAGGCAAGGTCGTCAATCAAATAGAGAAGGTTTGCGATTAAATTATTGTGTTGTTTTAAATTAATTTCAGCATTCGCGTTTCTAAAGTAAGCCTTAATTCGTTGCCAATGGTCGATTAAACTTTCCCAGTTTCCATTTTGCTGCATCCATCCGTCTATGCTTTGAATATCTACAATCGCAAGACCGATCTTTTGTTCCAGTTTTTCTATATCGCCCGCCAATAAGGAGTTACCATGAAAAAAGCCATTGGTTAGCCCACGATGCTGCTGTATATACATCAGAAAAATACGTAATTTTTTGAGATAGACTACACCAGTGCGGAATAATTTTTTTTCAGTTTGGTTGCGCCTGATTATTGCGATAATAGCTATCAGCAGGGCCGCACCCGGCACTATTACAAAGAAAAAAATAAATGCCGCGGGCAGATTCATTTCCAAAGGCAACCCATGTGTAAGCAGAATTGTCAGACGATTTATATTCGCGAAGCACCTTAGTTGCGCATACGAAATATTAACGGCTGACTAATGGTGCATGGATTCAATTTACTTACCGAAGTGTCACTATCGAGATCATGTGACTGGCTCACTATTAAGCTCTTCAACTTTCGTGCCACAAGATGATTCATCCAAAAGTAAATTCAAATTTTCGGCCAAGCTAATTTCCACGGATGAACAAACTCTTGAATCGCAGATTGAAATTCAGCGCTAAGAAAATTCTCCCCTTCTTTTGGAAACTCAGTAAAGCGATAACTTATTCCTTGAAGGCTAAACGCCAAACTAAAGGCGTGTAAGTAAACTCTGTCGGTATTAACGCAAGCAAGTGCATCTGCGTAAAGTACATCTCCCATAATAGGTGAACCCAGGCTTTTCAATGCAACGCGAATTTGGTGGGTTTTTCCCGTGTGAGGCTTAATAACAAACAGCCGCTTACCTTGCGCTAAGGAACAACTAAAAAACTGCGTAACGGCAGGATTATTCTGGGTAGCACTAAGTTTCCAGGCGCCTCTTCTTGCAGGCTCCATATCGCCCTTAATCAAACCTTGCTTTTTCTTCGGTTTTTTATTACTAATCGCTAAATAATATTTCTCGATCTGACGATTTTTAAATTGTTCGACTAACTCGCGATTTGCTGAGGCTGTCTTAGCCATAAGCAATACGCCGGAGGTTACCTTATCTAATCTGTGTACAGGATAAAGTTCGCCCAGTCCTTGATGTTGTTTGACTTTTTCAAATAGTCCCGCTTGACCATCGTCGCTATGGAAACTGGTGTTAGGCTTTTTATAAATCACAAGAAAATTTTCATCATCCTGTATTACTTCATAAAAATCGTTCATAAAAAATTCATCTAATAATTGAGCCTATTGCACCATAAAAAACTAAGTAGATCATTCGCATTTAATTCTTCGCTTACTATACTAGGTATAAGTGTCCGCAGTGTTGCGCAGTAAAGGGTAAGCCCCAAGAGAGCCCATCTAGGCACTCCTTAAATCCTGACTGTGAAGTTCAAGGATTTACCTAACAACTGCAACCTGCGGATACCCTTTTCATTAAAACCAAACATATAATCCCATCTTACGAAATTTCGTTTCACAAATAGCTTTTGCTAGATTGGCTGAGATTTTATACTGCGGCATTATTACATGCGGCGATTATTATGACTGAGCTTTTACCTGATTCACCTGACACAGAGGCCTCCAGCCGTAATAAAATCCCTCCCGAATTTTATCGAACCCAACACAAGTTGCGTTTGAGCTACATGCCGTGGTTGTATTTTGAGTTAAAACCTGTGCATAGGGAATGGGCGGAAGATTGGCAAAAAAATGTGCAGTCGTATCTTACGGCGGTTGAAACCGTCCATGTTGGCAAAAGTTGTTTCATTGCACCCGAGGCAAAATTATTTGCTGAGCCAGGTCGTCCAATCATAATTGGCGATGGTTCCTATATTGCTGCCGATTGCGTTCTTCATGGACCAATAAAAATCGGAAAAAACGTATCTATAAATCATCACGTGACTATGGACGGCGGACGGATGGGAATTACTATCGGTGATAACTCTCGTATTGCCGCGAATTGTCAATTGTACGCCTTCAATCATGGCAACTTGCCTGACACCTTAATTTGTGAACAACCTATTAAATCGAAGGGTATCGCAGTGGGGAGTGACGTTTGGCTGGGGGCAAATGTTGGTGTTGTTGATGGGGTAGTGATCAGCGATCACGTTATTGTAGGTATGAGTAGTCAGATTACGCGAGACGTGGAGGCGTATAAAATAATTGCGGGAAATCCCGCTCGAATTATCGGTGATCGTAGAGAAAAAAAATAAAGCCAAAACTGTTATTTAAAAGCAATGAAAAAATTTATTTTTTACCATTTTCAGAATTAACTTTTTTCTCTGTTTCAGTTGCCGAAGCTTTACTGCTGCTTTCTGCAGCTTTCAGTAAAGCCCGACAATCAACATTTTCCGCATCGCTTCTTTCAATAAAAGGCAAAACCGCCGCGAAAGGGGTAAGTAAACTTCCCAGTACTATTGCGGTCGTCGCACGATTTCCTACTTTCTTCCCATCCAAGCCAATATTTGGCGATTTTAATTGCCCGGACAAAACTATGGGCGTTTGAACGGCAAAAATACTAGAGTCTTTTGGTTTTGCATCCAACTTGGCATTAATCGTTTCTCGTTTTAAGTTAATGCTCACATTTCCAACCAACACTGAATCGTTTGTATCTAATACCACAACTTTTGATTTAAGTATTCCGTCTTCAACAGCGAAATCAGTCACACCACAACGAATTTTTGTTGCCTTATCTTTACCTAAAAATAATGGCACCGCTTGCGCTATGTCGAGGTCTGATGCCTCGATTAATAACTGGCTAATTTTTCCACCTGACATAATTAACACGAGCTCGCCATTACTAGTCGCCAAAACATCAGCCAGTGAGGCGCCGGCGCCCGCCAGATTCACTTTGCCTCCGAAGAGACCTTCTGATGTTTTTGCAAAACGTGTGTTAACAAAAAACTGACCTAAACTCAACTTACGCAAATTTAGGTTTAATTTCATTGGTGGTACATCTTTATTCGCGTCAACCTCGATATCGCCATCGATTGTGCCATCAGCAAGAACAACATTTAACGGATCAAGTTTTAGCAATCCATTTCTTAAGTCGAACCGAACTTCCATTCCTTTGAAAGGTAGGTTTGGTGCCTCTATTTTTACCGCTTTTAAAGTGACATCAAGATCTGTTGCTCGCAGACGTTCCAATTTTAAAGGAACATCAGGAATTAATTTGGCGCTCGCTTTTTTTTCTGCGGCTGCTTTTTTCTGCTCTGGTGAAGCATTTTCACCGGAAGGAGGTAAACCGATAAATCCACCTAAGTCTTCGCTGTCCAATAAATTAGAAATCAAATTCGCTTTTAAAAAGCCACGTTCTTTACTGGTGTCATAAGATAAATTGCCAGACAAATCACTTTTGCCAACTTCACCTTTAAAGTCCTTATATCCCCAAACGCCGCCCTCTTTCGTTAATTGACCTGCTAGCTTATAAGGTGGTGTTGGCGGCAAAGGGATCGCCGTAAGATAGAAAATATCTGCCAAATTATTGCCTGTTACCTTGAGGCTCGCGTTAACACCTCGTAATTTAATGGGATCTTTAAAAACCCCATTCAACGAAACTTTAGTCTGGCCCATGACCAGGTTTAAGCTGAGCGGATAATCTTTATTAGAGTCACGCAAATATTTGAGTGAGCCGCCCTGAGCCTCGAGCGTAAACTTTTGATTTTGCATTGAACCTGTACCGGAAATTTTCAACTCTTTACTTTGTTCATCTTTATTTTTATCTGTTCCCTGTCCAACAACAGAGTCGAGCTTTACATTGAGATTCATGCCTTTAATAGCATCTCTGTAGATAAGATTTCCCGATTTCAATTGCAAACTTTGAATAATCGGAAATTCGTGGCGATTATCAGGTATCGCAGCCTCATCGGCAGCATTCGCTTTGGAAAGCGCTGGAAAATTCCAGTTAAAATCGGTCGCGGATTTTTTATCTAAAATTAGTATAGGACGATCAAGACTAATATCACCGAACTCAAGCCTTCCGCGTAACAATTGTAACGGCTTAAAGGTTAGATCGAGAGACTCAATCGTAAGCATATTGGGTTCGGGATAATCGGGCGCATTTCCTAGGCGAATTTTTTCGGCGTGGACTGAAGTGTAAGTCCAGTGCCAATGGATTTGAAAATCCCCTTCGATGAATAGTTCACGCTCCAATGTAGAGCCGCCTTTCTTCTCCAAAAGGGACTTAACTATAGGTTCCGAAAAAATAATAATAATCACCAATATCAACACAATGGCTAAAAAGATAATACTAATAGAGGCCAATATTTTATGGCGACGAATTTTATCTACTATCATTTATGAAATCTTCATGTTGGTATCAATGATTAGCGTCTATTCCATGGAATAAACGCATCGGAACCTCAGCTTAATGGCGTGTCTATGAATTTATTATTTTCGCTTTCGAAATGCCGCCAAAAGATTTTCAACGGCGAAGAGCTGGGCTTCTTTCGCTTTAGGAACTACATCAGCCATACCAAAAAATTCGTGGGTCACGCCGAAATATTCTTCATAGCTGACGTCCACCCCTTCAAATCGTAAACGATCAGCGTAGAATTTTCCGTCACACATCAAAGGATCTACCTCAGCAGTAATAATCGTTGCCGAAGGCAAATCTCTTAAGGTCGGAGCCTTAATTGGCAGTGCGTAAGGGCTAGTAGCATCGGCGGCGTAATGAGAGAAGAACCACTTCATCATTTCTTTATTTAGTGGTTTAGCATTTGCGTTTCGTAAATAAGAATTTGAATCTAAGTCATCATTCAAGACTGGATAGATAAGTAGTTGATGCACGGGTGATTTAATTTTTTTGTCGCGTGCGATCAAAGACACAACTGCCGCTAAATTACCGCCCGCGCTCTCACCGCTCACCGCAACATTTTCTGGATCGCCATTAAGTTCTTGCGCGTGATCTAGTACCCATTGGTAGGCTACAACAGCATCCTCAACTGCTGCGGGAAATGGAAATTCCGGTGCTTGGTGATAGTCAACCGCTACGACTATAGCTTGCGCGCCTTTCGCTAGTGCACGTATGGAGGCTTCGTAAGTTTTACTGCTGGCAATAACAAAACCGCCACCATGGTAATACATGAGTACCGGGAAAGGTCCATCACCTAATGGCGTATAAATATGAAGGGGAATTTGACCGAGGGGTCCGTCTATTAATAAGTTCGTAATTCGCAGATTGGAATCTGAAACAACCAAATTATTTTCATCTTCTAATATTTTTTTTACAGCATCTGCTGGTGTTGGTTGAAGACGAGCTTCTGCGGGACTTAAGGTTTCAATAGGTTTTCCATGCAACCCACTTAACGTACTAAGAACCTTTTGCATCGCTGGATCTGGTGAAGGATGTTTAGTCGTATGAGATACAGAACCGTGGATTGACGTAAGTGCATGAGCTCCAGAAGCAAGTAAAACGGATGCTGGTGTCATTTAGATTTCCTCGTGTGCCATTCGAATTTTGAGAATGGCACCAAAAATATCGCAACTCTGTGCGATAACGTACTCTAGCGAAGCATGAATTTTGTGGTCTGAGGACGCGTCTCTTTATTACTGAATAATTTTTATCTCGCTACCTTTCTAAAAATTTTTGCGCAATTAAATAATCAAGTGAGATCCAGTTTTTCGTGCTCCGCTATATCGGTTGGCGGATGACCGCTTATTGCGGCCTTGGCTATAGCAAAAAGTTGCAACATTTTATTGGTGTGTGAATCCCAATATTCCGCCGTGTGAATAGTAAATTTAATCAGCGAGAGATGCGGATCATCAACACCTTCAGGAAACCACGCAGCGACCGCAGGATTCCAAAGCTCAACTGCTTTTTCGCGATATTTTAAAACTTCAGCATTCCCTGAGATAGCAACGTAAATACTATCCGCTGGTTCTGCAAAAGTTACATTTATTTTAGGTTGGCGAATAATGTCTTTCGCTACCTGCGACTCGTCCGAAACAAAAAACCATAAAATTCCGTTATCGTCGAGTTGTTGTTGCGTCATAGGACGGCTCGACAAACTTTGTTCATCATTTTGTGTGGTCAGCATGGCGAATCGAATCGATTTAATTTTTGCGCGCAAATTTTTAATGGAGTTATCTAAAGCTTCAGACATTGTATTGCTCTCTTGATATCGAAATTGTTCGAGAGACGTTAAGCCTTAGCTTGTTATACCTCCGTTCGATAGCGCACTTTTTATGCGCGAATTCAAAAATTAAAAAATGAATGGCGCCGAATTCCAAGCTTAGCTGGCGTTGAGAGGTTAATATATGTACTATGCACCTCCGATGCTACTAGGTCAGCATCGCCTCTCCCTCTCTAGGCTTCAGTCAAGCTGAAGATAGACGCTTTGCTCGCCAGACCTATCCCCACTGCGGGAGGCTGAGCTTCAGGAAAATCACTATGTCATTTGCTACCCTCGGTCTAAACGCCGACATTCTTCGTGCTATCTCAGAAGAAGGTTATAGCTCGCCAACACCAATTCAGCTTCAAGCTATTCCAGCCGTACTTAAGGGCGGAGATATACTCGCGGGCGCTCAAACTGGAACAGGAAAAACCGCTGGTTTCACCCTGCCCCTGCTGCAGAAGCTCAGCGCTAATCCAAAGGTAGTCGCAGGCCGTCGCCCTGTACGTGCGCTTATTCTTACTCCGACTCGTGAACTTGCGGCGCAAGTTTTTGAGAGCGTGCGCACCTACGGTAAATATTTGTCCCTTCGCTCAACTGTCGTATTCGGCGGCGTAAGCGCCAATCCACAAATGATGAAATTACGCGGCGGCGTGGACATTCTCGTCGCTACGCCAGGGCGCTTGCTCGATTTGGTTCAGCAAAATGCGGTAAGTCTCAAAGAAGTTGAAGTTCTTGTACTTGATGAAGCCGATCGTATGTTGGATATGGGATTTATTCACGATATCAAACGCGTACTCGCTCTGCTCCCTAAACAACGTCAGAACTTATTATTTTCAGCAACTTTCTCGAATGAAATTAAAGAACTTGCCGATAAATTATTAAATAAACCCACCCTGATTGAAGTAGCTCGCCGCAACACAGCTAGCGAGCGTATCGATCAAACCGTTCATCCTGTTGATCGCAATCGCAAACGTGAATTGCTGTCGCATTTAATTAAAGATGGAAATTGGCAACAGGTATTAATTTTCACTAGAACCAAGCACGGCGCTAATAAATTAACAGAGCAATTAGCTAATGACGGTATCACTGCCGCTGCTATTCATGGCAATAAAAGTCAGGGCGCTCGCACCAAAGCATTGGATGATTTTAAACGCGGTAGCATTCGCGCGTTGGTTGCAACTGATATCGCAGCACGTGGAATCGATATTGATCAACTTCCTCACGTAGTTAATTATGAATTACCTAATGTGCCGGAAGATTACGTGCATCGCATTGGACGTACCGGTCGCGCAGAAAGTGAAGGTATTGCGATCTCATTGGTGTGCGTAGATGAAGATAAATTTTTACGCGATATCGAAAAATTAATTAAGCGTGACATTCCAAAACAAATTCTTGCAGGGTTTGAGCCAGACCCGAGCATTCGCGCCGAGCCGATTGTGTTAGGTCGTAGCATGACGATCGGTCGCAATAACAGTGGTGGAAATAATGGTGGAGCACGCAGACCTGCATTAGGAGCAAAACCGAAACCTAAAACATCGAGCGGACATAAACCCGCAAATGGTCAGCCTGTTGCAAAAAATCCTAACGGGAAACCACAAGGTGCAACTCGTAGAAGCAAACCGAAAAAGCCCGTTATAAAGATGGGCTAGCATTTAAAGAATTTCAGGACTCCATAAAAAAACCGCTAGAAAATAGCGGTTTTTTTATGGATAAATTATGTGTTACCGCTGTAACTCATACTTCCGCATTTTTTCAACCAATGTAGTGCGGCGAATACAAAGTTTATCGGCGGCACGCGCAACAACTCCGCCGCAGTCATTAAGCGCTTGCTGAATCAGGCTCATTTCCAAATTAGTAATGTATTCCCGCAAATCTATCCCTTGATCCGGTAGAAGTGGATTGTCATTCATATTGACGTAGCCGGTATTCGCATTAGTCGTCTCGGTAACTGGTGCGAAGTTTTCATCACTCACATCCACATGGCGATATTTAGCCGGCAAGTCTTGCACCCCAATCACCCCATAAGGATGAATAATGGCCATACGCTCCACTAAATTTGCAAGCTCTCTAACGTTGCCACTCCACTCGTGTTGACAAAGCGACATAATGGCAGCGGAATTGAAACGAATTGAACCGCGCTGCTCATTTTCCATGCGAGTAACCAATTCGTTTATCAGTAACGGAATGTCTTCCGAACGGTCTTTTAACGACGGCAGTTCGATGGGGAAAACATTCAGGCGATAATACAAATCTTCGCGAAATAAATTACTCGTGATCATTGAATCAAGATTGCGATGGGTCGCGGCAATAACGCGAACATCAACACTTTGTGTCTTATTGCTACCCACTCGCTCATAGCAACGTTCTTGCAACACGCGCAAAATTTTAACTTGCATATTGAGCGGCATATCGCCAATTTCATCTAGAAATAAAGTGCCACCCTCCGCCAACTCGAAACGCCCGGCACGCGAGTTTATAGCGCCAGTGAAAGCGCCTTTTTCATGACCGAATAATTCACTTTCCAATAGCTCTGCAGGAATTGCGCCGCAGTTAACGGGCACAAAAGGTTTGTCTCGTCTAGGTGAGTTGTAGTGAAGATTACGTGCAACGACTTCTTTACCTGTTCCTGATTCGCCAGTAATCAACACGGATACATCTTTTTCAGCAACCTGAGCCATCATTTCGCGAACGTTCTGTATTTCGCGGCTGGTACCTACCAAGCTGCGAAACAAATGCACTGGACGACGCTGTGGTTGGCGCTTACTGCTAGATTGCGCTTCGCGATAAAGTTGCGCGCGATGTAAGGTGTCAATAAGTTTGTTGTAGGTAGGCGGAATAGTTAACGACGCTATTATCATATGGCGCAGCAGGTCTTCCAAATTCTCTTCACCTGCAGCATTTTCAGTCAAAACCACTGCAAGCTCGTCGTTCCATTCGCGAATACTTTTTAAACATTGGTCAAGGCTTTGTCGGGATTGTGAAAAATCTCCGAGGAAAACTGCAATATAATCTTCTCCTTTATTCTCACTCTGTACCAACTCTCGCCAGTTTTTGGAGTTAGCCGTGAGTGTCGTTTCACCTAAAAATTCTAGTAACACTTTTAAATCGTGTCGGCGCGATTCATTGTCATCTATGACTAAAACCTTGTTGTTACGCCACATGCCTATCAACCTTTTTTGGATTGCAAATTGTTTGCGTTTTGCGATATCAATCCGGAGTGCCGCCGGAGCTATGACTATGTATGCTTAGGTTTAGACGAGGATATGAAGCGAGTCAAATTAATGGCAGGGACAAAGAAAAATATTTTTTTCGAAATTTGGCGGGATGATGATTTTTTGGCTGGAGTGT
Source organism: Gammaproteobacteria bacterium (assembly GCA_004173475.1). GTDB lineage: Bacteria > Pseudomonadota > Gammaproteobacteria > Pseudomonadales > Cellvibrionaceae > Cellvibrio. The sequence goes on from SEBU01000002.1 coordinate 432,015, forward strand.
GCAAACAAGTTACAAGCGCTTAGCTTATAAGCGCCTAGATCAACCTGGATTAAAGTTGTGATTGTTGCTCGATGCCGTCCCAACCTGACTTAATTGTTTTCATTAAATCGATGACTTCTTCAATGACTTCGGATTTATTGTAGGTCGATGCTTCTAATAACCGTCGGCCCATATAGTCGTAAAGCCCATCGAGTCGCTCTGGCAAATCGCTGTTTTCAACGTCCATATTTAATGAGCTGCGTAAACCGGAGATAATTGCCATTGCTTTACCAATCAAAACTCCTTTGGTCGCAGAATCACCGCGATCCATTGCCGCCTTCGCACCTTTCAACCTATCTAAAGTACCGTCCATTAATAATTGGATCAAACGATGCGGGCTGGCATTGTTAATTTGAGTTTCCAGACCCAGTTGACGGTATTGCTTAAGGGCTTCTTGCGAATTGTAATTTGACAATCTGAGCGCTCCTGTGCTGGCTGAGCTGTTAGTTATAACGCTAAGCCTAGCACTAAATCAATGAGCCATTGAAGCAACTTCGCGCTTACATTGAACAATGAGGTTTGCATAAACACCTTTTAACTCACCCAGGGCCGCTGCAAGCGCCTGCTTATTCTCTTGATTGGCCTCTATTACTTTGTCGATCAACACCGCACAAGCTTGATCAAGTCTTCGCACCTGCGACCAATTTTCTTCGGCGAGCGCCTTATTCAAATCTTTTTGGAGCTGGCGTACATGCAGTAGGCCAGCCTCACCTGCATAACTGGCAGGTGTTACCAAACGTAGTTGCATATCAAGATACCTCACTTGCAATAGCGTCCCACCCGGTTTTAAGTTCACCCAAAAGACGACCGCACTCGTCGAGAATATCGGGGTTATTATCCAGGTTGGCTTTTATCAGACGACGCACAATATAGTCATAGAGGCTGTCTAAACTTGCAGCGAGGTTACCGCCCTCCCTGTCGTTAAGGCTGCCCTGTAATCCACCCACTATATTGATTGCCTTTCCTATCAACTCGCCCTTGCGAGCAATTTGGTTTTGTTTCATAGCGCCTTTTGCCTGCGCTATACGTTCTAATGCACCTTCGAACAACATTTGAATTAAACGATGGGGAGATGCGTCAACGATATTGGTTTGTGTTTTTAGGGATGAGTAATGCTGCGCTGCCTGGTATGCGTTCATAAAACGTCTCTCATCATAAGTATAAGTTATTGGCTTGTTTACTTGCCTAACAACTTAACGGCAGCGGTTGTGATTTCTTTAGAGGGTCGAGAAAAACAAATAGAAAAGTCTATTTAAATTATTTCAGGCGACAGATGCCCGGAACATAATTTCGGTTTATGATGTCAAAAATTAAGTTCCGTCTCCCCCCGCAACCTTAAGGAATTCTATGAAATTGATTGTCGGTTTGGCATTACCACTCTTCCTGGTTTTATCCATATCGGTTAAGGCCGAATCGCTTCATTGCAAGAACGATATAGTAGATATTGGTGACACCAAAATCGACGTTTTACGTATGTGCGGCGAGCCTTCTTTTAAAGACACCTTCTGCGAAAAAGTACCCTACAGAATCAAACAAAACGATGGCAACTATAGTTTGACTGAGCGCTGTCAAAACATTGAAATGTGGACCTACAATCCTGGTAAAGGTCAGTTTTGGACTAATTTGTATTTTGAAGAGGGTAAACTTCGCGAAATGAAATATGGCGATCGCGTCGAATAAAAACTGATAACCTACTTTTAAAAAAAAGACCGCGCTAGCGGTCTTTTTTTTAAAATTTACGATTACTGCCCTTTGTGAGCTTGCCCATCACGGAGTACATAGTTAGATCGGTTATCCAACAAGTGGCGCCAACGCGAATGGCCAAAAAGATGAGCGCAATCGTCGAGCGCCAATGCCTGATAACCTTGTTGTGTTAGCAAATGCGCGGCCGCGCGACTTCTGCGTCCGGTATCGCAGTAAAAAATATAGGCGCGGTTTTTATCCAGCATGCGCGATTTAATACCTAACAAATTAAGCGGAATATTTACTGCGGACTGCATATGTAGTTCTGCGTATTCTTCTTCGTTGCGAACATCAACAGCAACAGCACCTGCTGCAAGTTGTTCTGAGTACGCTTCTAAAGAAATGGACGCTACCTGAGGTTCTTTAAGTAATCGATAAAAATCTTGTTTGTCCAGACGCATTAAAACGCCGTCCGTGAGCATAATGACAGACGCATTGCGAGGAGCTTCGTTCACTAAGGCGTCTTCACCAAAACACCGCCCTACTCCAACGGTTGCTAAAAGTTGGCGCCCAGTTTCGTTATGACGCCAAACTTCAGCATCGCCTTCTTTTAAAAAATAACATTGATCGCCTAGCTCGCCTTGACGAATAACAACATCCCCGGCGTATACAACTTGCGGCGTCAAACGAGAAAAAATTTCTTCAACATTGATGGGTGGGACTTTAAAAAATAAATTGGATTTTAAAACTGTCATCATCCAATCAATATCTTCGTCCAAATCTCGCTGACGCGAAATATTAAGTTGAAGGTAATCAGCAACCTGACTCCACGCCATTAATTTGTCCAAACGATCACTATCAAGACGCAAAATGCTGCAGTCAGATTCTGCTGTAGCGGTTACCCTGCGTGGTTGATGATGCGCTATAGGAAGTAAGCTTGACCGACCATTCACAATAGTCGTCATATTATTCTCATCGACAAGGCTTACATTTCCATGCAATAGATAAACATGATGAGCATCATAACTACCGCGTACGAAAATAGTTTGGCCTGCGCAGATAACGTCAGTTTCCGAATTACTCAACAATTCCAACAAATGCGCTTCACTCATGTCTTTGAGCGGAACTAGCGTACGAGTCAAGGATAAGTCGAACTCAGCACGTAATGTTGGTAAATGTTTTCGCGGTTGCATAGTTACTTCCTTTGCTTTGCAGCAATAATCACAATAACGCCCAGCGCATAAATCTATAGGTTAAAACCACGTCGCCCTTGTAACCCGCCAGTATGGATCAAGATAAGCCGGCTGCCACTGGGCCAATAATTTTTCAACATCAGTTGCGCAACGCCCCAACACATTTTTAGCGTATATACAGGATCAAGTTGTATTCCTGTATCACTCTCGAATTCGCGCATAAACTTATGTAGAAACGGTGGTAATTTTTTCGCGTAGCCTCCGCAGTGATAACCGCTGATTAAACGCCAATTGCTTGAAACGTTATTAATCGATTGTTGGTAATCACAAACTTGTTCACCTAAAACACCGCTACCTTTAAGCACCGAGAAACCTAATACATTCGCAACCGGATAAGATTCGTGTGTATTTACGAGTCCTGCGGCGACGCCTGCGAGGGTGTTCGCGGTTCCTGCAGCCAAACAAATAGAAGTATAGTCACCTTTTACTGCTTGTCTTATCGCATTTCCGATTACCCTTGCGCCTTGAACACCGTAGGCATTTGCGCCACCTTCCGGGATCTCAAAAAAATCACCGTACAAGTTTTCCAACTCTCGGTTTAACTCCAGCGAACAATTGTTGCGATAATCTGACCGCGATATGAAATGTAATCTCATACCGGCAGATTCTGCATCCAGAAGTGTTGGACTCAAAACCTTCGGACGCTCACCACGAATTACGCCAACTGCATTAAATCCATACAATTTCGCTGCCATAGCCGTAGCGTGAATATGATTTGAATAGGCACCACCGTAAGTTACTAGTTGTTGCTGCCCTAAATTCCGCGCCGCATGTAAATTATAAAAAAGTTTATAAAATTTATTGCCGCTTAAATAGGCATCAATAAGATCATCGCGCCTGAAAAGAATCTCAATTCCTTTTTTTTCCGCTAAGGGCCATGAAACTTCTTGCAACTGAATTTCGTTTGCTCGCGTTAGAAATTCGTCTTCGGATATCAGGTGAATCAATATTCTACAACCATAAAAACTTATCGTTCAGATACTAACTTGTAAGAGATCAATTGGTGATGCTCACAGCGATCACTTTCACCTTCATGAAACTCCACCGGTGAGCCAATACGCACCAAAGCTCTACCACATTTATGACCATTGCCATCTACGCCATTGCAACTAGGGTTTTGGTAATGATCAAACCAGGCAGAATAAAGCCTCTCACCAACCCCGGAGTTTTTCGCAATATAAGAAACCGGGTTCTCAAGGTAGTGACTCAAATCAGCCAGCGGTATGGTGAATTGTCCGGCGCCCGGATGATAAACCACAAAATTAATTCCAGCTTTCTCCAAACGCGTTAAAAGTTGTTCGCCGCTGTTATTGAGCAGTTGCTGATAATCTTGTTTAATTTTTACGATTTCTTCTTTTAGCGCAGTTTCATTTTGGTGCCTATAGAACAACTCGACTTCACGCATGTCGAGCATTTCACGCAGCTCAGCAGTCGCCGTTTGTACTTTTAAATCGAGTTCAAGCTTAAAATTCTCCTGCAACGCAAGCATTTGACTACTTTCATCGCTTTGCGCCGCTTTTAATTTATGCTGAAAATATTCGCGTAATCCTTCAACTTTGCTCGCCTGAACATCAAAACTTTCTTTAAGGGAATGATTGCGAACTTCCAGATCTGTGTTTTGGTTTTTAAGTTCTTCAATTTTCGCTTGGTATGCCTGCAGTCGTTGCTGATGTTCGTGCTGTAATTTTTGCACGGTTTCTTGCTGTTTCGAATGTAAGGTCGAAATCCGCAGTCGCTGTTCTTTTATCAAGCTCGCCATCTGGTTGCGCAGCTCTTGCGAATAATGTTCGTGTATTTTTCTCTTTAGAATCTTGGTGTTGTGTTGCTGATCTGCGGCATTTGCTGCTACCGGAGCCGCATTTTCCTGCGGGACCTTTCTGAAAATAAGCCCCATGCGATTGCTGCTGACAGACTTTTTTATTTGCACGAAGCTGGATTTCGCTGCATCCATCTGGGGATCCCACAACTTTTTTTGATGCCAACCTATTCCGCATTGACTATAACAAGCCAAACGGATGGGCCCAGCCCCCATATCCGGCCCCTTCCCAGAGACTTCAGCTAGCTGCTGAAGCGGGATATTCCAACGGCGGTCCACCATACCTTTACCGTCAAAATCCAACAGGAAAAAGACAGCCGCAGTGACACATAAATTGGAATTAACAACTAGGTAAACCGCTTTAGCAGAGGCACCCTTAAAGTCCGGAACAGGAATAAAACCATCAAGAATTGCTTCAAATTCAGGGTACAAGAGCTCACGCGAAATCAAATCCTCTGAAAACAAGACCACAGCCTCTAAGGTTTCTGTGCCCGCTAAAGTCATAGATGCAATCCCGGATGTTTAAGGTGAACCAGCCGAAGCCGTCATTTCTCATTGAGTATAAGCCAGCATATTTTTTTGCTATTAGTGGATGAGCGAAAAACCGCTATTTAAGCCAGATTTGCGGCCTATTACACGCAATAAAGCGCATTGATTGGAGCAGACCCTGTGATCTAGTTAGCTTTTTTGCAAAAAAATGCCAAACACCGGACGAACCAGCGTTGCATGGACGGGGATGGAGATAATTGAATATTTAAAAGTGCCGGAAAGGAGCGGATTTAAAGACGCTTAGATCTCTGAATAATCATCAGTTACGTCGTCGTCATAGTCTTCAATATCGTCCAGTAAATCTTCAATGTAGTCTTGCATTGCGAGCCTCTTTCTTAAAATTGGATTGTTAGAATTTATTGGTTAAGCGTAGGTTAACAACCAAAAATGACAAATTAATGAATAAAAATACCATTCAATGACATCGTGAAGGATTTGAGGTTCCGTAAAGAAAAAACAAGAGGATTTAACGAGATTAGTATTTTACAGTTTATCTAAACGAAAAAAGCCGCCCCTAGGCAGCTTTTTAAATATTAGTGGCGGACCGGACGGGGCTCGAACCCGCGACCTCCGGCGTGACAGGCCGGCATTCTAACCGGCTGAACTACCGGTCCGCAAAATCATCTCATTGAAACTATGGTGGGCGGTACAAGACTCGAACTTGTGACCCATGCCTTGTAAGGGCATTGCTCTACCAACTGAGCTAACCGCCCTTGCTGAGAGGTGCGCATTCTACCTAATTTAAATAGGCTGTCAAACTTTTTTTACGTCGACTTAACTGCCATTAAATAAGGCAAACTCGTTTTGATTAACAGCATGACTGCGTGATCATCGATTTAAAAAAATCATGTTTGCGCTTTTGCAGCCACCTTTGTAATGCGACAATAACCAACCTATTTCCGGTGACAAAATCCATGGAACAAATTTCCGCCAAACATAACATTCAGAGATGCTTCGTACTGTCGTTGTGTTTGTGTGCGACAAATACATGTTTCGCTGCTGGTAAAGAAGTAGAGGCAAGTTTCACTTTATTAATAATTATTGCCGGACTTTTAATTATCCAAACCTTACTAATTGCGGGTTTACAGCGCAGCAGATTAAAAAATAAGGCGGCGCGAAATTTATTAAAACTACACCAAAAAGAACTGGAACAAAAAATTCAGGAACGTACTCATAGCCTGCATCAAAAAAATAATGAATTGGAAACCGCCATTCAAAATCAAAAAATAATTGCTATACAACTGCAGGATACGAAACGCCATTTACAAACGATGATTAATTCCGTACCGGACATTTTGGTAGGAGTAGCAGCTGATGGAAACGTTACTTACTGGAATATTGCCGCTTTTGAAAAAACCGGTGTTTCGTTTGACAAGGCGTTAGGCACACACATACTAACCGCTCTTCCGCAACTGCCACTTTCCGATGAGCAGCTCACCACAATTATTAGGAGCCAGAAACCATTTATCAATCAACAACTACAGCAGATAGAAAACGAAGAACCCCGTTTTTATGATTTGCGAATATACCCGCTAAACAGCGGACAGAGTTTCAACGAGCAAGCATCCGGTGCTGTAATTCAATTAAAAGATGTAACCAAGCGCATCCAGCTTGAAAACATGATGATACAAAATGAGAAAATGTCATCGCTTGGCGAGCTGGCAGCTGGGATCGCGCACGAAATGAATAATCCACTCGGGGTTATTTTGCATAATGTGCAAAATATTATCCGCAGAACGACTCTGGAATTGCAAAGTAATACAGAGGTTGCAGCAAAGCAAAACATTAACTTTAACGAAGTAACAAATTATTTGAATGTTCGCGAGATACCACAATTTTTAGATAATATTAAAGAAGCTGGCGAGCGCGCGGGAAAAATCGTGAGCAACATGCTGGAGTTCTCGCACAATAACCATAATGAAAAGAATTGGGTGGATATTCCTAAACTCATTGAACAGGCTATAGAGTTTAACCGCAACGCAGGGTTCGCAGAGCAGAGCAAGATGGCGGATATTAAAGTTACGACATCCTTTGATTCAGAATTTCCGCAGATTTTTGCGTCCGCCGCAGAACTCCAACAAGTCTTCCTTAATTTATTACGCAATGCTTATCAAGCGCTCACCTCTGATGATTACGAACATCCGGGTGAATTGTATGTGAACATATCAGGACATCAAAAAAAATCCGATGTTATTATTGAAATCAGCGATAATGGCCCCGGTATAAAAGAAAACATAAAGGATCATATTTTTGAGCCATTTTTTACTACAAAGGAAGTAGGTAAAGGCACAGGCCTTGGGCTATCGGTGTCCTATTTCATCATCACTGAACATCACAAAGGTAAGATTAGTGTAAGCTCTCAATATGGCAAAGGCGCCACCTTCAAAATCCGTTTGCCGATGAGCGGCGAACGTCAATTTTCATTCGATATCTAATAGACTCTCATTAATGAAGCAATACGAATCTACCACTTACGACGAACAGCTTGCCGAAAAAATTGCTATTTTTAAACAAGATTTCTCTGAACTTAATCTACCAGACCCAGAAATATTTAATTCTCCACAAAAAAATTTTCGTATGCGCGCAGAGTTCCGCATTTGGCACAAAGGCCCCGTATCTACTTACTGCATGTTTAGCGACGATGAATTTAAACGCCCTTACGACATAACAGAGTTTCCGATAGGCTCTGAATTAATGAATCGTTTAATGGCCGAATTAATGGCTGAAATTAATGCTAATGAAATACTGCGCACCAAGTTATTTCAAATTGATTTTTTAACAACACTCAGTGGTCAAGCATTAATTTCGATGATATATCACAGAAAATTGGATGACGAATGGGTTTCAGCCGCCAAGAATTTACAAACCAAGCTAAGCATTTTTGTTATCGGCCGAAGTAAAAATCAAAAAATAGTTGTTGAGCAGGATTTCGTGATCGAACAATTACAGGCAGGAGAAATGCGTTTCCATTACCAGCAAATTGAATCCGGTTTTACGCAACCCAATGCGCGGGTCTGCGAAAAAATGCTGACGTGGGCCGTAGAAAAAAGCCAAGACTGGGGCGGCGATTTAATTGAGCTGTATTGCGGTAATGGTAATTTCACTATGCCACTTTCGCAAAATTTTGAACGTGTTTTAGCTACTGAGTTGGCCAAGCCTTCCGTAAAATCTGCGCTTTTTAATATGGAATTGAATCAGGTCAAAAATATTGCTATCTCCCGACTTTCCAGCGAAGAGTTTTCACAAGCGATGGATAAAGTAAGAAGCTTTAATCGACTGGCGGGAATTGATCTGGATAGTTACAAGTTCACCAGCATCTTTGTCGATCCCCCACGCTCGGGTATGGACCCGCACACAACTTCAATCACACAGCGTTACGACAACATTATGTATATTTCGTGCAATCCCGTAACCTTGCGCGAAAACTTGAAAGAAATTGTGAAGACTCACGACATAACTAACGTAGCCCTTTTTGATCAATTCCCTTATACGCATCACCTGGAAGTGGGTATGACGCTCCGCCGAAAAATTAATCAGAACAACAAACGTTTAACCATATAAGAAGCTTCAGCGTTACCTGTAACGTATGTTTTAGCATTTCCACGCTCAGCTTCATTTAAATTAATCGATTCTGAAAAACCAAGGCCTTGCCAAAACTGCTTTGAATTTTGCACAGATAAGAGCGCAACTACACTTACGAAGCTATTTATCGCATAGTGTATTGCAGCCTCGATGAGCTGCCTTGCCAACCCATAACCCTGCGCCGATTTTAACAACGCAAGATCATGCAAATAGAGGCAATCAGAATCTTCAACGGGTGAGAAAGGCTCGTTAAGCGGATTAATTTTTCCTACCTTTGACATATAGCCCACCAGGTACGCACATACTTTATTCTCGGACTCTGCAACCCAAGCAGTTGCAGGACTGGAGCGAAAACGTCGCTCAATGACCTGGACGGATTCTAAAAAATAATCATGGTAGGCTTCTGCCTGTATGGACTCAACCGCAACCAAGTCGCTTAAGTGCATCGGACGTATTTTAAAAATCATTCGTTTGAATCCGTAGCATCATCATTTGACTCAAGCAATAAGGACGTATTATCAAGATCTTCATCCGGCTCAATCAAATTATTATCAATGCGTTTTTTTGTTTTCGCGCCCAAGCGACGCAAATCATTAACACGTTTCACTAAACTTCCACGGCCATCCTGAAGACGATTGCGTGCCGTATTATAAGCGTCCTGTGATTTTCCAAGGTAATGTTGAACGTTGTCCATAGCGTCCAGCAGCAGTACGAATTGATCGTGCAGTCCGCCCGCTTCTTTAGCAATGCGTTCGGCATTCTTATTTTGTTTTTCGTAACGCCAGATATTTTCCACGGTCCGCAAGGTTGCAAGCAAGGTTGTCGGGCTCACTAGAATAATGTGTTTATCGTAAGCTTCGCGATACAAGTTCGGCTCATGCTGTAGCGCCAGCATAAATGCCGCCTCTATAGGGATAAAAATAAAAACGAAATCGAGGGATTTAACACCTTCTAATTTTTCATAATCTTTTATATTCAAACCTTTTATATGCCCGCGCAATGAATTTACGTGCGCATTTAAATAATACTTTCGTTCCTGTTCATCGTCTGTGGTGCAAAACTTTTCGTAATCGATCAAGGAAACCTTTGAATCTATAATAATGTCTTTTTGTTCCGGCAAATGAATTATAACGTCCGGTGTACGACGTGAACCTTCATCGCTTGTAAAACTCATTTGCGTGTCGTATTCACGGCCCTTTTGCAAACCAGATTCTTCCAGCAATCGTTCAAGTATGACTTCGCCCCAATTACCTTGGGCCTTATTATTCCCTTTCAGGGCTTGCGCCAGATTCACAGCATCTTCGCCAATTTTTTGTGCCTGCTTTTGCAATTCCAACACCTGGCCGGATAACCTATTCCGATCAGCATTTTCTTTTTCGTAAACTTCCTCGACTTTTTTACGGAAATCACTGAGCTGCGATTTGAAAGGGTCGAGTGTGGTTTCCAGTAAAGTCTTGCTGGACTGGGTAAATTGTTGCTGCTTATTTTCAAATATCTTGTTGGCGATATTTTCAAATTCTTTCGATAAATCAACCTTCGCCTGCTGCAAGAGCGCCAGCTGTTCCGTGAAATTTTTACGTTCTTGCTCGAGGCGCGTATTTAGCTCGGTTGTTTCCGCATGAAGCTTAGCCAGCGCAGAGTCTTTCTGTTGCAACTCTTGTTGGATATTTGCAAGCTGATGAAGTTTTTCTCTAGCCGCTGCCAATTCTTGCAGATGGCGACTCGTTTGTGCCAGGAGGTCATGATGTGCAATTTTTAAGTCAGCAAATTCTTGCTCTATGTGCTGCGCCTGCCGCTGGGCCTGTGTTAAATCATGTTGTAATGTCGTTTCATGTATGGCGGCCTGGTGCTGCTCATGCACATAAAAAGCCTTCAACTCACTTTCACGCAACGATAATGCGTCTGCCTGACGCTTACGATAAATTGAGGCCAATACAGCAACGGCTAGAAAGAAGCCAATAACGAACGCGATTAAAGCAATTATTAAAACGTATGGATTGTTCACAGAAGATCCAGTAGCAGTAAGTGATAAACAACAAATTAAGAACAAATAAGTAGTTGAGCCGTTTGACGCCCTACCCTAAAATTCAACTTTCCGCATTTTAGCGTAATTTCTCATACCGAGCTTACATGTCCGCTTTAGATAACAAGACTATACCGCGCATTCTTATCTTTGACTCAGGTGTAGGTGGGCTCAGTATTTTTCAGGAAATACAGAAAAAGTTACCTTTCGCTCACTTAGTCTATGCATCTGACAACGCCTTCTTCCCCTATGGCACCAAAGGCGGAGAAGAACTTATTGTTCGAGTCGACAAAGTGCTGCATGCGATTATTGCGGTTTTTCCGGTAGATATCATTGTGGTGGCCTGTAATACCGCCAGCACCTTGACCTTGCCGCACATTCGCAGCCATTTTGTCCAACCCGTCGTGGGTGTGGTGCCCGCCATAAAACCTGCTTCTGCACTGAGTAAATCTCGCGTCATTGGTTTACTTGCTACACCAGCCACGGTGTCACGACCATACACTCACGAACTAATTCGTGACTACGCAGCGGGTGCAGAAGTAATCTCAGTGGGATCAAGCGACCTTGTGCAATTAGCGGAAAATAAACTGCGCGGTGCTGAAATAACAGGTGAGCAACTTAAACCGATTTTTCAACCTTTTTTTGATCATCCGAGCGGACAAAAAATGGATGCGCTTGTTTTAGCCTGTACTCATTTTCCGCTCTTACGACATGAAATAGCCGCGCAGTTTCCAGCTCATGTACAACTGATTGATTCGGGTGAAGCTATTGCGCGTCGTGTTGCGTCTTTGTTAGAAACTCATGATTTTGTTCAATCTACCCCTGAAAATTGGGCCGTGTTTACGAAAGCATCAACCGGAGTCGATGCACTCGTTCCACAGCTAGCACAATTTGAAATCTACAATTCCCGTATTATTGAAATCTAACATCCGACAGGCTTCTACAGGTATAACCATGGCATTGCCAGAACTGGAACAATTTCTCAAAGATTTTCGTCATGCTACTGACGAAAATACATTGGAGCGTTTGGTCTTATCCAAGTATCAAGGAAATGAAGTCGATCTAAACCGTATTACCGTTCGTCCCATACTAATTAAGGGCGATTTATTGCTTTCATTTTTGTATGAATACGAAACCAATCACGTCACAAAAAATTTGACGCTGGAAAATGCTATTTCCTTTTTGGAAAATGCTATAGGCGAGAATTTTAAAAACGCACATTTAGTTACTAATGATTGGGAAATTCAGCTTAGTCTTAGTAAAAAAGGCAAAGTCCTTATCAACAAACACCGTAATAAAAATAATAAAAGTGAAACCGCAAACCAACAACATCTTTCCCACAACAAAGACAAAAAACGTTTCGTTGAGCAAAGCCGCCCTTATTTACGCGAATTAGGCATCACTGACGCGCAGGGTGACGTTATTCCTTCGATGTCTCGTAAATGGAAGCAAATTAATAGATTCATCGAAGTCTTGTCCAACGCTATAGTAAACACCGGGCTCGCCGATCGCGAACAGGTACACATAGCAGACTTCGGTTCTGGCAAGGCTTATTTGACGTTTGCAGTGCATGATTATTTAAGTGCTCAGCTCGGTGTAAATACTCGGGTTACCGGCGTGGAGCTGCGCCAAAATTTGGTCGATCTTTGCAACCAAACGGCAAATAAGTTGTGTTTGAATGGCATTCAATTCGAGCAAGGCGATGTCAAGCATTTTGCCGCTAAAGATATCAACGTGATGATTGCATTACACGCTTGTGACACAGCGACAGACTATGCAATTCACATGGGCATACGTGCTGGCGCAGAAATTATTATGTGTTCGCCCTGCTGTCATAAACAAATCCGGCCGCAATTGAAAAGCCCTTCTGTATTAGCGCCGCTCCTACTACACGGAATCCACCTTGGGCAGGAAGCAGAAATGATTACCGATGGCCTCCGAGCTCTGCTACTTGAAGCCAACAACTATGACACGCAAGTTTTTGAATTCATCTCGCTCGAGCACACCAGCAAAAATAAAATGATATTAGCTCAAAAGCGCAAAACCCCACGCGACAACAGCTTGATTTTTCAACAAATCGACGCCATTAAGTCATTCTACGGAATTGAACAACATTGTCTTGAACAACTGTTGAAAAATCAGTGATCGCGGAAACTTAGACATAGTAAAAGTGTCAATTCTTTTGTAGTATCACTGCTGGTTTTAGATGAAAGCGATTCCAGACAAATTCAGTTAGGCAACTTGCAATTACGATGGAGACCATCATGCAAAATATATCCACTATTCAATCAGCCCAGACGGTCAGCCAATCCAGCACAAGTAAGGTGCTGCGTAATACCTACATGTTGTTGGGGTTAACCTTGGGCTTTAGCGCACTGACAGCCGGAATTTCGATGGCGGTAAATCTTGGTCACGGTGCCGGGTTAGTAATGAGCTTAGTCGCGCTGGGGCTGGTATGGTTCGTATTACCGAAAACGGCTAATTCGTCTGCGGGCTTGCTTGTAGTATTTGCTTTCACTGGTTTAATAGGTGCGAGCCTTGGGCCAATGCTCAATCAGTATTTAAAATTAAGTAATGGCGGCACCATTATCATGCAAGCACTTGGCGGAACGGCGATAGTATTTACTGGTCTCTCCGCTTACGTGTTAACCACGCGTAAAAATTTCAGCTTCTTGCGCGGCTTTGTTGCAGCAGGGCTAATGCTAATGTTGGCAGCGGTTGTATTTTTAATGGTTGCTTCCTTGTTCGGCTACCAGTTCTCAACCATGAATCTGGTATTGTCTGCCGGTATAGTTTTGTTAATGTCCGCGCTGATTCTGTACCAAACCAGCGAGATCATTAACGGTGGCGAAACCAACTACATTTTGGCAACTACGACCTTATTTATGTCCATCGTCAACTTGTTTACCAGCCTTTTACATTTACTCGGATTTGCAAGTAGTGATGATTAATCGCGGGAAGCGTTAAAAACAGGCTCCTCACCTTAAGGGTCAGGGGCCTTTTTATTAAGCGCGTTTCCTATAAAAATTCAAATTCGCGACCTTATTTTTAATCAGGATTACCTGCATGGCGACTACCTTGTTAAGTCTCGACGCCCTAGCTCCAGCACTTACGTCCAACGCGCTAGTCCTGGTTCCCAATAATCGTCTCAGAAATCATTTGCTGCGTGCATTTGCGCTTCAACAAGAAACGCGGGCGTGGCTCAAGCCTAACATCCAGAGCCTGACCCAATGGTTAGACACTCAATGGCAAGCCTTACAAAACCGCGGTGTGGATTACAGCTGCGTCAAGATCGCAACGCCTTTACAACGTCAGATAATTTGGGAAGCGGCGATCAAAAGCTCATCCTTGGGTGCTACCTTATTGCAGCCGAAACCACTCGCCCAACAGGCGGACAGCGCCTATAAAAATCTTGAGCTTTGGCAATTAGACGACACCGCCTTGATTGATTATTTTAGTGATGGACAGAGCAATGTCGCTCAATTCGCGGAATGGGCAAAAATGTTTAAACGCAATTTGCAACTGCAACATTGCGTCACACGAGAAACCAGTTACGCCCTAATTGAAGCGGCATTTACGAAAGGTGATTTACCGAAATTGCCCGAAATTTATTTAGAAGGCTTCGATGACATCCCCCCGCTTCTGAACAACATTCTACATTCGGCAACCCAATCATTAATTAAGCTACCGGCACAAAAATCGAATCAACCTCATCTGATTCGCACGGAAGCTACAAACTTTGATGAAGAAATTCGTTCCGCTGCGCTTTGGAGTAAAACTCAGCTGACGCAAGCGCCTGACTCCGCACTTATTGGAATTGTCGTGCCGAATCTCGGTCAATGCCGCGATCACGTGGAACGCATATTTACAGAAGTGTTTGAAGCTCATTCGTTACTTCCGCATTCGAACCGGTACACCCTACCCTTTAACTTTTCGGCAGGAACACCTCTTGGTTCTACACCACTAATTCACAGTTTATTTGAAATCTTGCATCTGCACGAAAACACTTGGCCATTGGAACGGTTGTGTAATCTCATTCATTCACCCTTTTGGGGGGACGAAGAGCATGAATCAGTTGCACGCGCACATCTAATAAAACGATTGCGCCAGCTCGAACAAATCACCTTAAGCACAAACGATTTACGTTATTGCGCCAGTAAACTTGAAGAAAGGATCCCCACTCTAAAACCTGCAGGTTTGAGTAAACGGTTTGAAAATCTTGGCAATTTGTTCCGCGCTCGCTTCGATCAAAAATCTGCAAGCGAATGGCTAGTGCGCTTCGATCAAATTTTGGAAATTATGGGATGGCCGGGTAGCCGTCGGCTTGATTCTCAAGAATTCCAACAATTAAACCTTTGGTTTGAAGTTCGCGATCAATTTGCCGCTATGGATAACTTCGCAGCGCCGATTAGTTATACGCAAGCAAGCCGTTATTTACGCGAGCTTGCAGATAAGACTCCTTTCCAGGCCCAAACGCCTGATTCGCCCATTCAAATTCTCGGTGCGCTTGAAGCTGCAGGTTTGCAATTTAGCCATTTGTGGGTGATGGGATTGAGCGACGCGCAATGGCCACCGGTGCCTGCACCGAATCCATTACTGCCACTGCGTATGCAACGTGAACATCAAATGCCACACTCGAGTTCAACCCGAGAATTGGAAATTGCGCAAGGGCTAACGCAACGATATCGCCAATCTGCAAACCAGATCGTTTTTAGTAGTGCGCACACAGACGGTGAAACAGAGTTGCGAGCGAGCGCATTAATCCGCGACCTTCCATTAACACCGTTGACGCAGATCTTGGGTGATCAATGTAGCGAACTTCAAACATTTTATAAACAGCTACAGTCGTCCTCTCGATTGGAAATTATTCAGGATAGTTACGGCCCTTCACTAAACCATCAGGAACTAGTGCGTGGTGGTAGCAGATTATTTAAATTACAAGCGGCCTGCCCGTTCGAAGCGTTCGCACGCTTGCGTTTAGGTGCTGAAAACTCTGAAGAACCCACCGTAGGCTTTAACCCGGCAGAGCGCGGCAACTTATTACATGACACGCTCGCCGCAATTTGGCGCGAGTTAAAAAATTCGTCCGGTTTGCGCGCATTGGATGATGCAAGCCTGAAATTATTTGTCAGCAACATTGTTCGCGAAATAATTAGCGCTGCTCAAGCGCACAATCCGAGGAAGTTAGGAAAAGTTTATTGTGAGCTTGAACAGAAACGCTTGTCAGAATTGTTAAGTGAATGGCTTACTGCTGAGCGGGAACGACCGGATTTTGAAGTCATTGCGATTGAACAGGAAAATAACATTGAATTTGCGGGGTTAGCCTTGACCCTGCGTATTGATCGTATCGATGAATTCAGTAACGGTGATCAATTACTTATTGATTATAAAACAGGAAGCACTCATATAAAATTTTGGCAAGGCGAACGCCTAAGTGAGCCGCAATTACCTTTATATGCAGTCACCCGCGAAAATATTAATGCGATTAGTTTTGCGCAGATTAATCGTAAAAATCAAAAATGGGATGGTCTTGGTGAACTACACGATACCAGTCTTTCACAACCCGGTATTAAACCCGCTGATAATTGGCAAACGCAATTGTCGGACTGGCAAACGCAACTTCAACAGCTCGCCAAGGATTTTATTTCCGGCGATGCTCGAATCGATTTTAAAGATAAGAAAACGGAAGATTATGCTGCCGACTTGTCGCCCTTAACTCGCCTGGCAGATGCGGACGCGCTTTATCAATTTTCATTAAGACAAAAAACAATACTGATATGAATCTTCCACTGGATTATCAAGCGCGCCAAGCGGCACTTAACCCTGCCCGCTCCTTTGCGGTGAGCGCACCTGCTGGCTCAGGTAAAACGGGCCTACTCACTCAGCGCCTCCTAAAATTACTCAGCCTTTGTGAAAATCCGGAAGAAGTTCTCGCGATTACTTTCACAAAAAAAGCCGCCGGAGAAATGCAGGACCGCGTTTTACAAGCGCTGTGGGCCGCGAGAGAACAACCGCAACCTGAAAGTACTCATGATCAACTTACCTGGACACTAGCAAAAGCGGTACTTGAACAAGATCAAATTCAACAGTGGAATTTGTTGCAATGCCCACAACGTTTGCGCATACAAACTATCGACAGTTTGTGCGCGTCTGTCAGCCGTCAGTTACCAATTGCCAGCGGTTTCGGTAGTCAACCTAAACCAGGAACGGATGCTGAACCGGCTTATCGCAAAGCAGTACACCATCTCTTTAACGAACTGGAATCCGAATCGCCGGTACGTGCGGATTTATCACGACTGCTAGAGCATTTGGATAACAACATTCAGGGGCTCGAAGAGCTTTTAATCCGCTTACTTGCAAAACGAGATCAATGGCTCGGCGTTATTTTCCAGGCGCAACACGCAAACGCAAGAAAATATCTCGAACAAGTTTTGAAAGATATTATTGCGAATAGCCTTATGGCGGCCCGCGATTTATTGCAGTTATACGGCAGCGAGTTAGCGACAATTGCAGATTGGGCTGCAACAAATTTAGTAGAAGCTGGACATACAAGCCTCATCGCGAAGCTGCATGGCATTCGCGGATTACCAGCCACCGAATTAGATGAATTGGAAAGCTGGATCGCTATCTCGGAATTGTTGCTCACTGGTGAAGGAAGTTTTCGTAAAGCACTCAATAAATTACAGGGTTTTCCAGCGGCCAAAGAAAATAAAGATAGCGCGACTTATAAAAATCGTTTTGCGGAGATGGTAAATGCAATCATCGAACTGCGACCCGACGCAGCCGACATTATCCATGAGTTGCGCTCCCTGCCACCTGCTTTTTATGATGACAAACAATGGTCGCTGTTGGAGAGTTTAACGCGCTTATTACCAAGGCTGGCGGCCATTTTGGATATTGTATTCGCTGAACAAGGCGAAACAGATTTTTCTGCGGTTAGCCAAGCCGCGCTGAAAGCGCTAGGCGATGAAGACTCACCCACGGATATCGCGTTGCAATTGGATTATCGCATTCAACATATTTTGGTTGATGAATTTCAGGACACATCAACCACCCAATTACAATTACTTGAACGCTTAACCGCAGGCTGGGAAGTTGACGATGGACGTACGCTGTTCATAGTTGGCGACGGCATGCAAAGTTGTTACAGCTTTCGCAATGCTAACGTGGGAATTTTTTTGGAAGCACGCGCACAAGGTATTCGTCACCTACCGTTGGAAAAGCTGGATCTCACCGTTAACTTCCGCTCACAAAGTGGCATCGTTAATTGGGTGAATCGGCAATTCCAGGATGCATTCCCCGCAGAAGATGATATTAGTCGTGGCGCTGTGACTTACTCAGCCTCCAATGCATGTAAACCGGCATTGGAAGCGAATGCCGTCGAAATTCATTTGAGTGCTTTCACGAGCGAGAAAGATACAGATGAAAGAGAAAGTAATGATGACGACGAAAATACCAGCGACAATAAATACATCGCCGAATTGCATGAAGCAGAAGCCGTTGCAAGGCTAATAAAAAATCTGCGCGAAAATAATCCGGAAGAAACAGTCGCGCTGCTCGCACGTAGCCGAACTCACTTACAACATATTTTTCCTGCGATGAGCAGATTAGGGTTAAGTTGGCAAGCCACGGAAATCGATAGCCTCGCTCAACGTATGGCTATTACAGATCTCACTAGCCTTACCCGCGCTTTATTGAATCCCGCTGATCGTATAGCGTGGTTAGCAATTTTGCGCGCGCCCTGGTGCGGTCTCGATTTAAAAGATTTGCACGCGATTGCCAATACCAATCTTGGCGAGCATAACCCGAAAGAAAAAGAGCGTGAATTTCCGTTGCTGTGGCAACAAATTGTGGCTTTCGAAAAAATATCTTCATTAAGTACGCATGGAAAAAAAATGCTCGAACCATTCAGAGATGTTATTCAAGCAGCTCTGCAAACACGGCAACGCAAGCCTTTACGTCAATGGATTGAAGGTGTGTGGCTCGCGTTGGGTGGCCCGGCGACACTTCTTGATCCGCAAAATATAAATGACATTCCTAATTTTTTTAACCTGCTTGATCAACATCAACAAGCCGGCACCATTAACGATTGGCAAAGTTTTAACCGCGCCGTAAAAAGACTTTATGCATTACCGCATCAAGATGCAGATGCGAAGCTGCAGGTCATGACGATGCACAAATCCAAAGGATTGGAATTCGATCACGTCATTATTCCAGGACTTCATAAATTACCGCCTAATGAAGGCCAACAACTTTTACTGTGGCGTGAAAGACTAAGTCATCAAGGTGAGCGTCAGCTACTGCTAGGCCCATTAGCACCTGTTGGCGGCGAAAAAGATCAGCTTTATGCCTATATGAAAAAAGAAACTGCTCTGCAATTGGAATACGAAGCTATTCGTTTATTTTACGTAGGTTGCACACGGGCTATTAGACATTTGTATTTATTTGGAAGCCTTGCACAAACAGAAAATGGTGAGTGGAAAAATCCGCCCAAAAAATCTTTACTAAGCAGCATTTGGGAAAACGTTAAAAGCGATGCGCTTGAGATTGCAGGAAAATCAATTTTACACGCCCAAAAGCAATTAAACGGTGAACGTCCGGGGCTCCAACATATTATCCGCTTAAGCTCAAAATGGAAAAATATCCCACTTGAAGATAATGAATTGTTGAAAATTTATCGCGGCAAGGAAATGGGCGGTGAGGAAAACATTCCTGTCACTGAAAGCAGAGGTGCAAAACTCGCGAGACATACGGGTTCTTTAATTCATCGTGCACTACAGAATCTTGTAGGAATTAATAATAGTGAAATTGAGAAGTGGCAAAACAAACAACTCCCATTCTGGAAAATACAATTACAACAAAATGGTTGGCACAATGATGAAATTGAAAGAGCAATAAAGAAAATTCTGTTCGCCATACACAACACTTTAAATGATGAGCATGGGAAATGGTTACTTAATAACTCTCATGAAAAGAGTGAATGTGAACTCGTCATTGTTCATAAACAAGGAAACAATATCGACCTTAAGTTAAGAGACAACATTATTGATCGAAGTCTTATTGATGACGGTGTGCGCTGGATTATAGATTACAAAAGCAGCGAACCAGCTCTCGAGCAGCCAATCACCGATTTTTTAACTCAGGAAATTGCTGTTTATAAATCTCAGCTTGATCGCTATAAAGCCTGCTTTGAAGCATTAGGTGAAACAAATATTAAATTGGCACTTTATTTTCCACTACTCGAAAAAAACTTTAGGTTTGTTGTTGTTGACGAATAATGGCATCTGTTTTTACAAAAAAGGAATGTAAAGTTGTTATTAAGGGCAATTGTTTTATTAAATTTTTAACTTAGGCCTATTTTCTTCTTTAATCTTCGACACCCATCAATTATTAGTAGACTTTCAAAATTGTCGCTTGTAGTCTTGTTAAAATTATGCGGTTAATGAGAGATAGGAGAACAACATGCGCACCATGTCAATCCGTCATTGTTCGAAAGCAACTAAATATTTTGCCTCCCTATTTATTCTTTGCGTATCTTTTACTTCAACAAATAATGCTTTAGCGACCTTTATCGATTTTGATGAACTCGATCCTGTTTACGACGAGGTCTATCCGTGCTGGTGCGACAATCCACTGACAGATCAATACCTATCGAAAGGTTTACTCATTAGTGGCGCGTGGGTGGTAGGCTTAAAACCTTTTAATTCTATGCTTACCAGTGACGGAGCCACTCTGAGTTTTGTAGGTGAGCTACCAACTTTCTTCAGTATGAATGTTACCTCAGCACACGACGACGCGATAATTATAAATATTTACGGTAACTCAGGACTGATCGCGACGAAACATACATCTGGCTGGCTAGCTCCAGACGTCGAATATGTTCCGGCAATCCCCAACGAGCTATTTTCATTTAGTTCAACTGAGGGTATCCATCACGTGGATATTGATGGTAATTACAATCTTCGCACTGGTGCGTATATCGATAATTTAACCTATACCTACTCGTCTGTGCCGGAGCCATCATCGCTACTATTGATGTTGCTGGGTTTAATGGGTATTAGATTGCATCGCCTGAGAGCCGCTCAATAAATTGTGATCATAAAATTAACAGGGTTTATTTATGAAGCTGATTTACACCCACGAAAATCGTCTGTTGGTAAACAATATTCAAAATATTTTGGAAAATGCCGGTGTAAGCGTTACGTTGAAAAACGAATACGCGGGTGGAGCGTCAGGAGACTTATCGTTTTTAAGTACGTGGCTTGAAGTTTGGGTATTAAATGATGAAGATTATGATAAGGCTATAGATCTTATAAAAACTTCTTTCAACAGTACCAGCATTTCAGATTGGATCTGTGATAATTGTAGTGAAGCTAATACGCCCTCTTTTGAGCTTTGCTGGAATTGCCAATATGAAAATGCTGTTTAAAAGTTGCAGCGCTCTATTTCGAGTTTCGCACTGCAACTTTAAAATTTGAACGTAAATTTATTAAAACTTATACACCAAGGTTGCTGACGTGGTGGTGTCGGTTTTTTCCTTACCTGGCGCCACTTTGCTATCACTCGCAACAGCGAAACCAACTTTCATTTGCATGGCATTAGTAATCGACGCTGCGACCGACGTTTCGCTTAATACGCGAGTATTATCAGAAGCATATTCAACGCTCACAATTTGCTTGAAAACTGCAGTTTGGCTAAAGCGCCATTGAAGCTCAGATGCTAAACGCACTAAACCGCCGCTCTCGTCTTCCAGAATGTAAGGTTCATCTACATTATCCGTCTCGACAACTTTTTCACCACGAAAGTAACCTGGACCCGCTTCTAAAAACCAGTTAACTGTTTCGTTTGAATAAATCCAATCACCGTAACCTAATGCAACTGTTTCGTAAGTTCGATAAGCACCAAACTCGTCCTGCGTATAAGATACAAAACCAAATAAATAGGACGATTTATTTTCATCCTTCGGTTTATTCGCTTCCAACAAATAGGCTGATTTCGCGGAGACAAGATATTTATCCGCAGTTTTTTCCTTGGTCTTGGTATTATCGTCCTGAAGAACCTCGTCCTTCTTATATAAAGAACTCAGAATATATTCGTTACGGAATTTTTGCAGATTCTGCTTCACATCTACTTTTGAATGCAGGCTAGTAGTCTCAGTATTGCCAGAGGTTGCTATAGCCCCCAGTTCAACTTCAGCCTCCCATGGTCTTAACTCTTCAGCCATTACAGCGGTAGATAAAGTTGCTATAGCGATAGCTAAATTAATTTTAAACATAAACTTATCCTTTAAGGTTAACACCTGTCTTGACAAAATGTGGATACGAAATTTACCGCAAAAACCCGTTCATGTTCAGAGGTTCAGCGCACGCAATTGGTATAAATGTCAGCTTTTGAATTTTTCGGCAAACAATAATAAAAAAAGCGGATCGCCTTCGCAAATCCGCTCCTTCACACAATTAATGTCGATTACTTTTCAACAAATGCACGCTCTATAACGTAATCACCTTGCTCACCAATGCGAGGAGAAATTTTAAATCCTCGTGCATCGAGCAGTTCACAAGTGCTTTTTAACATTTCCGGACTACCACACAACATGGCTCGATCAGTCTCAGGATTAAAAGGCGGTAACCCTATATCTTCAAATAATTTTCCGCTTTCAACCAAGTCAGTTAAACGGCCCTGATTCCGGAAAGGTTCACGTGTTACTGATGGGTAATAAATTAACTTTTCACGCACCAAATCGCCAAAAAATTCATTGTTCGGCAATTCGTTGGTAATGTAATCCATATAAGCCAACTCGCTCACCGTGCGCACACCGTGAAATAAAACAACTTTTTCAAATTTTTCGTAAACAGAAGGATCGCGAATTAAACTCAGGAACGGAGCAAGACCTGTGCCCGTGCTCAAATAGTACAAATGTTTACCTGGATTCAAATCATCTATTAACAATGAACCTGTTGGTTTTTTACCCACCAACAATTCATCTCCCACTTTAAGGTTTTGCAAATGCGATGTTAGCGGACCATTTGGAACTTTAATACTGAAAAATTCCAACTCCTCTTCGTAGTTTGCGCTGGCGATACTGTAAGCTCGCAGCAGCGGCCGGCCATTAATTTCCAAACCGATCATTACAAATTGACCATTCTCAAAACGTAATGCATCTGAACGTGTCGTAGTGAAACTAAATAACGACTCATTCCAGTGACGTACGCTCAATACTTTTTCAGCAGCTACAGCAGCCATGTTCTTTACCTTGAATAAAATGTTTTAAAGAATAATCTAACGATAAAAGTCAAATGTTTAAAGTGCCGATGAAATTTTTGGCAACACTTCAAATAAATCGCCTACTAGACCGTAATCCGACCACTGAAATATTTGCGCATCTGGATCCTGGTTTATAGCGATAATCATACGGCTTTCTTTCATGCCGGCAATATGTTGTGCTGCGCCGGACACGCCAATCGCAATATATACATCAGGTGCTACCACGGTACCTGTTTGCCCAACTTGCCACTCATTAGGAGCGAAACCAGCGTCTACCGCTGCGCGGGTTGCACCTATAGCCGCATTTAATTTATTTGCCAATGGTGTCATAAGCGCATCAAATTTTTCTGCGCTGCCAAGTGATCGGCCTCCAGTAACGATGATCCGCGCGGTTGCCAACTCTGGCCTCTCGCTCGTTTGAATTTGTTCACCCATAAAGCGTGACAACCCTTTGTCACCGGTCGTAGCGATAGACTCTATAGGAGCTTGTTCATTGCCATCTTGCGCAGCGACAAAACCGGTAGGACGAATCGTTAATAATTTAATTGCTTCAGTCGTTTTTACCGTCGCGTTTAAATTTCCTGCATAAAGCGGACGAACATAAGTTGATGCATCAATAATTTTGGTCACTTCCGAAACCATATCCACATCGAGCAACGCGGCTACACGTGGTAATAAATTTTTTCCGAAGCTCGATGCAGCGGCGACAATGTGGGAATATTTTGATGCTAAAGATTGAATTAATGGAGCAAAGTTTTCTGCAAGCGGTTTCGTATAAACAGCATCATCCGCCACCAGAACTCGCGTTACTCCTTTTACCTTGGCAACTTGCTGCGCAATAGCGGCGACATTGTTACCAATTACCAACACATCGACATCACCACCAATTTGACCAGCTGCAGTAATGGCTGAGCGACTTGCGGGCTTTAAATTGTTTTGATCGAATTCTGCAATTAATAAAGTAGACATGAGTTCACCTATACCTTCGCCTGCGCGCGCAAAATTTCAATCAATTCATCAACCGTGTTGAGCATTTTTCCCGGAGCGCGTACAGGCGGCTCGGCAACATTAATGGTCGAAACTTTAGTGGCAGTATTGATATCGAGATCGCCTAACGGAATAGTTTCAAGTGGTTTTTTCTTCGCCAGCATTAAATTGGGGAGCTTAATGTAACGCGGATCGTTCAATCGCAAATCCGCGGTTATTACCGCCGGTAAATTTAACTCCAACGTTTCTTGACCACCGTCGATTTCACGAGCGACGGAAACTTTTCCATCCGCAACAATCAACTTGGACGCGAAAGTACCCTGCCCAAGATTCAATAAAGCTGCAAGCATTTGGCCAACTTCGGCAGCGTCGTCATCAATAGCTTGCTTGCCTAATAAAATAAGCTGAGGGCTCTCGCGCTTGGCAATTTCACGCAAAGTTTTTGCAGTTGCGAGCGAGCCTAAATGCTCAGTGGTTTCAACTAAAATGGCACGGTCCGCACCAAGCGCTAATGCGTGACGCAAAACATCTTGGGAATTGGCGGCGCCCAGGGTAACTACAACCACCTCGGACGCTACTCCGGCTTCTTTGAGGCGTACCGCTTCTTCAACGGCGTGTTCATCGAATGGGTTGATGCTCATCTTGGCGCTCGCTATGTCCGCACCGCTGCCGTCTGCCTTTGCTCGTACACGCACGTTGTGGTCTACAACGCGTTTGATTCCAACCAACACCTTCATGTTTGCAACTCCGTCATGATTTTGGCGCAATTATAAGTACTTGAATAACATCTGTAAAATTGATTACTCTTATATTCTTAATCAGCAATACTGATATAGGAATATGATGGGCATTTTATGTTGGGCATCTAAATTACGCCGCTATATTCGGCCCGCATTATAGTCGCTGACAAAGAAAAACCTGCTGCCTTTAGCAATTTTTGAGGCCAGAATTTGAAATTAATCCCCGAATCCATAAGGTAACTGCTTCTAAATGAAATTTAGCCTTCGCCAACTCGAGGTTCTTGTCGCAATCGGTCGCGAAGGCAGCGTTTCGCGGGCCGCGCAAGCCTTATCGATGACACAATCAGCAACTAGTATGGCGCTGGCAGAATTGGAAAAGCAGTTCAGCACTCGCTTATTTGATCGCCAAGGCAAACGCTTGCAGCTGAATACCGAAGGTAGGGAATTGTTACCCCGCGCTACCGAACTGCTGGATCGAGCGCAAGAACTGGAATCTTTATTAGAAGGAAAAACCGGCGTAGGTTCGTTGCGTATCGGCGCTACTCTCACGATTGGTAACTACCTCGCGACCTTATTAATAGGAGACTATATGCAGCAAAACCCTGGCAGCCGGGTGGAACTTGCTGTACAAAATACCTCCACGATTGTGGAACAGGTTGCGCATTTCAAACTGGATTTAGGGCTAATTGAAGGGGATAGTTATCATCCTGACCTTGAAATTACCCCTTGGGTTGATGACGAACTCGTTGTCTTCGCCGCACCTGACCATCCATTGGCCAGGCACACAAATTTAAACCTGCAAGACCTCGCCAATCAACATTGGATTTTACGCGAACGAGGCTCAGGAACTCGTCAGGTATTTGATGCTGCCATGCGACATCAACTCACCAACCTGAAGATTTTGTTAGAGCTGGAACACACGGAAGCTATCAAACGCGCCGTTGAATCTGGTTTAGGTATTGGCTGTGTTTCCCGACTTGCGTTAAAAGATGCGTTTAAACGTGGCAGTCTTGTTCCATTGGAGATTCCGGCATTGGATCTTAAGCGGCAATTCAATTTTGTTGTGCATAAGCAAAAATTTATCACCACCGGCATAGGTAAATTTCTCGAACTTTGCCGTTTGGTTACCAAGGGTGTCAGCAGAAGTGATTTAATTGTCATACGCAAACCGAATGGCTTGCCTGTGGAGTATCGCTAAGCTAGCGAATATTGAAGCAAAGACTAAACTTATCCTAAGTTACTTCCCCCCCTGTTATTAGAATGGATATTTAAATGTGCGTAAGCCTCTAGATCATTATATTGGATTACTAACCCTGATCTTTTTTCTACTGTCTCTCCAGCCGGTGTATGCCAATAACAAGGACACGCTTGTTGTTACGACTCGCGGCCCTGCCTCAAAGAATGACCGGCGGGAATACTATTATAAAGATGTACTCACGCTTGCCCTTGAAAAAACCAAACGCAGCTATGGTAATTATGAAGTTAAAGAAGTTCCTGCGATGAATCAGCTCAGGGATGCATTTGCGATTGGCCAGGAAATTTATTTGAATTACATCATCAATGAAAATTATGAGGATAAATTTCTAAACAGCAACGTTGATTACATCGCATTTCCTTTAGATTTTGGTTTAACCGGAACTCGTATTTGCTTCGTAAACCCTAACATCAGGGAAGAAATTAAAAGCGTGGAAGATGTTGCTCAATTAAAAAAATATAGCATTGGCCAAGGTGTGGGATGGGCAGACGCGGAAATTCTACGCTACAACGGCTTCAAAGTTATAGCCATGCAAAACTACGACGGGCTATTTAAAATGATTGCCACGGGTCGTATCGACTTGTTTTGCCGGGGAGTTAACGAACTACCGAAAGAATATGAATCATTTAAAGCGATTAACAATCTGACTTACGACGAAAGCTTTGCAATTGTCTACCCGCTACCTCGTTTTTTTATCATCAACAAAAAGAATACCGTTCTTAAACGCAGGATTGAAGATGGGCTTATGCTTGCTTATAAAGATGGATCGCTTAACAAGTTATTTCAGAAACATCATGCACGTAGCATTGAATTCGCAGGAATGAAAAATCGTAAAATTTTCAGAATTGAGAATCCTCTGATTAAAAAGCTACCAAAAGACTGGGAGGAATATTTGCCTGCACATTATTAGGCATTACTTTACGTCGTCGTTACTTACCCAAACATCTACTAATTTCTAATGGAAAATTGTGTGGCCTCAATCCATGCTCGCCTGCGGGCACAATCGCAGTATTCCGTTTTTAACACAGATGCTAATCCGCAACATACCCTTAATATTCTTTCCTTACGCTAGATATATTTCCCAAAAAAATAAAACGTAATCTCGTGTTTGGAAACGCCCTATAACTTTTACACCCCATAAAATCCTTTAAAACGCGTTATGTCTGCTTGGCTTTAGGATGAACATCATAATTCCGTCAAAAACGGCTGATTTGAGGCAACGATATTGTTTGATTTTATCACTATAATTGAAAAAAAAATCTACAAAACCAAGATATTTTAAGTAGAATAGCCTCTTAAATGACTAAATTAACGGAAAAACGTAATGACTGACTCTCAAGTGGACGACATCAACGTGGTATCACAAGAATTATTGATATCACCCGATGATCTTAAGGCCAAATTGCCCCTTACCGATAAAGCGCGCGATGTAGTTACTAATGGTCGCACCGTGGTTCGTAACATCTTGGACCGCAAAGATCACCGCATATTTGTGGTGATTGGGCCCTGCTCCATCCACGACGTTGAAGCAGCCAAAGATTACGCCCAGCGTCTTAAGAAGCTAGCGGATGAAGTCAGCGATACTATCTATATCGTGATGCGAGTCTATTTTGAAAAACCACGGACGACAGTTGGGTGGAAAGGCCTGATTAACGACCCTTACCTAAACGATTCCTTCAAGATACAAGAAGGATTACATATCGGCCGTAAGTTGTTGTTGGATATAGCAGAAATTGGTTTGCCTGCTGCTACCGAAGCACTCGATCCAATATCGCCCCAGTACTTACACGATCTTATTAGCTGGTCTGCAATTGGCGCGAGAACAACAGAATCGCAAACCCATCGCGAGATGGCGAGCGGGCTGTCATCCGCCGTGGGATTTAAAAATGGCACCGATGGAGGTCTGACAGTTGCGATTAACGCGTTGCAATCTGTTTCCAAACCTCATCGCTTCCTGGGGATTAACACCGAAGGTCAGGTGGCGATTATCCATACTCGTGGCAATGGTTACGGTCACGTGGTGTTACGCGGCGGTAATGGAAAACCCAACTATGACTCTGTAAGCGTTGCCCTGTGCGAGCAGGAGCTAGCGAAAGCCAAGGTGACACCGAACATTATGGTGGATTGCAGCCATGCAAACTCCAATAAAAACCATGAGCTGCAAACGCTGGTTATGGAAAATGTTTCAAATCAGATTTTGGAAGGTAATAAATCCATTATCGGTTTGATGGTTGAAAGTAATATAGGAGCAGGAAATCAAAATATTCCCGCCAATTTATGCGACTTAAAATACGGGGTTTCCGTAACGGATGCATGTATTGACTGGGCGACAACCGAAAATGCCATACGAAAAATGCGCGATGCCCTTAAAAATGCTCTACCTAACAGACAGCGTTAGAAAGTATGTGTAATTGATTGATCTAAATAAAGAAAGCGGCTTTGCCGCTTTTTTTATTCCACGAAATATATGGCTTAATTACCCTTTCAGTAGTGTTTCCGAGAAAACAATATTAAGAATTCTTGGAAAATATTAAAACCCACTGCTAGATTCAATTTAACGGACTGCCATAGCTAGACTCAAAACCCAAGAGAAGTCAGAGCGCGTAAGGTCCGGTCAATTTTATTGCTGTTTTTTGTCATCACAGCAATAGTCCGAGCGCCGAACTTCCGCCGAAATCAGCTACTTAACAATAAGTGTTAGCGGAGCAAAGCATGTCAACCAGCCAATTAGCCTTTCAGCCCGATAGTCGAGAATGTGAGTCTGTACCTACCTTAGGGTTAGAACACGTCAGCGTGAGCCAATTATTAGGGCGTGATTACCTTTTTATTGATACCCAGCAGGTCGCTTTACCGCGTAACAATCCAAATCTTTTGCACACCCAGTTAGATGATTTGATCGCCAGATTGGAGTTAACCGAGGCTCATACGGTGGCCGTTAGTGTCCGCGAATTACCGGATGGAACTGCATGCTTCACCCGTCACGATTTAACCTGGCACCAACACAAAGTGTGTCGCGTAGAAAGTATAGATGTCACACACGCAGAGCAATACGAATTTATGGATATGATCTGGCGCTGCAGCACGTCCGCTCTGCCTATCTAACGTCTGCTATACCTACGTGCTCCTAACCGTGTAATTGAATCATTCCCAGCGTCACCTGTCACAACTGCGGGTGGCGTTTTGATTCCATGCATTAGCTAATGCAGCGCATTTTTTTAGTCGAGCTTGCAACTCAACATTAGCGCCCCATCTCCATTATTCATCGAGCAGAAATCCACTTTTTACCACAGTGGCTACAGCAGTATGGCTCGACTGATAAAAAGTAAGCTATAGTAGCCCCTCGCTAGCCGCTGTTGGTCTGCAAACCTATATTCGATTTTGAGATTTTTTTATGCAACCTTTGTTTTCGCGAATTCTACGTGTTTCTTTTTTAACATCTGCTCTTGCTTTCAGCTTTAATAGTTTTGCTCTCGATGACAGCGCCCTCGTCAAATTAAAGCCCGTCGACGTTCAATCCAAAACGGCAGTAGAAATAGTAGGTCAGCTGAGCGAACACCATTACCGGAAACTACCGTTAAATGACAGCCTGAGCTCGCGCTTTTTGGACGAGTACCTCAAAACACTGGATAGCTCGAAAAATTTTTTCCTCGCTTCGGATATTGCCGAATTTGATAAATATCGAAAAACATTTGATGACGATTTCAAAGCTGGAAAACTGGCTAACGGCTTCACGATTTATAATCGCTTTGGTGAACGTCTAAACGATCGCCTTACCCGCGTCATTACAATGCTGGATGACAAAAAGGTTCAGTTTAATTTTGACGTGGAAGAGAACTTCAATTCAGATCGCAAAGATGAGAGCTGGCCAGCAAACGCAGATGCTGCCGATAAACTTTGGTTACAACATATTAAGGCCAGTTTATTGAGCTCCATGTTGAGCGGCAAATCTTTGGAAGAAAGCAGAACAACATTACGTAAGCGTTACGCGACCCAGCTGCGTTATTTTAAACAGCAAACGTCAGAAGAAGTTTTTAGCATAATTATGAATTCCCTGACCACGCTTTATGATCCGCATACAAATTATTTGTCCCCGGATAATTCGCAAAATTTTGCGACGAGCATGACCAATAAATTTGAAGGTATAGGCGCGGAGTTAAAAACCGATGAAGACTACACCAAAGTTGCGCGTCTCATTCCCGCCAGCCCGGCAGAAAAGCAAGGGCAGTTAAAACCTAACGATAAAATCGTTGGCGTCGCGCAAGGCGAAAAAGGCGAATTTGAAGATATTATTGGATGGCGCCTCACTGATGTTGTTAAAAAAATCAAAGGTCCAAAAGGCACTATCGTTCGTCTTGAAGTTATCGCGGCAGATCCAACCATCACTGAACATAAAATTATTCCCATTAAACGTGACACCATTGAACTTGAGGACCAGAAAGCCAAGAAGTCAGTTCTGAATATAAAAAATGGTGAGCAAAATTTAAAACTTGGCGTTATTGATATTCCTGTTTTCTACGGCAATTTTGACCCTGCTTCCAGCATCGGACGCGACGTATACCGTTTAATCCAGGAATTAAAACAGGACAATATCGACGGTTTGGTATTGGACTTGCGCGAAAACGGCGGTGGTTCACTTCCTGAAGCAGCAATTCTTACAAACCTGTTTATTGATCCGGGTCCTGTTGTGCAAATTCGCCAAAGTAATAACATGATCTCGCGCGATGTACGTGCAACCACACCTGCCGTTTACCGTGGGCCTTTAATCGTACTCATTAATCGCTTCAGTGCTTCTGCTTCAGAAATTTTTGCCGGAGCAATCCAGGACTACGGCCGCGGCTTGGTAGTTGGCTCAACCACATGGGGCAAGGGTTCAGTACAGAGCTACATGCCAATTGAGAAAGGCGAAGGTAATATTAAAATTACCCAAGCGAAATTTTACCGTGTATCCGGCGACAGCACCCAACATCGCGGCGTAATTCCTGATATTGAATTACCAAGTTTGGTGAACATTAAAGAGTTGGGCGAAAGCAGTTACGAAAACGCCCTGCCCTGGGATCAAATTCACGCAGCGCCCCATGAAACCTATAACAATATAAGTGCGTTGCTGCCTGCGCTAAAACCGTCGCACGAAGAGCGCATGAAGGCCGATCCTGATTTTGTCTACCTGACCAAGCAAGCAGCGTTTTATGAAGAGTTGAATAGCAAAAAAGTGTTTTCGTTGAAATTATCCACACGCCAACAGGAACAACAAAAAATCGAGCAGCGTACATTGGATATTGAAAACCAAAAACGCAAAGCCAAAGGTGAAGTTTTATACGCAAATTATGCTGAATATAAAGCAAAGGAAACCAAAAAAGATGAGGATGAAGCTGCCGAGCCAAAGAAAAAAGATTTGGAACCTGAAAAAGATCCATACCTGGTTGAAACGGGCAGAATCCTGGGCGACTTTATTTTACAAACTAAAAAACAAGTAGCACAAAAAACCGAAAAGCTTTAATTCCTCTGTTATTTTTACCAAGAACCCGAGTTGCAACTCGGGTTTTTTTATAGCCCGGAAGATTATTTTATGAAAGCAATATCATTCAACGTAAACAGTATTCGTCAACGTATGAGTCACTTACAAGCCGTTATAGATACGCACGCACCTGACTTTATCGGATTGCAAGAAACAAAAGTTAATGATCCGGATTTCCCCGTTGCAGAAATAGAAAAACTTGGATACCACTTTGCGTTTCACGGCCAAAAAACCCATTATGGTGTTGCGCTTTTATCGAAATATCCGTTCAAAGCAACTTTCAAAGGCTTTCCAACGTGTGATGAAACCGCACAGAAACGTTTTATCGGCGGAACATTCGATACTGCGCTGGGTGAAGTGAGTGTTTTCAATGGTTATTTTCCGCAGGGTGAAAGTCGTGATCATCCAGTAAAATTTCCAGCGAAACAAAAGTTTTATGGCGACTTAATGAACTTTCTAACATCGAGCTACACACCGGAACACAACATTATTTTGATGGGTGATATGAACATCTCGCATCAAGATTGCGACATAGGCATAGGTGATGATAATCGCAAGCGCTGGCTTCGCACTGGCAAATGCAGTTTTTTACCGGAAGAGCGTGTATGGCTAAATCAATTAATGGAATGGGGATTTAAAGATACTTTCCGTGAACTCAACCCGGACACAGCAGATCTATTTAGCTGGTTTGATTATCGTAGCGGTGGTTTTGACGATAATCCTAAACGCGGATTACGAATTGATTTGATTCTGGCCACGCATAAACTGCATGAATCCTGTATTGATACGGGAATAGATTATGCAATCCGCGGAATGGAGAAAGCGTCGGACCATTGTCCTATCTGGGCAACATTCAAATAAACAGAATAGAAAGGCGCCTAATAAGGCGCTTTTTTACTATTAATTTTCCGCATTATTTATTAATGGATCTTCGAACGTTAATACTCGCTCCATCAATTCAATTTCAAAAACTTTCTCGATTTTTTTCGTTTTAATGTCGTCACCATTCGCAATTTTGCCGCGTAAACAATCTCGACAATTCCCGGAATTTTTTTACATATCAATAATAGTGTTTGTCACACATTCGACGTGCATTCCAATCATTAACTGAACCAAAATGCGCGCTTATTAGCATATATGATTTATTTCGATGGTAAGCGTCGTCTTGTGATGAGTAATCATTATAATCAATCGCGCGGAATGCCCCGCAGGCGACTCTATATCAATGCTATATTTTGCTGAAGAGTTTTGTATCTACGAAAAAAATTCCGCAAAGGAAGAAAATCATGTTTTCAACGTCAAAAAAAATATTGTGCAGTACGGCATTTCTTTACACAATATTTGCTTCCGCTTCGTCACAGGCGCTTTATATAAACTTAAGCGATACAGGCAACGCTGCAGCCAATGATAGTTTCAGAAAAGCTGCCGATGTTTGGGAAGCTCTTTTTACTGATAATGTAACAATAAATATTTCTTCTTCTTTCGCCACTTTGGGTGGCAGTACCATCGGTCAAACCGGTGCAAGCTATCTCAATACAACCTATTCATTTATGAAGAATGCGTTAACGGCAGACGTAAAGAGTACCGCTGATGGAATTATGGTTGCAGGATTACCAAAAGGAGATAGTTACAATAAATTAATGAATGGCACCTCTGAATCCGCGTCTCAACACGACAACCATACTTATACGCAAACAGATGTACACAACATCGCTATGACACGTGCAAATGCGAAAGCCGTGGGACTCGTTAATGCAAATGACGCCGGCATAGATGCAGAAATTACTTTTAATAGTGACTTTGATTTTGACTTTGATTCCAGCGATGGAATTGCAGCAGGAAGCGTAGAATTTTTTGGGGCCGCATTGCACGAGATCGGACATTCTCTCGGATTTGATAGCGGCGTTGACGTTCTTGATTATTATTCTTTTGTTTATAACTCAGTAATATCCGACACGGATTATTCTTTTTTTACGACTCCTCTCGACTTCACGCGTTGCTCAGATGAAAGCAAAGCTCAAGGCGCGGATCTCGATTGGACTGCGGGCAATACCTCCAAACACTTTGCAATTGATGGCAGATGTTCGAAGGACGCTCGTATCAACAATGCCTGGTCTACAGGTTCATTTCAGGGGGATGGTCAACAAACTGGTCATTGGAAAGATCATGCAGAACTCGGCATTATGGACCCTACCACCAACTACGGTGAGCTTTACCAAGTGACGCATTTTGATTTGCTGGCATTTGATGTAATCGGCTGGGATTTAAAACATGAAGTTGCTCCGCTGCCAGAGCCATCTAGTCTGGTGCTACTAGGCTTTGGTTTCGTTGGAATTTTTCTAGCACGTCGAAAAAAATTATCAGCCTACCTTAAATAAGAAAATTTTTTCTCCTGCTCATAAATAGCTACATTAAAATAAAAAGCCCTGATTATATTTATAATCAGGGCTTTTTATTTAGACGATCATTTTACTTTAAAACTCTTAAAGACTTATTTCTGAAATGAAGCGTCCACCAGATACAGCTCGCTACTTGAGCTTTCTTTACTGCGAGTGACTAGAAAAATATCCTGATATCCGCTGCGCGTTTGTATTTTAATTTCACTCCGTGCGTAAGTATCGAGAGTGGGCGCAACAATTTCCGCAACACCCAATACCTCTCCAGTCGCCGAACCACTACGTAACTCAAGCTGCCAGTTAGCGCTCTTCCCTACCACCCAACTTCCAATGCGTATTGACTTAACATCCGTTAAATCATAATTGCCCAACGGAATGTTCAACCATGTATTGGTAGCTGGGAACTCAATTGTATCGAGATCGTGATGTCGACCCGTTTCGACCAACTTGCTGGCAGCTTTTAAATCCACAACACCATTCAGATAAAAGCGCGCCGGTTGTAGAGTTAAAGATTTTTTGACAACTATGGGAGCAATCGGTGAATTACCTTTATCAGTATAAGTAGCAACTAATTCGTATTTTGGTGTAGCTAAATTAGTGGGTTCATTATTTGAATCAAATGTCTGCTGGTCCGTTGCATTAGATGCAATTTTAACTGAGCTTTGTAACGGCAATGACTTCTGTACATTTGCGAGCGACAGCACATAAGTTGCCAACGCATTGCGGTCGTCATCAGTTAGTGTTGCAAAAGACGGCATATTTACCTCGCCCCAAACACCATTGCCACCTTTTTTAATTTTATTCGTCAAATAATTTAACGCATTTTTATCATCTTTGTAGCGCATAGATACATCGTGTAATGCAGGGCCAACAATTTTAGTATTAAGATCATGGCAGGCCTTGCAACCATTGGCTTCCATAATTCCTTTTGCAACCGTGGCCACATCAGCTTGCTGATGACCTTGGGCAGGCAGAGTCGCATCTTCTACTTTTGAAAAAGCAATCATCAGGTTTGGATTGTCATTCTGGATTGAACCATCTTCTTTGTCGTTGACCGCAACAGTATATTTAATGGTTGTGGTATTGGGCCAATAGAAGGATTGATTCGCGTCAAGCTTCATAGCAATTTCAGCGGGTTCATTTCCAACCTGAATTTTTAATTCCGTATTAGCCGTAGCGCCAGATGGATCTTTAACGTCCAGCTTCAAACTATATTCGCCAACATCCGCAATGGAAAGTTCCTGCTGCTGATTCGTTCCAAGCGCAGTTATTTTTCCATCGGCCGATTTTAGCGACCAACTATAGGTTAAAGCGTCACCATCCAAATCAATGGAAGGCTTGGCATCAGCTACAGCTTTGAAAGGCGCTGCACCTTGAGGTTTATCCATGCTGATTTTTGCAATTGGCGGGCGGTTACCTGCACCTGCATATTCAATTCGACTTAAACTCGCTTCCGGATTTCCTTTAAACCAGGCCTTGCCATATTCAAGGACATATAGCGTTCCATCCGGCGCAAAACGAGCGTCAATGGGCGAGGTATATTCAACGTCCGCTGCGAAGGGTTCAATTTTTATTATGCGGCCAACTTCGTCAAAACTAACTGCTTTAACCCAATTACGCATGAAATCGAGAATAAATAATTTGTTGTTATAGTAAGCAGGTAGACGATGCTCGCTCGCAGGATAATTTTCATTGCGGTAAACATCCGCAACTAATGCCATTCGGCCACCCTTTCCTAACTCTGGAAATTGATCGGAGGATCCGTAGGGATACCAGAGCAATGGCCGTTGGGCAGGCGGTAATTGTTTGGCACCCGTATTACGCGGAGAATTATTAACTGGCGCTAGCGGATTAAAATAGCGTTGTGATTTACCGGTCGCGTAATCGTAATCTTTGTAGGCAAAATTATTACCAACAAATAACGGCCAACCAAAATTACCCGCTTGAGTAACGCGATTAATTTCGTCGTAGCCGCGCGTTCCCTTGAGAGGAGAATCTTCGCCTGCGTCTGGGCCTATATCGCCATAAAATAACGTGGATGTTGGCTTATCGTACGTAATCTTATAGGCATTTCGAGTGCCCATCACGTAAATTTCCGGGCGGCCATCCTTAGGATCTTTAAATAAATTATCTTTTGGAATGTCGTAGCCGCCCGACTCTTTTGGAATGATACGCAATACTTTTCCACGAAAGTCCTGCGTATTTCCTGCACTGCGCAATGCATCGCTAGCTGCAGATTCCGGGCGCATATCCAACGGGCCATAACCTTCTTCGGTGAAGGGGGTAGAATTATCACCAGTCGATACAAATAATTCGCCGTTGTTTCCAAATTGTAAATCACCACCGGTGTGACAGCAGTTTTGATCAACCGGGAAATCCCATAAAACTTCCTGGCTTTTCACATCAATTTTTCCATCGATCCATTTGAAGCGGGCTAAACGCTCAACAGAACTACCGTCCTCTTTAGCAACATTTAAGGTCGCATATATGTTGTGATTTTTTTCAACATTGGGATCTATTGCGAAACCCAGTAAGCCGAATTCGATTTGGCCATGAGGATCAACTTCAATTTTTCCTACATCGCGCGTTTCACCAGTTTTGTAATCGACCAGTAAAACACCGCCACCGCGCAACGCAATCAATGCATCGCCATTTGCGAAAAAACTTACCTGAACGGGTTCATTTAAATTATCAACAAGAACTTTTTTAGTGAATCGATTTGGCTCTGGCGCAGCCTTGGAATAATCAAGCTTAGGTTTTCCGCCCACAGCATATTTCAGCCCGCCTAATAATAATTGTACAAAATTAGGATCAGAAAAAGTTTCCGCGCTGTGACCGAGACCGGTGTAAAAAGAGCGTCCGCCATCAAAGTCGTGGTACCAGGCAAGAGGATGATAATCACCGTGCTCACCACCACGATAGGTTTTTTCATCAACCGTTAACAAAACTTTATTGAATTCGTAAAAATCGCGATAGTTATACCATTCGTCAGCTATTTCAAACAACGACGGTAATTTTTCAGTGGATGGATGATTTTTATCTCGCACATCGACGCGTGCTTGTTGAACATTGCTTGGTTCATTAGGATGACTTTTAAAAACAGCACCAACTAACCGGCGATACCAATGCCAATTTCCTTCCCACTCCGTATCCGTTGCAGCATGAATACCGACGAAACCTCCGCCCGCTTGAATAAAACGCTCCATGGCAATTTGTTGAGCGTCATCGAGAACATCTGAGGTGGTATTTAAAAATACGATTGCGTTAAAACTGCTTAGCTGTGCGTCGGTGAAAATGTTTGCATCTTCAGTCGCTACAATACTAAACGAGTTATCGCTTGCCATTTTCTGCAGAGCCGCGATCCCTGCAGGTATTGAATCGTGTCGCCAACCCTTCGTCTTGGAAAAAACCAAAACTTTTGCGTCTTTAATACTGGCATTGAAGAGTGAATTAGTTTTTCCGGTGTCAACCGTTGCAGTCGATGCCGGTTCGCCACAACCCATCAATGTTAATAATAAGCCGCAGGCAAATAATTTCAGCCAGTGGGAAGACATGTGCATATTGATTCCTTTAACTAAAAATTTTGAATAAAAATGTATGGACGCAATATGATCAAGCTTAAAAGCGTCAGCCTAGTATGGCTAATTGAAATAGGATTATCTGCGCAGTGCATTATCAGGTTAGCTGCCCGGTGCTAAGCTTTTGACTAAAGCCTAACGCACCTCCAATCACACCTCCAATAATTGCGGGCTGAGTCTAGCAGTGGTTTTACCCACTAAACATCTTGATTTACATTCATAAACTTTCTTTTACCAGCTGACCCTAAGCGTCAACGCAACCTAAACTTTAGAAGAAAAGTATGCGGAGTCAACTGGCGGCACTGTAGCAACACTTATATGTTCCGCTATTTTTCAAGCGTAGAAACTAATACGGTTTTGATAATGAAACCCAGCAACCCAAGCCCAAGAGCTAGAAAAAGAATAAAGGTTCCAAATTTCCCGGCGTTGGATTTTTTCGCCAAATCCCACACAATGAAAATCATAAAGCCAATTAATCCGCCTACGCAGATATAAAGCGACCAATTTTCGAATTGTTCTACTGTCATAACTACCCAACCTGTTCAAAAATGAATCTGTAGCAACCAAAATAGCGCCAAACTGGGGCTATTCTAACGAAAATAGGTAACTACTTATAGCAAACCCCTATTCATACGCTTTGCAAAAATATACACTCGTTTTCACGGGCCTAGTTCTTATCTAGAAGTCGAAAAATTAGTCCGTTAATTTCAAACATTGTCCCATACTGACGGAGCACATCATGAAAACTATTCAAATCGTTGCATCATTTATCCTCGCTGCTGGCCTAATGACCGGTTGCGCTAAAAAAGAAGCTGCACCGGCTGAAGCTCCTGCTCCGGCACCCGCTGCTGAAGCGCCAGCTGCGGCTGCTGAAGCTGCTGCACAAACTGCTGAAGCGGCTGCACAAACCGCTGAATCAGCTGCTGACACTGCAGCATCTGCTGCTAACACTGCTGAAGCTGCCGCAGAAAACGCTGCAGAAGCTGCATCGTCTGCTGCTGCTCACTAATGCAGTTGACCCGGTCTTCGGGTTAAAAAAGGCCGCCACCAGGCGGCCTTTTTACTTTTTAGATAATTCTTTTCACCGCATCTTATTTAACCGCATCATCTCCTGCCTAGATCGCATTCATTTGCTTCGGCAGGCGGCTCGCATAAGTTCATCAAGCAGAAACATTATTTTTTCTTTTATAATGCGGCCATCTCAATGCTGACTCCTTTAGATAATGGGAATTCCCTATGGCTCGTGAACAAATGCATTACGATGTTGTCATTATCGGCGCAGGTCCCGCTGGTTTAGCGGCAGCTTGTCGCTTGCGTCAACTGGATGCAAATTTAAGTGTATGTTTATTGGAGAAAGGCGCTGAAGTCGGAGCTCATATTTTATCGGGTGCAGTATTCGAACCGCGCGCGTTGACTGAATTATTCCCCGACTGGCAAACGCTCGGCGCACCTTTGCAAACTGCCGTCAATTCAGAAGATTGGCGTTACTTATCCTCTGCTAAAAAATCATTTCAGATTCCTAATGTTTTATTGCCTAAAATGCTTCACAACAGCGGCAATTACATCATCAGCCTCGGCCTCCTGTGCAAATGGCTCGCTGAACAAGCAACGAATCTCGGTGTAGATATTTTCCCAGGCTTCGCTGCTGCGCAAGTTTTGTTTCGCGATGACGGAAGTGTTGGCGGTGTAATTACGGGTGATATGGGTCGTGCGGCGGATGGTAGTGAAAAATCAGATTTTGTAGAGGGTATAGAATTACACGGCAAATACACTTTATTTTGTGAAGGCACCCGCGGTCATTTGGGTAAACATTTAATTTCTCATTTCAAATTAGCAGAAGATAAAGACTCGCAACACTACGCCATAGGAATTAAAGAAATATGGCGCGTGCCGGCTACTGTTCATAAAGAGGGTTTGGTAATGCACTCTTTAGGATGGCCGCTCAGTGAATCGGATACCAGCGGTGGCGGATTTTTATACCACTTAAATGACAATCAAGTTAGCGTCGGGT
The DNA here is from genome assembly GCA_004173475.1 of Gammaproteobacteria bacterium. Lineage (GTDB taxonomy): Bacteria > Pseudomonadota > Gammaproteobacteria > Pseudomonadales > Cellvibrionaceae > Cellvibrio. Next base: position 471,706 of record SEBU01000002.1, read on the forward strand.
TAATTACAGATCTATGCTACAGCAACCCGCACCTTAGTCCCTTTGATGAATTTCAGCGCTACAAACATCACCCGGCTGTCTCCAGATATTTGGAAGGTGGTGAGCGCATTAGCTATGGAGCTCGCGCTTTAGTAAAAGGTGGTATTCAGTCACAACCTAAAATGTTTTTTGCCGGTGGCCTGTTACTTGGTGATGATGCCGGCACGTTAAATTTCGCTAAAATTAAAGGTAGCCACACCGCAATGAAAAGCGGAATGATCGGCGCAGAAGTGATCGTTAAAGCACTTGCAGCAGGACGCAGTAATGATTCGCTCAGTGAGTACGAAACCGCGTATTACAATTCCTGGGTTCACGAAGAGCTTTACGAACAACGCAACATTGGTCCTGCACAACAAAAATTTGGGGCCATACTTGGTAGCATTTATGCATTTATTGATATGGTTTTAAAAGGAAAGCTTCCCTGGACGATTCATAATAACAAAGCGGACCATGCGCAATTAAAACTGGCAGCCGAAAGCAAAAAGATTGTTTATCCAAAGCCTGATAATAAAATAAGTTTTGATAAGTTATCGTCCGTGTATTTATCCAATACTAACCATGCTGAAAATCAACCTTGTCATTTGTTACTAAAAGACGCAACAATTCCGATTGGTGTTAACCTTCCGACATACGATGAGCCCGCACAGCGCTACTGCCCTGCTGGCGTCTACGAAGTTATTGAAAGCGCAACGGGCGAAAAAAAATTCCAAATCAATTCGCAAAATTGCGTGCATTGCAAAACATGTGACATTAAAGATCCCGCACAAAATATTCATTGGGTAACGCCTGAAGGCGGTGGCGGACCAAATTATCCAGCTATGTAATTTGAATAAAAAAGCCTGCATCATGCAGGCTTTTTTATTCCACTGAACTTCCCTGAATAAATTCCTTTTTCGTGTAACTCCATTTAACGACAACGACCATGGCTACGAACAACAAGCAACATCCTACGGCGATAAAAACTTCACTCCTGTGCGGTGAAAAAATAATGAAATAGTCTTGATCTTTAATTAGCGCTGCAAAACTTGATACAGCAAATGGCATCCAATATAAGCGAAACGTTTGCCAATAATCAGCGGTTGCGCGCGATACACTTAACATTAACGCAGTGCCTATAACGACACTTATTCCTAACGAATTAATCCACAATTTAGGTGAGATATCAAAGTGGTAATAGAGAGTTACGAAGTACCAAATCAGATAACACCATAGAATCATTCTCCCGGGTTTAATCTTCGCAAAATAATGATAAATCGATTTCATAAATCTCCATTAACACCTGAATTTACAGCTGCATAAAAGATGCCAGCGTAAAAATGTGGCAAAAGAAAAGAATATGCGAATTGTGGTGACATTTGAAGGTGTTTTGTGGTGCGCAAAGCGGTGAACTGCACCACGTGACATACATGGGCTGTTAAATTAGATCCTGCGCATGGCGAGTTGGTTGAATCTGACAATAAAAGCAAAAAATCAGAACTACAAATTACGTTCCCAACCGCCGCCCAGAGCCTTATACAAATCTATCGTCGCGCTTAAGCGCGCAAGGCGTTGTTGAACCAGGGCGTCCTGGGCTTGAAAAAGGCTACGCTGGGCATCCAATAGAAATTGCAGGTCTATATCGCCTTCCCGATAACGTGTTTCGTTTAATGAAAGACTGCGTGAAGATTGCTCCAAAATATTTTGCTGATTTATTTCTTGCTGCTGAGTGATGCTCACTCGATTTAATGCGTCATCTACTTCTTGCAAGGCAATTAAAATAATTTTGCGATACTGCTCCAACATTTCTACCCGGCGCGATTCGCTAAGACGAACCTGATTGACGTAGCGCCCGCCCGCAAAAATTGTTTGCGCAAGACTCAAACTCCACCCGGCAGATTGAGTTGCGGGATTTAATAAAAATAATTCCGCTGCTGATTTACCCAAATTACCGCTTAGTTGGATACTTGGCAGCAATGCGGTGCGCGCAGCATAAACATCTGCCGATGAGGCTTGTAATTGCGCCTCTGAACTTGCAACGTCCGGTCGACGTGTTATCACATCCGCAGGTACACCCGCGTTAATGACTGGAATTTTAATATCGAGGATTTTTTCGTTTCCCAGTGTATAAGCCTGTGGGCTTTCTCCCTCTAACAGCGCAATAGCCGCTCTGGTTTGATCAAGCTGTAATTGCAAAGGCAAGAGTGCGTTTTGTTGTGATAATAAATTGGTTTTTTGCGTCGCAACATCAGCCGCACTGGCAGCTCCGTTGCGATACAGTGAATCCACTATTTTTTGAATTCGCTCCGCAATTTCGATATTTTTACGTGCGGTTTCCATACGCTCTTGCAAAGCAAGATAGTTAAACCATGAGGTCGCAACACCAGCGGCAATACTTAAACGAGTTGCTTCATTTGCAAATTCCGTGGCTTTGAAACCCGCTCGTGCGGAGCGACGGTTGGCCATTTCACCACCCCACAAATCCACTTCATAATTTGCAGTGAGACCCGCGCGGGTCGAACCAGAATTTTCCCAAACACCTCCGCTCTCTTTAACACGATTTTCGCCACTGGACGCGCTCGCGCTCAAGGATGGGAACAAACTGGCATTTGCAATTTTCATTTGCAACTCGGCTTGTCTGACACGCTCACGACCTATTATCGCGTCCGAGTTTTTTTCCTGCGCAACATCAACTAACTGCGTAAGTTGGTTTGACTCAAATGTTTTCCACCACTCTTTTTCAACCGCCATAGCTCCCTGAGTGTGCGCTGCATACTCCCACTCGGAGGCGTACTGAATATTTGCTCTTGGAATTTTATCCATCGAAGCGCAGCCTAAAAGACTAGTCGCCGTCACAATGGATAGACTAAACATAAGCGATCTATTGAATTTCATTTACTATTCCGATGCCAGGGCAGTAACAGGATTTAGCCGTGCTGCTTTTCGCGCAGGTAAAAAACCAAAAATTAATCCAGTCAGGAATGCGCAGCTAAATGCAAGTACGACGGGTGCAAGTGAATAATCAATTGGCATTCCGAATCTCCCGACCATTGCTGCACAGAGCAAACCTAAGACTACGCCTATAAGTCCACCGAGCGCAGAAACCACTAAGGCTTCGATTAGAAATTGCTGCATAATATTTCGCGTTCGCGCTCCCGTTGCCATACGCACCCCTATTTCGCGCGTACGCTCGGTAACGCTGACCAGCATAATATTCATAACACCTATACCGCCCACCAAAAGCGAAATGGCGGCGATTGAACCTAATAAAATTGTCATGGTATTTTGCGTTGCAGACAAAGTATCAATTAACGACGCCATGTTGCGGATGGTAAAATCTTCCGTGCCGTGACGCTCCATTAAAAGCGATTTAACGGATGCCTGGACATCAACCATATATTGTTCATCATCAACGGAAATTGTAACGTTACGTAAAAAGCGACGACCAAATATGCGTAAACTTCCTGTTGTGTAGGGCACGATAATTTTGTCGTCCTGATCTTGTCCGTTCGGATCTGCACCTCGCTCTGCCATCACCCCAATAACCTGGAACAACACATTATTAACAATGATAAATTTTCCGAGCGGATCTTCTTCAGCAAATAATTTCCGTGAAACTGTTTTGCCCAGCACAGCAACAGTGGCATAAGTTCTCTCGTCTTCTTCCGTAAAAAAAGTTCCGGTTGCTATATCCCATTTGCGCGCTATGGGATATTTAAAACCTGTGGCATTAACATCTGTACTTACATCCACATTTCCGTAACGTATAGTGTAATTACCCGTGAGTTCAGGCAGAGCTGCGGCAATGTGTGGTAATTCATTGATCGCAACAACATCAGCCGGAACCAAAGTTTGAATATCGAAAAAACGTCGTTGTTCCGGTCCACCAGGGCGCACCAGAATCAAATTGGAGCCCATAGCGCTTATGCTATCTACCACCGCTTTTTTTGCACCGTCGCCTATGGCGAGCATAGTGATGACTGACCCTACGCCAATTACGATTCCTAAAAGAGTTAGAACGGTACGAAAAACATTACTGCGTAATGAACGAAACGCTGTTTTGGAACCTTCTAATATTTCTGTAGAAAAATTGGGTTCGCCATGTAACCTGGGTTCATTGATCGGTGGATGAATAACCTCGCTAGGGCCCGGATCGGAAATAATTAAACCGTCGCGAATTTCGATAGTGCGATGAGCATGGTTGGCAACATTATTATCGTGGGTAATTAAAATAATTGTGTGGCCCTGCTCCGACAAATTTTTAAGCAGGCTCATCACCTCCTTACCGCTATTACTATCCAAAGCTCCGGTAGGCTCGTCCGCCAAAATTATTTGGCCACCATTCATTAATGCGCGAGCAATTGAAACGCGTTGTTGTTGCCCCCCGGATAGTTGATTCGGGCGATGATCCAATCGCGCATACAAACCTAATGAGCCTAATAATTGGCTTGCGCGCTCGCGACGTTCATGGGGCGGCATTCCTGAATAAGTTGCGGGCATCTCCACATTTTCACAAGCCGTTGCTCCCGACAGCAAATTATAACTCTGAAATACAAAACCAAACGCTTCTCGACGCAATTGCGCCAATTCGTCCGCATCAAAACTGGAAACATCTTTTCCGGAAAAATAATATTCTCCGGCGCTGGGTTTATCCAAGCAACCGAGGATATTCATTAGGGTGGATTTTCCTGAACCGGATTGCCCAACAATGGCAACAAATTCGCCCGGATAAATTTCCACATCAATACCGTGCAAAACCTGCGTTTCCAAGTCGCCATTTTTAAACGCCTTGGTTACACCGACCAGTTTTATTAGCGGTTTTTTTTCCGTCATAAATTATCAACACATGTTACTTACAATAGAATTTGATAGACTCGTTTAGCTTTACTAACTAGCGCATTGGCCTGCCGCCGCTAACACCTGGAGGTACGCCCACCGGGGAACCACTTGTTGATGCGTTTGGTTTTTCAAGCTGGCGCATACCGGATACAATTTTTTCGCCTTCCTGCAAACCTTCTAACACTTGTACTTGTACTCGACTGCTAATGCCTGTGACAATTTTTCGCTCACTTAAATTACCTCTAGCATCCATAACTTGCACAATCGCTGGCTGAGGCTTTACCTCGCCCGTTGCTATCGGCGGCCCGCGACGCTCTCTATTCCGACGACGCTCTTCACGGTGAGCTCCAGTCGTTTGAGTTTTATCAAATTCTTTTTTGTCTACCTCTGTAGACGCAGAAGAATTTTCATTTACGGATGCTTTATCGTTTTTGATATCATTTCTTTCGACTTTATCTTTTTCTACTTGCGTTGAATCAGCTTGTGCATTTTTTTTGCGATCTTGCCAATCTGATTTTTTATCGCCCCACGATTTATTTTTTTCATCGCCAGGAACACGCGGTTTAAAATTAACGGCCGATGCCGGAATTATTAAGGTGTCTTTCGCTTCCGACGCAATAAAAAATACCTGCGTGCTCATGCTCGTCATTAATGTTTTGGTGTCATTAGGAACTTCAAATAAAGCGTTGTAGAGCACAACGTTATTCGTCACCTGGGGGGTGGGCTCAACGCGATTAAGTTTGCTGTACCAACGATAATCCTGACCGCCTAGTGTCGTAAAATAAACCGGCATTCCGATACGCAGCTTGCCAATATCGGCTTCGGAAACCTGCGTTTGCACCGTCATAGTGGATAGATCAGCAATGCGCATAATGGTAGGTGCCTGCTGATTGGCATTCAGGGTTTGGCCTTGACGCGACGTAATGGAAACAACCGTTCCACTCATTGGCGCATATATACGAGCGTATTCGAGATTCGCTTCTTCAGCACGAAGGCTTGATTCGGTTTGTTGAATTTGCGCTTGCAGCGCTTTTAACAAGGAGCTCGATGATTGAAAACCTGCTTCTGCGGTCTGCAAGGATTCTTTAGTAGTTGCGTCGTCTTTAAATAAATTTTGTTGACGTTCAAGACGAATTTTTGCCAATAACAATTGCGCTTCCTTATCCCCAAGTTGCGCCTTTTGATTAAGTAACTGCGCGCGTATTCCATCTACTTTTGCTTTATACACAGTTGCATCAATTTCAGCGAGCAAGTCCCCTGCTTTGACTTCTTGCCCAACAACAACATTTAATTTTTTTAACTGACCTGAAACTTGCGCACCAACATCAACATAATCTCGTGGTTGCAACACCCCGGTAGCAGTAACAAGATTGTGAATTTCGCCACGCTCAACAGTCGCTGTCAAATAATTTGCTGAATCAGCACTTTGATCAAAGATGAATTTCCAGATGCCTAAAGCCGTCAAAATTAACAGAATAAAAATCAGAACACTGCGACGGCGCAATAGCGAAAAAAATTCACCTATTGATGTCATTAATCTAGACATAAACTCTTCTCTAATAATATTTGCGTAAAAATCAGCCAGTGAAATTGGCAAAATAGGGCTATCTGGAATCTATTGGCGGCAACTTTACCATCATTTCTGTAAAGTTTTGTGCAAAAAATGTGGTGATTTAAAGGATGATTACCCAAAAGAAAAAGCCCTGATTGATATTTAATTCAATCAGGGCCTTGGTTGGTCAGAGCTAATATTCCGGGAGTTTATTGATCGAGCTCAACAAATCAAAACTCTATAACATAATTAAAAAAACAAAGAGCTAGTCGACCAGTACTTCAAGAGTCGCACTGTAATTTCCTGAACGTACGGTCGCAGGTTTAGTCGCTTTGTTATCTTTGTATTCAGCACCCAACCAATACATACCGGTTTTTTTCCATTGAATTTTTACAATACCATTTTTATCCGTTTCGTAGCGTTGCTCGCCGGGAGAAAGTCGGTAGCGGCTACCACCTTCAATCACTTCGATTTTCGCACCTACAGCTGGTTTACCATCAATAAGAAACAAAAATTCTGAAGGCTCGCTAACTGCTAAATCATTGGGATGTGTAACAGGCACCAATTCCAAACCTTGATTGGTAGGCTTCAAAGCTGCTTTGGTCGGCGCACCTAAGGTGACAAACGTTTCGATACGGCGTGACGCTTGCGTAACCTCGAGATTTTTTGCATCTTTTGGGACTGCAGTAGCGAATTCAGCCGGGTCAGCTTTCGCTCCGCGTGGCGGCCAAAAACCGCGCTTGCCATCCGCGGTTTCCCAGCGCGCGTTTAAACCGCTACTTGCGGTAAAAATTTTATAGGTTCCAGGCTGGTTTATTTCAACATCAAAACTGGTGCGCAACTTTCCTTCAACCAAATTTTGTACTTCTGATTGAGTGGCATCAGGCGCAAGAATCTGTACAGAAACTCCTTTGGGTGCAGTCGCATCAAAACTAAAAAACTCTGTTGAAACTGCCAAATCAAAAGTAACCCAACCGCCCTTGCCGCCCTTGCTAGTGTCTGAGGGTAACAACCAGGAGTTGTGTGCATGTGTAACAGCACTCGCCATGAGGGCCGTTGAAAAAAAAGCACACTGCATAAATTTTTTCATAATGGTTTTCCTGGCTGTTATGGATTTAATTCAAGACTGACGGCGCCAACTTCCGTTGTGCCAGTTGCCGAGAGCGTCGTTGCTTTTTCAACTGGCCAAGTGAACGGCACTTTAACCACTTCACGACCACCGCCTTCACGTGCAATTTCTACGAAAAGCAGATAATTACCTTTTGCTAAATCACCCAGCGGCGCTGCGCCTTGCGTGTAGGTTAATTTGTGAATACCGGCGAGTTTGGTCGCACCTGAAACACCATCAATCGGGAATGTTAACGAACGGCCATCGCGACGCCACCATTGACGCAAATCCTTCAACCATTTTTCACCGCCGCCTTCGCGCTTTTTATCAGCGTACCAAACAGATAATGTTTTGACGGTTTTTTTGTCGCCGTCTTCAGCGGACTCCAGCCACACTGCGGTATAGGGAGTGTGGTATTCAGCTACATTTAATGTAGGCACTTCAATTGAAATATTTAAATTGGCAGCATTTGCTAAAGATGTTACCGATGCCGATAGCACACCCACCAAAAGTGCTCGTTTAATAAAAAGTTTTTTAAGCATACGGCCTCACGAATGAATTAAAAATAACATAAATAAAATGGGCACTACCAAACCCGCGCCCAATAACGGCCAGGTTTGCGAGCGAGTATCAGCGTAGCGCTGCAGTAATAAAAAACCGGTCACCGAAAAAATGATGCATGCCAATGCAAAAACATCCATAAAATAAATCCACGCCATGCCAGTATTTCTACCTTTATGCAAATCATTGGCGTAAGAAATCCAACCGCGGCTGGTGGATTCATATTCAAAATTCCCGGTCTCCGTATCCAGACTTAACCACGCGTCTCCACCGGGGCGAGGTAAAGCAAGATATAGCTCCGTATCATTTATTTCAGCAATTGTACGAGAGAGTTTTAATTTATGAGTGTCGTCCAACCAACGCAACACAGACGCTGGAAATTCCACATCCTTTTGTTCTTCTACCAAAACAACGTCTTTCATTATTGCTTGAGGTACAACTCCTTCCAGATGCGTCGTTGTTGGTGACGCTTCTATACTGCCAGCGTGGTTTAGGGTTATTCCGGTTACCGAGAATAACAGCATGCAAACAAAACATAAGGCAGAACTCATCCAATGCCATTTACGAATGGTCATTAAATTTAATTTAAATTTTTTGGCAGCTTTTTTCTGATGAGTCACACATCGCCCCACTGACGTAACAAATTATGATAGTGGCCTGTAAGACTCACGACTTCTTCACAATCACCCAGTTTTTCTCGTAACGACTGAATGCTAGCGTCCAGTTCGTACAACATATTGCGTTGTGAATCTGAGCGCACCATGCTTTGCGTCCAGAAAAAACTACATACGCGGGCGCCGCGAGTTACAGGTTCAACTTTATGTAAACTTGTTGACGCATATAAAATTAAATCACCCGCGGGTAATTTCACTTCATGACTACCGTAGGTGTCTTGCACAACTAATTCACCGCCGTCGTATTCGTCCGGTTCACTTAAAAAAAGTGTGGATGACACATCGGTGCGCAAGCTTAAATTACTACCCGGAATCAAACGAATAGCGCCATCCACATGCAAACCATAATGTTCACCACCTTCATAGGAATTAAATAGCGGCGGAACGGTACGCAGCGGTAATGCCGCAGCCATAAATAATGGATTGCTATAAATTGCTTTTAAAATTATTTCTCCGAGTGAGCGTGCAATAGGACTATTAACATCCAGCTGGCGATTTTGTTTTACTCGCGCACCTTGTGCACCAACCGTAGCTTTTCCGTCAATCCAATCGGCCTGCGCGAGTTGCGCACGAAAATCTGCAACCTGTTGTTTGGTGAGCACATCGGGAATATGAATTAACATAAATTTTTCACACTGGTAAAATTAGTAAAAGCCAGTCACTTAAGAAAGTAACTGGCTTTTTTGGTCAGACAAATGTAGCTGATTTTTTCCCCACATTTATCTTGTACAAACTTTTCTTAATTAAAAAGTAAAGTTAGCACCTAGACGGAACGAACGAGGTGCACCTGGAAAATAACGCGCGCCACTATTGTTCAAACTACCAATGTACGCTTCATCTGCAATATTCAATATATTTAACTGCAAAGAGATGTTTTTGCTAATCGCGTAGGCTGCCATAGCATCAAACACCCAATAGTCTGGAACGATCAGCATGGAGCGATTTGCGCGTGCTGCCTCATTGGTCAGACTTGAGCTGGCAACCGAATCAATATAACGCGCTCCGCCGCCCAAGGTTAAACCGTTAGAGAACGCGTAGCTGTTCCATAAGGTGAACGTGTATTCGGGACTCCACTGGATCACGCCGCCATCGGTTTGAGCCGCACCACCGTTAGCAGTAGATTGGTTACCACGGGTAATTTCAGGGTCCATGTACGCAAAACCAGCGCTAATTTGCCAATTTTGCATGATGATACCTGCAGCGCCTAATTCGATACCCGACACTTGACGCTCGCCCACCGCAACCGAAGAGCCATCGCCGTTGACTGCAATTTCATTCTCGTTTGTACTTTTAAATACCGCGGCAGTGAGGGCTAATTTGTTGTCAAACACATTCCACTTGGTGCCTAATTCCTGGTTAGTCCCTTTTTGAGGTTCCAGGTTCGGGCTATTTGCGTTGCTACTCGCCGTAAGCGGATCAGTATTCAGCGCAAAGTTGCTGCTACCTGGTGGTAGCTGTGAAGTTGCATAAGAAACATAGATAGAGCCGTTTTCTGCAGGCTTGTAGGTGCCGCCAACTTTCCAGCTGATGAGGTTGTCTTCCAACGAGGCATCGCGGCCCAAATAGGTTCCGACAGGGATGGTTTGCACAGCGGGCGCAGTAACCGCACCTTGACGAAGAATCTGGTCGGTTTTGGTGTAGAAGCGCTCAGCACGAATTCCTACACTCACTTGCCATTGCTCATTGAGACTGATTGTATCCAACGCATAGATGGCTGCAGTGCTGGTTTCGCCGTCTGTCTTGGTGCCGTCATGAACTACCGGTTGATATACCACCGGGGTTCCTCTCGGGTTATACAGATTGGCGTTGGCTTGGGTTACCCGTGTTGCTGAATCTGCAGCTAGGTATGGTAAACCCACGTTATCGTTAAATTGACTCTCGTAGATAAATTCAACGCCTGTACTGAGGTCGTGTTTAACGCCGCCTGCATCGAAAGTCGCAAGGAGGTTGGTTTGGTTGGTAAGAATTTGGTTAACTTGGTCACGACCCTGGCGACTCAATGCAATTGTCCAGGTATCCAAGTTAGTCAATGAAGCACCCGGAGCTGTTACGCCATTTACACCGGTCAATACTAAATCTTGTGTGGAGCGACCATAGCGCGATGTATTACGCAAAGTCACACCTTCCGCTATATCGTGCTCAACTCGTACCGTGAACATAGTCGCGCTTACGTCATTATGGTCATCCGTTGAACCGTAAAAAGTCTCGGTGTCCACTTTCAGCGCTGGAATACCGCCCGGAAATAAGGCTGCCAAGGCAGTGCTGCGATAATCACCATGACCAATGGTGGATACACCCCCATCAGGAACTCCACTCTGCTCTACATGATAAAAGTTGAGATAGGTGCGGGTTTCAGTTCCCAGCCCCAAGCCCAGCGATGTTGCAATACCCCAAGCGTTACTTTCTACTTCGTCACGACCATCCACACCTGCATCCTGCGCTAATAAATTTACACGCAATGCGGTGGTTTCATTTAACGATTTATTAACATCCAGCGTAGAGCGCTTGTAATCAGCAGTCCCCAAAGTCACGTTGCCAGTAATGGCATCTTCAAGGCTGGCCTTTTTGCTGCTCAAGTTGATGTAACCAGACGACGCACCACGACCGTTATCAACACCCGCTGGACCTTTCGCAATTTCTACTTGCTCTGTATTGAATGTATCACGAGAGATTGCGCCTAAATCGCGAATACCATCGACAAAAATGCTGCCCTGGGTATCAAAGCCGCGCATAAAAATGGAGTCGCCAGTGGCGGTATTACCATTCTCACCCAACAACATAGTAATACCGGGAGTATTGCGCAGAGTTTCGCTCAGGCTGGTAGCAGCCTGCTGTTGGAAGAGTTCTTTCTTTACCACGACAATAGTTTGCGGAGTATCCACAAGTGGCTGAGTGAATTTGTCAGAACTGACCTTTTCTGCTTTAAAATCTGCGTTTATCGCATCGGCATTCACCTTAACGGTGCCTAACTTATTGCCCGATTCAGCTTTTTGATCATCTTTTTTTGCATCTTCAGCAGCCATGGCACCAGCGGCTAATAACATCACTGAAGACAGTGCCGACACTTTCAGCTGTTTTGCAACTGTATGTTTTTTAGCAACGATAAAGTTTGACGTGGTCTTTCTCATAACAAATCCTGTTTCTCAGTGAGAGCGTTTCTACTCTCATAAATTATTGATAATCATTACTACTAGCGGTGAAAAATAAATCCCTTTCGGGATTTGATATTGACGCTTAGTGCTTCTTAAATCAGGTGGCGGCAATTTAACTCAAATGGGAACTATTATCAACACAAATAAGAATAAATATCATTTGATTGAGTTCTGGTTGATTCCCAGCACTCAACGCACGTTCAGCAGTTACAACGGGCTTGTTGTGTTTGATTATGAAGCGGCGTGACAAGGTTGCTCTTTTCGGTTCGATTGATCGCCTGATTTACGGTCTGACATGCATTCAACGCCAGAACCAACACCCCCACACCCAGTTTAAAAAAGATGTTTTTCATAAAATTCACAAAAATTGATGGTATAAAAAAAGCCGCTTTTAGGGCGGCTGTGAGTCGCACTTCCTTCTGCATATGGAGCGTGAGTCGTTAAAAATTCACTTTTAAGCTTGCCTCGATATTTCTCGGCGCTGCATAAAAACCTACGTTATACATAGAGGTGAGGTATTTTTCGTCAGTGACGTTATTGATGTTTAGCTTCAATTGCGCCCGCTCGGTAATATCCCAGCTTGCAAACAGATTAAGGGTTGCGTAGCTCTCTTGCTGCAATATCATTTCTACTGTGTCGTCAAAGTGACGAGTGCGACTTTGCCATTTAGCGCTTAGCCCGTACGCAACATCTGTGTAGCGCGGCAGTTTGGTATTGATGGCAAGGTTGGCGGTTTCGCGCGGAACCCATTCATAAGTGTCTGCCCCCTGCTGATCCTCCAAGGTAAGTTTGGTAAGACCCAATACCACACTCGTCAGAGAGCCGATTTGTCCGGTTATTTCCAGTTCTACGCCTTCAGAGTCAATATCGCGCCCCTCGTAAAAATACCTGCCACCGGTGGTATATCCAGCTTGAGTACCCAGGTTTTCCTGCTCTGCCGTAAACCAGGCAAGCGTGGTCAACAACCGCTTGTCCAACCAATCCGCCTTTATGCCAATTTCATAGTTAACGCCTTTTGCCGGATCAAGGTAATCACCTACTTCACCCGTATAATCCTGAGGCTGATAGATATCTGAATAACTCACATACCCTAAGACATGGTCATTGAAGTCATAGGTGATTCCGGCGTAGGGGCTGAACTTTTGTTCGGTTTGATCAAAATCGTTTCCAGAGCTGTTGCCGTCACGGTGGTAACGCGCATAGTTAAAACCTACAACTGTCGTTAAATCGGAGGTGGCACTTAACCTAAGTGCGCCGTAAGCACGATCAAGTTCTTGGCCGGAATCCTCGTATAAAAGCTTTTGGCCCCAAACGGGTTCCGGAATTGCATTACGTTTAAATGGGAATGGTGGCAATGCTCCGCTGGCGGGCTCCTCAGGGTTTGTCTCGTAGTTGTGCATGAGCAATTCGCTCTTAGCAGCGCTCGCGCCAAAAATAACTTCCTGCGTCAAACCGAATAACTCGAACCGACCAGTGACACTTCCATCCAGTAGGTGTGCATCCTCATCATCCTGATATTTGCCCGGCCACCCGCTTAAACCCAAGCCCGTCTCCTTATCTATTCCACCCGACGTGGACACATAGAAAAGCTGATCATCGTTTTCAGTTCTACGGAAGTTATAGGTAAGTTTCGCCTCCCAATCCGGCGATAATTGATAGGTGTACTCAACAAACGCATTGGTGTTGTTAGTATCCCAATAGGTCCAATCCTGCGAGGTGGACACGCTGCGATCGAATTCTGCCTGAGTTTTATCGCTGTTAGACAGTACAAGGCCGCCCCAGAAATTTCCAACCGTGTCAGCATCCTGATAGGAGTAACCCGCCGTAAGCGTTGAGTCGTCAGTAAGCTGACCATCAATAACACCATAAATATAGGTATGATCGTTTTCCAAACCATCCAGGTAAGATTCTCCTGTTTCCCTCACTGCAACCACTCTACCCGCCCATTCGGCGTCTTCAGTAAAGGGAGCGGAATAATCAACTTCGGCACGCCTTGAATTAAATGACCCTACGGAAAACGTCGCGTTACCTTGCGCAGCATTGGTAGGACGCTTACGAACATAATTGATGGTGCCCGACGCATTACCAACACCGGTCAACAAACCATTAGCGCCACGAATGACTTCCAACTTTTCGTAACCTGCAGAATCCATGACACCAGTGACTATGCCCCAGTTATTAGGCATTCCCACTCCATCGACCTGAGTATTTTTAATATCGAAACCACGTGCCGTGTAGTTAGTGCGGTTTGTCTCCCACTCTTCCACACTAATCCCTGTCGCCAACTTAAGTGCGTCATTAAGATTGTTGGTGCCGAAGGCATCCATAAGGTCACGCCCTACCACGCTGATAGATTGGGGCGTGTCCTTAATATCCAGGGATAATCCGGTCGCACCTTTGCTTACACGGTTTTCGCGCACACCCACGATATAGATTTCATCTACACCGGAGCCAGCAGATGCCAGAGTTGATTCTTGAGCAAAGCTCGGCGCCTGCGCAACCAATAGCCCAATTGCCAATGCTAATTTAGTGACAGGGAATGACGACATAGAACGCATGATGACTCCTGAAAAAATAAAACCGTCATAAAGGAAACTAGGCGCCAATATAGCGATAAAAATTTATCTGTCAATGATAATAGTTATCATTTATGTTTGCGGATGATTATATTAACCTGATAAACTCTCGGCTTAATAGACTTAAGCGTCACCAAAACTCAGAGAAATATGTATGCGTTTACTTGGTTTATTTCACCGCTGGTTCGGTTTGTTTATCGCCGTATTTTTATTTATAGCCGGATTAACGGGCGCCATCATTGCGTGGGATCACGAGCTGGATTCAGTACTCAACCCCGGGTTCTACCATGCGCAGAATAATGAGAGCCAAGAGTCCGCCTCCGCAATGCAGTCGCCATTGGAGTTAGCTGCTCAGTTCGAGCGTGAAAATCCTGATCTCTTTGTAACGTTCATGCCGTTGGAGTTGGAAAAGGATGGAGCGCTTTCGGCGATGATTGCTCCGCGTCCAACCGCAGATGGAAAAACACCAAAACTGGACTTCAACCAGGTAGGTATCAATCCCTATACCGCCGAAGTACAAGCAAAACGCGAATGGGGGGCAATTTCCCTCGCGCGGGAAAACATATTGCCCTTTATCTACAAGCTGCATTATTCCCTTCATTTGCCCGATTTAGGCAGTTTACAAACAGGCATTTTATTCATGGGGATTGTCGGCATAGTCTGGCTTTTGGATTGCTTTATCGCGCTAAGCATTTCTTTCCCATCGCGCGCGCAGTGGCGCAAATCCTTTGCGTTTCGTTGGGGCGCCAGTCGGCAAAAAGTAACTTTTGATTTACATCGTTCAGGCGGAGTCTGGATTTGGGTGTTGTTGCTAATAATCGCGGTGACGTCTGTATCTATGAATCTCAGCTCACAAGTCGTTCGCCCCGTCGTAAGCTTATTTTCAACCTTGACGCCCAGCCCTTTTGAACAGCGCACCTTCGGTACGCCGGTTGAGCCCAAAATCGGCCGCGAAGCAATGGTTTCCCGCGCGCAGACCCAGGCCAATATCCAAGGCATAGAAGCTCCCTTGGGCGGAATCTTTTATTCAGCAGAAACAGGCTTATACGGTGTTGGTTTTTATGCCCCAGGAAAAGATCACGGTGATTGGGGGCTGGGCAACCCCTGGCTTTATTTCGACGGCAAAACTGGGGATTATGTGGGCGGAACTATTCCCGGCACTGGCAGCGCGGGCGATATTTTTATGCAATTGCAATTTCCGCTTCACTCAGGGCGTATTGCAGGCACAGCGGGGCGTGTTGTAGTTACTGTTTTAGGTTTGGCTATAGCCATGCTGTCAGTAACAGGTATCATCATTTGGGCACGCAAACGTAGATCTAGATTGTTGACGCGAGCCGTTAAATCGACTGCTGCAACACTTCCACTTGGCAACCGTAATATTGGATTAACGGATTGAATTCGTTAATCCGCACATAGTTTATTTACAATTTATGTTTTTGCGGGCGATATATTTGTCTGAATTTCTGCCTAAAGCGTGCAAATTAAATCGCTACACTCAGCTAATAGTTTTGAAGATGAGTAAATGTGAATTTGAAAGAAATTTAAAAAGATTTCGAATTTATTTAAATCTTAACAGCAATCCCTTGCTGTTAAACCTATGGTTACATCAAGGTTGGAATTGTGCGATTTCACCCGGGCGACGCAACATTTTATTGACTTCATCCAAATGCAATTCTTCCTGCACAATCATTTCGCGTGCATATTCTTCCAGCAGTATTGATTTACCTTCAGTGATTTTCAGCAAATCATAGTAGTAGCCAATCGCGCTTTGCTCGTGCGCTAGACTCTCGCGCAAAATATCGCCGATATCATGCTTTTCAGTTTCTAAAAGCGAACCAATTTTCAACGACGGATGCCCACCAAGTAACGTCAACATTTCGCCCGCACGGTGCGCGTGATTTAAGCTTTCAGTCGCGTTATCCTTAAGCCAGGAAACAATAGGAATGCGATTGTATCCAAACACCATTAATGAATAGTGGGTGTATTTGACTACGCCCGCCAGCTCAGCTTCCATGATTCTATTCAGGGCCTGAATCGCCAGTTTTTTTTCTTCATCATTCATATCGCTATCCTCGGAAGATGTTGAATTCAATGTCAGTTTATAAGTCTTAACCCAAACATTATTGTTCAAATCCACCAAGAAGTCACTGCAACAAAATGTCACCTCAGTGATAGTGAAATTTATGCCTGCAGCACTCGCACAAAAATTGAGTCAACAGCAGCGATTGTTGAATACGTAAATTGCAGCCGTGTGATTTTATAAACTGCGCTAACTCGCGGTGAGTTACATTCGTATGACGTTGCGCCAAAGCACGAACGTCGGCGCTTTTATGATGCATCAATTGAAATAAAGCTTCGTGCGCCACGCATAAATGTTCAGCGGCTTCGTTTGATTTTTCAGCCTGCTGAAATAAATCTGCCAGGTTGTGCCTGGTCACTACCATCGCAGCAATTTGACGCTCCACTTCCTCTGGCGTGGCTGCGTCCTCGCCTGCTAACAACCCCGCAATTCCGATGTTGGCCAAAGCTAAGGCAGAATGATAATGAGCGAAGGCGCGCATTTGTTGCCCGTGAATAAATGCGTTATTGGCAGCTATTATTTCCAGCCTCCAATCCTCAAGATTGGACGTTTGGGTGGGATGCAACTGCTGATGTTTTAAAGCAACAAAGGACATGAACTTTCCTTATTTTTATAATTGATAACCAAACCGATTGCGCGGCCACCGTAAAGATCTTTTCTATTAGTAATTTCGAAACCGCCCTGTTCAAAAACTGACACACAGCGGCTATTTGATGAATCGAGCTGCGGATTCTTAATGCCTAAGGTTGAGACCAGAGTTTTTATAAACAATGTCCAGGGGTGAACACGCCAGTCCAACACAATTGCAAGTTCTTGCGCGCTGCCCGCCTGTTTAAGCAAGCGGAAAATAAGTTGAATCGTGGCCTTGCCGCCCAAGTCTGCCGCAAGCCCTTCCATGATAATGAGCAAAGGTTTACCTTCTGCCCACCCGGAAATCCGAAGCCAGTCATTGGTCATGACATCAGCACCCACGAGGGTATAATTATCGATATGGGGCAGCACCTGCGCTTTGGAAATGGTAATTTGCGGCACATCCACATCGATCCAATGAAATCTCGGCCAGTCAGAGGTATCGCTTAAACGGTGAAAGCGCGTGCTGAGGCCGGCCCCGAGTTCTACACACGTAGCTTGGGGGTAACGGCGAAAGAAATCGCGGCAACATTCATCGAACCATTGGCCGCGCTCGACTAACTGACGCTCTTTAGACAAAGGCCAGCGCTGCTTCAAATTAATATTGAGCAATTGCGCCAGAAGCCCGGCCGACTGGTCGCGAAATCCAATCTCCGGCCACTGCCGTCCCGCGTGCGCATGCGCGCTCAGGGTCTTGCAGAGATTTGCCGGAATATCCATGGATAAGCGCATCAGAGCACCCCTCGCTGTTTCGGCATCTTTAATTCTTCTTGTAGAAACTGCAGGCCGAGCGAAAGACCGTAACTGCTCAGGTAAACTTTTGGGCTTCCGACCAGAGCCAACATATCTGAACCAGCGATTCGCCGTTCCATCTCGTTATAAATTCGCTCTGCAAGGGGGATAGATCCGAAGCGACGAGCTAGAAACTGCAAGAGCTCATCTCGAAAGTCCTCAAACCTCACTTCATTATTTACCTCTTTATTAACGGTGGCTTCACGCATACGCCCGCTCCTTTTCAGAGTTTGATTGGATAAATTTAAATAAGAATAGTTCTCAACAATTCAAATCTACCACAACCACTTTGTTTTGCAACGCAAATGATAATTATTATCAACAAAAATCTAATTAAACTAAACAGGCGCAAATTTCATCTTTTCAGCTTGTTTTTTCAGCGGATTAAATTAATTGCGCTTATCAATGATAAAGATTATCATTTACCGCAATTTTGAGCGCCGCAGTTTCGTTGATGAAATCTACATACACCGTTCCCTCCTCTTTCATACTGGTACTTCTCGCGCATGTTGGAGTTCTGGCGGCCTTGCTTTATTCGCCTCAAAAGCAAGTTCCAGTTCTAATCGAACCGCCCACAATTCAAGGTGTTATCGTGGCGAGTGACCCTATTCCAGAACCCGAAAAACCTGTGGAACTTCCGCCACCACCGCCGGAAAAGCCCTTGCCCAAACCGAAAATTCCATTGCCAAAGGCGCCACCGTCAGAACATGCCATAACGCAAGACGCCGAGCCTGTTCCCTCGCCTGTACCAGATGTAGAAAAACCGGTTGAAGCGGCGCCTGCTCCCGTTGTGCCGCCACAAGCAGATGCCAGCCAGCTCAATAACCCTGCGCCAAGCTATCCGCAGACATCGCGCCGCTTAAAAGAAGAAGGGGTTGTCTTGCTTGAAATTTTGGTAAAAGCGGACGGCACTTTAGGAGAAATGCGTTTGAAGAAAAGCAGCGGTTACGCTCGCTTGGATGAAGCCGCGCAGCGCGCGGTCAAGAACTGGCACTTTCTGCCGGCAAAGCGCGGCGGCGAAGCAATTGATTATTGGTACGAATTGCCGATTGAGTTTTCGTTAAATCGGTAGAACACAAATTTAGTAGTTTCTTATGAGGTATGTATGAATTCACCCTACGGTATATCGTCTATTTGGTTGCAAGGCGATGCCATTATCAAAACAGTCGCCATTATCCTCATGCTTATGTCTATCTCCAGTTGGTTTGTAATCGTATTGCGTACCTGGGGTCTATTACGCCTTCGCTCCGCGAATCACGCGCTTTCCGATTTCTGGCATGCCCAGAGCTTCGCCGAGGGCTTGCATGTATTAGGTACGGACCGTAATGAAAATCCTTATCGCCACCTTGCAGAAGAAGGTCAATCAGCGCTGGATCATCATCAAAATCACAAAACGGATTTGCACGGTAACTTACCCCTGGCGGATTGGTTAACTGCCTGTCTTAAAGATTCTATCGATCACAGTACCGACAAGCTCCAGCGCGGTCTCGCCCTCTTAGCTTCTGTTGGATCAACGGCACCCTTCGTAGGATTGTTTGGAACTGTATGGGGTATTTACCATGCTTTGGTAAGTATTGGCCTAAATGGTTCTGCCAGCATCGACAAAATTGCCGGGCCAGTTGGTGAAGCCCTGATTATGACGGCCTTCGGCCTTATAGTTGCCATTCCCGCAGTGCTTGGTTACAACGCCCTCAATCGCGGCAACCGCACTATCACCAGTAAGCTCAACCGCTTCGCTCACCAGCTACATGCCTATTTCCTGACTGGAGCTCCACCGGCCAGTAGTAAAGGAAGTAATCACGTTATTTTGAAAAATATCCCACGCAAAAACGCGCAGTCAGAATAGGAAACATACCATGGCTTTCGGCGGAGATTTTGAGGAAGACAAAGGCGCAATGAGCGATATCAATATGACGCCCCTGGTGGACGTTATGTTGGTGCTTTTGATTATTTTTATCATTGCTGTGCCTGTCATTACCCATTCGGTAAAAGTGGATTTACCGCGTGCTGACAATACGGTAAACGAAATAAAGCCGCAGACGATTAATCTTTCAGTAACAGCAGACGGAAAGGTTCATTGGAATGAAACGGACGTTAGCGACGATGAATTAGCCCAGCGCCTCTCCGCTGAAGCTGCTAAACAACCACAACCGGAAATTCATATCCGCGGTGATCGTAAAGTTGAATACGAACGTGTAATGAAGGTGATGGCAGCGGTACAGCGGGCCGGAATTCTCAAACTCG
Organism: Gammaproteobacteria bacterium; assembly: GCA_004173475.1. Classification (GTDB taxonomy): domain Bacteria; phylum Pseudomonadota; class Gammaproteobacteria; order Pseudomonadales; family Cellvibrionaceae; genus Cellvibrio. Next base: position 491,929 of record SEBU01000002.1, read on the forward strand.
GGTTCGTCAGCGAGCCCGGCCAGTAACCGATTAATGAAACTTTACGCGCCAACCGAATGGCCTTAAAGGTGGTTTCAACCTAAGCTGAATTGGAAGCTTCCTTTAAGACTTGCATTATGGCGATACGATTATTTTCCTTTCTCGTCTTATTCATGACGAACCTCGCATGGGCCGAGGCAGCAACAGAGGCTCTGGTGCTGGGCGCCGAAGATTCCTGGTCGCCCTATTCCGATAAACATGGATTGGGAATTTCCACCAATATCATTAACGCCGCTTTCGCAAAAGAAGGCATAAAAACTGAAATTCACGTACGACCTTATGCCCGCGTTTTACAAGAAGTAAAATCTGGCACTTTGGACGGTGGCTACAACGTCACGCGGCAAGAGAATACCGAAAGCGATTTTATTTTTGGGCATGAACCCATACTTCAAGCCAAAGCCTATTGGTACGTTTACTCTCACTCAGCTCTCAATTTCCAATCAATTAAGCAGGTACCTGATCTTCTTCGGGTAGGCGGAATTATTGATTACGAATATGGCGATATTTACGAGCAGCAAAGGGGTCGCTTTAAAGAAGTACGTGTTCCGCGTCAATCACAACTTATCAAGATGCTAAAGACCGGTCGTATAGATGCAGCAATAATGTTTGAAGAAGAGGCGAACCAGACATTGCGCGAAATGGATCTGCCGAAGGACGCATTACGCAAAATATTGTTTAACCACACCAGCGATATTTATGTAGCCTTCTCACGTAAGAAAGAAGCCTCTCATAAAAATGCCGCCACACTTGATAAAGGACTCAGGGCGTTAAAAGCGTCGGGAGAATACGAAAAGCTTTTCATCCTGCCCTAAAAAAAATACCGCCAAAAGGCGGTATTTTTCACCGATCAAACTAAACAACTACATGTAAGCGTTCGAGCGATCACTATGGTCGGTCACATCGCGGATGCCTTTAAGCTCTGGCAATTTATCCATCAATTGAACTTCAATACCCTGCTTCAAGGTTATAGCTACCGAACCACAGCCTTGGCAACCGCCGCCAAACTTCAATATGGCATACATATCATCCGTTACTTCAACAAGGCTTACATTGCCGCCGTGGGAAGCGAGGCTAGGATTTACATCGTTATACAACACATAGTTAATGCGGTCTTCGAGCGGGCTGTCAGCATTGACTTGCGGCATTTTGGAGTTAGGTGCACGTATGGTGAGCTGACCACCCATGCGATCGGCCGAGTAATCCACCTTGGCATCGACCAAAAATGGCAGGCTGCGGCCCTCAAAATAAGCTTTGAACCCATTTAGCTCCACAATTTCGTCATCCGGTTTTTCCTCACCAGGGCGACAATAAGCAATACAGGTTTCAGCCTGGGAGGTACCTGGATTAGCCACAAACATACGAATGCCAATGCCGTCATTGTCTTTTTGCTTGTCCAGCAAGCCTTTCAAATACTCTTGCGCTGATTCGGTGATATCAACATTAACCATCTTCAACTACTCTCTACCCGTTCGGGATACCTGATTAAATTACTCAGGTATTCTACTGCAATCGTCTACAGAGATAAACGCTAAACCCAAACCTGACTGAAAACAGACTACTTTTGTCATATAGCAGCACCGTCATTCACACGCACTTAAACTGCTAATCCAATCGCTAATCACCTGCACCGCAGCGGCGTCCACGACGTTTCTCGCCAAAGGTGGCATTTGCGATGCGTCCGTCGCTTGCATACGTTTTAACAATACAGATTTGGAAGGATCGCCAGCACCAATAATCTTTGGATCGGTAACTCCTAAATCACCTGCGGTTGGCACGATATTACAAGCGTTCATTTGCGATAAAGGCGTGTTAAAACGCAAATCCAGCGTAACGGGAGTTGGGCCGTTGGGTTGGTGGCAATTACTGCAATTACTATGTAGATAGCTTCGCGCTTTTTGTTCCACAGTTGCTTGCGGATCATCAAGACCAAATAATTTTTCAGATTTATGCGCACTCGAAAGCGAAGATGAAAAAATCCCAATGTGCGCTAGCGTGGTCAATTGATTTGCGGTTTTCTGGCTCGCAGGATAAATAAATTCCCGATTCAATTGTTTGGTTTCTAGGCCTAAGGAAAATCCGGCTGCTGCAGTATGGCACTCCATGCACTGACCAGGGCTTGGAAAATGCCAAACAATATCATTCACGACTTTATCTTTAGCGTCACTTAATAATGTGGCATCCGTTTGTGCATCATTCCACTCATAACTAAAACCTTGCCAACCTAATTCGCCGTGCGCAAACAATCGCGTCTCCACAAATTTTTCGCCAAATTTAAAATGTTTCACTAACACTGAGCCAACCGGGAAATTAAAATCGCCATCTGTTTGAAGCGATATTTTTTTATCGTCCGGCAAACTTAAAAAACGTTGTTTGTCTGCGCCGTCGGACCATAGGGGGCTATTTACATCGTAGGGAATTAAACCACTCGCCGCCTTTGTTGGATTCCCGCTATCCACACAACCTGTTGCGGATAATTTACTGGTCATGGTGCCAGCTTGCGACGCGGTACCCGTGGCTTCCATTTTGTAAACTTGCTGCCCCACTGAGCCTTGCCCAAGTGCATACAATTCCCCTTTATTATCTTGTGCAAAAGAAACAATATTCGACACAGTACTACCGTGCTCAGCGTTGTTCACTACACCGGCGCCGGAGCGAGTGAGCGAACGCATGGTGTGTTCACAATAATCCGTGTAGAAGTATTTACCTTTAGCGGCAGGATTAGCCTCGCCACGGTAAACATATCCACCAATGACTGAACAAGCGCCTGTAGTTTGGCTAATGGGGAGAATCGGTTTTATTTTATTTGTTGTTGAGCAATTTGGCTTACCCGAATAACAGCTGTTACCTTCCATGTCACTCCAACCGTAATTTCCACCGCGAGTTACCAAATTTATTTCTTCCCAAGCGGATTGCCCCACATCACCTACCCACAAATCATTGGTTAATTCATCAAAACTAAATCGCCAGGGATTACGCAACCCATAAGCCCAGATTTCTGGTTTTGCGTTGGTTGTATTAATAAAAGGATTGTCCGTCGGAACAGAATAATTTTTTCCATCCGCAAGATGATCAATATCGATACGTAAAATTTTTCCTAATAATGTGTCAAGCTTTTGTCCATTTCCATGTGGATCACCAGCCGAACCACCGTCACCCGATGCAATAAATAAATACCCGTCCTTATCAAACGCGATGTGACCACCTACGTGATTTGAGTAGGGTCGCGTAAACGACAAAATCAAAAACTCCGAAGTTTTATCAAAAATGCCGTCACTGCCGACCATATAACGTGTAACTCGTGTTTCAATTTCATCGGAAGAATTGCGGCCGGTGTAATAAAGAAAAACGTAACGATTTTCAGAAAATTTCGGATGGGGAGCGGCACCTAATAAACCCATTTCATTTCCGCTTGAATCTACGCGGTCGTCAATATCCAAAACGTTTACAAGTTGGGTAGCCTCCGCATTATTGTCAAACCGCGAAATAAATCCGGATTGCCGCACTACATACCAGTGAGCGTCGTCGTCCGGTAACTGGAATAAAAATGCGCCCTTGGATATTGCATATAAATTGGGAAATGCGAGCTTCCAACTAATGACACTCGAAGTATCTTCCACTACGGCAGGCGCAAGACAGGACATGTTTGACGGACGTGCGTCTAATCCTACAACTTCTTGCGGAACGCTCGAATTCGTTGCTGAACTACTACTCGATACCGACGATGAGGCAGCGAGGGAAGATAACGACGAAACAGCAACTGAACTTCGTGCACCCTGGCTCGAAGGAGAAGACTTGCCGCCCGAACCGCCACAGGCTGATAACAAAGCCAATTGAAAAACACACAAAACACCAAGATATTTGCAATGCTTCATTACGGTCTCCAACGCTGTTATTGAGTAATTAATTGCTTTATTGCGGAGATACTTGCCCTGGGCTTGCTCTTTGCAGATCACTCGCTAATCCTTTGGCAGTCACTTAACCATTCCCCAGTATTTCACAGCGCCAAAGCTTCTCTGTCTGTTTGCGCACATCGGAACATAAGGCCATACAAATTCACCTTGCGACGATCGTCTCCCCAAAGTGTAGCAACGCTAGACGTATGAACTGGAAACCGTCGTTTTAGTCGCCGCAACAACGCATGTCTGGTAGAATTCGCACGCTCGTCTATATCAATAAGTTTTGATATAGATTTTGAGCTATCCTAATTTTATTGTTTTCTTACATGTTTCTCCGACCGCAGGTTTTCCATGAACAACGCTCTCGCACGCCAGGCACGCCCTTCCGCTCTCGATAGAATTGGTGCCCTTTACCAAGCCATTAACGAACGTATCCTGATATTGGACGGTGCCATGGGCACTATGATTCAAAGCTACAAACTTCAGGAAGCGGATTATCGCGGCGAGCGTTTTGCAAATTACCACATGGATATTGCCGGCAATAATGATCTGCTTTCCATAACCAAACCCGAGGTGATCCGCGAAATTCAGCGTCGTTATCTCGAAGCTGGCGCGGACATATTAGAAACCAATACTTTTAATTCAACTCGCATTTCCATGGCCGACTACGACATGGAAGATTTGAGCCATGAATTAAATTTCGCTTCCGCAAAACTCGCGCGTGAGTTATGCGACGAAATGACAGCAAAAAATCCTGCTAAGCCGCGCTTTGTTGCAGGTGTACTTGGGCCAACCAGTCGCACCTGTTCTATCTCGCCCGACGTAAATGACCCCAGCGCGCGTAACGTGACTTTTGATCAATTGGTAGAAAATTATCTTGAGTCGATTGACGGCCTAATTGCGGGAGGTGCCGATATTTTATTGATCGAAACTATTTTCGATACGCTCAATGCAAAAGCTGCAGTGTTCGCGGTAAAAAAATATTTCGACGACCACGGTTTTGAATTACCAATTATGATTTCCGGCACCATTACCGATGCCTCTGGCCGAACGCTTTCCGGCCAAACCACTGAAGCTTTTTATAATTCGCTCGCGCACGCAAAACCAATCAGCATGGGATTGAACTGTGCACTGGGTGCGAAAGAGTTACGTCAATACGTGCAAGAAATGTCGCGCGTTGCCAATTGTTTTGTAAGCGCTCACCCGAATGCCGGCTTGCCCAATGAATTTGGTGAGTACGATCAAACCGCGCAAGAAATGGTAGAGATTGTTGAAGAATTTGCCGCGAGCGGATTCTTAAATATTATCGGCGGTTGCTGCGGAACCTCACCTGCGCATATAAAAGCGATTGCCGATGCCGTTGCAAAATATCCCCCACGGAAAATTCCTGATATTGAACCTGCGTGTCGTCTTTCAGGTTTAGAACCTTTCAACATCACTAAAGATTCTTTATTCGTCAACGTGGGCGAGCGCTGTAATGTTACCGGCTCTGCACGCTTTAAAAAATTAATTGTGGAAGAAGATTATTCCACCGCATTGGAAGTTGCCTTAGAGCAAGTTGAAAACGGTGCACAGATTATCGACATCAACATGGATGAGGGCATGTTGGATGCCGAAAAAGCCATGGTGAAGTTTTTGAATTTAATTGCAGGCGAGCCGGATATTTCGCGCGTGCCGATTATGGTGGATTCATCCAAATGGGAAGTAATCGAAGCAGGCTTAAAATGCATTCAAGGTAAGCCTATTGTTAACTCCATCAGCCTGAAAGAAGGCGAAGAAGAATTCTTACACAAAGCGAAATTGTGTATGCGCTACGGCGCAGCTGTTGTGGTGATGGCATTTGATGAAACAGGTCAGGCAGATACACAAGCGCGCAAACGAGAAATTTGCGAACGCTCTTATCGCACCCTAGTGGATAAATTAAATTTCCCACCGGAAGATATTATTTTCGACCCGAATATTTTCGCGGTCGCAACCGGTATTGAAGAACACAACAACTATGCGGTAGATTTTATTGAAGCAACGCGTTGGATCCGCGAAAATTTACCGCACGCAGGAATCAGTGGCGGTGTATCTAACGTATCTTTCTCATTTCGCGGTAACAATCCGGTACGCGAAGCGATTCACTCGGTATTTTTGTATTACGCCATTAAAGCCGGCATGAACATGGGTATCGTCAACGCGAGCCAACTCGCCGTTTACGACGACTTACCCAAAGAATTAAAAGATAAAGTTGAGGATGTTATTCTCAATCGTCACGCAGGTGGAACCGAAGCTTTATTAGATATCGCTGAAAAATATCGCGGCGATGGCTCAACAGGTGAAGTAAAAGAAGATGCGGAATGGCGTTCACTGCCAATCGCAAAACGAATTGAGCACGCGTTGGTAAAAGGTATTTCGCTGCACATAGAAGCAGACACCGAAGAAGCACGTCAACACTACCCTCGCCCGCTGGATGTAATCGAAGGCCCACTCATGGACGGCATGAATGTTGTCGGTGATTTATTCGGCGCCGGTAAAATGTTTCTACCGCAGGTGGTGAAATCTGCACGCGTCATGAAGCAATCCGTTGCTTACCTACAACCATTCATTGAAGCCGAAAAAACCGAAGCCTCAAAACCAAACGGAAAAATATTAATGGCCACGGTTAAAGGTGACGTGCATGACATCGGCAAAAATATTGTCGGTGTAGTTTTGCAATGTAATAACTTTGAAGTCGTTGACCTTGGCGTAATGGTTCCCTGCGACAAAATTATCGATACCGCCATTGAAAAAAATTGCGACATCATCGGTCTCTCGGGATTAATTACACCTTCACTTGATGAAATGGTTTTTGTAGGCCGCGAAATGGAACGTCGTGGCATTAATTTACCTTTGATGATCGGCGGTGCTACAACCTCCAAAGCACACACCGCCGTAAAAATTGACCCCGTATTTAAACTCAACCAGGTTGTTTACGTTGCAGATGCGTCACGAGCGGTAGGCGTTGCCAGCACTTTGTTATCAGATGAACTGCGTCCTAAATTTGTTGCAGATTTAAAGCAGGAATACATTGAAGTACGCGAACGCAATGCCAACCGTAAACCACGCGGCACAGTGCGCACTTATCCGGAAGCCATTGCAAAAGGTTTAAAACTCGACTGGGACAACTACACACCGCCAACACCAGCGTTTACCGGAATAAAAGTATTTGAAAATTACGATTTAAATATTTTGGCTGCTTATATCGACTGGACCCCGTTTTTTATCAGCTGGGATCTCGCCGGTAAATATCCGAAAATTTTAGAAGACGAAGTTGTTGGTGCGGCCGCGCGTGACTTATTTTCTGACGCACAAAAAATGTTGCGAAAATTAATCGATGAAAAATTGATTAGCGCTAATGGCGTGATCGGCTTCTGGCCAGCCAACACAACCAATCATGATGACATTGAAGTTTTTGATGCCGACGGCAAAAAGATTTCCACGCTCCACCACATTCGCCAGCAACACTTAAAACAGGGCATGGAAACCAAACCGCACTACTCGCTCGCTGATTTTGTTGCTCCAAAAGAAACTGGCAAACAAGATTACATTGGCGCGTTTGCCGTAACAGCGGGCATTGGCGCAGAAGAACTCGCGAAGGAATATCAAAACGCGGGCGACGATTACAATAGCATCATGGTAAAAGCACTTGCCGATCGATTAGCCGAAGCCTTCGCAGAACATTTACACGTACGAGTCCGCAAAGAATTCTGGGGCTACGACCGCGAGGAAAATCTGGATAACGAAGCACTCATCAAAGAACAATACAAAGGCATCCGCCCCGCCCCAGGCTATCCGGCATGCCCAGATCACACAGAAAAAACACAACTGTTTGAATTATTAAATGCAACAGAAAATACTGGCATCACATTAACCGAAAATTTTGCAATGCTGCCAACCGCTGCCGTATCCGGCTGGTATTTCTCGCATCCTGAATCAAGTTATTTCCCAACGGGGAAAATTGAGAAAGATCAGGTGGAGAGCTTGGCGGAGCGCAAGGGTTGGAGTGTGCAGGAGATTGAAAGATGGTTGAGTCCGGTATTGGCGTATGAGCCGGGGGCGAACTCATAAAATGGGAGGGGCTCAAAGTTGTTAGCTTTTATCAAATAATAGAGAGACTTTATGGAAAATAAAATTAAAACTAATAATTCAACAAACGAAAAGAGCAGTTTATTTTGGCGTGCAATTAAACAAATGAGCATTACGCAGTCACCGCAGCAATTTCTACATTATTGTATTCTGCTTGGTGCCTGATATATACAAGTTCATTTTTTGAAGAGTTTGGTGTTAATTTTTTTTCATTTGGAAGTTTCTCGGATATTTATAGGATCACTATTTCCGAAAAAATTAGTTATTTAATATTTTTTGGATTAACAATTTCTGTAGCTTTCACATTTCTTTTAATGAGTTTAAATAAAGATTTACCTGATGGCATCGATAGAAGAAAAATTACTCCAAAATTCAATTTTATCAAGATTGATGGAAAAAAAACTGTAAAAGGAGTGTTATTTTTTATAGCACTTTTCATTTTTTTACAGTGTTTTGAAATTCCAAAAAGTGGGGCTCAGCATCTGAAGACAGGATTGGTGGCTAGATATGACCTACGAACCTCTAATGAAACACTGTCCTGCAGAATATTGATTGGAAGCACTTCCGAATATATTTTTACGTTTGATTACGCCAGAAAAATCTTTGAAGCCACACCTAAATCTCAAATCAATCGAATCGAATTGGCTATTAGTCCTCCCCCTCCTATAGTCATTATAAAAGGTAGAGGTATGTCCAACAGTGATTTTCAAAAAGCCAAGCATGAATTTGTGGCTCAAAAGAACGCATGGATAAATGAGGTTCAAAGTAGATGCAATCAAAAAATAATTTGGCCCACTAACTAATTTTAAATATTGAAGCACCTGCCGTGGGCCTCACTTTTCTTTGCTTCACCAAAGAAAAGTAAGCAAAAGAAAAGTGACCCAAATCGTTCCCATCTCCTGCGCGCTTCAGAAAATAGTTGTCGTTCCGATGCGACATCCATGTCGCAGCGTCACTCAAGCGCACTTCCTGTGCACTTGCCAACTATTTTCTTCCATTGCTCGGGGAACTCATATGGGAATTAATCGCGAGATTTAGACATTTTTAAATTTAGGTTATAGGACTAATTCTAACCTAATTGAAAGGTAACCGTCGTCCCCGCGTAAGCGGGGATCCAGCTTTAAAAAATAAACCAATTGCGATAAAAAACACATTAATGTAACGGTAAAAATTGTAATGTTTCAATAGCATTTCATTTAACAATTAAGGAAATAAAGGTATGTGTATAAAGCAAAGTGTAGGAACCGGCGGAAGTAACAAAAAGATAGATGTAAAAATAATACAGGCCGCATTAAATCTCTCTCCATCTTCCACCTTCAAGTTGACTGGAAATCTAATAGTTGACGGGTCAATCGGTAAAAAGACGATTGCCGCCATAGAGCTATTCCAAGCCGGAGTTATAGGTATGGAAAAACCAGATGGCCGAATTGACCCAAATGGAGCATCGATCAAACGACTAAAAGAATCTGTTCAAAAAGGATTAAGTTTGGACGCACTAATTGCCATAATGGGACCAGGCAACCCAACTGTTGTTAGTGGGTATCACAGCGTGCTTAGCAATCAACTACCTCAATACGGAATCAATACCTCTTTAAGAACAGCTCACTTTCTAGCTCAAGTTGGTCACGAGAGTATGTCTTTCACCTATACGGAAGAGATTGCAAGTGGAAGCGCCTATGAAGGCAGAAAAGACCTTGGTAATACCGAACGAGGTGATGGCATAAGATTTAAAGGGAGAGGATTGATTCAATTAACAGGTAGAAAAAATTATTCAGATTATGCTGAATATGCGTGCTTGAATCTCATGACTAAAGGTAACGAACGACTAGTGTCATTGAATCCAATGTATGCTCTTGATGTGGCCCTCTGGTTTTGGGATAAAAGAAAATTAAATACCTTCGCTGATAAAGATGATTTAAGAGTAATTACCAGAAGAGTGAACGGCGGATACAATGGTCTCGCTGATCGTCAAGAATACCTCGAAAGAGCTAAATTTTTCCTTATATAACGAGAATATCCATGAAAAAGAAACTAATTTTTTGCTCTCTGCTTTTTGTAAATGCATGTGATGCACAACCGAAACAGGATCAAGCTGCTGCACCTCAAACAGAGTGTGAATTTTCCTTTAAGCAACTAAATACATGCATCTATAAAACGGCGCTGTATGACGTAAAGATTAGCCTTGAGTCAGACGCCGTTGCAGAAGATGAAAAAACAATTAAAAAAATAATAACAAAAGTAAATAATATTGAGCAAGAATTACCTGTTAGCCCAGACACTTCCATCCTCGAAGGCGATCTTGGTTACATCTCTTTCGCTGATATTAACTTCGATAAAGTACCTGATTTAGCGCTTACTACTTCTTTTGGTGTACCAAATCTATATTTAGATTACTGGGTATATGACACCAAACAAAAAAAATATATTTCGGTTGGAAATTATCCAAAATTCACCATTAACGAACAAAATAAAATTCTCAGTGCAAAAATAAAAAGCGATGCAGCAACCTATCAAAATATGGAATGGCATTGGAATAATAATGCACTTCAAAAAAACTAAATATCTACGAAGCATTTTCATAAAAATTGGTGATGCACCGGATGGTCCCCTGTGAGTTTCCCGAGCATCGCAAGGAGTTAGGAGAAAACAGAAAGTCCGTTTTAGTTTTGATGAGACAGGGACGTCACATCAAGACGACCCGCAGGCGACTGAGAAGCGCACGACTAAATGGATTTAGGAAGTAGAGTGGCGCAGGAGCCAAAGCCGAGGATAAGAAATTCGCTGAGTGTCCTTGATGTGCAGGATGCACGAATGCAGTGGAGCACATGGATGTGCGGGAACCGCCCTTTTGGTACTTTTCGTTGGACAAGCACGACTGTAAGGACACAGGAGGTAGAGCAACGCAGGAGCAGTTGCCGAACGAAAAGTGACTCGCCAGCGAGCGAAACAAAACATTTAAAAAAACACAAAAATCCATTAACATCTAAAGACTCCAAAGCAAGGACTCAATGGAATGGCCGCACTAAAACAACACTTAAAAACAAATCTTTTCACCTTACTACTAAGTCTCGTTGGTGCAATTACTGCCGCCAACTACAGCCGCCTGTTCCAGCACCCCAAGCCGTGGGAAATCGCATTGTGGGTAACAATCACATTCGTTATTTTTTATCTGACAACCATCTTCAGCACCCAATTTATTCGCAAAACCAGCTCCACTATAAAAAGAAGATTTGTCTATTTTCTTTACACAGTCACTACCCTACTCGCCTGTAACTTATTTATTTTCCCGGTAACATTTTTGTTAACCGGTCATACTGTTGAAAACAATAAGCATTCAATTTGCTGCGAAACGCCATTGGAGTATGGTGCGACCCAATATGAAACGGTTAAATTTAAACTGACGGATGGTGCAACCATCTCTGGCTGGTATATTCCTGCAAGCACACATAAAAACTCGCTGATTATACTAATCCATGGACACTATGGAGATCGTCGTGCCACAGGCGAGTGGGCGAAAATTTTTATTGAAGCTGGCTACGGAATTTATATCTATGACCTCCGCGGTCACGGTGAGTCCGAAGGGTTATTAGATTATGTATATTCCGATTTCTCAAAGGATTTACTAGATATTAGAAACCAACTTGCAAACAAATATTCAGTAAAACTATTTGGGGCCGTAGGACTTTCTATGGGAGCACATGCTTTGACAAACGCCGTGGGACGCGATGGCGCTGCATTTCAAGTTGCGTGGATGGACGGAGTTTGGCCTCAAGGGCCTAAAGATGTGGACGTCTTTCGTCCGCTAATGTTGATGTATTTAAATCTCGATGCTGTAACCCAACTTATTTTTAAAAATCCTGCACCGAAGCTTAAACCACTATTCGATATACTCACTGACAATAAAACTACAAAAATTATGGTGGTCGCCGCTGGCGCAGAGGATATGGAATCGAGTGTCGTAAGAAAAATCTCCGGTGCAAACAGCCTACTGACCAGCACCTGGATAATACCCAACGCACTCCACATCAATGGCATTTCCATAGTTCCAAATGAATACAAACAAAAATTATTAGATTTTTTTAAAGTTTTACAAAATTAAAGGTTAAAAATTACGAAATTTTTGAAACATTTTGGGGCGTGCTCACTCCTTGACGCAAGATGCTTTGATGCGAATAATAATTCGACAAAGATAGGGTTGCAGGAATGTCCAGTTACGTACGCAAAAAAGAACGAAAGGAAATTTACATTTTGGCCAGATTGAACCACTTAGATTTGAATTAACGAACCCTACGAAAAACTCTTGGTAATAAATCCAAACGCCACAACAAAAACAGAAAAGGCCCAATCAATAGAAGCAGTGAGGATGGTTCCGGCACAGTTACGGTTTCTTCTGTATCAGCTTTCGCTGCACTTAAATTAACTGCCACCCACCCGTGATAATCTGCCCTGCTGGCTACACCAACCGCCTCAAGACCTGCGTAACTTACAACATTGTCGTAAATGGTCGATGATGGAATCAGAGAAAGATTTTGGGAAAGGCTACTGGCATGCAAAACTGGTTTTTGGGTTACAAGTTCAAGATTCCCTGGATTATAGGAGCCGTCCTTTAAGTCATAATTCGTTGTTTGCGAATCTAGATACTTTAGATCTTCAGCTTGCGTTTGTTCTTGGGTTAAATGTGTGGAATATAAGCCTGCCGTTTTACCTGATACAGAACCTTCAACAATTGCAGCAGTGGCAGTGTGCGAAAATAGTACTGTTATCAAAAGCGCATTAAAATTATTTGGTCTCGACATTTTTCGCTCCTTTGCCATACGAATTGTTCGCAGATTATACCCACAGGAGCTTTTATAGCTTATAAATTTAGGCGCAGCTTCTATAATGATTTCTAATGCAGTGGGCAAATTGTTATTATGAAATTGAAATATGGCTGGCAATGGAAATTTTGCATGCCAAATATAATAATTTATACGGCAGCTGTGATTTTGAAGACAGACATTCCAAAAATGAGAAATATCCCTACACGATATTATTCGTCGAACCTATCGCCTCTTCGTACGATTCAGCATCAATTGGATCACCCAAATCTTTTGACAAGGAACCTGCAGAACTTCATGTCTAATATAGATCTGGATACAAAGAAAATTAATCTTTTCGAATACGTTTGACGTACGCATGCTTTAAAACCAAATGCTCAACCCAACTATTAGTAAGATGGAATGATTAAAATCTTTTCGGAAATTGCTGAATGAAAACTATTGTTTACCAATCATACAGAACAAATAATGTTCCAGATTGGATTAATACCTGTATGCAAACAGTGAAGGCCTGGGCAGATTCAAATAAGTTCGATTACCAAACGTTCGACGATTCTTTTTTCGAATATGCTCCCGAGTGGTTTCGAGATAAGACAAATAATGAAATTTGCCCAGTCACTGACCTCGCTCGTCTTATTTTGGCAAAGCAATTTCTTTCACGAGAGTATGAACGCGCTATTTGGATTGATGCAGACATGCTAGTGTTTGACCCTGAAAAACTCGTCGTTAATATTGAACGTGATTTTTTATTCTGCCATGAGATCTGGCTTTTCAAAGACGCAGAGGGTGTAGACCAAATAAGTCATCGAGTTAATAATTCATTCACGGTTTTCTGCAGAAACAATGTGCATCTGGATTTTTTTATTGATGCTTGTCTACGCATAGGTAGACAGAAAATTACGATCGGTAAGTTGGACCTAGGAACAAACTTTCTTTCTAACTTACGTAGCATTCTACCCTTTCCACTCATGGAAAATGTTGGCATATTAAGTCCCGCCTTAATGAGAGAAATTGTTCTTGAAGAGCCATTAGGGTTAATCGAATACGCGCAAAATTTGATTTTTCCCGTTGCATGCGTGAATCTTTGTGCGTCACTCCAAGGGCAGGAAATTCAAGGTGTTATAGCCGATGAGTCGCTGTATATAAATGTTACTCATGCTTTGCTTTCAACACGTGGCGACATTATTAATAGGCTACGCCAACCAGAACGTTTGTGATTCTAAAGTTAATGCAATGGAAAATTTTTTAAGGAATTAAACGTTTCACTGCCAAGTTAATTGCCTCTGCTACATCCAGACGAGGCTCAGGGTGACGATCAAGTAACTTTTTAATTTTTACCCGATAGGAGTCGCTGTTGCCGAGTAGATAGTCCAATAACTCAACAAGCTCATCAACACCGGGGATCTTTTCAACTAAAACACCTAAACCGGCTTCGTGTAATTTCCTTCCCGTTAGCAGCTGCTCTAACTGAATAGGTAATATCACCATAGGGTTCCCCGCTGCGAGCGACTCTTTGCACGAGGAAGCATTTCCGTGACCAACAAATAAATCCACCTGCCCCATAGCACCCTGTAAATCTACAAGCTCGGTGCTGAATTGAAATCGATTACTTACATGGGGCTTAAATAAATCTGGGGCGCCTTTAGGACAGGCTATAAAAACGCTAGCCTTACAGCGCGCAAGCGCTTTAATTATCATATCGATGTTGGGATGAGCAGGCTTGAGATACGCTAAAATTCTTGGCCGATCCCCACTAATAAAATCTATTTTCGCATTAACAAGTTGTGATGTTGGACCCACACAATAATCTGCGGATGTTCGACCACTGTAGAGATCAAGTTCAGGAAACGTGCTAATCACTGTGTGATCAACAGCAAATAGTTCTGTCATGTGAGTTAAACGCGGCTGATTACGTCTCCCCAGCACTTTGTTAATTCTTTCAAGCACCATCTCCTCCTGCCGCTGAACCAAACCGTCCTCTGTCGGATACGGCCTCCAGTCAACAATAGACTGACCGGATACGGGATCGGCAAAACCGGTACCAATTAAAATTTTGGGGAGCGGGTTGTTAATGAGAGCAAGCATAGCGGTCGGTGCGTAATCGAAAATAACAAAATCTGGTTTAACCAGATCAACGATCGCTTCCCATGCTTGTACCAGGCAGTCCAGAGACTCATCTTCAAGATATCCCATACATAACAGTGTATCAGCCAGACAAGCAATGGGCCTTTGCATGGTGATCTTAGGTAACCACACAGGCGCTTGCATTAAGGTTGCATTTGTATCTCGAAATAACGGATATGCTCGAGATAAATCTTTAAACGCCAAAACAATGTGGTAGCCCTCTAATTCCAGCGTTTTCGTGATTGCAGAAAAACGTGAAATATGACCCAATTCACCCCCGATTTCCCATGCACATAAAATAGTTTTTTGAGTCTTGGTTTCAGTCATTAAATTGGTACTCCACTCTAATATTTTAGTGCCATTGGGAGTGCTCCGGCAGCTTATGTTACGCTCACTATTTTTACCTATTCACCGCATTTTCTAACTGCAATCCTTAAAAGGACCTTACTATGAAAAAAATCCATGCCATACCCTTATTGATCGCAGCAGCAGCTCAGCATGCAAATTCTGCTGTGACGTCCAAGCCTGATTCGGCGACCATGATACTAGGCACTGGCTCAGTTACAATTGATGTGTTAGCAAATGATACAACTGATCAGAACAGCGGTTTATCTATTGCACATTATCTCGATTATCCTGATTACGGCTCGTTAGTAATCAATGAAAATGGAACAGTAACATATACCCCAAATGAGGGTTTCATAGGTATAGATACCTTTACTTACGAAGCATCAGACAGTACCGGTTATGGCGGCGCGTTAGTGACTATTGAAGTAAAAGCAAGAACTGAAGAACCGGAGGAGCCCGTAGAACCAGAAGAACCCGAAGAACCTGTCGAGCCAGAGGAGCCAGTTGACCCTATTGAACCGGTAGAACCAGCGCGCCCAGTCTTCAATATCGAAACCTATGTTACGGGTGAGAGAAACAAATCTGTAGCTGCCATGCTGGGTAAAGCCTGTAATTCTGAGCTGGTGTCAGACAAGCTTACGAGTAGTTGTGACCAGCTATCCGCTCAAGCAAATGAAAGCGGCAATTTGGATAATGTAGTGTCCAGAATTGCGCCTGATGAATCTCTAATACAACGCCGGCTCATGTCGGAAAATACCCGCAATAAAACGTCGCGTTTGTATCAGGGTTTGGCTTCTCTGCGCACGTCGAGCGGACCAGCGAGCGTCAGCTTTAATAATCAGGTACTAACATCTGGTGGAGGCGCTGGAGATGGATTTAGCTCTCCATGGACACTGCTAACCTCTGTCCAAAGCGAGCACTTCGAGCGTAATGAAACTTCGAAAGAAGCAGGATACGAATCTAGTAATCTCGGCGCATTAGTGGGGCTTGGGTATCGGATAAACAATGATTTGAACTTGGGTATTGCCCTTGACTGGTCATCTTATGAAGTTGATTTTGCCAGCAAAGGCGGCAATCTAGATTCGGATATCACCAGCCTGACTGGATTTTTGTCCTACTACAAAGGCCAATTCAGCGTAAATGTTCAAGCCGGTTATACATCGGGTGATACACAAGCAAAACGCGTTTTCGAATTTCCCACGCGCTCGGTGGCTGCGAGTGATTACGGTAGCAACCAATGGAACGTGAGTACGCAACTAGATTGGGCATGGCATCCTGGCGCTTGGGGAGTCAGCCCATTTTTACGCGTGGATTATTTAAATACTGAGATAGATGCATTCGTAGAAACGGGTGATTCGATTTGGAATAGTTCCACCGATAAACAAACTCACAAACTGCTTAATAGCAGTCTCGGTCTTGACACAACCTATACCATCACCAAATCCTGGGGCGTAATTATTCCAGGGGTAAAGTTGAGCGCTATTAATCAATCGAATCTCTCCAATGACCCGGTAAACTTTCAGTTAGTGGATGCAAGTAGCTTGGGTAATTTCCAACTTCGTGCCGACTCAGCGGATAGCATGTTTTATGAGTGGACATTAGGCACAGCCATCGTATTACCCAATGGCGTTTCGACATTTGTTTCAGCGCGTTCAGTAACCGGCCTCAGTGAATCGAGCGCCCGCCAAATTACTGCTGGGATTAACTGGGAGTTTTAATGTAACTGCGGTCTCGTCGTTAAAAAGCCATGTTCTAACATGGCTTTTTCTTTTTAAATGCTGCGTTAACTTGATCAAACAATCTCTTTTTCAAACTTTTAAAATCTTACAAATTTTTTAATCAAATTCTAAAACGTGACTTTAACTGAAGCCGCACTACGCTGTGCTTCACCATGATAAACAGCTTCAATATTGTTACCGTCAGGGTCCAGTACAAAAGCAGCGTAGTAACCAGGATGGTACGGGCGCTCGCCAGGTTTGCCATTATCCCTTCCTCCATTTGTCACAGCGGCTTTGTAAAACTCGTCCACTATCGCTCGGCTTTTTGCCTGAAATGCCAAATGATGGCGCCCAGTAAGTTCTCCTTGCGCAGCTTCACTTTGCGGGGTAGACACAAATAATTCATCTGCCCAAAAAAAATCCTCCCCGGTACCCCCTATGGGAATATCGAGGACGTTAAATACCGCCGTGTAAAATTTTTGACTGGCTGGAAGATCCTTAACAACCAATTGAATATGGTCTATTAATCTGCCACGGTGCAATTCTTGCGCGCTCATTTTGCTCTCCCGAAAACTATTTAGATGCCTATCGAACAAAACGCAGAGTTTGTACTATAAGATGGGATTTCAGTGTTTCAAAAATGTTCCCCAATTCAATCAAAAATAACTTTCAGTACGAATAATCCTATGATTAAAAAAATTCAATTCTCCCTCATTGTCATGTTATTCATTCTAACGATCTGCTTGGTGCTGTCAGGAATACATCCTTTTGATAGAACCACTTGGGTACTTGAAATCTTTCCAATCCTGATTGCACTTCCCATTTTATTTTTAACCTACAATAATTTTCGTCTCACTCAGCTGCTTTATTTTTTTATATTGATACATATGCTGGTCTTAATATGCGGTGGCGCTTATTCATATGCGCGAGTCCCGTTTGGATTTACGCTGCAAGACTGGTTACATTTATCGCGCAACCCTTACGATAAAATCGGGCATTTCTTTCAGGGCTTTTCGCCCGCATTAATTGCGCGAGAAATTCTAATTAGAAAGCAAATTGTGAATGGAAAAAAAATGTTGTTTTTTATCATCGTATGTATAGTTCTGGCCATCAGCGCGAGCTATGAACTCATTGAATGGGCTGCGGCTTTAATCTTGAAGCAAGGAGCAGAAGAATTTTTAGGAACCCAAGGCGATATGTGGGATACGCAATCGGATATGTTTCTTGCGCTGATCGGCGCGATTGTTGCTTTACTTGGGCTTACAAAAATTCACGACCAACAAATTAAAAAACTTCAACCGTAAAAGTTTGTTAATAAATGGCACAATTCTGTTCGATCATTGATAATTGTCAGACAATACAGATTTCAGAAACAGCGCATAAAATGGGGAAAAGAAAATGAAAAAAAATAATCACCACCAGATTACTCAGTTTATCGCAGCACTCACGCTGTT
Source organism: Gammaproteobacteria bacterium (assembly GCA_004173475.1). GTDB lineage: Bacteria > Pseudomonadota > Gammaproteobacteria > Pseudomonadales > Cellvibrionaceae > Cellvibrio. Next base: position 510,435 of record SEBU01000002.1, read on the forward strand.
TTTAAGTACATCACTTTTCGCCGACAATATTTCTTTAGATGTAGACCTGACTACAAAAGCCACAATTCAACCAACTATGTATGGTATTTTTTTTGAAGACATAAATTTTGCCGCAGACGGCGGCTTATATGGCGAGCTGGTAAAGAATCGTTCGTTCGAATTTGCGCAACCAATGATGGGCTGGACCCAGCCAGACACAGACCCCTACTCCGTCAATGAAAATTCCGGTATTGCCAACACGATAAATTTTGAAAAAAATAAAACTAACAAAAATATTATGCGCGTGAATGTCTTTAACGATAAAAAGTACAGCCTGGTTAACGAGGGCTTTCGCGGCATAGGCATTCATAAAGGCGAAACTTATCGTTTTTCATTTTATGCAACTAATCCGGAAGGAGGAATTAAACGTGTGATCGCACAGTTAGTCGATGCAAATGGCAAAGTAATCGCCAACACAGCAATATCAACTGCAAGCAAAGATTGGCAACATTACACTAAAACCTTTGTAGCGAATGCAACTGAAGAAAAAGCCAGACTGAAAATCACCTTTGAAGGTGCGGGCTCGCTGGACATGGACATGATCTCCTTATCTCCCACCGCAACCTGGAAAGGACGCGAGAATGGTTTGCGCAAAGATGTTGTGCAACTACTGGCTGATTTAAAGCCGGGGTTTTTACGTTTTCCGGGCGGTTGCATTATCGAAGGCAGAACGCTTGCTGAGCGCTATCAATGGAAAAACACCTTGGGTCAGCCCGATAATCGCCCAACCATGATTAGCCGCTGGAACAATGAATTTAAACATAAACTCACACCGGATTATTTTCAAAGTTTTGGCCTCGGCTTTTATGAATATTTTCAACTAGCTGAAGACATAGGCGCAGCACCTATTCCTGTACTGAGCTGTGGCATAGCTTGCCAATTTAACAGCGGAGAGTTAGTGCCGGTTTCAGAGTTAGATCCCTATATTCAGGATGCTATTGATTTAATCGAATTTGCGAACGGCGCAACTGATTCGCCGTGGGGCAAAGTACGAACACAAATGGGACACCCCAAAACTTTCAACTTAAAATATATTGGCATCGGCAATGAGCAATGGGGTCCGCAATACATTGAACGCTTTAAAATGTTTCAGAAAGTATTAAAGGAAAAGTATCCAGATATTGTTTTAATTTCCGGTTCAGGCCCCTTCGCTGATGGTCACATGTTTGATTATGCGCACCGCGAATTGAAAAAATTGAACGCAGAAATAATTGATGAGCACTACTATCAAGATATAGCGTGGTTTAAAAACAACGCCACTCGCTATGATAATTACGATCGTAATGGCCCCAAAATTTTCGCCGGAGAATATGCTGCACAAAGTGTTGCTGTAGTAAGCCCAGAGAATAAAAACTCATGGGAAACCGCGCTCGCAGAAGCCGCATTTATGACTGGATTGGAACGTAACGCTGACCTGGTGCAAATGACATCTTACGCACCTCTGATGGCACACACTGAAGCTTGGCAGTGGTCACCGAATATGATTTGGTTTAACAATTTGCAAGTGCTGCCTACCGTTAATTATCAAGTACAAAAATTGTTTTCCAACAACAAAGGCACCGACTTGGTAAGCATCACTCGCAACGGAAAACCACTAACGGGACAAGACGGCCTCTACGCCTCCGCAGTCACCGAACAGGAAGGCAAGGCTCTCATCGTAAAACTGGTAAACACCGAATCACCTACGCGCGACGTTCAATTCAATTTGCCCACAAATGTAAAAAAATCTGGCGCAATCGTCACTGTGTTAAACGCTAAAACCTTGCAAACCGAAAACAGCTTTTCGTCACCAGATCTTGTTAAGCCCGAAATCCGCAAAGAGAAATTTAGAAGCAATTCCGTTACTTACACAACACCACCCCACTCTGTGTCTGTAATCCGTATACCTCTTAAGCACTAAAGGATTAATTGGATTTTAGAATATTAAGTAAAAGCGAAAATATGTATGAATTAGACAATGAGAAATTAGCGAGGGCGAAGAAAATAACGCCGCTACCGCCTCAGGAGAATTATTTGGGATGGGAAAAGACGCGCAGATTACCTGGGCGTAAGCGATAAAACATTTTTTTGACAGAATATCGAAAACCCACGGCTTTCCGTCGCCAGTAAAATTACCAAGCGGCTCAGGGCGCCGTGGTCATTCGCACTGGTATGCATTTGAAATAACTGACTGGGCAGCCCAACAGAAACGAGCAAGCTGACATTGAATTAATTTTTGGCAGAATTAACAGATGAATTTTGCACGGATTTCAATATCCCTGGAAAAGGCCTCGATATGGTAGTTTTCTCAATTCTTTCGATAGATTCCCATCTTATAAATGAAACCACACCTTTGTCGTCTGAAATTAGTACGCCTTTATTAAACGTTCTAAGCACTTGTACAGCCTCAGCGGTACCGGAGGAAACTAATTTATATTCCGGCCTGTAATGCATTGCAAGCTCACCGGAGTAGTAACCAATCACGGCGAACAGCACTATTATGAATGGTCCATGTTTTACGAACGTTTGCAAAGGGGACGACAAATCGCTCTTAAAAAAACGAGGCCAAATGTAGGTGTGAAATAACGTCTGCCAAATGAGTATTTCCGCAACTACTGCAAAGAGTATTAAATTTGTACCTAACAATATAATGGCAATAACCAGAAATGCCCCGAGCGACCATGCCATTAAATTAGATTTTTTCTCATCTCGTTTTGACTTTTTAGTAATTGCTTGGAGTCTCTCTAGTTCCTTTTGCAAACCTTCAAGACCAGAAGGCTCGAGCTCTTTGCGAAGGTCCTGTTCTGAAGGCCTCATTGAACGCTGAACCAAGACTTGCAGAGTCGCCAACAACCCTAAGGGAGCCCAAAAAAGAACGCTTCTTGCATGATCCGACAGCTCGGTTGGGAGCTGACTAAATGGCACACCTACGCGCATAAAAAATCCAAAATCATATGAGACAGACACAACCAAACTGATTGCTGCGATTAACGGCAGTAGCCCCGCAACATCGTTTAACGAAATTTGTGATAACGTCTTGTCTTTCATGATTTTTCTCGGGCAATATCAGAGACGAGCGAAACGATAATTTTTCGAATTCTAGAAAAATCTCGGCTTGCTCAAAAATGGAAAGTAACGCAGCGCGGCTTTTATCCTAGCTTAGAAGCGAGTTCTACGGCAGATTTATTGTAATAGGTCACGAGTGCTTGAGATCTCTGTGCCCAACCATTCGCGCGAGGTCTAACACTTCAAGCTTAGCAGCCAACCTGGTAATTGCCTCATGTGTGTAATATCGCGAAGGTTAAATATCCCACTTAGCCTTTTTTAAATAAGCAGGTCGAATATATATCCATTCACACATAATTTTTCATGCAGGAAAAGATATATTGCAATTGTAGTTGTAAATTCACCAAGGCCGGAAATTTGTCCGGAACAAAATTTGGCAGGACAACTGGCCCATAGGGCTGAGCAAATGGATGTGCGAACCACCTGAATCGGAATCGGTTCAGGGCACGCGAAAAACTCCTTACGAAGAAAAATTTAGTTCGAAAACAAATAAGATGGTGCCCGAGGCCGGACTTGAACCGGCACGCCCCAAAGAGCGACAGATTTTAAATCTGTTGTGTCTACCGATTTCACCACTCGGGCAGAGTGCTTTTACTTAGTCAGTAAAAGAATTGTGGAGGCGCGATCCGGAGTCGAACCGGACTAGCTGGATTTGCAATCCAGAGCATAACCGCTTTGCTATCACGCCTTTTTCGGAGGCCGCAATTTTAGCGGAGTCATTTTCAAAATCCTAGTGTTTTCTGATAGTTATAAGCTTTTTTTTGAGATGCCCGGCGCTTGAGCGGGTAAAATCGGCAATACGCTTACTTTTTAGTCGAGCCAATCGAAAAGAAGGGGTATGCGGCGCGTAGATAGATCACCATAGACCACAAGGTGAGTGCAGCAGCACCTGCCAGTGCAAGATAACCAATCTCCATCAAATACCATTCCTGACGATCCATTAGCAGTAACAAGATTGAAATCATTTGCAATGTCGTTTTTATTTTTCCTATAAATGACACCGCAACACTTGCGCGCTGGCCTAGCTCGGCCATCCATTCGCGCAATGCAGAAATCACAATTTCCCGACCCACAATAATTGCGGCAGCAGCAACAAACCAGGCTGAATCATGATGAATGGAAACTAATAGCAGCAACGAAATTGCGACCATTAATTTATCGGCGACGGGATCAAGGAATGCACCAAACGCGGTACTTTGGTTATATTTACGCGCGACATACCCATCGAGCCAATCCGTAACAGCGGCCACAGCAAAAATCACTGCGCAACTGAGATGCGCCCACCAAAACGGTAAATAAAATATGACTACAAACAACGGAATCAAAATGATTCGTAAAAGTGTTAGCTGATTAGCAAAAGTCATAACCAGAATGTCTCACCAGGGACCAGAAGCAGATCAGCGTGGGCCGACCATGGAATATGTGGGCGATAATACACTATCAATTAATCATTATGGAAAAATGCATAAATTTCTTCCGCAATGTGCTGGTTGATTCCATTCACCCGCATTAAATCATTGACGCCCGCTTTTTGTATTTCCTGTATCCCACCAAAATGACGCAACAATTCCCGCCTGCGCACTGCACCGACCCCTGGAATATCTTCCAGCATTGACGTTTTACGTTTTTTATCGCGGCGCTGTTTATGCCCGGTAATAGCAAATCTATGAGCTTCGTCGCGAATATGTTGGATTAAATGTAATGCGGGCGAGTCGTTATTGAGCACAATCTCCGTGTCGGTTTGTGCATTATAAAGTGTTTCAAACCCAGCCTTTCGTGTTGAACCCTTGGCAACGCCAATCATCAGAACATCATCAATACCTAGCTCTCCCAACACCGACACAGCCGTCGATAATTGCCCTTTTCCGCCGTCGATAAGCAAAATATCTGGCATTTTCCCCTCGCCTTTTTTAAGCCGAGTGTAGCGGCGCTCTAATGCTTGCTGCATCGCAGCGTAGTCATCGCCAGGTGTAATGCCTTCGATATTAAACCGCCTATAGTCTGATTTCAGCGGGCCATTGATATCAAAGACAACGCAGGATGCAACCGTTAATTCTCCACTGCTATGACTAATATCAAAACATTCCATTCGTTGCGGCGTTTCCTCATGACCAAGTGCATCTTGCAGCGCAATAAAACGATCGAGAGAATTTTGTTTGGTATTCAGATGCGCGATTAAATTTTGTTCCGCCGCATTAACCGCCATTTGCAACCACTGCGCGCGGTGACTGCGAACATTATGAGAGAAGTTAACTTGCCTACCTATAGATTGTTGCAAGGCAGATGCTAAAACATCGAGCTCTTCCAACTGATAATTGGTAATAATTTCTCGCGGAATATCCCGTCCTACGCTCGCAAGATAAAATTGCTCAACAAATTGCGTTAGCATATCTGCAGGAGTTTCAGCGATCCCGGCGTTAGGAAAAAAACTTCGACTACCAAGAATTCGACCGCGACGTACAAATAAAATATGTACGCAAACCGCATTAGGCCGCATTACCATTGCAATCACATCAATATCGCCATTGCCCTCTTCGATCACTTGTTGCGACTGAATACTACGTAAAAAAGTAATTTGATCGCGAAACTGCGCAGCCTTTTCAAATTGCAGATCTTTTGCGGCTTGATCCATTTGATCTGCCAACTCTGTCATAAGCTCTTGGTTGTTTCCCGTTAAAAACATTCGCGTATGACGTAAGTCATTCGCGTAATCGTCTTTATCGATGAACTCAACACAAGGCGCGGTGCAGCGTTTAATTTGATATTGCAAGCAAGGGCGTGAGCGATTATTAAATACGCTATCTTCACATTGCCGCACGCGAAAAGTTTTTTGCAAAAATTGTAAACTTTCGCGCACGGCGCCAGCATTAGGAAAAGGTCCGTAATAATCGCCGGGTTTCTTTTTCGCACCACGATGCAAACTGATACGAGGGTAAGGTTCGCCACTCGATACAAAAATGTATGGGTAGGATTTATCGTCGCGCAACGAAATATTGTATGGCGGACGATTAGATTTAATTAAATTCTGTTCAAGAATTAACGCTTCCGCTTCGCTCGCCGTTATCGTCACTTCGATACGATGAATACGTGCAACCAACGCTGCCGTTTTTACCGACAACCCTGTTTTACGAAAATAGCTTGATAAACGTGACTTTAAATTTTTCGCTTTTCCAACATATAAAATATTGCCATCGGCGCCAAACATTTGATAAATGCCGGGCTGCTGTGAGGCATCTGCTAAAAAGCGAACGTAATCAAAATGAGGAGAGAGAGATTTTTCAGGCATGCCAGTCAGGAATTCAATAAAATGCAGCGACAATTGCGCTGCATTTTACCCTAAAAACTATACAACCGCTTCTGGATCGAGCAAGTTATGCTTAACAGCAAGTAGGGTTAATTCGACGTCACTGTTGATATCGAGTTTTTCAAAAATGCGGTAGCGGTAGCTATTCACTGTTTTAGGGCTAACACAAAAGGTGTTCGCAATATCATTTACCTTTTGGCCGTTAGCGATCAGCATGGCTGTTTGCAGCTCACGTTGGGATAATTTTTCAAAAGGAGTTTCTTGATTGCTGGCACCAGAAAAGTTTTTAAGCGCCAATTGTTGAGCAATACTGTTGCTCATATATAGATCACCGCGGATAACTTTATCGATCGCGTTAGTGATCTCTGAAAATTCGGCGCCTTTTGTAACATAACCTACCGCACCCGCTTGCATTAAACGCGTTGGATAAAGATCATCATCACACGCCGTCACCGCAATAATTTTTATACTCGGATTTACTACAAGTAGCTTTTTAGTCGCTTCCAAACCGCCCATACCAGGCATTTTGACATCCATAAGTACAACGTCAGGCAAAAGCGTGCGCGCTTTGGTCACAGCTTCTTCACCGCTTTTGGCATCTCCTACCACTTGGTAGCCTTTTATATCGGCTAACATGCGCACGATTCCCATACGCACCAAGTCGTGATCGTCGACAACGAGTATCTTAGTCAAACCAGCCCCCATGCCATTGCGGCAAGTGTTATTTTTACTAAATGGACGCTAAGGCGTATTTTCATGATTTTAATCAAAAGCACAGCACAGTACCACAAATTGATTGCCATCTCGGCTACCTAAAGTGTAGCTCCATTTAGAGAACACTGCCAAACCATTAAGGCCTACAATTTTCAATCAGCTTTATTTCTCTAAGGATAATTCCTGGGCTCTTGTTCCAGCTCTACGCCGAACATCTCCAGCACTGAGTTTTTTATAGCACTCGCCAACTCCAGTACCTTTCCTGCATTTAACCGCGACGGGTTAGTTAGCACTAATGCTTGTTCCGAATGAACTGCAGCACCCTGACTGACGCCTCGCCACCCTGCTCGGTCTATTAACCATGCTGCTGCCAATTTCACATGATGCGAATCGATTGGAAAATAAACCACATCAGAAAATACACTTTGGATTTCATGAAGTTGAGTGGTTGGAATAACAGGATTTTTAAAAAAACTGCCCACATTGGGTATAATTTTGGGATCAGGTAATTTATTACGGCGGACTTCACAAACAATCTGCGCAACTAGCTCAGGCGTTATTTCTTCAGGAGCATAAACACTCAATACTTTTTGCAACGCCGGGTATCCAAGTTTTAACGACGGAACTTTCGTCAACCTAAAAATTACGGAAGTAATAATAAATTCATCTTTAAATTGGTTTTTAAATACGCTATCTCGATACCCGAATTGGCAGGCTTCAGGGGTGAAAGTAATAGTAAGTCCCGTCTTAATATTCAGTGCGCTTAATTCTTCAAAAACGTCTTTCAACTCTACGCCATAAGCTCCAATATTTTGTATAGGCGCTGCACCCACATTCCCTGGTATGAGGGACAAATTCTCTAACCCCCAAAATTTTTGATCGAGACAATAATCAACAAATTCGCTCCAATTTTCACCTGCAGCAGCTTTTACATAAAAGTGTTGTTCGTCTTCGCGCACCAACTCCTTTCCTAAAAATTGGAGATGAATTACCAAACCCGGAAAATCATCGTACAAAACTATATTGCTACCGCCGCCCAAAACCAGCAGGGGTAAAGTCCGCTCCTTCGCAAACTTAATCGCATCAATAAGTTCTTCATTATTTTTTACGGAAACAAAAAAATTGGCACAAACAGGTGATGCAAGTGTATTGTAATTTTGTAAATTAAAATGTGGCAAATAAAGTGGCAAAGCTTCACCTGATCGATTGAATAAAATAAGAATTAAAAATGTCGCTTTTCAATAGCGAGCAATAAACCGGCTGCAGCATCCTCGACTAGATCCAAAACGAGTTCAAATCCATCCGAGTTGCCGTGATAAGGATCAGGCACGTGACGATAACGTTTGTCGGTAGCAAAATCCAAAAACAAACCTAAATGACCTTCGTACTCTGCAGGTTTGCTACGCGCTAAGTCAGCGAGATTGCTATCATCCATCGCAAGAATATAATCAAACTCGTGAAAATCTTAAGCCTTAATCGCGCGCGCACGAAGTACAGACAAATCTATATTTCGTTTTTTAGCGGCGGCAACTGTACGAGAGTCTGGCGCTCGGCCACTATGCCAATGTGCCGTCCCGGCCGAATCAATATGTATTTGCTGATCCAATGCGGCCTGATTCACCAAATGTCGGAACACACCTTCTGCTGTCGGCGATCGACAAATATTACCTAAACAAACGAACAATACCTTCACAAACATTCTTATTTTTCCAGCAATAATTTTACACGTTGTAAGTCGTCTTCAGTATCAACGCCACCTGGAACAGGTACCAAGGCTTCGGCGATATGAATTACCTGCCCATTCCATATCACACGCAATTGCTCAAGTGATTCTATTTTTTCAAGCGGCGCTGGTGCCCATGTAACAAATTTATGCAACAAACCAACGCGATAGGCATAGATACCTATATGGCGTTGTGCAATGAAATTTGCTGGTAAGTCAGTAATATCTGCAGCGGCAAAATGATCCCGCGCCCAGGGAATAGGTGCACGCGAAAAATATAATGCTCGCCCATTAACGTCGCTTACAACTTTCACAATGTTTGGGTTACGAAAATCCGACAAACTATGAATAGGTTCACTCAAGGTTGCCATACTTGCATCTGCCATAGATGCTAGATTTTGTGCGACCTGATTAATAACCGCTGCAGGAATTAAAGGTTCATCACCTTGAACATTTACCACAATTTCATCATTACCAAGACCAAGTTTTTTTACAACTTCGTGTAGACGATCTGTACCAGACGTGTGGTCAACAGATGTCATACACACCTCGGCACCGAACTTTTTTGCGACTATTTCTATACGTTCATCATCAGTTGCAATAATGACCTTAGCCGCCAAACTCTCACGAGCTCGCTCGTAAACGTGTTGGATCATGGGCTTACCTGCGATTTCTTTAAGCGGTTTCGCGGGTAAACGTGTGGATGCATAGCGCGCTGGAATCACAACGGTAAAATTCATTTTCGCCCTTTCACTTTGTAAGGTGCCAAGAGATTACATTTAATGTTAAAAACTTAATTCAATTTTTTGAATCAAGCTTATGCTGAAAGTCAGACCAAAAGTGACCGCTCAGGTGTGCGTCCACAACTAACGAATACCATTCTGATTTGGGAAACTCACCACACTTCACGGCATCTTTTTCGGTCATTACCACAGTGTCGTGGTGATAATTTTCAAAATCTATTTCAGAAAACTGATAGTGATCAGGAAAATGATGTGCATAATAATTTAGTGAAAGATCGTCCAGAGTTTTGAAGAAACGTTCCGGATTTCCAATACCAGCCACCGCATGAATTGGCGTTTTGAAAAACACATCATTTAAGGGCATCAGTTTCCGCGATGCGATGTGCATCCAGGCTTTGGGTTGAATTTTCATTGCGTGGACGGGATGAAACTCAGATAAAGATTCGTGGTTAATAAGATTGTTAACCACAACTAAATCCACCGACTTCAATCGCGAGCATGGTTCGCGCAACGGTCCGACTGGTAATAATTGTTGATTACCAAATAGCCGCTTGCCATCAACAACGGCAATTTCCATTGCTCGACCTAGTTGATAATGTTGCAAACCATCATCGCTAAGAATATGTGTGCAACCCTCCTGAACCAAAGCTAGGGCCGCAGCAACGCGATCCGGTGCAACACAAACAGGACATTGCGCTGCGCGATAAATCAGTAAAGGTTCATCGCCGGATTCTGATGCCTTTGTTTTTTCGTTCAATAAGTAAGGATATTGCTCAACTTTTCCACCGTAACCGCGGCTTACCACCCCAGGTTTATGGCCCTGCGACTGAAGATATTTCGCCATTGCTATAAGCAACGGAGTCTTTCCGGTACCACCAACAGAAATATTCCCGACAATAATGACCGGCACTGATATTTTTTTTTGGAAGAAACGAGTTAATACAAATTTTCGAGCAGAACTGATAATGGCAAATAACCAGCTCAACGGCAGGAGACAGTAAATCCATCGGGAGTCACCGTACCATGCGCGCAACCATATATTGTGAGATTTTTTCACAAAGATACTCAACGGAATGACGCTGCGAAAAAATTATTTCTTCTTTTTTTCTACAGTTTCAGGTTGACGAGAAGTAATGCTAATTTTCACGAAGCCTAACTGACCAGCAACATCCATAGCAGTTACCACGTACTGATGCGGAGTCTTGGCATCTGCGGTCAATAGCAAAGGTAGATCTGTTTTACCTTCTGACACTTTCAATATAGCGGATTTTAACGTATCAATTTCGTTGTTAACAAGGCTGCGACCGTTTACAGAAAAAGTGCCTTGCTCGTTAATGACTATTTCAATTTGCTGTTGGGTTTCGGTAGATGGCGTGCCGTTCGCCTCTGGTAACTCTACACCAAGATGCGACTCTTTGGTGAACGTGCTTGATAGCATGAAAAAAATCAACAAAAAAAACATCACGTCTATGAGTGATATTAAATTCATCGGCTCTAAATCACGTGATTGTCGACGAAATTTCATGGCTTATACCAACTTGACGTCGACACTACGATCTGTATGCAGCGCATCGATTAATTTGACCGACTCTTCTTCCATAATAACGACGAGGCTGTCGATTTTGCGCAAAAAATAACGATGCAATATAGTGGCTGGAATCGCGACAATTAATCCACCTGCTGTGGCGATTAACGCAACTGCAATACCGCCTGCAAGCACACCCGCGTTACCAGAACCTTTCAACATAATGGCATTAAAGGTTTCGATCATGCCGAACACGCTACCCAGAAGACCTAAAAGAGGCGCCACGTTAGCAATAATCCCCAACGCACTGATATAACGTTCCAGATCATGAATTACCTGGTTAGCCGCATCCTGAATTGAATCTTTCATAACCTCTCGACCATGGCGAGAGTTGCTTAAACCAGCAGCAAGAATTTTACCAAGCGGAGACGACTGCTTCAGTTCTCGTAACTTAGCGGCGTCTACTTGATTACTTTTAATCCAACTCCAGACCTGCGCAAGCAAAGTCCGCGGCGCAACCTTGTTCGGATTCAACGTCCAAAAACGTTCAACACTGATGCCAATAACCACTATGGAACACAGGATAATTGGAATCATCATTATGCCGCCAGACACGATAATTTCGAACACCGGAAAACTCCTCTCACTAAAATCGAACTTATTATTCGGGTATTTATTAGCCAATAAAAAATTGCATAAACTGCGACGTACATTACCACAAGACGTGTAGAAAACCATGGCAGCCGTCAATTTTTATGGAACTGCAATCTATTCTAGTCCATTAAAACCATTGTTCACTCGAACCAATAACGACGGTGCGATAGCCGATACTGTTGCACACCAAATGTGTCAACGCTCCACACGAATTCCAGTGCACCACCTGAAGCTGTATTAAGCGGAATAGAACCAGCATTTTCGTAGCGCGCCCGGACATCTTTATGAGGGTGGCCGTGTTGATTATTAAAACCCGCACTATAAATCACGTAACGTGGTTTTACTTGTTCAACAAACCCAATTGTGGAGGATGTGTGGCTACCGTGATGAGGAGCTAATAAAATGTCTGTTGCGGAAAGGCTTTGTTGCGATAGTAATAATTGCTCTACTTCTTTTTCGATGTCCCCGGTCAATAAAATTTTTTGACCTTCGTATTCAATCAGCAATACACAGGAATGATTATTCGCTTTTGCGGTAGGCATTAACGGCCAGGTAATAAAACTAAAACGGACGCTGTCCCACTGCCAAGGCAACTTTTCGTGGCAGTTGGTCGCTGGCGAGCCCGTAAGTTTATCTGGCTCTCCCAACAAAAGTTCATGCACCTCCGTCGCGCCCAATACCCCTGCCAAACCGCCCGAGTGATCTTGGTCGTGGTGACTGACTACAAGGGTATCAAGACTTTCAAGTCCCTGGCTCCGCAAATAAGGAACTATGATGCCGCTACCTGCATCGAAATTTTCTGTGTACAGCGGTCCCGTGTCGTACAACAACTGATGATGCGGAGTTCGGACCAGCACCGCAGTACCCTGCCCCACATCAAAAACCAGCATTTGCAAATCAGGCAATTGTTTAAGAGGAATGACTAACGACAATAACAACGCCGCACAACCAATCCATTTGGAACCTAAACCGCGCGGCAGCAGAAGAAGAAATATTGCGGGGATTGCTAAAAAAATTGCAATGGAGTTTACATTGACCAAGGGATTAAATTTGCCATCAGCCATTGCTAATAAATAATCTAACCATTGGTGTACGAGTGATATCCCCAGTTCCGCACACTGTAAAAAAAATTTATCCAATCCTAAAAAGCTATCAAGTGCGAAACTAGTAAGCGCGGATAAAATTAAACATGGCACCACAAAAAATGTGATTACGGGTATGGCCATTAAATTAGCAAGCGGTGCTATAAGCGACGTTGTATGAACAAGAATAGCAAGCGGAATTAGCAGGCCAATAAACATTACCCATTGCGATTTAAGAAATACCGCGGCGTGCTTTACATAAAATTTATTTCCAGTCAATTCACGCATTACCGAATAGCGACCGGAAAAGCAAAATATCAACATAGCAACTGCGCTAAAGGATAGCCAGAAACCCATATCGTATGCCGCTAGGGGATCATAAATAAGCACCAGGACTAGCGCGATAAGCAATGTGTCTCTTACACGAAAATTTCGTCGCCACAGAAATGCAAGCTGTACAACAGCCAGCATAATTAAGGTACGTATTGTGGGAATATTGAAACCAGCAATGAGACTATAAAAGATTGTGAACGACATCGAACATATATAACCTGATACCATTGAGGGGTATTTATGCCAAAAAATTTGTATGCATCGACCAATGCAATTTCCAATAAAGAAACCGACAATTGCAAAAAAACCTAAATGTAAACCTGAAATAGCGATCAAATGATTGGTACCGGTTTTGATCATTTCACTCCATTGGCTCTTATCAACCAATGACGTATCGCCTACAAGCAAAGCAACCAAAATACCTTTTTGTGAGCTCTGGCTTGTCTGAATTAACCACTGCTGTAATCTATAACGAAGCACGTCTATCGAAAAGGATGGCTGGTTTTGTAACATTCGATTTTCGTCGGTACGTATATACCCTGTTGCGCCAATACCATGACGAAGCAAAAACGTCTGATAATCAAAACCGCCCGGGTTAACAAATCCGCGTGGCGGTTTCAACTTAACTCGTAATTGCCATGTCTCACCGGTTTTAACGCGTAGCTCGCCATAACTACTTAAATTTATTTTATTGGGAAAATATTTCAATGGCATCATTTCATTAACTAAACGTGCCTGATGAATATTTAAAGTAAAAAGTTGACGGCGATTATTTTCCTGTGGCAGGTCCACAACCATACCTTCGACAATTAAATCTTGACCGGTAAGCTCGTTCGGTAAATGCTGAGCAACTAAATGGTGGCCAGATGCGGTGCCATAAATAATTCCCACCACCAATGCGAAGAGCGCAAACAAAGCGGGCAACTTTTTATTAAAAATAAAAAATATTGTACCGAGAGAGAAACAAGCAAGTAGCAGATAAAGCGTTGATGGAAGTGTCGGCAAATAACCAACCAATATAATTCCAATCGAAAAACATAAAAGTCGAAGTGTCATAACGTCCCTGTTTGAAAAAAATGTTTAGGTCAAACAAACACCCGTACCACCTAAACCACAATATCCATTAGGGTTTTTAGCGAGGTACTGCTGGTGATAATCCTCAGCGTAGTAAAATTCACTAGCAGGCAGAATCTCCGTGGTAATTTCATCGTGACCGGCTTTATTCAGCGCTTCTTGGTACTGCGCTTTGGTTTGTTCCGCGAGAACGCGTTGTTCGTCAGTAAATGTATAAATACCTGATCGATATTGTGTGCCGCGATCATTTCCCTGACGCATACCTTGCGTGGGGTTATGTGATTCCCAAAATACTTGCAACAATTTTTCAAGAGTTGTTTTTGCAGGATCAAATACTACCAGTACCACTTCATTGTGACCTGTTAATCCCGAACATACCTCTTCATAGGTTGGATTAGGTGTAAGACCCGCCGCATAACCTACTGCCGTAGTAAATACTCCCGGTTGCTGCCAGAAACGTCGCTCAGCGCCCCAGAAACAACCAAGACCAAAAATAATTTTTTTAAACCCGTCGGGAGAAGGTTCCTGCATAGTTGAACCTAAAACCAAATGCTTGCCTGCAACACGCATTTTAGTCTGGCGCCCAGGCAACGCTTTTTCAGCTGATGGCAAGGTTAATTTTTGTTGTGAAAAAAGCATTTTATCAGCCCTCTGTCACTCATTATCGACTGGTGAGAGCGAATTTAAAACCAACGATTAAGCTGGGATTTTTCCCATACACTTAACAAGGCTCGCTCAACCGCTACCTGCGCCGCCATACCCAATTTTTCAGGCAAAGATTTTTTTAAGGTAAATTCCACTTCAAAAATATCCGCATTTGCAGCCTGCTCCAAAAGATACTCGTCGCTCGTTTGCAATAAATCGACAAGGTTTACATCTTTAGCTCGACGGCCAAACCAGACCTCACCGGTTGCAACTGTTGCTATATCCACTTGCGGGCGATGTTCGCTAACAAATTCTTTAAAAAGAACATGTGTGTCCTCCAAATCCTCGACGAATTTGTCACGACCTTTTTCAGTATTTTCTCCAAACATAGTGACCGTACGCTTATATTCACCCGCGGTGAACATTTCGTAATCTATATTGTTTTTCTTCAACAATTTATGGAAATTAGGTAACTGAGCCACTACGCCTATAGAGCCCAAAATAGCGAAGGGCGCTGCAACAATTTTATTCGCCACACACGCCATCATGTAACCGCCCGACGCGGCTACTTTATCAACACACACTGTTAGCGGAATTTGCTTATTAGTAATGCGCGCCAACTGGCTGGAAGCCAAACCGTAGCTATGAACCATTCCACCGCCGCTCTCTACCTTTACAACAACTTCATCCGCAGGTGTAGCAAGCGTAAGTATAGCGGTGATGGATTCGCGTAAACTTTCGTTGGCAGATGCTTTAATATCACCATGAAAATCCACCACGAAGACGCGCTTTTTATGCTCGTCTACAGTATTTTCTTTTTCTGTTTTACTCTTTTCTTTTGCCGTTTTTTTCTGTTCAGATTTTTCCAGTTTTAAACGTTTCTTCTCATTTTTTTCCAATGTTTTCAACTGGTCTTCATCAAGCACCGAATGCTGTAAGGCCTCGCGCATAGCCTTAAACTTTTCATTCAGTTTACTCACCTGAATATGGCCTTTTTCCGACTTTCTGCTACGCCCACCCGCCGATACAATCAGGCTTACAATGATAAAAACCGCTACTACAAAGGTCAGCGTTTTTGCGAAAAAGAGACCATAATTTGTTAAAAATTCCAACGTACTACTCCAATCAAAAATTAACTACTATTTCCACTCTTCAATGGCTTTGGCAGCCACATCATTCAATGGCCGAACATTCAACCCCGTGTTGGACAAACTTATTTCATAGAGTGCGCCGCTTTTCATAGGAAGGTAACGGGCAGTGCCATAATTCGCCTCCAGTACCTGTACATACTTTTGGTTTTCATGAATAAGCTGCCAAACGTCCAATCCTAATAAACTTTTTACAATTAAAAAATTCGATCGTTTTTCTGTGGTTTCTTTATGGATATCGTAATAACGTCCGCTAAGTCTATCCAAACGAAACGCAGGTTTTATATTTAAGCTGGCAAAATAACCCTGCCATTTGATAATACGCGTATCAAGTTGCCACTGATCGCCATGCAAACTAAAACGTTGTTGTTTTCCATCAGCACTTACAATCAAGGCATCAAAATATTGATCTTCGATGCCCTCAAAATTAATTGTCGCTACTGGCTGACCAACGTTAATTTGCTTATAGGTGTAAACATCATATGCTACCAAACCAACCCCTACCCCCAGGGCTAACAAACACAAGCCAAACATTCCTTTTAACCAGCCGATAAACCATGTATTGAGCCATAATACTTTTATGGCGCTGTAAGCGATATAAACGGCAATTAAAATTATAACGAGTGCAACCAAGGTATATAACATAAGGGCCCTTACCAAGTATTTAGATTATCATTATTAAATCGTTAATTTATTGTTTCTTCTCGCTTGTACAAATGCGTTAATTAAACGTCCCGAGATAGTTGTTGCGGATGGAACCGAAGGTAATTGATCGTATCTGAACCATTTCGCAACCAAGATTTCGTTCTGATCGACCTGAATGTCCCCACCCTCATAGTCCGCAAAATATCCCAACATTAATTGACCTGGAAAGGGCCATGGTTGGCTTTCAATGTAGCGGATATTTTTGACAGCCAGCCCGACTTCTTCCATAACCTCTCGCATAAGTGTCTGCTCGGGACTTTCGCCAATTTCTATAAAACCAGCAAGGCAGCTGTATTTTTCAACTTTCGAACGTTTGTGCCAGGCAAGCAAACATTCATCGCCGCGTGTCACGAGCGTAATAATGCAAGGTGACAAACGTGGATAAAAATCAATCCCACAGGCAATGCAGCTTTTTGCCAAATCGTGAAAATGTTGGACAGTGGGTTTACCGCAACGGCCACAAAATTGATGATCAGTATTCCAACGCAAAATTTGCAGAGCGCGCCCCGCCGTTTGGAATTCGGGCTCTGATAAAAACTCTAAAAAACTACGTAAGCCCAACCATTGAAAGCCAGGTATATCGGTTGGTGCTATAGCGAGTACGTGTACCTCATGACCCTCGTGGTGCTTCAATGAAAATCGTGAGATTAGATCTATACGCAAATCCAAAAATTCAGGTTCAGCCAATAAGACTATGGCACCTTCATGGGTGCATAAAAATTTTTCATCTGCAATTACGTAACACTGAATAGCATTTTGCACAAACCTGCACCTATAGACTCACACTTTATAACCTAAAGCTTCCAAACTTTCTTCAGCAATACGCAATACATCTGTATCCGCATTTTTATCGACTTTTACGTTATCCAAATAATATTCGAGACTAATGATGGCATCGGCAAAGGTGTCCATCATATGTTGGATCGCTGCTTGTTGTTCATCTTCCATAAGCGATTCATCGATGAATTTTATACAGCTCGCAACAACTTTCGCGGAGCGCGACAAACCTAAAACAAACATACCTCCACGCACACTGTCCAGAGTGGCGGAAATATTTGATATATGCGCCTTATCATAATTAGATTCTGAAAACGCACTGAGCGCACGCTTAACCATAGCGAGGCCAGACTCAATTTCATCAATAACCAATTTTTCTGCTTCGGCAAGCTGGTTGTTTGCCATTACATCGTCGCGCGATAGCGCGTTAATTTTTGCCAATTTTTCGTCAGAAAGATTAGTTTTACCTAAGCCCGCAATCGTGCTTTCTACATACAACAATGTATCAGCAACCCCTAACAAATCTGCTGGACTCACTGCTTCGCCAGTTGTTTGCCATTGGTTAATTTTCTCGATTTCCTGTTTGAGACTATTACTTGGTGATACCAAGCCTACGATAGCTAAAATATCGGCGATTTTTTTCAATGTCTCCAATAATTCAGGGGATTCAGCCAAAAGCTCCGCGCCACTTTGCGCTGCGCGCTCAAGAATATTTTTAGTGCTGTGAAGCTCATCGGTTAAAACGGCAGCCATAGAATTAATGGTGTTAACACTCGGGCCTTTCAAAAACTCCATTTCACGAGCAAGCTCTGCGTCACTGTAGGAAACAGGACGAACGTTATAAGCTTTAATAACGGCGTTGGATTTTTCAGACGTTGATTTAGACAAGGTCAACAGGTACAACAATTCTTTTATCAGTGCGGTATCGGCCTCACGATTAAACACCGCGCTGCCTTCAAATTGAAGACGCTTTATTTCGCGATCCAAATTACTAAAAAGCATTTTACGGCTTTTTGTGATGCGCAAGTTTTCTTCGCTGATTGCGCTTAAGGTTGCATTGGCAGTCCACCACAAATTGCTCAGAGCGCCATCACCGCAAACAGACTCTAACCGTTCCAATGCACGGCACATGATTCCGAAAGACGGTTTTATTTGCGTGCCCTGAAGCACCTTTACCAATCCCGCTTGATACATGTGACGCAAGCGTCGCACTAAAATAGAAATATCTTCTTGCACGGGTGGAAGTTGCTTCGCTGCTTTGCGCGAAATTTTCGGAGGATCAAATGGAAAATAATAGCTTTCAGGAACAAGCGGAGCTTTGCGCGCTTGACGTAGTTCATTGATGTGCGGAATTAATAACAATGCCATGCTGCGCGATGTTTGCAAACAAAATTCCAGATAGCGTGGCAACATAAAAAATGCTGTCGTCAGCAAATCGAGGCGCTTATCAGTAGTAGGATCTTCGCCCAAGGTGATGTCGTTAATATGTTCCAGCAACTCATCCGCTAGCAGATCAACGCCCCTTAGTTGAATAAGGCTCAAGGTGCCGCGAATTTGTTTAATCCCTTCAATGCACGCTTGTAATAATTCGCCATTGGTTCTGTCGCCTGAAAACTGTTCAAGCCTGATTGCCGACTGCTCGATAGTCGCGAGCAATTCGTCGTGTACCATTTTTAACGAGGCAATATTAAGAGCTTCATTTGCACTCATGTATTGGATCCTGATTGATGTTATTTTTCGACTCTATCTCACCTTTTGAGATTTTGCCTGATATTTAACTGTCGCGATTGGAGAATGCTAAAGGTTTCTCAAAAAGCCGTCTATAAGAGCCCGAGTCATTCTGTAGTGGCTAAATCTTTTAGCCAAAGACAGTTGCCGGCGCTGCTTTTATTGATACTAGCCAACTTTTGCTGATGCAGCGCAAACTCTTCGACAGAAACCTTTAAAACGGGAAGCGGTCTTCGTGTAACAGGCAGTCTTATAATCTCACTGCCGGAATTACCCGAGTCTTTATTGCTGGATTGATTCCCCCCAAGTGACAAAGCGGTCTGTCCGCCCGTCATCAATAGATACACATCCGCTAGAATTTCGGCATCAAGCAAAGCTCCGTGTAGGTCGCGCTGGGAGTTGTCGACGCCGTAGCGTTTACACAGCGCATCAAGGTTATTTTTTTGACCAGGATGCTTGGACCGTGCTAACAGTAAACTGTCTATAACCGTTCGCCCAATTTCGATGGCCTTTGGGCGAGGTGTAAGTCGTCCAAATTCTGCATTTAGAAAGCCGATATCAAAGGCGGCATTGTGGATAATCAGATCAGCATCACCCACAAATGAGAGGAATTCTTCGACAATCTGGGCGAACTTGGGCTTATCTTCCAGTATTTCATTGCTGATACCGTGAACCTGGAAAGCCCCCGCATCCACTTCACGTTCGGGATTAATATATTGATGATAGTGACGGCCAGTTAAGCGACGATTGAAGAGCTCAACACAACCGATTTCTATAATCCGATGCCCTTGGGACGTTTCAAGGCCGGTTGTTTCTGTATCCAATACTATTTGGCGCATGGTTTTCCTAGTAAGTTAAATCGTATGACGGCGGATCTCGGTTTCACTATTTCTTAGCCAAGCTCGTCAATACCACGATTTGCAAGGCTGTCTGCAATTTCGTTTTCCCGGTGGCCGGTATGTCCGCGCACCCACTTCCAATTGATTTTGTGCCGCTGGGCTTGTTCGTCTAACAGCTGCCATAAATCAGCATTTTTTACCGGCTGCTTGGCGGCTGTTTTCCAACCATTGCGCTTCCAGCCCGACATCCACTCGGTCACGCCCTTAAGTAAATATTGCGAATCGGTAACCAATATGACTTCACAGGGTTCCTTTAACGCCTTTAGGCCTTCAATTGCCGCCATTAATTCCATGCGATTATTGGTAGTGTCAGCCTCACCGCCGTAAAGCGATTTCTCAATACCACCAAACCGTAACAGCGCACCCCAACCTCCAGGGCCGGGATTACCCTTACAGGCACCGTCTGTAAACAATTCTATATTTTTCAAATTCTTATTCCAGCTTTTTCAGGGATTTACTTAGACTTATATTGTGCCTGAGGCTCTTTCTCACGGGTCGCTCTACCTAAAATTTTGGTCACACCCCAACCCCGCAGACCAGCGTAGCCCTGCCATTGTGGTTTTTGCGGAATGATAGCCAAACTATCCTTTCGCGCAACAATTACATAAAACCCGCCCCAGGGAAGACTCATCGCCTTACCCCATCGTTCAAGCCATTGTAGATATCTGATGGTTCCAGGCCTGGAACATGGCGGTCGATAAAAACCCTGGGTGATGGTGACTGGCTCAAAATCCAACACAGCTAACCAATCAAGTACCCTACCCAACCGGAGGGATTGGTGTCGCCATTGAGGAGCTCGACTGAAAAATCTGACTAATCCACGCCACAGCCCGAAAAAACTCCAGGGATTAAAACCCACTACAACAATATGTCCTTGAGAAATGAGCACACCCGCCGACTCACGCAAAACATGGTGGGGACTTTGGCTGTAATCCAGCACATGATGAAGTAAGACCACGTCTATTGAATTGCTGGGGAGGGGTAGATGGTTAAAATCGGCGCGACCGGCCACCAGGGTGTTATCTGTTTCGAGCGGTGAAAGCGCAAAACGATGTGATACCCGGCTTGCGCCAGTTAAATCCAGATGCTTGGCAATACTGAGTTGCAAAAAGTGGTAGCCAAAAAGATTATGAATCTGCTCGTCTATGACGGCCTGCTCGCTGTCTACCAACAATTGACCTAATGGTGACCTGAACCAATTTCCGACCTCCTCCAGGGAATCGCGCATAGGCAGCACGCCGAAACGTTTGCGCCATTGCAACCGGAACTTGGTCATAAACCTGTGGGGCATATATCTACTCATGAAAATCTACGTTGAAGACCCAAGCCTAGCATGCATATGAGTCTGGTATCATGCTTAACACTACGATTTTGGTTTTGGGACGAGGTGCCATTATGTTTCAGGTTCATCAAATTCCAGCGCTCAAAGACAACTATTTTTGGCTAATCCAGCCGGATATCCGCTCCTCGGACTGTTTTATCGTCGATCCAGGAGCATTTGAATCTATAGACGACTATTTAAGGGCTCATAACCTCAAACCTAAAGCGATTTTACTAACCCATCATCATCACGATCATGTAGATGGAGCCCAGGAACTCGGCAGTAAATATAGATTACCGATCTACGGACCAATGTCTGATCGTATGCCTCAGGTCACTCATTACCTAAAAGGCGGTGACTCCCTTGCACTCAATTCTCTAACCGCCAACGTTTTAGCACTCCCTGGCCATACCCTTGATCACATCGCTTATTTCATCGAAACACCAGAAGGTTCGCCGATGCTCTTTAGCGGAGATACTATCTTTGCTTGCGGTTGCGGGCGCCTTTTCGACGGTACGGCTGCGCTTCTCCACTCTAGCTTGCAAAAAATAGCAGCTTTGCCTGAAAACACGCTGATTTACGCGGCTCACGAATACACCTTGAGCAATATCAAATTTGCCTTTCATATTGAGCCCGACAATGAGGACCTCAAGATACGCAACATTCGGGAGACGCTTAAACGTGAGCAACAAATTCCCACCCTGCCGACCCAGCTCGCGTTAGAGAAAAAAACAAATCCCTTTCTCCGCTCTCATCTAACCTCTGTCAGAGCAACCATTCAGCGGGAAACCCAAGACCAGCTCGTTTCAGACGTCGATTTTTTCGCCAGATTGAGACTTATGAAAGACAGTTTTTGAGAACTCGTCAGGCGCTTCAATGTACGCTGGGTTGACCCTTCCGACCTCAGTCCCTAGACTTGTCGTCAGACAAACAATTTTTGGCAGAAGATATCTTGTAAAACCAAGGATGGCGAGACAATCACAACCTGAAAGTAAACTTAAAGTAGTGGACTTATGAATTTGATCAACCGCCCCCTTGTGACAATGATATCGGTAGCTACTCTTCTCGTAGGTTGCGACTCCCTCGGAATTAAGAAGACTGATAACGCCAAAGCTCCTGTCGAAATCCCTATCGAAACTCCTGTTGCTCAAGCTCCTATTCCTACGGCAGAACCCCAAGAGCAAAAATTTGAAACTGTATGGGAGCGCATTCGTACTGGTTACGGCCTCCCGGAAACATCCAATAGCGCAGTTGATGCACAGGTAAATTTCTACACCAAGAATCGAACTTACTTTTATAAAGTAACCCAGCAAAGCGAACCTTTTATTCATTACGTTGTTAGTGAAATGCAGGCCAACGGAATGCCTTTGGAACTCGCGCTCTTACCATTTATTGAGAGTTCGTATAATCCCGTCGCAGCTTCCGCTAACAATATGGGAATGTGGCAATTTGGCGCCGCAACAGGTCGCAATTTTGGCCTAAAACAAAACCGATGGTATGACGGCCGAAAAGACGTCGTGGCTTCAACGGATGCAGCAATTCGTTTACTGAAGAAACTTTACGCTCGATTTGATAATGACTGGTTACTTGCAGTTGCTGCTTACAATGCGGGCGATGGCTCCATCCAACAGGCAATAGATAAAAATCGTCGCGCAGGAAAACCTACAGATTTTTGGTCACTACCCCTAAATAAAACTACACGAGGATACATCCCTCAATTACTTGCACTTTCTAAAATAGTGGCGAAGCCAGAAGCCTACGATTTTAAACTTTACCCCATCGCTGACGTTCCTTATTTCGTTAAGGTAAACGTGGACTCACAGATTAATCTTGCAGACGCCGCAAAAAGTAGTTCGCTTGATAGCGCACTGTTAAAAAAATTAAATGCCGGATTTCATAGCTGGTTAACAGACCCAAGTGAACCGCGCGATGTTTTGGTTCCCGTAGAGGCAGCCGCAAACTTCAGATTGCAATTAGATTCGTTACCAAAAATTCCCGTCCAAACAATCGTAAATAACCCTGGCGAGCCCAACACTTATCACACCGTGAAATCCGGTGAAAATTTATGGTCAATCGCAAGAGCAGAAAACACCAGCGTAAACACGCTTATTAAACTTAATAATCTGGATCCAAAAAGTGCGCTCAAGCCAGGTCAAAAATTAATACTCGCAGGTCAATCAGTAGCGCAAGAAGTTAAAGAAGTTAAGACCCAGAAAAAAGCGAGCTACACCATAAAAGCAGGCGACACCTTAGGGCAAATTGCAGCTAAACACGATATTAGCGTGAAACAAATTATGGAGTGGAATAAAATTAAAGACGAGACAAGTATTCGACCAAATCAAGAATTGATTGTGATGGCCGAACCGACCAACCAATAAAATTAATTTTACATTAAATTTTAGGGATCGCTGCTAAAAGTTGTTGTGTATAGATTTGGCCAGGCGCCGCAAATATACTCTCTGTAGCGCCCTCTTCAATTAATTTTCCGTTCTGCATAACTAAAACTCTGTCACATAAATACCGCACCACTGACATATCATGCGAAATAAATAACATAGTCAATTGATGTTTCTGTGTTAGCTCGAGCAATAGCTTAAGAATTTGCGCGCGAATCGTAACGTCCAACGCCGACACCGGCTCATCCGCAATAATCAGTTTAGGTTTCAACGCAATTGCGCGCGCAATGGCGATTCGTTGCCGCTGTCCCCCGGAGAACTCATGCGGATATTTTCGAATAAAGCGACGCTCCAAACCGACATCATCCATTAATTGATTAACTTGTTCTACGACATTATTTTTGGTTGCGAGTTTATGGACTAGCAATGGCTCAGCAAGCGTATCGAACACTGTCATTCGAGGGTTTAAAGATGCGTATGGGTCCTGGAAAATCATTTGAAAATTATGTCGAGATTTTTTTAAATCGGAATCAGACAATTTAAGTAAATCTCTACCTTCCAGCAGAACTTCTCCGGATTGCGCATCGACCAAGCGCATGATGCTGCGGCCGAGGGTAGATTTTCCAGAGCCAGATTCCCCAACCACACCAAGAATTTCACCGCGATTAATCGTTAGACTAATGTCATCCACGGCTTTGTGTGTGCTAACTAAACGCTTTATAAAAGTGCCGCTAAATTTTGGAAAATAGGTTCTCAGTCGCTTTACTTGAAAAAATGGCGGCTCAGTTTTTTCTGCCAAACTTGAAGTGGGTTTACTGGTTGTTAACACCGCACTCAGTAATTTTTTTGTATAAGGCTGGGATGGTTGCGTGAATATTTGCTCAGTAGTGCCCTGCTCTACAAGCTTTCCTTTTTCCATCACAATTATTTTATCGGCCATTTGCGATGCCACACCCAAGTCGTGGGTGATAAAAATAACAGCGAGGTTATGTGTTTTTTGCAACTTCTTAATTAGCGCAAGAATTTGTGCTTGTACGGTTACATCTAAGGCCGTAGTAGGTTCGTCAGCAATTAATAGCTGCGGCTGCGTAATCAGCGCTATAGCTATCATGACGCGCTGCCGCATACCTCCTGAAAATTGGTGCGGATAATCGTAAATGCGCGTTTCAGCATCGCGAATACCCACTTCTTCAAGCGCTCTTATCGCTCGTTCACGAGCTTCCGCTTTCGACAATTTTTGATGTTCAAGAACCGATTCAATTAATTGATCAATGATGCGCATGTAGGGATTAAGCGACGTCATGGGATCTTGAAAAATCATGCTTATTTTAAGGCCGCGAATTTTTCGTAGTTCTGTTTCGCTCATGCGCAACAAATCCTCACCCAAAAATTCAGCAGAACCGCGCTCGATTTTACCGGGAGGACTTGGAATTAAGCCAAGTAAACTGTAACAGGCCACTGATTTACCCGAACCTGATTCGCCCACAATGCCTAATACTTCACCGGGATTGATCTCAAAACTTAAATCATCCACGGCGACATTAGTGCCGTTACGAGTATTAAATACAACGCGCAAATTTTTAACACTTAACATAGAGACACCGATGATCTTCGATTTTTAATAGCGCTGTAAAAAAGCAGCACATTACGATTATTGAACGTTAATCTTTAGCCGCTCTAGGATCTAATGCGTCGCGCAAACCATCACCTAAAAAATTTAATGAAAATAAGGTTAACGACAATGTTAAAGCTGGGAACACAAGTAACCACGGATATTCTTCCATGGTCTCTACGCCGCTCGAAATAAGCGAACCCCATGAGCTTTGCGGCGGTTGTATTCCCAAACCTAGAAAACTCAAAAACGATTCCAATAAAATAACGCTAGGGATCGTGAGAGTGGTGTAGACAATAATCGGACCCAGTACATTAGGAATTAAATGCCGCGAAATAATTTGCCAAGGCGATAGTCCCATAGACACAGCGGCCTCAACAAATTCCTGCCTTTTAATAGTGAGCACTTGCCCGCGCACTAGGCGCGCCATGGTCAACCACTCAACCGCTCCAATTGCTAGGAATAATAACAATATGCTGCTGCCGAAAATAACGGTTAATAAAATAATAAATATGGTGAATGGCACTGCGTAGAGAACATCCACCAGGCGCATCATGATGGCATCTGTGCGCCCGCCTAAAAAACCTGCTGTAGCTCCCCACAACACACCAATAAGTAATGCTACAGCTGTGGCAATAAATCCAACTGTCAGTGAAACTCGGCTCCCATACATAACTCTTGTTAATTGATCACGGCCCAAGGCATCTGTGCCTAACCAATGTTGCTGCGATGGTGAGGTCGCGCCCAGAGATAAGTCCTGTCCGTCGTAGCTGTAAGGCGCAATCCATGGCGTAAGTATTGCGATCAAAACTAAACATACGAGTAACAACAAACCAGCCATAGCCAGTTTGTTTTTGCGCAAGCGTCGAAAAGCATCTTGCGATAAAGAAACTCCCTGCTCGACATGCTGGCTGTTCAACAGTTCCTGATTCATATTAATTACCTTCGCTAACATGCTGGCGTAATCTGGGGTTTAACCACACCAAAATAATATCCGCCAACAAATTAAAACTAACAATCAGAAACGCAAAGAAAATGGTACATCCCATAATCATGGTGTAGTCGCGATTGAATGCAGCTTGTACATAGAAGCGTCCGAGGCCCGGGATTTGAAAAATTGTTTCAACCACAAACGAACCCGCTAGTAAACCAGCGATCGCCGGGCCAAGAAATGAAATAACTGGCGTGATACCTCCACGCAACGCGTGCACAAAAACAATTCGGAACGGTGACAAACCTTTTGCGCGTGCAGTGCGAATATAATCCTGCGACAAAACTTCAAGCATTCCCCCCCGGCTTATCCGTGCAATATATGCGGCGTATGACGCACCTAAAGTAATAGACGGTAAAATTTTATCGCCCGGAATTTGGCCCCAGCCTGCAACCGGCAACCACTGTAACCAAATTCCAAATATCAGAAGCAACAGCGGCCCTAATACAAATGACGGTAAGCAAATTCCTAACATAGCACTCGACATAGGAACATAGTCTTGAAGGGAATTCGGTTTTAATGAAGCGATAATTCCTGCAGTAAGCCCTATAACCAACGCAAACAAAGTCGCGTAAAAAGCGAGTTCCAAGGTCGGCGGAAAACCTGCCGAAATTAAATCATTCACAGTGTGACTTTGAAATTTAAATGAGGGACCAAAATCTCCTTGCAGCAGGTTGAACATATAATCGAGGTATTGCTTCCAAAGTGGGTCATCCAAATGGTAATGCGCATTTAAGTTTTTTATGACTGTTGGAGGAACATTGCGGTCTTGATCAAAGGGCCCACCAGGTGCAGACCTGATCATAACAAAGGTAACAAGAGAGACGATGAGTAAAACCGGTATGCTTTGCAAAATACGTTTTAGAAAAAATATAAACATGGAATTTGCTCGATCTATTAATGTTCTAAATACATATTTTTAAATGGATAGTAGTCCATAATATTATCATCCCATCCTTTTACCGATGAGGTTATCAGCCGGTTCCAGTTATAGGTGTAAAAAGGCAAAATGGGCGCTGCATCCATAAGAATTTTTTCCGCCTCCTGAAAATACCCAAAGCGTATTTCCTGATTTGATTCTAACGCCGCTTTCGCGATCAAGGCGTCATAACGTGGATCCGAAAAACCAGTTCGATTATTACCGTTATTGGTTACGAACATTTCCAAAAAGGTATTTGGATCGAGATAATCGCCAATCCAGGATGCGCGATCAATTTGATAATCAAGTTGTTTTTCTTTATCCAAAAATACTTTCCACTCGGTAGCTTCAAGCGCTATATCAACGCCCAAATTATCTTTCCACATTTGTTGAACCGCTTCGGCAATATGCTGGTGTTCATCAGTGGAGTTAAAAGTAATTGTTAGCCTGGGAAAGCCTACCCCGTTGGGGAACCCTGCTTCTGCCAATAATTTTTTTGCCAAAGCAACGTCGTAGGGCATTTTCGCTTTTGCAACGTATCCATTTTCATCGGGCGGCGTCAATGTGTAGGCAGGAATTTGTCCAAATTTCGTTACAAATTCGACAATTCTTTTTCTATCGATTGAGTAAGCTAAAGCCTTCCTGACTCTTACGTCATCCAAAGGCTTTTTAGTAACATTAAATCGGTAAAAGTAGGTTGCAAAATTGGGATAGGAACGTAGCGCTGGATCATGCGCATTTTTATAAACTGCCAGCTTCTCACGCGGTAAATAATAGGTAGCATGTAACTGACCAGACCTAAACATACGCTCTTCAGTCGTATATTTTTGAATTGGATAGTATCTCACTTCATTTAAGCGAACATTCTTTGCATTCCAATAGGTTGGGCTTTTCTTAACGGACAAATATTTATTAGGCGTCCACTCACCCAACACAAAAGCCCCGTTGCCCACAAAATTTTCCGGGCGTGTCCAACGCGTTCCACGTTCATCAATTTTCCCAAATTTTTTAATGGTTGGAATATGCACTGGATAAGCGCTATGGTGATCGAGGAGTTGCAAAAAATAAGGTGTTGGTGCATTTAAGGTAACCTGCAGCGTGCGATCATCCAGTGCCACCGCACCAAAATCTTTTGGATCCGCCTTACCTTCATAAATATTTTGGCCATTCTTTACGACAAACATGGACGAAGCATATTCATTAGCCAGCGCTGGCATAAGCCCGCGCAACCAGGTCTGCACAAAATCGTTTGCTACAACTTTATCTCCATTGGACCACTTCGCATCATCTCGAAGGTGAAAGGTATAAATTAGTCCGTCGTCTGATATTTCCCATCGCTCTGCAACACCGGGTTCGATTGCAAGTGTTTTGGTGTTTTTAGAAACAAGACCTTCGTATAACGAAAGAATTACGTGATATTCCGGCATACCGCTGGTTGAATGAGGGTCAACGGAAGAAATTTCATCACCATTACCCACGTGCAGAATCTGTTGTTCGTTGCCCAATTCAACGAGTGTTTTACGCTTTCCATTACAAGCACTTAGCGACGTTAATAAGGCTAAAAATAATATGGCTATTTGCAATGAAAATTTCATAGTGTACTAACACTTCAGCATCAACGAGGGAATTTCCAGTAACTACAAATGGATAAAATCCTTACGAAGCGATTTTCATCCATTTAAATTGTTACTAACTCAACAGATATTAAGAGCAATTAATGTGCCTTTTCCAAATTCTTAGCAAAGGCCTCGAAGTTATACGAGCGCCCAAGAAAATCTCGCACCAAATCCGCCGCATCTTTCGAACCGCCGGGCGCTAAAACTGTATTGCGATACCGTTGAGCTACCGCAGGATTCCGCAACCCATTTTTTTCAAATTCACTAAACATATCACTCGCAATGACCAGCGACCACATATAGGTATAATAGATAGCTGAATAGCCATTTAAATGACCAAAACTTGCATAAAAATGCGTTCCGTCTACATAGCCGAAGGGTGAATATTTGGATTGAATTTGCGCAGTGAATTGATCTAAATCTATAGCTGCAGGATTTCTGTTATAGAGATTTAATGAGGTCGCTGCGTAAAATAATTGATGCTTGGTCCATAACGCTTTGCCGAAGTAACGAGCAGCGCGCATTTTTTCAACCAATGCAACTGGAATCACTTCGCCTTTTTGATTACGTGCAAAGCTGGCGAGCGTTTCCGCATCCCATACCCACTCTTCTAACATTTGCGATGGAGCTTCAACAAAATCCCATTCGGTTTCGATACCGGAAAACGCAGCCCGTTCGTGATTCCCGCTAAACATACTGTGCAACAAATGCCCGAACTCATGCAAAAAAGTTTCTACATCATCGTGCTCCATTAGTTCATTAGGATCTTCACCGCCAGGGAAGTTACAAACCAAGGCAGCGGTTGGAACTTGTAAATTTTTTATTCCGCGCTGAACACCAAATTGCGCAGCATGTTTGTATTTTCCATCGCGAGGATGCATATCCAGATAGAAACGGCCAATCACCTGATTATTATCTACAATTTCAAATGCTTTCACAGACGCGTGCCAGGTTTCGGTATTCCAAGGGCGTATGCTGACACCGAACATAGTTTGAGTTAAATCAAATATACCTTGTTGAACTTTGGCGTAAGGAAAATACTGACGAATCTTTTGGCCATCGACCTGATATTTTTCTTTTTTTATCAACTGTTCCAAGTACATCTTTTGCCAATCATTCACGCGTGTGGCACGTGGATTGATTTTTTGTAATCGCTTTAACAAAACTTGGTATTCTTGCTCCGCACGGGGCGTGGCAATTGTAGAAACTTTCTCGATAAATTCTTGAGCATTTTGAGGCGACTTAATCATTTTATCTTCCGTTATATAAGTCGCGAAATCAGAATATCCAAGAAGTTGCGCCAACTCAAAACGCTTTGCCAATAACTTTTCTAGCACAGCCTTATTTTGCGGATAAGCCATATCGCGGTAGACTCTATAAAATCGTTCACGCAGCGCATCGTTTTTTGCGTATTGCATTACCGGCATATAATCCGGGGTATCAGTAGATAAAACAATTTTACCTTCTGCGTTGGGTTTGTGGCGCTCAATATAATCTTTAGGTAACCCGTTCAATTCTTTTACGGAGGCAACTTCAATTGTTTTTCCACCTTCACGGTAATTCTTATCGAATTCCTGGCCAATTAAATTTATTTCTTCACTCAGCTGCTTAATTTTTTCACGCGTTGACTGGTCTTTATCAACACCGGAACGGTGATAGTCACGCAAGGTATGACTGACGTAACGTTGGTCTTCAGGGCCTAGTTTCTGCGAATCGATTCGCTTTACCTGATCATAAATATTTCGCGACAGACTTATGTCAGTATTAATTTCCACAAAATGCTGCTCGCATTGCTCTGCTGCCGTACGCACATTTTCATTCGGATGCACACTGGAATAAAGACTCGCAACGCTGAGCTGCGCATCTAAAATTAAATCCATGTTATTTAATTTATCTAACAGCGCAAGATCGCTTACCGGCTTCAGATTTGCAAAACTATCCAATTCACCAGCAAGTCGTTTGAACTCAGCTTCACATTTGGCCAAGTAGGTTTTGGCTTCTGGATCTTCCGGCATCTGCCATGCAGGACGTGTTGGAGCTGAAGCTTGAATGGGAGTTTTGGCGACCGCCGTAACGGCAACACACATCAATGTTATCGACAAACCCAATGTAACTTTAGAGGTCAAAGCCAAAGTCTTCGCCATAATCAAAATCCTGTATAAAATTTTAAATGCTAGTCGCCACTATCTTCGGCCTTCGTCAAAACTCGTAGACAATGTGCATGAGTTAAAGGGAATATTTTCCTAGCGCATCATTCATTATTTGAATATCTTGAATTATGAGGCGATTGAGGGTTAGCGAGCCTGAAAGGATTTTTACCAGAGAAATCAATAAAATGACACATTTTTTCCATGGTGAATCGCATATTGCGCTACAGATGCTAAGCTTGGATTAACTTAACCTGATTAGCATGATTATCTATGCGGCCACATCTACTTACGGAAGATCAACGCGACTGTTTGCAAGAGATCACGAACGTTGCCATGGGGCGAGCGGGCGATAGGTTAGCTAGATTGCTGGATGTATTTGTTGTGCTTTCCATACCCCATGTCAGCATTCTTAACCCTACTGATATTGCTATGGCGCTTCATTCATTAAATCGTGAAAGCAATGATGTAGTTCACGGTGTTTGTCAGGGTTTTATTGGCGGCGGAATTGCTGGCGAAGCCATGCTGATTTTCAACGGCACAGATTTCAACGATCTTGCGAAATTACTTCAGTATGACCGCGTTGCCGATGAGCGGGCCGAGTATGAATTACTTATGGACACGGCAAATGTCCTCAATGGCGCCTGCTTGAAAGGGCTCGCAGAACAGCTGGACACTCATTTCAGTTTCGGCCCGCCTATGCTGCTTGGCCAACATTGTAATATCACCGACCTATTACAAAACAACAATATGACCTGGAAGCAGGCGTTGGTGGTGGAAATAAACTACTCTATTGAAAATCACAAAATTAATTGCGACCTTCTTCTGGTAATTGCT
This sequence comes from Gammaproteobacteria bacterium, assembly GCA_004173475.1. Taxonomy (GTDB): domain Bacteria; phylum Pseudomonadota; class Gammaproteobacteria; order Pseudomonadales; family Cellvibrionaceae; genus Cellvibrio. The sequence continues at coordinate 542,412 of SEBU01000002.1, forward strand.
GAGCATTCAATTACTGGATTGGTGGAAAAGCTGAATTATTTACTCGACTAAGTAGCTGTATTTATCCAATGACAACAACCAATAAAGAATTCACCAAATTTTTCGAAGACGTCCACTGGCTGATGGATATCTTGCAAAATATTGATGTTGGGTTGGTAGTTATGGATAAGGATTATAAGGTGGCGCTGTGGAATAGTTTTATGCAAAACCACAGCGGAAAGACACCCGAAGATGTTTTACAGCGCAGCATATTTGGCGTGTTTCCGGAGTTGTCTGAATCCTGGTTTCGACATAAGGCGCAGTCAGTATTTGTGCTGCAGAATGCTACCTTTACAACTTGGGAACAACGTCCCTATTTGTTTCGCTTCCCGCACTATCGCCCTATAACGGGCACAGCTGAACATATGTATCAAAACAGTACCATTATTCCGCTGATTGATTCCAAGGGTCACGTTGAACAAATTTGCCTGATCATTTATGACGTCACAGATACTGCGATTAATAAATTGGCGCAACAAAAGGCCAATAATCAATTACAAAGCTTGAGCCGCACAGATCACCTCACCGATTTATACAACCGTGGTTATTGGGAATTGCGATTGATTCAGGAATTCAAACGCTTTGATCGTTACAATCAAGCTTCTACTTTAATTATGATGGACATAGATCACTTCAAGAAAGTGAATGATAAATATGGCCACACAGTGGGTGATGACGTTATTCGGCAAGTAAGCCGGGCAATTAAAGAACAAGTACGCGACCTGGATATTGCTGGGCGGTATGGTGGTGAGGAGTTCGGGTTAATTTTGACGGGCACCGATACCCATGGTGCAAGTATTTTTGCAGAAAGACTACGCACGACTATTGAAAAAATGGTCGTTATTTCCGAAGGGCAGCAAGTTAGATTTACCATTAGCATGGGAATTTCGCAATTGAGCGCAAATATCTCTGATCATCGACAATGGATTGAGAAAGCTGATGCTGCGCTTTATCAATCAAAAGAAGGTGGACGGAACCGCTTTACCATTTCCGCTAGCTAATTCCTTACTTTCAAATCATCGTCACTGCGACTATTAAACAAATACGGAAATAAATTCTTTTTTTGCTCTGAGCTTAACGATTCCACGCGTGCCCTATTACGGTCGGGAATATCCTCGACGCCTTCAACATATTCCAACGCTCGCTCCAAACTCGCTTCACGAATAATATGTATTATCGGGTACGGCGAACGATTTGTTAAATTTTCATCGTCGTCAGGTTCTGTGCCTGCAAAATAATAATTAGGGTGGAAACTTGCCAATTGATAAACGCCTAGCCAACCCTGACGCTTAAGCTGCGCTTGGGCCCAACCTAAAAACTGAGTGTAATCAAAAAAATCATGCAAAAAGTTGGGGATAATTAATAAGGTCGTTTCGATTTCCGTGGTAGGTTTAGCATCTAATAATTTCATTTCGTTGCTTAACTCTGCCAGCAAATCCTCCTCAACTTGCGCATGAGTGACGTGAAATCGCACACGATTTTCACGCGCGGGCTTTACGGAAAATGGACATAAATTTAAACCTATAACCACTTGGTTCAACCAGGTTTTTACATCTTCTTCAATTGAATCCATGGGGCAACCAACGCAATTAACAATTTACTAACCAAATATAAAACCATCACGCAAAAAAATTAACAGCCTTAATAACAAATCATCTGCGATTAAATTTTCGTTACTCAAAACCCGTAGATGTAAAAAAAGAGCTGCAAGCAGCTCTTTTTTTCAAACTCAATGCGTCATCAAACTAAGGGTGTTTAATTTTGGCAACTTCTTTTAAATGCGCTTGGTAGCTTTTGAAATCATGATCACCGCTAATACCAGCCAACATGCTTGAAACCGATTGGCGTTGCTCAGCCGCAACCTTGTCCTCTGTTCCTAACTGTACAGCCTCAAGCGCAACAACAGCATAATCACCAGAGGCAGTTTTGACGCTCCCAACTACAGGTTTGTCTGCAGGAGTGGCTAAACCAAATACGTATTCCAAAATACTGCGATCAGTCACTGTATCTGTACGATTAGTCCCTTTAGAAGTTTTTACTTCAAGGCCTAATGTTTTAGCTTGGTCAGCGAGGCTAGCGCCAGAGTTAAGTGCTGCAGTAACTTCTTTAGCTTGCTGGGTAAGCAAGGTTTGAATTTTTTGAGCACGTACAACAGCAGTGATTTGCTCTTTAACTGCTTCTAAAGACTGTAATTGCGCTGGCTTGCGATCAGTTTTTTTCAAAACCAATACACGATTAGGTTCCAACTCAATGACGTCACTGGAGTTACCCTGCTCTAACACTTCTGGCGAATAAGCCGCATTTACAAACAAGCTATTCGCAGTCAAATCTTTACCGCCTGTTCTAGCGAACAAACCAGAATTTTGCACTGGTAAACCGAGCTCTTTACCTACTTCCGCCAATTTGTCCGCGTTATAGGCAAGGTCTTTCAGCTTCTCAAGTTTTTGACCAAATTGTCCCTCGGCTTCAGAACGCTTCAACTGATCAATAATTCCAGCTTTGGCTTCTTCATATGTAGGCGCCTTTGACCCACGTTCAGATATCAATTTAATGATATGAACTCCAGCTTCGGTTTTAACCGGTGCAGACACTTCCCCTACTTTGAGTTTGGCTAACGCGGCTTCAAATTCCGCCGGGAACGCATCACCAGAAGAAAAGCCTAAATCGCCACCCTGATTTTTTGAACCTGCGTCTGAAGAAAATTCTGTAGCTAATTTTGCAAAGTCTCCACCTGCAGCTAATTTAGCTTTTATTTCTGCTGCGCGTTTCTCAGCATCCGCACCTTCCAATAAAATGTGCGCCGCCTGACGTTCGGTTTTGGCTACGAAAGCTTTTGTATTTTGCTCGTATTGTTTTTGGACTTGCTCATCAGTAACCGTGATATTTTTTGCGAGTTCAGCGGTACTCAGCTCAACATAATCAACCGCAACTTGCTCAGGTGTTGTGTAAGTCTGTGGATTAGCATCGTAGTGCGCTTTAATATCTTGCTCATCAACCGTAACGGTCTTTTCCGCTTTAGCGGCCGGCAATACGACATAGCTGAAATCGCGCGACTGAAAACTTAAACCAATAATATTTTTTAATTCTGCAGGCGTAACAAACGATGTTTGCGAAATTGAAAACTGCAATTGATTAATGAGTGTGTCATCCGCCACCGCTTTTTGATAGGTGGCTGGAGTAAAGCCTATTGAACGCAATACTTGTAAAAACCTTTCCTGACTAAAAGCACCGTTTTGCTGAAATGCCGGAGAAGTCGTTATATCTTTTTGGATGGCCTCAGGGCTAGCAGCAAAGCCACCTTTTTGAGCAACTTGTGCAAGCAATGTACGCTGAATCAAACCATCTACAACCGTCGGACGTAATTTCTCGTCAGTTAAAAAATCCGCAGGAACTGAATCGCCATATTGGTTGAGAATTTGCTGCTTACGATTTTCAATACCACGAGCTACATCTGTCTCGGTAATTTTTTCACCATTGACACTTATAGCTCTGCCTGAGCTTCCACTTTTCTCAAACAGCGCATCAGTACCAAAGAGTGCAAAAATAACAGCAATAAATCCGATGATTATTTTTGCGATTAAACCCGTAGATTTGTCCCGCATTTCTTGTAGCATTTTCAAACTCCAACAGACTTTCTAACTTATTAGCTGAAAAAGCGTCAAAAATCATGTCGCTTTTATGATGAGGTATCCGCGATTATTTAATTTATAAGAGCGGCTTAATAAAAAAGGCGCACTTAAGGGCGCCTTTTTCCTACTACCACCAACGTGATGAACAGAAGTCGGCAGTAATATAAAAATTAATTCACTGCGTCTTTCAATGCTTTACCAGCTTTAAAACCAGGCACTTTCGACGCTGCAATTTGAATTTCTTTTCCTGTTTGTGGATTGCGGCCAGTACGAGCTGCACGCTCTTTCACCGAGAAAGTTCCAAAACCAACCAACACAACTGAATCACCATTTTTCAGGGCAGTAGTTACGTTTTCGACAACTGCGTCCAGAGCGCGACCGGCTGCTGCTTTTGGAATGTCTGCTGAGGCGGCAATCGCTTCGATAAGTTCAGTTTTGTTCACACGTGACCCCTTTCTGATTATTTGTTCAATTAATTTGCGCCATTATCCCAATAGGAACAAGCCTAGCGCGACCTAGGATAAAAGAATTGCGATTTATACCAACTGGAAACATGAGGGTCAAGGACACATCGAGCTTTATGTTGGGCAATTTGAATTTTGTACATTTTATAATCGCCATCCATGGCAGCATTGTGTCATTTCAACACGATTTAGACTCTAGTGAGTGCTAATGCGAGTTGATTCGGATTTTTGTGCCGCTTGTTCTAACGCGCGGTACTCCTCATCTGACAAAGGTTTAGGCATGTGATGCAATGCGATCTCAAGAACATCATCAATCCACTGCACAGGTTTGATCGATAAATCCGCTTTAATATTAGCCGGAATTTCTTTTAAATCGCGTTCATTACCAGCAGGAATAATAACGGTTTTGATTCCGCCACGATGTGCTGCAAGTAGCTTCTCTTTCAATCCGCCAATTCGCAACACTTCGCCACGCAACGTAATTTCACCTGTCATAGCTACATCTGCGCGCACTGGAATTCCCGTTTGTACAGAGACTAATGCGGTACACATTGCGATACCAGCACTTGGGCCATCTTTCGGTGTTGCACCTTCAGGAACATGAATATGTATGTCCACTTTTTCATGATAATCCGGTGCGATTCCCAACACTTGTGCGCGCGATCTAACTACCGTCAATGCAGCTTGAATCGACTCTTGCATTACATCGCCCAAGGAACCAGTTTTAATAATTCTGCCTTTACCAGTGACAGCCGAGGACTCAATCGTCAGCAACTCACCGCCAACTTGCGTCCACGCCAGACCAGTTACTTGACCAACTTGATCATTAAGCTCGGCCTTACCAAAATCAAATTTATGAACGCCTAATAAATCTTCCAATTCAGCAGAATTAATAACATCCGCAGCAGAGCTTTTAGACTTCACATGACGAGTTACTATCTTGCGACATAATTTTGCAATTTCACGCTCCAATCCACGCACACCGGCTTCACGCGTGTAGTAACGAACTATATCGCGAATTACTTCCTCTTTAATTTCAACTTCGTCATCCTTTAAACCATTCGCCTTCATTTGCTTAGGAATCAAATAGCGTTTTGCAATATTTAATTTTTCATCTTCGGTGTAGCCAGGAATTCGAATAACTTCCAAGCGGTCTAACAAGGGACCGGGAATGTTCATCGAATTAGATGTACATACAAACATCACGTCCGACAAATCGTAATCAACTTCCAAATAATGATCGTTGAAATGATTATTTTGTTCAGGGTCTAAAACTTCTAGCAACGCTGATGCAGGATCACCGCGATTGTCCATACCCATCTTGTCGATTTCATCCAACAAAAATAATGGATTTTTTACACCAACCTTTGCCATTTTTTGAATAAGTTTTCCCGGCAACGAACCTATATAAGTTCGTCTGTGACCGCGAATTTCTGCTTCATCGCGAACACCACCCAAAGCCATACGAACAAACTCGCGATTTGTTGCACGCGCAATGGATTCACCCAACGATGTTTTACCAACACCCGGTGGGCCTACCAAGCACAATATCGGGCCTTTCACTTTTTTAACACGCTGCTGAACAGCGAGATATTCAAGAATACGTTCTTTAACTTCATCGAGACCGAAATGATCTTTGTTTAACACTTCTTCCGCGCGAATCAAATCATGACGCACCTTGCTACGTTTGGACCAAGGTACTTTGACCATCCAATCAATGTAAGCACGGAGCACCGAAGCCTCAGCCGACATTGGTGACATCATTTTTAGTTTGTTAGCTTCAGCGCGCGCTTTATCTTCGGCATCCTTAGGCATACCGGCAGCGGCAATTTTCTTTTCAATTTCATCCGCTTCACTAACTTCTTCACCCATTTCGCCGAGTTCTTTTTGAATTGCTTTTATCTGCTCATTCAAATAATACTCACGTTGGCTTTTTTCCATTTGCTTTTTAACGCGACCACGAATTTTCTTTTCGACTTGGAAAACATCTACTTCAGTATCCATCAAACCCAAAAGATGATCGAGGCGCGCGCGAACATCAATAATTTCTAACACCGCTTGTTTTTGCGGAAGTTCCAATGACATGTGCGCAGCAATCGTATCGGTCAAACGACCTGGATCATCAATTCCAGATAAAGAAGTGATGACTTCTGCGGGAACTTTTTTACTGAGATTTACGTATTGCTCAAATTGACTCACCGCAGCTGAAACCATCGCGTGTGCTTCAGAACCCGAAACACCGACCTCAGCCAAAGGAGAAATTTGCGCTTTAAAATAAATATCGAGTTCTTCGATTTTATTTATTTGTGCGCGCTCCTTACCTTCAATAAGAACTTTTACAGTTCCGTCCGGTAGTTTAAGCAATTGCAAAATAGAGGCAATCGTTCCCACGCTGTAAAGATCCTCAGCTTTGGGATCGTCCAATGATGGATTTTTTTGCGCTACCAAAAGCACATGCTTGTCGGCAGCCATGGCTATCTCAAGCGCTTCAATAGATTTTTGTCGCCCAACAAACAGCGGCGTAACCATATGCGGATACACGACGACATCACGCAATGGTAAAAGTGGAAGTTCATTCAACGTAGATGGAGAAAAATCTTGTGTTTCCATTAGGCATCCTCACTTGTAGAGGTAACGACCTCTTAACCTGAATTAAGAGTGGGGGATTTTTTCTGAATTACAAGTTTCGTGCGACTAAATAACTAAAAAGGGCGCTAAATTGCGCCCTTTTTGAACATCTTGCCCAAACAAACATCAGGCTTAATTATTCATCCGAAGCGGCTTTCGCAGGCATGTCCGTATTTTCGTAAACCAACAACGGTTCTGATTCCCCTTTGATAACAGACTCATCTACCACAACTTTAACAACGTTTTCTTCGGATGGAATTTTATACATAGTATCGAGCAATACATTTTCCATAATCGATCGTAAACCACGCGCTCCTGTTTTTCTCTCCATTGCGCGTGAAGCAACAGCTTCAAGTGCATCTGGACGAAAATCTATAGAGACGCCTTCCATTTCAAACAAGCGTGCGTATTGTTTCGTTAACGCATTTTTCGGTTCTGTCAAAATTTGGATCAATGCCGCTTTGTCCAATTCGTCCAGAGTCGCAATCACTGGCAAACGGCCTACAAACTCAGGAATTAAACCGTATTTGACCAGATCTTCTGGCTCCAAATCGTGAAGAGTTTCACCGAAATTACGTTTCTCATCTTTGCTCTTTACTTCTGCAGAGAAACCTATGCCACCTTTCTCGGAGCGATCGCGAATAACTTTGTCCAAACCAGCAAAAGCACCACCACAAATAAACAAAATGTTTGATGTGTCTACCTGTAAAAATTCTTGCTGTGGATGCTTTCTACCACCCTGAGGTGGAACTGATGCAACCGTACCTTCAATTAGTTTCAAGAGCGCTTGCTGAACACCCTCACCCGACACGTCTCTTGTAATCGAGGGGTTGTCCGACTTACGTGAAATCTTGTCGATCTCATCAATATAGACAATACCTTGTTGAGCCTTGTCGACATCGTAGTCACATTTTTGAAGCAACTTTTGGATAATATTTTCAACGTCTTCGCCAACATAACCAGCTTCAGTCAATGTTGTGGCATCAGCGATGGTAAATGGAACATCGAGCAAGCGCGCCAACGTTTCAGCGAGAAGAGTCTTACCGCTACCTGTTGGTCCAACCAAAAGAATGTTGCTTTTGCCTAATTCAACCGGCTCTTTTTCTTTAGTCTTTGAGCCCAGGCGTAAACGTTTATAGTGATTGTATACAGCTACGGCCAATACTTTTTTGGCACGACGTTGACCAATAACATATTGATCGAGAATTGCAGCAATCTCGTGCGGTTTGGGTAATTTTTCAGACGACCCTTCGGTAGTACTTTCTTGAATCTCTTCGCGAATAATATCATTACAAAGATCAACACACTCATCGCAAATAAATACGGACGGACCTGCAATCAGCTTGCGAACTTCGTGTTGGCTTTTTCCGCAAAATGAACAGTAAAGTAACTTCCCGTTTTTATCGCCTGTATCACTAGTGTGATCGGTCATTGGAACCACTCCATCTCAGTAGGCAAGTATCTGCCTGGAAAACTTGGTACAAAACTACTGACAATTAAAACATTACAGAGTTTAGCTTTATACCTACTTAATACGTTTTTCGATCACATCATCAATCAACCCGTAATCTTTGGCTTGTTGAGCTGACATAAAATTATCGCGCTCGGTATCCAACTCAATACGTTCGATTGATTGACCAGAATGTTCGGCCATCAATTGATTTAATTTAGCGCGAATTTTCAAAATTTCCTGCGCTTGAATGTGAATATCTGATGCTTGACCTTGGGCGCCGCCACTTGGCTGGTGAATCATCACACGTGAGTTTGGCAGGCAAAAACGCTTACCTTTCGCGCCGGAGTTCAGTAAAAATGCGCCCATGCTGCACGCCTGACCGATACACATAGTACTTACATCAGGTTTGATAAATTGCATGGTGTCATAAATTGACATACCAGCTGTCACCGAACCGCCAGGAGAATTGATGTATAAATGAATATCTTTATCTGGGTTCTCGGCTTCCAAAAACAATAGCTGAGCGACCACGAGGTTAGCCATGTAATCTTCGACCGGGCCAACCAAAAAAATGACTCGCTCTTTCAGTAAGCGCGAGTAAATATCGAATGAGCGCTCACCGCGGGCGGTTTGCTCAATTACCATTGGCACCAAGCCACCAGCGGCAACAATTGAAGATGAATTTTTTGAGTAATCGTAAGACATATTGCCTTTTATCCTTAAACAAAGGTTACAGCAACTTTATAAGGGAACGCTAAATGTCGTTGCCCTAAAGTCGACAGAATTGACAATAAGGAGCTTAACCTGTGATTTGATTATATGCCAGTATCAAGCGTAAATTGGGGAGAAATGCAGGGCCGGAAGGCCGCAAAACGTGCGCTTTGCGGCTTTTTTGAACAAGTTATCGCTGAGCGTTCGCTTTAATTATTTCATCATATGCGGATGCTTGTTCTGTGACCTTGGCGCCTGCCAAAACATAATCAACAACCTGGTCTTCAAGTGCCGCAGACTCAACACCTGCAAGCAACTCCTGATTGCCGTTGTAGTATTCAACTACTTCTTTTGGCTCCTGATATGTCGATGCTATATCTTCAATCATCGACTTAACGCGTTTCGCATCTGGCTTCAATTTCGCTGACTTAACAATTTCACCAACGATCAAGCCTAAGGTTACACGACGTTCAGCTTCTTCCTGGAACATGGTATCCGGCAGCAAAGACTTAACGTCAAAATTTTGTTGTTGGCCACCAAAACGTTGCAGCATTTGGTTACGCAACACTTCAATTTCGTTGGCAACCAAGGCTTTCGGCAAATCAGTTTTGTGAGATGCAAGCAGAGCATCCATCACTTGAGTCTTAACTTTGGCTTTCAGGGCATTGGACAATTCACGATCCATATTCGCTCTAACTTCTTTGCGGAATTGCTTCTCGCCACCTTTTTCAACGCCGAATTTAGCAAAAAATTCTTTATTCAATTCAGGAAGTTGCGGTGCAGATACAGAATTTACTTTAATTGCGAACTGCGCTTTCGCACCTCTCAATTCCTCTGCTTGATAGTCAGCGGGAAAGGTCACGTTGATGGTTTTCTCTTCACCTGCTTTCAGACCAACCACGCCAGCTTCAAAACCTGGAATCATTGAGTTAGAGCCCAATACCAGATTCTGCCCTTCCGCCTTACCACCGGCGAACTCAACACCATCTTTAGTGCCCACAAAATCAATATTTACTTGATCGCCATCCTCTGACGCACGATCAACCGGAGTCCAGGTAGTTTGATGCTTGCGAAGCACCTCGATCATGTTGTCAACGTCAGCATCGGTAACTTCAGCTGTATAGCGAGTGATCTCATAAGCAGTTAGATCGCTTAATTGAACACTTGGGTAAACTTCAAAAGTCGCAACGTATTCGAGATCTTTACCTGCGGCCAACTGCTTTGCCTGAATAGCGGGCTGACCAGCCGGTCTAACATTTTCTTTTTGCACAGCAGCATAAAATGAGCGGCTGATTACGTCACCAACCACTTCTTGACGCACACCAGCACCAAAGCGCTGCTTTACGACCGACATAGGCACCTTGCCTTTGCGGAAGCCTTTAATGGTAACTGTACGAGCAGCTTGCTTTAAACGATTTTCGACTTCGGTATCAACTTGTTCAGCGGGCACGCCAATGGTAAGGCGACGTTCTAGACCGGAAGTTGTTTCGAGAGAAACTTGCATATCTGCCTCGTGGGATAGATGTGATCAATGTTAAAAGAGCCGCTATGCGGCTCTTAGGAATGAATATGGTGCGGACGGAGAGACTCGAACTCTCACACCTTGCGGCGCCAGAACCTAAACCTGGTGTGTCTACCAATTTCACCACGTCCGCTAAGCTTTAGAATAAAAGCAGTTCTATTTCTTGCTAACCGGTTGATTTTTATACGAATATTGAATTAATCAACCAGCCCTATGCATGAAGGGTGCGAATTGTGCCATAGACACTTACGCTGTTCAACCGTCATATCCCATCGAAACCGAAATTAACTGAATTTATCACTTACAGATCAAAATTCGGCGCTAGTTTCGCGCTGACGAAGCACCAAGGCGACGAACTTTGAATGCCATTGCAGGACGGATTCGAACGTTACGGGCGCAGCAGCTGCCCTATCAAGATCTACCAAACCTATAAGTTCCTCCGAAGTTTGAGGAGTGACTAACTTAGGCACTTGCCACAGAGAGTCATAATAGATTTGCAATTGCACCAGCCAAGAAGTTGAATCCGACCGAAGCGCTGCTAACTCTTCAGCTTCGGCTGGATGCTTTTTAGCTGCATCAAAGGCTTTAACCAAATCCGATTCATCCTGCAGGCCTATAGCGTGTTTCAATCCATAAGTCTCGGCGACTTCACGAATGTAATGCTGGTAAGCGCATACCAGATGAAAAGCACTGGCCTCTAACAACGAGTTGCGATGGACGGGCGTTAAAGCTTTTTCGTCGACACCAGTAACCAACAGCTTGGCTTGTGCAAGTTTTTGATTAACGCGAGTGAGAGAAAGGTTGGCCATGAGGAAATTTTGACTCAAGCAAAATAGAGATTCTGAACGCAAAGCAGTCGAAGGATTCACATGGAACCCTTCGACAAGATCAGGTTAATCGGTGTCCAAGGCTTTAGAGCGCCATTCTTAATTTATTTGGACGAAACCTTCCACTTACCGCCTTCATAAAACGCTTTCCATCCAGTCGCCTTACCATCTACCTCGGTTTGCACATATTGCTCTTTGGTTTTACGGCTGAAGCGGATGATCGCCTTATTTCCATCGGGATCAGTAACCGGTGCAGACAACAGGAAGTGATATTTAGGATCTATCTGCTTTTTATATGGCAATAATTCGGCAACCAATGGCGCACGCGTTTCGCGATTTTTCGGGAATTGGCTCGCAGCAAGGAATAAACCTGCTGCACCATCACGCAGTACATAGTGATCATCTACTTTTTCGCAACGCAAATCTGCCATTACTATTGGATCAACTTTTGGCGGTGCCGCTTCGCCGCTTTTCAGCAATTTACGAGTGTTTTTACACTCGGGGTTGGTACAGCCAAAGTATTTGCCGAAGCGGCCCGTTTTGAGCTGCATTTGACTACCGCATTTGTCGCATTCAAGCGTCGGACCCTCGTAACCCTTAAGCTTGTAGCTGCCCTGCTCCACTTCATAACCGGCGCAATCGGGATTATTACCGCAGATGTGAATTTTGCGCGACTCATCCAGCAAATAAGAATCCATCGCGGAGTTACAAATTTTGCAGCGATGCTTGGTGCGCAATTGTCTTGATTCAGCTTCTTCATCCGCGTCCGCATCAATTACTTCATCTCCAGACACCAGATTCATCGTATTTTTACAGCGTTCTTTGGGTGGCAGAGCGTACCCGGAACAACCTAGGAACACACCTGTTCCGCCGGTCCGGATTTGCATGTGACGACCACAAAGACTACACGGAATATTCGTGTCTGTAGGGTCATTCGCTCGCATACCTTTGGTCGCACTGGAGGCTAGCTGTAACTTTTTGGTAAAACCGGCATAAAAATCATCAAGTACTTTGCGCCACTTTTTCTCGCCCTGAGCTATGTCATCAAGCGAGTCTTCCATATTGGCGGTAAAGCTGTAGTCCATGAGATCGTCAAAGCTTTCGACCAAACGCTCGGTGACAATGTCACCCATTTTTTCAGCGTAAAAACGGCGATTTTCTACGCGCACATACCCGCGCTCCTGAATGGTAGAAATAATTGATGCATAAGTCGATGGACGACCAATCGCGCGCTTTTCCAGCTCTTTAACCAGGCTCGCTTCAGTGTAACGAGCAGTTGGCTTAGTGAAATGCTGGTTTGGATTGAGCTTGATCAAGGGTAGGACTTGACCAACTTTCATATCCGGCAAGACTACGTCTTCATCTTTTTTGGCGGTTTGCGGCAATACTTTGGTAAAACCATCAAATCGAACAACTCGACCGCGCGTGCGCAACTCAAAATCACCCGCATTTACCACTACGCTGGTGCTGGTGTACTCCGCAGGCGTCATTTGGCAAGCCACAAATTGTTGCCAAATCAAGGTGTACAAACGCTCGGCATCGCGCTCCATCCCGCTCAACTGGTTAGGTTGCACACTTACGCTAGAAGGACGAATCGCTTCGTGCGCCTCCTGGGCCCCCTCTTTACTGGAGTAAAGCACCGGGCCTTCTGGAAGGTATTTCTTTCCATATGACTCGAGAATGTAATCGCGGCAGGCTTCGACCGCATCTTTACTTAAATTAGTCGAATCGGTACGCATGTAAGTTATGTAGCCAGCTTCATATAAGCGTTGCGCCATCATCATGGTCTTCTTAACACCAAACCCGAGGCGCGTGCTGGCTGCCTGCTGAAGGGTTGATGTAATAAAAGGTGCTGAAGGTTTTGACTGGGTTGGTTTGTCTTCGCGGCTCACAACTTTATAAGTTGATTGCTGCAACGCTTTAACCGCAGACATAGCCTGAGCTTCGTTTACCGGCTTGAAGGCTTCGTCGCCCTGTTTTTTAACCTCGAATGGCACTTGTTCTGCTTTGGTCGCTTGCAGGTCCGCTACTACAGTCCAATATTCTTCGGGGATAAACGCACGAATTTCTTGCTCACGCTCAACCACCAGACGCACAGCTACAGATTGCACACGACCAGCGGAAAGCCCACGCGCAACTTTCTCCCACAACAAGGGAGAAACCATGTAACCCACAACGCGATCCAGGAAACGACGCGCTTGTTGGGCATCTACGCGATTTTGATCGACACGGCCGGGATTCTTAAACGCGTTTTGGATCGCGGTCTTGGTGATTTCGTTAAATACAACACGGCGGTAGCGCTCAGGGTCGCCGCCTATAGCTTCGCGAAGATGCCATGCAATGGCTTCCCCTTCTCTATCCAAGTCGGTCGCGAGGTAGATGGTGTCGGCTTTCTCGGCGAGCTTGCGCAATTCCTCAACTACTTTTTCTTTACCGGGAAGAATTTCATAGTGAGCCTCCCAACCATTCTCCGGGTCTATACCCATACGATTGATTAGCTGGGTTTTGCTTTTTTTGGCTTGGTAAACCGCTTTATCTTCCGCCGAAAGTTTGCGCGTGGCGGCTGCTTGCTTGGCCCGCTCTTTAGCATCCACCGGTTTGGCGCCACCGCTGGTCGGTAAATCCCGAATATGTCCGATACTGGACTTCACAACAAAATCAGCGCCAAGATACTTATTGATTGTTTTTGCTTTGGCTGGCGATTCTACAATTACTAAGGATTTGCCCATGTTTTAAATGTCTTTTCAATAATATGGATAGGTAAATTTGGACGGCAGGAGCGCCGAGAATAGAACCAAGATGCCATCACAGGATAGTTACAAGATGGTTACTTTGCATCAAAGGTGCGCATATATAAGACTTGGAATGGCGGGGGTCAAGCTAATGTTAATGTCAGATAAATTGAAAAAAACTTAATTGGCATCTGAAAGCGCCTCTATTACAACGGTCGCTTTAATTGATTTTTTGCTTCTGAATCAAATGGTTATGGAATATTAAGTAAGGCTCCCGCAAGTTTCATTATTCCCGCTACACTATTTATAAAAATTATTTTCAGACAGAGTAGAAGAACGCTCACTTTTCATCTTTTGGTTAAATATTGTTAGGTACCCCGCTCCATGGCTGCTTTGATCGGTTTAGTGGTTCTCGCATTAGTAGCACTTGCGATAGTAAGTGTCATTAATCGCAAGCATGAGCAAGAACAACTACGACGTATGCAGCAGCGGAAACTCAAGCTCCGGTACGATGCTATTGTCGACATCGTCAGCTGTCTTGAGCAAACTCTTCCCAACCGCCAGATCGCAAAACATATCAATGATGAAGCGATTGATCTCCTGCGACAAATCGCGAACCTTGAAACCGGCTCAAAAACACACATTGAAAATAGCATTCGTCACGCCGTTGCTCGTTCGGAAGAGCTTTCTCGAACCAAGTTAGGTAGTAGCAGCTATCAAAAGGACAGCGATGCCCAAATTACCCACACCCAATTACAACTGGGTGAGGCCGCTACGCTGCTCCGCCATATCTGTGCACAAGGGAGGATTAATGATCAAGAACTCGAAGGCTTCACAACTGAGTTGTCATGGGCATTTTTGATGGTGAGCGTTACATCTTTTATCGCCCAAGGGGCAAAATTTAGTCTTTTGGGAGATCGCTTTTCTGCGCAAGGTTATTATCAGAAGGCACAACAATTATTAATGGAATCTCTGCATCAAGACCCCCGCCGTATGCGGATGATCAAGGAGTTAAGCGAGTTGATGGACGGTTCGCGCAAAGCGATGAGCAAAGATCTTATGCCGGATCGTGCAGTTACCGACTAGATGCTTCTTTTAAAGACTTCAGCAATTGTAGAATCTCATTCAACACAGGCTCACCACCGGTTTCGTCCCAATATACACCGATGCCCTCGGTACCCGCACTGACCGCTTTTACCGATTCTGGCAAATTAACGAGATACCCTCTTAAAACATTTTCTTCCGCGTCAGTGGGACGGTTTCCATCACGCCACGCCCACCATCCTAAAAAATGGATATCGTGCTGGTAACGTGTACGAAGTAGCATCCAGCTCTGCGACGAGCCAGCCTCGGTAGGTGGCAAAAAATATACCGCTATGGGGTCGGGCTTTTCTGCTTCATCCGCCTGCCTGGGCAAATTGCGTACCGAATATTGAACGCCCTCCGCTCGTGCTGCCAAACGCATAAGTTCTTTCCTTTTTTGCGCAGGGTTTGGTCGCATCATCATTACGGGGCCTAACACCAGAGCAACCGCAACTATCAGGGCAATTATTAATCCAATACTCATAGATCGGCATCTCTTGGAAAATTGAGTTTAAAAATCACCTCTAGCCAGTTTTAAATTTCAAGGCTAGTCTTTAATTGAAACCACTGCTTGGGAGCTTTTTATGAACAACCATGACAGCCTCTATCGTCACATTCTTGTGGGTCTGGATTTAACCGATGAAACTCCGCAAGTTCTTTCGAAAGCAATCAAAATTGCGCGCACTTACAAAGCGCAATTAAGTATTGCACACGTGCTTGAACCCATCACATTTGCTTACGGCGGTGATATGCCTTTGGATATTTCTGACGTTCAAGCGCAACAAGTTCAACGAATAGAAAATGAATTGCAAGAGCTCATAAAAAATATCGATTATCCCGTCGCCCAGGAACATGTTTTGGTTGGCCAGCCCGCTAGCGAATTACACTATTTGGCCGAGCAACAGGAAGCCGATCTCATTATCGTGGGAAGTCACGGACGCAAAGGCTTCGCATTATTATTAGGCTCAACACCTAACAGTGTTTTACATGGCGCAACCTGCGATGTGCTGGCAGTCTATGTAGCACCGGTGACTCAAGTCGGATAAAAAAGCTCACAATTATTCAGCCTGCTGCATATCTTCCAGCTCGGCCCAACGCTCGAAGCATGCTTCGAGTTCCATTTCAAATTGCGCTAGCGATTCCAGCTTTTCTTCAATCAATTTTGGCGCCTGCGTATAAAAATCGGGCGCACTAACAACCGCTTTCATTGCAACGACACTTTGTTCAAGCTGTTCAATTTTTTTTGGTAGATCTTCAAATTCTTTTTGCAGTTTGTAACTCAATTTTTTTGTACGCGACACCGTTGCTTGAACAACAGGCTTAGCAATAGGAGCGACTAAAGCGGCTGGAGCCGCTACTTCCTCAGGTAAATCTGATTCCGTCCATTTACCACCCTGACGAATCCAATCATCGTAACCGCCAATATATTCGAGCACATTTCCACGCCCCTCAAAAGCAATAACGCTACTCACGATATTATTTAGAAATGCACGATCATGGCTGACTAACAAAACAGTGCCAGCATAATCCGTTAGAATTTCTTCAAGCAGCTCGAGGGTTTCAACATCCAGATCGTTGGTCGGTTCGTCGAGCACTAATAAATTTGCGGACTTACTGAATAATTTTGCGAGCAGTACGCGATTTCTCTCGCCTCCAGAAAGTGCACGTAAAGGTGTACGTGCGCGCTCACCGCTAAATAGAAAATCACTTAAATAAGAAAAAATATGTTTGGCTTTCCCATCGATTTCAATAAAGTCGCGGCCTTCTGAAACATTGTCGACCGCACTTTTATCCAAATCCAATTGATCTCGAAGCTGATCAAAATAAGCCACTTTTAAATTGGTTCCCAAGCGTATGGAACCAGATTGAGGTTGCAACTCGCCTAAGATTAATTTTAATAAGGTACTTTTCCCCGCGCCGTTGGCGCCGACTAAACCTATGCGATCACCGCGAATAATCGTAGAGGAAAAATGTTTAACAATCGGTTTATTTCCCCAGGAATATGAAACATCTTTTAATTCTGCAACAAGTTTTCCAGAGGACTCGCCGGTTGCGAGTGCAAAATTTGCTTTGCCAATGACTTCGCGCCGCTCCGCTCGCACATTACGCAATTCTTTAAGGGCTCTTACTCTGCCTTCATTGCGAGTACGACGCGCTTTAATGCCCTGGCGAATCCATACTTCTTCTTCCGCTAGTTTTTTGTCAAATAATTCATTGTGACGAGCCTCTTCCGCCAAGGCTTGTTCGCGATAAACCAAATAGCTCGCGTAATCCCCAGACCAATAACGCAAATGTCCGCGATCCAACTCAACGATATGCGTTGCTAATGTTTGTAAGAGTGAGCGGTCATGGGTGATAAAAACCAGGGCACCATTAAAATTGAGCAATTGTTTTTCCAACCAATCAATCGCCGCTATATCCAAATGGTTTGTCGGTTCATCGAGCAAGAGAACATCCGGATCAAGAACTAATGCACGCGCTAAAGCAACGCGCCTACGCCAGCCACCGGAAAGTTCGCGCATGTATTTATCAGCAGGCAAATCCAGGCGAGTTAATATTGATTCTACTTTTTGTTGCATGGACCAGCCGTCACGCGCTTCGATGTCGTGCTGCAATTTTTCCATTCGCGCTAAAGTCGTATCACCAAACTCAGTACCGTGGGCAAGATGATGATATTCGCTTAGCAAATCACCCAAACCAGGAAATGCGCTTGCCACCGAATCGAACACCAAACGATCGTCTGCATCAGGCAAATCTTGTTCAAGTCTCGCGATGCGTATTCCACTTTGTAAAATAACCTCGCCCTTATCAAGATCAACTTCACCGGCGATCACTTTAAGCAAGCTGGATTTCCCCGCGCCATTTCGCCCAATCAAACACAAGCGATGGCCTTTCTCAACAACGAGGTCAATTTCATCCAGCAATACTTGCAGGCCATAACTTAGGTAGGCTTTTTCGATTTTGATAAGAGACATAAAAATAGTGTTATCCAAAAAATGCAGGTTGCTTATGCAACCGAAAATAATCCGTGAATGTTATTACTTGTTTTTTTTCAGCAAAATAAGCCGCGTACCGCTTGTAAGATCGTGCAATAAACGCCGCTGTGGATGAGCGAAGGAGAGCCAATAACCAATACCAAAAAATCCTAGGGAAAATAGCGCGGTGAGGCTGCGTTTGTAAGCTTGTGAGCGAGAGATAAGTTGATAAGTGCGCTCATCCACAACCTGTATGCGCCAGGTTTTCATCCCTAATGTTTGGCCAAATTTTTGCCAAAAATAAATATAAAAAAACATCAAACATAACAACCAACCAAATGTAATAGCGAGTTTTGCAGGGGCCGCCCATTCTATTCGATGCCCCGCCTCCGGTTGCCCCATCGTAGATACGCTAACAGTTACCACCAGCGCGCCATAAGCGATGCTAATCGCTGCAAGCAACAGGCCGTCGTAGACCATAGACGCAAATATTCTCAATAAGCCAGGCGATGCAAATTCAATTGCAGATTCGGTTGTAGTTTTCATGAATGTAAAATTAGTGCTGGAAATGAATCAACCAGGGATTGGAGGGATTAACCTGTTGACCAACGCTAATAACACCCTTGCCTTGCAGCGGAGCTTCCTCACGACGCAAATAGATGGGAGTTTTGTTTTCTTCGTGGACATAGGTGCCGTTGGTCGAGTGATCAACCAGCACGTATTTTCCACGTCGGAACTCTATATGGCAATGCTCTCGGGAACACACTGAATGTTCCATGCGCAAATTGACTTTATTATGATCACGTCCGATGGTGTAAGGGGTTTGATCAGGGAGGATGCAGATGACTTGCTCGCCGATTTTGAGCGTAAGTTGGAAAGTAGCAACAAAACGTGTGAGGTCGTGGATCGGCATTACGCGAGTAGAAAGGTCGTTCTCCTGAGAACTCTCCCACGCGAGCCGATAGATAATCGATTTTTCGCTATCACCTTTGATGTTTACACGATCAAATAACTGACATTGTGGTGCGAGGCTATGATCAAGCTCGTCTGTGACACCTTGCGTAATTAAAATTTGGTTAGCGCGTGCTATATGCGCAACGAAAGCAGCGTCGTTAACGGTGTCGCCAAAAACATCGTTTGGAGTAACGACAGTGTCGCCGTAGGCTATTCCAATTCGAATTCCCAAACCTATATCCGCAAACTCCCGACTCGAGCGCTCCTGTATCGCTATAGCCACACGACATGCCGTGGCTGCGCTGTCAAAACGAGCCATAACTTCATCGCCAATCGTCTTAACAACCATGCCTTCATGAACAATAGTCGTGGCTGCCATATGGCTCACCACATCATCAACAATTGCTTTTGCCTCTTGATTACCTAATTGTTTATAAAGTGCGGAGCTGCCAGAAACGTCGGCAAACATAATCGCTTGGTAGGTATTTTTATTAAGCATCTCGGTTATTTATCGTCAACACAATGTAAGAGGTCATAATCATGCGAATTCTAACAGCATCAACCACTTAATAAGCATCCCTTCACATTATTATCGTAAAATAAATGCAAATTCATTTAACTACACGAAAAATATACTTTATTTAACGCTTAAATTTGCAAGAAAAAATAGCTGGCGCCGCAATCATACAATCAGATTATTTCGCTCTCGCTTCTTTTATATATTCATATGCCGACTGAATTGCTTGAAAACATTCGGTCGATGATTGAATCATATAGGAGGGTAAACCGAGTCCCATAAGCTTGTCAGGGTGGTACTGACCGATAAGGTTACGATATGCCTTTTTAATTTCTACATCACTCGCGTTCCTGGATAGACCAAGAACCTTAAAAGCCTCGTCCAATTGATCGTCGCGGGTATTAAAATCTTCCGTTTTCTCAGCGCAGCTTTCACCGTCTGTCATATCAAACACGTTTTGAGTTTGGCCTTCGTCCGAATCTGTTTGATTCGCCTTGTTTTGACCAGAACATTGGTTAACTGAAGCGCCTCCTGCGTCATCATTTGCTTTGCATTCACCCTGTGGTTTTGCAGCCTGAGTTTTTTTCTTCATCCCCTCAGTAAAATTATATTGGGAAGAAATCATCTCCAACAAATGTTTGAAGGTGACTGAAGAATAACCTAGCCCTGCTGCAATTTTCTGTACCGCATCCGTCTCCCGTGTTCCCAATAAACCGTCGACCCGAGCAAGGGATATTAGATACACCAGAAGTATTTGGACAAGATTCGGACTTTTTTTTGCCAACCCATAGAATTCCTTAACGGTTGCATCGGCGTCAAAATTTACATCGGCGCCTAGCTTGAACAGACGTATGGCTTCACGTTTTTGTTCCGCATTAAGGTCCATTTTTTCCATATACACTTCGGTACGTTGAACTTCCAGTTTATTAACAGGGCCATCGCGCTTGGCGACATAGCCGAGCAAAGTGAAAACTGTGCGGAAAAATAAATCTTGAACCTGATTCAAACTCTGCTGGGAGGTTTGACCCGTCCAGACACCCAGCTTTGCGCCCCATAAAAAATAAGAAAGAAATAAACCCGCGCATAAAATTGCAATAGATAAGGCCATCCTATGTACCTCAGTGAAGGGACCTATAGAAAGTGTTCATGGCCTGAAATTAAAATTCCGTTCGTTACCGAACCAGATAAGTTGACGCCAATTTTTGACTTTAAATGTCAGTCGATTCAGATTGACTTTAAGGCCAGTATAAAATCTGTTTCAAAAAAATTATTACAGCGAACAAATGTTTTGATAGGAAAGAAAGGTGGCGAAAATTATTTGAATTATTGTGGCAAAAAGCGTAGTGGAACTCCTAAACAAAAATATTTCTCATACACCATCATTGGCGCCAATAAAATTTCTCGCTAATAAATAGTTTTCAATTATCCGAGACTTGATGTGATTTTTTGCAGCCTTCGGGCACACGCGATTTGCTCACTGTAAGATGGATTTACCCACGCGACTCACATCCAAACATGTAACAACATTGAGAATGAGTGCAAGTGAGTCGTACATTATTGAAAAGTTCCAAAATGCGTCTCAATGCATCGATTGGTCAAAAAGCGAACTGCTTCACTAAATATAAAAGCAATTATTTGAAAGGTGGCAATCTGAAATTTTTCATTAATACTTTCCCGACGACCATAAATAAACTTTGTTACAAATGGTGTGCGAAATATTTTTGCTTGGATTTTAAAAAAAAGAAGTCGTAGATCTTCAGGCCTGGATCAAGTTACATCCAAATTTTACCGCACCATTTTCGATCAAAATTATTTCAAATTTACTTGCGCTTAATTGGCGCCAAACTGGCGCCAAAATGGTTTAAGTCAAAAAAAAATGAATAAAATCATGCGCCAGTTCATGTTTTGGAATCTATGGGGTTGCCGGAAAATTGAAGCTAGGTATGGTGCGCTGGTTAACTTAAGGGCGTGTCCCAAACAGCTGTAAAAGAGACGAATTTTTGATCAGCTCAAATCTTTAACAGCACTACGGAGCTTCTATGTCAACCAAACTCAATTTCCCTCGTTTTAGTGCAGCAATAGTGAGAGCAACCATCTTAAATCAAAAAGCCCTACGGAAAATGGCCACGGTTTTTGCCTTGTGCGCGCCCCTGGTTGGTGCAGTTCAAGCCCAGGCAGCAGTCTCCACTTATACCATTCCCTTCACGCTTCAAGCAGAAGAGTACTCAGATTCTAAAGGTGTTGGAAATGAAACCTCCACTGATAGCGGGGGCGGGTTATACACGGCCTATATCAACACCGGCGATTGGATGGACTACCGCAACCACAAGGTAATTATTCCTTACACAGGTAGGTACGTTATCAGCTACAGAGTTTCAAGCCCGCATGACGGAACATCGTTTTCCTTTAACAACCTGAATCCGAGTGGGACAATCACCAGAATTAATCTGATCAATGTTCCTAACACCCATGGCGCTCAGAGATGGACTACGGTTCAAACAACGGTAACCCTTAAGGCCGGACCACATCATTTCAACGTGAAAGCCGTAAGCGGAGTATTCACTCTAAATTGGATTAAGATTGTTGCTGCTAATCAAGCTGGTACCTCATCATCCAGTTCAAGCAAGGTGTCCAGCTCTAAGTCTTCGGTCGCTAGCAGCCGCGCAATATCTTCTGTAGCTAAGTCGTCGGTTGTGAGCTCAAGCAAAGCCGCGTCAAGTGTGCCGGCAGTAGTTTCATCGCGTGCAGCTTCTTCTCTACCTAAGTCGTCTGCTAAAGCAGTTTCAAGCTTGGCTATCTCTAGCAAAATGTCGTCAAGCGTGAAATCAAGTTTGGCAAGCTCGAGTAAAGTGTCTTCGTCATCTTCCAGCGCTAAGTCTTCGTCAGTCGCGTCTTCTAGCCTAAGTTCAAGCAGCGCTCCTGCTAGCGGATACACGGCAGTGTCAGGCCCTGTAGGCTTAACCTGGATCGCACCGAAGTTGCGGGAAGACAAATCAGCCTTGGATATTACCGAACTTGGTGGTTATAGATTGCGCTACAAAGCCGCTGAAGATTCAAAATATACTTACATCGTTATCAATGATCCATGGGCAACCACTTACAACTTTAGCTGGTTAGAAGGAGTTTATATCTTCGAGATTGCTGCCTTTGACGATGCCGGACTGTTAAGTGACTTCTCCAGCTTCACGGAATAACCGGGGTAAAGATTAACGCTATCAGGTTTCAACGATAGGTTTAATCTCAAAACGGGCAAATCACTAACATTGTGATTTGCCCGTTTTTATTTGTGCCTAAAATGATTAGGTATAAATAATTACTTGGGGTGAATCTTAAATACGCAATTGTGCATCTAAGTCGTTGTGGGATGACCAATCACACTCTTGGAGATGCAATGTTAACGTTCGTATGTTGGTTATTATTATTTGTAGTTTGCTGGCCCTTGGCAATTATTGCTCTCGTGCTTTGGCCGTTTGTTTGGCTGCTGTCTCTGCCATTTCGCCTCATAGGCATTACATTCGAAGCAGTTTTTTCGTTGCTACGCGCTATTTTATTATTGCCCGCTAGGGTGTTGGGTCAAGGCAAATAACTTCCCTCCATGTTTTGCATTAAACACTCCTTTGGATCAAAAAACTCCACGTCTAGCGCTGCGTTTGCCAGCACACAGACACTCCCTTTCCGCCAAAATAGCATCTTTACATAAGCGTAAGCGCTTAATCTGCATGTAACTCTGATGAAATCAAAACCTGACGGAGAAATTTATGCCAGAGGGCCCCTCGATAGTTATCCTTAAAGAATTGGCCGAAGACTTTGTCGGAAAAAAAATTTTGCGAGTTGGAGGTAACAGCAAAATTGATTTGTCTCGATTAGTCGGCCAGCAGATCAAATCATTACGAACATTTGGAAAGCAATTTCTGATCGAATTTTCCGAGTTTTCAATAAGGGTACATTTATTGATGTTTGGTACTTACCTTATCAATGAACGTAAAGAAGCAACGCCGCGTTTAAGCCTGCAGTTTGCGAATAAAAAAGAAATTAATTTTTACGCTTGTTCAGTTAAGTATCTCGAAGGCGATCTGGATAATATTTATGACTGGAGCGCGGACGTTATGTCTAAGACATGGGATCCTGCTGCGGCCCGCGCTAAAATAAAGTCCCTACCAGAAAGCCTTGTGTGTGATGTATTGTTAAATCAGGATATTTTTGCAGGTGTTGGCAATATTATAAAAAATGAAGTTTTATTTCGTATTCGCGTTCATCCCCTTTCGCAAATTGAATTTCTACCGTCAGCGAAATTGCGTGCGTTAATCGAAGAGGCGCATAAGTACAGCTTCGAATTTCTAGCCTGGAAAAAAGCCTTCGTGTTAAAAAAGCATTGGCTTGCACATAATAAAAGTACTTGCCCTCGATGCAAGATACCTTTTGAACGCGCTTACTTGGGCAAAAACCATAGGCGCAGCTTTTTCTGCGAAAAATGTCAGAAAAAATATGCGCCGGATTAAAATAAATTGACGTTAATTCATTTATTTTTTATTTACGGCGCCAAACACTTTACTGATAATTTTACTTCCCGCACCTAAAGGATCTTGTCGAATAGCCTTTTCCTCCTCAGCGATCATCAAATACAAACCATCAGTCGCTCGTTTTGTAACATAAGCCTCAACAGTAGCTTCTTGCTCAGTGGCAACACCGTATTTTTGTGCTTGCGCCATCGCCGAATTATAATTTTTTGCCAGCTTGGTTTTATCTGTTACACCTTTTACCAAGGGCAAAAATTTAACAGCAAGCGAGTCAGATGTTTTCTTTCGAAAAAAATTCGTAACGGAGGTTTCGCCGCCGGACAAAATATTTTTTGCATCGGTGACAGTCATCGTTTTAATGGCATCCAATAACAAAGGCTTGGCAAAAGGCACAGCACTTTCCGCTGCGCGATTCATCGCAACTTCCAAGTCGTCAAATTTTTTAGATTGGCCTGTCATTTTCAAAAGATTACGAGCCCTATCCCATTTTTCAGGCAGTCGTATTTTTACCTTCTCATTATTTAAAAAACCATTTTCAACACCTAGCCTCGCAACAGCGACTGATGAACCCTTTTCTAGCGCCGCTTTTAAACCAGAACTAGCGTCTTGATTACTTAAGTCGCTTAAAGATAAAGCAATTACGGCCGGCGACGCACATATAACCAGCCCACAGGCTAGCTTCACAAACGGGTTCAAGAATTTTTTCCACATGACATCTTCCCGCAAATAAAATAATGGGTATTGTAAGTACAATATTAGGTGTTCAACCTGAAAACGCGCAAATATTTATACGAGGTATGAGCGACCAGTACCAATGAATCCCGCGCACAATGCGCGGCCTCATCGATCTATATAATGACACGAATTTCTTCGGCAGGCTTATGCAGTGGCAACTAATTGCAATGGGTTTGATTCGGGTTGTAGTGTTCGCAATATATCCATGCTAGTAATAACGCCTAAGGCAATTTTGTTGTGAGTTACCACAACACGATGTACATCGTTTTTAACCATCACAGACGCAACCTGATCAATGGAAAAATCTCTTTCAACGGCAATAATTTCTTTTCGCATAATCTGGTGCACTGTGCAATTCCGCTCAGCATGACCACTCCACTCCCGTAGACTTGTTTCATCCAAGTCAATCTCGCAGGCTTCTCGATAGTAATTACGCAATGCCTCACGGCGATTTGTTTCGTCCATGTTACTGAATTTAAAAATTTCGGAAATAGTCACAACACCAACCAGTTCATGATCTGAGGCTATTACAGGAGCCCCGGAGATGTTGTGTTTGATAAAAAATTCTGCCAAACGGTGAATGGTCCATCCTTCATATGCACTTAGCAAGGTGCGGCTCATAATGGATTGCGCTGTGAGACCATTATTATTTATTAGCGACATAAATTTACCCTCGTTGTCTGGTGCTTAGTAAATATCGATCAAAAAGCAAACTTATCACTTTAATGCCAATTTATTCATATATTATTTACGCATTAATCAATGTACATTAAGCGCCTGCGGACCTATGTAAATCTAATACGCTCGAAAATGCCCGTTAAATGAAGGGCGCCAGTTAAATATAGACGTAAAATATTTATTTGACCCCGGCTTTCCAGTAATTTACTAAGGTTCGAACGCTTAATATTCGAAGGCACCACTTCATGTCAGATAAATATTGCGTAAAAGAGTTCACCACTCTGTTACCGTTTTTACAAACGCATTTACACAATTGGGCTCGCAATAAAATTAAACAACGTCTACAAACTGGATGCGTTAGCGTTAACGGATTAACTATTACACAACATAGTCATCCACTAAAGCCCAATGATTTTGTTGAAATTGGTGCCGTAAGCCAGTCCTCTGCTGCAGTTCCCGCCCAGCTTAATATTTTATATTCGGACCGTAACCTGATCGCAATTGATAAGCCGGCTGGCTTACTTTCTGTAGGCAACACAAAAGAAACCAAGCAGCACGCGCTCGCTATTCTTCGCAAACAATTGTCACGTAAATCGCAAGAAATAAAATTATGGCCGGTTCATCGTATTGATCGCGATACCTCAGGCGTTTTGCTATTTGCTACGTCTCGAGAGATTCGCGAAGCTGTTATGGCAAAATGGGACAGAGCTGAAAAAACCTATTTAGCTATCGTTGATGGAGTTCCAAATCCGTCGCAAGGTCGCATAGACCAACCCCTGAGGCTTGATGAAGTAGAATATCGCGTGCATGTTGGTGAACACCCTGACGCAAAGCCTGCCCTTACTCATTATAAAATCTTAAATACAACTGAAAAACGCGCATTGCTTGAGGTTCAAATTGATACCGGTCGGCAACATCAGATTCGTGCCCATCTCTCCTGGCTTGGCTATCCTGTGGTGGGTGACGAGCGTTACGGTAAAGCCGGTGAGCGTATGGGTTTGCATGCCCAGCGATTAAAAATAATAAATCCGAACTCAGGCAAAGAACTTCTGTTTGAGAGCGCGGTGCCGCTCAATTTCACGCGGCTTCTAGTTTGATATTTTGTATGTCCAAATCTTACTTTATTACGACAGCAACTTCGAAAATTCACGACCTCACAGGAGTCCTCAGTGAAATATAACGCTAACAATGATTATTCCCCTGAAAAACACGCTGAATTTATTAATTGGCTTACTCAATCGACTCTTGAAGCTCTTAAAGTGGCTGAAGGTGATTCAACTAAGTTGCGGGCCGCAATTGAACACTACATTAGGATCGCATCTTCCGCGAATCTGGAGCTGGAAGAAATAGAAAATATTCTGGGTGTTAACGAACCGTGCATTATGGATTTGGCAGAGCTCTCAGAAACTGATGAAGAAATTGTCATAGACGCATTTGAACAACTAATCGCTCTTTAAGATTGAGGATATTATGGAATTAACTGACGAAAGCAGTGCGCAAATTGAGGAACCCATGTTAAGCCCGATTGAAGCACGCGTGTTAGGCTCACTCATGGAGAAACAATTAACAACACCTGATGCTTACCCGATTACGCTTAACAGCTTGGTGCTCGCGTGCAATCAAAAAACCAGCCGTGAACCTGTGACAAATTATGAAACAGGCGAATTACAACGCTGCGCGAGTCAATTACAAGACAAAGAATTAATTCGAGTTGATTACAGTGCCCGTGCTGCCCGCTACGATCAACGCCTGACTCGCGTGTTGGGTTTAGACAAAGCGTCGCAGGCGATTTTGAATGTTATGTTGCTTCGCGGCCCGCAAACGGTAGCGGAATTACTCACTCGCACCCAGCGCATGTTTGACTTCGAAAATATCAAAGCCGTCGAAGAAAAGCTGGAATATTTATGCGCAAAAACCACGCCCTACTTTGTTCGCATTCCGCGTGCCGCAGGTCAACGCGAAGATCGCTACATGCATTTGCTATGCGGCAAGCCAGATCTTGAAGCCATAGCGGCCATGGTCAGCTCAGCACGACAATCCATGCCAAATGATGACGGGAAAACACAACTGCTCGAACAAAAAATCGAAACTCTTGAACAACAAGTCCAACACTTGCAACGCCAAGTGAAAGTGCTGATGGATTTAAATGGCGTGAGTGAAGCGGATATCGTCGAATAATCGCTGCGAAAATATTTATTGTTTGTTTGCACAGAAATGAAAAGCCCGGCATAAAGCCGGGCAAAATGAAGAGCAAAGCTAATTTATTAGAACTGATTGAAGAATTGCCAGGCTTCACGTGGTATCCAACTTTCCGATTGGCCAGCATCTTTCTGAGTTGGATAGTGGTCACCGTCAAATGCGCACCAGCGAACCGGATAGCCCGATGTGCAGCCTTGATAAGACGTACAAATGTGCGTACCACTACCGCGACTCGGTTCAAGGGGATTTTGCGCTGTACAAGCATTATTCCGTACGTAACGATCACGCACCGAGCGACCTTGGCTAATATTCAAAACGCTATCGCTAATACCGTGAGCGGCAAAGAATGGGATGGGTGAAGTTCCACCGTCACAACCACTCAATTGCGCGCCAGCGTAAAGTGCGACTGCGCGGAATACGTTCGCGCGAGCACAGGCCACTGCGTTGGACATAGCCGCACCGTAACTAAATCCAGTAGCAAAAATACGGCTCTTGTCGATGCAAAGATTGGATTGAACCTGACTTACCAATGCATCCGTGAAAGCTATGTCGCGACCGTTAGAGTTTGCCCATCCTGAGTCAATACCCTCTGGAGCTACAAAAATAGTGCTGTTTTGAGCAAGGTCCCACAGGCCGTAAAAAGGCTTATCGGTCGAGCCGCCATTGCCGCCACTTGCTACCTGATTAGCGTTACCGTTCAACCAGTGATAACCAACAACAAATTTGTAAGCATTTGCGTTGTTGTAGTTTTCTGGCACACGCAAGATGTAAGAACGATTTACACCATTGACACTAAGATTAATACGACCGTTTTGAAGAGTTCTCGACTTACCGCAACCTTCACTGCGAATTGCATCAGTCGGTGGATTCTCTTCATCTATAGTTCCTGAGTAAGGTCCAATGTGAATCCAATCCAGGTCCGCATAGTCAGTCGTGCCCATCGTCACACGAATTTTTTGATAGCCTGGCTTCAAACGCACTTTGCCCGCAGACAGAGTTTTAAATTCGCCCCAGGTGCTCACATTTGGAACCTGGAAGGAATTAATCAACGTCGTGTCGCATTGTGAAATTTTAAACGTGCGGCCAGTGCCAACAGCACCGGAGCGAATAGTCACATCGTAATCGCCCTCAGTTTCTACGAAGACGGTGTACTCCAACCACTCACCTGCAGTCATCCAACCAACCGCATTACCACTGGTAATTGTTTTGATGTCCACACCAGTATCTGTACGATAAGCGCCGCCTTCATTGGTGGTGCCGCTATCAGAATATCCAGCCGGGTCAAAATCTTCTGCTTGAATCGTTGCAGGAATTTTTGCTGCATACATTTGATAAGCGTTTTCAATCTTGCTCGGACAAACATTAGCTGCAACGCTCGACGCGACTGATGAGGAAGAACGCACCGATGAACTTACCGCTACAGAAGATGAGCTCAGCAAAGAAGACGCGACAGATGAAATTACCGACGACAAACTAGAGCTTGAGCGCACTGACGACGATGAAATTTGACTTGAGCTTGACGAGCGCGGCGCACTGCTTACTGAAGATGTAGCTGAGCTACAGAGAGTTCCGTTAATCGTTGGGCGCTCGGTTGTGCTGCCATTTTTATTCCCTTGAAAACCAAACGAAATTGATTGGCCTGCAGCGAGGTTGCCGTTCCACCCAACATTGGTAGCTGTGTAAGGATTAGTTCCAGACAAATTCGTGTTCCATGCCCCAGTGATGCGATTAGCTGAATATTGCCAATTCACGCTCCAGCCATTTACGGCAGAATTTGTATCATTTTTTATAATAATACTAGCAACAAAACCACTCGACCATTCGTTGTCGATTTGATAAGTACAGGACGCTGAACTTGATTGTGATGTAGCTACAGCTGTTGCAGCAAAACCGAGGCATAGCAGCGAACGCCGCATCTCATGCAGCCTTCTAAAGAGAGAGAGATTTATTTTGTACATGACGTTGGACCTTTAGCAAAAATGTTATTGGAATGTTTTCTTGCCGGGCCATTGTACGAATATAAGACAATTAAAACAATTCAACACTCATATCAGTTTCAGTCTTGTGCTCGACTTCGCTCGATTCTAATAATTTTGCCGCCTGATCTAATTGCAGTAACAAACTTCTGAAGTGGGACTCTATGGCATCTGTCGTCTCATACAACGATTCAAGCGACGTTAAAGCATGTTCGGACAGCGCTAACATAGCCGTTTCCTGTTCAAGATTAAGGTCCAATCCTGTTGCGATCTCTTGTAAGGATAATGACAATTCAGTCATAATAGTTTTAACAGACGTACGATTATCCTGCGATGCCATCTTAAGCAATGTAATCACTGTGCGCGTATTTTCTTGCTGCGCCTTCAACATTTCATTAGCCATTATTGTTTTGGCGCGTGCTTCTGCGATTGACACAATGTGCGCAATTACGTCGCGCAAACGACCGTATTTATCAGCATCATCTACTGGCGCATCCGTAATTAAAAATTGCGCATTTTCAAAATTAAAAATGAAAAATCTTCCCTGCGATAAAATGCGACAACCAGACGACTGCGTTTGTCGCAATAAACTAAGATAGGCCTTTGATATGTTTTCAGGATAAATATAACTTTTGTCTTCAAATGAAAATTGAATATAACCTTGAACTGACAAGTCTTTCAGACAACGTAAAGTTTGCTGCGCCAAGCGATTCATATCTGAAATGTTTTGTACCGACTGCGCGTAGAATGCAACCACACCCATCTCGGAAGCTGATGACATAGCTGTAAACACAATACTGGAATAATTTTGCAGTTCTTCCTGAATAGCGGCTATAGCGTGCTTCTCCTCCGCAAACTTCTTTAACGCCAAATCAACTGAGCCATCGGCGAAGGTCGTTAGAACATAAGCATCAAGTTCAAGTCTATCGAGCTGTTCACGCGCGGCGCAGGGTGTTCCACATTTAATGAATGCGAGTCGTGGAATATTAGTTGGAATTTTCGCCACAAAATCTTCAACAAATTCTTTTGCGCTGGATATTAAAATAATTCTTTCAGCGGTCATGCAGAGACTATGGAATTCGTCAGCATTTTTTACCTCAACCTCAAAGTAGTTCATATTCTCTGCTGGCATACCGCGCTCATCCACCCCGGCATCAGTGCCGGGTATATTGAGAATTCGGCCTGTCTCAGAAAAAAACCAAAGATGACTCATAGCCACTCCAAATATTTTTAACAACATATACTGTGATCGACAACCATTTGCGCGTCTTTTCTGAGTATAGATATGCCTATTGGTTTTGCAGCGAATTGAAGCTAAGTGAAATCAAGCAATAGGATAAAAAACAAACAAAATCCGGTTTTTAGCTTAAATTTACTTTTAATGTCGTCTAATGCAACACTTTTATTGATTATCTAAACCTTTTCCGAAATCCTTATGGCCTAGCCAAAAGGTACCGTCATTAAGCTAATCGACAGCTTTATAGTTTATTATTGCTCCTTCAGTTCAACCCTCGGGACGATTTCCAGCCATGCTTAATTTCTTAAAACCTGCCCTTTTTTCAATTGTCGTTATCCTAAGCGCTTGCAGCAGCGAGCTGGATATACCTTACAAAGGTATTGAGCTTAACAGCCTTGAACAGACCGCTAATTATTTTCAAGCGCGCAATATTTCAAAAAAAATATTGGCCATGAAAATTCGTCTTGATGAAAAACCTTTCTTATTGGGTGCCTACGATGTACGCGATGGTATACCGGCAAGAATTCCTGAGGAGCGTTACACCGAGCTTCTTAATAGCGCCCAGAAAAATGCATCGCCCCTCGTTACAGATGCACAACCTTCTGACGTTGAAACAGCACTGGAAGGCTTACGTACCCCTCAGGAACAAATTAGCTACCTGACAGCTCGCGCAATTGCCAAAAGCTTCGGTAAAGATGGTATACCGGTAATGCCAACGAGCATGGCAATCGGTTTGGCTGATGCTCAGGCAACTAGTACCCCACCAAAAATTTCTGCTAAAGAAGAAAAACAATTAGTGGCGGCCATCCAGGAAAAAATTAAAGTAAAAGATAATGACTGGGCAGAAAACCGTAATCAGTTTCATCGAGCGGAGGAAAAAGCATTTTTCGCGGAAAATATTGTTAAGCCGGATGTAGTCACATTGAACTCGGGCATTCAATATAAAATCGTCAAAAAAGGCACAGGCAAGCTGCCAAAAATTAAAGATACTGTAACCGTAAAGTATCGCGGCACTTTATTAGACGGCACCGAATTTGACAGTAGCTACAAACGTGGTGAACCAGACAGTTTCAAATTAAGTGATATGATTCCAGGCTTCAGTCAAGCTATGATTCAGGTACCAGACGGCTCAAAAGTAATCATCTACATCCCATCACTTTTAGCCTACGGGGAAAAAGGCACTGAAGGAATTCCACCTTATGCTGCCGTGATTTTTGAAGTCGAATTGAATGGTATAAAAAGTAGTTTCTTTTAATTACTCATGGTTATTTCGGCGGTTAGATATGTGCGCCGATAATTTTTTATAGTTTCTCTGACGTTAAAGCTTTAACGTCGACACTTAATATCTCGGGGGCACAAAATGAAATTTTTAGCGATCTGTGGCAGCTTACGTAAACATTCTACCAATATGGGCTTGCTGCGTTTCGCACAAGCTCACGCCCCCAAGGACGTCGAATTTACCATTGCTGATATCTCAGCCCTGCCGTTTTACAATGCGGACACTACTGAAAAACCAGCTGCGGTGCTCACATTGTTTGAGCAAATAGGCGCTGCTGATGCGCTAGTTTTGGGATGCCCTGAATATAACTATTCGGTCGCACCTGCATTAAAAAACGCGCTGGATTGGGCATCAAGGGAGCCTGAGAATTCGCTTTTGAACGGAAAGACGGTTGCAATTATGGGTGCCGGTGGTGGTATGGGAACATCACGCGCTCAATATCACTTACGCCAAATTTGCGTGTATCTAAATCTTCACCCGCTTAACCGACCTGAAGTTTTTGCTAATGCCTTTACAAATATGTTTGATAAGGAAGGCAATCTAATAGACGAAAAGGTTCAACAGAATGTTGTTGCCCAAATGAACGCGTTGGTCGCCTGGACGCAACAATTAAAAAAGTAACCGATATTCCGGTGCATCTCGTTAGCTGAAAAGCTTTTCGAGAGCAAGAGTGCTCAACGCCTACCTCCGCATCCAAATAAGTAGATCCAAATTGGATTTACTTATCAAAAGGCCAATTAATATTTCCTTCTTCAGTTCTTAAGCTAAGCTTCAAATAATTCCTTGTGTGGCGCCAAAATGAAATTTTTGACGTCACACGTAGAAGCAAAGCTCTTCCCTGATGATCGTCCTGCGTAAACCCTGAAACAGTGGCGGAAATGGATAAGGAAACAAATTATTATTGTAAGAACCTCATTGAGGTTAATAAGACCAATAGCGTAATTATCAATCAGGCCATCTACAATGACCAGGGCATTCTATTGCTTGCAGCTGGCGCCGATTTAAATGAAAAGCGCGCCGAAATTTTACTCCAACATAAATTAATGAAACCGCTGGAACAATGTGTGGGGATTGCAAGCAGCCTTGATGCAAAAAAACTTTATGATTTTCTCAACAAATTTGCGGGCAATATCCCCGGTTTAAAGCCAGTTACTAACAGAGACGATTACCAACATTGCTTGCGACAAATGTGTTTGTTTTACGAAAAATATCCTCTATTGCAGCAAAACCTTACGGTTCTAGCTATGCGCGCACCTGAAATCTACTACCAAAGTTTATTCAGTACCATGGCCGGTTTGGCCATAGCCATTCAACTCAAACTTAATAACCGCGAACTCCAAACCGTTTTTGTGTCCGGCCTTTTTCACGATGTGGCTTTTCTTTACCTTGCACCAGAGCTAAGCTCGAAAACTAGTGAATTCACTCACGAGGAATGGAAAGCGCTACAAGCTCATCCATTGATCGCAAAGCGATTTCTGGACCTGATCCCAGACTTACCCAGGGAAATCGGTGTCGCTATTGCAAATCACCATGAACGTATTGATGGCACTGGTTATCCATCGCATGTTTTTGGCGATAAGTTACCAATGGCGAGTCAGATAATTGCCGCCACAGACAATATTATTTTCAATCACAAACGTTACCAAAATTATGGTGATCACGCGCATACTATGCTGCTTTCAGCGCTAAAGCTTAGCGACAATATTTATTTTGAATCCGTCTATGATGCGGCGATGGTACTCTTTAAATATGCGCCCTCACCTTCAAATAAAGTTGTGCATGCTCCCTCAGCAGAAGAACTTTTAGCGCGTCAAAAAATGCTGCGTCAGCATTTCGAAAACGCGAAAGCTTTGTCACAGAAGTTAATGCAATTGCCTCCATCGCCGCAGACACGTTCTATTTCAGCCGCTATGGGACGCTTGGCAATATCAATTGTGCGAAGCGGTATTTTGCAATTTGAGCAGGAGC
The DNA here is from genome assembly GCA_004173475.1 of Gammaproteobacteria bacterium. Lineage (GTDB taxonomy): Bacteria > Pseudomonadota > Gammaproteobacteria > Pseudomonadales > Cellvibrionaceae > Cellvibrio. The sequence continues at coordinate 576,535 of SEBU01000002.1, forward strand.
AATGGCTCGCTCGATTTGAGCACGAAGCAGAAGACATTTTCTCGCTAGTTGAAATGAGTGTTATGCTGGATCAAATTTATGATCAACTACTGCATTTGAAAAACATAATGGAGCGTGCATTGGAATGCATACCTAAGGACGACGTACCATTAAAAAAATTTGCGGAAAATACGCTGAATCAAATTAATTTTCAGGAAGTTTTTTTAGTGTAACTATTCTCAACCAGCACGTGACTTTACACCATGCCTAATCCTCACTTGTGTCCTATATGCCAATTACCTAACCATTGCGAGGCATCAAAAGATGCAGCAACTTCCAGTCTTTGCTGGTGTATGCAGGTTGAAATTTCTAAAGACGCACTGACCAAAATTCCTGTAGATCAAGTGAATCGCGCCTGCATCTGCCATTCCTGCGCAACTGCCGTTAAAACTCAATAAACCACACCAGATTTTAATTTAAATGCGAACACTATGAACCAATTCAGCACCAGTGTGATTTTAATTGGGATGCCGGGTTCCGGTAAGAGTACCTTGGGTATTCAGCTAGCGAAAATGCTGGCGAAAGATTTTATTGATACTGATCTTTTGATTCAAACCAAGCACGGCCAAACTCTCCAAGATATTATTAATAATCAGGGCTACCTGGCGCTACGCGATATAGAAGAACAAGTGCTTCTCGATACACACTACCCCAATCATATTATCGCGACAGGCGGCAGTGCGGTGTACAGCGAAAAAGCTATGCAACATTTGCATCATTATGGACAAATTATTTTTTTGGATGTTGCGCTTTCCGAATTGAAATCGCGTGTGAGTAATATCGACACGCGCGGTTTAGCACGCAGACCCGGCCAGACTTTCGAAGAGCTTTACGAAGAGCGTCAAAAACTTTACGAGCGATATGCGAATATAACAATCAATTGCACAGGCAAAAGCCAAAAGGAAATTCTTGACTTGATTATTTATGAGGATACTGAAGTTTATATGGATAAGGATGCTTAGGAAGGATTGGAAGTGCTAGAACAACACGGGCTGCCAGTCGGCAATCCGTGTTGTTCGAGATAATTGTGATTTGTTACGTTTTAATTTTGAAAATTCTTTCCGCATTACCGTATGCAATATTTGCACGATCAATTTCTGATATAGGTGCCGATTCAATAAAGGTTACACAAGGTTTAGTAGGCTGAAAAGGATAGTCGATAGCCCACATTATGCGAGTAGCTCCAATTTTATCAATGCAATATCTGAGCGCTAGAGGATCTTCAACTCCACTTGTTGTAATAGTTATATTGCGCTGAAAATATTCGCTATGTTTTAATTGATTCTTACGACCAGCGCGAGCACCCGGTGAACCCATAAAGTCGAGCCTACCTAACCAAAAAGGCAAAGCTTCACCCATGTGACCAATAACAACTTGCAATTTAGGGAAACGATCAAAGACGCCTCCAAATATTAATCGCAGAATGTGAGTAGCCGTTTCCACACCGTATCCCCATACCGCCCCCTCAAGACGATAGTCGCTAAAAGGCTGAGCCATCCCGTCAGATGGAGCTCTTGGGTGAATGTAAAGCGGCCTATCAAGCGCCTCGGCAGCTTCCAATATCGGCAAGAATCGAGGGTCATCAAGATATGCATTTTCCGTATGCGAGTTAATAATAAATCCGTTAAGTTTTAACTTATTGATGGCCCGTTCCATTTCTTTTACTGCGGATCGGGGATCTTGAGGTGCAAGACTTGCGAGGCCAGCATAACGTTTAGGATTGCGATGTATCGCTTTGCTTAACCGGTCATTTGCTAAAGCAGCAAGTTCATTAGCCTGCTGGGATTCGAACATTTGAACACCGGGCATAACGAGCGATAACACGTGCATATCAACACCGTTAGCATTCATATCGTCTAAGCGAATTTTATCGAAATCAAGTAACCTGGGTAACATGAGTTTTGCTGCATTATCACGGTTAGCGACTTGATTATTATCAAGTTGCGACGGCGCAGATGTTACCTCAGATATGTCGTAGAACTGCTTCAAGAGCAGGAGATCCAAGTTGGGGCCTCCCTTCTTTATTACACTACGGAAGGCTTCTGCTATTTCTGGAATGGTAAAGGCTTCCTCGGTTGCGATTTTTCGTAAGTGCCGTGTCGGCGAATTTAAGACGGAATCTTCGCTAGCTTTCAAAACGCTCGGCAAGGTGGAAGCCGCAGCAATGGCAGTAAAATTTTTCAGAACAGATCTACGATTCATAACAAAATCCTTTGATGGTAGTAACGTTCACTAAGTTTACGCCGACAGCCCGGTTATCAAGCCTCTGGCGCGATTTCTAACACAGGTTGAATAACTTTTTTATTGCAATATACCGCTATGAAAGCGAAATTCTGTATCGGCACTTTCAATCAAATTTTTTTCCAGCGCTAAAAAAACATTCACCCGTTCGCTAATATCCTCACCGCCTGCCATTTTTTTAGCAAGGTGCAAATAATCTTCATAGTGCCGCGCTTCGGATTTCAAAAGAGAGAAATAAAAGGTTTTCAGCTCATCATCCAAATGCGGAGCAAGTTTGGCAAAACGCTCACATGAACGTGCTTCAATGATTGCACCCACAATTAACGTATCCACAAAGCGTGCAGGTTCGTGAGTACGCACAGGTTTTCTCAACTCACCAGCGTATCGGCAGGGTGTGATTTGCTCGTAGGCAATACCGCGATTTTGCATGATCTGCATAACTTGTTCGTAATGACGCAATTCTTCGCGGGCGAGACGCGACATTTTGTGCATCATTTCAAAATCACCCACGTAGCGATACATTAAATTTACCGCGGTAGATGCTGCTTTTTTTTCGCAGTTAGCGTGATCTAATAATAAAAGCGCTTGATTATCAGAGCGCTTTGCCGCCTGTATCCAGGCATCCGGTGTTTCACAATGTAAGAATTGTTGAATTCTGGTTAAAGCCGTGATTACAGGTGCTGGTAAGTAATTTGCCAGTACAACTGAATGAGAAGCAACTGAGGAAAGTGAATTCATAAATAATTTTATTCAGTAAAATGTGGAACAACATAGCGTTCATAATATGCACATGATAATGCGTAGAAATCGCTGTCAATATTATCGCGGATCTCAGTTAATGGCGTTCCCCGCCATTTAGGTTGTAATTGCAAACCGTAAACTTTCAAATCCGAAATTTGGCTTGCACCTGAACGTAATAAGTCAAACACCCAGCAATAAGGATTCTGCTCTTCTTTAAACTGAATTTGCTGATGTTTAATTTGTTGCAACAGAACATGTTGATCAACAATTTCAACCATGTTTTGTACAACTTGCGCCAAGTATCCTTCAAGCCGCTGGGCTATGATTAAGCGCTGCTCATGTGTATAGGCATTCCAGTCAATCACTTCATGGGCAAAGCGTTTACAACCTCTACAAACGCTATCACCTATGCCTGTGGAGCAAATGCCAACACACGGCGTTCGTACGGGTTTATATAAAAGCATAAAATTAAAAAATTTAGTAAGGGGTGCCTGTTACATCTAACGTCAATTTCCAAATCGCTCCAGCGCCGGTAAGGAAAAGTGTTTTACCGTCCTCACCCCCAAAAGCTGCATTGGTTATGTTGGCATCCACGTTAATAGTTGCAATTTGTTTTCCTTCTGGAGTAACAACACGTACATGACGCGCAGAATGTTCTGTCACATAAATATTTCCGTGACAATCAATTGCCATTCCATCCGGAATCGTTAAGCCTGTCAGAAGATCTTTACCTTTTTGCGGAACGCCATCGACAATCGGATAAGCGCGCAAAACGCCTTCATTATCCCCGCCTTCAACGTATAAGGTTTTTCCGTCGAGCGATAAAGCTACGCCATTCGGATTGTTGATGGTTTCATCGACTACCGTAATTTTTCCGTCGGTCGCAACCCGATACACGCGCGTTTTTTCCTGACCGCCCGGTGCAGCAGCCGTTTGATAAGCAGGGTCGGTAAAATAAATAGTCCCATCTTTCGCAATAACTAAATCATTGGGTGAATTGAAAACATTATCTTCAAATTTATCGATAACCGTAGTGCGCTCTCCACCCAAAGTAAAACGCGAAAGGCTTTTGTACTTATGTGTTCCCGCAACCAAATTACCTTGCGCATCCACCGCTAGACCATTACTGCCGCTATCGTCAATTAACGTAGTCATTACGCCGTTGGCATCGAGTTTTTGAATACGTGACGGAAAAACACCAGAGATTATAAAATCAGAAAAATAGAGCGAATCTTTTATCCACACCGGGCCTTCATAAAGACTAGGTTCTGTGCGCGTTGAATTGGCCCCGGGAATACGTTCCGCAGTAAGCTCTCCGCTTGGTGCAACGCCGCATGACGATGACGTTTGTACGGGCGCGCTCGACGTTTTCGCAACGGTTAAGGATTCAGATTTTTTTTCTTCACAACCGCTCAAACTTGAGAGAACGAAAACAGACGCTAAACATACGAGCGAAGGCTTCAACATTTTCATAGAAGTAGCTACCTTTAAATTTTCACGATTGGAAGACGTTTTATGCAATCAAATGTATGCATCTGAACACAAATTAATCCAACGACAATCAGATTTTTCACGTCATTTTTAAAGCGGCAAACATACCACATAGACTTCACAAAAGCCTGATCGAAAAAAACTAAAAACCTTCAACACCCGAATGTTATGCAGGCTTTATGTAGCTTTGCCGAACTGATTTTAAGCCACAAGACGCGTTCGCCGTGTTAACACTCACTCGCGCATCATGTATACTTCGCACCCGATTTACTGCTCTTGCCTGAGCGGTTAATTTGATCCCTAAGAGCTTCGGCGCTTCGGGAAACTTCCTACAGTCCTTACACGCTTCTTGCGCTTCAGGACATGTCCTATAAGTAGGCCATCCATGTAGGTCATCCGTGAAGGTCACGGATAGTCTCTCGCAGCAGAGATCCTGTTTGTGAGAGTAAAAACCACCCAATGAGGATAAAATTGTGCTTGAAGCCTATCGTAAACACGTCGCCGAACGCGCCGCTGAAGGTGTTCCACCAAAACCACTTAACGCTGAACAAGTTGCTGGATTGGTAGAATTACTAAAGAACCCACCTGCTGGTGAAAATGAAGTTCTGTTAGACCTGATTACCAATCGCGTTCCGCCAGGCGTTGACGAAGCCGCCTACGTTAAAGCCGCTTTCCTAAGCGCAATCGCCAAAGGCGAAGACAAATCCCCCCTCATTGATAAACCTCTCGCTGTAAAACTTCTAGGCATGATGCTCGGTGGTTACAACATTGAAACCCTGGTTGGCTTGTTAGATAGCCCTGAATTGGGCAAGCTCGCCGCCGAAGAATTGAAACATACCTTGCTGATGTTTGACGCCTTCCACGACGTGGAAGAAAAATCCAAAGCCGGCAACGCAAACGCGAAAGAATTGATCCAAAGCTGGGCTGATGCTGAGTGGTTCACCAGCAAGCCAAAAGTAGCTGAAAGCACCAAGCTCACTGTTTTCAAAGTGACCGGTGAAACCAACACTGACGACTTATCCCCTGCTCCGGATGCATGGTCACGCCCCGACATCCCATTACACTCACTAGCCATGTTCAAGATGGCACGCGACGGCATCACACCAGACCAACCAGGTTCTGTAGGCCCCATCAAACAAATCGAAGCTTTGAAAGCCAAAGGTTATCCATTGGCATTCGTAGGTGATGTGGTTGGTACAGGTTCTTCACGTAAGTCTGCTACTAACTCTGTGTTGTGGTTTATCGGTGACGATATTCCCGGCGTACCTAACAAGCGTACCGGTGGTGTATGTATCGGTAGCAAAGTGGCGCCGATTTTTTACAACACTATGGAAGATGCTGGCGCCTTGGTATTTGAAGCACCAGTAGACAACCTGAACATGGGCGACGTGATTGAGATTCGCCCCTACGAAGGCAAAATCCTCAACGCTGCAACTGGCGCTGTGATTTCTGAATTTGCTTTGAAATCCGACGTGTTGTTGGACGAAGTACAAGCTGGCGGACGTATCCCATTAATCGTTGGCCGTGGTTTGACCACCAAAGCTCGCGCCTCTCTGGGTCTGCCTGCAAGTACTCTGTTCCGATTGCCACAAGCTCCTGCCGATACTGGCAAAGGCTACACTCTTGCACAAAAAATGGTTGGTAAGGCGTGCGGTGTAACTGGCATTCGTCCAGGCACTTACTGCGAACCCTATATGACAACCGTAGGCTCTCAGGACACTACCGGTCCAATGACTCGCGATGAGCTGAAAGATTTGGCTTGCTTGGGCTTCTCTGCTGACCTGACTATGCAATCGTTCTGTCACACGGCTGCTTATCCAAAGCCAGTTGATATTGAAACCCAACACACTCTGCCTGACTTCATTATGACTCGCGGCGGCGTTTCATTGCGTCCAGGCGACGGTATCATCCACTCCTGGTTGAACCGCATGTTGTTGCCAGACACAGTTGGTACTGGTGGTGATTCTCATACCCGCTTCCCAATCGGTATCTCTTTCCCTGCTGGTTCTGGCCTGGTTGCTTTCGCTGCTGCGACTGGCGTTATGCCTTTGGATATGCCTGAGTCCGTGCTTGTTCGCTTCAAAGGTGAATTGCAACCAGGCGTTACCTTGCGCGATTTGGTAAATGCAATTCCACTTTACGCGATCAAATCTGGTTTGCTGACCGTTGAGAAGAAAGGCAAGAAGAACATTTTCTCTGGTCGCATCCTCGAAGTTGAAGGCCTGCCAAACCTGAAAGTAGAACAAGCGTTTGAAATCTCTGACGCATCTGCCGAGCGCTCTGCAGCTGGCTGTACCATTAAGTTAGATAAAGCCCCTATCATCGAATACATGACTTCCAACATCACCATGTTGCGCTGGATGATCGAACAAGGTTATGGCGATGTCCGTACCCTTGAGCGTCGCGCCCGCAAGATGGAAGAGTGGATTGCCAACCCTGTGTTGATGGAAGCCGATAAAGACGCAGAATACGCGGCAATTATCGACATTGATCTTGCGGACATCAAAGAGCCAATCCTCGCCTGCCCTAACGATCCAGACGATGTGAAAATTTTGTCTGACGTTCAAGGCGCAAAAATTGATGAAGTCTTTATCGGTTCGTGCATGACCAACATCGGTCACTTCCGTGCTGCCGGTAAATTGCTGAACTCAACCAAAGATGACCTCACAACTCGTTTGTGGATCGCTCCTCCTACCAAAATGGATCAACATCAATTGGTTGAAGAAGGTTATTACAGTATCTTCGGCGTGAAAGGTGCTCGTACTGAAATGCCAGGTTGCTCACTCTGCATGGGTAATCAGGCACGTGTGGCGAAAAACTCTACCGTGGTATCAACGTCTACCCGTAACTTCCCCAATCGTTTGGGTGAAGGCGCGAATGTGTATTTGGCGTCTGCCGAATTGGCTGCAGTAGCAGCGATTATGGGCAAGCTACCAACTCCTGAAGAGTATTTGAGCTACGCAAACAAGTTGAACAGTATGAGCAGCGAGATTTACCGCTACCTCAACTTCAACGAGATTCAAAGCTATCAGGAAGCCGCGAACGAAGGTAAGCGAATTGCCGCCGTGGAAATTCAAACGGTTGCAATTTAATTGCTACAGCTAGCGCCGCTCCTGCGCATTCACGCGCCCGCTGCATACGACCTCCATGGATGGTGAAAGTGCAAAAAATGCAGGAGTAATTTTTTGTCCGTTCATCCTGAACATAAAAAAACCCGCTAATTTGCGGGTTTTTTTATGTCTTGTAGCATGATGTTTCTATAAATTAGTTATCGTTATTGCCCGACAAAGCTTTAAAAGCACCAGTTAAGAAAGTACCAGTAGACTTCAGACTTCTAACTATAGATTCCATCGCACTGAATTGTGCTTGCAAGCGCGCGCGATAAGACTCACTGCGCTTATCGACTGCTACCAGATCGGTTTTAACCTTTGTTACATCTTTCGCAATATTAGCTTCGCGAGATTTTATTAATCCGTTGGTTTTCAGGAAATTATCAATCAGCCCGGTGAATGAACTGGCGAACCCGCGTGAAAACGTAATTTTTCCTGACGTTGCTCCCTCGTTAACTTGTAACGATAAACCTTCTGCTTTGCTGCCTATTGCAGGCAAAAGCACATTGCCATAACCAAACCCGGCGACGCCGCCTACCGATCCACTAACATCGGCACCGGCAGTGCCTGGTCCTACGCTAATTCCCAAATCGGCCATATCAGCGCCAACCGTTTTGAAATCGATATTGCTAGCCGAGCCATATGCGGAAGACGTGAATTCAAGTTTATTGGTGTTGGTATTAAAGGCAACGCTAACACCCACCTTAGCCGCTGTAATAGCTGAATCTGCATTGATACGAGACTGTATATCAGCCGCCAATTCGGCACCTGTTGCAAAGGTTTTAGTTGGCAAGGTAATAGATGAAGTGCTCACTCCATCCACCGCAACGGTAAAGCTGTACGCCTTGCCGGTAGTATCTAATGGAAAGGTCGACACCATAGCACCCGCTGTAAGCGTGCCTTTACGAGGCTGGGTGTTAATTGCTACATCGTAAGTGCCCGGTGTGCTTAAGTTAGTGTACTTGGTGAGACTAATCTGAGAATTGTCAGACGACGTTTTGGGTACAAAAAAGTCCCGCACAGATTCAAAATTCTTGTCTATGGCAGCGCGAAAACTCGTCGTATTCGCGGAGTCGTCAATTTTTAATGTACCGTCTAATTCTGTGCGAATACCCAGGCTACCCAATGTATTAAACCCACCCGACAAACCAGCAATAGGAATATTCAGCTGTGACTTCACCTGTTGAACCAAATTCTTAGCCATTGGGTCCTGACGCAAACTACCGTATTCCTTTTTCTCTTTATCAAAACCAACCAGTTTTCCACTATCAGTTAAAAACGTGTTGTAAGCAGCTACGAAATCGCGAATCGCTTTTTCAGAGGTCGCTTTGTCAGCGGAAATACCTATGTTTATTGTTTCGGACGAAGACTTGTTAAACAAATCAAATTCGAGACCATCGATAACATCGGTTAAGTGATTGGTCGAACGAGTAACTGTCGCACCATTAACACGAACAATTGCATCCTTACCTTCCTGTTGTTGCAACATGGTCTTGTTGGATTCATTCAAGTTAAAGCTTGCAAGCCCAGGCGAGCCAGGGGTTTCAGTAGCAGTTATTTCAATTTCACTAGACTCACCGGAGGGTGCAGTAACAAGTAATTTGTAAGTACCGTTATTGCTTAAAATACTGGCTTTCAAACCAAGGCCTGACTTGTTAATAGCGTCACGCACACCCGTCAACGAGTTGTTACTGTCGTCGATTGTAATAGTGCCGCCGGTTTTGGAACTATCCACGGTAAAAGTACCTACCGGTAATGGATTGCCGGGTGTAGCCGTTTCCGTTGTCCAGCTGCCAAAACGAATTGCCAGTGTGCCTTTACCAATAGGCGCACTTTGCGATGTAAATGTTCCTGAGCTTATGGATTGGGCCTGTGCAATCTGGTCAACGTTAATGCTGTAATCACCCACCGACGCCTTGGCGTCAATTTTAGTGATTCCCAGAAGCGTTGTAGTAGGTACTGAAACGGATTTGGCATTGAACGTATCGGGGTTGGCCAAAGCCGATGATGCTGATTCAAGCGCTGAAAAGGCACTGCGCAATAAACCAAAATCGGAAATTTGAGTTTCTAAAAGTGTTTGCTTGGTAGTTAAACGGTTGGAGTCGGCAAATTTATTAACATCAACTAACTTGTTGATTAATGAATTGGTATCGATCCCTGAGCCTGAACCCAGAGAGCTAATAATGGAGGAGCCAGTGCCTGCCGTGCTGGGAGTCGTACTGGTAGTTGATGTAATCGCCATGGAATACCTCCGGGAAACAATTTCGCTATCAAGTTAACGGCAATAGTTGAATAAACTTTAGCCTAAATCTAGGTAATAAATTGTAGATTTAAATTATGTCGCAAAGTTCGTGAAAGAAATGATCTGTGCTACCGCTGGAAACGGAAAATAATTGCCGCTGATCATTCCAAATAACGCGCAACTGCGGGAATTTACGTCACTTACGAACTAACTAAGGAACCTATGCACATTGCACACCAATCTAAAGTTCAATCCGCAAAGTTCTCCGTAACTCTTGCGTTATTCTGTTATAAGAATCATTACTAAGTACGCCGTAGTGGTATTATTCCCACATTTTTTAAAAGCCCCTTCCGCAATTCAGACTCTCAGGTGCACTCGAAAACATGCAGCTAAATACTGAAGCCTTAAAAAAACTTACACCTTTCATTAGTTTGATTTTGTTTTGTATCGCCGCTTATGCCGTCCATCATCAAATCGTTAATTATGGCTGGGGCAATCTGTGGGTTGATCTTTTAGCAACTCCTTCAGAAACTCTGGAAACTATGTTTTTCATGAGTGCCTTTGGTTACATCACACTAAGTTTATGTGAATGGATTGCGATTCGTTACAGCCAGGAAAAACTTCCCTATCGTTTAATTCTGCTCGGCTCTTTTTTAAGCAATGCAATTAGTCACAATGTCGGAGCGTCCCCTATTAGTGGGGGTGCAATTCGTTATAGGTTTTACAACGAATGGGGTTTGAGCAATAGCGCCATTGCAAAAATTACTGTTTTCGGAACGCTAAGTTATTTTTTAAGTGCATTCACCCTATTGATTATTGCGTCACTGATTGAATACGACTCGCCACCGATTGAATCAGAGCTGGCTAAAAATACGTACCATTTGCTACTCATTATTGGCGTGTGTTTTTTAGCAGGGTGGATAGCGCTCTCCTGCTTTAGCAAAAAACAATTCACGTTTAGAACTTTTACAATTTCTCCGCCCTCACCTTCATTAGCCCTTCAACAAATTGCTGTTGGAGCGCTTGATCTTACGATTGCATCAATAGTGCTCTACATACCACTGCTAAATTTTACCGACATAAGTTTTAGCGAGTTTTTAATTTACTACGTCGTAGCACAACTTTTTGGTCTGATCAGCCAAGTGCCTGGAGGAATAGGTATTTTTGAAGGTGGTTTTATGTATTTGGCTGGAAGTCGTTTTCCGCCCGAACAACTACTTTCTGCGTTAATTATTTATCGAATTGTCTATTACATAATCCCCCTGTTTATAGCAGGCCTTCTAATAGTTGCTTATGAAACCAAAAGCCATCGCTTTGTGTACACCTTAAAACTTCATTACCTTTTTAAAATTGTTCATTTAGCAACGCCAAAAATATTTTCTGTGTTGCTACTCATCGGCGGCAGCGTTCTTCTAGTTTCTGGCGCAACGCCCGGAATACAAGAGCGATTAGATTGGCTGCAATTTTTCCTTCCACTACCTTTGATTGAATTTTCACACTTGGTGAACAGCCTCGTGGGATTAGGAATGATTTTTCTTTCGCGCGCAGTAGGTCTGAAGCTGGACTCAGCATATTACGCAACGATTATTTTGCTATCCGTCGGGATAATCGTTTCACTCGCTAAAGGTTGGGATTTTGAAGAAGCCTCTATATTGGGGATTATGCTGATTGCGTTTATCCCAACCCGAAAAAATTTCTATCGAAAATCAGCTCTGCTAAAAATGGAGATACCTTGGACCCAATTGTTCATCGGTGTAGGAATTGTAGGGTTATCTACCTGGCTGGGCTTTTTCTCTTACAAAGATGTTGCATACTCGAACGATCTTTGGTGGCAATTTTCGTTAGACCGAAGTGGTGATGCATCGCGTTTCTTACGTTCACTTTTTGTTATTTCAGTTGTGTGCGGCGGTTTATTAATTTATCGCTTAATGAGCAAAACTGTTATTGACCTTAGATTACCCACTAAAGACGAATTGGATATAGCAACTCAGATTGTTCACAACTCCAGTACCACCGACCACCATCTGGTGCTAACCGGTGATAAATATATTATGTGGAGTAAAACCCAGAAAAGTTTTTTGATGTACGGCGTCACTAATAAATTTTGGATTGCGATGGGTGACCCTGTAGGAGACCCATCTGAATTTGACGAACTCGTTTGGCGCTTCCGTGAATCAGCAGACAAAGTTGCCGCGCAAATTGCGTTCTATGAAATTGGTATAAAAAGCATACCACTCTACCTTGATCTGGGTTTAAGCTTGATTAAACTCGGTCAACAAGCGCTTATTCCTTTAAATGATTTTGGACTTGAAGGAAAAAAGCGTCAGAACTTCCGCAGCGCTATCAATAAATATCAGCGTGAAGGTTTTACGTTTGAAATTGTATATGCCCATCAAGTAGAAGCGATTTTACCTAATCTGCGAAAAATTTCCGATGCATGGCTAAAAGAAAAAAATGCCAAAGAGAAACGTTTTTCTTTAGGTTTTTTCAATGAAGAATATTTGCGACATTGTGAGCTCGCCGTGGTTAAAAAAGATGACGAAATTTATGCATTTTGTAATCTATGGGCAATTAATAATCGTCACCAGATTTCCATCGACCTTATGCGTTACCTACCGGGTACACCCAACGGGATTATGGAATATTTGAACATCAGTCTTGCAATGTGGGCAAAAGAACAAGGATTCACCTATTTTTGCCTGGGGATGGCGCCTTTATCCGGCCTTGAAAATCATGCGCTTGCTCCGCTCTGGCATAAGATTGGAAATACGATTTTTCGTATAGGTGGCGACTTCTACAATTTTGAAGGCGTTTATTTTTACAAGGAAAAATTTAATCCTAAATGGCAACCCGTATATCTGGCTGCGCCACCCGGTTTACAAACTGCATCAGCTTTACTCGCTGCAACCACGCTTATTTCAGGTGGCGTAACGGGTATATTCTCCAAATAATTTAACGAAACAGAGTTTTTTTACAGTATGACCTCTTTATTAAAGAATAAATTTTTCATTCTTATACTGATTATATGTTTGGGTATTATCAATTTGATTTTTATGCTGCTGCGCTCTCCAAATGCAGAGAATGCCGAACATATAACAGTTAGCGCACTTAACCTTGATAAAAAAGAAAACATTCAAATAGCTCACGCGGCTAACCCGGAGAAAGGTTTGCTGCTACTCATAGTAGACAAAGACAAGGCCACGGTTAATGAAGATTACGCAAAAAAATTTGCGTCACTTAGTTATTATGTAGCGATTTTTGACGTTAAATCTTTACTTAATTCGCCAGCCAATGAAACAACTCGGTGTTTAGACCTCGCCGAAAAGTTGACCACCTTAGGTACTCAATTACAGGCTCATTTAAAACTAGACACAACCGACTTACCCATTCTGGTTGGCGTTGAGAGCGGTGCATCGGTTGTTTACGCCGCGCTGGCGCAAGCTGAAAAACAGAAATTTCATGCTGCGGTAGGTATCAATTTTTCTTCACAACTCCAGTCACACTCACCGCTTTGTTCGCAGGAAAATTTCACAAACCCTGCACAGGGAAATACTCCATCATTCACACCTGTAAAACGGTTGCCCACCAGCTTTTATGTATTCCAGGATGAAAAATCTCCGAGCATCGCTAGTAAAGAGTTTGCGGATAAAATAGGAAATCTGAAACTAACTCGTGAAGAAGACAGCGAGCATGCGCTTTCCGAAGCTATTCAAATTTTGCAATGGCTGGATCCTCGTCTCGCTGATCAAATTTCATCGGACGCAAGTGATAGCGACTTGCCCGTCATTGAGGTTCCTTCTACTGACGTCACATCTATTACACAATCTACTGATAAAACAACAGATGAGACGTCGGCTAATGAATATAATTCTGAGACCTTGGCAGTTCTAATTACCGGCGATGGTGGTTGGGCGGCGATTGATAAAAATATCGCAAGGATTCTCGCTGAAAAAGGGATAGCGACTGTGGGTTTTGACGCGCTCAGTTACTTTTGGAAGGCGCGAACTCCAGAAGAAACCACAACTGATGTGGAATCAGTTATCACCCAGTATCTTGAAAAGTGGAATAAAAAACGTGTGATTCTCATCGGGTATTCCTTCGGTGCTGATGTTCTACCTTTTATAACGAACAATTTAACCGACGACAGCAAGAAACGACTCGCGCTAGTAGCCTTGTTGGGCATGGGAAAAACAGCTGCGTTTGAATTCCGGTTATCAAGCTGGATGAACGCTGATAAAGATTCCTCACGCTTACCATTGTTACCTGAAATTGAGAAAATGAAATGGGCTAATAGCATCTGCATTTACGGTGTGGATGACCCTGCCGCGAATTGTGTACCCATCGCTGGACTCGGCGTTCGCCCCATCAGTATGACTGGCGATCACCATTTTGATGAAAAATATGAAGAACTTGTCCAACATATAATTGAAAATATAAAACAAAATCCCTAAATCTTGGAGACTATGCTGAGTATTTTATCCAGCTTCCGAATGTAGCAAATTAAAGATAAAAATTTTGGCAGAACGCAAAAGTTATTTGGATGAATCGATGTCGTGTCACTGAAAATTTCCCAGCGATAGTTTGTGAGGGTCTTAAAGCTTTGATGAAAGCTCGCAACATTCACGAGCCGCGAGTAAATTTATTTTACCGAAACCTCTTCAATCGGAATCGAAAAGAAAAACACCGTGCCTTTGTTAATTTCGGTGGTGTAATCAAGAGTGCCGCCCATGCGTTCGACAATAACTCGCGAAATGCTTAGGCCTAGACCAGTTCCATCGCGCTTGCGGGTGTCGGAGCTGTCGGCTTGAGCAAATTTCTGGAAAATCTTACTGCGGAACTCTTCTGGAATGCCTGCGCCTTCGTCTTCAACATAAAACGTAATTTGATCGCCATCCACTTTCGCATACACAGTGACGACACCATCCATTTGCGAGAACTTAATCGCGTTGGAGATAAGGTTAGACATGACTTGTAAAAAGCGATCCGGATCAACCAACAGCGTAATTTTTAAATTGCTAATCTCGCTATTATTTAATGCCAGGTGTACACCATATTTAACAGCGTAACCGGTGTTTTGTTCAATTGACTGACGCATAAGCTCATTGGCATCACAATCTGTAATATCGAGTTGAAGTTTTCCAAACTCAAGCTTTTCAATATCCAAAATATCATTTACCAATCGTCCTAAACGCTCAGCATTATTTTTTGCAATGACGAGTAAATCCAGCGCCTTTATAGGCAGGTTTGGAACGGCGCCGCCTACGAGCAACCCTAGTGCTCCCGTTATTGATGTTAAAGGCGTTCGCAGTTCATGGCTCACGGTAGATACAAATTCATCTTTCAATTTGTCCACTTTTTTCCGTGCGGTAACATCGTGAATAAGGCAGGTGTAAATGCGACGATCGGGCAAGTCAACGCCACTAACACCAATTTCCAACGGGAGTTTGGTTTTGTCACTGCAGATCCCAGTAGTCTCTCTCGCTTTCCACACGGAAGAATTTATGGTTTGGTTATAGTCACCTTCGGGTGTGAACAGCAAATCGTGTAAAAGTGGAATGATGGAAATGGAATTTAGACCGAGCAATTCATTTTCGCGCATTTTAAAAAGCCGGCACGCAGCAGGATTCGCACGCTCAATTTCTCCGATTTGATTGATGATAATAATTGCTTCCACCGCGCCATTTAAAATTGATTCAAGCTCAAGCGTGCGACGCTCCACCAGCGAAGCAACGTACTGCGCCCTACCAGTGAAAAGCAAAAGGAAACCACCAAGAAAACTGCAAAATAGTAAACCGCCAACCAAAACATACCAGGATGTTGCACTTAACTGTTTGTCGATAAATTTTTCAGTGGGAAGAATACTCAACAATAAATCACGACCGGCTATTTTTTTCCGAACTTGTATCATATGAGAACGTGACAAGGAGGAAGCTTCGTTGAATCCCTCGCTATAAACATCCTGTACATTTTCCTCATCGGTAATATCTTGCAAACGTATAACAAAATTTTCTTTTGGAAATTTTTCGTGCAGCACTTCTATCTGCGTACCGACTTTAACAATAGCGGTAACGTAGCCACGCAACAACTGGTCACGCAGATCACGAGTTTTAGGTGCATCCAGTGTTTTGTAAACCGGCATATAAATGACATAGCTCAACTCCGTGCTTTTAGCCTGTACCAAGTGCAAGGGTGCAGTCATTGATGGAAGTCCGGTGCTGTTGCTGTAAAGCAACGCCTGGTGACGAACTTCATCGGAAAGAATATCGAAACCTTGAGCGCTACCATTTTTAGCGTAAGGTTCTACGTAAGTAACCACAACATAACGCTCACGGTGTGGTGCAGTTACCAATTGGTGATTAGGGCCGTACTCCTTAATGGAAAAATTTTTGTAGCCTTCGTCTATCATATTTTTTTCAAAAACGCTGCGGTCTGTGTGCCCAACATTTTGATTCCAGCTCAGTACACTAATGCCATTTGTCGCCGCAAGGAGTTCAGCAGTAAACAATCTGAAATCTTCAGGTGTTACCTCTTCAGACGCAACAAAAAGCCCTTTTAATGGTGTTAACACAGCGATGTGTTTTGCCAATCCGGAAAATAGAGTTTCCGAAAGTTCGTTTGCGCTACTTTGCACACTTCGTTGAATTTTTTGTTCTTCGCTTTGGCTCGTGTTGATAAAAATAACAACAATTAATGCACAACTTATCAGGAGCGGAATGCCAACCGTTTTGGAGCGATCCCGCCACAATTTCCGCGGAACCGCAAATAGAATAAATACGAAAGGTGTGGCTATGAGAACGCCTATAGTATCGCCCGTCCACCAAGTGACCCAACTGTAAATTATGTGTGATAAAGGAATAACGCCGTTGAGACATAGTGCTCCAACGCCGATAGTTGCACTCACTATGCTTGCAACAGGCCCGCCGAAAAGAAAGAAGAAAAAAATACTCCACTCATCCATAAGCGCGTTGGGGAAACCAACGAATTTTCTAATTAAACTTGCGCCAACCCAAGCCGCTAGTGAGCTCCCCAACGCAATTTCAGAAGCTGTAAAAAACATAGCCATTTCAAAATGACCAACACCCATGATCGCAATGCTGACATTGAGAATGACCGAGCCGATAAAGACACCCAATAAAAGTGAATTTCCCCAAAGCAATACTGCGGCTAGCGAAACACCTAATGGCGGGAAAATGGCGGTGGCAAAGCCTGGCGGAATGGCAAGCAACAATGCCAAACGCCCTGCGACAAAATATGCCAGGGCCAATAGCAAGATACGACTTAATAGTAAGATTTTCGAAACTAATGCCAGGGGCATAATGCATCTCAGAGATGAATTTTATCCTCTAAGCCTAGCTTAAAATAGGCGCGGCGCTAAATACCTTAAAGTCTTGATTCAGACTTATAAAATATAGATAAAAAAAAGCCGCTCGGATATCAGCGGCTTTTTTTATTTCTGAACCTACCAGAACTTATTTGAGCAAGGACAATACTTGTTGTGGGCGCGCATTGGATTGCGCCAACATTGCCGTTGCTGCCTGTTGCAGTACTTGCGCACGACTCATAGCAGCGGTTTCGGCGGCGAAATCTGCATCTACAATACGTGACCGTGATGCTGATGTTTTTTCCGAAACGTTAGCCAGGTTGTTGACGGTGAACTCAAGTCGGTTGTTGATCGCACCCAACTGTGAACGAACATCGTTAATGGTGGTTAATGCATTATCGATAACAGCAATTGCTTTGGCTGCTTTGGCTTGCGTGTCAATCGAAATCGATTTAATTGCTGTTCCAAAAGAACCTTCAGCCGTTGCGTTGGTTTCAAGTAACCCAACCTCAGCCGCTAATGCATTTGGTCCCAGCTTCACGCTCACAGGCGAGCCGTTTGAACTTACTAATTTAATACCGCCATCAACTGTGTCACCCGATACGACCGTCGCTGATGTTGTGCTGTTGGAGGCCTGCAATGTAGCAATGTTGGTACCGTCACCCAAACCAGTCGCCACCGCACCCGCTGCACCGTCAGAGAAACTGATTGAGGAAACGTTGCCTTCCAGCACCACGCGTGTTCCTAACAAACTGGCATGAACACCGGTTTGGTTAGTTAAAGCATTAAACGTGTCTACCACGTCCGCAATATTAGTAGCTGCCAATAAACTGACTGACACACCATTCATTTCAAACGTAGTCGCTAATGCAGTGACATCGACGCCGTTAAAATCTAGAGTTGCAGACGAGAACGATTGCGCGGTTACACCCGTATCGCCTTGCTTTGCATTAATCGCATTAATTTTACCGGCCAAACTATCGGTGTTTTTGTTATCAATAACCACACCATTAATAGTCACATCACCCACATTCCAGCCAGTGTTAGCGCTAATACCTACACCGTTAACTTGGCCTGCGGTTGTATTTTCTCTAAAGCCCAGCGCAGCAAGTTGCGCGAGATTACCGGTAGCACCGCGAGTAATTGTGATTGGATCATCGTGTTCAGCTTTCAATACGAGCTTAGCAGTCGTAGTAGTACCGTTCAATGACGTACCGGACGCGTTCGCCAAGTCAGCAATTGCAATTGACGCAACATTATTCGCAGTAATACTCAGCTTTCCATTTTCGCTGATAGTGGCATCAATTAATCCACCACCTTGATCATTCAACTTATCAGCAAGTTCTTTCAAGGTTTGCGTATTTGCTACTTGAACTGTGGTGGTAGTTCCATCCAACTTATTGATAGTCACAGTAAACACATCACCAGCATCCAACACACCCGTGCCAGAATCAGCTGATTCCGCTTGTGCGAGAGTAGATGCATCCACACCCAGAACGTTTTTGTTGATTAGATCCAACAAATCCTGAGCGGTGTCAGTAGCACCGTTAAAAGATTCATCACTTTTAACCAACGACTGACCGTTAATTAAAATATTGTTTTCTGCAAGCACTCCAACGTTCGGTGCAGCACCGGTAGTGAAGCGTGCCAGGGTCATTGGTGAACCTAACATGTCTACACTCAAGCTGCCCATACCTAGCGTTTTAGCGTCCATCGCTGGAATTTTCATCGTGATGGTTTGGCCTGCATCAGCACCCACTTGCAAATCAACTTTGCCAAGTGAACCGTCTAAAAGTTTTTGGCCGTTAAAGGAAGTCGATTTTCCGATACGATCTAGCTCTGATATAAGCTGTTGAACTTCAGCGTCCAATGTTTTGCGATCAGAATCTGAATAAATACCGTTCGCGGATTGAATAGAAAGTTCGCGGATACGTTGCAGAATGTTGGTGGTTTCTGCTAACGCACCTTCCGCTGTTTGAATCAGCGATACGCCGTCGTTGGCGTTACGAATCGCTTGATCAAGGCCGCGAATTTGCGAAGTCATGCGGTTGGAAATTGCCAAACCGGCAGCATCGTCTTTTGCTGAGTTGATGCGTTGGCCCGATGACAAACGTTCGGTTGCTTTATCTAAGGCGCCACCAGAATTCATCAATTGACGCTGAGAGTTCAGAGACGCAACGTTGGTGTTAATAACTAAAGACATGATATATCTCCTAAAGATTTTTCCTGCTCGGAGTCTTCACTCTTTGCGACAAGTCATTTGATGAAGCCTGCACAGAACTTCAAAACTTCATGGCAAACCCTGCAACAATCAATTCAACTTGGGCGTCAGGATTTTGTTACTACTTTGCCTAAATGAGGTTTTGCACAGACTGTGCCAAAAACAATCAAATACATTGCAACGAAAAATTCTTTCGGGATTTCCACATCAAAAAAAATAAAAAAAGGGCTAGCCGAAGCTAACCCTTTTTTTTAAAACACTTACTTTTCTAACTAAAAAACTACCTTAAACAGCTCTAGGCTTGCGCGCTGAATAAATGCAAAGAACCTTCAGAATCCGTGCTGCGCGCGAGTTTCAAGAAGGTTTCATCCGGAATTTGGCGAATCACTTGTTGTGTAGAACGATCCAACACTTTTACAACTGTCGCGCCTGCATCACGGTCGTAACTAAAATGTAAATCGCGTTGGGTAGATTGAATAAATTTATTCATATCGGCCACTGCGGCTTCAACATTTTCTTGCATTACTTTTAAATCCTGGCGCTGAACTTTTGCCGCTTCCGATGGATGTGGCAAGGTATTGCCGCTTACGGTCTCTTTACCAGCGGCAACATTTCCTGAAACCGCCGATTTTATCGGAGTTGGAGCTGCTGCTGGTTGGTTAATACTGTTCATAATCTCGCCCTCATGAAATTATCGCCGGGGAAAAACTCCACCGGCGATTCCTAATCAAATTATCTCAAGAGTGACAACACGTTTTGTGGACGTTGATTTGCTTGAGCCAACATTGCGGTTGCGGCTTGTTGCAATACGGTTGCACGACTCAGGCTAGCAGTTTCAGAAGCAAAGTCAGCATCCATGATACGTGAACGAGCTGCTGTGGTTTTCTCTGAAATACTTGACAGGTTAGATACGGTGAAGTCCAGGCGGTTGTTTACAGCACCGAGGCTAGCACGTGTATCGTTGATAGTTGTCAAAGCATTGTCGATTACTTTAATGGCTTTTTGAGCGTTAGCTTGCGTGTCAATGCTCACAGAAGCAATCGCAGCACCGAAGGAACCACTGGCCAATGAGTTGGAATCAATCAAACCTGATTTAGTGGCGGCAGCAGTGTCTTTGTGTGAAACACTGATTGGGTTACCACTCTCGCTCGTAAGTTTGATACCACCATTTGCAATTGTCACAGCACCCGCAGCAATAGTAGTTGAGGTTGTAGTATCTGTACCAGCTTCAGCCCATTTAGCCACTGCAGAGTTACCATCTGCCAGTGCGGTAGCTGCGTCGGTAGCACCTGTTGCATCCATACCTAAAGAAATTTGTGCGACATTACCTTCTAATAGGATGCGAGTTCCTGAAACAGTGGCAGTGACACCAGTTTTATCAGTTACAGCGTTAAAGTTAGCTGCTACTGCACTTAAATCTGTAGGGTTAGCAGCGATAGTTACATCAACACCGTTAAGACCAAAAGTACCACCTGCCAAAGTTGTTACTTGAACAGGACTAAAATCCAGAACTGCTGATGAGAATGCTGATGCTTTTACGCCAGTTTGGTCAGAAACGGCATTAATTGCTTTTACCTTATCTGCCAAGCCGCCGCTGTTACTTACACCAACCGCAACACCATTAATTTTCAAATCCCCGACAGCAAAAGCGACTGCGTCTACTTTAGTGCCTTCGATAGTGCCAGCCGTGTTATTTTCTTTAAAGCCGAGTTTACCAAGTTGTTCAATAGTACCGCTTGCTCCGCGAGCAACAGTTACTGGATCACCATTGTCCGCTTTCAATACTAATTTAGCCAAACCTTCAGTAGCACTAGTAATACCTGTACCACCTGCGGCTGCCGCATCAGTTACAGTAATACTAGTCACGTTTTCTGCTGTAATACTCAACTTACCTTCATCACTGATAGTGGCGCTTATTTTACCAAGTCCACCAGCGTTAAGTTTTTCAGCCAATTCTTTTAAACTGCTGGTGTTATTCACAGAAATAGAAGTTGTTTGACCGTCTAAACCAACAACATCCACCTTAAAGGTTTGTGCTGAGGTCACGATACCTGTACCTACGGTACTTGATTTAACTTCTGCAACCGTAGAGGCAGTTACTCCGTTGACATTTTTGTTGATCTTCTCAATTAACTTTTCCATCTTATCAGTACCACCAGTCCAGGTTTCACCGGCAGCCATGATGGATTGACCATTAATTAAAACATCACCTTCTTTGAATTTCGTTGTACCAGCAATAACTGTGGTTGCCGCACCCATCAAATCAACGCTGGTTGAGCCCATACCCAGAGTTTTTGCATCTGTTGCGGCAATTTTGAAGCTGATAGTTTGGTTAGCTTCAGCACCTACTTGCAAACTTACATTGCCCAACTTACCGTCCAACAAATTTTGGCCGTTGAATGAAGTTGATTTAGCGATACGATCCAATTCAGCTACAAGTTGTTTGCTTTCAGCGTTCAGTGTTGCACGGTCGCTGTTGCTGTAAATACCGTTCGAAGATTGAACCGCTAGTTCACGCATACGTTGCAGAATGTTAGTGGTTTCTGCCAAAGCACCTTCAGCGGTTTGAATAAGAGACACACCGTCGTTTGCGTTACGAACTGCTTGGTCAAGACCACGAACTTGCGAAGTCATACGGTTTGCAATTGCCAAACCTGCTGCGTCGTCTTTTGCTGAGTTTACGCGCATACCTGAAGACAAACGCTCAGTAGAACGGTCAAGAGTTGCACCTGATGACATCAATTGACGTTGAGCATTCAATGACGCGGTGTTTGTGTTGATAATTAAAGCCATGATGAATCTCCTAAAGGTGATTTTATGTCTACAGGTAAAACGCTGTAGCAAGTCGTTTGGTGAAGCCTGAAACAGTCTGCTATCAGCACTTCTGTTAAGGTTATCGCCCGACTTATCACTTGCTTGAGGAGATTTTTATATAAAACTTAAATCATTTATTGCGGAATTCGACATTAAGTAGTGCGGTTTGTTATAAAAACATCGAATTTAAAAAACTTTCGTCAATCTACTGTCCATACGCATTTAAAGCTTTCCCGGACTGCACAATCTGACGTAACTCTGACGCGATTTTGTCGCGTTGCAACGTAGTGTGCGCATTAAGATCGTCGTTCATTACTTGGATTTTTGCGATGAGAGCTTTCGCTTCATCAACCAAAGCTGCATCTTGAATAGCTTTTAAATAAACATCGTCGTTCAAAAATGTCACGTGTTGTTGGTAATTAGATGCCGCGGCATCTAACTCTTCCCACTGCTGAGCTTCCGCTAAATCTAACAGTGCTTCAGCACGCTCAAGAATTTCCTGCAGGGGCTTTAGAAGTTCATTGTTATCCATGATCGTTACCTGATGGGATATTTAAAAAATACTAAGCTGCAACAAGTGCAGCTTAGTTAACAAAATAGATGAAAATATCGAGCCAATAGCTTATGAAAAGTAAGCAACTGGTTACATATATTTAAATAAACTGAGATCACTTATTTTAATAAAGCTTTGTTGCGCAGCACTTAATACAAAAGTTTGCATTTGCAAGCGCGTTGATGCTTCAGCATAATCCAAATCTTCTAACTGCGACAAAACTTTCTTACTGTTAAGCTCGATATCCAAATTTAAATCCTGCGTGCTCTGCAACATATTTTGCCGCGCGCCCACGTCACCTTGTACAGATGCAATATTCGTCATCACATTATCAAGGTTAGCAAGTGTTTTGGCGACCATTTTGGCCAAGTCATCTTTACCTTGCTGAGTGCCAACTAAATTTTTCATAGCTTCGCTAAAGCGCGACACAGTTGTTAATAAACCTTGTGTCTTCGTTGACTCAATAACAAATTTATCGCCGGGAACTGCCAAAACTCCTTGCGATGATGTTGTGCCATTGCCAGCAATACCCATTGCCGCATAAACATTCGCGTTGCCATTTGAAATAGTGATCGCTGAATTATTTATTGATGACAAACCCGCCGGAGTTGCAACTACACCCAGTTTCGCCAAAGCGAGTGAATTAGTGGAATTATTAAACGCGGCTGCAAGACTCGCAGCGTCTGTTACATTAGTATTTAACGAAATAGTTTCGGTTTTTCCATTCACCGTAATATTAACCGTCGCGGGAGTCGCCGAAAAATCAAAGGGTGCGGCAACAAAAGGAATATTAGGTGACGTACTACCTGTGCCTTGTGTTCCTATTCCGGTGACTGCATCAGTGTTTGCCGTACCATTTTTTACTGTGATATTTAAACCAGTAGGCGACGAGAATCCACTCGCAGAAACTGTGATGCCCAAATTTTGTAATTTCCTAAAATTGGCGGCAGCGGACGTGGATGCATTCGCAGGAAGATCATAGAATGCTTGCGCACCACCACCTAAGGCTGTGATTAAATTATTTAAACTATCAGCACCTGCATTCGTCGTAATGTTTTGATCTAGCGTTAGGCGTTCGGTAACACCGCCAACACTTATCTCAATGGTGGATGAATTTCCCACACCTGAAAAATCTGTTGCCGTAAATGTTCCTAACGGAATACTCGCGGGCTTGGCTGCAGCACCCGCATAAGGGATTCCAGAAATGGCAAACTTCGCCCCATTTATTTTTATGTCCTGTCCTGTTACGTAGAGTTGTTTGTCGATTAAAACTTTTCCAGTCGCGCGCTCGGTAACAGTGAAGTTGGGGAAAGATGGGCTGACCGCTGAGTTGGAATTAAATGTTACCAACATATCTTCAGGAAATAATTTATCAAATTCCGCCTGGTCGTAAACATCACCAATACTGATAACCGCCGGTGGGTTTGATTGGTTGGTAGCGCTCGCGCTGGTGTTAAAGGTATTGTTGCTACTGGGAATATCCATAAATATTTTTTTCCCAGAATCGCTTACCGCCACATTCACGGTAGTAGATGCCTGTACATACAGCTGACCTTCATCACCTTTATAAGAATAGTTTCCTCCACCATTGCTAACAAAAGGTTGGGTCTCGCTTTGGAATCCGGCGAAAATATATTGGCCAGATGCATTGCGTGTGTTTTGCAAATTTACCAGTTCGTTTAAACGACTATCAACTTCAGAGGCTATTGCTTTGTAATCCGATGATGTTAATACCGCCGTGTTACCGGCATTAACGGCTAATTCTTTTATGCGTTGAATAAGTGTCACTACTGATTGCAAAGTAGTATCTTCGAGCGTCAAATTATTATTTGCGCTATCAATATTTTTCCCGAATTGAGTTGTACGAGCCAACTCTTGATTCAACATTAAAATTCCTGTCGCTGCGACCGGATCATCCGCAGGAGATAGCACGCGTTTACCGCTTGATATTTGCTGGTTAGTTTTATCAACAGCGACCTGCGCATCACGCATGCCAATATTGGCAATGTTATAAACTTGTGAAGTAGATACACGCATGGTAATTCTCCGTTAAAACTTCAATAGCAAAAATGCTTAACCTAATGATTGTAATAAAGCGTCAAATAAATCTTTAGCAACTGTAATTACGCGCGCATTAGCAGTGTACAGTTGTTGAAACTGAATTAATTTTGCTGCTTCTTCATCCATGTTCACGCTGGATATTCCGTCGTGCATGGTTTTTGTTTGTTCCAACAAACTTTTACTCGCATCCGTATTGATTTGCGATAAGTTACTTTTAGTTCCTATCTCTTCCACCAAGCGGCCGTAACCCTGACTAAAACTCATGGATTTATTTTCCATGGTTGCGTTGGTTTCAAGTGCAGTCATTGCCAAAGCGTTGCGGTTATCATTTTTGGAATCTTTATTGAAATCGATTGAAAAGGTATCACCCGCTTTTGGCTGGCCAGCAATTTTAACCTGATAGCCCATGTAGGAAGACACAGCAAAATTTTCAGCCGTTGAATCACCTAACAGTTGGCTAGTGGTAGGTGCGGTTCCAATAGTTACTCCGTCAGCCAGAGTGATATCGATTTTTCCACCGACCGTAATCGCACTTTGCTCAACGCCAACAGTTAACGGATTATCAATACCGGTTAAACGAACATTAGGATTACCGTTGCTGTCGTTAACGCTAATATTGTTGTTTGTTGCATTAGTCGCGCTGAAACGGATATCCAGATTGACACCCGAGGATGCCACTAAATTAATTTCAGGTTTACCAGTAACTGGATTGCTACCACTGGTAGCTCTAATACCCAGGGCCTTTAAATTTTCATTGCTATTAATTTGATCGCGTATGTAATTATTGAAAGCTGTTTCATCAACGCTTGGGTCTGGTACATCAGTAACGATTGCACCACCCGCACTGTATTTAATTAAGTTTTCGCCGTTCAAACTTAACTGCAACGGCGATGTAAACGCCGTGGGGTCAATATTGATGTCGGTAATAGTAGCCGTGGTATAGGCATGCGCCCTTGCGCCATGAATTCCATTTATTTGCGCAGCAGTTTGCGCTGCAGAAGCATTCATCCCCGCGATCATGACCTGCGTGCTTACCTGCCCCGTTGTTTTATCTACGGTCGAAAAAGTAAATTGCTCAACCGGATATCCATTTGCTTGTGCTGGGCTGGATGAAGTTAAGCTCGCAGGTAATCTGTCCGCAGGCAAACCTGTGCGCGAGCCATTTCCTACTATGCGATGCTCACCTTTATCCGTTGTGAAAATTGCATTCTCACGACCCGGATAAAAAGTTTGCTCACGCACAGGTGGGTTTAATGCTTTGGGATTTGAAGGATCAGTGTTATCCAATAATTCGTAAGTTGTATCAGATGTAAAACGAATCATTAATGGCGGAGTTAATGCGCCTAGTTTTTCGAAGCTGGGTAATAAATTATTTTTGGCATCGTATAAGCTCAACACCTCGCCCGCACTCACAGTGCCATTACCGGTGTTTGATCCGGATTTGGTAGTACGAATCGGTGAAGCAAAAGCCAATTGATCAGGTGTTTTCAATAATGCATGAACGTCACGCGCACCGGTTCGTGTTGGTTGTAATGTAAAACTATCTCCGCCCTGAAAAGTACCGCTTTCCAAGGTGAGTTTCAAACCGTCAAATTTAATTTCTTGCGGATGCGCGCCGGATATAATTCCCTGGTTCACCACGGAATTATCGGATGCGCGTTTAATGGTGTAATTGTTTGTGCCCGCGGTAATTTCGAACTTGTAATCGTCAATTGTAATCGCGCCAGCGTTCTCGATGGTTAAGGATAAAACCCGATCATCCGGCAGCGCATTAACACCATGGGCTACACGAGAGTAAATAATACTTTCGTCGTTAATGTCAGTAAACATGGCTTGACCGTAATTGCCGTTTGAATCTAAACCTTGAGTTTGCACTTTATTAAATGCATCGCTCATAACAATAGCAATGCGGCCAATTTCATTAAGCGAAGGCTGTAACACATCGTCTTTGAATTTCAATAATCCACCGAGCTGACCACCGGCAATAGCGTCCGTCACATCTGACGCAGAACCCGTGTTATTGCTAAGATAAATTTTTCCACCGTTTTGAACAGTGAAAGCGCTTGCTCTATTACCGACAACCAGCGGTTCACCATTGCCGATGAACACATTCACATCGCCGCCGTCTTGCTTTACCAATTGCACCGACACCAGCTCAGATAATTTGCGCAAGGCTTCATCGCGTTGATCTAGCAATTCATTGGGCGCACCACCGGAGGCTGACGCGTTTTTTTCAGCGATAGATTGGTTCAAATTTCCAACTGATTTAGCGAGCGCATTTACTTGGCCCATGATGGTACCAAGCTCGTTATTCACACTTTTTGAAGTTTCATCCAACCGATCATAAAGTGTGTTGTAGCGTAAACTGAGACTCTGAGCCTGGGTAATAATTAATTGTCGTGCAGGCGACGACGATGGATCGCTAGCGCCATTCTGCAAGGACGAAAAAAAACTTTGTAAGCTACCGATTAACCCGGTATTGGTATCAGAGAAAAGTTTGTCAATTTTTCCAATGCTTTGATTGTATTTATCTAACTGATTAAAGGTTGTGGTATCCAAACGCATTTGGGTGCTAATAAATTCGTTGACCACACGCTTAACGGATTCCGTATTAACGCCTGAACCCAGAAAGCCAGCATTCCCAAATTGCTGTTCCTGACGCGTTGTAAAATTAACTTCCTGACGGCTGTAACCGGCAGTGTTCGCATTGGAAATATTATTACCAGCCGTGCGCAACGCAATCTGGCTAGCTTGCAAACCAGAAATAGCATTCGAGAGAATTCCACTCATGATTGCGCTCCGCTAGTATTCCCACCGCTTACGTCTGACGCAGCGCGAATGGTGTCACTATTAATAAGACGTTTAATTTTTTGCGCATAATGAGGATCTGTAGCGTATCCGGCTTTTTGCAACGCGTCCGCGTAGCCCTCCGAGTCACTACCGGCTGCCAGCGCGTGTTTGTAACGAGGATTATTTTTAATTAATGAAACATAATCCGCAAAACTTTGCGCATAGTCATCATATTGACGAAACGATGCACGCTCCTGTTGAGTAATGCCCTGCCTGTTTTCAAGCGTATTCACTGCAACACTTTTGCCCTGCCAACCGGTAGCTTTAATATTAAAAATATTGAAGGTATTCGCACCATTGCCGTCGTGGATTAAATGTTGACCCCAGCCTGTTTCGAGTGCGGCTTGCGCCAACAAAACGTCGGCATTAACATTTAATTCAGCAGCTGCTTTTTCAGCGTGAGGACGCATTTTTTCTAAAAAATCTTCCTGGCTTTTTGCCGCTGATGATTTAGTTCCTGGTTTGGCAATAAATTCTGGAATACCTACAGCTGAGGTTTTTAATGGTCGAATGCCAGACACCGAAGGTTGTAAAGGTTGTACTTCAATGGATTCGCTATTTGCGGGCTTACCATAAAGTTTTTGCATTTGTTGATACATGGATTTTGCAATACCAATGCCTGCGCCACTGGTTAGGTTCAGTACCATTTGCGAGTCCATCATTTCCTGATGAAACTTAACTTCTTCACTTGAAAACATATCGCCTTCTGCAAACACGGCATTGGCGTCACGCATGGACTTCAACATTTGCTGAACAAACATGGCTTCAAACTTTTTGGAAATTTCTTTTAATGCAGCGGGGTCGTTATGGCGGCCCATAGTTTTCACAGCATTCAATGAATTCTGGTCAAAATAATTGTCCTTAACCGCAGGCGCTTTAGCGGCTACGGTTGAATTGGACAAATTATTTCCAGCCATGCTGGAAAAATTACCAAGAAGCGACGTGTTATCTATGGGCAACATTTAGATCACCACTAGTTCGGCTTTAAGTGCGCCGGATTGTTTTAAAGCTTCAAGTATCGCCATTAAGTCACTGGGCGATGCGCCTACATTATTTACCGAGCGCACTATGTCATCCAAAGATGCACCAGGTGCAAACTTAAACATAGGATTGGTTTTTTCTGCAGCAGTCACTTTGCTGTTAGGAACAACAACCGTTTTACCTTCACCAAATGCATTGGGTTGGCTCACCGTTAAACTTTCCGCAACAGTTACCGTCAAGCTACCGTGAGTAACTGCAACCGGAGACACGCGAACATTTTTTCCAACCACGATAGTGCCGGTGCGCGAATTGATAATAACTTTCGCGGCCTCTTCACCCAAAGTAACGTCAAGATTTTCTAACATCGCAATAAAATCGACACGCTGTGCCGGATTTTGTGGCGAGTCCACCATGATTGAAACGGAATCTAATGGGCGCGCTACATCTGGCCCTAATAAATTATTAATACTTTTTGCCAATTGATTGGCGGTAGTAAAATCAGCGCGATTCAAATTAAATACAATGGGTTGGCCGCCAGCGAAATTTGTTTCAACCGCACGTTCAACCATCGCGCCACCAGGAATTCTTCCGGCACTTGGAATATTAACTTTGATGCTGGAACCGTCTGCACCTTGCGCGCCGAATCCACCTACTACAAGGTTGCCTTGTGCCACGGCGTAAACTTTTCCGTCCAAGCCTTTTAGTGGAGCTACTAACAAACTTCCACCACGTAAACTTTTTGCGTTACTGATTGACGAAATAGTAACGTCGATAGTTTGGCCTGGCTTAGCAAATGCGGGCAATTCAGCTTGAATCATTACGGCAGCCACGTTTTTCATTTGCATACGCGCACCTTCCGGTACGGTAATCCCAAATTGTTTCAACATGGAATTGAACGATTGAGTGGTAAACGGTGATTGTGTGGTTTGGTCACCTGTGCCATCCAGCCCAACAACTAAACCGTAACCAATTAATTGGTTTGCACGCACACCCGCTACGCTGGCGATGTCCTTTATACGTTCAGCAGATGCGTTAAATGAAAATTGCAGCAATAGAGTCCCTATTAAAAAACTAGTGATAATTTTTTTGAAGGTTAATGCGTTCATTACTGCAATCTCGTTAAGTTTTCTATCGTCATCCCGTAGGGGATCCAATGTCTTTCAGATCTAGTGGAAGTCGCTGGATGCCCTACGCGGCATGACGACTCCCTTTTTTTAAAACCACCAGCTAGCAATCAAATTAAAACGGCCAAATGGGGCTATTAAAGAATTTCGTTAACCAACCCATATTTTGCGAATCTGCCAATGAACCAGTTCCGCTATAAGAAATTTTGGCATTCGCTAAACGGGTGGATAAAATTGTATTATCCGGTGCAACATCGTCAGGGCGAACAATTCCGCTAATGCGAATAAATTCGTCACCGCTGTTTAATGTCATCCACTTCTCGCCGCGCACAATTAAATTTCCGTTAGGCATAATTTCCGCAACAGTTACGGTGATGTTGCCTTGTAAACTATTGCTTTGGTCAGCACCCGAGTTGCCACCAAATTTTCTGTTTTGTGCAATGTTGGTTTCCAAGCCCATGCCTTTTAGCGTCGGCACGTTGCCTAGTAAGGTTCCACCGCTGTTGAACACAGTGCTGTTATCCTTCTTAACATTCACATTGGAAGATTTTTTTGACACAGTGCTTTCACTCAAGGTGATCGTAATTATGTCGCCCACAAAATGTGCCTTCCTGTCACCGAACAAACTTAAACCATAAGTATCTTGATACAAAGAACCCTCAGTGCGCTGCGGTAACGCCTGCGCTGAGGAAACAGTCGGTGCGTAATATGGATCACCTGGTTTAGGTTTATTATTTGTCATACAGCCCGACAAAATAACGGCGCACATGGCCACAATTACTTTATCGAATGAACAAATTGGCGATAAAAATTTCATGATATTTCACTCAATGAATTAAAGATTTTGAGCAATGTTTTGCAGCATTTGATCTGCTGTTGAAACAACTTTCGAATTCATTTCATAAGCGCGTTGCGTTGTAATCATATTCACCATTTCTTCAACGATATCCACGTTGGAACTTTCTAATTGTCCTTGCAACAGAACGCCCATACCGTTTTCACCGGGAGCGCCCTGGGTTGGTGTTCCACTCGCAACGGTTTCCACAAAAAGATTTCCACCAATCGCTTGTAAACCGGAAGGATTTACGAAATCCGTCAAAGTAATGTTGCCCAACTGTTGTGGTGTAGCTTCGTTACCTTCGGTGTACGCGTTAACGGTTCCATCTTTACCGATGGTTATGCGGTTCGCACCTTGCGGAACTGTAATTGCCGGCTCTAAAACCAAACCTTCAGAGTTAACTAACTGCCCTTCTCTACTCAATTGCAATTCACCGTTACGCGTGTAAGCAATTGTTCCGTCGGGCTGCAAAACTTGTAAAAAACCGCGGCCGTTTACTGCAACGTCCAATGGCTGCTCAGTCACTTGCAAATTGCCTTGGGTAAATTGTTTTTGCGTTGCGACAACGCGGCTACCTGTACCGAGTTGTAAACCGGACGGTAATTGCGAGTCCTGGGTTTCCTGTGCACCTGGTTGGCGTTGTGTTTGATAGAGTAAGTCTTCAAAAATCGCACGGTCGCGTTTGAAACCCACAGTGCCGGTGTTGGCCAGGTTATGTGAAATAGTGGTGAGCTGTTTATCTTGCGCAGCTAAACCGGTTTTACTTACGTAGAGGGCAGACATCATGATGGAATCCTCGTGAGCTTTAGCTCAGGTAAATCAGTGATTAAGAAATTTGTAAAAGTTGCGCTGAAGCAGTTGAGTTCTCTTCAGACGATTTCATAACTTTCAATTGCATATCGTACTGGCGAGCCAGAGTCAGGATTTGCGTGAACTCGCTCATCGCGTTGACATTGCTGCCTTCTAAAACTCCACTGGCGACTTTCACAGTTCCATCGGCAACGGCGGCCAAGCCATCGCGTTGACGGAATAATCCGTCTGGACCTTTTTCAAGATTTTTAACATCAGGTTTAACGAGCTTGATGCGGTTGCCTTCCACCATGGTGTCGGCGGTTTGACCTAGAGCAATGATCGATACAGTGCCATCGGAACCAATTTCTACTTTTTCCAAAGGGGGAAGACTAATTGGGCCGGAATTACCGATTACCGCCAAACCATTGGCAGTGCGCATAGCGCCTGATGCGTCGATCGTTAGATTGCCTGCGCGGGTATAAGCCTCGCTGCCATCTGGCGCCTGTACCGCAATGAAACCTTCGCCGTTAATGGCGATATCCAAAGGGTTGCCTGTAGTGTCCAAAGGCCCTTGCTGGAAATCCGCTTGTGGGGTCTCTGTAAGCGCGTAAGCGCGAGTGGGTTGGCCATCACCGTAGTAGACGCCCATGCTGCGAGACTGCTCAAAATCTGCTTTGAAGCCGGCTGTATTAACATTGGCCATGTTATTGGCGCGGATGGCCTGGCCCATCATGTTGTTCTTGGCCCCGGTCATTGCGATGTATAAAGCTCTTTCCACGATATTTTCTCCGCACAAACCCAATTCATAACTTACGAACTGAGTGCTATTTTTTTGGCAGATTTGCCGTTACGGAGGGTTTTGCAAGAGGGGTGCCAAGTGCATGGCCAATAGATTTTGCTTAAAAGTTATCCATTAACCTAATGATTAATAAAGAATTTTTCGAGCTAAGATAATTGCAGAAAACAGCAGAAAAGCGGCAACCGGCAAACCGCTTCCGCCGTTTGCCGGTGAGACCTTAAAAATGAGGATTAACCCTAGGAGTAATCCACCAACCCGGCTGGCAGCTAAATAAGCAGCCTCAGCGGGTTAGAAGGAAACTAATTATTAACGAAGATTAATAATTGTCTGAGTCGTAGCATTAGCTGTCTCAATGGTTTTGGCATTCGCCTGATAGTTGCGCTGGGCAATGATCAGGTTCACCAATTCTTCCGACAGATCCACGTTAGACTCTTCCAAAGCGCCGGAGGTAATGTTCCCCAGTGACGAAGAACCTGGCGCGCCAATGATCGCCTCGCCGGTTTCAAAGGTTTGGGCCCACATTGAGTTACCTACGGGTTTCAAGCCTTCCATATTATTGAAATTTGCCAACGCC
The DNA here is from genome assembly GCA_004173475.1 of Gammaproteobacteria bacterium. GTDB lineage: Bacteria > Pseudomonadota > Gammaproteobacteria > Pseudomonadales > Cellvibrionaceae > Cellvibrio. Next base: position 609,327 of record SEBU01000002.1, read on the forward strand.
ACTTGCCCAAGGGTTTGCGCTTCGCCGTTAGTGAAACGGGCGAAAAGTATACCTTTACTGTCTACATCCAACCCGGCCAAGCGGCCAGTGGTATAACCATTTTGATCGAGGTTTTCGACGGAAAATGCGCTGCCAAATTGGGTTGAGCCAGACAAGTCGACAACAAAGTTAGAGCTTGATGGTGGTTCAACAACCGGAGTAGTTCCGCCTTGCAATACGTTTAACGGCATTAACGCACCAACTGGTTTGCCATCTGGCCCGAGCGGAGTCCAGTTGGAAATCAACATGTTGTCGGTGAGAGTCGTATTTAAGGTACCGTCTGCAGCAAAATAAACGTCATAACCTGCAAGCGTAGGCTCCGTGTTTTGTGGAGATGGCAAACTTGGGTCCGGGTCGCCAACGTTTTGGCCATCAATTTGCACGTACATTTTCCAATGGTTTGGCGAGGTGCTTGGGTCATTAATATCAAACTTTTCTTTCACGAAATAAGAACGCATAACGTGCGCATTACCAAGACTGTCATACACAGTTGACGAGGTGGCATGATTGTAGGTTTTTGCATCCGCAGGATCAAACGCATTGATCAGTACTGGAGTAAAACTCGCTGCTGTCAAAGGTGCAAATAAATTTCCTACGATTGGCGAGGTACTTTTAATGGAGTAGCCAGACTCCATAACAATTTTCAAATCACCACCGATCACAACGGCATCCGTCAAATTATTAACAGACTGCACTACACCGTCAGTGCCCGCTACAGTCAGAGCACCGGCAGTAACGGTTGTACCGTTAATATCTTTATCACTCCATGAAAAATTAATATCACTGCCGACTTTGGATTCAATTTCCAAATCACCGGCCGCATTTACATGAGCAGAAATACCCGGCAATGTTGAACCGCTCAACGCATTAATTTGTGTTTCCAAACCAGACATGTTCAACGCGGTCAAACGCACACCGTTTAAAATTAAATTGCCGCGCGAGTTATCGAACTCAAGCGTACCTAATGTAAGAGGATCATCTTTAATTAAGGTTGCACGCGTAGTTGCTGTAGCACTAATACCCGCCAAATCATTTAATTTCGATGCAGTTTGCGCAGCAGGTGCACCGGCAGTGCTAGTGAAATTTACAGTAGCGCCTGTTGGGCCTTCGATAACTAATGTTTGCGGCAAATATCCATTAGTTACACTGGGAATACCGGCAGTCGATGCAGGAGCTGCGTTCAATGCGGTTGATAATGCATTTGTTCCAGTAGCTGGACTTAATGAAATTGTTGAGCCCACACCTTTGGTTGCATCGCGCAATTCAATATTGTTGCCGTTAACCACAGCTTGAACGTTCACAGGAATAGGCGCGCCGTAAATTGCTTTGTTCATCAGATCGGCAACTTCTTGCAGCTTGGTCACGTTACCCGAGTTCAAGTTAATAGCGATTGTACCGCCTGCAACCGGGCTTGAGTTCGCGAGCGTTAAATTAAATGTTGTTGGTGATGTAGCAAAATCAATCCCGACTGCCAAGGTTCCTGCGGCAGCAGGTGATGCTGCCAAGGGAATTGCACCTAAGGTCGTTGAGGTCGTCGTGGCAGTTTTAAGACCTGGTTTTGCAACACCAATGGCAGAACCATTACTGACAAAACTATTACCCGTTGTCTTCAATACTTTTTGATTCGCATCTACGTTGAACGCTGATTTAACACCTGTAGTTTGACGTGGCGATTGTGTACTAACATCAACTTTTAAATCCGTTAAAATTCCGCCAACATTGCCGTCAGCATCAGCGGCAAAACCTTGCAGGTTAGCACCGGTGCTGTTCACAATGTTGCCGTCTTTATCTAAACCAAATGCGCCGGCACGAGAAAAAACCTGGCCGTCATTACCATTCAACACGAAAAAACCTGCACCGTTCACTGAAAGATCCATCGCGTTCTGCGTGAACTTCATATTGCCTTGCGAGAACGATTGACGCAGTGTCAATGTTGTAACACCGCTACCAGCAGTAGTGCGACCGCCACCGAGTAAAGAGCTTGTGTACACGTCACCAAATTCGGCGCGTGAGCTTTTAAAACCTATAGTTCCCGCATTGGCAATGTTATTGCCAGTTACACTAAGATCAGTGTTTGCTGCGCGAATACCGCTAAGGCCCGTATTAAATGACATGACATGCTCCTACTGTGTTGATTTACTAGTAGCTATTTTTTAGCGGCTAGTCACAAATAAATTGTTAGGTTTAACTAAATTTTTTCGCGTTTAAACTTAATCAATGTTAATTAAATTTGTTACGCATAATCTTTTGACACTAAAACATTTCTGCAATTTCTAATCCAACTTTTATCGAGTTTTTTACCCGATAGGTTTTTTAGTTGAATTGTTTAACTTTACTGATATCTACTGGACCAACACCTGCCAAATTCAACACTAATTTTCCATCTGTTCCGATAGTAACGCTATTTACATTTACGCTGAGATTGGTTGTTAATTGTTCTTGCTTACCATTTTGAGATGCCATGACTTCAAAACTATAACTACCAGGAGGCAAGGCTTTTTCGCCAGTAGTCCAATCCAATAACTCGCCATTGACTTCAATATTTTGTCCGTCAAAACGGAAATTTGTGTCGCCAGCTGGAACTGTACCAACCGGAACCTGCGCTGCTAAAGCACCTTTATCGTCATAGATATTAATTTTTAAATCTGATGTGGATGAACCAAGTTTTACATTGCCAGAAATGATTCCCTTATCGACCAGCATGCTAGTGTCAGTTTCAACACTCACTGAACGACCCACTAATGAAGAAGCTTGCAACGCTTGATTGGAATTAAAACTGCTGCTGAAGTTATTGAAATTAGTGTTTAATTTTTCTAGACCTTGCACCGAACTGAACTGAGCTAATTGCGCTACGAATTCCGAATTACTTTGTGGTGCTAGCGGGTCCTGATTTTTCATTTGAGTAATCATCAATTGTAAAAATGCGTCTTGACCCAACTCGTTGGTTTTTTTCTTCGCTGTTTCCGCCGCTGCATTTTTATTAATGGCATAGCCAGCAAGAACGTCGCTGGTTGGTTTGGTTGCTATATCACTCATTTACGTTCACCTTAATAATCATGCGGCCTTGCGATTACTGATTTAAGTTTTCAAACGATCTATCTATTGAAGTTTATTGAAGCGTCGATTACTGGCCCAGGGTCAGCACTCGTTGAACCATTTGTTTCGCTGAGTTCATCACTTCCACGTTCATTTGAAATGAGCGTGAAGCAGAAATCATATTGGTCATTTCTTCCACGACATTAACGTTTGGGTAATACACATAACCTTCTTTGTCGGCTTTAGGATGTGTCGGCTCGTAACGACGCTCAAGCGGTGTACCACTCTCAACAATACCCAAGACTTGCACGCCTGCAGCAGCGTCAGTTTCGTTCGCTGCTCGGTCGGCATTTAATGATTGTTGCATCGCTTCTTTTTGAATTGCAGCAAACACCGGCTGACGACTACGATAAACCTGATCAATACTGGAGCTCGCTGATTGCGCATTTGCCAGGTTGCTCGCCGTGGTGTTTAAACGCAGACTTTGTGCGTTCATACCTGTGCCAGCGATATCGAAAATTGATCCCAGTGCCATGATGTTTCTCGCTTAAAAAATAAGTTTTGTAGAAAATTTAATTCGTCTTAGTCGCCGCGAATAGCAGATTTCAAACCTTGAAACTTGCTATTTAAAAACTGAAAACTGGCTTGAAACGCTAAAGTATTTTTCATGTATTCCGCGTGTTCAATTTGATCTTCAACGGTATTACCGTCGATAGATGGCTGTTGCGGCGTGCGGTATAACAAATCGGAGTCTTCGCCAAACGCACCACCCAACGAAATGTGGCGCTCATTGGTAGCTTGCATATTGAATTGGTTTGACTCAGTAACCTTTTGGTTGAGTATTTGCTTAAAATCCAAATCGCGAGCCTTGTAATTTGGGGTATCAACGTTAGCGAGGTTGTTAGCCAAAACACCGGCACGCTGACCGCGTAAGCGCAACGCGCTTTCGTGAATTCCAAGGGCTGATTCGAATGATATGGACATGGCATTTGCTCTCTACTAAACAGTTTGGTTTACCGACTCTTGCCGATTTACCTTTGATGTAATTTAGATTGCAACGCTTATGCCAAACTGAATATAAATTTTATCTTATTGTTTTTGTTGAAGTTTTTATCGACCGGAAGGATAAAAAAAACGGCAATTTAAAAAGCGGCAGGGAGAAGCGGCAAAGGATTTCCGCCTGGACTGAAAGGCAGGAAAGCTGGTTTTTCCGGTTTATGACCGGAACTAAAATGGATAGGAATAGATGGTGAGTTTATGGCAAAGTGACCCGATATCTGTTTTTTCAGTTTGAGGCATCTAAATGCAGTTTTTATCGATCCACCACGTCGCCATCATTTGTTCCGACTACGAAAAGTCCAAACACTTTTACACCGAAATATTGGGTTTAAAAATCATAGCTGAGGCCTATCGCGCCGAGCGCAAGTCCTACAAATTGGATTTAGAGATAGGTAATGGCAACCAAATCGAACTATTTTCATTCCCAAACCCACCCGCACGCCCTTCCCGTCCGGAAGCTTGCGGCTTGCGTCATTTGGCGTTTTCAGTGCTTGATGTTGAAACTGTGAAGACTGAGCTGGAACAGAATGGAGTCGCGGTCGAGCCAATTCGAATTGATGAATATACCGGTAGGAAATTTACGTTTTTTGCAGACCCGGATGGGTTGCCGTTAGAAGTTTATGAAGCAGGAAATTTATAAGCTGGAAAAAATATTAAGTAGGAGGTCGTCATCCCAGTAGGGGATCCAGCGGCTTAGCTTTTGATTTATCGGGTCACTGGATCCCCTGCGGGGATGACGACTCCCAAATAATTAAAAAAGAATCAAATCGCCCTATACAAAATCCCCGGCTCACACCGCACCATTTCAAATAAATCCCCTGCTCCAGCCAAACCTTCGGAGGAACCGAGATATAAAATACCTTGTGGTTTGAGTGCGGCGTGGATTTTTTGCAGTATTTGTCGTTTGAGATCAGCGTTAAAATAAATGAGTACATTGCGACAAAACACTATGTCGAATTTACCGAGTGCTGCGTAGGAATCCATTAGGTTGATCGGGCGAAAATCTATTCTGTCGCGCAAAACAGGTTTTACTCGCCAGCTATTGTCGGATTTATCAAAAAATTTATCCAGACGCTCGTTGGAAAGACCTCGCATTACAGACAATTTATCGTATTCACCCTGGCGCGCCTGCTCCAATACAGTGACCGATAAATCAGTGGCGACAATTTGTACCTGTCGCGGCAAAGTACCCATATTTTTTAACTTAAATTCCTCAACCATCATACTGATCGAATAAGGTTCCTGCCCTGACGAACAGGCGGCAGACCAAATACGAATGGGCCCAAACATTTTGTTTGTGCCGCTCATCAGTTGCGGAAATAAATTATTTTTAAGATGGTCGTAGGGATAAATATCGCGAAACCAGAAAGTTTCGTTGGTCGTCATGGCATCAATGACTTGTTCTTTCAACTTCCGATGGAGGCCATGCCTTAGGTTTTGGACAAGCTCGCCGAAATTGGCAATTTTATGTTCATCCATCAAGCGGCGCATACGATTGGTAACAAGATATTGCTTGTTATCGCCTAAGGAAATTCCGCACGCATCTTGTAAAAATTGCCGAAATTGATCGAACTCATTCTGATCTACATTATCTCGCGTCGCCAATTTGGCAAACACATCGTTATTTCCATTGGAGTCTTTATTTATCATATGTGCTCTTAGAAATACTTCAATGCATGAGTGAGCCTGGCTCCATTTACTCATGACATTATTTAATTTTCTGGCGTCACTGATGAATTGTGGCGTTATTCGGTTTGTGGAGGTAACAAGCTCTCACCGGTAATTGCCAGCACGCGATCGTTAACGCGGCGCGCCAATTCGTCCGGGTGAAATTTGGCAAGAAAATCATCTGCACCAACTTTGCGTACCATGGCCTCATTAAATACTCCACTGAGCGATGTATGCAAAACTATATGCAGCCGTTTCAAATCAGGATGATTCCGCACTTCCGCAGTGAAGGTGTAACCGTCCATCTCCGGCATCTCAATGTCGCAAATAATCATCACCAATTCTGCGTAAGGGTCTTTACCAGACGCCAATATATCTTTTAAGTAAGTGAGCGCCTCTGCGCCATCTTTCTTAAGCGTGGTACGAATGCCCATACCTTCTACTACGCGCTGGATCTGCTTACGTGCGATAGTCGAGTCATCAACAATGAGCACATGTTTTTGAACAACTTTATCGGCGATACCGTCCTCAATAACGCCGGCGGATACTTCTTCTTTCATCGGTGAAACTTCGGCGAGAATTTTTTCAACGTCGATAATTTCAACCAATTGCCCATCGACCTGAGTGACAGCGGTAAGGTAATGCTCTTTACCCGCTCCTTTTGGCGGCGGATGTATGTCGCCCCAATTCATATTTACAATACGCTCAACTGAGCGCACTAAAAAACCTTGGGCGGTGCGGTTGTACTCAGTGATGATGACGAAGCAATTTTCGATATTAGCCAACTCGCGTCGACCAATAGCCAAGTTCATATCCATAATTGGAATTGTGCCGCCGCGAATATGCGCGACGCCACGCACAACGGCATTACGACCTGGAATCGCATTTAGTGGGGGGCACTGCAGCACCTCCTTCACTTTAAATACGTTGATGCCATACAACTGTTGACTGCCCAGCCGAAATAGCAATAGCTCCAGACGATTCTGCCCAACCAATTGGGTACGCTGGTTGACGCTATCCATTACACCGGCCATGCCATCACCTCTTTCATATTCAAAACGGGCTTTACAATTCATATGCGCAAAGAATGTTGCGCATTACATGTCGTGGTTATTTTGTTCGCTCATAAAAATTTAATCGTAAACCTTAACGGCACAGACTTTGCTTTGGTCTAGGGAGAAACTATTACGGCTGAATCCCGACACTCTTTAGGTTGAATGCGCTGAAAACCACCAGGTTTCACAAAAAAGTGGCGATCTGCCTTATGAGAATAGGACAAATTATGAAATTTCGTAGTTTTTATAAAATTTTCTTTTTAAGAAGTTTGAGCTTCAAATTAAAAGATGTCGCTAAAAATATTGGTTCGGCGGGCCTACTAATGCTCACGTTGATTCAAAGCGCCAATGCGCAGGCGTCTATTGAAAATATTGAACAGTTACGTACGAAAGTCGCCCAATTTTTGACAGTTGAATACGAAAATAGCAACGCATCTAAAGTCGAGGTAAAAGTTAACAACCTCGATACGCGCTTAAGGTTGACCAAATGCGATCAGGATCTCTCATTGATATTAAAAGATCCGGCTAAAAACGGCGGCAACGTAAATGTTGAAGTGGCATGCAAGGGTACATCCAGTTGGACAATCCTCGTCCCTTCCCTGGCAAAAGTTTACCGCCTAGTGGCAACTGCAAGCCGCAATATGCAGCGTGGCGAGGTTATTAGCGAAAGTGATTTAACGACTGAGGTTATAGATGTTAGCAATTACCGTATGGGATTTGCTTTAACCCCGGATGCCCTTGTTGGTAAAGAGCTGAAGTCAGCGATTAATAAAGGTGAAGCTTTTCGCAATTCGGCACTTGACTCGCCCTTGGTGATTAGGCGTGGCGATACTGTAAGCATGGAATCCACTGTGGGTGAAATCAGTGTGAAGACCAACGGCACCGCCATAAGCGATGGCAGAATCGGGCAGCAGATCAGGGTGAAAAACCTTCAATCTGCACGAGTCATTAACGCCAAGGTAGTCGCGTCGGGAAGAGTACAAAGCATTTTTTAGCAGGCTTCGAAAATTAGATGTAAGACCATATGGCCGATCAGGTCTAGATTATGAACAGACTTGACCTAAACCATCAAAAAGTTAAAAAACTTGCTAAAGTTCCAAGGCAAGCAGCCGACAACCCTCATAGGGAAGCTCTGATTGGAAGAGACTTGTTAAATATCTTTTTATCAGCTGCGTCTTTGAACTCATAGCAATCGTTGGGGAACGACATCATGGTTATAGATACAAACAACATTAATTCTGGCGGTACCAGTGGCGCGCGTGGCCGAACTACAGCACCGGTGACGACTAATGGTACGAAAACATCAGCTCCGGCACCCGCAGAAGCGGCCGTGTCTGGCAGTAAAGACAATGTTGTGCTCAGCTCGGAGGCACAAAATATGGTGCGTCTGCAAGCCAAAATCAGCAGCCTGCCTGATGTTAATCTGGATCGCGTTGCAGCTATCAAGCAAGCAATTGCCGAAGGTCGCTTCGAAATTAATCCTGAGCGCATCGCTGAAAATATGCTTAAACAAGACGAGCTTTTAAGTTAATTCTTTTTGACGGCTTGCTGTTTTCTTGATGCATTGTTTTTTTCTTGACGCTTTACGTTAGGTAGTTAATCACCGATTCGGTCATTTCCCCAACAATGGCCGAATTTACTAAACCACGAGGTTGCTATGTCTCTCAATGCTCAATTTCTGCGTGATATGCTCGCGCAAGATTCAAACTACGTTAAGCAATTAAAGCTGCTGTTACTGAAAGAGCGCGAGTTGCTTGAGCAGCGCCAAACCGAAGGTATGCAGGAAATTGTAAGCCAGAAGGATCATATTCTTGGCAATCTTTCCTTTACTGCCAAACAACGAGAGCAACTTTTGCATACCGCCGGTTTGACCACTGATCTAGCGGGATGGCAAGTATTTTTGGAACGTGACGCGCTTACCCTGCCCTTAATTCCTGGTTGGCAATCGCTCACCGATGAGTTTATCGAGTGTCAGGCCGCGAATGAAATTAACGGAAAGATGATTAATCGCTCTAAACAAACCCTGTCGCATCTACTTAACTTGATTCGCGGCCAAGTTGCAGCTCCTTCGCTTTACACGCAAAAAGGTGCAACAACTAACAACAGCAGCACTCACACAGTCGCTAAAGCCTAAACACCGCAAGTGCTTTGCAGTAGCAGGGCACTTATGCAACTCCTCCTATTGCAATTCATCCGTTATTGAATCCTTTGCTTATTCTTAAAAAATTCATACAATGCGCGCGCTCGCATTTTTATTTATTGCGACTTTATTTTTTTGTCCTCATAGCTTAAATGGACAGAGCACCTGCCTCCTAAGCGGGCGATCCAGGTTCAATTCCTGGTGGGGACGCCATCTCGATTTACATTGCCTTCAGGCGCCACCTTTATGAATCTTGTTTTATTTTCCGAAGCAGATTTTATTGGCGAAAATTTAATCGCCATTCGCGACCAACGCCGTCTGCAACATATAAAACAGGTTCACCAAATACAAATCGGCGACACACTTAAGCTTGGCATTATTAATGGCAACATAGGTTCCGGTCGCGTTGAGACTTTTAACGAATCGGAAATTCACTTGGCGGTGTCCTTAACGAAAGCTCCGCCGAAGCCATTGCCGGTAACGCTCGTACTCGCGTTACCTCGGCCTAAAATGCTAAAGCGCACCTTACAAACCATTGCTACTTTAGGCGTAAAAAAAGTTTATTTGATAAATTCCTACCGCGTCGAAAAAAGTTATTGGCAAACACCATTACTCGATGAGAGCGCAATTACCGAACATTTACTTATTGGTTTGGAACAAGGCTGCGACACGCAATTACCGGAAATACATTTGATAAAGCGCTTCAAACCTTTTGTAGAAGATGATCTTGCGAACATTGTAGGTACATCGCGTGCACTCGTTGCGCATCCCTACACCGAATTACCCTGCCCCGCGCAAATTGATTATGCGATTACACTCGCAATAGGTCCAGAAGGTGGATTTATTCCTTATGAAATAGATTTGCTAGAAAAATGTGGATTTACACCGGTAAACCTGGGCGAGCGGATAATGCGGGTTGAAACAGTGGTACCTTACTTATTAGGCAGACTTTATTAAATAAATTTCGCCGTACAAGCTCTCAATTTATTTCGCGTTCATTTAAACAATTTTTTCGCGATTTTTTATATCCTCACTTAAAATTTTCTCAAAGTCTTCAATACTCACCGCCGGGCTGGATAAATATCCCTGATAATAATGGCAGCCGAATTGTTTTAAAATTTTAAGCTGTTCTAATTGCTCCACACCTTCGGCAACTAATTCCATGTCCAATAAGCGCCCCATGGTAATAATCGTTTCTACCAGAACACGATCATTACGATCATCAATAATATCGCGCACAAAACCTTTATCAATTTTTAAAGTACTGACGGGTAAACGTTTCAAATAACTGATAGACGAATAGCCGGTACCAAAGTCATCCAATGAAAAACTGATTCCGTAGTCAGCGAGCATCGTCATGGTATTAATGGCTTCATCCACACGCTGGATAACTATGCCTTCGGTAATTTCCATATCCAAAGAATTGGGTGGAATTCGGTGTTTGTTTAGGGTGCTTACCACATCGTCAATAAATGCGTTGCGACGGAACTGACGCGGGCTAATATTAATACTCAAACGCGCACCTTCTCGCCATAAGCCCAAGCCATGCCAACGCTCAAGCGCACGGCAGGACTCTTCAACCACCCACTGGCCTACATCAATAATCATTCCTGATGTTTCCAACACAGGAATAAAATCAATCGGCGAGATAGTGCCTTTGGTAGGATGCACCCAACGCAGTAATGCCTCTGCGCCTATAACAAACCCACTCATCACATCGATTTTAGGTTGATAAAATAATTTAAATTGGTGTTCGTCCAAGGCGCGGTGCAAATCGCCTTCCATCACCAATTGTCGGCTGACTTTATCGGCCATTTCCTCGTTAAAGAATTCAATGGAATCGCGACCTTTTTCTTTCACCTGATACATGGCCGTATCGGCATAGCGCAAGAGTTCATGCACAGAATTATTTTTATCGGGGTATACAACAACACCTACACTACAGGTCACTCGCAATTCCATGCTGTCATACACACAAGGTTGCGAAATAACTGAGCGAATTTTTTCACTGATTTCGCCAGCGCGCAAAGCTGCGGTTTCTATATTTTGATCCAGCACCGTAAGCACAACAACAAATTCATCACCGCTAAGGCGCGCCACCAAATCTTCATCGCGCACCGTATTGGTCAAACGGGTAGCGACTTCTTGTAAAACTCTGTCTCCTACCGGATGGCCAAGTGAGTCATTGATATTTTTAAATTGGTCGAGATCGATAAATAACACTGCACCAAAATACCCGTGTCGTTCGGCGCGGCGTAACTCATGTTCCAAACGCTCAACTAATTGCAAGCGATTGGGTAGGCCGGTAAGCGAATCGTGATGGGCCATAAATTCCATTTTGGCCTGCGCGTTTTTGCGGTCAGTGATATCCACAGACACGATCAACGCAACTTTTTCATCATAAAATGCGAGTGGCATAATATGGGTCTGCAAAAATAACTGGCGACCCGTTGCGGTAATAAATCTTTCTTCAATAACATCCAGTTCTTCATTACCGCGAATCACGCGATAATCATTTTGCAACATGGTGTCTATATCAAAAACCGAATTTTTCAATAGCTGACGAACATGTAGATTACGCATTTGCTCGGGTGTGAAGCCCAGTTCATCAGCCAGCGCCTTATTGGCGAAAAGGTAATAGCCCGCAATATTCCGTGCGCCAATCATCACCGGAAGGTTATCAATAATCTGCCGTAAATGTTCCTCGCTCTTACGCAGAGCGAGTTCCACAGCGCGACGTTTTGCTAAAGATAGCTCAACGATATCCAACAAATGATTTGAGTTTGCAATTAGCTGCGCAAGTTCGTCTTGACGCTTGGGAGGTAAAAGAGTGAGTCGATGAACGCCGGGATGATCTGGATTAATGTTATTGATTTCGCGCGACAACTTAACAAGTGGTTTTGTAAGCATGAAATGAAATACGAAAAATAGAAGCAACACTAAAACCATATTGCGCAAAACCCCAAACATCATGTTTGAATAAGCGCGCGCATAGAATGGCGCTAGCCACAAGTCCATATCTACTTTAAAACGTATGCTTCCTGTTGTGCCTTCTGCATAGCCGGGAATGGCTAGTACATCTTTATATTCTTTGGTTGGCTCTGATATTTTTTTAGTTAACCAGCGTGTTGCTGCCGGGTCGCGCGGAATACTGGTTTGCGACAATACAGTCCCCTGCTCATCGGCAATCACTATTTCGTAAATAAATCCATATTTTAATAAACCGGTCACCACTTCATCAGATAATTCTTCATCCAATGTTGCAACCGAACGCGCAGCCGGCGGTTTGGCTACCGCAATAACCTGGTCAATAAATTTATTCAGCTCTTTCTGCTGATCGTTATAGTCAAGATAGGTCTGCAAAAGGCTCATGATGATGCTGAGCACAAACGCCAAAATGACCCCTATTTTGGCCAACTGAAAAGAAATACCATGAATAAAAGAAGGAGCCTTATCTCTCATGGGTGGGTACTTTGCGCTCGGGATGAAAGTTGTTATGGTGCATTTTTAATCTAAACCTAAGCTCTTATGGACACCGAAGTTTTGCTGTCCGATGCTAAGGCTAAATCCTAAAAATAATGCTTTTTAGCAGTATAGTTTAAAGTTCCAAATTGACATCTTTAAAACCTGAATTATCACGCTGCTAACCTTAGCGCCCCCTTTTCTTACCTACGCCTAAACAATAATCCGCGTTTTCCCATAGGTGCTATTTTTAGTCCCTCGGATTTCCATCGCCCGTTATTTAATCCGACGGGAGCCAGGGCTTTAGGTCGATGAAAAGGAGATTGAAGTGCGCGAATACATTGCCATTGTTCCCAGCGCCTCCAAACACACAAACAATAGGCTAGACTTTAAATATGCTCACTTATGCCATATATAAATTACAACGTGGTATGCAATAGTTTCCATCAGGTACGCGTGAGCTAGTGAGGTGATGTGAGTATGTATGTTGAAGATTTACGCGAGTTAGTTATTCGCCCTATTCTGATTTCTTTAGGCGAATGGTCATGCAGTATCGAAAACTTGTTGCTTGGTACGGCCGCACAAGAATCACAACTTGGCTTCAAAATGCAATCTTGCCAGGACAATCAACGCGGGCTTTATCGAATTTCTCCGCTTACGCACATAGAGGTTTGGGATCAATATTTAGTAAAAGACCCTGAATTGGCCTCTAATTTACGAGGTCTCGCTAGCCAACAACAGTTTTTAAAGTCCCCGCACGCAGAACTTATTACCAATCTCGGTTATGCCACAGGAATCGCCTGGATGATTTACCGGCGTCATCAACCGGTCCTGAGCGAAAACGCTGATCCACAGGAACTCGCTAAATACTGGGTGGATTACTATTGTTCTCGCGAAACTTCACATATGCAAAGCATGCGTAATGAACAAAATAAAATGAATAGGTTTATTAAAAACTTTAACAAGTTAGTGCTGTGCGAGAAAAAGGGAATGGCGGCGTAACCATTATAATTGTTCGTTCAACCAGCGTTTATTGTTTTACGAATACATCCATCTATACTGCTTATAATTGTAGGTCTTATAATTTTAGATCCCACGATTGGATATTTTAAGGTTCGAGATGGTCTAGAATGCCATCTGCCGCTAACTTATCCAATGAGTTGAAAAATTACACAAGCCTTTTGTTCGCAGACCCTGCGTAATAGAATACGCTTTTCGTTTTATCTATTTGCAAGACTGTGTTATCGCCATGATCCGCAAAGCTAATAGAAAAATATCGCTACTGTTTCTTGAGGTTTAGCAATGCACTCCCGCTGTACTTATTACTCTCGCTCGTTACCTAATCGTTTCCGTCGGGTATTTAATTCGCTTGGCTCAATCACAGCCTGTCTTGTGTTAAGTTTTTTTTATGTCGCTTCGGCACAAGCCGCAGCGAAGCAAGAGCCGCGCAAAACTAAATCGCAAACACCGGCGGCGAATGCCCAAGCTGCTGCATCTGTAACTGCAGCTCGTAAAGCGGAACGTATTTATTACATGGAGGCGCAAAAAGCCCTCGATAAAAAACAATTTTCGCGCTATAGGGAACTCCTACCAAACTTAAGAAATTACCCACTGCTCCCCTACCTGGAATACCAGGAGCTAGGCGACCGACTGATGGGCTTACCCACCAAAGAGGTTGAGCAATTTTTTAATCGCTACCCTAATTCATACGTTGGCGAGCGCTTACGTCACCGCTGGTTGCGCGTGCTTGCCATAAAGGAATTGTGGAAAGAATATTTGCGCTTTTACGATAAAGATTTAACTGATCCGGAACTTGCCTGCTTGAATCTGCGTGCGAAACTTGCGACGGGCGATAAAACCGCACTCAAAGGCGTCGAATCTTTATGGAATGTCGCAAAAGAACAGCCTGCTGCGTGTGATCCCGTTTTCAGTGAATGGAAGCGTGCCGGATATTTAACTCAACAACTCATGTGGGATCGACATTTAAAAGCGGTGAAAGCAGACGCGATTAGCCTTGCAGTTAATCTTGCAAAAGAAATGACACCGGAACAGCAAGTACAAGCAGTACTGTATGAAAATGTCGCGCAAAATCCGCGTTTAATTTTGCAACCTGAAAATTTCAAGGAGCAAACTCCTGAAACTCGCGCAACCATCGCATTGGGTTTGGAAAAATATGCCGAAACTGATGCGGAAGAAACCGCGACACTTTGGAATATTTACGCAAGCCGCACGGATTTCACTCAAGATGAAAGATTGAATATTACTTACACCATCGCGCGCCAATTGTTACGTCAGGATCACGGTAAAGAAGCTGAAAAGCTCGTGGTGGCTAACCCAAATTTAAGCCGCCCCGATTTAATGGAAGCGCTCATTCGTGAGGCCTTAAAACAGAAGGATTGGGAAAAAGCCTATCGCTGGATACTTCGTTTACCCGCTGATAGCAAAAAAACGGAACGCTGGACTTACTGGCAAGGGCGAATTATGGAGCAACTTAAAATCGCCGAACTGGAAGGGAAAAAGCCTAAAGATTTTTATGAAAATGTAGCCGCAACGCGCAGCTTTTACGGCTTTTTAGCATCTGATAAGTTAGGTATCAGTTACAGTTTGCTGGATAAACCTTTAACGATCTCTAAAGAATTAATGAACAAGGTAGAGTTTGATCCTGGCATTCAACGTGCGCGTGAATATTTTCTGTTAGGTAATTTGCCATCGGCAAATCGTGAGTGGACCTACACAACCAATCATTTACCGAGTACGGAAGAAATGGTCGCAGCGGGCCGGCTTGCAGATCGGTGGGGCTGGTATCGCCAAGCAATACAAACGATGCAAGATTCGGATTACTGGGATGATTTATCCGTGCGCTTTCCAATTCCTTATCATGAACAAGTTAAAGCGGCTGTTCGCGAAACATCTATTGATCCACATTTTATTTTTGCAATTGCCAAACAGGAAAGTGCTTTTAATACCGATGCTACATCTCCGGTGGGCGCTTTAGGTTTAATGCAACTTATGCCAACAACGGCAAAACAAACTGCAAAAAAAGCCGGATTGTTATTTCGGCCGCAGGACCTTTTACAAGCAGATAAAAATATTCATTTAGGCAGCCGTTATCTCGACGAACTGCTTGGTGCATTTTCAGGAAATCGTATTCTGGCATCAGCTGCTTACAATGCAGGTCCCGGGCGAGTTAGACAATGGCTTAACAGCGATGACAGTAAGTTGCCCTACGATGTGTGGATAGAAACAATTCCCTACAAGGAAACACGTTTCTATGTACAAAACGTTTTATCGTTTGCAGTGATTTACGCCTATCGAACCGGCACGCGGCAACCATTTATTACGCCACAAGAAGCCGCACGCGAATTATAAGTTATGATTTATTTTCACCAAGAAAATGCGTCACCAGCATTTTCTTGGTGAAAACATTATTGTTCGGAAATAAATTGTCGCAAACGTTTCTGTACAACCTTGGCCAATTCGTCTGGTTGAAATTTCGAAAGAAAATCATCACAACCGACTTTATCAACCATGGCTTTATTAAAACTTCCGCTCAGGGATGTATGCAACACGACATATAAATCTTTTAAGGCGGGATTTTTTCTGACCTCAGCCGTTAATCTATAACCGTCCATTTCCGGCATTTCAGCGTCAGTAATTAACATAAGTATTTCGTCTTGAACCTTACGGCCTTCGTATACCCATTGCTCCAATTGCCGCAGCGCTTGCAAACCGTCCTGAACATATAAAACCTCAATTCCCAGGTTTTGCATGGTTGCCTTAACCTGACCAACCGCTGTAGGAGAATCGTCTGCCAATAATACTTTTAATTTTCTTTTTTTCGCTTCTTCAACGAGTTCAGAATCCAATACTTGCGCAGAGACTTGCGTGTTGTAGGGAATGATGTCTGCGAGAACACGTTCGACGTCGAGAATTTCAACTAATTGATCCTCGACACGCGTGATTGCCGTTAAAAAGTGCCCGCGTCCAGTTCCCTTGGGTGGCGGCAAAATATCATCCCAATTGAGATTGATAATTCTATCTACCCCGCCAATTAAAAATGCCTGTACCGAACGATTGTATTCGGCGATGATCAAGTTAGCATTAGCTAAATCAGTTAGAGGACCTGCGCCAATTGCAATGCTTAAATCAATAACCGGAACGGTTTGCCCACGTAAATAGGCAACCCCTTTTACATGCGGATGGCTATGGGGAACGGCGCGCAATCGCGGTACTTTGACAACTTCTTGGACCTTAAATACATTTATCGCAAAAAGTTGGTTGCCTTTCAGGCGAAACATTAGGAGTTCCAGTCTATTTTCGCCGACTAACCGCGTGCGTTGATCAATGGAATCTAAGAGTTTTGACATTCGCCAACCAGTTTTTATGACTAGACGTTATGTAGAAGATCTGGAAGTAAATCCGAAGATTTAGGAGGACAATTTCACTTCCAGCTCAGTATAGATACAAAAGGTTGTTTGCGCTAAATCAGCCTAAAAAAAACGATTTGCGTGTTATGCAAAACGCGTTTCAGAAATTTTTGGAGTTCGCAAATAGGCAGTTGTATCGCAAGTATATCCAGCTACACTTGAACTATATTCTGCGGGGTTTCCAACTTTTCTATGCCCGACTGCCTACCACTTTTAGCGCGCCAGCCTATTTTCAACACCAGAATGAAGGTTGTTGCCTACGAGTTATTGTGTCGCTCAAGTAACGTCAATCGCGCGGATTTTAGCAACGGCGACGCTGCAAGCTCGCAAGTATTGCTCAACGCTTTTACAGAATTATCTATTGCAAATGTGGTGGGTAAACACATGGCGTTTATAAATTTCACCCGAAATTTATTACAGACGCCACCACCATTTGACCGCAAACAATTAGTAGTTGAAGTGCTGGAAGGTCAAAATGTGGACAGTGCAATGTTGCACGCGTTGAAAGTGCTACGTGAGCACCAGTACACCATTGCTTTAGACGACTTCGTTCTCACGCCTGAAACTCAAAGCCTTATTCCCTACGCCGATATTATTAAGTTGGATGTATTGCACCTATCCCCACAACAACTTATTGAGCATATAGAACACATCCAACCCTTCGGCATTAAACTTCTCGCTGAAAAAGTAGAAACCTATGAAATGCTCGAATTTTGTAAATCGGTGGGTTTCGATTTATTTCAGGGTTATTTTTTAGCTCGTCCGCAAATTATTTCCGGTCGAAAAATGGCGGATAACAAACAATCCGTTTTGCAATTGATGTCAGCGTTGCAAGACCCGGATGTGCCTGTCGAAAAAATTGAAAAGATGATCGCACGCGACACAGTATTAAGTTTTAAACTTTTGCGATTAGTGAATTCCGCTGCCTTTGGTCTAGCGCGCAAAGTTGATTCGCTTAAACAGGCAATTATGTTGCTCGGCCTGAATAAAATTAAAAACTGGGTCAATATTCTAGCCATGTCAAACCTTGGCGATAAGCCCCATGAATTAAGTGTTTCAGCGCTTACCCGCGCTCGTATGTGTGAACTTATTGCAAATGAAATGAATGGTAAGTCCAAATCCGATGGATTTTTTACCGTGGGTTTGTTTTCAACCTTGGATGCGTTTATGGATGCGCCCATGGCAAGCTTGTTGGACTCTATTTCCTTAAGCCCACACATTAACGATGCGATACTCAAGCAACTTGGCAACGAAGGCAAAGTGCTTGAAATTATTATCCGTTATGAAAAAGGACTTTGGGATGATATTGATTGGGGTTATCTCGCAGCTCACAATATTAGCGCAGAAAAACTTGCGCAAATTTACGTAGAGACGCTGGAGTGGGTGGACAAAACAATTATAGATTTAGGTATCAATGAAAAAAGCAATTAGCGTTATTTTTGCTAATTTTTCATGGTTGCAAAAAACTGCTCAACGTCTTCTGGTGTGAATGGCCAATTTAATTGCAGGGATTGATCAGGATTACTTAAAACTGGAATTCGTATTCCATAAATCTCAATAAGCTCATCACTTGTAGCTATATCTATTTCCACCAATTCATATGAAAACCGCGAAAGCAAAGGCCACAAAATGACCTTCGCTTGCTCGCACAAATGACATCCCACTGTAGAATACAAATGAATTTTCACGAGGTGAATTAACGCTTAAAAATAA
Organism: Gammaproteobacteria bacterium; assembly: GCA_004173475.1. Lineage (GTDB taxonomy): Bacteria > Pseudomonadota > Gammaproteobacteria > Pseudomonadales > Cellvibrionaceae > Cellvibrio. Next base: position 627,926 of record SEBU01000002.1, read on the forward strand.
ATGCCGCAATTACTACAGCTGCCAATATGGCCAGGAAAATTAAGCCGCTTTTACCTGCAGACGTGCTCGACTCAGCAGGCGGTTCCTTTTTGGTAAAATTGTTTTGTATGGCAAATTTTTCATTCGCCGCGCCTACTTTAGGAGTAGCTGGCTTTGCCGCAGGCGTGGCGGGAATAGGAATGGATCGAACCGTCGTTTTGGCCATTTCGTCTGCAGGACCCATAACGCCGAATGTCAGGGCATCAAAACGCAACTCGTCGCCTCGCTTGACGCGTGCTTCCATAACCTGCTTACCATTAAGAAATGTACCATTTGCCGAGCCGAGATCCTTAACAAACAGTGCACCATCTATAACTTGCAATTGCGCATGACGCCGCGAGAGATGGGCAGCCGCCAAGCTGATGTCGCAATCTGTAGAACGGCCAATAACAGTTGTATCTTTTAAAGGAAATACCCGGTTCGCTAAGGCGGTGTGGTTGGCTTTGAGCGCCCATCCAGTGGTTGGTATAGCGCGCATCTGCGTCGCGTTTACAGTTTCCGATACACCAATTTTGGACTCCCTTTTAGGGTCGATTACTACCAGCTCGATAGCGCCGATACTTATTTCATCGTCAACCACGAGGGTGCTTGCCCCTACTACATCCGCACCGTTTACACGTATTGGCTTCAGAGGCTGAAGATTTTTCACCGTTAGGGTTTCGTGAGTTACATGCACTTCAAAGTGCTTATCCGCTACATAGGGATCATCAATTACTAAATCATTGGTCGCTGAACGTCCCACACTGATCATCGGTTCCACCAACCAGACCGAATTATACTTATTATTTTTATAACGAATTTTCAGCATATCAACTATAACCTGGAGCAAAATTTGTAGGCTGGATAATGCTATAGCCTTCCCCCCTTTTCAAGCACTTGGGTGCTGCTTTTTCTCGACCCCAGCGCTAAAGCAGGTATTCTGACTCACCTTATAACTGAATCGCTCCTGCTGGATAGACTTTTTACCCCTAGGGGAGAAAAAGTTTAAAGCATCCCCCTCCCGTTGAGCTTTTATTGCTCAAATTTATGGAACCTTGTCGAGACTTGTTCCTGTGCATGAGCGCTACTTTATTGGCAAATAAAAGTCCCAAGTGCGGCCTACCATTCGCAAAATTCGTTCTGGATTCTGCAAAAGTAGATGCATTAAGCATGTCCTCTGGATAACCAGGCCCATCATCCTCAATAACAATGCAAAGCCCGTCAGATGTTTGTGCAGCAGATATTTTTAGCTGGGCTTTCGAATAGCGTGCACAATTTACAATAATGTTGTTCAACACCCCTCCGACGAGATCATGATCAAAATAACCGACCAGCGACTCATCACACTCCACCACCAGACTAATTTTTTTCATCTGTAACAATTCGTGATTACGCGCAAGCTGTTCACTGAGAAGATCCAAAACGAAATATTCGTCGATGTGAACCTGAATCTGATCGTGATCCAGACGATATAAAGATAACAGCTGGATGAGTTCGCTATTTATACGAGCAGCTTCATACTCAAGCACCGCATAGGATTTTGCATGACCATCATTTTGTGGCGGATATTGTTCCATGACCTCAGCAAGAGTATTTAACAACATACCTAAAGAATTTTTCATATCGTGAACACTTGACGCAAGCACAAATGAAAAACTTATATCCTGATTTTCCTCTTTTTCTTCATTTTGCGTCATGGTAAACCAACCCTGCTCTGTGTGTGCGTTGATGTTGCTAAACGGAAGCTATCCTCCAACTGTCTGAAGCGGCGTAATTGTTCGTGATCCTGCGGAATAATATTTTGGATATAATCTATGGTGCTTTGCATAAGAAGTGCGAGCTGCGGTTGGTCTGAATGTTGTTTGAACTGGCCTAGAAGCGCCTGTAATAAATTCAAACGCAGGCCTATATTTTGTGGCAAGTCGCGCAGAGCTCGCGTAAAACAATCCACTGCTTTTGAAAAATCTTTTGCTTCATAAAACGCTATGCCTTCACTGTTTATTTTTGCCACCATAGCTTTATTTTTAGCACTGCATGGCTCATGCAACAAACAGTCTACTTTTTGTAAATCGTCTTCATTTCCTGCACTATCCGACAACAATTCAGCAACGATTTTATCGCTTTTTTCAACATGCCCAAGTGCCCTTAGCGTTTTTACCAATTCGATTTTTATATCTACATCCGCAACATCTTTATCAGAATCAATAATTTTCTGCGCATTCAGCAGAGCATCTGTACTGCGACGTTCTTCGCCCGCCACAGAAAATAATTGCGACTCTAGTAGATAGCTGCTTATTTTTGTCTTATTGGTTTTTCCAAAACGCTGAGGAATTTCAGCGGCTACTTTTAAGGCATCGCGCAGTACACCGCTAGCCGCATTTTTGTCGAGTCTGGTGTATTGTATTCCGGTGCGAACAAAATCCTCATGAAATCGTAGATCGTCATGGCAAGAATTTTCACCTAGCCTAACAGCCTTGCGATAGGAATTAGCGGCCGTTATAACATCATTATTTTTTACTGCCACGTCACCCAGCATTTGCTGACGCACGATAGACAAAGGTGAAATATCGACTGCTTGTTGCAATACTTTTTGCTGCCCTTGAAGATCATTGCGCTCAGCCATGACTTGTGCAAGCAAATCATAAGCTTTTAAACACAATGGATTAAACTGGATGATTTCTTCCAGCCAATGCTGCGCACTCAAAGCGTCGCCCTGCAATTTTTTAACCTGTGCCATCCCCAACATGGCCCAGTCCAACTGCCGCACTTCTAAAATATTTCGATATACATTTTCGGCTTTTTCCAACTCATTGAGCTGCAAAAAAACGCGTCCTAAAATTTTTTGGCACACATTCGTAAAGCGATTACTGGTGGCAATTTCTGCTTCACATAATGCAACCACAGAGTGCAAATCATTTTTTTTGAGGGCTTTATAAATGGGAGCGAGCGATATGCGCTGCCTAAATAAACGTTCTAACCGCTGACGTAGTGTTTGTGCCGTGATGGGTTTGGTAAGGTATGCGTCCGGCTCGTAATCATAGGCAGCCATAATGATGCTTTTATTGGATTCTGCCGACACCAATACAAAAAGACTATCGCTATTCAAATTAGGCTGATGTCTTAAAACTTCCAATATTTGCTGGCCGGTCTTTCCTTTGCCTAAATTCTGGTCGCACAAAATAATATCGTAGGCCTTCAAGTCACAATAACGTAAGGCCTCGGTGCCGGATGATGCTGAATCAACCGACCCTATACCGAAGTCCTGCAACATTTTGGATAAAGTAATACGGAAACTTTCAAAGTCATCTACGATCAGCGCTTGCAACTTTGAGTATGCACCATCAAGCATAGATAGATCCCTTTCGACCACTTAATCTCATCTAAGCCAACGTTATGGATAAAACCTGGCGAACTGCATCAAGAATAGCTCATATTTTTCGGTCAGCTTCGCTAATTGCGGGCCAAGATTAGGTAGGAACATCTCAGGAGATTTGTCGCAGCAAAATGCGACAGGTACAATGCGCAACCCAAATCATTACGACTATCCCATGCCGAACCCCACCGATAATCTCTACGCCGATCCACTCCCACAAGTCTCTGCATTCGCATTTGATGAAGTGGTCGTCAAGGTGTTCCCAGACATGATTAAACGATCGGTGCCGGGTTACGCGACAATTATTAACATGATAGGTAATTTGGCGGAGCGCTATGCTCAACCGGACAGTATTTGCTACGACCTTGGATGCTCACTTGGGGCAGCGACTTTGGCAATGCGTCATAGGATTCAAGCGGCGAACTGCAATATTGTAGGCGTGGATAATTCAGCCGCCATGATTGCGCGCTGTCAAGAAGTCATCTCCGCCGACAGTGCGGAAATTGATGTGGATTTACATTGCGCTGACTTGTGTGAATTTCCGATCAAAGATGCCTCAGTCGTTGTATTGAATTTCACATTACAATTTATTCCGGTGGAAAAGCGCGCGACCATTCTCGGCAATATCTATGACGGACTAAAACCAAATGGTGTGTTAATTCTGTCAGAAAAACTTGCATTTGATGATGAGCAACACGAATCGCTAATGATCGAGTTACACCATAATTTCAAACGAGCCAACGGCTACAGCGATTTGGAAATTGCGCAAAAGCGCAGTGCTATCGAAAACGTACTCATACCTGAAACGCTGGCGGTTCATCGGCAACGATTGAAAAATGCAGGTTTTGCCAGTGTAGATGTCTGGTTTCAATGTTTTAATTTTGCGTCGATAATTGCTATCAAATGATTGATTATTCAAATTTACTGGCTTATCTCCAACAAAGTCCGCTGCAATCATGGGTTGATCGTCTACCCCAACAAATTGCCGATGGCTTGTGCGAAAAACGTTACGGCGACTTGCATAAATGGACAGCAGCCCTGGCACAGCTACCATTGATCAAAAGCAGCCGTAATAATTTCCTCGATAAAGTTGAAATTGGTGCTCCTGAAAATTGCGATGAACAAACCCGCGCACAACTTCGTCAAACCCTCGAAGCATTGATTCCTTGGCGGAAAGGCCCTTATTGGGTCCACGGTATTCACATAGATACCGAATGGCGATCAGATTGGAAGTGGGACCGCGTCATTCCTCATTTGGCCCCCTTACAAGATCGTTTAATTCTCGATGTGGGCTGCGGTAACGGTTATCACTGTTGGCGCATGCTGGGCGCTGGAGCACAGCGCGTAATTGGAATAGATCCATCACCTCGCTTTGTTGTGCAATTTCATATGATTAAGCAACTTGCCGGAAATAATTACCCAATTGATGTATTACCGGTTGGAATTGAAGAACTACCTGAAAAATTACAGGCCTTTGACACGATTTTTTCAATGGGAGTTTTTTATCATCGTAAGTCCCCAATGGACCACTTGCGGGAGCTGAAGGAAGCTTTGCGCCCTGGAGGACAATTGGTACTGGAAACACTTGTGATCGAAGGGGGACCGGGAGAGGTCCTAGTGCCTGAAGGTCGTTACGCAATGATGAACAATGTATGGTTCATACCGAGCTGCGACACCATGCTAGGTTGGCTGCGAAAAATGGGGTTTACCAATCCCAGGGTTGTCGATGTATGTGCAACATCTACGCGAGAACAGCGCTCAACCGAATGGATGAAGTTTCATTCCCTTCCTGAATTTCTGCATCCAGATAACCCTGCATTAACAGCGGAAGGCCACCCTGCCCCCATTCGTGCGGTATTTGTGGCTGAAGCCTAAAAAATTAATTCATGACTGATGTTGCGCTTATCTAACGCGTAACAACAAGCCCTGACATTGCCCCTGACTAGCCGCGCTTTCAAGCTGCTTCAACTCTTTTTCGGTCAACTTACCTGGGCTTGAAATTACAGTGTGACTATTACCAGCGGCTAATGCCTCCCAGGTAATCCATAAACGGCTCTGTTCATCGCTGCAATGGATTAAACGAACATAGCGCGTATCAACGTCAAAAGACTCTAAAAATTCACGCGATACATGCTGCGGAGCAATCCAGGTTACCCAACGATTCGCACAACTTTTGGTGAGGAATGCAATCATGGGCATCACGAGCGCCACCTGTTCGGGAAGCGCGTTAGCAATGATTAATTCTGTAATACCCGCAGTTACAGATGTTTGTTGTCTAGTTTGCGTTTGACGAATTCTATTCACGACGAATCACTCCCACACTCAAGCCTTCAACAGTAAATTCCTGATCAGTCAAATCAACTCGAATAACATCGAAGTCAGGATTTTCTGGCCATAGCTCCACTTGCGAACGGTTACCAATTCTTTTGTAGCGTTTGACAGTAACTTCCTCGCCAATCCTAGCGACCACAATTTGTCCGCTACGAACTTGATCAGTGCGATGAACGGCAAGTAAATCGCCATCCAAAATGCCCGCATCTTTCATACTCATACCACTAACACGTAACAAGTAATCTGCAGATGGAGAAAAAAAGTTGGGGGGAATATCGCAATAATCGTCGATGTGCTCCTGCGCTAATATTGGATTTCCTGCTGCAACACGCCCTACGATCGGTAAACCTTGATCAACTACATCAGGCAACTTGATACCGCGTGAAGCACCAGGAATAATCTCTATAGCGCCTTTACGCGCAAGCGCTTTGATATGTTCTTCTGCCGCATTGGGCGATTTATAACCGAGAATGCGAGCAATTTCTGCACGCGTGGGTGGGTAACCTGTTTCTTCTGCGTAAGTTCTAATGAGCTGTAAAACTTGTTCCTGGCGCGACGTAAGGTTGTACATTGGCTTCCCCATTTATCTGTTTGTTTATACAGTAATTGGGATTATATACAGTATTTCTTGGTGTGCAACAAGTTTTTTATTTGGGGTTTAATCTTCTTGAAGTTCGAGTGGCTAATCCCCAAGACCCCGCTTGATAGCCTCGGAACTTGGCCGAATCAGAAAATAGAGAATCACGATAAAAACAAGAATAGTTCCGGCAACTTTAAACTCCTCTATTTTTGCATAGGACAACATTAACCCGCATACAAGAACACCAAGAACAGGTATTACGTAAGGGATTTCAAAACGACCTTTGGGTTCGCTCTTACGATGCTTAAGCACTATCAGTGAGAGATTCACCAGGATAAAACAAATCAACAACAAAACACTGGTCGCTCTCGCCAAGGACGCTACGTTGCCGGTCAACGCCAGCACTAACATAAATCCCAACACCGCCAACGATGAAACATAGGGTGTACTGCGACGATTCAGTTTTGAGAGCACTTTGGGCATTAGGCCCTGATTTGCCATTCCATAGATAAGCCGTGAACCCATAATAAAATTCAGTAAAGCAGTGTTAGCAACTGCAAACATTGCGATAAAAGCGAAGATGACTGGCGGAAACCAGGGCGCGGCGCGCTTGACCACGTCAACAAGGGGTGCGGAGGAAGCTGCAAGTTCTTGAGCTGGAATCACCGATACAGCAACCAGTGAAATAGTGATGTAAATAATGGAAGCAATTAACACTGCCAACAAAATACCTTTAGGTATTGTAGATTCCGGATTCTTTACCTCCTCGCTCACATTAATAATATCTTCAAAGCCTACAAACGAATAAAAGGTCAGTACTGCTCCTGAAAGTATCAAGGAGATGCTTAAATCACCCGCCGGATTTGAAACGGTTACAGCGCTCGTATAATCGACCGAACCAAAAAATCTAACACCCACTGCAATCACCAAAAGCAAACCGCCGAGCTCAATAAAAGTACACAGCATATTCATCCACATGGATTCACGAATACCACGAATGACTACTCCCGCCACCACTAAACAAAATGCGACTACCACCAGATCAACCGGAATTGCAGACACCAGCGAAGTGAAATAGCCTGCGAATGCTCGACTACCTGCAGCCATAGATGTTACGCCAGACGATAAGGCCGCAAGCCCGATAACATAGGCTAAAAAATTACTTTTAAATGCATGATGCGTAAAAAACGATGCGCCGCCAGCACGCGGATATCGCGATCCCAACGAAGCGTAGGAAAGTCCGGTTAAACCTGCAGCGACCATACTTGCAAGAAATGCCATCCAAATCGCATTACCCATCTCCCCTGCGGCTTTACCGATGAGTGCATAAATTCCTGCACCGAGAATATCGCCTACGCCGTAAACCACTAATGCAAATAATCCAATGTGACGATTTAATTGTTGATTAGCCATAAATAACAATTCCTGCTTTGTAGTAAGGAAGGCGCAAAACTAATCGTTCACATGATGAAGTAAACTTGTCAAACCGAATTCTGCATGGATTTGTGCGCACCAGCGATTCAAACGCTCACCCGTTAAGTCCTCTTGATGATCTTCGTCTATTGCAAGACCCGCAAATACATTTAACTCGGGAATATTCGCTTTGGACGCTGAAAATTCATAACCCTCCGTAGACCAGTAACCAATAATTTTTTTGCAGCTGCGCGATACAATCTCATGCAACATTCCCATTGCATCGAGAAAGTAATCGCTGTAGCCAAACTGATCGCCCAAGCCAAAAAATGCGACAGTTTTTGCAGAAAAATCTATAGTTTCAATATCATCCCAAAACTCTTCCCAATCGGATTGAATTTGACCAAAATCCCACGTGGGAATACCTAAAATAATTTTATCGTACTCAGCAAAATCCAATTGCGTAGCATCTGCAATATCGATTATGTCTACGATATCAGCACCTAAACGCTTTTGGATTCGATAGGCGATACGTTCGCTATTGCCTTCATCACTCCCAAAAAAAAGACCTATAATGGCCACACACACCTCATCGTATTTTTAAATAACCGCAATCTTCTCAACAATAACTTTTGTAAGCAACCAAGCTTATTAATAGTGTTAAATTGCCCACTAAACAGGCGATGATATTTGTAATAAATTTGCTACTGCATTTGTTAAGAAGGGTTAAACAGCTACAATATAAATGACACCTGTTAACTGCTACTGCAAACTTGACATATAAATCCTTTTAGATGGTGATAAATACTCATGAATAAACTCTTGCTCATCGACGATGATAAAGAGCTGAGCCAACTCCTCAGCGAATATTTAACCACAGAAGGCTTTGAGGTTTCAGTTGCTTATGATGGTGATTTCGGAATTCAGCTTGCGACCCGTGAGCAGTTCTCCGCAATAATTTTGGACGTTATGCTTCCCATCTACAACGGTTTTGAAGTACTAAAAATTTTACGAAAAACCCTTCAAACACCAGTGCTCATGCTTACAGCCAAAGGCGACACGGTGGATCGGGTTATTGGACTCGAAATTGGCGCCGATGATTACTTGCCAAAACCCTGCGATCCGCGCGAGTTAGTTGCAAGAATTCGCGCCATTTTACGTCGCTCACATTCAAACGAACCCTCACAGGCGAAACTTGAAAAAATTTCTTCCGGCCCGCTTGTTTTGCATTTGGGTAGCCGCCACGTCACCTGGGCAAATACTGAAATCATTTTGACGGGTACAGAGTTTAGCGTATTGGAAATACTTGTGCGGCAGGCAGGTCAGGTTATCAGCAAAGACGATATGACTGAGCAGGCACTCAATCGCAAATTAACACCCTATGATCGAAGTATCGATGTACACGTAAGCAACATTCGTAAGAAGCTTACTGCCGCAGGCGCAAATAAAGAATTAATTATTAATGTACGCGGTGCAGGTTATATGCTTACGCTTCACGAAGAAAATTAATCCTGTATGTCGCGGTTATACCTCAAAATATTTTTAACTTTCTGGTTGATAACCGCCACCATTATCGTAGGAACCAACGTCGTTGTGCATTGGTTTGATTTTACCCCCGATGGTAACTTACAAAACTCTCATTTAAATCACGATGATGAACCAGCCAAACGACTATTGTTTCAAATGGCTGGCAGTGTTATTAACCGTAACGCGGCTGATATAAAAAAGGATATTCGTGCACTCCCCGCTTGGTCATCGCCATTTATTTTTGCGCTTGATGAAGAAAACCAGGATGTTTTAAATCGTCTACTGCCACCCGGTGTGTTAATGATGGCAGAACAATTAAATGCCAAACACCCCTACGAAAAAATACAAGATAGAAACCGCAAACTCTTTGGCCGTTACATAACATTGAATGACGGCGAAGTTATTAAACTGATAACCATTTCTGATGGTCTCGACGAAGGTCCAGATCGGGATATCATTTGGGAGATGTTCATTAATAATATTTGGCCGCTGTTGCTAGTTTCTATTTTGGTTAGCGGTAGCGCATGCTTTTTATTAGCTCGACATTTCACGTCAAGCATAAAACGTTTACAAGAAACCATTCAGAAAGTATCTCGCGGTGATTTAAGCGCGAGAGTCAGTAAATATTTTAGCGGACGAAAAGATGAGATCGCATCGCTAGGACACGACTTCGATCAAATGACGGCACGGCTTGAAAAAGCCATGCTTGAACAAAAAAGATTAATTAAAGATGTATCTCATGAGTTGCGCACACCGCTGGCACGTCTTCAAGTTGCGCTTGCGCTAGCGCAGCAACGCAGCAAGGGAATTGTAGATGGTGAGCTAAATAGCATAAAACAAGCGGCAGATTATCTCGGCAATATTATTACCGAGATACTTTCCTTGCCAGTTCATGATCAGCAGGGTTGGCAGCTGGATGACACACTTGATTTGGTGAGCCTTCTTAGCAGTATCAAAGAGAACTACGAACAGATGGCCGGTGAGAAATCTATTTCAATCGCATTTACGCGTTATTTTGATGAAGCGCTAGTTGCAACCTATGGAAATATGCTGGTGGGTGTGTTTGAAAATATAATTCGTAATGCGATTCACTACACTCCACAACACGGAAAAATTGACATCAGATTATCCCGAAAATCTGATGAAGATATTTTTTCAATTGTAGTTTCAGACTCTGGCACAGGCGTTCCCGACGCAGCCTTAAATGATATTTTCCAACCATTTTTTAGAACAGATTCCGCACGCGATCGCGAAAGCGGCGGCCATGGCTTGGGTTTAGCCATAGCGCAACGAAGTGTTACATTGCACTACGGAAAAATTTGGGCTGAAAATAATCGTGAGGGTGGTTTAAAAATCACCGTAGAAATTCCAGCGCTTCCTCCCCACGACGTAGAGTAATATTTCGCACAAGTCGACGATCAACTAAATAGTTTTCAAACTCACTGCACGCTTTGCCAAATAAGCATCGTAATCAGGAATTGAGCGAACTGACGTTGAGTTAAATAAAGGCGATGCAATTAAAAAGTCTGCCGAGATATGATTACACGCGATAGGAATATTCCACACTGCTGCAATTCGCAGCAAGGCTTTTACGTCTGGATCATGGGGCATTGGCTCAAAAGGATCCCAGAAAAAAATAAGTACATCTACCACACCTTCCGTAATGAGTGAGCCAACTTGTTGATCGCCACCTAAAGGTCCACTGATTAATTTAGTCACCGGCAAACCTGTAGAACTTTCAATGATCATTCCGGTGGTGCCCGTTCCGTAGAGTTTATGATTGAGCAGTTCGGCCCGATGCTCTTCACACCACGCAACCAAATCTTGCTTCTTATTATCATGCGCGATGAGTGCAATATTTTTAGTTGCACCTAATACAACGTCTTTAAATTCCATAACACTCTCCTCAAATAAAAAAGCCTTGGTTGAGTATAACCAAGGCTTTTTGCAATTCACAGCTATCTGTATTTGCAGATAACGTGAAAACAGGCTCTAAAAAATTAGTTGCTCAACTCAAGCAATAATTTATTCAAACGCTGTACATAGGCAGCGGGGTCTTGAAGTTGCGCACCCTCCGCCAGGTTAGCTTGATCAAATAAAATATGCGCTAAATCACCGAAACGAGTTTCACTTGGCTCTTGTTCCAATTTTTTAACCAATGGATGATCAGGATTCAATTCCAGTATGGGTTTTGAGTCTGGAACTTTCTGGCCAGCCTGCTCAAGGATTCGACGCATTTGCGCGCCCATGTCGTGCTCTGCAACAACAACACAAGCAGGAGAATCCGTCAAACGGTCAGTAATGCGTACTTCTGCAACCTGCTCGGTCAAGGCGGCTTTAACACGCTCAAGCAATGGCTTTAATTGCTCAGCTACTTTTTCTTTCGCTTGCTTTTCTTCTTCAGTATCCAACTTGCCTAAATCGAGTTCGCCTTTACCGACATCTTGCAAAGACTTACCATCAAACTCTGACAAATGGCTCATCAACCACTCGTCAACGCGATCCGTTAATAACAGTACTTCAATACCCTTTTTACGGAACACTTCGAGATGCGGGCTGCTTTTGGCAGTATTGAAATTTTCAGCAGCTATGTAATAAATTTTTTCCTGCCCTTCTTTCATGCGAGACACATACTCATCCAACGAATGATTTTGTTCAGCATTATCGGTATGAGTAGTCGCGAAGCGCAACAATTTGGCAATTTTTTCGCGATTGGCAAAGTCTTCAGCGGGACCTTCTTTTAAAACCTGGCCAAATTCTTTCCAGAACTTGCTGTAATTTTCCGGTTCGTTGGATGCCATCTTGGATAACATATCCAACACACGTTTCGTTAAGGCGCTACGCATGCTGTCAATGTTTGGATCTTTTTGCAAAATTTCGCGCGAAACATTGAGCGAGAGGTTATTTGAATCAACCACACCTTTTATAAAACGCAAATACAAAGGTAAGAATTGTTCTGCGTCATCCATAATAAATGTACGTTGCACATATAATTTCACACCACGGGATGCATCGCGATTATATAAATCAAACGGAGCACGTGCAGGAACATACAGCAAGCTGGTGTAATCGAGATTACCCTCAACTTTATTGTGACTCCAAGTCATAGGCTCAGCATAATCGTGGCTTACGTGCTTATAAAATTGCTTGTACTCGTCTTCGGTAATCTCTGTTCTTGAGCGAGTCCAAAGCGCAGTAGCCGTGTTAATAACTTCATCTTCGCTTGCTTCAGCAGCATCACCATCAACCGGTACTTGCTTTTGCATAACCACTGGAATTGCAATGTGATCAGAATATTTTTTAATGATATTGCGCAGTCGCCAGTTATCCGCAAATTCAACAGCATCATCTTTCAAATGCAATTCAACCGTCATACCGCGATCAGTTTTTTCAACGGTTTCAACATTAAATTCCGCATCTCCAGAACACTCCCAACGCACACCTTCACTAACAGGAGCTCCAGCACGACGAGTAGTTACCACAACGCGATCCGCAACAATAAACGCTGAATAGAACCCAACACCAAACTGACCGATTAATTGCGCATCTTTTTTCTGATCGCCACTCAATTTCTGCATAAAATTCGCAGTGCCTGATTTAGCGATAGTACCGAGATTTTCAATCACTTCATCGCGCGACATACCTATACCGTTATCGCTAATGGTGATAGTTTTAGCATCCTTATCAAAGCTCACACGAATTTTTAATTCCGTATCGCCTTCATACAAATCACCATTTGAAACCGCTTCAAAACGCAATTTATCCGCAGCATCCGACGCATTCGACACCAACTCGCGTAAGAATATTTCACGATTGGAATAAAGCGAGTGAATCATCAAATGTAACAACTGCTTGGCTTCAGTTTGAAAGCCACGCGTTTCTTTACGAGCATCAATGGTCATATGGAACTCCTGAGGATCAAATTAGATTTGTTCGATTTTTAGGCAGCGAGCAGCTGGCCAGTGGGGTAAAAGATGGGGGAAGGAAAGAATAATTCAAGGGTGCAATGAAAAACTTGCCTCAAAAATCAGGGTATCAATGACTCTGACACCCTGGAAACTTTAAAGACTAATCCGTTGTGAGCTAATTAACGCTCACGCAGGCTTTCATTGGTGTGACGCATAAGAGGATCGAAGAAGAATTCAATGACACGTCGCTGTGTAGTCTTGATCTCCACCGTTACGGCCATCCCGGGAGATAGATTTACATTATTCCCATCAATCATTATTTGATGTTGTGCTAAACGGACTCTTGTGGCAAAAACCAATCCCATTTTTTCATCTTGAATAGCATCTGACGAAACCGAAATTACTTCTCCTGTGATAGTGCCATACTTAGTAAATGAAAAGGTTTCAATTTTGACTTCCACTTTTTGACCTGGCCTTACAAAACCTATGTCTTTGTTCGATAGATAGGCTTCGATCTCTATAGGACCATTACTCGGTACTATCGTCATAAGTGGTTGAGCTGGCGTTACAACACCACCAAGTGTATGGACCGCCAATTGTTGCACTACTCCATCGACAGGCGCTTTTAACTGCATAAATCTTCCACGCGTGTTGGCTTTGATTAACTCTTGCGAAGCAGTAGATGTCCGTAGTTCAGCTTCATGCAGCTTATCTAACCAGATGCGGCTAGTTTCTGCATAGAATTGTTTGCTTTCCCTCTCAGCCTCCATTTTCGATGCATTTATTTCTGCTAGTCTCTCCTGTTGAACTTCCAGATTATGGGATTGTTCGATTAACGCAGTTTTTAATTCAAGATAATCATGACGAGAAACAAAATTTTTGGTCAGCAAATTTTGCATGTCTGCTTCGCGTTGTTGAATAATCGGTAATGTTTCACGATCCCGTTCAACCAAAGCCTGGGTTGAACGTTGCTCTGCTTCATGACGAATAACAGCCGCAGCTAATTGTGACACTCGGGTTTTATATGCTTCAAACTGCCCTATTGCCAGACGGTTTTGCGCTTGAATATCCAATGCAGGAATTGCTGCGGGCAGTTCTGATACATCAAATACGAATTTATAATTCTTATTTGGATTAATATTTTTTTCTTGCGCAACTAGAAGCGCTTGATACATAGCAACATCTAATGAAGCCGTTTCAAACTCAACTCGCAGGCGGTCAATGTCTGCCTGAGCTACAGTCGCATCCAGTTCAATTAAATTATCACCCGCTTTCACAACCTGACCATCAACCACATGAATCGCATGAACAGAGGCGATTTCAAAAGGCTGAATAATCTTACTTCGACTATCGGGAACAATTTTTCCCGTTGCAGATGCGACCACATCGAGCTTTCCGAAAACTGACCAAAGAATTAATAAGAAACAAAATAAAATTATGAGCCGCATAAATATTTGCGGTGCAGGGTGAACTGGCGTTTCTTGTAACGCTAAAGTAGCAGGTAAAAACTCGTATTCATGACGCAATCTAGGAACAGTATCTAACGCTTGACGTTGCGACCAAGACTCAAGAAAAATAGTTTTATATCGTAGCCAAAGATCATGCAAAGCTTGCAGGCGTGCTGATTGATTTGTTTTTGTATTCATATCAGCCTCCCTGCAACTCTAATAAACGAGCATAATGCCCTGCGTTATCTGCAAGTTCGTTATGGTGCCCCATCTCAACAATTTGGCCGCGCTCCATTACAACAATCCGGTTGGCTATACGCACAGCAGAGAGACGATGAGCTATAATAATAACCGTACGCCCCTTACAAATATCGTTCATGTTGTCCTGAATAATTCGTTCGGATTCGTAATCCAATGCACTGGTTGCTTCATCAAAGATCAGAATACGCGGGTTCCCCATAAGCGCACGAGCAATTGCAATACGCTGACGTTGACCGCCTGATAAAGTTGACCCATGTTCTCCTACCATGGTGTCATAGCCGTCTTGCAGCTCAAGAATAAACTCGTGAGCTCCTGCAAGTTTTGCCGAAGCAATAACTTGTTCAAGCGATACTCCTGGATCAGCCAACGCTATATTCTCGCGGATGGTCCGATTAAAAAGTACGTTTTCTTGAAGTACTACACCAATCTGGCGACGCAATGAGGAAGTATCTGCTTGCGCCATATCTATACCATCAACCAAAACACGGCCGCGTTCAGGCACATACAAACGCTGAATCAATTTTGTAAGAGTACTTTTCCCTGAGCCGGAGCGTCCCACAATACCAATAATTTCACCAGCTTCAATTTTGAGATTCAAACCGGATAAGACTTCCTGACCATCCGCACGGTAGCGAAATCTCACATTATCAAATTCGATATCACCTTCAAGGCGTGGCAAACTTGATCGGTTGGCTGCCGCTAATTCCGTGCGAGCATTTAAAATGTCACCCAAACGTTGCATGGAAATACCGATTTGCTGGAAGTCTGTCCATAGTTGCGCCAATCGCATAATTGGTTGCGCCACTCGACCCGCCAGCATATTGAATGCAATTAGCTGACCTACACTTAAATCGCCATCAATAACCAATTTGGCACCTAGCCACAAGGTACCCACCACTACCATTTTTCCAATTAAATTAACCGACTCATGTGCAAGCGTTGCCAATGTTGTTGCACGAAAACTGGCAGATACATAGTGAGCCAATTGTTTGTCCCAATGACGAACCATTTGTGGTTCTACAGCCATACTTTTTAAAGTATCGATACCCGATAATGATTCCACTAAAAATGATTGATTTTCAGCGCTGCGATTAAATTTTTCATGCAAACGAGCGCGTAAGAGCGGAGTAATTAGTGCAGAAACTAAAAAGTAAAAAGGCAAAGACGCCAATACAATCAATGTTAGCCAACCGCTATAAAACAACATAACGCCAATGAAAACGAAAGAAAAAAATACATCCAAGACTAAGGTTATGGAATTTCCTGTTAAAAATGATCGGATGTTTTCTATCTCACGAACTCGAGCAACAGAATCACCAACACGACGGGCTTGAAAATAAGATAATGGTAAAGCTAACAAATGACGGAAAATCCGCGCCCCTAACTCCACATCAATTCTGCTGGTTGTATGAGCAAATACGTAAGTGCGTAAACCGGACAAGACTATTTCGAAAATAGATACTACAAATAAACCAATCGCAATAACATCAAGTGTGGATAAACCACGATGCACCAATACTTTATCCATAACCACTTGAAAAAATAATGGTGTCACCAAAGCAAATAGATTTAACGCAAAAGAGACTATTAACACCTCAACGAGCAACTTTCGATATTTCACAACAGCGGGAATAAACCAGGTGAAATCAAATTTAGCCAAATCACCTGTCATGGACGCTCGTGACGCAACAAGAATTAGTTCACCGCTCCATAACTCAGACAATTTATCTTCGTTTAGCACTATGGGGCGAGCTTCGCGTGGATCTTGAATTAAAAACTTGTCAGCATCTGCTTGCGCAATAACAAAGTAGTTACCTGCTCGATCCAATGCTATAGCAGGTAATGGCGTTCTATCCAAACGAGATATATTTGTGGAAACTTTTTTAACCTGCAACCCGGATTTTTTTGCAGCCAGCATAATTTCATTTGTGCTGAAAAGTTGTCCTGGTAAGCGAAACTCGTGAGTTAGTTGATCAGCATCCACAGCTAAACCATGAAAATGCGCCAACATCATAAAACTGATTAATCCAGTATCAATAACTGCAGAATCTGGATTTACTTCAGTAGAAATATCTTGAGAAGAACTAGCAGACATAAAAACCTCAAAAGCACCGGGTATTATTTTTAAGCAATACCCGGTCACTGCTCCTTAGTGAAATATTAATGAGAAACAACAATCATGGGGGAATTCCTATCAGCATAACCCACTAGCGGTTTGGTTTCTGCTGATACTGGTGGAGCAAAGGATGCCATTGCTTGCACCATTGCCTCCGCTTGTGCAGAACTTGTTGTGAGTTGGGAAACCTTCGATGACCATCTCGTTGTCGATGATTGGGTCACTAAAGGCGCCTGGATATAAATCGGTACCGAATAATTTCCCGCCGCATCTTTGGCAGTAGCACTCACCGTTTCCCGGTTAATAAATGCGGTTGTAAAGGTATATTTATAAGCACCTGTCGATGTGTTCGTCTTGATATCACCCAAGGCATTACCGGATGCATCTTTGAAATACACTCGACTACCTGCCTCAGCAACACCGGAAATAATCGTACCCGCAGAGTTGAAGCTGGCTGTAGGTTGTGAGGGCGCCGTTTTATCCGGTGCGTAAATTAATTTCGCAACCGATACATTTCCTGCAGCATCTTTCGCTGTGACATTCACGGCTTCTTTATTCAACAAGGTTGTTGCCAATGTAATAGAGTAAGTACCAGAGGATGTCGCTGTACCGCTTCCAATTTCAACTGAGCTTACATTTTTAATGCTCACAGTTGAACCGGCTTCTGCAGAACCACTCACCACCTTACCAGCACTATCAAATGCAGCGGTTGGTTGGTTCGGAGCTAGGGTGTCGCTTGATATTAAAGGTGCAGTTGCGGACACTGCTGATGAAATATTTCCAGCAGCATCTTTCGCTGTAACACTCGCCACTTGCTTATTGGTGAGTGCGGTACCCAGCGTGATTGAATAAGTACCTGACGATGTTGCTGTACCACTTCCAATCTCAACCGCACTCGCATTTTTAATGCTAACTGTTGAACCAGCTTCTGCACTACCGGAAACAATCTTTCCTGTCGAATCGAAACTTGCTGTGGGTTGTGAAGGAGCCGTTAAGTCAGGCGCCGCAATCGATCTTGCTACGGATATATTTCCAGCAGAATCCTTTGCAGTGACACTCACGGTTTGTTTGTTGATTAATGCAGTACTCAGCGTGATTGAGTAAGTACCTGAGGATGCTACTGTACCGCTTCCAATCTCAACCGCACTCGCATTTTTAATGCTAACTGTTGAACCCGCTTCTGCACTACCGGAAACAATACCTGTTGTATCAAATGCCGCTGTTGGTTGATTCGGAGCTGTAGTATCACTTGATATTAAAGGTGCAGTTGCAGACACTGCTGATGAAATATTTCCAGCAGCATCTTTCGCTGTAACACTCACCACTTGCTTATTGGTGAGAGCCGTACCCAGCGTGACTGAATAAGTACCTGACGATGTTGCAGTACCGCTACCAATTTCAACCGCACTGCTATTTTTGATACTGACAGTTGAACCAGCTTCTGCATTACCGGAAACAATTTTGCCTGTCGAATTAAAACTTGCTGTGGGTTGTGAAGGAGCCGTTAAATCAGGTGCAGTAATGGATCTTGCTACCGATACATTTCCAGCAGAATCCGTTGCAGTGACACTCACGGTTTGTTTGTTGATCAATGCAGTACCCAGCGTAATGGAATACGTACCGGATGACGTTGCTGTACCACTTCCAATGTCAACTGAACTCGCATTTTTAATGCTCACAGTTGAACCCGCTTCTGCACTACCAGAAACAATTTTTCCTGTCGAATTGAAACTTGCTGTGGGTTGTGAGGGTGGTGTTTTATCGACAGATATATTTGATCTCAACTGCTGAAGATAAGATAAATTCCAAATTGTATTATCAGCAAACTGCACTCTATCGATAATCCAATCACTCGCGAAACTATCTTCAACATTTGCCCATGCGTTTGTAACTGAACCACCTTGCCGTATATCAAAATACATATTGGTATCGTCAACGCGCACACTAATATCGCTAGGTAAAATATCTGAGCCAAACTTTAATAGATCAAAACCTATATTATCTTCAATGGTGTCATTACCATCACCAAGATTGTAAATATAGGTATCACTTTCGTGTTCATGGCTCTGATGCGGTGACGAAAAACCCGTTGAACTTCCTTTAAGAAGGTCATCACCTTTACCACCGATCAAAACATCGTTTCCTTCACCACCATAAAGCAAATCGTTTCCACTATCACCTCGAAGCGTATCATTTCCTAGATCCCCTGAGACCATACCATTACCGGTTATATCATTGTCTCCATATATGCCATCCTTTGGAAGTAAATCTCTAATCGAAGCTACCGATCCATCCAAAAAGCCCAAAATTGGTCTATCCAAAGACGCCTCATCGTAAAAATAATAGCTCCCATAAATACCTGCGACATTTAAAAGATCAACTTCTATTTTTCCATCTGAACTAACTAACTTAGCCCAAACTTTAATTCCATTAGCCGTAGGGGTTGAGCGCTCAAAAGAAAAATGTAGATCTTTTAGATTTGTTCCATCTGAAAAAATTATTTTATCGTTTGCCAGTGAAAAATCTTCAATTGTCTTTTTGCCTGGGGTAATAAGATATGTATTATTCCCTCCGGCACCATTAAAGGATTTATCTCCTATCGCCGCTGTAATCGTATCATCACCAGTTCCACCCGCGATATATGATGCACCCAAACCATTCAAATATTGATTGTCATTTTTCGATGATTTTAGCATCCAATCAATGTTATTCATCTTAACTAAAATGTCTAGCAACGGCTGCGTATCAATGATTTTCTGTTGTATTTTTGCGGAATCCCAACTATCACCGTTGGCAAACGTAACTTGCTCAATGGCAAAATTTGAATTTGCTTGCGAACCACCGTGAGCAAGGTCAATTTCTATAAATTGTCCTGTTTTCAAAAAGAAATACATTTTATTAGATTGCGTAGCGACCATCACATCAGCGGCAGCGATCCCCTCGCCAAAAGTGATAGTATCTGAGCCTCCATCATCACTTATAATATCGTAGCCATCTCCTGCATTAATACGATAGGTATCGTTGCCTAAGCCACCAAAAAGCGTATCAATATTCTCGCCACCAAATAAAGTGTCGTTGCCCGCTTCACCATACAACCGGTCATCGCCTTTACCACCCGCCATCACATCATTGCTGTCAAAGCCAGAGATAATATCGTTGCCTGTCGTATTTTTAAGTGCTTCTTGTTTAATGCGATTGATATCCCAGGAACTGCCGTCAGCAAATTGGATATTTTCAATGGCATTGTTAGCAATAATTGCTCCTGTGGAAGCATTAAACATGCTTTGTACAGTAATTTTTTCTCCCGTGTTAAGTATTAACACTAAATCAGAATCATTGCGCCGAACAGCGATATCGGTTCCAATAATACCTGTGCCAAATTTGATGGTATCAGTTCCGGCATACTCCACAATGACATCATTTCCATCACCGAGTGCATATTGGTATACATCATTTGTGTCAAAGCCGTAAATGACATCGTTGCCCGTTGTGGTTTTAACGGCCTCTTGTTTCATGCGATTGATATCCCAGAAACTACCGTCAACAAATTGAATATTTTCAATGGCATTGTTAGCAATAACTGCTCCCGTAGAAGCATTAAACATGTTTTGAACAGTAATTTTTTCCCCCGTATTAAGTGTTAACACCAAATTTGAATCGTTGCGGCGAACGGCAATATCATTACCCTTAATACCTGCATCAAATTTAATGGTGTCAGTTCCGGCATACTCTTTAATGACATCATTTCCATTATCACGAGAAAATAAATAAACGTCATTTCCAGCCCCGCCGGATAGAGAATCATTACCATGACCCCCAAGCAAAATATCATTGCTCGCCAAGCCTTCAATGCTGTCAGATGTATCTGTTCCACGCAAAAGATCGTTTGCAGCGGTGCCAGTCACCCCTTGAGTAAAAATATTGGAGAATATTGTTAAATACATTGCTACGGGTAATTGGCCAGACGACAAGTGCAATGCATCAGAAAACGCATTAAGGTTAAACTCGGTTGCAAGATTATATGGATCTACTCCTTTCAGTAGCTGAGCAAAATCGCCTAGCTTGGCCGATGCGGTTGCATCGCCTGCCTTAAACAACCCGATAAAATAATCACTCACCTGGCTATAGTCTACGCCTGCAGAATCACTGTTGAGTGTTATCAGCGATAGCGCTTTTGCCTGCTGCGGGCTAGCTAATTGCGTATAAATAGAATTCTCTAACTGAGTATAAACAGCCATTAATTCTGCAGCATAAAGCTCCGTAGGTCGGGGTTGTAGTGATGGCTGGCCCCAGAATTTTTCCAATATCCCCAGTGACTGTGCATTTATATTAGGGCCACGGCTACCAGCGACCGTGTTTTGCTGACCGGTCCACAATAATAAAATAGCGGTCACCAATGCACGGCGTTTGGTAACGTCTGATTCATTCACAAATGCTTGTACTTTTTGCTGCAATTGTCCGCTGGTGTCTAATGCCATCGCATATTGCAATGAATATACGGTGCCAAAACCCTGGGAATTGGGTAATTGTTTTATCGCATCAGGAATGGTGATACCGGTGCCGTTTAATTCTGTTACCGGAATAGTGGCTTGTGTATCCGAATCAAACCATAAGGTGTTGGTTATTTTGGTTACGCCATTACCATCAATAAACGTGCTGGCTTCACGGTGTTGCACATTGTTGGCATCGACCGTGGTGTTGGATGTGTAATTAACATTGAGTGAAACAATATTGATACTTTGAAGGGTTTTCAGCTCACCAACGTTAGCAATGCCATTACTGTTTGCATCTTGCCATACGCGCAATTGTGAGTATATGGCATCCTCTCCATCAATTTTTCCATCGTTGTTAATGTCAAACTCGCGTAATGCCTCATAGCCATTTTTTGCAAAACTGCCATCGAGTAATTTTGTTTCTGTACCAAATAATTCTGCACCACCGTCAATAATTCCATTGGCATTACGATCTAGAATCAACATCCCATCAGCAGGCGCGATCCAACTGGTGCGTTCTGCAAAACCATTGTTGTCTAAATCAAAATGGACTCCAGCTGTAATGGGTGATGTACTCACAATCCCATCACCGTTTAAGTCCAGCGCAAGAGGGTCTCTAAGCGGTGCAGGTGGAACCGGTGGGGCAGAAACCTCAGTTTCTTTCAACGTAATGCCCAGCACCCCTTGCTGCCAAAATGGAATGCTGACGATGCCGTTAGGCGTCTGAAACGTTAATGCGCCACCAGCCTTAATTTTATTACCATCAGCATCAAGGACTTCAAAACCGAGATTCTCGACGAATGTTGCCCAACCGGAACTACCGCGATATAGAACTGGATTTTCTTTAAAAACCTGCGTGAATGTCGTTACGGCTGCATTATGAATTAATATTTTTCCTTCAACGTCAAAAATCTGATTAATACTCGCTTCATCATTGATTACATACGTATCAAATCCTTCTTCACCGTACATAAGGTTAATACCCTCACCTCCAACTAAAGTATCATCACCAGCTCCGCCCCATAGATAGTCATCACCTTCACCACCATCGATGGTGTCTTTACCACCGACCACCGAAAAACCTTTGTAGTCACCGTAAATGTGATCAGAATCTTTTCCACCTTCTAGAGAATCATTACCCATACCACCAATTATTAAATCATCTCCCTTCTCACCTATCACCGTATCGTTATCAGAACCAGCATCTAAAATATCATTACCTTCTCCACCCTCTAGAGTGTCATTGCCTTGCATGCCTAATAAAAAATCATTTCCAGCTAAACCTGAAAGAAAGTCACCATTAGAATTTCCTTCAAACATATTATTTTTTTCGTTACCAATATGTTTTTCGCTTAAAGCGACAAAATCTATAGACGAACCTTGAGCATCATCAAAATCAGGGAGAATTTTTGCTGCATCATCAATTCCTTTGTATGAAAAACCCAAAGAGTTAACAACAAATCCTCGAGTACTATCTACAGCTTGAGAGGTGCTACCGTACGTCGAAACCGCAACTTTCTGTGGTGTCGAGAATATGTCAAAGTATTCAGCTAGGGCACCACCTTTTGCAGTAAGATTATCAAATGTGTCTGCGACGTAATAAGCAGCAACTCCGACAGCTATCACTGGTATCACCACAGCAGCCACGGCAGTGGTAACTGTGGCTGATGCACCTAATAAAACTATCCCACCAGCCACAGCAGCGGCAGTCAAAGACGCTGCTGCGTAACTTGCAGCAGTCACAGTTAAAAATTTTGCAGTTAATCGAACCGCTTCACGATAATCATTAGCAGCATAAGCTGTCGATATTTCTTCTGCTGTCATTATATATCCTGCTGCTGCCGCAACCTTAGATAGACTCGCTAAAAACCGCCTTGTTTTTTCAAAAACATCTAATGAATTTTCCGATTCAGCTATAGCTCTCGAAATATCGCTTTTCACAGCTCTTAAAGTCTGATTAACTAGATCCGCTTTATAGGTTTCACTCGTGGAATTTTTTTTCAACCACTCATATTGAATATTATTTGCTTTGTTGTATGCAGAAGAATCATTTTTTATTTTTTCAGAAAGAGAACCAATAACCCCTTCTATGTTTTCACTTCCTAATTCATTTGTAGACTCCTTGAGCCCTTCAAACATTGCCTCCAACAAATCCTTATTTTCCTTACCAATTATCACCTCTATTTCGCTCATCTCAATTCGCTCCGTCTAATAAATATAATTGTTTTATAAAAAACTATTGTCATAGTTAATGAATAATGCACACAAACCCACCCCACAACCGCTCCGATTATCAAGGAAAACTTATGATGGTAAGAACAGTCATGGCAACCAAAATATGAAATGGCTCCAGAAAAAATATTTCCAAAAAAAAATATTGCTGAGCTAATAACACCACAAAACAAAATTTTAACTTTATTGATTTTATTTTTTTTAAAATAAGTCTCGTAAGACTGAGATCTTCTTAAAGTAAAAAACGGGAAAAACAATAAAATTAACCCAAGCAAATGAACAACACTGAGATAGGTCACAGCATATTCAGGAAAATCTGAATTTACTCTGTTAGCAGAAATATTATAAATATAAGACTCCATCAAGAAAACAATTTTCTTTATCAGAAAAGTCTCATAAAAATCGCCCCAAGGAATAAGATAAAAAATAAAAACAATTAGAGGAAAATCAAAAACAACACCACGAATAAAAATAATTCGAAAATAAAGACTACTGAATAAATCATTTCTATTTTTGTAATTTTCACCAAAGATATTTTTTAACAAATGAATACCATTTTCAAAGAGTTTATATTTGAATTTAAACGCAAGCCCACCTTAAATTTTGAATAATTAACATATATACAGTAAGCAAAAAATAAGCATGCAGTCAAAAACCTTCTCAAATTAGAATTATTCAAGACTAATAAGATGAAAAGCGACATTACATATTTTTTGAATGTTGTGCGGTATAAGTCCATCCTTCATCCTTTTGCTTAGGCTGATACATCAGCTCGTTTACATCCTCGAGTACATTGAAAGGGATTTTCAAAAATTAGGTGAGAGTGACAATGCTATCAAATGACTATGTGTTTTGAATAGTCGGTACTTAGAATGTTTTTTATTTCTTATTGCTTATCACCAGAATCGCAATGTGATTCATTAGAGGTTTCATTGAGGAAAATCGTAAGAAGAAAACATAAAAACCTCAAAAGCACCGGGTATTACCTTTACGCAATACCCGGTCACTGCTCCTTAGTGAAATATTAATGAGAAACAACAATCATGGGGGAATTCCTATCAGCATAACCCACTAACGGTTTGGTTTCTGCCGATACCGGTGGAGCAAAGGATGCCATTGCTTGCACCATTGCCTCCGCCTGCGCAGAACTTGTTGTGAGTTGGGAAACCTTCGATGACCATCTCGTTGTCGATGATTGGGTCACCAAAGGCGCCTGGATATAAATCGGTACCGAATAATTTCCCGCCGCATCTTTGGCAGTAGCGCTCACCGTTTCCCGGTTAACAAATGCGGTTGTAAAGGTATATTTATAAGCACCTGTCGATGTGTTCGTCTTGATATCACCCAGGGCATTACCGGACGCATCTTTGAAATACACTCGACTACCTGCCTCAGCAACACCGGAAATAATCGTACCCGCAGAGTTGAAGCTGGCTGTAGGTTGTGAGGGCGCCGTTTTATCCGGTGCGTAAATTAA
>SEBU01000016.1 GCA_004173475.1 Gammaproteobacteria bacterium
CAACCTGCAGTATCGGTGGTACAATTACCATAACAAGCCCTGCGGCATCTGAAGGCTTTAGTTTTAGCATCGACGGGATCAATTATACAAATACAAGCGGATTATTTAACGGCCTTTCCCCCGGATCTTATATTGTAAGCGCTAAGCATAGCTCAGGATGTATTTCACCCTCTTCACCTGTTACCTTAAATACGCCACAGCAATTACCTACCGGCACTGTTACGCCATCCAATGCTACCATCTGTAACGGCCAGGGACAATTATTGACAGCAACAGGCGGAACTTCCTACAAATGGTATCGAAATGGATCGCTGATAACCGGTGCAACCAGTAGCACTTATACCGCAACACAGGCTGGCACTTATCGTGCAGATATTCTTCAGGGCAATTGTGTTGGTTCTTCTTCCAATAGCTCAGTTATTACGATAGCACCGCTGCCAAACAGCACCATCTCACCAGCCAACGCAAGCATTTGTGCCGGTGACAGCGTTCTTCTAACAAGCTCCGGAGGTGTAAGCTATCAATGGTATAAGAATGGAACAGTAATCGGAGGCGCTACGGCATCAGTTTACAAGGCAAAGCAAAGCGGCACATATACGGTAGAAATTACAAATAGCAACGGTTGTAAGGCACAAGCAACAAACAATGCAAACGTTACGGTTAACAACCTTCCAGGTGGCAATATTGTTCCAGCCAATGCATCCATCTGCACCGGCAATTCCACTGTATTAACAGCAAACGGAGGAACAACTTATCAATGGTATCGGAACAACACAATTATTCCCGGCGCTACCACGGCAACTTACACTGCTACATTGAGCGGAACGTATTCTGCTGACATCATTAACGCGAATGGTTGTAAAGCCAAGGCTTCCAATAATTCCGTTGTAACAGCAGCTTCCGCACCAGTCGGTGCCATCAGTCCGGCTACTGCAAACCTTTGCGCAGGCGACAGTGTCGTTCTATCAACTTCGGGCGGCACATCTTATCAATGGTTTAAAGACGGCGTATTAATCAATGGCGCTACATCTTCCTCGTACAAAGCCAAACAAAGCGGAGCCTTTAGCGTAGAAATCAGCAGCGTTGGGGGTTGCAAAGCAATGGCCGCCAATCAAGCCGTTGTAACGGTAGCCACTATTCCTACCGGAACAATTTCTCCCGCCAACGTAACTATTTGCAGCGGGGGTTCCGCAACCTTAACGGCTAGCGGTGGTGTAAGTTATCAATGGTACAGAAACGGCAGTATCATCAATGGCGCAACAAGTTCAACATATATTGCTAATCAGGCTGGAATATATACCGCTGATATCATTAACACCAATGGCTGTAAAGGAACATCTGTCAACAACGCTGTTGTTGCCTTAGGCGCTTCACCAACAAGTGCCATCACCCCGGCGTCTGGCCAGCTTTGCGGCAACAATGCGACAATCGTTCTTACAGTCGGTGGCGGAACTTCGTACCAGTGGTATAAGAACGGCGTTATCATCCCTGGTGCAACTTCTGCTGCTTACACTGTTACTACACCCGGTATATACACCGCCGATATTTTCAGTGGAAGCTGTTCGGGAAAAGCATCAAACACGGTTACAGTAACGCAGGCATCTCCACCAACGGGCAGTATCTCTCCTACAACAGCAACAATTTGTTCAGGCTCCTCCCAGTTGCTCACAGTTAGTGGTGGATCTTCTTATCAATGGTATAAAAATAATGTCGTCATTAATGGAGCTACCGCAGCAACTTATCTCGCTACGCAGGCCGGCACTTATACTGTTACCATCAGCAATGGAAGTTGTAGTTCACCATCTTCAAATGCAGCAGTCGTAACAGAATTAGGTAACGCTCCGGTTGGAACAATTTCGCCAGCCAGTGCTGCCATTTGCGTTGGCACTTCTCAACTTCTTACTGCTACCGGCGGCGCCTCTTACCAGTGGTATCGCAACGGCGTTACGATCAATGGCGCAAGTTCATCAACTTATTCGGCCACCAGTGACGGCGTTTATTCCGTTGACTTAATCAACAACAATGGCTGCAGAGCCAGGGCAACGAACGACGCTACCGTCTCTACAAATGCTGCACCCAATGGGGTTATCAGTCCTTCTTCGGGAACGATATGCAACAATGGATCGCTGACACTTACGGCTTCAGGAGGAACATCTTACCAATGGTATAAAGATGGCGCACCGGTGACTGCCGCAACGTCTCCGAGTCTTGTTGTTACGGCAGTAGGAACTTACACAGTTGATATTATCAGCAGCAATGGTTGTAAAGCAAAAGCCAGCAACACGGCTGTTATCACGTCCGGAACCGCCCCTACCGGAACCATCTCTCCGTCCACGGCTGTCATTTGCGCCAGCCAGGGCACTACGCTAACGGCGACAGGGGGGACAAACTACCAATGGTTCAGGAATGGAACGTTAATCAGTGGCGCCACGGCCTCAACTTACCAGGCTATTTCGGCGGGTGTCTATAGTGTGATTGTTTTCAGCGGCTCCTGCAACGGCGCTGCCTCTAACACAGCAACCGTAACCGAAAACTCTTCACTAACTTTCTCCGTGAATCTTATACAGCCCACTTGCGCAGCACCCACGGGAACAATTATGGTGGTGAGCCCGTTTGGAGGAAGCGGCAGCGGTTACATGTATTCAATTGATGGCGGCGTAAATTTTCAATCAAGTAACACTTTCAACAACGCACCCGTTGGCAACTATCAGGTGGTAATGAAAGATGGCGCAGGATGTAGAAGCAACTTAACACCCGCTACCCTTACAGCATTTTCATCTACCCTTCAGGGATCTGTGGTAACGACAAGCATCACCTGTTCCCAAACAACGGCTTCTGCAACCATTACAGCAAGCGGCGGCACTGCGCCCTACACTTACAGTTTGAACAACGGACCTTTTCAAACAGCTAACACATTTCCTAATTTAACAGCAGGCACTTACAGCGCCGTTGTGAAAGACGCTTTGGGTTGTACGAAAGAACTGCCTTTCAGTATTCAGGCTGTCAACTCCACCCTTTCTGCTATCGCCACAATAACCAACCCAACCTGCCATCAGCAAACAGGGAGTGCAGATATTACCGCGTCCGGCGGTGCGGCTGGTTATTCCTACAGTTTAGATAACGGAACTTATCAAAGCACCAATTCGTTTTCCAATCTTTCACCAGGTCTGCACAAGGTTACTGTTAAGGACCAGGGAGGTTGTCTTTTTGAAGTTTCGTTTGAGATAAAGCAAACCAGCACGAACCCAAAACTGAATGTTGTCAATCCGGCCACCATTTGTCCGGATGAAACAACCAATTTGCAGCTCCCCTCCATCACGCAAGGTTCCGATACGGCACTTCAGCTTAGCTACTGGAAGGATTCAATGGCCACAGTGCCGCTTTCAAATCCAAACGCAGTTTCTGCCGGCACCTATTATATTCTGGCTACCAATAGCACGGGTTGTCAAACAATACGACCGGTGACGATTAGCGCTTATAACATTGGTGTGGGAAAGATTACATTTAGCGGACCATCCAATCCATGTGTTGGTCAAACCATCACACTAAGCGCAAGCAGCGGACAAACGTTCCAGTGGTATCGAAACAACGTGGCAATAAATGGCGCAACAAACAAGTCGCTGACAGTAAGCAACGACGGAAGCTATTCCGTTGCCATACAAGAAGGAAACTGCGTTGTTCCTGTTTCCGACACCATCAATCTTCGTTTTACCAATTGTCCCGTCATCCGCGAACCGGAAGTTTTTGTTCCAAAGGCTTTCACACCTAATAACAACGGGGCTAACGATGTTTTGCGGCCAATTACATACAACATCAATGAACTGCGCTATTTCAAAATCTATAACCGTTGGGGACAACTTGTCTTTGAGACAAATATTATTGGCAAGGGATGGGATGGAAAGATAAATGGACTATCGCAACCGGCAGAGCCCTACACATGGATCCTTGAATGTCTTGATACAAATGGAAACGCTATTAAAAAGAGCGGCAGAAGCCTGCTAATCAGATAAAAACGCAACATGAAAAACATTCTTTTTTTATTGATGTTAATTGTTGGAAGAGTTGGCTATGCGCAGTCCTATCATTTTTCGCAGTTCTTTTCAACACCACTCTTAACCAATCCAGCGCACACGGGATATACAGAAGGTCCCTTTCGCGTTGCTTCAAATTTCAGATCACAAGGCACGGCTAGCGGAAGCACTATTTTTTCTGGTTATGTATCGGCGGACTTTAGCCTCCTCAGAAACAAACTTCAGAACGGACACAAGGCAGGCATTGGCATGTACATGATGAACGATCATTCAGTTGCCGGTGCGATGCAATCGAATAGCGTTGGCTTAAGTGCAGCTTACAACGTTGCACTGGATACTTATGGTGAACACAGTATTGGGCTCGGTATTCAGGGAGTTTATCAACAGCGCAAATTTGATTATAGCAAACTAGATTTCGAAAATCAGTATGGCCCTGGTGGATTTGATGAATCGCTTCCGATAGGCGAACCATTAAACTACGACAGCCGCCATTCTTTTGATGTCAATGCGGGCATCATGTACAACGTATTGCTTCCGGATAAATCATTTTTCATTGGCGGGTCGGTTTATAATATCCTTAGCCGCAACGACAACGTACTGCCAAATGATTTTAAAATGCCAGT
>SEBU01000059.1 GCA_004173475.1 Gammaproteobacteria bacterium
TGCGCAGACAAATTCAATGAATTATTATGAGCGTTAAAGAATACATGGGCGAACGGTTTAAACAGTTTGGCCCTACCACCTGGAGTATTAAAAACAAAACCACCATCTACCTGATAATGGTGTTCATTACTCTCTTTGGCGTGCAGCAGTTTATCACCCTGCCCAAAGAGCAGTTCCCGGATATTGTGATTCCCAATATCTATGTACAAACGGTCAACTTCGGTAACTCGCCAAAAGATATTGAGAACCTGATTACGCAGCCGATTGAAAAGCAGCTGAAGAGTATTACGGGTGCAAAAATCAACAAGCTAACCAGTACATCTGTGCAGGATTTCTCCGCCATCTTGGTAGAGTTTGATGGCAACGTAAAAGTGGATGTTGCCCTGCAAAAAGTAAAAGATGCTGTGGACAAAGCCAAACAGGATCTTCCTACCGACCTTACGCAAGAGCCCATTGTGCAGGAGGTGAATCTGTCGGATCAACCGATCATGTACGTGAACGTCAGCGGCGATTACGACGTGATGAAGTTGAAGAAATATGCCGATGACTTGCAGGACCAACTAGAGGAACTTCCGCAAATTAACCGCGTGGATGTTGTGGGTGCACCGGAACGTGAGTTTCAAATTAATGCAGATGCCTACCGCATGCAGGCCTCCAATGTTACTTACGATGATATTACCCGTGCCGTAGCCAACGAAAACATTGATATTTCCGGTGGACAATTGGATGTAGGCAACATGCAACGAAACCTGCAACTAAAGGGACAATTCAAAACGGCTTATGATATCCAGGGAGTCATTGTTCGCAATGCTACCGGCGATGCCATTTATCTGAAAGACATTGCTACCATTAAGGATACCATTAAAGAAACTGAAAGCTATGCACGGCTGAATGGTAAGAAAGTTATTACACTCAACATCATTAAACGTGCTGTTCGGTCTTGGAATTATAGTAGATGATGCCATTGTGGTGATTGAAAATACCCACCGGATATTCATGCAGGGGCATGGTAAAATCAGTTCGGAAAAAAGTGCGAAAATGGCGGCCGGTGAAGTTTGGATTCCAGTACTGGCAGGAACGTTAACAACGTTAGCACCTTTCGTTCCGTTACTATTCTGGCCCGGCATCATTGGTAAGTTTATGATTTACCTGCCCACGATGCTCATCTTCACGCTGGCAGCATCGCTCATTGTTGCCTTCATCATGAACCCGGTGTTTGCCGTTGACTTCATGAACCATGAAGATGGTGTTCCGCAGAAAAAATCAGCCATCTTCCGCAAGCCGCTCTTTTGGATAGCCGTAGGCCTTGGAATTTTGCTGGATGTAATGGGACTGACCTTCGCGGGAAACTTTATTTTATTCATGGTGCTGGTGGTGTTATTCAACCGGTTTTTATTAAGCGCATGGATTAAAGGTTTTCAAAATCATGTGCTTCCCGGTATCATGAACCGCTATGAAAAAGCATTGCGCTGGTCATTGTACGGTTGGAG
>SEBU01000017.1 GCA_004173475.1 Gammaproteobacteria bacterium
GGCCTTCAGATTGCCAGCTTCATTCAATACCGGAACGCATTAGGAAAACTGATCGATATTTATGAACTGCAGGCAGTACCCGGTTTCGATATTCTCACCATTCAAAAAATCCGGCCTTATGTTTTTGTAGGCCCGGCAATATCTGTAAAAGAGAACATAAGTTCTCGTCTTAAAAATGGTGATCAATATGTGCTTTTCCGGCTGGCACGAGTGCTGGAGAAGGCTAAAGGGTTCGATACCAGTTTGACAACGCACTACCTGGGCGATCAAAACCGGATAATGTTCCGTTACCGTTTCCAGTACAAAAACCTACTCTATTTTGGGCTTGTGGCCGACAAGGACGCCGGCGAACAATTTTTTAGAGGGACGCAAACCGCGGGATTTGATTTTTATTCGGTTCATTTTTTTGTAAGAAACCTGGGCAAAATAAGAGCATTGGCCTTGGGCGACTATACGATCAACTTGGGACAAGGGCTTACACAATGGCAATCGCTTGGTTTTGGGAAAAGTGCCGATGTGATGAACATCAAACGGCAGTCGCCAGTGCTTTTGCCTTACCGTTCAACAGGCGAATTTTACTTTAACCACGGTGCTGCCGTCACACTCGGCCTGGGTAACTGGGAAGCAACTGGCTTTATATCCTACAAAAAGTTTACGGGAAATCTTGTTTTCGATAGCACCGACCGGTTTTCTTCCATTGGCACCTCTGGTTATCATCGCACAGAAGGAGAGGTGGCGGACCGCAACCAGCTTTCGGATTTATCTTACGGAGGAAGCTTCGGTTACAAAGGCCAAAATCTACGGTTGGGATTGAATGCAGTGGCGCACCGGTTTTCTCTTCCCATGGAAAAACGAGACGACCCGTACAACTTTTTTGCCTTTACCGGACGCCAACTGCTGAATGCAAGTTTTGATTATGCGTACACGTATAAAAATGTTCACTTCTTTGGAGAGCTGGCAATGGACCAAAAATTAAACAAGGCATTTGTGCAAGGCATACTGGCAGGTCTGGACAAGAAAGTTGACCTGTCGCTGCTCTGCCGGAATATTTCTAAAGCCTATCAATCCTTGTTTGGAAATGCCTTTACGGAAAACACACTACCCGTAAACGAAAAAGGGATTTACGGCGGGGTTTCCATCCGGCCAGCGCTTGGTTGGCAACTGGCTGCCTACGCTGATTTTTACCAGTTTGGTTTCATAAAATACCGGGTGTCTTCCCCCACCAAGGGGTGGGATTACCTTGCCCAAATCAGTTATACGCCTGACAAAGCATCGGAAATCTATCTTCGCTACCGGACGGAAAACAAACCTCTCAATGAGAGCTTGGGACAGGTAATTGACGTTCCTGTGGAGAAACTAAAACAAAGCCTGCGTTTTCATGTTGGTTCGCAATTGAACCGTTCTACTACTTTAAAAGGGAGAGCTGAAATCCTTTGGTTTGATAAAAAAGGCCTTGATAACCAAACAGGGTTTCTTTGCTTTCTTGAGGCCGGATACCAAGCTACGCGGAAGTTGCGCGGCAATCTTCGCCTGCAATATTTTGAAACCGAAGGCTATGACAGCCGAATATATGTTTATGAATCGGACGTCCTGTATAGCTTTTCGATTCCTGCCTTTTACGACAAAGGTGTTCGCTATTATGTAAACTTAAATTACGCTGCCAATCAACACTTCACCTGTTGGCTCAGGCTTGCGCAGACTGTTTACCAGAGCCGCAGTTCTGTTGGCTCAGGGCTTGATGAAATCAGCGGCAACCGGCGTACCGAAGTCAAGTTTCAAGTAAAATATGCGTTCTAATTTGCCACCTATCCTTCTATGTAGCTGCAAATCATTTTTTTGAATTTTTTATCATTTTATTAAAAATCCTCTAACTTGGCGCAGCAATACGCTAAAAACGGTTGTCTCTTCAAATTGCTTCCAAGCATTTGGGATAACCTGTTTGGAATTAATGCTTTTTAAAATCTAAAAATTAGAAGTTCATGAGAAAAATTGCGCTACTGCTCGCAATGCTCGTATGTACTGTGCTGGCATTTGCCCAACGCACAGTAACGGGCACGGTCCGTGATGAAAAAGGGGAACCGATCCCTTTCGCTACAATCACTGAAGTCGGGAAAAACAATGCCGTAAAAGCTGATGTGAACGGTACGTTCACCATTAAAGCAAATGATGGTGCACGGTTACAAATTACAGCCAGTGGCCACCAGCCACAAACAGTTACAGTAAGCGGCAGCACTGTAGCGGTTAGCTTGTCAACCACTAATCAGGAACTTACAGAAGTTGTTGTTACAACCGCTTTGGGCCAGCAACGTCAGGCCAAAGAATTAGGTTATTCCACAGCCAGAGTAAGGGCTGCAGAGTTAACACAGGCGTCTCCTGTAAACCTGCAGAACGGATTAACTGGTAAAGTTTCGGGTTTGAATATTAACACCACAAACGCTGGTGTGTTTGCGCAAACACGTATCACACTTAGAGGTATCCGTTCTTTAACCGGTAACAACCAGCCCATGTTGATTCTGGACGGTGTTCCTGTGCCATTAGGCTTTTTGAGCTCTATCAACCCAAATGATGTATCCGATGTGACTGTTTTAAAATCAGCAGCTTCAACTGCGGTTTATGGTCCTGATGGAGTGAATGGTGCCATTGTGGTGACCACTAAGAAAGGAGTAAAAGGAAGACCACAAGTAACAGTAAGCCAAACTACGCAGTGGGAAAGCATTTCTTACATGCCGAAGTTTCAGAAAGAGTTTGGTTCTGGTTATGCGCAAGACGCATACGGAAACGGAACTTTTGAGCCTATTGAGCAGCAAAGCTGGGGTCCGCGTTTCGATGGATCAGTTCGCCAATTTGGCCAAACAGGACCGAACGGTGAAAAGTTGATGCTGCCTTATTCTTATGTTGAAAACGGACGCAAAAACTTCTTCAACACCGGTATTACTAACCAAACGGACGTTTCTTATTCTGCTGGTGATTTCTACATCAGCGCACAAAACGTAAGCATTAACGGTGTAATGCCAGATGACAAAAACGATCGTCGGACCTTTACCTTGAAAGCCGACAGAGAATATGGTCGTTTTAAAGCAGGCTTTAACCTTCGTTATACCAATAGCCAGTACAATGTAACAACCAACAATACCCTGGTGTATTATGGTGTAACAAGTGCACCTGGTCAATATGACCTGAGCATGTTTAGAGACTGGAGAAACGATTACTTTTCAAGCCCGGACGGATATTATACACCTTACCTCGACAACAATGGTAAAACACCATATTTCGCAAAGGATAACCAGCGTGAAGCCGGAAGAGGCAATGACATCTTTGGAAACGGTGAATTAAATTTTAAAGCAACAAGCTGGTTGAACTTCACTTACCGTGTAGGTGTTACTTTCTCCAGCCTGGATTATAAGCAAATCAGAGAGCCATTTGAATACTCTGCTTTTGCCAAAACATTGCGGGATGCCGGTTCTCTGAACATTACTTCTTCAACTACAGACGGAACGAACTCCAGCAACCGTCTCACTTCAGAATTCTTTGCCAACCTGAGCAAGAAATTTGGTGATTTTGGCGTGAGCGTCTTATTAGGTCAATCTTACCGTGAATCACGTTCAAAATCACTCAGTGTTGGTTCAGGTAACCTCGGTACATCAACCGCCTACACAGTTCAATTGCGTAAAGGTGAACCAACTGTTGGTGTCGGCAACTCGCTAACAAGATTAGAGCGCTATTTCACTCGTGTTTCTCTTGACTATAATAACTGGGCTTTTGTTGAAGCTACCGGAAGCTACGATATTGATAGCCGTCTTGTTAATCCAGCCGTTGATTTTAAGAAGAGCGATATCTCCTATTTTTACCCTGGAGTGAGCGCTTCAATTTTACTGAGTGAAGCCATTCCAGCAATTAAACAAAGCACCGCATTCAGCTATTTTAAAGTACGCGGTTCTGTTTCAAAAGCCGGTAACGTAAACTTGGGAGCTTACAGCTTTGAGAATGTGTTTGGTCGTGGTACCTTTTTCCCTTACGGCGATATCTTAGGTTTCCAAGCCAGTGCAACTACTGTAGCTAAAAAATACAATCCTGAATTTGTTAATACAAAAGAAGTAGGAATTGAGTTGGGCTTTTTAAGAAATCGTATCAACTTAGAAGCTACTTACTACAATCAAAACAATACCGACCAGATCATTAACGTTCAACAGTCGAACACCACTGGTTATACTACCGCAACACAGAATGCAGCCTCTGAAGGAATTGGGTATTGGCAACTTCAACTACGCTATTGTTGGACAGCCTGCTTACGTGTTCAAATTGAACGACTATCTGAGAGATAATCAAGGCCGGGTAATTGTTGACCGTGTTACCGGCATGCCTGAAATTGACCCGAATCTGAGAACGTTTGGTAGAACCATGCCGACTGACATTTTGGGTTTAAACCTGAATGTAAATTGGAAAGGGTTAAGCTTTAGTGCTGTAGCTGATTATCGTGGTGGTAACCAGATCGTAGCTGACCAATTAGGTGGATTCCTTGATGATAACGGCATCTCTGAGCGTAGTGCACAGAATGGCCGCCGTGCTTTCGTGTTCCCTAACTCTGTATACGATGACGGTACTGGAAAGTATATTGTAAATACAGACGTTTATACGCATGATTTCGGCCGCTTGTTCTGGAACAGCGACCTGAATACAAACGTGACATCAAACTATCTGGCTGATGGCTCTTTCTGGAAAATTAGAGAAGTTGCCCTTAGCTACAACATCCCTACAAGAATCTTAGGCAGCAAGTTGAGCAATGTTATCAAAGGAATTACAGTTGGCGTAAACGGCAGAAACCTGTTTATGTTCGTTCCAAAATCAAATGTTTGGACTGATCCTGAGTTTTCTGCTAGCGGAAACGGCGCTTACACAGGTAATGCCGTTGGAAGAAGTACAGCCTTTAATATGCCACCAACAAGAATTTACGGAGCTAACCTGGTGGTAAGATTCTAATCTCAAAAAGTGAAACATTATGAAATTGAAAAAGATAATTTACCTCGCATCCTTCTCCTTCCTGCTACTGGCAATGGGAAGTTGTAAAAAGGAAAAGTTCGATATTAATGCAAACCCGGATGATGTTACCGATGTTTCTGTTAACCCGCAGGTACTTCTACCGGCAGCGCAGCAAGTCACAAGTGATATCGTTGCCACCAACTTCACTTTTCTTCAGATGTGGATGGGTTATTGGGCTCGTTCTGGTTCTTATCAGTCGTTAGGCGAAATTGAGACCTATAAATTTGCGAACGACTTTCAGGTTGGTGTTTGGAATAACTTGTATTCCAATGCTAACAACTATCACATCATGATGACCAAAGCAAAGGCAAGTGGTGCTGCATTTTATGAGGCTGTTGGCCGTATTATGAAGACACACAACTTTCAAATGCTGGTGGATATTTACAACAACGTGCCTTATTTTGAAGCATTTCAGGGCACAGCTATCCCAACACCGAAATATGACAAAGGAGCTGATATTTACAAAGATCTGTTCAAGCAACTCGATACAGCAATTGCTCTTTTGAAAAGCCCTGCTGCTGCCGATTTATCTTTGAATCCCGAAAAGGCAACTGCGGATCTTGTATATGCAGGGAACACAACAAATTGGATCAAGTTTGCCAATACACTTCGCCTGCGAATGATTATGCATTTGCATAACGGTATCAACGCTACGCAGGTTGTTCCAGGATTTGACATTGCAGAGCAGGTTGGCAAAATAACTTCTGAAGGATTCATGACAACGGCCGCTGAGTCAGCTCATTTGAATCCAGGCTTTAGTGGTTCAAAACCTCAGCCTTTCTATCGCCGTTATGTAACAAATGAAAACGGTACCGGTAGCCAGAACGATGTGGTTAGAGCCAATGAATATGCGATCGAGTATTATAAATATGATGGCGATCCACGTATCAACAGGTTCTACGTTTCTCCTAACGGAACTACTGCCGGCCAAAAAGGTATTCCTTTTGGCCAACCTTCAGGCGATGACAATTTCATCGGTTCCAAACTTTCTACAGTACGTGGTCCGGGCTATTCACCAAACGGTGCAGCTTCCCGTGCATGGATAATGACCAATGTAGAAAGTCTTTTTCTACAGGCTGAGGCAAAACAAAGAGGTCTTAATATTAGTACAAGCACCCCAAAAGCTTTGCTAACTTCTGCAATCCGCGAATCCTTTGTATGGTTAGGACTGACATCAGCGCAGGCTGATAGCTATATCGCTGGTAATGCTACTTACGAAGACGTAGACATTGATGCTGCGGGCGGCGGCTTGTTCACGATCCTGTCGCAAAAATGGTTTGCATTAAATGGTATTGCTGTATATGAAATATGGACGGATTTCAGAAGAACGGATTATGTGTTGGGTGATACGCCAAACATTGGTTACGATCCTGGTCCTCCAATTTCAGTTGACCCAGGTAATTCATCAACTGTTATTCCAAGAAGGTTGTTATATCCACAAAATGAGTATAACTACAATGCAGCCAATGTGGGCGCACAAGGAACTATCAATCAGTTTACAGGTAGAATATTCTGGGACTTAAACTAAGTTTTAAATTATTAAATTATCACAATGAAAAAAGTTTCATTATTGCTTTCCCTGTCTGTGGTATCGCTTGCGATGATTACAGGGTGTTTGAAAGACAAAGGATTTGAAGATCAGAAATATGGGATTCAAATCCAAAGTGATCGGGCTGTGTCATTTCCGCAGGCTCCTACTGGAATAACCGTTTCTGTAAACTCACAGTCAACTGCGCAGACTTTGTCAGGACCTGCTGTTGCACGTGAGGCTGATGATAATGGAAGTCAAGAGGTAAAGGTGACAATCCAGGAAAACAACGCACTGGTTACTGCTGCTGGACTGACTGCATTGCCTTCCGGATCATATACATTAAGTCCTTCGCCAACAGTCGTTATTCCAGCCGGAAAAACGGTTTCTGATCAATTAAAAATTACATTTAACAATACATCCACTCTAGATCCAAATAAGACCTACGGGATTGGAATAAGTATTGCTTCAGCGGATGGTGGCTACAAGATTGCATCTAACTTAAAAAATGTGCTTATTACCATTAATATTAAAAATAAATATGATGGAAAGTACACACTGAAAGGACAATTCTATCATCCAACCGTTGCCAACCGTGGCTTTTTTACTTTTAGTGTAGAAATGCAAACGAGCGGACCAAACAGCGTGAAGATGTTCTGGCCTTTGGCAGATGCATATGCGCACGGATGGACGGCTGGTGGTACACCTACCTTCTTTGGTTTGCAAGAGCCCGAGTATACCGTTGACCCGGTGACGAATAAGGTGACTGTTCAGAACGTAGCCGCTGGTGCAACAACCTTCTATACTATGGCGCCTGGTTATAATTCTCGTTACGATCCAGCTACAAAGACGATCTATGCTAAATGGGGCTATAATTACGCTCCTGGCCCAACGTTTGATCCGGCTGCGAACAGAGAGTGGACAGATACATTAATTTATGTTGGCCCAAGATAATTCCCGCTTTTTTAAGTAAAAAGAAACCCTGCTATGCAGGGTTTCTTTTTAACTAGTAACTGAGGTATGCATTAAATTGCCTGGCTATTTAAATGTTTGGTTAAGTCTTACTGATTTAAAAAGATTGAGGTTTCTAATTGAAAAGGTATAGTAAGTCGATGACCTTCTGTAATTCCGTCTTAGCGAGATTTAAATATACTTGCCCAATCGCTAAAAAAAGTTATGAGCGAAGGTTTATATTTGTCACCAAACTCATTTTAGAATGAAAAGAGCTGTCTTGCTTACTTTGATAGGCATTGCTTCTTTACTTAGTGTCATCCCAAGCAATGCACAACAACTTTCCTATTCCGACGCGGCGCAGGCGTATAACAGATTGTTGATTGAAAGGGGCAATGGCACTTTCCAACGAATTAGCACCTACAAAGTTCAAGGCACACAATTTCTCTTTGGTGAGAAGCACCAAGGCAATATGTTCGCCGCTGGCGAAACAGCCTATAACATCAGACTGAGTTATAATACTTACAACCAGGAACTTGAGTTCAATTCTTCAGCCAATCCAACACAACCATTGGTGAAAAGTGCAAAAGAAGTGGATTCGTTTGTCATTAAGCCGAATGCTGATCTGGGAATAGCGGAAAACCTGAAATTTGTAAACGGAAGACACTTGAAAGCTTCTGACAATTCCTTTTATCAGGTCGTTTACGCCGGCAGTAAGTTTAGTTTATACAAGAAGTACAAATCGACTCTAGGGATTGTAACTACCAATTATATTGACGCTGATTTACGACAATTTAATTTAGAGTATGAATATTTCTATTTTGATGAAGCGACTAAAGAACTGAAAAAACTAAAACTGAACAACAGCTTTGTCAAAAAGGAATTTAAACAAGTAAGCGACATTGAGACTATCCTGGAAAGAGATCCACTTGGTGGGAACCCCGAAGTTGCATTGAAGGAAATTTTTATTTTTTTAAACCAGTAGAAATAATGAGTGAGCCTGTTCAGCCCCAAAACCAGATAAACATTGAGATCACGGAAGAAGTAGCAGA
>SEBU01000018.1 GCA_004173475.1 Gammaproteobacteria bacterium
GAACTGATCATTACACAAGGCACGATTGATTGTTGTTTTCATGCAATGGAGGCTGGCGTAGCGATGAATGTAGCTGGCGGTACACATCATGCATTTGCTGAAAGAGGCGAAGGCTTTTGTTTGCTGAACGATTTTGCAGTGGCGGCTAATTATCTCTTGCGGCAAAACCTGGCAAAGAAAATAATGATCATCGATCTTGATGTTCACCAGGGAAACGGAACTGCAAAGTTGTTTGAAGGCAATGAAGCCGTTTTTACTTTTAGCATGCATGGAAGAAACAACTATCCTTTTCATAAAGAGAAAAGTAATTTGGACATAGAACTGGAAGACGGCACGACAACCAAGGGTTACCTGCAAAAATTAAAGAACGTTCTTCCTCCTTTGCTCCAATCTGTGAAGCCTGATTTTGCCTTTTATTTATCCGGTGTCGATATCCTTGAAACTGACAAGTTCGGCAAATTGAAAGTGACCACTGAAGGTTGCAAAGAAAGAGATGAATTTGTCTTCTCTCAGTTA
This sequence comes from Gammaproteobacteria bacterium, assembly GCA_004173475.1. Lineage (GTDB taxonomy): Bacteria > Pseudomonadota > Gammaproteobacteria > Pseudomonadales > Cellvibrionaceae > Cellvibrio. The sequence goes on from SEBU01000018.1 coordinate 517, forward strand.
AAACAAAACAACATTCCGTGTGTGGTTGCTATGGGCGGTGGATACTCGCCACTCGTCAAAACCATTGTAGAAGCGCATTGCAATACGTTTCGTTTAGCCAAAAAAGTTCATGACCTCCTTTAATGCTTTTTGCGTAGCTGGTTGTAGTCGAGGAAGTAAATTAATTTAACGGTCAGTTCGTTTCCGTGCGAAGAATTGAAAATATTTTTCAGATTTCTAAAATAGCTGGGCTGTGTTGTTACTCCGTAAGGGTTGCCTAACCAGTTCTTGTAGCCAAAAATCAGCCGGCTTCCAAGGCGGAAATCCCACGTTAGAAAAGCATCCAGATTGAACAGATTGTAATTTTCGTTTTGATCGGGGATAAACGCTCTTTTCTGATGCGTTCCATCCAAACTGACATTAAAGAAATCTTTGTATCTCACTTCATTCCAGTAATGCCTTGCCCGCATGGTAAGGTTCAGTCGCGAAGTGAAGTTATAAATCCCGGACAGAATGGTTTCTGTTTGCAGGTAATGCCGGTAACCAATGATGGGTTCACCATTTGGTTCGCGTAGAAAAGCATAGCCAATTTGCGTGTTGTCGTTCTGTGTATTCACATCCAACGATAGCGAGAAACGATTACTGAAACGGTATCTGTTTGAAAAGTTTGCTTCGTAATAATCGCCGTCTTCTATCTCTGTATGGGCATAAATCGTGCTGCGCAAATGGTTGCGAACCGATGCCAATGTTGAAATCCCAGAAGTTCTTGAAAAGCCATTGTCCTCTTGCCCGGATCTCAAAGGAATTAAACGTGTAAGGCTTATAAAGGTTTTGATATTCCGAGCTTAGTTCATAACTGTAAGAAATAAATTTTTCTGTAGGCGTTAACTGGTTATAGCTTACCGTGCCTTCGTACGACACTTCGTTTGCGTTTTGCAGGTAACCCATGTCGTTTGGATCGTAGGTATCGGATTCAATGTTCGCCAACAGATTGTATTGTACTTTGCCGCTCACTTTCCCTGCTTGCACTGTTGTGGTAAAGCCATCGTAAGGTTTTACAAAAAGGCTTCCATTCCGGCGTATGGTATCATCCACCAGGTTAATATTTCCCCGATAAGGCGTATAGCCGAAAATGCTGCTGTAACGTGCTGTTCCGCCAACACGGTATGTATTGTCTTCCGTATAAAGCTCCCAATCAAACGAGGTCACATTTGCATCACGGTCTGCGCCATTTCGAATGACATTTGTATTGGTTAGGGTAATCGAAGAACGTCCTTTTAACGCTTGGTCCAGCACTACGATGTTGTAGTTGGTCAATGGTTCCGTTTCTATCTCAAATGTTTTACCGGTGTTTTTGTCAGTCACTTCAGCATGCATTGGCGCAGTGACGGCATTGAATACGCCGATGCCCAATTTGTTTTTGGTTCGGCCAGACAATTTAATGGCATTATACAATTGCGTAACGGAGGGATTTTTTTCAATACTGTATTGAGAGCCATCCAATGCTTCAATGTTGTAATACCCGCCGGGAATGGCGCCAATGCGCCGGGAATAAAAGAGCCCTGCCTTATTAAACAGTTCTGTGCCTTCTGTGAAGAACGGGCGGTTTTCACGGAAATAAACTTCAAACGGCGACAGGTTGTTAATCAAATTGTCCGATACGACCTGCCCAAAATCCGGAACAAGCGTAGCATCTAACGTAAAACTTTCATTGATGCCGTATTTCACATCCATACCGCCATTGCGTAGAAATTCATTTTTAACGGAGCTTCCTTCGGGGTAGCTGCGGTAGCCAGCTGTTACGTACGGCGAAAGACTTAAGCGTAGCGGTGGTTGAATATTTACTAGGTCACGGCATTTTCCAAACTGATTGATAAATCCGCTTTGCTGTGGATTAACAGGATTCCAAGTTGAGGCCTCGTTGTTACGACGGGTGAAACGAATGGCTTGCAAGCCCCATGTTTGCACTTCCTTTTTGGGGAACCGAAGAGAGATGTAAGGAATCCGCATTTCTACGGTCCACCCTGTTTCCGTAAGCTGCACGTTGCTTTCCCATACAGCGTCCCATGAGCGATCGCTGTTGTTGACACTGCCATAACCTAATTGCGATCCAGACCCGAGTTTCGCGTCTGTTTGAACGTTGGCTGGCGTCACCAAAAACAAAAAGCCATTTTGCTGATCGTTGTAAGTGTCAAACGCAATAGCAAAATAATCAACGTCCTGCCTTTGTTCACCGTCTCTGGCAGTAATCTGTTTGCGAATGAGATTGGGATCATCTTCCAGCCGGGCTGCTACATAAAACGCATAGTTATCGTAAAGCACCCTCACTTCGGTTAACACGGAAGCATGCTGCGGATAAGAAGGATAATTTTGAGTAAAATCAGTAAGACTAGGAGCTGTTTGCCAAACCGCCTCTTCCAGCCTGCCGTCAATAGCCGGAACTTGCTGCGTTTTTACCGCAGTAAGTGTTTTTTGTGCAATGAGTAATTGCGCCCAAAATAGGGTCGCTACCAGCATCAGACCTCTCAGCATGCATGTTAGTTTTGGCGGAGCGTAAATATAATATGCATAATTCTATATCAACGCTCCACCAAAGGAAAAATTTTACGCCATGCGTTTTTTAAGAGAAGACACCTGTTGCTGAAGGTTGGTGACGAGGTTAGCCAGGTTGTTTACATCCCATCTTTGCTGAGTATTGGCTTTTGAAATAACCATTTGCGCCTGCCAGACTTCCAAAATTTCTTCGGTTCCTACTGAATACGGCTGGTAAGAAGGATTGTCGCTGACAAATGTGAATTTATTCTTCTGGCGATTGTTTTTCAGGATTCGCTTGTAAACAATGCCATCGGTTTTAGAAACAACGATGTAAGTATTGTTAGTCTTGATATCATCAACATTCTCCACTTTTTCGCCCACTATCACGCTTCCGCTTGGGGTTGGCATCATGGAGTCGCCAACAATTTCGAAAGCTCGGTAATCACCACCGGCCAGCATGGGAAGGGTAAATGTGTTTAACTCGTCAATGAACTCGGGATCTGCATAACCTGCTAAATAACCAGCCGCCGCTTTTACCGGAACAAAAGGAATATCGGCACGGCCGTTCGCTAATTTTTGTGCACGGCGGCGGGAGAGGTAACTGGTTTTATTGTCGCTTACATCACGTCGCAGTAGATCGTCAAGCGTTAATTTAAACATATCAGCAACCGCTTCCAGGATCTCAATTCTTGGTTCGGCTCTTTCTTCTTCATAGGCGCCCAGCAACGAACGTTTGATACGCAGCTTTTGAGCAAATTCTTCCTGGGTCCATCCACGCAGTTTGCGTAAGTATTTTAAATTTTTGTTGGCTTGCGACATGACACTAATTTATTTAGCCGCAAAATACTAATTTATTTAGAACGGCAAAACGAGAATCGACAAACGTTAAACAGCAATTGAAGAAATATTTGTTGTCAACCTATCGTTCAGTAGTTAGAAATTAAAAGCCACCTACATTGCTGTTTGATGTTTGGCAATTGCCGGTCATCCTCGCATGGTTTTGGTATTCGCTATTTTCTAAACACCTTTGCACAAAGACTTAAAATTTTAAGAATGGATGAAAAGAAAGAGCCGGTGATCTTAGTAACGAATGACGACGGAATTACAGCGCCAGGCATACGAAACCTTGTGGAAGCAGTACGAGGGCTGGGTAAAATTGTTGTTGTTGCACCTGATAAACCGCAATCGGGGATGGGACACGCAATTACCATTGGCATTCCGCTACGCTTGCACAAAGTGCAAATGTTTGACGGCATCGAATCGTATCAATGCACCGGAACTCCGGTTGACTGCGTAAAGCTTGCGGTTGACAAAATCCTCCACCAAAAGCCCGATATCTGCATCAGCGGAATTAACCACGGCGCTAACCATAGCATCAATGTCATTTATTCGGGAACAATGTCGGCCGCCGTGGAAGCGGCGATTGAAAGCATACCTTCCGTTGGGTTTTCGTTGCTGGATTATGCGCTGGAAGCTGATTTCTCCGCAGCCCGCAAATATGCGAGGATCATTGTGGAGCAAATGCTCCAGCATCCGCCTGACAAACATTGCGTGTTGAACGTTAACTTCCCGATTGCTACCCCGGAACAAATAAAAGGCGTAAAAATTTGCCGCCAGGCTTATGCCAAATACGAAGAAGACTTTATTGAGCGTTATGATCCGCATGGAAGAAAGTACTACTGGCTTACCGGTGAGTTTGTCAATTTTGACGAAGGCACCGATACCGATGTTTGGGCATTGGCCAACAACTATGTAAGCGTAGTGCCTGTGCAATTTGATTTAACCCACTATAAACTGAAACAACAAATTGAAAACGACTGGAACATTTTTTCTAAAGAAGGATAACCTGCAAATGGGATTGGTACTGGGCTTTATTTTGCCCCTGATTGTCTTTCTTATTATTTATGCAATTAAGTTTAATGAATTTGCGCTGGATGATTTTTTCAGTCGTTTTAAAAGTGACAGAAGCCTGATCACCTTTGTTGGCGTTTGGTCGTTGGTAAGTAACATTGCTTTGTTTACGTACTATGTGAACACACAAAAAGACCGTACGGCAAAAGGGGTCTTCGCCATAACGCTCATCTATGGTATTGGCGTACTGCTGGCAAAAGTTTTAATTTAAAATCAAAATGAGAATGCAAGCACTGTTGCATTCTCATTTTGATTTCTCTATTCTCCATTCCTCCACGCTATCTTTAGCCCGATGAAATATTACCTCATTGCAGGCGAAGCTTCGGGTGATTTGCATGGCAGTACTCTTATTAAAGAATTGCACAAGCTCGATGCAAATGCTGCCATTCGGAGTTGGGGCGGTGATTTGATGGAAGCAGCTGGTTCAACCATTGTCAAACATTACCGCGACCTGGCCTTCATGGGTTTTATCGAAGTGGTGAAGAACCTGCCAACGATTCTTCGAAATATTAAATTCTGCAAAGAAGATATTCTCTCTTTCAAACCCGATGTGCTGGTGCTCATTGACTA
>SEBU01000060.1 GCA_004173475.1 Gammaproteobacteria bacterium
ACCCCAAACCCCTAATTTATAGACTAATGAAGAGGATAGAGTCTCTAATGTGCTGCTCTGGGGGTTGGAGTCCACTATCTAGTGCCAATTTTCAAGTATGAATATATACTCTTTTTGAAAGAAAAAAGTGCAAAAAAAGTTCAAAAATTTACTTAAGTTTTCACTAACTCAAGCCCCAAAAAAAAATGAGGCCATCTTTTCCAACCCCCAAAACTCACCAAAAGTCAAGACTTCTCAACCCCCAAACTCTCCCAGTTGCGAAAAGAGGTTAGCTCTAACCCCCAAAAAGATTCAAAGTAAGTTAGTAGTGAGAGTATGAGTCCAAGTGTTTGACTAGCGACAAACCTGTACAAGTCTCAGAAGCATATTAGAGGTAAAGAGAGAGTCACCATTAGGCTCTAGGACTCATAGAGAGTCTCATCGCATCGGGTTATCAGTGACTCAACCCAAAGACCTAAAGTCAAGAGGTGAGAGTCTGAGTCAAGTTTCTAAAGTATCTGAAATATTTACATAGGATTGTAGTGATCTAATACATAGAATTATTAAAGTTTGTAGTAACTTCATATATAGGAAATGAGAAACTTGTAGTGACTTGATCAGGGTTTGTAGTAACTTAAGACATAGGAGTTGAAAAATATGTAGTGACTTTGAGGTCAAGATTGTAGTCACTTGGTCTTCATAGGAAACTGAGGTCTGAAGGACAGATGAAGGTTGGATGAGGACTGGGATGGTAGTCTGGAGTGTTTCTGACTCACTTGGGTTGAGATCAAAGGATCTTAGTAATCTAAGTAAGACTTGAGTCAAAGTTCAAACTTGATTAAGAAAATACATACAAATGTAGTGATCTAATACATAGAATTATTAAAGTTTGTAGTAACTTCATATATAGAAATAGAGTTTAGAGTATATATTTCTTTTGATTAGATTTAAGCAAGAGTCTTGTAGAGTTAAAATTACCCCAGTGCAAACCTTGAGTGAAGAAAAATAAAGTCAAGACTGCTATAGCACTTGAATGCTATGCAGTCTAAGTAAGAGGTCCTAGCTAAGATCCTAGAGGAATCCTAGAGAATGATGCTAAGAGCTAAACCTATTGACTAATAAGACTAAGAAGGTATCTAAAGAAGTTAATAGAGTGTCAAAAGACAAAGTCTTTTTATATGAAAAGGGGGAGAAAAAAAAATACAAAGAGGTTTTTACCCCAGTGCAAACGATACTGAAAAGGATGAGAACAAATCGTAGATCACGGGATGAACCTCAGAAGGTCGTAAGACAAGCCTACTTCCAATCTTACAGTACCCGGATCTAAGTTAAGTCGTCTACAGAAGATTTGTGTCAATAATAATTTGAAATTGCGATGCAGGCTCACCTAACCTATCTATTCCGATAAGCAGAGAGAAGCCCATTGTTTGAAC
>SEBU01000019.1 GCA_004173475.1 Gammaproteobacteria bacterium
TGGGCTCTAAATTCTTTCATGGCGCCACTCGGATCCGGATACTCGACCAGGAACCAGTAATCGGTCGACGGCATCGGCTTCCCGTTGAAGGTTCCGTCCCACCCGTTCCCGCTCTCGGGTCCCATAGGATCCGGGGCGATCTGCTTGATGAGTTTTCCGTAGCGGTCAAATATATAAATTTTTGTCCTTCCGTCGTTCGCAAGACCGTAGGTATTCCACACCTCGTTGAAGCCGTCACCGTTCGGGGTGAAGAAATGAGGGTAGTTGATCAGCGTGAAGACCACCGCATCGGAGGTTCCGCAGGCGCTTCTCACCAGGACGGTGTGCTCGCCCGGCCCCACGTTTGTGAAGAGTCCGCCGTTGGCAAGCCATGGCCCGCCGTCCATCGAGTACTCGAAGCCCTGAGGGTTCACGCCGTCCACGGTGATCTGCACGCTCTGGTTGTCCTGGAAGGCCCCGCTGATCGTGTAGGAGGCGTTGAACGGCTGGCTCGATTCCACGACCGTGAAGGCCTGTGAGACCGGCGATACGCACGCCAGTGCCGAGTTCGAGGTCAGCACCACGGTATAGTCGCCCGGGATGTCCACCTGGATGCTCTGCCCGGTGAGGCCCGTAGGCTGCCCGTCCATGTACCAGTCATAGGTATAGTTGCCCGCCGGGCTTGCCGTGAGGGTCACCGCCCCTGGCGTGTTGGTCGCGTTGTCCACGCAGATCGTGTCCCCGCCCGAGATCGTCGGGGTCGGGACCGGCTCCACGGTCAGGGTCACCTGCACCGGTACCGAGTAGCATGGCGCAGGGTCCGGCGTGGTGCCCGTCCCAAGGTTGTAGACCACCGCCCAGAGCGTGGCCGTGGCCGACTCGTAGGCCGCAAGGTCCTGTGCCGGGATCGCACCGGTGTTGGCAAGGGCATCCGCCTGGCTTTCGTAATAGGAGACGGTGAACTGTCCGGCGGCCTGCCCGGCAAGCACGGTCGCATCGGCCTGGGTCAGGTCGAAGAGCGCGATGCCGTCGGCAAGGTCGCCGTAATCGTCACATTTCGGGGCGAAGGCGTACGGTGCCGCATCGGCACCCGGCTTGACCACAAGGTCGAAGGTCACCGCGTACGAGCATCCCGTGGCCACGTTGGTCACCGTTACGGTGATCGCCTGGGGGCTCGAGGTGTTCGTGTAGGAGGTCGGCGTGGCGATGGGCCCGCCGGCATCGGCATAGGCGAAGGTGAAGTCCGCTGGGTTCTGGCCCGCCGAGAGCACCAGTGGCGCCGCCTCGGTCAGGTCGAACTGCATCTGGCCCGAGCCCGAAGGGAACTCGCATTCCGTGCGGACCACGCCCGTCTCCAGATCCGGCGACGGGTTCACGTTGAGCTGCAGTTCCACCACCACGTGGCAGTACTGGCCCGTGAGGTAGTCGATATAGGTGTTCTCCTCCACGCGGATGTAGAGCGTGCCCGAGGCATAGTGGAAGGCCGTGAGCGGATCGGTGATCGCGTTGGTGCCCGCCTCGGCATCGGCAAGGGTCGGATGGTAGCTGAAGGTCATGTTGGTGTCCCCGTTGGCAAGGAAGGCCCCGATGCCGGAGATGTCGAAGATGCCCTGGCCGGTCTGCCCGTCCTCGCAGGCGGTGAGCGTGCCCGGCGTGCCGGCGTTCCAGTCCCTCGGGTCCGGAAGCGGCGCCACCACGATGGTGAAGCCCACATAGGCGCGGCAGCCCGTGGCAAGGTCCGTCACGGCGATCACCAGCGATTCGGCAACGCCCTGGTTCACGTAACCATCGGTAGGAAGGATCTCCCCGATGCCGCCCTGAGCGTCGGAAAGGTTGTGGTAGTACTGCAGCTGGTAGCCCGTGCCCAGGTTGAGCTGTGCCCCGATGGCCGTAAGGTCCCAGGCGATGTTCTGCCCCTGGGTTTCCCCGCAGCGCGTGAAGGTGCCCAGGTTGCCCGGAAGGCTCGCGGGACCGTTCACCTGGAGCGTGATGGTGCCCAGTGCCCCGTCGCACGTGCCCTGGAAGACACGGTACCAGATCACCTGCCCGTCGGTCCCGTCAAAGTCCGTCGGGTCGTTGATCCACGGCGAGCCGTTCTGGGCCGCCGACTGGGAGGTGAAGTATTCTATCGTGTAGGTGGCAGATCCCGTCTGGGCCGCCAGTATCTGCGTCTCGTAGACCGTCAGGTCGAAGGCCGCAAGGCCGTCACCGTCGGTGTCGCACTCGGTCAGGTCGTCCACCTGGATGACCTGCGTGGATGGCGTCACGGTAAGGGTCAGCGGCCAGGTGCTGCGGCAGTCGTTCTGCGTCGAGGGGTTGTTCACCCCGACCACTATCGTCTGGCTGTAGAGCTGCGGGTTGACCCATGCCGTACTTTGCGGGATGGCGTTCTGGCCCGAATCGGCATCGCCCTGGGTCAGGTAAAAGTTGATCACCATCTGGCCGGCAGGCACGCTGCCCTGCATGAACTGCGCAAGGGCCACAAGGTCGAAGCTGCCCATGCCGTCGTTGTTCACGTCGCAAGAGGTCAGCAGCGGGGAGTTGGCAGGCGGCAGCACCGGGATCGGTTTCGGGTCCACCACGATGTCGAAGCCCGTCACCACGAAGCAGCCGTGCTCGCCAAGGACGCGCACCCAGATGTATTCCGCAGGACCGCCCACGTAGGTGCCAGCAAGGGGCGCGTTGCCCGTGCCGGCATCGGCCTGGCTCTGGTGGAAGGTCGCCACCTGGCCCGGCTGCAGGAAGCCCGCCATGTAGGCGTCAAGGTCGAATGTGGCCTGCTGGTCGAAGTCGTCGTCGCACAGGCGGTAGGCCGGGATGGCCGCCACCACCGGCTGCGGGTAGACCACCAGGGCCACGGTGACCGTGTCGGAACAGCCCGTAAGGTCGTCAGTGACCGTCACCCAAAGCGTCGTGGAGCCACTGGTGTACGGCGAGAGCGAGGTGATCGGGCTGGCCGGGATGTCCGACTGCTGGGCGAAGAACTGCACCGTGTAGCCGGCAGGTCCCATGCCGTTGAGTATCGTAGTGTAGAGGCTCGTCAGGTCGAAGAGTCCCTGACCGTCGCTGTCGGTATCACACACCCCGTAAGGCGTGACGGCCTCGTTGGCCTCCGGGCGCGGACGCACCAGCAACTGGAGCCCGACAACGCTGTTGCAGGTGTTGCCAGGGGCCGTGACCGAGACCCATACCGTCTGCGTGCACGGGTCGATGTTCGGGTAGGCCGAAGGGTTCGGTATGACGTTGATGCCGTTCTGCTGTCCGGCGTCGGTCTGTGTCAGGTAATAGGTGAAGGTCACCCCTGCCGGTACCGGACCGCCCCAGATCTGTTCCTGGGTCGCCGTCTGGGCAAGGTCGAAGGTCGCGAAGCAGTCGTTGTTGTCGTCGCACACCGCTATCGGCTGCGGCACGCCCAGTGCGGGACCCTGCGCCCCGATAAGGTCGAGCGGCACCGCCACGTAGCAGCTGGCGTTCTCCAGGCGCACCCAGATCGTGCCGCCGGCGCTCTGGTAAGGGCTGGCAAGCGGGAACTGGTCGTTGTCGGCATCGCCCTGGCTGCCGTGGAAGGTCACCGTGACACCCGGTATGCCGCCGGAGATCGACGGGATGTAGCTCGAGAGGTTGAAACTCGCAAGGCCGTTGGCCCCTACGCACTGGGTGCGCGGCGCAAGCGGCGTGGTCACCGCCGGAAGCGGCAGCACCACAAGATCGAAGCTCGCGATGTCGGTACAGCCCGCGGCATTCTCCAACACCACCCAGATGGTCTGCCCGGCGCTCACGTAAGGCACCGCCGTGATCGGCGAGGTGCCCGAGGCCGCATCGGACTGGCTCGTGTAGAAGGTGAAGGAAAGTCCCGCAGGGTTGGCCACGATGGCCGGGATGTGGTCGGCAAGCGTGAAGGCTTCCGTGCCCGGGGTCGCGTCCGTGTCGCACTTGGCGAAGTCCGCTATGTCCGTGTTGGCGAAAGGCCTCGGGTCCACGTACAGCTCAAGCTGCGTGACCGCGCGGCACGTCGGGGCCGCAACGTCCCACACCGAGATGTAGACCGTCTGGTGGCCCGCACTGATCGTGCAGTAGTTCGAGAGCGCCGTGATCTCGTTGATGTGGTTGTTCTGCTGGGCGTCCGTGGCCGTCAGGTAGAAAGCCACCTGGAGGTTCGCGTTGCCCGCGGTGACCTGCGCCCCGACTGCCGTGAGGTTGAAGCAGCGGATGCCGTCGGCGTTGTCGTCGCAAAGGCGGATGTCGGCCGGCTGCACCGGGACCGGGGGCTGCACTATGGCAACCGTGAAGCTGTTCTGGGTCGAGCAGTTAGGCGTGGTGCCCGTCTCGGCATACACGTACACCGTCTGGCTCGCCGTGAGCACCGTGCCCGCGGAAAGGCTGCCGCCCGTACCGTTCGG
>SEBU01000020.1 GCA_004173475.1 Gammaproteobacteria bacterium
CGAACCTACATTGGCAGGATACCGGTTGTATTATGCAACGAATGATGCATTGAGCAATTGGGCATTGGCAGCCGATGAAACCACGTTAACGGCGGCAACTACTTCGGTCACTTTAACTGCTGCGCAGTTTTTGGTGCCGCCGACCGGAGATGTCTATCATTTCAAGTTGACAGCAATCGTAACCGATCCTTCTAATGGTAATCAGAAAGTAGAAAGTTCTGGAAGCGACATCTATTCCCGTTCGTCTAACACAACCGGTTCAAAAGTTTTGATTGTAGATGGTTTTGATCGGTTTGGTGGAAGTGGTTCATGGGCATCTAGTACACATTCCTTTGCAACCAGCTATTTTAAATCTTTGCGCAATAAGGCACCGCTTCAAATCAGTACTGCCGCCAACGAAAAAGTAGAAGATGGAACAGTTCCATTATCCAATTACGACATTGTTGTTTGGTTTGTAGGCGATGAGTCTTCGGTAGATAGCGTATTTACGGTCAATGAGAAAGCCGCCATTAGAAATTATTTAAATGGTGGAGGCAAACTACTCGTTTCGGGTTCGGAAATCGCCTATATCCTCGGTCGGGCTGCGTCTGCGGCCCGTGATTCGGCTTTCATCAACAATTATCTCAAAGCGAACTATCTGTCCGATGGTGCTTCAACGTACACTCCAGCTACCGGGGTGGCTGCAACACCGTTCGCAGGCCTGACCCTTCCTTTCGGTGTTGTTTACCCTGAAGATTTTCCGGATGCGATTGCGGCGGTCAATGGCTCGGCACCTATCTTAAAATACAACGGCGTGACAACGCATGGCGGCGTTGCCTACAAGGGTACTTTTGGATCAGGCACAACACCAGGTGCGGTCATCTATTTGTCGTTCACGCTTGAAACGGCGGCTGACGCCACGATCACGTCGTTCATGGAAAAGGCATTAACCTATTTTGGTGAGACTATCGTTACAACTCCTGTTGCAACGGACGATGCGGCAACTGCGCAAACCGGCAAGGCGAAGCGTATTGGCGTGTTGGCCAACGATGTGACGAATGGTGTAGCCTTTACACCGACTACACTAACAATTGTCGACCAACCAGGCAATGGTACAGCATCAGTGGATGCGGCTGGTAGCATAACCTACATTTCCAACCCGGGTTTTACCGGTAACGACAGTTATAGTTACAAGGTGCAGAATGCAGATGGGCAATTTTCAAACACAGCCACGGTTACAATAACCGTCATCTCTGCCCTTAACTGCGACCCTGCAGCTCCCGAAGTTGATGATGCAGCACCAAAACGCGATTTGCGTGGCGCCTGGATTGCAACCGTTTCAAACATTGATTGGCCTATACGGTTGCAAACACCAGCGCAACAGCAAGCCCATTTAATAAGGTTACTTGACTCGCTGGCCGCCGTTAACATTAATGCTGTCTTTTTGCAAGTACGTCCCGAAGCTGATGCATTATATGCATCTACAATTGAGCCTTGGTCATATTGGCTTACGAACAATCAAGGTGTAGCACCATCACCGCTATGGGATCCGTTAAGCTTTGCCATTGATGCAGCCCATGCAAGAGGAATGGAATTACACGCCTGGTTCAATCCCTTCCGCGCCAAGCAAAGCACGCCAACGTTAGCGGCGAACCATGTGGTGAACCAACATCCTGAATGGATTCTGGACATACCCACATCGGTGCCAAGTAAAATTCTCGATCCAGGTCTGCCTGCAGTGCGCCAATATGTAACCGATGTGGTGATAGACGTGGCGACACGCTATGATGTTGACGGCATTCACTTCGATGATTATTTCTACCCGGATGTCATTACAAATCAGGATGACGCCAGCTTTGCAGCGAATAATCCCACCAGCATAGCAACCAAGGCCGATTGGCGTCGAAATAATAGCAGCCTGATGGTAGCAAAAGTGTACGATGCTATTCAGGCGCTGAACACCTCCACAGGCCGAAATGTGGTTTTTGGTGTGAGTCCTTTTGGTATCTGGAAAAGCGGTACACCTGCTGGTATTACCGGCAATTCTTCGTACACCAACCAATTTTACGATCCGATTGCCTGGCTACAGGCCGGCAAGGTTGACTACTTAGCACCGCAACTGTATTGGAAGATAACAGGTCCGCAGGATTACAACATTTTGTCGAAGTGGTGGAATGACCAGGGCTACACTTATAACCGATATATCTATCCAGGACTTGCCTTGTATAAAATGGTAGACGCGAATAACTTCCCTGCATCGGAAACGCAAAACCAAATTATCCTAAACAGGGATCAAAGCAGAGAACAAATTCGAGGACAAGTATTTTACAGCAGCAAATACATTACGGCTAACACCAAAGGCATTTTTACCGCGTTGTTGGCAAACGAGTACAAATACAAGGCATTGCCACCAGCCATGCCCTGGAAAGATGCTGTTTGTCCGAACGCACCAGTAAACGTGAGAAGAGATGGCGATACGCTTCGCTGGGATGCGCCAGCGCCGGCTACCGACGGCGACTTACCGCGTCGTTACGTTGTGTATCGTTTTGCCAACATGGCGGAAGCGACAACGAACCTGAATGATGCATCCAAGATTTATTCAATCGTTTACAACAATCGGGTAGGCTTACCGACAGGTGATCTCAACAGCTATTTCCTTGTGACGTCTGTAGACAAAAACAACAATGAAAGCGAAGCCGGTGGTGGTATTTTATTGCCGGTTATCGGGTTGAACCTCACGGTGAAATTGTCGGGCAATACTGCTGTTATTCAATGGACAACCATCACCGAAATCAATACCAAAACATTTGATGTGGAAAGAAGTACCGACGGTCGCAACTTCCGTTACCTGACCAGCGTAACTGCTGCTGGCAACAGTAATAGCGTACGGAATTATGGTGCGCAGGATTTCCTGACAGAAGATGGAACGTATTACTATCGCATCAAAACAATCGACCACGATGGTAAAGTGAGTTATTCAGGCCTGAAGAGCATTGTGTATCGTTCATCACGTAATGAAATTGTTTTAGGACCGAATCCATTTGAGTCCGGCATCAACATCAGCAATCTGCAAGGTGTAAAACGGCTGGAAGTGGTTGATCTTTCCGGACGTGTGCTGGTTAGTCGTCCACTGGCAAATCAGCAAAACATCCGGTTAGATATGCCCCAACTTCCGGCAGGGTCTTATCAGTTAAAAGTGCTGAAAGCAAATGGAGAGTTGACGTATGTGAAGCTGATCAAGTTGTAGAATGATCTTCTTACGAATAGAAACCGGGTTTTATCAACCCGGTTTTTTTATGCATTTATCGGACGGAATTAAGGCATAGCTCAGCTACTATACATTTAATTTTTTATTATATTTAATCCATAACCTACTGCTTTATGTTGCCAAAATGGATTGCACCCCTGCTATTAATATCTCTTTTTATTTCCTGTCGTAAATCCGACACCGCTTCCCGGGAAGGACTTTTACAAAACGGAACACTGAATACAGGTGCTTACAGTGCCAGTGGTATGAAGGCGCCGGATGGTACCAACTGGAGTGAGTTGCAAATGGTTTCGGGTGAGAATGTTGCCAATGCTGCCGTGGGTTTCTCATGTCACTATAATAGCTTAGACAACAATCGCATTGCAGATGATTTTACTGTTCCGCCTAGCCAGGAGTGGACCGTTTCCAAAATTTCGGTTTATGCGATCTACGATGCCTATATGAACACAGCACCGTTTGACGGTCTTCATTTGCAGATCTGGAAAGGCAAGCCTGCACAACCCGGCTCAAAACTGGTCTTTGGCGATCCCACCGCGAATGTTTTAGGAAAAGCTGTTGATTCGCTTCTCTACGCCATTCCAAACAGCGGTTTTCCTACCATGGTGATACCTGCACCGAATCGCAAGGTTTGGAAGCTGACCGCGAATGTTCGCACCGTGCTGAGTTCTGGCACATATTGGCTGGTTTGGCAGGCGCATGCAAAGAGCGGACAAGAAGTTTTATCGCCGGCCGTACGGTTAAAAGGGCAACGCGGACTGATGGGTTGGAATGCAATGGGCTGCACAGCAGCTAA
>SEBU01000021.1 GCA_004173475.1 Gammaproteobacteria bacterium
GGGACAAGGGATTCAGGATGAAACCCAGCGAAGGACTGTTAGGAATCAGGTAAGTATTTATCAGGATGATATCAAATTACCTACGCTACACAGGGAGTCTGCTCGCAGCTCCCTTTTTTTGTTTCTTTCAATAGATTCAATGCTTCTTGTTGCTTTCACAGCAATCCGCTAGATTTACATTATCTAACTGAATAATATGCAGCTTTTGATGATGTGGCTCCACTCTATGATGTCCTCTAGCGGTATCCTCTCCATTGACCTCCCGGCTATACAATCCAATTGGCATTATGTTGCGTCTACTTTGGCGGTCAATACTGAATGCGCAGCAGTCGTTAAGGCCAATGCTTACGGAGTTGGTGCTACGCAAGTTGTCGGGGCTCTCTACCAGCGTGGATGCAGAAATTTTTTCGTCGTAACTCTGGATGAAGCTTTGGATTTAAGGAAAATTCTTCCTTCAGACGCGAGTTTGTTTGTATTGGGAGGGCTTAAAGAAGGATCTGAATCCCTTTTCATTGATTTCGATTTAACTCCTGTTTTGTATTCCTTGCGGGCCATATCGCGGTGGTTAGATTTTTGTGATACTCAAAATGTATCTATACCATGTGCTCTAAAATTAGATACAGGTATGACCAGACTAGGAATGTCGCTAGACGACTTGGATCATTTTTTTAAAGAAATTGTGCATCGACGCTCGTTAAATCCTGTTTTGTTTATGAGCCACCTGGCTTGTGCTGATGAGCGCGCTCATCCACTCAATAATCTGCAATTAACAAGATTTAAAAATGCAGCATCAAAGATAAAAGCATACTTCCCTAACATAAAGCTCAGCCTTGCTAACTCCTCAGGGGTTTTTCTCGGTTCCGAATATCATTTCGATATGGTTCGTATTGGAGCCGCGCTCTACGGGATTAACCCGCAGCGTGATCAGGTTAATCCTTTGAGCTCCACAATTTACCTAAAACTACCCGTGCTCCAGATCCGCGAGTTGGGAGTTCCTGTCAGTGTAGGATATGGGGCTGTTGGTCAAGCTGGCGCCGGATCGCGCTTGGCGGTCGTGGCGGGCGGCTATGCGGACGGAATCCATCGCACCTTGGGACTAGAACCTATCGGGCAAATAGAGGGTGTGGAGGTGAGTGCTATAGGGCGGGTTTCCATGGATAGTTGCGTATTTGATATTTCATCCAGCCCGAACGCTTTTCCAAACTATATTGATGTTATTAACAGTAATCTGACCTTAGATAGCTTGATTGCCAAGAACAAATCCTTGGGGTATGAGGTACTTACAAGTTTGGGTAGTCGTTATAAGCGGGAATACTTACCCATTGGTCCCAATCATGACTGAAGTAACATCAGATATTCATTTGCCTCCTACCGCGTTGCTTCGGTTGTTAGCAGACGGCCAGCTGCATTCCGGCCAGGAGTTGGCAGCAGCCATGGGTGTGAGTCGTACCGCTATATGGAAACAGCTGGCTAAGCTCGAATCGCTAGGGTTGAAACTTGAATCTAAGCCGGGAAAAGGTTATTCGCTTTCAGGTGGGTTAGATTTGCTGGAAGAAGCTCCCATTCGCTCAGGTTTGCGCGCCCCTGTTAATGAACAGATAAGCCGCTTTAATTTATTCGAGATTTTAGACTCTACAAATGCCTGGTTACTGAGCCAGGAATCGACCCCGGCAATTTCAATTTGTATTTCGGAATGTCAAACCGCTGGACGCGGAAGACGGGGTAGGAGCTGGGTTAGTCCATTTGCGCGAAATATTTATATGTCACTACGTATGACAGTGGAAACCGGGTTTGGGTCTCTGGAAGGGCTTAGCTTGGCTGTCGGGGTGGTAGTTGCTGACGCGCTTAGTGATCTGGGTGTCCGAGATGCTAAGTTGAAGTGGCCAAACGATATCCTTTGTAAGGGTCGGAAGCTTGGTGGTGTGCTTATTGAGGCCGCAGGTGACCCAGCAGGGCGATGCCATGCTGTGATAGGGCTCGGCCTGAACGTAGATTTAGAAGGATCTATGGCTGAACAAATAGATCAACCCTGGGTTACTCTTAACGACATATTATCCACTTCGCCGAAAAGGAATGACGTAGTCATCACCTTGCTTAATCACATCATTCCAATGCTTGCAACCTATGAAAGCATTGGCTTCAAGCACTATAAATCGAAATGGGAAGCGCTAAATACCCATTTAAATCAGCGCGTAAGTTTGCAAATGGGTGCGCAAAAAACAAAGGGGATCATG
The DNA here is from genome assembly GCA_004173475.1 of Gammaproteobacteria bacterium. Classification (GTDB taxonomy): domain Bacteria; phylum Pseudomonadota; class Gammaproteobacteria; order Pseudomonadales; family Cellvibrionaceae; genus Cellvibrio. The sequence continues at coordinate 2,235 of SEBU01000021.1, forward strand.
AGAGGCGTTAGCGATTCTGGAGGGCTTATTCTCAGCACGGAGCACGGCGTGGAAACATTTCATAGTGGTGAAATATCCTTAAGGGCCGAGCCGTGATTTTAGAGCTTGATTGTGGAAATACTCGTGTCAAATGGAGAGTGCGAAACGATGATAGCATTGTGATGCGCGGCGCATTTTTAACGACGGATGGATTCAATCAATCGACAAGTGAAGAGTTGGCTCAGTCAAAAATAGCCAGAGTGTTAATTGGATCGGTTTTAGGTGACGAATACGCCAAAAAACTCGCGGCATGGTCTATAACTTACTTGGGCGTAAATCCTGAATTTGCAGTAAGCGAACCCCACCACGCCGGTGTGGTGAATGGCTATCAGCAGCCGGAAAAGCTCGGTGTTGATCGTTGGCTTGCTATTTTAGCTGCCGCAGCTAAAACTGCTTCTGCTTCCATCATTGTGGATTGCGGGAGCGCTATAACTGTTGACTTAGTGACATCTCAGGGAGAGCATTTGGGTGGTTTTATCGCTCCTGGTCTAAGGTTGATGCGGGATGCTCTTAGCACAAAAACAAATGCCATAAAGCTAAGCCAAATCGGTTATCCCGAAGACGATTTCCCTGGCCGTAATACGGTTGCGGCTATTAAGTCCGCCGAACTCGCCATGATTCATGGTTTAGTGGATCACGCGAAAACGGTATTGCGCAACTACGAGCATCAGGAGGCGGTATTGATGGTGACAGGAGGGGATGGCGAATGGTTGGTCTCAATAATAAAAGACGGTTTATATCACGAAGATCTGGTGTTGGATGGGCTACAAATAGCGCTTTCCAGCGAAAAAAAATTTAAGGGCTCAAATAAATGAAATTGATCTTCATTGCGTTGCTGATCGGCAATTTTGCATTTTTTCTTTTGCAGTTTTTTAGTAAGCCCTATGCAACTCATGGGAAGCAAATATCCACCACAGAGCACAGAAATCTCGGAAGCTTGCAGACTGTTAAAGAGCGTGATTCGAAAGGAAAGCCGACATCGAAGGAGGTTAAAAAGATTGTAGAGTCAGTCCCTCAGGTGGCAAATGGGGATAAATGCCAGTTATTTGGCCCCTTTGCTGAACTGCTTCATGCTGAATATCTGGTGGAGCGGCTCACAGCTTTATCGGTGAATGCTTCCGTTAGGCAAATAGAAATAGCGGATGGTAAAAATTATTGGGTATACCTAAAGCCGGAAATGTCAGAAAAGGAGGCTTTGCGACGTCTGAGTGAGATTCAGCAATCCAAGGCAATTGATAGCTACATAATCCCGAGTGGCGAACTCGCCAATGGAATTTCGTTCGGGCAGTATCCAAATGAAAAAGAAGCGTCTGCGAAAGCAGAACAAATACGAGCACAAGGCTATGCAGCCGAAATAAAGGAGATTCCCAAGAGTCACAACGAAACTTGGGTGGAAGTTCGTGAGCTGGCTGACCAAAAAATAAGCGAAGAAAAGTGGGTGGAGCTTTTGAAAGAAGAAAAAGCTATAGAAAGAAGACAAAATTATTGTTTGGGTGTTGCGCAGTGATAAAAGTTTCTCTAATATTCGCGCTCCACGTTAGACGGTGGTTGTGAAAAGGCTGGCGTTCCCCCTGCACCATATTTGATGCCCATCTGATTTGCTTAAAATTAGATGGTGGTGGTAGAGATAGTGGCTAGGTTTCGCTGAGCTAGTGGCGTTTAGCGGGTATGGTTCAATGGTAGAACCTCAGCCTTCCAAGCTGATGGCGCGGGTTCGATTCCCGCTACCCGCTCCATATATGTCCGCGGATGTATGTGAGTAACCGCTAATGTTAATGCTTTTGTAGCTCAGTTGGTAGAGCACACCCTTGGTAAGGGTGAGGTCGGCAGTTCGAATCTGCTCAAAAGCTCCATATCTGCTGCGAGGGCTAACCTTTGCGGCTTTTTTTGTCTGTTTTAATTTTTAAATCAATCTCTTGAGGAGTGACTCGCAATGGCGAAGGAAAAGTTTGAACGTAACAAGCCCCACGTCAATGTGGGCACAATCGG
>SEBU01000022.1 GCA_004173475.1 Gammaproteobacteria bacterium
TCTACCGACATCCTGGATGTATCGAGAAGTGCAACACCTGATATGGGCGCTTACGAGTTTGCTGCGCCGGGTTGTGTCAATCCACCCGTTGCAGGAACAACGCTTGTGGTACCGGCCTTCGGTGCTTGTTTGGAATCACCGGTTTCATTGACGTTGAATGGCAACTCACCCATTGGTTCCTTAACCTTCCAGTGGCAGTCATCTATTGATGGAACAACCTGGTCGAACATCAGCGGAATTCTTTACACGCCGGATTATGATACACTCACAACCACCAACACCTGGTACCGTGCAGGCGTAACTTGTAATGGCGTAACAACGTATTCTACACCGTTGCAGATTACACTTGGCAATATTTTGCCGGCTGGTACTTATACCATCGGTAATGGAGCCACTACTTATCCTGGCGGCACCAATTTCCAAACGTTTGCAGAGGCTGTGAACGCAATGCTTTGCGGCATTGGCGGAAAGATTGTCTTTAATGTAAATGCCGGTACGTATAATGAGCAAATCCGTATTCCGTATATCCCAGGAACATCTGCAGTGCGTACGGTCACTTTCCAAAGTGGCAATGGTACTGCTTCGGCTGCAACGTTAAGCTTTGCTTCTACGTCACCTTCTGCGAACTATACGCTGAAGCTTGACAGCACAAAAAATTTCATCTTCCGCAACATGAGCTTTGCATCTGCCGGAACAACATACGGAAGAGCTATTGAAATTGCAGGCAACGCTTCCAATGATAGCATTGTGAATTGTATTGTTACCATGCCTTCCGTAACGGTGGCCAGCAACAACGTGTCAGGTGTTTATGCCTTTGCGTTTAAGGGCACCAATATTGTGCTGAAAGGCAATACATTCAACAATGGTTCCCATGGTATTTTCTTCACCGGAACAGGTGTGGGCAATAATCTGACTGAAGGACATATTATTGATAGCAACATGGTGAACGGAGCCTACAATTATGGTATTTATGCCGGCTTCCAAAAGGCCGTGAATATCAGGGGCAATACGGTGTCCGTAGATGCCTCGCTGAATGCGCTTGGTTACGGTATTTATGCCACCGATTGTGATTCCTCGTTTGTTATTACAGGTAACAAGGTTAAAATCAACAACACAACTACCACGGTCTACGGAATTTATATCAACGGCAGCGATAGTTCGGTAACGGCGCAGGGACAAATTCTAAACAACATCGTATCGGCAACCGGAACAAATTCGGGCAATAACTATGGCCTGTACATTAATAACTCGCATGGCCACAACGCGATTAATAATGTCATCTCGCTGAATAATACCGGAAGTCTTTCCTATGGGTTGTTTACGAATTCACAAGCAGCAAACTACTGGAATAATTCAGTTAACCTGACCAGCACATCTCCAACCAATGGTTACGCTGCTTATTTCCAGAATTCGGCTACCTCATTGCTGAATCGCACTGCCTCTTTCTGGGATATGAACTCAATTGTGTACCAGCCAGCATTTGCGGCCGGAACCGATCTTCAGCCAGCCCTTGCTGACCCCAATGTTTGGGCGATGCATGGCCGTGGCGTTCAAATTGCAGCAAACACAAGAGACATCAATAATAAGGCACGACCAACAACACTGACAACAGGAGTACCTGATTTAGGAGCTTATGAATTTTTCCCGACTGCGCAGCCAACCGTGCTAACGCCGGTTCCTGCTACGCCAGCGCCAAACGCCACTCAGGTGTTTATGTATGGCACCGACACTGTGATGAAAGTAACCTGGGGCGCAACCGCACCGCCGGATGTTACCGCACAGCGTTATTCAGGTGTGCCGCCGGCAGGCGCAAAACCAAGTGCCGACTCCATGTTCTTCTATACAAAATTGCAGTCTTCTGTGCCGGGCAACTTCCCCTACAAGATGGAGTTGTTCTACATCGATCCATGGCAAGGCTCTATTCCTGATCAGCACCAGATTGGTCTGGGTAAAACCACGCCCGGCAATTCATGGGTAGTAGGTTTTAACAGCAGGGTTGATACACGCAGGAAATTGATCAACGAATCGAACCTGACTTACTACGACAAATTCACGGGTTTCGTCAATCCGTATGCGCCGCCAATTTTGCCGGATAAAGACAGCTCAAACCGTGGCCGTCGCTTCTGGGTGGCTTACCCTGTAAACCAGCTTGCGGGTGGCCAGGAAATGGTGCTTTATTTAAGTGCACAAGAAACGGCCAATGTACAGGTGAAGATCAACGGTACCGGTTGGGTACGCAACTACACGGTTCCGGCTAATACGGTAAAAGTTAGCGACCTGATACCAAAAACAGGCGCCAACAATGCCTTTATTAATACGCCGGGATTATCTGCGCGGGGCATCAGCATCGAAAGCGATGTGCCGATTGTAGCTTATGCTCACGTTTACGGCAGTGCTTCTTCTGGTGCTACCATGCTCATGCCTGTAGGAGTGTGGGGATACGAGTACAGCACGTTAGGCATTACGCAGGATTATGGTGCGAGTTCTTATGCTTATTACTATGTCATTGCAGATAATGATGGAACAACCGTTCAAATCACCAGTACTCCTGGAATTGCGCTTCAGAATCCGGGAATGACGCCGGGTACGCCTTACGTGGTAACATTAAACAAAGGTGAGTTCTATCAGGTGGTTGCTTCTTCACAAACAGAAGAGCTAAGCGGAAGCATTATCCGGTCCGTTCCAAATGCACAGGGCAAGTGTTACCCGATTGCTACATTCAGCGGAAGCAGCCGTACAGCAATTGACATTCCATGTGCCGGCGGTGGCGATTTCATTATGCAGCAAAACTTCCCGTCCACAGCATGGGGCAAGCGTTACCTCACAGCGCCATCTTCTGCCAGCACGGCGGCCAACAACCTCCAGGGCAATGTATATCGTGTGGCAGTGAAAGATCCGGCAACAGTTGTGAAACGCAATGGTGTTACGCTGACGGGCATCACAAACAACTTCTACTACCAGTTTGTCAGCAGTACGGCCGATTATATTGAAGCCGATAAACCAATCATGGTTGCGCAGTATTTGTCAGGTTCATGTACTGGTGTGGGTGATCCGGAAATGATCTATCTGAGTCCAATCGAACAAGGTATAGACAACATCGGATTTTACCGCAATAACAACGAGGACATTGATGTGAACTATCTCACGCTGATTGTACCAAGTGGTGGCACCGGTTTGACCTCACTGAAAATTGTAGATGGCAGCACAACGGTAACGCCTGATTATACCTATCCACATCCGCAGAATGGTTTGCTGGGACAAAACTATACCGTGGTGGTAAAACGCTGGACTTCTGCGCAACAGCAAGTACGGGTAACAAGCGACTCAGCCTTTACCGCAATTACCTATGGCTTAGGTTCTGTGGAAAGTTATGGCTACAACGCAGGAACCCTGGTAAAAAATCTGAATTCATTAGGACAGATCACCAATACTTTGAACACCAGTGGAAACACTACGGAGTTTACTTGCGTGGGTTCACCGTTCAAGTTCACAGCGCTGCTGCCTTTGGTGCCAACGTCGCTGACCTGGAAATTCAGTGCAGTGCCAGGCTTGTCGCCAAATGCCGATGTTACAGTTGCCAATCCTGTTCCGTCCGGAACAATAGTGATTAACAGAACGACATACTATATCTTCCCGGTGAACCAAAACTTCACCTTTGCGGGACCTGGTGTATATGGTGTACAGATATCCTACTCACATCCCGACATTGAAAGCTGCGATAAAACACGCAACGATGTTATTTATGTGCAGGTACTGCCGGCACCGAAAACCAACTTTACCATTACGCCTGCATCAGTTTGCGAGGGTGGTACAGTTCAGTTTGGCGGAGAAAGCACAACTGAAAATGGAATTACGCTGAATAACTGGAACTGGACGTTCCATGATAATTCTACCAAATCTGGCCAGTACGTAACGTTCACTTATCCAACTGCGGGTACTTACGATGTTAAATTGCACACGGTTACTCCTGATGGTTGCCTTGGCGACAGTGTGAAAAAAGTAACAGTGAATACAACGCCAACTGTAAACGTCGTAACGGATTTGATTTCCCTTTGCAAAGGCAGCGATACGGTGTTGCGGGTGCAGAATCCAGTGGCTGGCGTAACCTACAACTGGTACACTGCGGCAACAGGAGGAACAGCGGTTGCAACGAATCAAAGCACCCTGTCTTTGACAAATATTACTGCTAATGCATCTTACTATGTTGAAGCTGTAACGGCAGCAGGATGTATCAGTGCACAAAGAAAGAAAGTGGACATCAGCGTATTGCCGCTGCTCACAACACCTGTTGTTACCGTGAGTGGTGTAACACCCAATACAATAACATTTAGCTGGCAGCCGGTAACAGGGGCCGCCAGTTATCAGGTATCCGTCAACAATGGCGTTACTTGGACAGCACCTAGTTCAGGTACGGCAGGAACAACACATGTTGTTACCGGCTTGACCTCCTTCCAGGAAGTGAAGTTGTTGGTGAGAGCCGTAGGTACCAATTCGTGCCAGACAAGCGCCGATGCAAATGCAACAGGTAAAACGATTTCCAGCGAACTCTTTATACCGAATACATTCACGCCAAACGGCGATGGCCGGAACGATGTGTTGATGGTAATGGGCTATGGTATCAAAGACATGCAGATGATGGTGTTTAACCAGTGGGGCGAGAAGATTTTTGAAACCAAGAGCCAGGCAAGCGGATGGGATGGAACTTACAAAGGCAAACCACAACCTTCCGGCGTTTATATGTATGTGAGCAAGTTTACCTTGCTGGATGGTTCCGTAATCGAGAAGAAAGGTTCCATCAATTTGATTCGATAAGGACAGCAAAACGGCAATATGAGAATGACCTTGAAATTAGCGGG
>SEBU01000023.1 GCA_004173475.1 Gammaproteobacteria bacterium
AGGTCTATAAGGTAGATCTTAATTAGCATAAACCAAGGTTTCATCACTTCTATAATCTATCTGTGGGACTAACCTATTGATCTAAGTGCATAAACATATTGAAAATTTACTGCCTGGCCGTCCTTTGTAAAAATTGTCGGACAAATATTGCCCCAAAGTCTCAGAAACAGAAACTTTTATTTTGAGTTCTATAAGGTAGATCTTGACTCCTATAGACTAAAGTCTTATCACTTCTATAACCTATCTGTGAGACTAGCTTATTGATTTGAGTACATAAACATAATTGAAAATTTACTGCCTGGGCCGTCCCTTTGTAAATTGGGACAAATATTGCCCAAAGTCTCGAAAGAAGAAAGAGGTCTATGAGATAGATCTTTGACTAGCATAGACGAAGGTCTGATCACGTCTATAATCTATCTGTGAGAGTAATTTATTGATTTGAGTGCATAAACATATTGAAAATTTACTGCCTGGCCGTCCTTTTGTAAATTGAGACAAATATTGCAAAGTTTCGAAAGAGAGTAATTAGGTCTATAAGGTAGATTTTGACTACCATAGACTAAGGTCTCATCACTTCTATAACCTATCTGTGAGACTAGCCCTATTGATTTGAGTGCATAAACATATTAAAAGTTTATTGCCTGGCCGTCCTTTGTAAATTAAGACAAATATTGCCAAAGTCTCGAAAAAAGAAATTTTTATTTTGAGGTCTATGAGATAGATCTTGAATATCATAGACTAAGGTCTGATCACCTCTATAACCTTATCAGTGAGACTAGCCTATTGATTTGAGTTGCATCAACATATCGAAAATTTACTGCCTGGCCGTCCTTTTGTAAAATTGTCCGGACAAATATTGGCAAAGTCTCGAAAGAGAGTAATTAGGTCTATAGTCTAGAATGTCTGATCACTTCTATAATCTATCTGTGAGAGTAACTTATTGATTTGAGTGCATAAACATTTTGAAAATTTACTGCCTGGGCCGTTCCTTTGTAAAATCGTCGGACAAATATTGCAAAGTTTCGAAAAAGAGAGTAATTAGGTCTATAAGGTTAGATCTTGACTACTATAGACTAAGGTCTTATCACTTCTATAATCTATCTTTGAGTTCAGCCAATTGAATAGAGTGCATAAATGTATTGAAAATTTACTGCCTGGCCGTCCTTTGTTATTTAAGAACAAATATTGCCAAAGCCTCAAAAGAAGAAATTTTTATTTGGAGGTCTATGAGATAGACCTTGACTACCATATACTAAGGTTTTATCACTTTTGTAATCTATTTGTGAGAGTAGCTTATTGATTTGAGTGCATGAACATAATGAAAATTTACTGCCTGGCCGTCCTTCTTATTGCAAGTCTCAAAAGAAGAAAGTTTTTATTTTTGAGGTTCTATGAGATAGATCTTGACTACCATAGACTAAGGTTTGATCATGTCTATAATCTATCTGTGATACTAGCCTATTGATTTGAGTACATAAACATATTGAAAATTTACTGCCTGGCCGTCCTTTTGTAAATTAAGACAAATATTGCAAAGTCTCAAAAGAAGAAATTTTTTACTTTGAGGTCTATGAGATAGATCTTTAACTCCCATAGACTAAGGTCTCATCACTTCTATAATCTATCTTTGAGTTCAGCCAATTGAATAGAGTGCATAAATGTATTGAAAATTTACTGCCTGTGCCGTCCTTTGTTATTTAAGAACAAATATTGCCAAAGTCTCAAAAGATGTAATTTTTATTTTGAGGTCTATGAGATAGATCTTGACTACCATATACTGAGGTTCTATCACTTCTATAATCTTTCTGTGATACTAGCCTATTGATTTGAGTGCAGGAACATAATGAAAATTTCCTGTTTGGACGGCCTTTGTATTGCAAGTCTCGAAAGAGGAAATTTATATTTTGAGGTCTATGAGATAAGATCATGACTACCATAGACTAAGGTCTCATCTCTTCTTTAACCTATCTGTGAGACTAGCCTATTGATTTGAGTGCATCAACGTATTGAAAATTTACTGCCTGGCCGTCCTTTGTAAAATTGGTCGGACAAATATTGCCAAAGTCTCAAAAGAAGAAATTTTTATTTGGAGGTCTGCGAGATAGACTTTTGACTACCCCCATATACTAAGGTTTCATCACCTTTATAATCTATCTGTGAGACTAGCCTATTGATTTGAGTGAAATAAACATATTGAAAATTTACTGTCTGGGCCCGTCCTGCCAAAGTCTCGAAAAGAAGAAATTTTTATTTTGAGGTCTATGGAGATAAATCTTGACTACTTACATACTTAAGGTCTTATCACTTCTATAGTCTATCTGTGAGTCTAGCCTATTGAATAGAGTGCATGAACATAATGGAAATTTACTGCCTGGCCCGGCCCTTTGTAAATCGGGACAAATATTGCAAAAGTCTCAGAATAAGAAATTTTTATTTTGAGGTCTATAAGGTAAGATCTTGGCTCGCATATATTAAGGTCTCATCACTTTTATAACCTATCTGTGAGACTAGCTTATTGATTTGAGTGCTTAAACATATTGGAAATTTGCTGCCTGGCCGTCCTTTGTAAATTAAGACAAATATTGCAAAGTCTCAGAAGAAGAAATCTTTATTTTGTGGTCTATGAGATAGATCTTGACAACTATAGACTAAGGTCTCATTACGTCTATAATCTATTTATGAGACTAGCTTATTGCTTTGAGTGCATGAACATAATGAAAATTTACTGGGCCTGGCCGTCCCTTTGTAAATTAAGACAAATATTGCCAAAGTCTCACAAGAAGAAATTTCTGTTTTGAGGTCTATGAGATAGATCTTGAATTGCTTATAATGAGGTCTTATTACTTCCGTAACCTATTTGTGAAACTAGCCTATTGATTTGAGTGCATAAACATATTGAAAATTTACTGCCTGGCCGTCCTTTGTAAATGTAAATTAAGACAAATATTGCAAAGTCTCGGAAGAGAGTGATTAGGTCTATAAGGTAGATTTGACTACTATAGACTAAAGGTTCGATCACGTCTATAATCTATCTGTGAGAGTAGCTTATTGTTCTGAGTGCATAAACATATTGAAAATTTACTGCCTGGCCGTCCTTTTATAAATTGAGACAAATATTGCAAAGTTTCGAAAGAGAGTAATTAGGTCTATAAGGTAGATTTGACTACTATAGACTAAGGTTCGATCACGTCTATAATCTATCTGTGAGAGTAGCCTATTGTTCTGAGTGCATAAACATATTGAAAATTTACTGCCTGGCCGTCCTTTGTAAATTAAGACAAATATTGCCAAAGTCTCGAAAAAAGAAATTTTTATTTTGAGGTCTATGAGATAGATCTTGACTACCGTAGACTAAGGTCTCATCACGTCTATAATCTATTTGTGAGACTAGCTTA
>SEBU01000024.1 GCA_004173475.1 Gammaproteobacteria bacterium
CGAGCCAATTCTTCGCTCACTCCATCCATCTCATAAAGCACTTTGCCAGGACGAATTTGCGCTACCCAATATTCCACGTTACCTTTACCCTTACCTTGACGAACTTCAAGAGGTTTTTCAGTAATTGGCTTATCCGGAAATACACGAATCCAAATCTTTCCGCCACGCTTAACGTGACGAGTCATCGCTCTACGTGCCGCTTCAATTTGACGCGCCGTTAAGCGACCGCGACCAGTTGCCTTCAAGCCGAAGTCACCGAAGCTCACTTTAGAGCCGCGTTGCGACAGACCGCGATTGCGGCCTTTCATCTGCTTGCGAAACTTTGTACGCTTAGGTTGTAACATGTTGCGTACCCCTTACTTGGATTTAGCGGTTTTTTTCTTAGGTTCAGCTTCAGCTTTAACTACATCGCCGATAACCTCACCTTTGAAGATCCACACTTTTACACCAATGATGCCGTAGGTGGTGTGTGCTTCAGCCGTTGCGTAATCAATATCCGCACGCAATGTGTGGAGAGGAACGCGACCTTCACGATACCATTCACTACGTGCTATCTCAGCACCACCTAGACGCCCACCAACTTGAATCTTGATACCTTCGGCACCTTGACGCATTGCATTTTGCACAGCGCGTTTCATAGCACGACGGAACATTACACGACGCTCTAACTGCTGGGCTACGCCCTGTGCAACCAAAGCACCATCCAAGTCTGGCTTACGAATTTCTTCAATGTTGATGTGTACAGGCACACCCATTTGCTTGCTTAAATCCAAGCGCAATTTATCAACAATACCAGGACGCGCCGTGTGAATTGTGATGCGTGCAGTGTTAGCTGGACGCTCAATATCAACACGACTTACAGATGCGCTGGCCAGCTTTTCCTGAATGTACTTACGTACTTTCAAGTCAACGATCAACTTATCTGCGTAATCAGTACCATCGGCATACCACACAGAGGTGTGCTTTTTGATAATACCGAGACGTATACCGTTCGGATGAACTTTCTGACCCATAACGCCTGCTCTCTTTACTTGTCGGCTACTTTAACGGTGATGTGACAAGTGCGCTTGGTGATGCGGTCAGCGCGACCTTTAGCGCGTGGACTTACGCGCTTGAGGCTTGTGCCCTCATCAACAAAAATGGTTGAAACTTTTAAAGAATCAACGTCAGCACCTTCGTTGTGTTCTGCGTTAGCAATCGCAGATTCCAGTACTTTCTTGATAATATCTGCACCCTTTTTGTTACTGAATGCAAGAGTATCAAGAGCTTGTTCAACGCCTTTACCGCGAATTTGATCAGCTACCAAACGCGCTTTTTGCGCCGACAGACGAGCACCGGTTAATTTTGCTGCTACTTCCATCTCTCTCAGCTGTTGTTTACGCGATTATTTCTTATCGCGACGACGAACAATCATCTTGTCTGTGCGCTTATTGCTGCGCGTTTTGTATCCCTTGGTAGGAACACCCCATGGTGAAACTGGGTGACGGCCACCCGACGTACGCCCTTCACCACCACCCATTGGGTGATCGACAGGGTTCATCGCCACACCGCGAACGGTAGGACGAACACCACGCCAGCGTTTCGCACCAGCTTTACCCAAGGAACGCAGATTGTGTTCGCTATTGGATACTTCGCCCAAGGTAGCGCGACAATCGCTCAACACCTTGCGCATTTCACCACTGCGTAAACGCAAGGTTGCATAAGCACCATCGCGCGCCACTAACTGGGCAGATGCGCCAGCAGAACGAGCAACCTGAGCACCTTTGCCTGGCTTGAGTTCAACACAGTGAACAACAGAACCGAGCGGAACATTACGCAATGGCATGGAGTTTCCAGGCTTGATTGCGGCAGCATTGCCAGATTCAATTTTGTCACCAACAACCAAACCTTTAGGAGCGATAATGTAACGACGCTCACCATCGGCATAACAAACCAACGCAATGTATGCGGTACGGTTTGGATCGTATTCAATACGTTCTACAGTTGCAGGAATACCGTCTTTATTGCGACGGAAATCAACTACACGATAATGTTGCTTGTGACCACCACCGATATGACGAGTGGTAATACGACCAGCATTGTTACGGCCACCTGACTTGGATTTTTTCTCAAGCAAAGGAGCATATGCATCACCTTTGTACAAGTCCGGATTGACGATGCTTACAACGAAGCGACGACCGGGCGATGTGGGTTTACGTTTTACGATTGCCATGACCTAATCCCCTTACTCAGCCGGCGCAAAGTCAATTTCTTGACCCTGAGCTAAACGTACGTATGCCTTTTTCCAATCGCTTCTTTTGCCGAGACCGTAACGAGTACGCTTGGTCTTGCCTTTAACATTCAACACAGAAACACTTTCTACTTTTGTGCCAAACAACGATTGAACAGCAGCTTTAATTTCAAGTTTGTTTGCAGTGGGATTCACTTTAAACACAACTTGATTTGCCGACTCGCCTGCCGCTGCTGATTTCTCAGAAACTACGGGGCCGAGAATGATTTTGTATAAACGCTCTTGGTTCATCCCAGTATCTCCTCAAATTTTTTGAGTGCCGGCACAGTCACAACAACTTTGTCGAAACCGATCAAGCTTACTGGATCAACACCTTGAGCATCAGAAACACCAACCTTGTAGAGGTTGCGTGAAGCAAGGAACAGGTTTTCGCTGATTTCTTCAGTAACGATCAATACGTCAGTCAAATTGTATTGTGCTAATTTTTGCACTAGAGCTTTAGTTTTTGGAGCTTCAATATCAAAGCTTTCAACAACAATTAAACGCTCTTGACGATTCAACTCAGACAAAATGCATTGCAATGCAGCGCGATACATTTTTTTGTTCAGCTTTTGTTCGTGGTCACGTGGTTTTGCTGCGAATGTAGCACCACCGCCACGCCAAATTGGGCTGCGAATAGTACCAGCACGAGCACGACCAGTACCTTTTTGACGCCAAGGCTTCTTACCACCACCAGATACTTCTGCACGAGTTAACTGAGCTTTTGTACCTTGACGCGCACCAGCCATATAAGCAACAACAGCTTGATGAACCAAATCTTGATTAAACTCTCTACCGAAAGCCACTTCGGATACATTAACTGTACCGTTCGCGCCTGCGGGACTAACAATTTTTAATTCCATGGTCGATTCCCCTCGGATACTTAACCGTTAGTGCGCGCTTTAACAGCAGGACGTACGAACACGTCTCCACCAGGAGCACCAGGAATAGCACCCTTAACCAGAAGCAGATTGCGCTCAGCATCAACGCGGACAATCTCAAGGTTTTGAACGGTTACGCGCTCATTACCCATATGACCCGTCATTTTTTTGTTCTTGAATACGCGACCTGGAGTTTGACACTGACCACTTGAGCCAGGAACGCGGTGTGAACGCGAGTTGCCGTGAGTGGCATCTTGCATACCGAAATTCCAACGCTTCACAGTACCAGCGTAACCTTTACCTTTGGATGTGCCAGTTACATCAATGATTTGACCTGCAGAGAAAGACTCAACAGTAATTGATGCACCAACTTCGAAAGCTTCTTGAGCATCGTTACGCAATTCGAACAAGTCGCGACCTGCTTCAGCGTTAGCTTTAGCAAAGTGACCAGCTTCTGATTTGGTAACACGGGAGGCACGGCGAGAACCCACAGTTACTTGCACAGCAGAGTAACCATCAGTATCCACGCTCTTTACCTGGGTGATGCGATTGGGTTCAACCTCAATCACAGATACAGGAATGGAAACACCATCATCGGTAAAAATACGAGTCATACCGCTCTTGCGGCCGACAATACCAATCGTCATTTTACTAACCTCTATAGTGTACGGGGCTTTTACCCGCTATGGCCGCCCATTTCAGAGCGTTACACAGTTGCAAAGCACCATTGCCTTACAACCTAAACATTTACTTATTAACCGAGACTAATTTGAACCTCAACGCCTGCAGCCAAATCCAGCTTCATTAGGGCATCTACAGTTTTTTCAGTAGGCTCAACAATATCGAGCAAACGCTTGTGTGTACGTATCTCGTATTGATCACGCGCATCTTTGTTAACGTGCGGAGAAATCAATACAGTGAAGCGCTCTTTACGAGTCGGCAGCGGAATTGGGCCACGAACTTGCGCACCAGTGCGCTTTGCGGTTTCAACAATTTCCTGAGTAGAAGCATCAATCAGCTTGTGATCGAAAGCTTTCAGGCGAATTCTAATGCGTTGATTCTGCATGAACCAAACTCCAATTATTTAGCTTTAAAGAACACCCTCTAAGCGCTCAAAAGAGAGCCCCTCAAAAGGAGGCGCAATCTTAAAGACCAAGACCCGGGTTGTCAACAAAATGTTGACCGAAACTTGATTAATCTTTGATGCATAAAATATTCAACAAAAACCATCAAAACCAATGACTTACGGAAATACACGAACTAACATCACAATAAAAAGGACGCCAGCATGGCGCCCTTTTTATAAAACTGCGAATTACTGAATGATTTTGGCAACAACACCAGCACCAACAGTACGACCACCTTCCCGGATAGCAAAGCGCAAGCCTTCTTCCATCGCAATGGGGTGAATCAAGGTAACGTTCATTTGAAT
>SEBU01000025.1 GCA_004173475.1 Gammaproteobacteria bacterium
GGCGCTGGCACCTACACCCTTACGGTTACGGTCTCGGGCTGCGACGGCAGTGCGCCTTTCGTGGCTGCCACGACGAGCTGCACGATCCAGAAGGGCATCTCGGCCAACAACGACGGTGTGAACGACTTCTTCGACCTTGAGGGCTTCAACGTTCGCAGGCTGCAGATCTTCAACCGCTACGGCTCGAAGGTCTACGAGCGGGGCAACTACACCAACGAGTGGAAGGGCCAGTCGGACAAGGGCGATGAGCTCCCCGACGGGACGTACTACTACGTGATCGAGCGCAACGGTGGCGAGCCTACCAAGACGGGCTGGATCTACATCAACAGGAAAAACTAAAAGCAGGGACCGGCACCCCGCGGCCGCCGCAGGCCGCGGGGTGCGCCTTCCCGCACAAACACATACCGACAATGAAGAAAATATTCTACGCGTCCTGCGCGCTGCTACTGGGACTGGCCTCCCACGCCCAGCAGGACCCGCACTACACGCAGTACATGTACAACATGAACGTGATGAACCCTGCCTACGCGGGCAGCAAGGAGAGCCTCTCGGGAGGCCTTCTCTACCGCAAGCAGTGGGTGGACATCGAGGACTCGCCGACCACGGGCACGTTCTTCATCCACTCCCCGGTGGGCAAGAACGTGGGCCTCGGGCTCTCGGCGGTCAACGACAAAATCGGTCCGGTGGAGGAGACGAACGTGTATGCGGACTTCAGCTACACGCTCAACCTTGGCGGTGAGCACCGCCTTGCCTTCGGGATCAAGGGGGGTGCGACCTTCCACAAGGTGAACTTCTCCACGATCTACCCGACGCTTCCCGACGTGGGCGACGGCGTCTTTGCGGGTTCCGACCCGAACGAGACGATGCTCAACGTGGGTGCGGGCGCCTTCTACTACAACGAGGACTGGTACGTGGCCTTCTCGGTGCCGAACATGCTCAAGGGCAAGTACCTGGACTACAACGGGACGAGCTACGGCTCCGAGGCGCTGCACTACTTCCTCACGGGGGGTTACGTGTTCCGCCTTTCGGACAACTTCAAGCTCAAGCCCTCCACGATGGTCAAGTCGAGCCTTGACGCCCCGACGAGCTTCGACATCTCCCTGAACGGGCTCTACATGGAGCGCTTCGAGCTGGGTGCGACCTACCGCAACCAGGATTCGTGGGGGCTGATGGCCAACATCGGGATCATCCCCAACGTGCTTCGCATCGGCTACGCCTACGACCGGATCGTCTCTGACCTGAAGGTCAGCACGCCGGCCTCCCACGAGGTGATCCTGCTCTTCGACATCCCTTACGCCAAGAAGGTGAGCCGTTCACCGCGTTATTTCTAACCTAAAAGCGAGACAGATACAAGACATGAAACGACTACACCATATACTGCTTTTGTCACTGGCCCTTTCGGGTACTGCCCTTACGGCCCAGAACAAGGATACGGCCGATGCCGACAAGTTATACAACCGCCTGGAATACGTGGACGCGGCCGATGCCTACCTGAAGCTGGTGGACAGGGGCAAGGGGGACGCCTACGTGTACCGCCAGCTTGCCGAGAGCTACTACAACGTGTTCAACTCCAAGGAGGCGGCACGCTGGTACGCCAAGGCCACCGAGAGCCAGCAGGATGCCGAGACGTACTTCCGCTACGCCCAGATGCTCAAGGCCGAGGGCCAGTACGAGAAGGCCAACGCGCAGATGGCCAGGTTCGCCCAGCTGGCGCCAAGCGACGACAGGGCAAAGGAATACAGGTCCGACCCGGACTACCTGCCCAAACTGCGTGCCCAGGGCAAGCTCTTCCAGGACAAGGCCCTTGCCATCAACAGCGATAAGAGCGACTTCGGGCCTTTCCTGACCGATGACGGCCACCTGTACTTCGCCTCTGCGCGCAACAAGGCGCGCCGGACCTACGGCTGGAACGAGGAGCCCTTCCTGGACCTGTACGTGTCGGTGATGAACGCCGACGGCAGCCTTGCCGAGCCGACGCCGGTAGCGGGGGTGAACACGCGCTTCCACGAGGGCCCGGCCAGCATCACCAAGGACGGCAGCACGATGTACTTCTCCAGCGAGAGCTTCAAGGAGGGGGAATTCGAGAAGGACAAGAAGAACAGGCTCAAGATGGGCCAGACCTACCTCTACCGTGCCACCCGGGACGGGGAGTCGTGGGGCGGCGTGAAGGAGCTCGGCTTCAACGGCAGGGACTACTCCAACAAGGACGCGGCCATCAGCCCTGACGGCAAGACGCTCTATTTCTCCTCGAACATGCCCGGGGGCAGCGGCGGCTACGACATCTGGAAGGTGTCGGTAAGCCCCGAGGGCACCTACGGCACGCCGGAGAACCTGGGCACGGGCGTGAACACGGCGGGCAACGAGGGTTTCCCGAGCCTGACCGAATCGGGCAGGCTGTACTTCTCCTCGGACGCCCGGCAGGGCTTCGGTGGTCTTGACGTGTTCTACGTGGACACCAGAACCGGCGGCGAGGCCCGCAACGTGGGCGCCCCGGTCAACACGTCCAGGGACGACTTCGCCTTCAGCTTCAACGAGACCAGGAAGACGGGCTTCTTCAGCTCGAACCGCAACGGCAACGACGATTTGTTCCAGGCCACCCCGGTGTGCGCCACGGAGATCACCGTGGCGGTGACCGATGCCCGTACGGGCGCGGCGCTGCCCGATGCCAGGGTGGCGATACTCGACGAGAAGAAGAACGTGGTGGAGACCAAAACGAGCGACGCCGGTGGACTGGTGTCCTACGTGACGGACTGCGGCCGCACCTTCGCGGTGCAGGCCACGCGCCAGGGCTACGAGTCGGCGACCTTCCCGGTGGCAAGGACGGCAGGCGAGCCGCTCTCGGTGAGCGCGGCCCTGCAGCCCATCGAGACCATCGTAAAGCCCGAGGAGGTGACCCTGAACGAGATCCGCTTCGAGTACGACAGGAGCAACATCACCCGCGAGGGCGCCTTCGAGCTGGACAAGCTGGTGCAGGTGCTTGCCAAGTACCCCAACATGACGGTCATGGTAAAGGCCCACACCGACAACCGCGGCTCGGACGCCTACAACATGGCCCTCTCGGAAAGGCGCGCCCGCTCGACGGTGCAGTACGTGCTCTCCAAGGGCGTCAAGCGCGAGCGCATCTCCGGAAAAGGATTCGGGGAGAGCGAGCCCAAGGTCGACTGCGGTGCCGACTGCACCGAGGAACAGCACGCACAGAACAGACGCAGCGAGTTCCTTATCGTAAAACAGTAAATTTTTTTCAGCGTTATATACAAAACCCGGGCTTTTATGCTCGGGTTTTTT
>SEBU01000026.1 GCA_004173475.1 Gammaproteobacteria bacterium
ACCTGAAAGCACCAACCGGCATTTTTGATTCGCTGGTGCAATACCAGCCGGGCAAATATTTGCTTCGCCAAACCAGCGGAATCACTTTCTTTTTTGACGATGCTATACACAAGCGGCTGACGAAAATGACAGAGCCGAACGGTAATTTCCTTTCGTTTGCTTATACAGATTCTTTGTTAACAAACATCAGCAACACCGCCGGGCAAAGCGTAACACTGACATACACCAACGGGAAACTGGCTTCGGTAACCGATGCCAACGCAGCACCGGTTCAGACGTACAAGTATGAATACGATGGGTACGGCAATCTCACTAAGGTTACCGATCCGATGCGAGGCACCTACAAATACACTTACCTCGTAAATGGTCCGCTTTCTTCTGTCACGGACAAGAACAACAACGTGGCTGACATTGTGTATTATCCGGGATTTGCTTCAAGAGAGATTATCAGTTGTAACAGCCGCGTGGGTTTTTCGTACGACACCACAACACATACAACAACGGCAATCGATTTTTTGGAGAGCGGGCAGAATCAAACCACCACGTATGTGTACAACGAAAAGGGATGGCTGCAGCAGTTTAATGGCGCCTGTTGCGGTTATAAAATGGAGTTTGCCTACGACAACAACGGCAACTTGCTGGCACGGAAAGATGCAAACGGAAACGTGTGGAAATACACCTACGACAACCGGGGAAATTATCTCACGATGACCGACCCGCTGAACAACATGACAACGTTGAGCTATACGAGTGACTTTAACCAGGTAGCGGGTATTGTTGACCCGATGGGAAATGTTTACAGCATGATGTACGATGCAGCAGGCAACCGCACGGCAATGACAAGGCCCGACGGATCGGGGTTCAGCATGACCTATGCGCCAAACGGCGATTTGCTGTCTGCCAAAGATGCTAACAACAACATTACTGCATTCCAATACGATGCAAACGGTTACACAACCTCTGCAACGGCACCGCTTTCCGTACAGATGCAAACGACCTTTGACAGCAGAGGAAATTTACTCAGCGGGAAAGACCCGAATGGCAATTCCTACGCGTTTCAATACGACAGCCTGAACCGACTGACGCAGGCGGTTGATCCGCTGAACAGGACATTTAAAATGAGTTATGACAAGGCAGGTAACCTTACCGCTTACGCAGATGGCAAAGGGTTTACGCAATCGCTTTTTTACGATGCCTCAGACCGTGTTGTACGTTATAAAAACAGCAAAGGCGAAGGGTATTCCGTAACCTATGATGCACTGAACAATCCCAGAGAACTAATTGATGCGTTGGGAAACAAGACCACGTTGGCTTACGATCAGCAGAACCGTCTTGTTTCTATTACTGACGCATTAGGAAATGGCTATCGTTTTAGCTATGACGCTGCGGGCAACCGCGTGTCAACGGTAATGGCTAACGGCAATACGATAAATTATACCTACGACGGACTTAACCGACTTACCGGCGGAAGTGATGCACTTGGCACGTTGGGAAGCTTAACATACGATAAGAATGGCAACCTCACATCGTATAAAAATGCCGGCGGCGCCACTCTCACTTTCACTTATGACAACCTGGATCGCCTGACGAAGATAACCGACCCGGTAGGCAATTCGCGGACCTTTACCTATGACAACAACGACAATCTGCTGACGTATAAAGACCGTAATGGTAATGTTTCATCCTATGCCCGCAATGCACTGAACCGCACGGTGTCTTTTTCGGATAACAACAATAACGTGGTAACCGTGGGGTATGACTCAGTTGGAAACGTTACTAAAGTCACAGATCAAAAAGGAGCAGTAACTACTTACGAATATGATGCAGCTTCACGGCCGTTTAAAATGACCTATCCAGACGGCAGTTACATTCAACTTACGTACGATGGCAATGACAACGTAATCACCGAAAGGCTCGCCGACGGAAGCACCGTTACAAACACGTATGATTCAGCCAATCGCCTTGTGGCAAGAACTTTTCCCGACGGCAACGAACTAACATTTACCTACGATGCCAATGGAAAAATGATGACGGCCACGAACAATGCAGGAGCGATTACTTATACTTACGATGTAGTGGGAAACTTTCTTACGGAGAGCTTTAACAACCATACCGTTAACCGTACCTATAACATTCCTGCCCGTAGGGTAACAACCACTTACCCGGGAGGTGCAGTCGTTGTAAAAACTTACGATCAGCGGTGGCGACCGGTCAATGTATCAGTGAACGGAAGATCAATCTCCGTTTACAGTTACAACGGCACAAACCAGTTGGTGCAAAAAACATCCGACAATGGCATCACTACCAGCTACCAATACGACAACCTTGACCGCCTTACTGCCTTGTCCTCAAACAACGCAACACTTCCCTCGCTTTCGTTCCAGTATGACAAGGAAGGCAATAAAACCCTTGTGCAAAGACTGAATGATCCGTCTTACTCCGAAACGTTTTCTTACGATGCAAACTACCGTTTGACCACCTACAAACAAGGAGTGCTGAACGGAACAGGCATTCCCTCGCCCCTGCTTCAAAACAGTTATACATACGATGCTGCAGGCAACCGGACGTCTGCAAATCTGAATGGCGCAAACACCAGTTATACGGTTAATAACCTGAACCAGTATACATCCGCTGCAGGCATCAATTTAACCTACGACGGTCGCGGCAACCGCACCTACGACGGCAATTTTTACATGCGCTATGATAACCGTAACCGCAAAGTGATGGATTCTGCATCAGGCCTTGTGTTGCGTTACACATATGACGCTCTTGGTCGAAGGATAAAAAAGTCGGTAAACGGGGCGGAGATAAATTACTATTATGCCGGTTTACGCCAGGTTGAAGAACGCAACGCTTCCGATAGCATTACCGGAACACAGGTTTTTGACGCCACGTTTCAACCGCTTCTGCGCATATGGGAAGGACAGCGGTATTATTATCACCTCAACGACATGGCTTCTACTGAAGCGTTGACCGACAGCACAGGAAGCCTGGTTGAACGTTACAAATTTGAGGA
>SEBU01000027.1 GCA_004173475.1 Gammaproteobacteria bacterium
ATTTTTTACTCTACTGAAATTTTGCTGATTGCACTTTGCATGAAGTGGAGCATTAGCTTATGGTTCGTTGTGCTGCTCCAATGTATCGCCAATGCGCTTTCTCTCTACTTCTTTTACAAACTAGTCAGGTATTTAACCGCAAGCACCCAGACGGCTTTCTTGTTTAGCTTGTTTTTTCTGGCAATGTACTATTATCACTTGTACAATGTGCATTTGTTTACAGAGTCTTTATTTTTCAGTTTCTCCATCCTTTATGCTTATCTTCTATTTACAACCGTACGTCTAAGCTTTTTTCGGTTTTCGCTGATCTTATTGGGATTGGGGCTCTTGAGTATAACCAGACCGACAGGCATTCTACTTATCCCACCAACACTTTTTTATTTCATCTTTCAGTTTGGAGAGAAGAGAGCACTTGCGCTTTCGTCGGTAGTTATTTTAGCAGGCCTTGCCGGATTTTATTTCTTGCTGAACGCTGCTTTAAATGCTGGGGGTGAATTTGATTTTTTATTACCCTATATCGAAGAGCATATTATCTGCGGTGTTCCAACTGCAACGAAGGCCAATAACATTCAAATGGCAGTCAACAAAAATTCTGTAGAAGGCTTATGGGCTATCATCGCGAACAATGGTGATCTTTTCTCGCGGCTGGCAAAACAACGCTTTCTTGCTTTCTGGGGTGTGCAACGATCCTTCTATTCCACCTTCCATAATGCGTTCCTGGCAATTTATTTCTACCCGTTATACCTGTTGATATGCTTGGGAGCTCGGAAAATGTTTCTCTACGGTACCCCGCAAGCCATTTTCATCACTACCTACATCCTTCTTACAACGTTAACGGTTGTTCTTTCTTGTGATGAGTGGCACAACCGTTTCCTTTTTGCAATTCTTCCTTTCCTGCTTTTAATGGCGACCGGGTTATTTATCAAAAAGCCAAACTTTTATGAATACAAAAATGTAGGTCACTAGTAATTATAACAAAGCCACCCCGATTAGAGGTGGCTTTTAGTTAAGTTATAACTTATCGCATCAAATACATCTTTCCGTATCCTTTGTTAAAGTACTTGTCGGTGCTTTCATCTGAGCCGGTGTATTTTTCCAAGGACTTGCCATTGAGATTTGTTAGCACCCGATAGATGTAAACGCCATTGGCCAGTTTCTGTCCGTATTGGTCGGTTCCATCCCATTTGAACTCGGTAATATTTCTACCAATGTGTATCGGGCCTAACTCTTCCTTGGTAATCTCTCTAACAATTTTACCTGTGACCGTTAAAATCTGAATCTTCAAATTCTGCGGCACTTCAGCGCCTGTTAATGTGAATACAAATGCGGTTGAAGTGGTGAAAGGATTCGGATAATTCAACATGTTCGAGATCATAGCCTTGTTAATGACCTGAAATGTTACCCGGTAAGACATGGCGCCAGCGGCATTATTGCTCATGTCTTTTCCTGTAACAACCAGCTCATATTCACCATCATTCTCAAACATAGGTTTAAACTCGATACTAGCCGTATTGCTACTATTTGGCGCACTGGTTGCTGGAATAAATCGCAACGTGTCAGAGTTGAAATTGAAAGTTCTTGTTACGCTGTTTGAGCTTAACGATCCGGAATTATCAGGATAGCGGACTTGTACCGTAGTCACCGAAGGATCATTTAGTAACATCCACTTCGCTTCATCTTTTAACTTGATCAGGATATTTGGTTTCGATGACACGATGTCCCTGTTCAAGATGTGAACATTATCGAATGTTATATCCATAAGGGGATTCAAGGTATCGCCTCTTACAAAGAAATTCCTGAAGATGAAATTGTTGAAGTGATACTGCTCCGGCTGTCCATTACCTTCTGGATTAATATCAACATACAACGTGTTTGCTCCCACCAGTTGCTTTGTGTCCACATCTAATTGAAGATTTAATACTTCGCCGGCGTTCAACGGCTTTTTTTGCTTCGGCACATTAATTACCCTTGCCGTATTGTTTCGATCATAAACTAAAACCTTGAGCGCTATACTGTCAGCGAAAACTCCATCGCTAATATTTTTAAATGCAAGCTTTAAGGTTAATGGCTCGCCTACGTCAACCGTATCCTTCATGCTGAAAAGTAGGCCCGGCGTTACCGCGCCTTCCGGCACCGGATCATAGGTTAATCTCCAATAGTTCAACTGGTATGGCGTATGATGCACGCCATCTGTATTCACCATGTGCAACTTCAGATAACGATAAGTTGAAGCATTGATAGAGGAAATATCAACCGTTTGTTGGATTGGAGCGATGTTACGCACCAATGTATCAACCGTACCGTCCGCCTTTACACCCAGTATATTCACAATTGGCTGATCGCCAGCAGTAGCGTCTGCGGTTGTACCTCGCCATTTGAACTCTCTCCATGCTATTGCAGGGCCAAAGACGGGAGAAGACACTGTTCCAGTTGTATCTGGCGTTAAATAATCGGCAGATAAGGTAATCTTATCAAATACGCCTTGACTTAAGATAGACTTTGGTGTTGCAATGGCTTGTCCATCTTTTTTGTAGGTGAAAATAAAGGCCCTGGGGCGATTGAATGAATCGGCATCAGCAAAACCCTGGTTATATAAATGGTGGTAGATAGAGCGGTTACTGCCAAGGTAGGATGTGTCGCTTTTCCAAGCATCAACAAAATAGTTATTGTTGGGATCTGTTCCTGATGTGTTACGAATTACCACAAAATTGCCGGAAGGGATCATTTCGAGGAACTCAACCAATTTTCTCCGTTTGTTTGAATCAGTTAGTGTGTACTGGAAATTATAAGCCCTGTCCTGCCCACATACCGGGTCACTTCCATACTGCCCAGGCAGTCCTTCATCATTATTAAACCAGGCCTGGAAGGTGTTTGCGTCGAATACATTCACAATGATGTTGGGCAAGCCACAAACACTGCGAATAAAGTTAGT
>SEBU01000010.1 GCA_004173475.1 Gammaproteobacteria bacterium
ATAGCTTTACCGCCCCAGGCTTCAGCACATACGCGAGTCAATGCTGCCGTCAGGGTGGTTTTACCATGGTCTACGTGACCGATTGTGCCCACATTGACGTGGGGCTTGTTACGTTCAAATTTTTCTTTAGCCACTTTTCTATTACTCCAAAAAGATTGAAATATGAAATTAATCTGCGTCGTGACGCGATCCGCTTTTTGCAATCACTTCTTCAGCAACATTGCGCGGAGCTTCTGAATATTTCAAAAACTCCATTGTGTAGGTTGCGCGACCTTGCGTTGCTGAACGCAGAGAAGTTGCATAACCAAACATTTCCGCCAAAGGAACTTCGGCGTCAATTACTTTGCCCATCGGGCTTTCGTCCATACCAAGGATTAAACCGCGACGGCGATTCAAATCGCCCACTACGTCACCCATATTGGCTTCCGGAGTAACAACCTCAACCTTCATAATTGGCTCAAGTAGCACAGCACCGCCTTTTTGGGCGAGCTTCCTGGTTGCCATAGAGGCGGCGATTTTGAAAGCCATCTCATTTGAATCAACATCATGGTACGAGCCGTCAAATACCGTAGCTTTTAAACCTAGCAACGGATAACCGGCGAGAACGCCA
Source organism: Gammaproteobacteria bacterium (assembly GCA_004173475.1). GTDB lineage: Bacteria > Pseudomonadota > Gammaproteobacteria > Pseudomonadales > Cellvibrionaceae > Cellvibrio. The sequence continues at coordinate 611 of SEBU01000010.1, forward strand.
TTTTGCATTTGCTCGGCAATACCTTTTTGAATTGCAGGCACGTATTCCTTTGGAACTACGCCACCAACCAACTCATTAACAAATTCCAAACCTTCGGCACCTTCATCCACACCAGGCTCGAAGCGAATCCAGCAGTGACCGTATTGTCCGCGACCACCAGACTGACGGACAAACTTGCCCTCAATCTCACATTTGTTACGGATCGCTTCACGATAAGCTACTTGCGGCTTACCGATATTGGCTTCGACACTAAATTCGCGACGCATACGATCAACGATAATGTCTAGATGCAACTCGCCCATACCACCAATAATGGTTTGACCGGTCTCTTCATCTGTTTTAACGCGGAAGGAAGGATCTTCCTGGGCAAGCTTACCGAGCGCTACACCCATCTTTTCCTGATCTGCTTTGGTTTTTGGTTCCACCGCCACGTGAATTACGGGCTCCGGAAAATCCATACGCTCAAGCACGATGACATGATTCTGATCGCACAAAGTATCGCCGGTAGTACAGTCTTTGAAACCAATGCCTGCCGCAATATCACCCGCCAACACTTCTTTAATTTCATCGCGCTGGTTCGCATGCATTTGCACCATACGACCTACGCGCTCTTTCTTACCTTTCACCGAATTCAATACGCTATCACCCGTTTGCAGAGTGCCCGAATAAACGCGGAAAAAAGTCAATGTTCCCACGAATGGATCAGTAGCGATCTTAAAAGCAAGAGCAGCGAAAGGCTCATCATCGCTCGCCTTGCGAGTCGCGACAGTTTCACCATCTTCCAACACACCTTCGATAGCTTTAACTTCAGTGGGCGCGGGAAGGTAATCAACAACCGCATCAAGCATTGCCTGCACGCCTTTATTCTTAAAGGCAGAACCACCAATCACAGGAATGACTTCGTTCGCCAATGTACGCGAACGAATTCCAGATTTAATTTCATCTTCGGTCAGCTCTTCACCGCCGAGATATTTTTCCATTAGTTCTTCGCTGGACTCAGCGGCAGATTCGATCAAAAACTCGCGCATTTTTTTGCACTGATCGAGCATAGATTCAGGGATTGGTTCGTAATTGAACGTCATACCCTGATCAGCTTCATTCCAGATGATCGCGCGCATTTTGACTAAATCAACTACGCCCTTAAAGTTTTCCTCTGAGCCTATTGTCATTTGCACCGGAACAGCAGTAGCACCCAAGCGAGTTTTTAACTGCTCTACAACGCGCAAGTAATCAGCGCCGGTGCGATCCATTTTGTTCACGAAAACCAGGCGAGGAACTTCGTATTTATTAGCTTGACGCCACACGGTTTCAGTTTGCGGCTGAACGCCTGAAGAACCGCACAAAACAACAACAGCACCATCAAGTACGCGCAACGAGCGCTCTACTTCGATAGTAAAATCTACGTGCCCAGGAGTATCGATTACGTTAATGCGATGCTCGTCAAATTGGCCAGCCATGCCTTTCCAGAAGGTGGTTACTGCAGCTGAGGTGATAGTAATACCACGCTCCTGCTCTTGAACCATCCAGTCGGTGGTTGCTGCGCCGTTATGCACCTCACCGATCTTGTGAGTCAAACCGGTGTAAAACAATACGCGCTCGGTAGTGGTGGTTTTACCAGCATCTACGTGGGCACATATACCGATATTTCGGTAGCGTGAAATAGGAGTCTTGCGAGCCATGACTGTATTTCCCGTTTTACGAATTCTTTAAAAAGGTAAAGGCAGCGATGCTGCCTTTACTTTCATCAGGCGGACCCAGAAAAGCATCCACCCATTTGAAAGCGCTTTTACTGGAAAAGCGCCTTTGGCATTAAAAGCGGAAGTGCGAAAACGCCTTGTTCGCTTCAGCCATACGGTGCACATCTTCGCGCTTCTTAACCGCAGCACCTTTACTTTGAGCAGCATCCATCAACTCACCAGCCAAACGAGCTGGCATCGATTTTTCACCGCGTTTGCGCGAAAAATCCACCAACCAACGCATAGCCAATGCAGTACGGCGTGATGCACGCACTTCAACTGGCACTTGGTAAGTTGCACCACCCACACGGCGAGCTTTTACTTCAACCAGTGGAGCGATGTTTTCGAGAGCCTCGTCAAATACTTCGAGAGGATCACGATTCAATTTGGTTTTTACGATATCCAAAGCACCATAAATAATGCGCTCAGCTACCGATTTTTTACCACTAATCATTACGTGGTTCATAAATTTCGCCAGAGTAACATTACCGAATTTTGGATCCGGTATAGTCTCGCGTTTGGCGACAACTCTTCTTCTTGGCATGTCAAAAGCCTCTTCTTCAGGAATTTTCTAAGACGACATCAAAGCCTAATGACTTTGGGAATGCGCTTAGCCTTACTCGGTTAACACCGAAAACCTATTCGTCACCGCGAATAGCGTTGGCAACTGAATGCCAATCCGCTATTACTTAGGACGTTTAGCACCGTATTTAGAACGACCTTGCTTACGCTTGGCAACACCAGATGTATCCAGTGAACCGCGTACTGTGTGGTAACGAACACCTGGCAAGTCTTTAACACGACCACCACGAATCAATACAACACTGTGCTCTTGCAAGTTATGCCCTTCACCGCCGATATACGAAGACACTTCAAAACCATTGGTTAAACGAACACGGCATACTTTACGCAATGCTGAGTTTGGCTTTTTAGGTGTAGTGGTATATACGCGAGTGCAAACACCGCGTTTTTGCGGGTTACCTTGCAGAGCAGGAACGTCGCTCTTATCTACGATTAGTTTTCTCGGCTTACGAACCAACTGGTTGATCGTCGGCATGAAAACAAACTCCACAAATAATATGTCTTCTTTCAAAGACCGGATTTAAAGAAAGCGGCTTATTATTTTTCGATAAAAAGCACTACTTCCCACTTGGAAAAGTGGGTGGCGCATTGTAAAGAGGTCACCCACCATCGTCAAGGAAAGCTAAAGGTAAAACCGATAAAACCACTGAAAAAATAGGGCCGGCGCAAGCCAGCCCTGTCAACTCAGCGATTTACCAAGATTTACACAATCAACTCGCCTTTATTACTAACAACCATTGCAGATTGTCCTGAAGACTACGCCAGCACTTATTCAGCGCTGGAACGTAGAGCCTCTGTTAATGCCGCTTCGACGTCTTCAGCACTCACACCACCACCGAAGTCCTGGTTTTGAGCTTCTTCACGACGGCGCTTACGGTCCGCGTGATAGGCCAAACCGGTACCGGCTGGAATCAAGCGACCTACTACCACGTTCTCTTTCAGACCGCGCAAGGTATCTTTCTTGCCAGTTACAGCCGCTTCGGTCAATACGCGGGTTGTTTCCTGGAAGGATGCAGCCGAAATAAAGGATTCGGTAGCCAAAGATGCCTTAGTAATACCGAGCAATTGACGCTCGTATTGCGCTGGCTGACGATCTTCCGCACGCAGTTTTTCGTTTTCTTCTAGAACTGCAGTGAACTCAACTTGCTCACCCTTAACGAAAGTGGAATCACCCATAGTGGTAATTTCAACTTTACGCAGCATTTGACGAACGATAGTTTCGATGTGCTTATCGTTAATCTTCACGCCTTGCAGACGGTAAACGTCCTGAATTTCGTTAGTGATGTAGCGAGCCAAAGCCTCGACACCTTGCAAGCGCAAAATATCGTGCGGGTTAGCTGGGCCGTCGGATACAACTTCACCCTTAGCAACCATTTCACCTTCGAACACAGTCAACTGACGGTGTTTCGGGATCAATACTTCGTAATGGGTTGAACCATCATCCAATACCTGACCATCAGTTGGGGTGATGATCAAACGACGCTTGCCTTTGGTTTCTTTACCAAAGCTCACGGTACCGGAGATTTCAGCAAGAATTGCTGGCTCCTTCGGACGACGAGCTTCGAACAAGTCAGCAACGCGCGGCAGACCACCGGTGATATCACGAGTCTTCGAACCTTCTTGTGGGATACGCGCAATAATATCGCCCACGTTAATGGTATCGCTGTTGTTGATGCTCAAAATCGCTTTTGACGGCAACATGTAATGCGCAGGTACGTTAGTGTTCGCGAGGAACAACTCTTTACCTTTCGCATCAACCAACGTTACCGCTGGGCGCAAATCCTTACCGGCAGATGGACGCTCGGCTGGATCGAGAACTTCAATAGAACTCAAACCGGTCAATTCGTCCGTTTGACGACGAATAGACAGACCGTCTTCCATGCCGGAGAAGGCTACAGTACCCGCCACTTCCGATACGATCGGGTGGGTGTGCGGATCCCATTTCGCGATGATTTGGCCGCCTTTCACAGCTTCGCCATCTTTCACGGTAATCAAAGCACCGTAAGGAATCTTGTAACGCTCACGCTCACGACCAGTAGTTGCATCCGCAACCGCTAATTCGCCTGACCGCGATACTGCAACCAGGTTACCGGCTGGATTGCTAACGACTTTAACGTTAACCAAGCGCACGACACCTTCTTGCTTGATCTGTACGCTGTCCGCTGCTGACGCTCTAGATGCCGCACCACCAATGTGGAAGGTACGCATGGTCAACTGGGTTCCAGGCTCACCGATTGACTGAGCTGCGATAACACCTACAGCTTCACCCGCATTTACGCGGTGACCACGAGCGAGGTCGCGGCCATAACACATGGAGCAAATACCGTTGCGCGCGTCACAGGTAATTGGTGAGCGTACGAGAACCTCGTCGATACCCATTGATTCAACACGCTCAACCCAGGCTTCGTCGATCATAGTTCCAGCTGGAACCAAGATCTCGTCGCTGCCCGGACGAATAACGTCACGTGCCATTACACGACCAAGAATACGATCACCCAAGGATTCAATTACATCACCACCTTCAATTACTGGTGACATGGTCAAGCCTTCGTCAGTGCCACAGTCTTGCATCGTCACAACCAAGTCTTGCGCAACATCCACCAAACGACGAGTCAGGTAACCGGAGTTCGCGGTTTTCAAAGCGGTATCCGCCAAACCTTTACGAGCACCGTGCGTCGAGATGAAGTACTGAAGTACGTTCAAACCTTCGCGGAAGTTTGCTTTAATTGGAGTCTCGATGATCGAACCATCTGGACGCGCCATCAAACCACGCATACCCGCCAACTGACGGATCTGAGCAGGAGAACCACGCGCTCCCGAGTCGGCGTACATAAATACGGAGTTGAACGAAGGTTGCAATTCTTCAACACCATCGCGATTGATGACGGCTTCTTTCGAAATACCTTCCATCATCGCTTTAGCAACCAGGTCGTTCGCACGTGACCAGATATCGATAACCTTGTTGTATTTCTCACCCTGAGTAACCAGACCTGAAGCGTACTGAGTTTCGATCTCTTTCACTTCAGCATCAGCGCGCGCGATGATTTCTGCTTTAGCAGCAGGAATTGTAAAGTCGTTTACACCAATAGATGAACCCGAACGAGTAGAGAACTCATAACCGGTATACATCAAACGGTCAGCAAAAATAACGGTAGATTTCAAACCCACAACGCGGTAGCAATAGTTGATAGCTGCCGAAATCGCCTTTTTAACCATTGGACGGTTGATCATTTCCAGCGGCATACCGGGTGGGCAGATTTCCCACAACAGGGTACGACCAACAGTAGTATCAACAATCTTGGTTTCGCTCGTTCTTTCGCCTTCCTGACCAATCAAGGTTTCAGTCAAACGCACTTTAATACGCGCCTGTAGATCAACTTGTTTGGAGTAATAAGCACGAGAAACCTCGGCGATGTCCGCAAATACCATACCTTCGCCACGTGCGTTTACACGGTCACGAGTCATCCAATACAAGCCCAATACCACGTCCTGAGAAGGAACGATAACGGGCTCGCCTGATGCTGGCGAAAGGATGTTGTTGGTAGACATCATCAACGCACGAGCTTCCAACTGAGCTTCAATAGTCAGTGGAACGTGAACCGCCATTTGGTCACCGTCGAAGTCGGCGTTGTACGCGGAACATACGAGCGGGTGCAATTGGATCGCTTTACCTTCAATCAATACAGGTTCAAACGCCTGAATACCGAGACGGTGAAGTGTTGGTGCACGGTTCAATAATACCGGGTGTTCGCGGATTACTTCGTCCAGGATATCCCAAACAACAGCTTCTTCACGCTCAACCATTTTCTTGGCGGCTTTGATCGTTGTAGCCAAACCGCGTAATTCGAGCTTGCTGAAAATAAACGGCTTGAACAGTTCCAATGCCATTTTCTTCGGCAGACCGCACTGGTGCAGACGCAGAGTTGGCCCTACCACAATTACCGAACGGCCAGAGTAGTCAACGCGCTTACCGAGCAAGTTCTGACGGAAACGACCTTGTTTACCTTTGATCATGTCAGCCAAAGATTTCAATGGACGCTTGTTAGAACCAGTAATCGCACGACCGCGACGGCCGTTATCGAGCAATGCATCCACAGACTCTTGCAACATACGTTTTTCGTTGCGCACGATGATATCTGGAGCGCTCAAATCCAACAGACGCTTCAAACGGTTGTTACGGTTAATAACGCGACGATACAAATCGTTCAGGTCAGAAGTCGCAAAACGACCGCCGTCCAGTGGAACCAATGGACGTAAATCTGGGGGGAGAACTGGCAATACTTCCATTACCATCCACTCAGGCTTGTTGCCAGAGAAGTGGAAGGCTTCCAAAAGTTTCAAACGCTTGGAGTATTTCTTGATTTTAGTTTCGCTGGTAGTATTCGGAATTTCTTCACGCAGACGTTGTACTTCTGCTTCCAAATCAATGCTGCGCATTAAAGCTTGAATAGCTTCGGCGCCCATTTTGGCTTCGAACTCGTCACCGAATTCTTCCATCGCATCAAAGTATTGCTCATCAGTCAGCAATTGGCCGCGCTCAAGCGTGGTCATACCAGGCTCGGTCACTACGTAGCTTTCAAAGTAAAGCACGCGTTCGATATCACGCAAAGTCATGTCCAACAACAAACCAATACGGCTCGGGAGTGACTTCAAAAACCAAATATGCGCAACTGGACTTGCCAATTCAATATGGCCCATACGCTCACGGCGCACTTTAGCCAAGGTAACTTCCACGCCGCACTTTTCGCAAATAATACCGCGATGCTTCATGCGCTTGTACTTGCCGCACAAGCATTCGTAATCTTTTACTGGACCAAAAATCTTGGCACAGAACAGGCCTTCACGCTCAGGCTTGAAGGTACGGTAGTTGATGGTTTCCGGCTTTTTTACTTCGCCGAATGACCATGAACGGATCATTTCAGGTGATGCAAGGCTAATGCGGATTGCGTCGAACTCTTCGACTTGTCCCTGGGACTTCAGCAGATTCAATAAGTCTTTCAAGGCAATTTCTCCAGTGGGCTCAAAGGGTTTATATCAGGCGCTCAACTCTCAATGGTATTTGACCGTGAGAGCTTGGGGGCCGAAGCCCCCGGTTGAACCGAGACGATTAATCGTCCTGTTCAAGCTCCATATTGATACCCAAGGAGCGGATTTCTTTAACCAATACGTTGAAGGATTCTGGCATGCCAGGCTCCATACGGTGATCGCCGTCCACAATGTTTTTATACATTTTGGTACGACCCGCAACGTCATCTGACTTAACGGTAAGCATTTCTTGCAAGGTGTATGCAGCGCCGTAAGCTTCCAGTGCCCACACTTCCATCTCCCCGAAGCGTTGACCACCGAACTGGGCTTTACCACCCAACGGTTGTTGAGTAACCAGACTGTATGAACCGGTAGAACGGGCGTGCATCTTGTCATCGACCAAGTGGTTCAACTTCAGCATGTACATATAACCTACGGTTACTGGACGCGTGAATTGATCACCGGTACGACCATCGAACAATGTTGTTTGACCTGTATCGGACAAACCAGCCAAACGCAACAGGGCTTTGATTTCGTGCTCTTTAGCACCGTCAAATACCGGCGTCGCCATAGGCACACCGCCAACCAGGTTGTTAGCCAGATCAAGAATTTCTTTGTCATTGAAAGACTTCAGATCTTCCTTAGCAGCTACATCGCCAGTCTCGTTGTAGATTTCTTCAAGGAAATTGCGAATTTCAGCAATTGCTTTTTGCTCTTTCAACAACTTGTCAATCTTCACGCCCAAGCCTTTAGCAGCCATACCCAAGTGCATTTCCAACACCTGACCCACGTTCATACGTGAAGGTACGCCGAGCGGGTTCAGTACGATATCAACGGTCTCGCCGTTTTCGTCGTAAGGCATGTCTTCAACCGGCATGATTACAGAGATAACCCCTTTGTTACCATGGCGGCCAGCCATCTTGTCGCCAGGCTGGATACGACGCTTAATAGCGAGGTAAACCTTAACGATTTTCAGAACACCTGGCGCCAAATCATCACCGGTAGACAACTTGCGCTTCTTATCTTCGAAGCGCTCGTCGAGGATCTTGCGACGCTCCGCTAACTGCTCTTCCGCACGATCGATCTGCTCATTAAGCACATCATCGTTCATACGAATTTTGAACCATTGGTCTTTCTCAACGGTATCCAACAACTCGTTAGTCAAAGTGTCGCCTTTTCTCAGGTTTTTGCCTGAAGCAACTACTTGACCGAGCAAAGCAGCGCGAAGACGCTCAAGGGTCGCGGCTTCCATGATGCGGAATTCTTCATTGAGGTTCTTACGAACTTCATCAAGTTGCGACTTTTCAATTTCCAGGCTGCGTTGATCTTTTTCAAGGCCATCGCGAGTGAAAACCTGTACGTCGATAACTGTACCTTTGGTGCTCGAAGGAACACGCAAAGAAGTATCTTTAACGTCAGACGCTTTCTCACCGAAGATTGCACGCAACAACTTTTCTTCTGGAGTAAGCTGGGTTTCACCTTTCGGAGTTACCTTACCAACCAAAATGTCGCCGCCAACAACTTCAGCGCCAATATAAACAATGCCTGATTCATCCAACTTACTCAGTGCGCTTTCACCGACGTTCGGGATATCAGCGGTGATTTCTTCGCTGCCCAACTTGGTATCACGTGCTATACACGTAAGCTCTTGAATGTGAATCGTGGTGAAACGGTCATCTTGTACAACACGCTCCGATACCAGAATCGAGTCTTCGAAGTTGTAACCATTCCAAGGCATAAATGCGATACGCATGTTCTGGCCAAGCGCCAATTCACCCATATCCACAGATGGACCGTCTGCCAAAATATCACCACGAGAAACCACGTCGCCAATGTTTACGATCGGGCGCTGGTTAATACAGGTATTTTGGTTAGAACGGGTGTACTTGGTCAGGTTGTAGATATCTACACCTGCGTCACCCGCTTGAACTTCAGCATCGTGAACTTTGATTACGATACGACCCGCGTCAACTTTATCAACCACACCACCATGCTTGGCAACCACACACACGCCTGAGTCGTGCGCTACGTTGCGCTCCATTCCAGTACCAACCAGCGGCTTTTGAGAGCGTAAGGTTGGAACCGCTTGACGTTGCATGTTTGAACCCATCAATGCGCGGTTCGCATCGTCGTGCTCAAGGAACGGGATTAATGAAGCTGCAACCGATACAACCTGGCGAGCAGACACGTCCATATATTGAACATCTGCCGCTGGCTTCAGTGCGAATTCATTCAAATGACGAACCGATACCAATTCTTCAGTCAGCTGGCCTTTTGCATCCAGAGTTGCCGATGCTTGCGCAATAACGTAATCAGATTCGTTAATCGCCGACAGGAAATCTATTTCATTGGTGACTTTGCCGTTAATAACGCGACGATATGGACTCTCGAGGAAACCATAGTGGTTAGTACGAGCATAGGTTGCCAATGAGTTGATCAGACCAATGTTCGGACCTTCCGGAGTTTCGATTGGACACACGCGACCGTAATGCGTCGGGTGTACGTCACGAACTTCGAAGCCTGCACGCTCGCGCGTCAAACCGCCTGGGCCTAGTGCAGAAACACGACGTTTGTGCGTGATTTCTGACAATGGGTTGTTTTGATCCATAAACTGGGAGAGCTGAGAAGAACCGAAGAACTCCTTAACTGCTGCAGCTACCGGTTTGGCATTAATCAAATCTTGCGGCATCAAACCTTCGCTCTCTGCCATGGAGAGACGCTCTTTAACAGCGCGCTCAACACGCACCAAACCAACACGGAATTGGTTTTCTGCCATCTCACCAACAGAACGTACCCGACGGTTACCCAAGTGATCGATATCGTCCACCACGCCTTTACCGTTACGGATAGCGATCAAGGTCTTCATTACGTCAACTATGTCAGTATTCGACAAAGTGCCTTCGCCAGTTTCGGCTTCACGGCCCAAACGACGGTTGAACTTCATGCGACCTACTGCTGACAAGTCGTAACGCTCTTGTGAGAAAAATAGGTTTTGGAACAATGCTTCAGCCGATTCTTTGGTTGGCGGCTCGCCTGGACGCATCATGCGGTAGATCTCTACCAATGATTCCAGTGCGGTGCGGGTAGGATCAACACGCAAAGTCTCTGACATAAATGGACCGCAGTCCAATTCGTTGGTATAGAGAGTTTCAATTTTCTCTGCACCAGCGGTCGCCAGCTTAGCCAATACATCAACTGTAATTTCAGTGTTACATTCAAACAACATCTCGCCAGTGCGAGTGTCTACAACGTCTTTCGCCAAAGAACGGCCGAGGAGGTATTCAGAGGGAACTTCCAATTGAGTTACGTTAGCTTTTTCCAGCAAACGAATATGGCGCGCCGTAATACGACGACCTTCTTCAATCAGAATATTGCCTTTGCCATCTTTGATATCAAAGGTAGCTACATCACCACGCAAACGCGATGGCACTACATCATGGATAAATTGGCCATTTTCGCCCACAGAGAAACTGCTGGTTTCGAAAAACATTTCCAGCATTTGCTGTGAACTAAAACCAAGCGCGCGCAACAGGATAGTTGCAGGCAGCTTACGACGGCGGTCAATACGAACATACAACAGGTCTTTAGGATCGAATTCAAAATCCAACCAAGAACCACGGTAAGGAATAATACGGGCAGAGTACAGGAGCTTACCTGATGAGTGAGTCTTGCCCTTGTCGTGATCGAAGAACACGCCAGGTGAGCGGTGCAACTGGGATACGATCACACGCTCGGTACCGTTGATCACAAAGGTACCATTGTCGGTCATGAGCGGAATTTCGCCCATGTACACTTCTTGTTCTTTAATGTCTTTGATCGCTTTGTTAGAAGATTCACGATCATAAATAATCAAGCGCACTTTCACGCGCAGAGGTACGGCATAGGTCACGCCGCGCAAAATACATTCGCTAACGTCGAACGCTGCTTTGCCGAGGTTGTAACTCACGTATTCAAGGGCAGCATTGCCCGAATAGCTAACTATAGGAAATACAGAGCGGAACGCTGCATGCAAACCCATATCTTCACGTTTGCTGGGAGCGTTGTCTGCTTGGGTAAATTTTCTGTAGGAGTCCAGCTGAATTGCCAGTAAGTAAGGCACATCCATTACGTGCGGCAACTTGCCAAAATCCTTGCGGATACGTTTTTTCTCAGTATATGAGTAAGCCATCTGTATTCCCCAGCTTGTTCGCGGATCGGGCTTGATCAGCCATTGAAACGACTCTGGACCGATGCATCCGCAGAATTATTTCAACTCTACGGTAGCGCCAGCTTCTTCCAATTTTGCTTTAGCAGCAGCTGCGTCGGCTTTAGAAGCGGCCTCTTTAACTGCTTTTGGTGCAGCTTCAACCAAGTCTTTAGCTTCTTTCAAGCCTAAACCGGTCAATTCACGCACTGCTTTAATTACGTTAACTTTCTTGTCGCCTACAGCAGACAGGATTACGTCGAATTCTGTTTGCTCTTCTACAACTGCAGCTGGACCAGCAGCTGGGCCAGCAGCTACAGCAGCAGCACTAACACCGAACTTTTCTTCCATTGCAGATACCAACTCAACAACTTCTTTAACAGAAAGTTCTGCGATGGCATTGATGATATCTTCTTTAGTCAGAGACATGTCTCAATTCCTAATTTAGGGAGCTTATTGCTCAATTAATCTAGATAAAGCTGTAATCAAATGATTAAGCAGCTTGTTGTTCTTTTTGCTCAGCGATAGCCGCAATAGTGCGAACCAATTTGCCAGCAGCTGCTTCTTTCATTGTACGTAGCAAGCGAGCAATAGCTTCGTCGTAGGTTGGCAATGCAGCCAATACACCGATAGCTATTTTTTCACCTTCAAAAGCGGCAGCTTTCAATTCAAACTTATCGTTCTCTTTTGCGAAATCCTGGAGGATGCGCGCACCCGCTCCTGGATGTTCATTTGAGAAAGCGATTAAGGTTGGACCTACGAAACTGTCAGCGAGACATTCGTAAGCTGTGCCTTGTACAGCGCGACGGGCTAATGTGTTACGGACGACTTGTACCCAAACGCCTGCTTCACGAGCCTGCTTGCGCAGAGCGGTCATTTTACCTACGGTAACGCCACGGGAATCGGCAATTACTGCAGACAACGCACTCTTAGCAGCTTCATGGACTTCAGCGACAATCGCTTTTTTACCATCAAGTCCTAGTGCCACGGGATTTCTCCTGTTGTGATAACCCGGAAGTTATCGTTGTCTAAATGTTTTGATTCTATAACTCTGGATCAAAACCATAATTCGGTGATTTCATTCAACGCTATAAAAACGTTGAGTTGGGCCACCATCTGCGTAGGCTTGTTGGATTAAGTCACTTTGTTGATAACAACCAGCGACACCTACGGTCTTTGACGGCCCGCGCCTTTTATATAAAGTAGGCGGACCCCAAAGTTCGATACATCCTCGCGATAATTAAACCACTAAAGATGATTGATCAATTACCAAGCCTGGACCCATGGTGGTACTTAAAGCGATACGCTTGAGATACACACCTTTAGAGGTAGATGGCTTGGATTTTTTCAGGTCAGCAATTAGCGCTTCAAGGTTTTCTTTGATTGCAACTGTATCAAAAGAAATTTTGCCAATACCGCCGTGAACAATACCGCCTTTTTCTGCGCGGTAACGCACTTGACCTGCTTTTGCATTTTTAACAGCAGTAACAACATCAGGAGTTACTGTGCCAGTTTTTGGGTTAGGCATAAGGCCACGCGGACCGAGCACTTGACCTAATTGACCCACAACGCGCATTGCGTCTGGGCTGGCGATAACCACGTCAAAGTCCATTTTGCCGGCTTTGATTTCAGCAGCCAATTCGTCCATACCTACGAACTCAGCGCCTGCAGCTTTAGCAGCTTCAGCGTTGGCACCTTGGGTGAACACTGCTACGCGAACGTCTTTACCATTGCCATGGGGCAGAGTGGTAGCGCCGCGAACAGATTGGTCTGATTTACGTGGGTCAATGCCCAAGTTAATAGATACATCAAACGTTTCAGCAAACTTAACGGTTGATAGGTCTTTCAACAGAGCAACAGCTTCTTCAATACTGTATTGCTTGGTGCCGTCTACTTTTTCATTAATAGCGCGTTGACGCTTGGATAACTTGGCCATCTTACACACCCTCCACTTCAAGACCCATTGAACGAGCAGAGCCCGCAATGGTACGTACAGCTGCATCCAGACTTGCCGCAGTTAAGTCAGCTTGTTTGGTGTTAGCGATGGTTTCGAGTTGTGCACGAGTAACGGTACCCACTTTTTGAGTGTTCGGACGGCCGCTACCGCTAGTGATGCCAGCTGCTTTTTTCAACAAGAAAGAAGCTGGTGGAGTTTTCATCACGAATGTAAAGCTACGGTCACTGTACACGCTGATAATCACAGGTACAGGAGAACCAACTTCCATACCCTGAGTTTGCGCGTTGAACGCCTTACAGAATTCCATGATGTTCACACCGTGCTGACCCAATGCTGGACCAACTGGTGGAGATGGGTTTGCTTTGCCCGCTGCAACTTGCAGCTTAACGTAGGCGGTTACCTTCTTTGCCATTGTAGTACTCCCCTTTGGGTGTTAGCGCCTCCAAGATATCGGCTAAATATCTCTTCTCAGGCTCCCCTCTCTAACGCCACCGAAATCACGGATAACAGCTACAAACGCTAGAGATGCGAAAACCCCTCTCTGCACAAATGCAAAGAGGGGCAATAAATTTCAATTTAGGTCTTTTCTACTTGACCAAATTCCAGTTCGACCGGTGTTGATCGACCGAAAATAAGTACCGCAACGCGCAGGCGATTCTTATCATAATTAACTTCTTCAACAACACCGTTAAAGTCATTGAAGGGCCCATCAGTAACACGGACCATTTCGCCCGGCTCAAAAATGGTTTTTGGTTTTGGTTTTTCTATTGAATCATCTACACGGCGCAGAATAGCTTCAGCTTCTTTCTCCGTGATAGGGGCAGGCTGATCAGCCTTTCCACCGATGAATCCCATAACTCGTGGAGTATCTTTTACTAAGTGCCAGGTATCATCATTGAGTTCCATTTGAACCAATACATAACCTGGGAAAAACTTTCTTTCACTTTTGCGCTTTTGACCGCCGCGCATTTCGACAACTTCTTCAGTAGGAACCAATACTTCACCGAAGCTTTCTTCCATACCGTGCATAGCAATACGATCTTTTAAAGATGCTGCTACTTTTTTCTCATATCCGGAATAGGCATGAACTACGTACCAACGCTTAGCCATACAAACCTACCCTATAATTTTAGAGGCCACGAAACCCAATGTAGTGTCCAGCGCCCACAATATGAGAGACATAACAATAACAACAGCTACAACAATTAACGTTGTTTGATTGACCTCCTGACGAGTAGGCCACACCACTTTACGTAACTCGACCACTGACCCCTGAATCAGAGACCAGATACCAGCACCTTTTTCAGTGCTATAAGCGACGAACAACGCAACAGCTGCGAGAGCTATAAGCGCAAGCGTACGATAAAGTAGAGGTTGTGCAGAAAAATGAGAATTCCCATAGATACCAAGGGCAACCAAAATAGCGACAACTGCCCATTTGGCGAAATCCAAGCGATACTCTTTTTCTTCAGACTTAATGTTCATAAGACGCAGAAACTCTTTTACGCACTTGCGAAATTTGGCAGGCCAGGACGGGGTCGAACCGCCAACACCCGGTTTTGGAGACCGGTGCTCTACCAATTGAACTACTGGCCTGTATTTGAAGGGGTGGCACTATACCACCCCAAGCAACTAATTACTGAATGATTTTGGCAACAACACCAGCACCAACAGTACGACCACCTTCCCGGATAGCAAAGCGCAAGCCTTCTTCCATCGCAATGGGGTGAATCAAGGTAACGTTCATTTGAAT
>SEBU01000003.1 GCA_004173475.1 Gammaproteobacteria bacterium
GCAGTACTCAGCGTGATTGAGTAAGTACCTGAGGATGCTACTGTACCGCTTCCAATCTCAACCGCACTCGCATTTTTAATGCTAACTGTTGAACCCGCTTCTGCACTACCGGAAACAATTTTTCCTGTCGAATCGAAACTTGCTGTGGGTTGTGAAGGGGCCGTTAAATCAGGTGCTGTAATGGATCTTGCTACAGATACATTTCCAGCAGAATCCTTTGCAGTGACACTCACGGTTTGTTTGTTGATTAATGCAGTACCCAACGTAATGGAGTAAGTACCTGACGATGTCGCTGTACCACTTCCAATTTCAACTGAGCTTGCATTTTTAATGCTCACTGTTGAACCCGCTTCTGCAGAACCGCTCACCACTTTACCTGCGCTGTCAAATGCAGCGGTTGGTTGATTCGGAGCTGTGGTGTCGCTTGATATTAAGGGTGCAGTTGCAGACACTGCTGATGAAATATTTCCAGCTGCATCTTTTGCTGTGACACTTACAACTTGTTTATTGGTGAGTGCGGTACCCAGCGTGATTGAGTAAGTACCTGACGATGTTGCTGTACCACTTCCAATCTCAACCGCACTCGTATTCTTAATGCTAACAGTAGCGCCCGCTTCTGCACTACCGGAAACAATTTTTCCTGTCGAATCAAAAATTGCTGTGGGTTGTGAGGGCGCTGTTAGATCAGGTGCAGTTACATAGGTTAATACCGAGTAATTACCTGCCGCATCTTTTGCTGAGGCACTAATGACTTCCTTATTCACCAATGCCGTGGTCAGGGTAAATTGATAAGCGCCTGTAGAAGATCCCGCTTTCACATCACCTATTGCATTACCTGCTGCATCTTTAAGATATACACGGCTACTAGCTTCCGCCACACCAGAAATAATTGTACCAGCTGAATTGAAACTCGCAGTGGGTTGTGACGGTGCTGTTTTATCCGGTGCGTAAATTAATTTGGCAACCGATACATTTCCTGCTGCATCTTTTGCCGTCACATTCACCGCTTCACTATTCAGCAACGCTGTGCCCAATGTAATTGAATAGCTACCGGCTGACGTTGCTGTACCAGTACCAATTTCAACTGCACTTGCATTTTTAATACTGACGGTTGAACCCGCCTCTGCAGAACCACTCACCACTTTACCAGTACTATCAAATACTGCTGTAGGTTGGTTGGGGGCAGTAGTATCGCTTGATATTAAAGGTGCAGTTGCAGAAACTGCCGATGAAATATTCCCAGCAGAATCTTTCGCTGTAACACTAACAACTTGCTTGTTAGTAAGTGCAGTACCCAATGTGACTGAGTAAGTACCCGATGATGTTGCTGTACCGCTTCCGATTTCAACCGCACTCGCATTTTTAATGCTCACTATTGAACCAGCTTCTGCATTACCGGAAACAATTTTTCCTGTCGAATCAAAACTTGCTGTGGGTTGTGAAGGTGCCGTTAAATCAGGTGCTGTAATGGATCTTGCTACAGATACATTTCCAGCTGCATCTTTCGCAGTAACAATCACCGTTTCTTTGTTAATTAATGCAGTAACCAATGTAATAGAGTAAGTACCTGACGATGTCGCAGTACCGCTTCCAATTTCAACCGAACTTGTATTTTTAATGCTCACAGTTGAACCCGCTTCTGCAGAACCACTCACCACTTTACCTGCACTATCAAATGCAGCAGTCGGTTGATTCGGTGCTGTCGTATCGCTTGATATTAAAGGTGCCGTTGCAGAAACTGCCGATGAAATATTTCCAGCAGAATCTTTTGCTGTGACATTTACAACTTGCTTATTGGTGAGTGCAGTACCCAGCGTGATTGAGTAGGTACCAGAAGATGTTGCTGTACCGCTTCCAATTTCAGTACCACTTACATTTTTAATACTCACTGTGCTGCCCGCTTCTGCATTACCACTAACAATTTTTCCTGTGACATCGAAGTAAGCCGTGGGTTGAGATGGAGGTGTTGTATCATTGAAAAGATCACCATCAATATTTAGTGTTGATCCGTCAAAAAATTTTATCGTTTCAATCTTTCCATAGGAATCTTTATTACTTAGTGTCCACTCAGAAAACAATAATTTATCGTAAGGGGAGTTTTTAAATGTAATAGCAACCGCTCCAAACTCTTGAGTAAAAATTAAATCGCTTTTTACTATGCCCGCACCCAACTCTAGAGTATCAAGACCTGACCGATCATAGACTTTATCAAAACCATCACCGAGGCTAAATCTATAAGTATCGTTCCCAGCGCCACCGTTAATTTCATCATCCCCCAAGCCACCGATATAAATACTTTCACCTGCATGGCCAGCTTCACTTAACAGGAAATCCATACCAGCACCGCCATCAAGCAACGCGCTACCAAGTGTTTCTAATCTGTCATCACCATTCCCACCATATAGGGAACTGGAATTTCCCTCAGTGTACAGATAATCGTTTCCGCCAAGTCCCATTAACACATCAGACAGACCGGTAAACAACTTATCATTTGCATCAGTGCCTATACCAGCTTTAACTCTTATATCGTCAAATGTCCAAGAGTCTCCATTCGCAAATTTAATCAAATCTATAGCGCGGCTTGACGAATCAGCACTA
This sequence comes from Gammaproteobacteria bacterium, assembly GCA_004173475.1. Taxonomy (GTDB): domain Bacteria; phylum Pseudomonadota; class Gammaproteobacteria; order Pseudomonadales; family Cellvibrionaceae; genus Cellvibrio. The sequence goes on from SEBU01000003.1 coordinate 2,599, forward strand.
AAAAAATTACCAGGAATCGAAATACTGTCATTTGTTTCACTAATAAAGAGTTCCAATCCGATAGCCAACCCGCTAGCCGAAGTTTGAAGTTTGAATGAAATATCGCTTGGCAATATGGTATTTCCAAATTGGAGCACATCGATTTTGTTTGTTCCCGATTCGATACCTCCGTTTATCTCATCGTGGCCATCACCCCGGTTAAAAATAAACGTATCGCTGCCAAGGCCACCATCAATAACATCGTTACCAAGACCACCAGAAATGGTGTCATTAGTGGCGTAGCCATAAATCCTGTCATCTTTGTCGGATGATTGCAGTACAGCGTTTTTAATAAAATTAACATCCCACACGGTAGTGTCGGCAAATTTAATTTTATCTATTCGATAGCCAGACGTTGCATCATTCAAAAATAAATTTTTTACTTGTAGCGTTGCCAACGAATCACCGACGGTGATAACTAAATTAGCGTCAAAGCGAGATAATCGAACATCAGTTGTTGAGATCCCTGTATCCAATTGAATAACGTCTGATTTGTTTGATGTGTAATCAAGGCTGCTAATAATATCGTGCCCGGAATTCTTGCCAAATAAATAAACATCATTCCCACTCCCTCCATTCAGCAGATCGTTTCCGGCACCACCATCAAGTGTATCTGCACCTCCACCACCGTTGATTGTGTCATTAGCCAAACCACCAGTTAAGAGTTCGCTGCCTGAATTTCCAGTGAGGGTCAAGTCAGCAGGTTGAGCTGCGGATAAAATTTTATTTGCGAGTGTTGCTATATTCCAAATAGTGCCATCACTAAATTTTACAATTCCTGGTAAACACTCATTAAAATAAAATCCATTTATGATAGTAACTGAATCGCCTGCATTATTTAGCTTAAGAACGAGATCATTTATATTGCGCACAAACGACACTTGAGGAGGGGTTATTCCTGAACCAAATGATATAGTGTCGTCATTTCTGGCTTCTATACTGTCTTGACCCGAACCTACATTGAATTGATAAGTATCGGCGTTGCTATCGCCACCTGAGTAGTAGGATTCAACACCAGTTAAGTAGTCATTGCCAGTTCCACCATTTAAGGTGTCATTGCCACTCATTCCATAAAGTGAATCGTTACCGCCCCCACCATTAATAATATTGTTAGCTGCATCTCCAAAAATTTCATCAGCATCCGTGGTTGATGTTAGTGCAAGAGTTTTAAGCGTATTAATATTCCACAGGGTGTTATTAAAAAATTTAATCACCAAATTATCCGGTACATTAATCATTTCAAGACCATCCTGTATCAACCCTCTGGGCGAACCTCCATAACTAATTGCGGATTCTTTAAGATAAAAATAAATAGATTGTGAACCGTCAGGGCTCATTCGACTATTTTTTATCACTACATTCGACGGGGTTATTCCCTTACCCAATTCAATAATTTTTTGTTCAGAGTTTGTTGCGGAGTAATCGGAAAAATCAATGGTATCCAGCCCGTAGCCTACACCAAATCGATAAACGTCAATCCCAGCTCCACCCGAAAGAAGATCTCTACCTGTTCCTCCATCAAGAGTGTCGTTCCCATCACCTCCATAAAGATAGTCAACTTCCGCCCCGCCAATAAGAAGGTCGTTACCACCATTACCATAAATCGTATCTTCGCCGCTTAGACCCAAAATACTGTCGTTACTTTCATAACCGCGCAACTCATTGTAGCTGGCAGTTGGTACTAATACTTTTTGTTTAACCTTATTAATATCCCATAAAGTATCGTCACTAAATTTAATCCATTCTATTGCATTGCCTGTGCTGGCATTATTTAAAAAGTAATTGATAACCCGCAAGGTATCATCTCTACGACCATCAATTTTAATAAATAAATCATCTTGGATACGAGACAGAAGAATATTATCTATGGTGACTGATCTATCCAAAAGAATCGTGTCTTCATTAACACCCAAGACATCATTATCTTCCCAGTTATTTACTATTTGATCATAGCCATAGCCTTTGCCAAATAAATAAGTATCTGCACCATTACCACCATATAAATAATCACTGCCACTACCACCATCTAAAATATCGTTACCTGCACCACCCCATAATGAATCACTACCTCCATTGCCCGACAAAGTGTCATTACCTGCATCACCTAACAGCGAATCATTGTCTACTGTGCCATTAAGTATTTTACCATCTACTTTTAGAGCTTCCGTTTTAATTCTGTCCAGCCCCCAAGAGGTGTCGGTAAAAGTAATTTTTTCAATAGCGTTAGTGGTAAAATTTCCAAAAGCATCAAACGCGTTGGCAACAGTAATATTTCCTCCATCCGAAAATGTCAGCACCAAGTTATTTAAAGAATCGCGTTTGACTTTAAGTTGTGATGAATTTATACCTGCGCCTAACTGGATCTGGTCAACTCCCGCAGTATCCACAATGACATCATTACCATCACCTAGGGCGTAATGATAAATATCATCACCTGAACCGCCATTTAATTGGTCATCACCTTTATAGCCAATAAAAATATCATTACCAGCTGTCCCATCTATTACATCGTTCAGGGTGGTGCCTATTGTATGGACTTTCGCTATTTCTTGATTGATTCGCGCTACATTCCAGATGCCATCAGCAAATTGAATTGTTTCAACCGTATTGAATATACCAACGGTGTTAGTGTATTGCTCGGGAATAACAAGATTAAAATGTTGCGAAGGGCCAGTGGTGTTATTGGGCAATACTCCATAAGGGTCTAAAGGTAAATTGCCATAATCTGAGCCTGCAATTGAACCTGTGTCTGCATTATTTATATTGAGCAACGAATCCATGCTGGCAAAACCTACCGTTTTGAAGTGCGCTTCAAAACTTGCCAGATTATTCCATAAACCACTCATACCACCGAGACTGGCGCTTAAGTCTGCGAGTGATTGATTAAGAGTTTTGCCTGTTTTCAATTCAGCAAATAAATCCTTAATGCCTGCCCCACCATTTACTCTTATTTCCTTATCCAATAATTTGACGGCGATATAACTCACTGAATAACTTGCGCTGTCCGCAGGTGAACCAACGGTTGTTTTAAATAATGCATTAACATTGTCTTGGCTGGTAATAAGTCCCAAATCTTTATTTACTCGATAATCCGCACCGTGAATTAGTTCTGCTGCACCTTCGGTAAACCAGCCCGGCAATAACGACATATTCATATTGCGAGCCATAACTGCGTGCACCATTTCATGAGCAATAATGCGATCGTAATAGATAGAACCAGTGCCATTACCAAGGGTGGCAAACGCTTCGAGATTAATACTAAGGGTTAGACCTGATGCAATATTTGAGTTGCTTGACGTCGTGTAACTAACTGTGGCTTCTTCACCACCCACAACATCGCGCACAAAGTTCAAGGTGATATCACCACTACCCACTAGTCCATAATTATTTTCAATTAAGGTTTCAGCTTGCTTCATCCAATTGCTTTGCAGATTTTGAATAATCGAAGTGATATGCGGGTCCACAGAGGTTTGTGATTTTTGCACAAACATATCTTTAACAGTGATTGTGCCGCCGTCATTCAATGTCAGTATTAAATCCTTTCCGTTTGATTTTGCAATCGTTTGTTCTTGCGTGATGCCTGTACCAAATTCAATCTGATCTAAACCTGACACATCGGTAATCACATCATTGCCATCACCTAATGCATAACGATAAATATCATCACCCGCATTCCCTGTGATAGTGTCATTGCCTTTACCACCCGTAATAATATCTTTTCCATCATCACCGATTAAGTTGTCGTTACTCGTAGTGCCACTAATATTTTGACCGGTATAATTAATCGTTTCTTGTTTTATACGCGCCGAATCCCAACTACTGTTGTCAGAGAATTTAATCGTTTCTATGGCATTGCTAGTGAAATTACCGCTGCTATCAAATGCTTTTGCGACAGTAATTTTTTCGCCGTTACTTAATCGAAGAATTAAATTATTGTAACCATCACGGAATGCAGTAACCTGGTTTTGTAGCACACCTGCCGTAAACTCAATGCGATCACTGCCTGCACTATCAATGACAGTGTCGTTACCATCACCTAAGGCATATTGATAAACATCATTCCCTGCGTTACCGCTCAATTGATCGTTGCCTTTACTGCCCTTAAGGGTATCTGCTGTTTCAAAACCGCCTATGACATCGTCACCGGCAGTGCTCACGAGTGCCAATTGTTTTATGTTTGAAAGATCCCAATTGGTATTATCGTAAAATAAAATGTTTTGAATGCTGTTGGCGCTGATGACTGCGCCCGTTGTCGCATTAAACATATTTTTAACCGCAATACTTTGCTCATCAGAAACTTTTATGACTAAATCTGCACCGTCATGACGAATACTCAGTGGTGTAACCAGTGATTGCTCAGAGATATTTTTATCGAGTTTGATTGTGTTAGTTCCACCTTTTTCATTGATGATGTCATTGCCATCGCCTTTGCGAATTAAATAAATATCATTTCCCACATTTCCATTGAAGGTGTCATCACCACGCCCGCCAACAAAACGCGTGCCACCACTGTGTGCAGAGAGGTTGTCGTTTACTAAACCACCCACCAAATACGTGCTTGCCGTAACAGCTGAGAGTGTTGCCACATTTTGTAAATTGCCGAGCATTAAACCCGCTGTATTCAGTTGGGATTGTGCGAGCAAATCAGTGCCGTTTAAAAAGTTATCGTCTGAAACAGCCACAGTTGATGTTGCGACCATTGCGGCTACAGAGGCGGCGTCGGTTACTGCACCTGTGCTTATAATATTCATGGAGCGCGTTGCACCACCGACCACGGATAATTGCTGGCCGTTTTCGAAAAATAACGTGAGGTTTTCACCACTGCTCTCGATGGCAACATCGGCAAAACTGCTTACACCTGCTAACGCAATTGTGTTGTTGCCCTGAGTGTCGTTAATGACAACCGCGTTGGCATTTTGATGATTTCCACCTGGCGCTATAAACGCGGAGCTGGTTGTACTGCTGTTTGATGTGGAATTAATGAGAATGGGACTTTCTACCGTGAGTACCTGATGAGTGTCGAGAATATAAATATCGTCATCGGCTCCGCCATCCAGATAATCCTGCGTGGCACCGGCCACTAAAATATCGTTACCGGCATCTCCGAATAAAAGATCCTGTTCGTTATCGTCACCACCGTATAAATAATCTTTGCCATCGCCACCGTAGAGTTTGTCTGCACCGGTTCCACCGTCCAGATAATCGGCACCGCCATTGCCACTCAGGGTGTCATGGCCTTCGCCACCATAAAGCTGGTCATCGCCACCTGCTGCGCCCAATTCGTCTCCAACCAGTGCGTCATTACCAGTTCCACCAATAAGCAGGTCATTACCCCATCCGCCGCCGAGGGTGTCACTGCCCTTGCCGCCATCAAGCAAATCATCGCCGCCATTGGCCATTAGATAATCGTTATCGTCACCGCCGTAGAGTTCATCTTTATTGTCTGAGCCCACCAATAAATCATCACCCTCGTCACCATATAAATACACGGTAGGCGTATCGCTATGAGCAGTTTGGGAAATAGAAACGGTTACGAGGTTTTGATTGATATCATCTCGTATCAGATTATGGGCACTGTCATAGTAAGAAAGCTGCCAGGAAGTTGACTCATCGCCCACACCTGCCGGATCGTGACGGTACAGGAAAACACCTTTGCCCGGTGTTTCATTAACAGGGAATGGATTGCCCTTTACCGTGAGTTCAAACGTGAGGTTAGTGCCATAGTTCGCAACACCCTTGTAAGTACCCGGTGCAATACCTATCCAGGCTGAATAGGAATACGAGGAGCTACCCGTGTCTGTAGACTCCCTGGTTTTGTAATCAAACGTGACGAACGGTGAAACATCTTGCCAGGACAAATCGCGTTTTGGCTGTGCGGCATAATTTTCACCGACAGCGCCCGCAACCAGATTGAGGACAAAATCACTGTTGGCCAACAACATATCTTTGCCAGTGCCGCCATGCCAGGTAGAGCCGTCGGCAAAACCGGCGATGAAATCATTGCCATCACCACCGTTAATAGTATCTTTGCCACCCGCACCATCCAGAATATCGTTGTCAGCACCGCCGTCGATAATGTCGTCGTATTTGGAGCCAACGATATAGTCATTACCTGCACCGCTGTTGATGGTGCCCGCTACAGATCTATAGTATCCATTCGCCGAAAAGGTAGTGTTGATTCTGTCCGGGTCATTGCCTGAACCATTCCGATCATCGTGTACGACCCAGGCCATCGAAAAGATTTTATTGGCCGCCGAGGTGCCATTGATAACCGTATTGTTGGGAGTCGTAACAGCGGCAGCATCGCTCAGGCTCAAACCTAAACCACTGCCGGCCCAGTTTTTTATCGTAACGCTGTTGCCAGACTCAATAATGCCAGCGCCTGTTTTTGTAACCGTGGAAATAACCAGCGATTTGGTATTTCCTTCATCAATCACAACCGCTTTTTTGGTTGGGTTATTAACATTGTCGTAATAGATGATGCTGTCTTTTGCAGATTGGGTTAATGCAGAAAGTGTAGTGCCGTTGATAACAATGCTGCCGGAATTGTCGGAATCTTTTATGATGTCGCGACCGAAAGTGCCGGTAAAAATATATTTATCTTTGCCTGCACCGCCTTCGAGGATGTCGTTGCCTTCTCCACCATCTATTGTGTCATTACCTTCCACAACAGAAAATTTCCCATCTCCACCATAGATATGGTCAGAGCCTTTTCCACCTTCTATAAAGTCATCACCGAATCCACCAAAAATAAAATCATGGCCATCATCGCCATATAATGTGTCGTCGCCACTTTGCCCATCTATATAATCGTTACCATCGCCACCGTAAATGGTGTCTTTGTCATCAACATTATTATTTACTGTATCGACTGTAGCAGCGTAAGCATCTTTATGAGCTTTGGAAAAATTCCAATTATCCGTTTCATAATTCAGGCCATTACCATAAAGAAAATCGTCACCTTTACCGCCTTTAATATTATTGCCTTTTGCGTTACCGATAATGACATCATCTTTATCGCTACCAATTGCATCTTCAATAATCGAACCCCAAAAAATTGCCAAATTTTCAAGCGCCGTGCCGCCACTGACACCAACGCCATAAGAACTAAAATGCCCATCACGCAAATCGATAATTGAAGCTTTTGAATGTCCCACGGCAGAAATGTAATCATCATCACCTCCAGTATCATAAATCGTACGCAAGACTGGACCATTTGAATCTGACCAAGCGTATGATGAATTACTTTCAGCACCATAGCTTTTAGTAAGAGCACCCTTTTGTTGTAACGCAAGATAATCAAGCATCATTAAACTTTGAGCATGGACACCTTTTAAATCTGGATGGAATTCATAACTCATTATCGAATATTTAAAGCTATCGTATTTTGTACCTTGCAACCCCACATCGTGCGGATGATCCAGACCCATACCGTGCAAAAGCTCATGATCTACCACCCATTTTTTTAAAGATGCACTCCAATTTGTATAACCTGAATCAAAAAAAACTGGAGCTTCAGTGCCAGCATCTTCGTGCGGACCTGTTTCATAGCCCCAAGCGGTTGAACCTAATGTCTTGGTAATCTTTCCATCACTCCCCGTCGTGGTTGGAAGCAAAGTGATTCCTATAGGCATATCAACTAAACCACCTGATGAATTCATTGGGCTAGTGACTTCGCTGTAAGATGATATGATTCCAAGATCTCTAAAACTTCCTAATGCATTACGAATATCCTGCTGGATAGCGCTCGAATCATGAAACCCATAACCGTAAGCTGGTATATCTATCAATCCAAAATCGACATAAGCATTATCATAATTCTCAATAAGTGAGTGTGCAGTTGTCATTTCAGAAGAAAGAGGTTTCCAAAAATAAATTTCGATATCCCTTTTGGCTATGCCATAACCCCATTTCAGAACCATTTTTGCAGCTGCACTATCATCATCAGTTTTCATTAATCCGGCCATGTTTTTCCCTACTCAAATATTTACAGTTTAAAATTAGTCAATACACTTTTCAGTTGTCATTATCTCTTAATAGTTGGTCGCATAACGACATCTCGCACATTATCAAGCACATGATTTTCCAACGCTCTTGATAAAACATCGTCAATACATTTGTTATCGCTTTTTTTACATATTAATTTTTCATAACCAAATCCATTTACAGATAAAGACACAATCTCGAAATTGATAGTGGAATAATCACATTTGTATTGAGTCATGTTTACGTAGACTTTTAGCATATTATCTACCGAGCTATAATTAGGCAAAAATCGCCCAGACAATGTGAAAATTGAATCAACTTTAACTTTTTGATTTGAATTTATTTTCATTCTTTCATCTGAAATTTTTCTATCAAAGCTTTCCATCTTGGCAGACCAAAATTTTTCTTCGGTGATAAAATTTTCATCTCCAGCCAGTTCAAACAAGATCTGATTTATTGCCAAACATTTTTTTCCGCATTCATACTCTATTTTTTGAGGTTCAACTTTTGATCCTGGGTACACAGCTGAATAACTATCAAATGAAAATAGAATAGAAAAAAATAAAAATGATTTGAGGTGAGAGGAAATAATTTTTATAGTGAATTTTTTAGCTAACATATAAATCTCCAAATGGAAGTAGCATTAATGATTTAAGAATTCAAACCGGAGAGTCAAAAAAAGAGGGAATAAAACTATATAGAGCAAAGGGGATCATAGCGGAATCCATTAGACATCCATTGTTAACCTAGCGAACCTGCGCAAGGTAGTATTGTGCAACTTATCAGAGCTGCTTTAATTGATAGCTCAAATAATAAAAAGCGTATTCTTTGAATTGCAGTAAAAATATGGGAATTTCCATTCGTCATCCGTTGTAACCTTAATCTGCCGTCAGCAGTTAGCAGTTAGCGTCCATTACAGTCTATAAGTGAGGGGAATTTTTGAGATGATCTACGTGGTACAGATAATAATCAAAAGCGCATTAGTTTTGAATAGAAAAATCAGACTTTATTTCAAATTCACCAAATATACTGGCGCATAAAACATCAAATACGCTTGCCGTACTCATAATACTTGCATGCAAGCTTTCAAGAGCATATAAAAAAGTTAAGAGCAAACCCGCACAGAGCGATTGCTGTAATTAATAAACTTAATTGCAGCGGTCACATCACTATCCCTATTTGTCATTTAATTTCTCTCTATTAATTAAGGCTGTAGTTCTGGCAACTCGCTAAGATATTGGGGGGCAACAACCTCATTTACAGTATGAGTGAAGATATCACTTATACATGCCAGAGCATTTACATCTGAACAAAATTTTTCATCTTTATGAACGGTAAATGCAGTTATCATAAGGATGTCTACTTCTATTTTTTCTACCGATTCAGATTTTTTAACATGAAACTTGACCATTATCGTGTCTTTAGTAACCGAAAAATTTTTTATATTTTTTAAACCATCATTCCCCAACACCATATGACGAATTTCAACAGGTTTCATACCTATTATTTTATCAGTATGTTTTCTTAATACCTTTTCAGGAGTAGAAACTATTGTACTTATATCGATATTCGTCGAATTATCAAAAACAAAGTTAACCAGTGAAATATTCTTACATAACTCATCACAAACATACTTGCGGATATTCTTTTCCTTTTTAATCTTATTATCTACTTCAGCGTGGCTATTACACGAAAAAATCAAACTCACAATAAAAAAAACAAAACACATTTCTGCTATTTTTTTCATAATTTTCTACAATTTTATTCAAAATTTGAAAATTTATCAGCTTATAAATCATATGCCTTGAGCTCTTTGAATAAATATTCACTCAATTCATTTTCAGCAAAGTCTGAAAGTTTCGCATTTACACAAAAAGCCGCATCTTTCCCATTACACTTAAATAGATTAGAAACCATGTAGTTTGAGGCTAATAACCTGACATCAATGTCTACCGCGCTTTTATCGCAATCATTTGCTCGAAAAATAACAGCCACTTGTATAAGTTCCGAGGAGTTTCCTCTCCTGCTTCGGGTAAGCAATCGCTTGTTATCCTTTTCTACTTTAGAGTATGAACTTAAGGTACCACCCGGTGCTCCATCTCCTATAACACCATATCCTAAATTTCCGCTGCTTTTCATATTTTTATCGATGATATTTTTGATTATATCTTTTGATCCAGACAAATCCATTTGAGTTCCATTGAGATGACTAATTTCAATTCTATTAACTGACCGACAAAACTCATTGCAAATGAGCTTTTCCTCCTTTTTTGATGGATTGTCGGAAAAACAACTTAATGAAAAGGAAAGCGATAAAATCGTGACTAATGATATCTTAATACTTTTTGTAAATTTTTTAATAATGAACATATAAATCTCTATGTAAGATAGGGTCGAATTTTAAAATGAACTTATTCGATAGATGTAGGTGGTACATACTCTTTAATGTAACCTAAAACATATTTTTCAAAAGCTAACGAAAGTTTTTCATCGACACATTTTTTATCATTATCTCTACATTCCATTTTTTGAAAACCTATTTCACCCGCTGACAAAGAAACAACCTCTAACTTGATATGTAATGGATCACATTTATCTTTTGTCATTGATACTTGTACCTTCAGAACCGATTCCTCAGACTTAAAACTAGGAAATGAGTTATCCAACCTAAAAAAAGAATTTATTTTTATTTTATGAGCTGTTTTTAAATCCTTCATTTCCTTTTCAAATCTCGCTTTGAAGGGAGACATTTTGGAGGACAGTTTATCCTCGTCATTCACAAAATCTTTATTTGCATTAAACTCAAAGATAACTTCATCAATGGAAAAGCATTTTGATCCACACTTGTATTCTATTTTATGTGGCACAGGTTCTGCCCATGGAACCTTAGAATCTGAAAAACAATTCAATGAAATTGAAAGGGATATAGTTGCGAATAGTGATATTTGAATTTTTTTTGAAACTTGTTTTAAAAACATATAAATCTCCAAATAAAAAATAGTATTGATGATTTTAGGAACTCAGAATGGGATTTAAAATAATGGGAATGAACCTGGAGGAAGGAACGGTAATCATATAGGTCCTTGAGACATCCATTGTTAACCTAGCGACCATGCGCAAGGCAGTATTGTGCAACTTATCAGAGTTGCCTTAATTAATAGCTCAAACAATAAAAAGCGTATTCTTTGAATTGCAGTAAAAATATGGGAATTTCCATTTGTCGTCCGTTGTAACCTTAATCTGCCGTCAGCAGTTAGCATCCATTACAGTCTATAAGTGCGGGGAATTTTTGAGATGACCTACGTGGTACAGATAATAATCAAAAGCGTATTAGTTTTGAATAGAAAAATCAGACTTTATTTCAAATTCATCAAATATATTGGCGTATAAAACATCAAATAAGCTTGCCAAAATTAGCTAGCCATGACGATGCTAAACAATCAACTAAATCACCAAGCTAACTTCCGCCTCACAGCGGTAGCACTAGGGATTATTCGACACGCCGTCTTTGTTAGACTCTTTTTTCGGATGAATAATCATGAACATGTCCTTACGCGGTAGAGAAATGACTGTATTTTCTTCGTTGAAATACTTTCCTTTTACATAAAGAAAAGAACCTAAATCCAGCAAAACATTTAGACTTTTGGTCACACATAACTTATCCGCGCAGTCAGCCAGGTCCTTTGGTACTGCTATTTTAGAGTCATCTGGAAAATAGTAGCTTCGCTCCAAACCCCCACCAATTTGTAAAAACCTGAGAGTTGCGGCTGCAGTGTTAGCTGCTACAGGCGGCCAGATGGCAAAAATCAAGGCGATCGCATAGGCAAGACTAGCTGGCAACAGCGTCATTTTTTTCAGAATTGGTTTTTTAGACTGAGCTAAATCATCCACTTTCATTTCATTTGGTGGAATGTGTATCAAATAGCTTAATACAACAAAACAAAATAAGGTGGCCTGATAAGCTTCATCCGATTCTATTTTTAAACCGAACTTTACATATTTTAAAAATATTACAACGGATGTAAAAGCAAGCAAATCCACACAGTAAAATACAATAACTGCGCGCCAAAAACGTGAATGCTTAAAACACTTAAGTTTTTCCTGGTGAATCCATTGATGTGATGTCATTGCATAGTATGAAAACAATATAGGCATTATAAATATTGACAATACAGTTGCTTCAGCAGTACATCTATATTCCATTAAACTCAATGTAAAAAATAAAGCGGGAGTAAAGCAAAAAAACAATAGAAAATTTATAATGCTTGAAAAATTACCAGTGAGTGAATGATGAGGTTTTGCGTAGAAAAATTTTCTGTATGAAATTTTTAAAGGATCAAATATGACAAAAAATGAAACACTTGAATAGAAAATAATAACCAAGGTGAAAAGAATAGCCAGTAAACCTATGGCAAGCACTAGAGATGGCAACACAGATATTTCAAGCGGAAAAGATATTTTTTCTGTGTAGGTAAAAGCGAATAAATAATAAAGCCCCAAAAGGCTTGCAAAAAAACTAGCATTTTTTAAATAATTTTTTGCGGTTTCCATACATACTCCTTGTGTATACTTAATGGCATAAATGCCACCGGCAGATAGTAATCAAAAGTGAGGTTAAATAGAAAGCCCCGAATGTTTATTTAGCAGTCATTTTTTTTAATAACCTGAAAAAAAACAGATTTCAGAAAAGCAAAAGGCCGATGTTTTATGCATCGGCCCCTCTTATTTTAATATTTTTTACTCTACTCCTTCGCCGCCACACTCGCCGCATTAGCAGCAAGAATGTAAGCAGACGTAGTCGCTACCGTATATTCATTTTCAAACCACAAAAACGGCCAATCGGTTTTTAGTTCGGGATAATCGGGTTTGATAATTAATGGACCGGGAACCATGCCGCCAGCGATAAAACTGTAGTCGGCGCGATTGTGGCCGTAGGCAACCAGTTTTGAGCTTGTGCCTATTGTGGACACGAGCGAAACATTGTTTGCTGGATGGCGACCGAGCATATAGTCGAGTGCGTTAAGCGTGTAATCCACGCTGAAAATTTTCGGAAATGCTTTGTGGATTAAATACATATTGGTGCCGAAAGTAGCCACCTGAATCGAGCCCGCCCAAGCATGTTCACTGATGGGAACTCCAAATGGCGTATTTGCAATTTCATTATCGATTCGCGTTTTGGCTTTTATTGCAATTGCCTCTAAACGCTTACGATAATTTGCATCCATTAATGGAATTGCACGTGTTGCAGCTCCGCCTACCCAATCAAACTGTACATCGATAGTGGGTAAGAGTTGCAGTAGGCGATCCTTGTAAACTTTTTCGCCTTTAGTTGCGATTAGAAGCTCGATGGTGGCTTGTACATTAACCGCGTCAGGCGACCGCGCAGGGAAAGGGCCTTTATGTCGTTCAGCAACTGGGAAGTTTTTACTTTGCTCACGGGACCACAATCCTTTCGCTGCTGTTAGAGCTTCCTTCGCAAGTTGGTCATCGAAACCCGCCAAGGTGCGCGAAGCGCCTGCAAGTGCTGTGGCCGCATAAAGGTTGTTGGATGGATTGTCGGACGTGAATGCCCAACGATCATCAGTCTTGCCGGAGCGATCGCCTTTGGTTTCGTTTTCACCTAATGCTGGGTCGTAAAATTTATTATCGGTTTGCGATGATGCATCACCAAGATGCGTGTATTGCTTCAGGGTAGGATCGATAATGCCTCGAATCGCATGACCGAAAATTTTGTATTGCGCTACTAGCTGCCGAACACCATGACGAATTTGCTGGAGCGAATCCTGGTGACCGTCGGGCTTGCGGATTTCAACCTCACGCGTAGCCTCGTTAACACTGGTTTCATCCCACTCAAGACCGAACAACTCTTTACCCCATACCAGATCGCGAACAACCCATGCGTTGTCCTGCGTTTGGATGTCATAGTCACCTGCATCTTGCCAACCGCCAACGCTCAAGCCATCAATGCGCTCGCCCGCTTTAAAAGGAGAATCCAGGGATTCACCCATCTTATAACCATCGAAGTGAACTAGATTGGCTGGTGCCTGGCGTGCATCATCAAGATGCGATGGTGCTGTCCAGATGCGATAGCCTTCGCGTATACCCATGTGATCCATCTGCGCAGGTAGAAAAGTATCCAGCGAGGGCTGCCAAATATTACTGTAGGCGTTGCTCGCAATGCTAAAGGGTGTGGTGACTTGGCCAGCGTAGGAAATGACGTAAAGGCCCGGCTCGCGAACCGAAGAAAAATCGAACGCAGAATAATTGTATCTATGCCACTTACCTTTCGAAGTGAGCTTGGTGCGCAGCGCAGTTTGTTTGCTGCCATCCGGCATTAGGCGGAGCAACTCAGCTTCGTCCGGCGCTTTGAAATTTGGATCAAGCTCAATCATGGCCACTTTCTTACGTTGCGGCGTATAGCCTGCCTGATTGTAGGAAATCACCGGGTCACGCGCCCAATTAGGGAGAACGTTGGGGCGCACATGCCAGACCACCGCTTCATCCTTAGCGCCTGCAGGAACCAACGAGCGCACAACAAACCAGCCGTTTTGGGCACGGTTGCGAGCATCATAAAGTGCGAGGGGTTCCTTTTCAGACACTATGGTCACACGTGTAAGCGGATCTTCCGGTGACAAAGTAAAAGATTTGCCACCGGCAACTAAAGGTTCGGGGTCACCACTGCCATCGTGCTTCATTGGGCCAGCCGGATGGCGAGGAAAAAGGCCGGGTTGCTTATCGCTGAGATAAGTCTTCCCAAAATAAGTAGATGGAAGAAAATCGAGGTTGAATCCAACTTTGCCTGCCAACGATTGTGGCAAAGGTTTGTCGAGGTTGACTGCAATGCGGAAACCACCCTCTTCGGGAGTGACAGCCAAGGTATAGGACAAATCTACATCGGGATAGGATGATCGAATCAAGACCTGCTTTCCGCTAGCGTCACGAGAGCGATTTGCGAAAGTCGGTACCGGGTCCCATTGTTCGGGTGTTGCACTCAATCGTAATGCGCCATCCGTTGCTATTCGCTCTCCGTGTAGCACCATTTGCAGACCGCCATTTTTTTCGTCAAAAAAAATCGGGCTGAAAGGATTGTGATCAAGAATAACAGTTAGGCCTGGCTGCTCCAAAGTATCTTTCGGTGATATGACGAGGTCTTGGGCGAATGAAGATTGGTTGATAACTAATGCCGATATTGTCGCGGCAAGCGCGAACTTTTTATTAAAGAACATCTTATTTCCTCTCACTTATGATTTATTTTTAGCCTTAACATTTTGGCACTGTAAATTTCACCCATTGTGTTAGCAGCTAATTTCGAAACGGAGAAAGTAACTAATGAAGTAACTATAATTTCGCTGTTACAGCGCTAATTGCTGTGCCACAGCGGGCAGTATTCTGCCACGGGATTAGCTGTATATGCGAACCCGAAAGAACTTGTGTGGGTAAAGTTTGGTAATGCAATTTTTACATTAAAAAATTTTTCAACAACTATTTACCCCTGATTAAAAAATCACTGATACACGCCCTGCACGAGCTCAGTAAAAGTATTGAAAATCAAATAATTTAATCAGTTTATTTCGATGTATTTTTAAGTGTCGGTTAAATCAAGTTTTTCACGTAATTTCGCCAAATTGTATTAGAGCATTTTCGGGTTGTTGGATGCCTAATTTAAATTTAATATGCCATATCTTTTTTACTGCTACCTTCTAGGGAAAGCCCTGTAATGAAAATACTGTTTGTTCACCAAAATTTCCCTGCCCAATTTAAACACTTGGCACCTGCTCTGATCAGACTTGGTCATGAAGTTCAAGCTCTCGCGATTAACAATAATCCTGCACCTGCAGGCATTAACATTACACTCTACAAACCTTTGCGGTCGAACGCCTCTACGGTTCATCCTTGGGTATTGGATATGGAATCAAAGGTAATTCGTGCGGAAGCTGCTTTTTATGCGGCCCTAAAATTACGCGATTCGGGGTTCAATCCTGATGTAATTATCGCACACCCAGGATGGGGAGAAAGTTGGTTTTTAAAAGACGTTTGGCCTTCAGCTCGAATGGGTTTATATGCAGAGCTTTATTATCAAACCAAGGATAGCGATACTGATTTCGATTCCGAGTTTTCCAAACCACATATAGCAGAAGCATGTCGTCTACGGTTAAAAAATGCGAGTCATGATTTGCAATTTTCCCTAGCAGATGGATTGTTATCACCCACAAAGTTTCAACGCTCTACTTTTCCGAAAAACTTGCAACAAAAGATAACAGTTATTCATGACGGCATAGATACCACACAATTACAACCCAGCGAGAATATAAAATTACAGTTAAATCAATCTCTCTTGCTGACAAAGAAAAATGAAATTATTACTTTTGTTAACCGTAATCTCGAACCTATGCGCGGTTATCATATTTTTATACGCGCATTGCCTGACATTCTGAAGCAACGCCCGAATGCGCGCATTATTATTGTTGGTGGTGATGATGTAAGCTATGGAAGCAAGCCCCCCAAAGGAACCACGTGGAAAACATTGTTTTTGAATGAAGTGCGTGATCAATTGGATATGAGCCGCGTACATTTTGTAGGAAAGATTGCTTACAATAATTTTATAAAACTTTTACAAATTTCCACGGTACATGTGTACTTGACCTACCCATTTGTATTGAGCTGGAGTTTATTGGAAGCCATGAGCTTAGGATGCGCAATTGTCGCAAGCGATACGGCACCCGTAAAAGAAGTAATTACGCACAATGAAACGGGTCGATTGGTGGATTTTTTTGATAAGGAAAATTTGGTTTCGCAAGTCGTGGATTTATTACAAAACCCGACCGAACGTGAACGCTTGGGTAAAATGGCTCGCGCTTTCGCAGTGAAACACTATGACTTGCAAACAGAGTGTTTGCCAAAACAATTGAACTGGGTGGAGGAGCTGTTAAATGCCGATGCATCTAGCTAATAAGGTTTTGAATTATAAACTACTAGCTTTTGAAGCTGACTATGGAAAAATAATAAAGCGGCGCACGAGGTGAAAAAACAAAAAACCCCGCTTTCGCAGGGTTTTTTATGATGTGGTAGCATCGGGCTTTGCATTTGGTACCAGTGGTCGGACTCGAACCGACACGCTTTTAAGGGCGCCGGATTTTGAATCCGGTGCGTCTACCAATTCCGCCACACTGGCAAAGTGGGCGCATTATATCAACGAGTTTTATGGCGTCAACGAGTATTTTTAGTTTTGCGCCAGTATTTTCCGGGATCGACTGAAAAGACTTCACAAGGCTGGCTTATTAAGCAAGACGTGTGAATTTTAACCCCTAGTCGAAATACATATCCTTCGGAACTTTGACATTACTGGGATACTTGGGTTTCTGGCCACGACCCTTTCTATAGGTTTTCAATTGGAATACGTAAGCTAGCACCTGCGCAACCGCTAGATATAAGCCAGACGGAATCTCGGCATCCAGCTCCGTCGTATGAAAAATTGCGCGCGCAAGCACAGGGGATTCGATTATTTCGATGCCATGAGCCTTGGCGATTTCACGAATTTTCAAGGCAATGTTGTCACCGCCTTTAGCAAGTAAAACCGGCGTTGCCATAGATTCGGGATTGTATTTTAAAGCTACCGCGTAGTGAGTCGGGTTAGTAATAATTACGTCTGCAGTAGGAACATTGGCCATCATCCTTCGCTGTGCCATTTCACGTTGTAATTGGCGGATGCGCCCTTTTACTTCAGGTTTACCATCAGTGTCTTTAGCTTCATCTTTCAATTCCTGTTTCGACATTTTTAATTTTTTATTGTATTCATAAATTTGCAATGGTACGTCGAAAGCAGCAATGATTAAGGTACATGCAGACAAGGCTATAACGGCATAAGCGCTGATTTCTGCAGAGTGGATAATCGCACTGTTAACGGATTCATCACTCAGGCGAAACATGGGCTGAGCATAATATTTTAAGAGTAAAATGGTTGCGCCTAAAATTATTCCCACTTTTGCAGTGGACTTCAGCAATTCAATAAGCGACTTCATGGAAAACATTCTTTTTAAGCCTGCCATGGGGTCCATACGGCTTAACTTCGGCATTAAGGAATCTGAACTAAACAACCATCCACCTAAAGCAACGGGCCCAATTATCGAAGCAACAAACATAAGCGCCATAAATGGCCCCATACTGATCAACCCTTGAAACATGGCCGATACAAAATGGTTGATCATTGCGTTGGGATCAAAAATGGTTTCGCGTGATAAAGTGAAATTAACGCGCATCATGTCTACAAATTTTCCGCCCATAAAATCGGCATAATAAAGCAAGGCGATAGATCCAAGCAGAAGTACAACAGAAGTTGTGAGGTCGCGCGAACGAGGTACCTGCCCTTCTTCGCGCGCCTTTTCAATCTTTCGCCCGCTGGCCTCTTCCGTTTTTTCCTGGCTATCGTCTTCTGCCATTTAAGGAGACCCCACCAAGGTATTTGCAACACCTAGACCTTCATCAATAATTTGATAGAAGAGCGGCAAAAAATTGGATAGCGAATACCACATTAAAATAAAACCAAACATCAAGGTGATAGGAAATCCTACGTTTAAAATATTCAGTTGCGGAGCTGAGCGTCCCATTACGCCAAACGATAAATTCACAATCATCATAGACGTAAATAGCGGCAAGCTGATTAACAAGCCCGCCGCAAACATCCATGAAAACATATGCACAATTAAAACGTAATCGTCAGGAGTTAAGCCCGGCCCGCCAATAGGAAAACTCTTGAAGCTACCCACCAACATATTAATAACGGTTAGATGACCATTGATCGCCAAAAATAATAAGGTGGACATTAGCAAATAGAATTGCGATAAAACAGTCACACTCACGCCGCTGGACGGGTCGTTTTGCGCGGCGAAACCCAAGCCTACTTTCAACGCGATAAATTGCCCGGTCAATACAAATACATGCATTACAATCTGCAACATAAAACCCAGAGCAATACCAATGATCATTTCTTTTATTATTAACAATATTGCTTCAACGGATAAAAAAGAAACGACGGGAGCATTTGGTAACAGAGGCACAACCAATAACGCAGTAAATAAGGCGAGCATCATACGAATGCGCGCGGGCACCGTACGCGCACTGATGACTGGCATTGCAAAATAAAAGGCACTGATGCGCACTAGTGGCCACAGATATTGGCCAATAAATTGATTAATTTGCGCTTCACTGACAATTAATTCTTGCATCAACAAACCTGCTACTTTTTTAACAAGCTTAAATTATCCAATCAATGTCGGAATGCTCGTATAGAGTCGCGTAAATAAATCGGTAAATTTTGTGATAATCCAGGGGCCAGCCATTCCAATAGTAGCGATGGTCATTATCAAGCGCGGTAAAAAGCTAAGAGTCTGTTCGTTAATTTGAGTAGCGGCCTGAAACATACTTACAATTAAACCAACAATTAAACTTGGCCCAACAATAACCAGTACCATTAATACAATCAGATAGAGCGCTTCAGAAAAAAGATCCATAACAACTTCAGGTGTCATAATTTTTCTCCGTAGCTCATTGAGCTATTGTTAGATTGCTTTTGTTAAGATCGCAACTCTTGTTAAAAACCGTATTCTTGTTAAACACCATAACTATTGTCAAACACCGTAACTGGCTGCGAGTGTACCTACAATCATGGCCCAACCATCCACTAACACAAACAACATAATCTTAAACGGAAGGGAAATAATTAATGGCGATAACATCATCATACCCATGGCCATAAGCACGCTGGATACAACAATATCAATAACTAAAAATGGAATAAAAATAATAAAACCAATTTGAAACGCGGTTTTCAATTCACTGATGATAAAAGCCGGAACTAAAATATTAAATGGCGTTTCTTGCGGTGTTGCTATGGAAGGATGTTTAGCAATCCCCACAAATAAATTAATATCGGATTCACGAGTCTGCGCTAGCATAAATGCGTGAAAAGGAGCGGATGCTCTCTCTATAGCGACATTGGCGGTAATTTGCTGATTAATATAGGGTTGCAACGCGTCCTGATTTGCTTTGTTAAAAACTGGCTGCATAATAAAAAACGTAAGGAATAAGGCAAGCCCTATCAAAATTTGGTTCGATGGTGACTGCTGTAACCCCAACGCCTGACGTAAAATAGAAAACACAATAATGATGCGCGTGAATGACGTCACCATCATTAGCAAGGCTGGCAAAAATGTCAGCAAGGTCATAATGCCGAGAATTTGCAATGTGACTGTATATTCCTGCGTTCCGTCTTTATTGGTTTTTACGGTGAGCGCAGGTAAACCGGGGATGGCAGGCAGAGAACCGCCTACGTTAACAATAGAAGATGCAGGCACAGTCGGAGCAGTTGGAGGTGTCGCCTGGGCCCAAGAGCTTACACTGGCGAGCATTAAGCTGATCGCAAGAAAATATTTTGTCAGGTGACGAAATGCTTGCCAATTCAACATCAACATAATGTTTCCTTAAGAGTTAGATTTTTTATCTGAGGTAACATCTTGAGTTTGATTTTTTTGCAGTATCGCCATTAATTTTTGGCTGAATTCCGAGGTCGCAGCTTGGGTTTTTTCTGCAATAAAAAGAGGTTCCTCAAACACGTGCAGATTATTAATCTGCGTAGCAGTAACACCCAACAGTAGTTGTTTTCCCCCCACCTCAACCAACATTAATCGTTCACGAGTTCCCAGGGGCATGGAAGAAATAACTTTCATTCCAGGGTTTTGCATAAAACCACCTTGTGCAAAACGTTTTACAAACCATGAGAGACCGTAGATCAGCACTAAAATAAGTGCAAGACCACCGATAACGCTTGCTAATTGGGAGGCGCTATTTGTTTTTGTAGCAGGCTTAGACGCATTTACGGGCGAAGTGGTTGCAATACTCGTGTTGGCGACACCTGTAGATGGAGAAGAAATCTGCGTTGCATTATTTTCAATGGCTAGCTGATTTGTAGCAGGATTTGACGCGTTGTTTGCGACCGGTTCCGCTGCCCAGGTAAAAGAATTTGTCAAAAGTATTAATAAAAAAATACCGCAGCGAGTACCGGCGATAGATTTTTTATGTAAGCCGGTGAAATTTTTCATGTGGCTACCTTCTCTAACTAAGCATTGATATAAATAAGTTTCAGACATGATGTATTCATATCAGGATGAAGACTCCCTGCTTCATAAATTTTTTAGTTTTTTAACCTGACTCAGCAATTCTATAAATGTTTAACGTAACTTTTTAATACGTTCTGCCGGGCTGATAACATCTGTCATGCGAATGCCAAATTTTTCATTGACCACCACTACTTCACCATGAGCAATTAGAGTACCGTTAACTAATACATCCAAGGGTTCCCCTGCCAAGCGATCAAGTTCAATTACGGAGCCCTGATTCAACTGCAACAAATTTCGAATAGTGATAGAGGTGCGCCCTACTTCCATGGAAATAGTGACAGGGATATCCAAAATAACTTCCAGCTCGGGATTAGCGGTTACTTTGTTGTGATCGCTTTTTAATTCTTCAAATGCTACGGGGCTTGCAGCTGCTTCATCGGCATCTGCCTGTTCCGCCATGGCCGCTGCCCAATCATCTGCCATATCATCATCGTTTGCCATGATTAACTCCTGGTGTACCTGTTATATTTTGGGCGCTAGAGCGATCAAAAAATTCTTTAATTTTTAATGCAAGATTTCCGCGATGTTGTCCTAGCTGCGTTCTAAACATAGGCACGCCATTGGCGGTAAGCACATGGAAATCCGGAAACTCTATTGGAATGACGTCACCTTCTTTTAAATCGACAATGTCGCGTAATGTTATTTCGCGACGAACGATATCGCATTCCAATTCTACTTTTGCTGCGAGCACATCTTCACGAAGTGCTTTAACCCAACGCTCGTCCTGTTCATCAGTATCTGATTGCAAACCAGCATCCAAAACCTCGCGTATAGGTTCTATCATGGAATAAGGCATAGTGATATGTAACTCACCACCACCACCATCCAACTCCACGTGGAAGGTACTCACTACAACAACTTCACTCGGGCTTACAATATTGGCAAGTGATGGGTTCACCTCAGAGTGAACATATTCGAAATTGATTGGCATTACCGCTTTCCAGGCTTCAGCCAAATCCACAAAGCCTTGATTCAATACCATTTGTACAACGCGTAATTCTGTTGGTGTAAATTCACGACCTTCAATTTTTGCGTGACGACCATCACCGCCAAAAAAATTGTCTACCAACTTAAATACAAGTTTTGCATCGAGAATAATTAATGCGGTTCCGCGTAAGGGGCGAAACTTCACCATATTTAAACTGGTCGGAACGTATAAGGTGTGAACGTATTCGCCGAACTTTTGAATTTGAATACCACCCACTGAAACGTCTGCTGTGCGGCGCAACATATTAAACATACTGATGCGAGTGTAACGCGCGAAACGTTCATTGATCATTTCAAGCGTAGGCATACGCCCGCGCACAATACGATCCTGACTTGTTAGGTCATAGGTTTTTACCGCACCAGGCTCGAGGTCCGTTTCGGTTTCTATATCGCCGTCATCAACACCATGCAGAAGCGCGTCAATTTCGTCTTGTGATAACAGGTCTTGCACGAGTTGTTACCCTTTAAATTGTAAAAGCGAGTTCGCCCATACCTAATGACTATTGCATAACAAATTGCGTGAATAGTACTTGTTCAATATTAGGTTCAGGTGGTTTTGTCTTTTTTTCCTTATTTTTACCTTTACCTTTTTTAGTATCACTTTCTTCGTCTTCACTATCCTCGTCGTCTTTCGACTTGGATTTTTCTGCGAGGGCTGCAGTTTCTTTATTGATAATTTCCTGGACTGTTGCCAAGGCGGCCGCGCGTAATTTTTCTTTTCCCTCCAGGGTTTGTAACTCTTCAAAAACCTGACTGCTCAACAACATGACCAAACCATTTCTCACGGCGGGCATGTGAAGCTCCAAAGTTTTTAAAACCTCAGGGTCGCGATACATCAACGTAAGTTCAGCTTGCAAAAAACGCTGGCGCCCGTTCACGTCATAATTAACAGTAAAGTTAGGCTTTAACGGATAATAAATTGCAGGAGCTGCCACAACTTCTTCAGCTTCGCTGGCTTCTGATGCTGAGTCTTCATCTGCATGTTTAGAACCCATCATTTTTGAAACTATAAAAAAAGTGGCGCCAACAGAAATGAGTACTAGCAGAATTGCCAACCCAATAAACATAAAAAGTTTTTTCTTTTTCTTCTTAGCTTCAGTAACCGCAGCATCGTCCGCTGGCGCTTGCTCTTTATCTTTGTCAGCTTTGTCGTCTTTTTTGCCTGCGGCCATGTCAAAACTCCGTCACTTTTTACTTCTAGTAGGGGTTGAGCAATAGCTATGCCAGCTATTTGCTATCTAAAGAGTAGCAGCGGATTGTTTGTTTGCTAGGTGGGAGTGTGGATGATTGGAGTTTTTTTGACGGAACTGAAGCGCGATGTTTGAATTAACGTCAGAACGTTTAAAGATTCAACAAGAGATACAGAAATATAAACGGAGCCCTGCTAGACCCCGTGTGCTTAAGCCAATAGAAATTAAGCGTAATGATCCACGAGTCGCTGTTGAATTACTGTACTCACAGCAGTAACAGTCTCCTCCTCTACCGAACCTTTATTACCGGCCTGACCTTTTTGTTCTTGCGCATCGCCCTGCTGGCGACTGAACGATTTATCCGACACATCGACATTCACAAGATTTAAGCCCTGCTCACTAAACATGTCGCGTAAGCGGTTGAGGTTTTGATCGAGAACTTCGCGCACCATAGGGTGATGGCTGGTAAAACTTACGCTGGTCTGCTCTTGATTAACACTCACCTTGACTTGCATAGGTCCCAAATCTTTTGGATGCAAATTAATTTCAGCAGAACTTACATTTTGTGCAGCCAACCATAATACTTTTTCACCTACGGCCTGACTCCATTGTGGTTGTCCAACCGGAACAGGCACTGTAGTTTGAACTACAAAGCCACGCGTCGCTGGCGCCTGCGCATCATTAAAACGAGCGAACGAATCTAGCAGTGAAGGCGACGACGATGAAGTGCTCGCATTATTTTGTACCGGATTTACAGGTGCGCTTTCGTCGCGCCCCGCAGACTTGGAAATTGTCTGTAACATTTTTTTAAAAACTGATGCAGGATCTTCTGTTGATATTGCCTTTGCGTCAGTGTCAGAACCAGAATCTAACGCACTCATATCTTCGCTAGACGCAGCTGATGCTTTATCGTTAAGAGCTGCACTTACAGGGGTGGACAACACATCCGATGTTGCGAGCACTGCGTTTGACAATGGAGTTCCAGTTGCTTTTACTTCTGGATTTGCAGTTGTCGGCGAGCTAGCTACATTAGATGATAGTGGGTTAACGACATTAGCTTGAACCTGACCAGCTTCTGCAGTTTCAGTTTGATCACCGGAGCTTACTAATAAAATGGATTGTGTTTCGTCAGCATCAACATTTACTGTTTCAACATCATCATCGCTTTCAATAACGGGCGCGCTTTCTTCACTGACTAGCTGAGGAAGCGACATGGTTGACGATAATTCCGAATCTATACTGGTGGACGCACTATTTTCACCGAGCGTAATAGTGGTGACAGAATCATTTACGGATTCAATATCCGTCACTAAATTTTCTGGCGTTATTTCAGCCCCTATAAGTGGCAAAGTCATAGCCAAGGGTGCAGAGTTATTAGCGATAACGGGCGTCGTCGAAACGGCGATTACTCCAACGGCCTCATCAGCATCTTCAACTTTCTTACTATTTCTCTCGGATAAAGTTTCATCGTCAATCTTTCTATTTTTTCCCAGCGGACGCTCATTCGCGCGAGCCACCTTAAGGTCGTCATCTTTTTCGGGTTGATGCGATTCTTTAACTGACCTTTCCTCTCTAAATTGGTTTTCTTTTGTTGCGTTAGTTGTATTTTGCTTGACCAACTTTTTAGTCTCACCAGGTTCTATCTTTTTTCTGGAATCATCGCTGGATGTGTTTTTCCTAAGAGCTTCAGGTTTGGCAGGCTTGTCATTGTTCTTCTGTGAAATGTCGCGCAGCTCATTAAATGTTTGGCTAAAATCGGCACTAGCATAATCAGCGTGCATATCACGCTTTGCAGCAGCTACAGCCTGGGTTTGCACTGCAGGTTTTAGTAACACGTTGTTGTATGCCGAACTGCTACTCATTGCCGTTACCTCTTCTTCATGGCCATTAACAACCTGAAAACCGGCAACTCATTGCCGCTTTTTTTCAGATTTTGAATAATTCAAGACTATGGAAGGATAAGAGCAAGGCTAATGCCAAGAGAGGAAAAATACACTTCGATCAGTGAAACAAGAGAAAATAGGATAATCGGAAGTTAAGCGAGGTAAGCAAGCATTCTCTGTTTCACTACCAAAAACTCAGATTCAATATCTGCAAGATCTTCGCCAAGGTTTCCAAGATCATTTTCGCGAGCCTTGCGCTCTAACGCGGCGCAAAGATTTGCCAGATGTAGAGCGCCCAAATTACTGCAACTACCTTTGAAACTATGCGCCGCCCTGCGGACCGCGTCCACATTATCGGTGCCTATAAGTGCATAGAGTTTATCGAGACGATCTGCCGAATCCTGAATAAAAGTATCAATCAAAAAACCGAACTCACCCTCCATAACATCTTTGAGGGAATTTAGCGCATCGTAATCCAGGTGTTGCACTGGGCTAACAGGAGTTGGAACCATAAATTTACCTTTTAAACCTAAACTGTGGTTGCGCGTTCTAGTCGTCATTAACCCAGGCGAACACAACTTCTACTTTGTTGCCTGTTCCAAAATAACGTACCGTTTTGCAAAGCCTTTCCACTATGCCGATACCGCGCCCACTATAACCCGAGATTGATATTTCTTTACCCTGACGCGATAAAAAATCAAACCCGGGGCCGCTATCTTCTACTCGCAAGGTCAAGGTGCCACCATCAATGTTTGATGAATACGCAAAATAAATATGCACAAATCCGGTTGTTATTTCATTTAATAATTTTTCGCGACGGGTGTAGTACTCGCTAAATCCTTCTGGTGTTTTTTTCAGATCGCCGCTTAATCCCAGCACACCGTGCTCAAGCGCATTAGAATAAAGCTCAGATAAAATCGTATACAAACTTCCACTAAAACCACGTAAGTCAGGCTCTTCTGTTAATACATTTAACAAGAATGGTAAAGGATCAAAAGATTTGAAACTCGTGGGTTTAACTTCAAACCGCATTTCCCACTCAACCGGTAAGAGTTGAGGACCATAGCTGTAATTATAAGCGGGATGATTTATATTTTCGGGTGACTCCATGAGAATTTCGATCATGGATAAATCGTCATCTTGCTCGCCCGAACCTATAAAATTTTTCACCCCCAATAAGATTTCATCAAATGCAGATTCACTGCTTTCGTTTTCTTCAAACAACTTAAATAAACGTTCTTCACCAAACATATCACCTTGTGAGTTGCGCGCCTCGTGAATACCATCGGACCACATGAAAACCCGGTCATTGCGCTCAAGCTCGTACACCTGGGTGTCATCTTTAAAATTCTTGTCTTGCAACACACCCAATGGCAAGTGAGTCGATCGCAACGGAATCAGGGTATTATCAGAACCGCGATAAATAACGCCGGCCGGTAGACCGCCGTTCCATACTTTTATGCGCCTTCGCCTGAAATTAAAATCAATCATAGTGGCACAGCAAAACAGGCCTACGGGTAAAATTGTTTTCAGTTTTTTATTAATCTCGCGCAAGACGTCCGACATGGAAAAACCTTTATGAACCATGCCGTAAAAAGTAGAAGCCAATGGCATGGCGCCAATAGCCGCCGGTAAACCGTGTCCGGTAAAATCGCCCAACAACACCATCATATTTCCGTTGGGTCGAATAGCTGCTACCACAACATCGCCGTTAAATACCGCAAGGGACGATAAAAAAAATCGCACATTGCTAGCATTTAAACATCCGCTGTGAGCAACGTTATCAAACACTTGTTTGGCAACCGTTTGTTCTTGCAACAGGCGTTGATGATGCTGTGCCAGCAAATCGCGTTGAGTAAGCATGGTGCTATGCAAACCGCGCATACGGTTAAACGACTTTATTTTTGCTTTTAAAATAACGCGATTGTAAGGTTTGGATAAAAAATCATCGCCGCCAGCGTCCAGACAATGAACAAGTGATTCGGTATCTTGCAGGGAGGTGAGAAAGATAATCGGGACTAATTCGTCGCCCGCCAGCTCTTTAATTTGGCGGGCAGCATCAAAACCATCCAGCTCTGGCATGAGCGCATCGAGAAGTACAATGTCGGGGCGTTGTTCTTTAAAGATGGCAACCGCTTCAAGACCATTTTTCGCGGAAAAAACCAGATGGCCTTCTTTCCGAACAATAGTTTCTAAAATCAAACGATCGGAATCAGTATCATCCGCTACTAAAATTTTTAAGCTTCGCAGATCATTCATAACAAACGCTTTCCTTCAACATCCATTATGAGAACTGAAATGAGCAAGCCTTTGCTTTCATGATTATTGAATAGAAAACAATTGCTCGAAATTGGAGATGAGCAAAATTTTTTTTACGTCCTGTGAGCAATTTACAATTTCGATGCTGGCACGATCGCCACCAGCATGATCACGCAATAACAGCAACATGCCTAAGGCTGAACTGTCTAAATAGGAAGTGCCCTGCAAATCTACCCGATAATGATTAGGCGCTTTAGCAAGCTTTTCATAGGTATTACGAAATTCCTGATGAGAACTAAAATCGAAACGCCCCTGAATATAGATAGTTACTTGTGAACCATCCGCAGAAACGGTTGACGTGATCGCCATAATTAACCTCTGTCACACTATTCAAATAATCATTTATTTGGATTTTTTTGCTTGATAATGCCTGAACTCACCTGCGTCAGGCCTTTAGCATGGGCGTAGACTAAGTGATCTTTAAATCTAAGCCTAGTCTATAAATGCTTTTTGTATAGGGCGCCATTATAAAATCATTAAATGATAATTATGGTGAAAAAAATTTCTAAAACTGCGACCCGAGTGGACATCGTTGAATTTTTGACCGGTGATCATTCGTGTTTATCTTCGCGTCGACTGTAGGCCTGCCCCACCAGTTCATCCAATTCTTTTTGCAGTTTTTTATCCTGCAAGAGATTTTCATCATGCTGCAAACGGAGGATTAACTCTTTAATGGATTCGGTTTTTTGATGAGCGATACGCCACGCTTGTCGGTATCGTTCTAATTGAAGTTGCATTCTTTCGAGTCGAGCCTGTTGCTCTTTTCTGGCCTCCGCCAGTCGTTGAATAAAACCGCTGTAAGCAATTAATTCTTGCGGTCTCACTGCAACTTTTCGCGCACCATAAGCATGCAAATATTGATCGGCATATTCATTCAACTGCCGTAGTTGTTCACTTTCAGCTTCAACTTGCGCCGTAAATTTCCCCAACTTATCAGCAGCCTCCTGCTCACTGCGCTCCGTCAAAGTTAGTACAACTTGCATACGTTTTGAACGTGATTCAGCCATGACTTACCACTTCAAAAGTTAACGATGCTGGGCTGCAAGCGGCCCATTATTTTTTTGTAATTGCGAGCGAATGACTGATTGTAAATTAGCGATAGATTCCGGCATGAGTACACGTTGATTAAGTCCCTGCTGAATAAACGCGCGCAAATGCGGAAAGCGTTCGATAGCCGCATCGGTTTCGGCATCTGCTCCCGGCGTGTAAGCTCCTATGGCAATCAAGTCACGGTTTTGTTGATAGCGCGATAAAAGTTGTTTGAAGCGCTGCATACTTTTTAAATGATCTTCCGGGACAATATTTTGCATCGCACGGCTAATAGACGCTTCTACATCTATCGCAGGATAAATACCCTCTTCCGCTAGGCGACGCGATAAAACAACATGACCATCGAGAATTGCGCGCGCAGAATCTGCGATCGGATCTTGTAAATCGTCGCCTTCTGTTAGCACTGTGTAGAACGCAGTAATAGACCCTTCCCCTTTGTCTGCGTTACCAGCGCGTTCCACCAGTTGCGGAATTTTGGCAAACACGGAAGGAGGATAGCCTTTGGTCGCTGGAGGTTCACCTATCGCCAATGCGATTTCACGTTGCGCTTGCGCATAACGTGTTAAGGAGTCCATCAACAAGAGAACGTTTAAACCTTTGTCGCGATAATATTCAGCGATTCGACTCGATAACTGGGAAGCGCGTAAACGCATTAAGGGCGCATCGTCCGCGGGAGACGCAACAACCACCGCTCGACGTAAACCTTCCTCACCCAAAATATGATCAATAAATTCTTTTACCTCACGCCCACGCTCGCCAATTAGACCTACCACTACAATGTCGGCGGTGGTGAATTTTGTCATCATTCCCATGAGAACACTTTTACCTACTCCAGAACCGGCCATCAACCCTAACCGCTGACCTCGGCCAACGGTAATAAGCGCATTAATAGCGCGAATACCGACATCCAGCGTTTCGCTAATCGGGTTACGTTGCAGGGGATTTATTTCAGGCGGAGCAAAATCGAGAAATTCATCGCCCACAAGCGGGCCTTTGTTGTCCAAGGGTTGGCCAATGCCATTTACGACCCGGCCCAGCAACAATGGGCCGATACGCATACCCTGTTGCGAAGAAACCGGAATAACCCGCGCACCTGGCTGCAATCCCTCAACACGTTTGATTGGCATGAGAAAAACGCGGTCGCCCGCAAAACCCACGACTTCCGCTTCGATCCGTTTACCATCGCCATTAATGACTTCACATTGCTTTCCCACTGAAACTTTCAAACCGACAGCTTCGAGCGTTAAACCGACCGAACGCGTAATCCTACCCTCAGCAACCGGCTCGTTGTTGACCAAGCGACGCGGGGCGTAGTGTTGTAGGCGAGAGGTAATGGTTGGTCGTTCTGACATAGGCGAATCACTTTTTTGATGCAACTTATAATGAGTTAGATTTCTTGTTTTCGAAATTTACTTTTTGCCAAGATGATCAAACAAATTTAATTGGGAAGCATCATCCCCGCAGGAGATTTAGCGACTGACAAATATATTCCAATAACAGCCACTGGATCCCCTCCGGGGATGACAATTTCCTACTTAAAAACTAGAGAGTTAATTTCGAACCCTTCGACTAGTAAGCGCCAATATGAATGAGGCTTTATTTAAGTTTGTCAGTGTTGAAAACAATTGAAAAACGGTATTTAAAGTCAAGGCTATTCGCCATCCGGCAAATCACCTTCACCATCCGCTTGCGCCAACTGTCCTGTCAAAAATTGCGCTAACACGGTTTGCAAACGTTGCGACACTGAAAAATCTACACGACTTTCAGGCGTTTCGATTTTGCAACCTCCGGGCTGCAATTGATTATCGCCAAAAAATTTCCAATCCAGTTGTTGTTCGGTTGCGTAAGTTTCTATCGCGGCCAAATCATCGGGATTTAAACTTACACGAATATTTTTACTGCCAATCGGTAATGCATCGACTGCTGTTTTTACGAGCGCAAGAATATTGGATGAATCTGTTACTAATTCCCGTTGAATGACACTTTGTGTCAATGAACAAATAATATCGAGTAACATATTTTCAACATCATTGTCTTGCGCAGTAAGGGGGTTTAAAAGAGCATTTGTAATCTTGTGAAACCGCTGCTGTTCCAGGCTTAATTGCGCGCGCATTTCCATAAGACCTTGTTGCCGGCCTGCCTCGTAACCATCGCTTTTGCCCTGCTCCATACCTGTGGCATGGCCTTGGGCAAAACCATCTTTCTCTGCAGTATCAAAAATATCCTGCATTTCTTGCGCGGTCATTCCGGTTTTTTGTTGCGCTGGAATTTCAACGGTTTCTATTTTTTCTTTGCCTTGCTGGAGTAATTTTTCGCGGCGTATGCGCGCCTCTTTTTCTGCGCTGGACAAGACGCGACCAGAATCATCCACCGGCGGTAACAGCCAGGATTTGACTTCACCGAGATTCTCGGACGCTATGCGACCAGGCATGGATTTAGAAGTCATATTTTTTCCTAATGAATCGCGAAACAACAAGCTAAGTTGCGTAACAAAATCTTTAATTCCGTTTACTTGGGCGCGTAACCGTGGGTCATGAGATCCAAGAGGATTCGATGGTCCTTCGACTACTTCGCGCGCAGGATGAACGGTGTTTACATATTAAAGCGTAGTCAGGAGAAACGAATTTTTTAAATAAAAATTAAACCATCGCCTCGCCACTGCCACCCAACATAATTTCGCCAGAATCTGCCATGCGACGTGCGGTCGTAAGAATTTCTTTTTGCGCAGCTTCTACATCGGCCAAGCGCATTGGCGGTTTGGTTTCCAAATCGTCGCGCAAAAGTTCTGCCGCACGTTTAGACATATTTTTGAAGATTTTTTCTTTCAGATCATCGTCAGCGCCTTTGAGCGCAACAATAAGAACTTCGGATGACACTTCGCGCAGCAATGCTTGAATACCGCGATCTTCGACATCTTTGAGGTTTTCAAATACGAACATAAGATCTTGAATTTGGTTCCCCATATCCTCGTCCACTTCTTTGATGGAATCCATCAAGTCTGCTTCGATTGAACCATCCAGATTGTTCATGATTTCCGCCGCCACTTTGTAACCGCCCATGGCTTTGGTTTGCGACGCTGCGTTTCCGGAAAATTGTTTTTCAAGAATGTCGTTTAATTCTTGTAACGCGCTTGGCTGGACGGTATCTAAAGAGGCAACACGCATCATGATGTCCAACCGAACTTTTTCAGGGAAGAACGTCAAAATTTCGGCAGCTTGATCCGCGTCCAGGTAGGCAATAACAATCGCTTGAATTTGCGGGTGCTCGTTGCGGATTATGTCAGCGACAGAGCGAGCCTCCATCCACTTCAAGGTATCCAAACCGGTTGTATTTCCGCCCAATAATATGCGGTCGATTAAGCCGTTAGCTTTATCTTCACCCAGTGCAGTCACTAACATTTTACGAATGTAACCATCGGCACCTACACCCAAACCAGTGAGCGTACGCACTTCTTCGAGGAAACTACCCATGACGACTTGTACATCGGCTTGTTGCACATTGTTGAGCTGCGTCATGGCCGCGCCTATGCGCTGGACTTCTTTCGGGCCCATATGCTTAAGAATTTCAGCGGCGTCTTGCTCGCCCAACGACATCAACAAAATAGCGGCCTGATCTACGGGACGTAATTTCGTTTTCTTCTCGCCAGCTTTTTCCGGAGGATTAGCCATAACACCTATTCACCTTACGCTTTTATTCGCCCTGATTAACCCACTTCTTAACCACTTGCGCCACCCGACCCGGGTCGTCCGCGATCAAACCTTTAATTGCATTTAATTGTTGTTCATAACCTTGCTCTGGCCCACCTAACAATAGTGCACTACCGCCAGAAAGCGTAACTGTTTCGTCAGAGACACCTTCCATTCCGCCCAAACCTGCCGCTTCAAGTGCTGCTAACTGCCGCGCTTCTTCCTGTTCCGCGATGCTGCCACCATTGCGAGCCAAGCTTTTAAAAACCGGGCGCAGAAGACCAAAGATCAATGCCAAAATAATTATCACGCTGGCGATGGATTTAATATGCGGCATCAACCATTGTTCCCACCAGGACACTGTCGGTAAATCGCTCTCAACAACTTCAACACCATTAGTAAAAGGCGCGTTCAAAACATTGACGCTGTCACCACGAACGGCGGAATAACCGACTGAATCTCTTACCAGTATAGACAAACGTTCAAGTTCGTTTGCAGTCCAGGGTTGATGAGTTTCGGTGCCATCTTCTGCTTTGATGATTTTGTCATCCACCACAACCGCAACGGTCAAACGCTTTAAAGTGCCTTGTTGGTGTTTGGTGTAGCTGACGGTACGATCCAATTCAAAGTTACGCGTGGATTGCTCGCGATTGTTAGTAGCTTGCTTAGGCGCAGCGGCTTCACCTTCCTGCGGTGTTGCCTGCTCCGGAGCTTGCGCATTTGCCGGCGGTTGATTGGTTAAGGCCCCGGGAATTCCACCGGCGGCATCGCCACCTGCTTTTGTTTCAATCAGTTTTTGTTCGCTACGTACTGCAGGTAGATCAGGGTTAAACGTTTCGGCTGCTTGTTCTACCGCCGTGAAATCAATATCTGCGCTCACTTGAGTGCGGAATTTTCCGTTACCAACAACAGGTTCAAGAATTCCGCTGATGCGTTTCATCATGGATTCTTCAACGGTTTTTGCGTAATCGTGTTGTTTGGTGGCAAGCAATAAATCCTGACTGTCTTCACCGGTAGAAATTAAATCGCCGTGTTGATCAACTACAGTCACGTCCGCCATTTTTAAATCGGGAACACTGGATGCAACCAAATTCATAATCGCTTTTACTTGCGCAGGCTCTACAGTTCTACCCGCAAATACTTCTACAAAAACCGAAGCAGTTGGTTTGGATGCATCGCGAACGAATACAGTTTTTTTCGGTAAGGCCAAATGAACACGTGCGCTGCGAATACTGCTAATACTGGTGATAGTACGCGCTAATTCGCCTTCAATACTGCGTTGGTAACGAGTGCCTTCTACAAACTGGCTGGTACCGAGTGGCTGCTCTTTATCCATTAATTCAAAGCCGGGTGTTGCGCTGCTAGGCAAACCTGCTTCCGCTAATTTCATACGTGCTATGTGGATGTCATCTGCGGCAACTAAAATCGCCCCGGTGTTGTTATCCATTTTGAATTTAATACGATTTTGTTCCAGCAATTGCACAACGCTGGCTGCATCCATATTGTCGCTGCGACCCAGAAGCGGACGATACTCATCGCCCTGCGTCCAAAGAACCACAGCAAAACCTATAGCCACACTCGCCGCCAAGGCGATCATAAGCCCGACTTGGCGGAATAAATTCAAACTACTGAAGCCTTCGGCTAAATCACCGCCGCGCCCTTTGGATTTCGCAGGAAGGTTAGAAGCGTCTGCTGTTGTGGCCATATCGAAAACCTTTCGGAATTTTTAGTCGGACTATTGTTTAAAAAAATAAAAACGTTCTATTTATTTCAGCATTTATTAAACAGGCATATTCATCACATCTTTATAAGCATCAACTAATTTGTTGCGAACCTGCACCATGGCTTGAAAAGATACAGATGCTTTTTGAGAGGCAATCATCACGTCAGTGATATCTACTCCCGCCACACCTTTTTCGTAAGCGTCTGCCATAGCACTGGATTTTTGTTGCACATCATTCACGTTATTAATTGCTTTTGTCATTAGATCGCCAAAGCTCGGAACCTTATTTGCCGTATCCACTTGCAAATTATTGAGCCCACGATTAATCGCAACATCCCCGTTCACAGCTTGTGGACGTTGGAATACTTGTGTTTGTGATTTAATGCTGCGCATTTCACCAAGAAGACGATTGATATCAACACGATCTGTCATGGGACTCTCCTAAAAACCTATTCGAAAACCGGGCTCGTTAAATCTATCGTGACAATAATTTGGCACGTCGGATAATTAATAGGGATATTGCACAAAGCAGGCCAAATCTTGCCGCTCGGCCAATCTTGACCTCAAGCAGATTAGGGATGATTGAGACGTCTTATTCTTAACAAAACTGCCGCAATTTCTTCATGCATATGTCATGTCTTCAGTTTACTTTTTGGACCATACCTACTACGGAGGCTGACCATGAACCAACACATCCAAATTCACGACGCAGAAATCATTGACCAGGCAATGGCGGCATTCTTGCTGGACTCAGTGAGTGCAAAAAACAAACATAAAAAAGTTAAGGCTAATATGGAATGCAGAAGGAAACTGGAAATTAAATGGGAGCAGAAACGCTTGGAAAGGGAAATTTCCGAATTTGATTTTAATTAAGGATTTGATATTAATGTGAAGGAAACAAGGATCAGTGCGTTTTGGTATTTTTGAGTTGGATAAGCGTCCGGTGGGAATTTTTAAGTAATTCCTCACCGGCTTTAAATGCCGGATAGTCATAAAACAAGCGATCAAAAGATCCGTCTTCAATAGCCATTCGCAAACCAACTTCAAGCCTGTCACCTAAAGCTTGATTATCCTTGTTAACAAAAAAACAGTAACGAATAGGCACATCGTATTTAATCAGTAAACTTTCCTCCGGCGCCAGACCCAAGGCCTTATATTCGCTAGAATCGTTATTTATTTCGTACAAACCACGTGAAATGAAATTAAACCGGCGCGCGGCTAACATCTTGAATAATCCACCGTAACTTGATGTAGCGGAGACGGCGAAACCATTATTTCTAAAAATATCGCCATCGGTCCAATGTTCACCGGAGCCAACCGTAAATTTGCGCAAATCATCCAGATTTTTCACTTTACTGAATTTTGGTTGCGCATCTTCGTTTATCAGCAAAACGCGATAGTTATTCAGCCCTTTCAAGAGATCAATAGGAATAAGACGCATTTGTCGCTCGCGCTCGGTGGTAACCGAACCCCACATAACATCAATGCCTGCACCCGCAATGACCATAGCTCGGTCACGTGCTATACCGCCACCATGCATAGTATGGGCTACAACAAAATCACCATGACTAACTCGGGTTTTCTCCAAGGCTAATACCAGAAGTTTTTCAAAAAAAACTTCTGGTCCGACACTAACGGGATTAGGATTACCGGTAATTCTCACTTGCAAAGGATCTGCATTTACGTTTGCGATAACCATCAGATTTGCCATAAAAAGCATGGCGAGAATCATCATGAAATTCCGCACCCGGGAAGCAAACAAGAGGTCAATTATTGCCATTGATAAATTCATACCTGAGTAAATGAAATAATTCTGCATCTATTGATATAGACTAAAACAGCGATTTATTCCAGCTCTCTAGGTATTTAGCGACCTTCGTTTGACTATTCGGTAATTGCGAAACCTTCTTCTCTTAAGCGCGCCATTTTGTAGCGTAATGTTCGAGCACTTATTCCTAACCGCTCGGCAGTATTCTTACGACTGCCACCTTCTTTCCGCAAAGTTTCCATAATAATTTCATACTCGCGCTGCTTTAAATCTGTACCTAATAATGGATTAGGACTAAACGGAGTAGCACTAATTAGCGAAATATCGTCTTTAACATGTGGTACAGATAAATCCTGCGCAAATTCACGCGCAGTGTGAATGTTACTGATATCACGCGCATTACCGAGCGGTTGGTAGGATTGATACGACTGCTGCGGAAATTGCGGTTGTTGCCCCTGATATTGCTTTGCAGCTTCAACCAAATTAGGTTTTTGACTGTAGATATTACCCGCATCCAAACCTAAATCTACCGCGTCTATCGTGTTGTCCGTTTGTAAAATTAATGCGCGCTGCATAATATTATCCAACTCGCGAACATTACCTGGCCAGGCATAACTTAAGAGCGCCTGCTGCGCATTTATTGACAAGTTAGCACCATGACGATTTTGTTTTTGCGCATGTTTTTGAAGAATTTTTTGCGCAAGCGGAACAATGTCTTCCAATCGATCACGCAGTGGTGCCCATTGCAATGGCAACACGCTTAAACGGTAATATAAATCTTCACGAAATTTTCCGGCAACAACTTGCTCACGCATATCACGGTTGGATGTTGCAATTACGCGCACATCCAATTTAATAGTTTTGCGCCCGCCCAAACGCTCTACCTCGCGCTCTTGTAAAACGCGGAGTAATTTTGCTTGCAAACCTATATCCATCTCGGAAATTTCATCAAGCAATAAGGTTCCGCCGTTCGCCTGTTCAAATTTTCCAGGCGCGCTGGAATGCGCACCTGTGTAAGCGCCCTTCTCATGCCCGAACAACATAGCTTCCAACATATTCTCTGGAATAGCTGCGCAATTGATTGCAATAAAAGGTTGATTCGAACGTGGCGAATGATTGTGGATATAACGCGCAAGTACTTCTTTACCTGTACCTGACTCACCAACAATCAACACGGTTGATTCCGATTTTGCAACACGTTGCGCCAACTGCAAAAGTTGACGACTGGATGGCGCTTGCGCAACGGGTTCGTCACCTTGAATTTGCGCAACACCTAAATGACGTGCCATGGTTTCCACCAGCACATTTGGCGCGAATGGTTTTACCAAATAATCTACCGCGCCATTTTTTATGGCATCGACTGACTGGCTAATGCTGGCATAAGCGGTAATCAACATCATCGGAATATGCGGATAGTTCGCTTTCACTTCGCGCAATAAATCGTGGCCACTCATAGCGCCCATATTGACATCGGAAATAATCATGCGCAGGTTATCGTGCTCCGCCAGTTTTTTAAGCGCGTCTTCTGCACTGCTGGCGGCGACAACGGAGTAATCGGCGAGTTGTAAGGTATCGCTTAAGGCTTCACGTAAATTACTGTCATCCTCAACCACTAAAATTTTAATCGCATCTGCTGCAAGATGGGAAACATGTTTAACTGCAAGTGACGAGAGAGCCATTGGTATTCTCCTACCGATTACTGGATTTTTCTAAAAGTGCGAAAGGCATGAAGAGACTGGCGCAAGTGCCCTGCCCGTGAGTAGATTGCAAATTAAAATTGCCGTGGTGCGCATGCGCAACGGCTTTAACAACCGCTAACCCCAAACCTGTACCTTGTGCTTTGGTAGTAACAAATAATTCGCCGAGGTTTGGTAGTAATTCCGCAGGAATTCCCGGGCCAAAATCACAAACTGCAATCATCAGTTGCGGATGCTCATTTTGTTTTTTGGGCTGCGTCAAGGTAAAAGTGATTCTTAGTTTTGCGTGGCGTTCTACCGCCTGAATTGCGTTGTTCACCAAATTTAATAACGCGCCAATTAAGGCTTCACGATTGCATTCAATAACATGTTCGCCACAATCGTTATGCCAAAGCGCGAGTGAATTGGTTGTCATCAAGGGAACTTCCATCGCCTCAGCCAAAGCGATTTGCAGTTCATTCACCGTAATAACATCTTTCAGTGGTAGTTCACCTTTAGCAAACACCAACATGTCTTGCACCTGGCGTTCAATATTATTCAAACGGTTACAAATTTTTTCTGAAAATTGCTGACGCTTTACGTCATCCAATTTGTTGCTGCACAAGTGGCCTGCATAAAGCATCGCAGCCGATAATGGCGTGCGAATTTGATGTGCCAGTGCGCTCATCATTTTACCCATCGCAGATAAACGTTCGTGGCGGCTTAATTGACTTTGCAAACGACGAGTTTCGGTTTGATCGGTCAGCAGAATAATTTGTCCGTCTTCACCTTGGTTACGAGTGGAGATGCTGATGCGGCGGCCATCGTGTAATGACACTTCATGACCGTCATCTTTACGTGGAGCAAAAGAGCGCAATATGACATCGCGCCATAACTCACCTTGCAAAGGCTCACCTAATAAGTCGATTGCTGCGGGATTACATTCGGAAATACGGCCCGATGAATCCAGCACGACGACTCCACCGGGTAAAAAATTAAGCAGGTTTTCCAGGCGATTAGCGATTTTCTCTTTCTCAGCTAGCTCTTGCATGCGCTGAGTAGCAACCGTACTTAGTTCCTGGTTAAGTTCGGCAACGCGGTTTTCCAATAAAAAATAAGAATCGGTCAATTGCTGCGACATTTCATTAAACATGTCGAACGCATTTTTGAGGTCCTTACCTTTATCACCAGCTGTCGGAGCACTAACAGGCAAAGTCTCTATTGCAATCGCAACGGGTTCCACCGCAACCGGAGGTACCAGCTTCAAGGATGCATTTGCAGTTTGTAGTATTTGCATACCCGCCATGACGACCTCGTTAATTCTGTGGAAATCACCTAGCGTCAAACATTTAACGCAGGTGCTGGTTGTTAACGGGAGTTTTGCAAAGGCAATGCCAAAAGATTTATGTTTTTGAAATCAATAAGTTAGAATGGCGTGTAACTCAAGAGTCAAAAGCTTGGCAGATTGTATGGGGTAAGTCCGCACGCGTTTTCAATGCTAAACTCCAGTTTCGCAAGACTGGAATTTAGAAATTCAAAGGCACTAAAGAGAGAATGA
This sequence comes from Gammaproteobacteria bacterium, assembly GCA_004173475.1. Taxonomy (GTDB): domain Bacteria; phylum Pseudomonadota; class Gammaproteobacteria; order Pseudomonadales; family Cellvibrionaceae; genus Cellvibrio. Next base: position 41,636 of record SEBU01000003.1, read on the forward strand.
GTGGCTAAATATATAAATTTGGTATTGACGAACCGCCTCATAAACGCTGGCCTGTTGCCTGGTATACCCTTCAGTAGTGTTCCGTTGTGACGCTTTTAACTCAAAAAATAACAAGCGATCGGGTAGACAATGAAATCCAACTTAATGTTGTTAGTTGCCGCGGCCATCTGGGGATTCGGATTTGTTGCTCAACGTTTGGGGATGAATTTTCTTGAACCTTTTGCGTTTAACACCATGCGTTTTCTTCTGGGCAGTATTTCCCTGCTACCTCTACTTTGCTTTCTGTCCCGAAAGGCACCAGTGGAGGTTGTACATAAATCCAATAAACCTCCCTTATTAAAAGGCGGAGTTCTATGCGGCTTGGTATTGTTCGTTGCCGCAACGCTCCAACAATACGGGTTGTTTTATACCACTGCAGCTAAAGCAGGTTTTATTACCGGCCTTTATTTAATCCTCGTTCCCATGTTAGGAATTCTACTCAGGCATAAAACTGGTTTAACTATTTGGCTTGGAGCGGCTTTGGCGCTCGCGGGTCTTTACTTGTTAAGCGTGAATGACAATTTCACCATGTCCTTCGGTGATTCTTTAATTTTTATTGGTTCATTATTCTGGGCGTTCCATATTTTAGTCATCGACCGTTTCAGTGGCCGTGTCGATCCTATTCAGTTATCAGCGGTTCAGTTTTTGATATGCGGTTTACTTAGCCTGGGGGTTTCTTTAGTGATAGAAACACCAACACTCAATAACATTGTCGCGTGCTGGAAGCCTATTCTTTTTGCGGGAATAGTGAGCGTGGGTATCGCCTATACCTTGCAAGTCATTGCACAAAAAAACGCAAACCCAAGCCATGCTGCAATCATCATGAGCCTTGAAGCGGTATTCGCAGCCATCGGCGGAGTATGGTTGTTGGACGAAACATTAAGCACGCGCGCATGGTTCGGCTGCGGGCTGATGATGGCGGGAATGTTATTGTCGCAAGTGAAATTTAAAAATAATATGCACCCGGCAAAATAATGCCGGGGGCATGAATAATTTACTGAAGCGCCGCGCGAATTTTTTCTGCTGTATTTTTCAAGGCTTCAGAGTCAGCGTTTTTCACATTGTCAAAACTTAAATCTTTCATTGAATCCATCGGCACCAAATGAATATGCGTGTGCGGCACCTCCAAACCAGCAATCATTAAACCGATTCGCTTGCACGGAAAAATAGTTTTCATTGCATTGGCAATTTTATGACTGACTTTGGTCAAATGAGCGGCGGTATCTGCCGGAAGATCGCTCCATTGATCGACTTCCTGGCGAGGAATCACCAAAACGTGTCCTTCGCGAATCGGTTGGATTGTTAGAATTGCAATCGCTATATCGTCTTGATAAACAAAATTGCCTGGAATTTTTCCTTCCATAATTAAAGTAAAGACACTCGCCATAAAAACCCCCTAAAATTTATACTCTGCGCTAGTAAACAGCTAAACCAAATTGAAATAATTGCTTTGCTAAAACCTCATCTAACTGCGTCATTGACTCCTCGCGCAACTCAATAAAGTCATATCCATATTTTTTGTAAAACTCTTGTTTGATCAACTTATCCGATAGTGCCGCCGCATTATCGTCCGCGCCCCAAATATCAATCGCCAACTGAAACTCTGGCAAAAAGAAGTCAGCGGTCACAGTTTCATTTGCGGCAGATAAAAGATAAGGGCTAGCATGGTGAACACCCGCTAGGTACAACCAATTTTCTACCATAAAAATGGTTTGAGTCGCTGCTAATCTTCCGCTCAATGTTCTTGTTGACGGAGAAAATATCTCGCCTTTTATTTGTGCAATACTTGTTAAAAATTGCGAGTTGTCCAGCAATGTTTCGGGCCAGGTAACGAAGGGGATTCCCGATTGCTCGCTGGTATGCTGTTCGCCGCCAATCGCTTTACCACGCGACGTTAATAGCCAACCGCGAATATGTTTTTTAATCCAACCACGCTCCGCCAATACTACATTAATTAATCGCGCGGGAAGATCCACCTTAGCGCCTAGATGCGTTGCACTGAGCGGTGCCTCCGGCAATAAACGCAATAGTGGATGATCTTGTATAGCTTCCGGCCATGCGATGTACTCACCGTATTTCGGGTGATTAATATAAATGCCGCCTTCAAACTTACCTTTCTCAGTTAACTGCCAATGATTATCCACCTTCACAATCCAGCCGCCTTGCGCGAGTAAAATAAATAACTCTTTGCTCTCTTTGCGAAGCTGGCGCGCCAATGCAGTTGTCGATAGATGTTTCTCGGACATTTAAAATTTCCTGTCAGGTTTATGTGGCGAGTCTAACCCATGATCACTGCAAAATGTATAATGCTGAAACCGTCTTCTTACGGAAATAATTATGCAAATTTGGGTCGATGCAGACGCCTGCCCTAAACCAGTTAAAGAAATTCTCTACCGCGCCGCGCACAAGCGCCAGATAACCATGGTATTGGTGGCCAATCAATTTTTGTCCGTACCAGCCTCTCCGTTCATAAAAACAACTCAGGTTGGTAGCGGGTTTGATGTAGCAGATAATTATATTGTCCAGCAAATTACCGCTGAAGACTTATTGATCACTGCCGATATTCCCTTAGCGGCGGAGGCAATTGCCAAAGGTGCCGCAGTAATAAATCCGCGCGGCGAGCGATACACAAAAGATAGCATAGGCGCACGCCTCAACATGCGTGACTTTATGGAAACCATGCGCTCAAGTGGCGTGGTGCATGACGGCCCGCCACCTTACAATGACAAAGATAAACAAACTTTTGCGAACGCGTTGGATCGATTGCTAGCACAAGCCAACTAGCGTTTGTGTGACCAAAGCGCTAATTCACTGGCTTTATGGCGAGTAAATCCCTATACTGCGCGCACTTTCAGTAACGTCCCTCCTTTATTGAGTTTATGTTGTGGGGAAATGCTGAGCAGGCAGGATGCCTGAGGGCTGCCCAAACGTTAGTTCGATGTCATCGATATCAACTAACCCAAACATGAAGTTCAAATTTTCAGCCTGCTAAAAAGTGCGCAATTTTCCAGAAGACACGATGTTTTCGAATTGCACTGTGTTCATATTATTCGACTAGACTTTCTACTACTGAATTCCGATGATTGGATTTCAAAAGTGTTGGCCACTTTGTTGATAAGAACACGCGGGAATCCGTTGATTTAATCGCCTTATCTTGCATCAGCTTTGTTGATGTAATTCTTTGTGTGTAATCCGTTCAGGCATTCACACCCATAGCGACCCGATCATCGCTCCCACACATGCTGTGTAAAAATTATTTTATGCCGCATGAAAAATTACTTGATCATAAAAACATAAAACGATCCTTAACTGATATTGCTCAAACGGCAAAAATATCAGCGACGGCGTTGCTTTATTGTTTTTTACAAAACGATTCTCTTATTTAAGAGCACAACCAAAGGTTTAAAAATGACTGACCAAATTCTGTTTACCGACCTAGGCCTCTCCGAACCAGTAATGAAAGCTGTAGTAAAAGTTGGCTACGAAGTCCCCTCTCCCATCCAGGCTGCTGCAATTCCAGTATTGCTTGCAGGTGGCGATATTTTAGGGATGGCTCAAACGGGTACCGGTAAAACAGCTGCATTCGCACTTCCGTTGCTTTCACGTATCGACATGAAACAACAAGATCCACAAATTTTGGTTCTCGCACCAACGCGCGAACTCGCTATTCAAGTAGCCGAAGCTTTTCAAAAATACGCTGCAGAAATTCCAGGCTTCCATGTATTACCGATTTACGGCGGTCAAGACATGACGAGCCAATTGCGCCAATTAAAGCGTGGGGCTCATGTTGTAGTGGGTACTCCAGGACGCGTAATGGATCACTTGCGTCGCGGTAGCTTGAACTTAAATAATTTAAGAGCATTGGTGCTCGATGAAGCCGACGAAATGTTACGCATGGGCTTTATCGACGACGTAGAATGGATTTTGGAACACACTCCAAAAACGCGTCAGACCGCATTGTTTTCTGCAACCATGCCACGCGAAATTCGCCACGTATGTAACAATTATTTAAATGATGCCAAAGAAATAAAGATCGAAAGCAATCAATCCACTGATGCAAATATCGAACAAGTTTATTGGATGGTGAGCGGCACTAATAAATTAGATGCCTTAACTCGTATCCTTGAAGTTGAACCTTTCGACGGCATGATTATTTTCGTGCGCACAAAAACTGCAACTGTAGAACTTGCTGAAAAGTTAGAAGCTCGTGGTTTTGCTGCCGCTGCATTGAACGGTGACATGAACCAACAATTGCGCGAACGCACTATTGAACGTTTAAAAACCGGTTCATTGGATATAGTTATCGCAACCGACGTTGCCGCTCGCGGTATTGACGTTGAACGTGTAAGCCACGTAGTGAATTATGATATTCCGTACGATAGCGAAGCCTATGTGCATCGTATTGGCCGTACCGGTCGTGCTGGTCGTAGCGGCAAGGCGATTCTGTTTGTTGCTCCGCGCGAGAAGCGCTTGCTATACACCATTGAAAAAGCCACCAAGAAACCAATTACCTTAATGGAATTGCCAAGCGGTGCTACAGTAACCAAACATCGTATTGATCAATTCACACAACAAATCACTGATACCTTGGCAGAAAATACTGACTTGAGCTTCTTCAATAATTTGTTGGCAGAATTCAGCAATAAGAACGAAGTATCACCAGAAGATATTGCGTCTGCATTAGCTTATCTGCTTCAGAAAGAGCGTCCGCTGCAAGTAAAATTCACTGATGTAAAACCCGAGCGCGCATCTGAAAGTCGCGGCCGCGACGATCGCGGTGGTCGTGACGATCGCCCACGCGGAGATCGCAATCGTGATGGCGGCGATCGCGGTCGCAGTGATCGTCCACGTGAAGATCGCCCACGTCGTGAACACAACGATGAAAACATGGTTCGCTACCGCATTGAAGTAGGTCGCAATCACGAAGCTCGTCCTGGCGATATTGTTGGTGCAATTGCAAACGAAGCTGGAATTTCCAGTTCAAACATCGGCCACATCAAACTGCACGATGAATTCTCAACAGTAGACTTACCTAAAGGTTTATCTAGCGATACATTGAGCCAACTGAAAAAGGTTCGCGTGCGCAATCGTCCGCTAGAAATTAGCGTTGACCAAGGCGGCGCCGGCGGAAATAGTGGAAGCAAAGATCGCGATTTTGGTGACCGTGGTCCACGTGTGCGTGATTTTGCGGACAAGCCTCGTAGCGACAAACCTCGCAGTTTTAGCGATAAACCACGCGATGGCGCACCACGAGGAAAATTAGGCTTGGGTGACAAACCAAAAAGCGAAAAAAGTAAAAGCTTTCGCCCTAAAAAAGCGGACTGATTAAGTTTGTGAACCAAAAAAAGCCGCTGATGATTCAGCGGCTTTTTTTTATTAGTCAATTTCGAGATTGAGATTTACGACTTTCAACATCAGCCATTACTCGATCCATCGTCTTTTCACTATCGGTTTTGCCACAACGCGTATGACCCCAATTAGTGCCACGCTCACGCGAGTCAACCTTTTGCATGGACACCAAACAGTCGCCATTTCCCATATCCACAAATGTTCGTCCATCAGCTTCAGTCCAACTTTCAGGTTTTTCGTTAGCGCGAGGCCTATTCAATCGTTGCGCATCCAGCAATTTTTGACGCATTTTAGGATCAAATACACCGCGGTATTTAGCATTATTGGGATCGGGTAACTCGTAAGGAATATCTGGTGGAGATTGAATTAAGTCGAGTTCCGTATAAACCCGATCCGCAAAACTAATGTCGGGAACATTCACATTAATATTTCTGGATTTGAAATTAATGTTGGGAGGTTTAACAATTAAAACCGACTCTGCTTCGTGGGGCCTTAATCGAATCATTTGAAGCGTGGAAGTATTTGAACGAGATTCAATCGGCTTTAGTTTGATGAACAAAAGAATCACCAACGAATGAATCGCGACGGTAGCAGCTACGGCGTAGATTGAATTAAACCTAGCTCCCCGATACGCAGCCATGCACTTTCCCTTGATAGTAGATAATAGTTAAATATTGCTATCTCTAGACTCAAGGCTTTTTAAAAAGTTCTAACTAGCAACAACCATCTACATCATTCATCAAACATCTGAATCATATATCCGCTTTTAATCGCCTCCGCCATAGCTTTATCAGCAGCGACAACGCGCGGGTCACTGGTTAAAGTGCTAGGTACAAGTTTACGTTTTTCGATATCTATGTCGGTGAACCCCGCGCGCATCAAATAAACTTTGCAAAGCTGTTCAGCACCGAATAAATCGATAAAGTTTACATAAACAATGAAAGGAACCACTTGGCCCTCTTGAACGCCGTCACGTGCTTTTTTTGCTTTGGCGTTTACGGAAAAAATATACATAGGAAATCTCAAATTTGTTAGATAGTCATTATCACTCGAAGCGAGTCCAAACGTAATTTCGCTTGCGATAGATAATGTTGACTTGCGGCTAAACGCTCTTGTAAATAATCAATCTCTGATTGACGCACATTGGGATTCACTTTTGCCAAGGCTTTCATCCGGCCTAATTCTGCGTTCAATTCTTCGCTAACTTTTTGCTGTGCCGCTGAGATTAATGCTGACTGCTGCGGCCTGGCTTTATCTTCCGCTTTTTGCAACATATCTACTAAAGTTGGTCGAGCGTGACGAACTAACTCTTGCGCGTTGTTACGAGGAATTTTCTGAAGCAATTTTCCGAGTTGATCAATACTTAATACCGAATTTAAATCTTTGCCATTATGATCAAGCAATACACGTAACAATGATTGCGGCATATGACGAAACAATTGCAATTCTGCAGGTGCAGGGCAATGCAATACATAAAGTGCTTCAAGCATTAAATTGCCGGGTTTTAAAGGCGGGAGTTTTAAAGTACAAAATGCCGTGTTACCAAATTCAGTAAGCGCGATTAGTTCCTGAGCACCGCGCACCAAGGGATGCTCCCAAGTTACAAATTGCATATCTTCACGAGAGAGTGCTTGTTGGCGTTGATAAGTAATGGTTAAGCCTGACTCAGGCAATCCAGGAAATTGTTCGATGCGCATATGATCACTTGGATGAATCACCAAGCTGTGTTCACTGTGTTTTTCTGAATCTATTCCAAACGCATCAAACACAGCGTCCAAATAATTAGTTAAATTCTTATCTTCGTCTTTTTCCGCTAAAGCATTGACCAACTCTCCAGCCTGCGTTGGCTTACAAGAATTTAATTCGAGCAGTCTATCGCGGCCTTTTTGTAACTGAGCAACAAGGTTTGCGCTGTAGGATTTTGTTTCCTGAAGCAAATGATTAAAAGCTTTTTCATCAGTGCTTACTAACGCAGGTAGCAACGCCTCCGAAAATTGAATATAAACATTTTGCCCGATGGCGCAGGTTTTTTCGAACGCATTCAAACCATCGTGATACCAACTTACTAGTTTTTCCTGAGCGCTGCCCTTATAAATTGGTGTGTGTATATTAACTGTTGCCGTTTGACCTATACGATCCAAACGGCCAATGCGTTGTTCCAGCAAATCAGGATTAAGCGGCAGGTCGAACAATACCAAATCTTGCGCGAATTGAAAGTTTCTTCCCTCACTACCAATTTCGGAACAAATCAATACTTGAGCGCCCTCTTCCATATCCGCGAAATAAGCTGCTGCACGATCACGCTCAATTAAACTTAAACCTTCATGGAATACCGCCGTTAATAAGCCTTTACGTAAACGCAAATAATCTTCAAGAGTTTGCGCGGTATCAGCACTGGCGCAAATCACCAGCACTTTTTTGCGACGATTTTGTTTGAGCCAATCGCTCAACCAAGTTACTCGCGGGTCGTCAAGCCACCAGTCATTTGTCTGCTGTTGCCAGTAGGCTTCTACACGAAGTTGGTTTTCCAGCGAGAGCGAGCTAATCTGGCTCAGATGTTCTTCATTTAATTCCAATGGATGCAGATGTAACTTTCGCTCCGGAAAGCCTGCTACCGAATTGCGAGTGTTACGAAATAAAACTCTGCCGGTGCCATGCCGGTCTAGCAAATAACTAATTGCTTTATCAGCCGCCTGACCAAGACTGTTTTGCTCAGCCAACTCCGACAACTCTTTAATAGTTTCTTGAGGTAAATACTGCGCCAGTTGCTCAACCAAATCGACAGGTATGGCTTTGGCTTCGACGACATGTGCCGCTAGCAGCGCCTGCACCAAATCATTTAAGGGTTGATAGGATTTTTGCTCAGCAATAAATTTTTCTAAATCATAATAACGATCGGGGTCAAGCAAGCGCAAACGAGCAAAATGGCTTTCCAAACCAAGCTGTTCCGGGGTAGCCGTGAGCAGCAATAGACCTTTTGCAACTTTTGCCAACCCCTCAATGCATTGATAGGCGACACTCACGCTTTTCTCGCTCCACTGTAAATGGTGCGCCTCATCTACCAAAAGCAAATCCCAACTTGCTTGCACTGCTTGTTGATAACGATTTGGATTTTTAGTTAAAAAATCTAATGAACACAAAATTAATTGCGCAGACTCAAATGGGTTATCACTTGTTTTTTCACGTTCAGCATCGTCATAAAAGTCGTCGATAAAATCAATCGACTCTTCAACACTGTCCATGCCTTCAATTGCCTGGCAACGTTTTTCATCCAGCAACGTGAATGCCAAATTAAACCGACGCAGCATTTCTACTAACCACTGGTGCTGCAAACTGGTGGGTACAACAATCAACGCGCGATTAACGCGTCCGCTAATGAGTTGCTGATGCAGAATCAATCCTGCCTCGATTGTTTTACCCAAGCCTACCTCATCAGCTAACAACACTCGCGGTGCGTGGCGTTGCGCAACTTCATTCGCGATATAGAGCTGATGCGGTAGCAATTGCACACGTGGGCCGGCCAAACCAAAAATATTCGATTGGCGATGCTGGTTTAAATAATTGAGTGTTTTATAACGCAGGGTAAAATGCGTGTGTTTATCAATTTGACCGGCAAACAAACGATCGCGCGGAGTGCTAAATTGTACAAAACTATCCAACTCGAATTCAGGAATTGCCAACTCTTGCTGAGTGAGGTTTTTGTCTTTATCAAAAACCAAACCGTAATATAACAAGCAGCCTTGTTGTTCGAGTACGCGTGTTATTTTTACGCTAGTGCCATCTTGATGACGAACTTTTTCGCCAACCTGATACAAAACCCGGCTGACTGGCGCATTTTCCATCGCATAAGTGCGGCGCTCACCTGCTGCGGGAAAGCTGAGCGTTAAGCGACGATTGGCAATATCCAGCACAATCCCCAAACCTAATTCAGCTTCAGCCTCGCTGATCCAACGCTGCCCTATTGTAAAAGCCTGATTTGCAACTTGCGATTTACTCACTCAACTTACCTTTGGAATCTGTCATTTAAAGTGGGCGTGCATGATACTGTTTTTAGCAAGTCAGGGCCAAAAAAATCATCTTTTGAAGTGCTTAAGAAAAACTATTTCGTTAGAATCCCGTGAATGTATCGCTAATAGGTATCAATATGAACGTAGCATCGCCCAACATTGAATTAATTAATCTCATTAAACCTCATGATTTTTTACAATTAACGACTAGCCAAGAAGCCTTTCCTGATAGTCAGGGAACCGGTCTCCCCATCATTCGTGTGCACACAGCAAAATGTGACGCTTTAATTGCAATTCAAGGTGCGCATTTATTGAGCTTCAATACTCATGATGGAAATCAACTCTTATGGGTCAGCCCTAATTGTAACTTTACTCCGGGCGTTGCATTGCGTGGCGGCATACCTGTCTGTTTACCCTGGTTTGGACCCAATGCTGATCCAGCAAAACCAAAACACGGCTTTGCGCGCAATCGTGATTGGACATTTGAAAACGCTAACCTGCTAGCGAATGGTGATGCGGAACTGATGTTTAATTTTTCAAGCGGCGCAAATGAGTTGTTCGACTTCGATTTTGCAGCACAGCTAGTCATGACTCTTGGGGATAAAATAAAACTTGAGATAAATGTTAGCAACTTAGATAAAAAGGATTTTGATTGCAGCTGGGTTCTGCATTCTTATCATCCCGTAAACTCACTCAATCAAGTACTGGTAAAAGGCTTGGCGGGCAGAACTTACCTGGATAATCTAGAGAAACATGCCGCGAAAATTCAGCACGGCGATGTTGATTTTCAGGGCGAAGTAGATCGTGTATTTCCTGCGATAGAAAACTCTCTTGAAATAGTAGGCACGCCTAATATCGAAATCACGCACCACAATTGTCCAAGCGTGGTGGTGTGGAACCCTGGTGCAACAAATGCGGCTAAAATGGCCGATGTCGGAGCCGGTAACGAACAAGGTTATATTTGCGTTGAGCGTGGAGCCGTCTTGGATGAAAAATGGAATCTTGCCGCAGGTGAAAATAAAAGTGCATGGGTCGAAATTATTGAAAAGTAAACTGTTAAAAGTCATCGCATGAGGTGACTTTTAATTTTCACGTTAATTTCATATATTGATTAAGGAAATGTTTTCAAAATCAAAATTACAAATCTAATTCCAAACCATCTAAGTTTAACTTAAATAACTCATCAACTTCTTTATTTAACCGTGAGTAACGAGCATATTGTGGATCGTCTGCCGCAATAGATGATATTTTTTCCAGGGACGTTCTGCACAAGGTTTCATAGCCAGGTTTTTCACCATGATTTTTAGCTTCTGCAATTATCGCCTGAATAAGATTTAAGTTAAGGCCAACATGGCTGGGGAAAATACCAATCGCACGTTTAAAAGTCTCTACAGATTCTGCGTATTGTTTATTTTCATAGAAATCGATACCAGCTTTCGTCATGTCTGCAACTTTTTTGCGACCCTCCTTACTTTTTGGCGTATCAGACATGGAATCGATTTTATCAACGAGCTCTTGGTTCGTTGGGTATCGCTCAACCAATTCATGCAAAACTTCATCAGCTGCCAGTTTATCACCGCTAGCAATCAAGGTTTTCGCAAGATTTAACCCTACTTCTGGCTCTAGCTCATCTTTATTGCTTTTATAAAGTGTTTTTGCTTTATCAAGAAATTTCTCTGCATCATCCATTTTATTATTATTTTTTAGAGAACGAGATTTCAATGCATTACTTTGGATGTCAGCACCCACATCAAAATAAGAACGCTTCTCCAATTTTTGCAAAACTTCAAAAGTTTCTTTTACATATTTATCAGCATTGGCTTCGCCTTCTTTACTGAGTTCCGAAAGTGTTCCAGCTAAATTAAAATAATCGTCGGGTGATTCGTAAACAGAATTTCGCGCCGTTTTTATGACACGACGACTTGCTTCGAGACAAGCTCGCGTATCCTCATTCAGTTTGGATAATTCGGCAAGTCGGCGCTGGCGCATCACAGATTTTGGCGATACCTCTGCTGCGTCTTGCATCGCCTGTTGAGCTTGTATTGTTTCACCCTGACCGATATAGGCATCCGCAAGCAGATCATGCGCCTCGACTATGCGCCGATCATTTTTTATCACCTCTTTTAAATTTTTTTCAGCGTTGGAATATTCTTTTTTCGCGACTTGGGTTTTTCCCAAACCAAGTTTTGCCCATAATAAAGGGCGCTCCGCTAAGACTCCCGTATAAATTTCTTCCGCGCGTTTAAAATTAAACAACCGCAAGTTCATTTCAGCCTGAATTTGTAAACATGCCCCGCGATATGAACTGTCAGCGGATAATTTTTCCGCGCAATGTTGCTCGGCAGCAGCATAATCTTTTTCATCCATAGCTTGTTTGATGTTGTACAACTCGCGATGCCGCAACAAAACGCGATCTAATCGTTGCCGTAATAAAGCTTGTGTAATGGGCTTGGTAACATAATCATCCGGTTGATATTCGAGCGCACCTAGTACCATTTCGCGTGAAGACTCAGCGGTAATCATCACGAAGATGCTGGTATTGTTAAGGCGATTGCGATAACGCAACTCCTCCAATATTTGTTGTCCATCGCGACCGGGACCTAAGTTGTAATCACATAACACCATGTGATAATGATTATTCAAGCAAGCCTCGATTGCTTGATCGCCATTCGCTACTACATCAACCTGTTGCACACCGAAAACACGCAGCATTCCTGTGATGGCTACGCGCACATCTGGCATATCGTCTACTACCAAACATCGCATTTGGCTGTAGAGTTTTATTAAATCAATTTGACGCATGCGAAAAATAAAACCTTTAACAATTTAGTTACAACATTTGTAATCAAAAAACACTATAAATGGAGTGTAGCAGCATGCCATTAATATGTAGCCGCGCTGGATCTTCGATATCCTTGATCAAATAATAAACGTAAACATAGTTTCGACTTGCGCACAAACTGCCTTCATATGCTTCACCGAAACAGTGAACCTCTATCAACCATGAGAGTCCTAAAGCAGTCCTCCAAAAGCCCTTTATAATTGCGCAATCATTGCAGATATTCATGGGTTTAGATTGACACCGGGCGCCGGCCCACACAGAATCGCCGGCTACATTGAAACATCAGGAATTGGCTGAATGAATACCGTTAGAATCCCGCGCTTATTGAAACAAGCTACCCTTTTATTAACTTTATTAGGCTCTAATTTCTTACTCACTGCATGCGGCGGTGATGGCGGTAAAAGCTCAAAGAGCAGCTCATCCAGCAGCCTCGTCAGTTCCCACGCGTTTAGCTCCACATCCGTAACACCTCCTTTAAGCGGTACCTGGCCAGATGTAAAAGTATCTGCCAATAATACAAAAACCCTCCAATTCGATTGGACCCCTGCACCTGACGCGACCTATTACAAACTATTTAAAAAAGCAGATTTAAATAGTGCGTACGTACAAGTGGGTTCAGATTTTAACGCTCTCACCGTCAGTGATCCTGTTAGTGTTCATCTTACTGACTGGGTAAATAGTCGCTATAAAGTGCAAGCTTGTACCGCGGCGGATATTTGTACTGATTCCACCGAGGTCGTCATCGACAGTGCCATGCTTACTTCCATTACCTACTTAAAAGCATCCAACACCGATTCAAATGATTGGTTTGGTTGGAGCATAGCTTTATCGGGTGACGGAAAAACCTTGGCTGTTGGAGCGCCCGCTGAATCGAGCAATGCGACAGGGGTGAATGGTGATCAAACGGACAATACCAGCACTGCAACTGGTGCTGTTTATGTGTTCGTAAAAATTGATGGTAGTTGGAGTCAGCAGGCCTATATAAAGTCTCCTCACGCGAGGGATTCAATTGATGGCGTTACTCGTTTACCAAATACTAATTTAAGATTCGGCTACAACCTCGCGCTGAGTACTGATGGAAATACCCTTGCGGTAACAGCTATTAACGAAGATGGTACCTCCGTGGGGGTAAATTGTGGCCCCTACTTCAAAACCTACTCCTCCAGCTCATCTAACTCACAAGGTTATGTAATACGTGAAACAAATTATGACGTAGGTGCAGCATATATATTTAAGCGCACTAATGGAGTATGGACGCATCAAGCGTATTTCAAGCCGCGGTTCAATCTAAGTGGCTTAAGCTTCGGATTTAGCTTGGCACTTTCAGGCGATGGTACAACCTTAGCAGTTGGCACTGTAGCTGATAATTTTTTAACCAGCGGCGTTAAGAGTTTGACTACAACTGCGTGTGTAGATCCATCCAATAGTGATAGCAGCTTAAGCGTTGCCAGCTCTGTTAGCAGTTCAGTGAGCAGCTCAAAAAGTTCATTAACCAGTTTGTCTGGTAACAGTAGTAGCAGCTCGCTTTTTGCAGGCGGGATTGAATCAGGCGCTGTTTATGTGTACAGATTAGTTGAAGGTACATGGGTTGAAGAAGCCTACGTAAAACCATCTGACTCCAACAATTCCGATTTTTTTGGAACCAGCATTACGCTATCTCAAGACGGCAATTTGATGGCTGTAGGAGCTCCTGAAGAAGATAGCAAGGATAGCGGCTCAACCAACGCAACGATTACCCTGGAGGGCATCACAGAATACTTGGACACCGGAGCTGTCTACATCTTTGAAAAACCAGGTGACACTTGGACTGAGCAAGTTAAAATTAAGCCGACAGTGGTAGGGTGGAAGCAGTCTTTTGGTGCAAGCGTAGCCTTATCTTTGGATGGTAATACGCTCGCCGTTGGAGCGCCAAATGATTGGAGTAAGGCCGTAGGCGTTAACGGAAATCCAAACGATTATGAATACAAAGTATTAGTTTTCGCAGACTATTCTTTGAGTAGATATCGTATATTGCCCACGGAGGATTCAACATTCGGTATCGGTGCCGCCTATATCTTTTCCAAGCTAGGTTCAACCTGGTCGCAAGAGGCCTATCTAAAACCTCCAACTAACTTGTTCCGCTACCACTTTGGCATGTCTCTCTCTCTGTCAGGAAATGGAAATGTATTAGCTGTGGGCTCTATGCTTGAGTCCAGCCAGGCAAAAGGTATCAATGGCGATGTACTTGATACGTCTGCGAATGAATCGGGTGCAGCCTATGTTTTCAAACGTGCGGAGAACAGTTGGAGCCAAACAAGTACTTATGTCAAGGCCCCTAATAGCGACGCCAATGATAGGTTTGGACGCACGTTAGATCTTGATGACTCAGGCTTGGATTTAATAATCGGTGCACACAGAGAGTCCAGTAACGCAAAAGGAATCAACGGTAATCAGTCGGACAATTCCAATAGTGCAGCTGGTGCAGTTTACGTTTACTAAGCCCGCTCTGGTTTTGATAAAAACAGCCCACTACGGTGGGCTTTTTTATTAACGAGATTTGCTGGAAAGAAATGAGTAAATCGCAGGCATAAAAAAAAGCCGCACTAGTGCGGCTTTTTCTAACTGAATTCTTAATTAGAGACCAGTTACGTTTTCAGCTTGTGGGCCTTTTTGGCCTGGCTTGACGTCAAACTCTACGCGTTGACCTTCAGCCAAGGTTTTGAAACCTGAACCGCTGATTGCGCTGTAGTGTACAAAAACGTCTTGGCCTGCTTCGCTAGCGATGAAACCAAAACCTTTTGACTCGTTGAACCATTTTACTGTGCCAGTGCTTCTAGCCATGTGATAAACCTCGATGATCTTTGATGATAAAAATTTGTTGCTGACAGATCGGTGTTACTTATGAAGAAGCATCGAGTTACTAAGAGATTCACTGCTAGAACAACGGATGTGACATAACATAAATAATTGTGAATCAAGCCAAAGACTTAATTCACGCTGCAATTTGGCCAGCGCAGGAACTATATGCCCCTGCTCCAAGTATGTAAAGGTCTATTTGCTAACAATATTGATTAGCAAAGCTGCGGTTGTATCAAAACGACATTTTTCGTTTAAAGGCGACGAGAATATGATCAATGGCCCCTACAAAATGACTTGATAAATATGTTTTACGTCAATTGCTTCATTCAATCTTAGGTATACGAGCTTACTACAGCCGAGTATTTACCCTTGAGCTTAAAGCTGTAACAATCTCGGAACATCACAGCCTAAAGCAAACTCCGTCTAATGAATAACTTAAGCTGCACAGAACTATGATTACATCAGATGCTCTCTGTTCGCACGATAAACGCATGAGCTGTGGAAATTGTCGACTCAATACCATTTGCCTACCTATCAGCTTACATATTGATGAAATAGATCACCTGGACAATATTGTTCAGCGGCGAAAGCCCCTACAAAAAGGCGAATATTTATATCGCGCAAACGATGTATTTCATTCAGTCTACGCAATCCGTTCTGGAGCGGTAAAATCAATAAATATGAGTGAGGCGGGCGAAGAACAAATCACCGGCTTCCATCTACCCGGAGAAGTTGTAGGTCTCGATGGATTAGCAAATAATATTTATACAAACTCAGTAATTGCATTAGAAACCGCATCAGTTTGTGAAATTCCATTTAATCGGCTTGAAGATTTAAGTTTGAAGATTCCCAGCCTCCAACATTATTTTTTCCAATTGATGAGTCGTGAGATCACGCAGGAACAACAAGTTATCAGATTGCTTGGAAAAAGTGATGCAGAGACAAGGATTGCAAGTTTATTGCTGAGTATTTCAGCGCGAAATGGTCGTCGCAATCTAGCGACACATCAGTTTTTATTGCCGATGTCGCGCACTGACATAGCAAATTTTTTAGGATTAACGATTGAAACGGTGAGCCGAGTTTTTACGCGCTTGCAAAAAAACAACGTGATTACCGTTAATAAAAAAGAAATTGCTATTGTAGATATCAATAGCTTACGCAACATCGCTCAAGGCCAAAATTAACCATGAATCAATTAGAACAAACCTTGGCAGCTTTTGATGCTGCTAACGCACAAGACCCTAACATCGAAATCGTCGACGGAAAAAAAATTCCCAAAGAATTGATTTACAGCCAACGCATGACCGAACAGCTTCGTAAATTCCTTCCTGAAGCCTCAGAAGTTTTACAGCTGGCGGCTCGTAGTCAACACATTTGTCGCTGGAAAATACCGCGCACGGATTATCCCATGGATCGCCAAGGCTATAAAAAGTGGCGCATGGATTTAGCGGTATTTCACGGCGAAACCGCGGGGCAAATAATGCAAGAAACTGGTTATACTGAAGAGCTTATTCAGCGTGTTAAAGATTTACTTTTGAAACGCAGTTTAAAACGCGACGACGAAGTTCAGGCGCTGGAAGATGTTATTTGCCTGGTTTTTTTAGAATTTTATCTTGACGATTTCGCCAGTAAACATGACGAAGCCAAGCTGATCGATATTATTCAAAAAACCTGGAATAAAATGTCAGCAGCGGGCCATACTGCTGCGTTAAAACTTCCGTTATCAAACAACATGCTAGCCTTAGTGACTAAAGCCCTTCAATAACAGGATTAAGTAATGTACGAAATATTAAAACATTCTCATTTAACTGCACTCGCACTTTCATTCTTATTATTTTTTGTGCGCGGCTATTTAATGATGCGCGAATCAGCGTTGAGCAAACATCGGGCCCTGCTTATCGCACCACATATCATTAACTTGTTGCTGATAGGCACGGGCATTAGCCTCGCCGTATTTTTACATATGAGCCCCGGTAGTCAACCTTGGCTTGCGGTAAAATTAATTGCGTTAGTTTTTTATATAGCCTTAGGCATCCTAACCTTTAAGCACCCCAATTTAGCGGTGAGGAAAATACTTTGGTTGCTGGCTCTAATTGTTTTCGCTTTCATTGTGAGCGTCGCACAGAGCAAGAATCCTTATGGATTTTTCGCCAATATTTTTTAAGCAATCCAAAACCTCAACCTGAATCAAATGTGAGGGCTCAGGTTACCTAGCCTCTTCAATATTCATAGCTATACTTTCAAACACTATCTCTATGTTGGAAATGTGGTGTGGAAACTATCGCAGGCTATCATTTAAAGACAACGCTGGGGGCCGGTGGCATGGCCAGCGTTTACCTGGCAATTCAAGAGTCACTGGATCGTCAAGTCGCTATTAAAGTACTTAACGCATCTTTAATTGATGACCCAATGATTCAAAGGCGGTTTGCGCAAGAATCAAAACTCATTGCCAGTCTTAATCATCCTAATATCGTTCAGGTCATCGACCAGGGAGTGAGCGAGAAAGGCAATCCTTATTTTGTTATGCCCTTCGTAAAATGCATCTCACTTGATGCCGTTTTAAAACGCACTGATGTCAGCGCAACACGGAAAATTGATATTGCGATTCAAATTTGCAAAGCGCTCGCCTATGCCCACCGCAATGGTGTGATTCATCGCGATATAAAACCCGGCAATATTCTGGTGGATTACGATGGTCACGTTCGCCTCGTAGATTTCGGTATAGCGGGTTATTTCACAGCACGCGAAAGCTCTACTAACAATGTTGATGTAATCATGGGAACAGACACCTACATGGCTCCCGAACAAATTGAGGGCATTAATAAAACAACCCATTTAAGTGATATTTATTCATTGGGTGTCGTAATGCATCAATTATTTTTTGGCTGCCTTCCTTTTGAAATGAACCCGAAAGAAGGCACAAGTGGAACCGGCACTAATGCGGAATTTCATGCGCAACTAAAACCGCTCGTAAACTCATGCCTGGAATCAACGCCTCAAAAACGACCGGTAAATGTTGACGAGATTCGGCAGCGATTATTATTAATCGCCCAGGGGAAACATCTGCGCGCCAATCGTTGGAGCAGTGATTCTCCACAAAATGACATACCTGCAAATTACCAGCTGTTGGATGTATTGAAAGAAAATCCTTTTGGCGCCACTTACCTTGTGAAAGATCCAAAACAAAATCGTTTTATTGTTATCAAAAAACAACGCCTGGATCATGTTGGCAGAGCGCAAATGATCAACGCGAAACTTACCCACATTCAGCATCCGCATATTGCGAGAATTTTTGGTACAGGGAAAAATCAACGCGTATTTATTAATGCAACTGAATATCTCGCAGCAGGCAGTTTACAAGACAGGTTGTCGCAAGCATTTACGCTAGGTCAATGGATTGTAATGGCTCAACAATTGTGCGCCGCCCTCACCTGTGCTCATGCGAATGGCGTTCTGCATGGGAACTTACGACCAAGCAATATTTTATTTGCTGAAAATAATTTTATTAAAATTACTGATTTTGGATTTCCTGCTCACAGCTATTCCGAACAGGATGATTGGTATCGACCAAAAAATGAAATGGAGTCTGTTCACGCCGATATTTACGCTGCAGGTGTAATTTTATTTCAACTCTTAAGCGCCACCCGTCCGCAAGGAAGTTTCTTTAACTGGAAAAACTATTGGGCTTTACGCCACATTCCTCGCAAATTACGCGATATTGTTTTACGAATGACGCACTCAAATATAAGAAAGCGTTACTACTGTGCGGAATTAGCTATGGATGCACTTAAAAATTTTTATGATCAGCAAAACACCCGTATGGCGGAAAAAGTTTTTATTACTCGGAAACGCTAAGCTTTAAAGCAGACCTTTTGGCGATGCATTGTGAAGATCAATAATCGTAAAGGCCGCCTTATCAGCCTCCCGCTCAAGGTCACTCCACATATCTGGGGCCGCTTTGGTGTGTACTTCATGATCATGCAACCCCAACTCATCAATATCTAAATAAATTTTGGAATCGTTTGACTTTAAAGTAACTGAATAACTCATACCTGCATGCGTTTTGTGAATTGCTGAAGGCACATCAGTCGTGCTCATGTTTGAATCCTATATCTTTAGTTTTTAGCTTCGCTGTGACTAAATAATAGTCCAAGCCAATATTTAAAAATGTTCTCTGACGAACCATAAATTACGAAATTTTTCGAACTATAAATTACAGGAAGGGAATATTAAGACTTTTGCTGAGAGTGGAACTTGATAGCGGATAAAACAGCAATAAAAAAGGGGTTAGCTTTTCAGCTAACCCCTTTTCACTATATGGTGCACTCAGGAGGATTCGAACCTCCGACCGCTCGGTTCGTAGCCGAGTACTCTATCCAGCTGAGCTATGAGTGCAATGTCGAGGCGCGCATTCTATTGGCCCGTCGCTTTAGCGTCAAGCATTTATTCGCATTTTCAATCAAATGCTTTTACATCTAATGCCTTTAAAATCAATGAAATACAGAAAATAAGCAAACTGAATAGTTTACAACCACATATTGACGCCACGTTCAGACTGAACGCTCTCGCTAAGCGCATAACTATAGTTAAAACTGCCTTTAACTTTCTCGATGAGCAAATAATGATTTCAACTGAAGAAATCTAACTGCTCGTCGCCACGCTTTTTCTTCCCCGGCACATTCAGTGGCTTACGAAATTTATTGGTGTCCAGCCAGTTAAATCGCGAGCTTCTACCTATATTGAGCCGTTTTAGTGTCTTCTCGAAACGCTGGCGAATCATGTCCGCCCATAAACCTTCTCCACTCATACGTGAGCCAAAAGTTGCGTCGTAATCTTTACCGCCGCGCATATCGCGAACACGATTCATAACTCGCTCAGCACGATCGGGAAAATGTACTTCGAGCCATTGCTGAAAGAGCGGGTTCACCTCCCAGGGTAATCGCAAGATGGTATAGCCAGCGCAAGTGGCTCCAGCATCAAAAGCAGCTGTGAGAATTTTTTCCAGGTCTTGATCAGTGACGAAGGGAATAATAGGAGCAACACTGACCGACGTTGGAATCCCCGCTTGGGTCAGCCGATGAATAGTTTCCAACCTACGTGTAGGTGATGCTGCACGAGGCTCTAAAGTACGCGAAATACTATGGTCCAACGTTGTAATAGTGATGGCGGCAACTGCAAGTTGGTCCCTCGCCATATCCGACAACAAATCCATGTCCCGCTCAATTAAAGACGACTTAGTGATCAGTCCCACCGGGTGTCGACATTCGTGCAGAACTTCTAAAACGCGTCGGGTTAACTGTAGTTTCCGGTCACAGGGTTGGTAGGCATCTGTATTAACCCCAAGGGCAATACTGCTGGGAAGGTAGGATGGTGCCGCCAGCTCTTGGCGAAGCAGTTCCGCCGCATTAATTTTGGCAAAAAGACGTGTCTCAAAATCCAGCCCAGGGGATAAGCCCAGATAAGCGTGAGTAGGCCGTGCAAAACAATATATGCAACCGTGCTCACAACCTCGGTAAGGATTGAGAGATACGCTAAATGGCAAATCAGGGGATTGATTACGGGAAAGAATGGTTTTCGCAATTTCATGAGTAACATGTGTTGCCGTAGCGGATCGCTCACCATCTTCGTCCTGCCACCAGCCATCATCAATAGCTTCCGTTTCCTGGGTTTCGTAACGTCCAATTATATGGCTAACGGCCCCCCTACCCTTAAGTGAAGCCAAAGGACGGGAAATCCATGGATCTGGATCTTCAAGGTATTCGTCAGGCGGATTTTCAGGAGTAATCATAAAAACACCAAAATACTGTTTATACGAACAGTATTTTGGTGTTTTTATGATGTCAAATCAAGGTATATTTCACTGAATATCGCGTTCACCCACTATGATAAAGCCCAATGAATTTACGGTATCGCCAAGATCAGTGGGTAAGTCAGAATTTTTACCAATTGACGGGGAGTCATTAAATGAGGATAGGGAGTTTAACGAGTTCGGCTCGTCTGTATATTTGCCTGATCCGGAATTGAGGGGACTGCGGTAATAATCTTTATCTAAAGGGCTAATAATAGGCACACGTTGTTGGTGGATTCTCATAAACGAAACTCCAGCTTACGCTTTTATCAGGGATTTTAATCTTCAGCGCCACGACGCTGCTCATGACTACGATGCCCCGACTCTATGGAGCGGCCAGGATCTTTTTTCAAATTTCCACTTATTGCACCATTCCCTTTTTTACCGGCCTCAGAAATTCGTTCAGATTGTTCTGAAAAATTTTTATCGCTCTTTTTACTAGTCATTTTTTAGTCCTCACAATAATTACGTAATTAACATGGGTAAAAAGTTGACTTCATATATTCTAAAAAATTCCAGTTAAATTTCAATTAATCTAAAAGCATTTTATACAGCAATAAAATTGCTTTTCGAAGCTAATGAGGCGACGAGGACAAAAATAATTTTATTTAGTAATTTATACGACACATATTTTTAAGGGAACTTTTGAACACGTGCTTTATCACATGCATACACTCACAACTAAAGGGCTAATTACTTGTGCGGTTCCGTACAGAGAAATATGAAGAACTTTTTTAAACTAAATCCGTAGATACTGAAAATCTGGGTTTAATTTATTACATAGTCTTAATTTTTTTAAGACTTTCATTCAGTTCTAAACTTTCATTTGCAGGAGTAAAGATTATGAATTATGACAATCGCGATACTTACGGTATGTACAAAAAAGAATATCATACAGGTCCAGGCCCTCGCCTAATGGGTGCAGACACCTTGAATGGTAACGATGTTTACAACACAGCCGACGAAGACCTTGGTGATATTAAAGAAATTATGCTCGACGTTGCCGCAGGCAAAGTTGCGTACGCAGTTCTTTCATACGGTGGCGTTTTTGGTCTAGGCGAAAAACTTTTTGCTGTACCTTGGAAGGCGTTGAAACTGGACACAGTAAACAAGCGTTTCGTTTTGGATATTAGTAAAGAACGCCTTGAAAACGCTCCTGGCTTTGATAAAGATGATTGGCCAGACATGACTGACCGTAATTGGGCAGACAGCATTCATAATTTTTATGATAATGATGCATTTAATAGACGCCAGCATTAATTAGCTGCGCTCTAATGTCATCAGAAGCCGCATGAAAATGCGGCTTTGTTTTTTTATAGACTTAAAATCGCCTCCAATCATATCCGCCTAATAATTTACTAGCCCTCGCAAACTGTATCCATAACCAGTATAATCTAATTCCCCATTTTCGCCCATACCTGGTCATGACTCAAGTACCTGTTGCCATACCGCCTGATTATTACCTCACTAATTTCAAATTTTTAGTGAAATGGGTGGTTGCGCGTTATGCGGATTTACTAGATAAAAGTGAACAAGATTTTGTAGAAAAATTCGAACGATTGGGTCATTCAAGCCAATGCTTATTTGTACGTCTTTCCAGCCGAAAGGGTAATTTATTTCGTACCGATAAATGGAAGTATACCGAGATCAGCTCATTAGAAGCTGCAGCTGAAGGCCTAATCAGGTCAGGATTTATAAGTACTAACTCATTATTAAGTATTTCAGATGCGGTTAACTTACTGACTAAAGCTGAAGCTTTAACACTTTTTAAAAATGAGTTAAAGACATACAAAAACGAGCGTAAAGAAGTCCTGGTCGAGTTGCTTGCGCAACAATATCCATCTACCAACACTTGGCGATTCTGGACTCAACATAAATTTGGCGACGTTTATCGCATAGAAACTGGAAATATAATTGCTAACTTTATGTTGTTATTTTTTGGCAATGCTCACCAAAATCTTACTGAATTTGTGCTTCAGGATCTCGGTTTGTATCGTTATGAAAATTATGAAATCCATCAACACAATCGAATTTTTAAAAGCCGTGCGGAACTTGAAGAATACCAACAACTTCTTTTGCTGCGCGAGCAGCTTGCAATGGTCACCACACTCGACGAATTAATCGCCATTACGGAAGCGCTAGGCTCCAATCCCGCAAGTAAAGCAATGGAAACGCGGTATGCGCGTTTCTACAATCAACTTGCTTACGAATTCGAACGCTTTGGCCAAGACAATATCGCTTTTGGCCTATACCAAAAGAGCCATCTTCCACCTGCTCGTGAGCGACGTATTCGTGTGCTGGAAAAGCAAGGTGAATACGCTGCTGCCTGGCAATTATTAACTGAATTAATCGATAAACCTTACAACGAGCATGAATTGCAGGTTGGCGAGCGAATGATTGCGCGACTGTCAAAAAAAGTTGGAAATTCGATTCTCAAAAAAAAGCCTTCGTCAATACTAACGACGCACCTGGAGCTACCGCGTTTATGTGATGAAACTGGCAGCTATTTAAATGTAGAGGAAATATCACGCTTATATTTCAATGTAGAATCCGCCCCCTGCTTTTATGTAGAAAACCAATTGCTTATCGGATTATTCGGTTTATGGTTATGGCCCGAGATTTTTCGCAATGTGGATGGTGCTTTTGCAAATCCTTTTCAGTCAGCACCGCTAGATATGTATGACGCTAGTTTTATCCGCTTGCGGCCTCAAATTAGTGAATTGTGGAATTTATTCGATGATAACTCCCATCAAGAACATATTCGCAA
The DNA here is from genome assembly GCA_004173475.1 of Gammaproteobacteria bacterium. Classification (GTDB taxonomy): domain Bacteria; phylum Pseudomonadota; class Gammaproteobacteria; order Pseudomonadales; family Cellvibrionaceae; genus Cellvibrio. The sequence continues at coordinate 65,326 of SEBU01000003.1, forward strand.
CTATTGGAAAGAAAAATATGGCCTCGAAAACCATTTTGTAAACTGGCGATACCTTGACCAAACAGCTCTTGAATATGCACTCGATTGTATTCCCGCACAACACTTGAAATTTATTTTCAAACGCCTTTTATTTGATGTGAAAAGCAATCGCAGCGGTCTGCCGGATTTAATTCAATTTTTCCCTGAACAACGTCATTATCGTATGCTGGAGATAAAGGGTCCCGGAGATCGCATTCAAGATAACCAACAACGCTGGCTGGAATATTTTTTAAAGCATGGAATTCCTGCAGAGGTAATCTATGTTAAATGGCAATAAAGCGCCAGTTGTTGCAGTAAAAACCCTCATTGAGTTTGCGGCCAAATCCGGTAGTCTTGATCGAAAATTTACCCCATCACCAAGTGGTCAAGAAGGAATTGAGGGGCATAAGCGAGTTACATCAAACAGGCCTGATAACTATCAAATTGAACTCGGGCTTAGCATTGAATATGGCGGTCTTGTTTTTCGTGGACGCGCTGATGGCTATTCACCTGATGCGCATTGCCTTGAAGAAATTAAAACCTTCTATGGTGATGTCGATTTAATTCCTGAAAATCACCGCGATTTACATTGGGCTCAGGCAAAATGTTATGGATGGATGTTATGCACGCAATTGGAGTGCGAATATGTAAATCTTGCACTCATTTACTTCAATTTAAGCACACAAAAAGAATACCGCTTTGAGCAATGCATGAGCGCGCAGGATTTAAAACTCTACGGTGAATCCCTGGCAGAGAAATATCGCCAGTGGCAAAACAATATTAATCAACGAATGAGTCAGCTTGATGCATGGATCGAACAGCTGGAATTTCCCTACGACAATATGCATCCATCACAGCGTCTTATGGCTGAAGCAGTTTATAAAGCGGCAGCAATGGGTCGAGTAGTATTGGCTGAAGCGCCAACAGGCACAGGTAAAACCTTGGCGGGATTGTTTCCTGCGATTAAATCCATGATCCGTACTCCGGTTAATAAAGTTTTTTACCTTACAGCAAAAACTACCGGTAAGCAGTTAGCATTGGAAAATATAAAGCTAATCGCAACGGACAAAACACCTTTGCGAGCCTTGGAACTTACCGCTCAAGAAAAGGCGTGTCTGGAACCCGATAAGCTATGCCGCGGCGATTCTTGTATTTATGCTCTAGATTTTTATACCAAACTTCAACCTGCACGAAAAATTGCGTATGACGAGCCCATGCTGGATAAACAAAAACTTAAAGAGCTTGCGCTGAAATTTGAGATATGCCCTTTCTACCTGGCGATGGAAATGAGTCGCTGGGCAGATGTTGTGGTAGCAGATGTAAATTATTATTTTGATGGAACCCCCTTATTACTAGGGCTTACTAAAGAGTTTAATTGGAAACCCTACCTACTCATTGATGAGAGCCACAACTTAATTGAACGTGGCCGACAAATGTACTCTGCGGAATTAAGTCGATCACACTTACTCAGCGCAAAGAAGAATGTTCCGGCTACTATAAAAAAATCATTAACACGCATTAACAAATTATGGTTGGATTTAATTAAGAGTTTACCGGAAGAAAGTTTTTCGCTAATTCCTGTGCTACCCGAAAAATTTGGAGTGGCGTTGGTAGAATTTACAAATGACTACATCGCCTTTTTGCAAAAAAATCCTGAACACCCTGTTCAACATACCAGTGCGCAAGAATTCTTTTTTTCAGCTCTTAACTATCAAAAAGTGATTGACACCTTAAGCGAGGATTTTTGTATCGATATGCAAAATGTGAGGTCGAAAGAAGAGGTTCTTACGTTAAGAAATTTAATACCGGCTGATTTATTAGCCGAACGCTTAATTCACGCTCATTGCGCTTGTTTCTTTTCAGCGACGCTGCATCCCGCTCATTATTATCACAACTTGCTTGGCTTGCCAGATGACGCAGTTCATATCACCGTACCCTCACCTTTTTCGTCAAATCAACTCATTGTTAACATAGCTGATAATTTATCGACCCGCTTTAAAGACCGTGAAGCGGCTATTGAACCCCTTTGCGATATTATTCGAACACAAATTAACAACGTCAAAGGCAACGCTATTGTATTTTTTTCCAGTTATGATTTTTTACAAAAAACTGAAACCAGATTGCGTGAAAAGCTTATCGATGATGACATAAAATTTGTCGTTCAATCACGGCGAATGAATGAGTTCGACCGACAAGAATTTATCAATCAATTCAGCGCACATAATAATTTATTGGGCTTGGCTGTGCTCGGAGGAGCGTTTAGCGAAGGTATAGATCTTTCCGGCGATGCCCTTAAAGGAGTTTTCATCGCCACCCTCGGCTTACCGCAGTTGAATCCGATTACCCAACATTTGAATAAAGTTATGCAAACCAAATTTCAACGTGGCTATGAGTTCACCTTCATTTATCCTGGCATACAAAAAGTGATTCAAGCAGCCGGTCGCGTCATTCGTACTACAGCTGACACTGGTTATTTGTGGTTATTAGATGAGCGTTTTCAGCAAAAGGATATTAAAAAATTACTGCCACACTGGTGGAATCTTCACTGACCAAAATCGGTTATCTCAAAAGGTAGGATTGATAAGGCCATCTCAACGATAAATATTCTAAGCCTCCCTTGACGCCTTTTATCTCGCTTGGATTATACTGTATTTACATACAGTATTGGCATTTCAATCATGACTAGCTTACCGCCTGATTATTCTGAAGAAGGGTTTTCTGAAACAGGTTTTCCTGAAACTGACGCTTGCCTTCTTGATCCGTACAAACCAGAGCTTTCTGGCATAGAGCTGGAACAACTACTACATCGCTCTGATATATGGCGTGGTGATTCAAGAAATTTTGTCGCCCGAACAAGTGTTGATAGCGGATTTCCTGCATTGAATACCGTACTTCTCAATGAAGGTTGGCCAACCCAAGCCCTAATAGAGATTTGCCAAAAAGGCTTACATCAACAGGAATGGTTATTATTTTCCAAGGTATTAACCAAAACAGAAGGATATATTGTTTTGCTCAATCCCCCCGCCATGCCTTTTTGCCAAGCCTTGATTCAGGCAGGTATAGACTTGGATCGGGTTATTGTCGTGCAAGTAACCAATAAAGCAGATTTTCTGGCAAGTTTTGTTGAATTAGCGCGAACCGAATCCTGCGAAGTTCTGTTGGCGTGGCAACCAAAACAATCACTGACCTATACTGAATTACGTAAATGTCTGCTGGCAAGTAATGAAAATACCGGGCTGTGTGTTCTTATTCGGCCCGAAGCTGCCTATCAACAAGCCTCACCGGCAACCTTGCGGCTACTAATAGAAATAAGATCTACAGATCTTTATGTTCAGATTTTCAAACAAAAAGGATATTTGCAGCATTCGGAGCCTGTTAGCGTGTCACTTCCAAAAGCATGGAAAGGCTTTTTGCCTTATCACCTTTTGGATCAAATAAATTTACCTGGTCACTCACCTGCCAAACGCAAATCAGGGTCTGTCATTCCTATGAGGCGAGGCAAACGATGAGGTTACGACAATCATATCGCCCTGATTCGCGACTATGGCTCGCACTGCGGTTTAGTCATCTGCCACTAGAAGCTCTTGCTCTCAATAATCTTCATGATAAAGCGACAGTAGTTATTGAAAAGCAGCGTGTCATTTATGTAAATGAGCCGGCTTATGCAGCGCGAGTAAGATGCGGGGTTGACGTAACAACTGCGCAATTGCTAAGTAATTGTGAATCTCATGAACGCGATAAAAACAAGGAAACAAAAGTTCTTGCGGATTTGTCTGCACAGCTTTATCAATTCACCCCCTATATTGAAACCTACGCTTGCCATTATTTGCCACACTCGGGATTGTTATTGGAAGTTTCCAGCTGCCTAAAATTATTTTCAGGTATAACAACCCTGGTGTCGCGTATTGTGAATTTCCTGCAAGGTACAACTTATTCGTTCGAGATTGGATGCGCTCATACCTCCCAAGGCGCATGGCTATTGTCTTTTGAACCCAGCGAAATAACAGGCAATGAAACGATCATTGTATTTTGTGACCGCCTGAAAAAATTACCTATTAAGCTCTTGCATGATTTCCCAAGTGAAATAAATGCATTGGAAAAAATCGGGTTTAAAACATTGGAAGATATCACTCGCCAAATTGATGCACAAAAAATCACCTCGATTAAGAAGCGATTTGGTGAAAAATTCACGAAATATATCTGCGATCTATTTTCGATAGAACAAAACCTTCAACAGAAAAATTTATTTAATTCACCTTTAACGGTTTATAAACCCAAGGAATTTTTTTCTGAAAACATACAATTCGATTATCCTATTGGTCAAAGCGATCAACTTTATTATCCTATTGAACATTTGTTACAAAATTTAAGCCACTATTTACGCAAACGACAACTTGCTTGCCAACATATCGAATGGAAACTTTCCGATATTTATCGCAATAGTTTTTTATTATCCGTACATAGTGACAGCGCCGAAAGCCATTGGGAGCTGCTTTACGATTTAACATTAATTCAACTTGACAATCGTGAGCTTCCTTTCGAGGTTGACTCTCTCACATTAAACTGTCGGGATGCGAGCCCGGTTCAAAATAAAACTCAATCGTTTTCTTTTGAAAGTAAACGTCAATCGCGCTCAGGTATACGCAGCTTCACCATCACCATGGCGAAATTAAAAGCTCGTTTAGGTGATACCGCTATTTTTAAGTTAAGTTATCGCGACGCACTCTTACCTGAAATAAGTAATTCAGCTATAGCCTTAAATGAAGCCTGCAACCAACAACTACCTGACATTCACAAAAAATCGCTACGTCCCTATTGGTTGCTACCAGCACCTGTATTGATTGAAGAACGAAAACAGAGCTTGTATTGGCGAGGGAAATTAACACTTTTAGCTGGCCCGGAACGGATAAGAAGTACTTGGTGGGAAAGTCCTAAAGCACGGGATTATTTTATTGCCCAACGACACGATAATGTCAGGCTCTGGATATTTTTAGATCTCCACAAAAAAACCTGGCATGTACAGGGTATTTTTGGATAAATCATGCGTTATGCTCATTTGTACACAACGACTAATTTTACATTTCTCACCGGAGCATCTCATCCTCCGGAATATATCTATCGCGCCGCTGAACTTGAATATGATGCTCTCGCCATTACAGATGAATGTTCTCTCGCAGGAATAGTAAAAGCTTTCGTTGCAGCAGAGGAATTAAATTTCAAATTAATTGTGGGCAGCAGGTTCACACTCAGTAACGGCATGCAAATTATTGCAATTGCGCCAACTCGTGCAGCTTATGCAGAGCTATCCGGTTTTATTACGTTGGCGCGTCGGCGCGCAACCAAAGGAAGTTATGAAGCACATTTTGAAGATTTACGTTTTAGGTTACAAACCTGTTTAATCATCTGGATTGGTCAAATCGGTAATGACATTATCAACCCGGAAAAAGTCATTAATCAACTTTATAACGCGTTTAAACAACGTTTATGGATAGGTATTAATCATCAACTTCACGGGGGAGAACAAGACGAATTTGAGCACTGGTTGCTATTGAGCCGTCAAAAAAATATACCGCTTGTTGCATGCGGCGAAGCCTTAATGCATGAAAAAAATCGAAAGCCTTTACAAGATGTTGTATCCGCAATTCGTGAAAATAAAACCTTGTCTGAAATGGGTACACAGCTTCATATTAACGGTGAAGCTTACCTAAAATCGTTTAGTCAACTACGAAAACTTTATCCGGAATCCTTACTAGAGCAAACCTGTGTTATTGCCGATCTGTGTACTTTTTCAATGCTTGAGTTGCGCTATCAATATCCGCAAGAATTAGTACCGGACTCATTGACACCTATCACATATTTGAAAAATCTTGTCACTGAAGGTAAGCAAAAACGGTGGCCTGAAGGAACACCTGCGTCGGTAGAGGAACTGCTTAAAAAAGAATTAGCGTTAATTGAAGAAGTAAACTACGAGTATTATTTCTTGACAGTACACGACATTGTGCAATATGCGCGCGCGCAGCATATTTTATGTCAGGGACGTGGTTCAGCGGCAAACTCGGTTGTTTGTTATTGCCTATTTATTACTGAGATTAATCCCACTCAAATCAACGTATTATTTGAGCGCTTTATTTCAAAAGAACGCGATGAGCCGCCCGATATTGATGTGGATTTCGAGCATTCTCGTCGCGAGGAAGTTATTCAATATATTTATCAGAAATACGGGCGCGAACGAGCGGCTATTGCTGCAACCGTAATTACCTATCGAATGCGCAGCGCAGTACGCGATGTAGGAAAAGCTTTAGGAATGGAACAAACTTTAGTTGATCATTTAGCAAAATCCCTTGCGTGGTGGGATCGCTCCACAGATTTGCATAAACGTATAGAAGCGGCAGGGTTAAAAATTCAGCAAAAACTCTTGCAACAATTTTTTATTTTAGTTGAGCAGATTCGTGGTTTCCCCCGGCATTTATCGCAACATGTTGGTGGCTTTGTTATCTCTGAAAGTAAAGTAAGCGATCTCGTGCCCATAGAAAATGCATCCATGCCGGATCGCACACTTATTCAATGGGATAAGCAAGATCTTGAGTCTATGAAATTATTGAAAGTAGATGTATTGGCATTAGGCATGTTAACCATGCTGCGAAAAAGTCTGGATTATATTAGTAGCTATGATCCAAACATTAAAACTATTGCGGATATTCCACGTGAAGACCCCGCAACTTATGAAATGTTATGTCAAGGTGACAGTGTTGGAACATTTCAGGTTGAATCACGAGCGCAAATGGCCATGCTTCCTCGTTTACAACCACGATGTTTTTATGACTTGGTTGTTCAGATTGCGATAGTTAGACCTGGACCAATTCAAGGTGGAATGGTACATCCTTATTTAAAAAGGCGGAGTAATCCCAAAGATGTTACCTACGAAAGTCCTGCCATAGAAAATGTTTTAAAATCCACTTATGGCGTTCCTATTTTTCAGGAGCAAGTTATTCGCTTAGCTATGGTCGCTGCTGGTTTTAGTGGTGGTGAAGCGGATCAATTAAGACGCGCCATGGCAAGTTGGGGTAAAGACAGCACATTAATGCTTTTTGAAGAAAAATTTATTAATGGCATGGTGACCGGTGGTTACAAATTGGAGTTTGCAAAACGTTTATTTGAACAGGTAAAAGGTTTTGGTGGCTACGGTTTTCCCGAATCGCATTCAGCCAGCTTTGCACTTTTGTGTTACACATCATCCTGGATAAAATGCCATCATCCCGCTGCATTTTATTGTGCACTGTTGAATAGCTTACCCATGGGCTTTTATTCAGCATCGCAATTAATTCAAGATGCCAAACGACATCAAATTGAAATATTACCCATAGATATAAACGGCAGCTACTATGAACACACGCTGGAAAAAAGAAAAAATAACAATTCAAAAAACAACCTGGCAATACGATTAGGATTTTGCCTTATTAATTATTTGGATACAAACAAAGCGCAAAATATTGAAGTATGGCGAAATAATATTGCTTTTACATCCGTACAAGATTTAGCTCGGCGCTCGTCCCTAACCGCTGTAGATTTACAATATTTAGCATCTGCAGATGCATTACGCTCGCTTACCGGTAATCGTCATGAAGCGCGCTGGGAAGCAGCGGCCATTGAGCCCTTTTCATTATTATTGGAAAAAGCGGAATCTGTAGAGCAAGATAATTTATTAACGCCACCGCCAAGCATAAAACAAGATGTAATGAATGATTACATCACTACCGGACTAAGCCTGCGCCCTCACCCCATGGCATTGTTGCGCAGCGAAAAGCCGTTTAATCGCTGTACCAAAACTAGCGACTTAAAAAATTTACCTCACGGTGGCTTCGTTCGCGTGGCCGGACTCGTCACTGGCCGTCAACGTCCTGGCACAGCAAGCGGCGCCATGTTCATAACACTGGAAGACGAAACTGGAAATATGAATGTGATTGTCTGGAAAGGAACGCAACAAACTTTTAGAAATGTCTTGCTCACATCCCAACTATTATTAATCAAAGGGGCGGTGGAAGTGAATAACGAAAATGTTGCACAACCCGTTGTTCATATCATTGCCGGGCAGCTACATGATTATTCAAAAAGGCTTGAAGATTTTACGTTGAAATCGAGGGATTTTCATTAGAATATGAATTACGAATTATTTTAGCTCAGCTAAATGCTTATTATATTCTAGCTCATAAATTACCTTTGCGTTTTGAGCGTATGCCGCAATTATTACCAGAAAAAATGGAAAAATCGTAATGCCACTGATATGTGCCATGAAAGTTTGCGTTAAACCAAATATCATCACACACACAATTAAAATTATACCTGCCGCCGAAAATGCAACCACCTTTTGATCCCCGCTTCGCATAAGCTTGCTAAACATCAGCAAGGGAATCACATATATCAACATGAGCATAACAAACCCTAAGAATCCTTTTTTAGCTAATGTGTCGATGTATTCATTGTGTAAATGACCGAAGTTATCGATAGCATCAAGTGGAGCCCACTGAGTTGGATATTCAGATTTAATCGCTTTTATGCTTCCCCAACCAGTTAATGGACGAGCGGAGAAAGCTTCAATTCCCACATTCCACATTTGCAGCCGTGTATTAAATGAGACGCTTTCTTGCGACGAGTTAAAATCTAATACTGACGAAACATCATTTTGTGTTTCAATTAGGCGTTGCTTGAAAGCATTTGTATGCGGTAATAATGCAATCGTGACGGCGGTAATACATCCAAACAAAGCAAATGAAACTAGAATCTTTCCCGTCTTAACATGTAACGCTTTAAAAAATACGAAAAGAACAAAAGGAACAGCTAACCAACCCCCTCGGGATAACGAAAGAAGAGAAGCTAAAAAACCGGCAGCAGACGATAATAAAAATAAAACGTCAATATAAAAGGATTTAAAAGTATGTCGCGCCCAAATGAATCCACACAGTAATAGAGAAGCCATCAAAAAACTAATATCGCCAAACTGAATAGGATTAATAAAGCCCCCCGCTCTATCCATCGGCGGAATCAAGAAAAATATCTGGTAAACGGCAAAAACAAATGCACTCCAGGTTCCAACCATCAAACCGACCCAGAAATATAGAGGCTTGGGTGAATAAAAAATTAATACAAAATAAACTGGTATAGCTAATAGAAAGCGGGATATTCCATCGTAAGAGCGACTTGGTAACGCGAATCCAAGATTATACAAAACTTGTACAATGAAATAAGAAAACAGAAGAATCGCTAATTTCCGATCCATTGAAGTGAGAGGTTTTCCAATTCGAAAAATAAATAAACTTAAACTAGCCAGTAGCAATACAGCCGGCCCGTAAGAATACCCACTCTCAATGCTAAGGGCCAATGATGGGCAGAGAAATATTGCAAGCCCAAGAAAACAGCCCATGATCACGTTGTTCTGATCAGCTTTAACGAAACCCATCCATTTCCCCCACAGACTTAAACCATAGCGCCAATAGACACTATAACGGCAATTTAGCTCCAAAAATAATGCAGACCAAATAGATCAAAAGCGGATGCCTAATTTCAGGCAATAAAAAAGCCGCTTTAGGCGGCTCTTTAGAATTTGGTAGGACTAAGCAGACTCGAACTGCTGACCCCCACCATGTCAAGGTGGTGCTCTAACCAACTGAGCTATAGTCCTAAATTGAAGGCGCGCACTTTACCAGTTGCCTTTAGCTTTATCAAGCAGCGATAATAGCCCGAGATTTAATGAAGGAAAAGTCATGTTACGAGTTGCAATTACAGGCGCTACGGGATTTGTTGGTCAAGCGCTGTGCAATCTGTTAAATGAAACTCCCGCAATAAAATTAACTCTCCTGGGTCGGCATAATCCTCAACAGTATCTCGACTTTATCAATATCGAAACTGATTCTGCAACTATAGCTCAGCAGCTTTACGGTTACGATTGCATCATCCATTTGGCGGCACGCGCGCATACACAGGGCTCAAGCAAAACTGATTTTGAACGGGATAATATTGAGCTCACTAAGAAATTGATTGCAATCTCACTCGGCGCCAAAATCACCCAATTTATCTATTTAAGCAGCGTTAAAGTTTTGGGCAATAAAACACAACCCGGACATCCCTTTCGTGTATATGACACGCCTGCCCCCGAAGACGATTATGGTCGATCAAAATGGGAATGTGAAAAGCTTCTTATCGCGAACCTATCCAATACATCGACAGCCTACACCATTATCCGCCCCCCTCTCGTCTGGGGAGTAAATGTAAAAGGCAATTTAAAAACCTTGATCAAACTCATTAATAAAGGTATACCCTTGCCCTTTGGAAGTATTCATAATCGTAGAGATGTAGTGTCTTTAACAAATCTGACGCATTTTATTAAACACACCATGTTAAATCCGAAATCGTTTAATGATACTTTTTTAATTAGCGATGGAAAATCGTTGAGCACGCCAGAAATAATTTATCTGTTACAAAAACTTTCTACCAAAAAAGCCAGGATTATTAGATGCCCGAGACTTCTATTCAGCATCGCCAAGCTTATTCCTTCGTTAAAAGCAAGAATTGAAAGCTTTTCAGATAACCTGGAGGTAGATATATCCAGCACATCAAAAAAACTTGAATGGATGCCTCTGAACTAATGAAATATCTTTTTTTGCTCATCAGCTTTTTAACATTCACTCTAGTCAGCTATTTGGGCTGTGAATACCTGATTTATTTCTCCCACAAGCACTCGATTCTAGATGAAAAAACTCAGCGTAGCTCACACTCTCAACCCACTCCACGTATTGGCGGAATCTCTTTTTCACTATTAATTTTGTTAGTTTTAAGTCTATTTTTTTTATTTGACGGCAGTGCAATCAGTAAGAATCATTTTCTTGCTCTGCTGCTTGCAACATCTATAGTCGCTCTTGTTAGTATTGTGGATGATGTGCGAAAAGGTATATCCAGGGTTGTGCGTTTGTGCGCGCATCTCTTAGCGGGTGCGCTTGCGTTATTGCTTGCCGGATTAATTCCCTCCAACATTTATTTATTGCTAATGTTTGCTATATCCCTCTTTGCAATCGCATGGTTTATCAATCTATTCAATTTTATGGATGGAATTGATGGAATCGCCGCATCAGAAGCGATTTTTATTATTTGTTGTTGTGCAGGATTTAGTTTTTTTTCGGATAAAACCCACTGGGCACTTTTACAGCTTATGACTCTTGCGCCAATCCTGGGTTTTATGGTTATAAATTGGCAACCGGCGAAGATATTTATGGGGGATATAGGCAGTACTTTTTTGGGAACTTTGATCGCCATCTCACTACTGATAAATATTCAGCTAGGTGTGCTGAACCTTTGGTCGGCAATTATTCTAACGTCCACCTTTTTAACAGATGCATCATGGACGCTGCTAGTGCGACTAATATCAGGGCAACAATGGCATAAACCTCATCGCAGCCATCTCTATCAAATACTTTCACGCAAATGGAGCTCTCACTCCAGGGTCTGCATCTGGAATTTGATTGTGAATGTACTCTGGGTGCTACCTATGAGCATTGCGGCGTCACTATTTCCTGGATATGGACAAGTTTTTACAATTTTTGCGCTACTTCCAATCCCCATTTTGTGCATAATGCACAGGTCAGGTCAGACCACCAGCAATTAACGCCACCACGAATGGATTTTTGTAGATGTACAACAAATACTTGCAGAAGTTTTTTGATGCTCCCCGCCCCATCAAACGAGCCATAAGTGTTTCCTACGATCTTATTGCAATCACTTTTGCGTACTATCTATCTTACGTTTTAAGGCTAAATACACTCGACGTAAATTTCGGCAAACCAGAATTATTTACAGTAGCCGCCACAGCTATTACTTCTGTCATCTTTTTTATCCGTACCGGCCTTTACCGCGCAATATTAAGGTACATGCCACCCCAAGCGATTTTGACCATCATCATTGGGATTCTCGCATCCAGCGTTGTGATGATCTCTTGTGCGTTCTTCTCACATTCATTTTTACCGCGCTCGGTTCCAGCAATATATATCTTTGTAGCATTAATACTAGTTGGCCTACCCAGATTATTATTTAGGAATATGCTTCATTTTCTCGCCCCCAAAGGGAATGTGCCTATTCTTATCTATGGTGCTGGTGAGTCTGCACACCAACTTGTACAACAACTACATAAAAGCAGTCAGTTTCGACCTATTGCGTTTATCGATGACAACATCAAGCTTCACAATAATTCGATTATGGGTTTAAGAGTGCATCCCGCACATCGAATACCATCACTTATAAAAAAGCATCAGGTGAAAATTGTTTTACTTGCACTGGAAGGTTCCTATCCAAAAGAAAGAGTTCAGATAATAAGAATGCTGGAGCCTTTTTCAGTACAAATACAAACTATTCCGCCGATTGCAGACATTATTAACGGCAAGGCTAATATCAGTGAATTTCGTGATATACAAATTGAAGAGCTTTTAGGACGTGAACCAGTCGAGCCTATTCAAGAATTATTGGAAACAAATATAACCAACAAAGTTGTGATGGTAACCGGTGCTGGTGGCTCTATAGGTTCTGAAATTTGTCGGCAGGCACTTAAAGCAAAGCCTAGCGTTTTAATTATTTTTGAGAGAAGCGAATTTAATCTTTATAAAATTAATGAAGAGCTAAATGTAAATGGTCGCTACCCGGACACAAAAATTATTCCTATTTTGGGCTCTACCAACAATCGCCCACTGCTTGATCATTTAATGAAGGGATTTAAAGTTCAGACTGTTTTCCACGCCGCTGCCTATAAACACGTACCTCTAGTCGAAAATAATATTATCGAAGGAATCAACAATAATTTGTTTGGAACCAAAAACGCTGCTGAAGCAGCAATTTCTGCGCATGTACAAACATTTTTGTTAATTTCTTCCGACAAAGCTGTAAGACCCACGAATATCATGGGCGCCAGTAAACGCCTGGCTGAAATGGTGTTGCAAGGCTTGGCAAATGAGCAGCACACTACAAGATTCAGTATGGTTAGATTCGGAAACGTTTTGGATTCATCGGGCAGCGTGGTACCCAAGTTCCGCGAGCAAATTAAAAAAGGTGGGCCAATCACCGTTACCCACCCTGAAATTACGCGTTATTTTATGACCATGAGTGAAGCCGCACAGCTTGTGCTTCAAGCGAGTGCGTTAGCAAAAGGTGGTGACGTATTTGTATTGGAAATGGGCGAGCCCGTTAAAATATTAAACCTCGCCTATGAAATGGCATTTTTAAGCGGTAGTTCCATTAAAACCGCAGAGAACCCACAAGGAAATATAGAAATAGAATTTACTGGTCTTCGTGCAGGCGAAAAGCTTTATGAAGAACTATTGATAGGTAACAATTGTGAAGGAACGATTCATCCACGTATTATGCGTGCAAACGAAGACTTCATTTCCTTAGCCAATTTGAATTCTATACTAAGCAAATTAAAGCACGCACTGGATACTTTTAACCACAAAGAAGCTTATGAGCTGATTACCAAATCTCATACCGATTTTTCCGCAATACAGCAATTGCAAGATTACCTATATATTGAATCAGGCAATAACGTAGTAAAGCTTTCAAATTACAATAAATGACGCAGCTTATCCCAAACTCATTAAGTATATCATGCGTGTATTACGATACAGACATGGCTACTTTCGAAAAAACATTGTTGTCGATCGTGAATGCCGTAAACATCGCAAAAGAATGCAAAACTCTGGAATATAGCGAGCTACATTTAATTAACAACAACCCTGAAAAAGAAACATTATTTTTTCAATTCATCGAAAAACAGCGGGAACAATTGGGCAACGCTGTTATTCATAATGGTCACGGAAATATAGGCTATGGCCGAGCCAATAATATCGCTATTCACCAAACCCAATGCACCTATCATTTAATACTCAACCCCGACGTAATCACCGATTCTCAAGCCATCAAAAATGGCGTTGAATACCTAAACCTAAATCCACATGTTGGTTTAGTGGTACCGAGCGTCAAAGATGAAAATGGCGAAGTAGAATATCTCGCGAAACGAATGCCAACATTTCTCGTTATTTTTTTACGCGGACTCAACAATAAACTTTTAAACAAAATATTTGAAAAAAAATTAGCACATTACGCATATCAAGATAAAATCCCAGCTGACAAACCATTGGAAATAGAACTAGCCAGCGGATGCTTTATGTTGTGTAGGACCGAAATATTAAAAAAAGTGGACGGCTTCTCATACGATTATTTTTTATATTTCGAAGATTTTGATCTTTCAAAAAAAATAACTAGACTATCAAAAATACACCACCTACCAAACATGAATATAGTTCACCTGGGCGGCCATACTGGCACAAAAAGCTCAAAGCATAAGATTTATTTTTTTAAATCCTACTTAACTTTTTATAGAAATCAGAAATAATTATGGAAAATTCACCTTCATCTCGCCTCACTAAATCTGTACCACTATACCATCGCTTTAGTCACTGAAGCTTGGCGTCTTCAGAACATTCCTTCGTATTGACGAACAATTTTGGTCTACTATAAAAAATGGAAAGCTGAAATTCACATGTTAAAAGCCAGGGTTACTGTATGGAACCGATAAGTTATTTATTTGGAAATGGAATGAGGTTACTTGTTTTGCTGATTTGTGCCTCTCTCTTCGAGGGTTGTGGCGGCAATAAAGGCTCTCAACACGGGTATAAAGGAGAATCGGCTTCTTCAGCCTCTTCTTCAGCTTCCCCCACAGCCCAGGAAAAACTGCACCTGGTAAGCACCTCGCCTGTTACCCAGGAAGTTAATGTTAATAGATACCAAACAATCAAGCTTGTTTTTGACAAAAATTTGAACGTCAATTCAGTTACAGCCGAAAATGTTGTTCTAAAGGACGATGCAAACAATCGCATTCCGGTATCGCTTGTTGCACTCGACAATAAATTGGCTGTATCTCCCTTGCAACGATTGGCTCGTGAAACCAACTACTCTGTTGACGCTTTGGGCTTGCAAGGACAATCTGGAGAAACGTTGACCGATGGAAAACTATTAAGCTTCACAACTTCCACCCAAAGGGAATGGGGAAGCGCCTTCCAGGTCGATAGTACTAATAACGCAAGCAAGGCGCACGCAACAATAAATGGCAACGGTAATGCCATCCTAGTGTGGCAACAAGCTAGCGTAGCTTTCGCAGGTATTGGCTATAGCACCTATGGACGGGAAACCGGCTGGGCCAAACCAGGTGCATTGCTGGGCATGTCTTACGAGTTAGGGGAAATTAAAATAGCTTATGTTGATGATGAACATGCAGTTGCTGTATGGCGCTTAAACGGCTGTAAAGATGGAACCTTTGTGAGCTCCTATACTGCCAGAGCTGGTTGGGATGTACCACGTGAGCTAATGCCCCCTTATCCTTATAGGGGGAGTTGCTTGGGGCCATCTAACCAAACTATCTCGATCACCTCAAACCGAGCTGGCAAAGCTATTGCCGCTTATAGATACTTCAAAGGTAGTGGTTATTCTATCCATACAAACACCTACGTTGTTGCAGAGGGCTGGAACCCAACTCAAGTGGTATCGCGACTGGACGAAATGGTCTACGAAATCCCAAATGTATTCATAAATAGTCGCGGTGACGCATTTTTAACATTTGCTAGATATTATGAGTGGTACCAGATGGAACTGCACAAGCACACAACCGAAGACTCATGGAAGGCGGTTCCGGGCTCTGGGATTGATTATAAAAATGAATACCATTCCGCGAACCTTGTCGTCGATCAACGAGGTGATGTCACTCTTGTTTGGGCGAGAAGGGGAAGGGACGGAAGATCGGGGGAAAGTCAGATCTTCGCTCGACGTATTTCGGCTTCTCTCGAAGTAGGGGCTGATATAGACATCACAAATAGCATTGGTGATGCTTCTGCCCCCGCAATTGCGATTGACCCCTCAGGAAACGTGGCTGTCGCGTGGAGCCACAATGTGGAGGGTAAGACTCATATCTACGTAAATCGCTACTCATTCCTCAATGATAGTTGGCAGGGAATCGAGGACGTCGCGATGGATATCAAATACATGAGTTCAGCGCCTCCGCAGATCGCCGCCGATAAGGATGGACACATTGTGATAGTGTGGCTACAGCAAGATGGATCCAAGATCAATCTTTACTCGAGACGATATGTCCCCTCTTCCGGATGGGAAGATGCAAGGCTGCATAGCAACGTGAATGGTGATGCAAACGATCCGCATCTGGCGTTCGGCTCAGATGGTGATGCGATACTCAGCTGGGAGAGTCGCGAACCTACTATCAGCAAGATAGTCGTAACCATGTTTGATTGAATTGCAGTCCGATTAGGTACATGCCCAAAGCCGGACAGTCTCTTGGAGATGGAAAATCGATATTTATCTTATATAAGCTAGGGATTACTTAATGACTCGCCAAATTTACTCATTTAATAGACAGACTTGGCTATTCGCTTTTCTGTTGTGCTCATTTATCAGTAGTTGCGGTGGCGGTGGAAACTCAATGTCTGGGCGTCCCGATGAATCCATCTCTTCCTCTTCTTCTTTGCCCGCCCAGGAAAAACTCTATTTGATAAGTAGCTCACCGGTTTCTCAAAGTGCTGATGTCGACCGAAATACTCCGTTGGATCTTTTTTTCAACAAAGAGCTAAAACACTCTTCAATTACGCCTGAGAAAGTGATGTTGCAAGACGAGGCAGGCAATAACGTTCCAGTAGCGATTGAAGCGATAGCTAATAAATTAACCCTGTCCCCGTTGCAACGATTGGCTCGTGGAACCCAATACTCGGTTAAGGTTGTGGGTCTGCAAGGACAATCTGGAGAAGCGTTGACCGATGGAAAATTATTAAGCTTCAACACAACCATCCAGAGGGAATGGGGAAGCGCGTTCCAAGTCGATAGTACTAATAACGCAAGCAAGCCCCACGCAACAATAGATGGTAACGGAAACGCTATTTTAGTGTGGCAACAAAATACCGTAGTGTACGCCAGTATTGGTTACAGCACCTATTCGCGGGGAGTAGGCTGGGCCACTCCTGGAGTGCTTCCCAGTGTGTCTTACGAGATGAAAGAAGTTAAAGTCGCCTATGTTGATAATCGTCACGCTGTCGCAGTATGGCGCTTAGGCGGTTGCAAGCAAGGGGCCATAGCAAGTGCCTATACTATTGGCGTCGGTTGGGATGCACCACGTGAGATAGGTCCCTCTACGACAGATCGTTGTGTTGTGTGGAGCAACGAAACTATTTCGCTTAGTTCGAACCGAGCTGGGAAAGCTATTGTGGCTTATAATAACTCTGGAGCTGTTTACTCTCCAGCTCGTGATTATTACATTAGTAGTGATTCTATTTTTTCAAGTACCTACCTGGTTGGCGAAGGTTGGAAGCCAGCTCAAGTCGTTTCACACATGGATGAGTCCGAGGACGTCCCGAATGGATACGAAACCCCAAATGTATTCATGAACAATCGAGGGGACGCATTTTTATCGTTCGTTCGATCCTACGGTGATTATGGCACGGGCCATACCTATCATATCGAACTTCACCAGCACACAACGGGGGATCTCTGGAGATGGGGCCTGCCTGGAAGTCCAATTGAGAATAACAAAGGATACCTATCCCCGACAGTAGTCGTCGATGAGAGAGGGGACGCCACTTTTATATGGAGAGTACCAGAGCAATGGCACGGCGATCGTCGAATTTTCGCTCAACGCGTATCAGCCTCTCTCGAGGCAGGTCCCAAGAAGGACATCACGGAGGGGACTGGTGCAGCTTATGGCTCTGCGATCGCGATTGACTCCGGGGGGAATGTGTCGGTTACTTGGCTTCATTATTCAGAGGAAGGTACCTACCGCATGTACATGAATCGTTACTTGTCTCTCTCCGGTAGTTGGGAGGGCCCTGAGGGCGTAGCGATGAATGCAAACTATGCTAACTCAGAATCCCTTCAAATTGCCGCCGACAAAGATGGCAATGTTGTTGTAGTGTGGCTTCAAAAGGATGACGCTAAAACTAACGTTTATTCAAGAAGATATCTGACCGGTTCCGGCTGGGAAGACGCTAGGCTGCATAGCAACGTGGACGGTGATGCATATAATCCCCTTCTCGCGTTGGGCCCTGATGGTGATTCGATAATCAGCTGGGAAAGTCGTGGGCCTATGTTCAGCAAGATCTTCGTAACCATGTTTGACTGATCGCAATCTAGTTAAGTAAAGTTATTTTTCTGGGTGAGAGGTAGGAGAAATCTATTATTTTCCCAATAACGCGAATCGTCGATAATAACTTTAATGACTATAATTTTAGCTTTTCGAAAGATATACCGGTAGAGGCTCCCAGTTTAGACCCGATCCGAAAATTATCGTTTTTTGACAGGTGCCAGTTAATATGAACAATTTTTTTTAGCCTAAACTTATTTTCATCGTTCAATGTTTCTGTCAACGTGCAACCGTATTAAATCCAGGCTTTGATAGGTCACTCAGCTCTTCGATCAAGTTTAGCAGGCTGGCTTTGAGTTTATGGAGGAATTGTTAGTATGAGGTTGAGCGTTAATTTTGTTTCAGGTTTGATTCCTGGCCAAAACTGGTAACTCTTTTTTCAATTTAAAAGGATTACTTATATCTTCCCATTTGATTCAGAAGCCCGTGGTACACCCCTTTAATAAAAAAATTAACTCGATCAAGCTTTCTAGAAGCAAGAACGACGTTCATAATAAACAGTTTTATTATTAAATTAACTAAAATAATTTTCCAGTTAAAGGAAACATGTTTTGATCGAATCAGCCATGTAGCATTTCTCGCCTTGTAATAGACGCGAATTGGCTCACACATATTTATTTTCTGATTAAAAAATGTTACTCCCTCCAACCCGATCGTATGATTCATAAATGCATTCTTACACCCAAGCAATTTAAAACCCGCAACATTTGCACGTATACACCATTCAGTGTCTACATAATCAACAAACAACGAATCTTCAAAAAATCCAACCTCTTGAAGTGATGTTAAATGAATCATGGTGCCAGAAGAAATCAAATGATCAACTTCTGTAAACGCATCAATGGTGTCAACAGACACCATCCTAAACAGCCCCTTTTTTAAAAATGACGATACGCACCCTAAATTACTCTCGTAGTATGAAGGACCGATTGCAGCAATCTTATTGCCTTTAGCAATTTGTTCTAGATATGTACAAGATAACTCGTCAATCAACCCATCCATTGGCTCACTATCTTGATCGAAGAGGATCAAAAATTGCGCGTTGCACTTAAGGGCATATTCAATCCCTTGATTGTATGCATAACCAACGCCCATATTCAGCTCATTCGTTATAAAGTCCAATTTGTTTGAGAAACTAGAGGTTGGTTTGAAAATTTTACTACCGTTATCAACTATAAGTATTTTACTAACACTTGTTTCGATCGCACGAATTAAGCTACTCAGCTGGCCTGGTTTAGGGTTAAATGTTACAATTACCGCAATACAAGTCATCGCAAACTCAATATTTATTGTGTTGCTTCAGCCAACACTCAGTGATCTGTAATCCTTCCTTAAGAGAAACGCTAGGTTTCCATCTCAGCTTAGAACATGCAAGGTCAATATTTAATACGTTTTTCAAAACATCAAATTTTCTTGCAGGAAAGTAATTAATTTTTGCTGATTTCTGAGTTGTATACTCTATTTCTGATATTAAATCGAGCAACGAAACACCCACCCCCGACCCTATATTAAATATTTGCGTATCTCCATCATAAATGGAGGAAGCGAGCATAGCCTCAATTACGTCACTCACATATATATAATCTCGAACTACGGTTCCATCACCCCAAATATCAATAGGTTCTCCACGTAAAACCTTATTTAAAAAAATAGTCGCAGCGCCTTGCCCAGCCTGACTGGATTGATACATGCCGTAGGGATTCGAAATTCTTAAAGATATTGATTTCAGATCATATAAAGTTTTATACAAAGATAAATACTTTTCAATGGAAAGTTTTGTTATTCCGTAAGAGTTTAATGGGTGTGTTTGATCTGTTTCAGTAAGCAATCCTTTAGAGTTTCCATAAATAGTTCCACCTGAGGAAGCAAATATAATTTTAGTGCACGTTTGCTTCGCCGCTTCGAGTAAACGAAGCGTCCCTATAATATTACTATCAACATCAAAAATCGGATCCTCATTCGAGCGCTTCGGCGAGGTAGTTGAAATAAGGTGGTAACATATTTCTACCCCATCAAGTATTTGAAGCCATCGTTGCTCAGATACAAAATCTCCATAAATCCACTCGACTCCCTCAAACGAAGGTTTGGCTCTGGAGGACTTTAGACTAACATAAGCCTTGGCTTTCTCACCTCGCTTAATAAAAGCTTCAACTAAGTGCTGGCCTAAAAAACCATTAGCTCCAAGAACTAAATTTCGACTGGTCATACCTTTCTTCTCAATAATAGATCTAAATTCCATCTTAAAATAATTTTAGACACCCATAAAAATATCGGAACAGTAAGTAAGTTTTTCAATCTTATTTGTTCGCCCATTGATAAGCTCTCATCGGATCGAGAACCAATCATTGGGGAAGGAGCATTTTCAAGAAATCCCAATGAAGGATAATTTAGAGTGGGATTATTCCATAAATATCCAGGTCCGTTAGCGTTCAGAAGCAGGAAAATTTCCTTTCCGTAACGACTATAGATTTCGGGATTCTTTTGAGCGATTTGTTCATACATATATAAAATGGTACTTCTTCGGAATTCACGAGCCATAGAATTATGTCGTACTCTGTAATTTACTAATGGCTCGTGAATCGAAACACCTAATTTTCCATATGAAGCCATTCTCATCCAAGCCTCATAATCCTCCATTCCAAACATCATTTCAGAATCATTGATACCATATGTTAAAAAATCAGATCGTCTGACCACCTGAAAAGCTGCAAGCATATTACCAGCCAAAAAATACGGAAATTCAGTGTCGAAATTAACCCAAAGATCGTTTGACTCACCAAAATACTGAACCCATGAGTATACAAATGAAACATTTTTATACCGTTTTAGTAAATCAACACATTTGGAATAATACATGGGTTTGACAGTGTCATCAGCGTCAAGAAACGCTACGAACTCTCCAAACGCATTTTGAGCGCCAATATTACGAGCATTAGCCAGCCCTGCATTTGGGATATCAATTATTCGAATATTCGTCCTGTTCTGTTGCTTCAATTTTTCAAGGACGTCAATAGACTGCTGATCGGTAGAGCCGTCATTGATAACTATAATTTCTATCGGACTGTAATCACTCATTGACACACTAGTTAATGCCTCCTCCAAGAATAGGCCCAGATTATAAAAAGGTATGACAACAGACAGTAATCCCTCAACACCCGATATGCCGTAGGTATCGGCATGCGATCCATTGCTGAGCACTTTTAGTTGATGATCAAATGGATACTCATGAATTTCGACATTAGGTATGTTGTTGTAATGTTGCCTACGACATGTAATAAATGTTTCATATGAACATAGCTCTCTCAACCTAAAACGTCCCCGCTTGCCTAATGCTTGGCGCTCATCGTCTTTAAGAGACAATATTTTCGACAATTTTAAATCGAAATTATCATTAACACTCCAAGAAAATACCTCTCCATACAAGCCTTCACTTCCGATAAGCTCGGAATGGCCCCCTGATTCAGAGCCAAGAACAGGACAAGCCAGATCCATCGCCTGCATGCAAACATATGGAAAGTTTTCATATATTGACGGAATCACAACGCACTTTGCAGACTTGAAGATTTGAACAAGTTGATCCGGTGGAACGGCAGAATCAAGCGTTAGCCACCCTTTGGAAATATAGCTGCTATATCCCTTTTCGATTAACGCTTTAATACTGGTCTGTTTCGGAGCCCAATAGGTGTCGCCACCAACCATTCTAAGCCTCACCCCTCTTCCAGCATCCCATAGTTTTTTCATGGATTTCAACAGATGCAGAACCCCTTTACGATATTCAAGCCTCCCTACATACACTAAGTCATATTCCGTATTAACTGAGGCCAACTCAGCGACACGGTCTTCCGTTTCACCAAAATATGGGTAAGGAATTACATCAATAGGTTTTTGCGTATAACTCTGTAGTCGAGTTTTTAAGAACTCAGACGGGCTAATGACCGCATCAGCAGCACGCAAACAGAACTTTTCACATTGGCCAATCCAATAATTTGGGAATAAATACGATGCTTCCTGATTGACATGTGAAAGCTCAAATACTGGAGTGTGACAATATATAATCACCTTAGTATCAGCCAGCTCTGATAAGCCATTTAATTTTGACTTAAGCAAATAATATGCAAGCGCTCCGTAATCTTGTACCTCAATAATATCGGGGCGAATTTCACCATCTCTAATCTGCTTGATTATATTCTCCGCCAAACAATAAGATAACAAATGCCAATATCCTAGTGAAGCGTTGACTTTGCCCTCAGATTTCACAGGAAATCTTACGACAGCAAGTCCAGATCTTGGATTTTCAATATTTAGTTCTTCATACGGACTAGCGCTTCGCGTAAATATCTTCACGTTATGACCAGAGGACGACCAAGCTACACCGGCCTCCCAGCAATATGTACTTATTCCTCCTCCGAAAATTGGAGGAAATTCCGATGTTGCTATCCAAATATTTAATTTATTCATTTGTTTGACCAACAATCAATTTTAGTAAATACAACTTAGATTTTAATTTTTGTTTAATTTGATCGCATTCGATCGTTTTTTGTTGCAATGCCTCAGTTACTTGTTCAAGAAGTAAGGATTGTTTCTCCAAAGCACTGTTTGAAAGAGCAAGTTTATTTTCATAACTTTGTTTGTTATTTCCAAATAGCAAAACCTCTCCTTTCAGTACCTGTATCTGTTCTTCAAGAATAGTTACATTTAGCTCAGTTTTATTACACTTAATAATCACCTCATGATGAGCCGCCTCAGTGACTTTTAATTTTTCCCCCAAAGAGACCAAATGTTTTTCAAGCATTTGTGTTTCGTGTAGTTTTTTCTGAATTGTCTCGTTAAGCTCTACCTCTTTACTACCCAGCTCGTTAACCTGTAATTTTGTTTTCTCCAATGCATCATGCAGAACTATTTCATTTTGCTGATATAGAGCAAGTTTCTCATCCGCAGAAGCAGAGTAATTGCGAAGCTCATCAAGCTGAAGCTTAGTTTTTTCCAAAGCTTCATATAAACCAGCTTCTCGCCTCTGATATTCGGTAATTTTTTCGTCTGCGGAAATAGTGTAGTTACGAAGCTCATCAAGCTGCGTTTTGGTTTTTGCTAAAGCATCTCTTAACTCAAGCTCCAAAGCTTTATAGTTTTCACTTTTTTGTTCAAGAGCTAATATATACTGCCGAAGCTCAATATTTTGATGATCTTGAAGCGCGGCTAATTCTTTGTGTCGCTCCAACTCGTGAAAAGTTACAGATTTTAAATCCTCAAGATCAATAGAATATTTCCTCAGCTCTGCATTCTGCTCAGTTAACTCTTTAAGTGATTTTTCCAGCGATCCAATATATTCTTGTCTATACAGGTCATTCGCGATTTGTTGTTCACGTGCCAGTGACATCTCAGCTGCATATTTATTTGTTTTTTCAAGTTCGCCAAGATAGTCCTCGTAAGCATTCCTATAAAAACGGACTGGCTTTTTATCATAAATAGCTATATCTCTTCTATGAGAAATGATTCGAGATAAAATTAACAATACTTTTGACAGCTCTCGATTAAAAAATACCGGCCTATCAAGTTTGGCTACGTGAAAAGAAGCAGCTAACGAGGTATTTACGTAATATATAACCTTATCCCAAACATCAATTGCTCGCTCTTTAAATCCATCACTTAAATACATTAATCCAAGAATCAAAGCAGAATCGACCGTTTTTGTCAGCAAAGTGACGCTAAATAAATGAGGATTGAGTTCCAGCACTTTTTGAAAAAATGTTTTGGCAGCATCCCTATCACCAGATCTTAGTTTAAGGCATGCATAAGCAAACCCAATCGAAGCTCGCCATCTAAGAACGGTTGGATTGTCAGAGCTGCCATCAACATAATGATGAACATCGGAATCTAAATGCTCAGGGATATCTTGCTTTTGTTCTAGCGACCAATATATGTAGCCACACAGAGCAGCGCCAAAATCAGCAGAATTCTTTTCTGTAGTATTTAACAGCCGTTCTATCCATTCATATCTAAGGTCGATGTTATTTGCACGATGACCGATCGATATTAATGATTTTATTAACCATGGATTGTTGTAGTCTTTAGAAAAATTTAGGGAGTTTTCAGCAGATGCAATTTCCTTTTGAGAGAATATTTTCTCCTCGTATACTACACCTGCCACAACAGGATTTTTCGTCGCAACACATAGAAGCCACTCAGACTCAAAATCTTGTGCGTTAACATTCAGGGATATTTTTTGTAATGACCGCGGTCTTTTCTCCCAGAGTCCGTTTTTGTCAGCGACCTTTACTCTATCAGCGGTTTGACCAAAAATTTCCTCGATGTCAAAGTTTACGCGAAGCTGAGTAGCAAATTTATCAAACGTATAAACGTGAAAGTGGTATGGATTTGGATCCTGACCTGATTCGTCACTCCAATCATTTGGAACGCTTGCAATGATCCTACCGCCAGGGGTTAATATTCTTTGAAACTCACTAAGTAAAGCCTCTGGATGCAATACATGCTCAAGCGTCTCGAAAGAAACAATTACATCGAAACTATTATCCGGAATTAATACCAAACAATCAGGTAAAAATCCAAGCTCAAACTCCGTGTTTGCGGAAATGTAATGTGCTTTCGCGTAACTCACGGCTAAGTCACTACCGTCAATCCCCTTAAAAAAGGATCCATTCGATAAACAACTCAATACATAGGCACCATAGCCAAAACCACAGGCCGCATCTAAAACTTTATCACCGGTTCGAATGTAATCGGCAGCTAAACTGTAACGAAATATATGCGCGTCAGATCGACTACCTGTTTCGCGCAACATATCCATGTGAAGATCTTTCTCTTCTTTTAATGAAGACAATGGGTAAGATAAAATTGCAGCATCTGGAATTTTTTCAAGCAGTATGTATATATCATCCAGCTCCTTGTCTATTTGTTCATATTGGTTTAACTGATAATAGCCTGCATGCTTTCTAAATCCAGCTTCGTAGCATAAGTTTTCCCACCAAGATCTATGTTCATTTATTTGTTGCAGTTCCCCGCCTTTTCTCAAATTAACAGAAATTTGAAAAAACACATATTTTTCAGCAACCCTAAAAATTTCACGCAACGCCAACGGCACGTCTTGCTTAGACAGATACTCCAAACAGTTTTTGGATACCAATGTATAAAAATGATTGTCTGGGTACGGCAGGTCGAGGACCGAACCCACCTTAATCCGACAATCTTGCAAATTACTTTTAGCGACCTCAACCGCCTCACATGAAATGTCAACCCCATAAGCGTCAACACCGTAAATTAACAACTGTTCAACAAGCAACCCATTACCCGAACCAACATCTAAAGTCTTAAAAAAACCACAATTTGTTACAATTTTTTCGGCTAAACTTTTAGCATTTTCAAGACTTTGAGTATTCGCCTGATCCCAATTTCCATTAAAATTATTTGCATGGACATTTTCGGTCATTAAATTACCACTCAGCAATCATTTTTAAATCAGATACACCACCAAATAAATATTGCTCCCTTTTCATTGAAACTTGAAAAAAATGAGCTTCATCAACCCAGTGAAGTATCTTTTGATTAATATAGTCTGGTGTATCTTCTTGACTAACACAGGCTTGCACTTCATATAAATTCATCCCTAGCGGCGTACTACAAGTTAAAGTGACATCAAAGTGTTCCGCAGCCTCAAACTTTCTTTCCCAAAATAACGAACTTTGCTCGCCATTAGCTATTCTAGACATATCTTGATTAAGTGTCCCCCACGAGTACATTTTTATTCCTTCCTTATTCCTTATTCTTACTCCAACATTTAATTTATCGATTTTCTTTTTAACCAAACACGATATTTTTATTTTTAAAATATCTTTTGGATAAAATACGTTACATTCTTGATCTAATTCGTTCAACACAACCACATCGCTAATTAGTACGTCCCCCTCACCGAAAGAGAGCTTTTCACTTCGACTGGATGCTGGCATCTGAGTAATATTTTCGGACCTTTTATTTAATTGTTCTGTCACCTTACTAAGGTACTTTGTTTCCTCGTCGTGGAGCTGCTTGCGGTATTCAAGCACAACCTCAGGTGCAGCCCCCCATGACTGTTGCTTCCCATTTTTTAGCAGCAAGGCTTTACTTGTAAGAGTCCGAACACTTTCCTGATCATGAGAAACAAATAGTAAAGTCGTCCCGTTACTAATAAGCTTTTCAATTTGCTGAAAGCATCTTTTTTGAAACAAAGCGTCTCCAACAGCTAACGCCTCATCTATGACTAAAATATCAGGCTCAATTTGTACTTGTACAGCGAATGCTAATCTAACCAACATGCCGCTCGAATATGTTTTTACTGGCTGATCCAAAAAGTCCCCAATATCTGCAAAAGCCGCAATTGCGTCAAACTTATCATCAATTTGACTTTTTGATAGGCCTAAAATTGAACCGTTTAAATACACGTTTTCTCTACCTGAGAACTCCGGGTTAAACCCCGAACCCAGTTCTAAAAGTGCAGCTATTCGACCATTAGTTACGATTTCTCCAGTAGTAGGTGCGAGCGTACCGCAAATTAGTTGAAGTAAAGTAGATTTACCCGAGCCATTTCGTCCTAATATACCTACACTCTCACCACGCTTCACTTCGAACGAGATGTCTTCGACCGCCCAAAATTCTTTAAAATAGTCTTGCTTTTTATTTTTGTAAAAGCAATTTTGTATTGGCAAAAAAAACTGTTTTAATCTATCCGTAGGTGAAGAGTAAACTTGATAACATTTACTTACATTGCTAACTTTTATTACAACTTCAGATGACATCCGCGAATCCCCGACGTGTGGCCTGAAACCAGGTGTACCCTAACCAACAAAAAATTAACGTGACAATCAAAGCTACGAAAAATGTGCTCTCGTCAAAAAACCCCCAATAAAGCACCCCCCTTACAATTTCCATAATGTCAGTCATGGGATTAATTTTGAATAAATATTGAAACTCATTTGGTATCGCAGACAAAGGGTAAAACACAGGTGATAAAAACATCATTGCTGTCAATATTGTTCCAATAATTTGTCCGATATCCCTAATATAAACGCCGGTTGAGGCAAGTATCCACGACAACCCTAGCGAGAAAAAAACTGCAGGCAGCATTGCAATAGGAAAAAGTAAGACCGTAATTGGCGGAGCTCCCAAAATGACCGAATAAAAGATTAACCAGACGATAAAGCTTATTAATAAATGAAACAAAGCAGAAAGAACTGCTGCCAATGATAATATCTCTAGAGGGAATATAACTTTTTTAACATAATTGCTATTAGCGATAATCAGCGTAGGGGATTTGCTTATCACCTCAGAAAAAAAATTAAACACTAACAGACCCGCAAATATAATAATTGCAAATTCACTTTTCGTAGTCACCGTCTCAGCTTGTACTCCCCATCGTGCTTTAAATATAACGGAGAACATGAACGTATAAAGTAATAACATTGTTAACGGATTTATAAATGACCAAAATACACCTAAAACAGACCCTCGATATCTGCCTAAAACATCCCTTTTCGCTAACGTAATTAATAAATCCCAATTTGACGCAACAGAACCGACAAATTTTATTATGGACATCGGGTACATATAAGCCTCTTTATTTATAAAAAACATTCGGCGAAGCGAAAATATTGACCGTTTTTATCTTTATCTGACAGTATTGGTTCAACTTTTCCGGGCCAGTTTATTTTCAGATCTTCGTCGTTCCATAGGATACACCGTTCGTGGGCGGGAGAATAATATTCAGAAACCTTATATGCTACGTGAGCAATAGATGACAGAACCATAAATCCGTGTGCAAATCCAGGGGGAACCCAAAGCTGTCGACGATTCGCATCCGATAGAACAACGGACACATGCTTACCGAAAGATGATGAGTTTCGTCTTAAATCTACAACAACGTCAAAAATCTCACCGCTTATAACATGGATTAACTTGCCCTGAGCCATAGGATTTTTTTGATAATGCAAACCCCTAACAACCCCATGACTACTCACGCTCAAATTATCCTGAACAAGCATGCCAGCAAATTGAATTAGTTCACTAAAGTTACGCTGATTAAACGACTCAAGAAAACATCCCCTCTGATCTTCGAATATATTCGGTTCTAAAATTTTTATCCCTTCAATTTCTAGCGGTATGACATTCATTCAGAATACTCCAAATACCCCTTAATATCATTCAAGGCTGAGCGCCAATTCGACGGATTAACTCTCCAAGTAGAATAGATCTTCCCGCAGTCCAAAGATGAGTTTTGCGGGCGCTGGGCGACCGTAACGTAATCAAATGACGAAACCGGAAAGACGGCCGGAATATCGGAAACTCCTTGCGAAGCTGCACTTTGCAATATTTCCAGAGCAAACTCATATCGACTAACGTACGGATAACCGCAATAATGATAGGTACCCCACTGATGCAGGGCATTGGCACGATGTAGCAATAGTAAGTTTAAAATTACATCCGCAAGGTCTCCGACGTAGGTTGGACCTCCAATTTGGTCGGAAACTACCATGAGCTTATCTTGTGTTCTGCTAACACGCAGTATCGCCTTTGGAAAATTATCACCATGTTCCCCAAAGACCCAAGATGTGCGCAAAATAATATGTTTTTTGTTCCCCTTCGAAACGACCTGCTCACCTAACAATTTAGTTTTTCCATAAACATTTATAGGAGCTGGAGCAGAATATTCATTGTATGCGATTTTGCTATCACCATTAAAAACATAATCAGTTGAAATATGAAATATCACTGCTCCAATCGCACTGCCTACCTCAGCCAAATTTTTCGCACCATCTACGTTAACGCTGTATGCAAGCTCGATATCAGTTTCCGCTTTATCGACAGAAGTATAGGCAGCAGCATTTATTATAACGTCTGGTACATATTCATTTATAACTCGATTTACATTTATTAGGTCACTGATGTCGAGCTCTCTACGAGAGGTTGCCAAAAAATGAATATTTTTCTGTTGTAATTTTTTTAATAAGCAAAATCCAAGCTGGCCGTTGGAACCTGTAACTAAAACCTTCATAACCTGGATTGTTCCGCCAATTTTAACAGATAGATTCCATAAGCAGTCTTAGCTAACATCTTACCTTGATTGATTAATTGATCACGTGAAAGCCAATCGTTATTGAATGCGATTTCCTCTAAGCAAGCAACCTTTAGGCCTTGACGATGTTCTATCGTCTGCACAAAATGTCCGGCCTCAAGCAAGCTATCGTGGGTTCCGGTATCAAGCCACGCATGGCCACGCCCTAGGAGCTCGACATTCAATTTATCACGTTCTAAATAAGCATTATTTATGCAAGTAATTTCAAGTTCACCACGTGGAGATGGTTTTATATTTTTTGCAATCTCTATAACATCTTTGTCGTAAAAATATAATCCAGTAACCGCATAATTTGATTTCGGTTGTTTTGGCTTTTCTTCAATCGAAACCGCACGCATGTCCGCATCAAATTCCACAACACCAAAACGTTCCGGATCGGTGACATGATAACCGAATACGGTTGCGCCCACTTTTCGATTGGCTGCGTTTTGTAATTTTTGCGTTAAACCGTGGCCATGAAAAATATTGTCACCTAAAACCAGGCATATCGAATCGCTCCCTATAAACGACTCACCAATGATGAACGCTTGGGCCAGACCATCCGGTGAAGGCTGAACGGCATAACTAATATTGATACCGAACTGTGAACCGTCGCCGAGTAAACGCGCAAAACTTTCAACATCTTCCGGTGTGGTGATAACTAAAATATCCTGAATACCGGCCAGCATTAAAACCGACAAGGGATAGTAAATCATCGGCTTATCATAGATAGGCAGAAGCTGCTTTGAGACACCTTTCGTTATTGGGTGTAAACGCGTACCACTACCACCAGCAAGAACAATACCCTTCATATACAATCCTAATTATTTTCCGAGCCTAATCTTTCTCTTTGATAACTACCATCTTGTACTCGATGAGCCCAATTCAAATTTTCTAAATACCACATTACTGTTTTACGAATACCAGATTCAAAACTTTCTTTTGGAGTCCAATCTAATTCACGTTGAATTTTTGACGCGTCTATCGCGTACCGTAAATCATGACCAGGACGATCTTTAACAAAGGTAATTAATTCTTTGTGGCTAGCGATTTTAAAATCCGTTGAAGATAGGGGCCTTAACTCATCCAGCAATTCGCAAATTTTATTAACGACGTCAATATTTTGCTTTTCGTTGTGCCCACCAATATTATAGGTCTCTCCAATGGCACCCTCCGTTACAACTTTGTAGAGCGCGCGCGCATGATCTTCGACATATAACCAATCCCTGATTTGATTTCCCCTACCGTAAATAGGTAAAGGTTTACCTTCCAAAGCATTTAAAATCACCAAAGGAATTAATTTTTCTGGGAAATGAAATGGACCGTAATTATTGGAGCAATTAGTAACCACAGTTGGCAAACCGTAGGTACGAAGCCAAGCCCTTACTAGGTGATCTGAACTGGCTTTGCTTGCCGAGTAAGGCGAGCTAGGTGCGTAGGGAGTAGTCTCGGTAAATAAATCTTCCGGATTTTCGAGATCTCCATATACTTCATCTGTGGATATATGATGGAAACGAAATTTGTCGCGACTAACTATATCAAGTGATTTCCAATATTCTCTCGCTGCTTCCAGGAGAACATAAGTCCCAACAATATTGGTTTCAATAAAAGAGGCTGGACCGTCAATTGAACGATCCACATGACTCTCTGCTGCCAGGTGCATTACTACATCCGGCCGATGTTGATTAAATACACGTGCTACTTCAATGGCATTGCAAATATCCACTTTTTCAAAATTGTATCGATTACTTGAAGATATTGATTTAAGCGACTCTAGATTTCCAGCGTATGTGAGCCTGTCTAAATTTATGACAGAATCTTGCGTGTTTTCAATAATATGGCGCACCACCGCAGAGCCAATAAAGCCTGCACCGCCAGTAACTAAAATTTTCATATGCTTCCTTAGAGCAAGGGATAAACAACTGCAGCAATTAATAGAGGGGAATAAATAATGTTTTAGGTGGATTGAATGCTTTCGTTCACACGGTCACGCATTTCTTTGCCAGGTTTAAAATGTGGGACATACTTTCCTTCTAGAACAACCGATTCACCAGTTTTTGGATTGCGACCTGTACGAGGCGCGCGGTAATGAAGCGAAAAGCTTCCAAACCCACGAATTTCAATGCGTTCACCTGCAGCTAAAATGTCTGACATGTAGTCAAGCAGTAGCTTAACTGCGAGCTCCACGTCTTTTACGGGTAATTGATTTTGCTTTTCAGAAATATATTCAATAAGTTCAGATTTTGTCATGACCCATACTCTTTCTAGTTAGTGGCAAGCAAAATTTTCTGCAGTCCTTTTTTACATCCGTAGAAAACAGTAGAACCCGAAATATGTAGCATTTAAAGCACTATAAACTTGATTAAATTTATACGGATTTAAAAGCTAAAAAAAACAACGGCTAGATAAATTCTAGCCGTTGTTTGCAAAATTATTCTTTATTTTGCATTTGCGCTTTGATCAAGTCGCCCAGAGTTGTTGCTGGAGCTGCTTGTTCAGTTTGCTTGGTACTGTGCTCTTTCAATGCTGACTTTTCTTCTTCAACATCTTTTGATTTCACAGACAAGCTGATGCCACGATTTTTGCGGTCTACTGCAATGATCTTGGCCTCAACTTCATCACCTACTTTTAACAAATTGCGTGCATCTTCAACTTTCTCACGGCTCAATTCAGAGGCTTTCAATACAGCCTCTACATCTGGAGCCAAGGTGATGGTAGCGGCCTTAGCTTCTACTTCTTTAACGATACCTTTAACAACAGCGCCTTTGTCATTCACAGAAACGTATTCTGAGAATGGATCAGCTTCAAGTTGCTTGATACCTAAAGAAATACGCTCACGCTCTGGGTCGATTGCCAATACAACAGTTTCCAGCTCATCGCCTTTCTTGTATTTACGAACGGCTTCTTCCCCAGCTTCGTGCCAGGAAATGTCAGATAAGTGAACCAAACCATCAATACCACCATCCAGACCAATGAAGATACCAAAGTCAGTGATTGATTTGATTTTGCCGCTGATTTTGTCGCCTTTAGCGCAAGTACGAGCAAATGCATCCCATGGATTCTCTTGGCATTGTTTCAGGCCGAGAGAGATACGACGACGCTCTTCGTCGATATCCAATACCATAACCTCAATTTCGTCGCCCAATTGAACAACTTTTGAAGGGTGAATATTTTTGTTGGTCCAATCCATTTCAGAAACGTGGATCAAGCCTTCTACGCCCTCTTCCAACTCAGCAAAACAGCCGTAGTCAGTGAGGTTGGTGACTTTCGCTTTAACACGAGCACCTTCTGGATAACGTTTGGTGATTTGTATCCATGGATCTTCACCAAGTTGTTTCAAGCCCAGTGATACACGATTACGTTCACGATCAAACTTCAATACTTTAACATCGATTTCTTGACCAACTTCTACGATTTCACCTGGGTGCTTAATACGCTTCCAAGCCATATCGGTAATGTGGAGCAAGCCATCTACACCGCCCAAATCAACGAATGCGCCGTAATCAGTAAGATTTTTAACGATACCTTTAACAGCTTGACCTTCTTGCAAGGTGGCCAACAATTCATCGCGTTCAGCAGAGTTTGTTTGTTCCAATACAGCACGGCGAGAAACAACCACGTTGTTACGTTTTTGGTCTAACTTGATAACTTTGAATTCAAGCTCTTTGCCTTCAAGGTGAGCAGTGTCGCGAACTGGGCGAACATCTACCAATGAACCAGGAAGGAAGGCACGAATGCTAGCAACGTCAACGGTGAAACCGCCTTTAACTTTTCCGTTAATAACACCTTTGATAACTTCTTCTGCCAAATGAGCAGCTTCAAGAACTTTCCAAGCTTCAGAACGCTTGGCTTTTTCACGAGACAGCTTGGTTTCACCGAAACCGTCTTCCACGCTTTCCAGCGCTACTTGTACTTCGTCGCCGATTTGGAGAGTCAACTCACCCAATTCGTTACGGAATTGTTCTGCAGGGATTACACCCTCTGATTTCAGGCCGGCGTGAACAGTCACCCAGTCTTTATCGATATCAATAACTACGCCAGTGATAATAGTGCCCGGCACCATATCAACGGTCTTTAAACTCTCTTCAAATAAATCAGCAAAACTTTCGGACATACTCATGGTAATACCTTTAAAAGAGACATAGGCAAGCTATGCCATCCCGCGAGCCAGTAAGCGGGTCGAATTAATGGGAGCGAGGGCTTCCTCTGGCAGGATGCTAGCCTTCTACCCTTCAAAAGCGCTTGGCTTTGGAAGAGGTGCGGCAGACTAACAGAATCGGCCTTATTTTTCAAGAAGTTATAAGCCTGCTGGCAGTCGTGCATAATATTGGGAGAGGGTTTAGCGGGGAAAACACAATCTAATGAATGAGGCGACTAAAAGCAATGGCGGCCTTCAAAGGCCGCCGTTATTACAACTTAAAATACTTGTACACTTTTACCGCGTCCGACACCGTAATAATCAAAACCGTAGTCGAGCATACGTTCAGGCTCGTAAAGATTACGACCGTCAAACACGACAGGATTAACCAAGGTATTTTTGATCAAATCAAAATTGGGGGCGCGGAAAGTTTTCCACTCGGTACAAATTATTAGCGCATCAGCTTTTTCAAGCGCTGCTTCTTTTGTACCAACCAATTTCAAATCTTCACGCAGACCATAGATATGCTGGGTTTCATCCATCGCTACAGGGTCGTAAGCCTGAACTTTCGCGCCTGCTGCCCATAGAGCTTCAATCAAAACACGACTTGGTGCTTCGCGCATGTCGTCAGTATTTGGTTTAAAAGCCAAACCCCAAATCGCGAAGGTTTTGCCCTTGAGATTGCCGCCAAAATGCTTGGTAACGTAATTAAACAGTTTGCTTTTTTGCACCTGATTTACTTTATCCACTGCCTCCATAAGGTTTGCCTGATAATCAACATTTTTGGCAATATTAATTAGCGCTTTGACGTCCTTAGGGAAACACGAACCACCATAACCGCAACCCGGATAAATAAATTGATAACCAATACGTGGATCAGCACCTATACCATTACGGACTTGCTCAATATCAGCGCCTAATTTTTCAGCCAGGTTTGCCATTTCATTAATAAAACTGATCTTGGTAGCCAACATCGCATTAGCGGCGTATTTAGTTAATTCAGCCGATCTCACATCCATAAAAATCATGCGGTCGTGGCTGCGATTGAAAGGTGCATATAATTCGCGCAATAATTTTTCAGCTCTTTCACTGTTTGTTCCAACAATAATACGATCCGGTTTCATAAAGTCGTTTATCGCGGCGCCCTCTTTCAGAAACTCGGGATTTGAGACTACGTCGTAAGGAACATTTACACCACGCGCACCAAGCTCCAACGCCAGAGCCTCATTAACTTTTTCAGCCGTGCCAATCGGCACGGTGGATTTATTGACGACGACTTTGTAAGACTTCATGCGCTGACCAATAGTTTTGGCAACAGCCACAACATATTGCAAATCAGCGGAGCCATCTTCACCGGAGGGCGTTCCTACAGCGATAAATTGAAGCTCGCCGTGAGCAACGGCTTCGTCCATATCGGTTGTAAAATTAAGCAGACCATTTTGTACCGACTGTTTAACGATGGAGTCCAATCCAGGTTCAAAAATAGGAACTATCCCATTTTTCAAGTTATCAACTTTTTTCTGGTCAATATCGACACACAAAACATCGTGTCCTACATCAGCCAAACATGTGCCTGTTACCAAGCCGACATAACCTGTACCGAATACGGTAACTTTCATAGATCACTCCCTACGCAAAATAAATAAAAGATAAAGCTGAAAAATTAAGAGCGCCCATAGCTGTCTTCATAACGAATTACGTCATCGTCTTCCAAATAAGGTCCCGATTGCACCTCAACAATTTCGAGCGGGATTTTTCCAGGATTGGATAACCGATGTTTTGTTCCAACGGGAATATAAGTGGATTCATTTTCTGACAAAAGCATTACTTCATCACCCTTTTGAACCAGCGCCGTACCTTTCACAACGATCCAGTGCTCAGCGCGATGGTGATGAACTTGCAACGATAAACTTGCTCCAGGTTTTACACGTATGCGATTAACTTGATAACGATCGCCATCATCAATAGCGTCGTAACATCCCCATGGGCGATACACTTCTCGATGCTGAAGATGCTCAGTGCGCGTCTGCTTTTCAATTCGGGAAATAATTGATTTAACTTGCTGCGCTTGCGATTTATCAGCAATCAATACCGCATCCGGTGTGTTAATAATCATTAAATTATTGACACCTAAAGTCGCCACTAATTTATGTTGTGAAAACACTAAGGTGTTCGTTGAACCGACGTCAATGCTGTCGCCAATAAAACTATTTCCTGTTTCATCTTTTTGCGAAACATCTGAAAATGATTTCCAATCACCTACATCGCTCCAGCCTGCATTTAATGGAACGCAAACCACATTATTGCTCTTTTCCATCAACGCATAATCGATTGATATATTCGGAGCCAACGCAAAAGATTCTTTATCAACTCGGATAAAATCTAAATCCTTCACTGCTAATGAACGTGCTTGATTCGCAGTAGAAACAACATCGGGGCTATGCGCTTGCAGCTCAGTCAAAAAAACGTTTGTTTTGAAAACAAACATTCCACTGTTCCAGTAGTAACAGCCAGCGTCCAAATAGCTTTGGGCTGTTTCTAAATTTGGTTTCTCAACGAATTGTTGGACTGCATACACCTCAGCGGTATCTTTAGCGCCCTTGTTCGTTTTTATGTATCCATATCCCGTTTCAGGATGAGTCGGATGAACGCCAAAAGTAACCAAATTATTTTCAGCTGCAGCGCTCGCGGCAATTTTTACTACACGCTGAAATTCTTCCACATTATTAATCATGTGGTCTGCAGAGAGCACAAGCAACGTAGAGTTAGAATCCATTTCTTTTGCATGAAGTGCAGCTAACGCAAGAGCGGGCGCAGTATTACGGGCCAATGGCTCAAGAATAATAGCTGCATTTGCATAACCAATTTCACTTAACTGTTCTGCAACCATAAAACGATGTTCTACATTGCACACGACAATAGGTGCCCCTAATTCGGGCAAACCTGTTAAGCGTAAAATGGTTTGCTGTAACATTGTTTTATCACCAAACAATTTCAACAATTGTTTGGGATAATGTTGCCGTGACAAAGGCCACAAGCGCGAGCCGGAACCACCGGCAAGAATGACAGGAATAATCATGCTTCTCTCCGAAATTTAAAAATATTTGCGTACAATTTTCTAATTACGCAAGTCGTTTAGCGGAAATTAAACACAGTTATTTCGCATAATGGTATTTTAAAAAAGCTTCAAAATCGGCACCGACGCTTTTGTGACGAACTCCGTAAACCACGCTCGC
The DNA here is from genome assembly GCA_004173475.1 of Gammaproteobacteria bacterium. Classification (GTDB taxonomy): domain Bacteria; phylum Pseudomonadota; class Gammaproteobacteria; order Pseudomonadales; family Cellvibrionaceae; genus Cellvibrio. The sequence goes on from SEBU01000003.1 coordinate 102,039, forward strand.
TTTCAAGTAACCCAACTTGGTACCGCAGTCGTGACTACGACCTACCAGTTGATAGGCCTCTAAAGTTTCCAGACTTAATAGTGCGTCCAACGCATCTGTTAATTGAATTTCTCCACCTGCACCAGGTTGAGTCGTTGCCAAAAGCTCCCACACCTTTTTGGACAGCACATAACGACCAACAATTGCCATATTTGATGGAGCTTCATCAGCAGAAGGTTTTTCAACCATGCCCTTAATGGGTGCTGTCTTACCTGCTGCAATTTGCACGCCAGAGCAATCAACAACCCCATAGTTTTGAACTTGATCTTGCGGCACCTCTTCTACAAGAATTTGGCTGAAACCTGTTTCGTGAAAACGTCTGCTCATACCAGCCAAGTTATCTTGCCTAAGATTGGCCTCGGCGTTATCAATTAATACATCGGGCAAAAGAACGGCGAAAGGCTCGTCACCTACAACCGATCTAGCCGCTAAAATTGCGTGGCCGAGACCTTTCGCTTCAGCTTGGCGAACGGAAATAACAGTCAAACCTTTTGGTGTAATTGACCGAACTTCTTCGAGCAAAGAGCGCTTCAAACGTGATTCCAATTGTGCTTCCAGTTCAAAGCTTGTATCAAAATGGTTTTCAATTGCGTTTTTACTTGCGTGTGTAACCAAGACAATTTCTTTAATACCCGCTGCTGCAGCTTCTTCAATAACATATTGAATCAGCGGCTTATCAACCACCGGCAACATTTCTTTAGGGATGGCTTTAGTTGCAGGCAACATGCGTGTACCTAGACCAGCAACAGGGATAACCGCTTTTTTAATTTGCATTTTTGTTTCCTTGGAAATTAATCGTGATTCTTTAAAATTTACATACCAAATATATATTAGGGATGTGAATGTTGAGTTACTTCAATAAGGCTAATATTTCTTTTGTTTTTTCTTCGACAAGCTTTTTGTCGCCTCTCGTTTCAACATTTAAACGTACAACGGGCTCAGTATTCGACATACGCAAATTAAATCGCCACTGTTCAAACTCGAGACTGATTCCGTCAGTTTTATCAATGACCAGCGCGTCAGAGCTGTAAATATTAAATACTTTTTCTATCGCTGCTTTTGCATCGGCAACATGACTATTAATTTCGCCGGGCGATGGAAATTTAGCAATACGATCTTCCAACATAGACGACAGAGGTTTACTCTTACGACACAATAATTCCGCAACCAGCAGCCAAGGTATCATTCCGCTGTCACAATAAAAGAAATCACGGAAATAATGGTGCGCACTCATTTCGCCACCGTAAACTGCGTCTTCCAAGCGCATGCGCTCTTTAATAAATGCGTGGCCAGTTTTTGATTGAATCGCGTTGCCGTTGTTATTTTTTACTATGTCTTGCGTATTCCAGGTTAAACGTGGGTCATGAATAATGTTGGAGCCAGGATTCTTGATCAGGAATGATTCTGCCAAGAGGCCGACAATGTAATAGCCTTCTGTAAATTGACCCAGTTCATCAAACAAGAAACAACGATCAAAATCACCATCCCATGCAATACCCATATCAGCGCCGTGCTCCAAAACAGCTTTGCTTGTTACCGGCTGATTTTCATGCAACAACGGATTAGGAATTCCGTTAGGAAAAGTGCCATCGGGTTCGTGATGAATTTTAATGAATTTAAAGGGTAAATGTTTTTCAAGGGCATCAATTACGTGACCAGCTGCACCGTTGCCAGCGTTTACAACGAGTTTGAGCGGCTTCAATTGACTTACATCTACATAACTTAAAAGATGCTGTACATAAGCATCCAGTGTGCTTTGCTCACGATAAGCGCCGCGTACGGCAGGATCCACCGCAGCAAATTTATTCTCTTCTGCCAACCGTTTAATTTCATTTAAGCCAGTGTCTCCACTGATAGGTTGAGAACCTGCGCGAACCATTTTCAAGCCGTTGTAATCGATGGGATTGTGGCTCGCGGTTATTACGCAACCGCCATCAGTTTTTAAATAACTGGTCGCAAAATAAATTTCCTCGGTACCGCACATTCCGATATCAATGACATCGACGCCTTCATCACGAAGTCCATTACTGAATGCATTTTTTAACTCGCTACTTGTCAGGCGAACGTCACCACCAACCACCACAGATTTCGGTTTTAAAAAAACCGCATAAGCGCGGCCAATACGATAAACGATATCTACATTAAGCTCGCTACCCAGTTTTCCCCGAATATCATAAGCTTTGAAACATGTTAAATTCATTTAAGTCATCCATATGTTTGAAAAAAATTTAGACTGAAAGCTTCTCTGGTTATTCCAACTATTTATAACCCAATTTGATGTCAGTTTATCGTGCGCTATTTAACGGACGCTATTCAAAATAGCGTTTAGCACCTGATCAATCGTCATTAATGTGCTGTCGAGCACTAATGCATCTGCAGCCGGCTTAAGCGGTGACGCCTCTCTTTGCGTGTCACGATCATCACGCGCCTTGATGTCACGAATTAGTTCGGCCATATCTACATCTATGCCTTTTTGAGCAAGTTGTTTGAGGCGGCGTTCTGCGCGGGCCTCAGCACTTGCCGTTAAAAATATTTTAACTTTTGCGTGTGGGAACACCGTCGTGCCCATATCGCGACCATCAGCGACTAATCCCGGAGCTTGTGCGAAATCTCTCTGGCGCTGCAAAAGCGCAGCTCTTACCTTGGGATAGGCTGCGACGATAGATGCGCCCATACTGACATTTTCGTCGCGGATAGCCTGCGTAACATCTTCCTTTGCTAATAGAATACGAGTGCAATCACCGTCAGCATCAAACTTAACTTGAATCTTGCTCGCGACATCAGCAACTGCATCTTCATTCTGCAAATTAATATTCAATTTGTGTGCCGACAAAGCAACTAAACGATAAAGTGCACCACTATCCAATAAATGGTATTTCAAATGCCGGGCCACTAGTTGGCTTAAGGTGCCTTTACCCGCACCGCTTGGACCATCAATAGTTATAACTGCAACTTCGTCAGTATTAGTATTCAAGAAAGGAACCTTAGGCAATAGATTGGATAATGGATTTACACGTAGCTACAGGATCATGAGCCTGGGTAATAGGACGACCAATTACTAAGTAGGTACTACCTGCAAGTATTGCGGCGTGAGGAGTTAGCGTGCGCTTCTGATCATCAACGGGGCTGGATTCCAAACGTATACCTGGCGTCACCAAACATAAATTCTTTCCAAAATGACTGCGTAAAATATTCGCTTCACGCGCGGAGCACACGACGCCATCCAAGCCGCAATGTTGCGCTAATTTGGTGAGCCTCAATACATGTTCTTCCGGTTCTTCAGCAATGCCAACCGCATGAAGATCATTAGCCTCCAAACTTGTAAGCACAGTAACACCGATTAATAATGGTTTATGACCACTATGATGATGAGCGTGCTGCTCAAGAATATCGCGCGCAGCAATCATCATGCGTTGACCGCCCGATGCATGAACATTGACCATCCATACACCTAATTTCGCGGCGGCCTTAACTGCTTTGGCAACGGTATTGGGGATATCATGGAATTTTAAATCGAGGAATACGTCGAAACCCAAACGCATTAAATATTCCACTACACGAGGACCACAGGCTGTAAAAAGTTCCTTACCTACTTTTAAACGACAGTACTGGGGAGACAGGCGTTTAGCCATGTAAAAACAATCGTCTGCGTTATCATAATCCATCGCCACAATAATGCGTGGGCCTTGAATATCTGTCATGGAATGCCTCGCTAGAAATGGAAAAACCCAGATCATTAATCCAGGCTCCCATTAAAACAAACTTCAGGCAAGTTCGCAGCACCTTAATGCTTGGCGGTGCAAGTAGAACGAGATAACACGTCCATTTGTTATCCAGTTCCATCCAATTTCTGAATTGACGATCAAAAAACGTTCATAACAACAAAATCCTTTGGTTGTTAGACTAATTTTAGATATGCATGATTTTGCGATTTGCTTCTACAGTTTTAGCGCCTATACCTTTCACTTCAGCCAATTGATCAACACTTTTGAAACCGCCATTAGCTTTACGCCAAGCGACAATAGCTTCAGCTTTCTTAGCGCCAACGCCTTTTAGCTTGGTCAAAGTTTGAGTGTCTGCACTATTAATATTGACCGATTCTTGCGAAGCACTTGCAGTTGGTTTCGCAACGCTTGCAGCAGCTACAGGTTTAGCCGGCGTATTAGTTTGAGAATCAGCGGCGAATACAGACGAAGAAAAAGCAACAGCAGCAAAAACGAAAGCAGATAAAATATTTTTCATAAAAAGTCCATTTGAGTTATACAGATTAAATTGGACTCGCGACTTCCTTCTGCGAGTGGAGCTATCTTATTGAATAACACCGAAACAAAAAAGTAGAAAAATGCTGAATTTGGTGTGCGATATTTCCTACAAAATGAAGATTATGACGACACCAATAACTACATCGATAAATGAAAAAGCCACCTATCAGGTGGCTTTTACCAAGCAACAAAACACTATTTTTGTGTAAGTCGTCTCAAATCTACGGCGCCCCAATGTGGGAAATGCTTTCTAACCAGTGCATTCAGTTCAATTTCAAAATCACTGAAATTTGTTTGAGAAGCCAATGCTTTATCATCCAGTCGCTGATTCACCATGCCGGCACCGACAGTGATGTTCGTCAAACGATCAATCACAATAAATGCACCTGTTGCACGATTGACCTTGTAGGTATCCGCAACTACAGCTTGCGTTAATAAGACGTCAACAACGGCAATATCATTCAATTGCAGTTGATCGACCTGTGTGTGCTCTTGCGTATTTACATCAATGCGATAGTCAATCGCTTCAACCTGTCCGCTCACGGTCTTGCTAGCAAATTTAAATAAATATTCAGAATTCGGTTGCAGCGCTTTTTCAGTCATCCACACGATATGCGCTTTTACATGGTTGGACAAAGGTACATCGTCTTTCGCCAGTACGATAACATCGCCACGGCTGATATCAATTTCTGTGTCCAAAGTCAGAGTCACTGCTTGCCCGGCAAAAGCTTCTTGCAGATCGCCATCATAAGTCACAATAGATTTTACAGTGCTGGTTTTACCAGAGGGCAACGCCTTAATAGCGTCGCCTACTTTCACAACTCCAGAAGCTATATTGCCGCAGAAACCACGGAAATTTAAATTCGGGCGATTCACATATTGCACCGGCAAACGGAAATCAGAAAAATTTTTATCACCCGCGATAGGTACGTTTTCCAAAATTTCCATCAAGGTTTGATGTTTGTACCACGGAGAACTTTCAGAGCGATTAACAACGTTATCGCCATTCAACGCAGAAATAGGAACGAAGAAAACATTTTCCATTCCTAATTTTTTTGAAAACGCTAAATAATCCGCTTTGATTTTTTCAAACACAGATTCACTGAAATCCAGTAAATCCATTTTGTTCACCGCTACAACAATATGTTTGATGCCTAGCAAAGAAGCAATGTAACTATGGCGGCGCGTTTGTGTTACAACACCGTAGCGGGCGTCGATCAAAATAATCGCGAGATCACACGTCGATGCACCAGTCGCCATGTTGCGTGTGTACTGCTCGTGACCGGGAGTATCAGCAATAATAAATTTACGTTTAGTGGTGGAAAAATAGCGATAGGCAACATCGATCGTAATACCTTGCTCGCGTTCAGCTTGTAAACCATCCACTAACAACGCCAAATCAACCGTGTCGCCCGTAGTACCATGTTTGGTACTGTCAGCTTGCACTGCCGCCAACTGATCTTCATAAATCATTTTTGAATCGTAAAGCAAGCGGCCAATCAGAGTACTCTTGCCATCATCTACGCTACCGCAAGTCAAAAAACGGAGCAGTTCTTTTTGTTCATGTTGCGCAAGATATGCATTGATATCTGTTGCGATTAAATCTGACTGATGACTCATTAAAAGTAACCCTCTTGCTTTTTCTTCTCCATCGAACCTGAGCTGTCGTGATCAATGACACGACCTTGGCGCTCGGAGGTGGTAGTAAGCAACATCTCTTGAATAATTTCTGGCAGGGTGGTCGCTTGCGATTCAACAGCGCCCGTTAAGGGATAACAACCCAGTGTACGAAAGCGAACCATTTTTTCTTCGACTTTATCGTCCGGACCAATCGGCATACGATCGTCGTCAACCATGATCAAAGTGCCATCGCGTTCAACAACAGGACGCTTGGCAGCAAAATATAATGGAACAATCGGAATATTTTCCAAATGAATGTATTGCCAAATATCTAATTCAGTCCAGTTGGATAAGGGGAACACGCGAATGCTTTCGCCTTTATCAACACGACCGTTATAAATATTCCACAACTCCGGACGTTGATTTTTTGGATCCCAGCGGTGATTTTTATCGCGGAAAGAATACACACGTTCTTTCGCGCGCGATTTTTCTTCATCACGACGAGCGCCACCAAATGCTGCATCAAAACCGTATTTATTTAAGGCTTGCTTGAGCGATTGGGTTTTCATAATGTCGGTGTGTTTTGCACTGCCATGAACAAACGGACTGATACCCATATCAACGCCGTCCTGGTTGATATGCACTAGCAAATCCCAACCTAAATCTTTGATACGTTGATCGCGAAATTCGATCATCTCGTGAAACTTCCACGTAGTGTCAACATGCAGCAACGGAAATGGTGGTTTACCCGGATGAAAAGCTTTCATAGTGAGATGCATCATCACTGCAGAATCTTTACCTACAGAGTAAAGCATTACGGGATTATCAAACTCAGCAGCCACTTCACGGATAATGTGAATACTTTCTGCTTCGAGTTGTTTCAAGTGTGTAAGTTTATAGTCGGACATTACAAAGGTTACCGATGTAAAAGAAAATGAAGTTAATCTTTTTTAGCTGGGCTTTTCTCTAACGTTTTGGGCTTAGCTAAATTTGCAGTAAATTCGTCGCGCACATTTTTCGCGCGGGTAAAAACATCCAGCATATATTGCGAATCTTCAGTTTCAATACTGGTGCGTAAACGATTTAAATTTGCAATAAATAAATCCAGCGCATGCAAAACGCCTGTTTTGTTAGCCCGCATTATGTCATGCCACATAACAGGATCACTGGATGCAATGCGAGTAAAATCTCGAAAACCACCAGCTGCATAACGGAAGATATTGGGGTTATCAATATCATGCGCAAGGGTATCAACGAGCGAATATGCAATCACATGGGGTAGATGGCTGGTCGCACCCAATACCTCATCGTGATCGACCACCGACATACTAAGAACTTCTGCACCAACGGCTTGCCACATCCGCGTTACTAAATCTAAATGTGATGCATTTGTAGTGTCCAACGGCGTTAGTATGCAACGATGATTTTCATATAAATCGGGATTGGCCGCCGTAACACCACTCTTCTCAGAACCCGCGATGGGATGCCCCAATATAAATTGAGCCGGAACAGAACCAAAAACTTCTTCTGCAGCTGTTTGGATATTGCCTTTTACGCTAGCGCCATCAGTAATAGTCACATCGTCCGATACGCAAGCTTTGATTTCTTGCAACACAGCTTTTACAGATAGAGTGGGCACAGAAATAAAAATCACATCTCCTGCAGTTAATTCACCCGCAATCAATTTCAATGATGTGTAGGCGCGATCCACAACACCCAAGTTAATCGCTGTTTCACAAGTTTGTTCACTGCGAGCAATACCAACAACTTCGCGGCAAGCTCCACGCTTTTTTAAAGCTGTCGCAAGACTCCCGCCAATTAGGCCGATGCCGATAACGACAAGCTTGTTGACGATGCTATTGGATGCGATTGGTAGTGACATTAATTTCTACAGCACAGCTTTAGGATATGAGCCAAGCAACTTTAGATCTGCGCAGCGAGTTGCAACCTCTTTCAACACTTCACTGATCAGCGGATCGTCTACATGGCCTGCGAAATCGATAAAGAAAACGTAATTCCAAACCCCGGTGCGCGATGGGCGCGTTTCAACACGTGTCAAATCGATATTATGACGATGAAAAGGCTCAAGTAAATTATGCAGGGCGCCCGGCTCATTGCGCATAGCTACTACAACCGAGGTTTTATCCACACCACTTGCAGGAACAACTTGTGTACCAATAATTAAAAAGCGTGTTGAGTTATCCGGTTGGTCTTCAATTTTTTCTGCGAGCATGGTTAAGCCATATAAATCAGCAGCCATACTTCCTGCAATTGCTGCAGCGTTCCATTCACCCTTTAAACGTTTTGCAGCTTCCGCATTACTACTTACAGCAATCCGCTCTGCGTTTGGATAATGCGCATCTAACCATTTGCGACATTGCGCCAAGGATTGTGAGTGAGAATAAATACGGGAAATACTTTTAGTATTGGTAACGTCGGACACTAATAAATTGTGGTGGATACGTAATTCAACTTCGCCACAAATTTTTAAATTTGAACCCATGAAATTGTCGAGCGTGTGGTTAACCACACCTTCGGTAGAATTTTCTACGGGAACCACGCCGTAATTTACCGCACCCGCTTCAACTTCCCGGAAAACTTCATCGATCGCTGAAAATGGCAAGGAAATAGCAGATTGACCAAAATGTTTTAATGCCGCCTGCTGAGTAAAAGTTCCTTCAGGGCCTAAAAAAGCAACTTTGATTGGATTTTCAAGCGCTAAACAAGCGGACATAATTTCGCGAAACAAGCGCGCCATCTCTTCATTGCTAAGCGGGCCTTTATTTTGTTCCATCGCCTTACGCAAAACTTGAGCCTCGCGTTCAGGACGATAAAATAAAATTTGTGCGTCGACAGGGAGATTCGCTTTTTTTACTTCAGCAACTTCCTGCGCACAGGTAGCACGCGCAGAAATCAAGCGAGCTATCTCTTGATCGATCGCATCGATTTTAGTGCGCAACGCAAGGAGTTTTTCCGCTTCAATTTGCGCTTTATTTTCAGACTCTGTAGACATCTAATTACTCAGCATCAGATTCATCTGCAGCATTATCAATAACGTCATCTACCGCTCCGTCATCAATAACGCCTTCTTCAATCGCCTCTTCACCTTCTGGAGCCTCAGCATGCGCTAATTCGCGCTTCGCACTTGCGTCCGCACTTTCTTCGATACGCTCAAGGCCTTGCATGCGCTCGCCTTCTTTGAGTTTGATCAAACGCACACCTTGCGTGTTACGACTTAAAACAGAAACTTCATCGACGCGAGTACGAACCATAGTGCCTTGATCAGAAATCAGCATGATTTCCTCACCATCAAACACTTGTACCGCACCTACTAACTGGCCGTTACGCTCAGTGGTTTGCATGCCAATAACGCCTTGCGAGCCGCGACCTTTTGCAGGGAACTCCCCTACTTCGGTGCGCTTACCATAGCCATTTTCGCTCACTGTCAGCACTTGTCCATTTTCCATGGGGATAACCATGCCGATAACACGCTGCCCTTCAGCCAAACGAATACCGCGAACGCCGCGCGAGGTACGGCCCATTGCGCGAACCTGTGATTCACGGAAACGCGCCGCTTTACCGGACGTAGAGAATAAAATTACATCGCTAGCGCCATTGGTGATCGCAGTTCCAACTAAGGTATCGCCTTCATCCAACTCGATTGCGCGCAAGCCAACGCTACGTTGACGAGCAAATTGCGTTAATACTGTTTTCTTCACAGTGCCGTTTGCAGTCGCCATGAAAATAAATTTATCTTCATCGTAAGACTTCACCGGCAGAATGGACGTAATGCGTTCACCCGCTTCGAGCGGCAATAAATTCACCACCGGGCGACCGCGCGATTGACGACCCGCGACTGGAATCATATATACCTTCAACCAATAAACTTTCCCGGCATTGGTGAATAACAAAATTGTATCGTGCGTGCTGGCGATTAAAAGATGCTGCACATAATCTTCATCTTTAACGGCCGTTGCAGATTTACCCATACCGCCGCGACGCTGGGCTTGATAATCATCAAGCGGCTGACTCTTCGCATATCCACCGTGAGAAATTGTCACTACACGATCTTCAACGTTGATTAAATCTTCGTTGGTTAAATCCATACTCGACGCAACAATTTCCGTGCGACGTTTATCGCCGTAGTCGGAAATAACTTGTTCCAACTCTTCGCGAATAACTTCCATTAAGCGCACAGAGTTGCCAAGGATTTCGAGGAACTCAGCGATTTGAACTAATTTTTCGTCGTACTCGGCAAGCAGTTTATCGTGCTCCATACCGGTTAAACGATGTAAGCGTAATTCTAAAATAGCTTGCGCCTGCGCAGCGGATAAATAGTAGTGACCATCGCGCATGCCGAACTCTGCACCCAGGTCTTCCGGGCGACAGGCATCTTCACCCGCGCGCTCAAGATAAGGTGCCATTTCAGCAGCATCCCAACCACGAGTCATCAAACCATCTTTTGCATCTGCAGGTGATGCAGAATTTTTAATGAGCGTAATTACTTCATCAATGTTGGAAATGGCAACGGCCAAACCTTCCAAAATATGACCACGTTCACGCGCTTTACGCAGCAAATAAACGGTACGACGTGTAACAACTTCGCGGCGGAATTTTACAAAAGCTTCCAACAATTCTTTCAAATTTAGAATTTTTGGCTGGCCATCATCAAGCGCAACGATGTTAACGCCGAAAGTAGTTTGCAATTGCGTTTGAGAGAAAAGATTGTTTAACAGCACTTCGGCTGATTCACTCTTTTTCACTTCAATAACGATGCGCATACCGTCTTTATCAGACTCATCGCGCAGTTCGCTAATGCCTTCGATTTTCTTTTCTTTCACCAACTCGGCGATCCGCTCAATTAAACGCGCTTTATTAAGTTGGTACGGAATTTCGTGAACAAGAATAGTTTCGCGGCCGGTTTTTTCATCGCGTTCAATCTCTGTTTTAGCGCGAACTATGATGCTGCCACGACCAGTTCGATAAGCCTGAACAATTCCAGCACGACCATTAATAATCGCGCCCGTTGGGAAATCCGGCCCTGGAATAAATTCCATTAACTCATCGATAGTAATATCTGCATTGTCGATCACCGCCAAGCAGCCGCGCACTACTTCCGCTAAATTATGCGGCGGAATATTGGTCGCCATACCTACGGCAATACCGGACGAACCATTTACTAACAAGTTGGGAATACGAGTTGGCATGACTGCCGGAATTTGTTCGGTACCATCGTAGTTAGGTACGAAATCTACGGTCTCTTTATCCAAATCCGCTAACAAATCATGGGCAATCTTGGCCATACGGATTTCGGTATAACGCATAGCCGCTGCGCGGTCGCCGTCGACAGAACCGAAGTTACCTTGACCATCCACCAACATGTAACGCAAGGAGAACGGCTGCGCCATACGAACAATGGTGTCGTATACAGCGGTATCACCGTGAGGGTGATATTTACCGATTACGTCACCCACCACACGGGCAGACTTTTTATAGGGTTTATTCCAATCATTATTCAGCTCGCTCATAGCGAACAAAACGCGGCGATGTACGGGCTTCAAGCCATCACGCACATCAGGTAACGCACGCCCTACGATTACGCTCATAGCGTAGTCAAGGTAGGACTGCTTCATTTCGTCTTCAATACTTACCGGTGAAATTTCTTTTGCGAATTCGACCATGGGAATACAGCGTTCCTTTTAGATAAGGCTTTGGTTATTAAGTCTGAGTCTGATGATTGTCAGTTAACGCAAGTGGCTGAAAAAAGCGAAGTTTTTACACTTCTACCCCCGCCAAAATAAAGGCGGCAATACTACCACAGACAGGCGTGGTTAGGCACTGTTTGCCACACCCAAAATACTCCCCCTGCGGAAAGCGTGAAGTCGCCCTAAAACGTTGCGCATCACGGCTGTCGATATTTCAATCACCAAGCACCAAAAATATAGATTGAGGTGTCGCCAAAATTTTGGCTGATGGCAAATGCCTTCCGCATTGAACCATCAAAAGATGCCGTTTCCCTGGCGACACAGGTTTGAATCTACACAGAAGGTATTCGCAATATATTGATTTAATTACTTTTTTTCAAAAAAAACTGTATGGCATAGATTTCGCTTTAATGTGATTAGAGGGAAAATCTCTTTCAGTGCGGCCGGCAAAAGGTGACTGAAAAAACAGCACACAAATAGGTAAAAAGAATATGCGGGATATGACGATGTTGACCGATAGCCAAGTTATTTCCATCAGCTACAAAGCGCCGCTTACCCCGGAACAGGAAATTGAAGCTAAAGCCAAGATTATCCAGGCTTTGCAAATGACGCTTGAGCCAAATGAAGTGCTCGCGATTTTTTTCAAACATATGCAAACCATTGTTCCTTTGGGAGGCATTCAGTTTCGCTTTGCCAACAACAAAGACATAACCAAACTCGGGCGAGATTCGCTCCACCATTGTGATTATCGCCTCACCACCGATGAAGGTTATCTGGGCGAAATTATTTTTAATCGCAGCAAACGTTTTGCCGAAAGCGAACTCAGCACGATTGAAATATTGCTCGGCGCGCTTGTTTATCCGTTACGAAATGCCCTGCGGTACCATGCAGCGCTTCAAATGGCATTACTTGATCCACTTACACGTTTGGGTAACCGCGCAGCATTAGACAGCGCGTTGCGCCGCGAATTACAGCTGGCTGAACGCCACCACTACGAATTGTCGTTACTAATGATTGATGTTGATCATTTTAAGCGTATCAATGATGAACATGGCCATGCCGCCGGCGACGAAGTTTTGCAGGTTATCGCACGCACTATAGAAAATGTGTGTCGCGAAACAGATATCAGTTTTCGCTACGGCGGTGAAGAATTTGTGGTTCTGCTACGCAAAACCAGCGAAATGGGTGCGCTTATTATTGCTGAACGTTTGCGTAAGGAAATTAATAATATTGTTTTAGGCAAGAATGGCCACCCGATAAAGCCAACAGTAAGCATTGGGATAGGTACGCGTGAGTCTGAGCAAAAAGAACATATAAACGATCTATTTAACCGCGCCGACAAGGCGTTATATCTTGCAAAAAGTGCGGGTAGAAATTGTGTGAAAGATGTGCGTGGATGTACCGCGTAAAACCTGCGTTAACCTGTCAGGTAGCTATCACAAGTAAAAAAGCCGCGTTGAATCATTAACGCGGCTTTTTTATTTTCTTTAGATTTTTACTCGGGTTTTGGTTTGCGTGGCGCAGGCTTAGTTCGGCGCGGAGGTGCCGATGCCGCGCGCAATTTATTTTCATGACGTGCGCGCTGACTTTTTTCGTCGCGCGAGGGCGGCATTAATTTTGTGTGAGTGTCTTTGTCGAAACCAGCCGTTAGACACAAATCAGCGATTTCTTTTTCGCTAAGCTCTGTCCATTGACCAACGCGAACGTGAGATGGAATAAAAATATTGGCATAACGCACGCGCTTCAAACGACTAACTTTTACGCCTTGTGATTCCCACAAGCGACGAACCTCGCGATTCCGGCCTTCCATTACCACACAGTAAAACCATCGATTACGCGACTCGCCAGCACCGTCAACGATATCCGTAAAACGTGCGACGCCATCATCCAGCAACACGCCTTCAAGAAGCGCGCGCTTCATTTCATCGTCGACATTACCTTGAATACGTACAAGATATTCACGGTCAATAACCGAAGATGGATGCATGAGCTTATTGGCCAATTCACCGTCGTTAGTGAACAGCAATAATCCACTGGTATTAAAGTCCAAACGCCCAATCGAAATCCAACGCTCACCTTTTAATGCAGGCAAGCCATCGTAAACAGTGCGACGACCTTCAGGATCTGAACGTGAGCAGATCTCTCCTTCAGGTTTGTTATATAAAATTACCCGACGTCGTGTTGCTTCGGTACGCAGCACAACACGCTTTCCATCGACAAATATTTTATCATCCGGCGTTACGCGATCGCCCAAGGTTGCGATGCGATCATTTACTTTTACCTGGCCAGCCTCAATCGCGCGTTCCATTTCGCGACGCGAGCCTATGCCGGCGCGCGCCAACACCTTTTGTAGCTTTTCATCAGCCGGCTCAGCGGAATCGCGTGGGTCGGATTCCACAGCGTAATTGAGTTTGGCCGCTTTCTTATCACCGAATTTTTCAGCGCGTGGATCACGCTCCTTAAGCTCAGGTTTTTTTTTGGAAGAATGCTTGGCTTTAAATTCAGCCGACAAACTGTCAGCAGCCTTTTTCCGACTCGCTTTTTCAGTAGCTGCCGCAAAATACTCGGAAATCGCTGGCTTCACAGCCTTGGCGGATTTGTCGCGATTTGCACTGACAGAATTGCTGTTACCAGCTTTTTTGCCCTTGGAAGAAGCCGGGCCTTTTGATTCACTATCAAAAGTGGGGTCAGTTTTTTTTACCATATAGTGTTACAAGCCTCAGTATTTAAACTTAAGCCTTGTTGTTTTCCTCGTCAGTATTTTCATCATCATCGATTGCATTTTCAGCATTCGATTCTGTATTTAATAATGGTGAAACATCTTCATCTGCATCGACAAAAGCTTCTTCACCGTCTACAAATTCTTCTGGTTCACTATCACTCGCTGCTTCAACAATAATTTCTGCTGGGGTATCAGAAATAACTTCATCATCTTTTTCGCCAATACCTTCTTCGTCGCCCAAATTGAGTACGTTATTCAATTCGTCGAGATCGCGAATTTCACTGAGCGACGGCAAATCTTCCAGATTTTTTAAATTGAAATAATCCAGGAATTGGCGAGTTGTTGCGTAAAGAGATGGGCGACCAGGCACATCACGATGCCCAACAACTTTTACCCAATCACGCTCCATCAACGTTTTCATAATGTGCGAACTAACCGCTACACCGCGAATCTCTTCAATATCACCACGCGTAATTGGTTGGCGGTACGCAATAAGCGCTAGAGTTTCCAAAAGCGCGCGCGAATATTTTTGCGGTTTTTCATCCCACAAACGATTTACCCAAGGCGCCGTTTCCTCGCGCACCTGAAAGCGCCAACCAGACGCAACTTCTTTTAATTCAAAACCGCGGTCAGCATTGTCGGCCTGAATATCTTGCAAAGCAGCAAGAACTTCATCTTTTTCTGGTGCGACTTCTTCGTCAAACAACTCCAGAATACGCGCAATCGTCATTGGCTGGGCCGCCGCTAAAATTGCGCCTTCCACGATTTTGCGCAGCATTTTTTTATCAACAGGCTGCTGAGTAATTACAACAGTTGCGGATTCTTCGCCAGCTTCCTCGCGAACGTCTGCTGCACTTGCTGCGTCATCCGCACCAATTTCTTCGGGCGATAGATTTTCTTCTAAGATTTCGTCTGTCATTGCATTCTTGCTTTTACGTGTATAGGGCCAAAAGATTCGCTCTGGACGATCTCTACCAGGGACTCTTTAATCAATTCCATAACGGCTAAAAAGGTAACCACCACACCCAGACGGCCTTCCTCTACTTTAAACAGGCTTACAAAAGGAACGAAATGGTTGTTCGCGAGCCGATCCAATACTTGTGCCATACGCTCTCGGGTGGATAGTTTTTCTTTCGATACATGGTGACTTTCAAACATATCTGCCCGGCGCAACACTTCCGAAAGCGCGAGTAAAAGCTCTTGCAGTTCAACGTCAGGATCAAGCCGTGTAAGGCTGCGATCGGGCGCCTGTGCGGAAGCTTGGTAAACATTGCGACCAATACGCGGCAAAGTGTTGAGATCCTCAGCCGCCTGTTTAAAGCGCTCATATTCTTGCAAGCGACGGATCAGCGACGCTCGCGGATCATCTTCTTCCTCAGCCTCTTCACTTGACCGAGGTAACAGCATGCGCGATTTAATTTCAGCCAACATCGCCGCCATCACCAAATATTCGGCAGCCAACTCGAACTGGCTAGAATCCATCAGATCCACGTAAGCCATGTACTGAGTCGTAATTTCGGACACGTTGACGTCCAAAATATCGATGTTTTGACGACGTATGAGGTAAAGCAACAAGTCTAACGGGCCTTCAAACGCTTCGAGGAAAACCTCAAGTGCATCCGGCGGTATATAGAGATCTTGCGGTAACTGGGTGTAAGCCTTGCCATGAACTATCGCAAACGGCATCTCGCCCTGAGTGGGGCGTGAAGGGGCGTCAGCAACAGCTTCTTCGTTGTCGATCTGGGACGCGACACCGCTCTGCACCGAGGGCTCCATAGGATCGGCGACAAGCACAAAATCACTGTTTTCTTCGCTGGATGAATTCACTGAATAACCCGACCTAGACAATTCTAGCGGCCCGAAAACTTCATGGCCCGCAAATGAGTCGGGCATTATAGCCATAAGCATGGATCAGAGCCATTAAGATTAGGCAAGCCAGATTGAACTTGTAGAAACAAGCTGCCAGGCGGGCAAGGCCAACGTACAATGCGCGACTTTTATTACGCCAGCGGTTAACTAGCCGTGACCAGGCTCTATCCTAGGAAATATCATGAACACCCTACCTCCCTGCCCCTCATGCAAATCCGAATTCACTTATGAGGACGGCGGCCTATGTATTTGCCCCGAATGCGCGCATGAATGGTCAGCCAGTCATTCAGCAGCAGGTGAGACGGGCAAGATATTTAAAGATGCCAACGGCAATATCCTGCAAGATGGCGACACAGTAACAGTGATTAAAGACCTGAAAGTGAAAGGCACATCGTCATCGGTAAAAGTCGGAACCAAGGTGAAAAATATTCGTTTGGTAGATGGCGATCACGACATAGATTGCAAAATTGAAGGTTTCGGCGCGATGAAATTGAAATCGGAGTTTGTGAAGAAGGCGTAGAATCACCCTGAGAAAAACCAGCTAAATGCTGGTTTATTTTTTGACGAAAATTTTGAGTTTAAAAATTTTATCCACATTATTCAAACGGTGCAAAATCCCCTCTCCCTTGCCGAATTAATTCAGGTGAATCACCTGTTAAGTCAATAATAGTTGTCGGATCTATTCCGCAGTAACCACCATCCACTATTAGATCGACATGCTTCTCTAAAACATCGCGTATATCGTAGGGGTCAGATAATGGATATTCATCGCCGGGCATTAATAAAGTACTTGTCATTACAGGTTCACCCAACTCTTCCAGAAGTGCCAATGCAATTAAATTGTCTGGAACACGCAAACCAATTGTTTTACGTTTTGGGTGCAATAAACGGCGTGGTACTTCAGCGGTGGCTTCTAAAATAAAAGTGTATGCGCCAGGTGTGTAATTTTTAATGAGGCGATAAGCAACGTTGTCTACACGAGCATAAGTCGCCAGTTCAGAAAGATCGCGACACATGAGTGTGAAATTATGATCTTTATCTAATTTACGCAGCGTGCGAATGCGATCAAGTGCGTCTTTATCACCTATGTGACAACCTAATGCGTAAGCGGAGTCTGTTGGATAAACGACCACACCACCTTTGCGAATAATATCCGCAGCTTGCACGATTAAACGATGCTGCGGATTTTCCGGATGAATTTGAAAAAACTGGGCCATCTCATTAATTTCCTTCATCAAATAAAATAATTACGCAGCGAAACCTGGTAATTCCCAAACCGGACGGCAAGCTTCCGGGAGAGCAGGGAAACATCCAAGCTCCTGCCATGCTTGGCCGGGCAAATGAAAATCGCTGCCACAGGATGCCGCTAAATTGTTGGCTGCGGCAATGCGAGCCAAATCTTCTGTCACAGGATGAGCTTGCATTCCGCTCACAACCTCCAATGCATCCCCACCTGCAATTGCAAAATCTTTTATAAGCGCACACATTTTTGTACGCGTTAATTCATATTTACAAGGATGCGCTAACACAGCAACACCCCCTGCTGAATGAATCCAGTCAATAACAGTTTTCATAACGGGCCATTGAAATTTTACGTCCGCAGATTTACCTGTTCCTAAATATTTTTTAAACGCAGCATTAATATTATTCACCGCGCCTATGCTGACTAAATATTGCGCGAAATGCGGACGCCCGACATACGCATTACCGGCCAAAGTTTGCGCGCCCTCAAGGCTTCCAACAATTCCTGCTTTGGCAAGACGAGAAGCAATTTGTTCTGCGCGACTGGCACGAGCTAAATTTTGCGAATCAATTGCTGCAATCAATTCTGGTGAATCGCGCCGGAAACCAAGACCGACGATATGCACGCCACCCTTGCCCCACTGACTGGAGAACTCAATTCCGTTTATTAATTTAATGCCGTATTCATCAGCTGCTTTTTGTGCCAAAAATAAGCCTGCTATGGTATCGTGGTCGGTTAAAGCCAATACGTCTACCTCGCGCTCTTTGGCACGTGCTAATAGCAATTCGGGGCTTAACGCGCCATCCGAAAAATGGCTGTGGCAATGTAGATCAAATTTCACAAGGTCTTTCCAAGAGTGGCCTTAATCAATACCCAAGCAACTGTTAAACTGGGCGAGCTTGCCCATTATGACCGAGACTGACGATGACCGATAATCTTTCTACTGATAATTCTAACAAAGAATCAGTAACCACCCAGGAGAAGGGTTCTGCTCCGACTCCAAAGACCAAACCCAAAAAAGAAAATATGTTGATTAATATTCTGATGAATATTGTCATTCCATCGCTCATTCTCACTAAATTGAGTGGCCCAAATTATCTCGGCCCAGTATGGGGTTTAGTGGTAGCACTTGCGTTTCCGGTCAGTTACGGTTTGCGAGATTTTATAACAAATCGGAAAATAAATTTTTTCTCGGGCTTGGGTATTGTGAGTGTTTTGCTCACTGGGGGGATTGGTATATTGAAATTACCTACAGAATACTATGCGATTAAAGAAGCCGCGATTCCCGGGATAATCGGATTGCTGGTATTGCTATCTACCAAAACGCGCTTTCCCTTGGTAAAAACTTTTATTTACAACGACACCATCCTCAACGTTGATAAAATAGCCGCAGCATTAGCGGAACATAAAAAAACGGAACTCTTCGAGAAAACCTTGCGTTTTGGATCCTATTTAATCGCGGGTTCGTTTTTTATGTCCTCCACTCTCAACTACATTCTTGCAAAAATAATTGTTATGAGCCCCGCTGGAACAGAGGCATTCAATATTGAAGTTGGCAAAATGAACTTCTACAGCTTTCCTGTCATTGCAGTGCCTTCCATGATCATCATGGTGGGAACCTTAATGTACATCTTCCGAAGCATACGTTTATTAACGGGATTGACCTTCGAAGAAGTCATTCACGACTCCAGTAAATAATTCAAAGAGATTTTTTATGCTTTACGCCATCATCAGTGAAGACGTTGTTAATAGCTTGGAAAAACGCAAGCCGGTGCGTCCCGATCACATTGCTCGTTTGCAAGCACTAGCAGATCAAGGTCGCCTCATTTTAGCGGGACCACACCCTAAAATTGATAATGAAAACCCGGGTGACGCGGGTTTTAGTGGCAGCCTTATTGTTGCAGAATTTAATTCTCTGGCAGATGCAGAACACTGGGCAAGTCTCGATCCCTATGTTGCTGCAGGCGTTTATGAAAAAGTCATCGTCAAACCTTTTAAAAAAGTTTTGCCTTAAATTTTTCCAGGATTTCGCATGAAAAAATTAACTCTCGCATTCTTTGCCTTTTCAACACTGGGCGCAATATTTTCACCAGTAAGTTGGGCAGAAGACAGATATGTCACTGATGTGATTTACATTCCGTTACGTTCTGATAAAGATAACCAGGCAACCATCATAAAGAATGGTTTGCCCACAGGCACGCGTTTAAAACTATTACGCGAAGAAGAGGATGCCAACAAAAATAAATGGTCTCAGGTAATCACCAGCGAAGGAATAGAAGGCTGGATTCGTAGCCAGAATTTAATAGCCGAACCGACGGCCGCCATGAAGCTTGCAGCTTTAACTTCTGGGCCTTCCGATATGGTTGAGTTACAAAAACAAAATATCGCTCTCAAAAATGATTTGGCAAGTGCACAAGCGTCGCTGGAGAGCGTGACGAAAGAACTCGAAGAGATTCGTAAGTCACCAACATCTGACATAAACATGGAACAAGAAAACCAAAACATGCATCGCGAAAATCAGATGTTACAAACTGAGCGCGATTTACTACGCGCGCAAAATGATCAGTTAAAAACCAGTGATAGTTATAGACAACGTATTTATGGTGGAGTGCTTATTTTAGCCGGTGTAATTTTATCCTTTGTTTTGCAAATGTTTGGCAAGCGCAAACGCCGCTCCGAATGGAACTAAACAGTTGAAAAATATTACTTCCACTGCACTCAGCGTCAATCTTAATAAAATCGCCCTCATCCGCAATTCCCGTGAGGGCAACTACCCCAACGTAGTGGCTCATGGTGAGGTATGCCTGGAGGCGGGTGCCGATGGTTTAACCGTGCACCCTCGTCCTGACCAACGTCACATTCGCCCACGAGATGTTTATGAACTGGCAGATTTATTAAAAAATAATCATCAAGCAGAATTTAATATTGAAGGAAATCCATTTGCTGAAAAAATTGGCGACTTTCCCGGCTTTATTCAATTGGTATTGGACACAAAACCTGAGCAATGCACTCTAGTCCCAGATACCAATAGTCAACTTACGTCTGATCATGGTTTTGATTTAAAAAAATCCGGTGAGCAGTTAAAACCGGTGTTAGCCCAATTAAAGAATGCAGGTGTTCGCGTTAGTTTATTTATGGACCCGGATATTGAGCAAATTGAATTGGCAAAAGTTTTGGGCGCAGATCGTATCGAACTTTATACCGGGCCATATGCTGAAGCATTCAAGCATCAAGATGAAAAATTTGAACAGCTTTTCCAACGTTACTTTGCGGCAGCGGAACATGCAGCCAAAATTGGTATAGGTTTGAACGCCGGCCATGATTTAAATCTCAACAATCTCGCCCACTTTCGCAAGGTTCCGCAACTACTCGAAGTATCCATAGGGCACGCATTAACGGTTGATGCTATTGCCATGGGTCTCGACAAAGCCGTTCGCGCCTACAAGCATCTTTGCACGCACTAGAGCTATTCGTAACTTCCTATGAGTAAAGAACGCGATACACAGAGAGAGCGTGGCGATAGCCAGGCCTATTTAGAAAAGAAAAAGTTTTTCGACGGTTTGTTGACTGTTTATGGTCGTAAACCCGTATTAGAAGCACTGCAAGATAAATCAACCAATATCCACAGACTGCATTTGGCAGAAAGCAACAAATCCACCGAAATTCTGGACGATATTATTCGGATCGCCAAAGCTAAAGGCGCTGAGATTTTATATCACAGTCGCAACGAGCTTTCTCGTATTTCCAAAAACTCCAGTCAGGATCAAGGTGTAGCAGCAGATCTAATTTGTCGCGGCTTTCAAACCTACGATAATTTTCTTCAAACTAATAGTGATAGAAAGTTTACGCTTTTGGCGTTAGACGGTATTAGCAACCCGCAAAATCTCGGCATGATTATTCGTTCAGCTTGCGCAGGAAATATTGATGGAATTTTACTTCCGCAACAGGGCAATGCGCAGATTGATCCGCTCGTTATCAAAGCGAGCGCTGGAACTGTATTTCGTGCACCTATATTACGCTGCAAAAATCTTACAGACGCATTAAAGGAATTTAAAACAGCGGGCGCAACTATTTGTAGCCTGTCATCGCATGCAAAAACCACCTTAAAAGAATTCACACCAGACAAAGCTTGTATCTATGTCTTAGGAAATGAGACTGAAGGCGTTTCAAAAGAGGTATCACAGCTTTGTAACGAAAGTATTCGTATACCTATGAATAACGGCGTGGAAAGTTTGAATGTTGCGGTTACTGCTGCACTTATTGCGTTTCGCTAAATTCGCAAAATTTTAAAAATTAAACTTTAACAATTATTTTAATTCACTTGCTCGGACTTAAGTCGCATGAGAATGCCGACAAAAACATCGACTGGCTGAGCACCTTGAATCAACTGTTCACGGTTTATTACGATACTAGGTACAGCATTTATACCAAGCTCTTGCCATTGCTGTTCCAATTCGCGAACTTCTATACCAAATAAATCAGTTGTTAAAACAATATCAGCACGACGCCTGTCCAACCCTAGCTCCAAGACGATCTCAATAAGTACATCATGATCGCTAATATCTTTTGCTTCAGAATGATAAGCGCGTAAAAGCGCCATTTTGAGGTCGTACTGCTCTTCTAAACCCAATTCTAATTCAGCCCAATAAAGTAGACGATGCGCATCAAAACTATTCCAAATATGTTCACGTTTTCCGAACATGAATCCTACTTCATCACCACGTTCACGCAAATGCTGTTGAGTTCCTGCAATTCGTTCAGCGTCCATTCCATATTTTTCCGAGAGGTATTCAAACAGATTTTTACCTTCTTTTGATAAATTAGTATTTAATTCGAAGGGTTGGAAGTGCAAGTCATAATGAAACTTGTTGCCCATGAGATCCAGCGCTTTTTTAAATGATGCGAGGCCAAGCGCGCACCAAGGACAACTGATGTCTGAAATAAAATCGATTCGCATAATTGATACTCGCAATTCTTGAATGTGTTTTTATCCTACTCCATTCATCCTGATACGCGAAGTACAAACATAAAAAGGGCTGCAAAAGCAGCCCTTTCTTTACGAATTATTACAACTCTTAAAGTTTATAACCATCCTCTTCGTGCAGACTTAAATCCAGACCAAGGGATTCCTCATCTTTCGTCACACGCAAACCGCCGGTCAGCACACTCGTTAATTTCAATAACAGATAAGTCACAACAACGGTGAATATTAGGGTTGAAACAATACCGATTAATTGAACCTGCAGCTGTTGGCCCATGGATTCAATTCCTGCAGCGAAACCCAAACCACTAAATGCACCCAGCTGTGTTGATGCAAAAATACCGGCCATAAAAGTACCTATAATTCCGCCCACACCATGCACTGGAAATACGTCAAGCGAGTCATCAATTTTCCAAACGCGTTTTACCAATTGCGTCATAAAGAAACATACAACACCTGCAACCAAACCTATAACAATTGCCCCACCCGGGCCAACATAACCTGAAGCAGGCGTGATAGTACCAAGGCCGGCAACCATACCCGTTACAATACCCAATACACTTGGCTTTCTAAATTTCATCCACTCGATTGTCATCCACGCAAGCGCACCAGCCGCCGCGGATAGATGTGTTACCAACATCGCCATAGCCGCATTTCCATTCGCTGCTAACGCGCTACCGGCATTAAAGCCAAACCAACCAACCCACAAAATACCGGCGCCTGTAACCACCATAGTCATATTATGAGGAGGCATAGCAACAGTAGGGAAACCGTTACGTTTACCAATTACAACCGCCGCAACGAGCGATCCAACACCCGCGGTAATGTGTACTACGGTACCGCCTGCGAAATCGAGCAAACCCATCTTGTACAGCCAACCCGAACTACTCCACACCCAGTGACATATAGGCACGTAGCAAAGTAGCAACCATAGGGCAGAGAAAATTAACATAGAGGAAAATTTTAAGCGCTCTGCATATGCACCCACGATCAACGCAGGAGTAATGGCAGCGAAAGTCATTTGATACATTGCAAACAGCGTTTCAGGAATATCGCCCCAAAGATCATCTTTCTTGATAGATGCTAAAAACACTTTGCTGAAATCGCCGATGTATTCATTACCTGGGCCAAACGCCAGGCTATAACCAATAATTACCCATAAGAGGGAAGCCACAGCAGCGATTGCAAAGCATTGCATCAATACGGATAACACATTTTTGACTCGCACTAATCCCGCGTAAAACAATGACAACCCAGGCAAGGTCATAAATAACACCAAGGCGCTGGCGGTTAACATCCAGGCGGTATTGGCATTATTTAATACAACGGTGGGAGTCTCAGCCAAAGCCAAGGGGCACAATAGACACGCGGCCAAGGCCGGAAATAAAAAACGAATGCTCTTCTTCATGATCACACCTTATGATTTTGTCCGCTTACATGAGCAGACTTTATAGAGTGATAAACTGCCCCAAATTGATTCACACGCCATCAACTCGAGCCGTATTTTTATAAATTTTGACTGGTTTTGCCGGTTGTTAAGTTTTAACACAACCCAAAAAAGGGCAATATTAAAAACTAATTGTCAGGCGAAATTGCGTTAGCACTAAATATGCCAGTAATTTTTATTTTTTTATTTCAAAGACTTACTATTATCACCTCAGTTCTTAAAGCAAATTTACGCACCAATTTTAAGCCCTTGATATTAATGAGGCACAAGTATGGAACATTTTATATTGATGTCGAGACGGGTTTTACTTTTTTAGGGTTAAAGTTGGCCACCGCTACGTTTAGCTGAGCAATCATGCTGGCGTCTTCGCCATACGCTAATCGCTCGTACATCTCAATTAAGGATGACAAGCTTGCAAAAAGTTCAGGCTTTAACGCCATCGTTCGCGCCATAAATTGCCTGGGTGTTTCGCCTGACTGAGGCTCAAATCCCACCAACTTTAGTTTTTTACAGAGACGTAAATAAATACGCGATGTTTCAGGAAGTTCTTGCTTGCGTGTACGCATTATTAGCAGGGCAAACAATAGGATTCCAAGCCCTCCCAATATTATTATCACTAAAATAATAGTGCGCGTAGCAGAGCTATCGCCCCACCATTTTTTTAATAGTGATGATTGCGCATCTGAATCGAAATTTAGGACCCATTGAGTCCATTTTAAACTTACAGCGTCCCATTGCTCGCGCAGCTTCATGAGCATTTTTATTGACGACCCAAAAGGTCTCGCCAAAAATTGTCGATCAGTTTCTGATAATGATTGCTCGATACCTTGCCAAATACGCTGGGGAGCGACAACGGCGGTGGGGTCAAACATTATCCAGCCTCGCCCTTCAAACCAAACTTCAGCCCACGCATGGGCATCACGCTGACGAACACTAAATGACCCATCTACCGAATTTTTATCGCCACCCTGGTAACCAACGACGACGCGGGCTGGAATCCCAGCGGCACGCATAAAGAAAACAAAACTACTGGAAAAATGTTCACAAAATCCCTGGCGAGTGCCCCATAGAAATTCATCAACTACATCCGCCCCCAACGGCGGTGGTTTAAGCGTATAGAAAAAACTTTGATGATAATAACCCAACACTTTTTCAACAAATTTCTCATTACTGCCCGCCTCTTCCAACCAGGCTTTAGCTCGCTCCCGCGTTTTAGGATTTCCATTTTTTGGTAGTAATCTGTTTCGTACAAGCTCTTCCGGTTTAATTTCATTAAATTGATAATCTAACGACGAAACAACATGATAATGTAAACGCTCATTTACCGGGCCGAACGATTGCAAACGCATATCACGTGCAAAGACTACGTGACTAGACCAACGATTAGGTGCTGCCAACGCATATAACCAGGGTTTGCCACTCTTCTCGGCGATAATGTCGTAGTCAACTTCCGAGCCGCGATAATCAATATGCGATTTAAGTTTTTTATTGAATTGATTAAATTGATTTTCCATTTTTTGTTCACGACTCTGTGACCAGCGTCGACCGTCGAAATCGGAAAACACCAAACTGCGCCAATATAATTTTTCGCGGGCCGGTGAATCACCGTAAAACTTCACGCGAAATGCCAGTTCGTCCGACTTCATTAAATCAGTGAAATCACCGGGTGACATTGAGTCGCTCATACCGGTTTTAGCATGCTGGGGCGATGGCACGGCCCAAAAAGATCCCAGACGAGGCATAACCACGAACAAAACAAACATAAAAGGAATTGCTTGTAACACAATAAAAAATGAAGGACGCACGCCTCGCCATATTGAGCTAGGTACTTGCCGGGTGTGTAACTGCATTAAGGTAGCGCAAAGAAGCGTAAGACAAAAAATTCCGTAAAACGCTGCGAGGAGATGGTTAAACTCAATGAATTGAGTAGCAATAAGAAAAAATGCAATAAAGATTAATAACACGAAGTCCGTGCGATTTTTAAGCTCCAGAAGCTTTAGCGTAAAACCCACGATTAACAAACTTACCATGGACTCATAGCGAAAGCCTGCCCCCATGCTCACATACAATCCAATGCAGGAAAATAAAACCAATAGTGTTTTGTGCAGCTTCCCAGGATAATTCCACGCACCTTGAAAAATTTTCCAACGCCAAAATGCAACGGCGATCCACATTACCGCTATCCACACCGGAACAGTCGCAAAGTGTGGTGCTAAAATAAAAACCTGGATCGTAAGCAGCCAAGCCAAACTTTGACGAGAAATTAATTGCACCGGTGCTTTAGACGTGGCGATTGTATTATTAAACATAATCATCCTCCTTCGCCCAACCAAACAGCGCCAACGCCGTTAGTGCGTCTAAACGATGTACATCTCCCACGCCAATATCAATCGTTACAGCAGGTAGCCGCAAACCAAATTCGATATTGTTATCAGCAAAATAATTAACCCAATAGGATAAATGTGACAGCGCTAACTCGGTGTCACGCACATCCATGACATTCCAGTCGAGCCAATAATGTTCACTTTGATAGGCGCGATAATCTTTTAGATGCATGCCCGCGCCCCGCGCATATTGTTTCCACGCAACTTGTGAAATCGGCGAGCCTGGTAGATAGGTTCGAAATCCTTGAAACTCATCACCTCGCTGAGCAGATAAATAAGTTCCATCTGTACCCTCGCCTGCGCCTAGCGGTGGTTTATCACAAGCAACAGGACGAGGGAAAATCAATGCGCGATGATTTAATTCAATGTATGCCCATGCGCGAATCAAACCGAACGGATAATAACTTTTCAAGACTATCCGAGGTAATTTCATCCAACCTCGACGCTTGGCAATAGCTTCCAAATGCACTTGTGATGCGTGTTCTGCTACTAGATCAACACTAACCGGCTCAGCGTCGTCAATCGCCAACATAAGCCCGTTATGATTTGCGCTGTAAGCGGAATTTAAAATAATAGGAAATTGTGCTGCTTCACCTACCGCAGCATATTTAGTTGCATCAGGACTGAACGTTAGCCCCAGGAGATTTTTAAACGCGTGGATTACTGATACGAGCATTAAACTCGTCAAGAAAAATGAAAGGCCCAAGATTAAATTATTTTGGTAGTTCGTGCCCAAAAGCCAAATTAACAAAACAGTGAATAAAAATGCGAGGCCTTGTTTGCCTGGAAAGACGTAAATAGTGCGGTGCTGCAACACAACTTTGCTCGCGCGCGGCGAGCGCTTTGCAGCCCAGCGTTGAAAATAACTTTTGAATTTGGTCAAGAGGAGTTCTCAGGCAAAAAGTCAGAATCTCTAACATTAACTCACACCATAGCGGTAACACACCTGATAAGTTTAGCTTTTTACCACCGGTACAGCAGACAAAATCTTTTTAATTAAATTTTCGTGTGTGGCCTGGTGCGTTGCGCCTTTCGCAATAATGCGATGCGCGACGACACATCCAAATAAATACTGGATATCTTCTGGCACCACGTATGCGCGTTCATGAATAAATGCCCAGGTTTTAGCTGCGCGTATTAAAGCCATAGCGCCGCGTGGCGAAAGCCCCATCAATATATCGTCAGAGGTGCGCGTGAAATGGACCAATCGTTGTACGTAGTCCACCAAACTATCAGAAACTTTAACCGCATTAATTGCTCGTTTAATCTCCGGAATTTTATCGGGTGTCAAACAAATTCGTAGCTGGCCTAGTTGATCGCGAGGGTCACCGCCCTTAAACAATAATTTTTCAGTTTCGGCGTCAGGGTAGCCCAAACTTATGCGCATTAAAAAACGATCCAATTGCGATTCCGGCAAGGGATAGGTTCCCATTTGCGACATAGGGTTTTGTGTTGCAATCACAAAAAAAGGTTGAGGTAATTCGTGGGTTTTACCTTCGTTAGTCACCTGTCGCTCTTCCATAGCCTCTAGTAGCGCGCTCTGGGTTTTTGGTGTGGTGCGATTTATTTCATCGGCAAGTAAAACTTGCGTAAAAATCGCGCCCTTATGGAAGGTAAATTGTTGTTGCTGAGGA
The DNA here is from genome assembly GCA_004173475.1 of Gammaproteobacteria bacterium. Lineage (GTDB taxonomy): Bacteria > Pseudomonadota > Gammaproteobacteria > Pseudomonadales > Cellvibrionaceae > Cellvibrio. Next base: position 129,945 of record SEBU01000003.1, read on the forward strand.
TCAAAAATCGAAAGGCCTAAAATATCAGCGGGTAACATGTCGCTGGTGAATTGTACGCGGTTGTAGCTAAGACCGAGAACTTGAGCCAAGGCGTGGGAAAGCGTAGTTTTGCCCATGCCTGGTAAATCTTCAATCAATAAATGACCGTCAGCAAGGAGGCAAGTTAGCGCAAGTTTTATTTTTTCTTCTTTACCAAAAAGAACACGACCAATTTCGTTGACCAATACTTCAACAAATTTTCTCACAGACGCTTCCTTCTATTATCAAAAATGACGCGCGGCTTAAGAAGGGTCGTCATTTTCGCGCAGCACGGATGACGACTCTCCATAGAAGCTTAATCAAGATTACAACGAATTCAACCCGCGCTCTAAATCCGAAATCAAATCTTTTACGGATTCCAAACCAACGGAGATACGAATTAAATTTTCGGTTATTCCTGCTTCAGCTTTTTGTTCAGGCGTTAAGCGACCGTGAGTTGTCGTTGCGGGATGAACGATAGTGGTTTTTGTATCGCCCAAATTCGCAGTGAGCGACATAATTTTGGTGGCATCAATAACCTTCCACGCTGCTTCACGTTCGCCTTTTACGCGGAAGGATAAAACACCTCCAAACGCCGATTGTTGTTTAGCCGCGAGTTCGTGCCCAACGTGCGATGGTAAGCCCGCATAAAACACTTTTTCAACCTTAGGATGCGCATGGAGCCATTGTGCTAGCTCAAGTGCATTTCTTGAATGGGCCTCCATACGCAAGCGAAGCGTTTCTAAACCTTTTAGAAATACCCATGCGTTAAAGGGGCTCAAACTTGGGCCTGCACTGCGAATAAAGCCAAGCACCTCATCAACCAATACCTTCGGGCCTGCAACCACGCCACCAAGACAGCGGCCTTGGCCGTCAATATATTTTGTTGCGGAATGTACAATTAAATCTGCGCCCAATTCTAATGGACGCTGCAACGCGGGCGTGCAAAAACAATTGTCTACTACGAGTAAAGCCTTGCGAGCATGGGTAATTTTTGCAAGGCGTTGAATGTCTATAACATCGCACAAAGGATTTGACGGTGTTTCTACAAAAACAAGCTTCGACGCAGGAGTAAAAGCAGCCTCCCATGCGGCGTAGTCTGTCGGCGCAACGAAAGTTGTTGTTACACCAAACTTTTGCAAAAATTTCGAAAAGAGAACGGTTGTTGTTCCAAACACGCTGCGCGAGCAGACAATATGATCACCTGATTTGAGAAGCGCGATGCAAGTGCTAAGAATTGCAGCCATGCCTGACGAAGTGCCCACTGCTGATTCTGCGCCTTCGAGTGCGGCAATTCGCTCCTCAAATGCACGTACTGTGGGATTGGTATAACGAGAATAAACATTGCCCGCTTGTGCACCGGAAAAACGATCCGCCGCTTCCTGAGCACTACCGAACACATAACTTGACGTTAAAAATAGTGCTTCGCTATGCTCGCCTTCATGACTTCGGACTTGACCTGCTCGTACGGCGAGCGTATCTAATTCGTATGCTAATAATTCGTGTTCGAAATTTTCCATTTGCAAAACCTTTTACTGTTTGTAGTAAAGATATCCGACAATTGAAAAGGAGTCGCCATCCTCGCTGTGCGCTACGGCTTACGAGAATGACGACTCCCTATTAAAATACCTGAGCAATATTTAGGAAAAAAATTCCGTAAACAATTAGTTAACCCATGGCCCCATTATGCAAGCCCATTGGCGATTCTGTTTTCCCTGATTTTTTACCGGTCTTACCCGCCTTAGCAGAATCACTTCGTGCCGCTGCTACTTTTTCCAAATATTCTTTAGTCACGTCGCCACCGATATATTCACCGGTAAACACAGCGCAATCAAACTCGGTAACTTTATGGTTACCTTCGGTCGATGCTGCGATTAAATCAGCAAGGTCTTGGTAGATTAACCAATCTGCACCAATTTCTTTGCACACTTCCTCATCGGTACGGCCATGTGCAATTAATTCTTTTGTCGTCGGCATATCTATGCCATACACGTTAGGATATTTCACCGCAGGTGCCGCGGAAGCAAAATAAACTTTACGCGCGCCTGCATCACGAGCCATTTGAATAATTTGTTGGCAGGTTGTGCCGCGCACAATGGAGTCGTCTACCAATAAAACATTTTTTCCTTTAAATTCCAACTCAATGGGATTCAATTTTTGGCGCACAGATTTTTTGCGTTGTTGTTGGCCAGGCATAATAAATGTGCGACCGATATAACGGTTTTTTACTAAACCCTCACGAAATTTCACACCAAGACGCTGTGCAAGAGCTTGTCCTGCTACACGACTTGAATCCGGAATTGGAATAACTACGTCAATGTCGTGATCTGGTCTTTCACGCAAAATTTTATCGGCAAGTTTTTCACCTTGACGCAAACGAGCCTTATAAACTGAAATGCCATCCATAATGGAATCAGGACGTGCGAAATAAACATGCTCAAAGATGCAAGGTGCCAAACGGGAATGCTTGGCGCATTGACGACGATATAACTGCCCTTCTTCAGTCACATAAATTGCTTCACCGGGTTCAACATCGTCAATCAAATGAAAGCCCAGCACATCAAGCGCAACACTTTCGGAAGCCACCATGTATTCGGTGCCATCTTCAGTTTCGCGTGTACCGTACACTAATGGGCGAATACCATTGGGGTCACGAAACGCAATCAAGCCATAACCCGCGATCAAAGTAACTACTGAGTAGCCGCCGGTAATGCGATTATGCACCCCAGATACCGCTGCAAAAATATCGTCTGGCGTTGGCTTCAACTTACCTTGCAACTGCAACTCATGCGCGAACACATTGAGTAAAACTTCTGAATCGGAATCTGTATTGACGTGACGCAAATCGGTCTTAAATAAATCTTCACTGAGCCTTTCAGTATTGGTTAGATTTCCGTTGTGCGCCAGTGCAATTCCGTAAGGTGAGTTCACGTAAAAAGGTTGTGCCATCGCAGGGCCAGAACTACCAGCCGTTGGATAACGAACATGGCCTATGCCCATATTGCCCACCAAGCGTTGCATGTGGCGAGTTCTAAATACGTCTTGCACAAGACCGTTAGCTTTTTGTTGCGCCATACGACCTTCCTGGCAAGTCACTATACCGGCAGCATCCTGACCGCGGTGTTGGAGTATGGTTAGTGCATCATACAACTGAACATTGACATCGCGTTTACCGACAATACCTACAATGCCGCACATACTTGCTCACCTTTTGTGTCATTGAATAAAGATCTATTTGATAACATTAAAACTGCTGCCACTTTTAAACTGCAGTTTTTTCTTGCGTACTGAACCAACTCATCACCCAACGTGTTATGCCCGCTGTCGCATTTTGCACTGCCGCTTCGTAAGGTGAAAAATACGGAATTAAACTTGATTGCTGAAACCAGGGATCATTTTTAATTGGCACAAAACCAGGCACATAAATTAACAAGATAATGATTATGAAGACACCGCGTACAAAACCAAACAGCATCCCTAGGAGACGATCAGTGCCTGACAAGCCAGTGGCTTTAATAATCAGGCCGATACAAAAATTTAACAGAGCACCTATCAACAACACACCTACAAATACCAATACAAATGCGGTGATTGCGCGTAGCGACGGGGTTGATATTGCGTCGGATAAAAGGAATTCAAGACGATTGCTAAAGACATTGGCTACAACCAAAGCCACAATCCAGATGACAAGCGATAGCGCTTCTTTAATAAACCCGCGTGCGAGGCTGATAACACTAGATAGCGTCAAAACAATCACAATGGCCCAATCTGCCCAATTCATGCGTTGGATTTCCCCGCGGACTCTCGCCCGGGTGCTCTTAGTTGCCCGGATACAAGGAGGCGCATTTTAACAGAGCCGCCTCTTATCAAACAGCTCTTTACACAAATTGGTTCAGGAATTCCCTAGTGGATTTTTGCGACATAATTATTAGGGTTGAAAACGTACGACCATGGATTTTATTTTCATACGCTTATCCATTTCTTCTTTTACAGCGAGCGCCTGATTTTTATCTAACTTGGGGCCGATATAGACGCGGCTAATTGTGTTTCCATTAGTGGTTGTAGTGCGCACATAAGCTTTTTGCCCATCAGCTTGCAGATCATCGCGTAATTTATTGGCAGCTTCTTTAGTAGCAAAACTTCCTACTTGAACCACCCAGGCCTCGGGCAAGCCTTGGTTATTTAAGGGCATTGCAGGTACAGATGACGCTTGCGTTCCTGCCGCAGCTTTCGCCGAAGCTGACGAATTTTTTATCGCGGCTGAACTCGTAGCCGCCGAATTCGTCGTTGCAACATTTACATCAACCGGAGTTTGGCTCGGTTCAGTCTCCGCAGGCGCAAACATTGTCTCGGGTGAGGGAGCCGGCTCAATATCAGGCACCGGTTGAGGTGGCTTAAATTCTTCGGCAATCAATTTTGGCGGCGCAGGAATCTGCGACTTGGTGTTAACTTGATAATCTTTTTTTTCTTTAAAAAAGCTTGGAAGCAACAACACGGCGACCGCAGCAAGCACTGCTGCACCAATCAACCGATGTTTTAATGTGTATCTCACAAAATACCTCGTGAATCATGCGATTCGGCTTGTAAATAATCCAAAGCGGCAGCAACTGTAAAAAATGATCCGAATACCAAAATGCGGTCTTGCGATTGGGACTCGCTGGTGGCAGTTTCTATTAATAAGTTTATAGCACCGTAGCAAGAAACTTCCGCATCTAAAGACAACAAATCTTGTGTTAATGCTGCAATCGTCGCGGCACGAGGAACGTTTTTTAAATCCAGTAACAACCATTGATCAACCAGTGGCGTGAGATTTGCCAAGCTTGCAACCCGATCTTTATCACTCATCATGGCAACTATCGCAAATGTCCTTCCGGTTACAGGATCGGCTTTTAATCGCTTTGATAAATATTCTGTCGCTGCAGGGTTGTGGGCAACATCTAAAATAAACTCACGCCCTTTATAAACAACTTTCTGAAAACGCCCAGCCAAATGGATGTTTAATAATGTGGCTTCAATACGTTGAGCGCTTAACTCTATGTTGAAGAGCTGAAGTACTTGAATAGCTGCAGCCAGACTTGGTAGCGGAAGGTGCGGTGCCCGCATGCCCGGTAAACTCACTACCTTTTCTTGCGCGTTCTTTCCTTGCCATTCCCACACGCTAGCCTGTTGATGAAACGAAAAATCGCGACCAATAAAGTAGCTCTTGGTATTTAATGCTTCGGCAATATCCAAAATAGTTTGAGGAGGATGTGTATCAGCGCAAACAAACAGTTGTTGTTTGCGCAAAATACCTGCTTTCTCACGACCAATAACCTCGCGGTTATCGCCGAGCCACTCTTGGTGATCTATGGCAATTGATGTAATAACTGCAACATCGGCGTCAATAATATTAACAGCGTCAAGCCGGCCGCCAAGACCAACTTCAAGCACCATAAAATCGACATTTTGCTGCTTAAAGATAACTAAGGCCGCCAAGGTGCCGTATTCAAAATATGTCAAACTAATTTCTGCAGCTGCAGAAAAAATTTCTTCAAACGCGGCACAAATTATTTCTTCTTCAACCGGTTTCCCGTTAATTTGAATTCGCTCAGCGTAGTGCAACAAATGAGGTGATGTGTAGGTACCTACTGAAAAATTTGCAGCTCGCAACAAACCCGCTGTAGCAGTAACGCATGAACCTTTACCGTTAGTACCCGCGACCGTAATGACCTTCGCTTTTGGGCTTAGCAAATCCAGACGTGATGCAACGAGGCGAATGCGATCTAAACCTAAATCGATTTCTTTGGGATGGCTTTGTTCAAGCCATCCCAACCACGCGGACAGGGACGAAAATTTCATGAATGGAAATTAATTCAGCGTAGGACGGTTAGTAAATTTGGCGAGGAGAGAGGCAAGTTTATCGCGCATATCGCGACGATGAATAATCAAATCAATCGCGCCGTGGTCAAGCAAAAACTCTGCTCGCTGAAAACCTTTCGGCAATTTTTGACGGATCGTCTGTTCGATAATTCCGGGGCCAGCAAAACCTGCACGTGAACCCGGCTCGGCGATATTGAGATCACCCAAAAGTGCGAGACTTGCAGAAACACCCCCATACACCGGGTCAGTCATTACCGAAATGTAAGGTGTGCCTTGCATTTTTAACCGCTCAATAACGGCAGAAGTTTTCGCCATTTGCATTAACGAAATAAGCGCTTCTTGCATACGCGCTCCACCGGTTGCAGAAAAACACACCAGCGGAATATTTTCTTTCAGTGCGAGACTGGCCGCACGAGTAAATTTTTCACCGACCACGTAACCCATAGAGCCACCGTGGAATTTAAATTCGAAAGCAACCGCAACAATCGGCATACCTTTCAATTCACCGCGCATTGCTACTAAAGCATCTTTTTCGCCAGTTTCTTTTTGTGCTGCCGTTAAACGATCTTTATATTTTTTGATATCTTTAAATTTCAATCGATCAATAGGTACAACTTCGGTTGCCAGTTCCTGGCGATTTTGTGGATCGAGAAAAATATCCAAACGGGTTCGTGCGCCGATACGCATGTGATGATCGCACTTGGGGCAAACATCCAAGGTTTTTTCTAATTCGGGTTTGTATAAAACAGCATCGCATTTAACACACTTTTCCCAGAGACCTTCTGGAACTTTATTGGAGCGTTTTGCTTCTGAGCGAGCAGCGACACCTGGAATAATTTTTTCTAACCAACTCATTGTGAAATCTCTCTTTAAAGTTTTAGCGATGAATCAAAGCAACTATTACTAAACTTCATCAATAGCCGCGCGAATCCCACTAATAATTTCGCCGACCGCCTTAGCAATTTCAGACGCTGGTTTACCTTCAAGTGAACCCATTTTTTCAACTAAAACACTACCGATCACAACACCGCTGGCCAAACGCGCGACTGCTTTTGCCGTGTCTGGATCTTTAATCCCGAAACCCACACAAACAGGTAGATCCGTAAGTTTTCCGAATGCGGCAAGTTTGGATTTAACATCATCAACGTCGAGGTGGCCTGCGCCTGTTACGCCTTTTAAAGATACGTAATATAAGAATCCACTCGCATGTTCAGCTATTTTTTGCGCGCGTTCGACGGTCGTGGTTGGCGCCAACAAGAAAATATTGTCCAAACCTACTGCATCAAGCGCACCTTTTAAAACCACAACTTCTTCCGGCGGGAGATCGACTGTTAATAAACCATCCACACCTGCTTCGGCAGCGGCTTTGGCAAATTTTTCGTAACCGAAACGCTCGATAGGATTGGCATACCCCATTAACACAACAGGGGTTGTGTTATTGGTTTGGCGAAATTGTTTTACCAATTCCAAACTGCTGGTGAGACTGGTGTGATGCAACAAAGCGCGTTCGTGACCTTTTTGAATCACAGGGCCTTCTGCCATAGGATCGGAAAAAGGAACACCTAACTCAATGATATCGACACCCTTGGCAACCATCTCATGCATGGTGGGCAAGCTAACTTCCGGTTGTGGATCGCCATTAACAATATAGGCAACTAATAATTTTTTACCTGCGCTTTTCGCATCGGCGACGCGTGCTTGAATACGACTCATTGTCTTTCTATCCCGGCCTAAATAGTGATGCCATCAAGGGCAGCAACCGTGTGAATGTCTTTATCACCACGCCCTGAAAGGTTGATGATAATAATCTGATCTTTGCTCATTGTAGGCGCGAGCTTTTCCACATAGGCAACTGCGTGGCTCGATTCAAGCGCAGGCATAATACCTTCGGTAAGCGTTAACTTACGGAAAGCCGCTAAAGCTTCATCATCATTAATAGCGACGTAATTTACGCGCCCGATATCTTTTAACCATGAATGCTCAGGACCAACGCCCGGGTAATCCAAACCTGCGGAGACCGAATGTGTTTCGATAATTTGACCGTTCTCATCTTCCATCAAATAGGTGCGGTTGCCATGCAATACGCCGGGAATACCTACGCTTAAAGGTGCGGCGTGTTTACCGGTTTCAATGCCCAAACCACCCGCTTCTACGCCATACATTTTTACGGATGTATCTGTGAGGAAAGGATGAAATAAACCAATCGCATTTGAACCGCCACCTACACAGGCAACCAAGGCGTCTGGTAATTTACCTGTCTGCGTTAAACATTGCTGACGCGCCTCGCGGCCAATAATGGATTGGAAGTCGCGCACTAGTTGCGGATATGGATGTGGACCTGCGGCAGTACCTATGATGTAAAAAGTATCATCAACATTAGTAGCCCAATCGCGCATAGCCTCGTTCATGGCATCCTTTAGTGTGCGCGAACCGGAGGTTACTGGGAACACTTCGGCGCCCAGCAATTTCATGCGGTACACATTCAATGCTTGACGCTTGATGTCATCAGCACCCATGTAAACACGACATTTCAAACCTAAACGTGCGGCAACTGTTGCTGATGCCACGCCGTGTTGCCCGGCACCGGTTTCAGCAATGACGCGTGATTTACCGGTAAACTTTGCAAGTAAAGCTTGGCCAATTGTGTTGTTAACTTTGTGCGCGCCGGTGTGATTTAAATCTTCACGCTTAAGAAAAATTTGCGCGCCGCCCAATTCGCGAGACCATCGCTCCGCAAAATATAGAGGAGAAGGACGACCGACGTAATGCGCCATGTCTTTGTCGAATTCCGCTTGAAAAGACGGATCATCTTTCAGGCTATAATAAATTGACTCAAGCTCATCCAAAGCGTGAATAAGGGTTTCTGACACAAAACGCCCACCGTAAGGACCGAAGTGACCTTCAGCGTTAGGGAACTTTTTATAGTCAATAGCGGAATACTGCTTGGTATCACTCACTGCGTTATCACCTATTCAGTTTTCAATTATAATTTCGGTTAGCAATTGCTCAGGCATGTCTGGCATTGACAATGAATTGCGCAACTTTGCGCGGATCTTTTTGGCCGGGGCTGGATTCTACACCACCACTAACATCAACCCCATAGACGTGAGTTGATTCAATTGCTGAAGCTATATTTTCGGGTGTAAGACCGCCAGCTAAAACAATCGGTCGCGCGGACTCATTAGGAACACGTCCCCAGTCGAAAGTTTCGCCAGTTCCGCCAGGAACTCCCGCACGATATGCATCTAACAAAATTGCTGATGCACTTAAATATTTATTTATTTCCTGAGCGACATCCAATTCCGGTTTCATTCGAATTGCTTTCATGTAGGGGCGCTGGAATTTCTCACAAAACTCGCGCGCCTCATTACCATGAAATTGCAAAACATGAAGCGAAACATTTGCTAAAACGTCGCGAATGTAGCTTTCATCAGCATCAACAAAAAGCCCTACAACGGTGATGAACGGGCCGACAGATGCTGCGATCGCTCGAGCTTGTTCAATAGAAACTGCGCGTGGACTATGCCCATAAAAAACCAAACCTATAGCGTCAGCGCCCGCGTCTAATGCTGATTGAGCATCGGCAATCGATGTTATTCCACAGATTTTTACACGAATTGCAGTCACTAGCTGATCAGCTCCAGCAAAAATAGATGTTAATGATTTCAAATTTAGGCGGCGATGGTATCAGACTTCTCTCGCAAATGCCGCAATTGACGATTACTAGCGCCAAACTCCCGACATCAGGAATTAGCAATCACCTAACAAAGTTCAGCTGCAAAACCGCCAACTGGCTCTGGCAAAAATAAAGGGCCAGGTAAGCTTTTGGGAAGACTAAAATGCGCAGGAAAATCAACCGACACTAGATAAAGCCCATAGGGCTTAGCCGTTACCCCGGCAGCGCTACGATTCTTCGCCGCTAAAATGTCACCAACCCAATCCGGCGATTTATCACCCGATCCGACCGCCAGTAAAACACCAACTATATTACGTACCATGTGATGAAGGAACGCGTTTGCCTGAACCTCTAATACGATCAAATCTCCACGGCGGACTAAATGTAAATAAAAAATTTCACGCACCGGACTCTTTGCCTGACATTGGGTCGCGCGGAAGGATGTAAAGTCATGTCGTCCAACTAGCCAGGCGGCCGCTTCACGCATTTTTTCCAAGTTTAAAGGTCGTGAAGACCAGGTAATCTGATCATGCAGAAGCGCAGGTGAGGTTTTAGCGTCAGATATCAGGTAACGATACGTGCGATTAAGCGCACTAAAACGGGCGTGAAACTGCGGAGGTACATCCACTGCCCACTTCACACCCACCATATTGGGTAAATGTGGACGCGTACCCATTACCCACGCCTTAAGTGGTCGCTTGGCGAGAGTATCGAAATGGACGACCTGATTTGTAGCATGAACACCGGCATCGGTGCGTCCAGCGCAGACCAACGTAATAGGTTCATCCGCTACTTTTGACAACGCCTTTTCCAGCGCCTGCTGAACAGTTTTTACACCGTTAGGCTGAGTCTGGAAGCCACGGAAATCCGTTCCTTGATATTCAATAGCGAGCGCCACGCGCTGCATACCTTCAGGCCAGACGGTGTCGCCAAGTACCTCACCATTACGGGTATAAACTTTTGATGTAGGAGTAAAATTTTCGCTCATAAAAACCCTGGAACCAGAAACAACAAAGCCTTGCATAGGTCATATGCAAGGCTTTGAGTGGTGCTGTGACTATCAGGCGTCGATACGATTTAGCAAATCTGCTGCTTCTCGACGCTGTTGATCATTACCTTCATGCGCAACTTCCGCCAGAATATCACGAGCACCTTCACTATCACCCATGTCGATATAGGCGCGTGCCAAATCGAGCTTAGTGGCAGCTTCATCAGCATCGGCCATGAAATCCAGCTCCGCATCCAGATCGTCCTCAGACAAATCAGGATCATTAGCCAAGCTTTCAGCAGAGAAATCAGATAAGGCTTGCTCAAAAAGATCGTCCTCTGCAGCCTCCTCCGTCGCTGGCTCATCAAACTTGAACTCTTCTTCTGATACTGAGCCAACTTCCGCTGGCCCCTCAGCAGCATGAAGCTCATCCAATTCAGCAAACGTAAGATCATCTTCAATGATTGCCGACTCATCATCCATATTTTCATCCGACAACTCAACGTCGAGATCATGTAAATGAGCCTGCTCTTCTGCTAAAGGAGCGTCAATATCGAAGTCGTCTTCAACACTGAGGTCGTCTTTGGCTGTGAGTTCGGTAATTTCAGTTTCCGACTCTTCCCAATTAAATTCAGTATCATCTAGATCGGTTTCAACGGAGTCGTCAAGTTCAACCAAACCTTCATCTAACTCAGAATCTGTATCGACATTATCCAGAGATTCAAGCTCTTCAAACGTTAGATTCTCATCCAAATCCAATTCGTCATCGAGTGAATCGCCTGAAACTTTCGCGGGTTCGTCATCCAACTGATCCAGCTCAGCGTCATAGCTCTCCATTTCGCTATCGAGAGCAGCTAGATCCAGCTTGTTAACATCTACCTCAAAATCAAAGTCATCCGCGTCAGCATCGGGTTTAACGATGCCCGCTTGCTCTGAGTGAGGAGTCTCCAACTCGTTAAAGTCGAAGCTAAACTCTTCCTCGTCATCAGACTCGGCTTCAAGATTATCAGGTAACTCATGCTCTTCAAGATCATCCAGAGCAAGCGATATTTCCGACAAATCCTCTGGAGTAGATGCTTTTTCTGCCGACTCATCCAGATCGAAATCCAAGAGGAATTCGTCATTCGGCGCTGATGGTTTTTCACCGTTGGGCGCGTCATTAAAATCCATACCGTAATTAGTATCGCTAGATTTTAAGTCGCCATCATTTTCAAGTTCGAAATCAAAATTCAGATCGTGATCATCTAACTCAGCGGCAACTTCCTCGTGGGAAACCTCATCATCAAGATTAAAATCTTCACCGAAAGCGAGTGGTTCCTCAGCGATATCGTCGTGATTTTCCTGCACTTCCTGAGCGCCAGTAAATTCACCAGCACCTGGAATGTTAGCGCGCAACTCTTTTGCACGACTTAACGCGAAACCTGTCGCCAAAGGCAAAATCGCAGCGTAATGCTCATCAAACGAAAAAAGATTCCTAGTTTGGGAATAAACTTCCAGCAACTTCAAACGGATTTCTGTGGAAGATGGATCTTTGGCCAAGCCGTTAAGCAGCATTTCCTCTGCCTGATCATACTTGCCATAGGCAATATAAATATCCGCCTCACCGACCACATCACCCGTTTCAGCAACTGCCGTTGTATCTTCGTCGAACAACGATAATTCTTCAGACGCAGTATCGGAGTGAACATCTTCTTCGTGGGTTTGATTAAAGTTGTCAAAATTAGGTTCTGATGCAAACAAATCATCCGTACTTTGATTGCGTTGAGCTTCCTCGGCTTCAGATTTGCGTCGACGTATAACGACAAATGCGATAGCAGCGAGCAAGGCTAAAGCAGCCAAGCCTACATACAGAATGTTATCAAGCAGTTGATCAACAATGGATTTTTCAGGCGCTGATTTCGGTGCAGTTTTAGCGGCAGGTTTCACTGCAGGCTTTTTGGCGGCAGCTGAAGACGCTAGCACGGCAGGCGCAACATCCGGAACCGGAGCAACTGAAGAGGCCGAGTCTGTTACAGCTGGTGGTGGGACAGCAACAGCTGGCTCGCTAGCTTTTGCTGTATCCGTAGGTGCAACGTTATCCGTGGGTTTTTCAGGCTCTTTAGCCGAATTTAATTGCAAGGCACGCAGCTTTTCGTTGCTTACATCAACCAAGCGTTGCATGGTTTTGACTTGATCTTCAAGATCGCGTACACGTGACGACAACTCGGTTTTTTCAGATTTGGCTTTTTCCAGCTCTTCAAGAGTTGCCGCCAATTCAGATTCAAGAGCCTTGCCAGAACCTTTATTTGCTCCACTACCTTGGCCACTTGCAGCTTTATCTTTTGAGGTTGGCGCTTCTAATTTAACGCGCCCAGCAGTAGCTTCGGATTTAGTTTGTTCGCTTGGGGTGCGACGCGAAGCATCAAGCTGCGCGCCCAAACCAGCATTACCGGTTTCTGACCATTCCGCAACTTGGCTATTAAACTGTCGAACGGCTTCAGACTGGCTAATACTGCTAATTTCGCTCGCGTCAGGTACACGTAACACCTGACCTTTTTTAAGTAAATTAATATTCCCGCGAATAAATGCATCAGGATTTAAACGCTGCAATGCCAACATGGTTTGATGTACATTCGCACTCGAATCTGGGCGAACAGCGAGTGCAATATCCCACAACGTATCCTTACCACCTACAGGACCGTAGGTGCCGGCAGCAGCTTTAGACTTTTTTGCAGGCTGATCCTGCTCTGCAATAATGTCGGGCTTTTCTTCTGCTGAAGCTGCATCCACCGCAGCCTGCACTTCATCGGCAAGTGCTTTTGACGCGCGATCAGATTTTTGAGAAGAGCTGGGGGCCGCTTGAACAACACTAGGAGGCTTGTCATCAAACGTCGGCAAATCCATTAGAAGCGTGTACTCACGCAATAAACGGCCGGACGTCCATTTAGCTTCGATTAAAAAATTCAGGAAAGGCTCGCGAACCGGGTTGGTCGAGGTAATACGGACTACCGGACCGCCAGGATTATCTAATGCGACTTCAAACTTGAGTTCATTGTAGAAATGAACAAAATCTAAACCATTCCTTTCAAAGTCATTTGCAGACCCAAGAGAAACAATAATTTGCTCAGGTGATAAGCCTTTAGTATCCAACAACTGGACTTCGGCGCTGAGCGGCTGATTGAGAGTCGATTTTAACCTAACCTCACCCAGCCCTAGTGCGCTGGCAAAATTCGACAGAGCAAGAGAAGCGAATCCACAGGCTAATACCAATTTACGAAGATGCATAGGGTGATCCTTTATTATCTCCCGAGTGAAGACCTAATTATGATTCTGGCAACTAGCGGCAGAAAAGATGCATTAAGATCCAGACTGGATGTTGTACGCGGTAAAGCAAACCTCGAATAAATATTCACAATCTGTCGTAAGTATTCATTATAAATAGCTTTTTATCAACACTTGAGCACAATTTGTAGCTCAGAGCAAAGTACTTTTTACACATTTTTTGGCGCCTTTGGGTAAAAAAGTACGATTTCAGCCTATCTATTAAGACGACAACAACAGAAACCTGCTGCGTAAAATAAAAAACCCCCAATAATCGCGAGATTACTGAGGGTACTTAAAGCAATTCTTTAAGTGGACGACTAAGCCTCTTTGAGTATGCGTAACATACGACGCAAAGGCTCAGCCGCTCCCCACAATAACTGATCGCCAACGGTAAATGCTGACAGATATTGTGGCCCCATATTCATTTTACGCAAACGCCCCACAGGGATTTCCAAAGTTCCGGTAACCGCAGTTGGCGTTAGATCGCGCATACTACTTTCGCGATCATTTGGTACAACCTTAGCCCATTGGTTGGCATTTGCAATTAACGCTTCGATATCTGCAACCGGAACATCTTTATTCAACTTGATTGTAAGCGCCTGCGAATGGCAGCGCATAGCACCAATACGCACGCACAAACCGTCAACCGGAATTGGATTTCCATCTCGACCGAGAATCTTGTTGGTTTCAGCCTGCCCTTTCCACTCTTCTTTGGACTGACCGTTCTCCCACTGCTTATCGATATAGGGCAACAAGCTTCCAGCCAAAGGATGGCCAAAATTGGCTTTGGGTAATTCATCACCTCGCATGGCTTCTGCAATGATGCGATCGATTTCGAGGATGGCGGATTTTGGATCTGCCAACTTATCAGCAACTGACGCGTGTAGACTTCCCATTTGCGAAATCAACTCGCGCATATTTTGCGCGCCAGCGCCAGACGCGGCCTGATAGGTCATGGATGAAACCCACTCCACCAAGCCAGCATGGAACAAACTGCCCAAACCCATCAGCATTAAACTTACAGTGCAATTGCCACCAATGTAATTTTTCACGCCTTTGGCGATGCCGTCTTTGATTACGTCAAGATTGACCGGATCCAAAATAATAATTGCGTCTTTTTGCATACGAAGACTGGATGCCGCATCAATCCAATAACCATTCCAACCAGATGACCGCAATTTCGGAAAAATTTCGTTGGTGTAGTCACCGCCCTGGCAAGTGACAATCGCGTCGAGCTTTTTTAAATCATCAATTGAGTAAGCATCTTTCAATGCAGATAAACCGGCTGCAACAGCTGGAGCGGCGCCACCAATATTTGAAGTGGTAAAAAATACAGGTTCAATATTTGCAAAATCGTTTTCCGCTTGCATACGCTCCATCAAAACGGAACCCACCATACCGCGCCAACCAACAAAACCTACTTTCATTTCATCTCTCTCTTTAATCATTCAATGATTTATTAAATCTGCACCTGGGAAGAATATCTTTAGCCACGACCATTTAAACAATTGATATTAAAATGGACGAGATATTCGAAGCTATTAAATCAACAATTCAACTATTCTTCCCACAAAATTGAATTAAGCTAAGGCAGCAACTACCGCATCACCCATCTCAGCCGTAGACACTTTTTTAGTGCCGTCGGTGTAGATATCAGCTGTACGGAAACCTTGGTCCAATACTTTGCCAACGGCAACTTCAATCGCGTCTGCTACATCGGGATGCCCAAGTGAATAACGCAACATCATTGAAACTGACAAAATTGTCGCGAGCGGATTGGCGATACCGAGGCCGGCGATATCCGGTGCCGAGCCGTGACAAGGTTCATACATACCGCGACCATCTTTATCCAGAGATGCAGACGGCAGCATTCCGATAGAGCCGGTTAACATGGCAGCCCCGTCGGACAAAATATCACCAAACATGTTTCCAGTCACTAATACATCAAATTGTTTTGGTGCGCGAACTAATTGCATAGCCGCGTTATCGACATACATGTGTGACAGTTCTACATCTGGATATTCTTTATGAAGTGTATCCATAACTTCGCGCCACAACATAGTCGCTTCGAGTACATTCGCCTTATCAACGGAACATACTTTGCGATTACGCTTGCGAGCCATTTCAAATGCGGTACGACCTATGCGAATAATTTCACTCTCAGAATATTTATAGGTGTTGTAGCCTTCGCGCTCACCATTTTCCAACACACGAATACCCCTTGGCTCGCCGAAGTAAATGCCTCCAGCTAATTCGCGCACGATTAAAATATCTAAGCCGGAAACAACTTCAGGCTTTAATGACGATGCATCGACTAGTTGAGGATATAAAAGAGCGGGACGTAAATTCGCATACAAGCCTAATTGAGAGCGAATTTTTAGCAAACCTTTTTCGGGACGAATTGATCGATCAAGCTTATCCCACTTCGGCCCACCGACAGCGCCCAGTAAAATAGCATCCGCGTTACGCGCGCGCTCCAAGGTTGAATCGGCAAGCGGAACTCCATGCACATCAATTGCGCAACCGCCCATCAATTCATTTTCAAAACTTAAATCCAAATTAAATTTGGCATTTACCACGTCTAAAACTTTACGCGCCTCACGCACGATTTCTGGACCAATACCATCACCTTCCAGAATTAAAATATGTTTTCCCACAATATTTCCTCAAATAAATTAAAAATAAAAATTTTAGTAATTAATGACAATTCTCATTTGATGCACATCATCGCTTGATTGATACTAAAAACATATTTAGGAGAAATCATGCATCTGATATCGATCACTGTAATTCTAATTCTGACTTTCTTTTCTAAAACGGCCTTCGCAATTGATCGATTTGATTTTGCAGTCGGGAGCGTTAGCCGCCCTAGTCTGGATGCTCCTTTAATCAACAGCTTTCGTGCCGGCTTCTCATGGGATACCGATTATCTACAGTCACAAGGTGATGATTATTTCCGGACACTACGTATCGAAACTAGTGTTGGATTAAACCGCACTCATGAAAAAGACATTAAAGATATTGGTGTTTCGCCGATCTTGCATTACAAACTCAAGCGATCTAACTGGCCGGATTTCATTGAGATAGGTGTAGGCATAACACATATTTCTGAAACACATTGGAAGCCTTACAACGATATGGGCTCACATTTACAATTCGCTGATCGCATTAGCGCTGGATATTATGTTGGCACGACCGAAATCAGTTTCAATCTTTATCACATCTCTAACGGTGGTTTAAGCCGTCCTAATCCAGGTGCGGACATGCTGCTAATGAGAATGAGTTTTAAACTTTAGTTATTTCACAACGTCAAATAACCAAGGCGCTTCCACGCGTTGTTTCGCTTCATAGGCGCGAATCGCGTCGCCATGCTCAAGCGTTAAGCCAATATCGTCAAAACCATTCAGCAAACAATGTTTACGAAAATTATCTACTTCGAACGAATATGAATCCCCCGTTGGAGTTTTAACGAGCTGCGTAGGCAAATCAATAGTTAATTGATAACCTTCAGTTGCGTACATTTCTTTAAATAATGCATCAACAATATCGTCTTTCAAAATAATGGGTAACAGACCATTTTTAAAACAATTATTGTAAAAAATGTCTGCAAAACTCGGCGCGATTACACAGCGAAAGCCGTAATCATCCAATGCCCAGGGGGCATGTTCACGACTCGAACCACAACCAAAATTTTCACGCGCCAACAAAATGGTTGCGCCTTGATAGCGTGGAAAATTTAGTGGGAACTCAGTATTAACTGGACGACCTTCGCAACTTTGGTCAGGCTTACCCTCATCCAGATAACGCAATTCATCAAACAAATTTTTTCCAAATCCGGTTCGTTTAATGGATTTCAAAAATTGTTTTGGAATGATCATGTCAGTATCGACGTTGGCACGATCCATAGGAGCAGCAATGCCCTGCAAAACAGTAAAACTTTTCATCTTATAGCCTCATTAAACTTCAATCATTCCGAGCGCGAAGCAGTCGAAGGACACTCCACATATCGACAAGCTCAGTGTGAACAGGAGGGTTAATTAAAATTTCTTACGTCAACAAAGTGACCTGCAATTGCAGCGGCAGCAGCCATTGCGGGGCTCACCAAATGAGTTCTACCACCGTACCCTTGACGACCCTCAAAGTTACGATTGGATGTTGATGCGCAGTGCTCACCGTTACCTAACTTATCTGCGTTCATCGCCAAACACATTGAACAACCCGGTTCACGCCACTCCAAACCAGCATCGATAAAAATATGGTGCAAACCTTCAGCTTCAGCTTGTGCTTTTACCGCGCCGGAACCTGGAACCACAATTGCTTCCTTTACCGATGCAGCTTTACTACGTCCTTTAACGACTTCAGCCGCAGCGCGAATATCCTCAATACGTGAATTGGTGCAGGAGCCGATAAATACGCGATCAACATAAATAGACGTGATCGGTTGATTCGCCTGCAAACCCATGTACTGCAAGGCGCGGATCATTCCTTCGCGTTTTACTGGATCGATTTCATGAGCGGGATCTGGCACCTTATCCTCAATCGAAACCACCATTTCTGGTGAGGTTCCCCAACTGACCTGGGGCTTGATATCAGCACCATTGATTTCAATCACCGAATCAAAATGGGCACCTTCGTCACTCACGTAGTTGCGCCAATTTGCGACCGCCGCTTGCCACATATCACCTTTAGGCGCGTAGGTTCTGCCTTTCACGTAATCGATAGTAGTTTGATCTACAGCAACCATACCTGCGCGAGCGCCAGCCTCGATAGCCATATTGCAAACGGTCATACGTCCTTCCATGCTCATATCACGAAAGACCTTGCCGCCAAACTCCATTGCGTAACCCGTTCCGCCGGCCGTACCGATTTTAGCGATGATTGCCAAAACTACATCTTTCGGCGTAACGCCTAAACCAAGCTCACCCTCAACCTTGATTAGCATGTTCTTCATTTTTTTAGCGACCAAACACTGGGTCGCCATTACGTGCTCAACTTCACTGGTACCAATCCCATGAGCCAATGCCCCTAGCGCCCCGTTAGTCGCGGTGTGAGAATCGCCACAAACAACGGTCATCCCCGGCAAACACGCGCCTGTTTCAGGGCCAACCACATGCACAATACCTTGGCGGTGGTCATTGATTTTATATTCGACGATACCGAATTCATCGCAGTTATCATCCAGAGTTTGCACCTGAATCAAGGAAACTGGATCTTCAATTCCTGCAACACCATGAGCGCGCTCTTTTTGAGTGGTAGGTACATTGTGATCGGGAGTCGCCAGAATGGAATCGACTCGCCATGGCTTACGGCCAGCCAGGCGCAAACCGTCGAAAGCCTGCGGTGACGTCACTTCATGAATGATGTGACGATCGATATAAATCAATGCCGAACCATCGTCACTTTCCCGAACCAAATGGGCATCCCAAAGCTTGTCGTACAAGGTTTTATTAATGACAGGGGCGTTCATGAAAGCGTATCCTCGCAGTGCGCTGTAAAAGTAAAGCCAGTTTATTCTTGCGAACCACATAAAACAAATTTATCTTTTTTATATATTGCATTCCAAACAAGAATATATAAAAGTAGTGTTTGATAATAATTCGCTCATCTTCCGTTCAGCTTTGAGGATGTAGCCTTGGAACTGCTCAACCCAAGGGTTGCGCTTTTGGCGGAGTAAATGGATACACAGCACCTTCAAGCATTTGTCGCAATTGCAGAAAGCGGATCGTTTTCCGCAGCAGGTGAACGGTTGCATCTAACGCAGCCGGCTATTAGCAAACGCATTGCACTTTTGGAGGAGCATTTAAAAGCGAAGCTTTTTGACCGTGTCGGTCGGCAAGTTTCGCTCACGCAAGCCGGAAGCTTGCTGCTAAAAAAGGCTACAAAAATTTTGGACGAGGTGTCTTCCGCACAGAGGGAAATTGCAGATTTGCAGGGCGACATCACAGGAAAACTAAGCATAGCGACGAGTCATCATCTAGGCTTACATTACCTGCCGCCTTATTTGCGGGAATTTTCACAGAAATACCCAGACGTAAAACTCGATTTACATTTTTTGGATTCAGAACATGCGTACCACGAAATACTCATCGGCCGATTCGATA
The DNA here is from genome assembly GCA_004173475.1 of Gammaproteobacteria bacterium. Lineage (GTDB taxonomy): Bacteria > Pseudomonadota > Gammaproteobacteria > Pseudomonadales > Cellvibrionaceae > Cellvibrio. The sequence goes on from SEBU01000003.1 coordinate 149,890, forward strand.
TCGCCATCATTACGCTTGCGCTCGAACAAGACGCGCGAATCAGTACCAGCCAGCTCTGGCAAGACGAGCTCAAATTCGTCGCGGCGCCCTCCCATGCACTTGCAGCGCTGGAGAATCTTTGCCTGGCCGATTTAAGCCCTCATCAAGCGATAATGCCGGATATCAGTACTTATACAACTCGCTTAATCAAAGAATTGTTTGACCGTGAAAACCAGTCACTCGATATCACCATGGTTACCAATCACCTTGACACCATTAAGATGATGCTGAGTATCGGTCTTGGTTGGGGTGTTTTACCAAGCAGCATTATCGATGCTCAACTTAAGGTTCTCGACGTTAGTCATCCGCCGCTCATACGCTTGCTCGGCTGCATCAATCATAAAGAACGTAGCCTGACCAACGCTGCAAGGGCGTTTCTTGAGCAACTTAAGGCGCCATTGCGCAAAAATGTCGCCCTATAAATCACAATTTCCTTATAAAACAATCACTAAAGTACTTTTTACAGCTAAACTTAGCTACCGCTGTCCGCAACTGATAGCAAACTATTAGACAACAAAGGAAAACTCACATGAAAAAACTCACACTACTCGCTGCCATTGCAGCAGCTACAGCAGCATCCTTTGCTAATGCCGACACAGTTTTGGGCGTATACGCCGGTTATGGATCCTGGGACTCTAGCTACGATGGTAAAGCCGGCGATCCGAGCATTACTTTGAAAGATTTGGGGGTTAAGGATCACAAAAATAAATTCTTTTACGTTGCCTTAGAACACCCTATTCCATTGGTACCGAACATTCGTTTGTCACATACCGATATATCAACTAAGCAAACAGCTGATATCAGCAGAACTTTCACCATTGATGACGTGACTTACACTCAAGGTGACACAGTTAACTCCGAATTCGATCTGACTCATACCGACGCTACCCTCTATTACGAAATCCTGGACAACTGGGTCAATTTGGATGTCGGTTTAACAGTTCGTCAATTCGATGGCTTTGTATACGCAGCATCTACAACCAGTCCATTAATTAAAACCAAAGAAAAAGTAGATGAAGCTTTGCCAATGCTGTACGGAAAAGCGCAATTTGACTTACCACTTACAGGATTGTCTGTAGGTGTTGAAGGTAATTACGTGAGTTACTCTGGAGATAAGGTTACAGACTACTCCGCCAAAGTTAGTTATTTGTTTGACTCAGTGTTGGATGTAGGTCTTGAAGCTGGCTATCGTAAATTGTCACTCACAGTAGATGAAGACGATCTGCAAGCAAAAGTTGATATCAAAGGTCCATACGCTGCGGTAATTGCTCACTTTTAATTTGCAATTAACGTCGCAAAAAGCTCCGCTCAGGCAACTGACCGGAGCTTTTGTTTTTTTAGCCCCTAGCTGCGTTATACTGCGCGCCTTCCTATTTGTTTAAATCAGATGCCAATGACGCCAATAGATCTACTCATTAATGCTCGCTGGATCATTCCGATAGTGCCTGAAAATCGCATCTTAAAAGACTGCGCTATCGCTATTCACCAAGGAAAAATTCTCGCCATCCTACCGCAAGAAGAAGCTGGCAAACGTTACGCGCCAACCAGCGTCGAACACCTTACTGATCACATCATTATGCCGGGCCTTATAAATGCTCATGGTCACGCTGCCATGAGTTTGTTACGCGGTTTTGCCGATGATCAACCTTTAAAAAGCTGGTTGGAAAGTTGCGTTTGGCCTATCGAAAAACAATGGGTTGACGAACAATTTGTGCGCGATGGAACTGAACTCGCTATCGCAGAAATGATTAAAAGTGGCACCACCTGTTTTGGCGATATGTACTTCTTTCCTGAGCAGACTGCGCAAGCGGCACTTGAGGCACAAATTCGTTGCCAAATTTATTTCACGATTTTTGATTTTCCATCTGCGTGGGGTTCAGGACCTGAGGATTATTTTGCAAAAGGGTTAAGTTTGCATGACACCTTCCGCGAAAATGATTTAATTAATATAGGTTTTGGCCCTCACGCACCTTACACAGTTGGCGATGAAACCCTAAAAAAAGTTGCAGTGCTCGCACAAGAAATGGATACACCCATTCATATTCATTTGCATGAAACTGCGCAAGAAATTGAAGAATCAATTCAAAAATACGGCGTCCGCCCAACGCAACGTTTAATGGCTTTGGGATTACTCTCGCCGCTCACGCAGTGTGCACACATGACACAAGTTGACGACGTGGATATCGCCATTCTGCAGCAAAGCGGGGCGCATGTTGTTCACTGCCCTGAATCTAACTTAAAACTAGCAAGTGGTTTTTGTCCTGTGGATCGTTTACTGAAAGCCGGCATAAATGTCGCACTAGGCACTGATGGTGCGGCGAGCAATAACGATTTGGATTTGTTCAGCGAACTTAAAACAGCTGCATTATTAGCCAAGGGAATAAGCGGAAATGCGGCCACCCTGGATGCTCATGCTGCATTACGCCTTACAACAATAAACGGGGCGAAGGCGTTGGGAATAGATTCCTGCGTTGGTAGTTTGGAAGAAGGCAAACATGCTGACATTATCGCCATTAATCTTGGCGATTTAGATTCGCAACCTATTTACAACCCCGCATCACAACTTGTTTATACCAATGTTGGACATCGCGTGTCCCATGCTTGGGTCAAAGGTAAATGTTTGATGCGAAATCGCGAACTACTGACGCTCAATGAACGAGAGCTGAGAAGTAAAGTTCGCTCCTGGCAAGAAAAAATTCAGAATTGAGATAAATATTATGGCAAACGTCGACACAGCCGAAATTGCAAAATTCGAAGCGCTAGCAAGCCGCTGGTGGGATAAAAATAGCGAATTCAAACCGCTTCATGACATCAATCCGCTGCGGGCAAATTACATCGATCAACGCTCACCGGTAGCGCAACAACAAGTTATTGACGTAGGTTGCGGCGGTGGAATTCTCGCTGAGTCGCTCGCACAGCGCGGAGCAGTGGTGACCGGTATTGATATGGGTGAAGCCCCGCTGAACGTAGCTCGTTTACACGCATTGGAAGTTGGTGTAACCATGAATTACGAACAAATTACTGCTGAAGAAAAAGCGCAGCAGTGTGCAGGAGAGTTTGACGTAGTGACCTGCATGGAAATGCTGGAGCATGTTCCAGATCCATCCTCCGTTGTGAAAGCATGTGCTGTTTTAGTAAAACCTAATGGCGATGTTTATTTTTCCACAATCAATCGCAACCCAAAAGCCTACGCTTTTGCGATTCTGGGCGCCGAGTATATTTTGAAAATGCTGCCTAAAGGCACGCACGATTACCATAAATTTATTCGTCCATCAGAGTTAGCACAATGGATGCGAGCGGCTGGCTTGGAATTACAAAATATAAGCGGCATGACTTACAACCCTATCACCAAACATTACAAATTAGATGAAGACGATGTGAGCGTAAATTATTTGTTGCACGCAAAGAAAATCGTTTGATGTTCAATTAACGGTTACTCATGTAGAGATGGCTGCCCTTTTTAATTACTAAAAGCTCCAACTTAACTTATGCAAAATCAAAAAAAAATTCGTGCCGTAATGCTTGATCTCGATGGCACCCTACTCGATACAGCACCCGACTTCGTTGCAGTGGTCAATAAATTATTGCTCGAAAATGAACGCGACGAACTACCTCATGACACTATTCGCGCCTGCGTATCGAATGGCTCAAAAGCTTTAATTACACTGGCATTTGCTATTGAAGAGTCGCATGAAAAATTCGTATCGCTTCGCACAAGATTACTTGAACTTTACACGCAACACATCGCGGTATTCACGAAGCCGTTTCCTGGCATTCAGGAATTATTAGATAATTTAGCCAGCCGCAATATTCCTTGGGGAATAGCAACCAATAAACCTGCCGCTTACACAGTTCCATTAATGGAACAATTAGCTATGCAGCCGGCTCCGGCCATCGTGATCTGCCCAGACCATGTGCAAGACAGTAAGCCACACCCCGAGTCATTATTTTTGGCCGCCACGGAATTGAAATGCACAGCCGAAGAAATTATTTATATCGGCGATCACAAACGTGATATTGAGTGCGGCAAGCGCGCCGGAAGCATTACTATAGCAGCAGCTTATGGCTATATTGGTGATGAGAATATTGATAACTGGCAAGCCGATTACACAGTGGAACATGCTCAGGAAATCTGGCCAATTGTTGAAAAGTATTTGTAATCTTCTCTCATCTTAAATTCAAAGAAACATCTATCCGTTAAAATACACTGTAATAAAATTGATCTTTGAATCTTAACTTTAACGACGTGAAATATTTACTATGTACATCCCACAAGACTTTGCTTCATCTGAAAATTGTCTAAACGATAAAATTATTCTAATTACAGGCGCAGGCGATGGTATTGGTCGCGTTGCCGCAAAGACATTTGCCGCCCATGGCGCAACCGTTATTTTAGTAGGCCGTACTTTACAAAAACTGGAAATGGTGTACGACGAAATTGAAGCTGCCGGACATCCACAAGCTGCTATTTACCCGGTAGATTTTCAAGTCGCAAATGAACAATCATTTATTGATATGTGCAATGCGATTAGCGACGAATTCGATCATCTCGATGGCATCCTTCACAATGCAGCTGACTTGGGGCAACGCACACCTATCACCAATTATTCACCGGATGTGTGGATGAGGCTGATGCAAGTAAATGTAAATGCACCGTTCTTATTAACGCAATCGGTGATGCCGTTACTAGAGCGATCAAAAAATGCTTCCATTTTGTTCACAGGCTCTAGCGTAGGTTACCAAGGCCGAGCCTATTGGGGTGCCTATGCTGCATCCAAAGCCGCTGCCGAAAATTTAATGCAAACACTCGCAGATGAGTTGGAAGAAACCACATGTATTCGCGTCAATAGCATCAACCCAGGTGCAACACGAACCAAAATGCGAGCAGGTGCATATCCAGCAGAAGATCCGAGCACAATTAAAACACCAGAAGATTTAATGCGTGATTACTTATATTTAATGAGCGACGAATCCATAGGCATTTCGGGTCAACAATTTGAAGCGTCGAAAAATTCGTTTTAGAAATAAATGTGTGTGCGATCATGGTTAAACGTTAGCGCACTATGCCGGCCATCAAAAATTATTCATCGCATAACCTACTACTAAAATTTGCGGTAGCGTAATCAATGGCAAAAAGAGCGCAATCTTCCAGGATTTAGTCACATCTTTTAGTACCATAACCTCGGTGTAATCCGTAGATACTCCAGCCATCATAAAAGTAAACGCGTTGCCAGGGGCGGCAGCGCGGTTCATTAAGTCTGCTGCTATAGGTGTTGACCCCTCGGAGCAGACCTCAATGACGGTTGCGGCAATTAACGTAAGTAGAATTCCAATTAAACTTGGACCGAACCACTGCTGAAAAAACTCTACGCTAACAAAGGTTCTGATTAACGCTGCAAGCACAACGCCGAATAATAACCAGCGTAAAACCATACGCGAACCACTTGCGCCCTCACGAACAATATTTTTAACAAGATCAAAAGACCAGACGATCCCTGACCATTGCCTACGTGCCTCGGGCCAGAATTGAAAATTATTATTTAATTCAAAAGCATTAGGATTCGCCGGTAAAATTTTGTTATCTACACAACGATCAAATATCCAACCGCTGATGACCGCAATTACCATCGACACTATTATAAAAAGCATGGTCCATTTGAAGCCGATCAGGGAAAACATGATGAGGGTCAGCGAAAAGGAGTTCCATGGACTGGCGATTAAAAATGCCATCACCTGCCCTAGGCTTGCGCCTTTTTGATAAAGCTTTGTTCCAACCATCAATATGCCGTGACTACACAGGTCCAATAAAACGCCAGCGGCAGTAGCGCGCAAGATGCCATTGAGGCTGCCGCCTTTGCCCAACACAGATAAGACTAAATTCTGAGGGACATTCGCTAGCAAACCTACAAAGACCAATCCAAGTAATACGCCCCACCACATACTGTTAAGCATTTCAAAAATACTGTGCGCAAAATGCTGCATAAAATCTGGCAATGAGCCGGGAGCAACTAGATGGAACCCGTAAAATACTGTGCATATGGAGAATGAAACCCAAAGCAAATAATCCATACCTCCAGCGTGCGTATGATCGGTATCGCAGCAGCTCGATTGATGCGCGTGCTCATGGCTGGCATCTACTGGCGTTGAAGGCAAAGGCGTACAGCAGGACGCCATCTCATGAGACTGAACCTTTTCCGCAACATTGTGGTCATCTGATTTGCCTGAGTTGCGACAAGATTTTACTTGATCACGTTTAGGTGTTTCAGGTTTGTCGGTACAACAATCGCTCATAATATTTACTCGACTAGAGTGAAAGGCATGATGGCTGGAGCGGGCTGGGCTAGCGTCTCTATGATCGAGCAATTCGATGAGTCGTCACCCGCACAACTGTCAGCCATGTCGATTAATACTGATCTCAGCGCTTGTAATTCATGCAGCTGCTTTTCGACTTGTTCAACTTTTTCCAGCACCAATGCTTTAACTTGCGAACAGCGACGATTATCGTCACGGTACAAGTCCAGCAATTCTCTGCAAACGTTAAGACTAAAACCCACTGCGCGAGCGCGTTGCAAAAATCTCAGGTGCTCCACATCGCTCGCAGAATAATCACGGTAATCATTTCCCTCCGTTCGGGCAGGACGTACCAATCCAATTTCTTCGTAGTACCGCAGGGTTTTTACCGGCAACCCGCTTTTGACTGAAGCTTGGCCAATATTCATATCAAGTCCTCCACAACATTCCTCATTCGTTATGAATCATCTTAAACCTGTCAGTTACTGGATAGTCAACAAACTTTTACTCACATCAATGCGAATTTAAATGCATTTTTTATCTTAAGCTGCTTAAAATAATCCTTTTGACGACAAAAAGTTGCTATTATAGTTCGATTTAACGACATTAATTTTTTAAAAAATCATTTAAAAACAATTGGTTAAAAAGACTTCTTGACAAACTTATTTAATGAACCAAAATAAATGAACAAATAACAGTCGGAAGAGTGAAATATGGAATATCTCGATATAAGCCACGCTGAGTGGCCTAAAATGTGGGACGAATTGGCGAGCTATAAAATGAATTCTGGCGACCACTTGTGTATTAATGCGGGCCAGTGTTGGGAGTACATGAGTTCAACGCTTGACCATCATCACTTCCGTCACGCCTGTCATCCACTTACTCACCGGGTCGAATATGTCTATATTGAAAGGGCACGGGCAGCAGTCGGCTGGGCGTAGCTGGATGAATAGCGTTTTAAATTTTGAAATGTGAGGATAATTAGGGTTCCTTAGCTTCCGCCAAATTTTTGTTACAAATAATTTACAGTCCGATATCCATTAATAAGCTGATGAGTGCCTAGGCCTAGCGCAACCGCGAAATTTGTTATCGCTCACCCTCGTCTCATCGTGATCCATCGCGAGATAAACCAGCCTATTTTGACAACCATGTTTATTCTCTTGCCACCTTATAAATTTGAATTTCCAGCATATGTTGATTTATGCGCAATGACGACTAGCCCGCTTTTTTTAAAATTTTATACAAAAGTCACATACCACAATTAAGCTATTGCGAACACATAATCCCTACTACTTTTAGACGAAAAGTATGCTAATGTGCTGCGCTTTTGCGGTAGCGCATTGGCCAGTATTGGCTACATAGCAATTCAGTAGAATAACAATGAAACGTTTCGCTTTGTTCATAGGTATCGGCGGTATTTCAACACTTATTCAGTTTTTATTACTGATTCTTTTTGTTGAATTTAATCTATTGCCAGAAGTGGTTGCCTCCGCTGCCGGTTACGTGCTCGCGTCTTTTTTTAGTTACTGGGCGAATTATCATTTTACGTTCGCAAGTAAGCAGAGCCACTGGAAGGCGTATCCCAAGTTTGCGTTGACCGTTGGCTTGGGAATGAGTGTCAACACTGTAGTGTTTGCAGGTCTTTTCTTTATATTTGGTCAGCTGTGGCAACCACCTTGGATAGAGCCCTACCTTGCAGCACAAGTACTCGCTACTGGTTTTACGCTCGTAGTCAATTTTTTGATGCACAAATTTTGGATTTACAAAGAACACTAAAAATAATTATCAAATTGCAGTAAATAACAATAGCAACGCAAGATGTTAATCATAAAAGAGATAAGATCAATGAATTACCCTGTGCTCTACGACCCCAACGTACATAATCGCGATAAATTTAACCTCCCTTTAGTTTTGCTAATTGTTTTTGTTGCAGCAGTTTTCACTTACATAATATTCTGTATTAAGGGCGGCCTTTATTCGGACGAAGGATTCCACGCGCCTCAGATTTGGGTTTACTACTCGGGTGGAACAAAATTTGCCGAGACGATTACTGTACCTCCCACCTACCATTACATTATGGGATTTATCGTTCGCCAAATAGGCTACTACAATGATAATTTGCTTAAGCTGATAAGCTTGCTTATTTCATTGCTAACCATACCAGCCTTCTACAAATTAATTAGCAAGTATCATCCTCAAGATGCAGGTATACGTACTCTGCAACTTTTCTTTTTGCCAATAATGTTCATTTATTATTTTTTAATTTATACCGACATTTGGGCATTATTATTAATAACGTTAAATTTATATTTCGCCATCAGTAAACGTTACGCTTTATCAGCACTGATCGGCTTGGCTGCTGTTTGTTTACGGCAGGACTCAGTTATTTGGATAAGCCTGTCATTTTTATGGATTTGTTTTGAAAAGAACAATCCGCACGATCCCTTCCGCGTAAAAGAAGTAATAAAAAATGGCCTGTTAAAAGGCTGGCTTTATATTCTCGTTTTTATCGCCTTCCTGGCATTTGTAATTTACAACGGCGGTGTTGCAATAGGCGATAAGGATCAACACAACTCCGGATCAATGAACTACGGCAACCTTTATATTTTTCTAATTCTTGCATGGTTTTTGTTTTTGCCGCTCAATATTAAGTTGCTACCTGAAATATTAAAATTTTTACGTAGTCGCTGGAGCGGATTCGCACTGGTTGCCTTTTTTCTGCTTTACATGGGGAGCTTTAAAAACCCTCATGGTTACAACAACACTATGTTTGATTATTTTCTTCACAATGGTATGGCCCATTTTCTAACGAGCAACATATTGTTGAAGAGCCTTAGCTGTATTCTCGCGGTTTGGATGATACTCACCTTAGTTCTTATGAAGCTGCCGGATCAACGCTTTAAGTGGGCTCTGTTAATAATTCCATTAGCTGTTGTGAGTCACCCAATGATTGAGCCAAGATATTATTTCCCTGCGTATCTCGCTATTCATCTGATCCGTCCTGCACTGCCTTCGTCCGTTGAAACAGGAACGCTTGTTTTCTACATCCTCGTTGCAGCCTATGTTGTGTATGGCTCTGTATCTGGTCATTTCTTCCTCTAATTAATATTGGCAAATGAGATCATGAAACAATTACTTTCACTTATCGTACCCATGTACAACGAAGAAGAAGGCATAGCAAACTTTTTCTCTGTCATGGAAAACGTATTGGCAAGTGTCGATATGGATTATGAAATTATCTGTGTTGATGATGGATCAAAAGATAATACGCTTGCCTTGCTAAAACAGAAAAATATTGAAAATAATCGCATTAAAGTCATAGCGTTCTCAAGAAACTTCGGTAAAGAAGCGGCAATGACTGCAGCTATTGATTACTGCTCCGGTGATGCAATCATTCCGATAGATGCGGACCTTCAAGATCCACCAGAAATTATCGGCGAGATGATTAATCAATGGCGCGCTGGCTTTGATGTAGTCTACGGAAAGCGTGTTTCGCGTGATGGCGACACAATGATGAAACGTAACACCGCAGGTTGGTTTTACCGACTTTTCAATCGCGTCAGTGATGTAAAAATTCCGGAGAATGTTGGTGACTATCGCCTTATGGATAAGAAAGTTGTTATAGCAATACGCCAGCTTCCTGAGAAAGACCGATTCATGAAAGGCTTGTTTTGCTGGCCAGGTTTTAGAAGCACCACGGTTGAATTTGTGCGACAAAATCGTGAGCAAGGAACTACCAAATTTAACTATTGGAAATTATGGAACTTTGCGTTATCTGGCATAACTTCATTCAGCACCATTCCAATTCGAATGGGTGTATATCTTGGCTTGAGTGTCTCTGCACTTGCATTTATTTACGGCCTAATCACCATACTTAAAGCACTTTTTGGTGGGCCAGACGTACCTGGTTACGCGTCCTTAATGACGATCATGTTATTTGTGGGGGGTATACAGCTATTTTTTATGGGTCTGATGGGAGAGTACATCGGAAGGATTTACAAAGAAGTTAAAAATCGCCCAATTTATTATGTTGCCGAAGAGCTCGGCTTTACGAAGAAATAAACAGTGAACGACTACGCCAATCAATCGACAAAATCTGTACTTCCACAAACGGTAGTGCTCGCATTAATTGTGTTTATTACAGCAATTTTTGGATATTTTATCATTAGCTTGAATACGACTTTACATGCCGATGAAGGTTTTCACGCGGGACAAATATGGCTGTTTTATAGTGGTGAAGACAGGTTAGCAGGCAACATTACTGTACCGCCAACATACCATTATATTATTGGGAAGATTGTAAAATTCACTGGCGGCTACCACGACAATCTCCTCAGATTTATTAGTTTATGTATAGGGCTGTTAAGCGTTTCGGTAATTTACCTCGCCGCCAAATTCTATAATGGTGAAAGAGCGTGGGAAAAAACTTTGCTTGTTTATTTCACCCCTTTAATTTTCCCTTATTTTTTCGTGCTCTACACCGATATTTGGTCACTCGGCGCTATAGCCTTGTCTTTGCTATTAGCACTGAAAAGACGATTTTATTTTGCAGGGCTAGCTGGTGGATTAGCCGTACTTATCCGTCAAGATAATGTGGCGTGGATAGGTTTAATTTATTTATATGTTTGTTTTGAACTTATTAACAAAATAGACAAGACAAACTTGCTTCGCTTTGTCCACAACGCATTTACAAAAGGCGCAGTTTTTAACCTTGTATTTCTGGGATTTCTTGCGTTTGTTTATATAAATGGGGGCGTAGCTATTGGGGATAGCGAGGCCCACAAAATATCATCGTTCAACTTGTCGAATTTGCACGTGTTTTTAATGTGTTGCTGGTTCCTTTTCCTACCCTTTCACATACAACAGATTCCAGTCATTCTTCCGCTGTTACGTAGACCTGTCACAATTATCTGCCTATTTATCGGATTTGTTGTGTATGTGGGCACGCTAAAGAATATCCATTCCTACAATCAAATCATGTACGATTATTTTATTCACAACGCATTAATACATTTTTTGACTGATTTTCCATTAATAAAAATATTCTCCTTCTTTCTTGTAGCTTGGACCTTGCTAAGTCTAATTAAAATGCCGCTACCTGATCGCCGTTGGGGCTTTTTAATCCCCGTTGCAATTTTGGCAGCTATAACTCATCCGCTAATAGAGCCCAGATACTACATGCCAGCATTTTTCCTCATTCATATTTTGCGCCCAAGGCTCTCAACAGAAGTCGAGTTTTTTAACATATTTCTATACATACTCGCTTCAGCGTATATTTTATATGGCACTACACAAGAACTGATTTTTCTATAAATAGAGTTGAAGATCCGAAATTAGGTTGCATCTCGTAGCACAACCATTGGTGGAGTGCTTACGACTGGCCTGCAACATATTACACCCAGCGCACCTATAAAAATTGCGCTGCCAACAGGAGCTATAAACCAGTAAATAAGATGCGCCTTTATCGGATTATTAAAAACAAATTTTTGCATACTAAACAAAAGCGCTTCCGCACCGAATATAGCAATTAGTCCCGCCAGGATTCCCAACACTACAAATTCAACTAACACGCTGCCTAAAATTAATTTCTGTGGGCTACCTAAGGCTCTTAGTAACCCAGCCTCTTGTTTTCTGCTATCAATACTACTCATAACAGCCGCAAACAAAACCATCGCCCCTGCTGCCAGAGTGAGAAGTAATACGAGGCCGACACCGTCACTTACCTGATTAACTATCGAACGTATTTGCTCGATGATCCGATCCAATTCCATGACCGTTATAGTGGGATATTTATGCAACAATTGATTAATAAATATTTTCTGATCCGGTGCCAGGAAGATACTGGTCATAAATGTGGGTGAAAACTCTTTTAGAGACTGCGGCTCGAAAATAAAAAAGAAGTTTGGGCGCATGGATTTCCAATTTAATGTTCTGATGCTCGCTACCTCTGCCTCAAGCTCCAACCCCCCTAATGAAAATAGCAACTTATCGCCAAGAGCAAGGTTCAAACTTTTTGCTACAGCTTCTTCTACAGATACTCCCGGAAGGGAGGATTTAGTCCATTTATCCCACCACTCGCCCTTAATAATTTTATTGTCATCAGCGAGCGTTTCAGATTCCGTTAAATTAACTTCGCGTTGCAGCGCGTTGGCATTTTTTGCCATTTCATCGTCGGGAACCTTTCCATTAATTTGCATTAAACGTCCACGAATCATGGGGTACAAAGGCGCGCTAGTAATTTTTTCTGCCGCAAGTACAGCCGAAACGTCGTTCACATCAGAAGGAGAAATATTTATCAAAAAATGATTTGGTGAATTCACAGGTATCTGAGCACGCCAATCATCTATGAGCGATGTGCGCAAAATTGTTAATGTCAGAAGCAGCATAATGGCTACGGAAAACACCATGATCTGCACTAGGCTTTGGCTTTTACGCCGTTGCAGATTTGCAAACGCTAAACGACCAAAACCACCCAAGCCTTGGGAAAGCTTTTTGCTTATTGCAAGTAACAGCCAGGAAAATGCAAACGAAATTATCACTATAATAATTAGTGCCGCGCTGACGCTAGCCGTTAATCTCAGGTTTTGGCTGAAAAGCGCAACAAGAAAAATAACTGCAACAAATGCCAATGCAGCTTGAATCCACACTTGCAAACCGCTAATTGCTAATTCTTTGCGCAGAATTTTCAAAGGAGGAATGGCTGGTAGAAACCAAAGCGCAGGTAAAGCAAAAAAGGTAATGCAGATTAGCCCACTGACAAAGCTAAAAAGGTAAGGCGAAAGATGAGCAGAATTTAAAACGAAATGGTAATTTTTTTCCAGATTTAAGGCTACGAATGTTTGTATGCCATATCCAATAAGCAACCCAAAAACTGAAGCGATAACGCCTAGCACAAATAATTGCGTGAAGTATAAACGTCGGATTTTTGAAGCACTCACACCGAGGCTTTTCATAAGCGCAACTTGATTGGTATGGCGGTCTGAAAATTGACGCGCCGCAATGGCAATCGCAACACCTGCTAAAAGCACCGCAATCACTGCAGCAAAAAGTAAAAAGTTTTTACCTGACTCAAGCGTTTTGGATAAGCGATCCTGGCTGCTATTAATATCCTGAAGTTTTTCATGTTTGGTTAATTGAGGTTTAAGCCATGCGAGAAAATTTTCCAGATCGTCGCCTTTGTCGCTTGCTAAAAGCCACGAGTAATCAACCCTACTTCCCGCTTTAATTACTTGAGTTGCAGGCACATCGTCTATATTCATCAAAATACGCGGGGATATTGATGAAAAAGGATTTCGACTTTCTGGCTCACGAATTAAAACTTGGGTAACTATTAACTCCAATTCGCCAATGGAAAGCTTCTCACCCAACTGAACTTTTAATTGCGCCAACAATCTGGAATCCAGCCAAATCTCACCGCGAGCGGGAGCATATTCAGCACGTTTAATGTCGACTGGATTTACCGCAAAAGAAACCTGACTAATATCTAACTGTCCGCGCAATGGGTAGTGCCTTTCGACAGCCTTAATTGCTGCAAGGTGCATTTCCTCGCCTGCGAAAACCATAGATGCAAATTCAATAGTTCTTGCCTGTTGGAGTCCTGCAGCGTCTGCTTGGTCAATCCATTCCTGACTGATAGATTTACTACTTTCCACAACAATATCAGCGCCCAACAAAGCGTTACTTTGCCTCATCAATGTGGAGCCCAATCTATCGGTAAAAATGGATATAGCACTAAGAACAGCCACCGCAAGCACTATTGAAATGCTTAAAAGTTTCAGCTCACCACTACGCCAGTTTCGAATAAGTAAATTTAACGCGAGCATATTTTTCTCCTTATATTTATTGAGAAACAATAGCGCCGGCTGACAATTCAATATGCTTGTGGCATAGAGACGCCAAACGCTGCTCGTGAGTGATTAATATTAAAGTGGTGCCTTGCGTTCGATTCAATTCAAATAATAAATCAATAATTTTTGCGCCCGTTGCGCTATCTAAATTTCCTGTGGGCTCATCAGCAAATAAAATATTAGGTTGACTCGCAAATGCTCTCGCTATAGCGACGCGCTGCTGTTCGCCGCCCGATAGCTGTTGTGGGTAATGATTTAATCGTTTTTCCAAACCGACATGCTGCAAAAAGTTTATTGCCGAATTTCTTGCTTGTTTGTTGCCCCTAAGTTCCAGGGGCAACATCACATTTTCCAGCGCAGTTAGGCCCGGTAGTAATTGGAATGATTGAAAAATGAATCCGACATTTTCGGCTCGAACCCGTGCCCTCCCCTCTTCGTCCATTGCGGTAAGGCAATGCCCGCTCAAATATACGTCTCCGGTTGAGGGAACATCTAATCCTGCCAAAATTCCCAAAAGAGTGGACTTCCCAGATCCTGAAGCACCTGTAATAGCAACAGATTCACCTGAGGTCACCGTTAACGACATGGGTTGTAATATTTCCAACTCACCTTCTTGCGTAACGACCTTTTTGGTAATTGCACGAACATCAAGCACAAACGCGGATGACATAATTTATTCTCTCGGGTTGTAATTGCTAAAAACAAGCACAATATCCGTGCTAATAAAACATTGTTAATTTTTGTCAAAAGTCGGAATTTATGGACATGCCGTAAAGTCGGAAGCAGAATCTAGTATTCCGTGTCCATTCAAGATGCCATAACTAAGTGAAACCATATCATGACATTTGTAAGAATTTTATTGTTTATATTGTTACCTCTTGCATCTCAACTTAGCATCGCCAAGCAAGCTACCATATTAGTGATGGGAGATAGTTTGAGCGCTGGCTATGGCATTCAGTTAGAACAAAGTTGGGTAACATTATTACAGCAGGATTTGGCAAAAACCACGCAGGCAAAAGTAATTAACGCGAGTGTAAGTGGTGAAACCAGCAGTGGAGGATTAACGCGCCTGCCGGCATTATTGAAAAAACATGGACCTGATATTGTGATAATAGAATTGGGCGGAAATGATGGGCTACGCGGACAACCTATCAATATAATGCAAAATAATCTTCAGTCTATGATTACCGCAAGTCAAACAGCAGGTGCAGAGGTTATTTTGGCTGGTATGCAAATTCCACCGAATTACGGCCCACGTTACACAAAACAATTTCAAGAGACCTATACCAAACTTGCAGAAAAAAATAGTATTTCGCTTGTACCTTTTTTATTAGAAGACGTCGCAGCACATGGTAATTTGATTCAGCGCGACGGCATTCACCCAACAGCCGAGGCCCAACCTCTCATATTAAAAAATGTGCTACCTGTACTAATGCCTTTGCTAACAAATGTTAAATAATTTTTTATTCTACTATCTCAATATAATCCACCAAAAGCTGTACATTTTTATTGCCACGAAATTCATTAATATCTAACCGGTACGCCACTTTAACTTTTTTAATCGGCGCTCCACTCCAGATGCTAGGGTCAACATTAAAGGCTATAGCATCAATTAATTGCTGCCCTTTAGCCTCTACACTCAGAGTCATTTTCAAATGTTTATTGTTCAATATTTTTTGTTGGATAATAAAAAATTCGCCATCAAAAACAGGTTCTGGAAAATGCTGCCCCCACGGACCTGATTCACGTAATTGTTCCGCAAAAATTAAATTGAAATCATTCGATACCAATTCACCGTCACTTAATAATATTGCTGACAAATCATCTTCTTTTAATTGCCGCCGAACCTCTTCATCGAAGGCTTTAGCAAACGCGGAAAAATTATCTCGCGTTAAACTCATGCCAGCCGCCATTGCATGGCCACCAAATTTTTGTAGCAAGTTCGGATGACGCGAAGCAACCGCATCCAATGCATCGCGAATATGAAAACCCTGAATCGATCGAGCAGATCCTTTTATTTCACCGTTACCCACGTCCGCAAATACAATAGTAGGACGGTGATATTTATCTTTTATACGCGAGGCTAGAATCCCGATAACACCTTGATGCCAGGTTTCATCCAATAGACATATGCCCCACGGCAGAGAATTAGCCTCAGCGTTCAATACTTTTTGCAACATAGCCAAGGCTTCCTGTTGCATACCACTTTCTATTGCTTTTCTATCGCGATTCAAATCGTCCATTTGCATCGCCATTTCACGCGCTAAACTTTCACTATCACTTATCAGGCATTGAATGCCTAAAGACATATCGTCCAAACGCCCTGCTGCATTCAAACGCGGCCCAATAGCGAAACCAAAATCACTGGCTATTATTTTGTGCGCAGATTTACCAGAAACTTCCAAAAGCGCATTAATTCCTGGACGCGCGACGCCAGCGCGAATTCGTTGCAAACCTTGCGAGACTAATATGCGATTGTTGTGATCAAGGGGTACTACGTCCGCAACCGTTCCAAGCGCAACAAGATCTAAAAAACTCGCCATGTTGGGCTCAGTAATCCCACTTTCCGCGAACCAACCCAGTTGACGCAACTCTGCTCGCAATGCATTCATCACATAAAAAATTACACCAACACCCGCCAAATTTTTGCTTGGAAATTCACAGCCAGGCTGGTTGGGATTCACGATCGCATCTGCATCAGGAATTTCATTACCCGGCAGATGGTGATCAGTGATAATTACTGCAATACCTAAATCACGTGCAACACGCACACCTTCAATGCTCGAAATTCCGTTGTCTACCGTGATGATGACATCAGGTTGTTGTGCAGCGGCTACCACAACAATTTCCGGTGTTAAACCGTAACCATATTCAAAGCGATTCGGCACTAAAAAATCGACGCTATGTAAACCCATTGCGCGCAAGGCTAAAACCGCCAGCGCACTACTCGTGGCGCCGTCCGCATCGAAATCTCCCACGATAATTATTTTTGCTTGCGCAACTACCGCATCAGCCAAAATACTTACAGCTTCTTGCAGACCTTTAAAATTGGGCTTTAGTAGTTGCGCGAGCTGATATTGCAATTCTTGCGGATGTTGAATACCACGCGAGGTGTAGATGCGTTGCAATAGCGGATGTAGATTCGACTCGAATTTCGGAAAGCTCTCTACCTGGCGACGACGGATAATTTTTTGCATATTGCCTTAACATGAAATTGTTTATTTCAAAATAAAAAATGATTTTTGTTTCATATGATGACCACATCAAAGTCGTGAGTTGCTTTCAGGGCAACAGCCCATTATAGTTAAAACTCGCTAAAGTAAGCGAAGTTTAAATTTACAATAAGGATTGTTTATGATGGAAGTAAAAATTGTTGCATCTGTTGGCGAGAATGCCAAGAACAAAAACGGTGATGTACAAGCTATCCAAAAAGCGCTAAATCACCTAATGCTATACAATATTTTGGTACCACTAGCCCCCTTAGCAGAAGACGGTATTGCGGGCCGAAATACCAAGCTGGCGATACGACAGTTTCAACGTGTGGCAGTCGGAATGGCAGCCCCGGATGGTCGTGTAGACCCGAATGGGAAGACCATTCAAAAATTAAATGCTGTTATAAGCACTGCAAAAAAACTACCCGAAGCTAGTAAGAATCCATCCCACTCCTGGCTACCTGTCAGCGGAATTGAGAAGCTTTTAGCTGACGTTTATCAACAATTTAATCGAATTCAATATGGCATTCTTGCTGGCGAATCAGCCCATAAAGCTCAAATAGCGAGTGCTGCTCCACATCCTAACAACGATTTTGGGGCTCTATCAAAAAGTGAATTTGTTCGGCAAGTGTTTGAAGAGGCTAAAAAGGAGGAGTCTATATCTAAGGTGCCTGCTGCGGTAACTACAGCCCAAGCTATTCTTGAAACCGGATTTGGGAAATCTGTTCCCACTGATCTTTATACAAAAAAATACAGTTATAACTTATTTGGCATTAAAGGTGTTGGTTCGGCAGGATCAGTCTCTGTTTACACTCACGAAGTTAGTAATGGCAAACGCATTAAAATTATTGATAAGTTTCAAGCGTACCATAGTTTTTCGGAGTCAATCAGTGGAAGAACCGCTTTTTTAACCAGCAATCGTAGATACAAAAAACTTTTTGAAACTACCGATCCAGTAGAATGGGCACAGGGCCTTCAAAAAGCTAGGTACGCAACTGATCCCAATTATTCAAAGTTATTAATATCAATTATGAAATCTTGGAAGCTTATATGATCATTCGTCTTATTATAGTTTTGATGTTCAGTCTCTGCATTCAAAGCTGTGGCGCTGAAACGCAAAATATGGCTCGTGAAAAAAGTAGCGCCGCCAATTCAAATGAATTGGCGGTAGAAAGTACTATTACTAATTTTTCAACAGCACTTACTAAAAGGGATTTAGGTCTACTACTAACAATCGCAGATCAGAAAGATATTTATCTTGTGAGACTCTTCACTTCGGGAAATCTGGGTGGGCGTGGTTCACCATTAAGCCAAGCTAAAAGTATTAACTCTATAAATAAAGAACTAGCATTTGACATCAAGAATCAAACGCCTTTTGAATTGCCGGAGCTTTTTGCCAATCTCCCGATCAAGTCCGCTAAGGCTTTGCCACGAAGGACTTTAGCAGCTGAGTCTGACACCGCACATTTCGACCAATGGGGCCCTATATTGAAAAAAAGTTTAAGTGGCGCACCTGAAGTGGTTAATGGTGATTCGATAGCCCTAAACTCGTCAAAATATTTTGTATATGCTGAAGCTCAAATCATTGACGATATTTTGGTCGGCGGGTTTGCTGTTTTTGAAAGGCGGGATGATAAATTGAAGCTCGTAGCGCTAATAGATCTTTTATAAATAACATAACGTTAAAATAAAAAGCCGCATTAGCTCTCACTAATGCGGCTTTTTATCTTCTGAATTTTATTTTCGAACATTCTTCGCGATAAATTCCTGAACTTTTTTTAGCTCCTGCGGTAAAACGGTATAACGTTCTTCGCGCTCAAACAGATCGGTCATGTGATGCGGCAATTTTGGATATTCTGCTTGACCTGCTTTGCGCACCGCTTCCGGGAATTTCGCGGGATGAGCGGTTGCGAGACAGATCATTGGAATATCCTGACGGCGGCGGGTCTTACGCGCAGCTTCAACACCAATTGCAGTATGTGGATCCAATAAATATTCTGTATGCTCGAATACATCGCGAATTAAATCTACGGTTACGTCATCATCTACACCATAACTGGTGAATAATTCGCGTGCCCGTGAAAGAGCAGATTCTTTCAATACCATGCTGCCGGACTTGAAATCATCCATTAATTGGCGAATTGCCGAGCCATCGCGATCATACAAATCAAAAAGCATACGCTCAAAATTACTGGATACCATGATGTCCATGCTGGGCGATAAGGTGTGTTGCAATTGGTTTTTGCTGTGATCATTACTGCTAATGCAACGATGCAGAATGTCGTTGCTGTTTGTAGCTATGACTAATTGATCAATTGGTAGGCCCATTTTTTTTGCGAGATAACCAGCAAAAATATCACCAAAATTTCCGGTGGGCACCGAATAGGCCACTGGTCGATGCGGTGCGCCAACTGCAAGTGCGGAATAAAAATAGTAAACAATTTGCGCCATAATGCGCGCCCAGTTGATAGAGTTAACTGCTACCAACTGACGACCCTCTGGCAAGAAGGATTGATCACCAAAACTTGCTTTCACCATATTTTGGCAATCGTCGAAATTACCTTCGAGCGCTATATTGAATACGTTAGGTGCCAGCACTGTTGTCATTTGGCGACGTTGAACATTCGATACACGATTATTCGGATGCATAATGAAAATATCGATATTGTCGCAACGACGACAACCTTCGATCGCCGCCGACCCCGTATCACCTGAGGTCGCTCCCATCACCACCACTTTTTGATTACGTTTTTTCAATAGGTGATCGAGCAGGTGCCCTAAAAATTGCAATGCAAAATCTTTGAACGCAAGCGTTGGACCTTGAAACAATTCAAGAATAAATTCGTTGTGTGCAGTTTGCACTAGTGGCGCAATAGCATCGTGGCGAAAAGTAGCATATGCAGCTGCGATAATTTTTTTAAAGTCTTCATCGCTAACGGCACCCGCAATGAATGGCTTCATGACATTAAAGGCTAATTCTTGATAGGACAAACCAGCCCAGGAAGCAATTTCCTCTTTTGAGAATGTTGGTAAAGTTTCCGGGACATATAAGCCACCATCTGGAGCCAAGCCAGTTAAAACTACTTCTTCAAAAGAAAGTGCTGGCGCTTGGCCGCGAGTACTAATGTATTTCACGTTAATTAACCTTTTAAATTTCTTTTTCCGTTCATCTTGAACGGCTGTTTAATCTTTATATTGATTGCTTACTTCAATGATTCAACACGAATACGAATTACAGGCGCCGAAATAGAATCAAGTGATTCGATTTTGGCGATGGCCGCAATCATTTTCTTTTCTTGCACGCGATTAGTTAGCAGGATCAACGGAACAGTTGATTCGCCTTCTTTCGCTTCTTTTTGAATCATGGCTTCAATGCTGATACCGGAATCACTAAGAATGGTAGCCACCTTTGATAAAACGCCTGGCTTATCCAATGCGGACATACGCAAATAGTAAGCGGTTTCGATTTCATCAATCGCCAAATGTTTTTGTTCGGTGACGAATTCATCCTGGAAGCCAAGATAAGGAACACGATGCGCAGGGTCAGCTAATAACGTTCGTGCCACATCAACAATATCACCAACAACCGATGAACCTGTTGGTTCCGCACCAGCACCAGCACCGTAATAAAGTGTTGGACCAACTGCATCGCCTTTTACCAAAACCGCATTCATTACACCATCTACATTAGCGATCAAACGTTTTTCAGGAATAAGTGTTGGATTCACGCGCAGTTCAATGCCACCAGCTGAACGACGGGCAATACCGAGATGCTTGATGCGGTAACCCAGCTCTTCAGCGTAATTAACATCTTGTGTTGAAATTTTGGTGATGCCTTCAGTGAATACTTTTTTCACATCTAGCGGAATTCCGAAAGCAAGAGACGCGAGTATGACGAGCTTGTGTGCTGCATCTATACCTTCTACGTCAAAGGTTGGATCAGCCTCGGCGTAACCCAACTCTTGAGCTTCTTTAAGAACATCTTCAAACGTACGCCCTTTATCACGCATTTCAGTAAGGATAAAGTTTGTTGTACCGTTAATAATTCCCGCTAACCATTCAATTTTATTGGCCGCCAAACCTTCGCGCATGGATTTGATGATAGGTATACCGCCGGCCACAGCCGCTTCAAATGCAACGGTTACGCCTTTGGCTTTAGCCGCAGCGAAAATTTCGTCACCATGATGGGCAATAAGTGCTTTGTTAGCAGTTACAATATGTTTGCCATTTGCAATCGCAGTTAACACAAGGTCTTTAGCAACCGTAGTTCCACCAATGAGCTCAACGAGCACATCGACTCTAGGATTATTTGCTACATCAAAAATATCGCGAGTTACTTCGTACGCGGAAATATCTACTTTAGGGTTATCACGGCGTGCGCCAATTTGAATTATGGAAACGTTACAGCCTGAACGTGCATCAATCAGATTCTTGTTGCGAGTCAATATGTTTACAGTGCCGCTGGCAACGGTTCCAAGACCGCAGATTCCCACGTTTACAGTGCGAGCAGAAGTGACTGGATTCAAGTAGATTCCCCTAAGCATGAAAGCTGGTTAAAGACGGATGAAAGGCAGGTTGATACCTGTTTTCAAAAAGATGGCCACCATACTCAGGGAATTCAGGGCTGTCAATGTGCCAGCCCCGGGGAAAGGATAACTTAGAATGAAAATCAAAAATTATAAAATGCCGAGCTCTTTAGCAAGCTGATCAGGCGGTAAATAACCCAATTTAATTTCGCCATTCGGCATCCAAAGTGCTGGCGTTGCATTAACACCAACCTGCGCACCCAAAGCAAACTCTTTAGCGATAGGATTATCACATTTCAGCGCAGGTACTGATTGATCTTCTTTAAGCAGCGTTAATGCTTTTTGTTTGTCTTTTGAACACCAGGCCGTTTCTAACTTGGATGCTGACTCACTCGGAATACCAGCGCGAGGGAACGCCAAGTAACGAATTTCAATTCCCAAATTGTTGTACCCAGCCATTTCGCTATTCAGCTTACGGCAGTAACCGCAATCAACATCGGTAAACACGTAAACCACAGCCTTGGTTTTGCCGGCTGGCTTGAAAATAATGGAATCTTTTGGATTAAGTGTTGCAAGTGCTTTTTTACGCTCAGCCGCCATTGCAGGGTCTTCCCATTTGGAAACACCCTTATTTTCTATATTAAAAATGTCACCCTGAATAAACTTGCTGCCATCTGCGGTTACCAAAATATCGTTACCGCCAATTTTCACCAAATACAATCCATCAATAGGAGATGGACGCACAGAAGTTATCTTATATTGTGGAATGGCTTGCTCTAATTTTGCGGTGATGGTCGCCTCGGGAGACTGAGGTTTAGCAGCTAGTGCAGGAGCGTCTGCAGCAAAAGATGCACTAACACAGCAAACAGCAAACGCACCGACCAAGGTCGAAAGGTATTTTTTTATCATAATAAAACTCCGAAGCTATTCATTTAACTACAAAAGTGAACCATTCAACCACGTGGATGATGAGCAGCATGCTGTGCTTTCATCCGCGTACGTGCGATATGGGTATAAATCTGGGTTGTCGATAAATCACTATGCCCTAACAGCAATTGTACCACTCTTAAATCGGCTCCGTGATTTAGTAGATGAGTTGCAAAAGCGTGCCTTAGTGTATGCGGAGATAAAGGCTTTTGAATACCCGCAACCTGCGCCCAATGCTTAATACGATGCCAAAATGTCTGGCGTGTCATCAGCTGAGCGCGCGTACTTGGGAATACTACTTCATTGGGCATATTATTCAGCAAAAAAGGTCTCGCTTCACGAAAATATTTTTCCAGCCAGCTCGAAGCTTCCTCTCCCATGGGAATTAACCGCTCTTTGCTGCCTTTACCCATCACACGAATAACATTTTGCCGTAAATTAATTTGCGGCATGGTGAGCGACACCAATTCAGTTACGCGCAAACCACAAGCGTAGAGAACTTCCAGCATTGTGCGATCTCGTAAACCAATAGGATCTTCAATATCCGGTGCTGCGAGCAGACTTTCGACATCTAATTCCGTCAAAGATTTCGGCAGAGACCTAGGTAATTTTGGACTTTCTATCAGCGCCAGAGGGTTTTCATCCAGCACACCCTCTCGCAACTGATGCCGATAAAATCCTCTCACACACGAAAGAAAACGAGCAGTTGAGCGGCTGTTTAATTTATTTTCAAGGCGTACCGCTAAATAGCGTTGGATTGTCGCCGCATCAGCCGTTAACAAACTCTCGCTTTGCTGCTGAAGCCATTGCGCGAACAATGTTAAATCAGTGCGATAAGAATCGAGCGAGTTTTTGCTCAAACCTTTTTCCATCCAGATTGCATCCAGATACAAGGCGATAATAGATTCTTCCTGTAATGAAATTTCATTGGATTCCATAAGTGTTGCAGCATCCACGATTGTTATGAAAAGTCACTCTAGCAGAAAACAAAAAGCCAGAGCAGTTTCCCGCCCTGGCTTTTCCGGTAGCAGCCGACTAAAAAATGCGAGTCGACTATTAAACCAATTTTTCTTTAATACGAGCAGCCTTACCAGTAAGGTCGCGCAGATAGTAAAGCTTAGCTTGACGTACATCACCACGACGTTTCAAGGTAATGCTCTCGATTTGGCGCGAGTGAGTTTGGAATGTACGCTCAACACCTACACCGTGAGAGATTTTACGAACAGTGAACGCAGAGTTCAAACCACGACTGCGGATTGCAATTACAACGCCTTCAAAAGCCTGTGAACGCACGCGGTCACCTTCTTTTACTTGCACTTGAACTACAACGGTATCGCCTGGCGAAAATTCAGGAACATTGGTTTTCAATTGTTCGGCTTCGAGAGCCTGAATAATCTTGTTAGTCATTGATATTCTCCTAAGAGTCTATAGCTTCACAGCTAGAGTGTGTCGTTATCAAGGTCCCGACGAAAATCCGTCAACAGCTTCTGCTGTTCCTCGGTTAAGTTTATTGCTTGCAATAAATCTGGCCTTTTAAGCCATGTTCGCCCTAGCGCTTGTTTCAAGCGCCAGCGCCGAATCAGTTCATGGTTCCCAGACATTAAAACCTCTGGAACCCTCCTGCCTTCAAATTCTTCCGGCCGAGTATAGTGTGGGCAATCTAACAAGCCCGCCGTAAAAGAATCTTGTTCTGCCGACAGTGCGTGCCCTAAAGCCCCCGGAATTAACCGCGTTACCGCATCTATCAACACCATCGCCGGCAACTCACCACCGCTTAAGACATAATCACCGATGGACCATTCTTCATCGATAACTGTATCCAGCAAGCGTTCATCTATGCCCTCGTAGCGCCCCGCGATCAAAACCATATTGTTGTAACCCGAAAGCTGCACAACACCCGCTTGATCCAGCGTTCTACCCTGTGGCGACAGGTAAATCACTTTAGCTTCACTACCCGCCCAGACTTTGGCTTCTGCAATAGCATCACGCAATGGCTGCACCATCATCACCATTCCAGGACCGCCACCAAAGGGACGATCATCAACCGTGGAGTGACGATCATGCGCAAAATCGCGCGGAGTGATTGTTTTCAGCTCCACCAAACCTTGCTTGAGTGCGCGGCTGGTAATACCAAAGTTGGCGATAGCGCCAAACATATCGGGGAAGATTGAGATGACCGCAATTTTTAACGGTAAATCACGTTGTGGTTGATCCTTATCTAATTGATCTTCCACTACATCCCCTCAATGATTTATTCCGGCCAAAACTTTAAAACTAAGTTTTAAAATTCAGGATCCCAATCAACCAGTATCTCACCTGCAGACAAATCTACTGAAAGTACAAACTGACCTGGAACATAGGGCACTAAACGCTCTTTTTGGTCAATGGATTCAGCATCGCCTACAACCACCAACACATCGTTAGCACCTGTTTCAAATAGTTTTGACACAAATCCCAAACGCTGACGAGCACCGGAGAATTGTGTGTAAACCGCTAAGCCTTCGAGCTGGCTCCAGTAATATTCGCCGTCATCCAACTCAGGAATTTGATCCCGATCGATGGCTATATCAACTGCAGTGAACGTCAACGCCAAATCGCGATCATCCACTCCGACAATATGTGCAATGAAGGAATCGCCGTGAGGTTTAGCTTCATCAATTTCTACCTTTTTGACTCCATGAGCAGTTTTCAACCACCAGGGATGATATTCAAAAAGGTTTTCCTGCGGCTCAGTATAAGAATGGACTTTCACCCATCCTTTAATACCAAAGACTGCAGTTATACGCCCAACGTTGACCAAATTTGAGTTAGCAGACATCAGGCATTAATTCACTTATGCAGCTTTTTGGCTTTCTTTAACTAAGGTTGCAACGCGATCGCTTAATTGCGCGCCTTGACCAACCCAGTGAGCCAAACGATCAGCGTCAATACGCAGTTTTTCTTCTTGACCACGAGCTACAGGATTGAAAAAACCAATACGCTCTAGAAAACGGCCATTACGTGCGCTACGGCTGTTAGTTACGGTCAAATGATAAAACGGGCGAGCTTTAGAACCGCCACGTGACAGACGAATAGTTACCATTGAGGTCTTCTTCCTGTGTTTGTTATGGAGAACAATATGCGCTCTCAGTGAACTTTCTTTAAATACATTAATGCAAAAACGTGACTCGCACAATAAGGTATGCGAAAGGCGCGGCATTCTAAGGGAAACTTATGGATTTGTATAGACTTGTTCAGCTGTTAAACCACTAGATGTAGTTAATTCTGTCTATTTGAAAATATTCGGAAGATTGAACTCGTCGTTACCAAATACAGGCCGCGGGCCGCCACCGATTGACAATTTATTAACACTTACATCAAAAAATAAAACCCGACGTGACAAAACCGCCGGGTTATATTCGCTATAACGAAGCCCTAGCGACAGATGCTTCCCCCTACTACCGGAACCTCAAGCTGCTCACCGCGGCCTTTGTAACCCCAAAGAGTGACAGAAGCGGTTTGCCCAGGGTTGATCACTGAGCTATTGGTTGCGGTGTAGGGATTTCGTCCAGTTACCCGAGCACCACTTGCATAAGCCAGCCAAACTGACCGCTGATATCCCCAAGAGACAGCCCAACCGTTGATTGGTTGATTACTGATATTGGTAATCCGCACGTCCGCAGAAAAACTGGTATTACCTTGATTAAGAATACGGTATTCACATTGCGCCAATTCGGAAGCGATGCTACTCCTTTGACTGCTACTTTGAGACGAACGGCTACTGCTTAGCAACGACCTGGAACTACTGCTGACCGTTAATGAACTACTAGAAATACGAGAGCTACTCAACGATGAACGGCCGCTACTGACAGCCAGCGAGCTACTGCGAGGTGTACTGCTAATTACGCTTGAAGACCTACTGGAGCTAATATTGCTCGCTGAAGATTGCGATACTGCTGAACGGAACGCAGCGAGTTCGTTTTTCACATTGTTAATAGCAAGCGCTGCGTACGCTTGATCCGATTGACCAACCGGAACACCACACGGCACACCCAAACAACTGATGTTAGGGTTTGAGAAACGCGCGATTCTACCATTGGAGCGGTTCGTATATAACCAAGCGTAGGTCATAACGGTTCCGAACAACCCATCCACCCCGTGCCCTAAACCATAAGCATAACGACTACCTGTGGTATCTCCTTGCCTACGAGAGTGCGCCAGTCCCATATTGTGACCCAGCTCGTGTGCCATGGTTAGTGGACCACAATCAGGCCCAACCACTCCCCAAGCCCATTCACGGTTAACCGTAAAATAAGCAATGCCGCAGCTACCGGTTTTATGGAGCTGGGTAACAAAGTCTGCGCCGTATTTTGTTCGCAAACTGATTGCTGCGGAGTCCTGACGAAGATTATCGAGCACTCCCTCCATATCCGATCCATCTTCTTCATGGGCTACCACACCTACCAAACGCAATTTCAGGTCTATTTGACTATCGACGTAAACGTTGTTGATTTGCGTCACCCAGTTTTGCATAGCAGTTTCAACCTGCTGATTGAAATAGCTTGATGTGTGACTATCGTAAAGAACGAGCAAATCCACCTCAGCAGCGTGAACGGTTGGTGCGCAAATACCGAGGGTGGCTACCGCTATTAGAGAGCGGATATTTTGCTTAACTCGATTATTAAACTGTTGGAGTAACTGCATTTGAAACATAGCTATTTCTCTCACTGTGAATAACTCGTTATGGTTTTAAAAAAACTAACTTCCAGGTGGTGGCACCATGTCAGTTTTGCGCCCTTCTTGTTTAAACAATGTGTCGCTGGAGGCAATCCACCCCTGACCATCGTTAGCTTGCAGCACGTAATGACCTTTAGGTGTGTCTATTCCGGCGAGACTTAGCCCCGGTGTTTGTGTGAGCGTCACTCGCATGACTTCGTCGGTGTTGGTGAGGCGGCCGTGCAAAATAAATCCACCGTTAGGCAAAGGTTCGCGACTGTCCACCTTCATTTTCAAATTGGCTCCAAGTTGCTCGATGGGTAATTCAAGGGAGTCACCTGGCAACATCACCAAAAGCCGCTCAGGTTTTAATTCAATGAATTTACGTCCATCACTACGCTGCTCTGGAGTTAAAGGTAACTCCTGAGTCGACTCGGTTGTTGCTTGCCAGGCATTGGGCTCGGCAAGAAGATCTACTACTTCTTCAGGCTTAAATGATTGCTGGGGATACAAAGTTTCGAGCGCTGTGATTCGGGCATCCAAAGTAGGATAACGGCTGTTATTAACCACCTGACCATACCTTTTACGAGCTACGTCTAGTTCTTTTTGAGCAGGTTCGGCAGTGGTGCCAATATTAGAATTTACGTGTTGCTTTGAGACCGAACTGTGATTTTTGTTTGATGCAACAGTTTGCTTGCCAGACAAAGACGATGTCACAAGTGCACCGCTTCTATTGGTCGTCGAATCTTCAGCAGTTTTTTTGGAGGATAAATCCGCAACGCGGGAAGCGTCAGAACTTAACTCTTCGTCATGCTGTTGCTGCCAGTAAGAATAAAGACTGTATGAGGGCAGCCCGATGACAGCAACAACGACCCAAGGTTTGAGATATTTATTCATAATTACACTACCTCTATCAACTCATACGACGCGTAATAATTAAAACTTAAATAACCGGTAAATTGCGGCGGCGTCACCAAAATCATCAAAAATAAAAAAAGTAGTAGCAGCTAGTGCTAGCCGGCCCGAAAGGCGTACCTATTGTTTCTGAACGAATACTGAATTATGCGGAAATACGAAAATGAAAAACGAACGCTTTTCACATTTGTTTACATTCCGTAAACATAAATGGTAGTTAGTCACAAAAAAACGTGAAAATTATAAATTTTTTGCTTGGTGTTTTACAAAATTTGCCGCTTAGATCACAAAAAAAATCGGCGCACGCATCATTCCCTCCAAAACTAACGCACATATTTACCGTTTTTCTTTTGCGTATGTGGCGCCGTTTGCATTTTTTGACATTTAAACGAAACATTATTTTTTAGGAGAGTTTCCTTTAACACGCAGCTGGAAAATGAGAGGTATTTACATATCAGCTCGTCATAAAAATTAGAAAGCTGTTTTAACACGATCGCTTCGCTGACGTTAAAAAAAGGAATTTAATACGGAGAGACAAGTGAAATTTTGCAATTGTCAGAGACAGATTTTTATTTCGCACAATGTAATTAACAGATGAAAATTGAGAAAGCAAATACAACCTTTAAAAGCGGCCATATCGGACAGAATCGATAATTGCTATTAGCTTGTTATGTTAAGTATTTTGTAGCTTTATTTTGCTGACGATAAAAATAATAGATGCTGAACTTCCCGTTTAAATTTTACAGCATCTATTATTTTCAATATAATTTTATTTATAACCGACAAGGTACCTTTGAATTATTTATTGAACATATCCAAAAACCTATTCTTAATGTCCAAATCAATCGGATGCGTGAAACCTGGTAGGGTGACTTTGGACTCGCTAATTTTTATTTGGCTTTCATCAATCAGATTTTTACCGAAGTGATAAATCGTATCGAAATTTCCTTTCAGTGCCTGTTGGTCATAATCATTCGCTTTTGATGTGGCGGAAGCGCTACGATTTTTGTATGCCTTAACAGAATCTTCACCATAGCGTCGAGTTAGCATGGATTCAACCACATGTGGAGCTAACAAATTGGCCGTCGCATTGTTGCCACCAAAACCCTTGGAGTTTAGGAACGCAATATCAATAGGCGAATTTTTTCGATCCATATCGGTATTAGAAATTTTAAGGCGATCTGCAAATACATCATCAGCAACTTTGTCGATAGTTTTAATTCCCGGAATTAACCCGTATTTAAAAATACCCAACGACGAAATTAATTGTTCGCCACTTGCGGCCGATAATGAGTGGCCGACGTATGCTTTTACTGCAGACACTGGCCAATTGGTAATCCCAAAGGTTTGTGCAACTTGATCAAAAATTTGTGATTCCGTCACTCGGTTCTGCGGTGTACTTGAACCGTGCGCTTGAATCATTGACCGCTCACGTACAGCTTCATCGCCAAGTAATGCACGTGCAGCAGCGACTGCTTTCGCCATAGTGATATAGTTGCCTGGACCAGGTGCGGAGATAGATTTTTTAAAACCGTCTGCATTGATAAAAACATCGCTCACAGCGCCGTGAATATTCGCACCTAATTCCATCACTAACGCATCATCCATCAGCACTATGTATTGGCTGGCTTCCGCCATGGTAAAACCTGCATTTTCGCCGAAAGGACGGCTAGTGCGACGTGGATCAGCCTGTTCGGAGTTATCCAACTTTTTCAACTTATCTTCACTGGCCAGTGCACCCATAGTGGCGTAACCGTCGATAATTTCCGGCAGGATGGGCGCCTCCGCATTACCCACAACCGCAACGCGACACTTACCGCTGACGATATCTTCTACAGCAGCCCGAAGGTTATAAAGGAAGGAGGCGCAAGCGCCGACAATTGCTCCCGTATGGCCAACGCTTCCAAGAATGTAAGCGTTAACAAAATCCGCAGGCATAGTGTTCAAACCCAACGGGCACTGTTTCGTACTTACGCGCCCGCCTTTCAAACGCGCTTGTAATAAACCGCCGAAACCATTCTCATCCATTTGACTCATCACATTACTGGCATAAACACCGATTTGGTCGGGCTGGACGGCATCCATAATGGTTTGCCATTCAATACCAATGGATTGCACCGCATCAGAGGCGCCTATAACGGCAAGCTGCAATGCACGGGGGTGATAATGAGAGTTGTAGAGTGAGCCTGGATCAAAACCGCGCGGCAATTGGCCAGCAGATTTAACGGGTAATTCACGATAGCTATCAAATTTAACTTCTAGACCACCCGGTGCATGTACACGTACGCGGTCTTCATCAAGATCTTTCAATTGCCAGGTCGAAGGTACGGGTTCTGGAAGATCGCGGCGACGTATATCAAATACCAAAGGCTCGTTGCTCGCCCCAAGCACCGCATTCTTCTGCCAATGGGCGGCATCGACATCGAAAAAAGTTTTCTCTATACGACGAATTAAAGTTCCGTCCAATACTGCAGCACCGTACCGCGCTTCAATTTGCTCAAGCGTTAAAGCATTTCCATTTTCATCTTGGTAATTATCTCCCTCATATTTCACCAATCCCATCATGACCGCCAATCCGGCCAAGGTTTCCTGACGATCGCGAGCAGGTAAACTTTCGATAACCATTCGACGATAGGCATGATGGCCGGAGCTGCGACCAGCCGCACTAAAACCGCCAAAACCAACAATAATAGGAAGATGGGACATGCAAACAACCTCAGTAATATCAATACTCACAGTCTATTAATACCAAAACACAAAGTCATGGTTGTTTTAGCCATATTAAATGGTATTTTAGCCAAAACGATTAAGATTAATTCATATGCAAGTTACCAAAGTTACCTTTATTCTCCTGGACAACATGTTGGCAACGAGCGCCACCCTACCCTCCGAAATGCTGCTAGCCGCCCAAAGCGCTGCCGCGAAGCGTGGCAAAGCCAATAGTGGGGCGCCGAACCCTCCGCCAATTCAGATACGCACAGCTAGCCTCGATGGGGACCCTGTATTAACACGCTCTGGATTACGCTGGCAGCCGGACGGCGCGCTTTCGGACTTTACCGGCAATCAAATAATTTATATTCCGGGCTTGTGGCGTAATCCCAGACCCCTCGTTAGCAAAAGCGAAGCTGTATTGGAGTGGCTAAAGGGGGAGCATCAAAACGGTGCGCTCATCAGCGCAGTTGGCACCGGATGTTGTTTTTTAGCGGAGGCTGGGCTTCTAAATGGCAAGGCTGCCACAACCCATTGGCACTACTTTGACCAATTCCAAAAGGACTATCCATTGGTGCATCTCAAACGCCAATATTTCATTACTCAAGCTGGAAATATTTACTGCGCTGCAAGCGTAAACTCGCTCGCAGATTTAACAGTGCATTTTATTCAACGTTTATTTGGAAAAGAAATTGCCAGCCACGTAGAAAGACATTTTTCGCACGAAATTCGTCGCGCCTACGAGGTAACAGGATTTTTTGAGCAAGAACATAATCGGCATCCCGATGAGGACGTCACACAAATTCAAATATGGCTACAAGATAATTATTATCGAGATATTAACATCAATCAGTTGGCGGAAAAATTCGGGATGAGTACTCGCACTCTCAATCGTCGATTTAAAGCAGCTTTAGGAGTTTCGCCACTTAATTTCTTACAAGAAGCAAGAATCAATATTGCCAAGGATTTATTAAAAACCAGCAACTTGTCCATTAACGAAATTGTTTATAAAGTGGGTTATCAGGATGCTGCTTTTTTTTCGAAATTATTTAAAAAATATCTAGCCACAACACCTGTTTCCTATAGGGAGACCGTTCGGGCAAAATTATTTAGTACAAAATAAAAACCTCGTGCAATTATTTGCACGAGGTTTTGAAAAGCTACATTAACATTACGCAGCTGCTACATTCACACTAGTTTCTGCAGCAACTAACTTCTCTTGCTGAGCCGCCACGCCAATAGGGATATTACGAGGCTTCATGGCTTCCGGAACAATACGCTGCAAATCTATATGTAGTAGGCCGTTTTCATAATTAGCGGACTGTACCTGAACATGATCGGCTAATTGGAAACGACGTTCAAAACTACGCGCCGCTATACCTTGATGCAAGTAGGTCCGTTTTTGTTCTTCTGCAGTCTTGTTGGCAGACACGGTTAAATTGTTTTGATTCACTTCAATATTAACTTCAGAACGGTCAAACCCTGCCACTGCCATAGTGATACGGTATTTGTCTTCACCCGTTAATTCAATATTGTAAGGCGGATAACTTGGCTGAGATTGTTCAGCGCGGTTCAAATTATCAAGAATGTTTGCCATACGATCAAAACCAATGGCGGAACGATATAATGGAGAAAAATCAAAGCTACGCATAAAAATATCCTCAAAAGAGCAATATGTAATTTGACCTATCGAATGATCAAGTCATTAAATTTTTTGTAACCCTCTAACGAGCGATTACAAAAATAAATATGTAGCCGATAAATTTAGTTTCAAGTGAAACGATAAAAATTATTTGAATTTTCTTAAAAAAAAAGAGCCAAGGTAGGGTGAGATGTATAAGGGATAGGATGATGCAAAATGCAAATAAGCGCAGGACAAAATTTGACCAAATGCACAGAAATATTCGCCCAAGCACCATCAAAAGGCGAAAAAGCCGTTTATTCCTTAAAATAATTAATAAGGCTTATTGAGATTAAAATGTTATTAAGATTAACTTTTTTTGCCTTGATATTTATTTTCAAAGCGTCAATATTGAAATTGAGGGTTCGGAACTTTTTATGATCTCCCATGACTTTAGGAGATAGCTCTACCGCCCTCTAACATAAACGTTAAGGAGTTTTATAATGAAACCTGCTGTCGACGTTCTCTATCGTGATCTAGAAGCCTCCCCCGCTTTAAACGAAATCATTTCGAAAAAACTTGAAAAATTAAACCGCTACTCCGACCAGATCATTCACAGTCGCGTCGTGCTAGATACCCCTCACAATCACAAGCATAAAGGCAAGCAATTCCGCGCCTCCATTGAAATTGATATTAAAGGTCACCCTATAGCTGTGGCTCAAGACAACGAGTCTATACACGTTGCTGTTCGCGATGCATTTATCACTGCTGAGCGCAAGGTTAAACAAATTGCTGCGCGTCAACGAACTCTACAGTAACGTCATCTTTCGGATAGCTAAAATTTGGTAAAAAAAATCCGGAAGTTTTTAAGCTTCCGGATTTTTTATTTTTAACGTTCAGTAAATTTATTTATTATTTTCAAGCTTTGCAGATATAGCGTCAATTAAACGGTTGAAGTTAGACAATGATTGAATATGCGCATAAATCAGCTCTAAACCGTCCTTCTTAAATAAATCCAACGCCTCAGCATCACTGATAGTTTTCAGTTTCTCACGCTTAACTACAAAAAATCCGCCGACGTTAATATTTTCGTTTTCTTTTGATTTAAACGAAATATTGGCAGACATAGGCTCTAGTAAATCAAGCTCGTGTAATTTTTTCGTAAATGTACGGGTCAAATCCGCTCGATGTTGATAATCTTTTAAGAACTCAATAACGTCTTTCAAAAAATCGGTATGAGAACCGTCGTCTTGAAACAGACGATTTCCCTTGCCTCCATCTTTACTAAAAAACTGACAGTCCTCATCAATACATACTGTCATTACGTCTGAAGCTTTATCACCACCCAGCACAAAAGGATAACGACGAATAAATGCAGGAACGTAACGAGTAGAAAGTATTCTTTTATCATTGAGTAACAAGTTTTGGTTATCTTTCAAACCCATCACCGCCAAAGGCATGTACTCACCTTCTACCGCAGTGGCTGAAAAAATTACGGGATATTCAATGGCAGCGAATGGAATTTCAGTCG
Organism: Gammaproteobacteria bacterium; assembly: GCA_004173475.1. GTDB lineage: Bacteria > Pseudomonadota > Gammaproteobacteria > Pseudomonadales > Cellvibrionaceae > Cellvibrio. The sequence goes on from SEBU01000003.1 coordinate 184,203, forward strand.
CCAATAAAGGGGACGAATTCATATGACTGATGAACTCGTGGTTCTCAACACTCAGAGACCATTTAGCATGTTTGTTAGATAAAGGTTGAATGTTGTTGTACATAATTAATTGCTTTGACACTTGAATACCCCTCTTATTGTTAAGCACTGATGCGCCCTTAAAAAAATAGATTTGCATGGTAGCACTTTAGGCTCTGGGTGCCACTAGCCTGGACGGAAATCCTTGGATTAAGAATGGATAGCTGCTGTAGATTTATATAAAGCACTAGGTGGCGGTTGGAATGGTCAATAGACCGATACTCGTGGGAGCCTCGCTTACCCGTGTATATTCTGATCAGCTAAACAGCGGGTTTGTATGTCGTATAACTGATAAAATTTTCTAGACCAGTCATTTCTATGACAACCTTAGTAGAACAAAAAGCGCACGTTATCTTTCAAACTCCAGGTAATTGGAATATGCGAGCTAATTAACTTTGGTGGGAATATTTTCAGCGCGATAAATCTCCAAGCGCAAAAAAACTAAAGGATACTTTTCAATTGAATTTGTTACTAGCAAATCGAATAAAATTCAAATTTCGGTTACAAAAAAAGCCAGCTTTTCAGCTGGCTTTTTATCGTTGGCTATCAATGTAAATATGGTCGGAACGGCGGGATTTGAACCCACGACCCCTACACCCCCAGTATAGTGCGCTACCTGGCTGCGCTACGCTCCGAAAATAAAACTTTTCATGCTCCGCATGATTGATACTGTGGTTTAACCAGCATCGTAAGGGACGGGCATAATACCTTAATTCATTGGGATTGCAACACGATGATCGGATTAAACTCTTGGTAAATCAACGCGATTTTAAAACGTTTAAAACCTGTTCTAATTCACCAATCATTTGCGTAACTAATTGTGAAAATTGATTGTTATCCGAGTGCGAAGATTCGCTGCTCATTTGCAACCGCGCTCCACCTATGGTGAAACCTTGATCATAAAGTAGCGAACGGATTTGCCGAATAGTCATAACATCCTGGCGCTGATAATAGCGACGATTGCCACGACGTTTAACAGGTTTTAATTGTGGAAACTCCTGTTCCCAATAACGCAACACATGCGGTTTTACCGCACAAAGTTCGCTGACTTCACCGATGGTAAAATAGCGTTTCCCGGGTATTACCGGGAGTTCGTCGTTATGACTGGGTTCCAGCATAAGCTTCTACTCGAGCCTTAAGTTTTTGACCGGGACGAAAGGTAACGACGCGACGAGCGCTGATAGGAATTTCTTCACCAGTTTTCGGGTTGCGGCCCGGACGCTGACTTTTATCGCGCAATTCGAAATTACCGAATCCAGATAATTTTACCTGTTCATTATTTTCAAGTGCGTGACGAATCTCCTCAAAAAAGAGTTCGACCAGCTCCTTGGCTTCACGTTTATTTAAACCGAGATCTTCATACAGCTTTTCAGCCAAATCAGCTTTGGTTAAAGCACCATCCGACATAGTTATTTTTCCTATTAAGAGCTGTCATAGGGCTATCTAAGGGTGGCAGCGAAATTGACCTCCAGAGATTTAATGACCGAATCAATGGAAGCATTAACTTCATCCTCGGTAAGAGTGCGTGAAGGATGCTGAAAGGTCAACCCCAAAGCGACACTTTTTCTTTGTGGATCAATACCTTTGCCCATATATACGTCAAATACCTTTAAGTCCATTAGGTGCTCGCCAGCGGCCGTAGATACCGCATCCGTCAAAGTTTTAGCTGCCACTTTACGGTCGATAAGAATAGCCAAATCACGGCGCACCTCAGGGAAACGTGAGAGGTTTGAAAATGCCGGTACGCGCGCCTGGGTCACGGCTGACAGCCTAATCTCAAATACAAAGACATTTTTCGGAATATCGAGAGCTTGCTGCAAGTTTGGATGCAACGCCCCGACGTGCCCTTGTACCTCGCCATTAAAATAAATCGCAGCCGTTTGGCCAGGATGCATAGCGGGATGTTCACCCACTACAAAGCTATAATCCTTTGCGTTTCCAGTGACTGCCAATACGGATTCAAGATCGCCTTTGATATCGAAAAAGTCCACCGCTTCCGCGACATTGGACCAAACTTCGGGCAAGCGATTGCCATATACCAAACCCGCCAACATAGCTTCTTGCTGCAGTTCTTTAACACCGCCAGCTGGGCTAGGCACAAATCGTAGACCGGTTTCAAACAAACGTACTCGCTCTTGCTGACGATTGAGGTTATTACGTAAAACTGTTACCAACCCAGGCAGTAAGCTGGTGCGCATCGCCGCCAAATCGGCACTAATGGGATTACGCAGTACTACTGGTTCGAGCGCCGGATCGAATAGCGCCGATAATTTGGGCTCGATAAAGCTGAAGGTAATCGCTTCTTGATAACCTCGAGCAACTAGCTGACGACGCACTGCAGAAATGCCAAGTACGGCTTCGGGGCGCTCATCAATGTGAATCGGAGTGGCTAACGCGCGAGTCGGTAGCCGGTTGTAGCCGTAAACTCGGGCTAACTCCTCCAGAAGATCTGCCTCAATCGAGATATCAAAGCGATAGCTCGGGACATTGAAAGTCCAACCTTCAGCATTTTGTGAAACTAAACTCAAGCCGAGGCGAGTCAGAATATCCACCACTTCACTATCTGCCATATCCAAGCTTAAGCCGCTAACAATGCGTGCTTTACGCAAAGTCACTTGACGCTCTTTCGGTAGATGTTCGTTGGTTACATGAATTAATGGGCCCGCTTCGCCACCAACAACTTCAAGTAACAGCGATGTGGCACGCTCCATAGCCTCAACTTGCAAGTTGTAATCAACACCGCGCTCGAAACGGTGCGATGAATCAGTATGCAAACCATATGAACGTGCACGACCCGCAACCGCCAACGGATTAAAGAAAGCGCTTTCGAGGAATAAATCGCGAGTCTCCGTAGTTACCGAACTTGGCTTACCGCCAAATACACCTGCGATAGCCAAAGGTCCCTGCTGATCGGCAATCACCATGGTATCCGCATTTAATTTTACTTCTTGGCCATCCAACAAAACTAATTGCTCATTTTGCTTCGCAAGACGCACATCAATGCCGCCCGATAATTTCGCCAAGTCGAAGGCATGCATGGGTTGACCTAATTCAATCAATACATAATTGGTGATATCCACAACCGCATCAATACTGCGTAAGCCTGCGCGAACAAGCTTATCTTGCAGCCACATAGGACTTGGCTTAGCGATGTCAATATTACGAATTACGCGTCCTACATAACGGCTGCAAGCAGCGCCAGCTGAAAGCTTAACGGGGAAAGTATCCGTAATAGTTGCTGCAATAGGATTGATAGCTGGCGACTGAACCGGAGCACGAAACAAAACCCCAACCTCACGGGCGATACCTTTAACACTTAGGCAATCACTGCGGTTTGGAGTTAAATCCACTTCGATAAGCTTGTCATTGAGATTTAGGTATTTACGGATATCAGCGCCCACAGGTGCATCGGCAGCCAGTTCCCACAAGCCGGTATCGTCATCGCCCGCGTTCAATTCGGTTTGGCCACAAAGCATGCCGAAGGATTCTACACCGCGAAGCTTCGCTTTCTTGATGTGGAAATCGCCTGGCAGTTCCGCACCAATAGTGGCGAATGGAATTTTAATACCCACGCGTGCGTTTGCTGCACCGCAAACAACTTGCGTTGGGCCGTCAGGCAAACCCGCAACTGACGTTACACGTAATTTGTCGGCGTCGGGATGTTGTTCACATCCGACAATCTCACCAACGATAACTCCCGTAAAATCACCTGCGACCGACTCGATAGCGTCGACTTCCAGGCCAGCCATGGTGAGCTGAGCCACTAATTCATCGGTTGTTACTGCCGGATTTACCCACTCGCGTAACCAGGATTCACTTACTTTCATAGCTTTTTATTCCGTAACTTGGACTCATAAATGACGCCCAACATCGTGTTCATAGCGGACAGCAGAGCCAATCCGACACACTTAAAATTAGAATTGTTTTAAGAAACGCAGATCGTTTTCAAAAAACAAGCGCAAGTCGTTTACGCCGTAACGCAGCATTGCCAGGCGCTCTACCCCCATGCCAAACGCAAAGCCGGTATAGGTTTCAGGGTCAACTCCGCTAGCTTTAAATACTTCCGGATGAACCATGCCGCAACCGCCTACCTCCAACCACCCGCTGTTTTTACACATGCGACAACCTTTGCCACGGCATTGAGTACATTGAATGTCCATCTCTGCTGAGGGTTCTGTGAAGGGAAAATAGGACGGACGGAAACGTACGGGCACATCGGCTTCAAAGAAGGTTTTTAGAAATTGGTCCATAGTGCCTTTCAAATCGGCAAAGCTGATGTCTTTATCGACAACAAGCCCTTCAACTTGATGGAACATGGGTGAGTGAGTCACGTCGGAATCGCAACGATAGACACGACCCGGGCAAATGACGCGAATCGGCGGCGTTTTGTTTTCCATGGTGCGCACCTGCACAGGCGACGTGTGCGTACGCAGAACGTGCGTATCATCCACATAAAAAGTATCGTGCATAGCCCGCGCAGGATGATGCGATGGAATATTGAGCGCTTCGAAGTTGTGGTAATCGTCCTCAATCTCCGGGCCGACTTCTACGGTATAGCCAACCGCAGAAAAAATATCTTCGATGCGTTGCAGCGTGCGAGTTACAGGATGCAAACCACCCGCATGTTGACCACGGCCAGGAAGCGTCACATCGACAACTTCATCAGCGAGTTTGGCTGCAATTGCTGCTTGTTCAAGCGTAGTTTTGCGAGCATCTAGCGCAGCTTGGACTGCATCTTTTGCCTTATTGATTTCTGCGCCCGCAGCTGGACGTTCTTCAGCAGATAATTTGCCGAGCGTTTTCATTAACGCAGTAATGCTTCCGTTTTTACCCAAGTAATTAACACGCACTGCATCGAGTGCGCCTAGGTCTTGAGCATCTGTTACTACTTTGAGCGCTTCTTCAGTAAGCGCAGCGAGATTTTCCATCTGCTATTCCAATAATGTCGTAATAAATTTGCCAGTTGCCCGAATGGGAATTTTCTTAACCTGCAAGAGCCGCTCCTCGGCAACCGCTCCTGCGTTGCTCTATCTCCTGCATCCATGCAGTCGTGCGCGTCCTGCGCCTGCGGCATACGACCGCCACGGATGGCGGAAGTGCAGAAAACGCAGGAGCAGTTTCTGCCAGACCATCCATGGCCATAAAAAAAGGGGAAGAGCCCTAAAGCTCCTCCCCTTTCATCGCGTTCACAGCGGTGTTAATTACTTAACACCTGAAGTCGTTGGACGATTAAGCAGCCAGAGCTGTTTTAGCCTTCGCAACAACAGCAGCAAATGCTGCCTTATCATAAACAGCCAAGTCAGCTAATACACGACGATCCAATACGATTGCAGCTTTTTTCAAGCCAGCAATCAATTGGCTGTATGTCATGCCTTCAGCACGAGACTGAGCGTTGATACGAGTAATCCACAAAGCGCGGAAATTACGCTTTTTAACGCGACGATCGCGGTAAGCGTATTGACCAGCTTTAATAACAGCTTGTTTGGCTACACGGAATGTACGCGAACGTGCACCGTAATAACCTTTTGCCGCTTTCATTACTTTCTTGTGACGACGACGCGCCTCTACACCACGTTTTACACGAGCCATTTTCTAAACCTCTTAATGATTACTATTTATAACGTCATGGGCCAGATTAAATGGCACGGAACATACGCTTAACACGTGGTACGTCAGTCGCATCAACGAGACTGGTACCGCGCAATTGGCGCTTACGTTTAGTAGTCATTTTGGTCAAGATGTGACTCTTGTTGGCGTGTTTGAACTTGTAGCCTGCGCCAGTTTTTTTGAAGCGCTTAGCTGCGCCACTGTGTACTTTAGCTTTGGTTGCCATGTGAAACTCCACACATCTAGGTAAATAAAATAAATAATCAAGGCAGCTAAAAGCCCGACTATTTTCTCTTTTTAGGAGCGATCACCATAGTCAATTGCTTACCTTCCATCTTGGCAGCTTGTTCTACGGTGCCCAACTCGAGCAGGTCTTTCTCGATGCGTTGCATCATTTCCATACCCAACTCTTGGTGGGCGAGTTCGCGGCCGCGGAACTTTAAGGTCACCTTGGCTTTGTCTCCGCTCTCAAGGAAACGTATCAAGGCTTTTAGTTTCACCTGATAGTCACCCTCTTCCGTCCCTGGTCTAAATTTCATTTCTTTAATTTGCTGTTGCTTTTGTTTTTTCTTGGCAGCAGCTTTGGTCTTCTTGATCTCAAACAGATGTTTGCCGTAATCCATAATCTTACAGACTATAGGATCGCTATCAGAGACGATCTCCACTAAATCCAGTGTGGCCGCTTGCGCCTGGGCAAGTGCATCACTTAAAGGAACAATACCGACTTGTTCACCTTCGGCATTGATTAAACGAACTTGTTTAGCTTCGATTTGGTCATTGATCCGCGCTTTCTTAGAGTTACCTTTAGCGGCTGGGGCGTTATCTCGTTTGATAGTTGTATCTCCAATTCATTAATAGGAACAAATCTTACTGGCTTTTTTTACGGCGTTTCTTCAGCAGAGCTCTTTTTAAGGAGCAAGAATTCTGCCTCGACGCGCGATATCGGCGGTCAAGTGCTCGATGAAGGCTTCCAGATTCATTACACCCAAGTCTTTTCCGTCTCTTGTACGAACTGCAACAGAGTTATCTTCAACCTCTTTGTCGCCAACGACGAGCAGGTAGGGAACCCGCTGAATTGTGTGCTCGCGGATTTTAAAGCCGATCTTCTCGTTTCTCAAGTCCGGAATTGCTCTAAACCCCTTATCGCGCAAGGTTTTTTCAACTTTTTTCACGAAATCGGCCTGATTGTCCGTAATATTCATAATTACAGCTTGCGCAGGTGCCAACCAGGCGGGAAACGAACCTTCATAATGCTCGATCAAAATCCCCAGAAAACGCTCAAACGAACCTAGAATTGCACGATGCAACATCACTGGCCGCTTACGCTGGTTATCTTCGGCGACATATTCTGCATCCAAACGCTCTGGAAGAACGTAGTCTAGCTGGATGGTACCGCATTGCCAGGAACGTCCAAGAGCATCTTTGATTTGATACTCGATCTTCGGCCCGTAGAAAGCCCCTTCACCGGGTAACTCTTCCCATTCAAGGCCAGCGGCACGCAAGGCGACTCGCAAACCTTCTTCCGCTTTATTCCAGGTTTCTAACGTGCCTGCATATTTTTCAGGACGTAACGACAACTTCACGGCGATATCAGTAAAACCGAAATCATCATAGACAGATTTAAGCATCTGGTTAAACGAAGATACTTCACCAACAACCTGTTCTTCCGTACAAAAAATATGAGCATCGTCCTGCACGAAACCGCGAACACGCATAATGCCGTGTAGAGCGCCCGAGGCTTCGTTGCGGTGACACGATCCGAATTCTGCGAGACGCAAGGGCAAATCTTTGTGCGAACGCAGCCCATGATTGAAAATTTGAATATGTCCGGGGCAATTCATCGGCTTAACGGCGAAATCACGCTTTTCCGATTCAGTGGTGAACATGTTATCGCGGTAGTTTTCCCAATGACCGGATTTCTCCCACAAGGTACGATCCATAATCATGGGCGTTTTCACTTCCTGATAACCCCAATCGAGTTGTTTGGTGCGCATGTATTGTTCGATTTGTTGCCACAGCGTCCAACCTTTGGGGTGCCAGAAAACCATACCGGGTGCTTCGTCTTGCAAATGAAATAAATCAAATTTCTTCGCAAGCTTGCGGTGATCGCGCTTCGCCGCTTCTTCCAGCAAATTTAAATAAGCGGCCAATTGTTTTTTATCGGCAAACGCAGTGCCGTAAATACGTTGCAACATTTTATTGTTGGAATCGCCACGCCAGTAAGCGCCGGACGTACGCATCAATTTAAAATTTAAACAGAAACGCATATTGGGAACGTGCGGGCCACGGCACATATCCACATATTCTTCATGATGATAGAGACCGGGCTTTGCATCTTTCGGAATATCGCGATCGAGGATATCGAGCTTGTAAGTCTCTCCGCGCGCCTCAAATGTGTCGTGCGCTTCTTGCCAGCTCACTACTTTTTTTACGACGTCATATTCGGTCTTCGCTAATTCGAGCATACGCGCTTCAAGTGCCGCGATATTTTCGTCGGTTAATTTTTCTTCCAAATCTACGTCGTAATAAAAGCCGCTATCGATCGTCGGTCCAATGGCCATTTTCACATCGGGAAACAATTGTTTGATCGCATGACCGAGCAGATGCGCGCATGAGTGGCGAATAATCTCCAAACCATCTTCGTCTTTAGGTGTAAAAATCACTAAATCTGCATCGTCGGTGATGAGATCGTGTGCATCGACACGTTGGCCCGTTTTATCACCATTTATAGAGACGCGGCCACCCAGAGTTACCTTGGCCAAACCGGGGCCAATATCAGCAGCAACTTGGTAAACGGACACGGGATTTTCAAATTGACGTTTGGAACCGTCGGGAAGAGTAATTACAGGCATTGATTTATCCTTTTCAGTGGTGACCCCTACCAAAGGTCACTTGATAAAAAATAAGCAAGTCGATGACTTACACGAAGCTGCCGATTTTGGCAGATCGCGGAGTATAAAAAGCTGCGCCGACTATAGCCAGTAAATTTTTTTGCATGAGCTTGTAACATTGTTTGTTTTTGAATCTCTATTAATCATGGCAATTTGTGAAGCGGATATTTACGCGCATCTCCAAATAGCCGAAAGAGAGTGTTAAGCTGCGCCCAACTTAAGGTTGAGCCTTCGTAATGACACCATCGCCCACACCGAATTACCCGGATGAGCAGCAGTTAATCGCCGCACTGATTGCAGGCGATGAGCAGGCATTTTGTGAAATTATTAGGCGTTTTCATCACATCATGTTGAGTGTGGCACGCGCAATATGTGGCGAGACATTCGCAGATGACATTGTCCAGGATGCCTGGGTTGCGATTCATAAAAATATTGGCAAATTTGAGCAACGGTCAAGCCTGAAAACCTGGGTGATGACTATTGTTGGCAATGAGGCCAAGGCTCGTTTGCGTCGTGAATCGCGCAAAGTATCGCTCGAAGAATTAGATGGTGAAACTCCCGGCAGTTATTTAGATGGTGCTAACTTTAAACCTGACGGGCATTGGCGATCTAATACTCCAATGTGGAGCTGCGAGTCACCGGAAGAATTGCTGGAAGAAAAGCAATTACAATGCTGTATTAATAAAACGCTCGACTTATTACCACCAGCACAAAAAATTGCATTTATGTTAAGAGATATTGAACAACAATCTTTTGAGGAAATTTGCGAACTATTGCAAGTCAGTGCAGCCAATGTGCGGGTCCTTGTTCATCGCGCACGCCTGACACTTATGCAAGTCATTGATCGCTATCAGGAGACTGGTACATGTTGAATTTTAAATTGCTGACGTGTCAGGAAGTTGCTACCGTCGCCAGTGATTATCTTGACAAACACATCGATGGAAAGCTCGGCTTAAATATTCGTCTGCATTTAATGATGTGCGCCAACTGCCGTCGCTTTGTAAAACATCTTCAGTTAACAACGAAAGTTGTGCCTCATTTAGTTTACAAAAACCAAGGAACTGTTGATGCAGAAGCTGTTCTGAAAAGAATAAAAGAAAAACGATAATTCTTTAATCAGTTAGTAAATTATGTGCGCCCTTAATGAGTCTATCCGCATTAAACTTTAAACCAACTACCAATATTCTAATTAGCGCGCTGATTAGTGTTGTTATTTTTGTATGTGCCGTTTTTCCGGGTCTTTGCTTTCCATGGTTGAGCCTTGATCGCCTAGAAGTTGGTGGCGGTGAGTGGTGGCGGGTTTTTAGCAGTAATTTTGTACACTTTGGCTGGGCACATACCTTAATGAACCTTGCTGCATTTCAAATAGCAACGTTCATTTTATTTAATAGCATTTCATCGACACGTTTTGTTAGTTTAATTCTGTTGTGTAATCTCAGCGTTGGATTGGGAATTTATTATTTAAATCCTGAATATTTAGTTTACGCCGGCTTCTCAGGAAGTATTCACGGTCTATTAGTGGCGGGGTTGATGTTTAATAAACGCCATCCTGTTTGGGTAAATAGCATTTTTATCGCATTGCTATTTGGGAAAATTTTCTACGAGCATCAGCCTGATTACCAAACCAACGATATACAGAATTTATTACCTGTGCCGGTTGCCTATGATGCGCATTTATACGGCGCTATAGCAGGACTGATATTTGGTGTTTTTACATTACTGATGGATAAATTTACGCGTTTATCAAAACATTAATCACGTGAATAGCCTGTTAATTTTCTAGCTCCTCATCATCGTCTCCCAGCACCATATTCCCCCCTGCCTCTTTGCCGAGTTTTAGCAAATGCGTCGCAAACCTGAGTTGTCGATCTATACCTTCCTGATGTTTGTTACTTACTCCCGCGCTAAAATATGCCCGTTTGGGTTCACCGTTGATCGTGCATATCTCGGCTGATAATAATTGCCTTACTCGACCGATCAAAGCCACGGCCTTTTCATTATCCAAACCTGATAGCAGTACAAAAAAATTGTCTCCGTGAGCACGACACAATAAAAATCTATCGAGCATATGATTTAAATTGCGAGCAACGTGGACTAAGAGAGTATCGCCCGATTCATGACCATACTGATCATTGATGTGATCGAAGCGATCAAGATTAATCACGGCAAAAGCAAGGGGCGTTGAATTTTCCATCGCGATGCGATGCAGCTCGTGTGCTGCCTCGAAAAAATATTGTTGATGGAACAAACCCGTCAATTGATCGCGCTGCTTAAGATCGTTTATCGCTTCAACTAATTCCATAGAATCTAGATTGTGGATAATCCGACAGTAAAATTCTTCTGGCAGAAAAGGTTTGCGTAAAAAATCGTTAGCGCCTTGTTTTAAAAATTTTGCAGAGAGCGCCTCATTACTTTCTCCTGAAAGCCCGATAATGATTAAATCAGTTTTATTGTATTTGTAGCGCAAATTTTTAACTAACTCAAAACCATCCATGCGCGGCATGTTGTAATCAGTGACTAACAATTTGACGTCAGGATTTTCAAGTAGCATTTTTATGGCATCAACGCCATCTGACGCCTGAATAACCTTAAATAGATGCTGCCGAAATAAATTCCCAACATGCTTGAGCGTCGCGTCAGAATCATCGACCACGAGCACTTTGATATGTTGATTTTTTTCCAGACGCGCAATGAGATTAACGGCTTTTTCGTAGGCTGAGCGCCCCTCCTTCATCACATAATCGACTATGCCTTTACTGAAAAGCTGCTCGCGCTTCTGATCATCATAACTACCCGTGAGCACAATGACAGGAAGCTTATACTCAAGAAGATAATCGACAACTTCGCCGTCAGACGAATCAGGCAGATTTAAATCGACCAGTGCAACAAAAATATCATCCCGGTGTTCCTTAACTGCCTCTTTGGCTTGCACCATGCTCGTAGCAAACAACGGCTGATATTGCGGGAACTGAAGCAGCAAATGACGCATTACTTTCATAACCACGTCACTGTCTTCAACAATCAGAATTTTTTTCATAGCATTAACTCAATAGACGCTTATCTAAGAAGTGTAGCTAATGTTTAAAAAAGCGCGCCGCTTAAGCATTTTGGCTTGGCCAAAAGAATGCGGATATTTTGGTGTTGAATAGAAAGGTATCGAAAAGTTTCACGGCGTGCCCGGAGAGCGCGGAACCAGCTCCGTAACACACGAGAAGTGGTAGCAAATGTTCTTCTCGCGGATGACAAAAGCGAGCTTCTGGAGCACTTTGCCAATTTACGAGACGCACCTGTTGTTCATCGGCTGTCAACGCTGTATTGGTTAATGTTTCGGTTAACCAATTATCAAAATATTCACTCTTGTCGCGAGTTGAAGGACTCGAAGTAAAAAACGCGCGCATATTATGGAAAGACATGCCCGATCCCAAAATCAACACTCCTTGTGAACATAATGGCGCCAAGGCTTTACCCAAAGCTATATGCGCGGCCGGATCCAAGTTATTAAGCAACGAAATTTGGACAACCGGGATGTCAGCAGCCGGATACATAAGCATTAAGGGTACAAAAGTCCCATGATCAAAATCGCGCGCTGAGTCGAGCTTGCATTTTATTCCGTCTGCCTGAAGCAAACGCATAATATTTTCTGCAAGCTCTGGATTACCAGGCGCAGAATATTTGAACTCGTAAGCTTCTTGCGGAAATCCGTGGTAATCGTAAAACATTCCCGGTGCAGGACTACTGGAAATAGTTGCAACATTCTCTTCCCAGTGTGCGGTGATAACAACAATAGCTTTCGGTTTCGGCAATTCGCCGCCGACAGTTCGCATAAATTGCGTCAAGGCGCGATGATTTTCATCACCAAGCAGCGGCATAGGACCGCCACCATGAGGAACAAAAAGTACAGACATACACTTCTCCTCAAACAAAACATCAGCACTGCTAGTGCATCACTAAAATGATAGGGTTGGAGCTGGCTTTTGTACAAAATATTTTTGAGTAATCCGTTTAGCCAGAAAAATTCCTTTCAGCTCAATATATCTATAGGTTAACCGCGCAATCAAATAAGTGATCAGACTAACGATGACATAGTTAACGATTAGCTGTAAATCCGGCTTAAAAAAGTTGAGCTGCAAATTGGCAACCTTAGCCACGACAATGAAATGAATTAGATACATGGAAAATGACACTTTGCCAATTTCCTGAAGCGGCTTATTAGCCAAGAATGCGTAGCGTGAAAATAAGAGTGCCAGCGCATAGAAAGATATTGCTGAGGCAAGCGGAATTAAAACTGTGCTAAATATTAGCTTAGACATATAAAACAACAAGGACACAGCAGTCGCTCCTAAAAAAATCATGCACAGAAAAAACGTATTGACTCTGGTTTCGGTGTTAAAAAAGTGCAGATACAAAAGAAAACCGACAATGAACACTGGAAGCTGATTTAAAAAATTCCAATAACCCAAGCTATAAGCATTGACCTCCACCTTCGCAAAAAACACCAAGTAGAAATATACACTCGAGGAAATCAATACAGAGACGATCAGCGTAGCAAGGATTGCGCGTTGCGAACCGTAAACTTGTCGGAAGATAAACGGAAAAATCAGGTAAAAAAGAATTTCAACACCAATAGACCATCCACCGGGAACAACGCTATTGAACGCTGCCATATTCAGACCATGCAGTAATAAAAAATGCCAGGCTGCGCTGATAAAATTGACACTTTCCAAGCCTCGATCAGCAATCAATAAGCCTGTGTAAAATAAAATCCCGAGATAATACATGGGCGCTATTCTGAGATAACGCCGAATATAAAACTTTCTCAGCGCATATTGTTCGTTCATTCTCGCTGCAAAAGTAAGACACAAGGTAAAGGCGGAGAGCACAAAAAAAAGTTGTACCCCCATTCGTCCATAGCTGCAGAGATTCGAAACCAAACCGCTAACACCGGGAGTTGCAGGGCTCACATGAGTGATGATAACCATCAAGATTGCCAAACCGCGTAGTGCATCAATAAACGCTAAATTCTGTTGTTCCGGTTTTGAACTCGATTCTTTCATGAAATGTGTTTCATTCTTTTCCACGAAAATTCTCCTTTTAAAACGAATTGCGGTCGACGATTGATTACAAGAACAAATGAGTTTGCGTGATTATCTGCCCCCAAATTCAATTCGACAAACTTAAGGCCTATTTCTGCGCCAGATAATTAAAAGTTAGTCAGTTAGAGGAATAGCGGACTTATGATGCTCGCGTAAGGATTCATAGATAGCGGCTGCGACTATAATCGCGCCGCCAACGAAGGTGGAGACATTGGGAATGCTGTGTATGAATATCACGCCGTAAAAAACCCCGTAGACCGGTTGCATACAGGCAACCAAACCAACGGTCTTTGCTTTGAGGTAACGCAAAGCGTAACCAAACAATGTATGCGAAAAAGCGGTAAAAAATAAACCGAGGATTAGTATCAGACCCCAATCGACATTCGTAGGCACATGAGGCGACGTAAAGATAACCGGAGTCATTACGAGTGCAACTATAAGCACTTGATAACTCATCGAGCGCGCAGAGGATTGTCCACTAAACCAATTACTCAATAATAAATTCCGCAAAGCAAAACTAAACGCGGAGACTAGCCCCCAAAGCACACCTTGAGTGGTGTTATTCGCAAAATCAAATTCAGGTACGAGAAAATAAATACCAATGAGCACGAATACCCCGCTAACAACATCGCCCCAGTCAATTTTATTTCCGGTTATCAAGGGTTCCATAAAGACTGTTAAAACGGGATAGGCGTAAAGTGACAGCATGCCAATTGCAATGCTGGAAACTTGCATGGAATGAAAATAAGTAATCCAGTGAATACATAAGAGTATGCCGAGCACTAGCATGCGGCTGTAATCGCGCGCCGAGTTGAGAGCTACATGCCCTTCGCGCCACCATACCCAAGCAAACAATATGCCTGCGGCAATCCAGGTACGATACCCGGTAATATCCCATGCAGGTAACTTAATAATCTGCGAAAACAATCCGGTAGCCGCCATTAAAAATGCGCCTACGTGCAGGGTGATTAACGCTGACTTTGTGGATGACATCAAATAAACCGATTCAAATTTTTTACTACTTTTTATGCGATCCAGATTCGCAGCGTTTCTTCCTTGCTAGCCAATGTCAGTTAATGGCGAGGACGTCCACCGGTGCGCGGACCACTGCTTCGTCCTCCTGAACTTCGGCCACCGCTACGGCTAGTTCGCGCGCCCGAACGCGGGCGATCTTCGCGAGCGCCTCTAGGTGCTGGAGGTAATTCAGGCGGAGTCAGCAACAAATAGCCTGGTGGTTGCTCGCATTTAATTTCCTTACCCAGCAATTTAGCGATGGGTTCGAGACGCAACGCATCGTCTTCGCAGGCGAAACTTATAGACGTGCCTGATTTGCCAGCGCGCCCCGTACGACCGATGCGATGTACATAATCTTCCGGCTCTTCCGGCAATGTAAAATTGACGACGTGGCTAATGTCATTGATGTGGATACCACGGCCAGCAACATCGGTTGCCACCAGCACTTTGATATCACCATTTTTAAACGCATCGAGCGTGGCTACGCGTTTATTTTGCGTAATTTCGCCAGAGAGCAGTCCCGCGTTAATACCGTGACGCACTAACTTTTCTTGCAAGTCCCGACATTCGTCACGACGATTGGCAAACACCATCATACTTTCCGCATGTTCCTGCTGAATCAAATTGTAAAGTAAGGTGTACTTTTCTTCGGTAGAAACAAGATAAACATGTTGATCAACCGTCGCATTTGCAACGTTCTCGGGCTGTATATCAATGGTGACCGGTTGGAAGGTCCATTGTTCGACGAGGTTGCGAACGTCATCGGTAAAAGTTGCTGAGAAAAATAACGTTTGGCGATCTTCTCGGCGCGGTGCCATACGAACAATTTGACGTACTTGCGGAATGAAGCCCATGTCCAGCATACGATCAGCTTCGTCGATAACGAGAATTTCCAGTTGATCGAGATAAACATCTTTGTTGCCACAAAAATCGAGCAAACGCCCCGGAGTTGCAACCAAAATATCGACCAAGTCATCGTGTAGATGGCGCTGTTGTTTTACGTAATCCATTCCACCAACAAGGGTATGAATTTTTAGATCCGTATACTTGCATAGCAATTTCGCGTCTTCGGCTATTTGAATAACCAATTCGCGGGTAGGCGCAATAATTAAAGCACGGGCTTCACCGGCGTAACGTTTTTCGCCAATTGGATTTTTTAAAAGATCATCAATAATAGCTGTTAAGAACGCCGCTGTTTTACCGGTGCCGGTTTGCGCTTTGCCAACTACATCTTTACCTTGCAGAGCATGAGGTAGGGATTGAGCTTGGATCGGTGAACAGTAGTTAAAATGTAAATCAGCTACCGCATGCATGATTTCCGGTTCGAGATCCAAATCCTGAAAGCGGGTTTTACCAGCGATTTCCTCAACAACAAATGAGGTCGGATCCCACGGTTCGCGTTTTATTGGTGCAGCTTTAGGTGCACGATGCTGATTAGGCTTTGCTGAACGCTCAGATTTCGGACGCGGCTTTTTGTGATCTCTGGGAGAATTGTGTTCCCGGGAAGAATTGTGTTCGCGAGTGGAAGTGTTTTTTTCGGCAGCAGCATGACCGGATTGTTTTGATGGTCGACTTGCTTCAGGTTTTTTAGCGCCGGCTACTGAATGACTGGTAGATGATTGGGTCGCTGATTCGTTTGAGCCCAACAATTTCTTAAAAAATTTGCCTATCAAGGATTTTTACCTGGGATTAAAAGATTCTTCCGAGTATACATGAATAGTATGATAATTTGCCTGCTAAAAACGCCAAATGGGCACCTAATGCGGCGAACCCCTGCATTAAGCAGGAAAATTTCGATAAAGCCAAGCTTGCGTAAGAATTAATGCATTAGTTACCCTTCCAACAACAAAAATTCTGCTCGGAGCTTCTATGCGCGTTCACAGTTTGCAACATGTCCCTTTCGAGGACATTGGCAGTTTAAATCGAGATATCCAAGAACGGGGATTTAGTTTAAGCAGCACACATCTTTACCGAGGTGAGAGTCTCCCGACGCTAGAAAGCTTTGATGTACTCGTTGTGATGGGCGGCCCAATGGGGGTCTACGACGAAGATGTATATCCCTGGCTTACAATCGAAAAAGAATTTATCGCCAGTGCGATTACCGCGGGCAAAAAAATCCTTGGAATTTGTTTAGGCGCGCAGTTAATCGCCTGTGTGTTGAACGCTAAAGTTACCCGCAATCCGCATCGTGAAATTGGCTGGTTTCCATTAAACATCAGCGCTAACGCAAGTGATCACCCAATTGCAAAAATTCTGGCAACTTGCAGCAATGTGTTTCATTGGCATGGAGACACATTTGAACTACCCGCACATGCACAACTCATTGCCTCAAGCGCCGCCTGTAAACATCAAGCTTTTGTGATCAAAAATCAAATTTACGGATTTCAATTTCATTTAGAAGTCACAGAGAGCTCTGCAAATGCATTGATTCAAAATTGTGCGGATGAACTGGATAATTCGGAGTTCGTGCAAACCGCTACAGAGATGTTAAAAGATAAACAACAGTTTAACGCGATCAACACGGCGATGAGTGAAATTTTTATTCAACTACTGAAATGAAACCGCTTAACAAGTGGTAAAAGAGCGAAACCGGATGCGCTTCTTTTATTAAATTTTTACAGGTGTAATCCAAAAAAATGTCCTGCTATGCCCGTAAGGGCCATAGCTAATGCACCCCAAATACAAACCCGGGCCGCACCGTTCAATATGTTCGCCCCACCTACTTTTGCAGCCAGCCCACCCAGCAGTGCCAGCGAAACGAGCGAGCTACCAGCAACAGATGAAATCAAATATTGCTCGGCAACAACTACCACTACAAGCAAGGGAATCATTGCCCCCACTGCAAAGCTTGCGGCGGAAGTCAACGCGGCTTGAAGAGGACGCGCCTGCAAAAATTCAACAATACCCAACTCGTCGCGAGCATGACTTAAAAGTGCGTCATGTGCAGTAAGTTTTACCGCCACTTGATTCGCAAGGTCTCGATCCAATCCACGGGAAATATAAATCTCAGTCAACTCGCGCAATTCTGCCGCAGGATGCGCCGCTAACTCCTGAGTTTCACGCTCTATATCAGCTGCCTCTGTATCTGCTTGTGACCGCACGGATACATATTCGCCAGCCGCCATGGAAACCGCGCCCGCAACCAGCCCCGCTACGCCTGCAAGTAATACTGTGTCATTAGATGTTTGCGCGGCCGCAATTCCCATCATCAAACTTGCTGTGGAAATAATGCCATCATTCGCTCCCAATACTGCGGCGCGCAACCAACCAAGGTGTTGTACTTTGTGATTTTCACCATGACGCATAGCAAGGGGCTCAACAAAAAAACGAATCAATAAAAAAACAACTGATTGCTTATAAACCAGCAAGACATTACAAAAACGCTTATTTATTTTTTAACGATTGCGGCTTTATATCTCCGCAATTAGTCGACAACCATTTTCCTGTTTGAAGCGCGCGGAATGTTTCCTGTTTACCTTCGATAGTGGTCGTGTAAGCAACATCGCCGGTGTAGGATTTATTGTTTTGAAAAACAATAGTTCCCTCACCACGACTTGGATTTTCACCACCGCAAATATAAACAACCTTTAAAGTATTAGGCGCTGTTTGGGTAATTTGTTCCTCACAATTGTCATCTCCTTTAGGTAGCTCACCGCGATCAATATCCTCTTGCGTAAGGCACGCTTTAACTGTAGTGCCATCTTTTGTTATTTGAACACCCTGCGACGGCATTTCAACCCCTTTATCAGAGACTTTTATGCCCTGTTGCGCCATCATATCTTCCATCATTTTGCGCTGATCTGGTGGCAAGTTGGCCATTTGCTTTTTCATTTCTTCCATAGCGCCAGCCATTTGTTCGGCTTGGGCCTTTTGCGTTGCACTTTGATCACGAGGATCCATTTTAAATTTGTGCTCCCATAAGCCAGGTTTCATATCCACATGAAAGGCATGAGCATTGAAGCTCAAGCTCGTCGCTATTAGCAAACCTATTACTGATTTCATAAATACCTCCACAAGAATATTTGCGCTGATTCTATCACTTTACTAGTTTGAGCAATGTTGGCGCCATCGCTTTCGCCCAAATCTCATAACCTTTTTCATTGGGGTGCAGTAAATCAGGCATTATATCTTTGGACAAAATGCCATTTGCATCAAGAAGGGATTTGTTGATGTTCAGGAAAAACAGCTTTTTATTGTCAGCAAAACCAGAAATAATTACATTGACCTCATCATTAAGCTGGCGCATTTGATCGGTGGGTTTTTCATCGCGCGGGAAAATAGCTAATAGGAGAATTTTTGTATTCGGTAGGTGCTGTTGCAATTCCTCGATATTGCGCTTTATGCCTAAGGCTGTCGTCTTCGGATCTTCCAGACGATGACCGGTGTTGTTAGTTCCAAACATAAGCACCGCAACTTTAGGATTTAGCCCGTCTATTTCGCTGTGCTGTAAGCGCCACAACACATTTTCTGTTCTATCACCGCTGAAACCTAAATTAATTGCATTATATTTTACGTAATTGTGATTCCATACATTAAATCCGTCTTTCTCCCACCCTTGAGTTATAGAGTCTCCGATAAAAATAACCTCAGCATTTTTTTTTGCTTTCACTTCTTTTAGTTTTTCTAAGTGACGAGGCATCCACCAACCCATTGACCACCATTCATTTAATACGGCAGGCGTTGTAGAAAGGGTTTTATAGTCTGGGCAACTGAAGCTAGGTGTGCCAGTTTTTTGGATATGAACCTTAGCAACTTCAATAATACCAGACCCTCCTGCCTCAAGTGCAAAGGGCAAGGTGACAGAGGAAAAATCATCACCATCACGCATGAAACACTTTAGAGGCAGTGAAAAATGCTTCCAGCCTTTGCCTTCCAAATCTCGCGCATGTATTAGATAAGGAATTTGACGTACACAGTTTTCACCGCACTTACTTTTAAAAGCCAATCCACCTTTGCCAAGCTCAACGACTTTTAAATCAAACTCTACAACTCCGGCGCTCATGTATTCAGCAATGTTAATGGGATTTTTTGTCTCGAAGTTTAACGATGCACGCCATGAATCTCTCCACGAAAAGGTTAATGCATCGCCCGCCGTAGTTTTATCGCTTCTAATGACACTCACTTCTGCATTGGGGGCGGATGATCCTGCAACTTTTAGTACGTCGGCTCGATTACCAGTGAACTCCTGTTGCGCAGCAGGACTTTCAATAACAATTTTTACGTCCGGTTTTAAAGCTCCTGAAAATAGCTCAATTGAATCTCTATTAAACTTAGGCGTGGCTTGAACATTTTGCGGTAATGTTTCTTTCGGTCCGGAATGATTACATGCCGTGACCGCGCAACATAAACCCACCAACGTTGTACAAATCAAGGTTTGAATTTTCATAGAGCCTCACTAATTATTTTGTTTTTAATGAATTTTCGAAAAGCTGATGAGATAGCTATTTGCTACCGCTACATGTAGTTAACAATGTATAGAAAACGCAGGCATAAAAAAAGGCGCTTCAGCGCCCTTCGTTACTTAATGCATCGGCGATTTTCCGCGCCGCGACTTTAAGCCTTTCGATGACCTGCTCGTGGGTCACCGACTGGGCTCGAATACTGATAAAGGGCACATTAATAACTGCCGTTGCTCCGTTTAAACCTAAAATGGGAACACATAAGTCCGTCACGCCCTCTACGAATTCGCTAGCCGATTGTACATAACCGCGCTGTGCTGCCGCTTTTGATTTTTGGATAAAAATCTCAATACGTTCCGCATCTGATGACGCGCGTAACTGAGGTAACCAGCGCGCCTGACTTTCGGGGGAAGCAAATCCGTAAAGCATTAACCCAGAGTTAGTATCAACCAAACTACGACGGTAGCCAACCCGCACAGAGAAACCCAAATCCATAGGGCTTTCAATTCTGCCAACGACCACAATTTGATCGCCGGAGGGCACCACCAAATGACAGGACTGACCAAATTCGCGGGCTATATCTTTCATAACGGGTAACGCCGTTTCCAACAAAGAGCGAGCGGAACCTTGCGCAATACCAAGAGTGAATAATTTATTTGTGAGTGAATACCCATCGCGGCCATCAGGGCAAGATTCTATGTACCCACGAAATTCGAGTGCCAAGACCATACGAAAAAGTTCGCTCACGGACCGACCAAGCGTAACGGCCATCTGTGAAGTGGTCATTGGTGTGCCATGACGAGCGAGTAACTCAAGGATATCTAAACCTTTCTCGAGTGCGGGGGCCCTATATTTACGGTCATTTTCTTCAACGACCGCCTCAGCGTGCAATTCTAAATTTGACATAATGACATTATTTTTTATATATGAATGTTGGAGGATTTTTTATTAGCTACGCGATTAGACGCGCATTTTTAAACAAGCAAAAATGCTTTAACTCAGGCGAAGCTTTTCGAATTTGTAGTAGCGAAAATGTAAAGCTGTGGTTTCTACTGGATTGCAACGGGCTACAAACCAAATCACTCAGGAATTCAGTTTGTTTCCTGGAACATCGAAAACACCGCTAATATCTCGTGATGCTTTTTAGAGTAAAAGTGGCGTTACGCATCACACCCAGCCATTTCGCCTAAATCTACATTCGCATTTAAGAGCCCGCGCTGAAACAGCAGTTTTTGCCTACTAGCAATGCCACTAACTCTTGCGATGCTTCAAATTGAAAATGCATCCTAGCATAAAGTCAATTAAACTATAACTAATTGAATCACGTTCCAATTCGATTTATTACGCCATTAACAGTTAAATTTATAAATTCCCAAAAAGCTTTTGGAGTATGGCGAGCTTGTTGAGCAAGAAAGGCCTTCAGTTATGGCCGTAGGATTTTTCTTAATGTCGAATGAAGGGAGACTCGTCGCATCAATTCAGACGCGACCAGCCTATTTAACAAAAAATAAAAAAGTGGATTTCACGTGTAATCTCGATACTTAATTAAACTTAAAGACCGGGCTATTGAGCTTTATACGTTGCCATTTTCACTTTTAACACATGTACCCGCTTGCCAAAGTTCAAACCCCAGTCGGTTTGATCTCCATTCCAGACTCGTTCCATAATCCATTTCCCGTTGTCGTAGCGGCCTTCCTCAACACGCTCAATCATGTATTTCAAACCTTTGATTTCTGCAGACGGTTTGAAATCAACACGCGCTTTATAAGCAGTGACTAAATACTCATTTTCGCTGAGCTGCGCTATTAGCGCACCGCCACTTGCCGTGTCATTACCTACAGGTGGCGACGTAAAAAACATAGGGCGACCATAACTGACTTCAGCGTTCCACCGTCCTAAATCTAGAGTCTGCGTCAAGGCCTCAGCAATTTTTTTGGCCGCAACTTCTTTTTCTTCTTTGGTAGCATCTGGTTTAGCTGCCAAGTTTTTAACTGCGTCATTATCCAAAGGTTCTGAAACACCCCAAACATTATTTTCAAAACTTAATTTCGCCCACTCGCGCATCATCGGAGCAATTACCCGGTAATGTCGCGCGAAATTCTCAATAGTTTCATCATCATACTTATCTGCACCCAAAGGATAATTTACGTAATCAGTGTCATCCATTCCAAACGGAGAAAAACCAATTCCACCCTTACCCAAAACATCAAAAAAGTAACGCGCATAGGCTTGGCTGTTGCCAATTTCTGGAACAAAGAGTGGATTGCCCTTTCCGCTGTATTGCTCTAACCATTTCAACACAACTTTATGATCTGGATTATAAATATCGGGGGCAATAATATCTAAATGGGGGGCAGCGGCTTTCCAAATATGCAATACATTATCTGTTGCTCCGCCTTTTTCCCAATGTGTCGGATTAAACGGATCGCGCAGCGCGACGTTCGTATACATAGGCAAAGACTTAACTGCTTTAGCAGCGGCTGCAAGCTCTTCACAAAAAATTGCTATGTGATAGGCATGAAAAAATTCGTCGGCATCTTTACCAAATACTTCTGTCCATGTACCCGCCTTGACACCAATCCTTTTTATAAGATCATCCGGTATAGGTGCGTTAAATATTTTGTTCGCCATTTCCGAGTAGTCGCGATCAGAGCCCCAGGTACCAGCCTCATTCTGTATCTGCACCATAATCACCGTGTTTTGCTCATCTACATTTTTAAGATGTTTCATCAGCTCAAGAAATGCTTTTTTATCCGCATTCAAGGTGTTCTTGCCTAATGGCGATAACGAATTTAACGCATCTCCCGTTTTCGTAACAACACGAGGAAATCGTTCGTTATTTAACTTCACCCAGGCCGGGGTGTAGTGAGGGGCATTATTCTTCCAAGTGCCAAACCATAAAAGTACCAGGCGTGCCTGATTTGTGCGCGCTTCTCGCAATAAAAAATCCACGTAGGAAAAATCGAATTTACCTTCTTCGGGTTCGATTTGCTCCCAAGCAACAGGAATCTCAAGTGTGTTTGCATGCATTTTTTTGTAAGAAGGCCAGACGTATTTTAAGGCCTCCGGATAATTACTCGAATTATTAACTTGCATAGCTAACATCAAAAAAGGTTCGCCGTCCACCATAAGCGCATGTCGGCCATTTTTGTGCACTATTTCAGGCGATGTTGAAGCAAAAACAGAATTTGAAAAAAAAATCATTCCTACATAAAAAAATAAAAAATGTTTATAATTTTTTAATGTACGTGATTTACTATTCATTAAAATTCTTAACATGCTTGCCTCATCGTGAATTACTGAACAGCTATTTAAATAAGCCCTGCGCCAGGAAAATATTACAGGGCAACTTCTAAAAATATTAATATTGATTAAAATTTAGCGCTCAAGCTTAACTCATAACGAGTATCGTTTACGAAATAGGCTGCATAATGATTGCCTGCACCTTTTTGTTTTATAATCGTTTTTGTTTCTGCATTGGTAATATTGCTGACTGACAGTTGCAGTCCAATATTTTCATTGAATTTATAACCTATAGAACCGTCCAATTGGCCGAAGTCGTCGGCATAGACCGGTAAACGCCAATTGACGCCATTAGCTTCGTTATAGCCGTTATAACCATTTGCTCCGACAGACATTAAATATTCGCTACGCCAATTGTACGCGAGACGCAAGGACCAATTATTTTTTTCGTACATGCCCACCAAATTGTAAGAGTTTTTCGATATGCCTGCGTAAGGTAAATCAGCGTAGGTCGATGCATCTGTATCAATTGCCGATGTACTAACCGGAAAGTGAGCTTTACTATTAATGTACGTGTAGTTTGCAGATATACCCAAACCGTCAAAAGGCGCAGGTAGTGCATCGAAAAATTGAGACCACCCCAACTCTAATCCATTGATCTCGGCATGGCCTGAATTAATGGGCCAATTCGTGATGAATGTGTAGCCGGTAAATTCGGCAGAGCTGGTTGACTTTGCGATATAGTCATCAACTTCTTTTCTAAATAAATTGGCATGTACCTCACCACCGTGATCATCGAAATACCACTCTATCGACGCATCAAACTGATTGGAAATCATTGGTTTAAGATAAGGGTTAGTATCTGAACTCACTGTGAGCAACAAATTAGTTATGTCCAGCGCATCTGACTGATTCGAACTTCCGGATTTTGGTTTTGCCGTCAAATTTAGATTAGCTGCTAGAGAACTAAATTCCGGACGCGAAATTGCTTTGGCGGCAGAAAAACGTAAGAATAAGTTCTCATCCAATTTCACGCGAATATTAAAATTGGGTAATATATTCGTGTATTTATTTTCAGCATCAATTATTTCAGATGGATGCGCCAACGGGTTCGTAGCAGTTTTAGTATCACCGTTTTCATCCACGTAGGAAATTGAATCTGATGGGTACACCAAAAAGCCTGTAGCTGTATTTTGCGTTGTAACAATACGAACGCCGAAATTCCCATCTACCGGTGCACTCAAGTCGTCGAAACCAAATGTTGTGCTGACATAAATAGCGCTACTTTTTTCTTCCTGATTATTATGCCACTGCGGTAACGTCATATCAGGAATCGCATCAGCATTTACAAAACCAGCTCTTTTACGTAAGTCGGTAATGCCGCTCGGATAAATATCAATTAATTCAAGATTAGGTACCAACACGGATGTAGGGACATTGGCGTCGCCGCGATAGAAATTAGTGAATTTAAATACCGATACATCTTGCGGATTAATAATGCTCGGAAACTTATAGCCGTTCGGATGCGGCTGCCATGATGAGCCTCGCCCCCATGTTTCGGTCATTGCGCGCCAATGGTAATCGCTCTCTTCATTGTCCGCCGTGCGATTTGTAAAGCGAGCACCCACCTTTACCGATTTAATAATCGAGTTTTCAAACGAATATTTAGCGTCCAACTTAATTGCTTTTTCTTCAGCTTCATTGTTAACAACATGAGGCATGGTAAAAGTCCAATAGTATTGCGAGGGATCAACTAGCAACGCGTTATCTGGAACTGAAATAGACGGCAAATGACCTGACAAATTAATATCTACGTACGCAGGCTCAACGCCTAATGCGATAGTATTATCCAAACCAACTGAATTGGCTTTAACGAGCTGAAAATCACCGTTGAACTCCCAATATTCATCTGGACTCCATTTAAAGCCGGTGGATAAATCCGTGGTGTCGGAATCACGATTTGATGCGCGAGTGTCGACACCAAACGCAATGCCATTAGATGCGTTATTTGGAAATAATGTAGTGATTTTGCCAGAAACAAAACTTCCGTCTGCGTCAAAATTTAATGAAGAATCACCGTATGCATTTAGATTTTTAACATCCTCGCTGCTCATTGATAAAAAAGCAGCATTTTCATCCCAGCGCAATGTATATTCGGTACGGAACGCGGTTAAATATAATTCCAAATCATCGTTTGGTGCCCATTGCAGCGCGGCATAACTACCCGTTCTATCGCGACTAAAGTCGACACGACGCCAATCCACTCCTCTCGGTAAATAAACAGATTTTCCACTTATCAAATCAGCACGTGTATACCACTCGCGGGTGTATACGCCGTCGGTTCGAGTATTTGTTTCGCCAGTAGAAATATCCACAAGCAACCCTAGCCTACCCATGTCAGTGTCCCATTGGTTGGTATACAAACCAGAGTAAGACGGTTTTACGTTATCTACACTTTGTGCGTAGCTAGCTTTAGCGGTTAAGGCAATTTGTTGGCCAGGCGTATCGAAAGGCATGCGGGTGCGAAGATTGACGATGCCGCCCAATCCACCTTCGGTTAAGTCTGCAGTGGGACTTTTAATTACGTCAACACCTGCCATTAATTCAGCCGGAACATCCTCAAAGCTCAATGCGCGCCCACCACTACTTGCCGTAAAAATATCACGACCGTTTAACTCGGAACGCACTTGCGTTAAACCGCGCACGGCAATACCAGAACCTTCCGCAGAAAAATGTTCCGGGTCGCCCAGGGTATCAAAGTGAGTAACAGTGATTCCCGGCACGCGCTGCAACGCTTCTGTCACACTTCGGTCGGGTAGCTTACCCATATCATCTGCCACAATTGAATCAACAATTGAGCTGGCATTTTTCTTTATATCCTGTGCAGATTGAATACTTGCACGTTGGCCGGTAACAACAATTTCTTCTGCTTCCGCTAGTCTTTCGTTAGCCGCATGGGTTGGAGCTGATATCACCCCGAAAAAAAGAGACAAGCTAGATGCTATTTTTATGTATGAAGACAACTTATTTTTTTGAAACAGTTTTTCATTTTTATTTATCATTATTTTCTCCAGATAAAAATAAAACCAAGCGCGATATTGGTTATATGGAATTTAGGGATTAAAAAGTTTCCTCAATGCTCTTCAGCTTTGAACCGCACACATGAAACTATAATTTTATTTATCGCCGAATTTATTACTCTTGATTCCGAAACATTTTCTCCCAATAAATAGCAAACGCAGCAATACCAGCGATGCTTTCAGAGGCAAAGGTTTCGTTAAGAGTTTATTGTTCAACGGAAGCTGAAATACTTACTCAACATCCGCGAGATGGAATGACACGAATAAAAATAATTGCCGATTATTCTTTGAAGACACTACTTATTATTTTCTCTTGAAAGTTTTACTGTCTGGCCGTCCTTCCAAATATCCTTATCTGAAATCTTATTTTTATCTAGGATCGACAATGCTAAAGACCATCCTAAAGCACGTCCAAATCGATATTGTCATATTAATGGGATTTATCTATTTTGAACGCCATGTTATTAGAATTTTTTTACGTATGCAACGCTTATTGCCTATAAGGCAGGCGAATTAGGTTTAGTAATGTAATTCGAATGCAGGCAAGCTCCGAAAATCATCCCGCGGTGTCTAAATCAGATGGCACAAGTGTTGCTCAAACCATATTGATCTATGAGGGACCCCAATTCCCATCGCCTAGTGGCGAACCCGACCTCGTTTAGCACACAAACCAAAGGCTATTGGCACCACTATGAGACAAGCAAGTACGCAAAACGCACCATTTTCTAACGGCCAGTCTTCTATTCAAGCCTTTACAGCGCTTTTTCATCAACGCCTGGACGCTCTAAATTTAATTAAACAATTAATTCACATTACAAAGGCTGTACAGCGTCATCGTGGTATGAGCATGGGGCTTTTGGGGGGCAACGCGTTATTCCGTGAAGACTTCACTCGTCTACAGCGTCAAATCGCAGAGCGGCTAAATTTATTTATTTCGTTCGCTGCCAGAGGCCATCAACTAGTACCACAGCGTGACCAGGAAAATTTACAAAGCGCATGGCTTACGATAAGCCATGATTGGCAGGAAGATTCAGTCATTGATAACTACGAGTTGCACTGTCATTTGATTGAGCAACTTCTTGCACTTTTTGCAGCGCTGGCTAAGCAATTGGAGCAACCCATTGCTGCGCTTTTAGCAAGCGGCGATGAACCTACACAGGTATATGCCACCACGGCAATTTACCCGAATCGGTTTAAGCAGTTGGAGGTATTACATTTTTCAACGCGTCTAATGCCTGCGGTGGCAGAGCAGATTGGGCGCATACGTGCGCTTGCAACTTATACTGCTGCGCTAGGATATTGCGATGCCGACTACGCAAGTAAATTGCGTTACGTCATTCAATGCACGCGCGTTAATAATGAAAAGTTGCGTCATCAAGCAAAACGCATGGAAGGAATTTTAGAGAAAGATAGTCCACTCTTAAATCAACTAAAAAGTTATGAAATAAAACTGACTTTTCTTTTAAATATGGTGGAGCATGATGTATTAAAAGATGAGAAGCTCACAGCGGATAGCAATCGCTTATTTGATTTGGCTACAGATATTATTGATATGTATTTAAATAGTGTTGATGAGGGCACAGCGTTGATTGAACGCTGGCATCATGATGAAATTGAAAACTGGATTTTATCTTCGAGCTAACCAATAGAAATTAGCTGACGATACCAAATGATTAAAAAGTCTGCCAGGATTCAATCAGTTTTTGGATTACCTCTGCCGCTTGAGGGGTTGAATCGATAATGTTAAATCCGGTCCAATGCTTGCCATTTTCATCTGCAGCTCGGGTCCACAAACAATCTACGCCTATGCGAACTACTTGCTTCGAATTATTTTCCCCAAGTATGTGCATATCCAATTCATAAAGTCTGTCTTCTTCAAGTGGGACATCACCTACGAGCATAAGGCCCTGGACGTGAATATTCACCAATCGTCCCAAATAAATATCCCTCATACTATCGTACACATCTACATCCGCACCAATCGCATGACGCTGGATGGCACGATCATTATTTTGTGAAGATTGATCACTCATAAACTTACTCAACAGAAGAAGTTTCGGTCGCTAAGTTACCTGCGCGCGCATTCAGCGTTTGGTAAATATTTTCCAAGGCACGCTCAAAAAACGGTTTGGTACTACCAGCGATAACGCGAGCACTACCTGCAATCATCTCACGAGCCAATTGCAAACCTGCAATTAAAGAGACTTTCCGCCCCTGCTGATCCACTAACATGTAGTGATTCGTTTTTTGATTGTACCAGGCCACTTTCAAACGTTTTCCACCGGTGAATTCGAACCAGGTGCCGAATTCAATCATTTTTAAACTTTCGATAATTTTGGTTTCATCTGCGGTTTCAGGAATTGAAGATTCTTCCGTTTGCCCGGCTTTTTCCGCAGCCATGGTTTCTAGCTTGGTGCGCATCGGTGCAGGCGCAGCCTCCGCTTTTTTACTTTGCAGCGCTAAACGTTGCAATGCGATGACGGCTTCAATTAACTTGCGACCTTTCTCTTGCTCGTAGCCGATGGTTTCAAACCCCTGCTCCAGGGACGCAATTAGCGCAACTTGCTTTTCCGTTTGTTTGATTTTATCGAGCTGCAAAGTTTTAGGTTCGATACTCCATAATAAATCGTCTATTACGGCAACAGCGCGAGTCCATACATCGGAGTTTTCGCTGTACCGCAACAATACAAAAGATAAATAGTCTGACCATGGCTGCAACAGCAGTAAAAGAATTGCGGACGGCATTTCCCGTCCATCAGTCCGGCTACGCACGGTTTTATTTACCTGAACTTTGGCTTCCCGCAACTTTTCTTCACCTTGTGCTTTTTCAAGCGCACGGCGTTCCATAAGCTCCTGCCGACGAGCTACATTGTGC
Source organism: Gammaproteobacteria bacterium (assembly GCA_004173475.1). Lineage (GTDB taxonomy): Bacteria > Pseudomonadota > Gammaproteobacteria > Pseudomonadales > Cellvibrionaceae > Cellvibrio. The sequence goes on from SEBU01000003.1 coordinate 213,483, forward strand.
GTGTATGAATTAAATTCGATGAGTAATTCCGCAAACAATCGCGTATCGTTTTTAAATTCTTCTAGCAAACGGAATACTGTTATCTTAATTCTGTTAAAAATTTCAAACTGATCAGTTCCGTCATTACTAACCCAACGAATACCCGCTTCAGCCAAACTGTTTAACAATACGCGAGCAGGATGCTCTGGTTGCTCAAAAAAATCTTTATCAATAAACGCAATTTTTAAGAATGGAGTATGCAAATAACTTAGCAAAGCTTTAACAGAATCAGGAAGATGTTCATCTGACAACATATATTCAAATAGCAAGCCCACCAAATCGATAGTTTGCATATCGTTAGCTTCAACCGCGCCGTTTTCATTTTCACGCGCAATTTGCTGCATCATTTGCTGACTAACTTCTTGCACTGCTTGCGGAGCTATTTTTATCCCACCCGCGCCCGCACTGGAAAAAACCTGTTGTGTAAGTGCCAGGGTATTTGTTTGCATGCCGTCAAGCACGCCCACTAGTTGATTAGTGTTATAAACGCTTAAATGTTGCGGATTGAATTGTTGATTCTGTGGTGCCAAACTTGCTTCGGGATAAACCGCAGTAGATACAGGCGCGTAATTTGCTGCTACCACCGGGGGCTGAAACGCTTGTTGATTGGAGGCGAGGCCCTGGTGCGTAATATGAGTTTGCAGCAATTTAATCGCATTCAATAAACTGCTTTGATATTGCGCATCAGAAGAATTAAGAGTGCCGCTTAGCAAGCGATCACTTGCCCGACGATTCAGGGGGTCAGCACTAGCTTGCTGGGTTAATTCAGCTAATGGATTTATATCCAAAGGATCATCAGCAACTTGCTCATCCATACTCGATTTATAAGTTGATGAAGTGTCAGCAGCGGGCGCGGGAACAAAGCGTAAGTTAGGTAATAAATGTTGTTGGACGAGGTAATCGTTTATCTCAAGATAAAGCGATTCTAATTGCCCAATGATTTCCTGATCAAAAATTTTGTACCCGATAATTTTTGTTTTTGCATCCATATCCAAACTGGAAAGCACTTTACGCAAAGCCTCACAGAATTGTACAGGGCTGCATGGATTGCTACGTTCATCCAGCTTCTCACCATCGTTCAACAACGCCAAACGTTGTTGGAGCGCCCATAGTTGTTCTGCATAAAAACCTTCGGCACGATGCGCGATGGAACTAATCGCTATAGTCTCTTCCAAATCTGAATGCTCAACCAACGACAGCATGTCCCCAGTAAAACGCTCTTCACCGGTTAGGGTGTTCAGTGTTTTATTTTTAAATTTTACGAAGCCGTTACCCAAATGTTGGCAGAACTCCTGTTCTGCCGGTTGCTGCACTGCAGCAATCAGATTTTGTACCTCAAAAAGTTCAACTTGTTCTTTATTTGATTTGGCTTGCTCAGCGTGCTGAAGGATTTCTTTACACCAATGCCGCCAAAAATTGGGGAAAACGCGATAGGCAAAGCCGCGAGTAAGATCGCGGCAATGTTTGAGATGCTGAATTACAATTTGCTCCGAAATAGGTGCAAGGTCGCGATTTGCAAGCTTATCGGCGTCTTTGCCAAACGCCCCGTTATTCTGCATATGTTTTCCTGCACCCTTTTCCATAATTTTCATATTCCTAGCCGCCCCGCTGATAGTCCATGTCCTTTTGATGGCATCAGCTTCACAATAATGAACTGATTGCAGTCGATTTAGCGCCAAAAATGCTTATTCAATTTTAGCAGTTCCTAGTACTCCGACCACAAAATGAGATATGCGTCACCTATTTCAACACATAAGAACGAATTTCGACACCCACTAAACCGATTATTTTGGCGTCTCAATTGTAAATATTTATAAATTATTGCCAAAACGCCTGCACCAATTAAGCTCTTTCCCTTTTAGCCACGCACCACGACACAGCACAACATCAATCCACTTTTCATAAGAAAGGTGATCGATTCTAGCTTTACAAGGTTGAATGCAAGTTGGTATTCATCTTGCTAAATTCATACCGTTCACCAGCAATACCTGATCCGCACTCTGAGTGGTTTGGAATATTCGATGTTAGACAAATAGAAAGCTAGGGTTCCGATTTCTTTTTATCAGCGCTTAACGCACTAATGAAAAAACAATGACTGGTCCGAGAGCTTTCGACCACAGCGGTATAGGCCACTGGGGTTACACGGCGGGATAAAAGCCCGGGAGAAATGGCCTGAAAACCTGTTAGTAAATCTGCGCGCAAACGTTACAGCCAGATTTTGTACAGATCTTAATTGCCAGAGTGCTCTCAGCTTTACAACTAGAGGCTTATAAAAACAACTCTAGTGGAAGTCCAAACAAAAGCCCTGTAATTACAAAACCGCTGGAGGTTTTACCATGTCATATGTTGCTATTAGAAACTCCTCTTCCCTCGCCAGACGTTTTCTTGGCAAAACTTTAGTTGCCCTGACATTTCTATTCACTTCAGCGTTGGCCACTGCAGAACCCTTTAAGGTTTGCTGGTCAATCTATGTTGGTTGGATGCCGTGGGGTTACGCAACCGAACAAAAAATTATCGATAAGTGGGCAAAAAAATACGGTATTGAAATCAAAGTTACCCAAATAAATGATTACGTTGAATCCATCAATCAATACACCGCAGGACAATTTGATGCTTGCTCTATGACCAACATGGATGCACTTACAATTCCTGCCGCCGGTGGCGTAGATAGCACTGCACTTATTGTTGGCGATTTTTCTAATGGTAACGACGCCGTAATTTTGAAGGGCGACAATAAAACATTAAAAGACATCAAAGGCCAGAACGTAAATCTCGTTGAGTTAAGTGTGTCGCATTATCTGTTAGCACGAGCACTGGAAAGTGTAAAACTCAAAGAGGCAGACGTGAAAGTTGTTAATACTTCAGATGCAGACATGGTTGCCGTTTTCGGAACCAAAAATGTGACTGCCGTAACAACCTGGAATCCATTAGTTGGCGAGATTATGGCACAGCCGCACACGAGTAAAGTGTTCGATTCCGCACAGATTCCCGGCGAAATTATGGACTTATTGGTCGTAAACACCGCAACACTTAAAAAGAATCCCGCACTAGGTAAAGCATTGGTAGGTGCATGGTACGAAATTATGAGCACCATGAGTGGAGCTGATGCTAAAGCTACAGCAGCCCGTACCGCAATGGCGAAAGCGTCGAGCACGGATTTGGCTGGATTCGATTCACAACTAAAAACAACCAAAATGTTTTACACACCAGCATCAGCTATTGAATTTGCTAAAAGCGATGCGCTGCTAAACACCATGAAAAAAGTGGCAGAGTTTTCTTTCGAGCACGGTTTACTCGGTGAGAAAGCGCCGGATGCTGCAACCGTAGGTGTTGAAGGCCCCAAAGGAATTTACGGCAATAACAAGAATGTGAAATTGCGTTTTGACACTACGTATATGCAAATGGCTGCCGACAACAAACTTTAATTTTCTTCAGTGAGAGCGGTATCCGCTCTCACAACTTTAATAAAAATACAAATACCCTTTCGGGATGTTCTATGAAACGGCTGATAAATTTAACGCCCACGAAGCCCATACGTTGGTTGCTCGGAGTTTTACCTTTTCTTCTCATCGTTCTTGTGTACATAACCGCATCGGATGCACGTTTGCTTGAGAACTCTACCGATAAATTATTACCAAGCCTTGGCCAAATGGGCGAAACGATTCATAACTATGCTTTGGAACCTAGCAAGCGCACGGGAGAATATTTATTTTGGGTGGATACCTACAGCAGCTTAAAGCGGCTAATTCTTGGCATGAGCATAGCCGCAATCATGGGATTTCTTTTCGGCCTGCTTACAGGTGCAATCCCAACTTTCCATGCACCCATATCACCGCTGGTTACCGTTATTTCACTAATACCCCCCATGGCACTGCTTCCAATTCTTTTTATTATTTTTGGGTTGGATGAACTAGCGAAAGTCGCGTTAATAGTAATCGGTGTTGCGCCTTGTATAGCCCGTGACATTCAGCGCTGTACATTGGAAATTCCTAAAGAACAAATTATTAAAGCGCAAACTCTAGGTGCATCATCCCTTCAGGTTTTATTGCGTGTTTATATTCCGCAACTACTACCGCGTTTGATTAGTTCAATCCGATTAACATTGGGGTCGGCCTGGCTATTTTTAATCGCTGCTGAAGCAATCGCGTCAACCGATGGTTTGGGTTACCGAATATTTTTGGTTCGTCGTTACATGTCGATGGATGTCATATTACCTTACGTCATTTGGATAACATTCCTTGCATTTGTGATTGATTGGTTATTGGTAAAAATCAGCCAGAAATGTTTCGCGTGGCATCATCAAGGAGCGCACTAATGACAGCTATGACGCAGGCACAACCTTTGATTAAAGCGAAAAATCTGTGGAAAAAATACGGTTCCAATGTTGTATTGGAGCGTTTGAACATCAACGTTAATGCCGGGGAATTTATTACCATGGTAGGTACTTCCGGTTGTGGAAAAAGTACCTTTTTAAAAATGTTATTGGGGATGGAGGCAGTAACCTCCGGCGAGTTACTTTTGGATGGCAAACCTATTCCCAACGAACCGGACCAATCTCGAGGAATAGTATTTCAGCAGTACTCGGTATTCCCTCATTTAAGCGTTTTGGAAAACGTTATTATCGCGCGAGAATTTGAACACTCTCCACTGCTTGGAAAATTATTTGGCACTAAGAAAAAAGCTGTGATTGAAGAAGCAAAGACGCTCTTACATTCAGTGGGGCTAACACCTGCTATCAACAAATATCCGCATGAATTATCAGGCGGTATGAAACAACGTTTAGCGATAGCCCAGGCACTTATTCGTCAACCACGTATCCTCTTGTTAGACGAACCTTTCGGCGCTCTCGACCCCGGAATTCGTGCCGACATGCATCAACTTATTCTAAAGTTATGGAAGGAACATGAGTTAACCGTTTTTATGGTAACCCACGATTTAAGTGAAGGATTTTATTTGGGTACTCGCTTATGGGTATTCGACAAAATACGTCGCGACCCACATTCTCCGGAAGCCTACGGCGCAAGCATTACCTATGACTTACCTGTCACACGCAAAACAACTGAAGCACATGAAATGCAAGTGCTCGAAGAAATAAAAGCAGCAGAGATCGCATTATGAGTAAGGTTTTCTACAGCACAACCATCCCCGGCAATGGTCATTGGTCGCTGGAATTAAGACGCGGTACCTTCATGAAAATTACTGACATCGAAGGCGCTGCAAATGTCGGAATGCTGTTTTATAACCCACGTAATTTATTCGAAAGGTACAACGCGCCAGACACATTGAAATGCCAACATACGTTTAAATTGCAGCGGGGAAATTGTTTATATTCGGATATGGGGAGAATTTTTGCGTCAATAATTGAGGATTATTCTGCAAATGGTGAGGGCAATTGGCATGACACTATTTGTGGGAATAGTAATGCCGAACAAATTGAAAAAAATTTTGGCAAACGCGACTACCAAACAGATCGCAATCAATGGTTTCAAAATGGAACAGATGCTTTTTTAGTAGAGCTTGCTAAATATGGTCTGGGCCGTGCGGACATGGCCTCAAATATTAATTGGTTCAGCAAAATAACTGCCGGCAATAGCGGAAATATAAAACTCGACACTAAAAATCAGGTTGCGGGCAATTCTGTGACCTTGCGCTTCGAAATGGACACATTGGTTGTCTTGCATGCCTGCCCTCATCCGTTGACTGCAACAGAGGCCTATCCATTTAAACCAGTGAAAATTGAATTGGGTGAAGCTGACGTCGTTGGCGAAGATGATTTTTGTAAAAACTTCCGTCCGGAAAATCAGCGCGGGTTCCAAAATAATGCACTTTATTATCTTGCAGCCAAGTGAAGGTGAAAGAATGTCTCTAATTGAAAGCAGATTACAACCTGAAAATTCAAATGCTCGGCACCATGTTGCAGCAGGCGATTATTTTTTGGGTGAAATTAAACAAGGTCAAACTTTTCGTATAGTGGACTTGGAAGGTAACCAAGCAGCAGACGTTTTATTTTACAACGCAAAAGATCCCAGCGAACGCTACAGCGCTATGGACACCATCCGTACTCAAGGAAATTTATATTTAACGGCAGGTACAAAATTGATATCCAACGCAAATCGCGAATTATTGGAGATAGTAGCTGATACTTGCGGTCGCCACGATACCTTAGGCGGCGCTTGTGCTACGGAAAGCAATACTGTTCGCTACAGTCTGGAAAAGCGCTGCATGCACGCATGCAGGGACAGCTGGATGCTGGCCATTGCAGAAAATCCTGAATACAAAATTAGTAAACGCGACATAACACATAACATTAATTTTTTTATGAATGTACCAGTAACCAGCGATGGCGGTCTAACGTTTGAAGATGGAATTTCTGCACCGGGAAAATATGTCGAACTAAAGGCAAAAATGGATATAGTCATGCTGATTTCCAATTGCCCGCAATTGAACAATCCGTGCAATGGCTATAACCCGACACCGATTGAAGTATTGGTGTGGAATTAAAAATTCAAATCCTGTGGCTCTCAAGCAGCAAATAGATCTATAAAAATAACTTCAGTGGACGACCACTGTCGTACCTATACTCACGGGACGACCCGTTGGAGTAAATATGTTTACCAAAGTATTAATTGCAAACCGCGGTGCAATTGCTACTCGCATCATTCGCACGCTAAAAAAATTAAATATCCGGTCAGTCGCCGTTTATGCTGAATCTGACGCTGACAGTTTGCATGTTCGCATTGCTGATGAATCTTTTTGCCTCGGTGACGGCGCAGCAGCACAAACCTATTTAGATCGAAAAAAAATTATTGCTATCGCAAAAGCGTGTGGAGCAGAAGCGATTCATCCTGGCTACGGTTTTCTCAGTGAAAACTCATCTTTCGTTGCAGAATGCGAGGCCGCTGGCGTAGTCTTCATTGGCCCCACCGCTGAGCAAATGATCACCTTTGGTTTGAAACACAAAGCGCGAGAACTGGCGCAAAATGCTGGCGTTCCACTTTGTCCCGGTACTGATTTATTAACAGGCCTCGAAGAGGCAAAACTTGCTGCCGAAAGAATTGGATACCCGGTGATGCTGAAAAGCACGGCGGGCGGCGGAGGTATAGGTATGCAACTTTGCAATACTGAAGCCGACCTCAATGGCGCATTCGATAGCGTAAAACGTTTGGGGAAAAATAATTTTGCTGATGACGGCGTATTTCTGGAAAAATTTATCGCCGCAGCCCGACACATTGAGGTTCAAATATTTGGTGACGGTAAAGGCGTCGCTGTTGCGATTGGTGAGCGTGACTGCTCCAGCCAACGTCGTAATCAAAAAGTTGTTGAAGAATGCCCCGCTCCTCATCTGCCTGAAGCCCAGCGTCATGCAATGCAACGCACAGCTGAGCAACTTTTAAGTTCCGTTAGCTATAGAAACGCAGGTACCGTTGAATTTATTTATGATTCCAAAGATGATCAATTTTATTTTCTTGAGGTAAATACACGTCTACAAGTTGAGCATGGTGTCACAGAAGAAGTTTACGGTGTGGATCTTGTCGAATGGATGCTGCTTCAAGCTGCAAATGAACTCGGTGATTTAAAATCACGTCGTTCAGTATTGCATGCAAAAGGTCATGCGGTTCAGGTTCGGGTTTATGCCGAAGATCCCGCGCGGGATTTTCAACCCGGTGCAGGTTTATTAAGCAAGGTTAAGTTTCCCGAAACTAACAAAGATTTACGCATAGATTCCTGGATAGAGAGCGGCCTCGAAGTCCCAGCTTACTTTGATCCTATGCTTGCCAAAATTATTGTGCACGGTGAAGATCGTGACGATGCTTTACAAAAGCTCTCAAATGCATTGGCTGGTACAGAAATTTACGGTATTGAAACAAACCTCAGTTACTTAAGAACATTGCTAAAAGATGAAACGCTTTTGCAAGGCAAAATGACAACGCGGTACCTGAATTATTTTGGCTTTAAACCCGCACGCATTGATGTGTTGCAAGGTGGGACGCAAACCACCATTCAGGATTATCCGGCACGGACCGGTTATTGGCATATTGGCGTTCCGCCATCCGGCCCATTCGACAACTATTCGTTTCGGCTTGGTAATCGCTTGTTAAATAATGATATCAAAGCTGCTGGGTTGGAAATTACACTACAAGGGCCCATTTTAAAATTCAGCGGCGATACGAAGATTGTTTTAACCGGCGCAGAGATTGATGCGAAGCTCGATGGAAAAGTAATTTCTATTAACGAAATTATCAATATAAAGTCTGGTCAACAATTGCAGCTGGGCAGAATTAATGAACGCGGAGCACGTAGTTATTTATGTGTTGCCGGCGGCATCCAATGCCCTGACTACCTTGGCGCAAAATCAACATTTACTCTCGGTCAATTCGGCGGTCACAACGGTCGCGCATTACGTGCCGGCGACGTACTTGCGCTTGATGTGGATCACTGCAATCCAACCATCGAAAAAAATAATTTACCGTCAGCATTAATACCAAATATTTCCAATCATTGGAATTTGCGAGTCATATACGGTCCCCACGGCGCACCAGATTTTTTTACGCTAGATGACATTGAAGTTTTTTTCAAAACCGATTGGGAAGTTCATTACAATTCCAGCCGCACCGGTGTTCGTTTGATTGGACCCAAACCTACTTGGGCGCGCACTTCGGGTGGCGAAGCTGGTATGCACCCTTCCAATATCCACGATAATGCTTACGCGTTCGGTACTGTGGATTTTACGGGCGATATGCCTGTTATATTGGGGCCAGACGGCCCATCGCTAGGCGGTTTCGTTTGCCCTGCGACAGTCATCAGTGCAGATTTATGGATGCTTGGCCAATTGCGCGCCGGTGATAAAATTCGCTTCTTGCCGGTGAGTATTGATGCTGCGGTCGCCATTGAAAAAAATCAAAACCAAAATTTAAGTTTGTTAACCGCAAATGAATCTTCCTGGGCAACTTCAGAAATTTACACACCCATTGTTGCTCAATTGCCTAAAGATATTTACGGCGAGGAAATAGTATATCGCGCCGCCGGTGATCACTTTTTATTGGTTGAGTATGGTGCGCTGGAACTCGATATCAAATTACGCTTCCGCGCGCATGCCTTGATGCAGTGGTTACAAAAAAATCCAGTGAGGGGCATTTACGAATTAACCCCTGGTATTCGTTCGCTACAAATACATTACAACAGCCAAGAGATATCTTTAAGCGAATTAATTGCACACTTGCATCACGGTGAAACACAATTAATCACACAACTCGCGCAACTCAGTGTTCCGTCACGAATTGTCTACCTCCCATTGAGTTGGGACGATGAAGCCTGTCAGCAGGCGATTCAAAAATATATTCAATCGGTGCGTGACAATGCGCCTTGGTGCCCCAGCAATCTGGAATTCATTCGCCGTATAAATGGTTTGAATTCAATTCAGGATGTAAAAGATATTTTATTCAGAGCGTCTTATTTAGTGATGGGCTTGGGCGACGTATATTTGGGCGCTCCGGTAGCAACGCCCGTTGATCCTCGCCATCGGTTGGTTACCACCAAATACAATCCCGCACGAACATGGACTGCCGAAAATTCAGTGGGTATTGGTGGCTCCTATTTATGTGTTTACGGCATGGAAGGTCCTGGCGGATACCAATTCGTTGGGCGAACCTTACAAATGTGGAATCGGTACCGCCAAACGACCGAATTCAAACAACCCTGGCTGTTGAACTTCTTTGACCAGATTCGATTTTACGAAGTCTCAAGCGAAGAATTAACGCAAATACGCCGTGATTTCCCACTTGGGCGCTACCCTCTAAAAATCGAAGAAAGCCAATTTAGCTTACATGAATATGAAAAATTTATTGCTGATAACGCCGAATCCATCACGCAGTTTTCCAACTTACGCGAAAAAGCATTTGATGAAGAGTTAGCTCGCTGGCATGCAAACGGTCAGTTCAATTATGAGCAAAAGGAAGTTATTGAAGAAACAAGTGAAATAAACATTCCAGATGGCGCTATTCGGGTGGATAGTTCTGTATCGGGAAGCGTGTGGCAATCGTTGGTAAAAGTAGGACAGGTTGTCAAAGCTGGAGATGTATTACTCGTGCTGGAATCCATGAAAATGGAAATAAATATCTCGGCACCCTGCGCAGGAAAAATAACCCAGATATTAAAAACAGAAGGCTCGCGCGTTCAGGCCGGACAAACACTGGTGGTAATTGAAGAGTAATATTAAGGTTTAAATTCAAGTACTAATTATATTACATTAAAAATTAAAATGGCTGGTGAAAGCCATCCATTGATTTGTTGGAAAAGTTAATTTACTCATCAGGACTATTTTATTTTGGTTGACTTAAGCGTCAAATTTTATGAAAAGATTCCTTTTTAAGAATTAAATTTAGAATTTCGTTGCACTTTTTATATTCAAGTTGCTTTGAATAGCGACGCATTGCTAGAGTGCTGCGTCCGAGCAAGGCCTAGAATTAATTTCCTGTGAAGGGCTGTAAATAATGTAAAAGGCGATATTCAAATGTTCAAAGACCTTTAACGTTTAGCACTTAACAGAATGGCGCTACGGCAGCTATCGGTATACCAAAACCTAAAAGCAATGCATTTCATTACTTCATCATTTTTGAGCTGACTAAGTTAATGATCCAGGACTTCATTGGATAAAAGGAATTGTAAAGGGAAGTGGTCAGGAGGATAAAGATAGGAGGCATTAAAACCAGGAGACATAAAACAAAACTAACCAGGTTCTATTAAGTATCTTTTTTGAGGTCTAACGAGTTCACTATGAAAAATTGCTTCATTATGAAGGAATACAAAACCGCTATCCCCACGTTCATTTTATTTTTTTTCCTCCTTTTTACCAGTGCTTACAGTGCTGCCGCTGCCGAGAAGAAAACATCCTTTACAGTTGCATGGTCAATTTACGCTGGCTGGATGCCGTGGGGTTACGCCGGTGAAAACGGTATTGTTGAAAAGTGGGCGAAAAAATATGGCCTCTCAATAAAAATTGTGCAGATAAACGATTATGTATCTTCCATTGAGGACTACAGCAAAGGTAAATACGACGGCTGCGTTATGACGAACATGGATGCCTTTAGCATGCCGGCTGCAAATGGGCTTGACAGTACGGCGTTGATTCTGGGCGATTATTCAAACGGCAATGACGCTGTTGTAATGAAAAACTCGAATAATTTTGCTGACCTTAAAGGTCGCAGCATTAACCTTGTAGAATATTCTGTGTCTCACTATTTATTATTGCGAGCATTGGAAAAAAATAAGATGACTGCGCGCGACGTTAAAATAGTTAATACCTCGGATGCAGAAATCGTTGGCGTTTTGAAAAAACCCAGCATCACTGCCGCAACGCTTTGGAATCCGCAACTGAGCTTTGTTGTAGGCCAACAACTTAATGTTCGTAAGGTATTTAGCTCAAAACAAATTCCTGGTGAAATTATTGACATGATGGTCGTCAACACCGACGTGTTGAAAGCAAACCCTGATTTGGGCAAAGCGCTTGTAGGTGCCTGGTTCGAAACCTTGCGCCTCATGGCTCAAAACACGCCTGAAGGCAAAGCAGCAAGAACTTTTATGGCGACCAATGCTGGAACTACCCTCGCCGATTACGATACGCAGTTACGTGATACAGAAATGTTTTACACACCAGCAAGCTCCTATAAATTTTCTACTGATAGCCAGCTGCCAAAAACTATGGAGTTAGTACGCACTTTTTCAAAAAATATCGACGTTAAAAATACCGACGATATAGGCGTATTGCTTCCTGATGGGTCGACACAGGGAAACAGTAAAAATATTAAACTTCGTTTTGACACTCACTTTGTAAAAATGGCAATGGACGGTAATTTATAAAACCTTTTGGGCGCGTCTTTTCAGACGCGCTTTTCATTCCTCAAACCAACTCGCTCCATTTTCCTTCTCACCTCGTTCCCAACGCTTTGAAACGTCATAATTTTTACGCCCTCCTACAATATTTTCGACGCTGAATCGTCTTCATCAATGTGAAGTATTGTTAGCCAAGGGTTCCATCAGGCTTTCATCCCCAAAATCTTGTCTTTCTAATAGCTGGCACATGTCATTTGTCATTAATTTGTATTTTTACAAAATAAATATTGGTATTTTTACCTAAAATTGGTATTTTTACCTAAACCTAACAAAATCATCTAGACAGAGACTTAAAGAGTGAAGACAAAAGACAAAATCCTGAATGCCGCCGTGGATGTTTTATTACAGGAGGGATTTCCTGCACTCACCCAAACCCGGGTCGCCGAAGCAGCCGGTATAAGACAAGGATTACTGACCTATCACTTCCCCACCCGAAGCGAGCTGCTAATGGCGGTTGTAGATGAAAGCAAGTCAAGAATGGGCGCCTTCAGAGAAGGTACCGATAATGGCCCGCTAACATTGGAATCACTTAAAAACACCATGACTCATTTTGCGCTTAGCAAGACCTTCCCGCGCCTAATGTTAGCGCTCACAGTTGCGGCGGATGAAGATCCGTCACTCTCTAGTTGGTTCATCCAAAGCGATCTAGATACCCGCCAAAAACTTCGTGGTTTGTTAAAACAACTTGGTTGGCAAGTTGAAGAAAACATTCTTCATGCAACGCGAGCGACTGTTATAGGTGCGGCGCTTATTAATTTGCAGCAAAACACCGCGGCATCGGAAGAAAGAACAAAGCATATCATCGACGCTGCATTTCAAAATCTCATTAATAATTTGAAACCTCTCTAACAGAACAGGATTTTTTATGGCTTCAATTCATAGCAACCCTAAAAACGGATATCAATTAAAACGATTCTTGGTGGAATTGGTTTTCATACTCGGATTATTGTGTATGGCCGCGCCACTATTCGCTCTTGCTGAAGAGAGCGCTGCATCACATACGCAAGTTACTACAACAATTGCGACACAATCTGATTGGCCAGTATCAATTCCTGCACAGGGTGAAGTTCTTCCATGGGAAGTCGCAATCATCAGTGCGAAAACGAACGGCATTGGCGCAACAGAAGTTAAAGTAGTTGAAGGTGATAGTGTTCGTAAGGGTCAAGTGCTTGCACGCTTCGATGATCGCCTTTTAAAAGCTGAATTGGCACAAGCTAAAGCTAACCTCAGTTTCGCAAATTCAAATTTGCAACTAGCCAATACAAACTTGAAACGTTTCGATCAACTAAAACTAAAGCAAACCTTGAGCGAACAAGAGTTTGATCAAGTTTCAACACAGGCATCCACTGCAGCGGCAACTCGTGATCAAGCTGCGGCGGCTCTTGCTCTGGCAGAAGTCAGATTGGCTGACGCAACCGTAATCGCACCAGATGACGGAAAAATTCTCGAGCGCACGATTGAGTTAGGTAAAGTACCAGCGGCGAGCGAATCGCTGTTTCGTTTATTACGTCAACATAAATTGGAATGGGTCGTTCAAATTGATGCGGCGGATCTCGCTCGCGTAAAACCATCAATGAATGCACAAATTAATGTGGCTAATAATCAACCCTCAATCAAAACAGTTCAGGGAAAGGTTCGTGGTATTTCGCCGCAACTCGCGAGCAATTCACGACTCGCTAAAGTTCGTATCGTTTTAGACGGCGCGCCGGATATTGCAGTCAATACTTACGCGGACGGAAAGATTTTAATTGGAAATGCTCCCGCACTTACCATTCCCTCTGCCAGCCTGGTGATTAAAGATGGTAAGACCTGGGTGTTCCGCGTTAAAAATAATGTAGCGCAACAAGTTTTAGTAAATATCGGGCGCCGCCAGCAAAACAATATAGAGGTACTGTCGGGAATTGGCGCGGGGGATACGATAGTCCTTGAAGGCGCAGGATTTTTAAATGATGGTGACAAAGTTGCTGTTAAAGCGGCACCCACTCAGGGAGCTAAATAATGAATTTTGCAACCTGGTCTCTACGTAATCCCAGCGCCGCTATTTTAATTTTTATTCTTTTAACCTTTGCAGGTTTGTGGGGTTTTCACAAACTTAACGTTCAAGATTTTCCGGACATGGATTTGCCAATGGTTAACGTATCATTGAGCCAACCAGGTGCCGCCCCCGAACAACTTGAAACAGAAGTTGCGCGCAAAGCTGAAGATGCGCTTGCGAATTTACAATTGCTTCGCCACACCTACACTACTATTTCGCGCGGCAATGTTTCAATTGTGGTTGAGTTTGCGTTGGAAAAAAAATTATCAGACGCCGTTGCTGATGTAAAAGATGCGTTGGACAGTATTCGCGGTGATCTCCCTCCTGATTTGCTGGAACCACAAGTAACCAAAGTCGAACTGGGTGCGGATAATCCTACGGTCACCTATGCGGTTTCAGCATCTACCATGTCGGAAGAAGAATTGTCCTGGTACGTGGACAATACGCTCGGTAAAAAAATTATGTCAGTGCGTGGAGTCGGGCAATTTACTCGACTTGGTGGCGTCAATCGTGAAATACAAGTTCAGGTAGACCCATTAAAACTCAATGCGCTTGGCGTAACTGCAACGGATATTTCGCAGACTATTAAAGAAATTCAACAGGAGAATTCCGGGGGACGCGGTCAACTCGGAGGTGCCGAGCAAGGTGTGCGCACCATTAACACGATGAAAACCGTTGAGGAGCTAAAACGTTTACCTATTTCGCTAACCAATGGAGAAACACTTCGTTTGGAGCAAGTCGCAAACGTCATAGATACGCACGCAGAGCGAACTCAATCCGCGCTCCTTGATGGAAAACCGGCCATAGGTTTTAAGGTGTTGCGCTCCAAGGGCTTTGACGAAACGCGATTGGCCACTGATATTGATGTGACCTTGAAGGAAATTACGAAACAGAATCCAAATGTAACTGTTCATCTTATTCGCTCAAGCGTGCCACGAATCCTTGAGCAATACGAAGGCTCCATGAATATGCTTTATGAGGGCGCCATTCTTGCCATTATTGTTATCTTTTTCTTTTTACGCGATTGGCGCGCAACATTAATCGGCGCGATCGCCCTACCCTTGTCGATTATTCCTACCTTCGCATTTATGTCGTGGGCAAACTTTTCTATTAATACAATTACCTTACTCGCCATGGCGGTTGTGGTCGGTGTTTTGGTGGACGATGCGATTGTGGAAGTTGAAAATATCGCGCGACACCAGCGCATGGGCAAAAGCGTCAAGCAGGCCACTATTGATGCGGTCAATGAAATTGCACTCGCGGTTATTGCAACCACCGCAACCTTGGTTGTTGTATTTCTACCAACGGCGATGATGGGTGGAATTCCGGGTTTAGTGTTTAAACAATTTGGCTGGACGCTCGTGATCGCCGTGCTTATTTCATTATTGGTAGCTCGGATTATCACACCCATGACCGCCGTGTTTTTATTAAAACCCGTGGCGCATGAAGAAAAAGAAGGGAAGCTTTTACCTCTTTACTTAAAAGCGGCAAGCTGGTGTCTGATACACCGTAAAACGACGCTCGCTGCGGGCACCTTATTTTTTATTGTTTCTGTAAGTCTGGTTGCGTTTTTGCCTTCAGGCTTCATTCCCGCGTCCAACGAAAGTATGACCTTTGTAAACATAGAAACGCCGCCGGGAAGCAGTCTCGTTACAACCCAGAAAAAATCTGAAGAAGTGCGCGAAGCCATAAAAAATGTCGCGGGTGTGGCGCAAATATTTACGATTATAGGTACAGCCACACCTGGAGATGGCGGCGGAATGGCCTTGGGTGAAGTTCGCAAGGCCACGCTAATGGTTGTATTTTCAGAGTCACGACCAACGCAAATCGAAATTGAGCAAAAAATTCGTGAAAAACTTCAATCTATTGCAGGTATTAAATATTCGACGGGTGCTGGTGGCCCCGGTGAAAAATTTCAAATATTACTAACGGGCGATGATTCAAATGCATTGGCCAGCAGCGCTCGTGCAATTGAAAAAGATATTCGCAGTCTTGGTTACTTAAGTGGTGTGACATCTACCGCGAGTTTGGAGCAACAGGAAATACAGATAACGCCCGATAATATTCAAGCGAGTGAACGAGGTATATCGACAAAAACTATCGGTGAAACATTGCGCATCGCCTTAGCGGGTGATTACGATCAGGTTTTGCCGAAGCTTAATCTCGACCAACGCCAATTGGGCATTAGAGTCATGCTGCCACCAGAGTTGCGCGCAGACCCGGATACACTTGCGAACCTTCGCATTCACTCTAAAGACGGTCTTGTTCCGCTTAAAAGTCTTGCAGATATTGAATTGCGAAGCGCGCCTTCACAAATTTTACGCATCGATCGAAAGCAGCAAATCAGTATTTCAGCCGACCTTGGCGGACATTCACTTGGCGCTGCGCTAGAGGATGTAAAAAAATTGCCATCCATGCGTGCATTGCCAAGCTCAGTCCAAATAATTGAAGGAGGCGATGCAGAAATCATGGTGGATTTATTTACTGGATTTATCATTGCACTTCTTACCGGCGTATTTTGCGTTTACGCGGTTTTAGTTTTATTGTTTAAAGATTGGTTGCAACCTATTACGATTTTATCCGCTGTTCCCCTCTCGGTCGGCGGCGCCTTTGTGGCGCTCTTGCTAGGAGGCTCGGAATTAAGCCTGCCCGCATTAATTGGTTTAGTAATGCTGCTAGGTATAGTGACAAAGAATTCCATATTGCTGGTGGATTTTGCGATTATCTCTTTGCAACAACCGCACGAGTCGAAAAATGCGGCCATCCTCGATGCGTCGGGAAAACGTGCACGTCCGGTGCTAATGACAAGTGTTGCAATGATCGCCGGCATGTTGCCACTCGCATTAGGCTTCGGTGGAGATGCCAGCTTCCGTCAGCCTATGGCAATTGCGGTAATCGGCGGCCTCATAACCTCAACAGCATTAAGCTTGTTAGTAGTGCCAGTTGTGTTTTCCTATATGACAGGTTTTGAAGCACGCATAAAAAAACGCTTCAAATTTTCCCCAGAACCTATAACCAGCGCGGCTTGACAACTAATTCAATCGGTCACTGCTCTAATTTATAAAATCGGAGCAGGTGACGTTTTTTCTCACACCTTGTAAATTTCTTTTATTTTTTACAATATTTTTGTTTGTGATTCGTCTTCCAGTATATGGACACAATATCAATCTCAGGCGAGCTAATGGCAGAGCAAAATAATCTTATCACCGAGAGCGTTTTGCGTGAGCGTGCGCGCTTGCTTAACTTCATTAGGAAGCGTATTGCCGATCCGGGTGAAGCAGAAGATATCCTACAAGATGTTTTTTATGAATTTGTGGCAGCGTATCAATTACCTGAACCAATAGAGCAAGCAGGCGCATGGCTGTTCCGGGTAGCTCGCAATAGAATTATTGATCGTTTTCGTAAGAAGAAGGAATTAACTTTTTCGCAGATTGAGAATGAAGACGATGATTATTGGTTAGATGAATTACTACCACCTGTGGATGGTCCAGAGGCCGCTTTTGCAAGAGAAATATTACTTCGGGAGTTACAGGATTCACTCAACGAACTACCGGAAGAGCAACGCGACGTTTTTATTGCACACGAATTACAAGGCCGGCGTTTTGAGGAACTCTCATCAGAAACCGGCGTTAAGGTAAGCACGCTTATAGCGCGAAAACGTTATGCCGTCTTACACTTGCGCAAACGTCTATACGACATTTATGAAGATTTTTTAGAGGAAAATTAAAATGAAACAAAAACTTTGGTTTGCAAAAAAATTAATTATGGTATTGCTCGCTATAGCGGCACTAGGCTGGGTAGTCATGTCGCTGTGGAATTGGATTATCCCATCCATATTTACCAGCGCCCAAACGATTGACTACTTCCGTGCGCTCGGCTTACTGGTTCTGAGCAGGATTTTGTTTGGCGGCTTCCATGGTCGAGGTGGCTGGCATCATCACAAACACATGCAACGCTGGCAACATATGACGGACGAAGAAAAAGAAAAATTTAAGCAAGGTATGATGGGATTCCATCACCGCAGTAAAGAATAATGTCGTGCTCTAAATCAGTTTATTTGTAAAAACTACAATGGAGCAAGTCATGGAAATAGTGATAGCCGCAAACTGCAAAAAAGACCCGGGCACCATAGTACCGCTTGTGGATTTAAAAAGATGCGAAGGAAAAGGGGATTGTGTAAATGTATGCCCTGAAAATGTATTTGAAGTACGCCAAATAGAATCACATGATTATGAGGATCTTAATTTGTTTCGCAAACTCAAGCTACGAGCACACGGAATGCAAGTTGCCTACACACCAAATGCAGACGCGTGCAAGTCATGTGGTTTATGCATAAGCGCATGTCCGGAAAAAGCAATTACCTTGGCCAGACGATGGTGGTAAAAGTTTAAACTTGTAAATAAACAATGTCTTAAGAAGACAAAAAAAGTATTTTTTACGCCGAAACAAGTCGTCGCGAAAATAAAAATTGCAAAATGAGCTTTAATTGGCCGCTTTGATTAACTATTTCGTAATAGGTCATGTTTATTTTAAACCTCCCACATCTATCCTAGGCGGGAATTGTCCTATCAGCCGCCCATAATCTTAAGCGCGTAATTTGTTCCGCCATAATAACTGACAACGGACTGGTATTTACAATCTCTTGCAATAATATTTCTGTTGTTAATTTGCTCGCACTTGCGGCAGCAGTGTACATGGCAGCCACAATGGCCTGCTCAATTTCCGAGCCTGAAAATCCGTTAGTTGCATTTGCTAATTTATTAATATCAAATTCAGTAGCCAACATATTTCGCTTGTTGATGTGGATAGTAAAAATATCTTTCCGCACATCCGCATCCGGCAAATCTACAAAAAAGATTTCGTCTAAACGACCTTTACGAATTAATTCAGGTGGTAGCTTTGAAATATCGTTACTGGTCGCCACTATAAATACTTTGGTCTTTCGCTCAGCCATCCAGGTCAGCAAGGTTCCCAATAAACGTTGCGATATTCCGTTATCATTGCCGTCTTGCGCCATACCTTTTTCTATTTCATCCAACCAAATAACACAAGGCGACATAGCATCAGCGAGTTTCAAAGCTTCGCGTAAATTGCGTTCAGTTTCGCCGTGAAATTTATTATAGAGTGCACCTATATCCAAACGTAAAAGTGCTAAACCCCATAATCCGGCAACCGCTTTTGCAGCGAGACTTTTACCGCCACCTTGAACACCCAGCAACAAAATTCCTTTTGGCATATCCAACTTACTATCTTCCGCTATAAATGCATCACGGCGACTAATCAACCAGCGTTTTAAATTATGCAATCCGCCCACTTGGGAAAAATCTTTTAAATTGGATTCAAAACTCATTACGCCTTCCATATCTAACAGCGCAAATTTAGCTTTGTTAATGTTCTGAACATCTGCCTCTGATAATTCACCGTCGTTCCAAATAGCCATCCGAACCAAACGGCGCACGTCGCTTACGCTTAAACCTTGTAAATTATTCATTATTTTTTTGAGGGTGAGGTTATCAGTTTTTACGCGTGCCCCATTGTGTTTATCTGACCAAATTTTTGCCTCGTCACGAATGACTTCCATAATTTTTTCATCGCTAGGCAGGGACAAGTAGTAAGCACTACTGTAACGCGATAATTCGGGCGGTAGTCGCAATTGGTAACTTAAAAATACCAAGGTATGGGGCATGGCAAAATGATTGAGCGCTATGTCTTTTAGCAAACGCACAACATTGGGATTTTCCAGAAAAGGATGAATATCGCACAACGCATAGATGCCAGCCTGTGTTTGGCTTTTAATATTTCTTAGCGCTTCTTCAACATCGTTGAGCTCACTGCCTTTTGGTACGAGTTGCGGACCAAAATTTACGCGCGTCAAACCGTCGGTGAGTGACCAGCGATACAGATCGCGCCCTTGGTTATTAGCCACCATGGAAAGAACGTCCAGCGCTTTCTTTTCTTCAAAGGTTTCGATCACAACCAAGGGAATGCGTGAATCGAGTAATAGCTTTAATTCGGTGACGTCCTGCACTGAGGCCTCGCGGATAGAGTAGTTATTAATTGTTTAGCGTTATAGTGACATAAACGCAAGGCTTCGCCAGTAAAATGCATTTGAAACATTACCTGACTCTTATTTTTGGTTACAATCGCCTTAACAATTACCAGGATTACTGTGATGCGCCAACTCACCCTCATCGATAAATTTATTGTGCGAGCAGATCGTGCCCTGCGTACGATCGCTGCTAGCGAACAACACGCGCAACGTTCTTCTCCAGCTGCAGCATTTGATGAAGCGGGACTCAGCGCCGATGAAAAACGGCATGCCGCCGGTTTAATGCGTGTTAACCATGCGGGCGAAGTTTGCGCGCAGGCGCTTTATCAAGGGCAGGCGTTAACTGCGAAGCTACCAGACGTGCGCGCCGAGATGGAACATGCTGCGGCAGAGGAAGTTGATCACCTGGTGTGGTGCCAACAACGTTTGGATGCGTTGGATAGCCACACCAGTTATCTGAATCCACTCTGGTATGGATTGTCATTCGCCATTGGCGCGGGAGCAGGCTTAGTTAGTGATAAGGTAAGCTTGGGTTTTGTTGCGGCAACTGAAGATCAAGTGTGCAAACATCTTCAAAAACATCTAGCCGACTTGCCAGAGCAGGATGAAAAAAGCCGTGCCGTTGTTGCGCAAATGCTAAGGGACGAAGCGCGCCATGCAGATATGGCGCTAAGTGCAGGCGGTTACGATTTTCCTGCGCCCGTAAAAGGCTTGATGACCTTAGTGTCTAAAGCCATGACATCGACGAGTTATAGAATTTAGGAAAAAACACCGAAAAGTAACGAGGATAAATTACTTGGTTGCTAACTGTTTTTGATTTTTATAGCGTTCCGATAAGATTTTTACACGCTTTACGTAAGTCTGGGTTTCCTCGTAGGGAGGAACACCACTGTATTTCGTAACCGCTCCCGCGCCTGCATTATAGGCCGCCGCTGCAAGTGCTTCATTACCGCTAAACGTCTGCAACAAGCCTGCTAGGTAACGTACACCCCCTTTTATATTTTGCTCGGGGTTAGTGCTATCAATCACACCCATGTCTTTCGCGGTGCCAGGCATAAGCTGCATTAATCCCGTCGCACCTTTGCGAGATCTCGCTAAAGGATTAAAGGCCGATTCCGCGTGGATAATTGCGCGAATAAATCCTGCATCCACCCCGAATTGTTTTGCTGCCAAACCTATAGTGTCGCTAAATTCGGTGAGGTGTAAGCGGGTGTTATACCAATTCACAGTTGAGGTAATGCTGCACGCATAACAACTATTGTAAACAACGACTTCATATTGGGTTTTGTAGGGCGCACTATCAGCAAACATCACGGCACCGTCTTTTCGGTACTTAAAAACCTTAAGGGCGGTTCCTCCGCTAGCTGCAATTTTATCGGCGGAGGCCTTCGCTTTTGCTGCCCGCTCAGCGTCTTTTTTTGCCCGTGCTTCCGCGGCGGTTCGCTGGGCCACTTCTCGAACGTGCTTTTCAAAATCAATTGCCCCAGTGCCTTCCTTTTGCGACGCAGGAGCAACCTCTCCCGCCTGGCAAACCTCGGCAAGAGCGATACTAAGCATCAGCAGGGCAAAAAGAAATTTCACAGGGTTCTCAGCATTCGGACAAAGAAAATAACGCCATCTTGGAATGCTAAGTGTAGCCCAAGCCAAGCGATTTGCGACTCCCAAGCATTCAAATTGGCGATGAGAAATGTGATGCTCTTAAACTATTTGCTGTAAGGAAGTTAGCCCATACCTAAATAGCAAGCGACGGGAATAATCCTTTCAGTCCGCCTGCAATAAATTCAATTGCAATAGCTGCTAACAGCAATCCCATAATACGAGTAGACATAGCGATTGATTTCGCTGTGATATGTTTTGATAACCACGGCATTGCGACCAACGTCAGCCACAGACAAAAACAAACGCTTGTGATTGCTGCAAAAATTAGCAACCAGTGCGATAACTCGTTAGATTGATGCGCGTAAACAATTACCGTACTGATAGCGCCTGGGCCTGCTAGCAATGGAATTGTGAGCGGCACGAGCGCAACAGTTTCATCGGCTTCCAATTCATTGACTTCGCTCGGCTTCATCAAATGTGATTGCAACATGGCCAGTGACATTAGCAGTAACACCAGTCCACCTGCGCAACGAAATGCGTTAATACTAATTCCTAACACATTCAAAATAATTTCACCAAGCGCCATTGATACCACCAACACGCTAAACACTGATAGCACGGTTAAACGAATAGTTGCACGCTTTACTTTCGGAGATTGCCGAGCGGTGAGGATGAGGAAAACAGGAATGGCGCCAAGCGGATCTACAATCGCGAGAAGACCTACAAAAAATTGGGAATATTCAGCAAATGAGAGCATTGGTATTCCTTTCGCTGTCTACAAAAATGTGTGGGATAAAAAAAGTCTAGCAGAAATCTTGAAATAAAAAGTTAAAGTAGTTTAAGCAGCCCATTCAATGCGTGCTGCACCGATTGCTGCTGCACCGAAATTCTATCTCCCGAAAAATGACAGCAATCAGAATTTATCGAACCAGATGCCAAACCCCATGCAAACCAAACAGTTCCTACAGGTTTTTCTGCGGTACCTCCGGTTGGGCCAGCAATACCGCTAACAGCAACTGCAATCTCCGCACCTGATAAATCCAATGCGCCTTTTACCATTTGTTCGACAACAGTTTTGCTTACAGCACCTTCGCGTACGAGAGTTTCACTATTCACACGAAGTAATTTTTCTTTAGCTCTGTTGGCATAACTCACAACGCCATATTCAAACCAGGAAGAGCTGTTGGGTATTGCAGTTATTGCCGCAGCAATACCGCCACCAGTGCAAGATTCTGCCGTCGTTACTCGCCACCCTCGGGCAAATAATTTTTGACCGAGTAATTCACTCAGGTCATTAAGGCATTGCTGTTGCGCAGACATTAATTATTTATTTTTTTTGAGAGACAAAACCGATCTTTCCGGTTTGTCTGCGCGCTCGGCGAATTGTTTTGCTAAAGCTTCGCGTTCTTTTGTAGCTTCGCTTTTTAGCGATTCAATATCAGTTGCACCGCCTACACCCGTGTATGTGGTCGAACCATTTGCAGACGCCTTGGCCAAAAATTCCAAGCCACAACGCATCAAGCGCGCCTGATCTACAAAAGATAGGTTGACGGGAAAATTTGCAGGGTTAATTGCCGAAGGGTCGCGGGGATTTCCTTCCACTTGCAATACGAAACCCGATTCGTGAGTTGCGGTGCCGGCAGCCAAATCAGCTACCCATGCGTCGAAGTCCATATAATACCTATCTACAGTTTGCGGTGGTGATTTGCAGAGGGCCTTTCGTTAAAGAAAAACCCTGATTAATTACGATTGCGACAAGCGACGCTGTTGCTCACGCTTTTCAACTTTGGCTTGCCTGCGCAATTGGCGCTCTGGCGGCAGAGCGCCAATATGCACTTCATCGCGGCTTTTCGCCAATTGAATTTGCTTTTGACGCTCAGCGAAACGTATTTTTTGCTCGTCGGTTAACGTGTCGTAGCATCGCGGGCAGCTTACACCCGGCATGTATTGATCAGAGGCCTTGTCTTCCTCAGTAATAGGGTGACGGCAGCCGTGGCACTGATCATAAATTCCTTTCTTTAAACTATGATTAACAGCAACACGATTGTCGAAAACAAAACATTCGCCCTTCCACAGACTTTGCTCTTCTGGAATCTCTTCCAAATATTTTAAAATTCCGCCCTCTAAATGGTAAACCTCTTCGAATCCCAGCCCTTTCATATAAGCCGTGGATTTCTCACAGCGAATTCCACCCGTGCAAAACATCGCAACTTTTTTATGTTTGGTCGGGTCGAGATTTTTAGCAACGTATTCGGGAAATTCTCGGAAGGTTTCTGTCTTGGGATCTATGGCGCCTTCGAAGGTACCAATGTCATATTCATAAGAATTGCGGGTATCAACAACTGTGACTTCAGGATCACTAATTAACGCGTTCCAATCTTGTGGCTTAACATAGGTCCCAACAATTTTTTTAGGATCAATACCTTGAACGCCCATGGTAACAATTTCTTTTTTGAGCTTAACCTTCATGCGATAAAAAGGTTTCCCTTCAAAGAAAGATTCTTTATGAACCAGATCAAAAAATCGCTCATCTTCCTTTAAAAAATCCAACAAGCTGTTAATAGCGCTTCGAGTGCCCGAAATAGTTCCGTTGATACCCTCTTCCGCCAGCAATAAGGTGCCTTTTAAATCCAGCTCATCACAACGCTCTTTTAAACGCGGAGCAAATTGCTGGTAGTCCGGCAGGGAAACAAATTTATACAAGGCAGCAACAACTATTTGGTTTATATCGTTCATTTCAACTCACTAAAACAGGACTTTTTTACGCTAGCAGATATGGGTCACATTAGACCGAGGGCGCGCATTATAAATGCTTGAATTTTGAACAGCCAGTAGCAACTGATGATCTATATCAAGAATGATCGTGTTTAGAACCACCGAGGCATTGAGGCGATGCAGGTACCGCGGCTTTTTCATCCCACTCGTCCGGACTAAAAGTGTGAAGCGCAAGTGCATGTACACCGCCTTTTAATTCATCCGCTAGACACGCGTAAACCGCTTGATGACGTTGGACCTGGCGTTTACTTGTGAAAGTATCTGTAACTAAAACCACTTTAAAATGGCTCTCTGAGCCCTGGGGCACAGAGTGCATGTAACTTTCGTTAGTAACATCGAGATAACTCGGACTGAAGCTTTCAGAAAGTTTAGTTCGGATGCGGTTTTCCATTTCTTTCATACATAACCTGCGAAAACACGTTATAAAAATCTCGCCCTTAAGGTGAAAAAAAACTGCAGCATTTTATCAAACTAGGACTAGACTCAGAAAACCTGATCGATTTTTCGGGGCACTAAAAGCATCTAAAGCTGTCTGCTAAAGATGTATAAAATGCCAGAGGCGAATCAGGTTGCGGTTGCTGGCCTGCTGGTCACAGGCAAAACTGATTTCGCATAATAACAAGAATTGTCATCAACATGGGTTCGACGCGTGGACAGAAAGGCTTTAATTAGAGACTGATATGAATTTACATAAAATTTTTGTAGATAGACGCAGGGGTGAGGACCGAAGGCTCGATCTGGACCCTTGTAAAAACATGCCGATTGATATTTACCATCGTAAGCGCCGTAAATCCACTGAACGAAGGCACGTAGAACGCACTCTCGCAGAGGATTACCTGGCTTATCTGGGCGAACTGGAAAACAAATCTACACATTAGGAAATCAGTAGACTGTTCGAGACAGGTTTCAAATGCGTGAAAAGGGAATAAGGTACTCGATAACTCTTCGTTTTTACGCTTACCTGAGCTTTAATTCGACCAGAACCGCTAGGCATTAGCTTCGGACGAAGCTGAGCTGAGCTAGCCCATCGCAAACATCAGGTCACCAGTTGTACCTGCTAATGTGCGAAGGCTCCGCGACTAGCTTTAGCAGGAATCAAACGCGGTACGCAGCCGGTGTCAGCTTCATAGCGCTGTTCAACGGCGGCCACAAGTTGCGGGATTATTTTCGACGGCGCTACAGCCACAACGCAGCCACCGAACCCCCCTCCAGTCATACGGGCTCCCGCCTCGCCTGCACCTGCTTGCTGTAGGATCTCTACCAAATGGTCAATTACTGGTGTGGTGATATTAAAGTCATCACGCATTGACTCATGCGACTCCGCCATCACCCTTATTAAAGTCGGCATATCCCCAACGCTTAACGCATTAGCTGCAGTAAGTGTGCGCTCATTTTCTGTTAACACGTGACGGGCGCGACGAAAACTCAACGGGTCCAACTTATCCTCAGCCGCCAGGAGTTGTTCCAAGCTCACACCACGCAATTCTTTTTGACCAAAAAAATGGGCTGCTGTTTCGCATTGCACACGACGTTGATTGTACTCACTCTCAACCAGACCGCGCTTTACTCCGCTGTGAACAATAAGAATTTCCCAGTCCTCAGGAATTGAAATGCTGCGAGTGCTTAAATCTTCACAATCAATGAGCAACGCACTACTTTCCTGTCCAAGGGCGGATATAAGCTGGTCCATAATCCCACAATTGCAACCGACAAAATTATTTTCTGCCGCCTGCCCCACCAACGCTGCATTGGTTGGATCAATCGCTTCACCACTTAACTCCGTAAGTGCTCGAACCAGAGCGACCTCCAAAGATGCTGAGCTGCTCAGCCCAGCCCCAGCAGGCACGTTACCCGATATCAGTAAATGACCACCAGCCAGGCGGTATCGCCTTTTTTGCAATTCTTGCACTACACCGCGCGCATAGTTTGACCAAGGTGCATCAGCATCGGGTTGCATAGGCTTATCCAAATCTATAACGACTTTCTGCGCGTTAAAATTTTCAGCAACTATGTGTAATTCACGATTATTTGTGGGCGAGAAGGCGATGCAGGTGCTGTAGTTAATCGCGGCCGGTAGCACAAAACCGCCATTGTAATCAGTGTGTTCGCCGATCAGGTTCACTCGGCCAGGTGCCTGTACTATAGATGCTGCGTCATGACCGAAATGATTTCTGAATAGCTCACGCAGTCTTTGCTGGTTTACTTCGCCCATTCGTAGTTACCTCGTACGAAAATGAATTGAGCTCTGCTGACGCAACCGCTCGGCCGCTTGTTCTGGTGACAGATCTCGTTGTGGTTCTGCCATCATTTCATAACCCACCATAAATTTCCGAACGCTTGCGGAGCGTAATAGCGGCGGGTAAAAGTGCGCATGTAAAACCCAAGACGCCGTGTCCTGAGCATCAAAAGGTGCTCCATGCCACCCCATAGAATAAGGAAATGAACATTCAAAGAGATTATCGTAGCGAGCGGTGATATCACGCAGAATTGAACCGAGACTTCGTTGCTCAGACTCACTTAATTCGGTAATTCGCGCTCGATGTTTCTTTGGAAGAAGCAGCGTCTCAAACGGCCAGGCAGCCCAAAAAGGCACAACCACTAGCCAATCATCATTTTCGACTACTACCCGCTCACCTAAGTCGAGTTCTTTTTGGACGTAATCCAGCAGCAGGGGCGTACCCTGCTCCGAATAGTACAGGCGCTGGCGCTCATCCTCCTTCTGGATCAGGCTAGGTAGTTGAGTTTGCGCCCAGATTTGGCCATGAGGATGAGGGTTTGAGCAGCCCATCACCGCGCCTTTGTTTTCAAATATCTGAACGGACCTATAAGTCTTTCCAAGATCAGCAGCCTCTCGCATCCAGCTTTTAACGACCGCCAAGATTTCCTCGTCATTTAATAAGGGCAAGGTTTTACTATGATCGGGCGAAAAACATATGACTCGGCTGGTGCCGTGCTCTGCCTTAATCTGAAACAATGGATCAGACGTTGATGGTGCCTCGGGCACCTGTGGCATTAGGGCTGCGAAATCATTGGTGAAAACATAGGTCGTTTTGTATTCCGGGTTTAACTCCCCGCCTACTCGTTTGTTGCCGGGGCAGAGAAAACATCCGGGATCATGAGCGGCGCTTTCGGGCCATTGACTTGGTTCTTGCTGACCTTGCCAAGGGCGCTTATTGCGATGCGGAGATACCAACAACCATTCGCCCGTCAAAGGATTAAAGCGGCGATGGGTGTGCTCGTTTACAGAAAATTTTTCAGTAGCCATAGCGTTTCTAGCATTATAAATATGATAATTAAGTGACAATTACAATTTAACTTAATTGCATATTTTTAACAATGCGCTAACACACCGACGATGAATATTCTGTTCGAAGCGGGCCTTCAGCATTTCCACTGCGGACGTTGAGCCCGCAGAAGCGACACATTTAATACAGATAGAGTCTGCGAATGCACAATCCTTAGAGAAAACGGTGAATAGCAACAATTCCCCAAACCACGGAAAGCAGAACAAGACTGGTAAATACTAAGGCCGAACCTATGTCTTTCGCCCGCCCCGATAACTCGTGACGTTCAGACCCAGTCCTGTCAACAACGGCCTCTACTGATGAATTTGCCAGTTCCGCCATCCATACCCAAAAAATACTGGCGAGCAATAAAATCAACTCAATGTGGGTTGGAGCCAACCAAAACGCCACAGGAATTAAAAGCACACCCAACACCACTTCCTGACGAAAAGCCGCTTCAAACTTCCACGTTGCTGCAAAGCCTTTCATTGAATAGCCAAAAGCATCAATTACACGGCTAATACCCGTCTTACCCGGTTTACTCATTCAGATTCTCCACATAAATACTGATCATGTTGGTGGTGCTCAAGTGTTGTCACGTTTATTTCATCTTTTCTTCATCGAAAAGTCACACGGCGGTGATATTTCTAAATGCTGAAACGGCAAGAGCGCGAATGATGATGATTTTTTTGAAGCGCGTCCATCTTTTGCGAATGAACAAATTGTTACAGAAATTTATGACAGAAGTTTTTCAATCATTAACTAATCAATGTCGAGAAAGCCTATGAAAATACTTTACGGTGTTCAAGGAACCGGTAATGGCCACGTAACACGCGCACGCATTATGGCAAAAGCATTTGCAGCAAAAGGTGTTTCGGTCGATTGGGTGTTTTCAGGACGTCCCCGTGAAGATTTTTTTGACATGCAAGCTTTCGGTGAATTTCAAAGTTACAGAGGTTTGACTTTTGCGGTTAAAAGCGGTCGTATTCTTTATTTAAAAACAGCACTGCAAGCGAATTTGATGCAATTAAATGACGATATTAAAAAAGTAAATGTAGAGGGTTACGATTTAATCATAAATGACTTTGAACCGGTTTCGGCACACGCAGCAAAACGCGCTGGAAAAAAAGTTATTGGTATTTCTCATCAAAACTCCTTTTTGCATAAAATTCCGAAAAAAAATAACAACTTGGTAACTGATTGGTTTATGCAAAACTTTGCACCCGTCACTCAACCCATTGGGCTCCACTGGCATCACTTTAACCAGCCTATTCTTCCGCCGCTGATCGAGCCATCGCAATACGAAAATCAATCACTGGCAAAACACTACCTGGTGTATTTACCCTTTGCTGACTTGGAAGATATTTTACCGCAGCTGCGCGCCTTTCCAAGTTATCAATTTTTTATCTATCAAAATGTTCCGCAACCAGTTGACGATGGACATATCCATATTCGTCCATTTTCCAGAGAAGGATTTCAACAGGATTTGCATAAATGCGAAGGCGTTATTTGCAGTGCTGGTTTTGAATTACCCAGTGAAGCAATTCAACTCGGCAAAAAATTATTGGTGCAACCTGTCGCAGGGCAAATGGAACAAGCATCTAATGCATTTGCATTGAGCCAACTGGGTTATGGTACTGCCACTAATGAATTGAGCGAAGCTATTATCGGGCGCTGGCTACCTCTGCCAAAGCCCGCTCCGGTAATTTACCCCGATGTGTCAGCAGCGCTAGTAGATTGGATCTTGGATACCGGCGGTAAAAATTTCGAATCCTTTCAACAATCCTTATGGCGTAATGTTAAAAACGAGGTTGCTTTTTCGAAAAATGCAAACGCACGATAATTTTAACGGCTTTTTAGAAAGTTGAGATTGGTAAAAAATTGGGTGACGCGTCAGTCCAATATTATTTTGGCACGAGCGGTTTTAATAGTAGCGCGGATTGTTTTACCGTCCATACGTTTTTGTTTTGAACCGTAAGTAGGTTTGGTTGCGTGACGATTTTTTACAATTTTGATCGCGCCAACGACGATTTCTTTAAAACGCTCCAGCGCATCGGCACGATTTTGTTCTTGGGTACGATGACGCTGGGCTTTAATGATTAAAACACCATCGCTGGAAATACGTTTTTCATCCAGAGCAAGTAATCTAGATTTGCAAAACTCACTGAGGGAGGACTTATGAATATCGAACCGCAAATGTATCGCACTAGACACCTTATTGACATTTTGCCCACCCGCACCTTGAGCTCGCATAGCGGTGAGTTCAATTTCGTGCAGCGGAATGTGAACATGGGAATTAATTATCAACATCACACTGCTACCCCTACTCGCAAATTTCTATTAATTGCACAGTAGATCGTTCATCAACCAGCACGGGTTGTAAACGGCTGTCAAAGCGAATGAAGTAGGAAACTGCGCGCACAAAAGCGGCACCAACTAGCAAACCACATAACGCACAAAGCGCAGTTACGCCGTCACTCGACAAGTAGTGATGCGCGATCACCGTCGCTATGATCATTCCGATAAGTGGCACCATGTAAACAAACATGGCACTTTTTGCAATTACGTCTTCAAGTACACCAATTTTCACTTCGCTACCAACTGGATACTCATCAGCGTCGCGTCCATCCAGCAACACCCATAAACAAGACGCACTAGCGCCCCATTTTGCAAGTGCGCTATGACCGCACGCTTTTTGTGCCTGGCAAGAACCACAAGCCGACCGCTGGATAGTTTCCACCCATAAACCCTGTGGCTCTACAGCAAGAACACGACCAGTCTCAAGAATCATGATAGAAATTACCCGAAGACAAATTAAAACGGGGCTTACTGCCCCGTTATATTTTGCGCGATTTTTGCAGCAGCGGCGACAGGAATTTCACCCACTACGCTCACCCGGTGAACGACGTCTTTGACGGACAGGCGAGACATGTAAGCAAGTGTTGCCCCGCGCTTCCCCACTCCTTCAGGAACGAAGCTACTGGTAGCTTCAATGAAAATGCTGAAGGTTGTAAGACCGTCTGTGTACATCAACATCGTTTGCCCACTGGCAAGAGTTCGCTGTCCGGCAAAAACAAAACCTTGCGGAACCCACGCCACTTGCCATCCCGCAGGCTTAGTAAGCTCGGTGGGATTACAGGGCGTAACATCGGCAATCGCTTTATAAGGACGAGGTAAAGGCTGCGTTTTCATACGGGCGATATCAGGGTTTAAATCAAGCGAAATAAATTGATAGCGTTCCAGGGGATGGGCATTTTCATCAATGAGCCAAGACTTAAGTACAAGACCAGTGTCTTCATCAATACTCAAAAAATAACCGTAGCGATAGGGGTCTTTGGGAATAACTTGTAATACACGAGCTAACCGACCAGCAATACGCTCCTGGCCGCGAATTTCAAACTGATAAAGATCATCCATATCCACTAAGATCTTGCCGATTTGGGAAATGCGCCCCTGCAGCAATTCATCTCCCATGGCTTTGCAATCAACCGGTTGGCCATCGCGGAGAATGACACGCTCAGGACCATTCAAAAATAAAAAGCGATCATGCTCAACGCCGTCTTCAACCCAATGCTCAACGCGAAAACTTTGTAGTTCAATGCTGTTTTGATTTTGATATGTGAATGAACCGCGATAATTAATATGAGCGGCATCCTGAGACATTTTTTTTAATAAAGCCTGCACACTTGGCAGGCTTTTAGGAGGGAATAAGATATTTTCTTGCGCGAGAGATGTTTGAACAGGAACTACCGCAGTTATCGCCACAACCAAAGACGACAACCACAAAGAAATTTTTTGCATAGGTTATTCTTCATCGGTGATTATTACACGCGCATAAGGTAATACACCTTGGCCAGAGTTCATAGCAGCATTATCTGAATGCGCCTTAATCATTTGATTGACGTAGCGTGATACTTCTTCATCGGATACAGCAGGAGTGGCTTGGCGTGGCTGAAACATAACCCGACGATTTTCCTGAGGACGTGTTTCATAGCCAGTTTGAACTGCCACATTACGGGTATTAAGAAGTGGGCCGTTAATCCCAGATGGCAAAGAAACAGTAGTATCTACAGGCACAGACACTGGTGCGATATTGTTAGCAATTTGATTGTTATCAACACCGGCAGCGTTAAATTGATTAACACCCAATATCATTCCGCCGGCAACTGAAGCCACCAACGCGACGCGACCTAATTGATACAACCAACCTTGTTGAGGCTTGGTTTGCTCGACTGAAGGTGTCGCGGCATTTTTGTTACTAATGAACGTTTCTTCATCAGCTATTGCAGCGCTAAGGCGTGCTGAAAAATTGGACATCGTCGATGCTGAGAATACGGGATCTTGATCACCACGTAACACCGCACTGGTGATTTGATAACGCGACCAGGTCGCTTTAACATCAGCATCCTGCTCTGAAGCCTTCAAAATACGCTGCAATTCAAATTCAGACGCTTGATTATCCATCAAGGCTGATATCGATTCGGCGAGAATTTGTGGCCGGTTTTGCTCACTCATTTGCGATTTACCTGTGTTTGAAAAGATTAGCATTTACTAACTAATAAGATTCTTAAGTGCTGATTAGTGAGGATTTTTAGCTGCTGCCGTTATGACCGAAGGTCGTAAAAAAGGTTCAGCTAAGATTCACAATTTTTGCATATTTACACGAACTTCAAAATTTTGCGATTCTGCGTTACACATCTACACAACTACGGATATTGAGTCGCACAATTCGCCTAATTAAAAAACTATCTGCTACTCAATAAGCGGTTGAATTTTTTTGTCTATAGCTTCGCGTGCGCGGAAAATACGCGACCGTACTGTTCCTATAGGACACTCCATAGCTTCAGCAATTTCCTCGTAACTGAGCCCATCGATTTCACGC
The DNA here is from genome assembly GCA_004173475.1 of Gammaproteobacteria bacterium. Taxonomy (GTDB): domain Bacteria; phylum Pseudomonadota; class Gammaproteobacteria; order Pseudomonadales; family Cellvibrionaceae; genus Cellvibrio. The sequence continues at coordinate 246,035 of SEBU01000003.1, forward strand.
AAAGTTACAGCCATGCGCAAATCATCAGGTAAATCACGGAAGGCTTGGTCTATAACCACTTGCAATTCGTCTCTCAAGAGATTTCGCTCAGGTGTATTCATTTCATGCATTGCGTCATTGCCGACAAAAAACTCGGCATCTTCCATATCCACATCACTAGCAGGCGGGCGACGGTTGCGAGCAACCAAATAATTTTTTGCAGTGTTTATGGCGATGCGATACATCCAAGTGTAAAACGCGCTTTCACCACGGAAATTAGGTAGCGCACGATATGCCTTGATAAAAGCATCCTGTGCAACATCCTGCACTTCGGCATGGTCGCGAATGAAACGGCTGATTACGGCAAATATTTTGTGCTGATACTTTAGTACCAACAAGTCAAAAGCTCGCTTATCTCCCTTTTGCACACGCTCCACGAGCTGTTGATCGACATCGACATCGGGCGCTACTTGCGCTGTCATTCTAAAACCCCCAAGCGTCCTGGACTCATTTTGGTCAGGACTATTAAAATTCAGCGCTGGAATTACACTCATACTAATGCCATTTAGAGGCGAGCTGTAGCTCGGTTATTATTACTAGTCTGTGTAATCTAGACTCGCACTTATAGCAAAAGTTCCACGCTCCCTCTGTTCGCAACCCAACACTAGTAAGGCCTCCAGCCCGTATTAACTCGGAGTTTAGCTCACTAATCGTATTTAGCTTGTATATACTGGTGCCAGTTTACGACTTCGACCTTTTAATTGCTGCAGAAAATACTCATGACCTACTCTCACGACGTTCTTGTTATCGGTTCCGGCGCGGCGGGCTTAACCCTGGCGTTAAGTCTTGCAAAACATGCCAAGGTTGCTGTCCTTAGCAAGAACGCCCTAAACCAGGGATCGACCTGGTTTGCACAAGGTGGAATTGCCGCTGTGCTTGACGATCAGGATTCCATCGAAGCTCACGTCAAAGACACGTTGATAGCAGGCGCAGGGCTGTGCCATGAGGAATCAGTACGTTTTACCGTCGAAAATAGTAAAGCGGCTATTAAATGGCTAATCGAACAAGGCGTTATCTTCACTAAAGAAAACGGTACAGAGGATTATCATCTCACCAAAGAAGGCGGTCATAGCCATAGGCGAATTATCCATAGCGCAGACGCAACAGGTCGAGCTGTTCACAGCACGCTAATTGACCAGGTGAGGCTGCAGCAAAATATTCAGGTCTATGAGGATCATATTGCTGTAAACCTGATTACTCAGGCTGATACAAATTCCCGCAAACTTCGTTGTACCGGTGCCTATGTTTTAGATAAGAACAGCGAGCAGGTTCATGTGTTCCAGGCGAAGGTCGTCGTATTGGCAACGGGCGGGGCGAGCAAAGTCTATCTCTACACAACCAATCTTGACGGCGCTAGCGGTGACGGTATTGCTATGGCGTGGCGCGCGGGTTGCAGAATTGCCAATATGGAATTCAATCAGTTCCACCCTACTTGCCTTTACCACGCGTCTACCAAGAACTTTTTGATCAGTGAAGCTTTGCGAGGCGAAGGCGCTTACTTACGTTTACCTAACGGCGAACGATTTATGCATCGTTTTGATGAACGGCTTGAATTGGCGCCTCGCGATATAGTTGCCCGCGCCATCGACCATGAAATGAAACGATTGGGCTGTGATTGTTTGTATTTAGACATCAGCCATAAAACGCCCGATTTCATTAAAGAACACTTCCCCACGATTTACGCACGCTGTTTGGAATTAGGGATAGACATTACTAAAGAGCCTATTCCTGTCGTACCCGCTGCGCATTTTACTTGTGGGGGTGTAGTAGTTGATAAAAATGGTCAAACCGATCTGCAAAATTTGTATGCAATCGGCGAAACATCCTTCACGGGTTTACATGGTGCGAATCGTCTCGCCAGTAATTCGCTGCTGGAATGTGTTGTGTATGCGCAGTCATCTGCACTGCAAATTATTAATTCACTTAACGCGATTAACCCGCCCGAACAGTCCGAAGAGTGGGATTCAACCCGCGTAACAAATTCAGATGAAGACGTGGTCATTTCGCACAACTGGGACGAGCTACGCCGTTTTATGTGGGACTACGTTGGCATTGTGCGCACTCACAAACGCCTTGAGCGTGCATTGCACCGTATTGAATTATTGAAAGCAGAAATTGCGGATTATTACAGTAACTATAAAATCAGCAGTGACTTAATTGAATTGCGCAATTTGGCGACAGTGGCAGAGCTAATTATTGACTCAGCTCTCGAACGAAAAGAAAGCCGTGGCTTGCATTACTCTCTCGATTTTCCGAACAAATCCAACATTGCTCGCGATACAATTTTGGTTCCTACCAACTTTGCTGCACAGAATATAGTCGTCAGCATTGATGGAAACGATTAACTTAAGCAAACAGAGTCGCCTAAATATTCTTTTGCTGGTTGTACGCAGTTAAATATTTAGGCGATATCAATTTGAAGATTTGCTTCGTGCCTTTTAAATAATCCAAACGCAAATTTGTTTTGCAAATTTTTCGCGCAAGTTAACAAATTAATAGATTTTTTTGATCGCAAAAAACGAAAACTTGCTGCGAATATCCCGCTGACATATTCTAGACCGCTTCGACTTCACTTTACTCAAGGAACTCAACGTGGATCTTCATCGCCCAAAAATCGCTGCTATTTACAACACCACTTATGACTGGTTCAACAATGTGGGAGCGATTCAATATGTTGCTCACGCCATTACAAACGCGAACACTGCAATTTTATTACGCGGCGCAATTCAAATTGGTGCTGGTGGCGGCCCAAGTGAGCACCCGGATCAGCAGTATTGGCTGAATCATAATTTTTCGGTCGCGATCGCTACTGCAGGTGGTTTAGGGCAAATTCGACGCATCGAAATTGACTGCACACTAACACCATGCGCAGGCCAATTTAATGGCTGTCTGTATCGTGTCCCTCAATTAGTAGCGGCAGCTGGTTTTACCGGAAAACCACTACGCATTTTTTCTCACCGTAACGAAGGAATGGGTCGCGTTGGTTCACCAACAACCAAGCGTTACATCGAATGTATGTCGAACGGAAACCAACTTTCTATGACGCAGGCTATGAATGCGCATGAAGGATGGAGCTGGGCGCCATGGGCCGGCGTGTACGCTTGATAGGCTGTTAAAACTTCCAAGTTGGATTTCAGTAGCAGTTAAATTCTTTAACTGCTTTTGCGTAGTTCTATTCGTAACCATACTCGCAAACGTCGCCAATCCTCTGGTGTCATTGAGTCGGGCAAAGCCACTATTCGGTGCTTACGCCCGCTCAGCGTCTCTTTAACAGGCAAGATAATTAATTTAGTCCACACCACTATTTCGTTGCAGGGTTCAACAGCAAGGCTCCCGGCAGATGTTTGCAAGTGCCAAACTTTTTGCGTAATACATAAATTAATGGATGGGGACTTTTTACTTTGTAGACTTTTCCTAAGTGCAGCAATAATCATAACCAGAAAAGTTAGCCATAATAAAGGCCAATAAAAAGCAGTAAATATAAACGGGAAGATCGCGACGCTTGCGGAAAGCAGCATGAACAAATAAACAAAAACTTCCAGGCGATACAGCAGCAACGAAGGACTAAATACCACCGGCGCAAGATCGACACCGGAAGTAATTTGCTGCGGAGTTTTATGATTGAGGTTGAAGTCCGGTATTTTTTCTAACAATGTCGACAATCCTTTTCAATTCGTTATCTTCCGGGTCTTCACGGCGTAAAAACCAGGCAAACATGTCCTGATCTTCGCACTCCAATAATTTCCAGTAGCGCTCTTTATCTTGTTGGTTCAAACCGGGATAAATATTTTCCAAAAAAGGTAGCAGCACCAAGTCCAATTCCAACATGCCGCGCCGGCTACCCCAAAACAAACGATTTCTTTCCACACTAAATACCTACACCAGAACTTCAGAACTTGTGCGATTGTACCTGAAGACAAAGGCCGCTTCAGCAGCTTTCTCGACCCTCAATCGACATACTAGGAAGATAGACTTTTAATAGCTAAGGATTAGGGTATTGAGCTTCAGAAGTTTTTCATAATAATAATGCGATACACTAACTTCTACCAACCACCCAGAGTTTTTTGTTATGTCTGACTGGAACGATTTTCTCGCATCGGCTACTGCTACTGCTACTGAAATACAGGGTGCTGAAGATTTTAGCGCTGCGGAACAAACCTTCGAAAACACCTTCTTGATGCTTTTACCACAAGGAATACTAAGTATTACCGGCCCCGATGCCGCCAAGTTTTTGCAAGGTCAGGTGACTTGCGACGTACGTGAGCTAGCCGACAACAAAAGTTTGCTGGGCGCGCAATGCAATATCAAGGGCCGCATGTTGCTTTGCTTTCGTGCGTTGCAATCAAATAATGAACAAATTCTACTTCGCGTGCATCAAGGGCTCGTGTCCCATGGGCTCGCTAGCCTCGGAAAATACATTGTTTTCTCAAAAGCAAAACTCGCGGACGCCACACCTGATTACATCTGCCTGGGTATAGCTGGACCAAATGCTGCGCAAGTTGTTAAAGATGTTTTTGCAGTAGAAATAGGAACAGACAGTGATTGGCAAGCTGCGGAAAATCACAAAATTATTCGTATCGACGAACAAAGGTTTGAATGTTGGCTTGCCGCCACAGAAGCCGAAAAAGTCTGGCAACAGCTAAAAGGTCAAACTACCTGTACACATCACAACCTGTGGACGCTGCTAAATATTCGCGCGGGTGTAGGCGACATAACGCCCGAAACTTACGAGACTTTTACGCCGCAGGCGATAAACTTCCAGCTTATTAATGGCATTAATTTTCGTAAGGGTTGTTACACAGGTCAGGAAATTGTTGCGCGTTTACACTATCGCGGCACGTTAAAGCGCCATATGTATCGTTTTGAATTTTCAAAAAATAACGCACCCTTACCACTGCCAGGCACATCGCTTCTTAATGCAGACGGTAAAGTCGTGGGCGAGGTGATTTTGGCTGCGAGTAAGAATACGTCTTCGGGTGAACTGCTTGCCAGTGTCGTGGATGATGAACGCGTCGCGATTTATCTCGCAAATAACCCAGAAAAACTCAGCCTCCTATCGCTACCCTATGCTATACCTACTCCAAATGAGGCGGATTAATCCGCCCTTCAAAACACTGACGCTCGAACGCATACGCACGTCGAAAAATCACAGTGTGTTGTTTTGATCAAAATCATAATCCAAATAGAGCAGGTAGCTTATGAGTCAAATTGCCGAGCGTGTACGCAGCGATATTATTAACGCCATCAAAACTGACCAGCTAGTTTTACCCACCTTGCCAGAAGTAGCCCTGAAAGTTCGTGAAGTTGCCGACGATCCAAATGCCGATATCGACAAACTCGTTGGTGTTATTGGGGGTGATGCTGCGCTGAGTGCACGGATTATTCGTGTTGCGAACAGTCCTTTACTACGCGCCTCACGCGCGATAGAAGATTTAAAGACCGCACTTATGCGCCTGGGGATTTCATACACATGCAATATAGCGACGGGTTTAGCGATGGAACAAATGTTCCAGGCAACATCGGATTTGGTAGATATGCGCATGCGCGAAGTTTGGAGTCGTTCCAGTGAGGTCGCGGGCATCAGCCATGTTTTGTGCAGACACTACACAAAAAAATTGCGGCCAGACCAAGCTACTCTCGCCGGGCTCGTCCATAAAATTGGTGTATTACCGGTGCTGACTTACGCCGAGGATCATCCCTTTTTACTTAACGACAGTCTGACGTTGGACAAAGTCATTGATGAATTAAACGCGCCACTGGGCGACATGATTTTACGCGCGTGGGGCTTTCCGGAGGAGCTTGCACACATCCCGTCACAACACATAGATTTTCAACGCAAGGTTCCCAAGGCGGATTATGCCGATGTAGTGACTGTTGCCATGCTGCAAAGCTATGCCGGCTCAAACTCACCGCTCGCTCAAATTGATTGCTCCAACGTTACTGCTTTTGAGCGCTTGGGGCTTGATCCGGACATTCAATTCTCCGAATCGGAAGATTTATCGGCGGACATGGAAGCTGCAATGTCTCTGCTGCTTTAAAGAATTGAAAATTTTTTAACCGCTCACATCTCGCCGGTTACTCTGAGCCGATCGAAACGCCGGTACAAACCCTTCGACAAGCTCAGGATGAACGGGGTTAGATATTAATTAAACATTTTGCGGTAAACGCCAATCAATCGGTGTTTGCCCTTGCTCCTCTAAATATTGATTGGCTTTGGAAAAATGTCCACAACCTATAAAACCGCGATGTGCGGATAAAGGAGATGGATGCGGCGCGCGTAAGATCAAATGCTTGCGTCCATCAATAAATTGCCCTTTTTTCTGCGCATAACTTCCCCACAAAAAAAACACCACATGCTCGCATTCCTGATTAACAACTTGAATTGCGCGATCCGTAAATTGTTCCCACCCCTGCCCTTGGTGCGAACCTGCTCGTGCTTGCTCCACCGTTAAAGTTGCATTGAGCAAAAATACACCTTGATTTGCCCAGGTCTGTAGAAAACCGTGGGCGGGAATGGGGATATGCAAATCGCGGTGAATTTCCTTGTAAATATTTTGCAGTGAAGGTGGCGTTGGAATTCCAGGCTGAACCGAAAAACATAGCCCATGCGCCTGGTGCGGACCGTGGTACGGGTCTTGCCCCAAAATAACCACTTTCACTTCATCAAGCGGAGTGCTATTAAATGCATTAAAAATATTTTTGGATTCCGGATAGATAATTTTACCCGCTTGCTTCTGCTCCAATAAAAATTTCTTGAGATGCTTCATATAAGGCAACTCAAATTCCGGTGCCAAATGCGCCAGCCAGCTTGGGTGTAAATCGATAGCTTTTTTAGATGTCATGAGAAAAAGTGTGCCCGGCAAATGCATTGAAAGTCTCCGCAATTTACCACTTAACACTTAAAACGCAAATTCGTTTGCGGTTTACCTACTATCCCGGCACCGCTGTGATCGGACCTAAAAAGGTACGTTTAACGGAACATTGTTCGCATCATCTGGCGTTTCGCGCCGGATAATTTTCGTAATAGCGAAAAATAAAAAACCCGATATCGCTATCGGGTTTTTAAATTCTAATTCAACAGTTTGAATTAAAGTTTATCGCCGTGCTCAGCCAAGTATTTAGCAACGCCTGCTGGCGAAGCGTCCATACCTGCATCACCTTCTTTCCAACCTGCAGGGCAAACTTCGCCATGTTGTTCGTGGAAAATCAAAGCATCAACAGTACGAAGAGTATCATCAATGTTACGACCGATTGGTAAATCGTTAACGATTTGCGAACGTACTACGCCCGCCTCATCAATCACGAAAGTACCGCGGAATGCAACGCCGTCTGGAGACTCAACATCGTAAGCTTTTGCAATTGAGTGAGTAATGTCTGCAACCAATGTGTAACGGACTGGACCAATACCACCAGCGTTAACTGGTGTGTTACGCCACGCGTTGTGAGTGAATTGTGAATCTATAGAAACACCAATTACTTCTACATTGCGCTTTTTAAATTCTTCAACACGGTGATCAAATGCAAGCAACTCTGAAGGACATACAAAGGTGAAGTCCAATGGGTAGAAAAACACGACAGCTTTTTTACCTTTGGTAGCAGATGAGAAAGAATAACCATCTACAATTTCACCATTCGCCAATACGGCAGATGCAATAAAATCCGGTGCTTGCTTACCAACTAATACGCCCATTTCGTTTCTCCTGTTCATTCAACAATTAACTTAAGGTGACGATTACAGCCAAGACTGACACAACTGACTTAACGATGTGAAATTTGATCGTCTTGGATTTATCGATAGTGCGGAGCTATCATACACACGCAGTTTGTTATGTCCTATTGATTTTTTATATGGCAACTTCAGGGCTATAGCTATAGGACGCGAGATGATGATTTACATGAATAGCTCGGTAAAAATTAATAGTCTGCTACATTTATTGGGTCATCACATAAAATCGGGGACATTGCATTTTGAATAAATCAATTCCTGTTCAATTAGTAATCATCCTCTTGTCAAACCTCATGGCCGCAACCTGTGTGTTTGCGCAAACTGTTTTTACACATCAACTCCCTGAAGCCTACGTACAAGCGTCTCCTAATTTTGAAGTCTCTGCATTCAAACTCGCGCTGGATAAGACTGTCGCTGAATATGGCGCTTATGAAATCCGAACAGCACCGCAAACAAATGTAAATCGAATTGTTCAAAGCATTAAAACCAACGCATATCCCAATTATTTTGCAAGCCTTGGTTACAACGAAGGCTATAAAAGCACGAAAGAAATGGATTACGTTCCTTTCCCGGTGGACCTTGGGGTACTAAGTTATAGAACCTGTTTTGCGCCCAAATCTATGATGGATAAGTTAGCGAAAGTGAATTCGCTCGATGATCTGCGCCAATTTTCGATGGGGCTTGGTCGGGATTGGGTGGACGTTGCAATATTGCGCAGCAATGGCTTTACCGTTATGGAAGTCGCGCAATACTCGGCGCTATTCAAAATGACAGCAGCACACAGGTTTGATTTGTTTTGTCGTGGCGTAAATGAAATAAAAGATGAATATGATCACTTCGGTTCCATCAAAGGTTTGGGTTACGACTTACACCTGCTTATTTATTACCCAATGCCAATTTTGTTCTATACCAACCCAAGTAATAAGGAAGCAAATGCGCGAGTCACTAAAGGCTTGCAAATGGCTTTTGCGGATGGCTCCCTCATAGCACTCTGGAGAGAGCAGCACCAGGCAAGCGTGGATTTCGCGCGCCTGAAAAAACGTAAAGTGTTCCGTTTGGAAAACCCCCTCGTCAAATCCATAGACTTCGATTACACCAAATATTTTTACAAATTGGATACGGACTACCCTACACGGTAAATCGGGTAAATAGCCCGTCGCCAATTGCCCATGCTGTCTCAAAATTGGTACCATAGCGACCTTTTTAGACGAGCCGAATCCCAAGGGGTTTTGGCCGCTTGCCCCGCCTTCCTCATAATTTCCATTTACAGAGAACACCTATGTCAGTTGATTTGCGTTCGGCTTCCCTCAACCTTTTGGCTTACAACGATGAGTTTGTTGCTCGCCATATAGGACCTAATGCGCAGCAGACCGCAGAGATGCTAGCTGCGCTCGGCGTGAATTCAATTAAAGAGCTGATCGACAAAACCGTACCAGACAACATACGTCTAAAAAGCGAACTCAACCTTGGTGCCGCAGTAAGCGAGGCCAACGCATTAACGCAACTCAAAGCGATTGCCAGCCAAAACAAAGTTTTTAAGAGCTACATCGGCATGGGTTATCACGACACCCTTGTTCCGCTCGTGGTGTTACGCAATGTATTGGAAAACCCAGGTTGGTATACCGCTTACACACCTTATCAACCGGAAATTGCCCAGGGTCGTCTGGAAGCTCTGCTCAACTATCAACAGATGATCATCGACCTCACCGGCATGGAAATGGCGAATGCCTCTGTGTTGGATGAAGGCACGGCCGCCGCCGAAGCTATGGCAATGTGCAAACGCCAAAACAAAAAGAGTAAATCCGATGTATTTTTTGTCGATGCAGATACACATCCACAAACTATTGCAGTAGTAAAAACTCGCGCGGAACATTTCGGTTTTGAAATAGAAATTTCCGCTGCCGATGAAGTTGTGAATGGCGATTATTTCGGTGCACTTTTGCAATATCCTGGTTCAACCGGCGCAGTGCGCGATCTAACATCATTGATCGACGTTGCTCATAAAAATAATGCACTGGTAACTGTGGCAACAGATCCAATGGCGTTGTTGTTGATTAAATCTCCAGGAGCAATGGGCGCAGATGTTGTAGTAGGAACAAGCCAACGTTTCGGCGTGCCCATGGGTTTTGGTGGCCCGCACGCAGGTTTCTTCGCATTCCGCGATGCATATAAACGCTCTGCTCCAGGCCGTATTATTGGTGTGTCAATTGATTTGCGCGGCAAGCAAGCATTACGTATGGCAATGCAAACCCGTGAACAACATATTCGCCGTGAAAAAGCCAACTCCAACATTTGTACATCGCAAGTATTGCTAGCGGTGATGAGTGTGTTCTATGCGATCTATCATGGTCCCGACGGCTTAAAACGTATCGCTAATCGCATTCACCGCTTAACATCCATTGCGGCAACAGCGCTGCAACAAAAAGGCTTTGCGCTCACGAGCAATAATTTCTTTGACACAATCAATGTACAAGTGGGCGAAAAACAAAACGAAATTTATCAAGCTGCGCTCAATGCAGAAATTAATCTGCGTTTAGTTGGCAATGGTGCAATTTGTATTAGCTTCAACGAAACCACAAGCATTGATGATGTAGCACAATTGCTCAGCGTGTTCGGCGTAACCGATGTGGATCTCGCGAGCATTGACGATGTACTTTCTGTCACCAACAAAGCAATTCCGACTGAATTATTGCGCAGCGATGCGGTATTAACGCATCCAATATTTAATAGTTTCCACAGCGAAACTGAAATGCTGCGTTATTTAAAGCGCTTGGAATCGAAAGACATTGCGCTCAACAACGCGATGATTCCGCTCGGCTCTTGCACTATGAAATTAAATGCGACGGCGGAAATGGTTCCAGTAACCTGGCCAGAATTTGGCAAATTGCATCCCTTTGCGCCTATCGATCAAGCGAAAGGCTACAGCCAATTGTTTGAAGAATTACAAGACATGTTAAAAGCATGCACCGGTTATGACGCAATTAGTTTGCAACCTAACGCAGGTTCACAAGGCGAATATGCTGGCCTCGTCGCCATTAAAAAATATTTTGAAAGTAAAGGCGAGCACCGCGATATTTGTTTAATTCCATCATCGGCACACGGAACAAATCCCGCGTCCGCACAAATGGTAAGTTATAAAGTTGTGGTGGTCGCCTGTGATAACAACGGCAACGTTGACCTCCACGATCTTGCAGAAAAAATTGCAACGCACGGCGAACAAATCGCCTGCATTATGGTGACCTATCCCTCCACCCATGGCGTGTTTGAAGAAGGCATTATCCAATTATGCGATATGGTTCATGCAGTCGGCGCGCAAGTGTATATCGACGGCGCCAACATGAATGCACTCGTTGGTGTCGCAGCACCGGGGAAATTTGGTGGCGATGTTTCGCATTTAAATTTGCACAAAACATTTTGTATTCCTCACGGCGGCGGCGGTCCCGGTATGGGCCCCATAGGTGTTGGAAAACATTTGGCTCCATTCCTGGCCGGCCACAATGTTCAATCTGTTCCAGGCACTGATCCCGCAAACGGAACCATTTCTGCAGCGCCCTGGGGATCGGCAAGCATTCTTCCGATCAGTTGGATGTATATCAAGATGATGGGTGCAGTAGGTATGCGCCAAGCAACTGAGTACGCAATGTTAAATGCAAACTACGTTGCGAAAAAACTCGAAGACGCTTACCCGATTTTATACAAAGGCACCAATGGATTTGTTGCTCACGAATGTTTGTTGGATTTGCGTCCGTTAAAAGAAGCGAGTGGTATTAGCGAAGAAGATATCGCAAAACGTTTGATGGATTTTGGTTTCCATGCTCCCACCATGTCATTCCCGGTTGCTGGAACATTAATGATCGAACCCACCGAGTCAGAATCAAAAGTGGAACTCGATAAATTCATCGAAGCCATGCTGATTATTCGTAAGGAAATTTCGCAAGTCATCAGCGGAGAAATTACTGCTGAAGCAAGCGCGCTGCATAACGCACCGCACACACAAGATGACGTGCTCGAAGAAAATTGGACTCGTGTTTACTCACGCGAGGTAGCAAGCCGCCCTGCTCTTTGGTTGAAAAACCATAAAGTATGGCCAAGCGTTAATCGCATCGACAATGTTTACGGCGATAGAAATTTAGTGTGTTCTTGTCCGAGCATTGAGAATTACGTGGAATAGTTTTGCAGCAGAAAATAAAAAAAATCTCACTAAATAAAAAAGGGCCTTTCGGCCCTTTTTTATTTAGTCATTGACCACTCGGTCTGACACTAAAAATTCTAATCCCTCGCCAGGATCCTCCTCCCCGCACACCGCCATATCATCTGGGCTGGCAGCTTGCGCCTCTTTGTGAGAGAGCACAAAATTGTTTTCTATTTTTTCATCGACTACAGAAGACTGGTTGAAAGTATTCATAATATTAATTCCACTTCAAAGTTTAAAAATTGGAATTTAGACGTCCATATTTGACTTGCTACTCAAGCGATCCAAAAAAAGCTACACATTACTAAACGCCCAAATTTTCCTAAGGCATAAGTTTTAATCGCTATAACGATATTCGCGTAACTACACACTGCCTGTTCGCTGACGCACATATTACTTCGCTTCACGTGAGTGACAATCTCAATCAAACCAGCGAGAGCGGGGATTAGCCTATGTATAACTTTGACCACATTAGCGGACAAACATTCCAAATTGATGATGCGAAGATTTATTGTGAAATAATCGGTAACCTCGATGCTCCACCCTTATTAATGCTTCATGGTGGATTAGGAAATATTGAGGATTTCAATGACATTGTCCCTGATCTCGCGAGAGACTTTAAGGTCATTGGCATAGACAGCCGGGGGCAAGGCAAATCTACCCTTGGCACACAGAAACTCACTTATGAGCGCATAGAAAAGGATGTCGCAGGCGTGCTTAAGAAGCTGAGCATCAGAAGCTTGAATATCCTAGGATTCAGTGATGGAGGTATTGCTGCTTACCGTCTTGCCGCAACCAACCAATTACAAATTAATAGACTCGTTACTATCGGTAGTAAGTGGCAATTAAAGAATGATGATCCCAACATTTCGATTTTCAAAAAAATAACCGCAAAAAGTTGGCGAGAAAAATTTCCAGAAACCTATGACGCTTACATGCGGCAAAATCCTAATCCAGATTTTGATCGATTGGTGCCAGCTATAGTTAATATGTGGTTAGACCAGACAGAAACGGGATACCCTGGAGGCAAGGTGGAGAATATTAGCTGCCCTTTACTTCTCATTCGGGGCGATGACGACCATCTTGTAGCCTTGCAAAGTATTGTAGATCTGCGCGGTATTGTTAAAAATGCAAAATTTATGAACGTTGCGTTTGCGGGACACGTTGCTTTCGAGGAGCAGAAGAATATTGTTGTATCAACCATTAAGCAGTTCATTACGCAACCATTGTAGACTTCCATGAAGTCTAATTCTTGTTGGCCATAGGTTTTATTATCATTTGTTCTACATCACAAAAATCTCCGTTAACTCCGCAGCGCAATCGCATTTCAGGCATTTCGCACACGTCTTTTAGGCATCGGCCATATTCCTATGCTAACATTCACCGACTCAAGATTGAGTTACGAATTTTTTGGCCGGAAGGCTGAAGTGAAGTAAACGAGCCGTATAGTCTGTTCGGATCACACAGCCCCGTGGAATGTAGATATTGAAAAATCTCGTTGGGCATTTTTATAATCAGCACACAAATATAAGCAAGTTTTACTATCTTAATTTTTGATCTTACTAGATGGGGGAAGGTACAAATGCTAAAAAACTTAGTTAGAGTAGATTTAGAGAGTCAATACAGAGGTTTTAATATTTGCTTCTGGACCATGTTGATCATTGCCATCATCGCATCTTTAGCTGGTCAGTCAGAAATTGCTATCGCCTTGGGTACCCTGGGTTTAGTGAGCGGCGCAATTGGCCAATTGAAACTAATATTGATCAATCAACAACGCTTTCTGGCAAATCAGGAAATATTTTTAGCTAACCAAGAGACTTTTCTGGCAAACCAAAAATTGTTTTTGGAGCAGCTTGAAGTAATTAAAGCAAAGTCTCAATAAAAGCTCCGAGCTCCACCTCAGCTATAGCCCGCTCCAAGGCTATAGCTGACGAGTCTTAACACACATTACGCACTATGTTCACGTTTTCTTCAGCACTATAAAAATAAAAATGAAAACTCCTTGTATAGTAGATACCCGCTTTTTTTCATAAATAAATTTTATAATGCGAGCTAATTACGTTAGTTGTTCATTATAAAGTCTTTTGAAATCTCCACACCAATCAATAAGACAGGATCATTTCATGTTAAATAGAAAACATATTTTAAATTACACTTTAAGTCTTGCGCTTAGTTTTGGTTTTGCGGCTAAGGCTCTCAGCTCAACAAATTTGGATCTTGTTGTAGGAGGTTATACCGATAAAGGTGGTGAAGGTATTTACAGCGTAACACTCGATACAACAACCAATAAATTCGGCCCCGTAACAACGTTGGCTAAAACCGCTAACCCCTCATTCGGATTAAAGAATAAAAATCTTTGGTATTTTGTTGACGAGTCTGCCGAAGGTCAGCTCTCAACTTATAGTCAAACTGACAAGGGTGAGTTAAATTTTTTACAGAAAGTATCTGTTAGTGGTAAATCACCCTGTTTCATATCAAAACGAAATGATGATAAATATATCGCCGTTGCCAATTACAACTCTGGAAGCCTTGCTGTATTTGAGCTGGACTCAAAAGGTCTACCCAAAGGAAAGCCTCAATTAAAACAACATGAAGGTAGCGGACCTAAAGGCAAACGTCAGGATTCAGCTCATGCTCATTGGGCGGGCTGGTCTCAGCTAAATGATGACAAAAAATCTACAGGTATTTATGTTGTGGATTTAGGTGTAGATAAAATATTTTGGTATCCACAAAACGCAAAAGGAAAACTAGGTGATGCCCAGGTCGCTTACAACGCAACGCCCGGTGACGGTCCACGTCATTTGGCATTTCATCCTAAAAATCCTTGGGTGTACGTTGTAAATGAATTGAGCAACACTGTGTCATTTACGCAGCAAGCTGCTGATGGCCGTTTAACAGAAGTGCAAAAAATTTCTACCGTCCCTAACGGATTTAACGGTAATAACACTGCAGCACATATAGTTATCAGCGCAGATGGAAAGCATCTTTATGTATCGAATCGCGGAGATTTTAATACCATTGAGGTATTTGATATTGCTGACGACGGGCGCTTAACGGCGGTTCAAAGTATTAGCAGCCAAGGCAGAATACCTCGTTACTTTGTATTGCTTGACGACGCGAAAAAAATGCTCCTTACTAATCAGGAGTCTAACAATCTTGTAGTTATGAATGTATTACCAAATGGTCAACTAGCTTACTTTGGCGTCCAAATAAGTATTCCAAGCCCTACTTTTGTTGCGCTTAAATAATAATATTTTGCTTAAATACAAGCGGGCCTTTTGGCCCGTTTTTTGTTTTACAAGTCCGGATTTGTTAGTCTGTATTTTTTCCAAAACTAATCAGTGACTTTTATGACGACGAATTTTTCCGAGCACGATTTAAAAGAGCTCCAGGTTGCAAAAAATTTATTGGAAAACCCTGGTGTAGCAGCAAAAGCAACTAATTTCATCGGTATGCCAATAGAAAAGGGATTAGCGTTGCTGCCCAAAAGTTGGGATGCACGTATAGGCGACATCACGCGTTCCGCTCTACTCAAAGCTTCAGACGCAGCAATCTTCACGATGAAAGATATTCCTGGCGAGGAGTCATCTAATACCTGGCACAAACTTGGTGTCGCGGTAACCGGCGGTGTCGGTGGCTTTTTCGGTATTGCAGCTATGGCGATCGAATTGCTTCTATTATGTTGCGCTCAATAGCTGACGTCGCGCGCAGCGAGGGCGAATCAATTACATCAATGGAAACAAAACTAGCTTGTCTCGAAGTATTTGCTTTAGGTGGTAATAGCAAATCAGACGACAGCAGTGACAGTGGTTATTACGCGGTGCGCGCAGCCCTCTCAAAATCTTTAGCCGATGCTTCTGAACTTTTTGTAAAAAATGCGCTATCGGACAAAGGCGGACCGCTTTTAGTTAAATTCATTGCAAAAATTGCGGAGCGGTTTGGCATACAGGTTACCGAAAAGGCCGCTGCACAAGCTATACCCACCATAGGTGCGGCTGGTGGTGCGATTATCAACATTATTTTTATGGATCACTTCCAGGATATGGCGAGAGGACATTTCATCGTAAGAAAACTGGAGAGAAAACACGGTAAAGATCTCGTAAAAAAAATATACGATGAACTTCCAAAACTTGGTTAGAAGTTCATCGTAAATTTATACGAAACCGGTATTACTTAACCGCCGTTCCTTAAGCCTCGCTTAGTATTTCATTAGTAGCTGAATTTACCGACGATAACCGTTTAAACTGCGCAATTGGATTAGGTAGGTTTCCAGCGAACTGCAGGCTATCTGCTTGCTCCATTAAATCGCTGATCATTTGTTGATTGTTAACCAACTGCAAGCGATTCAAGCAAGAGTGCGCGAACTCAGGCATAAAAAAATCGTAACGTTTAAATTTTTCCTCCAATGCAGGGTGTTGATCCTGATAAGTATAAATACATTGCGCTACGAGCTTCCAAAAATGCTGCTCTGGAAAATCCATATGTTCTACAAGAATCTGATTTAGGTAACGAAAGAATCCATCGAATACGTCAATAAAAATTGAAAGTACTTTCATTTCTTCCGGTACGGCAATTTGAACGCGTTGGACCATTTCCGGTAGTACGAGGTGCTCATTCATTATTGCGATTTCTTCTGCAATATCTTTAATGATTGCATGAACGGGAACGTGATTTTCCATTACCAAAATCAGATTTTCACCGTGCGGCATAAACACCAGGTCATGCTCATAAAAGCAATGGATGAGTGGGCTTAGATAGGCCGTTAAATAACGGTGCAGCCAGGCGCTGGTGGTTAGCCCTGACGCGCCAATGATTTTCGGTAAAAGTGCAACGCCCTCGGAATCCACATGCAATAGCGCCGCCATAGTCATAAGCCGCTGTTTCGGTTTGATGATAGTTATGGGACTCTCACGCCACAGAGCGGATAACATTTTTTTATAGGGAGTTTCCTTCACAGGCAAATTTTCGTAGTAAGGGTTGCGATATCCTACAGACGCAAGCTCACGCAACATGTAAAAACCATTTCGTTGTAAATAGGAATCCTTGGCTAATAGCTTTCCGACCCAATCATTAATCCCTGGTGTACCACCCATATAATAAGGGGACAGGCCACGCATAAATCCCATGTTTAAAATAGACAAAGACATTTTTACGTAGTGGCGTTCCGGGTGCGATACGTTATATAAAGTACGAATGGATTGTTGCGCAACGTATTCATCCTCCGCATACCCTAGAAACAATAAATATTGCTGCGCTATATCTGCCGAAAAAATAGTGACCAATTTATTAAACCACTGCCAGGGATGAGCTGGCATAAAAAGATATTCTTCCGGTTTTAAATTTCGATTAATAAGCTGCTGACGAAATTCGTTTATTTGAACTTCGCCCAACTCTGACAACATTAATCGATTGAAATCAAGCTCTTCAGAACACGCAAAATGCGCTTTTTTTGTATGCACAGCCAACCACACTGGTTTGAATTTCTTTGCGCATTCCGGAGCGAAATTGAAATAATCTTTTCCATCAAATCCAACGCGGCCATTATTAGCGACAAACGCAGGGTGCCCTTCCATCATCGCAGATTCTATAGTTTGGAAGTCTGCATCGACTAATGCATCTGAACTGACTCCCAGCTTCGTATGTTTATAGGCACTGCCATAAAGCGTATTACTGATTTCTTCGATGTAAGTTGGCAACTTATGCGGATCTATTCCGAGCTGACGATTAAATTCGATTATAAATTGCGGGGCATCGAGTAGCGATTGCTCCTGATTTACTAATTTGTTAATAGAATCTTCTTTAATGAACCAATGATTTAAACATAAACGTTGTGCATGAAATTGATAAACAGCATCTGGTGAATCAGCAACTATCTCGTAAACGCCCCAAACCCCTTCATAACCCATTAATGTAGGGTTGATAATCGATTCATGAGCGAACTCGCTAATTGCTTTGCGTATTAGCGAACGATTTATCTTGCTCCATAAAACTGGTTGTAAATGTAGGACGGCCTGATGTTCCGGTGACTCGTGTGCGACTGAATTATGCATAGAATTTTCCTGTTGGATTGCGGTAAAAAATTGTGTACGCGTACAAAAAGCGAGATGAGCTAGCTTGTGAGGAAGCTGTATTAACTTTTGATAAACAAAACCCGCTCGTTCGTTTAAACGATGAATTTTTTCATTGCGCGCATCGGGTTCAACTACAACCCGCTTTATCTGCGGTTCATCAAACAAAAACTCCATAACGAAACGAAAAATATGCCAACTGAATTGTGCGATTGGCGTCTGTGGAGGCGCTAATAAGATATGCATTCCTACATCCCCTGCTTCCACGCGGTAATGCTGCGACAAGCTATCCAGTTGAGGGTCATATACCTCTATTAAAAATGCCGGACGTTGCTGATAAAAACCAAGATAAACCTGGCCGTGTTTTTGTAATTTTTCATATTCGGCACGCACCTTTTCCAAAGAGTAATCTTGCATTCCCCAGAATTTCGCATACTCGCGACCTACCCAATCGTGAATTACTATTGAGTCTTCCTGAGTATTAAAGGGACGTAAATACAAATTTCCAAGCGCAGGAATATTTTTCTGATAGTAGACTTTTTCAGAAATCATGTTTTGCTCCTTTAAACTCAGTGATCGATTGAGATGTGATTACCGAAGATAGATTTATTTCTGAGGCCGATGTCGTCTTTCCAGATAGCAGATGTGACTTCATGAACCAAAACGTAACTCCAGTTAGTATCAAAAAGAATGAGCCCACGTAGAATGTCATCTGCACGTTGGCGTGATCTACTAAAACCCCCGCACAATAAGATGAAAACACCACTCCCATGCTTTGAAAAAAATAAACGCGACTAACATCCGTTGCGTAGGCGTCTTTATTGCCACCGTGAAATATTAGTAATTCCAAATAGATGCTTGCGTAATAAATACCAATACCGAATAAGATCCGCCCAATAATCACGGAAGTTTCCGTGGACACATTTTGTAATGAATAACCCACCACACTTAGCACCAACACGCTACCAAGCGTGAACATTGTAGGAATGGCTATATTTTTTTTATGGGTAACCCAAAGTACGCACAAGGCCATGATGCCAGGTATGGAATAAATAACGCCTGACCAAAAAGTGGATTGGTGTTTCGAAATGCTTTGCCAAAAGGTCACAAAAAACGGACAGGTAACGTTGGCACCGAAGTAAAAAAATAACATGACCAGACCTAATCTATAGGTTCGCCATGAGCTTGCAGGTTCGCGATTTTTTTGGTCAACCTCAAGTTTAGGGTTAGTTACAGAGTCGCTAGTTTGAAGATGTAATCCGAAATTTTTCCACAAGTAAACACAGAAAAACATGGCAATAAAATCACTTGCGGCCATTATCCAATAAATTTTACTCACGTCAGCTATTTGTAAAACTGAACCTCCAAGAAGCGCTCCAAGTATCGCGCCGAAATGGATAATGATTGATACAAACCCGATTACACGTGCGTGATTTTCTTCTGGCTCCAGTTGCATCAATAAGGGATATATTAATAAGTACCCTGCTTTAAACGTAAACATGGCCAGGCTTAAAATCCAAAATAGTTCCCATGACTTTACCCAAAAACAAGATAACGCTAATAAACCCGCTAGGGCTTGAGTGATGAACATAATGAACAGGGTCGGGATTGTTTTAGCTAAATATGCCCAGATCGGAAACGCCCACATTACTGTAAAGCAAATTGCAGCGAGGTAAATTCCTGCACTTTTCGGATCTAGAACGCCGAATCGTTGCGAAAAAAACTGCGGATAAAATGGCATTAAAAGCGCGTCACCAATGACAGCCATAGTTGTCATTAACAACAATGAGAAACGAATTTTTACAGACATAGTTAGGCTCGCACTGACGCAATTGAAAATATATCGTCAGGTGCAGAAAAACACTGGAACGCGATATTTTGTTCAAGGGAATAATAGGTATGACCCAAAATAGTATTGATAATGCTTGCATTCCGGTATGCGGCCATACTCACATCGGGAGTTATAAAGCCATGGGAATCCAACCCTAAATTTTGAGCAAAAATTTCGCCGCCTGCTTGATCGATAGAGTAATTACGCGAAACTTTCGGTTTCACGTAATTATTTTCACTCTCTTCCCACACAATCCGTTTTTTTATATCGTTTAAAAATCGTGGAAGGTGATATTCATAACCCGTGGCTAAAATTAAGGCGTCACAATCCGTTGAAAACGCTTGATGTTGCTGCTGATGGAAAAAATCAAGCCTAAATTGCTGAGTGGATGGATTGTAAAAGGCGTCATCCAGGGAGCTATTGGTATGTAAATTAACGACTAGACCGGAATGCGTTAGATGTTTAACGTAGAGTAAGTCGTAAATACTATTAATCAAATCAGCATTTATGCCTTTGTAAAGATGTGCCTGTTGTTTTATTAACTGATGACGTTGTTGATGCGGCAAGTGATAAAAATATTCAAGGTAGTCAGGCGAAGTCATTTCCAGACTTAACTTTGTGTAATCCATTGGTGAAAATTGCGCGGCTCGTGTGTACCAGTGTAATTCGTAATTATGCTGATCAATAGCTTGCAACAAGTCATAAAAAATTTCAGCCGCACTCTGCCCGCTTCCGACCACAGCTATTTTATTTTTCTTAAGTAATTCATTTTTTCTGTGGATGTATTTTGCAGAATGTACAAATTGGTCGTGAAGCTTGTTACAGAAAGCTGGAGTGCTCGGTTGAGTACCTGTACCCAAAACCAAACGTTTTGCAAAATAAAATCCAGAGCGTCCGCTTTTAGTATGTTTAATTTGAATCCGGTAGCAGGCTGCCTCCGACAAATAATCTATGTGCGTAACCTCCGTATCAAATTTCAAGCTCGACAATTGGTCTATTACCCATCGACAATAAAAATTGTATTCCTGGCGCAATAAAAAGAAGTTTTCACGAATACAAAACTGGTACAACCTTCCATTTTGCTTCGCATAATTTAAAAAACTAAATGGGCTGGTCGGATCAGCCATGGTAACCAGGTCGGCCATAAACGGCGTTTGCAAACGCACATTCTCCAAAAGCATTCCAGGATGCCAATTGAACTCAGATTTTTGCTCTAAAAATAAGCCGCGTAACTCATCAATAGGTTGCGCCAGACATGCGAGACCTAAGTTAAAAGGTCCAATACCTATACCAATAAAATCGTAAATATCATCGGTGTGCGGCTTGATATTGCCTTCGATCAAGGAAAATGAACCGGATCTCATGGCGCTATGATGAAACTGGGTGGCCCGTTTGAGCACAGATAAAGGGTCGGTCATCGAAACTCCTCTGGACTCGCCCTACCAGACAAATCCAACTCTTTATGAGATTGTTTAATTTATGTTAATGATAATCATTATTATTAACAACTCATAACGAAGTCAATAGCTGAGAAAAATTTTGACGCCTAGGAATGCGGAACGAAACATTAATTATTTTTTTATGCGCCACCAAACCGTTCAGCTCGGAATGAAACGGAAGTTTGAGCTTAGGAGATTTCTACAAACGGAAGGTTTTATGCGGAGACTAGGACACAGCATGGAAATTATTTTCGACAGGCAAATACGGTAGCGTACCTGGTCGCCAAATTTAGAAAATAATTAAGAATTCCCGGACCAAAAAAGAAAACTTATTAACAAGAAGATTAATGATTTAACGGAAGCAAAAAGAAGTTGATTTTAAAAAACACCGCCGAATAGTTTTGAATACTCAGCGGTGCGTTACTAAAACTTTAAAAGACTAGACGCTGAAAACGTCCTTCATTAATTAAAGCAGTAAAAAAATTAGGGCTTTTTATAACTAATCCGATAAATCGCATTGGCGTAATCATCAGAAACCAATAGCGATCCGTCGGGCATAACGAGAATATCCGCTGGTCGACCCCACACATTTTCGCTTTTATCTAGCCACCCTTCTGCGAAAATCTTATAGGGATTATTTTTGTTAGCGGGATCCACGCTTAAAATTTTGTAACCGACTCTTTTTGTCCGATTCCATGAGCCGTGCTGAGCGATAAATATTTTATTGTGATATTCCGCTGGAAAATTCTTGCCCGTATAAAAACGCATACCTAGACCAGCAGAATGGGCTTGAAATTTTACTTCTGGCGCGGTGAACTCACTGCATTTTCTTTTACTACCAAATTCAAGATCAACAATATCGCCACCGTGGCAATAGGGGTATCCAAAATGTTGGCCGGCTTTACTTGCGCGATTCAATTCTTCGGGTGGAACATCGTCTCCCAGCATATCGCGGCCATTTTCAGTGAACCAAAGTTCTTTGGTTTGTGGATGCCAATCAAACCCTACGCTGTTGCGAACACCGCGCGCGAAAATTTGTGGCTTCGCGTTGGGTGTATCGACATTTATGCGGGTAATGCTTGCGTAGGGATCGCCCGGCTCACAGATATTGCAGGGGGCTCCGATCGGAACGTAAAGAGAACCGTCTGGACCAAAGCGAATAAATTTCCAACCATGCGCTTTGTCGCTAGGGAATTGCGTGCTAACAACAACCGGCTCAGGTGGTTTTTCCAATTGTTTTTCGATGTTATCGTAACGCAGTATTCGATTTACTTCAGCCACGAATAACGAACCCTTGCGATACGCAACACCATTAGGTTGATTTAAACCGGAAGCTAAGGTAAAAACTTTTTGTGCTTTGGTGCCATCGTGCTGGATTGCGTAAACTCGACCGTCGCTACGCGTGCCTACGAACAACGTTTGATTGTCCCCTAATACCATCGAACGAGCATTAACAACATTTTCCGCAAAGATACTGATTTCAAAACCGGGGGGTAGTTTAATTTGATCGATGGGTAAAGCTGCTGATACACATGTGACGCGAAGCAAGCCTATGACCATAAAAAAAGATATGAATATTTTTCGTTGAAAAAATATTTTCATTAAAGACTCCAAAAAATTAAAACTATTTTCGTTCGTGTATTATTTTCGATCGTATAAATGTTCAGTGATAACCGGCCCTATTCCGCTCACTTGAATAATCGCCTCCTCATTCTTTGCGCCACACAAAATGTGTTTGCCCGCCTTTTTGTGTAACACAGCTACCCGCAGGGACAGGCATTGTCTCATGCGTATCAAACTTATTACCCGTGTCTACCCACCATGCACCAGATATTACAACAAAAAAGCGGTCTGAATTATGAAAATCCAGCTTGCCGAAGTTACCAGAAGTCACTGTATACGCATAACATGAGGCTCCGGCTTGAATGGACCATAAATAGAATTATCTGCTCGTTTGTACCTGCGACGTTACGAACCTATTTAATATCTTTCGGTGTTTTAACCTCTCCGGATTCAGAATTTAACGCAACCTTTTTTAGCTTCATCCGCCGTGGAGTAATTTACGGTAGTCGTAACTATAACAACAATTAGCCATACAGTTTTTTTCAATTTCATTCCCGTTCCCTACCCTTGTTAACCAAACTTATCATTAAGGAGGCCGCCCTCCTAGCAAAGTGTGTGCCGCGCGATTTGGCGAACCTTGCCAAATATTGGAGCATCCTTGAATAATAATGCTCGAAAACACGCACCCTCTTTTTCTACGATGTTTATATCGCAACACTAGCTTTGTTGCATGTAGAGGAAAAATGAAATTATTGCCTAAAGTTAACGATCAAATGAGTGAGCTCCGGTTGAAAACTTAACTCATGGCGATCTGAAAATTACTAATCCAGATGTACAAAAATAAGGGATTAATTTCGGCTTTTAACCCTCCCAAAAGCCAGCTCAACGAGAATTCCTAAAATAGATTAGTGAATTCCATTTTGCGATGAGCATTTACAATCGATATTGCGAAGGCGCGTGTACCGTTGGAAACAGCAAAAATTGTTAACCGGTTAGCACTCCGAAATAATTTCCGTTTTATTTCACTTATGCTGGTTAGCGAACAGAGTAAAATTTGGTAAACGATAATCTAAGCACGCAGTGAGATCTGACTTATCTCATAAAGACGTAAAGATAACGCTTGTTGCAAGTGTATAAAAATTACTATCAGTTCAAAAATGTGGAAGAGAGTGGCATTTAAATATAATTAGTATGGAGAAGATTATGGCCTTATCATCGAAAGTTATCGCTCACGATTTCTCGATAAATTTTACGGAGCTGTGTGAATCGGCGAATATGACTCCCGATTATCTGTCAGAACTAATTACTTATAATATTATTAAACCGGTCGCGGGGAAAACACCCGACGATTGGCGCTTTTCCACCAATGCTGTAAAAATCGTTAACAAAGCTATACGACTTCATCAAGACCTCGAAATCGAATGGGCTGACATTGCATTAGTCGTGGATTTATTGGATGAGATCGATCAATTGGAAAGTGAAAATCGACAACTAAAGAAACAGATGAATCGATTGTTAGCTTTTAAACTTTGATCTGTCTAATCTAAATCTCAGTTTAACCATCTTAAGCTCCTAATATTGAAAAAATGCTGGCGCAAGATAGCCAGCATTTTTTTCACTTACAAAGACATATTTACTTCGGCATATTTTTAGGCAGCTGCACGCGAAACGTTGTGCCATGTTCTTTCGTCGATAAAACTGAAATATCACCGTGGTGAGCAGTAACGATTTCACGAACTATATATAAACCTAATCCGAGATTCTTTTTCAAATTACGCTCGTCTTCAACGTGTGGAATACGGTGCATAAGGTTAAAGATGTAATGTTGGCTTTCTAAGGGAATAGGTGTTCCGTCATTCTGAACGGTGAAAACAATATGATCGTCAAATGCCGTTGTAACAACCGTAACAGCGGAATCAGCGGAGCCGTATTGCAATGCATTGCTAATAAGATTTTGATAAGCCTGGCTTAGCCTTCCTGCATCCCAACTTCCGGTGCAGTCTCCATGTACTTCGTTGTGAATGATTCGATCAGAGTGGGATAAACGAAACTCTTCAACAACTTGTTTCGAAATTTGAGCAAGATCAATCTGATCATAAATAATCTTTAATCCACCGCCAATCCTGCTCTGGGTGAAATTCAAAAGATTGTCGAGCATTTTGTCCATTCGCAAAACACTGGCGAACATTTGCGATCCTAATCTTGCCGAACGAGCATCGGATTCAGCACCGTACATGAGTAGCTGAGCACCTGCGCCAATTGAATTAAGAGGGTTACGTAAATCATGGCCGAGCACTCCGAGGAAAATATCCTGCGACAGTACTATGGATTCCATGTAACGAGTGATGGACTCCGCCAATGCCTGATCCACACCTTCATTAAAGCGAATTAACTCGTTGACTCGATCCTGATTGTCACATTTACTGTCAACAAACCAGAGCTTTAAAACACTCGCTCGCAACGCACGATACTCAGATGCAAGCAAGTCGATTGAGAAACCAGAACTCAACCGGCAGTCCGCATGAATTTCTGCTGGTGTATCGCCCTCAACACGCAATTGGCGGCCTTTTGATTTTTCGCTGCGCTCGAATTCTGTTTGTGGTGTTGCCATATCCTCGGCAATCGTTTTTAGCATTTCCTCCGCATGATCACGCAATTCCTTTGTCGTCATTTCCCCAGGCTGGATTGACCGCGCGAAACTTACCCACTCCTGAAGGATTTGCTGCATGTTCTCCAATATAAATTGGTGAAGTTTCATACGAATATTTTCCAAAGAGGTGGCGGATTAAGCCGGCAACATTAACATTCTTAGTGATGCATAACAAATGCGCACGCGGCGTTTAAATTGCTATTAAAGCGTTTTTCTAACAATTCGCAAAGTTGCTATGAGCGCCAGCGCACCGACGAATCGGTTTTTACATCGATACTATAAGGTAGTTACACGCCAGCCATTCCCACGGCACTGGACACGCCCATGACAGTAGTTCAGTTGTAGCGGTTTAATCCTACACTTTCGCTTTAGCTTATTTTTGAGGACAATTATGAGTGATAATAAGAACGCTCACTTGGAACATATATTAACTACCTACCACGCCGAATTACTTGAAAGTTGGGTACCCGATTTAATTGGCCGCCTCACCAGGCGCGATAAGCGAGCCGAAAATGAGCTCCATCAACAAGCAGCACAATTTCTTCCGTTACTGGCTAGCACTTTAAAAAAAACCTCCCTTGAAAATATCAATGATCCAGGCTGGGATGACGTAAGGCACCTATTGAGCGACATGTCCCAAGCTCGCGCTCGTCAAGGTTTTTCACCGATTGAAACAGCAAATTTTGTATTTTCACTAAAAAATCCTTTGTTCAATTATCTACGACTTGCATTGAACGATGATCCTGCGCAGCTCAGTGAATTAGTCTCAAGCACAGGCACTTTATTTGACAATCTTGGCCTCTACACCATTGAAGCCTATCAAAAGACCCGCGAATTAATTATCCAACGCCAACAGCAAGAATTATTAGAGCTATCAACTCCCGTTGTGCAGTTGTGGAAAAACATTTTAGCTCTGCCTTTGATAGGCACGCTCGATAGTGCGCGTACGCAAGTGGTAATGGAAAATTTGTTACAAAAAATTGTTGATACGGGTGCATTGATTGCCATCATCGATATCACCGGTGTGCCAACTGTGGACACGCTAGTAGCGCAACATTTGTTAAAAACTATTGCAGCTGCCCGATTGATGGGTGCTGACTGCATTATCAGCGGGATACGCCCGCAAATAGCGCAGACCATTGTGCATCTCGGTGTGAATCTTGAAGATGTTATTACCAAAGCAACGCTTGCTGATGCGTTTGTAATCGCTTTACAGCGCACTGGATCGAACGTAAACCAAATAGACAATGAGCGTTAATTTTTTATGGAACGCATTCCTATTTTAAGGATGGGTCGACTTCTTCTCGTCACCATTCAAGTCGATATGCATGACCGGTTAGCAATGACATTACAGGATGATTTAACAAATCGTATTGTAAGTGATCGCGCAACCGGCGTTCTTATTGATATTTCAGCGTTAGATATTGTCGATTCTTTTATCGGTCGCATGATCAGCAATACAGCAGCTATGGCTAAGATTTTGGATGCACGCACCGTTTTGGTCGGCATGCAACCTGCAGTTGCTATAACGCTGGTTGAACTCGGTTTAACACTGGAAGGTGTGAGTACAGCACTCAATGTTGAATTGGGTATTAAATTGCTGCAGCAGCAAGTCGATATGACAGCGTTGAATCGACAAGCTGTTACGCGCCACTGGACGCGATGATATGACGCCAGCCCAACCGGCATCTCATGTGCTGCCACTTAAAAGTGACGAAGATGTTGTTCGTCTGCGAAAACAAGTTCGTGAAGATTTAGTTGCTTTAGGTTTCAGTTTAATTGAGCAAACTAAAATGGTCACCGCTGCCAGTGAGCTCGCGCGCAATACCTTACGCTACGGCGGAGGTGGTGAAGCTCATATAGATCAAGTAGAAGATGGTAGTCGTCGCGGGTTATCACTTAGCTTTATTGACCAAGGTCCAGGTATTGAGGATATAGGCTTGGCACTTACCGATGGTTACACCAGTGGTAACGGGTTGGGCTTAGGATTGAGTGGCGCAAAACGCCTTGCCGATGATTTTGCTATAGACACAGCGCCGGGTAGAGGCACTACCGTTAAAATTGCTAAATGGAAACCATTTTGATTCATTTCGGAGCACAACAAGCATTCCATATTGGCGACCCCAGTGAAATTTTTGCAGCGCGACGCGCTGCAACTTATTTAGCGAAAAGTCTAGACTTCAATGATCTGCGCAGAGCGCAACTTGAGCTCGTGATCACCGAAGCCGGTACCAATATTATTAAACACGCACAGCGGGGTGAATTACTTCTGCGTGCACTTACCCATGAAGATAATTTCGGAATTGAAATTATCGCAATAGATAACGGCCCCGGCATTTCCAATATTAATTTTCAAATGGAAGATGGCAATTCCACCACCGGCACTTACGGCGGTGGCCTCGGAGCCATGAGCCGTCTCTCACAGGAATTCGATATTTATTCCAACGGCCAAAACGGCGCCGCTTTAATCATGGTGATATGGGCAGACACAATTCCAGCTCCAGACGAACAGTGGAAAATTGGTGCAGTGTGTTTACCGATGGAAGGTGAAGAAGTGTGTGGCGACGCGTGGACTGTGGAAGTCTGTGACAACAGCTTAACTTTATTAGTAGCAGATGGTTTAGGTCATGGCCCTGAAGCAGCCAGAGCGTCGCAAGCAGCAGTTACCGCGATCGCTACGAATCCAGGTAAATCGCCTGCGGCCCTAATGGATTGTGCACACAAAGCATTGTATGGAACGCGAGGTGCAGCGGTCGCTATTTCAAAAATTAATGAAGCACGTAGCGAATTAAAATTTGCTGGCGTCGGTAATATTGCTGTTAGTGTTTTTATTAGTGCTGGACGTAAACATTTACTGTCACACAATGGAATTGTGGGTAGTAATTTGCGCAAGCTGCAAGAAATAAATCAGGCGTGGGAAGAGGATGCTTTGCTCATCGCCCATTCTGACGGTTTGGGAACACGCTGGGATTTGGATCAATATCCGGGTTTAGCGCAAGCTCATCCAGGTTTAATTGCAGCAATTTTGTATCGTGATTTTAGCCGTGGCCGTGATGACGTCACAGTCATAGTGGTAAGAGATATTACGGAATTTTAAAATGACTATCCGCATTTTAACAGTCGCCATAAAAACTGAGCTCGATATAGTTGCTGCACGCCAACGTGCGCGTGAAATTGCGAGTATTTGCGGTTTTGCTTCGCAAGACCAGGCGCGAATAGCGACATCGATTTCAGAATTGGCCCGCAACGTCTATAACTACGCCGGCAATGGAAAAGTGCATTTCACCATTGAAGGTGAAACAGCACCGCAAATCCTCACTATTTATGTGGAAGATAAAGGTCCGGGAATCGACAATCTCGATGAAATTCTTTCCGGTAATTATGTTTCTGCTACGGGCATGGGCAAAGGAATTTTAGGTGCACGACGTTTAATGGACAGGTTTGATATTAAAACCAGTCAGCGCGGCACTGAAATTATTTTACAAAAACTTTTCCCGCGCGATGCAAAACTCATTACCCCAAAAATGAGCGGTAGCATATTTTCCCAACTTTCAATTCTTTCCCCTGAAGCAACCATTGCAGAAGTTTTACACCAAAACACTGAGCTGCTTCATACGCTGGCGGAATCAAAAGCGCGTCAAGACGATTTAATACAACTCACCCGGGAGCTTGAAGATACCAACCGAGGAGTTGTAGCGCTCTACGCCGAACTGGATGAAAAAGCCGAACATTTACGCCGAGCAGACGCAATGAAATCGCGTTTTCTCTCTAATATGAGCCATGAGTTTCGCACTCCATTAAGTTCAATTCGCGCACTCTCCAAATTGCTGCTGGATCGTATTGATGGCGATTTAACCATTGAGCAAGAAAAACAAGTATTGTTTATTTTGCAAGGTGCACTGGGGTTAACGGATCTCGTTAATGACTTACTGGATTTAGCGAAAATTGAAGCAGGAAAAATTGATATTCGCCCACATACGTTCAATGTTGCTGAAATGTTTAGCGCATTGCGTGGCATGTTGCGGCCACTGCTTATATCCGAATCATTAGATTTAAATTTTGTGGAACCAAATTTTCATTTGGAAATGTTTACCGATGAGGCCAAGCTTTCACAAATTTTACGAAATTTTATTTCCAATGCGTTGAAATTTACGGAAGCCGGTGAAATCACGGTGAATGTGAGTTTCATGGAACGCGAAGGCCTCGTTAAATTCACGGTTAAGGATACCGGCCTTGGTATAGATGAAAATGACCAAAAGATTATTTTCGAGGAATTCAGTCAGCTGGAAAATTCTCTACAACAAAAAGTAAAAGGTACCGGTCTGGGTTTGCCACTCTGTAAAAATTTGGCAACTTTGCTAAATGGCAGCGTAGCGGTTGAAAGCACACCGGGCGTGGGTTCTATTTTTTCAGTAACCTTGCCACAACATTACTCCCCACCGACACCTAAGAAAGATTTGAATAGACCTGAACCGACAACGTCGAAAAAAGATGATCGTTTACCGATTCTCGTTGTTGAAGATAATGCTTCCACTCAACTTCTCTACCAAAAGTTTTTTGCAGACACAGAATTTCGCGTGGTAATCGCCAATACTGTTCGCCAAGCCAAAGAACTTTGGTCTTCCGTTAAACCTTTAGCGGTTATTCTCGATATATTCCTCCAAGGAGAGACCGCGTGGCCCTGGCTCGCAGAAATTAAAAATGATCCGGTATTGCGTCGCGTACCAGTAATTGTAGCGACTGAAATAGAAGATAAACGCAAAGGCTTGTCATTGGGTGCCGATGCCTACTACGTAAAACCTATATTTAAACAGCAACTTATTTCGACAATTAGAACACTGATCGGCGGCTCTCTATCACAACCGCCAACTGCTATTGCTGCACAGCTAAAATGAGGAATAGAAAAATGCCCAATTTCTACCTGGACGCACTCATCCTCAATGTTGATGACAATGACGGTGCCCGCTATGCAAAGACACGTATTCTCACTCTCGCAGGATTTAAAGTCATTGAAGCTAATTGTGGTGCGGAAGCACTCTCAAAAACACGAAGCTATTCGCCCAATTTAATTTTGCTCGACGTTAAGTTACCGGATATTAATGGCCTAGAGGTTTGTCGCCAGATAAAAGAGGACGAAAATACAAAGCACATATTAATATTACAAACATCCGCCTCTTTTATCGGTTCTGCGGATAAAATTCGCGCGCTTGATGGCGGCGCCGATAACTATTTGGTTGAACCTATAGAGCCCGATGAACTTCTAGCTAACGTTAAAGCGCTCTTACGCTTGGGCAGGTTGGAACGCGAACTGCGCGATGTTGACCGTCGTAAAGATGAATTCCTTGCGACACTCGCCCACGAGCTGCGTAATCCGTTAGGGCCCATTAAAAATTCTGTTGAGTTGTGGCGCAGGCTGGAGCCGACGCTGCAACCTCCGCTCGAAAGCATTCGTAATACCATCGCACGTCATTCGAATCATCTCGCGCATTTGGTAGATGATTTATTAGATGTTTCGCGTATCTCGAAAGGAAAAATTTCCCTACGCTGGGAAAAAGTTGAGTTAAAGAATTTCATTAACAGCGCTGTTGAACAAAGCGCGCAAGCAATCGAAAATCGAAAACACACATTAAATATAAATTTACCGCAAAAAAATATTTGGGTAGCCGGTGACCAGGTTCGTCTTTCGCAAATAGTCGTTAATCTTTTATTAAATGCCGCTAAATTTACCGAACCAGGCGGAAACATAGACCTGTCTGCGGAGGAGATTGACGATAGCGTTGTCATTCGTTTGAAAGACAACGGAATAGGAATTGCAGACAACAAAATAAATTCAATTTTTGAATTATTTGAGCAAAGCGGCCACGTCACTGATCGTGTTCAGGATGGGCTTGGAATAGGCTTGTCGCTGGTGCGTGCATTGGTGAGGTTACACGGCGGTGAAGTGCACGCCGAAAGTAATGGTATAGGTCAGGGCAGTATTTTTGAAATAAAACTTCCCATTGAAACTGAAAGCCTCGATATCCCCACCGAAGAGCCAGCGCCTACCGAAGAAACAATGAAACGGATTTTAATTGTAGATGATAACGAAGACGGTGCTATTACCCTTGCGCAACTTCTCGAATTAAAAGGTCACGATGTTCAGACCGCTTTTACCGGTGCCTCTGCCGTTGAAAATGCCAGCCAATTCAATCCAGATATTATATTTCTCGATATAGGTCTCCCTGATTTCAGCGGCTACGAAGTCGCGAAAAGATTACGTGCCCTACCCCAAGGTAAAGTTTTTTCTTTGATTGCATTGACCGGCTATGGACAGGCACATGATCGTCAAACAGCGCTGGACTCAGGCTTCGATGATCATTTTGTGAAGCCTATCGATTTCAAAAAATTAGAGGCGATGGGGATTTTGATTTAAGTAAGTGCTTGTTAGTCGATTAATATTTTTTTGCAAAAAAAATTGATTGTGTTCGCTCAGCGACAACCGTTAGCGGCAATATACGAACAGCTCAACAAATTATCATCTTGTTTAAACTGAACTTTTTTAAAGTTATTTGGACTTTACTGCGGCCGAAGGTATACGTATTTCAAAACGACTGCCTTTTACACCTTCCGCACTAAATGCAGCAACAGAACCGCCGTGCTTCTCTACGATATTTTTAACAACAGCCAAACCTATTCCCAACCCATGATTAAGATGACCAAAATTTTGGGATGCGGGCCCGAAGAGATCGAAAATTTTCGGCAATAGCTCTGGTGCTATACCACTACCATCATCTATAACATTTATAATTACCTGATCATTGGCAGAACTTAATTTCACCCATATGTTGCCGCCTTGCGGAGTATATTTCGCGGCGTTACACAATAAGTTTTTTAAAACCTGCAACATTCGCTTGTGGTCACCGATAATATATAAATCATCCACAGGAGATTCCACGTTAATGGAATGATTACGCGCGCGAATAATGGAGTCATTTTGCTCCAATGCTTCCGTCACCAAATGCTTCACATCCAGCAGTCGCATATCATTGCCTACCAACCCACGGGCAAAATGCGATATGTCTGAAAGATCGTCAATAAGCCCTACGAGCAGATTTATTTGACGTTGGATAACGCTTGTCATTTTCTGCAGACGAGCGGGATCCGGTTTGGCGATACTCAATATTTCAGCCGCAGCGTTAATTGAAGATATAGGATTACGTAACTCATGGGCGAGATGGGCGAGCAACTCATCTTTGTACTGCGCCTCTAGTTGTAAATTTTTGAATTCGTGCGCTGAATTGTTTAAATGCACAAGCTCATTGCCATCCCCTGCAGAATCTTCCGCATGCTGAATCACAAAAACCGGTTTTAATTCTCGATCTGTTTCCATATAGGTCGTACTCAGAATTTGATCACTCGCGCGCTTCTCGAGCAATTGGTTAATTTCGGTATACTTTATTATTTCGATGTACCTGGCGTTCTTCACCAAAATATCTATTACATACTTTCCTATGACGGTTGACCTTTCGACACTCACAAAAAAGCATCGTTAACATCCATTCCGACTAATTGTTGGTCCATAACCATGTGTGGATATGGCGAGGCTCTGAAGAGCGCCTCAACTTCAACAATTTTCATAAAGGTGGGACACACCATTTTAAGGAAAGAAATTTTTAAAAAAAAGTTCAAGCCTAAGTTGTTAACCACCGAAAGATAATCGTGAATAATCTACAGGTCTGTGCGCTAGCGAGCCTAAAACCCTCGCGTCACGGTTTTTCTTATTCCGATACCTATTCAATGCAACTCAACATTCGGAAGGCTTGGGTGCCACTACCAAATAGTAAAATTGAAAGCTTAAAATTTTTCACTTCCATTTTGCTAACGGCCTGTTGTTTGATTACGCACTGCAAAAAAGCGAAATTTACCTCTCCAACCCGTCAATAAATTCTAAACACTGAAATAGTGGCGCAAAGCACAACATTGTCGAACGAATATTTTTTCAGTTTCCTATACTAGTTTGAACAACTATGTAGAAAAACAGGTCTTAATAATAAATAGGCTGCAGTAGATAACAGGAGGTGGCCATGAAATGCCCCGCAATTTTTGCGAACGAATCAGAACGATTAAAAGCATTAACAGCTTATGGTTTGGATGATGAGCAAACCATTCGAAGCCTCGATCCTGTTGTGCATATTGCTTCACGTATGTTCGATATGCCAGTAGCCGCCGTCAATATGATTGGCAGTGACCACGTATTTTTTGCTGCAAGCGTTGGCGTGGGTGAAGTGGACATGAGCCGAGATGTTTCTTTTTGCGCACATGCTATTAATCAAACCGACGTGATGGTAGTAGCCGATGCAACTCAAGATGATCGCTTCCACGATAATCCTTTGGTAACCGGGCCTAGTCACGTGCGTTTTTATGCGGGGGTTCCCCTATTCTCACCGGAGGGTTTGGCACTGGGAGCACTTTGTGTGTTAGATGATCGCCCTCACCCGGAGTTTTCAAAGGATGACTGCAAGCGTTTGGCTGAGCTGGCTAAAATGGCCGCTGATCGACTCGAACTAAGGCGTATTGAAATTTCAAGTGAACGAAGCCGGCCCAAGTTTGAAGAATATGCGGGAAATTCAGCTACTCCGGTCGTGTGGTTTGATGAACAGGGAAAAATTATTGAATGGAACCAGGCTGCAGCCAGTGCCCATGGTTATGAGTTGAGTGATAAGGAGAGCCTTTCGTTTGAACAGCTGCTTGTGGAATCTGAACGGTCAGACTTTCGCCAACTCATTCAGGGCGCTGTAGCCACAGGATCGCTTGATCAACTGACAATTCCAAGCGAGCTGACCGGTCTTCGTAAAAGCGGTTCTGAATTTCATTTTGGTTTTGCACTTTTTGGCTGGCATGACGGCAATCAAATGAAATTTGAAGCAGTGCTTAGGGATCGGTCGGCAAAAGAACGTGAAGAGCAGGAACTCCGTCAACAAGCGAATCTGGATACGCTAACGGGTCTCGCCAATAGAGGTAAATTTTATCGCAGTGTTGAGGAAGTTCTTATTAAAGCAACTCCCGCAGCTGTCGTAATGATTGATCTGGATGGATTCAAAGACGTAAACGATACCTTGGGCCATACGCTAGGTGATGGAATTTTGCAGGAGGTCGCGCGCAGATTGTCGGCGCTGGCAGAATCCTACGACGTTGTAGCTCGCATAGGCGGCGACGAATTTGCGGTGCTATTAGTCGATGTTACAGATTCGCAAATTGCCCTGCAGTTGGCCAATACCATGATCGCCCACATTGCCCAACCAATTGATGTAGATGGCCATATGGTAAGAGTGGGCGCCAGTTGCGGTGTTGCCCTTGCACCGACGCAAGCGCAGGAAGCACTGGAGTTGGTCAGTAATGCCGACCTCGCACTCTTTAAAGCGAAACGCTCAGGTCGTAGCCAGGCGTGCCTTTTCTTGCCCGCCCTGCGAATGGAAGCTATGGCCCGTCGCCTCTATGGTCTTGAACTGCATCGCGCTGTTGACGAAGGCGAATTTCTACTTTTCTATCAACCACAAATTAATCTTACCGACGGTTCGCTAACCGGAGCCGAAGCTTTGATTCGTTGGCACCACCCTGACCGTGGCTTACTGGTGCCCGCCAACTTCTTATCCGCGCTTGAAGGTGGGCCGCTCGCCGCGACTGTCGGTAGCTGGGTGTTAGACGAGGCCTGCGCACAAGCTGCTTATTGGCGGCGTAACGGAGCGCCCGCTTTCCGTATGGGTGTTAATCTTCTTGGAGCGCAGTTCCGTGTGGGCGATTTATATAAAGAGGTGATGGAAAATCTCGAGCGTCACGGTTTGCCGCCCGAAGCAATTGAACTGGAAGTAACTGAAAATATTGTGCTCGATAACGATGAGATTGTGTTGGAAGTCTTACAACGTTTGCATGACGCAGGAGTTGGTATCGCGTTTGACGATTTCGGAACCGGGTATGCTTCGCTGAGCTTGTTAAAAAGCTATCCACTGACATGCATTAAAATCGACCAAACGTTTGTGCGGGGGATGCTCTCATCCAGACGCGACGCCTCAGTGATTCGGGCAATCCTGGATATGGCGCGCAGCTTTGATTTGGAAACCATTGCGGAAGGAATCGAGACCGAAGAAGCGAATCGCTATTTAATGCAAGAAAATTGCGATGAAGGCCAAGGTTACTTATTTGGTAAACCTATGCCCGCACGTCAATTTGAACTGCTATTTGAAATTGGCAGTGCTGCCAAATCGCAATCAAAAGCAAGTGCCTAAAAAAACGGGAAAACTTCCTTTCTGAAGTTTTCCCGCCGAAGCACAGTTAGAATTTCTGTAAATTTTTACGACACAGATTTAAAAATGCATCTCTTTCAAATCTTTCGCTGACATCAAATTTTCGTAGGAACCGTTCGCATTTGAATTGCCTTTTTCATCAAACTTGCCTTTCTCATCCAACTTGTAGTTGCGTTTGCCTTCGAGTTTACGCAACAAGACGTAAAACATTGGAGTAAAAAATAACCCAAAAAATGTCACACCCAACATACCTGCAAACACCGCAATTCCCATTACGCTACGCATTTCTGCACCAGCGCCGGTTGAAAACACCATTGGCAACACACCCATAATAAAAGCAAAAGATGTCATCAAAATTGGGCGCAAACGCATGCGACTAGCAGTGATTGCCGCTTGGAAGGTTGCCATCCCACGCTGCTCCAGTTCACGCGCAAATTCTACAATTAAAATCGCATTTTTACTTGCAAGCCCCGCCAATACAAACAAACTTACCTGCGTAAAAATATTGTTATCGCCTCTAGTTATCCACACACCGAACAGCGCCGAAAGAATTGAAAGCGGCACTATTGAAACGACAACTAGCGGTAGAGCCAAACTTTCATATTGCGCTGCGAGAACCAAAAACACGAGTAACAAACACAATGGCAATATGTAAATAGCTGTGTTGCCGGCCAGAACTTCCTGATAAGTTAAATCAGTCCATTCAAATACAATTCCGGTGGGCAAGGTTTCATTTAGAATTTGCGTTATAGCATCTTGCGCTTGGCCGCTCGAATACCCAGGCGCTGCATTACCGTTCAAATCTGCCGCGAGGTAACCGTTGTAATGTGCGGCGCTTTCGGGACCATAACTTTCTTTCATGGTTAAGACCGCACCGAGAGGCACCATATCGCCCTGGTTATTACGCACTTTCAAATTAAGCGCACTGGCAGACGTGCTTCTATATGCGGAATCCGCCTGCGCAATAACTTGATAGGTACGACCAAACTGATTGAAATCATTTACATATAAGGACCCTAAGTAGATTTGCATGGTGTCAAAAATTTCTTTTACATTCAGCCCTAATTGCTTGGCCTTGGTACGGTCAACATCGGCATAAAGTTGCGGTACATTAATTTTGTAGTTTGAAAATACGCTGGCAAGTTCAGGGCGTTTTGCGGCCTTTTCTTGCACCTGCTTCAATACATCTGCAAGCGCTTCATAACCCAAGCCGGCACGATCTTCAATTTGCAATTTAAAACCACCCGTAGTTCCCAAACCGCGAACCGGTGGTGGTGGAAATACCGCGATAAACGCCTCTTCAACACCTGCAAATTTGGCTTGCAACTTTTGTGAAATTGCAGCAGCAGAAAGTTCTTTTCCTTTGCGCTCTTCAAACGGTTTTAAGGTCAAAAATACAATGCCTGCGCTTGAGCTATTAGTGAAACCATTAATACTCAACCCAGGAAATTGCACGGCACTTTCCACACCAGCTTCCGCTAAACCAATCGCACCCATTTCACGAATAACTTTTTGAGTGCGCTCAAGTGTCGCACCATCGGGTAATTGCGCGAAGGCGATAAGATATTGTTTGTCCTGCGCGGGAACGAAACCTTTCGGAATAATACTAAAGCCCACAGCCGTAATTCCTAACAACATTGCGTACACACCTACAGCAATCGTTTTGCGGCCTAATATTTTTCCAACCTTTGTTGAGTAATTTCCAGATGCACGTGCAAAGGTGCGGTTAAACCAACCGAAGAAGCGGCCAAATATTTTATCCATGCCACGTGTTAAAGCATCTTTAGGTTCATCGCGACCTTTTAATAACAGCGCTGCAAGCGCGGGGCTTAAA
This sequence comes from Gammaproteobacteria bacterium, assembly GCA_004173475.1. Taxonomy (GTDB): domain Bacteria; phylum Pseudomonadota; class Gammaproteobacteria; order Pseudomonadales; family Cellvibrionaceae; genus Cellvibrio. The sequence continues at coordinate 283,657 of SEBU01000003.1, forward strand.
GTTAACGAGTTGATCGCTGAAATGACGGTAGAAATTGCAATGGTCAATGCAAATTGTTTGTAGAACTGCCCGGTCAAACCGCTTACAAATGCGATAGGAACAAATACCGCGATTAAGGTTAATGAGATAGCGATGATGGGCCCACTCACTTCTTGCATTGCTTTATAAGTTGCCGCAACGGGTGACAGGCCTTCATGAATATTTCGTTCTACGTTTTCTACCACAACTATAGCGTCGTCAACCACAATACCGATCGACAAAACCAATCCAAATAGCGATAAAGTATTGATAGAAAAACCGAATGCCCACATCAACGAAAAGGTACCCACAATGGAAACCGGTACCGCAAGCAGTGGAATAATAGATGCGCGCCAGGTTTGCAAAAATAAGATGACAACCACAACGACCAGCGCGAGCGCTTCAAGCAACGTTTTTATAACGGCTTTAATCGAACTTTTTACGAAGATAGTTGGGTCATAAACTACGTGATAGTCAACACCTTGTGGAAAACGTTTCTTCAATTCTGTCATGGTTGCGCGCACACCATTTGAAATTTCTATGGCATTTGCACCTGGCGATTGAAAGATAGGGATCGCAACTGCATTTTGATTGTTCAGCATGGAATTTAAACTGAACTCTGCGGCACCCATCTCAACGCGAGCAACATCCTTCAAGCGTGTGACTTCGCCGGTTGAACCAGCACGCACTATAATCTCACCAAATTCTTCGGGGTTATCCAAACGACCTTTAGCATTTACCGGTAACTGTACATCGACCATATTGGAGACCGGAGCGCCACCAATAATACCTGCAGCTACCTGAACATTTTGTTCACGAATAGCAGCGATCACTTCGCTTGCACTCAGATTTTTTTCTGCAATTTTTTCAGGGTTCAACCAAATACGCATTGCGTAATCGCCCGAGCCAAACAAACGCACCACACCCACGCCAGGAACTTTAGCGAGCTCGTCCTTCACATTCATTAAGGCGTAGTTACGCAAATATAATTCATCGTAACTTTTATCCGGCGAAACCAAATGCACAACCATGGTTAAATCCGGTGAGCTTTTCACCACGGTCACACCCGCCTGACGCGTTACATCCGGTAATCTTGGTAGAGCTTGGGATACGCGGTTCTGCACCATTTGTTGCGCCAAATCGGCATTGGTACCAATTTTAAAAGTGACAGTTAAGGTTAGGCGTCCGTCGGTAGTTGCCTGCGAAAACATGTACAACATATTTTCAGTTCCGCTCAACTGTTCTTCTAACGGTGTTGCCAAAGTTTCTGCAATCACTTTCGGATTAGCACCGGGATAGGACGCATTCACTACCACAGACGGCGGTGATACTTCGGGATATTCCGAAATTGGCAATTGAAACATGGAGAGAAAACCGGCAATAAAAATCAATAGCGAAATTACGCCGGCGAAAATTGGACGATCCACAAAAAATTTGGATATGTTCATGATGCGCCTTCCTGTAGATGGCCTATTAATGTAGATGGCTTTTGTATTGATGAAACTTTTTTCAGGATGCGAGGATCCTGCGCTGGTGAAGAATCACCAGCCATTAAAATAATGTTAAAAGATATTAGGGTTTAAGGATTTGAAGCGACCTGAGCAGGTGTTTTTTCAACCGACGGATCTACCACTGTGTTAGGTCGAACGTGAGACAAACCATTCACAATAATTTTGCTGCCCGCGGTTATCCCAGAAAGAATTACACGTTGACCTTCGTAATGATTGCCTAAGGTAATTTCCTGATAGTTAGCAACATTTTTTTCATCGACCACTAACACGAATTTTTTACTTTGATTAGTTCCTATGGCGCGCTCAGGCACTAATAATGCGGATGTTTTTTCTGCGGAACCCAAACGAACATTAGCAAACATTCCCGCTGTTAAGGCTCCATCGTTGTTGTCAAACACCGCGCGCGCACGAATGGTTCCGCTAGTGGTATCGAGGCGATTATCAAAAGAGGTGATGTAACCTTTATACGCAACACCCGAAGGCGCTGCAGCTTCACTCGATAAGGTTAATTCAACCGGCATTTGCTCGGCATTTTTATTGTTGCGGACAAATTGGATATAAGTAGATTCATCTACATTAAATTCTGCATAGAGTTTGTCGTTCGCAACAATTTGCGCAAGCTGCGGCGCGTTCGGCCCTGCTTCAACAACATTACCCACCGTTAATTCCGCACGACTGATGCGCCCATTAATGGGTGCGCTTATGTGAGCATACTCCAAATTTAATTTTGCCTGACTCAAGGCAGCTTCCGTTTCCTGTACAGCCGCTTGCGCCACTTGATCAGCGCTTAACGCAGATTCATAAATGCTCTGCGATACGAGTTTTGCGGTTATCAATTGTTGCGCGCGTTTCAATTCATCGTGCGCTAATTTTGCGCGGGATTGGGCAGTAGCTAATTGTGCTTGAGCACGCTGAACAGACGCTTGGTGCGGACGAGGATCTATCACGAATAGAGGCTGACCTTTTTTAACTTGCTGACCATCCTTAAAAAGCACTTGCTGAATAGTGCCACTAACCAAAGGTTTGATAGCGGCGCTCTCAACCGGTGATAACCGACCGGAAAAATTTGCCCAGCTACGAATTTCTTGCGGCTGAACCACCACCACATCGACCTTTGGCGCTGGAGCTGTAGCAGCAGGCGCAGCGGCGTTAGCGGTAGTAACGTAATAAAAACCAGCGATACCACTCAGTATGGCGACCAGGGTGAGCTGGAAAGATTTACGAACAGCGAGGTTGGTATAGGTAAAGTTCATGGCGATCTCCTGATGCTCAATGGTAAATCAACGATTGCGAGTCTTTGAGACGCCGCGTAGGCATCGTTTTGAAAAACTATACATACCGGTAGGTATGCTGGTCAATCGGATTTTCGCCGTAAACTCAGGAAGACGTGTATTTTGATTTGCGCTAGAATAGCCTAAAGCCTTTATGTACAAGGGTTTTGTAGCGATTTATGACATTTGTACTTAATTTATAAAATCCTGCTCCCCGGTATGTATTTTAAAATACGGGTTGAAAAACATACCGTTCGGTATCTATACTGACTCCATCAATTGTTGAGAAGAAAACATATGAACGCGCTGGATACCCGTACTTTGCTGCTTGAAACCGCTCTCGACCTGATTTGGCAGAGCAGCTACAACTCCGTAGGTGTAAATGAAATCTGCAAACAGGCGGGCGTTACCAAGGGCAGCTTTTATCACCACTTTGAATCAAAAGCGGAGCTGTTTTGCGAGGCCTCTGATCACTATTGGGAGACTATCAGGCAAGACCTGGACGCAATTTTGTCCCCTGTGCATGCGCCGCTTGAACAACTTGAAAACTGGATAGAGTTTATTTTTATCAACAAGATCGGCGAGGACGCAACGAACATTCCCGGTTGCGCTTTTTTCAGTGCAGGCACGCAAACCGGCTGTGTCGATACGCTAGTCACCCAGTCTCTTCAAACGATGACAGAGCGTAGCGGCAAATATAATTTGGCCCTTATGCGAACTTTGAAAAACGAAAATTATTTGGAAGAAAATGTGGATCCTGAACAAGCCGCACGTCTCATGCAGCAATACGTTCAAGGGGCCATTATGCATACGAGGGTACGTCGCTGCCTGAACTACATTAAACGCGATTTACCCGAAGGAATTTACAGAGTAATTGGTTTAAAACCAGAGTATTGGTTTACCGTGAAAGCAACCTGGCCGCAAAAAAAATAGTTATTAAATTCAAAGCTAATTTAAAAACATATTTTTTAATATCTGATTATTTTTCAGGTTCCGTTGAATCGAGATCCACAACAATAACTTCATTTTTACCGTTTGCTGTGGCTTCTGGTCCTACTCTTGGCTCTAAGTGAACCTGCATTTCCAGTGCGGCTATACCGATATTAACAACAGCGGTAAGTGATATAGGCCTATCGGATAAAGGCCGATCTTTCAGCTCTTCTATCGCAATTTCCAGAATTCGATAAACCTGTCCCGCTGATGCACGAACCGCTTTTTCGTTGAGCGATTCAGTCATGGAACTTGCCGCATTAGAAAACGATCCCATTCCATCTTTAATCGTGGAAGATAACCCACCGATTGCATCGGTAGCCTTGTTAGCGGCTTGAGAACCTAGGTCTTTCATTTTGTCCAACATAGGAAACTCCTGGATTTTTTGATTAAAAATTATTTAGTGTAAAACGGAAAATCCCTTTTCATCATAAAAAATTATTTGTCTTGATTGGTAGCGACACCGGTATTTTTATAAGAAATACTTTGCACAAAAAAGTCTATGTATTTGGTTTCTTTTGCGATATCCGCTTCGCTGAGATGAGTCACTGCATATATTGCTACCGGAGCTTCAGAAACAGTAACAATAGTGAGTTCAAACTTGGTTGAACCGACGGCTTTATCAACCCACGAAAGTTTTTCAGCTTTATATTGGCCGAACTTTGTAGGCGCTCGCGTATAGTCGCTCGCGATATTATTTGACTTGAGTTGTAGCTCTTTCTCAAAGCGGTCCGCTAATGCGGGAAGCTTCAATGATTGGCTTGGATCGATCAAAAGCCTTACGTTAGAGAATTCAGATATTTGGAAACCAACCCCACGAAAAGCGTAAAGGTCTGGTTCATTATCGTAAAGAAATTCCCAATTCGCGGGATACTTCATGGCCAAGCCATTTTTCTCATACGACTTTAAGTCCGCAGGTGTTTCAGCTGGTGGTCGTGCCGCTTCCGGAGTTGGTTCCGGCTCTTTGCTACAGCTCGTCACTACCAAAGACATTACAAAAATTAACGCTACGCAAACGTTATTTTTTGCATTTTTAAGGGACAACAATTTATTTAAGATCATTCTGCAACACCTCTTTTGTTTATATAGTTATTAAGGCGTTTAGGTTAACAGACGCCAACCCTGCGGAGAAGCTACGCGATTGTTAAATTGGGAAAACCCATACGTTTAAACTCAAGTATTATGGTCAATAGCATTCCGTTCGCATAGCCTTAGAGAAAATCGCGACATTCATATTTTTTATCTCAGTTGACTATCCTTGCTTCCACGTCGATTAATCGTCGTATAAACGGTCTCTTCCTTATCATGTTCCTCCTGACACTTTACACATAAGCGAACACCAGGAACCGCTGCCCGTCGCGCCTCCGGAATTTTCGCATCGCATTCTTCGCAATGCGTCAAACTCGCACCACTGGGCAAACGACTGCGCGCCAAGTTAATTGCGTCTTCTACGCTCGCATCAATTTGATCTTGCACCGCACCATCGCGCGACCAACCGCCAGCCATAACTTGCTCCTAAAAAATTGTCAGACAAAACTTAGGGCTCGGGAAATTGGAAAAGTTCGGAATAAAGTTTTTATGGAGGGTCACGTATCTATTGAATCGGTAAATGTCACCAAGGATCCACCAACTTACTTCAGGTAGGACAAGGTTCCATTGGGGATGAGCCCCTGGGAACTCATTTTAAGAGACATAATCTATGCAGAAGTTGTAAACACTCGTTCCGGAAAAATTGTATTAATCTTTTTGATCAACCACATGATTAGAAGAGAATGCACAATGCTGCAGGCTGCAATTACAGGAATGGCCATATAGATAATTTCACGCGCTGACAAACACACATACGACAGCAACATTACAGCGGTAACACTTGCAGGAAAAGTAATATACAAAGGTGTACTAAATTTTTTTAACAGAAAATAGATAGGAATGATGATGAAAAAATAAATGGGTATGCCAACAAGCCCAAAAACAAAACCTATTGCAAACAAACCCTCAGCGTCAAAAGATGTTCCCTTGAATATCAAGCCAGCTAAACCTACCACGGCGAAAAACGCCGTGGGGACAAAAAATATGGCGATTAAAAAGGCAGTAATATCCTTCCACCCATAAAGTTTCATCGCCAAGACAATAGGTAATAGAAAAAAGATAAGCAGAAAAATACTTGGAACTATGCTATCCATAAAACCTTAGGGCTCCACGGGATCGGCCGAATGAATTTTTGGTTCTTCGTAATCAGTGAAAATTGTGTAGCCTCGTTTAACTAATTGTTGTTCCTTTTCGTATCGCTGCTTTTTAAGTGATTTAATTTTATCTACCCAAAGGTCTTGCCAATGGTCGCGGTCGTCGCCTTCGAATTGAGCTTTGGCTTTTTCTTCTTTGCTTTGTAAATTAAAACTAAATAGATAGGCTCCAGGCTGATTTGGGTTCATTTTTGAGGAATCGCGCTGAAAATTTATTTCTAGAAAAACACCATCTGCATACAAATACCAACGTGCCGTTGAAATCCGCATCCATTGTTCCAATGTTGGACTGTAATTTATAGGGACCGCGTAATAATTATCTTCTTCGTAGTATCTGTATGCCTGCTCACCGGATAATCGCGGGTCTTCATAGGCAATGAAAGGCTTCCAACCTGACCTAATTAAATTTTGAAGTACGGTGACAAATTCTTTTCTAGCTTCGTCGTGCATTATCGTATCTGCGGGTGAAATGCCCGCTCTAATACTGAAATCGGCGATGCCATCACTTATTTTATCAGCATCCTCTGTTCCTACGACGCCAAGCGCAAAGGGAATTTCAAAGCTATGGGTACCATGTTCAACCTTCACAACGCCAGGCACTTTAGTGCTCCAATCGTGTTCATAAAAGTTTAACCCCGCTGGCTGCTTATCTATATGGCCTTTTGCGGGCAAATTATTACGCTGCAAAAATTGTGCACCCAATTCTCCAACTTTAATTTTTATTGTCATTGGGTTCATATTTTGTTCTCCACTTTGATTTCCACAACTAGTTAAAAAAAATAGGAAAGCTACGATTAGTTTTTTCATATTAATAAACCAGAAATGCATCTGGTGAGTTAACCCACCTGGCCATAGTGTTCAACTCTGCCATCATGTGCGCATTTTTTGTATTCATTAATTTATGGAATTTTCCAGCAGCTTTTACAATCCATCCCATACGACTTTTAAAATCTTCCACTATTAAATCATCAGGTGCTACAGATTTAAGTTCAGGATCGCGTGTTGTGCACTCGTGTGTAAAAACAAGCTCGTAGGTAGGCGCAGCCCAGTGAATTAGCCACCAACGCTCTCTGGCAGTCCATCTATTGAACTCAGGGTCTTCATAGATAAGTGGCTGCAATACCTCTCCTTGTTCGTGATTCGCGATAGCAAGTAGATGATCAAACTGAGCAGATCTACGTCTTTCAGAGGGCGCCATATTTTCAATTTTAACGACGAACTCAAAACCTTTAATCAAATACGATGACGCTTGAAAATTTTTTATTTTCCCAAGCGATTTATCGGCCCAAGGCAATGCTTTAACTTTGCTTTTAACCGGTTCAACCAATTTGTCGCAGTGCCGTTTATGGATGCAATCCATACCGTTAAAAAAATGATCTGGGTATTTACTGTAAAACCAGTGCGCAGGAGCTATATCGCCGAATAACCATAAGTTACCTTGGCCCAAGCCATTGGCAATATTGCGTAAGCTCAATATATTAAATGTTAGTGCTCCTACTGCGTAACCACTTTGAACTTGAAATTTATCTAACAAACACGCCACTGTTTTACTTGCAAATGCACCAAGGGCCATCCAGTAATAACGGCCCAATTTACTCGTATCTCCACCCTGCTCGGTCTCGAGGTAGAAGCGTGCGTAGGTTGCGGAAATACGGCGTGCGCGCGCTGCGTATAAGCCGATGAGTTTGTATTCATCGCCTTTTTTATCTGACAGGCGAACGTAAGAAAATTGCTGCGCCTGGGTCCAGAGTTCGTTGCAACCTATGGTAATTGTGTGGGTTTTATTGGGTGTATCATTTACCGCATTGACCGGTTTTGGTTCATTCATTTTCTTTCCTTAGTGGGTATCAGCTGTGGGATCAAATTTTTCCCAAATTAGGTAACAGTCCACGCTTTCATTCTGTTCGGTGGACACTATGTGTGTCTTGCCATAAACATTTGTTTTTGCATCAGCGATATGAAGATCTTCTTTTTTACCAGCGGGGACAGCTTTGTATTCAAGGCCTTTAATTTGCTGGCCCAACTCATCAACGAATTCAAAACGCAGCGTGTAGATGGGATCTTCTTTCGCTTCGTCAGTTTTAATATTTGTAGGAGCAGTAGGAGCGCCCAAATTTGTACCGAGCGTATTTTTACTGTTCATGGTCGTCAGATCCATGTGACGAACTATGCCCTCTCCTTCTGCCTTGACATCAAACGAGTAGCTTACAAACTCCGTTTTGTTAGCCACAGTGCTGGATATAATTCCCGTGGCTACACCAGCCTGGTCGCCGCTACACTGGGTGTGGATCGAGCTTGCAATCGCCGTTGGATTTCCATCGATAACCACGCTGCTCGTTGCTTGTGAAAGCGTAGCTGCCTGGCTTATCACGGGATAAGGAATTGGCGGTGTAGCTGGGCCCATTGGGGTTTTACAAACATCAGGTGCGCTGCAAACAGATTTATCACCGCTGCCTTTATGGCTGAAGTTACGGCTATTTGCAAAAACAGTACGTGACATAGAAGCTCCTCTAGTCCATTAAATTTATATGGCGGATACACAAATGGCGCCGCGAGGCCCGCCATCTGATGATGCGCAAATCAAAGTTGTGGCGCCGCCAGATTTTTTTATATCAACGCTCGCCAAGCCAATTGCGACGGCACCAAAAGCTGCGCCTAAATCGCCGAAACATTCGGCGGGCCGATAAATTTGTCGCGTTGGTAGCAAGTTATGTTGGTTGCGTATTGTGGCGATGGAGAGTTCTTTTGTGTAGTGCATTTCGCCATTTTCGGAGGAGTATAAAACTCCAACGCGCGACACAGCTCCCGAAATTGCATTTTTACACGCAGTGCTCAACGCCTCTGCTGTATAAGGCGCGCTTTCTAACAAATGTCCTGGCTCACGAACTAATACGGGTTGATGTAACTTCAGCGAGCTATTTTGTCGTATTGATTCGGGAGCGAAGGGCGACGCTAATAACAGAAATCCGGCGCCCTCTCCTGGTACAAACCCATCGACACTATTGCTACCCAGCAAGCGCTTGCGCTCTTCTAGAATTCCAATAGTGCGAATGTCATAAAAGCTGTCAATTCCACCGACAAGTGCGTAGTGCGCTCCGGTCGATTGAAAATATTTAAACGCCGTGGCGATCGCCTCTATAACCCCTGAGCGACCGGTTGCAATGTAACGACTGTTGGCGTGATCAATATTTACGCCAGATGCAATAACTAAATTTTGAATAAATTTTTGATTGACGCCTATTTGTTGGTAATAAGGTTCTGGGCCAGCGAGAAAAAGTGGTAAGTGTTGCGCGGGTAATTGAGTCGCGATATCAGCGAGCGCGAAGCTGGCAATCTGAAGCAAACGAATTTGCGGAACACTTAATCCTGGAAGTGAATTAGGGAGGCGAATTTTTAACGCACCATCCGGTACTGGGGAAAATTTTATGGAAGGCTCATCCGCCCCCAACACATCGCATTCCTGATAGCTACTCATGCCCGAATCGATAGCTGCTTTTACAGCACGAGCATCGGCTCCGAGCGGGGTTAACATACTCAAACCACACAGGTAGACTTCTTTCATTTATTACCCGTAAAACGCAACGCAGATTTCAGATTAGGATAAGCATGAGTGCCATCCAGTAACGCATACTCCAGTGCAGCGGCTAAACGCTGGCCTTGAGCACCTTGGTTCATCACCTGTTCTACATTATTTTTATTAATGGATTTCCCCAAAAAATAACGTTGTCCAGAAACAAACGCGTGTCGTATTTGTTGCCAGTATTCACTGACTTTTTTTGCGTCGGGAGCCGGTAAATTTTCATAACCAGTAATCACTGGAATTTCATCTTCTTCGATGTCATCGTCAGTTGGTGCTTGCGTAAGCACAAGCTTTTTTTCCGCCAAATCAACTCCGGTAATCATATTGAACGCATAACCGGAAATTTTTGCGTGAACAGGTTCTTCCATACGCGCTAGCAACCAATTAATTCCATGAGGATCACCCAGTACAGATAGCGCTATTATCGTATTAGCCATCTGCCCTGGCTGTTTAATAAGTTTATTAATCCATTCCCATGACTGACTTTGAGCTAAGCAGCGGAATACCACCGAAATTGCGCGCGATTGAAATGGCCCGGGCGCCATAACATAGGTTTCCAAACCTGACAGTGAAGATTGATCTCCCAGCATCAATGCAGACCAATGCGCCCAAAATACAACATCTTTATGGTTATGCCTTTGTGCTTTTTTTAATTCATGCAAAAGGTCATGCCGTTTTAACTCGCCAACCAATCGCAACATGCGACACATCAGTGGAATATTTTTCACATGTTGTGAGTCATTAAATAAATGGTTTAAAAATAATTGCGGATCCATTCGCCTCACACTGCAAGCAACTACAGCTAAATGTTTGTGTAAAACATCATTGCTTTCTATCCATTGCCTGAGCATTACGTTTACATAAGCGTCTGGCGCCCATCCCAGCGCAGAAACCAGGCCTTTGAATGTTTCTTTATCATGAGAAGCAAATTCAATCGCACTATTTATTTTTTCATTGTTGCCACTCATCAACGCAAGCATTGCCAACACAAAAACTTCACCGCTCTCATTGAAATTTGCCGCCTCCACCGCAAACTCCCACGCGGCTTCCGGATTCAAGGATAGGCCGGTCAAATGATTGTTAATTCGCTGTTCCAATTTGCGAATGTAGGTAGGACCATGGTGCGGTTGCACCACAGCTTGCGAGCGGAGTAGCCAAAGGAATGCAGCTTCATTAACATGTTTTTCAATGAGATGTCCGAATATTTTTGTTTTATCAAGAGTGAGCATACAAATCGTCTTACATTTTTCCGAAGGATCACGAGCTACTTAACTTAACCAATTTTAGCGTACAAGTTGAATTGTGATTGAACGAAGCAGAGGCAAAGAATTATTACACTGACATGATGTTTTCCAATCCAACGTTAGCCGCTCATTATCGACATCAATGACAAGTGTTTCCATTACGAATTGCAATGATTGAGAAATTTGCCCGTGAAATTGAATTTTACCGCTTAATACAATTTGCGGAATTATGAATTCTATTGGACCGCCCGGATGCATGTTAGTCAGGTTGACAGCTTCCCCGCCTGTCAAATAACCGCTACTTATAAGATCCGGATGTGCAGAGTTTTGGAATCGGGGTTGATAATCTAACGGTAAATAAGGAGCGCGGTTTTGTTTCCATTGCTCATCGTAAGTTCCTGCGTATAAAAATCGCGGATGCCAGTTTGGCGCGATAAAACCAAATCCTGCTGGAGCAGGTGAATCATTGACATTACTAATTAATTGCGCGTGATCTTCAATATTGGGGAGCATTTGTCCATCCATTTTTTCTTCAGGACGCATCCCTTTAAATCCTTTACCTAATGGATTTCGGGATTCTATCGCGAGCAGCTGATTATTTTCCCAATATTGTCCGCCAAATGCATTTTCATACCCTATGGGCATTTGAACAAATTCAGTTGCACTGCTAATACGCCCGCGATCCCAAACGCGGTCGCCAAAAACACGTAAGGTTTTTTGATTGCCGCCGATTCGTGCACTTACATCAAGGTGGCGCACAGATTTATAATCGGGCGCACATGCAGTAGCCAGCAAACCTATATCTGTAGTTGGTTTGCCTTGATGAGCAGAGGTCGGAAATTTGATGCTTGAAAAACCTGGTTCGCCCCAGTAAACATCTTCAAAAAATGGTTGGGTTTGCTCGTCGCATAACGTCCAACTTTTTCCTAAATTAAAAGATGCTTTAACATTTACATAAATCGTGTCTATTCCTTGCGCATTCGGCAGAACTATATAGTTAGCCGCGAAAGGCGTATTATTTTTTAACTCTGACATCCAACTTTCCTTAAATTCGCGCTCTTTTAGTTTTATTTTGTTTTAAACTTAAACTTCAATTTTAATTCTTTACTCAGGATTTAACGCTCGTTAATTGTTAACGAGTTCTGCGATATAAACCATGTTCAGGTGAGGTGACATTATATTTGGAAACAAAAGGTGCGACTTCTGCGTAATTTGTGCCGACGATACTCAACAAACCGAAGGTAGGCAGGCTGTCATAAAACAATTGCAAAACGCGACGACGCAAGCGTGACGCATATTCATTTAAACCACCGCGACAAACAATTAATTCAAATTCATTGAAGGATGCATCTGTACCGAGATTATATTGAGCCCAGGTAATGTTACGCGATAATTCGTCACGAAATACGGCGACGTCGTTGTGCTCACGGTAATAATCAGAAAGTGTTTCTGTGCCACCTGCGCGTACATAATTTTCTTCATATTGCGCTAATTTTTCTAACGAAAATTTAGCCTCGCGCGCTTCGCTCAAGAGCGTTGCGTTTGCGCCCGTCGCGAAAATTTTGGTCTTATGATAAACGCCTTCTTCCATCAACATTATCGCAGTTGCAAAAACATCTTCCGAAGATGCACATTCCGCAATCCATACCTTGGGCGCGGGGCAGGAACGCAGCCAGGGAATGAGCGCGCGACGCAGTTCTTTCATATGTTTTGGGTGATCGAAAAGTCCTGCGGGATGCGCATCAAACGCACACAAAAGTGCGTCTATGTAAGAAGGGTGATGCAGCACGCGATCTTGCACGCACGACACGGTTGCAAGATCGTGCGCCAGCATAAAACTATGCAGCTTACGCCTGATAGCATTTTTCTGGTAGCCGCGGAAATCATCGCCAAAACGCTGGTAGATAGCTTCCAGCAGCAAGGTGATTTCCAGGTCTTCAAGTGCGTTAGAAACTTCCATCAGCTCGCCTCAACCGACAGACAAGTTAGTGAAGCCATACACGCATTAACGACAACAACTGCGCAACATCCACCGGCTTGGTGATGTAATCCGATGCACCGGCCTCAATACATTTATCTCTATCTCCTTTCATCGCTTTGGCTGTGAGCGTAATAATGGGTAGCGATTTAAAGCGCGGAATTTTGCGAATCGCACGCATGGTGTCGTAGCCATCCATCTCCGGCATCATGATGTCCATCAATACAATTTCAATTGAAGGATCACGCTCTAACATTTGAATTCCGTCGCGACCATTTTCAGCAAAAGTCACTTTCATATTTTGACGTTCAAGCACCGAACTCAACGCAAAAATATTTCGCAAATCATCGTCCACAATTAAAACGCTACGGCCCGACAAACCACCATCGGCTTCTTGAACCGCATCGATCATGCGACGCTGTTGTTCCGGCATGCTGGCGTGCGGACGATGCAAGAATAAAGAAGTTTCATTCAGCAACCGTTCCGGAGAGCGAGCATCTTTGACGACCACAGTTTTGCCAATACGTTTGAGCTTGGTAATTTCGCTGCGACTGAGATCTTTTGCGGTGTAAACCACGACTGGCAAATTACGTAATTTTTCATCTTTGCTCATGACATCCAATACCTGGAAGCCATTCATATCTGGCAATGTAAGATCCAGTACTACGCAATCAAATTGTGTGTTCGCCATGGCTTCGAGCGCTTCCTTTCCGCTGCTGGCAGCAGAAATTTGAACGTCTTCTGAGCCTATCAACTCGATTATCCCTTCGCGTTGAATGGGGTCATCTTCCACGACCAGTAGATTACGCTTACCGCGCACGAGGTAGCGCTGAATTCGCAAAAATTCATTTTGCAAACGCTCGGCACTCAGTGGCGCAGTCAAGTGAGATATTGCACCGAGACTAAGACAGCGCTCGCGCTCTTCAGTTTGTGCATCTATATCGTCTGCAGGTAAATTGGAAATCACATGCACCGGTATATGCCGGGTTGTAGGATCGCGTTTTAAACGATCCAAAATTACGTATCCATCTATATCGCCTAGCTGCAGTTTCAACATGATTGCCGAAGGTAAATATTCGCGCGCGAGCGACAACACTGAATCACCCGTTGCGGTAACTATGCCTTTAAAGTTTTGCTCACGCGCTGCATCTAATAAAAGTTTTGCGCGTTCCTGATCGTCATCAACAATTAAAATCGCGGGGTCACCTTCCGCGGTCATTCCCCTGTCATCCAAATTGAGGTGGGTGACAGATTCATCAGCGGTTGACAATGTCAGCGGCAGCTCTTTACCCTGGGTTGGGCTCGGTGCATAAATAACATTGTGCGATGGAGGTAACATGTGGAGGTTATTAGCATCAGGGAATACTTCGTTAACATCCGTAACGCCTGTGGCACGGTGATAAGGTAGGAACAGAGTAAAGGTACTGCCCTTATCCACTTCACTTTCCACACGGATTTCACCCCCAAGCAAGCGAGCCAATTCACGGCTAATAGACAAACCAAGGCCCGTTCCACCGTAACGACGCGCCGTACTTCCGTCTGCCTGTTGGAAGGCTTCGAAAATAAGTTGCAATTTATCGCCAGGAATACCCACACCGGAATCGGTTACCGCGAAGGCAAGTACACCGTCAGCTTGAGACAAAGTCGGGTGGTCTACTGTCCAACCTTTGCTCATTAGACTGATACGCAAGGTTACCTGACCGCGCGACGTAAATTTGAAGGCATTCGATAAAAGGTTTTTAAGAATTTGTTGCAGACGCGTGGTGTCGGTCATCATGGCCGCTGGCAAAGAGTTTTCCAACTCGATAGAGAACCCAAGCTGTTTTGCCTCGGCCATGTGGCGGAAAGTACGCTCCACGTAACTGCGAATAGTTTGGAAACGATACTCGCTGACTTCGAGCGTAACCGTACCCGATTCGATTTTGGACAAGTCGAGAATGTCGTTAATCAGCGTTAACAAATCGCTACCGGAACCGTGAATAGTTTTAGCGAATTCCACCTGTTTATCGGAAAGGTTTCCGTTCGGGTTATCACCCAATTGCTGTGCAAGAATAAGCAAACTATTTAACGGTGTGCGCAATTCGTGCGACATGTTCGCCAAAAATTCTGACTTGTATTTTGAGGAAAGCGCGAGCTGACTCGCCTTTTCTTCGAGCGCGAGTTTTGCCTGTTCCACTTCGGTATTTTTGCGCTCCACCTCGATGTTTTGATCGGACAACAAGCGCGCTTTTTCGGCGAGTTCCTGGTTGGTTTGTTGCAGTTCTTGCGCGAGCGATTGCGATTGCGTCAACAAACTTTCCGTACGGCTGTTGGCTTCGATGGTATTCAAAACCGCACCGATGGATTCCATTAATTGGTCGAGGAACGACAAGTGAGTTTCGGTAAAACGATCTAAGGATGCGATCTCAATAACCGCTTTTACTTCCTGCTCAAACAAGATTGGCAACACAACAATATTGGTTGGCGTTGCCGAACCTAAACCGGAAGAAACCTGAATGTAATCCCTTGGAACATCGGTTAGCCAAATACGTTGCTTCTCTACCGCGCACTGCCCCACCAAACCTTCGCCGGGCAAGAATGACGTTGGAAGTTTGCGGCTGGATCTGTAGCCATAAGCGGCGATCATACGCAGACGCGATTCTTTGTTGCGCGCGTCGTCCATCATGTAGAAGACGCCGTGATGGGCTGAAACTAGCGGCGCAAGTTCTGACAGAATCAGCGAGGTCACTGCTTCCAAATCGCGTTGGCCTTGTAGCAAACGGGTGAAACGCGCAAGGTTGGTTTTGAGCCAGTCTTGCTGGGCGTTTTTCTGGGTGGTTTCTTTGAGGTTGCGGATCATCTCGTTGATGTTGTCTTTCAGATCCGATACTTCGCCGCGCGCCTCTACCTGAATCGACCGCGACAAGTCACCGCGGGTTACCGCCGTTGCCACTTCTGCAATCGCACGTACCTGAGTAGATAAGTTAGCCGCGAGCTGGTTTACGTTTTCAGTCAAATCTTTCCAGGTACCGGCGGCACCCGGTACGCTGGCTTGTCCACCGAGCTTACCTTCCACCCCCACTTCCCGCGCCACGGTTGTGGCTTGGTCCGCAAATACCGCAAGGGTGTCAGTCATTTCGTTAATGGTGTTGGCCAGTGCCGCAATTTCGCCTTGCGCCGCCACGGTTAATTTTTTCTTCAAGTCGCCGTTTGCCACGGCGGTTACCACCCCGGCGATACCACGCACCTGCGCGGTCAAGTTTGCCGCCATGAAGTTCACGTTATCCGTTAAGTCCTTCCAGGTTCCCGCCGCGCCGGCTACTTGGGCCTGTCCGCCGAGCTTACCTTCGGTACCCACTTCCCTCGCCACACGGGTTACTTCCGATGCGAACGAGGACAACTGATCCACCATCACGTTGATGGTGTTTTTCAGTTCAAGAATTTCACCTTTTACGTCCACCGTGATTTTCTTGGATAAGTCCCCACGTGCCACCGCTGTCGTTACCGCCGCGATGTTACGCACCTGACCGGTCAAGTTGGATGCCATGAAGTTCACGTTATCGGTAAGGTCTTTCCAAGTACCTGATGCGCCGGGAACGTTTGCCTGTCCACCGAGACGACCTTCAGTACCTACCTCTCTCGCCACCCGCGTTACTTCCGATGCAAACGACCGCAACTGGTCCACCATGGTATTGATGGTGTCTTTTAGCTGGAGAATTTCGCCTTTCGCATCTGCTGAGATTTTCTTCGATAAGTCGCCGTTCGCTACCGCCGTAGTTACATCAGCAATGTTCCGCACTTGCGATGTGAGGTTGCCGGCCATGGAATTCACCGAGTCGGTCAAGTCTTTCCATGTACCCGCCACACCCGATACGTTTGCCTGACCACCCAGCTTACCTTCAGTACCTACTTCCCGCGCCACCCGCGTTACTTCGGATGCGAACGAGGAAAGCTGATCCACCATCACGTTGATGGTGTCTTTCAATTCGAGAATTTCGCCTTTCGCATCTGCCGTAATCTTTCTGGACAAATCGCCCTTCGCCACCGCAGTCGTTACGTCCGCAATGTTCCGCACCTGACCGGTTAGGTTCGAGGCCATGAAGTTCACGTTATCGGTTAGGTCTTTCCAGGTTCCGCCCACACCTTTTACCTGCGCTTGGCCACCAAGCTTACCTTCGGTACCTACTTCCCTCGCCACACGGGTTACTTCCGATGCGAAGGAGTTGAGCTGATCCACCATGATGTTAATGGTGTTTTTCAGTTCGAGAATCTCACCTTTTACGTCCACGGTGATTTTCTTGGAGAGGTCGCCGTTGGCCACCGCTGTGGTTACATCCGCAATGTTCCGCACCTGACCGGTCAAGTTACCGGCCATGGAATTTACTGAGTCGGTCAAATCTTTCCAGGTTCCTGCAACGCCGAGTACGTTTGCCTGACCGCCGAGTTTACCTTCTGTACCTACTTCTCTTGCCACACGGGTTACTTCCGACGCGAACGAGGAGAGCTGATCCACCATCACGTTGATGGTGTCTTTCAATTCGAGAATTTCGCCTTTGGCATCTGCAGTAATTTTCTTAGAGAGGTCGCCTTTTGCTACCGCTGTAGTTACGTCTGCAATGTTCCGCACTTGACCGGTCAAGTTAGATGCCATGAAATTCACGTTATCGGTAAGGTCTTTCCAGGTTCCGCCCACACCTTTTACTTGTGCCTGTCCGCCGAGCTTACCTTCCGTACCTACTTCCCTCGCCACCCGCGTTACTTCCGATGCGAAGGAGTTAAGCTGATCCACCATCACGTTGATGGTGTTTTTGAGTTCGAAAATTTCGCCTTTAACGTCCACCGTAATTTTTTTAGACAAGTCGCCGTTTGCTACCGCTGTGGTTACCTCGGCGATGTTACGCACCTGACCGGTCAAGTTACCGGCCATGGAGTTCACCGAGTCGGTCAAGTCTTTCCAGGTACCAGCAACCCCGAGTACGTTTGCCTGACCACCCAATTTACCTTCAGTACCTACTTCCCTTGCCACACGCGTTACTTCCGATGCGAAGGAGTTGAGCTGGTCCACCATCACGTTGATGGTGTCTTTCAATTCGAGAATTTCACCTTTTACGTCCACGGTGATTTTTTTAGACAAGTCGCCGTTGGCCACCGCTGTGGTTACGTCAGCAATGTTCCGCACCTGACCGGTCAAGTTACCAGCCATGGAGTTCACCGAGTCGGTCAAATCTTTCCAGGTTCCCGCAACACCGAGTACGTTTGCTTGCCCGCCGAGCTTACCTTCAGTACCTACCTCTCTCGCCACCCGCGTTACTTCGGATGCAAATGACGAGAGCTGATCCACCATCACGTTGATGGTGTCTTTCAATTCAAGAATTTCGCCTTTTACGTCCACGGTGATTTTTTTAGATAAATCGCCCCTTGCCACCGCCGTAGTTACCTCAGCGATATTACGCACCTGGCCTGTAAGGTTTGATGCCATGAAATTCACGTTATCGGTCAAGTCTTTCCAGGTTCCGCCCACACCTTTTACTTGCGCCTGACCTCCGAGCTTACCCTCTGTACCTACTTCCCTCGCCACCCGCGTTACTTCCGATGCGAACGATGAGAGCTGATCCACCATCACGTTGATGGTGTTTTTGAGTTCGAGAATTTCGCCTTTTACGTCCACCGTAATTTTCTTGGACAAGTCACCCGTTGCCACCGCTGTGGTTACGTCCGCAATGTTCCGCACTTGTGACGTGAGGTTACCGGCCATGGAGTTCACAGAGTCGGTCAAATCCTTCCAGGTACCGGCGACACCTTTCACTTGCGCTTGCCCGCCGAGCTTACCTTCGGTACCTACCTCCCTCGCCACACGGGTCACTTCCGATGCGAACGAGGAAAGCTGATCCACCATCACGTTGATGGTGTCTTTAAGCTGGAGAATTTCCCCTTTTACGTCCACCGTGATTTTCTTGGAAAGATCCCCGTTGGCCACCGCCGTGGTTACTTCCGCGATGTTCCGCACCTGCCCGGTGAGGTTGGAGGCCATGAAGTTAACGTTATCGGTCAAATCTTTCCAGGTACCGCCTACCCCAGGAACATAAGCCTGCCCACCCAACTTACCTTCCGTACCCACTTCCCTTGCCACACGGGTTACTTCGGATGCAAATGAACGGAGCTGGTCCACCATAGTGTTGATGGTGTCTTTCAATTGAAGAATTTCGCCGCGTACGTCCACGGTGATTTTTTTGGAGAGGTCGCCGTTGGCCACGGCGGTCGTCACGTCGGCAATATTACGTACTTGTGATGTGAGGTTACCGGCCATCGAGTTCACCGAGTCGGTGAGATCTTTCCAGGTTCCCGCAACGCCCGGCACGTTTGCCTGGCCGCCGAGCTTACCTTCAGTGCCTACTTCCCTTGCAACACGGGTTACTTCCGAAGCAAACGAGGAAAGCTGCTCCACCATGGTATTTGCGGTAGATGCCGCGCGCAGGAACTGGCCTTTTAGAGGCCGTCCATCAACATCAAGCTCCATGGTTTGCGACAGATCGCCCTTTGCCACGGCGCCGATTACGCGTGCCATTTCCGTTGTTGGACGAACCAAGTCGTCAATAAGCGTATTAACGGATTTCACGATCACCGCCCAGCCACCGACCATGGAGGGAATGACCGCGCGCTGAGTAAGGCGACCCTCGCGGCCCACTACCCGGCTTACGTCGGTGATACCTTTGGATAAAAGTTCGTTGGATTCGATGATGTCATTTAATGTGTCGGCAATTTTTCCGGCCATGCCGGTAAGGTCTGCGGGCATACGCGCGGAAAAATCGCCTTTCTTTAATGCAGTTAGAACATGTAATAAGGCTTTGGCATCGAGCTCGTTATCTAACTCCAAAGTCGTATCCATAGATGTCTCCGAACTTTTACATTATTAAAATATGAAGTGGTTGATCACATGAAGCTGAATGCAACTGCTCAAACCACGCATTAAATAATCCAGATTGGTTAGTGCAGATTAAGCAACACGCGCTAATTGCAAATGACGTATCAGCTCGTCTGCGGGCAGCGGCTTGCTAAAAAGTGATCCTTGATATTCATTACAACCCAAGGCTTTTAACGCGTCGAATTGCGCCTGGGTTTGAACTCCCTCTGCGACAACATCCAAATGCAAGGCTTTCGCCAAGGCATGAAGGGCGGCCACCAGGGACGTGTCTTCTGGAAAGACCGCGAGAAGCGAATTATCCGCCTCTTTTTCCGTAATTTTTTTTGTAGCTGTCTGGCTACCCTGAATTTTTTTACCGTTTTGCATAAAACAGGGCGCGATTTTTACTTTGCGAAGGGGTAAAGTTTTCAAAATCGACAAGGATGAAAAATCCGCGCCGAAACTATCCAAATTAATTTTGATATCCTTTTCATTCAGGAATTGAAAAACATCTTTCAATTTACTGAAATCGCGGACAACTGCAGCTTCAGCTACTTCAATTTCAATTGCTGATGGATTCAGGTTATGAGCTGCAATGGAATCTGAAATAGTTTGAAAGAAGTCTGACTGTAAGTGCTGGATATCCAAATTTACCGTTACTGGCAAATTAAAGGTGTCATCGGCCGATTTCCATTTTTGCACTTGCGCGCAGGCAGCATTTATCACCCACTCACCGATTGCGGATATATGTGTGCTTTGGGTGACGCGCGATAAAAATTCAGAGGGGCCAAGCAAACCATTTCGCGGATGATGCCAATATAGAAGGGCCTCAAGACTGGTAGCTTTACCAGACGTCATACTTATGACCGGTTGATAAAAAAGCTCCAACTCATTGTGTTCCAACGCGTGTTTTAAATCCTGCTCAAATTCGTTGCGAAGTCGCTCATTAGCGTTAAGCTCTTCGTGAAAAAACTGGATGGAGCCGCGCTCTTTTTGTTTAGCATGGTACATCGCCAAATCAGCATTTTTTAATAAATCCTCCGCGGTGTTGCCATCCTGTGGATAGAAACTTATGCCAATGGTTGCGGAGCTTTTAAATTGTTGCGAACCGACAAGGTGTGGTTCAGAGTTTGTCTGGACAATTTTTTTCGCAATTTTTACAACATCGCTAGTGTCAGGAAAACCTTCCAATAAAATAACAAATTCATCACCGCCCAAACGCGCCACCATGTCGGATTCGCGCACAACGCTTGTCAAATGCTCGGCAACTTGTTTAAGTAATTCATCGCCCACTTCGTGGCCGTAAGTATCGTTAATTTCTTTGAATTTATCCAAATCCAAAAACATCAATGCGAGACCTTCTTTACGACGATTCGCATGAATAATTGAATGCTTCAAACGCTCGAGTAAAGAACGGCGATTAAACAAACCAGTGAGGGTATCGCGAGTAGCGAGTTCAGTAGCACGCTCTTCCGCCAGCTTGCGCTCCTGGACTTCAGTTTTTAGCGCAGCATTAACACTTTCCAGATCTTGCAATCGGCGAATACGCAAATCGCCATTAATTGCCTCAAGCTCACGAGTCTTTCGTTCAAGCTCAAGATTTTTTTGATTTAACTCAACAAACACGGCCACTTTGGCTTGAACTACTTTGGGAATAATTGGAGCGAATAAGTAATCAGCAGCACCTTTTTGGTAGCCCTTCAAGCGATTGAATTCATCACCGTAATAAGCGGTTACGAAAATAATCGGAACTGACGCAGAACGCGGGTGAGAGTGAATGGCCTCTGCCGTTTCGAAGCCGTCCATAGTGGGCATACTGACATCGAGCAAAATAACAGCGAAATTATGCTTAAGTACTTTTCGCAAAGCCTCTTCACCGGACTGAACGGTAAAGACTTCATATTTAGGATTTTCAGACGGATCCTCTAGCAGCCCTGACAGCGCAAGCAGCGTGGAGGCATCGTCATTGACGATGAGAACTTTCGGGAGCGAATCATCATTGCTCATGTATTAGACTCTTAAATGATTGTTAATCCCAGGAATCCGATAAGGTACTTGAGTTGCATGTTGATTTCCACGAAAAGATAGGTTTTTACCATGCGTAAAAAAACAAATAATGAAATTAGATCATTTTTTACAATGATAGTACGGCAATGCGGGAGTGCCCAATAACGAGGTTACGTAAACTGCAAAAAAATGAAAATTTAGGCGACATTAAATCATCATGGGATGTTTATCTATATGCAGACAATTTTTTCTTTTTCAAGAATATCCATAAGTACCTTTTCTTCACTAGTAAGAGCGTGCGTTTGGCTATTATTTTTATCATCGTTCGGTTGCGATTCTTTGAGGTGTTCGAGGTAAGGCATGAGCCTGCCCTCTTCATAGAGTGCAATAATGGCCGGGTGTACGTAATATTTTTTACATACGGTTCGGGTATTGCCTAAATGTTTAGCAACCCGATCAAGCACGGTAATTATGTTATTTTTTATTTCCGTTTTGTTTTCTCCCTGCCCTACACTTTTAAATTCCACAATTGCCTGCACAGTACCCGCCCAGGTTCTGAAATCTTTTGCAGTAAAAGCCTCACCGGTAATTGATTTTAAGTAGGCATTTACCATTCCCGAATCAATACTTTTGTGATCGCCCTCCTCATCGTAGTACTGAAAAAGTTCCTTACCTGGAATATCGCGACATTGCTTTACTATTTTTGCCAAGCGTTTATTTTTTATACCAATCTTGTGCGCTATTCCTTTTTTGCCAACAAACTGAAACTGTATTTGGTCCGCGGTAACTTTTACGTGGCGATTTTTTAAGGTTGTAAGTCCAAAGGACCCATATAATTTTTCGTAAGCGCTGTTGCCAATGCGGATACTGGTTTGCTCCATAAGCGAAATAACCGTGGCCAATACTTTTTCTGCTGGCATCCCCGGTAAGGCCAAATCCTGCGCAAGTTGCTTACGAATACTGGGAAGACTTTTGCCAAAATTGTGCAGGCAATAAAATTTGGTTTGATTACGCAAGGCATTCCAGTGCGAATGATATTTATATTGCTTGCGCTTTTTTACGTCTATACCGGTTGCTTGTAAGTGGCCGTTTTCAAGGTTACAAATCCACACATTCTCCCAAGCAGGCGGAATCACCAATTTTTTGATGCGTTCAAGAGTAGTTTTATTGCTCAGCTGTTTTTTGCCACAAAAATAAATGAAAGTGTCACCTTTTTTAACACGGCTTATACCTGGCTGATTGTCCTGCACGTATATTAAATTGACGGCCTTAGCGGTTTTTTCAGCGTCACGCTGAATAGATTTTATTTTTTTAGCGGAAATCTTAATTTCCTTCACATCAGCCGTCATAGTTATTTTCCGTATGTGGCGCCTTAAAGCAGCTATTGAATACAGATAAAAACAAAAAGTATCGTTCGTTAGGCAACCTAACTACATTTATTTCATCTTTAAGCTTGAGTGAGAGGGACCAATATGAGGATCGCAAAGCGGGGAAGTGTTTAGAGGAATTCAAAGAACTAATGCACGAAAATAAGATATTAGTGAAAGAAGGCAGTACTTTAAGAACTATTGCTCCCATCGTTTGGCAGCCTGCTCGTCCTTTAGTTGCGACTCAATCCAAAGGCTACCTTGCACCGTTAATTCTTTTTTCCAGAAAGGCGCACGCGTTTTCAAATAGTCCATTAAAAACTCTGCAGCATGAAACGCATCTTCACGATGCGTGCTGGCAACTCCCACGAATACAATATTTTCACCCAGTTTTAAGTCACCAATACGATGAATTATTTTGTAACGCAAAATATTCCAGCGAGTTTTCGCTTCATCGATGAGCGCTTGCAGAGACTTTTCCGTCATGCCGGGATAATGTTCTAAATGCAAACCTAAAACATCGCGGGATAAATTCATATCGCGCACACGCCCTACGAAAGTGACTACCGCACCTGCTGTCGTGTCGTGTTCAACAAGCGCTTGATATTCTGCACCCACGTCGAAATCCGCCATTTGAATAGAAATCACATTATCCTCCTGTAACAGGTGGGAAAAATGCCACCTCGTCGCCATCTTTAACCAAGTGATGTGCTTTGACTAGAACCTGATTAACTGAAAACAATAATTTATCATTAGCTAAAAACGTTTCCCAAGCGGGGTTTTTCGTTACCAAAGTTTCACGCAGCAAAGAAATGCTCACCGGGGCGTCAATTCCCAAATCGGTTTTGTCACAATTTAATTGCTCACGCAATTGAGCAAAAAATAAAATAGTAATCACCTCTTACTCCACCCGTTGGTAATGACCGCGACGTCCGCCAGATTTCTCCAACAAACAAACATCGTCGATAACCATATCCATATCAACGGCTTTGCACATATCGTATATGGTTAAGGCTGCAATGCTGGCCGCGGTGAGCGCTTCCATTTCAACGCCGGTCTGCCCGGTTAATTTGCACAGCGTAAAAATATCCACTGAATTTTCTCGTTGATTAACTTCAAAATCGACGCTGACTTTGCTCAACATTAAGGGGTGACAAAGTGGAATCAGATCAGAACATTTTTTTGCAGCTTGAATTCCAGCAATACGAGCTACTGCAAGTACATCGCCCTTTTTTAAAGTGTTAGCGCTAATTTGCGCCAGCGTTTGCGGTTGCATACGCACTCGAGCAAATGCGCGTGCCTCACGCACCGTTGATGCTTTTTCGCTAACATCCACCATGCTGGCTTTGCCATGGGAATCTATGTGAGTCAAAGACATAAGTTTTTCCAGTTCTTCAATTTATTTCTAAAAATGTAATTGCATGATAAGCGAAAATAAAAAAAGACCAACCTCTTTCGATGTAGGGCAGAAGCGGGGATTTAATCAAACGCAAATACATGTGGCCAACGAGGCATGCTTTTCGATTTTCAACTTTGGTTTAAAGATTCCACGGTATAAACTAGCTAGCCTCAATCTGACCGACGAAGAACATGGCTAGAAAATCCCTCAATCGCCGTTTTACCGCAGCTCCCATGATGGAATGGTCAGACACGCATTGCCGCAGCTTTTGGCGCTTGCTTACCAAAAAAGCGGTGCTTTATAGCGAAATGGTTACTACTGGCGCGCTCATTCACGGCGACCGCAAACGTTTTTTAGATTTCAATGCTAGCGAACATCCGTTAGCACTCCAGCTAGGGGGGAGCGACCCAAAGGCATTGGCCGAGTGCGCAAAAATAGCTGAGGATTGGGGTTATGACGAGGTTAATCTGAATTGCGGATGTCCTAGTGACCGCGTACAGAACAATATGATTGGCGCCTGTTTGATGGCTGAACCCAAACTTGTTGCTGAATGTATCGCGACCATGCAAAACGCAGTAAAGATCCCGGTGACGATTAAACACCGTATTGGCATTGACGACATGGATGATTACGCGGGCATGCTGGATTTTGTGCGGACGGTGGCTGAAACAGGGTGCAAGACGTTCATTGTCCATGCGCGTAAAGCCTGGTTAAAAGGGTTAAGCCCGAGAGAGAATCGCGAGATTCCGCCATTGCAATACGACAAAGTGGCTCAGCTTAAAAAAGATCATCCGGAACTTGAAATCATCATTAATGGCGGCATTACTACTATTGAGCAATCGCTAAATTTACTTAATGAGATCGACGGCGTAATGCTCGGGCGCGAGATTTATCACAACCCTTACCTTCTCGCCGAAGTCGATCAACGAATCTATGGAATTGATAGGCCGATAATAAGTCGTGAGGGCGTTATTGAGGTCTTTATGGCGTACGCAGAAGAGCAACTCGCGAAGGGTATCCGTTTAAATTACATGACACGCCATATTTTAGGCTTGTATCAAGGCTTACCGGGCGCACGGCGATTTAGAAGAATTATCTCCGAGCAAGCCCATAAACCTGGTGCTGGAATCGAGGTAATTAAATCAGCCGTAAATGCTTTAAATGAGATAACATCGACCCAAGAATTGACCGATTGAAGCCAGTCAATGTAATCGTAAAGCTTCCATCGAAAGCGTAAATTAGTTACACAGATTCAGCTTTGTGGAAAAGATATCTTTCAGCTAAGAGTCAAAAAGACTATAATATCTTTACGACAAATCAGAAATATCAACTTCAACTCCGTTATAGGAAAACTATTGTGACCAGCAAACTTGAACAACTGAAGCAGTTTACCGATGTGGTTGCCGACACTGGCGATATTGAAGCTATCCGTTTATACAAGCCCATAGACGCGACTACAAATCCATCTTTGGTGTACAAAGCCGCGCAAATGCCGCAGTACCAGGAACTACTTGCTTCTTCTATCAAAGCTGCAAAAAGCATTACTAACAGTGCAGAGCAATTAAGTGCAGCGAGCGATAATCTGGCCGTTGGTTTGGGTCTTGAGATTTTGAAGCTCGTTCCTGGCCGTATCTCCACCGAAGTAGATGCACGCTTATCTTTCGATACCAAATCCAGCATCGCCAAAGCTCGTCACTTGATCGAACTTTACTCTAAAGGCGGAGTGGATAAATCACGCGTTTTGATTAAGTTAGCGTCAACGTGGGAAGGTATTCGTGCTGCCGAAGTACTTGAGAAAGAAGGCATTAACACCAACCTGACCTTGTTATTTGGCTTTGAGCAAGCAGCAGCTTGTGCAGACGCCGGGGTGTTTTTGATTTCTCCATTTGTGGGCCGTATTTTGGATTGGTACAAAACCAATACCGATAAAAAAGAATACACTGCTGAAGAAGATCCAGGCGTAGTGTCGGTTCGTCGTATTTACAATTATTACAAACAAAACGGTTACAAGACTGTTGTGATGGGCGCAAGCTTCCGCAACATTGGAGAAATCGAAGCCCTCGCTGGTTGCGACCGTTTAACTATCAGCCCTAACCTTCTCCAAGAACTCGAACAAGATCAAGGCAAACTGGAGCGCGTGCTGTCTCCTTCAAATCCGGGTGAGAAGATTGCAAAGGTTATTGAGACTGAGCCAAGCTTCCGTTTTGGTATGAATCAAAATCAAATGGCTAATGACAAATTGGCTGAAGGTATTCGCGGCTTTGTAAAAGATCAACTAAGCCTTGAAAAACTTCTTAAAGAGCTCGCTCTTTAATCTGCTTAAGTTGAGAGTAGCTTAATTTTGCTAAGTAAAATCTCTGCGTTTTTTGAACGTCACCTGCAACCCGCAGGTGACGTTTCTGCCGCTTTATCCCATTCACAGAAGCAGTTAGCTATTGCAGCTTTGTTAATTGAAGTCGCCATGGCAGACCATGTTTTTAGTGAAGGCGAAATGCTGTCACTACAGCATCATCTTAAACAAAAATTTACAATCACAGATGCGCAACTCGCGGAGCTTATCGATTTAGCAAGAGACGAAAGTGCTGAAGCTACATCAATCCATCAATTCACAAGCCTGATACATCAACATTGCACACCGCAAGAAAAGTTTGAGTTATTGGTATCCATGTGGGAATTAGCGTTTGCTGATTTGGAGTTGAGCAAATACGAAGAATATGTAATTCGCAAAGTAGCTGATTTAATTTATGTATCCCACGCGGAATTCGTGCGCGCCAAGTCAATTGCGAAAAGCAAAACACATACTTAAAAAAGCAAGGCGGGAAACAGCTAGCGGATTAGGAATTTTCCAACATGGTGACGAGATTTTTAAAGGTTTCGTGATTTTTTTCGTTAAGACCCATCAAAATCCTATGAGCTTCAAGCACTTTTTCCTTAACTTCGTGCTCATCACATTCAATTGTTTTTAAACAGTTTTCAGGCGCAATATCCACGTTCAACTTGCTAACTATTTTAAAAATATCGGCAAATCCCATGGTGTCCAGAATTCGCTTAATACTGCTATTGGTAGCTAGTATTACAGGCATTACATTGCGTTTTTCCTGGGACAAAATTGAAATTTTTGCCATCAATCCGAGCGTGGTGCTATCAACCGCCTCAGCTTCTGACAAATCGAATAAAACTGAAGAAAAATTTGGTGAGATCAACATACTATCGATAAATTGATCGAAGGAAATACATAATGTAAGACGAACGTCCCCCGTCATCTTAATGATGTAAACCCCATCATGGTCTGCAACTAATATCTGACCGGGACGCATGTTACTTACCTCTCACAATCGTAAGGATGGCTATATCGTCAGGCGTTTCGCCATCATCCTTAACATGTAAAGTATTGCAGATGGATTCAAGGCTGCCAGTGGATTCGGCAACTTTTTGCAGCAATTCCGCTTCTTTATCCTGAATCGCATCTGATGGCAAAATTTCTAATACACCATCAGAAAAACAAGAGAGCGTAAAAACTTCAGGAAGCTGTAATTGATAGACATTCCATGTCACATCTTTAAAAATTCCAACTGGTTTTCCTATACCGTCAAGGTAATGACATTCAGTCTGGGTCTTTAAAATAGGCATGGGTAAATGACCGGCCACGGAATAATTCATTAATTGTGTGTGCGTATCAATCACACCTACAAAAAATGTTAAATGATGATTCAAACGTGTTTCTTTAATTTCTCTATTCACGGTCTGAAGCAATAAATCTGAACCTGTAGTAAATGATTCTTCATCACCAAACAATCCTTCTTCACGCACCATTCGACTCACGAGGTGTTTTAGCCAAATAGTTACGAAGGCAGACGAGGAGCCATGGCCTGATACATCAGCTAGATAAAAAGCGAGATAACGTTTTTTGACGTGGGCATAATCAACAAAATCGCCACTGAGAAATAATGAGGGAGCTATGTAATGAGAGACTTCGTAGTGGTCGCGGGTGACAAGCCGATTGGGCATTAAACGTTTTTGAACTTGTTTTCCTGCAAGCTGATCGCGCTCTAATACTCGTAAACTCTCGCGCAATTCGTGGTTGGCAGACTCCAACTGTTCTCGGTAGCGCTGGTTTTCAATTAATAAACTTTTAATCTCAAGCGCTTTGTTAATTGCATGAACAAGGACTTCAATATCCAGGACAGGTTTAACCAAATAATCGCTCGCGCCTAAGCGTAGAGCCTGCACCACATCCGCTACGCTGCCCGCACCTGAAATAATAATCACTGGCAATTCGGGCTGAGCTTGCTTGATCTGCTTAAGCACATGTAAACCGTCTGCACCAGGCATACGCAAATCAGTGATTACTAAGTCTGGACCAAACTCCTTAATTGCACTACACAGTTGAGTTGCTTCACTCGCCTCATGCACGTTAAAACCACTATCAACAAGATAAGCGGCAATACTACGCCGAACGAGCGAATCGTCATCGATGATGAGAAGCCTTTTGCGCTCATCTGTCATCTGAATTTATCTCATCTGTGGTTGAAGGGGCCATCTTTTAAAGGCGCATAACACTACTCTTTCGTCACCTAACTCGCAAGTCATAATTAGCGGATTTATTTTATCAAAACCTACTTATATCTAACCTGAACAAATCTAATTGATCTTTATTAAATTCGGTTAAGCGAGACGCCAAGTTTCACCAATGCAATTGATTTTTATAGCTCTGTGCTACACTTCATCTGAGTCACAGGCATTATGAAGTGTACTATCAAAGCCGATAAAAATGCTTAGAGGGTAAAATATGAGTTCAATCGATAAAGGCTTCAGTGAAAAACGCGACTTTATCCGCATGAAAATAAGTGCGCCATTGAACGCGAAGCTCTCACACGATGAGGGTGTAATTGAAGGCCTATGCAGAGACTTAAGCGGCGGAGGTATGCAAGTCGAAACACGAACCCACATAGCACTCGGAACAGAATTAGTTGTTGAGATATCTTCTGATCACGGTCATAACCCTACATTGCATGCGAGAGTCAAGGTCGCCAGAACAAGTGGAACTCAGGACACAGGGTTTCTACTTGGATTGGAAATTATCGAAGTGTTGAAATAAAAACACAGCTTCAAAAGTCAGTACTCGGGTTAGAGACTCGAGTCTGAATCTTCCTCTTCGTCATCCCCAAAGCTGTCTTCGACCTTTCCATTTTTTATAACAAAATTCCGATGCTGCAGATAAGCCTCGCGAAAGAATACATACTTATCGCCAGTTATATTTTTCTCTAGCGGCATCAGACTCTCACGTAAATTCAAAACAGAAAGTGCACTTAAGGTGTTTCGTGTCGAAACATCGTCAATATATGATTTAGGATCAGAATACCAATCTGCCGGAAGTGCACTTGTGTCTCGCAAATTACTCGGGCCGAGAAGCGGCAATACAACATAAGGACCTGAACCAACCCCCCACACCGCGAGCGTTTGTCCAAAATCTTCTTTATCGGTTCGCTTCAGATTCATGTACTGCGCGACATCCAAAATCCCAGCCAATCCTAAAGTAGAATTCACCAATAAACGACCTGTATCATGACCAGCGCTTCGAAGATTTCCCTGCAGAATTCCGTTGAGAGCGCTTGGTATTTCCATAATGTTAGAGAGTGCATTATCAACACCTCGGCGGAAAAATTTAGGGGTAACATGTATGTAAATATTCGTCACAGGCTTTAAAAAATATTTGTCCGCGCCTTCATTAAAACTAAACATCGAACGGTTAAATTTTTCCCAGGGATCGACTGACGATTCAACCGCCGCTGATGTCTCGACAGGTGGCGCTGATAAGTCCGGACTTTGCTCATCAGCGGAATAGGCGATATTCGCAAAAAGAAAAATGGATGCTAACGAAATTTTTGCGAGGGACATTTTATTTGCGCTCATTGATGCACCAAAAGGCAGATTAATATCTAAATAAATGAAGGTAATACACTTTATCTGGCGTTTTACCGAAGTCCAGAAGGGTACACCAAATTGGATAACCGTGGGACTATTTGGAGAAGGACTAGCACATAAGCCCGGCTATTATAAAAGCTTCAGGCGAGACCATAAGTGACAATTGTAATTGATAAAAGTTTACATGTGGCAGGATAGACAGCTCAACACCAAAATTACGGAAACATTCCCCTTTGAATCCAATAAACTTCAACTCATTTATTCATGCATTCAAATCGCATCGAAAGCTCAAGCTTACCTTTCTCTGCTACGTGATAATTTTCTCCAGAAACTGAAAAACCCGTTTCACATTTTTCCATCGCTTTAGAAAGCAATTGGGTTCGCGCGCTTGTTAATTCGGACCACTGAGTCGCCTTAATACTTAGGAGAAAGCTTTTTGTAACCACTTTTTCTGATTTATTTTGTTCAGCATTTTTTTCGCTCGCAGGACTTTTTTCCTTGCTACCACCTTCTTTACTAGTCTCCAGAACTGCCCCCTCCTCGTCCTTTTTAAAAGCTTTGTGTAAAAAGCCGTTAAGCCCTTTATCAGTATAATCGCAGTCTGGTTGATTCATATTCATGGATGCCGCAGCATCAACAGCTGCCTCACAACTTTTATCATTTTGCGCGTATGCCCCAGCACTCAAAAACAAAATGATTGCTAAAGAATGTTGTAATTTCATTTTAAACTCCGTATATCTGAACCAATAAAAAAGGGGAACAAAATGTTCCCCTTTTTCTATCTTGGGATGATTAGAATTTTAAATCAATACCAACACCAATCCATTGATCATCCTGCAACTCAAAAGAATCTTCTTCATATTTCTCTTGAGTGTAATAACCAAATAGAGTGGTATTTTTAGACAGCGAGTAATCAAAGCCTACGCTTAGCTGATCTCTATCAGCATCTCCGAGGTCATCATCAAGCGACATGTTGCCATATTGCGCTTTTAACGCAAATTTGTCCGTAGCATTAAATTTCGCAGAAACCACTAAACCATCAACATCATCGTCTGTATCATCGCTAGCTTTTTCATACAAAGCGCCTAATTGGAACGCGCCAATAGTATAGCGACCGACCAAACGAACTATGTCAGCTTCTTGAAAACTTACGTCTTGCTCGCCTGCAACTGCTAAGTACAAACTTGGGGTAGTGTAAGTTAAAGAAATAGCAGTACCATCATCATTCTCAGCATTTTCGGCAGCTACAGCTGCTACGTTTATAGCAAATGCACCCCATGCGGCAGGAGTAGTGTATTGAACTATGTTGTTAGCACGAGTCTCGCCATTAACTACATAGTTAATATCACCTTCCAAGTCATTAAACAGGTCAATTTTTTCTTGAGCGGTTTTAGTTGGAGTGTCAAATTTACCAGCAATAATAGTACCTACTGACCCTTGCAAACCCACGAAAATATTACGTTGAGTAAAAGTTTGGTTTGTGCTTCCACCAGCACCGTCATCTACTTCCGTTTGATATTCAAATTGATAGATTGCTTTGAGGTCAGAATTTATTTCTTCACTGCCTTTTACACCAATGCGAGAAGCATTGCTAACTACTTCCAATTGATCTTCGTCTGCTTCTTCAGCCGACTGAATTGATACGTTAGCTTTACCATAAACAGTAACATCTGCAAATGCAGCAGCTGGTAAAAGAGAAGCGATTAATAAAGGTAATAAAGCTTTTTTCATGAGGTTATCCCCTAGGATTTTAATAGTGTGTCATACATAAAAACTACTGGCGCGACGCTTAGGCATTTGTAGCTTTCTGGCGCGCATTATGTTTTGACTATATTGCAGTTGTATTACATTGCTAAAGAGCGGGCGGATTCTCGCAATAAACCGGCAACAATACAAAGAGTTATTTTGAAATAAGTGCGTACGTTATCAATAACGATTGTATATAGGTCGCAAATATTCGCCGGATTGAGCGTTTTTTGTTCATTTTATTTGCTATCCACCCACCTTATCTAAATTGTTTTGTGATCTGATAATTAGGAGCCGAACGGCAACAATAAAAAAATTCGTTAAAAATTAATATTTCTTTGTAACAAAATATAAACCTGTACATCTACCATAAGAGTTGAGGAAACCTAATGGTCACTTCAACCTACCACAACTACTTATATTACTAATGGAGATTTACAGAAATGAAAAAAATGACTACTTCTGCACTCGTTTTTGCTGCTGCTTCTTTGTTCGCGTCTGGTGCTGCTCTTGCAGATGACAAGCCAACATCAAGTGAAGGGGCCGTAAAATGCAGCGGCGCTAATGCTTGTAAAGGTCACTCAGCGTGTAAAACTGCAACCAATGCATGCAAAGGTCAAAACAGCTGTAAAGGTAAAGGCTTTACTGAAACTACTGCGAAAGATTGTGCCGCCAAAGGTGGTAAAGAAATGAAAGACGCGAAGTAATCGGTCAAGTAACTTTGGAGGCTGTGCAAGCACTCGATCTTCACAGCCTTTTACTTCTTTAATTTTGTGTGACATTTGGATAGCACCATGACCGTCGAAAATCTTCTGCAGCCACATCTCGGTTTTGGACTCGGTTTACGTAGCGAACATTATCTCGATCTAATTAAGGGAGATCACCCATTAGACTGGCTTGAAATCTTGAGTGAAAACTACATGATTGCAGGCGGCAAACCGCTTTATTATTTGGATAAAATTTGCGAGCGATATCCTGTTGTTATGCACGGAGTGTCACTTTCTATCGGCAGTGTCGATCCACTTAATCAAAATTATTTAAACGATTTAAAAAAACTTGCTCAGCGTGTAAAACCGAAATGGATTTCCGATCATCTCTGCTGGACAGGAATAGAAGGTGTTAACCTGCATGATCTGATGCCACTTCCCTATACAGAAGAGGCTTTGCACCACTTAACCGAACGCATTAGCAAAGTTCAGGATTTTTTAGGCCGGCGCATTCTATTAGAGAATGTGTCTAGCTACCTCACCTATCAACATTCAACTATTTCAGAATGGGAGTTCTTGGCCGCAGTCGCAAAACAAGCTGACTGTTTAATTTTACTCGACATAAATAATATTCAGGTAAGCGCTCATAATCATGGTTTCGATCCTCTTACTTATCTAACCGCAATGCCAGTAGAGCGAATTCAACAAATTCATCTTGCCGGCCATTTAAATAAAGGTGAGTACAGCATTGATACCCACGACCACGAAATTATTGAATCCGTATGGAACCTCTACGCTGAAAGCGTGCGCCGCTTCGGCGCCGTTAGCACAATGATTGAGCGTGACGAAGATATTCCACCACTCGATACATTGTTAAATGAATTACGAAAAGCTCGCGAGGTATGTGACCGCACTTTGGCAGAATCAAAACAAAATCTTATCTACGCTTAAATGGACGAAAATATCATGAAGAATTTATACGTAAATGCGTTAAATGTTACCTTGGGCTGGCCAGAGCGAGTGGCTTCATACATTCAATGGTTAGGCCCATTGTTTGCGCGCATTGTCGTAGGGGAAATATTTTTAGTTTCGGGTTGGGGCAAGTTACAAACCCTTGAGCAAGTTACAGAAAACTTTGTCAGTTGGGGAATACCTTTTCCGCACATACTTACACCATTTACATCAGGTGCAGAATTTATATGCGGAATTTTATTGATAGTAGGATTATTTACACGAATCTCCAGCGGTGTGCTTGGAGTAATCATGATCGTAGCGATTAAAAGTGCGCTATGGGATCAGGTAGATTCACTCGACACATTACTCGGGTTCTCTGAAACCGCGTACCTTGCCATTTTCCTTTGGCTGGCCATCGCGGGAGCCGGAAAAATCTCCATTGATTATTGGTTAACGAAAAAATGAGTTCCGAGCACAACAAAACGCTGGCTGAACTACAAGCCAGCCTGCAAGACTTTTTGCTGGATAAAAACCCCGACGCCAACGATTTAACATTGGAAACCCCAGCATTTTCGCGGCAAGAACGTTTGGCAATCTACTACAACGCCTATCGCCTGCGACTAATTGATACTTTGGGCAATGATTATCCTGCGTTAAAATTTTATTTGGGTGACGATAATTTCGAAAAATTAGCGATTGCGTTTATCGATGCCCACCCGTCATACCACCATTCGTTGCGCTGGTTTGGCGAAAAACTTTTTTTATTTTTACGTGATCATGATACCTGGAAAGAAAAAATTCATGTGATAGAGCTGGCGGAATTTGAGTGGGCGCAAATAACCGCGTTTGACGCCGCAGACGCATATCTAATTACGATTGATGATTTGAAGTCATTAGCACCAGAAGACTGGATGATGCTTCAGTTGAAATTTCATACATCAGTGCAAATTTTAAATTTTCTAAGTAATGCCCCTGAGCAGTGGGCTAGCATAATTAAAAATGAAAAAATTATCGCAACAGTACTTAGCCCTGAGGTACAAACATGGTTAGTTTGGCGAGAGGAGTTACAAGTCACCTATCGCCCGCTGGACAAACCCGAAGCTTGGGCTCTCACAGCTTTTTTAGCATCAAATAAATTTGCAGATGTTTGCGAAGGTCTATGTGAGTGGTTTGATGAAGAAAAAGTTCCTTTGCAAACCGTTCAGTATTTACAGCAGTGGATTCAAGGTGGTTTGATCGTAAAAATTTGCTAAGTTATTACTTTAATATAATGAAATAACTGAAAAGGTGAGTCGTCATCCCTCTCGTAGCGCGATGACCGCAAACTACAATTAATTTCCGGCTAAAACTAATTCCCACTGTTTATCCAATCGCTTTGGTGAAATGGGGATTTGCGTCTTCAACGTTTGAGCAAATAGTGAAACACGCAACTCTTCTATCCACCATCGATACTCAACGAGCGCGATATTTTGTGTCATCACAAACGCACCTTCTTTTGCAATAAATTCCTGCAAGCGCTGCCAATATGGTTGGATCTCTAATAGCGTTAATTTATCTTTTTGCGGATTAAGTGCGGCTTTTTCCAAACGCAGCTGGATAGCGCGCAAATAACGCGGATATTGACGCAACCAGTCCTCGGGTGTTTTGTAAACTAATCCAGCATGAAATAACTCTTTTAGTTGGTCCTGAATATCGCTCAAGGTATAGGCGAGTGCTAACGCATTTTTTTGTTGCTTTATGGTTTTTTTAACGTCTACCAATAATTTCAAACTTGCTAAAAGGTGCGAGCAAAGCTCTTCTGCAACCGCCGCCAACTTATCTTTACTATATGTAATCGCTGACTCAAAATCCTTTTTGGATCGAGGTAGCGTTAATGGATCCTTAAGAGCGAGTTGTTTAATAGCCGCGAGAATAATATCGTCCGAAACCTGGTCACGTGACCCTATACCGGCCAGCGTCAAAGCTATGTCCTGCCCTTTTAGTAATTCTTTCTGTAAATATTTTACGGTTTGATTAAGCTGCAAAAAAATCAAACGGGCAAGACCGCGCTGGGTCAAATCCAGTGCCTGTTGGGGATTATCAAGTACTTGTAAAGCGACAGAGGAAGATTTATCAACCAACGCAGGATAAGCGCGAATATTAATTCCGTTACGTTGCAATTGAATAGTCTGTGGCAAGGCATCGAAATCCCACTGAGTGATATTGTCACGCTCAACACTGGTTGCTGCAGACTGAATATTTTGCTGCACCTGCGCACGGTATTTTTCACGCAGAGGTATTAGATCGCGACCACTTGCGATTACTTTTCCCTTATCGTCCACAATTTTAATGTTGAAGCGATAATAATTATCTACCTGCGCTTCCAACCAGGCATCGCCGTTAACTTCTACACCGGTTTGCCTTTTTAATTGCAAACCGAGAGCATCAGTTAATGGTTTATTATCAGGCGCCATAGCTGCTAAAGCTTTGTCTACAACGTCCGGCACGGGAACAAAATGTTTACGTATTGATTTCGGTAAACTTTTCACCAAATTAATGCACTTATCGCGCAGCATTCCCGGCACCAGCCATTCAAGACGGTGCTCAGGCAACTGATGCAATACACTCATGGGCACATGAATACTAACTCCATCATCCGCGTGGTTAGGTTCGAAATGATACGTCAGTGGAAATACCATGCCGCGCCATTCAAGCTCGTTGGGAAATTGGGCATGGGTAATATCCAACGCGCCGTGCCGCATTAAAGTCTCACGACTAATGTATAAAATTTTAGGGTTTTCTTGCTCAGCTTTTTTACGCCAGTTTTCAAAGGCCGCTAAATTGGCAATGTGCTCAGGAATGACTTCGTTATAAAACTCGAAGATTACTTGTTCATCGGCCAAAATATCACGGCGACGGGACTTGGCTTCAAGGTCATCCAGTTCTTTTAGAAGATCTTGCTGATGCGTAAAAAAATTATTTACCTTGCCTTTATTCTGAAGATTCTTCCATTTTGGGTGCTGCGCATATTGTCCTTCAACAAACGCTGACCGAATAAACACTTCACGAGCAACAATAGGATCTATATGAGCATAAGGAACGGATTTTTTTTCAACAAGAGTTAAACCATATAGACTTACTTTTTCGTACGCCATTACCTGACCGCTGTGGCTATTATAATGCGGCTCGAAATACTGTCGCTTTACCAAATGCTCCGCTGCGACAAGAGCCCACTCCGGCTCTATTTTTGCGACTGTATGTGCAAATAATTTTGAAGTTTCAATAAGCTCCGCGGCCATAATCCATTTGGGCGTTTTTTTAATTAATGACGAACCGGGAAAAATACTAAACTTGCGATTGCGAGCACCGAGATATTCACGCTCCTCATGATTGAAACCCAAATTACCGAGCAAACCGCTTAAGAGCGCTTTATGTACTGCTTCATAATTTGCAGGTTCAGCGTTTATTCTGAAACCTAAATCTTTAATAGCAACGCACAACTGGTGATGAATATCTCGCCATTCACGCAATCGTAAATAGTTAAGGAACTCTTTTTTACAAAGTTTGCGTAATTGGTTTTGCGAAAGTTCCTGACGCTGGACTTCGAAATAGTCCCACAAATTTACGTAACCCAGAAAATCTGAATGCTCTGACCAAAAACGACGATGCATTTGGTCGGCAGCTTGTTGTTTCTCACTAGGTCTATCGCGCGGGTCTTGCACCGACAATGCACTAGCAATGATTAGTAATTCTCGTATGCAAGATTGTTCTTGAGCTGCTAACAACATTCGTGCGAGGCGCGGATCAAGCGGAAGTTTACTGAGTTGTGTGCCCACCGGAGTTAGCTGATTTTTGCTGTTAACGGCTTGTAATTCCTCCAGTAATTTATAGCCGTCGCTAATCAAACGATGATCAGGTGCATCAATAAAAGGAAATTTATGGATATCACCCATGCGCAAATGCAACATCTGCAGAATAACTGCCGCAAGATTTGTGCGTAAAATTTCCGCATCGGTAAACGCAGGGCGATTATTGAAATCTTCCTCACTATACAAGCGAATACAGATACCCTCAGCAACCCGACCACAACGACCCTTACGTTGATTCGCGCTGGCTTGGGATACGGGCTCGATAGGTAAACGTTGTACTTTGGTGCGATAGGAATAGCGCGATACGCGCGCAAAACCGGGATCAATAACATAACGAATTCCCGGAACCGTAATTGACGTTTCTGCTACGTTGGTAGCCAACACAATGCGCCGACCTGTATGCGGTGCGAACACACGTTGTTGCTCTGCCAAACTCAACCGCGCATAAAACGGTACAACGTCCATATGCGCAAACTGAGCTTTACGCAACGCTTCTGCAGCCTCGCGAATTTCTCGTTCCCCGCTCAAGAAAACTAAAATATCACCGCCGCGCATACTGCCAGCTTTTTCATGCAATTCAATTTCATGAACTGCTTCTACCATTGCGCTGTAAATATCCTGTTCACTATCGTCAGATTCTTCGTCTTTGGTTGTGGATTCAAATAGTGGCCGATACCAAACATCTACCGGAAAGGTGCGACCAGAAACCTCGATAACGGGAGCGCCATTAAAATGTGCGGAGAATTTTTCAAGATCTATTGTGGCGGAAGTAATAATTAATTTTAGATCGGGCCTGCGCGGCAATAATTGTTTTAAGTAACCGAGCAGAAAATCTATATTTAAACTGCGCTCATGCGCCTCATCAATAATGAGGGTGTCATATTTATTGAGGTAAGGATCGTTTTGGATTTCAGCGAGCAAAATCCCGTCCGTCATGACTTTGATTAAGGTTTGATCGCTGGACTGATCACTAAAGCGAACCTGATAGCCCACCTTTTCACCTAGCTTTGTTTTTAATTCATCTGCAATGCGATTCGCAACTGTGTTCGCGGCAATTCTGCGCGGTTGTGTGTGGCCGATTAATCCCCGGGTACCTCGACCTATACTTAAACAGATTTTAGGAATCTGAGTGGTTTTACCTGAACCCGTTTCACCTGCCAACACAACAACCTGGTTGTTGGCAATCAGTTCAGCAATTTCAGTGCGCTTTTCACAAACAGGTAAATCAGGAAATTCGATATGCGCTGGAATCAATTGGTGCCGCGCTATAACCGCAGCTTGGGAACGCTCAATATTCACCTTCCATTTTTCCAGAGCGTCTTCGAAAGGTTTTTTAGCGCGAGCTAATTTTTCAAGCTCCGCCAG
Source organism: Gammaproteobacteria bacterium (assembly GCA_004173475.1). Classification (GTDB taxonomy): domain Bacteria; phylum Pseudomonadota; class Gammaproteobacteria; order Pseudomonadales; family Cellvibrionaceae; genus Cellvibrio. Next base: position 322,690 of record SEBU01000003.1, read on the forward strand.
ACGGCGCTGCAAACGATGATGATCTTTTGCCATCAAGCCTGTTAATAGTTTCTTATAATCTTGCCACTCGCTCGCCATGCCAACCGCCCTTTTAAATCAGGTGCGCATAGTAAGGCTTCGTGCTGTCGATTTTCAATTTTCTGCTTAATCCTCTTCGTGTTTTTGACAAATATCGTCCTGACGGATCTTTAAATAGGTAATATGTCACAGCCGCGATAATACAAACCGTTAGTCGGGCAATCTTAAGTGGGCCAGCGCACAGTCACTTAAAAACACCTTAGCTATTCTCCTCAGCTTTTGGCTGGCGGCCTGCCATCTCAAAACATATAAATAACGTGGGACACCGATGAAAAATCTGCTTGATCTCAATGAAAATCAATTTCGTAAGATCTTACTTAAAAACATAATTGCGCCACTGGTCGCAGGGCTTATCAGCGCTGTATTATTCGTCGCTTTGATCCTTTATCTTCTCAATGCCTTGAAATGGGTAGCTCATACGGAAACGGTTATCGGCAAAACCAATGAGGTCGCCAAATTGACCGTGGATATGCAAACCGGTTTACGCGGTTACCTTATTACTGGTGAAGAATCCTTTCTGGCGCCCTACCGCTCCGCGAAGTCTAAATTCGGTGTGGATATAGCGGCCTTAATGGAAATAACTGCCGATAACCCCGCACAAACTGATCGCTTGAAAAAACTTTCGGTAATGCAGCAAGATTGGGATGAGTACGCCCAACGCGCGATTGAACTAAGACGTAACAATCAAGATTATGCTGCATTGGTACGAAGCCGCGGAGCTGTCGAATTCGATGCAATACGCTCTGAGTTGGATGAATTTCAAAACACCGAAAAAGAGCTGCTCAGCTCGCGCAACCAAGCCGCTGAAAAAATCACCATCACGAGCGTTGCTGTTTATCTACTGATCACCTTTGTTCTCACTGGTGTTCTAAGTTATATCGGGCGTCGCGAGCTCATGAAACTCTCGATCAGCTATGGCGCAAGCTTGCAGGAGCGTCAAAAACATGCGGATCTTTTGGAAGAACAAGCGTGGCAACGCGACGGACAAGTTCAACTGAGCGAACTAACACTCGGGCAAAATTCCTTAAATACTATTGGTGAAACCACCCTGGATTTTCTCGCGAATTATCTCGGTGTGATCGTTGCAGCCCTTTATGTTCGCAGCGAAGCCGATGGTAAGTTGCAACGTGTGGCAAGTTTTGGCGCTAGCAAAGAAGACGAGCAAAAAATTCAGGAATATGTCGCTAACGAAAGCTTGGTCGGTCAAACCATGGCATCAAAGCGCATGCTACAACTTAGTGACATACCCGATCATTACCTGAAAATTAATTCGGGTCTCGGTGAAATGTCGCCACGGCATATTATTTTGGCGCCGCTTCGCTATGAAGGCCAAACCAAAGGTGTAATTGAACTTGGATTTTTGAAAGAGCCGCAAAAGCGCGATGTGGAATTCGTTTCGATTATTACTGCCAATATCGGCAGCACTCTTGAAGCTGCTATGTCACGCATACGTCTGCAAAAAGCATTCGAAGAAACGCAGCAACTCAATGAGGAGTTACAAGTTCAACAAGAAGAGTTGCGAACATCTAACGAAGAACTTGAAGAGCAATCGCGAGCGCTTGAAGAATCTCAAATCTTGTTAGAAAGCCAAAAAGCCGAGCTCGAACAGATCAATGAAAAATTAGTGGATCAAGCCGCTGCGCTAGACCAGAAAAATACCACGCTAAATACTGTGCAAATAGAACTGGAGGCGCGCGCGCAAGAATTGCAACGTGCTAGCAAATACAAATCTGAATTCCTTGCTAACATGTCGCACGAGTTGCGCACGCCACTTAACAGCTCGATGATTCTAGCCAAACTGCTGGCGGAAAACTCCAAGGGTAATCTCAACGACGAGCAAATCCAATTTGCAAAAAGTATTTATTCTGCTGGTAATGATTTGCTAAATTTAATTAACGATATTCTGGATATATCCAAAGTAGAAGCAGGCAAGCTTGAGCTCGTGCCAGAAGATGTTTCTTTACAGCGCTTGGCTGATTCGCTGCAAATGGCATTCAAGCCGCTCGCGGAGCAAAAGAAATTGGAATTTGTCAGCCATGTTGACACCACCATCAACAGAACAATCAATACCGATCAACAGCGCCTGGAACAAATTTTAAAAAATCTTTTGTCAAATGCGCTCAAGTTTACCGAGAAAGGGCACATTAAACTTAGCATCACGAAGGACGCAAATACCGGGATTATTTTTTCTGTGACAGATTCGGGGATCGGAATAGCGCCGGATCAACAACAAATCATTTTTGAAGCTTTTCAACAAGCGGATGGCAGCATTAGCCGACGTTATGGTGGCACTGGATTGGGGCTCTCTATCTCTCGCGATTTAGCGCACCTTCTTGGTGGCTCCATTAGCGTAGTGAGCGATCAAGGTAAAGGCAGCACATTTAGCTTGCACCTACCCTTCACCATGCCCGATGCGGCAGCGCCCGCACTGGAAATTCCTATTGTGACAACGCCAGTAACTTCGGCATCAAGCACAACGCCTGTAACTCCCACATTCGAATTTCCGGATGATCGTCACACTGATCTGTCAAATGGCCGCACTGTGTTGGTAATTGAAGATGACATAGACTTTGCAAAAATTCTTTTTGCACTTGCGCACGATGAAAAATATCAATGCTTGGTTGCAAATACCGCAGCCCAAGGTATTTCCATGGCCTGTGACTTTGTGCCCGACGCTATACTGCTGGATTTAGGTTTGCCTGATACATCGGGCATGAGCGTGTTGCAAAAATTAAAATCCAATCCACTGACTCGCCATATCCCTGTGCACATTGTTTCAGCCTCCGATCGCGCTGAAGCAGCAATGCAATTGGGTGCGATGGGTTACATCGTGAAGCCGACAACGCGTGAGCGTTTGCGAGATGTTTTTGAAAAAATCGAATCAAAGCTTACCCAGAAAATGAAAAAAGTGCTTCTAGTTGAGGATGATGAGCTGCAACGAAAAAGCGTTACACAGCTTATTGGTGACGACGATATAGAAATTACTGCAGTCGAATCCGGTGCGGAGGCCATCGCGCATCTTAATAACACTATTTTCGATTGCATGATTATTGATTTGAAATTACCTGACATGCAAGGTCACGAGCTTTTACAGCGAATGTCTGTGGAAGATATTTGCAGTTTTCCGCCAGTCATTGTCTACACAGGACGTAATCTCACACGCGATGAAGAAAATAATTTATTGAAATATTCGCGTTCGATCATTATCAAAGGTGCTCGCTCACCAGAGCGCTTGCTCGATGAAGTGACGCTTTTCCTGCACAAGGTTGAATCGCAATTATCCACTGAGCGGCAATCCATGCTCAAAACCGTGCGAGGTCGCGACCGTGCATTGGAAGGCAGAAAAATTTTATTAGTAGATGACGATATGCGAAATATTTTTGCATTATCCGGCGCGCTTGAACAAAAAGGCGCCATCATTGAAGTGGGTCGTAATGGCTTCGAAGCGATTAGTAAATTGAATGAAACACCAGAGATTGATTTAGTACTTATGGATATCATGATGCCAGGCATGGACGGCCTTGAAGCCACACGTCGCATTCGTGCTGACGAGCGATTCCAAAAACTTCCTATCATTGCCGTAACAGCCAAAGCGATGAAAGATGATCAGGAACAATGTTTAAAAGCCGGGGCATCCGATTATTTGGCAAAGCCTATTGATATAGACAGGCTTTATTCATTGCTGCGTGTGTGGATGCCTAGTTTGGAACGCATTTAATGTCGGATTCTATGGATACTGATATTGAAATAAAATTGCTAATTGAAGCAATTTATCTCAAATACAGTTATGACTTTCGTAACTATTCCGGAGCGTCGCAAAAGCGCAGAATTTTGCACGCGGTGAAGCAGCTAAAATACGAATCTATATCTGAACTCCAGATGCGTATTTTGCAAGAGCCGGATGCGTTCATGGCGTTACTTCAGTACATTACTATTCCGACCACCGAGATGTTTCGTGACGCCAGTTATTTTTTAGCGCTACGCGAAGAAGTTGTTCCATTTTTAAAAACTTATCCTTCTTTAAAAATCTGGGTCGCTGGATGCAGCACAGGTGAAGAACTTTATTCCATGGCCATTTTGCTAAAGGAAGAAGGTTTATTGGAGCGCAGTATTATTTACGCAACCGATATAAATCCTGTATCGCTTGAACGCGCGCGCAAAGGGATTTTCTCGCTGGACCGAGTGCGCTCCTACACCCAAAATTATCAGCAAGCGGGTGGTAAGGCTGCCTTTTCGGATTACTATACGGCGGCATACGAAAGCGCATTATTTGATCGTTCGCTGTGCGAAAACATTAGCTTCGCTGACCATAGTCTTGCTACCGACAGTGTGTTTGCAGAAACCCACTTAATCAGTTGTCGCAACGTGATGATTTATTTTAACCATGATTTACAGGAGCGCGCTCTCGGGCTTTTTCACGAGTCCTTGTGCCATCGAGGCTTCTTAGGTTTAGGCAGTAAAGAGAGCCTGGACTTTTCCGGATACGCGAATTTATTTGAACCACTCGTGAAACAACAAAGGTTGTTTCGAAAAGTTTAATGCGGAATGTTTTGAGCTTATATGGCAACTAAACGCAAAACAGCTATTCAAGCCGTGGCTATAGGTGCATCTGCCGGTGGTATAAGTGCGCTTTTGCAAATACTTAAACCCTTACCCGCAACGTTTCGTCTTCCTATTATGATTGTGCTGCATCTTCCGCATGATCGAGACAGCAAGTTGGCGGAAGTTTTTGGGCACCACGTAGCTATGCCGGTTCAACAAGCACGAGACAAAGAGTGGATAAAACCTGGAATAATTTATATCGCTGGTTCGGGTTACCATTTATCGGTAGAAAAAAATTTTAGCTTTTCATTGAGCACTGAAGATCCCGAATGTTTTGCGCGCCCCTCCATAGACATACTTATGCAATCCGCAGCGGATGCCTATGGTAGAGAACTCGCGGGCGTCGTGCTAACAGGTGCGAATCACGATGGTGCAGCCGGACTTGCGAGTATTAAGTCAGCTGGCGGGTTGTGTATAGTGCAAGACCCGAATGAAGCAGAAGTTCCGGTTATGCCGCGAGCAGCCATGAATGTTTGTAAACCGGATTTTGTGCTCACGTTAAATGAGATACATGAGTTACTGAAAAGTTTAGCGTAATAGATTAGAGACTAATTATGACTACCAATACTACCAAGTTACTCATAGTAGACGACTTACCCGAAAATTTACGCGCACTTTCAAAAATCATTGAAGGTGAAGACCGCGAAATCTATCAAGCTTCCTCGGGAGAGGAAGCATTAGCATTATTATTAGACCATGAATTTGCACTAGCAATACTGGACGTAATGATGCCGGAAATGAATGGTTTTGAGTTGGCGGAATTAATGCGTGGCACAGAACGCACGCGGCATACACCGATTGTTTTTGTAAGCGCCAGTGGGCGTGAGCTAAATTATGTTTTTAAAGGCTATGAAACAGGCGCGGTGGATTTTCTGTATAAACCCCTCGACGTTGCGGCCGTTAAAAGTAAAGTAAATGTATTTGTTTCACTCTACCAGCAACGCGCGCAGGTTAAGCGACAAGTTGAAGAACTGGAACGAAGCCGCAACGAGTTACGTGCAACCCAGATTGAATTAGAGCGCGCCGTAAAAATGCGCGACGATTTTATGTCAATGGTTGGTCACGAATTGCGGACACCGTTAAATACCTTGCATGTTGAAGCGCAAGTGCGTCAACTTCAGTTGGAAAAAGGCAACATGAGCGCATTCACCCAAGAAAAACTGAAAGAAATGATCGCCCGCGATTCGCGGCAAATTCAAAGTATGGTTCGTCTGATAAACGACATGAATGATGTATCACAAATAAAAAATGACACCCTGTCCATACGCCCGGTTAAAACTGATTTATCGCTTTTGGTGCGGAGAATCATTGAAGATTTATCCCTACAGGCGAAAACATCTGAAACTCATTTTATAACGGCTATTGATGAAAACATTATTGGCTTCTGGGATGAGTTTCGTATCGAACAAATTATTATTAACCTGCTCACCAATGCCATGCGTTACGGCGGCAATCAAGCTGTCGAATTAACACTTACTACGCAAGGCAATTATGCTGTGTTGCAAGTTCGCGATCGCGGGATAGGAATCAGTGAAAAAGAACAGCAACTTATTTTCGAAAAATTTGAACGCGGTGAAAACCAAAAAGTATGTGCCGGTTTAGGCATGGGCTTATACATTGCGCGACAACTTGCTGAAGCCCATGGCGGTGCTTTGAATGTGGAAAGTATTTTGGGTGAGGGGTCAACATTTACATTGAAATTACCGCTTACTGAAAATCTTTAACCCAGCTATCAATCAGAACTCGATTTTCTTGCCTTTAAACGTAGAAGTGCTGCGTCTTGATCAATAACGAAATCAAAACGACCGAGAATATCTACGCCGAGCAAACCGTCAAATCCTTGTGAATTATCCATAGGTAATTGCGCGAGGATGTGTTGGTTAAACGTCAAATTCCCCATATTAATATTCGTCACAGTGAACAACACACTGTCTTGAGTACCACTCGCCGTATTTAAACGAATGGGTTTGGTCGATTTGAGCATGCCGGGATATCTCAGTGTATAGCTACTTGATAAACCACTGAGCGACGCGCCAGTATCAAGAAGTAAGCGTGCCGGATACCCTTCAATGCTGACATTAACGAGATATTGATTACCAAATCGTGTAAGCGAAATTGTTGATTCTCCGGGAACATTATCACCGTTTAAATTGGCCAGTATTGCTTCAGCACGTTTTTGCGCGTTTGGATCATTCGCTGCCATAAGCGCGTGGTATTGCGCTTGATAGTCGTCATTGAGTTGCACGAGTAAGGAAGCGAGAATCAAATGCAGCTCGCCATCGTTGGAGTTATATTTTAAAAGCTCCTCGAACTGTGCCATCAACCAGGAATAATCGTCGTTAAATAGTGATGGAGTTTCTTTTATTTGCAGCAGATAGCTTCTGATATCCTTCAAGGTCTTATTAATTTTTTGATCATCCAGGCCCAGTTTTACATAGCGGAACCATGCATCAACCGCATTAATGGCTTGCGACTGCTTTTTATAAATCGAGGCTAAATAAAACCACGCTCGCGGAGCATCATTCTTATCTCCCATTCGCGACTCGATAAGCTGTATAGCTTCCCGGTAATTAGCATTTGCAACAAGTTGATCAACTCGGGCCCAAGAAAACCCACTGTCCGTTTTTTCAGCAACATTGTTAGAGTCAGGTCCGGCAGGGTTTAATTCACTTTTGAAATCAATTTTTCCTACATTCTCCGCGTCGTTGTTCAGCATTGGCGCAAATAAGGTTGTACCTTGTTGGTTGGGAGTTAGAGATGTCGAAGAATCGTGACTCAAAAACTGCGCGCGGTATTCGCTGGCGATAAAACCAAATGCAAAGGCGATAACTGCAATTAAGAAGGTTTTAGTTTGCATAACAGCAATCACATGATCCTGGAAATATTTTCATAAAGCACAACTTATGTACGGAGTAATTTTTTCAAACGCCAATTTAATCCTGAACACCTATTCAGCGGACGTTTGGCTTGCTTGCCTATAATGACGCCAAAAGCCAGGCAAATCCTTTAGCTAAATTCGCGGAGTAATACGAATCAATCTAATGTCAGCTAGGGTTACCGGAGCTAACAATAGAACGATCAATTTCACCTAAGTTCATAGATGTAATACAATTAACACTTTTATACAGAATAAACGCGGATGAGGTCCTCCATTCCAATGCCCAGTAAAACGTCTTTGCAACAATGCTTATCCGCGCTGGCACTTTGCACACTCAGCATCTATGCCTACGCCGACATCTTTGATATCTACCGATATCCTGATGGCAGCACAAAATGGCAGTGGATCGCTAATAGCGTGGCGGGCGTATTGCTGCTAACCCTACTTACCATCGCCGTATATTTATTGGTCGCTAATAGCCGCGCGCGAAAAGTTAATCGTGAACTCACCGATATTAAGGCTACGCTTGAAGATCGTGTTGCACGAAGAACACAATCCCTAATTGAAACGACAGAAACCTTAAAAAATCGCGAACAATACATTACCAATATTGTTGAATCCATGCCATTGATGCTCATTGGCCTTAATCAAAAAATGGAAATCATCCAGTGGAACCAAGTTGCCGAAAGCGCTACGGGCCGTCCGTTGGCTAGTGTACTGGGTAAAAACTTATGGGAAGCCTACCCCGCTATTACCTTAACTCCCGCCCAAGTTGAATCAGTTTTGCAAAACAAAACTAATATGACAATTAAGCACAGCCAGCGGGATCAGTATTATTTTGACATTACGCTGTACCCCCTCACCGATAAAGATGAAACGGGCGTGATAATTTTGGTGGATGACATCACCAAACAAATGAAAGCTGAAAATAAAGTTTCCGAACGCGACAAGATGTCAGCCATGGGTGAACTAGCTTCGGCGATGGCTTACGATATTAATTTACCTTTGCAATCTATACTGTCGGGCCTGCTTACAGCGCAGGAAAAATTGTCCAACGGAAATGTAAGTGATATTAAAGCTGAGTTGCTGGATAAGTTGAAAAGCGCGTGCTTTAGCGCCCAGCAAGCCTCATCTATTATTCAAAATCTTTTGGATTTGGCGAACAGCCATAATGACGAAAAGACTCCTGCCGATGTAACGCGGTTAATGGATCAGAGTATTGAACTTTCAGACAAGTTGTTTACCGATTTATCAGGGTTGAGATTCAGCTCAATCAACGTCACTCGCCATTATCACGACAATCTTCCTCAAATTCCTTGCTTCCAATCTGAGCTGCAACAAGTATTTATTCGCCTATTGCGCGCCGCGTTCCATTCGCTCAATAACGAGACCCAAACCGACCCTGCGATTAATATAGAAATTAGCGAATTTTATGATTCTTTGTGGATCAAAATACAGCACAACGGAAAAGCGCTTAGTCCATTGGAGCAGGAGGATATTTTCCAACCATTTTTTTCGATTTCGGACAGAGAACCCGCCTGCCCTGTTGAGCATCGTTTGTCATATTCTTATTTTATTATTACCGACCATCACGATGGACAAATGTCGGTTACCTCAGATGAAAAATTTGGTACTTGCTTTAATATCCAGTTACCGATTAGTTAATTACCACCCGCTATCCGCGATTTAAATGTGCCACAGTAAAAATGCCGCTCAGCGTTTAGCAGAGCGGCATTTTTATTACTAACTTTTTACTCAAGCAGGCTGCGTAACATCCAGGCCGTTTTTTCATGCAGCTGAATGCGTTGCGTTAACAAATCTGCAGTCGCTTCATCATTAGCTTTTTCAACGGACGCATATAATGAGCGCGCCGTGCGCACAACAGCTTCTTGGCCTTCTACCAATAACCGAATCATATCCTGCGCCTTAGGAATGCCATCCTCCTCTTTGATACTACTGATTGCTGCGAATTGTTTGTAGGTGCCCGGTGCATAGACGCCCAAGGAACGAATACGCTCGGCAATAATATCTACCGCAAGCGCAAGCTCGGTATATTGTGTTTCAAACATTAAATGCAAAGTTTGGAACATTGGGCCCGTAACATTCCAATGGAAATTATGGGTTTTCAAATAAAGCGTATAGGTGTCTGCTAATAGCCTCGACAAGCCCTGAGCTATTTCCTGGCGATCTTGTTCATTAATGCCAATATTAATGTTCATGACTTTTTCCTCATATGAGTAAAATAAAACCGAAGGATGTAAAACAAGAATTCTAAAAATAGCGATTGGAGGGAATCAACACTAGTGGAATTTATTTATGGAGTCAATTATTACAGTTGCCTATCATTACAATTGTCTAGGCTATTATATAGCCCATCAAAATCCAACCACGTTTGCGTGTGCAGTTTCGAATATACATTTCTACAATATCTTCCGGTACCTGCTCTTGCAGCAAGTCCTCCGAAGAAAAATATTCGAATCCTAGTGAGAGGTAAAAATTCTTAAGATAAGGCAAAGCAAAACAATAACAATTGATGGGATTTGTAACTAGCAAATCATGGAGCGCTTTGGTTAACAATCGGGTAGCGATGCCTTGATTACGCATATCTGGAGCAACGCAGAGATTACGCAACAAAAGATAACCCGATTTTTGTACCAAAAACCGCGCAGCAGCAATGATTTTTCCGCCAAAACGCAAGGTATAAACTCGGTCGGATTTCCCACATTTCACTTTATAACGACAAGATGAATAGAACTGATTTACGAGCGGAAGACGCGCTGCACTGACAATTTCAAAGTTAAGATTCTTGACAGCAATAACAGAAGCTATAGACATTATTTACGATCAGAATTATTCGGGTCGTCCATATTATCCAACGGGAATAATTTGTCTAGATCTGAATTATCATCATTTATCGGAATGTGTGCCGGATCGTCGTCCGACAAATCTATTTCTGTTTTTTCAGGTGTTTTTTTTACCGGATTTTTTCCAGCATTTTTTTGTCCGTTTTTTTCTAGGCTTGAGGCGGCCGATAGGGTTTTCTCAAATTCAACCAGCTCGTCTTTGGCTTTGCCCCCCATAATCATTTTGTAAGCAAAAAAGCCGGCCACTAACAGCAGCAAATTTCCAACGCCTATACTAATGTAGAGTAATAAATCATTTGACTCTTCCTGTGGCTTTTCCTCAGCAGGTTTTATTTCCTCCTCGGGCTCAGCTGCGGCTGAAGATGACGCTGCCTGGACGGCCTTTTTTTCGACATAGGTAAAATTATCAGCGTGCAGGGTTTCATCCAGCTTATCGCCGTCAAATTGCTCGCCCGTGGCTTGAATATCAATTGAATAATCTCCTGCCTGCGTGGGCGCGAAGGAAAACTCCCAATGATTCCCATCAATTAAATTCAAGACTTTTTCAAGATTATTATTAGCTGAATTCTTAATGTTCACCTTAACCTGAGTTTTTTTCACGTCAACAATTTTGTCGTCGGTAGAAATTTTGTAAGAATAGGTAAGCTTACCATCCTCGGAAACGGCACTATTTTTTTCTAGTATCATAAGACTATCGCGAACACTCACGCTATGTTTAAACTCGCGTTTAAATGTTTTCCCATCTACAAAGATGTGGATTTCGTAATCGCCTACATTTGGAAATGCATTGAGTGTTTGATGAAAAAATCCGTCGTCTGGTGGTGTGTCAGCTGTGAATGGCAGGCTCACATTTTCTTCTGTGTTATTTTTTGCCACTATGGCATTGGCTTCAATCAAACCCAAAAAATCTTTATTGACAACGGTTTTTCCGGATTCCTGAAACGAATAGGTAACTGCGAGTGAGTCATTACTATGCAAATTATTTTTTAATGGGTCTACAACCAATTGTAAGTCACTTACCACTGTGATCCGGCTTTGCGGTGCAGTTTCTGTTTTTATTTTCCATTGCCCAGATTTTGGCGTAGTCACAGTTATCAAATCGTATTTATCGGTGCGATACCAATTGACGCCGTCGTTCGGATCGGTAGCAGAATATTCTTTTGCTTCAGGTGAGACGATGATACTTCTATCCTCACCTGGCTTGCGAAAAATTAACGCAGTGAATTCTTTGATACTTGCATCTACCAGGAAACCGTTATTCTCTAAAGGCACTCGCTCGGCAGGTACGGCTTGATCAAATATTTTTAAAAAAACACTCATCAACTGGTCGGCGGAAATCGCCGTTGTAAATACTCCATCCGTTGCTACTGATAATTTTTTTAACAAATCCATATCGGCGTCGGGTGATAACGCTATGGTGTGAACAATATAACCGGCTGCCTTCAAACCAGGCAAAATATCATTTAGGATACGTTGCCGCTCTTTATTATTACCGACCGCATCCTTCCCAATATCAACCACCCCATCAGTTAATAAAACTATGTGTGTTTTGTAATCTGTACTCAGGGATTTTTTATCGAAACTTACTTCATCTAGTGCTTTGCCGATATTGGTAAACATAGCAACAGAATTAATTTGATTGGATTTGAAAGCACCTTGTTTGCGCCAAGCCGCGTCTACAGGTTTGAATGGCATCAACATATTTACATCGTTGCCGAACGTCCAAATGCCAGCACGACTTTTATCAGGTAACAACCGTGCAATTAAATCTACCGCGGGTTTGCGTAAGTTTTGTGGATCCGTTTTTTTCATACTGCCGGACACATCAATAAGCACCCGTACATCTGAAGGCAATATTTTAGTGGGTTGCGTTGCAGGCGAGGTTTTTGTTTGAGATTGAGTTTCGTTTTTTAGCTGTGCTTTTGTTTCATCCTTTTTATTGTCACTTTTTTTTATTTCGTCTGTAGTAGCAGTTTTATCAGCTTGATCGTCTAGCGTCTTTTTTGCAGAAGCTGTCGCTTCAGATGCAATCGCACTTGCCTGGGTAGAATCATCGTGTGTTTGGCTCTGCGCTACGCAAGCCCAAATTAATAGGATAAAAAAAAGTGCAGTGTTTGCAATGCGATTTTGCATATGAGGCCTTTCTCAGCCGAACTGAAATTTGCTGGCATAACTCCTACCGAGTTATTTAACCAATAGCTTCATTCATTTATAGCACTTAAATTGCAATTTGCCATTGTCGAGGACCCTAAAATAGTAGAGCCAGCAACTGCTGGCTTTACTACGACAAATTAATTTTTTCCGCTGCCGAATTTAATCTCTTAAGGCTCGCATTGGGATTTCTCCGCCAAGCACCTCTCCTCGAGGCAATTCTCCCCTCAATAGAGCTTCACGCGCTTCGTGCTCATCCCGATTTAAGCCACGTCTGCGAACTGGGTTCTCATGACGCCTACCTGCATGATGCTCAAGCCTGCGCGATTTGCCTTTTACTGGTGGTGCTGGATCATTACTTTGAAAATTTTTGTAGGTTTGACGACGAGTCAAGGCTACAAATACCGCCACTAAAATAATACCAATTAACCAAATTCCAACCATTAATTTTATGACCGGCATGATCACCGCTTTGCCTTGGCTAATACCTTCAAATACCAAGGTATAAATGGCAGGTGCCATCATCATAGTTTTGGGATCTATAGCGTAGGGAGTGAATAAAATTGTCACCACAGTAACAACGGCAGCATAGCGTACAAAACGCCAGGCCCATAAAAACATCCACCAGGCCGCCACAGTACATCCGAGGCTGCCAGCAAAATAAATAATCCATGCGTATTGGATTGTGGTTAATTCATTCACTACATTTTTCTCCTAAACCCAACGCACAATATGATCTTCATAATCATCCGGACTCACAGCGTTTTCATGCAAAACCTGACCTGCGACTGACATACCTGCCTTATGCACCGAATCAGGATCACCTGACACTAAAGGATGCCAATCAAACAACGGAATTCCTTCATTGATTAAGCGGTATGCGCAGGTTTCTGGTAGCCAATAAGTATCTTTAACAGATGCCGGAGTCAGGGTTATGCAATCAGGAATATGTTTTTGGCGCTCATCGTAAACCTGGCATTTGCACGAATCATGATTGAGAAAACGGCATGCAACTTTAGTGTAGAACACATCACCGCTGTCTTCATCCTCCAATTTATGCAGGCAGCATTTCCCACAACCGTCGCAAAGGGCTTCAAATTCTGAAACAGACATTTCGTGTAATTTTTTTGCGCGCCAAAAAACGTGAACTGGCATTTTTTAACCTGTGTCAAATTAAGTAATTGCGATTAGGTGATTAAAAAAAATGTAACCTCATAAAAGTATCGAAGCAATCAACCGGAAAGTTTTGAGTTTTTTGCACGTATATCTTGCATCTCAGGATCTTGCTCAGCACGCGGCGGCATTTGCAAATAGTATCCCTGGGCTTCCAAACTCTCTGCAACCTTCGCTGCACTCACACGCGCCAATTTCTTTTCTGGTGTCAATACAATCACCATGGCCGGGTGGGGTTTACCAAACAATGTTAGCAGTGCGTCTGGCACCTTGGTTAAACCCTCTTCTTTTTTGACGTAAAGGTACATGCCTTCTTCTTTTGGACTACGGTAAATCTGGCAAATAATTTTCATAAACTAATCTTGTTGGTAATAAGTCAGATTGACGCAATCCCATCTGCGTCTAACACCGGATTCTCGGCTACAGCTAACAAGCCTTTACCGATAACGTCATAACGCCAACCAAGTAAGCGTTCAGGTAAAGTAAAAACACCGCCTTTCATACCTGAGCGAACTATGGCTTCGTATTCTTTCTTGCGAATTAATATTTCTGGTGGAAGCTGAAGGACTTCAGCCGTGTCACGAACATATTTTTTTAACGCTTTCATTAAGGGCGCTTCTGCTGGAGCAAGCGGTGCATCAAGACGTGGCGGAAATTTCGCTGCGTCAGTATTCGCAGCCGAATGAATTATACCGAGCAATTTTTCCGAATCATTGCGCAAGGTTCGTGTAGGAATGTCTTCTATACGTTGCAAATGCGCAGCATCCTTCGGTTGCTTTCTCGCCATTTCAAATAACGATGGCTCTTTTATTAGGCGGTTGCGCGGAATGTTTCGCGCGCGCGACTCAACTTCACGCCAGATACAAAGCTCTCGCAAGATCGCCAACTCAGATGGGCGTAGCTTCCAGGCAAATCCCACTTTTTGATAAGCATCTGAAAAATCATCTGGCTTACGCGCTGCGGCTACCATATCTGCGCAGTCACTTTTTACCCACGTATAACGCTCGCTGGCTTTTAATATTTGTAAAAGTTTTCCGTACACAATTAACATGTGCGCAACATCGAGCGCAGCATATTTTATTTGCGACTCACTGAGCGGGCGCTGTAGCCAATCGGAGCGTGTTTCGTCTTTTGGTACATCAATATTCAATACCGCTTTAACCAAACCAGCGTAACCGAGAGAGAACCCGAGCCCTGCAAAAGCTGCGGCAATTTGAGTATCGAAAATTGGCGAGGGGACTTCACCGAGAAGAGAGACGAAGACTTCGATGTCCTCAGAACAGGAGTGCAAAACTTTAACAACTTTTTCATCCACCATTAATTCACGCAGCGGAGAAAAATCAGTAATACTTAGAGGATCAACAAGATAACAAGTCTTGCCATCACCTAATTGAATTAAACCGGCAATAGGGAAAAAAGTATCCGTACGCATGAATTCTGTGTCAACGGCTACGGCCGCTTGGCCACGCAAACGCGCGCACAGTTCGGCAAGCTCATTATCGTGCCCAATCCAGACAGGCTCAGTCGAGATGATCATAAATTAAAAACTTCTGCGACTGGAAAATGCGTGAGCCAAGGTTCCGCCGTCGATGAACTCAAGTTCACCACCGAGCGGAACGCCATGTGCGATGCGAGATACCACGACATTTAAATTTTTCGCGCGCTCACTAATATAGTAAGCGGTAGCTTCGCCTTCAACCGTGGGATTGGTAGCGAGGATAATTTCCTTAATAGAGGTTTCACCTCGCTCATCGGGTTGTAACAAATTAATTAATTGATCCACACCTATATCTTCAGGCCCAATTCCATCAATGGGAGATAAATGGCCAAGCAACACAAAATATTTGCCTTGATAGGTGCCGGATTGTTCAATCGCCAACACATCGGCCGGTGTTTCAACCACACAAATAATCGAATCATCACGACGATTGTTATTGCAAATTCCGCAAAGGGATTGTTCCGTTAAAGTACGGCAACGTTTACAACGCCCCACGCCCTCTACCGCTTTGTGTAAACTCTGGGCCAATCGTTCAGCGCCTTCTCGATCGCGCTCCAGCAAATGCAAGGCCATACGTTGTGCAGATTTGGGGCCGACACCAGGTAAACAACGCAGTGAGGACATGAGCTCATCAATTAAAGGGCTGAACATTAATTATCTATTTCTCAAAGGTGTAAATACTGATATCAACACAAGCTTAGCTCATCATCAAAATGGCATTTTGAAATCGGCAGGCAATCCCATACCAGACGCCATTTTTGCCATGCGCTCGCGGTTTTGTGCTTCAACTTTTCGCACAGCATCATTAACGGCTGCTGCGAGCAAGTCTTCCAGCATTTCTTTATCTTCTTTCATCAAGCTGTCGTCGATGCTCACATGTTTTACATCGTGGCGGCCATTCATCACTACCGAAATCAACCCTGCACCCGCCTCTCCTTTTACTTCAAGGAGCGCGAGATCTTCTTGCATTTTTTGCATGTTGCTCTGCATTTGTTGTGCTTGCTTCATTAAGTCGCCGATATTCATAGCTGCCTCTTGTCTAAATTGCTTGTATGGAATCTTCGCGCAAACTAGCGCCGAAATGCTCAATAAGTTGTTGCACTATGGGATCCGTTTTTATTGCTTCAACCGCATTTGCATAGCGTTCCTGCTGATGACGCTTGGCCAGTAACGCAGGTGTTTCACTAGTAATTTTTCCCACGCTAATTTTAGCGTGAACACGCTCTATAAAATAATTGCTAAGCAAGTCGGATAAACGCTGCTGATGGCCAGGATCGTAAAGCGTGCTGTTATTTTCATCGACAATAAATTGAAACTCATTGCCTGACCGTGCAATTAATTGGCAATTGGCGATTGTGCTTTGCAAAATACCTGTTACGCCTAGGCCTAAATAAATGTCAGGCCAATCCTGCGGCTGCGCGTGCTCATAAGGAACCTTACGAATGGCAGTGTGAACAATCGGCTCAACTGCTACCGTTTGTTCGACCACTTTAGGCTGTTGCTGAATTAATTGAGCCTGAGTTCCGCCGGTTTCGATAGTGGAAGGCTTTTCTGCCTCGCTAGACGTTTTATTCAGGGCCGCCCGGACTTCAGGCGTTTCAAACTTTTTTGGCTCAGGTACCTCGCCCTGAGGTGAGCCATAATCACCCGCTTCAAGATAGGCTGGAGCCGCAGCGTACTCGTCATATTCATCACCGTTCATATCTTGAGCATTGTCAAAAGGCCCATCGAACGGCGGTGTAACTTGGGGAGTTTGCGCAACTGCTGGAGAAACAACTGACTGAACAGGATTTGATGAAGTTTTAACAGCTGGGTGAGCAGCTGAAACTACTACCGGTTTCGATGATTCAAGTGATGCGACTTGCGGTGCCGGAGCAATCCTCGATTGCACAGATGACTGCTGAGCCGCTGAAGATACCGATTTGGTATTTGGCAAAGCCTGAGTCGGAACATCCATCACACCCTGCGGCTTAAAGGCCAACATGCGCAAAAGAACCATCTCAAACCCAGCGCGAGCATCAGGCGCTAAAGGTAAATCGCGACGGCCTAAAAGCGCAGTTTGGTAGAACAGCTGGACATCTTCTGCAGGCATTTGCTGTGCGAGTTGCATAATGCGTTCTTTGTCACCGTGGCTATTATCAACCGCTTCAGGAAGTGCCTGCGCAATAGCAATGCGATGTAACATCGACAGCATTTCAGCCAAGGCATTGGTGTAATCAGGCGCCTGCTCCGACATATTTTGCACAGCGCCTAATACCGCCTTGCCATCCAGTGACGCTAATGCGGTCAGGATTTCATGGACTGATGCCTGATCCAAAGTACCCAGCATTGCCGCGACTTCGGCTTGAGTGATTTTGCCGGAACCATAGGAAATCGATTGATCGGTAAGACTTAGTGCGTCGCGCATACTTCCATCGGCAGCACGCCCTAAAAGCCAAAGCGCACTTTCCTCAAATGGAATGACTTCTTGCTCAAGCACGAACTTTAGATGATTGACGATTCGCTCTGGCGTCATATTTTTGAGATTGAACTGCAAGCAGCGCGACAAAATTGTCATCGGAAGCTTTTGCGGATCAGTTGTAGCAAGTAAAAATTTTACGTGCGGCGGAGGTTCTTCCAAAGTTTTTAGCAGCGCATTAAAACTACTGTTGGAAAGCATATGAACTTCGTCGATCAAATAAACTTTATATCGACCACGGGTTGGCGCGTATTGCACGTTTTCCAGCAACTCGCGAGTGTCTTCGACCTTAGTGCGAGACGCCGCGTCAACTTCAATTAAATCCACGAAACGACCTTCAGCAATTTCGCGGCAGGCGGAGCAAGTACCACAAGGTTCTGAACTAACCCCAGTTTCACAGTTTAAACATTTGGCAAGAATACGGGCGATAGTGGTTTTGCCGACGCCACGAGTTCCAGTGAAAAGATAAGCGTGGTGCAAACGATTATGGTCAAGCGCGTTAATCAACGCTTGTAATACGTGCTCCTGACCAACCATTTCACGAAAAATACGTGGACGCCATTTGCGCGCGAGAACTTGATAACTCATGCCAATTGCTAACCCTGGAAAGAGCGAATGGGGATATCGCTAAATGGTCGCGATTATAGCCCTACAGGGCGAAATAGACACGCGAAAGATCGCTAGCCACTGAGGCTGAACCGGAAATTTAGCGAGAGGAAATTAGGAAAAAATCTTGAAATGGAGGCAACCTAACCAGCCACACCCCGGCACATAACTAACTGCTACCGTTGCTCCCTTCCGGGCCTGGCGGGGTTCACAGGTCATCATTGCGAGGGGACCGGCTAGATCACCATTACAGCTTACAGCGATGCATTTTAATGCGCGCCTTTAGTAAGAGGCGCGCATTATCAACAGTTTCAATTCGCATTGCAAGACGCAAACAACTATTAAACTATCTGATGCCTGATGCTTATGACTGAGGTTGGATCGGAATTAATTTAATTTCTACACGACGATTCGCCTGACGACCTTCATCGCTCGCGTTACTCGCAATTGGATTGGCTGGACCGTAACCCGCTGAATCAATTCGTTGCGACGCAACGCCTTGCGCCTGCAAATAACTACGCACACTACTGGCACGTTCTTCGCTCAAGCGTTGATTGAGTGACAATGGACCGGTTGAGTCCGTATAACCACTTATGCGCACATTGGTTTGATCGTAATCTTTTAACGCTTGCGCAACTGAATTGAGCACCGAATAGAAATCGGAACGAATATCTGATTTATTTACGGCGAACGTAATATTGCCAGGCATAATTAAATTTAAGTTATCGCCTTGGCGATCAACTTGCACGCCACTATCTTTTAGCTTTTCACGTAATTCTTTTTCTTGCTTATCCATGTAGTGACCGACACCACCGCCAACAGCCGCACCCAACAATGCACCTGTAGCCGCGCCGCGACCGCGATCGCTTTTGCTGGAGGCTGCTGCGCCTATTACTGCGCCAGCAATTGCGCCTATACCAGCACCTGTGCCGGTTTTATTAGCTCTTTTTTCACCCGTTTGTGAATCAACAGTTGTACAACCAACCAAAGCAACTGCGGACAAAAACACAATTAATTTTTTCATAAAACTTTTTCACCTCGTAATTATCAACGCAATTTCTTGAAGACTAACCATTCCAGGTATTTTCACAATATTGAAGTTTAAACGTTTAGGCTATGGATCCACTTACCGACACAACTTTGAACCTAATTTAGACTTAGCTTACGATAAAAAGGTTTCTTAACGGAACTGTAACTTCTTTATAAAGCAGTTGGCATTACCGGAAGAGACTGCCAAAATGCGTTAAATTCAATCGTTGATCACGACACGTCACAATCAAGGCGAATCTGTTATGTCTAGAAAATCGTTTAATTCTTTCAGCAATACCTGCATTCTACTTTTGGCAGCGTTCATTGCAGGCTGTAAAAGCTACTCTGTAAGCCTAAACAATAATACGATTTACACTCCCTTACCGCTATTTAACGATTTCGCCATCGGCGATACGCATTTATCCGATTGCGTTGAACAAACCATCAACGATAAAAAAATTACCAAAGCTGAGGATTTAAAACAACTTAACTGCAGCCACGCAGGTATTAGCTCACTTGCGGGTTTGGAAAAATTCTATCACTTGGAACAAATTAATCTTTCTGAAAATAATTTACAGTCCATTTCAGCATTAAAAAATTTCAGCAAATTGGAAGTGCTCATCCTACGTAAAAATAACTTAACCAGCGCTGAACCATTGCTTGGAATGCTAGCCCTACGCGAGCTCGACGTCTCTGAAAATGTGAAACTGGCCTGCAATGATTTAAAGCAACTCGCAGCTAATACTAATAAAGACGATTTAAAATTGACATTACCAGAACAGTGCAAATAAGAACTGCATAAAAAAATAAAGGATCGTCTGAAAAAATAACTATTTATTTCTCAGACGATCCCTGGATTATTTCAGACTTAATTTTTTCGCACATTTATTAACGTACGAACATTAAACCAATCGTATTTCTGAACTGGTGCATTACTTTCATACGCACTGGTTCGGCGTTAATTGGACCTATGGATTTTTTAAACATCACCATAACTTCAGTACCCAAAGGTGGGCATGGCTGATTTTCGATTTGCACCTGCGCGCCACCATCTGAAACATCTTTTGCAAACCCAACAATCGTGCCAAAGCTGGGGTGGCTCATTTCCACTCGTACTGAGGTACTGGTTCGATCAAACAAACGTCTTTCTATCACGGTGATCTCCTTAATTGTTATGGCATTTATTGAGAGATCCAGGAGCACTTACGCTGCCCCCAGGAATTTCCTTACATGAACATCAATCATTTAAACTTAAAACGTTAAACCTAAACGATTACCAACTATTTCATAAGACTCTACAACGTTGCCCAGATTTTGGCGGAAACGATCTTTGTCTAATTTTTCACGCGTATCTTTATCCCACAGACGGCAACCATCGGGAGAAAATTCATCGCCCAAAATAACCTCGCCTTTAAACAAACCAAATTCAACTTTGAAATCCACCAGCAACATATTTCCGCTGGCAAATAATTCTTTTAATACTGTATTGATTTTGAAGGTTAACTCTTTCATGCGTGCGAGTTGTTCGGAAGTCGCCCAACCAAAAGATTGCACGTGGGACTCATTTACCATTGGATCGCCCAACGCATCGTTCTTCAAAAATAATTCAAATGTCGGTGGATTTAATTCCAACCCTTCCTGCACTCCGAGACGACGAACGAGCGAGCCAGCAGCGAGGTTGCGAATCACGCACTCAACCGGAATCATCGCCATCTTTTTCACAAGCACTTCGTTATCCGATAACAATTTTTCGAAGTGAGTTGGAATGCCAGCAGCCTGCAACTTACCCATGATGAAGGCGTTGAATTTGTTGTTGACCATCCCTTTGCGATCCAGCTGCTCGATGCGTTTACCGTCAAATGCAGAGGTATCGTTACGGAAAACCATGATCACGCGATCTGGATCATCAGTTTTATAAACAGATTTGGCTTTGCCCGCGTAGAGCTCTTCGCGCTTTTCCATTGTTCTACTCACTTAAGTTGAAATTAATTCTAGCCGACTATTGGGATAATGCTTAACTAGCGGTGAAATCCTTTAACCTGGTTATTAAATAACTGGGCTTGATAGATTAAACCACCGCAAGCCAGTCAAAACCTTGATCTTGACAGGCATACGTTACTTGTTTTACCGATTGGGTTACGGGGCCAAGGGTTGCGCGTGCAATCTCCAAAGAATTGTTTTTCTGGCTAATATGCGCCACCACGAGATGCTGCAGCCGTTGAGTATCAATGCGCTGTAAAAAGCCTGCCGCTTGTTGATTACTTAAATGCCCCCACTGGCCACCAACACGTTGCTTCAACGAATAGGGATATGGCCCGGACGCGAGCATAAAAGGGTCATGATTGGCTTCAAGTAAGATTGCGTCGCAGGCTTGATAAGCCGCTTCAACGTGCGGCGTAATACTACCTAAATCCGTCAATATTCCCAAGCGCAGGCCGGCATATTCGACAACAAATTGTGCCGGCTCGCGGGCATCATGAGGTACAGCTATCGGCCTGATAACAAGCCCGTTCAATTCGAAGGCAGTATAGGATTGTATGAGTTTTAATTCAGGTAGATCACCAAGGTCCCGACTGTGCCAGGTACCCGGAGTCATATAGACCGGAAGCTTGTAGCGGCGCGCCAAAGGCGCTACACCTTTGATGTGATCGGAATGTTCATGGGTTACCAGAATAGCGGTTAAATCGCGCGGGCTTTTACCAAGCCGCGCCAGACGAAGCTCGGTGTCCTTGATACTGAACCCGCAATCAATGAGAAGTGCGCCCTGCCCCCATTCAACGAGAGTGGCGTTACCGCGACTCCCGCTTCCCAAAGACGCAAAACGCAGTGGCGCTTTGGGAGCGAAGAGATCAAGAGAAGTAAAAAGCTCGGGCACTTATATCAAGTTCTTACGCAGTTTCGTAATCAGCTCACGCGCTTCTCGCGGTTTCAGACGTTTTCCGTAGGGGTCGCGCACACGAATTAAATAATCGCCCGGCTTTCCAGTAACCACGAAGATATATCCAGGCGCATCTTTGAGGGTTTTCTCGTCGTCACGTATTGAATAAGGCGCAGATTCAAATGCGTCACCCTGCAATATATTGGCCGCTATCTTTTCCAGGCTGTAAGGTGTGGTCGCAGGTTTCGGATTCAGACCAATATGCAACAATCGTTTAAACCAACCCGGCTTTGCATCTTCTGGGTCTTGATAGAACACATAAAACAAACCTGAACTTGAGTCAGATTCAAACAACTGGAAACCATCGCGTTTCGCAGCGTATGCGATCGTCGCCATAGTGCGGGTTTTGTCGAGCTTTAACGTCATGACTGGTTCGTTTTTATACATTCCCAAGGCAGCTTTAGCAGATGCGTTGGACCCTATGCCTTGCGCCAAAAGCGACGTACCGCTCTGGGTTTCATCACTGGCCAATGTTGCCGCAAGTTCGTCCATTAAAAACTTTTCGCGTTCCGGATTCATAGATTTTGCAGGCCAATTCGGCTCTGCTGTCGGCTTGGTACTACCTGAAACATTAATGTGAGTGATATGAATTTCGCTGGTCTCAGGCTGTATCCCCTGATCAATTTGCAGACGATATTTGTGTTGATTCTCCGAGTCAGTTTTAAACTGAAGCCAATCCGTTTCGATGATGCCCTGCTTAAAGTCAGCGCGAGCCACGCTCAGAGCATTGGTATTCAGAAAATTACGAATTCGTGGCCAGAGCTCGCCCGGTGCAGCGTTTACCAGAATCCAGGCGTTTTCACCAACCCGCTGAATCTTAACGTTGTCCTGCAACATGTTTGCTGACAAAGGCATGGGACGTGGAACTTCGTACTCGGACGCGGTTGCGTCGTAACCAAAGTCCGCCGCGCTGATCGGTGGAATGGGATAAAGCTCGGTTAATGCTTCTTTATTAGTGCCTGCAGGTAAAACCAGAGGTGGTAGGCTATCCGCTTTCAAATAATCGTTTTCGCGATTGCGAAAAACGCCTTCGTCACCAAACAACATTCCACAGCCGGAAAGGGAAACACTTAAACAAACCAAAAATCCGTAACCTACCATTTTTGATACAGCGAGTTTTGATACAGCAAGTCGCCTGGCTTTTGCAGTCATTAAATTCATGAAATCTCTCTTGAGGATAAACCGAATACTTCTGTGCCAGACATCTGACTCTTATGCTCGAACATACGACTAGACAGGCCTGCTTCTAGACACGGCCTCACTTATAAAGTTCGGCCTGCTAAAAGTTCGGCCGACTATACTACCAAGCCGACCACGGTACACGCCAGCCAGCCCGATTATTAGATTGGTACAAATGCCGCTTTAATCGGGTGGCTAGTGTATTAAATAGACACTGCAATTTTACAAATCGGTAATCAGTTTGTGTTTCGGCACCAGCAGAGTCATTACACCTAACGCTAGCAGATAAGCCAGGGCGCAAATTCCAAACATAATGGAGTAGCCGGTGTATACATCCCCCAAGGAGCCGTAGTAATCAAACAGCCAGCCACCTAATTTCGTGAGCACTACTCCGCCCATACCACCGGCGAATCCACCTATACCTACAATTGACGCAACGGATTTTTTCGGAAACATGTCCGAAACCGTTGTAAAAATATTGCATGACCAGGCTTGGTGGGCAGAAGCACCAATTCCGATTAATAACACTGGAACCCAGAAACTGATGTAACCGAGCGGTTGCGCGAGAAGAACGACCAAAGGGAAAAGCGCAATGAAAAACATCGCACGTCTGCGTGCTTCAAATACGCTGTAGCCTTTATTCACAAAATAAGTGGGGAACCAACCACCCGTCACACTACCGATCATTGTCATGCCATAGAGGATCATCAAAGGTAATGCCGTGCCCGATACTGACATTCCGTATTGCGCATTGAGATAAGTCGGCAACCAGAATAAAAAGAACCACCAAACACCATCGGTCATAAATTTGCCAAATGCGAACGCCCATGTCTGGCGATAACCCAAGAGTTGAAACCAAGATGTTTTGGGTTCTGCTGCTGTGTCGGAGGTCACGACGTCTTGCGCATCAACATCGCTATTGATGTAATCAAATTCAACTTTTGATAAACGTTTTTGTTTGTGTGGCGGCGCATAGAAAACCTGCCAAAAACCAATCCATAAAAAACCGATCGCGCCGATAATAATAAATGTCGATTGCCACCCCCAATGCGATGCAATCCAAGGTACGGTCAAGGGCGCCAAAATTGCCCCTACAGTTGCACCGGAATTAAAAATACCTGTGGCAAATGAACGCTCTTTTTTTGGGAAGTATTCAGCCGTTGCGCGAATCGCTGCCGGAAAATTACCTGCTTCACCCAGCGCTAAAACTGCGCGGGAAATAATAAACCCGGCGATAGAAACGGGAACAGCGGCAATGCCGGCCAACGCGATAAGACTATTGAAAGATTCACCGACTTGAATGGAATAGGCGTGCATGATAGCGCCTAGAGACCAAATCACTATAGCAATGATATAGCCAGTTTTAGTGCCGAGCTTATCGATAACGCGGCCGGCAAATAACATGGAGATTGCATAAAAAAATGTAAATGCGGCGGTGATGTTTCCGTAATCGCTATTGGTCCAACCAAACTCTTTGGAAAGATCTGGAGCGAGATAACTGAGAACTTGTCGATCGAGGTAATTGATCGTGGTAGCAAAAAAAATCAGCAGACATATAGTCCAGCGATACCTACCAATATCGGCATTTATTTTGGTGAATGTACTCATGTGAGCTCTCTGTTTGGTTAGGTTTTTATATACCCGTTACGATAATTAAATCGTTTTGTTTTTTTTGTATTAATCCCAAACCGATGCCGATCGAAAAACATTATTGTTATATAAATCTTCACTCCTGTTCGCCAGGTATGTACAGCAAACCCAACGACAGGAGAGTCTTGCTTACTTTGCTGCTTTTAAAGCTGCAGAAACTTGCGGCTGATATTGCTCTGACAAGCGAGTTAAAGGCAAACGTATACCAGATTGTATAAGCCCCAATTGTTCAACCGCCCATTTAACCGGGATTGGATTGGACTCTACGAACATCGCGTCGTGCAAAGCCAGCAAGCGCTGGTTAATTGCGCGCGCTTCCTGAGCTTTACCGGCAAGCGCTAATTCACACATGGTAGCTATGTCGCGAGGAACTACATTTGCCGTTACGGAAATATCACCTTTTCCACCCAGGAGAATCAATTCGACAGCCGTAGCATCATCCCCGGAAATAATCGCAAAACCCTTAGGTGCTTGCTCGATCAAATCTTTTGCGCGAGCTAAATCGCCAGTCGCTTCTTTAATACCGATAATATTCTGCACTTTCGCAATACGAAGCGCGGTCTCGGTTTTCATATCCACGCCGGTGCGACCTGGAACGTTGTATAAAATTTGTGGAATAGCCACCGCTCGCGCGATGTGCTGATGATGCAAAAACAAACCTTCTTGCGTAGGCTTGTTATAATAAGGAGTAACCAGCAAACAAGCGTCTACGCCCGCGTCTTTAGCTGCTTGCGTTAATTCAACCGCTTCAGACGTTGAGTTCGCACCTGTGCCAGCGATCACGGGAATGCGACCATTGACCTGATCGACAACTTTTTTAACAACCGCTAAATGCTCTTCAACGCTCAAGGTGGCTGACTCGCCAGTGGTTCCCACGGCAACTATGGCATGAGTACCTTGCTCCAGATGCCAGTCAACCAACTTATGCAGACTCGCCCAATCGAGTGAGTTATCAGCATTCATTGGTGTTACTAGGGCAACCATACTACCTTGGATCATCAAAAAACTCCGTCAGCTACGCAGCTGGCTTATAGGAAAAATGTGAAGGCGCAATGGTACTGAGTGAAACGCTATGAGACAAGTAAAACTCATAGCGTATCCATACAACTACTAAAGAGAAGGCGAGGTTTACTTTTTGAAATCAAGCATACGCTGCAGCGGGATCATAGCGCGTCGAGCCAGATCGTTATCTACAAATATTTCATTGTCATTGCGATCAAATACGCTTACGAGATTATCCAGAACATTCATGGCCATCCAGGGGCAATTTGCGCAAGAGCGACAAGTCGCACCGCTTCCAGCAGTAGGGGCAATGTGGAATGTCTTGTCCGGACTTTGCTGTTGCATCTTGTAAAAGATACCCTGATCGGTCGCGACAATAAATTCACGATTTGGCAAAGTTTGAGAGGCTTTGATCAACTGTGATGTCGAGCCAACAACATCCGCCAAGTCAACGACCGCTTTGGGAGATTCTGGATGCACGAGGACTGCAGCACCAGGATAAAGGGTTTTCAGATCTTCCACTCCCTTGGCCTTAAATTCTTCGTGAACAATGCAGGCGCCATCCCACAATAAAACATCCGCACCCGTTTTTTGCTGGACGTAAGACCCTAAATGCTTGTCCGGAGCCCAGAGGATTTTTTTACCTTGTCGATCCAGGTAATCGACAACATCCAACGCGATGCTTGAGGTAACGACCCAATCGGCGCGCGCTTTAACTGCCGCCGATGTGTTGGCATACACCACAACAACACGATCAGGATGCTGATCGCAAAATGCAGAAAACTCGTCGATGGGACAACCAAGATCCAAAGAACAAGTCGCTTCAAGCGTGGGCATAAGCACGCGCTTCTCAGGAGTAAGAATCTTTGCGGTTTCCCCCATAAACTTAACGCCAGCAACAATTAGCGTGTCTGCAGAGTGATTTTTGCCAAAGCGCGCCATTTCTAAAGAATCAGAGACACAGCCTCCTGTTTCTTCGGCTAAGGCCTGAATTAAAGGGTCAGTGTAATAGTGAGCAACCAAAACGGCATTATGTTGCTTGAGCAGCGCTTTGATGCGCAGTTTGTAATCTGCTTCTTGCTCGGGAGTATATTGGGGAGCACTCCATGCGCGCGCCAAATGCTCTTTGACCAAATCTTGCGCCGCACTATCACGCACTGCTACATTCAATAATTCGGTAGTCATACACTCGTCCCCATTACACACGCACACATAAAATGAGGCGTGATTCTAGCATAGCAACATGCGGAGTTTACGATTTAAGCGCTGTTTAGCAGGCTAAAACCTGCATTCAAGATAAACAAAAAGAGGATGCATTGGCATCCTCTTTTAAGACTTCACGTGTTTTGTACACTGAATATGGTGGGTCGTGCGGGATTCGAACCTGCGACCAATTGGTTAAAAGCCAACTGCTCTACCGACTGAGCTAACGACCCTAAATGGGGTACTGCAAATATTTGTTAAACGCACATTTACAGTGAAATATGGTGGGTCGTGCGGGATTCGAACCTGCGACCAATTGGTTAAAAGCCAACTGCTCTACCGACTGAGCTAACGACCCAAAAGTCTTAATTAAGCAGACCTAATTAAGAGGCGCGTATAATAATGTTTTACTCTGAAAAGACAAGCCTTTTTTGCATCAACCATTCATAAACACGGTCGAAAAAATCCCGATTGCTTATTAAAAATACAGGTTAGCAAGATTAGAGCAGAACGCGACACTGTAGAGTAATTAAATGGATTGCACAGCTTGTCGCTTGTTCCGGCATTTTTAAGGAGATGATGATTAGCTTGGGCGAGGAATATTTCTGCGAAATTATTCGAGCGATAATGCTCGCTGAGGTTATTTACTGCTATCCACTGAATGCGCATTAAAAGTTCGAACAATCTTCATTCCAAACTACGTTCACACCTTGCTTTGTTTTCGGAACCTAAAACAAACGTTCAACTTATGCGACAACATATATCTCTCGCACTCGTAGAAGTTCAAAATATTCAGACGTATAAATCTAGATTGGATAATTTTGCAGCGCAGTGTGCCGTCACAAAAACCTTTACGGATTTTACGCAATATAAAGCGTGGGATCGGGCACACCTGCTTGCTCAAAGCCCATTTTTCGCAAGCGGCAGCTGTCGCATTTCCCGCAGGCTTCGCCTTTATCATTTGCTTGGTAACAAGAGACCGTCAAGCTGTAATCAACGCCCAAACCTAATCCTAATTTCACAATATCCGCTTTCGTTAAATCAATTAGCGGCGTGCGAATTTTTAAATGCCCGCCCTCAGCACCAGCGCGTGTCGCGAGATTGGCCATTTTTTCGAATGCCGCAATGTATTCAGGGCGACAATCCGGATAACCGGAAAAATCCACCGCATTTACACCAATAAAAATATCTTCTGCACCTAAAACTTCTGCCCAGCCTAAAGCAATAGAGAGAAATACCGTGTTGCGTGCCGGAACATAAGTCACGGGAATTCCTGCAGTTTCGTGTTCAGGCACAGCAATCGAATCATCTGTAAGTGCCGACCCACCAATGGTGCGCAAATCCAGATTAATTACTTTGTGCGCAATTGCGCCCATCGCTTTAGCCGTGCGTTCTGCCGCAAATAACTCCACGCGATGACGTTGACCATAATCAAAACTCATAGTGTAACAGTCGTAACCTTCACTGCGTGCTATAGCGAGAGCTGTCGTGGAATCCAAACCACCGGAAATAAGTATCACAGCTTTTTTTTGCGACATGACTATTACCTGAACTCAAAATAGAGATAAAAATTCAAAATTAAAAGAATAAAAATTAATGACCGGGAGTGTCGTTCCATAGCAGTTTGTGCAACTGCAATTGAAAGCGAACCTGTAGATTGTCTGCAAGAATCCATTCCGCCAATTCGAGCGGTTGAATTTGACCGAAGCTGGGTGAAAAAAGTACATCAGATACTTTTTGGGTGAGCTGAAATTCATCAACTTTAAACCGTGCCCACTCATAATCTTCGCGATTACAAATTACAAATTTAATTTGATCTTGCGGAGTGAGCAGTGGAATATTTTCCCACCGATTGCGCCCCACTTCACCCGAGCCGGGCGTTTTTAAATCCATGACTTTTACAACGCGAGAATCAACAGAATCTATGGGTAACGCACCGCTAGTTTCGAGCGACACTTTGTATCCAGCATCACACAACAGTGAAAGCAATGTCAGACATTCTCGTTGCGCTAAAGGCTCACCGCCTGTTACACAAATGTAGCGCGGATTGTAACTCGCCACCTTCGCAAGAATTGTTTCCAGCGACAACCGCTCACCACCATAAAACGCGTACTCAGAATCACAGTAACCGCAACGCAAGGGGCAACCTGTCAGGCGTACAAATACCGTTGGTAATCCCACAGTGGTGGATTCACCTTGAAGCGAATAAAAAATCTCAGTGACTTTTAAACTGGCCTGAGTCATATCAACCTAACAATGACTAAAAATTGAAATTGCAAAATAAGCGGAAGCCCATATAAATGCGGGTAATGGAGAATAATTTACACCGTCGCGAAAAGAGCGGCAGTTTACCCAAAGCGCACGTGAGAAGCGAGAAAACCAGTAAGGATTTCACTACCATACGATTGCCGAGTTAATACTCGCGCTGGTATGCTGCCCGATGGCCGTTATTTTTTTCCTATGTACTTCGGTAATTGATTACTCATGAAGCCCACAAAAACCAGACGCGAATTGCATGCGGAGCTACAAGCGCAAATAGACGCCTTTCTGCACGATGGTGGAAATGTAAATGAGGTGCCACAAGGGGTAAGTGGGCGTCCATACGCGCAATCGCCGTTAATCAGTATTTTTGAGGGTACGAGCCATGAGGATCGCACCCCGCTTCCCGATGTCGTAGCCGCTATAGAAGCGCGTCGCAAACCACCAGCGCCACTCAAACACTACAAACCTCGCCCAAAGAAAAAAGTCATATTGGATGATTTCGGCCAACCGTTGCGCTGGGAATGGGTTGAGGAATAGACATAAAAAAGCCCGATAATAATCGGGCTTTTTTATGTCAGGATCTGCTACAGCAAATCTTTACTTTTGAAATACCAGTAGGGCAACAAGCCTGACAACAACATAATCAGCAATGCCAATACCCAACCATGCGCCCACTCAACGTTTGGCATGATATGAAAGTTCATCCCGTAAAAGCTCGCCACCACCGTTGGCGGCAGGAAAATTACGGCTGCCACAGAAAAAGTTTTAATAATCTGGTTCTGCTCGATATTAATAAAACCCTGGGTTGAATCCATCAGGAAGTTGATTTTGTCGAACAAGAATGCGGTATGCGCCATCAAGGTGTCTACATCACGCTTAATTTCACGTGCGGTTTCGTTCAATTCATTATTGTCGCGAATATAACGCTGCATAAAGGAAATCGAGCGTTGGGTATCCATCAAACATAAACGGATTTTTCCATTACTGTCCTCGAGTTTAGCCAGTTTATCGATCGCATCTTCAAGTTCAGAATCTTTGTCCTCCAACACCAAATGACTGACCTCTTCCAACTTGCGATGAATATCCTCCAACGCATCCGCCAGGTTTTCTACCTTTTGCTCGAACATGGTGATTAACAAATCTTGCGGAGATTTTATTGGAACTTGCCCACGACGCGCGCGCATACGCAATAAACGGAAATCTGCAAGATCACCTTCGCGAACGGTAATCAAACGCTTGTCTTGCAACAGAAATGCAACGGTTACTGTATTGTGACGACCGCCTTCACCGGGGGATAAAAACAGGGAGTGTACGTGTATACCTTCGTTATCCTGAAAATAACGAGCGGAGAATTCGATTTCCTCTACGTCATCGGACTCTGGCAACTCAGCACGCAAAAAGATATTGAGCCCTTCACGCTCTTCTTCCGTTGGCTCGTGAGCGTCTATCCAAACAGCATTTGCCATGGATACTTTTAGCTCATCGGTGTTGACAGCTTCTTCACGCAGCAACTGGCCTTGAATTTTAAACATTCTCAACATCAGTGTTTTCTCCTCAAGGTTGCGCTTCAAACATGGCGCGCCTTATACCATATTCTAGCCGCACATTTGCTAAATTTTTGCCTGAATAACAGATTGTTTCCGAGCGTTAAACGCGATCAGGATTTTTTCTTGGCGTAGAGACTGGGCTCACCTGGTGGCCGTGTTTTGAAGCGACGATGGACCCACAGATATTGGTCGGGATGCTTGGCAATAGCTTTCTCAAACACCTGATTAATACGGGTGGCATCTGCTACATCGTCTCCCGTTGGATAATCTTGCAAGGGTGCGCCTATCACAACCTGATAATGATTGTTTTCATCCCTATAGTGCTCCAGCGGAATAACTATCGCCTTACCCATAGTGACTATGCGGGATGTACCTACGATAGTAGCGGCTTGAACTCCAAAGAATGGAGCGAACACGCTGTACTTGGCTCCGTAATCCTGATCCGGTGCATACCAAACCACATTTCCTTGCCGTAGGTTAGAGATGAGTCGTCGAGTATCTGCCCGAACTATGGCCTCGCCCGCAAAGTCTCCCCTCGCCTTTGCGATTTTATAAGCTAACAATGGATTAGGGTCTTTACGGTAAAGCACATCAAAATCCAAATGGAGGGAGAGAATACGACCCACCAAGTCAAGGGTAGTGAAATGGCATCCGATAAGAAGAACGCCCTGGCCCGTCGCGCGAGCCGCTTCAATATGTTCTAGCCCGGTAATTGTGTGACGCTTTTGTATCTGATACCTAGGCCCCCATAGCCCAACAGCCGTCTCAACCACAGCCTTACCGGTCGAGTGCATGATTTTGCGCACCAGCTGGCGCTGCTCATCGGCAGATAGCTGAGGAAAGCAATTAGCAATATTTACTTCTGTAATGTGCCTACGCGAGCGCGCGACGTAATAAAACAAATCACCTATTAGCCGCCCAAATCCCAGTCCTATGCTCATTGGCAGAATACTAAGCAGATAGAAGAAGCCTAAGACCAACCAGGTCGGCCAATAACGTGGGCCATAAAAGGAGGGATGAAATTTAGGTATGCTACGTTTATCCACTAAGTGTCCTAATGATTCAGTTGAAAGCGGAGGGATTATAGCAGGCAACTATGAGGCTGCTAAGTTCATAAGTTTTACGCACGGTAGTCGTTTACAGCTAAAACCCTTGGGGAAAAAGCAGAGGCCATCTGCTACTCTTTTAAACCAGCCTTGTTCGTGGATCTACTGATAAATGAATATCCAACAAATCTCTCTTAACATCGATCAAAAAGTCGCCCAAATCGATAAACAACTGGACGGTTTGCAACAAAAGCTCACAAATGCAACTGAAGACCAAGCTACAAGCGACCAACTTCATAAAGACGTGGCGGCACTTGAGCGTATAAAAACAAAGCTTCTGAAATCCCGTAGCATTATGTGGGAGGCTCACGAATTGCAGCGCGAAACAGATCAAGCGCGGTTACAGGGGAAACGTTGGCTAGGTATCGGGTTATGTATCCTAAGCGGTCTCGGTTTGCTCGCGCTGGTGATTGTGGTCTTGACAATCAACTGATTTCCCCGGCAACCACTATCGATCATCAATATGGCGTTTGCTCTAAAGCAAAAAAGCCAGCATAACTGGCTTTTTCAATTGCGAGCCGAAATTAGCTGGCGCTAATCGCTGAATCAATTAAAGGTTTCAACTCACCTTTGTCATGCATTTCAGTCACTATATCGCATCCGCCAATCAATTCGCCCTTCACCCATAACTGCGGAAAAGTTGGCCAATTGGCGTACTTTGGAAGCTCTGCACGAATCTCAGGATTGCTCAATATGTCGACGTACGCGAAACGTTGACCACAAGCCATAACAGCTTGCGACGCACGCATTGAAAAACCACATTGAGGTGCGTTAGGCGAACCTTTCATAAAGAGAATGACTGGATTCTCCGCGATTTGCTGTTTGATATTCTCTAAAACATCCATAAAACACCTCTGAAACAATAGATAACTGATAAACAAGTTCAGCGGCCAATAACGCTTACAGGCGCGCCCTTAATTAACCCTAGTAATGTGCTCAAGTATTCGCATTCTACCCTAGTTGCGGGGCAAACTCACCCGTGGGGATGACGGATCAAAAGGAAACTTAAAAACCCGACAGCTATCCAATCGACACTCGAACACGTAATTTTATCCACACAACCAACTACCCTGACTAGGGTGAATTGATTAATAAACACCGGGTTTACTAAACTGTTGTTACGACTATATGAAGGCAAGATGCGGTATGTTCAAGTTAAGAATGCAGTTTTTTATCATGATGCTAATTGTTTGCAGCCTGCTGACGACTGGCCTTTACCTATTTATAAAATATAGTTTCAAACAAGATTTTTGGTTTTACATTGAGCAAAAAGAAACGCGTTTTGCACAGCCACTCATTAAAGATCTTATCAACAAATTTAACACTAATAACAACTGGAGTTGGATTGAAGATTGGAACACGTACGTTGCCACAACACTCGAAACGGAAACACGCGAACACATGCGTGCCATAATGCGGCGGAATTTTATTGATCATCGCAACACATCCAGCGAATCTAACACTGGCCGTGTCAATAACGACGAAAAATATACTGAATCCTTACCCGACGAACAAATAAAACCCCGGCGTTCAGCAAAAGAGAATCATGCCCCCAGAGATTGGCGCGAGCTACGACGTATGCCGCCTATCAGTGCATTACAATTTATTTTTCTATTGGATGAGAAAAAAAATTTGGTAGCAGGAAGAAGCCAGCCATTGAACGAAGTATTTTTAATTCCCTTAGTCACTGATGACAAAACCATAGGTTATCTCGGAATACCTTTTAACCCTGCAGTGCGCGATTTACAAGACGCAGACTTTGCACGAGGTCAGGAACATAAGTTGTCGCTGGTAATTGTGATCGCGCTTGTTATTGCCAGCCTGGCCGCCTTTCCGCTCGCACATCTACTTACACAGCGCATAAATTATCTGGTGCGTCAGGTTAATTTTTTTAGCCAAGGCAATTATCGCGAAAAAATTTCACTGACAGGTCGCGACGAACTTACCGAGCTTTCTAATCATTTGAATAACCTTGGTGAAATTCTGGAAAAAAGTGAGCAAACCAGGCGGCAATGGGTAGCGGATATCTCGCATGAATTGCGCACACCACTCGCAGTTTTACAAGCAGAACTTGAAGCTATGGAAGACGGGGTTAGACCATTGAATCGCGACGCGATTGCGCGGTTAATCAATCACAGTCAACGATTAAAACATTTAGTAAACGATCTTTATGAACTTTCACTAACAGATCTTGGCGGTATGACTTATCGCAAAAACAGCCTTGATTTAACGGCTTTATTACAAGAGTCTGTCAACTCCATGCAGTCGCAGTTTTTATCGAACGGTATTGATCTGAAGCTCTCTACACCCAGCACATCTGTCGTTATTTTTGGTGATCAAAATCGACTTCAACAATTATTTGTCAATCTATTGAAAAATAGCCTTCAATATACCAACACCCCTGGGCTAACGCAGGTATCGCTCAAACTTGAACATCAACAGGCGATTATTTGTATTGAAGATACAGCACCGGGTGTTGACGATGAACACCACGAAAAATTATTTGAACGTTTGTATCGTGCAGATTCGTCGCGCCACAGAAGTACTGGCGGAGCAGGATTAGGATTATCCATTTGTAAAAATATCGTCACAGCTCACGATGGAAAAATCACGACCAGTAATAGTCCACTGGGTGGATTAAGTGTGACTATTAGCCTTCCCTGTCAAAAGGATAACCTATGAATATTTTAATTGTCGAAGACGAAATTGATTTGGGCTCTGTAGTAAATGACTACCTCAGCAGTGAAGGTTTCACGTGCACCCTAGTACATGACGCCGACAAGGGCCTTGAAAAAATCCAAAATGATTCCTGGGATTTAATTCTGCTGGATGTGATGCTACCCAGTAAATCGGGCCAACTTAATGGATTGAGTTTGTGTCAGGAAATCCGTAACAACACTAATACGCCGGTCATCATTATGTCGGCACGAATTGAAGAAACAGATCGTTTATTAGGTTTTGAATTAGGTGCTGATGATTATATTTGCAAGCCTTTTAGTCCGCGTGAATTAGTGGCTCGTGTTAAAGCAATTATGAAACGCGTCAATCCCGAACAACCTTTGCAAGATTTTCAACTAATCAAGGAATCATTAACGGCTATATATGGTGATAATAAAGTCGAGCTGACGTTAATTGAATATCGCATATTAAAAACTTTATCAGCGAGGCCTAATACGATCATATCGCGCGAAGAGCTTATGAAGAATGCTTACAGCGATCACCGCATCGTTAGTGATCGCACTATGGATTCCCACATCACGAAACTGAGAAAAAAATTGTTGCCACTTACGCAAAAAGAGATTATTCACTCAGTTTATGGCGCTGGTTATAAGTTTCAATTCAGTGATAAGTAAGGAATTTTGGAAGCGCGACCTACATTTTATTCTTCAAAATTTCGTGTTTTCGCAAGTTCCACAATATTTGCACATTTAAATATTTTGCGTACTGCTGGGTTAAATAAACACTTACATTCACGGGCACCAACCGCGAATTTTTATAAATCAATGTACAAACGGATTCCGAGCGCCACTGAATTGTCTAAAACAGGATTCATTGAGGGATTTTCGACATAATATAAACTTGTTTGTAGGTGTAGCTTATCCATGAGGGGCCTTGCATAGGTAAGTTCGATAATATTTTCGGCAGCCAGAAGGTCAGGGTTAGCACTTAAGAACGCTGATCCATTTTTTGCCTGCGCATAGCCTATCCCAACGCTATCATCGTCCACCCAAATTTCGCTGTATGTAACGCCGACCCCGCTATATACCTCGAGTTGATTTTTGTGCGTATCTGCTCGACTGTATTGGAAAAATGCCGCCAGGTTTTCAGTGAAGTATTTTTCGCCAATTAAATAATATCCCCTATTTTCATCTAATAAATTTCCATCCACAGGGCTTTCAACTTCAGAAGACGTTTCCCATCCGCCCACGCCAAATTTATAATTCTTTTCTTGTGCCAGCCCCAATTCCATAGCAGTCAGAATTCCATCAGATTTTTTTAACACTACGTGGGTGCCGCGAGGATGCGCCGGATCACCAGGAATACCATCATAGGCCGCCAGTAAAAAATATTGATCATTATGTGCGAGGGTAAGATGAATCGCCGCTGCAGTGGTAGGAAATATTGATGGACCAACTTGCGCGACGTCAGGCCCTATGCCAAACGAAGATAAGGTAAATAGACCTGCTGATTCCAACGAATAGAATGTGGAATTATAGTCGTGCAAGCCTGCTAATAATTTTACTGCTCCGTCCGCAAAACTGTGCTGATACCACACCTCGTAGAGCGTTAAATTATCATAAGCTTCGATATTTGAAAGTGTTTGAAACTCGCCCGTCAATTCAGACGGTGGCTTACCATAAGTACCTAGCAAATACCCAAACACAGTCCCATTATTCCACCAACCCGCCGATTGAGTGTCAATTGCCAGACTTACATCCAGATTCGCAAGGTTACGCGTACCGGTTTTATTACCACCTTCCAGATTACTGATTGATTCAAGCGTTAACGCCGTCGCCCAATCATAAGCTTCTTGATCGTTTGCATTTGCGCCAGTGAATAGGGTGCATAGCATCAATAATGTAATTACTTTTTCCAACGAGGTTACGTGTGCCAACTTATTGCTCCTCACGTATGTTTAGCAGTTTCAGGCACGCGCACAGTGACTGAAACTACCAGCCCGCACACATAACAGGTTTAGGGAATTATTATGACTACTATAGGTATAGTTACTCCGTGGAGTTTTTTTCAATTATTTGTGAATTATCCAGTTCAATTAAAAATCACAATCGTTATATAAAATTAAGTGTCCACTAATTTAAATGTGGAGATGGAGGCGAAAAGTTAAAACGAGCCACATTTATGCGCACCCTAGAGCGCTACGCCTCGGAAGACCTAGCCGATGAGGATGTCAGCTAACATTCATGACAAATCATAGTTTTGAGGATTCGCCAAAACTAAACTGGCCGTAACGGCCGATGGTTTGAGGACGCGAACACTGAGGCGGATGCTATCCTTCGCTACTTTCGGATCATAGAATTGCTTTACGCGAAAAAGTAAATGGTCGCGAATAACCGTCATCATAGCCGCGATTCGAATTTTTCCTAACAAGCAATATTGAAAGATTTCGAATGCCAATGCTTTCGCACTTCATTCGAGCAAAGAGGTGTTTAAGAATTATTAGATTCAAAAATAACGGAATGGTAAAAGTATAGTTTCAAATTACGGATATGCTAAAACCGATTTCAGAAATATCCCACCTAAAAATATTACGAGCGGATTAAAGAAGCTCGCTAATTAAAGGTGGGATCACTAGGCCTTAGCTTTTTGTTGCATTTGTCGAGGACGTATTTTTTTGTCTATCTTTTTCTCTATGCTTCCAACGAGCCTGCCCCTTATGCTCTGCTTCAAATGCGGCTAACTTTTCCTGTTGTTCTGGCGTTAAGATATTCAGAAACTCCCGATGTATTTTAATTCGCGAAACTTCCTGTTGCGCAATAATATTGGCAAGATCATCCGCCAGCTTATTGAGTGTTGCATCATCCGCGTTTTCATCGCCCGCTTTATCAAGCGCTTGTCGAGCGGCACGTAATTTTTCGTGAGCTTCTTTCATGGCAGGAGCACGTGCACTGCGGGAGGCTTCGAGTGTTTGCTTTTGTGTGTCACTTAAATCGAGAAGTTTAAAAGGTATGCGCCCCGGACCTTTAAAATCATGTTTGCGCTCACCCTGGCCAAGACCATCATCCATTTTAAAATGTTGATGGAAGCCAGAATTTTCACAATCGTTTGAATTGCCTGCGTGCGCAAACATAGGCATGGTTAAAAAACTGGTTGTTGCTATGACCACTGCTATATGTTTAAATTTTTTCATCTTAATCTCCACAATAGTTGCTTATATAGAGTCTGCAAATTATTTTGCAGATGCGTTAATTATGCGCTTTTCTCTGTAAATATCAGTAAGCAAGCATGCAAAGATTATGGAAGCTTTGTGCAAGGAAAATGAAGTTGTGAAGCGAAAAAATGGTGATCTCAAAGGCCAATCTAAATGATTGGCAGCCAAATTTCCGTTCCACCAAAACCTGTTTCGGGATTATAGTCTTCAGTGTAACGCTCAAAAAAATGTATCGATTGCGGGTTATGTTGTTTACCTGATTCAGGTAACCATTTATCAAACACGTAATCAATTGTTTCTCTGATTTTGGATATATGCTTAGTATGCTGGAACACAACATATTTATGAGCTGGAACTATGAGCGGGCTCAAGTCTTTTGGTAAATCTACAAATTCACTAACTTCGCAGCCCGCCATGTAATAATACAAACCATTGCTACTGTCGTTACTTTTCACACAAAGGCCGTAAGCATCTCTTCCTTTCTGACAAGGAATATTTCCTAGATAAGGCGCAAACTTTTTCCAAAGCAATGGAATTGTTTTCGCACTCTGATCATCCAAGGGTTCACGCAAACCGGCAATTAATAGCGGCGGCAATTCATGGAAAACAGGATTTTGCATATAAATTACTCCATGAAAATTAAGCGTATTTTGGTTGAAAACGTTCGTCTTTTGCGGGTTCCAATTCGCGAACGGGTCTGATCTCTATACATCCCAAACGTGCCGGCGGAATTTTACTTGCAATTTGAATAGCTTCGTTTAGATCGCGCGCATCAATTAAATAAAATCCTGCCAGCTGCTCTTTTGTTTCTGCAAAAGGTCCGTCA
The DNA here is from genome assembly GCA_004173475.1 of Gammaproteobacteria bacterium. Lineage (GTDB taxonomy): Bacteria > Pseudomonadota > Gammaproteobacteria > Pseudomonadales > Cellvibrionaceae > Cellvibrio. The sequence goes on from SEBU01000003.1 coordinate 361,630, forward strand.
GTAATCATAGGTTTGCCGTCGCGCACGCGCACGCTTGTGGCAGTAGTCACGGAATGCAATGCGTTGCCACCTATCATGTAGCCGCCGTTACGCAAATCCTCTCCGCACGCAACGCATTCTTCGTTGAGAGATTTCCATTCGGATTGTGACATAGCATTAATTGTTTTTTCTTCATAATAAACCAGACATAGATATTTCATGGCCCACTCCGATTTCATAAATAATTGATTGAGGCTTCTAAAAACATCACTAAGGCTAGAGTTCATGTTTATAGCTGCGCTCAATATCTTCCAAGATTTATAGATAAATTTTACTGAATGTAACTTGGATCCATATAAGCAAATTCCCATTGGTGGCCATCCAAATCTTCAAAGCTGTGGGCATACATAAAACCCTGATCTTGTGGTTCCTTGTAAATTCGTCCGCCCGCTGCAACCGCTTTACGAACTATTTCATCGACCTCGGTGCGACTATCTGCCGATAGGCAAACCATAACTTCAGTTGCTTTTTTTGCGTCTACAACGTCTTTTTTAGTGAATTTTTTGAAGAATGGCTCAGTTAGCAGCATTGTGTAAATGGTGTCGCTTATAACCATGCACGCCGCATCGTCGTTAGTAAACTGTGGATTAAAGCTGTAACCCAATGCTTCGAAAAAAGTTTTAGACTTATTTAAATCTTTAACTGAAAGGTTAACAAATATTTGCTGCGCCATGATTGAGCTCCGTAATAATAAAATTAGTTTATTTTTTTTCAGCGACTACAAGTGGTTTGAAACCACCATGGGCCATACGTTTCATATCAAATGGCATTTCGGCATTTTCACGTAAGCGTGGATCTTCCATGACGGCGGCCATGACGCGATCACGAACTTCACGTGAGGGGTAAACCACCCATGCAAATATGACTACTTCATTTGGGCCTGCATCAGCGCAAATTTTAAACGAGCGGGTTTCTTCCCCGTCCAAATCGTCGCCCACGGTTTCCCAATAGGCCAGAGCCCCGTGATCTATCCAAACTTCGGCAGCTTTAGTTGCCAGTTTTTTATAGTCCTCGAGTTTGTCGGCGGCAATGGGGAGCAAAAAACCATCTACGTATTGAGTCATGATATATACCTCCAGGGTTAGTGTGATTTGCCATCATAGTGATGGACTGGTACAGCTAATGGATCTATGTTTTCAATGCATCGAATATTAATGGCAAAAGTTGGAGCTCCCGCTGGGTCCACAGCTTCACCAAAAGGTTGTACGCCGCAAACACCGCAGAACTCATGTTTGATAATGTGCTTATTGAATGTGTAGGTTGTAATATTTTCGCGAGGAGTTAATAAAGTGACTTGTGTGGCAGGCACGAACCACAAGAGCGTTCCTTTACGTAGACATATAGAACAATTGCATGCCAGAGCGTCTTTTATCTCACCCTCAGCTTCAAATTTAATATTACCGCAATGGCAACTACCTTGATATTTCATAGGCTTCTCCTAATGACTATTTTCGTAAGCATGTAAATCAAAAAATAATAAGTTTGTCTGATCTTTTCAGCACTCAGCAATCGATTTCTGTCGTCGTAGCAGGCAACTGACCCGTGCCTAACAAATGGCGTAACTTTTAACATTTTTAAAGCTCGTCAATAACGGAAAGATCAAAATAGTATTGTATAAGGAGTTGAGATACTTATTAGTCGTGTAGACATTAGCGGAATCGACAGGATATAAAAAAATATTTTTATTTATTTGAAAATGGCGCTCTTATTTACCTAGCTGAGCAATTTTATCTCGCAGAAACCGTTGTTCCGGTTCCTGTTGAGTGAGTAGCAATGCTTGTTCGTACGAAGCTTTGGCTAGCTCATTAAATCCCAGTTGGCGACAAAAATCGGCACGCGCCGCATGAAACAAATAATAGCCCTGCAAATCGCCTTGTTCATTAATAGCTTCTATTTCGCGCAACCCAGCTTCAACACCCTGGTGCATGGCTAAAGCCACGCTGCGATTTAGCGCCACTACAGGAGAAGGACTAATGCGCAGGAGCACATCATACAATCCGAGAATTTCCGTCCAATCTGTTTCTGCATAACTGGGCGCCTCTGCATGAACAGATGCAATTGCCGCCTGCACCGAATAAACACCGAAACCACCCATCTCAAGTGCCTGCCTAATTAATGTGGAAGCCTGTGCAATTTGGTCGTGATTCCACAAGCTGCGATCCTGCTGTTCGAGCGTAACCAAATCTCCATTTGCGTCAACACGGGCATCTTTTCGGGAATCTTGCACAAGCATCAACCCTAGTAAACCTAAAACTTCAGCATGTGAAAGTAACTGACTTAGTAATTGTCCAAGTCGAATTGCTTCGCGCGCGAGGTGCGCACGTGTAAGAGATTCACCGGACGACGCCGAGTAACCTTCATTAAATAGCAAATAGATAACTTTAAGTACAGAGTTCAAACGCTCGGATAACTCGTGTTGCGCCGGAACCTCATAGGGAATTGCCGCTTCGCGAATTTTATTTTTCGCACGCACAATACGTTGCGCAATGGTAGATGGCGTTGCGAGAAACGCGCGAGCAATTTCCTCAGTAGTTAATCCGCATACTTCGCGTAGCGTTAGAGCCAGCTGCGCCTCTTGCGAAATACCCGGGTGACAACAAGTGAAAATTAATTTTAATTGATCATCCTCAATTTCATCATTTAACCAATCCTCGCTATCACTTACAGCACCTTCAAGTTCATCTGCAATAGTTGTAAGGGACTTATTAAAAATGGCGCGACGACGTAAATGATCAATTGCTTTAAATCGCCCGGCAGATACCAGCCAGGCACGCGGATTATTTGGAATGCCAGTGCTGGGCCATTGCGCAAGGGCAGCCATAAACGCATCGTGTAACGCTTCTTCCGCTAAATCAAAATCTCTTAATAGACGAATTAGCGTAGCCAATACGCGGCGGGAATCAGATTGGTAAATTTCACTAATCTTACTGTGTAACGCGGTTAGATTATCCAAACGAACACCCTTATTCTATTTTAAAATCTTTTTTATTAGCCGATCAATTCAATTAAAAAGTTACGACGCAATTTAATCATTTTATGTAATAAATTCCGAAGGGAGGTTTAGCAAAATACACCATAGCTTTTTCAATTTTTTCCTTTGGTATAACACTGGCGGCAGCTTTGTGATGCTCAATCGACTCCCACTCTTCAATAACGGCTAGCTGCGCTTTATCTTCGGCACCGTTTAAAAGCTTGCAACTTATGCAGCCATCCACACCGCGTATTTCCGCAACAACAGCTTTCATAAATTCACGCAAATCCGTTTCATGGCCAGGTTTTGCTTCGAAATGATTAATACGAGTAATACTCATAGAAGTCTCGCTCTACAATTTCCGGAAAGTAATAGCTAGATTAAAATAGGTAAATTATTTTTTGTAGCTGGGTTGTTAATTCGGGTTATGCGAACCTGAAAGCATTTTGCGTTCTTCGGTGTATTCCCACCACGGACGAGCTTGTTCGCCTTCCATAAATCTGGTGATGGAAATAAAAACGTCAATTACACAAGGATCATGGCGCACATGGGTCAAATCACAGAGCTGCCGGTAGAGGTCAAATGCGTTGCAACCTACCAGATCATCGGGTTGCTTAATGCCCAGTAATTGTAAATCTGCCGCCATGGCTTTGCCGACATTGGGTAAATCTGTGAGTGTTTTTAAATTTCGACGATCAACTTTTGTGGGGTTCATAAATACTCCTACTGATGATCTTTGGAATACCCTAGCCTGCCTAGGTGAGTGTAGCGAAAACCGCGCGGATATTTAAGCCCGAAGCCTAAAGCTCGATCAAAACCAATGTGCGCAATCCAGATAACAGCGAGCTTGTCTGCATCAGAGGATGAAACAAAAAATCCATAGGCGAATAACATAAGCGGCAATATGTATGAATGCGCAATGTTGTAGGCAATTGCTCCAACGTTTGGACTGTGGAAATAAGCAATCCACGAGAGATCTGGCAGCAAAAACATCAGAATAAAGAAGCCCCACGCAAACCCCAGGAATTGGTAAGCCATTAATGCGAAAACAAAGATCGCTAGGCCCTCTGCACGCAGTAACCAATTTAGATTTCCGGTAACGCAGCCATTCTCAATTTTACTCATGATAATCAGTTCCTCACTTGCGCTCTCGCATTATACAGGCGCGAAAAACCTTATCTTACCTGAGAAAACGATGTGTTAGATTTACTGCGATAAACATATCACCGTAATTGACAGAAATTGAGGATCGAAAGAGAAGTAGCGGGCTAGGAATTGGAGTTTAGAAAGCATCAACCTGACAAATTGATCTCAGGTCGATGCAATAGAAGGGTATTAGGCAGCTTTCAATTTTAGAGAAGAGAAATTAAACGAACTTCGAGATTTTAAAATGCACAAAAGACCTAGTCCGAGCAAAATTAGAGAAGACGGTTCTGGAACTTCTGCAATATCGAGCGCATAAACATATCCTGCCGCCATAGTGCTTCCGACTCTGATCTGACCTACATCATAGTCAAAATCCCAATGATAGCTCCCATTATGATAAGTGCCCTCACGGGTATCCGGATACAAGAATGTCGTGGATTGGTACACCCTCATTGCTTCTACAAAGTTGCCGAGTGGATCAAAGACATAGACACCGAAGCCATCCCCACTATCGCTCTCTACTTTCATACCGAAGGATCGAACAGGGGCGAGGAAGTCCAACTGAAGCGCTTGGTAAGATGGTTGATTCGAACCATACATAAGGTTTACGTATTGCGACATACCAGAGTCCCAAGTAGCTGCACTAGAGGCCCCACCAAAATGTTGGTTCGGCATCCATGAGTGGTCGCTCACTGAACTTCCCGAAAGGCCGTCTTCACTGCTTAACCAGCTTAAAGTGGCATTATCGGTCAAATGAGTTGTGTCGGAACCAACGCTGAAATCATTTGCATAAATATAAGACGCAAATGTACTACTTGAAGATAAACAGAGGAGAGCTATCAATGCAATGTGTTTAATCATAAAGTTTTCCTTATGGGAGTTATTAAAGTTCTAACCGGACAATGGTCTGCTTATTTTTAGAAGTCGTCCACTGTGTAATCGTTCTAAGTTAGCCCGCTCTTAAATATCGATCGAAATTAACATTTAATTAGGCGCATCTTACTCCATAGTTTAAAAAAAGCCGTGAAAAAGCATGCACGGGTATTGTGAGAAGAATCACTTTGGTTAAAGTAAAATTGGGTTTGCATCGTCATTTGAACAAATAAAGAAGAAAAAAGGATTAAAGCAGAAAATTGGTGGTTTGCAATTCGAATCATATAAACCACCAAACTGAATTTAGTTTCAACTTGGTGGCTAGACGAACGCTTAAGCAGCTTCTTGTTGTACTGATGAATTAATTGAGCGGCGAACCTTAAAAACACATAGAACTCCGATAGCGAGCAAAATAAGAGAGGACGGTTCGGGTACTTGTGTAACATCCAGGGCGTATACATACCCAGATGAGGCATTGCTACCTAATTTAATTTGCCCTACGTCGTAGTTAAAATCCCAATGAAAGCTTCCGTCAAAATATGGCCCTCCGCTGGAAGTTTGTTTTTGCTCAACATAAGCGTCGAGCCTTTCCATAAAGCTACCGTCAGTACCAAAAACATACACCCCGAAACCGTCGCCGTGAAGATTTTCTACTTTCATACCGAACGATCGAGCGGGCGCATCGAAGTCTATTTGAAGCGCTCCATAGGAATACGAGTTGGGACTACCCAAAGCTTCATGCAAAAGTCCAGGTGTTGTTTGGTAGGTCGCAGCATCAACGAGACCGCCAAAGTGCTGATGATAAAGTGCTCCTGAAGTATGCACCTTACTCGTCGACACATTGTTTGTGCCGCTTAGCCAGCTTAGAGTGGCATTATCAGTTAGATGGGTTCTATCCGCGCCAACATCAAAATCATCAGCATAGATAAATGAAGCGAAGCTATTGCTTGATGGCAAACAGAGGAGAGCGAGCAACGCAATGTATCTGATCATAATGTTTTCCTTACATTAGTTAATAAAATTCCCAACCGAACCATATTCTACTTAAGTGCTAAAAGCGTCCAATATTTAATCGCCGTAAATCAATCGACTTCTATTAACCTATGGCGATAAGCGATATTCAATAACGAAATTTTAGTCCACGGATTCAAACAAAACCGTAAAAAATTGTTCAGGACTTTTGTGAGAAATTCACTTAAAAGAAAAATTTATAAGCTTATGGCGCGCATATCAGCTTTTAGGTACAGATTTTTCCTGCAGCGCTAGTTTTCGCTTGGTGAGGGCAGTTGCTTCATGTTTGAGGGGATCGTCTGGCCAGGGATGACGAGGGTATTTGCCTCGCATTTCTTTGCGCACCTCAGGGTATGCCTGCTGCCAAAACGTTTGCAGATTTGTGGTAATGGCTAGCGGGCTGCCATTCGGAGATAACAACTGAATTTTTAACGGTAATTTGCCCCCGGCCAATTGTAAATATTCGCAACCAAAAAACTCCTGAAGTTTGGCTGACACTTGAGGCGCACCTTCACTGGAAAATTCAATCGTGATAGAACGCCCGCTAGGTAGCTGAATTTTTTCCGGCAAGCATTGCGTAATCGCAGTGCAATTTTCGTAACCCAAATAAAACTCAAGCGCAGCCTGCCAGGGTAGTTGATCGAGTTGAGTACGCTCGTTAAGAAAAGGTTGTAGCCACAGTTGCAACGAATTTATAAGCGCTTCATCACTAAGATCTGGAAGCCCCAACAAAGCTTGTTGCTGGATAAAACGAGCACGCTGTAATAAAAGTTTTGCGTCACGACTCCATGGAAAATGCATTAAACCTTTTTCTCGTAATGTATTCCCTATTGTTTCTATCAATAAAGCTGGAATAGTTTCTGCCTTGCATGCAGAAAATTCTTCACTAACCACCACCCCACCCATCCGCCATTGCGAATGAATTTGCCAGCCACTATTTTTATATATTAATTGCCTTGTCTCCTGACTTAAACTGCGCTCTTCTTGGGGCGACAAGGTTAACGCAAAGCCAATTCCTGCATGCCCCTTAGGGAGTGGGTTGATGATAGGGAACACCGCCCATTGCGATCCTAGCTGAGACTGCGAATCTACACTGATATCCGAATTTAAACGGTAGCGCCCCGACTCCTGCAAATATCCAATACGATCGCTAAACACTCGCGCTAAAATTTTAACGTCAATTGCTGATTCATTTTTTATACCGATTTTTAATTTTTGCAGCCAGCGTTTCTGTTGTGGCTGCCACTGCCGGTTACGTTGAAATTCCAGGGCAGCATCACCCAGCAAATCGTCCATGCTGCGGGCGTCGGTTAAATCAAAATGTAATGCTAAAGCCAGTAAGATTTCTGCTTCGGTTATGGTGTTATCTTGAGCCAATAAAAATGCGGCAATTCGAGGATGTGTTCCTAAATCACTAACTCTTTTTCCGATCGCAGTTATTTTATTTTCATCATCCAATAATTGCATTTTTTGCAATTGCTGTTGCGCAAAAGTTAAAGCTAATCGGTTGGGCGCTTCCAACCAAGTCAACTGGTCAGCAGGGGTTCCCCAATGTGCCAAGCGCAATGCGAGCGGCAAATAATCCGTTGCGCGAATTTCGGGTAAGTCTGCCGCTGCGAGCGGTTGATCTTGCGACCATAAACGGATGCAATGACCCGATTGAACTCGACCAGCACGGCCGCGACGTTGATCAGCACTTGCCTGACTGATGCGCGCCAATCGCAAGCGCGTTAACCCTGTGCGTTGTTCATAATCGGGGCGTCGCACCAAACCCGAATCTACTACGAGCGTAACGTCTGCAATTGTTAGCGATGTTTCGGCGATATTCGTCGCAAGGATGATTCGTTTTCCAGACGCAGGGTTAATCGCATTTTTCTGTTCAGCTTGAGGGACCCTGCTATGCAAACGATAGATTGCGTGCTCAGGAAAACGCGCTTTGATGGCTTGCGCACATCTCTCAATTTCATTCCAACCTGGCAAAAAAACCAGCGTCGTTGTTTGTTCAAATTCTCTATGGGATAACAAAGCACGGAGAACATGCTCCTCAATCTTCTCAGCGTAAGGAGTGTTTGTCTTTGCGGGTATAAATTGAGTTGTCACAGGAAAGCAACGACCCGGCGCAAATAATCGTTGTTTTATCTGCTGTTGCAACTGCGGGTCTGGTGTTGCACTCATTAAAATAAGTTGAAGATCATCGCGCAAGATTTGCGCTTCTTGCAACCACGCCCAAGCAGTGTCTTGGTTAACCGATCTTTCATGAATCTCATCAAGAATGACGCAGGCAATATCTTCTAAAGCAGGATCTTGTAATAAATGTTGTAACAAAATACCTGGAGTCATCACCCAAATACGCGTGCGATTACTTATACGAGTATCGTAAGGAATTTGATACCCGACAGTCTGCCCTACTTCATCACTTACAAGCTCAGATAAACGTTGCGCAAGCGCCTGCACCGCCAAAACACGCGGTTGCACAAGAATTATTTTTTTATTATCTGGAGTGCAATTCAGCATCCATAGCGGAACTAAAGTAGATTTACCTGCGCCAGGCTCCGCTTCCAAGAGTAAAGTACCCCTGGTAATTGCCTGAAAAAATTCTTTTCGTAACTCAGATAAAGGATAGGAAGGCAGCCCTTCAATTAACTTATTCACGGCAGAAGATAAACGTATTTAGAGTTAAACGGCCAGAGCTTGGATTGGCATCAAATGTAAAGTCTGGCGAAATATTTCCGGAATGTAAGCTAGTACATGGGTACATTATTAAACGATTGAAAATAGCTTCGTAAGATGCTATCTGCTCATAAAATTCAGTGCTGCCGTTTATGTATTTTTTTTCAGCTCGACTCGTTTTAAGTTCTTCTTGCATTATTTTTCTATAAGCATCAATACGCGTTGCATCTACCGATTCAAAACCCGTTGCACGGTGACGATAGATAGAGGTTCCGCCTTTATCATCGGGTGACAGAAAATGCACTGCGGCAAGCTCTGACCGTTTGGTTGAATCAAAATGCGGGATAGTTTGAAAATCTTTTAATTGATGTGGTGGCGTGGTAACTATAGAGAAATCCGCTTTTACGCCAGTAATATTAGATCCTTGCAGACCGAAGATATCAGCTACCAGATCGTTTAAGTAAAAATCCATAACATCGAGATACAATTCCGGCGCCGGCGCACGCAGACCAGGATAAAATGCGTCTGCGTTATTAAAGGCTCTTGATTGCGCAGCAACTCTAGCCAGTGAATCAGCGTTATCTAGAAAATCATCGACAACTAAAACAGGGGTGCGCTCATTACCTACATAATCAATTTTATATCGAAAATTTTTGTGTAAATATGTTTGATTATTCATCTTTTCGCTTCAATTAAAATTATAACTCAATTTTAAGCCCGCCGATAAATTGCGCCCACTCGCTGATTCAAACGCTCGCCCATTGGTTTGATTGACGATAACGGAACCCACGTAATTTTTATCAGGTATGTTTGCGGACTTAATCCACCACTGAGTTTTCGACTCATCTATCCATTGAAACGAGCCAGATACAGAAAGATCCGCCGTCGTGTAGGACGGCGCTTTAATTTCATTTGTATCGCTCGTCGCAATTTCGCTGCGATGAATAACACTTACACCAATTTGCAATAAATCGTTAGAAAACGGCGACCAATTGATTTGGGCATAGTGATTGCGTTTAGCAACGCCTGGCAATTCAAATGACGCGAATTGACCTTGTGTGTATGTTGCATCGATGTAATTTAATGCGATGCGCGCATCCATGGCCTTGTTGATTTCAAGGCTACTATTTAATTCAAGTCCCTTTCGCTCTGTTTTCGCTGCATTTAAATAAGTGGTGCGCCCATTATTCGACTGATCAACCATCAGCTCGTCACGCGTTTTTATACTGAAAGCAGTAAGTGCGGCATTTATTCTTTCATGTTTAAAATCGAGTCCGATTTCCTGTTGGCGGTTGGTGGCCGCATCCAAGGTATTGTTAAAACCTTTATCGTTATTGGTATAGGCCATTTCAGTTAGCGTAGGTGTTTCAAAGCCATCACCAAGTGCGGCGCGCAATGAAAAATTATCATTAATTTTGTAATTGGTTGCCATTGTACCTGTGCTGCGGTTAAAGGTTTTCTCGCCGCTGTCGTCGGCATTTTTAGAAGGAACTATAAAATAATCCGCGACTGATAATTGCAAGTGTGAAGCGCGTGCTCCGACTAAAAAATGCCAGTCATCAGTTGCTTGCCATTGCAATAAAAAATATCCATCGCGATTATCTGCTTCACCGAGTTCATCGCGCCGCAAGTCGCCCTGAACACCGCCTTCATTAACAAAACCTTTGCGGTTGTCATTCATAGACGACCATTCGCCACCGAGCGTAAAACTCAAAGGTTGCCCTTGCAAATCGAAATCCCAAGTGTAGTTACCAATGCCGCCACGAAAATGTCGATTTAAATCCACAACGCCGCCAGAACTTGAAAATGCATCACCCTTTAGCGCGAGAAATTGTTGGATGTGTCGGTCGCCTTGCCAAAGCGCAACCTGCCAGCGCTGATCACCTTGTTCTTGGCGCAAACTAAATGCATGTTGCTGATGGGCTATTGTTTTGCGCGTGTTAAAAAATTCTGCACTGTTGTTAATTTGGTATGGATCAACTTGCCATTGCGCGGCCGAAAGCCCTAAGGGATCTTGCAAGAGCGGAGAATCCTCTTTATCAAATCTATATTGCGCCTGTACGCCGTTATCGAGCGAGTAGTAAACCTGAGTTCCAAATTGTTTTCGCTCTGCTTCCGCGTGAGGGCGATTGCCATCCGCTGTAAATTTGCTGGCTTGAACACGCACAGCCAATTGCGCATCGTTAAATTCTGCAAGAACATGATGACGAGCCAAGCTATCTTCACCGTACATGGTATCTGCTGAAAGGTAGTTTTTTTCTGGCGCAGTGCTACGAAGATTGATAACACCTCCCGCGCCATTGCCATACAAGGCAGCGACTGGCCCGGTCAGCACATTGATTTGCGATACGCCATCGAGCACGGCTCCCGAAAATTGCCCTTGACCGTCGGGCATAGAGAGTGGAATGCCATCAATCAGTAATTCCAATCCGCGCACCCCAAAAGCCGAGCGAGCACCGAAACCCCGTAGCGTTATGCGGGTGTCCTGCGCGTAATTTGAACGGCTATCGGTTTGCAAGCCATTTATACCTTGTAATAATTCCGCAACATCCGCTCGGCCACCCGGCAATTGTTGGACGGTATTTAAAACCTGTACGCCTACAGAGCGATCCTCATCACGCGTCCCTGTCACTACCAAAGTATCTATTCCAGTCTGCGCTTGAGCTGGGAGCGCATAAACACTACTCAAACCGAGTACAGCTGCGATTTTTTTCATGGTGAACTCTGACTATCAAAATATTGACGCGATCCTACCTTATCGACAATGCAAGCTCATACTATTTTTTATCCCATTTACACCCTGAAAAATGTAAAAAGCACAATGTGGTTTTCACAACCTGGTCGATTCATTGCGTCAAACAGCGTTGATCGAATTGCGGCAAAAAGGCGCTTTTAGCGGCCTAAATTTGCCAATAAGGCCAATTACTTATACTATTGCAGCTCATTTTGCTGCTTTACATATAGATGATGTAATAGACGCAAAATCTACGACTCTCTCAAACAGTGTTGTGCAATCCGCCGGAACTGTTTTTTGTTTTAACGCTGTGGTTAATTCCCTGCATCTTTTAACACTGAGCCAACTCATATGGCTTTGGTGTTTTATTTTTTATGTTTTTAGTTTGGTTTTAACTTGTACTTTTGACTTTAGTTTTTGGAGAAGATGATGACTACCTTGATGAACACTTACGGCACGAGAACCCTCACCCTTACCAAGGGCGAAGGCAGCCGAGTGTGGGATGACAAGGGCAACTCTTATCTGGACGCTATTAGTGGCATCGCCGTGTGTGGTCTTGGCTATTCGCATCCTGCGGTAACCAAGGCGTTGACTGAGCAAATCAGCACGCTGATTCATTGTTCAAATTATTACAACATTCCAACTCAACAACGTTTGGCCGATTTGCTCATCCAGCAATCAGGTATGGATAAAGTTTTCTTTTCCAACTCCGGCGCAGAAGCTAACGAAGCGGCGATTAAAATCGCACGTAAATTTGCAAATGACAGCGGCAAAAAAAATCCCGCCATCATAGTAACCAGTAATAGTTTCCATGGCAGAACCTTGGCTACCTTGAGCGCTACCGGCAACACCAAAGTTCAAATTGGTTTTGAGCCGCTGGTGGAAGGTTTTATTCGCGTGCCTTACAACGATGTACCGGCAGTAGAAGCTGCCGCTAAACAGCACAGCAATATAGTGGCGATTTTAGTTGAACCCGTACAAGGTGAAGGTGGAGTGCGTGTGCCCGCGTCAGATTATTTGAATCAGTTGCGCAAGATTGCCGATGCGAATGGCTGGCTGTTAATGTTGGATGAAATTCAAACCGGCAATGGCCGTACCGGAACTTTCTTCGCGTATCAACACAACGGGATTTTGCCGGATGTAGTTACTACGGCTAAAGGCCTTGGCAACGGCGTGCCCATTGGTGCGTGCCTGGCTCGCGGTAAAGCAGCTGACGTATTGCAGCAGGGTAATCACGGTACTACCTTTGGCGGAAATCCTTTGGCAACACGCGCTGGCGTTGCAGTAGTTGAAACCCTTATTGCAGAAAATTTAATTCCCAGAGCGAAAGCTTTGGGCGAAAAATTATTAGCTGATTTTAAAACCAAGCTTGCGGGCAACCCTAAAGTGGTTGATATCCGCGGCAAAGGTTTAATGATCGGTATTGAACTTAACGCACCTGCGGCGGAGCTGATGGATAAAGCTCGCGCTAAAGGTATTTTGATTAACGTAACCTCAGTTAACACCATTCGTTTGCTGCCGACTTTTATCCTCACGGATGTTGAAGCTAACGAACTGGTTACCAAAGTGGTTGAATTAGTAACTGAGTTTTAAGACAGCGGGAGGCGGCTTTTTGCCGTCATAACCCGCAGCAACAAAGAGCAGCTTTAACACTTTTCCAGCTGCTCTATAAAGAGAAGAGCATTATGGTTCCCCTAAAGGCACCGAGACATTTTTTAACCCTCGAAGACGTTAACCGCGACGAGCTAAACCACATCATCAAACGCGCTATAGAGTTAAAAGCTTTGCAGCGCAAAGGCGTAGCCACAGAAATTTTCAAAGACAAAGTGCTCGCGATGATTTTCGAAAAATCATCCACCCGCACCCGAGTCTCTTTCGAATCTGCCATGGCACAAGCCGGTGGCCACGCTATTTTCCTCTCCACCAAAGATTCACAACTTGGTCGCGGCGAACCCGTAGAAGACTCGGCACGCTGCATCGCGAGCATGGTCGATATGGTAATGATCCGTACTTTTGCTCACGCAACCGTTGAACGCTTTGCTGAATATTCACGCGTACCTGTGGTGAATGGCTTAACTGACGATCACCACCCCTGCCAATTGCTTGCCGACATCCAAACCTTCGTTGAACAACGTGGAACTCTCGCAGGCAAAACCGTAGCCTGGGTTGGCGATGGCAACAACATGTGTCAAAGCTATATGCAAGCTGCAGAGTTATGCGATTTTGAATTGCGTATCGCAACGCCCAAAGGTTTTGAACCTTGGGAACACATGATTGAGAAATATAAACATCGTGTCGTATTAACACAAAGCCCCCAAGAAGCCGTTAAAAACGCGGACTTGGTAGTAACTGACACCTGGGCATCCATGGGCCAGGAAGACGAAAGAAAACAACGCGAGAAAATTTTCGCAGGCTATCAAGTCAACCGCGAACTTTTAAACCACGCAAACCCCGACGTCCTCTTCATGCATTGCCTCCCCGCTTACAGAGGCAAAGAAGTCAGCGCTGAAATAATGGACGATCCCAATGCAATAGTTTGGGAAGAAGCAGAAAACCGCTTACACGCCCAAAAAGCACTGATGGAATTTTTGTTTAATCAGTGATGGATGAAAAAAATAAACCCGCCTTGAGCGGGTTTATTTTTTATGGGAAATATTAATAATGTTTAAACCGAGTGAAATTTACCATAACTCCTCAAAAAGACAGCTTGTGCACAAGCTGCTTATGAACAACGCGTTGCAAATGCTGAACAAAGCAAAAATTGTAGCTAATATCGAAACCGCTTTGATTTTAGCTAAAGTAAGCCAGAAATTTCTGCAGAGCACTAACCCATCAGAAAATGAAGATGGACTACAGCTCTTTATTGCATTAATGAATTGCTATGAACACATAATAGATGAAACTGTAATCGTAAGCGCATTCGAAAATTTCGCCAAAAGTAAATTACTTAAAAAGATGTATATAGTGCATGAATTTGATTCAAGTCAGGACGATGATGTACAAAAGAAAATTAAAAGTCGTCAAAAGAAATTCCCCATACACATAAAAACATACTTAGCTGCTCACGACAGACAGCTAACATATATTTTTAGAGATACAACTCTTTTGGTGAGTATATTACTGAGCCAAAAATACGTGAAATTGTATGGCCTATCGACACCCTGCATAGAACAGCTAAAGCTACTTAACAGAACTAGAAACGTTTTACACATGAATACATCAATAACATCAAGTATTAATTTACAAAAAATTGAAGCAATATACGAACTAAAAAACGCAATTGAAAAACATATTTAACGTAAAAATTAAAAACTATTGTTAGCGGCCGGAACTACATATATTTGATTTTTTTCCTCACTCAGAAAGATTATATTGGGGCCTTAACATGTGTGTCACGACCCACCTACAAAAAAACACTCCGTCGTCACCCTCGCGCAAGCGGGGATCCAGCTTTTAAAATTCAAATCAAGAGCTGGATTCCCGCTGCGCGAGAATGACGACTCCCTACCGAACTATCCCAAGGAGTAATTAGGAGATCATCGTGAAAGCCATAGATCAAATACTCAACTTCATCGTCGAGATAGAGAAACTCAAAGGTGTTCTCCGTAAAACTAAAGTCGTGGGAATAGATCGCTACGAAAATTCTGCTGAACATAGCTGGCATATTTGTTTATCTGCATTACTTCTTAAAGAATATGCAAATGAATCAATCAACATCGACCGCGTGATAAAAATGCTACTAATTCACGACTTAGGTGAAATCGATGCTGGCGATACAATCGTTTATGCGACCAACAAAGAAGAAATAAAGCAAAAAGAAGCAGAGGGATTCAAAAGATTATTTGCGCTTCTTCCCGCCGAAATTTCCAGCGAACTAATTGAACTTTGGCAAGAATTTGAAGAATGCCAAACACCTGAAGCAATCTACGCGAATGCTATAGACCGTATTCCACCTGTCTTGCAAAACTTACACAATAACGGGCAAAGTTGGCTGGAAAATAATATTTCCTTTGAGCAGGTTATTAAAGTAAATAGCAAGATTTCAAACGGCAGCAATCAGGTTTGGGATAATCTAAGACCAAAGCTGGAGGCAAAAATTGAAGATATTTTAATAAAGAGTAACTAATTAAAAAGTCTGCAAATAGTTGTGAAAATTAAGCTTTTAGAGATTCAAAAACGGAGCTCTGGATGTACAAACTATTCTATTACCCTCGCAACGCCAGTTGGGCACCTCATCTAGTACTTAAAGAGCTTGGTGTTGATTACGAATTAATATTTGTTGACAGAAAGACCAATGCACATAAAGCTAAAGAGTACATGGACTTAAATCCTACCGGTCGTATTCCTACTTTGGTTGACGGAAACCTGGTTATATTTGAAAGTGCTGCCATTTGCTTGTATCTATGTGATAAATACCCTCAATCACATCTCGCACCCCAAGTCGGTGACCCGCTTCGTGCAGAATTTTTACAGTGGTTGTTTTATTTGAATGCCACCCTTCAACCGGAGCTCATGATCTATTTTTATCCAGCCAAACATACAGTAGATTCAAATGGAACCACGGCAATAATTGAAGCACAAGAAGCTAGAATTACAGATATATTTGCGCTATTGGATAACAGGCTAGGTGGAAAAGAATTTTTGGTAGGCGACAGATTAACTGCTTGTGACTTTCTTTTGTTTACTTTATCTCATTGGGCCGACGAATTTAAAAGGCCGCCATTGGCATTTAGCAATCTCGCAAAGTATTTGCGAAGCTTGGCCAAACACTCAACCATACAACAGGTATGTAAAACTGAAGGAACTGATTTATCGGCCTATAATTAACTTTGAATAAATCAAAAGAAAATTAAAAATATAAATTGCTAGGAAATTTTGGGCGTAACATTCTTGGCAAAAAAATTCGAAGATACTAATATTCGACTTACCTGGGGCTAAATTCGCCAGATTAGTATGATCAGAATATTTTTCGAGATATTACAAGAACAGGGTTAAAAATTAATTATTAATTATTAATTATTAATGAATCTCTTAAGTCGGAGGCGAGATGAGTAAAAGCACAGCAGAAATTATTTGGCAGCGTGGCGACCAAAAATTTTTAGACCATCGCTATAGCCGTAAACATCTACTTCGGTTTGATGGCGGATTGGAAATACCTGCATCTTCCTCTCCCGATGTAGTGCCATTACCCTACTCTGATCCAACTGCGGTTGACCCGGAAGAAATGTTGGTTGCTGCCTTGAGTAATTGCCATATGCTATGGTTTTTAAGTCTTGCAGCTAAACATGGGTTTTGTGTGGATTCCTATATTGACCAAGCATCTGGAAGTATGAATAAAAACGAAAAAGGAAAACTATTTCTGGCGCGAGCAAGACTTAATCCGATTGTGACATTCTCTGGCGAAAAAAATCCAACTGCCGAAGAATTTGAAATGCTACATCATCAAGCTCACGAGGAATGTTTTATCGCAAGCTCGGTGCTAACGGAAATTATTTGCGAACCTGTTTTGCAACTTAGCGTTTAAAAATCTTACGCAATTTTTCCAAAATTTAACTTTTACTGTCGTTTAACACGCTGGCCAACGCAGCTCCTACAACAGCTACGCCGCCTTGAGCCCAACCGCCATCTACAGGAATAACCGCGCCGCTAATATATTTTGCGAAATCAGATGCTAAAAATAAACACGCATCAGCAATATCATCTGCAGTACCCATTCGTTGTAAAGGCACTGACTTAATGACTAAGTTGCGAATTTTTTCGTTGGGCGCTAAACGTTTCATTCCTTCCGTGTTGTCTATAGGACCGGGAATAATGGAATTAATACGAATGCCTTCAGCGCCCCACTCCAAACATAAAGTGCGGGTAATCATATCCACACCGGCTTTTGCGGAACACACATGCGATTGACCAACCATTGGAATAATGGCTTGTGGTGCAGATATATTAATAATTGAGGCGCCAGGCTTGGTTAAAAAAGGATACACAGCCTGCATAACATTGAAAGTACCCAGCAAATCAATTTCAACCACAGAACGAAAACCATTGGCTGACATTCCCGTCGCAAGTGCAGGAAAATTTCCTGCCGCGCCGGAGATTACCACATCGAAATCACCCCATTCCCCATGCAGCGCTTCGATACCCTGTTTGATAACATCGGGCTCGCGCACATCCGCAGCAAAACCTTTAGAATCTGCCGCGCCATGTTTTTTTAACGAATCAATAGTGTCATCTACTTTTTCTTGAGAGCGACTTACAACAGCAACACGAGCGCCTGATTTAGCGAAACTTTCTGCAACACCACGGTTAATGCCGCTGGTTCCGCCAACCACAAGAACATTTTTGTTTTGAAAATTGAAAGGAGAAGTCATACACATACCCGCAAATTAATTAAGGATTCGTTACTGCTACTCGAAAAAATGATGATTACCCTTCGACAAGCTCATCGCGAACGACACTCGTTAACCCAGAGCTTGTCGAAGAATCTATTCCAAACGCCGAGCAAGAATCAATTCTAAGCAAAACTCTTTATTCAAAGCTGGAAAAATTCGGCGCGCGTTTTTCAAAAAATGCGGTGACGGATTCTTTGCATTCATCTGAATTTAAACCCTCGGCAAATCCGATAAATTCGGCAGCCAATGCAGCCTCCACGCCTTGTTGATGAGTTTTCTTTAATAATGATTTCGCGCGACGAACAGCTGCAGGTGGTTGGCTAGCAAGACGCTGAATTTTTGTTTCAGCAAAGGCAATTAATTCGTTATTTGGCAAGGCTGCGTTTACAAACCCCATTTTTTCCGCGTCTATTCCATTGAAGGGCTCTCCCAGCAACAATAATTCAGCCGCTTTTTGTTGCCCCACTAACCGCGGTACCATATAGCTACTTGCGTACTCAGGACACAAACCTAAATTCACAAAGGGTAATTGCAAACGAGCATCCTCTGCGGCGTACACAAGGTCACAATGCAATAAAAGTGTTGTCCCAATTCCTACCGCGTGACCCTGTACTATTGCAACGACGGGCTTTGAACAAGACCGTAATGCCGTCATGAAGCGAACGACGGGATGATCGTCACGAATTTTTGGATCATTCATAAAATCCAGCAAATCGTTGCCGCTGGTAAAACACTCGTTAACACCACTCAGGACCAACACACGCACGCCAGGATCATTATTGGCCGCCTGTATATTGTCGGCTAGGGCAGAATACATGGCGAGGGATAATGCATTTTTACGCTCTGGTCGATTAAATTGTATACGCAAAATACGATTGTCCTGCGTTACCAAAACTTGTGGGTTCGAACTGAGAATGGCAGTTGTCATATAGAGTTCCTTACCTTATGGCATAGCGACTTGATTTAAAGCATCGCAATTGATGTGAAGGTGTAGCAATTAAAAGCATGACAGATTACGGCTTGGCACAAGTATAGGGTACAATTCACGGCTTCCTCCATTTGATTATTTCCCTGATGCGATCCACATGCACAGACGGCAACAATTAGTCATTATTTTTTGAAGAACTTTATGAATATTCGCGAATTGCTCAACCAAAAAGTCCTCACTGCCATGCAAACTTGCGGAGTTCCCGCAGAACTTCCCGCACTTATTGCTCCAGGCAAAAAGGCGGGTTTTGGCGACTATCAAGCCAACTGCGCCATGGGTGCCGCAAAAGCCATGGGAACAAACCCGCGTGAGCTCGCCGCAAAGATTGTGACTGCACTTGAGCCTGAATTAAAAGACATTGCCGATAAAATTGAAATTGCAGGCCCCGGGTTTATCAACATAGATTTAAATAAAGCTTGGCTAGGGGAACAAATTGCTAAGGCCCAAACCGATGCGCGCTTAAGTGTCGCAAAATCCAGCGCACCACAAACCGCGGTGGTGGATTACTCTGGTCCTAACCTCGCTAAAGAAATGCATGTTGGCCACTTGCGCTCAACAATTATTGGCGATGCACTTGCACGCTTATTGGAGTTCCAGGGTCATAAAGTTATTCGCCAAAACCATGTGGGCGATTGGGGTACGCAATTTGGAATGCTCATCGCTGAGCTTGAGGAGCAGTTGGGTGCTAAACAAGACGGCGAGATAGCATTAAAAGACCTCGAGGTATTTTACCAACAAGCTAAAAAACATTTTGATGAAGATGCTGACTTCGCGGACAAAGCACGATCTTATGTTGTGCGTTTGCAATCGGGTGATAAAGAAATATTAAAACTTTGGCAGCAGTTCAAAAACATTTCGTTGCATCACAGTACTGAAATTTATCAACAACTCAACGTTACACTTACGGACGAAGATGTTCGTGGCGAAAGTTTTTACAATAATGATTTGGCCCCTGTCGTGAAAGATTTACAAGCGCAGGGATTAGCCGTAGAGAGTAACGGAGCGCAGGTTGTATTTCTACCAGAACTTGCCGACAAAGATGGCAACCCATCCCCCGTTATTATTCAAAAACAAGGCGGTGGATTTTTATATTCAACATCGGATATTGCCGCACTACGCTATCGCGTAAAAAACCTTCATGCGAATCGCATTATGTACTTTATTGACGCGCGCCAATCGCTGCATATGCAACAGGTTTTTACAATTGCTCGCAAAGCAAAATTTGTTGGCGATGATGTAAGCCTCGAGCATCTTGCGTTTGGCACCATGATGGGCAACGACGGTAAACCTTTTAAAACTCGCAGTGGCGGCACCGTAAAATTAGCCGAATTATTAACCGAGGCCGTAGAGCGTGCGAATAATTTGGTGCGAGAGAGGAACACGGAACTTAATGATACTGAAATTTCCGAGATTTCCCGCAAGGTAGGTATAGGCTCAGTAAAATATTCTGATTTGAGTAAAACGCGCACAAATGATTATATTTTTAGCTGGGACAGTATGTTGAGCTTTGACGGTAATACCGCGCCCTACATGCAATATGCCTTCACCAGAGTACAAAGTATTTTTCGTAAGGCAGGTGTCGCTCCAGAATCTTTGCAAAATATTATTGTCATTAACTCAGATCAGGAAAAAGCTCTGGCCATCAAGTTATTGCAATTCAGCGAGACATTGGATCAGGTTGCGCGCGAGGCCTTGCCTCACTTGCTGTGCACTTACCTATATGAAGTTGCAAGCTTGTACATGACGTTCTATGAAGCTTGCCCAATTTTAAAAGAAGGAATCGAACCAGAAATTCGCGATAGTCGTCTACGGCTATGTCATTTGGTAGCGCGCACTATAGAAAAAGGATTGGATTTGCTGGGTATAGAAGTTATGGAAAGGATGTAACCATACTGCTAAATCAACCCAGAACAGTAATCACATTAAAATAAATAGTGTTATGTCTGAATACGGCAGTTGTTCTCGGTTCGATTACCTCAATTCCATAATAATGATTTACGCAAAAATGGAGGTAATGTGAAAATATTTAGTGCGATTCTTTCGGTTTTACTCGTCATCGTGGTTGCGGGCTACGCCTCTCTTTATCTGGATTATCACAATTTGGAAGGCAGCTTTGCTGCCCAAAAAACTGACTACGAAAAGCTTCAACAAGACTATGACCTTGCACTAAAAAATTCAGCAACCAATGCACGCCTCGTCAACCCCTATGGGCAAATGACAACAAAAGCGGCAACCCCAAATACTCCCGCAAGTACCAATAGCCCTCTTAACACAAGCGATGAATTTAGTAACCTTCAAAAAGAAAACCTCACACGCATGCTAGACCAAAAGTATTCGATACTTTTTACGTCCTTAACCTTATCCAAACAAGACCAGGAAAAAATGCGCGAGCTGCTTATGGAGCGCGAACGTATTTTAAATATTAGTAGCGTTGGATATTTTACCAGTGAAGCAGATATCAAATTAAACATTGAAAAGCAGCAGGAATTGGTAAGCCAAATTGATCATCAAATTGCGCAGCTACTAAAACCCGACGAGGTAAAAAAATACGAATTGCTCAAAGACTCTGCTTATGAGCAATTTCAAATGAACAGTTTTTATGATCGACTGGGTGAAAAAGGTTCTATTAGCGAACAAAAGAAAAATGCTTTGTTGTTAAGCAAGCTGGAACAAAAGCAGGCATTTGCGAATTTATTGCAAAACTCTGCTAATGACATAGCGAGAGCATCCCCCGAAGAGAAAAAATTCCTTGCAGACAAGATGCACGAGGCACTGCATGATTACAAGGATAATTATTTGCGCACAGCTAAAGCAAATTTAACCGAAGAACAATTTAATGTTTTACGCGAATATGAACAACAGCAGTTCGATGAAATTTGGGAAAGTTTGCAAGCAGGATGGCAAATTGAGTAGTTATTAAAACGAGTCACAATTTTTCTAGCACCCAGCAAACAGTTTCGCTAGCTCATCTAAATCTTATTTAGCCTCTCTCCATCGGAATTTAATATATTGTTTGCAGGCTACGGTTTCATTGCCTTTTTTACAGGGTTCAAAGGTCCACGTCTCTACAACTTGTTTTAATGCAGCTGCATCCAGATCTGGGAATCCGCTAGTGCGGTCAATTTCGCCACGTATTATTTTTCCGGTTTTATCAATATTAATTTCCAAACCCACAAAACCATTCGCACCTAATTTTTTGTATCCGTCCGGTAGCGGCGTTGGTTTTTTACATTTAGGCGAACGTGCTGGCTGTATAGGCAAGGGAGCGACGATTGCCTCTTCACTGGAAGATGCCGAAGATTGCGATGCAGTTGATGCAGTTGATGCAGTTGATGCAGTTGATGCAGTTGATGCAGTTGATGCAGTTGATGCAGTTGATGCAGTTGATGCAGTTGATGCAGTTGATGCAGTTGATGCAGTTGATGATCTCATTTGCAATGCGGGTTTAGCAACTTGTTCATGCATAACGTCCAAACAATTTGCATCGGGAAGTGCTTCATAATAAGAGAAACCATCCGTAGTTGTGTTGCCGTAGATATCTAACTCAACAACCTTATTTCCAATTTGACCCGCCTTTACTCGCCAGAAGCCATAAAAAAATCCGATGTGGATAATAACAACAACCACTATACCTAATCGCAAACGACTTTTTTTACTCATAACAGTGAAAGAGGACATGCAAATATTTCTCGACAATAAAACGTAAATAATAATGTTGTTGCGAGCCGGTGCTCAAAGTACCGGCTTTTTAATAAAATTTAATAGGGAGTTAAAAATTAGTGCTTCCTGCGCGCCGATGCAATATTGGGCAATTGATTCAATTTCGTGAGTATGCGACTCAATTCATCAAAGCTACGAATTTCCGTAGTAAGTTGCATATCTACCGTATTTTTTCGTTTGTCCGAAAGAGTCTGAAGCGCACTGATATTGATGCGTTCGTTATCCAGCAAGGTCGTGATATCACGCAGCAATCCGTAGCGGTCGTAGGCTTCGATAATAATATCCACCGAGTAAGAACTTTGCGGCGTATTACCCCACTCTACTTTAATAATTCGCTGCGGCTCATCCGTTTGTAATTGCAAAATATTGCTGCAGTCCTGGCGATGAATTGAAACGCCTTTACCTAGCGTGATGTAACCGGTGATTGCATCTCCAGGAACCGGATTACAGCAATTTGCAATTTGCGTAAGCAAGTTGCCCACACCCTCGATATAAAAATCCGAATCCTTTTTCTTACTGGGCGATTTGGCTTTGAATGGAATTAGCGGTTGTTGTGGGTCCGCCTCATCCAATTGTTTTTGTGCCGCATTCAATACCTGGCCAACGCCAATATCACTTGCACCTACCGCACAGTACAAATCGTCGAGCGAATTAAAACGTAGTTTTTTAGCAAGACTTTCAAAGTCCAGATCCAGCAATGCCAAACGACGGAATTCGCGATCAAGCAATGCCTGGCCTTCGGCAATATTCTGGTCGCGCGCTTGTTGTTTGAACCAATGTTGAATTTTTGCACGGGCACGCGCCGTGTTTACATAGCCCAACGCAGGGTTTAACCAATCGCGGCTCGGCGCTTCGCGCTTACCGGTAAGAATCTCAACCTGGTCCGCATTGTTCAATTGATAGTTAAGAGGGACGATGCGGTTATTGACCTTCGCACCACGGCAGTGATGACCTACATCGGTGTGAATCCTGTATGCGAAATCCAGCGGCGTTGCAGTGCGCGGCAAATCTACTACGTGACCGTCCGGAGTGAACACGTACAAGCGATCTTGATCAACAGCGCGTAGATCGTCCTGCAATTGTGTGCTGTCACCGCCAAGCTCTTCATGCCATTCGAGCACCTGTCGTAACCAGGCAATTTTTTGCTCGTAGCTGTCTTGCGCAGCATCCGTGTCTGTACCTTTATAACGCCAGTGCGCGCATACTCCAAGTTCAGATTCTTCGTGCATCTCAAAGGTACGGATTTGTACTTCCAATACTTTATTTTCCGGACCCCACACAGCGGTGTGGAGAGAGCGATAGCCATTTTCTTTGGGCGAGGCTATATAGTCGTCGAACTCATGGGGAATGTTTCGCCATAAGCTGTGGACAATACCCAGCACTGAATAGCAGTCCCGCACGGTAGGAACCAATACACGTACCGCACGAATGTCGTAAACCTGCGAAAAAGGAATGTCCTTGCGCTTCATTTTTCGCCAAATGCTGTATATGTGCTTAGCGCGACCAGATACTTCACCATTGATATTTGCGCTTAGAAGTTCACTGCGGATAAGACTGAGCATCTTATCGATATATTCTTGACGGGCGAGACGACGCTCATCCAGCAAGGAGGCGATCTGTTTATATTCATCCGGCTCCAGGTAGCGGAAGGACAAGTCCTCTAGCTCCCACTTAATGTGTCCTATACCGAGACGATGAGCGAGCGGTGCGTAAATATCAGATACTTCACGTGCCACCTGACGGCGACGCTGGGCACTTGCAGTTTTTACGGCACGAATGGCACAGGTACGCTCGGCCAGTTTAATGAGCGCAACTCTCACATCATCAACCATGGCCACGAGCATCTTACGGATTTTTTCCGCCTGAACTTCCGCTTGGTTGCCGAGCACGCGGTCTTCATTTTCATTACGTTGGTAGCTAATCGCCGCCATACGCAACACACCCTTAACCAATTTGGCGACGGTATCGCCAAAGCCAGTTTGAACTTCAGTCAAGGTGATTTTATTTTCGCGTACGGCGCGATAGAGAATGGCTGCGACCAAGGCGTCTTGGTCTAACTGCAGATCCGCGAGGATTTCTGCCATTTCCAGGCCGATATGAAAACAACTAGCGTCCTCTCCCCAGGAATGATCATCTTCACTGTGTATATCAGCAAGCGACAAGCTAACCTGGGCCGCACGAACTAATTCCGTTCGGCTGGTTTCAATCTGCGCATGGTGGCTATTGAGGCGGTCAATCCAGGCCTCAATATCTACCTGGCCATCGGCGGCCACCGGGTGGTCCTGGCGAACTTTAACCATTTATTCGCTCCACATTGTTATTGTCTGGCGATGAAACATTGGATCGCTACATTCCTGAAATGATTGAGGAAATTAAAACTTATTGACCCTAACGACGGGTAAATAACGCCATGGATTCAATATGGGCGGTGTGGGGAAACATGTCTAACACCCCCACCGAGTCTAGCTGATAACCCGCCGCCAGAAGAACTTTAGCATCGCGAGCCAGAGTAGCCGGATTGCAGCTAACGTAGACAATCCGGGAGGGTGAAAGTTGCGACAGCTTATCGATGATCTCCTTGGCGCCGTCTCGCGGCGGATCGAGAAGAATCGCGTCCACCTTGCCGCAGATTTGATTCAATCTATGTTCACTCAGGGTCAACAGGTTCGCCGCCAAAAAGTGCGCATTGGTAATACCCAGCTTCGCCGCATTTTCACGGCCTCGTTCAACCATAGATTCCACTGCTTCAATACCAATTACTTCTGCGCATTTACTTGCGATCGGCAAGGTAAAATTGCCGATGCCACAAAATAGATCCAGTACCCGCTCTTTACCGGTCAGCGCCAATAATCCTATAGCTTGCTCGACCATTTTCGCATTAACAGCCGGATTTACCTGGATGAAGTCGTGCGGATGAAAATCCAACTCCAGCTTAAAATCAGCCATGGAATAGGCCAAACGTGGGTCTATATCCTGCCCCTGTAAATCCTGGAGCTGGGTACCTTCTTTAGCCTGCAACCAGATATTTATCCCTTGTATATCTTTAAAAGTTTTCAAATCATCCAGATCTGCCGTGGCTAATGGTTGAGGATGACGGATGACTAGAGCAGCACCGGATTCTGTGCTAATCAACTCAACATGAGTAACCGCTTCTGCCGCACGCAGATTAGTTAACCAATGCTTCAGAGGAGCGAGTAATTGATTAAGTTCAGGTACAAGGACACTACACAGGTCTACCTGCACCACTTGCCTGCTATTGCGTTTACGAAAACCAAGAGTGACTTCACCCTGATCATAATTAACAGCAAGCCGGGCACGGCGACGATAACCCGTGGTGGGTGAAAGAATAGGCGGTAATATCTGTTTGGGTTTGGCACCGCCCCATAATTCTAATTGTTGTAAAACCGCGGTTTGTTTGAAGACAAGTTGTTGCTCTGGCTTGAAATGTTGTAAGTCACAACCGCCGCACTCGGCATAATGAGCACAGCTTGCTTGTACACGGTCCGGCGAAGGTTCCAGCAATTTCTCCATCCGCGCCTCAGCGTAGCGCGCGTGGTCACGAACCAGACGCGCACTGATTTGCTCTCCTGCAAGCGCCCCTTCAACAAACAAGGTTTTACCATTCCACTTGGTAATGCCGCGACCGTCATGGCCCATGCGGTCAATTACAAATTCACCCAGACGCATATCGTCCATCGGCTGAGGCTTCTTTTCCGAACGCGGTCGGTTCAATCGCGGACTATCGTCTACTTCAAATGCAAACGGCTTGTCAGCAGATTTACCAGCACGCGGCTTTTGGCCCAGCTTGCCAGTCTTGGTGAAAGGTGACTTGCCGGAGCCGCTACCACTTTTGCCATTACGATTAGACATTCAACTTCTCTTTAAAACAAAACATTGCCTGCATTTTAGGGCTTCACTACAAGCTTAACTGTGCGTCCATCCAATAAGCGCGCTGGCGCTGCCAAAGTAGTAACTCATTAACTTCGGCTTGATAGGATCCGGTTCCACCATGGGTGCCGTGAAAAACCCAGTCAACCACACCTGTGATGTTACTGGCATTGTTGTAACCCGCATTGCCCATTGAAAGATCAAAATCCCAAATGGGGCCAAAAAATAATTTTCCACCGCGTTTTTTAAACATATAGAAACTTGCGCTGGCACCGTCTACGTTTCTGAATAATTCATTTTGAATGTAGTAATTAACTACTGAATCGACGTCAAAGTAAGCCGCGTACCCTAGCGCAGGATCTTTGAAATTATCTCCGAACAGTGCTGCTTCAGCTTCAGCATAAAAAGTTTCAATATAATTGCGTTGATTCACCCACAGTGGGTCGTGCAAAGTCTCAGGGTTCGCCAGGCATGCGGGCGCCATGCCACGGCTTGAATCGATACAGAAATCTACGTTGCGAGAGGTGTTTATGCCGTTCTGACATACCGGGTCGTAAGAATTAGTTTCGCAATATTTCAATCCATGACGGAAATCAATTTCCATTAAATAACCACCAGAAATTTTATCGCTGTCTATATCGGCGACTTTCAATTCATCAATATTTACGCGGTCTTTATCAATGCGGATATGTTCAACCAACTGATAAACGCCTTGGTATGCGCCATTTAACTTTAACTCGACGTAATGTGCCCTGGGTGTCCATTCAAAACCGAGAGTTCTGCCAAACATAAAAGCGACATCATTTCTCACCATGGTTTTGTCGGCATAATTCGCCAACAACACCCAATTTTTACCCTTGGGCATGCCTAATAAGGACGTGGATGTAGTCAGCTTTAACCTATAAGGTTTTTTTGGCCAATCCCATGTGGAATTGCCGCGCCCTCTTACCTCGAGCGATCCGGACGCATCAGTTACCCCTGCGTTGGTTAAGGTAAAGTTTCCGTTGATATAAGTTTCCCTGGATGTGATAGCCGCTGCGCCCTCTGTATTAAGATCAAGAACAGGTAAAGCTTCCACTGTACCGGTCGGAAAATCTGCAGGCATACTACTGTAGGTACCCCAGCTGGATATACTTGACTGGCTATTAGGTACGTTGGAGCTAGCGCTGAGAAAACTTGAGTGACTTGAAGAGACCGACGACGTTCCGCCGGTAGAAGGTGATTTCGAACCTCCACCGCAAGCTTGTAACAAAACGAAGACCGCAATTAAGAAACAATTTTTAGCTGACATAAACACTCCTGATTTAATTATTGTTAACAATCACATGAACATCCGTAAATTAATCATTAAATAACCCTGAGGACAAATATCTGTCCCCGCGATCACAAATAATCGCCACAATAATCGCGTTTTCAACATGCTCACTCAAACGTAATGCTGCAGCAACCGCGCCGCCGGAAGACACGCCACAAAAAATCCCTTCCTTACGCGCGAGTTCACGCATCGTATGCTCTGCCTGTTGCTGCGACATACCGACAATTTCATCTACTCGGCTTTTGTCATAAATTTTTGGAAGATAGGCCTCTGGCCAGCGGCGTATACCGGGAATACTGGCACCCTCATCCGGCTGAAGCCCTATGATCTTAATCTCCGGATTTTTTTCTTTTAAATAACGCGAGGTCCCCATGATAGTACCCGTAGTACCCATGGAGCTGATGAAATGCGTAATGAGCCCGCCTGTTTGTTCCCAGATTTCAGGGCCTGTGGTTCGATAATGCGCGAGCGGATTATCGCCATTGCCGAACTGATCAAGTACTTTTCCCTTACCCTCCGCTTGCATTTTCAATGCTAAATCCCGTGCGCCTTCCATGCCCTGCTCTTTGGTAACCAGAATTAAGTGAGCACCATAGGCAGTCATAGCTGCCTTGCGTTCTGCCGTACTATTGTCCGGCATAATGAGAATCATTTTGTAGCCTTTAATTGCTGCGGCCATCGCAAGCGCAATCCCTGTATTGCCGCTGGTCGCCTCAATCAATGTGTCGCCAGACGTGATATCCCCTCGCGCTTCTGCCTGCTGAATCATCGACATCGCCGGTCGATCTTTTACAGAACCTGCGGGATTATTACCTTCCAACTTCACCAGAATAGTATTACTCGTATTACCCGGTAGACGTTGTAAGCGTACTAATGGCGTGTTGCCAACAAACGCTTCGATGGTAGGGAACTGCATAAAGACACTCTCGATTGTACAGTGCTGCGAAGGGCGGCTATTCTAACGCTCCGAGAGTCGGGCGGCACCATTTATTCTCAATCTCCCATTCAGATTGATATACATAATTAGTTCAATTAAGTGAAGCCCCGGGCCAATATGCCCAATGCGTATCTTCAAGGATCCATTAATGTCCAGCACGTCAAAAAGTTTCAAGCACAATTTATGGCAAATGATTTTTACGCCAGCCATTACAGTTACCCTTTTACTCTCGGTGTCTTTAGTTTCTTTTTGTCTGTACGAACTTTCAAAATTTGTTGACATGCGCGGCAGCGCAATGACTCGCAAAACGGCGCACCTGGTTTATCCATTCATTATTAAAAATGATGAAGCCACGGTGCAAACATTGTTAGATGGCTCGCTCGAAGACCCCTATATACGCGCCTTACACGTACAGCTGGACAAAGGTAAATCTTTTCACAGCGGACCAGAATTTTTACCGGTCAGCGATCTTGGCTTGGCTCCAAATAGACTTATTCCTGTTCGCCACGAAACCCGCCGCACCATTTTATTTTCGCATCCGATCCTCAGTAAAGATGGAACCAATCCAGTCGGCTGGATTGAGGTTGAAATGTTGTCATCCCCCTATATGGTTATCCATTACCAAACCATCCTGATCACTGTGGTGATTTCGCTAGGCTGCTTGTTAATGGCAGGATTTTTATCCGTGCGATTGTTTAAAAATATCACGGAGCCATTGAACCATATCAAAGAAGTTATTAATCGGTTGGCCCAAGGTAAGTTGCAAACACGTGTGAACCCACAAAAAAGTCGAGAGTTTGTGCATCTCGCTAATGCTACAAATGATATGGCCGAGTCGCTGGAAATCGCACAACACGATTTGCAAAAACATATTGAGCAATCGACGCAGGATTTAATCGAAACCATGGAAACGATTGAGATTAAAAATATCCAATTAGATATAGCACGCAAAGAAGCGATTGAAGCGAGTCGAATAAAGTCTGAATTTTTAGCTAATACCAGTCACGAAATTCGCACACCCTTAAATGGAATTTTAGGTTTTATCGGTTTGGTATTGAAAACAGATATCGACGAACAGCAAGAGGAGTACCTGAACACTATACGAGATTCAGCGCAGGGCTTATTAACAGTGATTAATGGCATCCTCGATTTCTCAAAAATTGAAGCGGGTAAATTAACGCTGGAGTATGCCCCTCTACATTTACGACAAACCGTTGATGAAGCGCTCAATATTTTAGCGCCTGACGCCCACGAAAAAAACATTCAACTGATTTCACAAATTGCCCCGGAAATACCCACGCAACTTTTGGGCGACTCACTGCGATTTAAGCAAGTACTTTCCAACCTAATCAGCAATGCCATTAAATTTAGCGATCACGGTAATGTTGTTGTTCGTATCAATGTCATCGCCCGGCAGGAAACTCACCTCATGCTAAAAGTCAGCGTGAGCGACCAAGGCAAGGGATTAACCAGCGCCCAGCAAAATGATTTATTTAAACCTTTCTCTCAAACCGATTCATCAACCTCTCGAGAGCAAGGCGGAACAGGTTTGGGACTTGCGATTTGCAAAGGTTTAGTTGAACGCATGAACGGAGAAATTGGTGTTGAAAGCCAGCTTGAGCAGGGCTCAACCTTTTGGTTTACCGCGCGCCTCGGCATTGATAAAAAGCATTTATCGGAAGAGGCACCACCTAATCTTAAACCTTATCGCGCGCTTATCTGCAGTAATAATCCTGCAACCCTTGGACAATTGCAGTCACTCTTAAGCGAGTGGAATATGCGACAACTTGTGATCTCAGAATTACACGATATTTTTCCAAGTATTCGAAATGCGCGCAAAACAAATCCAATCAATGTTTTAATTTTGGATATAGCTGCCGATGAACGAAAAATACAACCGGCGCTACTCAATAATATCAGTGAGCAACTGGTAAATGAATTTGACTGTAAAGTTATTGCATGTTGCACCGCTGCACATCAACGTTTATTCCGAAACAATGGAAATAACGCAAATACAAATTTCATCAACAAGCCAATTAGCCATGACGCGTTACTTAAAACCTTGTGCGCTAATTTGGATGTTAATCTCACAGACGGCGACAACAACAGTTCGTTGGAGAATACGAATGATAATCCCGCAACAGCTGTGTTGCTAGTTGATGATAATCCGGCAAACCTGCAGCTTGCGTCTGAATTACTGCG
The DNA here is from genome assembly GCA_004173475.1 of Gammaproteobacteria bacterium. GTDB lineage: Bacteria > Pseudomonadota > Gammaproteobacteria > Pseudomonadales > Cellvibrionaceae > Cellvibrio. Next base: position 392,513 of record SEBU01000003.1, read on the forward strand.
CGGTTTAAACACTCAGGTGGTGCAAGCTAGCAATGGTTTGCAAGCTATAGACGCCTGCAAGACGCAACAATTTGATGTTATTTTTATGGATATACAAATGCCGGGAATGGACGGGTTTGAAACAACAAAACGAATTCGCGAATTGGAAAAGGATACACAACGAACCCCTATTATCGCATTAACAGCTCATTCACTGACGGAGCAAAAGGCGGAGCTATTAATCTCCGGAATGGATGATTGCATTAGCAAGCCCGTCAGCGAAAGTCAGTTGGCACATATCATCAACCGTTGGACATCTCTCAGCGGGAAAAAAAAAGTGGTTGTCGCGCCCGAAACGCCAAAAACTGTGGCGAAAGATCCATCGCTTTCTCATGAAGACCCTAAAGATATAAACACATCCGTTGACGTTAACCTTTGCTTGAAATTGGCCAATAACAAACCCTTACTTGCACGGGATATGTTAAAAATGATGCTTGACGGCCTTGCTTGCGAAAGAGCGCAAATAAACCATGCCGTTGATGAAGGTAATGACGCATTGCTCAATGAATTAATTCATCGGCTCTACGGCAGCAGTTGCTACTGCGGTGTGCCACGATTAAAAAGCATCAGCGGTTTCATAGATAAACTTTTACAGGCAAAGGAACTTAGCGATGCAAAAGAAGCAATACCATCTCTCAATAACGCTATTGACGATGTGTTGAGTTGGGGTGAGAAACGTAATCTTAACGAAGTGTTTGGTGTTAATTAAACAACTCGCGGCTCATTAAAGGTTTGTTACCAAGCAGAGGTTTTAATAAGTTACGTGTGATTCTCTTGGCTGTCAGTTTAACGTCCGTGTCGGATAATTCACGTTGCGCTATACAACAAATATGTTGCCCAGGAAATCGGGTATTAAATGCGGCTTCAGCCGGCGCCAGATAAAAACCGGCTTGCGTATCAAGGCAGTATGTAGAATCTGTTGCAACCGATTCGCCGGTTTTGGAATCACACGTAAAATCAATCCCATATCCCAATTCGGATAACAATTCTAATTCAAAATGACGAAGGATGGGTTCAAGATCCTTCTGTTCAGTGAGCGCCTGTAAACTTTTTTCGTAAAGAAAATAAGTGTTTACGTGCGAGTCTAATTCTGGAAGCAAGCGAACCAATAATTCATTAAGATAAAAACCACTGAACAAATATTTCGCTGACAACGAAAAATGCGCTCCTTCCGCCTCAAAATGCGTGAGCAACTTTAAATCTGTTTTACCTTGAAAGGAAATAAGTAGACGGTTGAAAGGATTCAATAAATTTCGTTTGGAGTTTTTGCGCGAACGCACACCGCGCGCCACTGTCGTTAAACGACCAAATTCAGGAGTGATAAAATCAACCAGCATACTTGTATCACGATAGGGTCGCGTGTGTAGTACATAAGCGGGTTGAAGTTCAATATGCATATCGCGTCAACTTAACTCCGAGTAGGTGACGAATTAGATTCTTTTAATTGAATGATATGGTCACGAACATTATAAATCCAAATCATTGTAACCCAGGCTGCGTAGTGCACGTTCGTCGTCGGACCAGCCGGATTTAACTTTTACCCATAGCTTCAACATGATTTTCATATCAAATAATTTTTCCATATCTTTACGCGCATCAGTGCCGATTAATTTAATTCGCTCACCTTTGTCGCCGATCAAAATACGTTTTTGTCCATCGCGCTCCACGAGAATCAAGGCTGAAATATTGAGCAAATTGCCTTCCTGTTTAAATTCTTCAATCTCTACTGCCATCTCATAAGGTAATTCATCACCCAGCTGACGGGTAATTTTTTCACGCACTATCTCGGCCGCCATAAAACGTGAACTTCGATCAGTAATTTGATCGTCGGGGTACATATGCATACCCTTTGGAATACGATCCATGATGAGCGATTCCAGACGGCCCAGATTAATATTCCGCAACGCGGAGAGCGGAATTATTTCTGCAACGTTTAATTTTTGCGATAACTGTTCAAGATGCGGCAACAAACTTTCTTTATCGTCGATTTGGTCAACTTTATTTACGGCGAGAATAATAGGGCAATCCACATACTGCAGTCGTTCGGCTACAGCTTGATCTTCTTCCGTCCAAATAAAACGGTCCACTAAAAACACCACGACGTCTACATCTTTCATAGCGGTACTAGCGGCGCGATTCATATATCGATTGATCGCTTTCTGCTGTCCCAAATGCATTCCCGGAGTGTCGACAAACATAACTTGAACGTTACCTTCGGTTTTAATGCCAACCACATTGTTACGTGTTGTTTGTGGTTTTCGAGAAGTGATGCTAATTTTTTGACCGAGGATATGATTCAGTAGAGTGGATTTACCCACATTCGGGCGACCAACAATTGCAACATAACCGCAGCGAGTAGTTTGGGAATCAGAAGAATCTGACATAGAAAAACCTGGAAGCAAAATAAGAATAATTTAGGCAGGACATCGCGAAGAACTGGCCACTATTTGCAAAGTTTGCTTTAAGTATCAAAACCTAAATACCTAATAAACGCAAAACTTCAGTCGCTGCGAGTTTTTCTGCCTCGCGACGATTACTCGCCTGCGCACGTACAACTTGTTTTAATAACACAATGCGGCATTCAATAGTAAAAATTTGCGCGTGAGATTCGCCCGCTGCTTCAACTACATTATATTCCGGTAGTGGCTTACCCAGACTTTGCAAATGTTCCTGTAAACGGGACTTGGCATCTTTAGCGGAGGTGTCAATTCTTAATGCACCTAAGCGATTTGCATACCAGCTCATTACGTGAGTGCGACAAATTTCAAAATTAGTTTCGGTGTAAATTGCACCTATAAGTGCTTCGACACAATCTGCAAGAATGGAATCGCGACTGCGCCCACCTGACTTCACTTCGCCCTCACCGAGAATTAAACAATCTCCCAATTCAAACTCACGCGCGATCTCCGCCAATGTCTCGCCTTTCACTAATTGGGAACGCAAGCGGCTTAGTTGGCCCTCGCGCACTTCACCAAAACGTTTGAAAAGTGCATCACCAATCACAAGATTTAAAATGGAATCGCCTAAAAATTCAAGCCGCTCATTGTTGTTAGCGCCATGGCTGCGATGCGTCAGTGCAAGCTGTAAAAGTGCTGGCGCTTTGAATTCGTATCCTAAACGCTGTTGCAAACGCAGGAGCTTATCGTTTTGTTGCACGGGAATCAGCCAAAGGCTTGCAACATAAGTTGGGCTGATCAGCATCCAAATGATTTTGGAAACGCGCAACTACATCGATATTAGAAAATAAGTTCGTACGATTTTCGTAGTCAATAGTAATGAGTGTAGATTTTGATGAGCGATCAATTACGATATTTTCAGGACCCTTGCTAGTCACATTATTAATTAAATAAAAATTCATTATTTTCTTTTTTATTTCGGAGTCAGACATTTCATTAACTTTTGCTCCGGATTCACTCAAGGATTTAAGAGCTTTTTCCACATACATATTTTCTGAATACATGGGTACTAAACGAACTGCAAATATGGCGCAAAAACCTAAAACACCGATTACTATTATCCAACTAATAAGTGATAGACCGTTTTGCTTACTTAAACTTTTTAGTTGAATGCTTTTTGCTTTATTTATTTGCTTCATATGGCACCTGTTAACTTTAGAATTATTTAACAACACCTACGTTACTAAAACTCGGAATACTGAAGAACTCTTCCCAGTGCATCCACACGGCGAAGGCTTTGCCAACTATTGCGTCCTCGGAAACTGTACCCCAAACGCGACTGTCGCCGCTGTTATCTCTGTTGTCACCCATCATGAAATAATGCCCCTCTTCTACAACCCAACTCCCGTTGATGCCGAGTGAACTTGGTTGATCGCATTTTTGCATTTTATGAGTCACACCCAACAAGTCTTCATTCACAAGAGTCATCTGCTGACGCATAGCCATGCAGGGTGAGCCCATTTCTGGAAAACCTTTTCTGACAAATTCTTGCTTCACTTCTACGCCATTTAAGTAAAGCACATTATTCGTATAACGAACTTTATCGCCTGGCAAACCTATAACACGCTTGATGAAATACGTTTTAGGTTGGTGAGGCGGGAAGAACACCATGACATCGCCACGCTTTGGCTCGCTAACTGGAATAAAGGTTTTGTTAAGCACAGGCACACGCAGACCATAAGCAAATTTATTTACCAGGATGAAATCACCTACCTGTAAGGTAGGAATCATTGACCCCGACGGAATTTGAAAGGGCTCAACCAGAAACGAACGTAGGAAAAAAACAATAAATAAAACCGGGAAAAAGGATTTGGCGTATTCAACAAGAACAGGTTCTTTAGACGCTTCCGCCCTTGCGCTCTCATAGGCCATTTTTTTATTGCCATCAGCAAGTTCGACGGGTTGGTATTGCTGTTCAACAGTGGCGACCCTACTTTTACGCGAGCTAGCGAGGAACAGTATGTCTATTAGCCAAATGACGCCGGTGACCAGTACCGCAAGGGTAAGAATTAACGGAAGATTAATACTGCTCATGAATAATGATGACCTGTTTTATACTCGTTGAATGACAGTAACAGAACCGGGCCTTGATTCTCTAAAGCAAGGCCGAGTCGTAATGAATTAGGAGTCTATTTTTAGTACGGCAAAAAATGCTGCCTGTGGAATCTCAACGCTCCCCACTTGCTTCATACGTCTTTTACCAGCTTTTTGTTTTTCCAATAGTTTTTTCTTACGGCTAGCATCTCCGCCATAACATTTTGCCGTCACATCTTTGCGCAAAGCTTTTACAGTGGAGCGCGCTACGATTTGCCCGCCAATGGCCGCCTGAATGGCTACGTCATACATCTGGCGAGGAATCAGCTCTTTCATCTTATCGGTCAATGAATGTCCCATTCTTTGCGCCTTGTCGCGATGGACAATGATCGCAAGCGCGTCCACTTTTTCGCCATTGATTAACACATCCAGACGCACAAGATTAGCTGGCTCAAACCGAACGAAACTGTAATCCAATGAAGCATAACCACGGCTTACAGATTTCAATCGGTCGAAGAAATCGGTAACCACTTCATTCATCGGCAACTCATAACGTACACGTACTTGCGAGCCGGTAAATTGTAAATCCTTCTGTACACCACGCTTGTCGATACAGAGCGTAATCACGTTACCTAAATGTTCTTGCGGCACTAAAATATTGGCTTCCACGATCGGTTCACGCATTTCCTCAATCGCTCCTGGGTCAGGCAATTTGGAAGGGTTATCAACATAGATAACGTCACCGCCGCGCTTTTCGATTTCGTAAACTACGGTTGGTGCTGTGGTGATTAAATCGAGATCGTATTCCCGCTCCAAACGCTCCTGAATGATTTCCATATGAAGCATGCCTAGGAAACCGACGCGGAAACCAAAACCTAGCGCGTCTGAACTTTCCGGCTCGTAGAATAGCGAAGCATCGTTCAACGTAAGCTTGGCCAAGGCGTCGCGAAAGTCCTCGAAGTCATCAGAACTTATAGGGAACATACCCGCATAAACTTGCGGTTTGATTTTTTGGAAGCCTGCAAGCGCTTCAACATCTGGCGTTTGCGAATGGGTAATCGTATCGCCAACAGGCGCACCTTGAATATCTTTAATACCGGCAACTACAAAGCCTACTTCGCCAGCTCTGAGCTCTTTCAACTGAGTGAGTTTTGGACTGAATACCCCTACTCCATCCACAATTTGTGGCTTGCCAATAGTTTTGGCGATGATTTTGTCTTTAAGTTTTAAAGTGCCTTGTTTGACGCGAACCAAGGACACTACACCAAGATAATTATCGAACCACGAGTCGATAATCAAGGCTTGCAAAGGGGCATCGACGTCGCCCTGAGGTGGTGGAACAAGGCGCACCAGCTCTTCCAGTACATCTTCCATACCCATACCGGATTTGGCAGAGCAGCGCACTGCTTCGGTAGCATCAATACCGATAATGTCTTCAATTTCTTGGGCAACCCGGTCAGGTTCTGCTTGAGGCAAATCCATTTTGTTAAGAACAGGAATTACCTCTAAACCTTGTTCGATAGCGGTATAACAATTAGCTACGGATTGCGCTTCAACACCTTGACCTGCGTCCACTACCAATAAGGCACCTTCGCACGCCGCCAGGGATCTCGACACTTCATAGGTGAAGTCCACGTGGCCTGGAGTATCGATGAAGTTGAGCTGATAGGTTTTACCGTCACGTGCTTTGTAGTGAAGAGTTACGCTGTGAGCCTTGATGGTAATGCCACGTTCGCGCTCCAGATCCATAGAATCGAGTACTTGCGCCTCCATTTCACGATCACTCAAGCCACCGCACATTTGAATGAAGCGGTCAGCAATGGTGGATTTACCGTGGTCAATGTGGGCAATAATAGAGAAATTACGGATATGGCTTAGGTCAGTCACAGGCGATAAATACTTTATGAGGTTGAGGAGAGTAGGCTGAAAATCAGGGCTACCGTGATTGGGCGGCATTCTAGCTTATTTAGAGGACTATGCGTACCTATTCAAATTTGTCGTCAAGCACAAAAAAATGGCGCGCCTTTAGGGCGCGCCATTTCAATTTCATTGATCGACTAATCACGCAGTAAACAATTAAGCTCGTCGACAACCTCTTCCCAGTCTGAGTATGGTTGACGCGCTTCACGCAAAAAAGCCGCTTGCTCTGCAGTCCAAAAACTTGCACTTGCCAAGGGCTCCGCCTGAGGTAACGGACGATAGCGTTCGATAAATGCCTCTATCTCACTGTCAGAGTTTGGCAGACCTAATTTGGCAAATAAATCTTTCAGCGAATACAACATGGCAGCCTCCTAAAAACAATCGCACTATCAACAAGCTAGGGTCTTAGCATACATTGAACAAGCAAAACTTTCTGTGCTTTTTAACGGCTTGTGTGCAGCTGTTCCAGTAACGCATCTTTTTCTTGCCAGATCTTATTCACCCAAGCCTGAAAATAATTTCGAAATTCGGCGTCATCACTGTAGTCGCCCAGCATTTCTTGTGGAATGGGCAGCTGACGCACATGAACATTAATTTCCTTCACCCTACCGCAAGCATACTCCCAATAACTTGGACGCCCCTGAGGATAATAAATAGTCACGTCAAGTAGACTGTGAAGCTGTCCGTCCATTGCCGCGAGCGTGAATGCGAGCCCTCCTGCTTTTGGCATTAATAAATATTTGTAGACTGACTTTTGTTGTTCATATTTCTGGAGGGTAAATCGTGTGCCTTCCAAGAAATTAATAATGGTGACCGGATTATGGCGAAACTTTTCACAGGCTTCGCGCGTTTTTTCAATATCCTTACCTTTTAACGAAGGATTCTTTGCAATCTCCGCTTTGCTATAGCGGCGCATAAATGGAAATTCCAATGCCCACCATGCCAATCCCAAAAGCGGTACCCAGATTAGGGATTGTTTTAAAAAAAACTTCAGATAAGGAATGCGGCGATTAAATATCCGTAGGAGCACCAGAATATCCACCCAGGATTGGTGGTTGGCAATCATCATGTACCAATCATCGACACTCAAACCATCAACCAGATCAAGATTCAATTTGGTCGGCAATAATAACGATTGATGGCGCGCATTGGCGTCCATCCAATGGCTGGCTAGCCAATCCAGCCAGCCATTACACAGCACCCGCCAGGGTGAGAATGGTAAAAGCAATTTTAATAAGGCCAAGGGCAATAATGGAATCATGACTATTACCGTCAGGACGACAAATAAAAAAGTAACGAGAAGGCCCAAACATTTGCGCACAAACGCAGTTAATAACGACATAGAAGTAATGTGATGTAAGTGAACTTTGAGGATGAAAGCCTGTCTTTCATCTGGTGTCACTATTGTAACAGTTTGTCGGCGAATAATTTCATGGAGAATATATGAAGCAGAACTTGAATAGTTTTTGGCGTGAAAATAAATCCTTTTTTATTTTTTTAGCGCTAATGTTTATGTTTCGAAGTGCGTGCGCCGATTGGAATACAGTTCCCACGGGCTCGATGAATCCAACAATTATTGAAGGTGACCGCATCGCCGTCAATAAATTAGCCTACGATTTACGAATCCCCTTCACCCATATCTCACTGGTAAAATTTTCAGACCCGCAACGTGGCGACATCGCCGTATTCGATTCAAAAGTCTCCGACAAACGATTGGTAAAGCGTGTTATCGGAGTTCCGGGTGACACAGTTGCTATGATAAATAATAAGCTGGTTATTAACGGTGTAGCGGTTAATTACGAAACGACGGCTAACACTACTGATCAAATAGAAGATTTATTTGGCGTTACTCATGTCGTTCGGTTTCAACAGTTAAACGATAACTCCTTTGCGAATTTCCCCACTACCATTGTGCCCGCAGATCATTATTTAATGCTTGGGGACAATCGCGATATGAGCGCCGACTCTCGCGTGATTGGCTTTGTACCGCGCAATGAATTTGTAGGACGGTCGCGTGCAGTTGTAATGTCGCTCAATTACGAAAAATTTTACCTGCCTCGCGTGGAAAGATTTTTTAAAAGTTTGTGAGATGATGTTTGTCCGGGCATCGCTTTTCATGGAAAATAAAATCCAGTTAACATTAAGCTACACATGACAGTCGAAGAACTAAGTCTATAACTATAAAACCTCGACTGTCATAGCCAAGGAAAAAAATTTTGCTAAATTCCTTGCCCCTAAGCCTTATCAACAAAATAAGCTTTTATTTCCTGCCAGTTATTAACACGGACTTCTGTTTCTTCATTTACGTTATGCGGCGCTGTAAATAACACGCCTTGGCCAGAAAAGAATCTGAAATGACGGGCGCTGTCATCAATCAGGTAATCTGCATTTACTACTCCTTTGTCACCGCAAAAAACAAAGTTCATGGGCGACAGAAAGGGCAAATGTTTTATCAACCATTCATATTTAACAGAAAATGAGCTGGGATGCTCCATCGCTGCGGTTGCTATATAGATATCAAATCGTTGATTCAATTCCTTTATACCTTCTATCGCACCCTCCAAAGGTTCCAGATCTTCGAAGAACTCGGCATTGTCAGGATATGAACGCACACGTGCCAAATGCTCCGGCGGAACATGGTTGTAAATTTTTTTGCCCATTAAATCGGCTTTTTTTAAATTCTGTTTAAACTCTAGGTTGTACCAATCTATATGGCGTGCCATGGTGTCACAAATAGTTTCATCCATATCAATGGCGATACGTTTTCGCATTTTCGATCTCCATAAATAAAAAAAGCCCCTAAAAAGGGGCTTTAGGTTCGCTAAAAATTAAAAATTTGTTTTTACTAACGGGCTTGTTTCTGCATCATAATCCACTGAGTTTATTCCAAAACCAAACAATCTTAAAAATTCAGCCTTGTAGCCTGCAAAATCAGTGAGTTCAAATAAATTTTCTTCCGTAACTTGATCCCAAATTTTTTCAACTTTTGATTGCACTGATGGATCTAATTCCAGCTCGTCAACACGATAACGACCGGCATCATCTAAACGTGGGTTAGTTGAATACAAGCATTCGGTAAACAGGCGCTGGATTTGTTCGATACATCCTTCATGGGTGCCCTGTTCTTTCATCACTTTAAACAAAATTGCTAAATAGAGTGGCATAACAGGAATAGCTGAACTGGCTTGAGTAACAACCGCCTTAAGTACCGCAACGCGGGCTTTACCACCATGTTTTGCACTTAGTTCTTTTGCTGCGCGATCCAAATCTTCTTTTGCTTTTCCAATAGTCGCTTTGCCATAAATCGGCCAGGTGAGCTTATCGCCAAGATAGGTATAAGCAACGGTCTGGAAATTTGCCGTGAGTAAATCTGCTTTCTTCAAAGCATCAATCCACATTTCCCAATCTTCACCACCCATTACTTTTACAGTGTTGGCAATTTCTTCATCGTTAGCTGGCTCAATAGAGATATCATTAATTTTCAGAGTATCAGTGTTTAAATTTTTTGAAACGTAAGATTTACCGATTGGCTTGAGCACCGAATTATAAACTTCGCCGGTTTTAGGATCTGTGCGACGTGGAGATGCCAAGCTGTAAATAACCAGATCAACTTTGCCGATATTAGCTTTTAGTTCATCAATTACTTTTGCTTTTATTTCGTCGGAAAAAGCATCGCCATTTATCGTTTGCGCGTATAAGCCTTCAGATTGGGCAGCGTCGTGAAAAGCGGATGTGTTGTAGTAACCCGCTGTCGCAGTTTTACTTTCGGACGGTTCTTTCTCAAAACACACGCCAAGTGTGTCTGCGCCGCCACCGAAAGCGGCTGTGATACGTGAGGCCAGCCCAAAACCGGTTGAGCAGCCTAAAACCAATACTTTTTTAGGCGCACCAGCAATAGGCCCTTTAGCTTTGGTGAAGGCAATTTGCTCTTTAACATTGGCAGCTGCACCTTGCGGATGTGCATTAGTGCAGATAAAACCGCGGACTTTTGGCTTGATTATCATGGAGTCAACCTTTTGGTGTTAAAAACAATTGAGCAGAAATAAGACTCAGCTAAATCAGGGCGCTGAAAAGTGGGGCATTATACAGAAACACAGCTAATCTCACAGATGCAACTTTATCCCAAGCTGAATGATCGTGGGCGCAGTCAAAAATGCGCGACGGAACTTAATGAATTTGAGGCTAACACAATGATTTACTCCATGTTCGCAATGGCTTTACTCACCTTCACTGTCGCTGGTTATTTACTCAAGTTGCGGGTAGCTGCTGTTAGGAACGGCGACGTAAAACTAAGTTCGTTTCGGCTTAATAATCGCGATGACATGCCGGCGGCGCTGATCCAGGCGTCACGAAACTACAGCAATTTATTTGAAATGCCACTGCTGTTTTACTGCACAGTAATCGTGACCGTTGTGCTCCACCTCGATAATCTTTTTATGCTCGTTTTAAGCTGGCTCTTCGTAGCTTCTCGCCTTGTACACTCATGGGTCCATCTGACCTCCAATAACGTAATCAGGAGAATGCAGGCATTCATGGTTGGCAACCTTTGCATTTTCCTAATGTGGATAATCCTGATCTGGAAATACACTATTTCTGCTTATTAAATAGTCGGCATATTAAGAAAATTTACAGATGTGTGACCCTCAACACATTGAGCAATATACATATATTTTTATTCATTTTGCATTCATCACTCACGCACATAATGAATCAAAACCAGTTCATCCGGGACTTATTGGAGTTGAAAATTATGCGTAAGTACCTACTTTTCTTGATGGGACTATTGGGTCTTCAAACCTCTGGCGCCATGGCAGCGGATCTTGATTTAAATGTTCTTCTATCGGGTGAAGTCAGACCCGGTGTTTATGGCCAGGTACAAATCGGTAACGCACCACGTCCAGCAGTAGTTTATGAGAGGCCGCGAGTAGTGGTCGTTGATAGACATTACGAGCATGAGGCACCTGTTTACCTTCACGTACCGCCGGGTCATGCGAGACATTGGGATAGGCACTGTCATGATTATCACGCCTGTTCGCGTCGAGTGTATTTTGTAAGGAGTGAAGAATACGAGCCGACTTACGTACGCGTACATGAACATGAGCCGCCGCCACCGCGTCACCACCATCGTGATCGTGGCCCCGGTCATGGACCACATCATCACGACCGGAGACATTAAAAACTCCACTGGAAATCCCCATCAATCGATGGGGATTTTTTTTGCGTAAAGCATTTACAAATCACGCTTGTTTTTCGGCATGCATGGATCAATATCACTTTTTAATATGGCTAAATATGGATGCAGCCCGCCAGTAACGTGGTCTGCAATCACACAACAGGGTAGAATGACAGCCCGGTTACGGCTGCTCTTTTTATCCAGCTTCTGTTCGATAAAATTCCTACTCTTGATGAAATTCTATGATCCCACGCATTAACCAAACTTCTCCTGTTCAGGCGCTCTACCTATCATTTATTGATCGTTTAGTGACTAGCGGGTTCAGCGGCGATCTAAATCCTGATTATGCTATGCGTACAGTTTTAGCAACCGACAACTCCATTTATCAGGTGTTGCCCCAAGGGGTGATTTTCCCAAAAAACAGTGCCGACATAAGCCTAGTTGCGCGGCTCAGCCAATTACCGGAATTTACTTCCATAGTGCTCAGCCCACGCGGCGGCGGCACAGGCACCAATGGCCAATCATTGACCGATGGGCTCGTAGTCGACACATCCAAGTATATGAATACGATTTTGGAGATAAACGCGGACGAACGCTGGGCGCGCGTGCAGTGTGGTGTTGTTAAAGATCAGCTCAACGCAGCCATAAAACCTTACGGTTTATTTTTCGCACCCGAGCTTTCCACCAGCAACCGGGCCACAATCGGCGGAATGATTAATACCGACGCCTCGGGCCAAGGCTCTTGCCGCTACGGTAAAACCCGTGATCACGTTTTAGAATTGACGACCGTTTTGCTTGATGGCACAGAGTGGATTTCCAGCGCAATCACCGATGAAGAACTTCAGGAAATTGGTGCACTTGACAATCAGGTTGGAAAAATTCACAAGCTGATAGACTCAATCCATACCGAGCACGCAGAGTTAATTAAAGCAAAATTTCCACCCCTTAATCGCTGCCTCACTGGTTATGATTTGGCGCATATTCGCGATGAAAGAGGCAGCTTTAATCTCAACAATATTTTGTGTGGAAGCGAAGGCACTTTGGGGTTTATTGTTGAAGCCAAAATTAACTTACTGCCTATCCCAAAATTCAGTGCGTTGATAAATGTTAATTACCGTGATTTTAACGCCGCACTTCGCGATGCAACTCAATTAATGAAAGCTGAGCCGACATCAATTGAAACGGTGGATTCCAAAGTATTGAATCTCGCCATGAAAGATATTGTATGGCATAGCGTGGCAGAGTTTTTTCCTGAACCTGTAAACGGTGAAAAAATTCAGGGAATTAATTTGGTCGAATACACTGCTCACGATGAAGCGGAACTAAATGTTGCTGTTAAAAAATTTACCGATCAGTTAGATGACGATGCTATAAATGGAAACTACATTCGCATCAGTTATTCCACCGCCTGGGGTAACGAGTCGGTCAATAAAATTTGGGGAATGCGCAAGAAAGCAGTTGGTTTGTTAGGCGGTGCAGCTGGCGAAGCCCGCCCTATTCCTTTCGTAGAGGACACTGCAGTACCACCCGAAAACCTTGCTGATTTTATTTTGGAGTTTCGCCAGTTATTGGATGAAAATAATTTAGCGTACGGCATGTTTGGTCACGTAGATGCAGGCGTACTACACGTCCGCCCAGCTATCGACATGAAAGATCCAATTCAAGAAAAATTGGTTCGTGTCATTAGCGATAGAGTTGCAGAACTCACGCATAAATATAACGGATTATTGTGGGGTGAACATGGAAAGGGCGTTCGCTCCGAATATGCACCGAAATTTTTTGGTGAGCTTTATCCGCAATTACAGCGCATTAAGGCTGTGTTTGATCCATTCAATCAGTTGAACCCTGGCAAGATCGCAACACCCGCTAACTCAATCGAATTATTAAAAATTGATGAAGTACCGACTCGCGGTCAAACAGATCGTAAAATTCCAGTGAAAGTTTGGGAAGCTTACAGCGAAGGCATGCATTGTAACGGTAATGGCCTTTGCTATAACTGGAATCCCAATGACGCTATGTGTCCATCATGGAAAGGCACGCGTAACCGTATTCACTCGCCGAAAGGTCGCGCATCGCTTATGCGTGAATGGCTAAAACAAATGAGTGATCGCGGTTTTAGTGCAATCGATGAAAGTAAAAAAATAAAGCAAACTAATTTTTTAATGTCATTACCCACACGTATCAGTAATACATTAGGAAAACGTAACGGCGAATATGATTTTTCTCACGAAGTTCATGAAGCCATGATGGGCTGCCTCGCCTGTAAATCCTGCGCAGGCCAATGTCCTATTAAAGTGGATGTACCAGAATTTCGCAGCAAATTTCTTGAGCTTTATTACGGTCGCTATCTACGCCCGTTAAAAGATTATTTTATCGGTGGATTGGAATTTATGATTCCAACGTTGGCGCGAGCGCCGTGGCTTTACAACGCATTGATGAAACCAGCATTCATGCAAAAGTTTATGGCCAAAGTAGCAGGCATGGTAGACAGTCCTTTATTATCGGGAATTAATTTGCAAACGGAATTGAATAAATTAGGAATACAGTGGGCGACGCTGGAAAATATTGCAACCCTGAGCCCAGCACAAAAATCGAAAGCAGTTATTTTTGTGCAGGACGCATTCACCAGTTATTTCGAAACACCAGTTGTTTTAGATTCGCTAAAAGCATTGCAAGCACTAGGAGTCATTCCACTTGTTGCACCCTTCAGACCAAATGGTAAGCCCTTGCAGGTTCACGGATTTTTAAAAGCATTTAACAAAGCAGCAGATACTAATGCAACTTTGTTAAATGGTTTGGCTTCATCCGGCATTCCGCTCATAGGTTTAGATCCTGCGATGACATTAACCTATCGTAGTGAGTATCAAAAAATTCTTGGCTCGAATGCTCCCAAGGTGCAACTGGTACAGGAATGGTTGGCAGCACAAAAAGAATTACTGATAAGTAACAGAGAAAAGTTTCAGGCTGGACATTATTCATTAATTGCACATTGCACTGAAAAAACCAATGCAGTCAGTTCAGTAAAAGATTGGCAAACAGTTTTTTCACAACTTGGCCAAACCCTCAAGGTTATTGAAACCGGGTGCTGCGGAATGTCAGGTACTTTTGGACATGAGGCGGTAAATGTGGAAATGTCCAAAAAGATTTATCAGCTATCGTGGAGTGACGTGGTTAACAACCCGGCGAACGCAGGTAAATTAACTGTGACGGGTTATTCCTGTCGCAGTCAAACAAAGCGAATCGATAAGGTTACGCTGCCCCACCCTTTGCAGGTGCTTTTGAGCCAATTCAAGTAAATTGGAACATCGTTAACGCGAAATAAAAAAGCCCCGAAAATTCGGGGCTATAAAGAACATTGTCCGGAGAGATAATGTAAACACTAGGTGTTCACTTTTATACTAGTTGAGGTTTTAGGTTTTTTCTAATTTGTTTACCAAGCTTAACGCGCCATTGGCATATTTCGATTGTTTATTCAACAAAAAATACCTATAAATACATATGCGTGGTATCTCAAGTATCAAATTAAACTTCACTCAGCCAGAAAAAAGCTGGGTGCTGTAAGTTAAAAATCTTTAACACGTAAAATATGTATTTTGAAAATACTTTAATTTACTATTTTCGCAAGTCTATACTTTTTGAAACTAACCCTTTAGCATCCAATGTGTTTGTGAGAAACCCTTAAAGACGGGACGCACTATTTTCGTGCTATCCACAAGCTACATAAAGCGTATTTACGCGTTGAATACCCATGGAGAAAAGCATGGCCAGACAAGCAGTCATTAAATTGCGATCAGATGCTACGGGTTTATCCTTTGATCGTCCCACCGCAATTCAAATATTTGGTTTTGTTCGCGATGCCATCATTACCATGGAGTTGCTACCTGGACAAATGATTTCTGAAACTTCACTGGCAGCACAATTCGGGGTTAGCCGCACGCCTGTAAGGGAAGCGCTAATCCAATTGGCAAATATAGGCTTTGTGGAAGTTTTACCGCAACGCGGAACTTATGTTACCAAATTCAGTATGGATAAAATTTTGGAGTCGCGTTTTATTCGTGAGGCTATTGAAGTATCCGTAGTGTCTTTTCTTGCCGAAAATAACACTGAAGATATTATTAATGAAGCAGGAAAAATTATCCTGGAGCAAAAAGCTGCAGCGGATGACAACGACCCACTGGCGTTTCAAAAGCTGGATGATCACTTCCACAAAGTTCTGGCGAACCATACTAGATTCGAACGCGTCGCACATATTATTGAAGCAGAAAAAGCGCATATGGACCGCGTGCGTTGCTTGAGCCTGCAAGAGCAAGATCAATTCAAACGGATACTGGCACAACATACTGCGATTATTAAAGCGATTAAATCTGGCGTCCCGGAAAAAGCGGCGAAAGCAATGAGCGTGCACTTAAAGGATGTTTACAATGTTCTAAAAGTTATACCGCAAAAACACCCTGAGTATTTTCTATAATTTGAAAATTTAAATAAAAAACGCAGTTTTGGCTGCGTTTTTTATCTTAGAGACCGCTTTAAAACAGCAACTACACTACGCAATTGATCTTGATTCACGGTGACTAATTCCCAACCCTCTCTACCAAGCTCATTTAATTGAATCTGAAAGTCGGCTGCATTAATTGAACCGGTCAAAAATGTTCGCTTTACAGATATTGCTTTATATTCCCAGCGCATATTTAAAATCCACTATTGTGAGAGACCATCATCAGCATCGTCTTCAAAAATTCCGTCGGTTTGCTCTATATCGGTAATTACCTTTTGTACCAATTTCACGCGTCCACTTCGAACAAGCGCATCGCGTAATACATATTCAATTTGCGCATTAAGACTGCGCAAATCATCATCCGCCCATCGCTGCAACGCTGCCAGCACCTGTTCGTTAATACGAAGTGGATACGCTTTTTTAGACACAATGGATACTCTTACATAGTTGGTACATTAGTAAATCGACCCTGCATTCACTACTGGCTTTACATTGTCACCACATAAGACCACAAGTAAATTACTCACCATTGCGGCTTTGCGTTCCGCATCCAACTCAACTGTGCCTTGCGCCTGCAATTGTTCCAGCGCATCGCTGACCATTCCCACTGCGCCCTGAACAATAATTTTACGTGCAGCCAAGACGGCGCTTGCTTGCTGACGTTGCAACATGGCCTGCGCAATTTCGGGTGAATAGGCTAAGTGACTCAACCGCGTTTCCATGACTTCCACGCCAGCTTTTTGTAAACGATCCTGTACTTCTGCTAATAATTTTTTCGCAATTGCATTTGAATCACTTCGCAACGAAAGACGGTCATCATCTTTATCGTGTTCATAAGGGTAACTTGTTGCCAAATTACGCAATGCGGATTCGCTTTGGATGGTTACATAATTCTCGTAGTTATCCACTTCGAAAACAGCCTCTGCGGTATCCACAACTCGCCACACAATAATCGCAGCGATTTCTATTGGATTACCGTTTGCGTCGTTAACTTTCAGCCGCCCGCTTTCGAAGTTGCGTACCCGTAAGCTCACAGCTTGTTTACTGTAAAAAGGGTTAGCCCAACGCAAACCAGTATTTCGATCCGTACCTACATAACGTCCAAAAAGCTGTAATACCTTACCCTGATTAGGGTTCACCAAATAAAACCCCCACCAGCAAACAAACACAACTATGCCAATCACAATGGCAACGGCTTTCAAAATAGGCGCAAGAAAGATTGCCCCTGCAATGGAGCACAACTGGGATACGAACAATACAACCAACAACAGATACCCGGAGCCCGTGGATGCATCAACTTCTTGGTTCATTAGCTTTCTCCTTTTGTTTACACGCAAATTGATATCTTTTAGATATCACTATGATTTAAATATAGCCGCACTTGATTAGCTTGTAAAGGGCTTTGATTAAACGTGATATCTATAGGAGTCAGACGATTCAGGAGAACGCGGATTGGAGCTAAGGTTGGCGGCGTCGTTGACGAGTCGGTTTGCAGGTTAGTAACTACGCTTATGCCTAGCGCCAAACTAACTTACGATTACCTATTCAAGGCAGGTTATTTTTATCAAAGCAATTTATGTTTTAATTTTCGTCTTAAAATTTTATTCATTACTATTCAAAAAATTATGGATTTAAATAATTCATTAATTTCTTAGCGATATCAGTATTGTCCATTGCACCAGAAAAATTTTGCTTGCCTTTTCCATAACTAAAAATTTGTACATCTTCGCCAGTGTGGCCTTTAGTTGTCCAACCTGTTGCGGTGTATTTATCAATATACGCTAACACCTGAGTGCCCACCTGGCTAACATTGATGTCGCTAGCATTTTCATCCGCTTGATTAATAAATGCATCAAGCGTTTTTTGCTCATCATCGGCTAATTTTATATGCGTCAATGTTTGCCACACCGTTCGCCAATTACTTTTGTTGGCCATTAACTGACGCGCGATATCGGGACCAGTTGCTGAGATGCTCTTAACATTACTAGCGTTCCACTGATACTGACCTTTTGCGCCGAGCGAAAGGCCTCCCGTTGAATGATCGGCAGTCGCTACAAAAATAGTATTGGGATTTTTATCGATGAACCGTTTAATTATTATCATGGTAATTGCCATGTCGTGCATCTCGCCCATAGCACAGGCTATATCATTAGCGTGTCCGCACCAGTCAATTTGGCTAGCTTCCAGTAACAGAAAAAAAGGTTTTCCATCCGGATTTTTTTTTGCTGCATTATGAAAAAGATCCAGCGATTTTTCAGTCATTTCAGACAGACGTAATGGATTTGAACTTTCCAACGCCGGTTCCATACCAAGTTTTGAAAACAAACCTATCGCCGGTAGTTGTTTTATCCTGGAGAGATTTTTAATATTGGATTCATAGCTATAGCCAAGCGCACGAAATTCTTTAATGAGATTGCGATCCTTACGAATAAAGTGTGCCTGCCCACCACCAAGAATTAAATCCACCTTAGGTTTTTCATTAATGCGCAAATCCAGGTATTGATCCGCGATCTTATCGTAACTTTGACGGCTATCTGCATGAGCGACAAAGGCGGCTGGGGTAGCATGATTTACCTGGGATGTGACTGCAATTCCGGTAAGATAATCCAAGCGCTTTGCCTTATCTAACATGCTATCAACAGGATTGTGCTGCGAATCCACTCCTATGGCGCCATTAAACGTTTTAACGCCACATGCTAACGCCGTAGCGGCGGCAGCTGAGTCAGTTACCAGCGAATGGTCATCTGCATAAGTTGAAGCCATACCCACCAGCATGTCATCAAAAATAGTTCGATCAACTTCAGTCGTCGCAGGATCATCCTGATATAACCGATATGCGGTGGTATAAGAAACTCCCATTCCGTCCCCCACCAAGAAAATAACATTGGTTCTGGTTTCATCGGCCAGGCTCGCAGCAGAGAAGGTAAAAAGTACCAGCAGACCAACCGTTAATTTTCGCATCGCTAATCCTATTGTTGTTGGTATCAGTGAGACGATCAACACGTGATCGCTAATGCGTCAGGGGTAACACAAAGGAAAGTATAAACGATGGAAAGACGCCGTAATAAAAAGAAAATTTATAACATGGTTTTGTGTTTAGGCGACTATATTAAATTCGCTCGCCCTTTCAAATAACGCTTTACCTCGTGGCTGTCTACCCATTATCAACTCGCATTGCAGCTGCGTATGGATCATTTGCAGCTGGTAATTAATTTCGTTTTCAACATCTAGACGCATTGTTTGACGAGGTTATAATCCGCGACCTATTGATTGATTGGCATACTAATGAACAAGAACTTCATATCGCAATTGTTAAACCTGTTGGCGCTGCTCTTGATAGCAGTTGTACTAATTGCACCGAATAACCTGAGTGATTTTAATGCGCGATTGTTCTTCGCTCTACCGATCGAGCTTCTTCTACTAGGTTTGGGATTATTACTTCCGGGACGGGCGGGAAATCTGAGCCGAATTCTTTTCGCGATAACCTTGGCAATTGGAATCATTTTAAAAATAGCCGACATAGCAGTGTTCAAGATTTTTGCTCGCCCGTTCAACCCGGTATTGGACTCATTTTTTATAGCGAATGGAATGAATCTACTTACCGGTGCCTTGGGTTATGTTCGAGCAATGCTTCTAGCACTTTTACTTATCGCTACTATAGTGGCAATAATTGCTGTTTGTTTTTGGTTAGTGCGTAGAGCTCAGCGGTTACTTTGTTTGGCAACACGAACATCAGTGACAATTTTATCAATCGGCGTTATTGCCTGGTCGGCAATTACCCTGGCGGAGATTCCTGGAGCGTCCAGAAGTTTTTATGATCAACTTGCAGACCATGTCAGTTCTACCTATTACAGTTATGCGGAACTTAAAAATTTCAAGAAAGAACTTGAGGTAGACCATCTGGTTGCCAACATACCTGCCAACAACTTGTTCAACAAGTTAAGAGGTAAAGATGTGCTTATTATTTTTATTGAATCCTATGGCCGAATGGTATTAGACCAATCGGAATTCGCTCAGCACATTCGCCCGGTATTGCAAAAAGGAGGTGAAGATTTAACCGCGAACGGCTTGGGTGCACGAAGTGCATTTCTTTCCTCATCAACATTAGGTGGTTTAAGCTGGCTTGCACATGGCACTGCCTTGTCGGGAATGTGGATTAATAGTCAGGAACGCTACGACAGTTTAATCATGAGCCAACGCCCTAGCCTAAATCGCTTATTCGGAAATGCAGGTTGGCGAACAGTTGCAGTTATGCCAGCAATTACCAAAACATGGCCGGAGGGCGATTATTTTGGTTATCAGCAAATTTATACTGCCAACAATTTAGGATACAAGGGTTTGCCCTTTAACTGGGTAACCATGCCAGATCAATATACTCTTTCAGCGTTTCAACATTTAGAGCGCAAACCGGGCCACGCTCCGGTCATGGCGGAAATAGCATTAATTTCCTCACACGCACCATGGACTCCAACTCCAACATTAGTTGACTGGAATGAAGTAGGAGACGGTAGTATTTTTAACAGCCAAGCCACGGCTGGCGAAAGCCCGGAATATGTGTGGAAGGAAAATAGTCGAATTCGCACGCAATTTCGAAAATCTATTGAATATGCCCTAGCCGACTTGGTGTCTTATGCAATTACTTATGGAGATGACAATTTAGTCATTATTGCGTTTGGCGACCACCAACCTGCGCCGCTAGTTATGGACGACAACAACAATCGTGATGTACCTATACATTTAATTACACGCGATTCAAAATTGCTTGAGCAAGTAAACGAGTGGAAGTGGACGGAAGGGATGGCACCCGCAAACAATGCTCCGGTATGGAGAATGGATGAATTGCGCCCACGCTTGATAGAAACATTTTCTAAAGCAGATTAAAGTAAAATTATCCTTTACTAAATGCTGACTCAAAAAAAGCTAGTAATTTTTCGCGATATTCAACAGGTGCATCAAATCTTCCACCAATGTGCCAAGCATTTTCGATGATCCAAAGCTGTTGATTTTCTCCTAACAGCGGGATAAGTTTTTCATTAGTAGCGCGTTCACTTTTATCTAGGCCACTTGATACCAGCATTAATTTTGGCCGTTTTATGGTGGGAATAATTTGGGCGAAAGTTGGTGGCGCAACCGGTATAGAAGTTTTAGCGGTGAGACTTGCAATCCAGCGAGATTGATAGTCAAAGACACGCCTTAAATATTCGTTTGGTGTGTTCATAGAACCCTGGGCACCAAAGTTTTCAAAACGCAAGCCGTCCATCCACAGGCCAGAAAAACTATTCAGGGTTTCAGGTAATGAATTCAGTGTGGCAAATGCACCTAGGGAGATACCAACCACACCAATGTGCTGAACTTCGGGTTTCTGCTTCAAATAATTAACCATTTGCAATAAATCACTGGCGCAAATCTGCATACGATTATAGATATTCAACGAACCATTAGATTCCGATTCGCCATGGTCACGCAGATCGTACAAAAGCACGCCGTAACCAGCTTCGATTAAAACACGTGTTTGAAAATCTGTTCCGCGACGGTCATAACCATAACCGTGAATAAGAATAATAACATTGCCAGATTTTGCCGTCGGCTTCACATACCAACCAGCAATGGTCGCACCGTCGCTCGTTTTCAAGCGCATATCTTCAAATCTAGCAGCGCCATAGTCCAACGGTGTTTCACAACAAATAGAGTGAATATTGGAGGTGGGAATAAAACGCAATTTAACCCAAATATAAGGGCCAATTAATAAGAGACCAAGTGCCAGCTCAGCTAATAAAACCACGACGATAAATAATTTTATATTGAGCTGGTAAAAGAATTTCACGCGGCTATAGATTGCTTGTATAAAAAATCCGTTTGCAACTCCCAACAAAAAGCCTGCACCGCTCCAATAATTAAACAAACTTATATCGCGATATATAAAACTGGCGACCACCCAAAATAAAGCCAGAAAGGCCGACCCACTGATCAAAGCCACGCTGTACTTGGACAACTTAAGAAATTTCGTCGACAGGTGATCTGTTTTCAGATCAAAGTCTTGTTTAGTCATTATTGCATCGATCTACGGTTATCTTTTAGCAGGCAATGCGAGGAAATCCAGGTGCCCTATTCGACACGAACCTTGCTGAACATGAGTTAGGCGAAACTGCTTCCATGTATCAAGCTCAGCGCTATCGATATGTTCTTTTACTGCGTTTGCGATCCCATGAATGAGTTCGCTCACGAGCAAATGATCTTTTCCGGTTAAACACCACGAACTGCCTGCTGTAAAAATTTCATAATTTTCTGCTTGGAAATTCTTTGTTAAATAATCGGTTGCTTGCGGCCCTAACGCTGGGCCAAAACCTTTATCGCGGGCTTGATCCAGATTAAACGCGGCCAACACTTTTTCGTCCCCTGGGTGTGCTGGAGCCCATTCTGTTGTTCCGTCGTAATTCAATACAGCATAAAGTGCGGAACGCTGTCTGGTGATACGGTTTTTTAACTCATCCACGAATTCGCGCGATGCTAAATCCAATAACGCCGATGCAGTAATTAATTGCGCGCCGCCTAAAGGAAGTTCATTCACAACATTTAAATCGGCTTCGTAATCTTCAATGATCCAGTCTTTACGATGACGCCTTAACGCTTCATCGAGAAGATCTCCGTTGTTATCCACCAAGCGCCATACAATATCGGCCGCGCCTAAACCGGCAAGTGCGCGCAAACTCGAACCTGTACCTGAGCCCAGATCAACAATCATGTGACCTTGATTTGGAAAATTTTTTTGAAGCCACTGCAGTGCGCGAGTTGCCAAGGTTTTGTCACGAGCTTTAAGATCTGCTGGCTCACGTAAATCAAGCCACGCAATTGAAAAATCTGTCATTGTTTATTTACTTCCTGGATTAATTGAAAAACACTTTTTGCTGTCTCTAACCAAGTTGGTAGATTTTTCGCAGCAATTTGAGCTCCTAGCTGAAGCTGTTTACGTTCGTCTGAATTCGTTAAAAGTTTTGCCAGACTATTTGCTAATGCATTCGCATCTGCAGGAGGAACCAATATACCGGCATTTGACGGAACCACATCGGGCACCGAACCTGTGTGTGCAGCAATAATAGGGAGACCGAAAGATATGGCTTCAGCGAATGCCATACCATAACCTTCAAATAAAGATGGCAATACAAAAATATCTGCGTTCAGGTATTCACTAGAAATATCTTGTTGTTTACCTACAAAAGAAACTCGATCTTCCAAGCTATACGAAGACACTTTATCTCGTAAATAATTTGCCCACTCAATATCAAAATCGTCACAGCCCACAAAACGCGCTTGCCACGGCAAATGAGTTAACTGTGAAAATGCATCAATCAAAATGTCGTGCGCTTTGCGGCGGGTAAGTGTTGCAACTGTGAGTAAGACAGGCGGTTGACCTTCACAAGGTGCAAACTGTCCCGAATCCGTACCGGGTAAAGCAATACGAATTTTTTCGGAGGGAACAGAAAAGTCCTGTGCAAGTATGTTCGCGGTATTTTTGCTAGTAACCAACACTGCAGCTGCTTCGGCGATCGCAAGCTCTTCTGATTGATGCAAATGGCGCCGTTCTTCAACACCGAGCCCTGTCTCGAGCGCTAGAGGATGATGGCATAGTGCGATGAATTTCAAACGTTGGGCATAGTCTTGTGCAAGCTGCCCCATAACGCCGAATGCGAGTCCGTCAACAACTACCACTGACTTGTCAGGCAGATTAGCCAGTTTAGAATTTGCGTCAGACCAATCGTTAGCATCGGGAGATGGAAAGGAATCACCCAGCTCTATTAATTGAATATTTAAGCCAAGCAGATGCAACTCCGCCAACAAACGGCGATCATAGGCATAACCTCCAGTGACGTTGTTGATATCGCCAGGAACTAGAAAATAAACAGGTGTAATTGCTAGAGAGCTCATGCGTAGGTAATCGTAAAGACTTGAGTTAGTTTTCAATTCAAAAATTGTCACACTTTCTCCTGCGCATTACCATAAAATTAAATGCATACTTTTCAACAATCCTGATTGAAAACAATCAGCAACCTGTTGTTTAAACATCACAAATTTCGCTGCCGATAGATATAAAACGCGAATTTGAAATGTGCCTTGCTTAATGGATAAGCGCACCTTAAGATCAACGAAATTTTGTTATTTTCATTCGCCTAGCCACAAGTTTTTTACTATGTCAGAGCCATTTGTTACCCGCATGACCGCAGCACGAATCCCCACGAAGTATGGCGATTTTCAATTAACCTTTTACACCAATAATATCGACAACAAAGAGCATCTCGCTTTTTGTAGAGGTGACTTGGCGAACGCGGAAGAAGTGCTGGTGCGTGTTCATTCTGAATGTTTCACCGGTGATGTTATGGGTTCATTGCGCTGCGATTGCGGTGAGCAATTGGATCGTTCGCTTGCTTTGGTCGCAAAAGAAGGACTAGGGATTGTTGTTTATTTGCGTCAGGAAGGGCGCGGAATTGGCCTGCTGCAAAAGTTACGTGCATATAATTTGCAGGACGAAGGTTACGACACTGTAGACGCGAACCTTATGTTGGGCCATGGTGCGGACGAGCGCGATTATTCACTGGCTGCTCGTATTCTCGATGATTTGAGTGTGAAATCTGTGCGATTAATGACGAATAATCCCGCCAAAATTACAGCGCTAAAAGCAGAAGGCGTTAAAGTAGTTGCACGTGTTCCGCTTGAAATCGCCGTCAATTCCGAGAGCGCCGGGTATCTACTAACCAAGGCAAAACGCATGGATCATTTATTTTTGACCAAACCTCTAACTCCTGTATTTAGCAGCAAAGCTCATGAACCCCAGTCAGCAAATTGAGCATTGGCTAAGTGCCAGTAAGAACACATTTCACCTAAGCGATAGACCCTTCGTAACCTTGTGCTACGCCCAAAGCCTGGACGGCAGTATCGCTATTCGTTCAGGGGAACCACTTGCGCTTAGCAGCATGGAGTCTTTGCAGTTAACACATCAACTACGCAGCATTCACGACGGTATTTTGGTCGGTATAGGCACTGTATTAAGTGATGATCCGCAATTGAATGTTCGACATTGGACCGGTGTTGACCCGCAGCCTATCGTATTGGATAGCAAGTTACGCATACCCGCCAAGGCCCGCCTGTGCCAACTTCAAAATAAACGTTGTTGGGTGCTCACTACACTTGAAGGTGAGAGCCTTGCCAACGAGAACGAAGGCGCACTTATCGAAGGTTTGGAAATCACTGCATTACAAAGCAATTCCGAAGGCCGTGTATGTCTGGAGCGCGCGCTTCGATTATTGCGAGCGAAAGGTATTACAAGCCTTATGGTTGAGGGGGGAGCAAGCATTATTACCGCATTCTTGAAAGCGCAGTTGGCCGATGCCGTCGTAATTACATTAGTGCCGCACTTGGTCGGCGGTTACAAAGCGGTGAGTGATTTAGGCGGCCGGGAGAAGTGTCACTTGCCTGAAATTTCCCCGCTGCACAGCGCGCCTTTGGGTAAAGATGTCATTCTCTGGGGTAATTTGCAGTACGGTAAGGCCGTGGCATGAATCAATTCATCGCCCAACAATTGTGGTTTACGGATGCCTACACTCTTGAACTGCGTTCGCAATTATTACCTTCACTAAAATCTGGTGAAGTTCTGGTTCAAAGCGAACTCTCCGCTGTTAGCGCAGGCACCGAGCTGTTGGTTTATCGCGGGCAAATTCCGTCTGATATGAAATTGGATGCAAACCTCGAATCGCTTCAGGAATCCGCCACCTACCCGCTTCAGTATGGCTACGCTACGGTCGGACGCGTTATTCAAATTACTTCAGAAGTCGACATTGAATGGTTGGGTAAACGAGTCTTCGCCTTTCAACCGCATGCTAGCCATTTCATTACAACTCCTGCAACACTGATTCCCGTGCCTGATGATATTTGCGCGGCAGCGGCGGTATTTCTCGCCAATATGGAGACAGCAGTAAATCTTGTTCACGATGGTGAACCGAAGTTAGGTGAAAAGATTGTGGTGCTCGGGCAAGGTATTGTCGGTTTACTCCTCTCAAGCCTGCTAGCAAAGCACCCGCTTACCAAATTGTGTGCGATTGATGGTAATGAATATCGTCGCCAACGCGCACTGGCGTTGGGTGCCACTCAGGTTGTAAATCCGTTTGTATCAGCTGAGATTAAAGATCTGCAACAGCAATTAATAACTGCGGCAAGTAGCGGCGCCGACCTTATTTTTGAAGTGAGTGGAATTCCAGACGCACTTAATCTGGCGATTGAATTGAGTGGTTTTAGCAGCCGCATCGTTATTGGCAGCTGGTACGGGAATAAATCTGCAGCCATAGCACTCGGCGGTAATGCGCATCGCAATCAACTAAAAATTACCACGAGCCAAGTAAGCAATATTTCACCGGCTCTCAGTGGTCGCTGGAACAAGTCCCGTCGTTTTGAGCTCGTCTGGCAATTAATTCGCGAGCGCAAACCTGAAAAACTTGTTACTCACTGTGTAGCACTCTCTGAAGCTGCGAGCCTCTATAAAAAATTGGACGAAAATCCCGGTGAAATACTTCAAGCGGTTTTTACTTACCTCTAATTTATTTCAAAAGCGTAAAAACTATTTTAAAATCCAAATGAATCTTAACCCTTTGCAGGACTTCTCATGTATTCAGTTGCCGTTACCCGTGAATTTATTGCCAGCCATTTTCTGATCGGAGGAGATTGGGGCAGCGAAAATTTTCCGCACTCGCATCATTATGTAGCTGAAATTCGTATAGACGGCGATCAGCTGGATCAACACGGTTATTTGGTGGATATAGTAGACATAGAAGCAGCACTTGATAAAACAGTCGCTTACTTTCGGGATAGTGTACTTAATGAAAAACCAGAATTTGAAGGTTTGAACCCGAGCATTGAACATTTCAGCAGAATCATCAATGAGCATATAAGCTCTAAAATTCGACCGCTAGGCAATGCATCGTTGACTGTAAAATTATGGGAGAACGCAACTTGTTGGGCGGCGTATCAAAAGGAATTTAAGCAATCTTAATACGTCATACGGAGCTAACAAATTTCTGTAAAACAATATTGTAACGAGCGTATATTAAACAACACCAAACAATAGAGTATTGTTTATTTTTAGGCTTCAGATCATTTATTGAGTTGAATTGTTCGCATGCAATTCTTTAATACGATTGAGGTTGCGAATCTGGTCGATATAGTCCAATTCATTTATGGCCTTTTTATTATCCGGATCGAATTTGAGCGATTGATAAAGAGTCATCTCAGCATCGTCGTACTTCCCCGTAGCCGTCAAAGTTTCACCGAGACCACGAAACGCACGAGCGCGCTGCACGTTGGGCAAACAACTTTTAGCTTGCGTTAATTGCGTATAAAGTTGTATAGCTTGCTCATACCGCTTAAGGCGATAATGAAGATTTGCTTTTTCATATAATAAAGTCGGTTGATCCGGTTCCAATTTTAATCCTTTGTCCAAATTTAGAAGCGCATTATCGTAAGGATTATTTCTAGATTCCAGCGCAAGAAATGCGAGTAGATAATAGGCTTTGGAGTATGAGCTATCCAATACTGGCTCCATTTTTTTATCGCCTGCTACCGCAATTTCATACTGACCGCATTCCGCCACCTGCTCCTTATCCCAGAAAAATACACGCACCCGTCTTTCATCCTCCACTCTGTGTGACCAGTTAGCAGGCATGGTATTAA
This sequence comes from Gammaproteobacteria bacterium, assembly GCA_004173475.1. Taxonomy (GTDB): domain Bacteria; phylum Pseudomonadota; class Gammaproteobacteria; order Pseudomonadales; family Cellvibrionaceae; genus Cellvibrio. Next base: position 420,342 of record SEBU01000003.1, read on the forward strand.
CGTAATTTTCCAAATATACCTTCGCTTCCAGATATTTATTTTTTTCAATTAAATCGATTGCTTCAGTAATGGGGCCAGAAGGAACCGGAGGTGCAACTTTAGAAGAGGCAGCATCATCTCTTTTGTCCACACTAGCGCATGCACTCAATCCCGCAACCAGCATCAACTGAAATATTTTTTTAATCATATGAATATCCCACTACATTTAAATGAGTTTCGCCTGAATGAAATGCATTCACCAAACAGGAAGACGAATAAAAAGCCAAAAGCAATAAGCGCACCAGTTTGCGGACACTAGAGTATAAGGTTAGTAAGATGAGGCAGTCTCAGGGGATGCAGATTTTTTATTAACGCTGCGCAGACAATAAAACCCAAATAGCAAAATAATGATGTCGCGTAAACGCATAAGCGCAATCAAACCAATTGCGGCCGCGTCGGGAAGATGCAAATAATGGAAAGACCAAAACACCGAGGCTTCAAGAGTTCCCACACCGCCTGGTATAGGCAGTAGCAAAGCGAGTCGCATGGAAATCAATATTAATAAAAAAGCAGGTGCATCGAAATCGATATTTAAAAACTGCAACAGGAGTGCAAGCTCTACAAGCAACCCACCCCAGGCTAAAAAGGAAATCAATGCCGCATTGGTCAAGGTTAATTTTTGAGTACGCAATACAGCCCCTAAGTCACCTTTCATCGACCGCCAGGATTCTTGAATTTTTTTAATGAATCTGTGTTCGTTCCACCCTGAAAAAAATCGCTGTAGGTGAACTGAAATCCGCTGAGACCGACCGATTAACCACCGTAGAGTTGCCAAAAATACTGTGCTTACTGCTACCGCGTAAAACACACCGACAAAAATATTACTTGCAGTGATAGATGAAGCTTTAATAAATGGAACATCGCCTGTACATACGAGAAAAAATAAACACAGTGCCAACACGGTGAAATTCACCAAAACTTCATAACCTCGGTCGAGGCCGATTGATAAAAGTGCTTTTTCTAATGATGCTCCGCTACGACATAACCAATAAACCTGCAAAGGCTCGCCGCCAAATTGTGGGCCAGGTGTAATAAAATTTATTGTATTGCCCGCCTGGCGCATAAACAGAACATCTTTAAAACTCACCGTTTCTTTCAACATAGTTATTAAACTGTGCCAACGTTTTGCGCTCAAGAAAATAATAATTAAGTTGACACCCAACCATGCAAACCATTGCTGCCAAGCCAGCGACAAAACACTATTTCTGATACTAGCGAGTGGCAAATGCACTAACGTCCAACCAGTCAAGGCTAACGCCAAGAGCCACATCAAATTTTTTGCTATTTTAGATTTAAGCACTAGCGCCATCCTGACGGTTAACCCATACATCGTCCCATTGCCACAGGCTAAAGCGCCCCGTACCGAGTAACAATAACCAGGCACCGCTACACAATAACCCGATGCTCAACGGCGTTATTGGCGCAGCTGAACCTGCCAGCAAAAGCAAAACAATTAAAGCACCGACGCGCCCCGCGGAGCCCAATAAAACCAGACTGATTCCAAGCACCAAACTCAGCGTTAAGAAAATGCTTCCTGGAGGTTCAAAAATATCCGCCTTGTACAACATAAAAATTGAACCGACAAAAAGAAAAATTCTCAAACATGGTTGAAAAATATTTCGACTGATTTTCACCAAGCGAGAGAAAAAAAGTTTCGCTCCAACTGACTCACCGTTAATACGACCACTAACCACCAACCAATCAAACGTGAACCCAAGTACAACTGGAATTAAAAATGCAAAACCACACACCACGGTTTGCTGGGGTGCAAAACAAGGCAATAACGCCAAAGCAACAAAACCCATTTGAAAACCTGCCAGCGCGCGACGTAACTGGCTCGGCATAAGTGGATAAATATTCAAGCCATGCTTGCAACGCCAGTAAATCCCCCAATTAAAAATGTAAAACGCAAAACTCAGCGATAAATAGCTCCAGTGAATTTTACCCATGACAATTGCTAAAAGAGGCGCGACCAATAAACCCAGTGCATCAAATACGGTGTCGAGTTCGGCACCTAACAAAGTTGTCTGTTTACTCCTGCGTGCGACAAAACCATCTACGCGATCAAGAATTGCTGCGGCGCCATAAAGCAACCCTGGAATCCAGCTTATAAAACCCTGAATGTCAGGTTGAAATAAAAAGCCGCCGGTCAAAGCGATTAAATAACCACGCAGCAAGGTAAGCCGGTTAGCCCAGCCCAAATCATTTAATAAAGGGGTGTCAGTTGATATGCGATTTAAATCAGCCCGCTTCCAAGTGAGATACCACACCCAAAACCATAGCAACCCAGCCTGCGAAAACCACTGCAAACCCATTCGCCAGCTCGTGAAATAACCCAGAGCCAGAAAAATAATCCAAAGCAAGCCAAGCCCGAACAAACCTGGCAACTTAATATCAACTTTCATAATGGTAATTCTTGGAACCCAACTTTCGCGAGGTGATGAGCCTAACAGATGTCAGCTGGGCAAAAAAGAACTCTAGGCACCTATTTAAAACACCGCAATAGATGCTTGGATTTAAACACCTATTTAGTGTCGCTCTGGCTTAGCGATATGAGAAGAATTTTATTATATAACCCGACTTTTAAAAATGATTTGGTTAAATCTGTCGAGAACCGAACTAAGCGAAATTTTCTTTTGAAAGTGTTTGGCGCTTTAATATTTTCTGCGGTGATATATTCATCACAAACTGTGCCGCGCGTTTGGCAACCCTAATTTTTTGAAAATGTTAAAAACCAGTACTCGATAATTAACAAAAAAATACTTATTTTAAAACTTTAATAACATTGTAATTTTTTGTTATCAAACATCGACTCCTAAAATATGACAACTGAGATGTTGCACGAACCACATTGTTGAATATGTAGCTCCATAAATATCGAACGACGGATTTAAAGTTTTTATTAAATGCGTTCTTTGGCTCATTATTAACTTACGCAGACAAACTTCTGTTTAAATTAATTCATTTGGGGACTATAAACCGCGTCCTGCAGATTAGTAAAAAAGTACTTAATTGGCCCAGATCGCTTTACGCCGGTTTAGTCAGGCTCACAGAAAATAAATATTGAACAGGACATTCACTGCAACTTACTGCTGACAAATGTAAATTATCTTTTCCCCGCACAAAATTTAAGCTGGCAGCAATTGTTCAGGGGTGGGCTCTACCGCCCATCATTGAAGGTTTGATCAACCACAAACGGCTGGGAGATCGAACTTTGTTCACTTAAACATCTATAATGGGTTATTCATGTCATCAACCAGGCACTCCCGAGCACCGCTATGAATCAACATGTTATCCCTGGCAATACTTGCCGAGCGCCCTTGTTTCTCGAGAAGCCTTGGATTTGGCTTATTTTTAGCCTTTATTATTTTGTACCCGTGTACTACATGAAGGCGTCGGTCGATATATTGGCATTTTTGTGTGGCGCTTATTTCGTATTTGTTTGTTTATACCTATGGGGTGCGCGCGTCACGCAAAAACATGTCTGGAAGCCGATTCTTGCTATTACAGTACTCTTCTGCTTCGTTACCCCCTTATCACCCGGTTCCAGCAATTTTTTCCCGTACATCGGTTTTCTCATTGGCTATAACTATTCCACTCGTACATATCTTATTTTGCTCCTTAGCTACGCTTTAATGATTGTTGGCGTGCAATTTCACTACGATTATCCGGTACCCATGTTCGCCCTGCCCGCAATTACTGGACTGCTTTCAATCAGCGTGTGGGGGCATATGGAAAGAATGCGTTTCTCCCATAAGGTGAATTGGATTCAAAGCCGCCAGGAAATCCAGCAGCTCGCGGTGATTGCCGAACGCGAACGTATCGCTCGCGACCTTCACGACATTTTGGGCCACACGCTTTCATCTATCGCATTAAAAGCGGAACTTGCAGAGAAATTATTGAAGCAAGACAAAATAAACGATGTCGGAGAACATTTATCGGACTTGCACAAAATCGCGAGGGAAAGTCTGAGCCTCGTGCGTCAAACTGTATCTGGTTATAAACACCGCGGTCTCTCGGGCGAAGTTATTCAATTATGCGAAAAGCTGCGCCAAAGTGGTTTCTCCGTTGACCTGGATGGCGAAATCCCTTCTCTCTCCCCCCGAGCAGAAACCGCTTTAATTCTTGCGCTCACCGAACTAACTACCAATGTTTTACGTCACAGTAATGGTAACCACTGTCAGATCTCTTTTCAGTTAGACAATGAAAGTGTGGTAATCAGTATGCAAGACAATGGGTGCATCAAGTCTATTACTCCCGGCAACGGCCTAAATGGGATTCAGGAAAGATTACATGCCTTGGCCGGCGATATCAGCGCACAAATCTCTAATGGAGCGCGATTTGATATCACCCTTCCTGCCCATGAATTAATACAGGCCAGTTAAAGATGAAAATTTTGTTAGCAGAAGATCAAGCAATGGTGCGAGGTGCACTCGCAGCATTGCTCAGTATGGAAACCAATTTTGATGTAACCCAGGCCGAGGATGGTGATAAAGCCTGGTTACTCCTTAAGCAAAACTCTTATGACATTTTGCTCACAGATATAGAAATGCCAGGCCGTTCGGGTTTGGAATTAGCGCAATATTTAATCCAGCAGCAATCTCCGACTAAAATTATCATTATTACAACCTTTGGTCGCTCGGGTTATATTCGGCGCGCAATTGATATGGGCGTGTCGGGCTTTCTCTTAAAAGATGCACCATCAGAGCAACTCATCCAGGCGATATACCGCATCATGGATGGTAAGCGAGTGATCGACGGTGAATTGGCCATGATGGCCTTGGGTGAAACAGATCCGCTTAGCGACAAAGAACGTCGCGCTTTACGACTTGCGAGCGAAGGAAAAACTACCGCTGAAATTGCTAATACACTTTTTCTTTCCGAAGGTACGGTGCGCAATTATTTATCAGAAGCTATCGCAAAGTTAAATGCCGCCAATCGGGTAGACGCTGCTCGAATTGCGCGTCAAAAAGGTTGGATCTAAAAATTCCGCAATATCCTAATCTCCGTCATGTAGCTAGAATCTAACCTCCGTTTCAAGCAACTTCCAACAGACCTTACATTATCTGTATTGGAAGCTTTTCGCGAGCTTGCTAGAATCCGCCCACTCTTGCTCAACCATTATGGTCGGCACTTGGATTAGGTGATCCTGATGCAGCAGATTCTGCTCGCGTTTTAACCTCTTCCGAATAAGTAGTCAGTAATTGGTTAAATAAACCAAGTAGTGAAGGAAAGCGGGTCGCTAGAAATCCTGCGATCGCAGCTGCCGAAATTATTACGAGTGGAGAACGGTTAGAAAGATTTTCAAATGTTTTGGAAAACGCCTGAAGCGTTAAATCCTGCTCACGGTGCGGTTGCGATTGTGTTGGCGGGCGAGCAAAGGCTTTGGAAAGTGCAAAAACGATAATAGGAATAAAATAAATCAGGCCCAGAATCATAGGCCCCCATATGTTGCCCACCAGTGAACTTAACCAAAAGTAAATCCCAAGACTAATCCAAACAAAACCTATAATAGTAGCGGCAAGAATAAGTACCAGCCCAACAATGGTAGAGCGAAGTTCTTAAAGATGATCACCGAAATTGAACATACTTTATCTTCCTGAATAGTTAACATAGTTTAAACGGATGAAACGCGATAACTAGTAATAGTCACGACAATAACATTGATTAACAATAGCAGCACACAAAACACAACTTTGAACAAATAGCAAAAATTCTTACCAATAATAATCAACTTTATAATCTTTTATAAAACCAAAGGGGAAAATCGATGAGCCATTCGGAACAGATAAGAGCACTACCGGAATATATTGCGCTAACGCGCGCACGTAAAAAAATTGTATGGCCGCTATCAATCGCGGTTGTAGTGGCTTACTTCGCACTCATACTCGCCATCGCGTTTTATCCAGCATCGCTTGGTGCTCCTATAGGTGATGGAGTCACATCTGTAGGCATCGCGCTCGGGCTTGGCATTATTATTTATTGCATGGTAATTACCGGTATTTCTGTGTCCTATGCCAACCGTGTTATTGAGCCTTTGACCCGCGCAATTGCACAAAAAGCAGGAGCTTTAAAATGAAAATAAAAACCCTTCTTGCATTTTCGATCAGCCTTTTGGCCGCCGCCGCTTGGGCTGACGCCGCGCCTAAACCATCCATCAATACAACCGCAATTGCAATGTTTTTAGCATTTGTAGTAGTTACCCTGGGTATTACTTATTGGGCAGCGCGTCGCACTAAAACAACAGCAGATTTTTACGCGGCGGGCGGCGGTATTACCGGTTTTCAAAATGGCCTGGCGATTGCGGGTGATTACATGTCCGCAGCTTCTTTTTTGGGGATCGCCGGTTTAGTTTATACATCAGGTTTTGATGGTTTAATTTACGCCATTGGCTTTTTGGTCGGTTGGCCGCTGGTTTTATTATTAATCGCAGAACCTCTACGTAATTTGGGCAAATATACATTTGCAGATGTTGCCTCATTCCGATTGCAACAAAAACCTATTCGAATTCTTGCGGCGAGTGGATCACTTGTAACTGTAATTTTTTATTTGATTGCACAGCTAGTCGGTGCAGGGAAAATTATTGAATATTTATTCGGCCTGCAATATGAAACAGCGGTTATCGGCGTGGGCATTTTAATGACTCTTTACGTCACTTTCGGCGGTATGCTCGCAACCACCTGGGTACAAGTTATCAAAGCTGTACTCTTGCTTTCGGGTGCAAGCCTTATGGCATTTCTCGTGTTAAGTCAGTTTGGTTTTAGTTTTGAAGCTATGTTCAGTGAGTCCGTAAAACTTCATGCAAAGGGTGAAGCCATCATGGCTCCCCTGGCTCAAAAACCCGATGCAATTTCTGCCATCTCCGCTATATCTCTTGGCATGGCATTAATGTTCGGCACCGCTGGCTTACCGCATATTCTCATGCGTTTCTTCACAGTTCGCGATGCTGTACAAGCGCGCCGGTCTGTGTTTTACGCGACCGGATTTATCGGTTATTTTTATATTCTCACCTTCATCATTGGGTTCGGCGCAATTGTTTTGCTAATTAACAATCCAAATTATTTTGCCGCTGATGGAAAACTCCTCGGTGGTACGAATATGGCGGCGATACATCTTTCTCATGCATTGGGTGGCGACATATTATTAGGTTTTATTTCTGCAGTAGCTTTTGCAACTATTCTTGCAGTAGTGTCAGGTTTAACGCTTGCAGGTTCTAGCGCGATTTCGCACGATTTGTACGCGACTCTGGTATTAAAAGGTGTGCGTGACGAGAAAAAAGAAATGCGTGCATCGCGGTTTGCCACTATCTGTTTAGGCATAATTGCAGTGTTGCTGGGAATAGTATTCGAAAATCAAAATGTTGCGTTTATGGTTGGCTTGGCATTTTGTGTTGCAGCAAGCGCAAACTTCCCTATTCTGTTGCTCTCCATGTATTGGCGCAAGCTCACCACTCGCGGAGCAGTTTTAGGTGGAGCACTGGGATTACTAACGGCCTTGGTATTAGTCGTTTTAGGCCCGACTGTTTGGGTCGATGTGTTCCATCACGAAAAAGCTATTTTCCCGCTTAAGAACCCGGCAATTTTCTCTGTGTTCATCGCGTTTATCGGTATCTGGTTATTTTCGATCCTGGATAAATCTGCAAATGCAAAAGCTGAAGAGGCCGCGTTCGATGCGCAATTTGTACGCTCACAAACCGGTATTGGAATTAGTGCTGCAGCAGAGCATTAAGAAGTAACCATTAATAAAAAACGGCAGCCTAGACTGCCGTTTTTTATTTCTCAACGCAGTTAATTAATGTTCAGCTTTACCGTTTTTCGCAACACGCTGCATTAACAAATCCGTATAAGCAATGCCTAAGGCTGACAAAATAAATGCCATATGAATAATGGTCTGCCACATAATTCCGACTTCGGTATATTTTGAGCCCGGCACGCCCAATGAACCCGCTTCGATAAACGTTTTAAGTAGGTGAATTGACGAAATACCAATTATAGCCATGGCTAATTTAACTTTCAGTACAGTCGCATTTACGTGGCCAAGCCATTCTGGTTGATCTGGGTGCCCATCTAAATTTAAACGCGACACAAATGTTTCATAGCCGCCCACAATAACCATTACCAACAAATTTGAAATCATCACTACATCAATCAAACCCAACACGCTTAACATAATAGTTTGTTCTGTTAGCGAATTCGCAGCCGAAATAAGGTGCACTAGTTCCTTACAAAACAAAAATACATAAACGCACTGCGCAATAATCAACCCCAAATATAAAGGCAGTTGTAACCATCGCGAAGAAAATATTAATGCTGGGAAAAATCTTAGCTTGGCGTTTTGTGGAGTTTTATATTCCGTGTGTTCTTGCATGACTCAACTACCTATAAAGTTAAAAAATTTGGCGATTATACACATGTCAAAACCTGGGCTCGCAATAGCCTTTAATTCTTTTAACGATCACCGGATGATCAAACTCCAGCTCAGTTGCGTGCAGCAATAATCGCGAGGATTTTTTAAGTGCTACCTCATCTGCATAAAATTCGCACCCCAGAATGGGATGGCCTATTGCTTTCATATGCAAACGTAACTGATGCGAGCGTCCGGTGATTGGATGCAAAAGAACGCGGCTAGTCTGCGCAATCTCATCACGCGATACTACGGTAAATTCCGTGACGGATTGCCGACCAGTCTCCGTACATATTTTGTACTTGGGACGATTTTCCATATCTGAAGCTATTGGCAGATCTATCACACCATTATTTTTTTCGATTATCCCGTCCACAACAGCTGTGTAGGTTTTTTGCGTGCTGCGGTTTTGGAATTGTTTACTGATGTGGGACAAGGATTTTTTATTCAGCGGAATCACCATGATTCCCGAGGTATCGAAATCCAGCCGATGAACGATAGCAGCAGTCGGAAAATCAACCAAAAGCCGGGTAATAACAGAGTCGCGATTCTTTGGATGACGGCCGGGAACGCTCAATAAGCGGGTCGGTTTGTTGATAAGTAAAAATTCGGGGTCACGTTGCAGAATTGAAATATCTTCCAGACATGCTGGCAGTACCGCTAAATCCTCGAACATGTCCGGCATAAATTAACCCCCTATCTACGTGGGGCCATAATACCAGCCAGGGCAATAAACCTATAATTAAATGCTCTTTCTATAGTCCAAAAGAGTACTTGTCTCACCTCGCGATTGAAGCACAATTGGTGTATTCTGCGCGCCTCAATTTATGCTGAAGATGGTACTGAAATTCTATGTACATTTACGACGAGTACGACAACAGCATTCTGCGCCAACGCGTTGCGCAGTTTCGCGATCAAACCGAGCGCTTTTTAGCAGGCGAACTTCCTCCCGAACAATTTCTGCCGCTGCGCTTGCAAAACGGTCTTTACGTACAGCGTTTGGCGCCCATGCTGCGTATAAACGTGCCTTACGGCATGATTAATAGCAAACAACTTCGTAAGCTGGCGCATATTGCCCGCCATTATGACAAGGGCTATTGCCACGTCAGCACCCGTCAAAATATTCAATTTAACTGGCCGGATTTAACCGAAGTTCCAGATATTTTGTCGGAGTTAGCCGACGTGGATATGCATGGGACTCAGTCCAGTGGTAACTGTATTCGCAACACAACTTCCGATCAATTCGCGGGAGTCGCAGAGGATGAAATAATCGACCCACGCCCCTACTGCGAAATTATTCGTCAGTGGTCCAGTTTTCACCCCGAATTCGCCTTCTTGCCGCGTAAGTTCAAAATTGCGGTGACGGGTTCGAAAAAGGATCGTGCTGCTGTGCAAGTGCACGATATTGGTCTTCAAATCGTTCTTAAAGACTCAGGCGAAATTGGTTTTGCGGTTTACGTAGGCGGTGGTTTAGGTCGTACCCCGGTAATTGGAAGCCTGATCCGTGAATTCTTACCGGAAGAAGATTTACTCCCTTACCTTGAAGCTATCCTGCGCGTGTACAACCTGTCCGGTCGTCGCGACAATAAGTACAAGGCGCGCATCAAGATTCTTGTACGTGCTTTAACACCAGAAGTTTTCGCTCAAAAAGTCGAAGCCGAGTGGGAACAGACAAAAAACAGTTACAGCAAATTGACCCGCGCTGAAATTGAACGTGCGAAGAGTTTCTTCACTGAACCAGCTTACGAAAAAATTGATGGTAACCAGGCGCAAGCAAGCCTCGACGATAAAGCCGCAGGTAATGTTGCGTTTAGCAAATGGCTACAACGTAACGTACTCGGTCATCGCGTACCTGGATATGCGGCGGTTACCCTATCCTTGAAGCCCACCGGAGTTGCACCTGGCGACATCACGGATAGCCAACTGGAAATCATTGCCGATCTGGCGGACGAATTCAGTTTTGGTGAAGCACGTACTACTCATGAGCAAAATATTGTTCTGGCGGATGTGAAAAAGTCTGACCTTTTCAGCTTATGGCAAAAATGTAAGGCTGCCGGTTTCGCCACCCCCAATATCGGCACCATTACTGACATTATTTGCTGCCCCGGCGGCGACTTCTGCTCGTTGGCCAATGCCAAGTCCATCCCGATTGCTGAAGCAATTCAACGTCAGTTCGATGATTTGGATTACGTTTACGATCTGGGTGATATAGACCTTAATATCTCCGGTTGCATGAACGCTTGTGGTCACCATCATGTGGGCCATATCGGCATCCTGGGTGTGGATAAAGCAGGCAAAGAGTTCTACCAGGTTCAACTTGGCGGTAGTGCCAGCAATGACGCCTCTCTGGGTGATGTGCTCGGCCCATCATTCGGTGCAGAAGTTATGCCTGATGTGATTCAAAAGCTCGTTAATGTCTATGTAGAAAACCGTACTGACGAAGAGTTGTTCATCGACACCTACCGTCGTATAGGTGCAGCTCCTTTTAAAGAGAAAGTCTATGCCAAAGCTAATTAAAGACGGACAAATAGTTGACGACAGCTGGACACTTCTGGGTAAGCCCGAAGACGATGCCAATGAAGTAAATGTTCCGGCTGGTCAGGTAATTGTTCCGTTAAGTGTCTGGGTCGCCCAGAAAACTAAGTTACAAAGCCGGAAAGATATAGGTGTATGGCTGGATAGTGACGAAACGGCGGAGTCGATTGGTGAAGAAGCCAATAACTTGCCTGTTATTGGGGTCAACTTCCCCGGCTTTATGGATGGCCGCTCATTCTCAACGGCACGACTGCTGCGCGAGCGCTACGGGTATAAAGGCGAGTTACGAGCGGTCGGAAACTTCATTCGCGACCAGTTATGTTATTTGCGTCGCTGCGGTGTAAATGCCTTCGCATTCGCCAACCCGGAAATCGACCTGGAAGTCGCGCTAAAATCTTTGAATGATTTTAACGAGTACTATCAAGCCTCTGTCGATCAACCCTTGCCCTTATTCCGTAGAAGAGCCTAGATTTCCTAGACGAGACTAAGTTTCGTAATATTAGGTTTTCAAGTATTAAGCCGCGGTTTTGCCGCGGCTTTTTTCGTTTAATCGTGCCGACCTTTACATCCCGCCAACCACCGATATTCCTTTTCTAAAGCCTGGTGCCAACCAGTCCATATTAGCCGCCTTTCAACGTGTTTTGTATACCAGAAAACTCGCGCTGCGTGCTAGAATCGCCGCCCGGTTTTGCATCTCAATCATTATTTTTTATGCCGTTGCCACTATTGATTTAGTAAGGATATCCCTTGAATTACCTATTAAAAAAAATCACTTTTGCGGTCGCCATAGTTTGCGCTTCGGTATCTTTAATAGCGAGTGCCGCTGTACCCAAGACGTACACCTCTGACATGGTTCCTCCGATCGATAGCAAGGAAGCTTTTGTAAATTGGATGGTGACAACTCGCGGCGAAGATAAAAAATTTCTTGCTCAACGTTGGGATCGCTATCAAGCTCTTGTTCAGCGCAAAGACCTCACGAATGATCAAACCAAGCGTGCATTTCTGTTAACTCCTCGTGAAGAATTTGTCCGTAAGATTTCGCTTGCCCATACTTACGATGATAACTTTCTGGATATAGGCTACGGTGTGACCATCTCAGGTCCACACGCTGTGAGCCGTATGACGAGCGTTCTAGACATTCAGAAAACCGATAAAGTCTTGGAGATAGGTACAGGTTCAGGCTATCAATCTGCAGTTCTCGGCCATATCACCGACAAAGTATGGACCATCGAAATTATTAAACCTTTGGCTGAGCGTACTCGCGGAATCTATGACGGCATAATCGCTAAAGGCTACACCGAATACAAAAACGTGCGTACTAAACAAGCCGACGGCTACTACGGCTGGGAAGACGCAGCGCCTTTCGACAAGATCATAGTCACTTGCGGTATCGACCACATTCCCCCGGCGCTCCTAAAACAGCTAAAAACAGGCGGCATGATGGTAATCCCCGTGGGCCCGCCAGGTGCCCAACACGTATTGAAGATTACCAAGGAAGCAAACCCTGACGGTTCCATCAAGATTTCACGCTCTGATATCTACAACGGAAAGGTAGTTCCTTTCGTACCTTTTACCAAACTTGAAGGGGACGCCATCGTAGGGTCACATAACAAGTGATAGCTTCAACCGAACCCAACCGCAACGAATGGTCGCAAACCGGTTTCCGTCAGCTTTGCATGTATGCTGCAGTCGGGTGTGTAGCCGGTGCAATTATTGCACTCCAAATTGGCATAATGCGCATTTTCGCGGAAGGTAGCTGGGCGCATTTTGGCTCTCTGGTAGTAAGCCTTGCAATGTTAGGGTTTGGATTGACGAGCGCAGTCATGTGCCTTGCTCGTCACTGGTTTGAAAGACATTGGTTCGGCGTAATTGCGGGCTCCCTGGCAGCATTTGCACCCTTGGTTGTCGGTGCAAACTTGGCAGCTCAGCAGCTCCCGTTTAACCCGATATTCATAGTTTCCGATGCCTCGCAGAAATGGCGACTCCTCGCTAACTTCGCTCTTTATCTACTACCTTTTTTAGCCGGAAGTTTGTTTTTAGGTACCGTATTTTTACGGGCGCAGCGGGTGTTTGGCCGAGTTTACTTCGCCGATTTATTGGGTTCCGGCTTGTGCGGGTTGCTAACCCTTGGCTCGTTATTTTTATTCCGCCCGGACAATCTCGTACTGGTTCCAGTAACACTGGCCGGTATAGGTGGCGTGCTTTGGTTTACGGGCTTGGGTTCACGTAAATGGTCAATTGGGCTCGGGCTTATCACGCTTGCCGCCTTATGTGTGCATGTTCAATTACCCGAATTGGCAAAAATTCCAAAACTTTCGGTATCAGATTACAAAGGAGTCTCTTACGCTCGTAAATTTCCTGACAGCAAACAACAATATGAAGGCATTTCACCGTTTGGGCATCTGGAAGTTTACAGCAGTTCTTACCTTCATTTTGCACCTGGTTTGTCTGATAACGCCTCACTCAACCTCGAAGAAATGCCAGCGAATGCATATTTGGGACTCTACGTAGACGGCGACGGCCCCATAGGCGTTATGCGTGATCTTGCCGATAAGGACACCGCCTATTTTCATTACCTGCCGATGATTTACCCCTATTTGATTACCAACAAACCTAACACTTTCGTTGTGCAATTTGGTGGCGGTATTTCTACCATGGTAGCTTTGCACAGTTCGTCAAAAGTGACCGTTGGTGAAGCGAACCCCGCATTTTTAAAAGCGTTTCGGGAAAGCGATGTATTAAAAAACTTTACTAAAGACATCCTCAACCGAGTCACGGTAATTCCTTATGACGGTCGGCTGTTTCTCGCTAATACCAGTGAGCGCTACGATGTTATTGATCTGAGCCTTGCTGATTCAGCAGGTCTGTCCAATCCAGGCGGTTTTGCGATTGTAGAAAAATATTCATACACCCAGGAAGCCATGCAGCACTACATGCGCGCGCTTAGCAGCACGGGAGTTTTGTCCGTTACCCTGTGGAATAAAGAAGAACCCCCAAAATCCGTACTGAAATTGTTCGCGACAATGGCAGCAGCAGCACGAGCCAATGGCGATAAAGATATCAGCCAACATTTTTTTGTGGCCTCCAGCTATCTCTCCACGGTAACCGTGCTCTACAAGCGAGACGCGTTCACTCAGGAGGAGCTATCAAAATTACGCCAACATACTTCTTCTATGTCGTTCGATGAAATCTATTCGCCCGGCATCAAAGTCGATACTGTAAAAGCCGATCACGTCTTCAAAGATTTTCATGACAGTATTTATTCTGTAGATTCAAACTCAGCTCAAGCAACTGAATCGATGCCCGAACTTGAAAGCGAACCGGCCGCTGAAGACACACTTAGCGAAGAAAATGCGTTAACTGTTCCGGCCTCCCTACTCAATCAATTGGCCTGGCAGGCTTTAATTAAGGACGATTGGAAAAACTTCAGTGAGCGCTATCTTTTCGATGTGCGTCCACTCACCAATAATCACCCTTATTTCGCCGCCTATGTTTTCCCCAAGGATCTACCAAAAATTACTGATCGCCTGGAGCTGTTCCAGGATGAATGGGGTTATTTGCTGCTGTGGGCGACGCTTGCAATTGCGTGTGCAGCCGGTCTGATTCTTATTGCAATACCCGTAATTTTTGGTTGGCGCACCGCCTTCAACCGCTACCCTGGTAAATCGCAAACGATTTTATATTTTGCCTGCCTTGGTTTTGGTTACATAACCGTTGAAGTTGGGTTAATTGCACAATTTATCCAGGCACTTTCTAACGCTACTGTTTCCGCATCGGTATTAATCACGGGCATGCTGGTTTTTTCTGGAATCGGAAGCTTTGTTTCAGACAGATACGCAGCAAGTGCGCGCACTACCTTACCGAAAATTTTTATATTGATTGGCGCCCTCTTGATTGGATACAGCTTGGTACTTAATCCAATCCTCAACGCAATTGGCGGCCTGCCATACCCGCTACGTTTGCTACTCTGTTTCGCTTTAATAGCGCCGCCGGCATTTTTAATGGGCTTCCCTATGGCAACGGGGATGGGTGTTCTAACGCGACTAACGAAAGAGCATATGTTTCTGTGGGCATGGGGCGTGAACGGATGTTTTTCAGTGATAGGAGCCGCGCTTGTGCCTATAATCGCAACATCATTTGGCTTGGCCGCCGTTATAGCTACAGCAGGTGCAGTGTATCTCCTCGCTATACCCGCGTTTTTCGGCGTGTTGAAACCTATTGTCAACGAGACAAACATATAGGATTTTGAGAGTGAGATATAAACTGTCGCATTACCTTGCTACATTTTTATTTTTCGTTTGCCTGAACGCATCCGCGCTTGCGCAAACAACTCTCATCAAATTCCAACACACTCCTTTCCCTTACCAAGAATCAACTAACTCGGAAAAACCTTTTTTTGATGTCACTGAACAAGGTCGACGCGGTCATAAAAGTTCGCGCGCAGGAATTTATTGGGAGGACGAAACTTACAGTGATAATCGTGTGCTCATTTCAATTCCCTCGCAATTCCGCCCGACAAAATCTGCACTTATAATCGTTTACCTCCACGGCAATATGGCAACACTCGAGCGAGATGTGCGCGACCGTCAACAAATTCCCTCTCAGCTCAGTGAATCAGGATTAAACGCTATTTTGGTAGCCCCGCAGTTTGCGCTTGATGCCTTGGACTCAAGCCCGGGGCACTTTGCCGACCCAAATTATTTTAAGAAATTCTTGAATGAAGTCGCCGTTAGAGTTGGTCAGTCGAAAAAAAATCGTGCCTATGCAGCATCATTAAAACAAGCAAAAGTGATTGTTGTTGCCTATAGCGGCGGCTATCAAGCTGCCGCGGCCATATTGGAAAATGGAGGAGCAAACAATCGTATAGCGGGAGTAATATTGTTAGATGCGCTTTATGGCCGCGAGCAAACATTTGCAAATCTATTTACAACTAACCCTGGAAGTTTTTTGCTAAGCAGTTTCACTGAAGCTGCTCGCACCCCCAACGAAAACTTAAAGGCGATCCTGCAAACTAACAGTAAAAATTATACTGAAGCCCTGCCTGAAAAAATTGTGCCTGGAAATATAAGTTTTATTTCTCTTGGCCCAGACGTTGATCACTACACCTTATTGGAAGGTAGTTGGATTGACAAACCTCTAACGGATATTTTGCGACGAATTGAGCTTCGTAAAAAAATAAGCTTCTGAGGTTACATAATCAGCATATTGTTGACGGCTATTATTATTTGGGCAGGTGACACTACTGGAGGATATCGCTCACTAGCTCTTTTCATCACATCATGTCCAAATTTTTTATATATATTTATATCTAATTGCGAGTTGGCAGAAACGGCCTTAAGACAATCGAACCTGCCAACTTGTTGCCATATAAAAGGTGTAACAGCTATCACCTGAGGGTCATCAAGCGCTATCTGATTATAGATTCTTGCCTCCTTTTCAACACCGGCTTGGTAATAAACTGCCGTCACAACTGAATCATAATAATAACCTGCTTGAGGGACCAAAATAATACGTTGCCACGGTCGTACTTGCGATTTGAATCTCGCCCAAAAAGAACCCGCAGGAGTAGACTCTGTGGGTGAAATCTTTCCATTTGTATAGTAATCAAACCCAACCCAATCAAACATACCTGTACCTAAATCTCCACCCGCTCCAGATGCGATTGACGCAGTGGGTATACTAGGAAAGTTTGCCTTAAGTGCGTTTATTGCAGCTTGCAATTCCCAAACTGAAAGACCAACCCGACCAGGCTCGTCTGCAACATAAAATGCAGCTAGATTATTTGTATAACTTCCAAGTCGAGTTTTGTAATGATCCCATCTCGCTTGGTAATCCTGTCTAAGTCGCTGGGAATCATCACCGTCATTAGGATCTTCGTCTTCAAAAAAAACTTGAGTAACGTCAACCATTATTTTCATATTATGGTTGATGACGTATTGATACGTATCAGCAAACTGATCAGCATGCAGATATTGATGAGTTAAATTGGAATGATCTTCTATTTCTGAAACATAATTCCCAGATAAGTAATACCCATAATATCGGACGCCTATTCCTGAAAGATCTGAGTTAGCGCAAGTTACAAAAGGATAAAAATAAAGAGCAAAAAAAGAATCGAGACACATGTTTCATTTATTTTCCCTAGCATAAATTGTGTACAGTAGCGCAACATGTACGTCTTAAAAACAGAACTTATTTCGAAGAAAAATGAAAAAGCGAGACCAATATCTAATTCACAACAATAGCACTTATATCTTCAGCATCACCATGCGTTGTACACGTGCTTTTACCACTTACCGTTATTGTTAAATTCGCTGCTTTGGCAGCCAATATTGTTGAAAATATATTTTTTCCCTGCTGAGTGGATGTGGAGATAGCATATCTTCCAGTAACTGCGCAAGAAGCAAAGCCGGGTTGCGCTGAGATCATACTAAATAATATGAAATCATTGTAGCCATGCACATATAAAAGATTCACTTTCCCTGTAGTTTCACCAGCGAAAACACTGCCTGAAAAAAAACAGGACAATACAAATATAATATTTCTGATTTTCATGATCGCTCCTTAATAAAAGATATAGTTAATTCAGTTTTACAGTTACCATCATGAATATTAGCAAAAAATAATTGAATTTAATAGGACACAAGACCAATCATAAAAAAATTTATGATTCCAACTGTCGATTTAGCTTTACTTTTTATTGCTTAATCCCAGCAACTAGTTTGCAGTTTTTGGACGCGTATTTAATAGCTATCAACGATTCTAATTTTACGAGTTATAAATTTAAGAAAAAAAACGTTTTATCGCCTCAGCTTCGACTAACGCATCCTGACGACCGAGCTCCATTAACTCGGTGATGAATTCTGTTGAGAATAATAAATAACTTGCTGCGGTTGCGCCGCCGCCTTTTGCGGTAGCACCTATTGCGCGTAGGAAAAATCGCAAACTTTCAGGAAGATAACGAACATTTCTACCTGCGATAACATCCAGCGGGCTGGAGGGAGAAATCACCATATTTTCAACGGCACGCAAATGTAGGCCCGAAGTTTTTTTTGTTTCTTCGGGAATTAATTTAACCATTTTATTAATGAGTTCCATATGCTCCAAATCACCTTCCAGTGAATCTACAAATGCACTATTTAATAAATGACCAACAATTTGACCCATCGACGGTGAATGTTTTGCGGGCAAACGTTTATTGGGTTTTGCAGAAGATCTATTTCCGCTCACACCCACCACGAAAAGCGATTCAGCACCCAAATGCAACGCGGGGCTGATGGGCGCCAACTGTCGCAACGCACCATCGCCAAAATATTCGCGATCAATTCTTACTGCCGGAAAAATAGTTGGTATAGCGGATGATGCTAATAAATGTTCAAGTCGTAATTGGGTTGGAACACCAGCTCGCCTGTAGCGAGTCCAACCACTTATACTTTCATGGCCCTGGAAAAAACTGACGGTGTGTCCTGATGTGTAACCCATCGCAGAAACAGATACTGCCAAGAGTTTTCCGCTGGCAATGGACTGACTAATATTTTGAAACGGAATGCGAGAACCCAACAAATCCCAAAGCGGAGAATTATCGAGTAGTGATAAAGGTTTTTTTCTTCCAATCCCTTGATTGAACAGGGATAGCCCTAAAAAACCCAACCCTTTGAAGATATCCCACCATGCGTGCAGATAAACATCGCCGACGGTAAGGTTGCGCCACATATTTGCTAAAGCTTGCACCGAGTCTTTAAAATTTCCGGGATGCGCTGCAAGCGCAAGCGCGTTGATAGCACCGGCAGAGGTTCCACAAATAATGGGGAAAGGATATTTTTCGTCGTCAGGAAGAATTTCTGCCAAGGCTTGCAATACACCCACCTGATAGGCTGCGCGCGCACCACCGCCAGATAATATCAAGGCTCGCTTCATAAACCGCAACTATCTTTTTTCATCGCCCCGCCTTTCATTAACCATATTTACAAGCAATTTTTTAATAAAGAAAATTTTTATAAGTTAACTTATTAAGAAATCTTGCTTATTTCTTTATCGCGCAATTCACGGCGCAGTACTTTACCTACATTACTTTTAGGTAACTCTTTGCAGAATTCAACCTGGTGCGGAACTTTATAAGCTGTTAATTTCGTTTTAGCAAAATCACGAACTGTTTTCATATCAAGTTCCGGATTTGACGAGACTACGAATGCTTTTACAATTTCGCTGCCTTCTTTATCCGGAACCCCGATCACTGCCGCTTCTACAATATCCGGATGGCTGCTTAGAACATCTTCAACTTCGTTCGGGTAAACTTTAAAACCGGACACGTTAATCATGTCTTTTTTACGATCAACAATTTTAATAAAACCATCAGCCGAAATTACCGCCATATCACCGCTTTTAAACCAACCTTCGCTATCAATAACTTCCGCAGTTGCGTCTTGGCGCTGCCAATATCCTTTCATAACTTGCGGACCGCGAATACATAACTCACCCGCTTCACCTGGCGGCAAAGATTTTCCATTTTCATCTATGATCTTACATTCTGTTTCGGGCAGTGCATGCCCGACGGTGCCATATTGCAACAAATTTATTTGATTGCTGCACACCACGGGCGAGGTTTCTGTTAAACCGTAACCCTCAGTAATGGGTGCATTTGTTAAGGTTTTCCACTTGTTAGCAGTTTCTGCAACGAGAGCCATACCGCCCGATGAAGTTAGACGCAATTTACTAAAATCGAGCGTATTAAATTCTGGATTTCGCAGCAACGCATTGAATAACGTATTCAAACCTACAAATAAGGTGAATGGATATTTTTTCAAAGTTTCTACAAATCCGGGAATATCCCGAGGATTTGGAATCAAAATGTTATGGTTGCCCAAGGAAACCGCAGAAGTGCAGTGAAGCGTAAACGAGTAGATATGGTAAAGCGGCAAAGGTGCGACATAAACTTCTTCATTTTTACGGAAAGCATCCACCATATGTGCATTCAGTTGTTCCATGTTTGCAACTAAATTGCGATGCGACAACATAGCACCTTTGGCGACACCCGTTGTTCCACCGGTATATTGAAGTACAGCTACGTCTTCCGGATCAATAGCAACTTGTTGCCATGGTTTTGTTGCCATATTTAAGGCGCGGTTAAATTTTATCTGGTTCGGAAAACTAAATTGTGGCACCAATTTTTTTACATATTTTACTACGCAGTTAATGATCAATCTTTTCACTGGCGGATGAATATCGGCTAGCTCGGTGACAATCACTTGCTCAACGCCGGTGTCCTTAATAATAGCGGATGCATTCTTTGCGATATTTGCCAAAACTACGAGCGCTTTAGCGCCTGAGTCGTTGAGCTGATGTTGAATTTCGTGAGCGGTATATAGTGGATTAGTATTCACCACCACCATACCAGCACGCATCGCGCCAAACACGGCAATAGGATATTGCAAAATATTTGGTAACTGAATAGCAATGCGATCGCCAGGCTTTAGCGCGGTGTGTCGTTGCAAGTAAGCCGCAAATTTACCGCTGAGGTTATCTAACTCACGAAAACTAATCGTATGATCCATGCAAGTAAACGCAGGGCTGGCCGAAAATTCCTGACACGACTTTGCAAACACGTCTGGAATTGTACGGTGATAATTCAACGGCATTATTAACTCCTGCTCTTTCTTATTGGCTATTTTAGAAATGTAATTAAATTTAAATTACGAAAATGAAAAGTGGTCAACGGGCAGATCCATCATATTTGGCGCACCGGAATTCATGCTGGCAATGAGTGAAAAAGTTCTCGGTAAAATTCTCTCAAAATAAAAACGCGCAGTTTCTAATTTTGCGCGATAAAAATCTTGCTCCGGTGTACCTGCCGCAAGTGCCTGAACAGCAGTTTTGGCTGCTCGTGCCCACATATATCCCATAAAGAGGTAACCGCAGTACATTAAATAATCTACTGACGCTGCACCCACTTCATCAGCATTCTCCAATGCGCGCTCGCCAATACGAGCAGTTGTTGCTAACCATTCAGAATGTAGTCTAGCCAAAGTTTTAACGTAGGGCGACAATTCTGGAATGTTTGCGGATTCGTTACAGTAAGTTAGAACGCAATCCGCAAAACCTTCCAATAGACTGCCGTTAGACAATAAAATTTTTCGGCCCAACAAGTCCAGCGCTTGTACACCTGTTGTGCCTTCGTAAAGTGAAGCAATCCGACAATCGCGCACATTTTGTTCAACTCCCCACTCTTTGATGTAGCCGTGCCCACCAAAACATTGCAGCGCCAAGTTAGCAGACTCAAACCCAACCTCCGTCATAAAACCTTTCGCGATAGGCGTTATCAGACTCAACATGTCTTGAGCGGCTTGGCGCTTAACGGCTGATTGCGCGTGCTCAACTATGTCAAAACGCTTGGCAGCAAAATACGCCATCATTCGCATGCCTTCGGACAAAGCTTTTTGAGTAATGAGCATGCGACGCACGTCAGGATGAACAATGATGGGATCAGCAGAATCCAAAGCTGATTTCGTTCCTGTGAGCGAACGCCCTTGCAATCGTTGCCGACTGTATTGCAACGACTTTTGAAAACCTACTTCTGCATGTGCAAGCCCTTGCAGGCCTGTACCGAGCCGCGCAAGATTCATAAACGTAAACATCAGTTGCAAGCCTTTGTTAGGCTCACCCAATAAAGTGCCTATGGCTCCATCAAAATTTAAAACGCAGGTTGCATTACCGTGAATGCCCATCTTGTGTTCGAGTGAACCACAATTAACATTATTTCGTTCTCCCAAAGAACCGTCGCGGTTTACATTTATTTTGGGAACAATAAAGAGTGATGTCCCACGAGTACCGGGCGGCGCGTCTGGCAGGCGGGCAAGCACTATATGGACAATATTTTCAGCCAGATCATGGTCTCCGGATGAAATAAAAATCTTGGTCCCGTTAAGTTTATAACACCCGTCTTCCAAGGGCGTTGCTTTGGTTTTTAACAACCCGAGATCAGTACCACAATGGGCCTCCGTCAGGCACATGGTTCCAGTCCAGCGCCCTGAAATCAGTGAGGGTAGATAGGTTTGCTTTTGTGTGTCAGACCCGTGCGATTCAATGGTATGCATGGCGCCTTGCGATAAGCCCGGGTACATCGTCCAGGCATAATTTGCCGACGCATTCATTTCGTTTATCACACACCCAAGTGATTGCAATAATCCTTGGCCGCCGAAATCGACTGAACGACTTAACGATGGCCAACCGGCATCGCAATATTGGGCATAAGCAGCTTTAAACCCGCTGGGCGTGCGAACCTCACCATCTTCGAGACGGCAACCTTCACTGTCACCTACAGCGGATAGAGGCGCGATAACTTGTTCGCAAAAGCGCGCACTTTCCTCAAGCAACGCTAATGTGAGGCTGCGATCCAGACTTGGACAATATTCTTCGCAGTGCGCTTCGAAATGGAAAACCTCAAACAAGGCGAATTCAATATCGCGTAGAGGTACTTTGAAATGACTCATCCTTAATTACCTTTTGCGTATTGGGACTGATCCCAGCAATGATGGACAAACCCAATCGACAAGCGTAGGTGTCGAAAAATCCGCTTTGAGTTTGCGCTTACAAAAACTCGTTTTTATAACGTGTGCAGTCATATTGGCAGAGGATCAGCTTCTGTCAAATGCCTAGCCGGTTATCTGGGCTCTGTGCTCACTTTGCATGAATTATTGGTTCGGAATTTTAACCCGTATGTATAGGCAGTGAATGTAACAAGCTCAACAATTCGGACGTTACACCGGCGGTAAAGCCCCAGATTTCAAAGCCTTTGTATACATATGCAGGCATACGCAGACGCGCACCATTGTGTTCAAAAATATCCGTTCTTACTTGCAGTCCTTGACGAAAAGCTGCCAGGGGAACAGTGAATAAATCCTGCAATTCATGGTGATTCAGCGTAAAACGACAGTCCGCAGGAATCTTTCCCACGAACGGTTGAACCATTGCACCAGAACGCGTAGCTCGTGCGGGTAATATGCCCAGAATATCTATCATGCTTGAAGATAAACCAATTTCCTCATGCGTTTCTCGCAAAGCGGTTGCTAGCAGAGAAGAGTCTTGAAGCTCCCATTTTCCACCGGGAAAACACACTTCCCCTGCATGCTGGTTTAGATGTTTGGCTCGCAGGGTATAAATCACCTGGGGCGAAACTTCGTCAGTAATGAGTACTAACACGGCTGCTTGTTGCGGAAAATCTCCTTTAAAAGAATAAGCATCGCCAGCAAATGCCAGAGCTTCCTCGACCGCTTGCCAGAGCAAGCGATTCATAGTCGAAACTCCTCCAATCGCCAAATATCTATAGCAGGCTCTTCATAAGGGTGAGCAGAACGTAGCGACTCGATAGCCGTTTTAATAAGCGCATCCTCACAGACGACTTCTACGCGAAACTCAGGGACTTGTTCAAGCTTATCTATCTCGCCAATAAAAGGCTTACTACCTTTCAGTGGACGAAATTGACCAGTTCCACCAACCTGCCAACAACACTGGTCATAGGAGCCTAAATGACCTGCACCGGCACTAAAGACCGCCGTTTTGACAACGTCGAGATGGGATTCGGGGACGAAAAAAACAATTTTATACATATATAAAGTCGCTAGTAACCAGTCACCGGGTTACCAGCGACTTAATATTAAATTACGCGCACCGCAATAACATGTTCAACTTTTGCGATGGCATCAAGCACTGCCGCTGAGGGAGCTTGTTGTACATCGATAATATTGTAAGCGAGGTCGCCACGGCTTTTATTTACCATATCGACTACGTTTACATTCTTATCCGCCAGAAGCGAAAGCACATGACCTAGAACGCCTGCCACATTCGAATTGGAGAATGTAATACGAGCACCAGTGCCAGGATTGCGATCCATTGATACCGCTGGAAAATTTACCGAGTTTTTGATATTGCCGTTTTCGAGATAATCCATCAACTGGTTGGCGGCCATAATTGCGCAATTCTCTTCCGCCTCTTCAGTGCTGGCACCGATGTGCGGCATGGCATAAACATCGCTTCTATTGAGCAGTATAGGCTCAGGGAAGTCGCAGATATATTTGCCCAAGTGGCCCGCATCCAAACTAGCTACAACAGCGTGAGCGTCAACGATGGACTCGCGCGCAAAGTTCAGTAGAACTGAACCTTGCTTCATTACTTTTAAGGTATCTGCATTGATCATGTGTTTCGTAGCATCGATCGCAGGTACGTGCAAGGTTACGTAATCTGAACGTGCCAAAAGCGATTGAAGGTTCTCCGCTTTGGTAACCTGATTGGGTAAGCGCCACGCGGCCTCAACCGAAAGTGCCGGGTCGAATCCAACTACGTTCATCCCCAAAGCCAGCGCTGCATCCGCAATCATAGATCCAATTGCACCCAAACCGACGATCCCCAAGGTTTTACCTTGTAACTCGAAACCTGCAAAATTGGATTTTTCTTTTTCTAATAACTTGGACATTTCCTCGGCATCGGTCATATGGGTCAAGCCATTTACATACGCCATTCCATTCAAAATGCCGCGCGAACCCAACAACATTCCGGTAAGTACCAGTTCCTTAACGGCATTTGCATTCGCGCCCGGAGAATTAAATACCACCACGCCCAACTTGCTGTAATCAGACACGGGCACGTTATTAGTACCAGCACCAGCGCGAGCAACCGCTTTTACGCTGGAAGGTAAAGGCTCACCGTGCAGTTTATGGCTGCGTAAAATGTAAGCGTCCGGAGCGCCGATGTCGCTGGCCACTTCATACTTATCGCGACCAAAGCGGCTTAAGCCTTTAATAGAAATTGTGTTATAGGTTTTTATTTTGAACATAATTTTTTCCTTCTTCGATGTGACCTCATACATCAGGTCGACTTAATTCATTGAGCCCAACTCTTAACAGCTATGTAGATACTTCTTTGTATTTTTTCGTCGCCCTAAAATCGGCAACGAACTATTCATAATTAGCTATCGAATAAAAAAGGGCCGTGTATTCACACAGCCCTTCAGGATTTGCATTCCAATTATCCTTTAGTGGCTTCTTGATACGCCCAGCTCAACCAAGGCAATAGTGCTTCAAGATCAGCAGCATCAACTGTTGCGCCAGACCAAATACGCAACCCGGCTGGAGCATCGCGGTAAGCACCTATATCGTAAGCAACACCTTCTTTATCCAACAGCTTGATCATATTTTTTACTTGATCGCCCGTCGTTTTAAGCACGAAGCAAACTGATGTGTTTGAGCGAGTTTCCTGCGTTTGAGGTAGGAAACTGATCCAATCGTTTGCCGCAACAAATTTCTCCAATACAGCGAGGTTTGCGTTTGAGCGTGCAATTGTTTCTTTTACGCCACCAATTGAGCGCACCCAATCTAATGCATCAAGATAATCAGCAACTGCCAACATGGAAGGAGTATTAATCGTATCGCCTTTAAATAAACCTTCAGTCACTTTACCGCCACTGGTCATGCGGAATAGTTTAGGCATTGGCCAACTTGGCTTGTAAGTTTCCAAACGTTCCACCGCGCGAGGGCCAAGAATCAACATGCCGTGCGCACCTTCACCGCCGAGCACTTTTTGCCAGCTGAAAGTAATTACATCTAGCTTTTCCCAAGGCATGTCCATAGCGAACACGGCAGACGTTGCATCGCAAATAGTTAAGCCTTTACGGTCGGCAGGAATCCAGTCACCGTTAGGAACTTTTACACCTGAGGTTGTACCGTTCCAGGTAAAAATAACGTCGTTGTCGAAATTTACTTTGCTCAAATCAGGCAGCAAACCGTAGTCAGCATTGTGCGCATTTACTGTTAGTTTCAACTCTTTGGTAGCATCGCTCAACCAGCCATTACCAAAAGACTCCCACTGCAGAATATCCACACCACGTTGGCCAAGCAGAGACCACATCGCCATTTCTACCGCACCCGTATCTGAACCGGGGACTACACCTACACGATAACCCTCCGGCAAACCCAACAATTCGGCGGTGTCCTCACACGCACGTTGTAATGCAGCTTTACCAATAGTTGAACGATGTGAACGTCCAAGGGTAGAAACATCCAATTTATCCAGACTATAACCTGGACGCTTGCTGCAGGGACCAGATGAAAAATTGGGGTTGCGGGGCTTTGTTTGCGGTTTTTGGAAAGGCTGTACTTGCATGTTAATCCTCGAAGGTAGAAAAGGTGTGCATGTGCAATTACCTACTCATTCTTATGTTGAAGCCCAAGCCACAAAAGTATGAATAAGTCTAAAAATAAGGGGCCGTGATTATGCCAGCTATACGAGAAATAACCTAGGGTTGGAAAATAAAACCCGCCTGCACTGCGGAAATAGATGGCGATTTACTGCACCTAACCGAGCTTCGGGGCAAAAAAAAGCCCTCTACAATGTAGAGGGCAAGAGGGAGACGTCGATGCATCAACCAGACATCGACGGTGAGAGACTTTCACCATGGCTAATCTTGCACGAGGCGTATCAACCATCTGAGGCTCTCACTTTATCCACAAATGACAGCGCTGTCAACAAATCGCTGAGTTAACCCAATTCATTTAATAAATACGCCAACTATCGCACGAAAATATTTTTTACCGCTTAATTATTAAACCTCTTTAATGAGAATAACTATTAAATTTAGATAGGTGGGCGCATCCTTTTGGTGCTACTAAAAAGACAATTCAGATATTTATGAAACGCATAAAAGCCCTGATTTTTTGAGATAAGCAATCGCGTGTTTAAATTTCAAGTTTGAACACCACGATTGCTTAGGTGATTCTCTTTTTATTGAGTATCGATTGCTTTGCAGAATTTTATTTAAAAACGGCTACGAATCCGCCGCGAGATTTCATCGCCAAAGTCATGTCTTTACCGCTCGCTATTTCAGCTTGGGTAAATTCGCGTTCCGAGTTACCGTCCGTAATTAAAAAACCTTTCTTATCGCCCAGGAAACTCAAATCCAGCGTTACATTTTTTTCTGTTGCTTCAGCATTAATACCAGCCACGTACCAGCTGTCACCAGCTTTGCGGGCGAGAATCAGGTATTTGCCGGGAACACCATCAATAAATTTCATGTCATCCCAAGTGCGCGGTAATTCTTGCAAGAAAGTTTTAACGTATTCGGGCGCTGTGGCCATGCCTTCCGGAATTTCGGCAAAATGCTGGATGCCGGAAATAAATAAAACCGATTCCGCAATTTCAAAACCATTACGCGTCGTACGTTTAATATTAGGAATGTCACCAAACACCATGGGAGTAAAATCCATGGGATCAAACAAATTACGAGCGAATGGCGACATAGCGGCGTGAGTTGCGACCGCGTCCTGATCGGCTTGCGAAAAGGTCGTGAACTCAAAACCTTTTATGGCCTCCATGGTCATTAAGTTGGGGTATGTGCGTTGCCAACCGCGCGGCAAAGTCGCACCATGAAAATTGATGAGCAATCCGTGTGCGGCCGCGTCTTTCAAAATATCAATGTAATAGGCAATCATTGATCTGCCGTCACCACCGAAGAAATCAATCTTCAATCCTTTAACACCCATTTCACGCAAACGCGAAAACTCTGCAACACGTTGTTCGTGGGTCAATAACTGGCTTCTGGGAGTAAACGGTGCGGTATTCCAATCACCCGCCGAGTTGTACCACAAAATAATTCCGATATTTTTTGTAGCTGCGTAATCAACTAATTCTTTCATTTTTTCGTAACCGATTTTTTTATCCCAATCGGCGTCTACCAAGGTGTAGTCCCAATGCATATCCACTGCATAATCTACAAACTTTTTCTGAACGTCGAATATCGTGTAATCGTCTTTTAAAATTACCCAGCTCCAGGAAGCATGACCAGGTTGAATTAATTTTTTATCAAATGAAATTGCTTTATCGGCGAGATCAGTACCAAGGGTAGATTCCATAACTGTCGATAAATTACCTATTGCAATAACCCGCCACGGGGAAACCAAATCAGATGTGGTTTCAGCTAACAAATTTCCACCGGTAAACACTTCTGCGGCCATAGGCGTACCAATTTTGTACTCACCTTTCTCAGACTGTTGTTGCAATCGTGAAGCATGAAAGCTCCCATCTAAATTAACTTCAGTGAGCAACATCCAAGTGTCATTAGTCTTGAATAAAGCGGGAAATACCCAGCCTGCAGGTGATGGGGACGCTGTGCCTGCCGCAATATCCATCAGATAATGTTCCTCGTACGATGGATTAGTATTGCTCCAGCCAGTTTGTGCGACAGCCATGGGTTGCATCCAGGCTTTGGTGGATTCAGGGAATGCAAAACCAGTCGTTTCATTTTTAAACGTGATCAATTGTTTTTTTGGATTCGCGAACTGATAACGAAACGCGACACCGTCGTTTGATGCACGAAACACCACATCCAATTGCTGACCGGCTGAATTTTTTAATGTATAAGTTTGTTCATTTGCCTGATACGTGATTTTGTGTTTTTTACCAACCATCATCTCGTAACTATCACTGATGGTTTTAACAGCGGAGGTATTTTTTATACTCACCGACTTCGTAAAATCAGCATCGCTTAATTCAATTCCTAGCGTAGATTCTTTTAAAACCGCTTTACCGGCCCTCGTAATACTATATTGCACAACTCCATTATTATTGCTGAGGTGAACTTGTAAATGTTTGTCCGGGCTTGCGAGATCTTGCGGTGTATTCTTCGCGCAAGACACGAACAATAAACAGATAAGGCCAATGTAAATTTTATTCATGGGAATCTCTCATTTATCGAAAACTTATACCTCGTGAATATTCAAAACACGATAAATCTCAAAACAAACTTATCGTTCTTACAAGGCTATTATGAAAAAACAGGAAGAACTCAAAAAACATATTTTACGATATATAATACAAATTGGAAAGATAAGGGCGTTTAGCTCTTTTGAAGCTGCAAATAAGCATAGCGAGAGTGATTTAAATAAATCAGTATTAATAAAAGACGGGCTTGGACGTAGAAACGTAAGTAAAGGACTTAAAAAATCCTATTCGTTAATGATGGGCGCGCAAGAAAGCGCAGGTAAATTTTTGAAGAGAAACAAAAGACAAGGACGTTTTACAAAAAAGCGCCCTTTTGGAATGATTATTCTTAAGGAATTTGTGTCATGGGTAAGTCTGCCGAGATATCTGCAACGGACAACATCGTTCGCGCGCTGTCACTCAAATTTTGCAAATCGCCAACAACTTCTTTCGCCAATGTGCTCACCGCAGGATCGGGATCATTTTCTAAACCTTCAACATATGCCACATGCGTCTGATTCCCCGTGGCACGCAACGCCAAAAGTGCGTTCAATTTCACATCAATATTGGGATCGTTGAGTAGCGGAGTTATAGCGTTCGCTGCGCTCATACTGCGAGTTTTTGCAAGTTGGGTGAGCGCTCGCTGACGCTCCAGGGGATTTTCACTTTTTAATTGAGATTGCGCTTCAGTAATTTGATTATCGATTAAGGAATTATTACCTCTATTCGATAACACTTGCGCGATAACGCGTTTCAAATCTGGATTGGTTTGTGTGCTGTACATGGACTGCAGCATGTAATCCGGGACAATCTCGCGATTGCTCGCCATATCAACGATGCTTTTACTTACAACCGCAATTTTTTCTTCTGTGGGATTTGCAGCCAATAAATCATTCACCTTTTCGGAAAATGATCTTGGGTCGCTTTCTGATTTTGTTCCTAAATCTCTCAATGCTTGAGTGCCATTAAAATCACTACCCACCGAGGCTTGCATATTGTCATTTGGCGGAAAAACTGGATTGGTGTCTTGCGTGGTTTGCTTACATATCTCTGTTAAAGTGTTGACGGTGACCAAGCTACTTTTGTCATTCTGACGTAACGCCAACACTCGCAAGCTTTTTAAATTCGCTTCTTTTTGTGCTAGTGATGTTTCCAAATCCTTAACGTGATTTTCCAGCGATAGAATCGTCTGGTCTTTATCGGAGTCGCCGGCTAACAAGTAGCCAGCTACCCAAAATAAAATAGCGCCTATGATTCCAGCAAATAGTAAACTTTTGCCTGATTGGTCGATTGCCATAGTCGCATGCCTCTCAAATATTTTTTATTAAACGCTTTGTTTTTCCAACGCTTTTATTTTTTAGTAGGGCGAGCTTCTTTTACTCTTTCTTCTCTATGATTTCCTTCTTTATTCTTGCTTCGTTTTTTTCTTTTTCTTTTTCTTTTTCTTTTTCTT
This sequence comes from Gammaproteobacteria bacterium, assembly GCA_004173475.1. Taxonomy (GTDB): domain Bacteria; phylum Pseudomonadota; class Gammaproteobacteria; order Pseudomonadales; family Cellvibrionaceae; genus Cellvibrio. The sequence continues at coordinate 450,514 of SEBU01000003.1, forward strand.
TTTCTTTTTCTTTTTCTTTTTCTTCAATATTTTCAGGATTAAAAAAAGGGGCAAGACCAGGCCCCTTTTCTTTTTAAATCAAACGATAGTGATATTACAGATTGCCGTAACCTATAGCGCCGTTACAGTGCATCCACTCGCTCATACCGCTACCACCACCACAAGCGTTATTTTGGAATACGCCAGTGTTGTAGCTTTGTGCTTCAGATTGACGAACAGAACCATTTACACTGATGTAATCAATTTGCACATCGCGAGTACCGCCGTCATTGGTGTATTCAACCAAACTTCCGCCGCTCAAGCTGGTGCTTGCTGTGTAGTTAGTCATAGTAGTCGACAGAGTCCAGGTTTGAACTGCAGTGCCATTCACTTTGAGAGTGATACTCTCGCCACCAGCAGCACCTCTTGCACGAACTACAACCGTCTTGCTGCCGGTACCGCCACTGCTGCTTGAACTTGAGCTTGAACTGCTGCTAGCAGCGCCCTCACCGATGCTCAAATCGGAGTTACCGTTACTTTGGTAGCCTTCGGTCGCAAGGATTTGATAATCATGAGTACCCAAGTTCAAACCTTTACTTCTCCAGAAGTTTGCATGGTTAGCAAAAGTTACTGTACCGGAGATGTTGCCAAAACCTTTCTTCGGATTTCTCACGCTGAAATACTGATAGAACGTTGTATTGCCATCGATTGATGGTTGGTTTTGACGCAAGCAACGACGAACGTTATAAGTTGCACCATCACTTACGAAACTACCGAAGTCAGTACCGCCTGAACAGTTGGACGGATTGTATGAACCGTAACTTTCAATTACGTAGTATTCGATCAATGGGCTTCTAGTCCAGCCGTAAAGAGCAATATAGGTATTTTGGCTGTCGCTTCCACCGTAGTAGCCGGTATAGCTAACAGTTCTTGAGCTGTTACCAGGCTTCCAACCTTTTCCGCCTACCCAGTTATTGGTGTTATTGGTCCATTGAGAACCGTAACGGCCACCTCCGTAGAGAGTCATGGACGCACTACCAGAGTCTTTCCAGAACGAGAAATAAAACCCGTTATTTGTACCCGTCAAATTGCTTGTTAACACTTGTTGGGCGCTAGCAGATGTTGCGCAAGTAACTGCCGCAACTGCTAATGAAACTTGACCAACTTTTTTGCACAGATTAATTAACGAACTTTTCATAATTATTGTCTCATTGGTTGATTTATACACGCCGTTACAGAGGCACATTACGCTCACTCACAAAACCTCGCGTATAAAACGTATCTCTATTTTTGGGCTGGTTTAGTTTTCAATCACCGCGACATTCGTTCACATCAAAATCCCTCACACTTTTAGAACGAGCTACTCTCATCAAGCTAGATAAGGACCGCTACCGGCAATTGCGAAAATGTGTTTTACGCGACACAATTTCATCCTAGAGAAGGAAAAATTTATTTTCAACAGACTTCGGAGAAGTGATCAAAACTTATAGCCAATGGCACCAAAAGTTACATTTTATGGTTACATAATGAGACATGCGCCACACTTATTGCCATTACTACATCACATTTTAATCATATGGAAAAAACGTATTTATTAGTGAAAATAACGAATCTTAGAAGTGGTGAAAGATACAGCGTCAAAATTACTTATATTTTCAACTACTTTTGAGTGTAATCTTCTAAAGTGTCAATAAAATGGTTCGGCATTACATTTAGCGTTGGATCACGAAATTCATATATAAAAAAAGGCAGAAAATCTGCCCTTTTCATTGACGCACTAAGACTTATGGAGCGACAGCTTTCCCGGTACTGGAATCAATTTTACCGGGGCATAGGCCTCTTGCTTTAAGGTTGGCTGCAATCTGCGCAATCGCACTGTTAGTGTTGGCATAACCATCATGCATAAGAATCACTTGACCGTTTTGCAATTGACTAGCGGCGCTCACGATCGCGGAAGTGCTCGCCCCATTCCAATCTTTCGAATCAATATCCCAAGTCACTAGACGCAGCCCAAGAGATTGCGCCGCTTGTTGGACATTTGCATTGGACTCACCATACGGAGGACGCAACACAGTAGGTTTTGGCGATCCAGCGTTCTGAATGGCCTGATTGGTTTGGTTCAACTCATTATAAATTTGCTGATAACTGAGTGAGGTCAAATGAGGATGCGTATAGCTATGGTTTTGCACAATCCCCACACCACGCTCCAAAGCGACCAGAGATCCGTTACTCGCCGCATTCTGGCCTTTATTAAACCAGGTGACTGGTACCAAGGAGTTCGCTTTAAGCTGATTAATCAAGGTAGTTGTATTAGACGTTGGGCCGTCGTCGAACGTGATGCCCACGTAGCCTCTGCAGGTATTGCCACCGCTCGAGCTATTACTGCTACTTGATGAACTGTTGCAGTTACCGCTGAAGCAGTCGTAGGTGTACCCAAAACCTATGACTCCGTTGCAATTCATAGTTTCCGAATAAGATCCCCCACCACAGCGACCATTCCCATAAACGCCGGTGTTGTAACTCATGTTCTCGGCTTGGCGAGTTTCTTTATTTACGGAAATATAATCAATAATGGCATCGCGACCCGTTGCATCATTGTCGTACTGAATTTGAATATCGCCGGCTGCCGTGCCGCTATAAATGTAGTCTTTAAGGCTAGTGGTTAAGGTCCAATTAGCGACGGTAACGCCGCCAACTTTTAGGTTGATATGCTCTGTACCACTAACACCTTTAGCGCGAACGGTAATGCCGCCGCTTGTTTGAGCATAGGCTTCGGTGACACACAACATGGCCGCACAAAAAAACGCTACAAGGCCGCTCTTAGATATCAGCTGATTTGCTATGCGCGTGCTGTAGCGCAGACTCTCGTCGTTGTTAATAAAGAAGCTTTTCATATTTATAGTCTCTCTTATCAATGTTGCTTGGGATGCACACAAAACTCCAATGCCCGGTAATACTCGAACCTAAACTGGAAATCTTTGATGGCAAGTTGATTGAACCGCGTTGTTTTATTTTTATCATTAGCACCCAAAGGCACTTAAAACATCCTATGCAATTGAACATCGGCTTTCAATCACTTGTACACAAGCGCGCCAACATCAAGATAATTGTGATTTAAAGTGACGATTAAGGTTACGAAATGAGCCAAATAGCTTTCAATCATTTGAAAAATGCATTGGGCAACGCCTACGGAGAGAACATAAACGTATGAATGATTTGAGGCGGGCGTGCGACTAATCCTTAAGTCGCAACGTGATTACGGAAGCATAAGACTAGTATTTCCTAGCGGAGCAGACGCAATCCGTATAAACCACCTGCTATCGAGTTATTACGTGCAACAAATTTAATATTGAGCTTGCCTTTGGAGTTTTTTCTGACCGAATCTGGAATCGCAAAATCGCGCGCATAAACTTCCTGCGAAGTATTTGCCGCTAGGCTAATGCGTTCAATTAAGTTGCCATTGATAAACAGATCAAATTCACGGCCAGCGTCCGCTGGTGAAAAGTTCAATCGTAATGTTTTCGCTTCGAGTTTTTTATCCGTTAATTCATAACTCATCCATTTGTTTGCTTGTCGCCACCGCATACCTTTGGTTATACCTGTGTCTGCACCCTCAGCTTTAAAGAAGTGATCTGATTCCGGTTGTTGTTCACCAGGAGCAACCTGATCAATTGTTATTGCGTCCAACGCTAATTTTTCCGCTTCTTTTTTTGCGGTAGCGTCCTGCATTTTGATTAAATTTTCAGGTGTGGAATATGGCCAATAAATTACGTATCTTGAATCGTGTAAACGAAAAAATGGAATAAACTCAATCTTGTCCGAATCCTTACCTTTTAATACGTCGCTTGCGGTGAAGGTTAATGACTTCCCGGCAACAGGCTTAATGCTACTTATAAACTCGGTACTATTACTCACAAACAAAGGCGCTGCTTCCAAGGGACAAATTTGACCATGAGCTATGTGGCCCATACGCGAATCGTCAGCAAGGTAATTTAATTTTTCGCCATCGAAGGGATTTGTTTTTGCAGCAAGAACTATAGGGCCATGAAGCAACGCATAGTAATTCGATTGATCCGGCATTTGTTCCAAACGGGTTTTCATCGGCAGAGAAACTTCAATTTTATCACCCTTACGCCACCGGCGATTTAAATTAACGTAGTCGCCTGGCTTAGCATCAATTTTTATTATCTTCTTATTAACGCGAACTTGTAACTCGCCTGCTCCAATCCACTTCGGATAGCGAATATTCAATGCAAACTTCTTGCTCGATTTAATAGTAAGCAGCGTTTTTTCTTCGTCAGGAAAAATTGTGTCTTGGCTTATCAGGATATTTTTTTCACGCCAATTAAGAGTGGATGGAATAAATAGATTCACATAAAGCTGATCATCTTTGTAGGCGTAAATAAATTCACCATATTTCGCCTGGCTTTCAATACCCGAGCCTACGCAACACCACATACCTTTTTCAATTTGTGAATAGACCCGGTAATGATTCGGCCGCATAGGCGTAAAATAAACGAAGCCACCGCTTTCAGGTCGTTGCGACGACAGAATATGATTGTAAAGTGCGCGCTCATAGTAATCCGCATAATTTACTTTTGGATCCGTCAAATAAAGCATTTCAGTTAGCTTAAGCATATTGTAGGTGTTACAGGTTTCTGGCCCTTCGACCTCATCAATCATGCTTGAAAAATCTTTGTCGTCATGAAAGTGTTCTTTCACACTATTACCACCAATAGCAACCGTTCGATGATCATGCACTGTTTGCCAAAAAAATTGTGCAGCATTTTGCCAACTTTCACTGCCAGTTAAATCACCGATACGTTTAAAACCAATAACTTTTGGAATTTGCGTATTGGCATGCAAACCGGTGAGTTTATCCTGCTTGGCAACCAAGGGATTTAAAATAGCCGTATGCGAAAACCTTTGCGCGAGTGTGAGATATTTTTTATCTTTCGTAATTGCATAGACATCCGCCAGAACTTCATTCATACCGCCGTGCTCGCTGCGTAACATCGTTTGCATTTGTTCGTCGGTTAAATGATTAGTGAGAGTTATTGTCCAATCCGATAAGTTAATCAGTAGCTGTTTAGCGTCTTCATTACCCGCATATTGATAGGCATCGCGTAAGCCCGCAAATGTTTTGTGCAAGTTATACCAAGGCACCCATTTTCCGTTTACTGAAAAATTATCAGCTTGTAATTTACCTTTCGCAATTTGCTCAAATGCTTCTTTACCCCCAGGAACTCCTCCGATATACCCATCGCTATTCTGTTGGCATCTTTTCAATTCCGCGACGAAGTAATTTAATCGCTTTAAAACTTCGGCATCTCCCGTTGATGCGTACATAAGCGAAAGCGCAGTTAGGTAGTGTCCACCCAGATGGCCATCTAACCCCGAAGATTCCCAGTTACCGTAGCTTTCTTTTTTTAATGGCAGCCCCGCTTCTCGCAAAAAAGGCGCTAGTAATTTATCCGGCTCCAAAGCCAACAGATATTTTAAATCGGTAGTTTGCGCTTCAAGGAATGGGCTAGCGGTAAGACGCACATCACTCAACGGAAATAATTGCAGCGTAGATTTAGCTGCAACATGAACACTAAACATAAAACATAAGCTGGCGATTATTATTTTCATGAAATTCACTAATAAGGGTGTCGGATTATTAAAAAATGCGCATGCAGAAAAACGCACATCCGGGCGCGTTTTAAAAAGATATTCAATGGACATTAGCAGCTAAGGCTAAGTGAGTCCAGCCAGTAGAAGTTCGAAGCCAGTAAACTTTTGATAAGCGTGGGGTCATTGGTTTGGGTAGCTATTGGAGCTGCCGGACAACGCAATATGAATTAGTTTACTTCGGAGACGATTGCTCGAAAAATCGCCCATTTCTGCTTTTGTTTAAGTAAGACGGTTAAAGCAAATTCTTTCAACGCTATCGCCTTTCTAATAGTTGAGGCTTTCTTTATAGTACGCACCTACCAAAAATATTCGCCCACTTAAAATACCCATCAATCAAATCGCCACTGCAGAGGTTTAGCTCATGGCTCAATTCGTATTCAGCATGCACAGGCTTGGCAAAATTGTGCCGCCCAAGCGTGAAATTTTAAAAGACATATCCCTCTCTTTCTTTCCCGGCGCCAAAATTGGTGTGCTAGGTCTGAACGGTTCGGGTAAATCTACATTGCTGCGTATTATGGCGGGGGTTGATAAGGATTTTAACGGTGAAGCACGCCCAATGCCGGATATTAAAATCGGTTATCTACCGCAGGAACCGCAACTCGATCCAACCAAAGATGTTTTGGGCAATGTTCAAGATGGCGTACGCGAAGCGGTTGATGCCTTAGCCGAGCTTGATCAAATTTATGCTGACTACGCTGAGCCCGATGCAGACTTCGATGCGCTCGCCAAGAAGCAAGCAAAATGTGAAGACGTAATTCAAGCGTGGGACGCACACAATTTACAACACACATTAGATGTCGCAGCTGACGCCCTGCGCCTACCACCATGGGATGCAGATGTCACCGTGCTCTCTGGTGGTGAGCGCCGACGTGTTGCGCTTTGCCGTTTGCTGTTATCTCGTCCTGACATGTTATTGCTCGACGAACCTACTAACCATTTGGATGCTGAATCCGTTTATTGGTTGGAACAATTTCTTCATAATTTTTCCGGTACTGTCGTAGCTATTACGCACGACCGCTACTTCCTTGATAACGCGGCTGGGTGGATTCTCGAACTCGACCGTGGGCACGGTATTCCCTATGAAGGCAACTACACCAGTTGGCTGGAACAGAAAGATGCCCGTTTAGAACAAGAAGCTCGCTCTGAAGCCGCGCATCAAAAAGCTTTGAAAACCGAATTAGAATGGGTGCGTCAAAACCCGAAAGGCCGCCAAGCTAAGAGCAAAGCGCGTATCGCTCGCTTCGACGAATTGCAATCGCAAGAATTCCAGGCTCGTAACGAGACCAACGAAATTTACATTCCGCCAGGCGAGCGTTTGGGCGATAAAGTCATCGTATTGGAAAATGTGAGCAAAGGTTACGGCGACCGTTTGTTGATTGATAACTTGTCACTCAGCATTCCAAAAGGCGCTGTGGTCGGAATCGTAGGCGGAAACGGCGCGGGTAAATCCACCCTCTTCCGCATGATTTCCGGTACCGAAAAACCGGATAGCGGCACCATTACTATTGGTGATACTGTAAAAGTCGCTTATGTAGAACAGAGCCGCGAAAATCTCGACGATAAACACTCTGTCTGGGAAGCTGTTTCTGGCGGCGCTGACATTTTGAAAATCGGAAACTACGAAGTTAGCTCGCGCTCCTATTTAGGCCGCTTCAACTTTAAAGGTGGCGATCAACAAAAACGTGTTGGCGAATTGTCCGGTGGTGAACGTGGACGTTTGCATTTGGCGAATACCCTGAAGCAAGGCGCAAACGTTTTGCTGCTTGACGAACCGTCAAACGACCTCGACATTGAAACCTTGCGCGCACTGGAAGATGCCATCCTGGCCTTCCCTGGCTGCGTGTTGGTGATCTCGCATGATCGATGGTTCCTTGATCGTATCGCTACGCATATCCTTGCTTACGAAGGCGAATCAGATATCCAATTCTTCGAAGGTAATTACACCGAATACCACGAAGATTTGGTAAAACGTAAAGGCGCTGATTCTCAACCGAAACGTATGAAGTACAAACCGCTTAAAGCATAAAATTTGCTGAATCAAAAAGCGCAATGCAAAACTGTGTTGCGTTTTTTTTTGAAATTTTATCAAGATTTCTGTCAAGCCATTTCAACTTCAGGGTAAGCCGCCGTTATCATCGTCTCCGATAAAAGTGCGTAAACTTCTTTCCATGCCGTAAAAGCCTCAACACTCAAAGCATCGCCCAATCCTTGTTGCAAAGTATTCATTAATGCATCGCCCACCGTTTTATAGTGGGCTGGTTTTACGCCGTAATGAACGTGGCGTTTTGCAAGTTGCTGAACCACCGGAACCAAATCGTCCAGCTTGTCCAATAAATTAACTGCGGCGGCCAACATCTGCATGAGCTTCGCTGACTGTTGCGTAAGATCTTTCGGAAACATGGGTTCCAACGCCGGGTCAAGCGTAAATAAATTACGATAAAACAATAAGCCAACTTCACCACTAGCAGGAAGCACTAGCGCAAAACTTTCACGAATCAAATTTATTTTAGTAAGATTCATTTACCGCTCCAATAGGAAATTAATCCTGATGATTTGCTATACTTTTTCAAGACGAGCCGCTCACTGTGAACGGCTCGTTTTTACATCATCCTTGAATAAAAATTATCCTTAATACGTTGGCGGATTATGTCTTATCACAGCGTAAGGATCCGGCGGCACGTCCTGTCCGTTTAAAACACCGTAAGGATCCGGCGGAACACTATTACAGATGGTTTTACAGGTCGGTGGATTGTGACTAATAGTGTTGCCAACCACTTTAGCACTCGCTAATTGCGCGCTTGTTAAGGCAGCACAGATAAAAACTATTTTTGCAATCGACATAAAATTTCCTTTCATTAGTTAAATTGATTGTTCTGCACTCATCATGAATGTCAGATTTTACGGTTTCACGGAAAAAATCATTAGCACATAAGCTACCTCATCCGCGAGTAAGGTTTACTTCATTCACAACTGGAATCCATTGTTTACGACGACGTACGATTACCAAACTGCACAAACCAAAACCTAACAAGGCTACGAAGCCTGTCTTGGAAATAGAAGTGGCTGTTTCAGTCATAAACGTTAAGGCACCTGCATTTGCATAAGATGAAAACACCAAAAAACAAGTCATGGCAAATAAACGCGTTAACGAATAGGTTGGTAATGGTTGATCGTAACCACACAACATTTTTAAAATCCTGATCTTCATTAAGAACTCCTTGACCTGACTAGTTGTTAAAAAATAAATCGCTAAATGTGAAATTCATTGTGATTCAAACTTCCTAACACAAATAGATACAAGCGATGGCATTTGGAATAGATACAGTCAATTAAACATTTGTTATAAAACTGAATAACAATCTAATTGAAGTGATGATTGAAACGAGATCCATTTAAAACAGATTTGCTATTCCTATATTGCGTCACCGCTAATATGGGAGCCATTGTGAGGGAGGTTAGGGTATGCAGATAGATACAGACGCACACGAAGTGAATAGATACAGCGATAGAAAATCACCTACGCCGGCCTGCGCAGGTCAGTAGAAAATTAATACAACCCACGCAGATAAAAACAGAAAGCAGTAAGCGATTGACGTAATGGATCAGTCAGGGGAATAGAAGTGTTGATGCACAAACCATGGGAAACAATGGCTACTTGCGGAGTATCAACCGATGTAATAGATGGCCCGATTGAGTTTAATAAGGGCCAAAATAAATTAATTTTTTGCAGAATATCCTCAGCACTAACCGCCTCGGGCAAGGGTAACCAATAGCTATAGCCGCCAGGCACATCTTTTAATTCCACGGCGTTACCCAACGCAGGTCTTAATATTGCCAAGTACTCCTCGGCTCGGCTTTTTAGTAATTTACGAAACTTACGCAAATGCGGAACATGACTGCCTTGTGCAAGAAACTCAGCCAATACCAATTGCGATAATTCGTTAACGCTACTGGCGGAAGCACTCTTCAGATACTCAATTCGTTCGCGCCATTTGCCCGCAGCCAACCAACCTATCCGCAAACCAGGGGCCAGGGATTTGGAACAGGAGTTCACGTAAATTACATTGCCCTTCATATCAAACGATTTCAATGTAAGCGGGCGCGAGCCATCATGCTGTAGATCGCCGTACACATCATCCTCGATAATCGTCAACGCATATTTTTCCGCGAGCCTTATTAGGTGGCGCTTAGTAGTCAAGGGCATGAGCGCGCCAGACGGGAAATGATAATTTACTACCAGCAACATGACACCGGGTGGATTATCAGCGTCCAAAACTCCTTCAAGTTCCGCGATAAAACTGGCTTGATCAACGTTACTGTTAATTTCAACCGGCACCAGTGAAAGCGTTTCGAGCAAACGGCTAAACAGTTCGCTGACCGGTGCTTGAACCAGCACACGATCACCCGCCTCGGTCGTGGCGCGCAGGGCAAGCAACAAAGCTTCTGTCGCGCCCTGGGTAACGATCAACTCGTCTTCTCTCAAGAAGCAACCATTCTCAGCGCTGCGACGAGCAAGCTCACCACGCAATTGCGGATGTCCATAACCGCGTGCCGGACGAGTCGGTAAAAACGGATGCCGACGAATAACGCTCCCCAACAAACTTTGCCAGCGTTGCCCCGGAAACAAATCTTCAGCGGGAGCCCAGTTGCGCAATACCGGAAATGTCTTCGACGTACTTTCAATTTTTTGCGCGATTGAGGTTGAATGAACAACATCTGATATTGCACGAGCCGCTTTCAGATTAGTTTTCGTATCGCTAGCTTGTGCTTGATTGGCTTTAGGTTTTACGAAATAGCCGGATTTATCGCGCGGCTCAATTAAGCCCTGCTGTTCTAGCGTACGCAATGCAGTCGTGACAGTTGCCAAGCTGAGCTGATGTTGTTGCATGAGCTCACGCACCGACGGCAAGCGCGCGTTAGGTGATAATTTCCCCGAACCTATTGCCAGCGAAAATTCATCAGCAAGCGCTTGATATTTGGTTTTATTCACAAACACTCCATTCACATCGAAGCCTGCAGCTCGAGTTCAGAGTCAAGCCAGCGAAACAAAATTGGGGAACTCATAAAGGCAATTAAACCGCTCCATTCTGAGCCCACGACGTAAAGATCGCTAGCAATTCATGGGGAAATTGCAGGTATACTGCAAAAAAATTAATACTGAGTAAAGCTCAAACCAAAGCCCGTAAGGATGAGTCCCTTCATGACCAAAGCTCCCACATCACGTCCGCCTACAAAAGCTCAGCTTACTGCAGCAGAAAAATGGTTGATGGATATTAACCCTGACGCAGCGGTGCTTATTGAATCCGGTTGGCGTGCTGCAATTGAAGCACCTGGAGATTTCGCTACTGATTTTTATCAAAATTTATTTGCGGCGGCGCCGGCAGTTATTGAATTATTTTCGGGCGATATGACCGAGCAGAAAGGCCGCCTGACTCACACACTCGCTGAAACCGTGGTACTCATTCACAACCCGAAACATTTATTACTGCTACTGCGGGCGTCCGGTGTTCGCCATCAACACTACCAAGTTAAGCAGGCCTATTTTGGCGCTATGAGAAATATTTTGATAGATACTATTGCCCTTCGCGCAGGCGATTCCTTCACAGACGAACATCGCCGCGCATGGGAAGGTTTCTTTGATAACATGGCCACCGTAATGCAAGCTGGTATGGCAGCCGCAGCCAAAAGCTAACTGAAGCTGCCTCAAAAAAATGCACAACTACGAGAGTGGTTGTGCATTTTTTTTGCCTGAAATTAAATTGCGACGGAAACCCGTAACGACGCGCTATGTTATCTAAATGTAACAATTCATAAATACAATTTAGGCGTCACCCTACCCAAACGGTTTTATTATGAGCGTTATAGATGCAGAACTCGTTCAACGAGTTCACAATGATTTTCTCGATAGCTACGATGAAGAGCTTGAGCTGGAATTTGAGGACCGCATTTTTGAGCGAATCGGTGCGGTGGAATCTCTCGATGACGCGGGCGAATCAGAATATTATTCTGAAGAACGCAGAGAATATCGTCGACTTTATTTTCGCGAGTTATTTCGTTTGCAAGGCGAGCTAGTAAAATTACAAGATTGGGTTGCAAGCACTGGTCACAAAGTTGTAGTGATTTTTGAGGGGCGCGACGCGGCGGGAAAAGGTGGGGTAATCAAACGTATTACTCAACGTCTCAATCCACGTATTTGTCGCGTTGCTGCCCTACCCGCACCGAACGAACGCGAGCGAACGCAATGGTATTTTCAACGTTATGTATCGCACTTACCCGCAGCAGGTGAAATAGTATTGTTCGACCGCAGCTGGTACAACCGCGCGGGTGTTGAACGCGTGATGGGGTTTTGTAATGACCAACAATACGAAGAGTTTTTTCGTTCGGTACCTGACTTTGAACGCATGTTGGTTCGCTCAGGAATTCAAGTGATTAAATACTGGTTTTCAATTTCAGACGAAGAACAAAATTTACGCTTCCTGGGTAGAATTCACGATCCGCTAAAGCAATGGAAATTAAGCCCAATGGATTTAGAGTCGCGCAGGCGTTGGGAACTTTACACGAAAGCAAAAGAGGTGATGTTGGAGCGAACTCATATTGAAGAAGCACCGTGGTGGGTCGTTGAAGCGGTGGATAAGAAAAAAGCACGACTAAATTGCATCCATCATTTACTTAACCAAATGCCTTACGAAGAAATCAAGCGGCCTATGATCGATTTACCGGAACGCGAATATCACAAGGACTACGCAAGGCGCCCTGTGCCTGCGGAAATGTTTGTTCCTGACATCTACTAATGTATTTGCATAAATATTGCATTACAACTATTAGCACGAACTCTACTTTAACACTCATACACTCGATCTCAGCGAAGGATTTATTGTGCCTGAACTCATTGCTCCCCCTGAAAAAAATACACTCGGCGCTTACGGTGTATGGCTGTTCACAGAAAAACACGCAAAAATAAAACAGATCAAAAAACAAGTAACGCCAAGCGTACACGGTGACCGTCATTGGGATTCCAGTTATTTGCTCATGGATTATTTTACGCAAAATCCACCTGCAAAAAAAACATGTGTTTTAGATGTAGGTTGCGGCTGGGGTCCAACTTCAATTTTCTTTGCTAGTAAAGGCTGCAAAGTCACTGGCATGGATGTAGACGAAGACGTATTTGCTTTTCTTGATGCACAAGCTGAATTCAATGATGTAAAAGTTTCAAAGCTAACCTGCGCAATGAAGGACATGAAGAAAAACGATTTAGAAAACTTCGACATTATTGTAGGTGGCGATATTTGCTTTTGGGACGAACTTGCCGACGAATGGTTCGCTATGCTCAAACGCGCATCGCAGGCAGGCGTTAAAAAAGTAGTTCTGGCTGATCCAGGGCGCAGCCCGTTTTTAACACTGATTGAAAAATGCGAAAAACGTTGGCCTACAGATTTGTTAATGTGGTACGCATTGGAACCGAAAAAATTTGAAGGCAGTTTGATGGTGGTAAAACTTAATAAGTAATTAGTCCGATACTTTATTATCAGTTACTTCTTAATTGCGCAGATCGCTATAATTACGATCCTTAACTATTAGGATCGCCGCCTATTAAGTTAACCATTTATTAAGTTGTTGATGCGCACGGACGCGATCATCTCGAAGCGATTATAAAAGCCAATCTAATTTCATTGCTCGTTCAACTTCATCAGCCAAATCATTGAGTGCTTTTTCACGAACATCATTCAAGTTATCGGTTTGTATATTTTCAATACCACACCATTGCAATAGCATTTTTGATGCTTCGGGTAAATCAAACAATCCATGTAAATAAGTTCCCAGTATTTGTCCATCATCACTGATAGCACCGTCCGCTATCCCCGAATTAAAATAGACCGCCGGATTTTTGAGCGCGTCACCCTCGCTCACACCGCAGTGAATCTCATATCCGTTAACTTGCGTGATCTTGTCCCACAAGGTGCCGCATTGTTGTCTTAGGATTTTTTCAGGAAAGAGACGAGTATTCATCGAAAAGTAACCCAATCCTTTAACCTCAACTAATCGACTTTCAATTTCGTCGGGGTCAGAGATAACTTCTCCTAAAATCTGAAAGCCACCGCATATTCCTATAAGCTTACCGCCATAGCGTAAATGTTTGGCTATAGCTTTGTCCCAACCTTGCTCACGCAAAAATTGCAGATCAGCACATACATTTTTACTGCCCGGAATAATAATAAGGTCGCATGCAGGAATATTATGTTCCGGTCCGACCCAAGTGAATTCAACGTCAGTATTAAAGCGTAGCGAATCAAAATCATTATGATTAGAAATTCTTGGCAACACTAATACCGAAACTCGAATTTTTGCGTGAGGATTTTTTTGCGTGTGTTTTTCCAGCGCATCTTCTGCATCAAGTCGCAGCCCTTGCACATAAGGAACTACCCCCAACACCGGCTTGCCAGTTTTTTGATCAAGCCAATCAAGGCCAGATTGCAATAAATTAATATCACCCCGAAAACGGTTTATTACAAAACCTATCACCCGCTTCTGTTCCGATTCGCTTAACAAGTCCAAGGTGCCTACAATATGTGCGAACACACCACCGCGATCAATGTCCGCGATAATAATTACCGGGCAATCCACCGCTTCAGCAAAGCCCATATTGGCTATATCGCGGTCGCGTAGATTAATTTCTGCCGGGCTACCGGCGCCCTCAACAATAATGACATCATATTGATCTTTTAAACGATAGTACGATTCCAGCACCGCAACCATCGCGTGAGATTTATAATCATGATAAACCGCGGCTTCCATACCGCTCACAGCTTTTCCGTGAATAATGATCTGTGCTTTGGTATCACTCGTGGGTTTAATCAATATTGGATTCATATCCGTATGAGGCTTTAAACCTGCAGCTTGCGCTTGCAACGCCTGAGCGCGCCCTATCTCGCCGCCATCTTCAGTCACTGCTGAATTTAAAGCCATATTTTGTGGCTTGAAGGGTGCGACCGACACACCGCGTCTTTTTAAAATCCGGCAAAGCGCCGCAACTAATGTAGTTTTACCTGCATCTGATGTCGTGCCCTGAATCATGATTGTCATTGACATATTTTTTTACGAAACCCGAATAATTCGTTAAACTCACTAATCTAAAAAATCGCATGGCTACATGCATCGTGACGTTCAAGCTTGCGATACCAAACTTTAGTCGGTCTATGATAACGGAAAAAAATATGCATCGCTTATGGGATATTAAACCGCTTGATAAAAGCAACATTGTTTCTGTTACGAAAATCATTAATCAAAAAACAAAACCCCCTGGCGCATTGGGCGAGCTGGAAAATATCGCTACTAAAATTTCGCTCATTCAAAAATCCGAGAAAATTTCAATTAATGCCGCGATGATTATTTTCGCTGCAGACCATGGCATTTCAGACGAAGGCGTAAGCATCGCCGACAGTATGGTTACACAAAAAATGGTCCTGAATTTTTTAATCGGCGGTGCAGCGATTAATTGCTTCTGTCGAATTCAAAACTTGCCTTTTTTCGTAGTAGACGCTGGCATAAAGTATGAAATAAGCCCTCAACCCGCAGGCCTAATAAATCAACGCATTGCAGCTGGTACGAAGAACTTCTCCGTCGAACCCGCCATGAGCATGACAGAGGCGGAGCAATGTATACATTTGGGAGCTTCGCTCGCTGAAAAATTTATTGGTGAAGGCTTCAATACGCTTGCTTTTGGTGAAATGGGAATTGGTAACTCCACCTCTGCCGCCGCGTTACTTGCAGCTATCACAAAAACGCCTATCGATGAATGCACCGGTAGAGGAACGGGGATTAGCGATGCGCAGCTTGAAAAGAAAAACAACCTCATCACGAATGCTTTATTACGTCTACCCAGCAAATCTAACTCGCCACTGGAGTTACTCAGCGAAATTGGCGGATTTGAAATTGGGCAAATGTGCGGCGCTATGCTTGCAACTGCACAAGCAGAAAAAATAATTCTTGTGGACGGATTTATTGCATCTGCCGCAGCGCTACTCGCAACACAGTTCAACCCGCATGCTTGCGAATATATGATATTCGCACACCAGTCACACGAAAAAGGCCACCAACTTTTATTGCAAACATTAGATGCCAAGCCTTTATTAAATTTAGGTTTACGTTTAGGTGAAGGAACAGGCGCTGCCTTAGCGCTTCCCCTGCTTAAAGCAGCAGAGAGTTTCTACAACGATATGGCCAGCTTTAGCAATGCGGGTATTGACCTGTGATGTTGCGAGCTATAAATCGCGAAGCTAATTTATTTTTTTTAGCACTGGGCTATTTCAGCCGTATTCCTATGCCGGGATGGGTGAACTACACCGCTGAAAATCTCAATCATGCCAGCCGTTATTTTACCCTTGTCGGTTGGCTCCTGGGCTGTATGGTAGTTGCTGTCTTTTATGTAAGCTCGCATTTTTTTTCCGAAGTTATCAGCATCTGGCTTTGCATGTTTGTAAGTCTTTTATTAACAGGTGCGTTTCACGAAGACGGTTTGGCCGATACCGCAGATGGCTTGGGCGGCGCGTTCACCCGCGAGAAAAAATTGACCATCATGAAGGACAGCCGTATCGGGACTTACGGTGCATGCGCGCTTGTGATGGCACTTGGTGGAAAGTTCATTTTATTGCAGGAATCTAACAATCTATTAATCGCGATACCTATCGCCTACGCATTGTCGCGCACCCTTGCCTGCTCCTTATTATTTACTATGGAGATTGTGAGTAATCCTCAAACAGAAAAAGCAAAACCACAAGCCAAAGCACAATCCCGACTCGATAAATTTGTTCTGTTATTTAGCTGCCTGCCGATTGTATTCTTACTCTCCGCAAAAGTTTTACTTTTCCTTTTGATAATGCTCATGTTTCTTCGTTGTATTTTCCAATATTTTTTTAACAAACAGCTTGGTGGAGTTACGGGAGATTGCCTTGGTGCAAGCCAGCAAATTACGGAGTTGTGTATCTATTTATTACTCATTGGACTAGACATTTGATATGAGCGTATCACTTATTATCGGCGGAGCACGCTCAGGAAAATCACGGTATGCCGAAGAGCTTGCGAGTCAGGATGGAGAAGCGGTTTGTTATGTTGCAACGGCGCTAGCATTTGATAAAGAAATGGAAGAGCGCATTCTTCATCATCAGGCGCGTCGCCCAGCACAATGGACCCTACATGAATGTCCTCTAGCGCTTCCGCAATTATTAAGCGTTGAGGCAAAAAAAGAACAAACGATATTGGTTGATTGCTTGACCATGTGGGTTAACAATCAAATTTACGAAAATCCTACCCAAGACTTTTCGCAGTTATTTTTATCTCTCTCAGATAGCGTTGTAGATGCTAAAGCTCATGTTATTTTTGTCGCTAATGAAGTAGGCTTGGGAATTATTCCGCTCGGTGAAATTACCCGGCAGTTTGTTGACGAAGCTGGTCGCCTAAACCAGCAAATAGCAAAACTAGCGGATAAGGTTAGGTTCATGGTCGCGGGCTTGCCTCTCGCACTTAAATAAATTAACCGACAATCACATATGAATAATCGTCGCTTCAGCTTTATTCGTCATGGCAAAGTTAAGGGGCCGGCTGCGCTTTATGGAAAAACAGATATTGAAATGAATGCTCATGCGCAGCAGGATCTGCTGGTTAGTCTGGATCATCTGCACCACGAAAATGCCATCGATTATATTATTAGCTCACCGCTAAAGCGCTGCGCTTTAGTTGCGGAAGAATTTTCCAGGCATCATTTACTCCCGGTAGAAATGAATGCCGATTTACAAGAATGTGATTTTGGCGACTGGGACGGAAAAGATTTTAATTCGCTTAAAAGTGAATGGCCTGCACTGGAGGCTTTTTGGCAGTCACCGCTAAGCCAATCTCCACCTAATGGAGAAAACTTACAGAAATTTGCTGACCGAGTGCGTAATGCGTGGCGCGCAATTCAGGCGCAACAAACCTGCGAACACACATTAATCCTCTGCCACGGTGGAACTATTCGAATCGTTATCGCCGACATACTCGATATCCCTGTCTCGAGCGCTCTGTTCCAACAATTGCACATAGATCTTTGCTCCCACACTTATATTGAGATTGGCGATTACGCCGATGCAAAACCTGTGATTCGTTGGATTGGTACCGTACTTTAAAAATTAAAATTCAATTACCACTCAATACCTTTCTGCGCTTTCACACCTTCATCAAAAGCATGTTTAATTGCTTTCACTTCGCTAAAAGTATCTGCCAGGTCTTCCAAATATTTTTTAGCGCCACGACCAGTTATAATCACGTTTTGATTAATCGGACGATTTTTAATGGCTTCAACAACTTTTTCTTTATCCAGATATTTGAAGTTAAGCATATAGGTTATTTCGTCCAACAAGACCAAATGAATTTCTGGATCACTAAATACGTGTTCGCACTCTGCCCAGACTTTTTCCGCCGCGGCTCTATCTAACTCAGCATTTTGAGTTTCCCAGGTAAAACCGGTGCCCATAACAAAATATTCAAGCTTGGCATTCTCGCCACGAAAAAGACTTTCTGTTAAAAAGTTTTTCTCGCCGCACTCCCAAGTGCCTTTTATAAATTGCACAATCGCAACTTTGTATCCATGACCTAAACAGCGCAAAGCAGTACCAAAACCAGAACTACTTTTACCTTTCCCATCGCCTGTCAATACAATAACCACTCCACGTTCTTCGGTGGCCTTGGCAATTTTTGCGTCCACAATTTCTTTGCGCTGTTGCATACGCTCTTGGTGACGTTGCGATTTTTCGTCAGTCATCACTTTTTCGTCGGGCATAAAAAATCCTCAAAAATCTGGGTGGAAATCCACCCAGTTTAAACCATAAACCTAGAAACGGTAGCTTATACTCACGTCGTAATTTCGGCCTGGTTGTGGGTACTGATAATTACCGGCCGTGGGCGAGTAGCCTTGAAGACCCGCGTACATTTCATTGGTAATATTACGTACTCTCGCATTCAAATCCAGGCCTTGAATTTGCCACAATATATTTGCGTTTAAAATAGTTGTCGGATCCGTTTTTTCATGGGCATTAAGCTGGTCACCCGAGCGATAACGTGAGCCAGTATATGTTGCATCCAAGGTAAAAATTAGCTCAGGAGTAAATGAGAATATTGCAGCGATGTTTCCTACATTTTTTGCAACATAAGGAACCTGATTACCAACAAAACTTCCTGATGTTAACTCGGCGTCGGTATAAGTGTAATTCGCATGAAATGCAATTTGCGAGCTCAGTGTTAACTCACTATCAAACACCCAACCTTTACGCTCCGACTGATCAAGATTAATATTTGCGCCAAATTTGCTGAACGATTCTACATTCGGAATTACCGCATCATACATCAGCTCGTCATCGAGCTTGATTTTATAAAATGTGATTTGAGAAGAAAACTCTTCACTATCCCATTCAAAACCTGCTTCACCCGTCCGACTCGTCTGTGGTTTAAGAAAACTCACGCCAGGCAAAAGCAAACCGTTTTCATCAGCATTTGCGAACCTGAATCCCTCGGCAAAACGAGCAAAGGTTCTCCACCCGGAATCTATTTGGTAGCTCAAACCCAACTCTTTCGCATTGAGATCATCACTGTGTTGTGTGTCCGTTATGTGATTTTCATCATCCACCGATGATTGGCGCGCGCCAATGGTAACCGCGAAATCTTTCGTGAATGGATAAATCACTTGTGCGTAATAGGCATCCATGTCTTGCTCATTATCAATTCCCCAATCAACAACTTTGTAACGCGCTGCTACATTATCGTAACCCAGTGTAATTACTGCAGAACCCTGATCTGTTGGAATATTTCCGATCACACGGGGGCTGGCATTTTTTACACGCATATTGCCGAGTGTTGGATCACCGTAACCATAAAAAGACGACGTGTCTTCATCGCGATCTGCATATTCAGCAAGGAATTGCCAATTTTCAGTGATGTCAATTTCACCACCTGCGCGTGCCAAATCAGTGTCCTGATTGGCATAGTCATCGGGGGTACGTGCTTTACGCGAATTAACAGCAGCTTCTGAGTCTAATAAATAACCAGCGAGATTTAAGTCATCTTCAATTTTCTGGCCTTCAACAAATACAAATCCCCTTGAAAAATTGTAACGCAGATTTGCTAAAACATTTTCCTGTGAAGATTCATTATTATCGCGAAAATTATCGGCGTTACGTTTTTGGCCGGATATTGAATAGGAAATTCCATTTTCGAATCCCTGGCGAACGCTAGCGGTATAATCCTCTAAATTTCCAGTACCACGAGTCGCACTTACAGAGCCGTGCAATTCACCCGTAACTGCCTGGCGGGTAATAACATTGATCACACCGCCCACCGCCTGATCACCATATAGTACGCCGGCACTACCTTGTACAATTTCAATACGCTCCACATCTTTGAGCGACACAGTGCTTAACGACGGGCTTGCGAGACTGGGGTTGTTAAGTTTACGTCCGTCAACTAACACCAATACGTTATTAGTTCCCGATAATCCACGCATGGACGCCGTGACACTTCTAGCACCACTACCATCAGAATCTGTTAATTGGATACCGGCTTGCGTACGTAAAACTTCCGAAATTAATTTCGCACCGCTAACGCGAATGTCTTCAGCTGTGATTACTTTAATTTGCGTTGCGATAGGCATTTGCGCTGTTTCGCTTCGAGTCGCGCTGACATAAACAGTTTCGATTTTTTCATCTACAGCCAAAACAGTATTGGCAAAAGATAGTGATAAAATAGCAGCGCTGAGACGGGTTAAGGTGAAAGACTTGGTGGACATAAATTTCCTCAATCTAAAAAAGATGAGGGAGGGAAAGCGGAATAATGCGCGAGGCTGTGAAGTCCTCAAAACAGAATTTCCACCGATGTTGCCCTCCGCGACATCGTGAATATAAGTGTTGAGGCTGGTATCGGACTTATGCTCTGTATTTCAAGAATCATTTACCGTTGCGGGGGCAGTGTTGGCTTTACAAGGTTATATTGTTCACCAAACTTCCCATTTAATTTGACCCTTGCCTTGTTGAATCTACTACCGAAACAACAATTGGCACGTCAAACACCTCGGCGCGCAGGTTATGGGGTTGCGTGAGTTGAGTCAAGGGGAAATCTGTACAGAAGAATGATTATCGCTTAGTCGGTTTGCGTTTCACATATACAGTGCGGTGAACGCGCGCCACTAACTCCTGATTGGCGTTATGAATGTCCACAGTAAATTCTGGAAAATATTTTTCACCATTGGCGGTAGCAGCGCGAATTTCTGCAATTTTTTTTTCGGTGAGAATAAATTTTGCGGTAACTGCACTGCGACCTGGAGCAATAAATTCGATGCTGGCTTTCTTATCCCATACAAAATAATCCTTGCCAAGATTTTCCATAATCATAAGCATGTACCACGGATCGGTCATGGCAAATAAATTTCCACCAAACTGTGTACGCACGTTGTTGCGGTTGTACCAACGTAAATTTAGCCTGACATGAATTTCACGATAGTCATCGCTAATGTACGTTGCACTAATGGAATTAAAAAATAACGGCGGCCAACTATTAATTAAACGTCGCAGAAGTGTGGCTCTCATGATTGCACTCGTTTTATTGGAATAATTACCACACCGTCGTCACGGCAATCTACATATGCGTTAATGCCATAGACCCGCGCTAAGTTTTCAGGCGTTAGCACTTTAACGGGATCGCCTTCTGCAACGAGCTGCCCATGATTCATCAATACTAACCTTGAACAAAAGCGCGACGCTAAACCCAAATCATGCAATGCCGCGATAACCGCTCCGCCCTGTTTTGCGTGAGATTGCAGTAATTCCATGATGTGCAATTGATGATACACATCCAATGCAACTATAGGCTCATCGGCGATAATTAATTTTGGATTACCGGCAAAGACTCGCGCCAATAATACTCGCTGCAATTCACCACCGGATAATTCAGTGACTGGTCTCTCGGCTAAAGCTGCAACATCTGTCATATTTAATGCAGAGATAACAGCTCTTTCGTCCTGCTCATTTGTGCGCACTGAGGAATTCCATGGTGACCTCCCCAGCGAAACCAAATTTTTAACACTTAAAGGCCAAGCCGGAGATTCATGTTGTGCCAGATATGCCATAAAACGCGCGCGTGTTTGGGGGGCGATTAAGTTAATGGGTGCACTTTCTTCCTGCGGCGTTAAAGAGATATCACCACTTTTAGGTTTCACCAAACCTGCGAGCATACGCAATAGCGAACTTTTACCTGCGCCGTTGGGCCCGATCAAACCCACGAATTCACCTTGGTTGATATGCATATCCATTTTTTCGACAACAGATTTTTTGCCAAGATTTAACGACACATTTCTGGCGTTTAATAGTTGCATTTGAAACTCTCTGAATTATTTTTCTTCATAGGCATTCTCGCAATTACGCCCAACGCGAACGTGTTTTCAAAATCAACATTAAAAAGAAGGGGCCGCCTACCAACGACGTCACTATACCTAGTTTTAATTCACGTGCGACGTCTAGCTGACGAACCAAAATATCCGCACCTAACACGAGAAGCGCACCGCCAAGCGCGCTCGCTAGGAGTAAACGGCCGGGGTTGTAACCAACCAATGGACGCAGCAAGTGCGGAACCACTAGCCCAACAAAACCTATACTTCCACTCACTGCAACCGCAGCACCCACACACAATGCGAGACCAATTAAAAGAAAATTTCTTTCACGTTGCGGGTTAAAACCTAAAGACTCCGCTGTTTCCTCACCGAGGCTTAACGCGTTTAAAAAGCGATAACGGCTGAATAACAGAACCCAACCAACTGCGACAAAAGGCGCGGCTATATACACGTGATGGACATTGCGATTTGCAAGTGAACCCATCAGCCAGAATACAATTTCTTGCATTGCATACAAACTCGGGGCGAAATTTAACGCAACCGCAATCATACCTCCCGCTATAGCATTGATCGCTACACCAGCCAGAATGAGCGAGAGCACGCTGCTGCGAAAACCAGCTAATAAATACACCAAGATGAGCGCAGTTAATGCACCTAAGATTGCTGCGCATGGCAACCAATACCAGGCAGCAGCCGATAAACCGAAATACAAAACAATAACAGCGCCCAAGGCTGCACCGCTTGATACACCGAGAATTCCCGGCTCCGCGAGCGGATTGCGCAAAAAACCCTGCATAGCGGCACCGGCAATACCCAAGGTAGCGCCAACCAATACTGCAAGTGTTACGCGCGGCAATCGAATTTCCCAAACCACGGTTTGATGTAAAGACGCCGTTGAGTTAAATAAATCTTTAATTGCCTGAAAAACTGAAATGGAAGCATTACCCATAGACAGGGAAAAAATAAATGTGGCCACCACAGAAATAGCGAGAGTTGCAATTAAAAGAGGAAAAGATATTTTTAGCACAATAATTCCTTGCGTTAATTAGACAAGCGCTTGCGCTGTTGTATAAGATTTTCGATAGCATCTACCGCAACAGGCGCGATGCAAGAAAGTGTTGTGGGTAAACGAATTATTTTTACATCATTGCTGCGCAACGCTGGGTGTTGGATATATTCCTGAGCCAACGAAAACGCCTGAACATCCGAGGTTTCAATAATCAACACTTTAGGCTGCGCAAGAATAAGCTCTTCCAAATCGATTTGTTTGAAGCCACTAATATTTTTATCGAGCGCAATATTATGAAAACCTGCGCGCGTCATTAATTCATTTTCAAGTGTTTCAGCACCCACCACAACGCCGTTTGAGGAATACCAGAATCCGCGAATAGATGTTGAGGTTTTTTGAAGCGCATCCAGCTGCGTTAATTTTTGCTCCATGGCCCGCGCCATTATTTCTGCTTCCGCAGCGCGATCAACCAATGAGCCGAAGCGACGAATGTGTGTAGATATATCGTCAAGATTACGTGGCAGAGGCAAAACTTCTACTCGGAAGCCCAATTGCTTTAATAAAGTTCGCAACTCCAGTGAAGAATACTCGCCCGCCAATATTAAGTCGGGATTGCGAGGAACTATATCTTCCGCGAGCCCGTGATTTAAATTATAAGTTTTGGCTTGTTCTGCAACCGACGAAAATTGCGGATTCGCAGATAAATAATAAAGTGAGTCAACACGGGCTGGCTCAACTAATTTGATGAGTAGCGCATCCAGACATAAGTTGATTGAAACGATTCGCTTTGCTCGTAATTCATTCGCTGTGGGCGATTGCGCGCAACAGAAAAGCATAAGCGCAAGAAGCGGAGCGGTAAAAAATTTGCGCATAGGATTTCAAAATCATTAAGTTAATATTTCCGTTCAGCCTGAGCGCGAACCTATTATAGAAGGGGATACTAAAGTTGCTTAATCAATAGACAAAGATTATAGAGGATTCAACCAAGCCGCCCCGCGCACCCCACTAGAATCACCGTGAACCGCTTGAACTATAGGGGTATCGCACTCAAAACCAAATACATAGTTACTTAATAATTGCGGCACAGCGGTATAAATTTCCGGGATGTTGGAGACACCTCCGCCCAGTACGATAATATCTGGATCCATTATATTAATGACGGCTGCCAGACCACGCGCAAGCTGATCAAAATAAGCATCTAATACTTTACGCGCGTTGAACTCTTCTTTAGCAGCACGCTGCGCAATTTCATTTCCAGTTAACTTAATGCCCGTAAGCATTTCGTAGGATTTACATAAGCCGGTACCGGATAAAAATGTTTCCTGGCACCCGGATTTACCGCAGTAACAGGGTCGCGCCTCCAATTCAGCGTCGTGAGTCCAGGGCAGTGAATTATGTCCCCATTCGCCCGACACGCCATTAGGCCCTACCAAGGGTTGGCCTTTAAATGCGACACCCGCGCCGCAACCCGTACCGATAATACCGGCAAACACCAAATCGTAGTCTTTCCCCGCACCGTCAGTCGCCTCGGAAACCGCGAGGCAATTTGCATCGTTGGTTATTTTGACATTGCGATTTAAAGATGCGGATAGATCCTTCTGAAAAGGTTTGCCATTTAACCAAGTAGAATTAGCATTCTTTACCAACCCGGTCTTACGAGAAACAGTCCCGGGAATTCCAATACCTACTGGTAAATTAGATTGGCCCACGGCAGCTTCAGCTTGAGCGACGAGAGCTCCAATGCAACTTAAGGTGACGGCATAATCATCGCGCACCGTGGGAACTCGCGTACGAAATATTTCCTGGCTACTGCCATTCAACAAAATTACCTCAGTTTTAGTACCACCGAGATCAATACCAATTCGAAAATCTGTCATATGCGGAACCAGCGAAATTAAAGCCACGATTATAGATTTGCAGCGTCAGACTAAGCAAATTGTGTGTAAAATTCGCAAGCTAATGGCCAATTGAGTCAGCTGAGCTACACTCAAGGAAACAACTTAATTTTTTCTCAGAAAAGAATGTCTATGAGTCAAGAGCGCCGTCGTTTTCACCGTATCGATTTTGATGCCCGTGTTGAAATTGCACAAGGCAGCAATAATTGGCAAGCACAATTATTGGACATTTCACTCAAGGGTGTTTTGCTCAATAAGCTGGGACATTACCAATTGCCGGTCGAAACTCCTTTCTTGGTAAAAATAATCCTGTCTGATCAAACCAGCATTGCTATGTCTACCCAAGTTGTTCATCAGACTGTTGATCAAGTTCATCTCGCTTGCGTAGCTATTGATATAGATAGCATTAGCCATTTACGACGTTTGATTGAATTAAATTTAGGCGATGCTGATGCAGCAGAACGCGAGCTGTCCGAGCTATTAGGTGAATCTACACGATAATTTTACCGCGATTAAGGTAAACTAGATTATGAATGATGATGAACGCAGAACTACGCCGCGCTACCCTCTAAGAGCGTTTGCGGCATTGCGAAATTCAGATAAAGAGTGGGCCGCGCACGTACTTGATATATCCTATTACGGAGCGCGAGTGGCCTTGCTGGACGATTATCATTTATGTGCAGGAGATTCCATTCAACTGCGTTTGGAAATACCTGAGATGCAAGTACTTCAGGGCGCTCTTCCTTACCTACACGTAAATGGTACCTTGGTACATCAACAAGAACATATGCTAGGAATTCAATACGAACCTGCCACTGAAGAAGATGCCCGCCTATTAAAGCAATTACTCGCCAATCTGAATATCTAAATTTTTCGTACGCCGTTAACGGGCAAGGTTTTATGTTTATTTCTCGCAGCAGATATTATCGATCATTAACTGCGATTGTTCTTTTGATTTTATCGCTTTGTATAAATCATCAAACTTTCGCCCAAGACAGCACTCAAGATACGCCTTCTATTACCATCCCTTACATTGCCAGCCATACGCCGGAACACCCCGATTACTATTATGAACAAGCGTTGAAACTGGCTCTAACAAAAACTGAATCTGCGCATGGAAAATTGGATGTAAGGTTCTACTCATTCAGCACCACGTCAGAGCGGCAACGCGCCATTTTAACAACCAATAGCGGCTTGGATCTTATCTGGGGTTCCTCAAGCGTGTTGCGCGAGGACAAAATGCTCGCCATAAAATTTAATTTGTTGCGCGAACTCAGCGACTATCGACTTTTATTAATTCGCAAAGATGATAGAGAGAAATTTGCCGCTGTTAAAAATATCGATGATTTGAAAAAGTTTAAGGCAGGTATTGTTGCAGACTGGCAAGACAAGAAAAAATTTCAACTCAACAACATTCCCTTTGTCGCTTCATGGGCCTATGAACCCATGTTTAAAATGCTGGCTGAAAAACGCTTCGACTATATAATGAGAAGCGCTCAGGAGATCTGGCCAGAATTGGAGCAGCGTCAAGATTTGCCGATAATGGCAGAAGAAAAATTACTAATTGCTTATCAGTCACCTGTATATTTTTTTGTTCATACTTCCAATGAAAAACTTGCAACGCGGATTAAAAAGGGACTGCAAATTGCTGAAAAAGATGGCAGTTTGAAGGTACTATTTATGAGCCTTCCGGCATTTAAAAAAGGTTATCAGGAAATTAAAAATAAGCAGCGAACGCTGATCAATATGAATGACGAAGATGCAGTTGTGTTGGACTTATAAAGCCTCCAAAGCTTCCTGTAAATTTTTCACGGCAATAATTTCCATTCCCGAATGTTTTTCACGCGGTGCGTTTGCAATGGGAACTATTGCTTTTTTAAACCCGTGCTTTGCTGCTTCGCGAATACGCTCTTGCCCACTCGGAACCGGGCGAATCTCACCAGACAAACCTACCTCACCAAACACCATTAAATCCTGAGGTAAAATTTTATCGCGAAAGCTGGATACTATCGCCAATAAAACGGCTAAATCCACACTGGTTTCCATGACGCGCACACCGCCAACCACGTTTACAAACACATCCTGATCACCCACCATAATTCCACCGTGACGGTGTAATACTGCGAGCAACATTGCTAATCGGTTTTGATCCATACCCACAGCAACACGACGTGGATTTCCTAAATGGCTGTCATCTACCAGTGCCTGTATTTCAATGAGTAGTGGTCGCGTTCCCTCCCACATCACCATCACCACCGAACCCGGCGCGGGATCTTCAGCACGCTGCAAAAAAATTGCCGAGGGATTATTCACTTCGCGCATGCCTAATTCGGTCATGGCGAACACCCCCAACTCATTTACGGCACCAAACCGGTTTTTATTGCCGCGCAAGGTTCGAAAACGTGAGTCGTTATCACCCTCCAATAAAATCGAGCAATCGATCATATGCTCCAATACTTTCGGGCCTGCAAGTGAACCATCTTTGGTAACGTGTCCCACTAAAATAACTACGGTGCCGGTTTGTTTTGCGAAACGCGTTAAATAAGCAGCGCTCTCGCGTACTTGTGATACTGAACCTGGTGCGGATGAAATATCTTCCATGTGCACTACCTGAATAGAATCCACCACCAGCACTTTGGGAGCGATTTGCTGTGCAGTTGCGCAAATAGTTTCAACATTGGTTTCGCTCAACATTTGTAATTTATCGGTAGGCAAACCCAAACGTTGCGCGCGCATCGCCACTTGCTGCAAAGATTCTTCACCGGTTACATAAAGCGCAGGCATATTGCTCGCTAAAAAGCACAATGTTTGCAGTAACAATGTACTCTTACCCGCGCCTGGATTGCCGCCTATAAGAACAACCGAACCCGGCACAAAACCGCCACCAAGCACACGATCAAATTCACTCGTTCCACTGGAAAAGCGCGGCACATCGCCCAAGGAAATTTCTGCAAGAGTTTGTACTTTATTGCCAGAAGCCCCGCCCGCGTAGCCTTCAAATTTTGCAGAGCGATTAGTGGGCGTTGGGCCAAGACGAACTTCAACAATGGAATTCCAGGCATTGCATTCAGTGCATTGCCCCTGCCATTTTTTATAATCTGCACCACACTCATTGCAAACAAATGCGCTTTTGGTTTTTGTGCTCACCGCAATTCTCTTTTTAAGCCACTGGATTTAAATATTTGAATTATTTTTCGTCAGTCAGTTTTAAATAAACACCAAGCCCCACTAACATGGATACGGCTGCAAATAACATAAGCACTGCAGAATTCAAGTGATCCTCTCCGCCCAGTAACGATTTAAACATCAGTAAAAGCGATTCAATTGAAACGGCAATAACAATTGCGGACATGAAACGACTGATCGTGCGTCGCATAGAACCTTCGTGATGGATATCTTTGTGAAGAAAAACCTCTTCTTCCAAAATCGTTTTACCCAAATCAAATATTGCCAAGCCCAAGGTTACTAAAATAACCGCACCGAATATTTTGATTGGTTCGTTGATATGGTTTTGCACAACACTGTACATATCCTTACCGCCGTAATAGAGCAATAAGGTTGCAATTAACACCAACATAGCTCCAATCACCGCGTAGACGGCTTGAAAAAATGGATGCACCCGACGACGTAAATCGTCGCCGTTTAAAAAAATAATCAACTTCTCCAAATTAAAATTGATTACAAGAAAACCAATCTTATTTTGTTCAGTGATGTAACGCTGCACTGCCGAAATAGCGAGCTGATGAGTTGCGTTAGAAAGGTAGGGAGATGTCACCGTGGATATTTTTTCGTTTTTCACTGCCTTAGTGTAATAAGCGCGATTACTGCGATCCGAACGCATGCCGGGCTCGCTGCGTTTAGAGTCATCAATATTGGGAGCTGCAGCGGAAACCGTAATTTGCATTCCATTTTCGTCAAGACAATAAAGCAACTCAACAAATGGGTAGGATTTATACAAACGTTCTACTGTTTTATGAAGCTGAGCCTCATCTGCTTCCAATTTACGCGGCATCAGTGCCGTCACAATTGAATCCAGCAACCGATCAATTTGCGGTTGATATTCTTCGTATTTGCGCAGTAGATATAAATAGTTGCGGGGTGTCATAAAAAATCCCAATCAAAAAATCTTAATCGCAGATAACGCCATTTGGAAGCAGACATTAATCATGCAAAACCTTAGCCGCAATCATACACAAGCAGCTTTAGGCTGACTGCATAATTTAAAAAATTCTCGCGAATACGTTGTAGGTTTTATGAATAAGCGCAAAAAAAAGCCCGCTGCAAATCAGCGGGCTATAAATTTCATGAAAACGAAATGGTATTAGGGCTGCTCAATATTCGCGGGAGCCTGGCTCCCCACAGCAACCTTTCCGCTACCCAACACGAAACTAACAATTTCGGCCTGCATTTCAGGCGTTATTTGCGGTGCAGCTGTCGATGGTTTCAATAAAGAAGCGTGATCACCTGCATTTAATTTCACCAACCCAGATTTCACGGTGTTCGACTCCGAGTCGAAGCCTAACTGGGTTTCACCCAAACCAAGTTGAGTTGCGCCTAGCAGCCGTGCAAACGCCTGGGTCCCAGTCAATGGTGCTACCTCTGAACTGTTTGGAATTACCGCATCGTTCTTAACTTGTTGCAGTAACACCGGGATTTTCAGTGTCGGGAGCAATTGGGCGAAGTTCACTGGATCGCCTGAATCCATTGCAGTCTGCGCAGCGTACAAGAACTTTTCGTAATTGCTCGTACCTATATTAACCCCGGCCTTTGCCAAGCCGGCATTTATCACCGGAGCAAAGGTTGCTGAGTTCACCAAAATTTGCGCTACCTGCGTGCCCGCTACCGACGCGACCAAGCTGCGTACCGGGTTAAGATTGGACGTTAAGTTGATCTTGGCATCATTGGCAATAGCGATCTGGTTTACAGTGGTAAACACTGAGCCAATAATTCCTCCCAACGAGTGTCCCACCACATTTACATTGCCGAGGTTTAGCTTGGCACCTTGCGCCTGAACGAAGTCGGCATCCAAACCTTTTAAGCTTGCATTGAGATTTAGCAAATCCATTACCGCCTGACGATTGTTATCGCGGGTATTTAGCAGATAACCAAGGTTCGTAAACTGAGCTCCCGAACCATCGCTTGCGGTGGGTGTAGAAAAATTCATAGGTGCTGGTGCACCGCCAGGGCCTGCGACGTTAAAGTGACGCTCATGAGGTGCGTCTGTTCCGTAGAGTGTGGCAAAAGGAATAAGTTGACCTTTTTCTACATTAAGCACACCTACGAAAGGATTAGTAGCCGCGACACCATGCAGAGGCAAATCTATAGCGACGGTGGCCACACAACGGCCTGCCAAGGTATGCGCAAGCGCCAAGCCAGAGGTACGGTCACTGGTAATACCGTGAATGTAGATAACAACCGGATAGCCGTTAACACCGAAAATCTGACCGCAAGTTAATGAGCCAGACAAACCGGAAACCAAACCACTCTCCGGCAAAGTTACCTGTAAAGGCACCGTCTCATCGCTTGTTTTGGCCGCGAAAGGATAGCGGTAGGTGACGTTATAAGAAGTCGCATCGACGTCCTTGGGAACCGCAACGCCAAGCTGTGAAGCCAAGGTTAAATCGGGTGCCCAATTTTTTGTCAGATATGCGCCAAAGGGCAAACTGCCCGGGGCGGTTAAGTAATAGGGGAGCTTGATAAAGCCAGTATAGAGTTTACCGACGTTACCAGCTAAAGCGCCATTGCTTAGCACCCCCATATCCACACCTGTAGCAGCAGATATTTTTAAGGAACGCTGCTTAGGCGTTGAAAGCAAACCGCCCATATCAAGCGCCGTAACGTTCCCTACCGCTGTCGCCGACGCTACACCAGCCGTAATTTGCGACGCGGCCAACGCAGCCCGGGGTGCTGCCATAGCAATCAAAGGCGCTTGCGGATCTGTGGTGGTGAATGTGTAGGTCAGTACCAATTTATCGGTAGCTGCGGCTGTGGTAAGCCCGGTCACTTTAGAAAGGAATCCACTGGCCAGGGTTTCCCAACCCACTACGGCATTGCGCACCGGCAGCAAACTTTCCAATATTGGATAGCTAGTGTCGTGCAGCGCATTGTAAGTCCAGGAGCGGGTTAATGCTTTACCAGAAGAATCTTTAATATCGTTGGTGAACACGACCAAATATTTGGCTTTGGATGTCAAAGGTAAGGTCGGGCGGATTCTAATGGCGTTATTTGTACCGCCATCCAGGGAAACAACTTTTGTATCAAAGGTCGCAGCTCCTTTAATGCCGATAATATTGGCTGGGTTGAGAGCGTCTTTTCCGCCCGTGTCCAACTCTAAAAGAATCACGCTTTTCATCGGCACCACAGTCGCCGCATCCACACTGCCTTCAATCATGACATCAAAAAATGCAGAGGTTGAAAATCCATCCAGCCCATTAAGGGTCGCGCGAACCGTGTCTGAGGGTGATCCAACATCCGCAGTACCGTCGGTGGTGCCGGCTTTGGCAAAAATTAAATCGGTATTGAAAGGAATATCTGAAATGACCGGATCAAAACGGGGATGGGTTCCAGCCACAAATGCTTCTGGCTCGCTAAGCGGAGGTTGGGTTTGCTTGTCGTTCCCTCCGCCACATGCCGTGAGCAATGTTGAAAAAATGAGAGCTAAAGTTGTGCAGGGGAGAAATTTGCTTTTATTTTTCATAAGAGGTTCCTGAAGGATCGAAGTCACTTCGGTTGAGTATAGTCAAAAAATTATAAAAGA
This sequence comes from Gammaproteobacteria bacterium, assembly GCA_004173475.1. Lineage (GTDB taxonomy): Bacteria > Pseudomonadota > Gammaproteobacteria > Pseudomonadales > Cellvibrionaceae > Cellvibrio. The sequence goes on from SEBU01000003.1 coordinate 482,232, forward strand.
TTAGCTTCACTTTTTTACTGCTTCCCGCGAATATAATGCGCGTCGTCAAAAACAACAAAGACAAGATATTTGCGCATGCAGATTCGATAGCGGCTGGGGTTTGGACAAGATTTCTACACTCTTAATTAAATCCAGTGAATTGGAGTAATCGTCTTGGAAATTAAAGTTCAATACGGAAAATCGTTAAATTTAAATAAGAAAAAATAGAGACGATAAATTTAAAAAACAGGATGAACCAATCTCTTAAAAAATCTCCATGATTCCCGTACAGTTTCCTGCTGTATAAGCCCAACGATAATGACTAAGACTCTGCTAAGTATTTTCTGCAACAATAGTTTGGAAGAAGATCTACAATCACAGCGAATCAATGCGCATCTTCGGAGGCAAAAACCATGCGAATTTTACTGGTTGAAGATGACCACATGATTGGCGAATCAGTTTTTGAAAGCCTGAAGGATTCCGGCTATGCGCCTGACTGGGTAAAAGATGGTGAATCTGCATTAACGGCAATCGCTTGCCAACAATATGATTTGATGCTGCTTGATATAGGACTACCAAAGCGCGATGGTATTTCAGTTTTACAAAAAATACGTCAAGGCACCTCGCTCTTACCTGTAATTATACTTACGGCGCGCGACGGGCTTGAGGATCGTATTTTAGGCCTGGATGCCGGTGCGGATGATTATTTGATTAAACCATTTGCGCTGGGGGAATTAAACGCACGCATACGAGCAGTATTGAGACGCCAAGGCGCATCAGCAGGTTACTATCTTACAAATGGAAGTATTTCTTTGGATCCAGCAACTCGGGAAGCTTTCGTTATCAACGGCGAACCTATTCGTTTGTCAGCACGGGAATTTGCTTTGCTTCGCGCCTTGCTCGCACGACCAGGTGCAATTTTGTCGCGCTCAGAATTAGAAGAAAAAATTTACAACTGGGGATCTGAGGTAGAGAGCAACGCTGTCGAATTTCTCATTCATTCGTTGCGAAAAAAATTTGGCAGCACAATTATAAAAAATATCCGGGGGCTTGGATGGATGGTCGACAAAACACACTCGTGAAATCTTTACAGTTTCAGCTATCTGCCAGCATTTCTATCGCCGTAACAGTGGTGGCATTAATTGCGAGTGTTTTTTCCTATTGGTGGTCTTTTAATGAGGCCATTGAATTACAAGACGAACAGCTTAGGCGCTTATCAAGCTTGGTAAATGACCAGCGTATATCGCAAATCACGCCAGCTAAACCCATTTATAAATCCTCAGTCGATCCCGAATCAGATTTCATTGTGCAATGGCTGGATTCGTCATCATCGCAACAAAAATTTGAAATACCCGGGTTACCCCATAATTTACCTGATGGCTTACAAACTCAAACAGTCAACGGTGTGGGCTGGCGGCTACTGATTGAAAAACAAGAAGACGGAACGCGAAGCCTGGTGGCACAGCAAACGGAAGTTCGCGACGAAATTGCACGAATCAGTGCATTGAATACATTAATACCACTGCTTATTTTGATTCCAATTTTATCCCTGCTTATCGCTTATTTGATTAGACAAGTTTTCTTACCTTTAAAAAAAATGTCTGCACAATTAAACAACAAGAACAATCAGGACTTGCAGCCTCTGCCACAGCAAAATCTCGCTAATGAAATCGCACCTTTTGTTACGGCCATTAATCATTTGCTTGACCGTGTGCGTCATTCGATGATGCTACAAAGACAGTTCGTCCGCGATGCCGCTCATGAACTCAGATCACCGCTCACTGCAATTTCGCTACAAGCTGAACGTTTAATTGATGCGAATGGAAACCCTGACATACAACCTCGCCTCATTAATTTACACAAGGCGACCGAGCGAACCCGTATCCTTATTGAGCAGCTGTTGACGATGGCGCGCGTTCAAGAAGAACATTCTGCCAATAAAACAATTATTTCGGTTAAAGCATTGTTACGTGAGGTTGTTGAGGATTTGTTACCTTTGGCAAATTTCAAATCCATTGATTTATCGGTTGACGGAGACGATATTGAAATCAACAGCCAATCGATAGATTTACATATATTAATTAAAAATTTAATTGAAAATGCAATTCGTTACACACCGAATCAAGGGAAAGTTGAAATTTTCATTATAAAAAATGATGGGTACGTTGAACTGATCGTGAAAGATTCTGGGCCTGGAATACCTGAGGATGAAATGCAGCGAGTGTTTGATCCCTTTTATCGCGTATTGGGAAATAATGAGCCAGGTTCAGGTTTAGGCTTATCTATCGTAAAAACAATTGCGAATCGTTTAGGCTTGGGGCTTAAAATGTACAATAATTCAAACGAGTCCGGATCAGGTCTGTCTATTCGTGTAAGCTTCAAAACCAACCCGATTTAATTTTGACTAAAGGCAAAACTGCGTTGGGATGATAGAAGGGCTTCGAGAAACTTCCGGAAAAAATTAAATACAATCCCAGAGAAAAAAACCAGCAGATTGCCAATGCCCATAAATCATGGGATATAAAATGCGCACCACGAAGTTGTTGCGCAAACCCGAAGATAAAGCCGCTTGTTAAAGCACCAAGTAATCCCAACCACCGTAAACGCGATTGAAAAAATAAACCGAAGAAATATAAAGCTACCCACGCGTAACCGGCGCTTGCATGGCCGGCAGGAAAACATCCTCCACCATTACGCAAATGTAATTGCTGCACTATATTCGCATAGACCAGGCGGCCGCCATACCGATCAAATTCCCAAGGGCAGGAAACGGCGAGCAACATTTTAAGAAAAACAACCAGTAAAGTGGAGCCAGTGACACTGAGAAAAAGATATAACAACTGCTGCCGAAAATTTTTTAGGCGTTGCATTATATAACTTAGAAAAAATGAAATTAGCACCGAAGCCGCCAGGAAAATCGATAGCGCCCTGCCACCCCTGTGAAGAATCCTGTCAGTTAGCCAAGCATTTTTCCATGCCCATGAATATCCCTGAAGACCATAGAAATAATCCGCGATACGCACGTCAAGGCCAAAAATAAGAATCACTGCGCTAACAATAGCTAACACAACAAGAGGATAAAGGAAGTGTTGGCGAATGAACCTTGATTGATCGACGACCATAAATCATATCTTTAGGCTGAAAAGCTCATCCTAAAGAGTGAGACTTAGACCAGACTTAGAAAACCTGATCTTTAAAGATTTTTTCTGATCGCAACCCATCGAGAAATCGTAGTTCAAATATTCGTTTCCATACCACCCAATAGTAGGCCGAACAGTTCATAGTGAGATTGAACTTTATTTTTTGTCTCTGCTGACAAATCTGATGCATCGAGAATATCGAACACCAGAAACACCACCGCCACCAGGGATGCAATCTGGCAGCCGAGAATAAATGACCTGGATAACAACAAACGACCTACAGTTAGAGTTTTCATATACCAGCTCCTTGATATTTCCTGACTCAATTTAATAGTTAAAAACTTCGTCAGGTGCGCATAAAAGCACATCGCAAAAAATCTACCTCACAAGCATTACTACCTGTTAAACAGAATATACCTAGCAGTAAATGATGGCTGTGAATAAAAACATTTTAGTTATGTGAATTATTCACCCATAGCTAGGAAATGAATATTCATGTAAATGTGACCCGTGATTTTAAGCGCTTCAATAAAGTCAAAATTAGAAGTTGGTTTGGCGTTAGAACTTGTAGGAAATTAATTTCTTAACAATTAAATCGATTAAGACAAAAAATTATGCTCCAATAAAAAAACCACCAAAAAGGTGGCTTTTTTATTGGATCCTGCATTAGTCAAATTCGAATCTAAAGGATTACATGATTAGAACTACTACAAAACCACTTCAGCCAAATTACCTTTTTCTTCCAACCAGTTTTTACGATCACCGGCGCGTTTTTTCGCCAGCATCATATCCATGACTTGGTGTGTGCCGTCGTCTTCTCCAATGGTTAACTGCACAAGACGACGGGTGTCGCGGGCCATGGTGGTCTCGCGTAACTGCAATGGATTCATTTCACCCAATCCTTTGAAACGTTGTACGTTGGGTTTACCTTTTTTATGTTCAGCAGTGAGGCGATTCAAAATGCCGTTCTTTTCGCTTTCATCCAACGCGTAAAAAACTTCTTTACCAAGATCGATACGATAAAGTGGTGGCATAGCAACGTATACATAACCATTGCGCACTAATACTGGAAAATGTTTTACAAATAGGGCGCATAACAATGTTGCGATGTGCAAACCGTCCGAATCGGCATCGGCAAGTATGCAAATTTTGTGGTAGCGCAACTCGGTTAAATCTTCGCTGCCTGGGTCCATCCCGATAGCAACTGAAATATCGTGAACCTCCTGACTCGCTAAAATTTCAGAGGAGTCAACTTCCCAGGTATTCAGAATTTTTCCGCGCAGTGGCATGATCGCTTGATACTCACGATCACGCGCTTGTTTAGCCGAACCGCCAGCTGAATCGCCTTCTACTAAAAATAATTCACTGAGAGCTGGTTCGCCGCTAGAACAGTCAGCCAATTTCCCGGGCAATGCCGGGCCTTGGGTAATTTTCTTACGTGCAACTTTTTTGCTGGACTTCACCCGTTTCTGTGCGTTGTTAATACAGAAATCTGCAAGCTTGTCGCCTTCCTCAGTGTGTTGGTTTAACCAAAGTGCGAATGCATCTTTTGCAATTCCCGATACAAATGCCGCCGCTTCACGCGATGTCAAACGCTCTTTGGTTTGACCGGAAAATTGCGGATCGTGATTTTTATAACTCAACACAAAACAACAGTTAGCCCAAATATCTTCAGGGGCTAGTTTGATACCACGCGGAATCAAATTTCTAAATTCACAATAATCGCGGATTGCGTCCAACAAACCGGTACGCAAACCATTTGTATGTGTGCCGCCTTGCGCCGTTGGAATTAAATTTACATAACTTTCCTGGATAACTTCACCGCCTTCAGGCAACCATTGCACTGCCCAGCTTACAGCGTCAGTAGTAGCGCTGAAATCGCCTACAAATGGGGTAGCGGGCAAGGTTTCCCATTCCTGGGTTGCACCTGCCAAATAGTCTTTCAGGCCATCCTCGTAATACCAAACATCTTTTTCGCCCGTTTGTTCATCCAAAAATGAAACGGTTAAACCGGGACACAAAACAGCTTTCGCTCGCAATACATGACGCAAGCGCGGCACAGAAAATTTTGGCGAGTCAAAATAAATTGGATTAGGCAGAAATTTTACGCTGGTGCCTGTTTGACGTTTCGGGCAAGTGTCGATAATTTCTAAATCCGTTGCCTTATCGCCATTCGCAAAACCCATGCGATAAACATTGCCGTCGCGCTTTACGGTAACTTCAAGTTTATCGGACAATGCATTTACAACGGAGACACCCACCCCATGCAAACCGCCTGAGAATTGGTAGTTTTTGTTAGAAAATTTTCCACCCGCGTGCAGTGTACATAAAATAACTTCGATGCCGGGCTTACCTTGTTCGGGATGTATATCAACCGGCATGCCGCGACCATCGTCCGTTACTGTAATGGACTGGTCTTTATGCAAAATAACGTCAATGGTTTTAGCATGGCCAGCCAAGGCCTCATCTACCGAGTTATCAATAATTTCCTGTGCAAGATGATTTGGGCGAGTGGTTTCGGTATACATACCGGGGCGCTTTTTAACGGGGTCTAATCCCGTGAGTACTTCAATATCTTCTGCGGAATAATTTGCCATAGTATTTTGGTTGTCTATTCAGTTAAATAAAATTAAATGTTTTTTAGCTAAACGATTCTGCTTAGTTAATGTTGATTTTCATTCCTTACGAGAATGGCTAGATACGTTCTTAAAAATTATTGTTGTAAAAATTCCAAGCCGCTTTTTAAATACCGTTCAAAACCCTGAAAAGAATGATCACCGCCCTCTTCTATTGTTTGCTTACAACCTGCATATTTTTCAACCGCGTTACGGTAATCCAAGGTTTCATCCCCGGTTTGAACAAGCAGCCAATAATTATCCAAGCGGCGCGGTTGCACATCAACTGATTTAATTTCTTCAACATGATGCGAATGTAAAAGATAAACATCGTCAGTGTGATAACTTTTTAATTCAACGGCCACGTACTTAGGCATGAACTCTTGTGGCCGTACTGCGGGATTAATCAACAAGGCTCGCAAATTATATTTCTCTGCCAACCATGTTGCCCAAAAACCGCCAAGGGAGCTGCCAACTAAATAAACAGGCTCGGGTAAAAACGATTCAACCAATGTTTCGAGAAGCTGTTGCGTTTGTGCCGGGTACGGCGAGAGCTGCGGGCAATGATAGTCTATTTCTGGATGATTGGCCGCAAGCCAGGCTTGGGTCTGTTGCGCTTTGAAGGATAGAGGGGAGCTGAGAAAACCGTGAATGTACAACAATGCTGCCATAGGAAAGAATCAATAACCGGCGGATTTATAATCGATAATATATTGCTTGCCAGTCACTCGCTCAATACCTGTCACTAAACTGCCATCGTCATTAAGATCAAACCAGCGATAACCTGGCATTAATGTATCTACCGTAAACTCGTTACAATTGGGCTTGAATTGAACGCAAGTCGAGGGAGTGGCTATCAACTTGACCCCATTTCGTTCGCTATTGAAATCTTGATGGACATGCCCCCAAACAACAGCTTTTACTGCCGGGAAGCGGTCAAGCATCGCAAAAAAAGAATCCGCATTGCGCAAAATATATTGGTCGATCCATTCACTACCTACCAACACCGGTTGATGATGCAACATCACCATAATGTGTTTGTCGGGATTAGCAGTAAGCATACGTTCGAGATAATCCAACTCACTCTGCTCGAAATTACCGTGCACTTTGAACGGCACCACTGAGTCCAGCAAAATGACTAACCAATTCCCCAAATCGATCGCGCGGGACTCGGGCAACTCGGGAAGGCTCAAATGAGACATGATGCTCGTTGAGTCGTGATTTCCAGGAAGCCAGGCAAAGGGTTGGGAAAAATATTGGTGGACTATATCGATAAAACGGCGATAGCAATTCTCATGACCAGCACTGGCGATATCACCGGTACACACCATGTAGTCAAATCGCGGCTCTTTATTCAGGATAAGTGCCAGAACATCGTGCAGGCTTTCGTCGGTATTCAACCCCAGCAATGTTTCGCTGGTGAGCGGCCCAAGGTGGCAATCGCTGATTTGAATGAAACGCTTTGTGCTAACGCCCGTTTTTACCACAGCAACATCCATCTCACGGTTGGCCTCTTCCTTAGTAGTCTATTTAAGAAGAGAGAGTTTAGAAAAATACGGTTAACTACTGCAACGATATACGCTAAACCGCATTAATTCCACCCTCCCCTTCGCTTAAATCTACTTTTATAGCTAACACGTCCGAAAAAACCGCAGAAGTGTGAAGGCGTTAGGAGTTGAAATACTTCTTCAGGGCGTCAATGGACAGATAATAAATCCACCGGCGTCCGGTTAAATAAACCCGGTAAATCCAATACCGGATACAAATTGTCCCCATCTTTAAAAGCCGCTTGCGAAAGAAGTTGGAACTCCGGGGCAAGGCTTACCAAGGGAGCACTTTGCGCTGGTTTGACGGACGAAAGCTTCGGCACACCGCGCAATAAAATTGCACCCATGGACACTTTACCCTGCGTATTTTCGTAAGCGACAATTGCTGCCAGCTGCTCCTTATCGGTGGTGGGAATTCTTCTTCGCGTAACAAGGCTGTGAATATCCAAAACGGGAATAAATCGATTGCGCCAAATAAATCCCTGCTCACAAAAAGCTGGCAACCCTGGCAATGAAACGCAATGGTTTATGTACTCAATGTATTTCAATTCATATTTTCCAACCGCAACATTTGTCTGAGCACTGATGGGTAAAATCCAGGCACCCAAATCCTGTGAGTTGCTCTGCTCATTCACCGCTTCAGGTAGCACATCTGTGTCAGACATTAAATAGCCTCCTGAACAAGATTGTTTGTAACAACATCCGGAAACACCACGCCGCGTGCCTCTAACAATTGCAGCAAACCTGCTGCAGACGTTAAGCCAGCCGCGCGATGATTGATAACGGCAAAGTGTGAAAAGGGTTGCTTGCGACTACTCATGCTGACGGGAACCGGGAAAAACTGCAGTTCTTGCATGTCGATTTTTTCGAGTGTGACACAGCACCATCCGAACATTAGGGTTTGATGCTGAAGCACAACCAGGGTGAGATGACTTGAAGGCCTCTCAGAACTTAATTGCAATGTCTTATTCATTGCAAATACCGGAAGGCAATTTTCGTCGACGACAATTTCGCCACACGCTTGCGTTAGTGTCGGCGACATCATTTTTTGCGTCGACATCAAAGTGAAAATATCCTTACTGGATACCAGCAAGCTCATGTCACCGAAATCCAGTAATGCTAAAGGCTCATCTATAGCAGCCGATGGAGCGACCGCACGCAACGGATTTTTTTGTTCAGCATTGAATCGGCTTTCATTACTCATGCGTGCATGTTTTCCTGTATGTGATGTAACAATTCTTCTTCGGAGAAAGGTTTATTCAAATAAGTATCAACACCGGCAGCCGTTGCAAGGTTGCGATGTTTTTCCGTATTGCGGGAAGTGATCATAATGACGGGAACATGCTTGGTATCTTCGTTAGCACGCACGTGCGCTGTTAATTCCAACCCATTCATCCGCGGCATTTCCATATCCACCAGAATAATGTGCGGCACTTGTGTCTGTAATACTTCGATGGCTTCAAATCCGTCTTTTGCGGTGCGCACTTCCATACCCATATCACCCACAAACTGCGCAAGTGAACGACGTGTACTGAGGGAGTCGTCCACAATTAACGCCATAGGTTTTGTGACCGCCGTTTTTTGGTTTACGAGCATTGCGTCGGCCACCCAATCCATTGCGTTCACTCCGCTTTGTAATGATTCAAGCACCAGGTGTTGAATGTCTATTACAGGGGCAACCTGGCCGTCACCCAAGATAGTCGCGCCTATAACGCCACTTACATAAGGTGTATAGGGTGTTAAGGGTTTAACTACCATTTCACGGCTGGCCAATACGCGTTCTACCAAGACTCCCACACGTTGGCCCGGTAATGTTTCTACCACCAGCAATGCATGCGCATCCACTGCACTTATGGAAAGCACGTCAGGCAAACGTGCAAGTTGCGCTATGTGGAACACGTCAATTTCTTGTTGATCAAATTTATAGCGCAATTGATCGCCACGATTCGTAAGAGCTGATACTTCTAAAAATAATAATTGCTCAACACCGCGCGACGAAATGGCAAGGTTATGTTTGCCAGTAGCAATTAATAATCCTTGTTCAGTAATCATCGGCATAGGTAAACGAATGGAAAATTCGCAACCAAATTGCGGGCGGCTATCGACCGTGATGCGACCTTTTAATTGATTAACACGATCCGCAACCATGTCTAAACCTATACCACGACCAGAGGTTTGGCTGACGTGGTCACGGGTTGAAAACCCCGCTGCGAAAATCAATTGCTTTAACCACAACTCCGTCACCTCCGCGCTAGCATCCTGCGGCGGTTGAATGGATAACTCCGCAGCTTTTTTCGCAATGCGCTCATTCTGCAAACCCGCTCCGTCGTCGGTTACACGAACAAGGATAGACTGCGCCTGTACTAAAAATTGCAGCTCTATCAGCCCTTCAGGAGATTTACCCACGGCTTCGCGAACATCGGAAAATTCGACACCGTGATCAACTGCATTACGCAACAAATGCATCAGTGGGTCGACCAATTCGTGTAACACTCGGCTATCAATCATGGTGTCACCACCACGCAATTGAAACCGCGCTTGCTTGCCTGTTAAACGACAGGCCTGACGCACGCAACGTTGAAAACGCGCTTCAAATTGATTCGCCGGAATCATGCGCATTTCCAAGAGATGATGTTGACTGGCTCGATTGGTTACCTGCTGTTCATAAGTCAAGTTTTCTAAATTACGCAGCTGACCCTGGGTTTGATAAATCGCATCGCGAGTATCAATCGCAAATTCCTGGAGTTGGTGGAAAAAACTATGTAACTCGTTATATTTATCAAGCTCAAGCGGATCAAGATCGTCATCGCTCATATTTTTCGAGCGACTGTTAAATAATTCGCGCACCTCAATTAATTGACCAAACTCCTCTGTGAGCTGGGTAAGCTTATTATGCAAAGAACTGATGTGCTGAACCTGATGCTTAACATCTTGCACCTGTGTTTGAAGTCGATTGGTTGAAATTGCGCTTTCGCCGGCGAGTCGCAATAAATCCTGCGCGGTTTCTTCTTTAATGCGTAAATTTGTGGCCAATGTTTCCTGAACATTTGGAACATGTTGCATAGCAGCGCGATGAGATTCATCAGCATCAGTTTCTCCAACCGATGCCACCGGCACATCCGCGGCCTGAACATGCGAGCTTTTAATTTCTACAGGATCGCCAAGAATAATGTTATTTGCAGAAGAATTATCGAATGCTGCCAAACCACCGGAGCGAATAGCGTAGTAAGCATCCAATACATTTTGCATAACACCCAGTTCAATACCACTCATCCAATCATGCGTCGAATCGCCAGACAATAAACAATCCAACATTGCTGCAAGCGTATCCGTCATATCAACTAACAAGGTTTTTAATGCTGGCGTTAGCGGCTCATTATGTTTTGCAATTTCTTCCAAAAAATCTTCGCTGAAATGCATAAAATTGGCGAGTCCAGTTACACCCACCACGTTAGCAGCGCCTTTTAAAGTATGTGCAATACGTTGCGCGCTCGCCAATGAATCTTTATTGTGTTGCTCAACAAATTGGTTCAATTGATCGGTGAATTGATGCACTTGCGTTGGCAATTCAATCATCAACCCTTCGAATAAATCCGGATTGATGTCTTCACCTAGCGCAAGGGAAAGCATCTCAGGTGTAGCGAAAATGGGTAAGCGATATGACGAATCATCGTCAGCAGATAATTCCGCTTGCAGTAACTGATCTGCAATCAGAACTTTTTGATCTGAACTTAAAGGCGATGGCCATTCCGGTGAAGCTAGAAATTCAATCAGTGGAGCAATAGATTCAGCCGTTACTTGACCGTCATCCAACTGATTCAGAAAATCCAGGCAATATAATATCCACGAATCTACAAGAAATTTTTCATCGCCGCTGATTGCTTCTTGCTGTGCCAGCAACGAAAAATTTTCGCGCAAACAATTCCACGCTAACGCCAACCCATCCAAACCTATAAGTTCAGCTGCGTGCGCAAAATTTCCCAAGCTTTCCGCCTGCTCATTTAACGAATCAACAGACGCAGACTTTTCAATATCATTTAGGGATACTTCCAGTTGCGCCTGCAATTCGCTGGCAAGCATGGCGAGTAATTCGTGCTGATCCGTTGTTAATGCACTTTTTGCCATAATTTTTCCTAACCCGATCTACTGCCAAACTTATCTTGCCAGCTTGTCTATGCCAATTTTGCTTGTTGCAATTTTTCTGCCGGAATCTGACCAAGCGCAATTTGCTCCAAATGTAATTGGTTTGCGCTTGGTTGATGTGGTGTGGTTTGAGTTACGATCGGCACAGTAGTAACGTTTGCTGCAGATGCGCTAATAATATGCGGGCGATTGTCCGCACGGAATTCTGGCAAGGTAAATATATTTACCCTTTCTACCAATGCTTTCGCATAGTTTTTCAATTCATCTGTTTGTACACGCTGCTCTTCAAGTTTACCGTGGGTTTTTTCGGTGGATTCTGTAATCAACACCGCCCGGTCGCGCACACGGTTTGCCATGTTGGCTTGATTCATCGAATTCACAGCAATTGATTTAACGTGGTTCACCAATTGACGAGTCGCGGCTTCAGTTTCCTGCATACGTTGACCAGAGTCTTCCGCCAACTTGGTACCGTCAGCCACTTGGGTAATCAGTTTATTCATAATATTTACGGTGTCTGATGTTTCGACACGAATATTATTTACCATCGCCGAAATTTCTGAGGTAGCACCACGGGCATTTTCCGCCAGCCGCTGAACCTCTTCCGCTACTACCGCAAAGCCTTTACCTGCTTCACCCGCTGACGCTGCGTGCATACTCGCGTTCAACGCAAGAATATGCGTACGTTCAGCAATGGTATTAATCAGGTTTACAATTCCCGTAATTTCCTGGGAGCGATCACCCAATCGTTTGATACGTTTTTCTGTTTCAGAAATAGTGCCGCGAATTGTTTGAATACCTTCCACCGTTTGCGTTACTGACTGCTGCGCTTTTTGGGTAAAATCAATTGCTGAGGCTGCAATGCTATTCGCACTGCGAGCTTCTTTAGCAATATCAGTCATGGTTTTTGCAGATTGATCCAACGCGCTAACGGTATCCGATACCTGTACACGTTCTTCCTCTGCGACCGATAAAACGACTGCAGACTGAGCCTGTAATTGATCTGAAATTTCGTTAATTTTTTCCGAAACGCCTTTCACCTGATACAAGGTGCGCGCAGTTTCTGAGGTTAATAAATTCACCGCATCGGAGATAGTTCCGGTTACGTCTGCTGACACAGGGACTTTAATCGAAAGATCTTTTCTCGCAATAGCGCCTAGCGCACGAATCAAACCGATAATAGATGTATTGAGCGTTTCGTTTTCCTGACTTTGTTCAGAGAGTACTTTGATACGCTCATCCAACAATCGGTTAAATGCTCGACCCAACTCACCTAATTCATCGTTAGCATGAATGCGAACACGAGCTTTGTCGTTACCGCTATTTTGTTGCGCAATAATGCGTTGCATGTGAGAAAGCGGTAATACAATGCTGCGATAAATTAAAAATAATCCCAAGGTCGTACCCACGGCTGTTATAAATAACACGGCAGCGAACATGGTACGTGCTGTATTCATATCGCCTTGTGCTACCTCTATTCGACGCTTCACGCTGGCATCCAGCAGGCGGCGATAATCTTGCACGCTCGTGGCGAAACTAGTAATTACTGTGGCTAGCTCCGTTTTTAGTTGGGCATTCTTTAGCGAGTCTTTAGCACTGTAAACTTGCTGCTCAGGTAAGGTCGCAAAGGTGGCATCCATTTTCTTTGCACCATCCTTTGCTGCTGCCAACGCATTTTTATTCACATACTTCATGTTTAAGGTGCCAAGCAAATTTAGCGATTCATTAATCTGCAATTTGCCACCACGGTAATACGAAAGAGCCGCCTCGTCACCCGTATCAATAAAAGCGGGTGATGCCACGCGAATTTCACCCACCGCACTTAAGGTGGACGAAATAATTTGGTCAATATTTGCAATATTCGCATTCGCTTCATTAATCGTTTTTTCAGACGCGAATTGTGCGTAGTAAGCTACCGCCATGAGCAGGAAACCTCCTACCAGGCCGATCATCAAGCTACTAATCTTATGGGATATTTTAATCCCGGATAGTTTGTTCATTACTTAACTCCATCAATATGCCACAAAGTATTTGTATTGCGAATTTAAGACTAACCAGCGTTAATACGCTGGCAAAAAGCTGGTTAAACTTCCTAAGAATGCGCCGCTTCAATATTATTTTTTTTACGCGCCGAAAATTTATGTATTTGGTTCGCTACACTTTGCAATTGCGCAGCGAATGCGTTGCCATCTATTAAATGCCAATCAATTTGATTCGATAAATAACTGGCCTGAATAAACGGCACTAGAGCTGCAGCCTTACAACTTGCATCGGCAAGACGCTGCTGCCTACTTAAAGAAATAGAGACAGGAAGCCCATCGATTAAAACTCCTATCGCGGCATCACCTTTTCCAATACAAAAAATTGTATTCTTTTTAGGTAATTTAATTTCCAGCGCTGAATGGAGTTGATACACCGGCACCAGAACACCGCGAATGTTGCTTAGGCCAACCAGGCAATCTGGTGCGTTAGGTAAGGACGCGATCGGGGTATCTACAAATACCTCACAAAAACATGTAGCACTTACAATAAGCGAGTGAGAGCCAATCACAAAACCGAGAAAAGGTTCTGGCGGTAGCTCTTCCTCACGTTTTGTGTTGGCATTCAGTAATTCAGTGTCAAATGCAGTAGTTTGCAAACGTGTTAATGCGGCAATAAGGTTTTTTTCAAGAGCTTCCTGATCTGATATTGCGTGTAGAAATTCCTGATTCATTTTTTCATTCTCTTCCGCGCGCAAGCGCAAGGAAAACCTTAAAGTGCTGCGATTGTGTCAAGGATCTGATCCTGGGTGTAGGGCTTACTGATCATGGCTTTGCCGCCCTGTAGTTCGCCCCACACACGATCAGCACGTTGATTTTTGCTCGTGACAAAAACAACCGGAATGTTAGACAAATCTTTATCGCCCGTAATATTGCGGCAGGCTTCAAAGCCGTCCACGCCATCCATAACAACATCCATTAAAATTACGTCGGGTCTATAAGTCTTGGCTTTATCGTAAGCGTCTTGACCGTTGGTAGCAGTAATTACCTGATAACCAGCATCCGACACTATTTCTTTTAAATGTTGTAATTCAACAGGTGAGTCATCCACAATCATTACGCGATTATGCTTCATTGTTTTTCTCCAGTTTTAAGTACGGGTCTTGATAATATTTAGATGTTTTTCTGTAACTTCTTTAAACTCATTATGATTAATTGGTTTTGTTAGATACGTATCACATCCCGCTAAAATGCCTTTTAGCTTGTCAAATTTTGACGAGCGACTGGTCAGCATAATGACTGGTGTATTTTTATTGAGCTTACTGCGTTTAATACTTTTACAAGCTGCATAGCCATCAATTCCAGGCATGACCACATCTAAAAAGATGACATCGTATTGCTCTGTTTCAGCGGCCTTCACCGCCGACTCACCGTCCTCTACCAAATTAATTTTTGCATTAAGCGCGTCAAATCCTATTTTTAATTGCCGACGCACGGCCAGACTATCGTCTGCCACTAATACTTTTAACGCGCTCTCACGCTGCGCGCTTTGCATGTGACTAGTGAGATTAATAGCCTTGATGTTTTTAACAGTGGCAACACAGGGCTCAGTTTCTGAGCCGATTTCAAATTCAGGATAGTAGTGCAAGTGACGAATGGTGTAGTTATCCAACGATTGCAATAACTTCGACGGATTAATCGGCCACGAAATGGTGAATTCAGAACCAGACTCCGTTGAGGGAGTAACTTTGGAAATTTTGAGCACGGGTTTGCGTCGTCCAGCGTCTATAAGTGTGGACAGCCTATGCCAGCAGTGAACTGCATGAGTGCTGTGCAGATTGACAACATAGATATCTGCATTCGCTGCACTGGATAGATCGCCGAGTGAGCTGTTTTCACTCACAACTTTCAAATGATAGCTACGGGGCCGATAACGCGTGATTGCGAAAATGCGCGAGAATATTTCCAAGTCATTCGCGTTGGCGCCTACCACCGCTACTTGAAATAATTTACCCGGCTGCTTCGCAGTAGATACTTGGGCTGACATTACTTGATCTCCAATTGTAAAAACTTCATCTCTAACGGAAAAAATCCCTATTCCCAGAGACTTTACAAGCAATAGTTTAGAACAGCCGCAGTAGCAGGCAATTTGAATTTTCAACGCAAATAAAATTTTCAAAAAAATATTTTTTCACGCCACTTGTCGTCGAAATGATTAATACGACACTTTTGTTGTAATAGGCGACGCGACAAATTTTCCAACCATTTTACGCGCCAAACATTTTCTTTCTTTACATAGACTTAATCACTTTCGCGTAATTGGTTCACATTTTTATTTTAATTTGGCGTTTTTTTTCGTCTAAATACTTAGAACGCAATTTTTGAAAACCTTATGAAGAATTAATCTATTAGTTCGTACTTTGAATAACTAGAATCCATACATGTAGAGCGGAAAATTTTTGCTATTGCTTTGGATGTTACTGATTTTCCGAAAGTTATTCATTTATTCACGTGAGGTTCTCCCCATGGAGATGGAAGCAAGTTACAACTGGTTTTTAGTGTCCCTTTCCTTTTTAATTGCTGTATTTGGTTCTTTTACAGGACTACAAATCACCAACGGAATGAAATCTTCGACGACGGGTCCGTCGTTACTTTGGATTGCTGCTGCTGCAGTTTCTCTAGGCGGCGGTGCAATCTGGACAATGCATTTTATCGGCATGCTCGCTTATCAGGTTCCTATGGATATCGGTTATCTACCGGGGCCGACCTTCGCATCACTCGCTCTTGCAGTTGTCGCTGTAGGAATTGGTATTTACATAGCAGTGAGCGGAAAATTATCTGCCGTTCGTTTGACGGGCGCAGGATTATTTACCGGCCTTGCGGTAGCTGGTATGCACTATTTAGGGATGGAAGCCATGGTAATGCCCGGTGGCGGTATGGTTTATGACAAAACATTAGTCGGCGTATCACTTGCGATTGCGATCGTGGCTGCAACAGTTGCGCTTTGGTTAGCGGTAAACCTGAAAGGCACCATGATTATGTTGGGAAGCGCTGTGGTCATGGCGGTTGCCGTGTGCGGTATGCATTACACAGGTATGGCAGCAATGAAAATGGTGCATAACCATGAGGCGGACCAAACCATTATCGAAAATTCAATGACACCTATGACGATGGGTTTATTTATTTTCTGCGCCAGTATGTTTTTGCTGGTGATCTGTTTGATTATGTCCCTCAACCAATTAAGCAACAAAATTTACGACGAAATGCAAGATGAGGTTGCCTAGCAAGTGAGATAACTTGTGCCCTTAAGTAAATGAATTACAACAAAGCAGTCCTATTTTTTTAATTATTTTTAATTACGAATATACAGGAGCTATTTTGAAAATATTATTGTTTGCCTCAGCTTACAACGGAATGTGTCAGCGCGTACATCGGGAATTGGAAGCCGAACAATATACAATTTCAATCGAACTATCGTCTAACGAGCAACAGATGATTAATGCCGTTGAAAATTTTCAACCGGATTTAATCGTCTGTCCGTTTTTAAAACATGCAGTGCCTGAAAAAATTTGGCGCCATCATTTATGCCTAATTGTCCACCCGGGTATTGAAGGTGATCGCGGGCCTTCCTCTCTTGACTGGGCAATCCACAGCAAAATGACGACTTGGGGCGTTACTTTGCTGCAAGCAGATGCAGAAATGGATGCAGGCGATATTTGGGATAGTCAAAAATTTCAATTACGCAACGGTGCCAAGGCCAGTATCTATCGTCGCGAAGTTATAGCAACTGCGGTACGCATGATAAAAAATGCGGTGCAGAATTCATTTAGAAATTCGGATTTTAAACCGCGCGCTCTCGATTACAACAATCCGCAAGTTAAAGGAACATGCTTGCCACTCATGCGTCAGGACGCTCGCAAAATTGATTGGGGGAATGAAACCACTGAAGCTATAGTACGAAAAATTAATGCAGCAGACAGTTTCCCTGGCGTGCTGGATTCCATTGCAGGTAACGATGTATATCTTTATGGCGCCAAAGCCGAATACTCGTTGCACAGTGCGGTACCCGGCGACATTGTTGGGCATCGCGATGGTGCTATCTGTCGTGCAACTGTGGATGGCAGCGTATGGATTCGCCAATTAAAAATGGTACCGAAAGACGAGCGTAAATTCTTTAAGCTTTCCAGCATACAAGTGATAAAGCAACAGTTTCCAAATGCCGAGCAATTTTCAAATTTGAACGTTATTAATTCACGCGTTCAAAATGATATTCACATTGAAATTGAAAACGCAGTGGCTTACGTCTCTTTCGATTTTTACAATGGCGCGATGAATACCGAACAGTGTCATGATTTACTGGCACGTTTACGAGAAATCCGTCAGCGCAACGATGTACGCGTTGTAACTCTTCTCGGTGGAGAAGATTTTTGGAGTAACGGCATTCATTTAAATTGCATACAAGCTGCGGTGGACCCTGCAAGGGAATCCTGGCGCAACATTAATGCAATTGATGATGTCGTCCATGAAATAATTTCCATGACTAATAAATTAACGGTGGCAGGTTTAAGAAATAATGCCGGTGCAGGTGGTGCGATAATGCCGCTGGCATGCGACAAAGTTCTAGCTCGCGACGGCATAGTGCTTAACCCCCATTATTTAACCATGGGATTATTTGGTTCGGAATATTGGACTTATCTGCTACCAAAGCGGGTTGGCGAAACTAAAGCTAAAGATCTTATCGAAAGCTGTATGCCGATACTCGCACCTCAGGCTCAAACATTGGGAATGGTGGACAAAGTATTGCCAGAAGATTGGGTTGATTATCACGAGCTATTGCGACAGGAATGTGAGTCATTGGCGGACGATATTAATTATTTCCCGGCCCTGGCACGCAAACAATTTTCACGGATGCAAGATGAAGCCGCCAAACCGCTTGGCTCTTATCGGCAGCACGAACTGCAACGCATGAAATCTATTTT
Source organism: Gammaproteobacteria bacterium (assembly GCA_004173475.1). GTDB lineage: Bacteria > Pseudomonadota > Gammaproteobacteria > Pseudomonadales > Cellvibrionaceae > Cellvibrio. Next base: position 500,611 of record SEBU01000003.1, read on the forward strand.
CGATAATCCCTTAAGCGAATATCACCAATTGCGTTACAACTTTGTTTACAAGGTAAGTTGCGCGCAAACGCCTGCTCGCTTGATTTACCGTATTGCAAACGAGAAAGTCGCACAAATTGCCTAGCGATTTTGGACTTTTTCATTGAACAAAAAGGATCATCCGATAAAGACAGGATGCTTTATCAGAAGGAGTTTATTTATGGGGAAAATCTACGAAGGAAATTTCATCCAGGAGGAATTTTTAAAGGCATGCATTTAAAAAAGGACTTGAAGGATTTTTCTAGACTACAAACCTAACAATTGTTTAACATCATCAACGTGATGACCTTCATGCAAGCAGCGAGACAAGAGCTCGCCCAAAAACTGATTAATCTGTAATTTTTCGTCAGCGTGGTACATAGCCTGGTTCGGATATTCGTATCGCGGCCGTAAACGCTTATGCCCTTCCCATGCAAGAACTTCAGCGAGCTTTGCATCGTGATACATTCGCACAGTGAGCTTCGGCATGCGCAGCCAATTTGACGTAGTGGCAATAGTCGTCTGAGTCAGCTGCAAGGTAGCTGTGTAAGGGGAGCGTTCAAGTATTCGAAGTTGATGCAGCCATTGCTGTTCGCCGCGGCTCACCATGAAACGATATTCATCACCACTTTGGTCTTCAGCTGGCTTACTGAAATGATTCCGCAACAATTTCTGCAGTCGCAGATAATTAGTTTCGCACTCTGCCATTTGCAAAGGTAAATCAACTTTATAACGTTCACGAACACTAACGTAAGAAGGTTGGGGCTTGGCAACACGCAATGTAAACATAAAATCAGTCAATAAATGAAAAACCAATCAACATGTAAAACATGTTGTTCCATAACTGGCATACAGGTTTTGCCAAGCAATCTTCAAGGTTTTACCTGGAAGGCAGCTTCTATGAAGTGTTAGCCAGACTCGAACGTAAGTCAATCGCAAATTGTGATTTATTACGCGCCGTGATTCTTGCGTAACCGGGCGCGGTTCAGCTGTAACCATTGCAAACAAATCAACGCTGCAGCGTTATTAAAATGGCCGTTTAATAACTCAGCAAAAACATCTTCGGCCGCAAAACTATGCAATCGAATATCTTCATTTTCATCGGCCAAGCCATGTACGCCGCCTGCCTGGCTTAAGTCACAAAGACCGCAAAATAAATACAGCCGCTCATCACTTCCACCCGGGCTCGACAGGAAGTTACAGATATATTCCATGTAATAAGGCTGCAAGGATGCTTCTTCAAGTAACTCTCTTCGAGCAACTTCTTCGGCTGACTCGCCATTTTCCACCATGCCGGCAACAACTTCGTAACACCATGGACCAGATGCTTCTCTCAATGCACCAACCCGGAACTGCTCTATCATTCCAATGAGGTCGTGCACCGGGTCATAAACCAATACTGCGACCGCATCGCCACGAACGAATAACTCGCGCCCTATTTCTTTGCTCCAACCTCCCTGAAACAATTTGTGGCGCAATGTAATTCTTTCGACACGAAAAAAACGTTTATAGAGTTCTTCGCGTTTAATAACCTCAACATCATTGCCGTCAAATTCTGGTTTTTTTATCATAATTCTTCTAAGTTACTTTTTAAATTGAGTTGAGATTTCCCTCACTTTTTGGCGGAGCGACTAGCCAGAAAGTGAGGGGCAAAAAATCAAACCTTGTGATAAATTTCTGCACCGCCGGCCAAAAATTCTTTCGATTTTTGCTGCATTTCTGCTTCAACATCAATCATTTTGATAACGTCTTTTTCGCCGATGATTGAAATATCCGTACCGTTTTTTGCGGCGTAATCACGTACTTCCTGGGTGATTTTCATTGAGCAAAATTTTGGCCCGCACATTGAACAGAAGTGAGCAACTTTTGCAGATTCTTTTGGCAAGGTTTCGTCGTGATAAGATCGTGCGGTATCCGGGTCTAAGCCCAAATTAAATTGGTCGTCCCAACGGAACTCAAACCGCGCTTTGGACAAAGCATTATCACGCAATTGCGCACCGGGATGTCCTTTCGCCAAATCTGCTGCGTGAGCTGCAATTTTGTAAGTGATGATACCTTCTTTAACATCAGCTTTATTTGGCAAACCTAAATGTTCTTTCGGAGTAACGTAACACAACATCGCACAACCGTACCAACCAATCATAGCGGCGCCAATACCAGAGGTAATGTGATCGTACCCAGGTGCAATATCAGTTGTTAATGGGCCGAGTGTGTAGAAAGGCGCTTCATCACATACTTCTAGTTGCTTTTCCATGTTCTCTTTGATCAAGTGCATAGGCACATGACCTGGGCCTTCAATCATGACTTGTACATCGTGTTTCCAAGCGATTTTAGTTAGCTCACCGAGTGTTTCCAATTCGCCGAATTGTGCTTCGTCGTTAGCATCGGCAATTGAACCAGGACGCAAACCATCACCAAGCGAAAATGAAACATCGTATGCTTTCATGATTTCGCAGATGTCTTCGAAATGAGTGTAGAGGAAATTTTCTTTGTGATGTGCCAAACACCATTTCGCCATGATCGAACCACCGCGCGACACAATGCCGGTAACACGCTTTGCAGTAAGGGGAACGTAACGCAATAAAACACCAGCGTGAATGGTGAAATAATCTACGCCCTGCTCTGCTTGTTCAATTAAAGTATCGCGAAAAATTTCCCAGGTTAAATTTTCTGCAATTCCATCGACTTTTTCGAGTGCTTGATAAATAGGAACTGTGCCGATCGGAACATGTGAATTACGAATAATCCACTCGCGGGTTTCATGAATATTTTTTCCAGTTGATAAATCCATTACCGTATCAGCGCCCCAACGTGCACCCCAGGTCAGTTTTTCCACCTCTTCTTCGATAGAAGAACCCAACGCAGAATTTCCGATATTGCCGTTGATCTTCACCAGGAAATTACGCCCGATAATCATTGGCTCAACTTCTGGATGATTGATATTGACAGGAATAATTGCACGACCGCGAGCGACTTCACTACGCACAAACTCAGGTGTAATTTCATCAGGAATGCTTGCGCCAAAACTCATGCCGGCGTGCTGTTGATTTAAAATACCAAGTTCACGCGCTTGCGATAAAGCCATGTTTTCACGGATCGCAATGTATTCCATTTCCGGTGTAATAATGCCGCGCTTTGCGTAATGCATTTGCGATACGTTCATACCCGGTTTTGCACGGCGTGGTTTGCGCGTTAAATTAAAACGCAATTTGGTCAGTTTGGGATCATTCAATCGTGAATTTGTAAATTCGGAGTGACTATCCTCCAAAATTTCTGTGTCGTTACGCTCTTCAATCCACGCGGTGCGAACATCTTGCAAGCCAGTGCGTAAATCAATTTTTACGTTAGGGTCGGTGTAGGGTCCAGAAGTATCATACACACGCACTGGTGGATTTTTCTCTCCACCAAAATCCGTAGGAGTGTCAGCCAGCGTAATTTCACGCATAGGAACGCGGATATCCGGACGCGAACCTTGCACATACATTTTTTGTGAGCCAGTGAAAGGTTGTACTGACGCTTTATCGACTTCAGCACTTTCGCTCAGAATTTTTTCGACGCTGGTGTTCATGGTGTTTCCTCGGATTTAAAATAGTGTGCCCCTCTCAAATCATCCAAAGCAGATGATCCAATTTTCCGTTCTTTCAGGCAGGATAGTGAGGGTTAATAAAACTTGTGAAAATGGTGCACAGGCCCAGAGCCTTTCCCAATATTCAATTCATTTGAACGTAATATTGCACCTTGTAAATAATCTTTTGCCTGGGAGACGGCCTCGTTAAGTGATAAATTTTTCGCAAGACCGGCTGCGATTGCTGATGCCAGCGTACAGCCTGTGCCGTGAGTATTTTTTGTGGCAATGCGCGGTGCCGAAAATAAAAATTCTTCTGTAGTTGTTAATAACAAATCAGTTGCAGTTTCGCCCTTACCATGGCCGCCTTTCATTAATACGGCTTGCGCACCTAGCTCCAATAATTGTTCTGCCTGTTGCTTCATCTGTGTGAGATTTTTCGCAACAGATTGATTCAATAACGCTGCCGCCTCCAGCAAATTTGGAGTCAATAGCGTTGCGCGTGGAATTAATTTTTCGATCAATAAATGAATAGCATCTTCCGCCAACAATCGATCACCGCTCGTCGCCACCATTACCGGGTCCACTACCAATGGGATGTGGGAGTGTTCAATCAGCGATTCAGTGATCGCGAAAATAATATCAGCATTAGCTAACATTCCGGTTTTAATTGCGCCGACTTGAATATCGCTTAAAACCGATTGAATTTGGGCTTGCACAAAGTCGGGTTCAATGGCTAAAACACCTTGAACCCCTAAGGTGTTTTGCGCGGTGAGAGAAGTAATTGCCGAGCAACCGTAGACTCCCAAAGCAGCGAAGGTTTTTAAATCTGCTTGTATACCTGCGCCGCCACCGCTGTCACTGCCAGCGATTGTTAGTGCAGTAGGAGTTTGAATGTATGCGCTCATTAGGTTTCCGCCACAGAAAGAAGGCGCGGAAGTGAGAGGTGCGGCAGGCCGCTGAAAAGCTCTCGTTCCCTACGCCGGTACTAACCGGATCAGGTCTGCGGGTATATCTCAGCGTTGGATAATCCAAAGCACCCCGACAAGAAGCTTCGCAGTCTAGTGAAATTGGCTGTATGAGTAAAGAAACCTTTGTACTTGAGGTGTTTGCGCGGAGTGGCTGCAGCGCAGACGATTCGACCCTGAATCTATGGATTCATTCAACCTTGCATGTTAGGCTCCCGCGAAAAATCCGTTTACGTATTCGTTGCAACTCACTAACACCGTCTAATAATCCTATGCTAGCCACCTTAGTCATCGTTTTTATCATCGCCTATGTCGCCATAGTGCTAGAACATCCCCTGAAAATTAATAAATCCGCTTCTGCCCTGGCAGGCGCAGGGTTGCTTTGGACACTTTACGCAATATTTTCGGGTGACCATCAGAAGGTCTCCCACGAGTTGTCGGAATCATTAGTGGGCACAGCGCAAATTGTTTTCTTCCTTATGGGCGCCATGACGATTGTAGAAGTCATCGACGCACACAATGGGTTCAGAGTGGTCACTAGCCGTATTAAAACAACACGCTTGCCCATTCTGGTAATTGTGGTTTCGCTGGTTAGCTTCTTTTTAAGTGCCATCCTGGACAACCTAACAACAGCCATCGTTATGGTGTCGTTAATGAGGAAACTGCTGGCCAACCGCGAAGAGCGACTTCTTTTTGCGGGTTTAATTGTGATTGCAGCTAATGCCGGCGGCGCTTGGTCGCCCATTGGTGATGTAACCACCACTATGCTATGGATTGGCGGCCAAATAACACCTGTAAACATAATATCGGGAGTGTTCATCCCGTCAGTCGTTAATTTGCTTGTACCCATGTCAATTATGATTTTTATGCTGCGCGGCAAGAAAGTTGAAAAACCTGCGAGCAATCCAGAAAACAATTTCGAGCTGGCTACTTCGAACGAACGCAATCTGGTGTTTTTCCTAGGTTTGGGTGTTCTCGTCGCAGTGCCAATTTTCAAGGCTGTGACGCATTTGCCACCTTTTATGGGAGTGTTGTTTGGGCTCGGAATACTTTGGCTTGTTTCCGATCTATTACACAAAAACAAACCAGATGAAGAAAAAAATCAACTTACATTGACCCACGCTTTAACACGCATCGACCTATCTTCCATTGTTTTCTTTATCGGTATTCTTCTTGCGGTTGCTGCCTTGGAGCACGCACATATATTAAAGATGCTTTCTCAATGGCTGGATAATACCTTGGGTCGCCAGGATCTTATTGTCGTTCTTATCGGCTTCGTCAGCGCGATAGTGGACAACGTTCCATTGGTAGCGGCAGCTATGGGCATGTACAGCATTGAGCAATATCCTGCGGATAGTTTTTTGTGGGAATTTCTAGCCTATTGCGCGGGCACGGGTGGATCAATTTTAATTATTGGCTCTGCCGCTGGAGTTGCAGTCATGGGCTTGGAAAAAATGGATTTTATTTGGTATCTCAAAAAAATAAGTTTGTTAGCCACTGTTGGTTATTTAGCAGGCGCTGCGGTTTACATCCTTCAATTTAATCTTCTAAACGGGTAAATGTGGGGAATGCGATAAGCCAAACTCAGTTTAATTCCGAGTTCACTTTGCACAATTGGATGTCGTCTTAATTAATACCTACCATCCAGATTAATGCTGCTTACATTTGTAACTACAAGCACGGGGCACAAGTGTTTACCCTTTTTAACCAGTTGATTGGCCACAACGCTCGACCAGCCAGAGCCAACCCGCTAAACTCGGCCCCTTTGTAGTAAATCCTCGACTCTTTGCTGTGAAGCCAAGGGCGTTCTGAATCTAAATCGTGCCGACCTGCGTCTAAGTTGACGTGTAACTTCAGTTCCTAAGCTACATTTTTAAATTTGCTGGAATTTTTATCCTCAGGATTTTTTATGAAAGAATTGTTCTCTATGAAAAAGTCAAAGCTTTACCTGGTTATTGGTTTGCTCGCTTTCACCCCTTTCGGCGCAAGCGCCAACAGCCTGCAGGAAATCTACGAACTCGCGTTAAAAAACGATGCGCAATTAAAAGCCGATAAAGCCGGTTATGAAGCTGATAAAGAACTAGGCAATATTGCTCGTGCAGGCCTCCTGCCGCAAATCAATGCCTCTTACACGGCTTATGATAAAACCGATACTGACACCACCAGGCGCCGCCCGTTACCGGCAGGGGAATTCAACACTAATTCAAAAACAACCGGCTGGAACGTTACCTTGACTCAACCGTTGTTTGATTTATCTGCATGGTATGTTTACAAGCAGGGCCAAAAATTAAGTGAGCGCGCTGAAGCACAATTCGGTGCTGATCAACAAAGTTTAATTGTGCGCGTAGCAACAGCGTACTTTAATGTATTACGTTCGGTGGATGAGCTGGAATCAACCATTGCTGAACAAAATGCTTTTGCACATCAACTCGATCAAGTGAAACAGCGCTTTGATGTCGGCCTCACGGCAATTACTGATGTTCACGAAGCTCAGGCTGCCTACGACAGCGCGGTTGCAGCTACCTTGGAAGCGCGCGGTAGCTTAAGCATCAGCTACGAAGCCTTGGAAGTACTGACAGGCAAACCAGAAGATCAAATTTCCCCGCTGTCAGACAAGTTTCCTGTTGTAAACCCAACGCCTGCAGATCGCGCTGAGTGGGTTAATTTCGCGTTAAAAAATAACTACGAATTAAAAGCCACTCGTTTGGGTGCAGATGCAGCGCAAAAGAATGCGAATGCTGCTCGTGCTCAGCATTTACCAACTGTTGACGCAAGAGTTGGTTATCAAAAATTGGACGCTGATGGCGACCGTGGTCTTGGGCCTTTTGACGAATTAAACGAAGGTAACACCGTTAGCATTGGCGTAAATATTCCAATTTTTAGCGGTTTGCGTACTTCGAGCACTGCTCGCCAAGCTGTTGCTCAGGGCCTGCAAGCCGAAGAGCAATTTAACAGCACCCAACGTAATACTATTCAAAATACTCGCGCATTACATTTGTCGGTAGAAACAGATGTCGCTCGAGTTGCCGCTCGTAAACAAGCGACCGTATCTAACCAAAGTGCGCTTGAAGCAACTCAAGCGGGCTATGAAGTAGGTACACGCAATTTGGTTGAAGTATTGCAAGCGCAAAGCAAGCTCTACCAAGCACGCCGCGACTATTCAAACGCACTTTATGACTATGTCATAAATACCATCAGGTTGCGTGAAGTAGCAGGCTTGTTAACACCTGCGGATATTCAGGAAGTTGATAAATGGTTGCAGACTGGCGCACCTGTTAGCCGCGCCAACTACGAAAAGTAATTTGAGGAATACCTAAAAAAACCGCGCACTGCGCGGTTTTTTTATAGCTCGAAAATTTGCATGTAAATTCTCCGATAGCGAGTAAAAGTTATGCGTGTCTCCATTAAAAATTTTCATAACTTTTTGCAAATATTTATTGTAATTTTCTGTCGAATACTATTATGTTCGCTAGCGCTAATCGCACCTAGCCTGCTCGCAAGCGCTACAACAACCCCATCTAATCCGGAGGCAACACAGCAGGCAAAAGCCGTTCAAGCTTATTTAGCAGCGCTTACCAATAACGATATTGACGGTGTCATCGCAGGGCAAAATGTTGGTCACAGCGATGACATTGGAAACCCAAGTGGCTTGTCTGGTTTTTCGCCTCTGATCGACGAATTGAAAAAAAAGGCCGGGCAGATGCCGGGAATTATCGGCGTGGATTACGAACACAATCAAATTGCAACACCTGAACAATTACATAACGTAAACGCTTACCTCATTAATTACTGGAAACAAGGAGGATTAATTAGCATTAACTGGTCGCCACACAATCCTTGGTGGAATGATGAAAAAGACATTGAAAAAAAACCGGGCATTTGGAGTGACTCACGCAGTAATGGCGGTGACATGGGCAACGTCAATCTTAAAGAGTTGTTAGATCCTAAATCACCCATGCGCAAAATTTGGTTACGAAAACTCGATAGAATCGCCGCAGCGCTAAACGAGTTACAAAGGGAAAATGTGGTTGTACTCTGGCGTCCTATGCAAGAAATGAATGGCAGCTGGTTTTGGTGGGGAATCAATAGCCCTCCCAAAGATTCGGAAATTTATATCGCTATTTGGCGCGATATGTACGCGTATTTCACCCACACCAAACAATTGAATAATTTACTTTGGGTCTACTCACCCAACCCAAGCCCGAGTATTTTTGAACGCTCATTGATCAAAGCACCGCTGAGCTTTTATCCCGGCGATGAATTTGTCGATGTGGTTGCAGGAACCGCCTACAACGATGAGCTGAACATTAAAGATTACGAGCTCTATTTAAAATTTGCCAAACCAATCGCCATTGCAGAATATGGGCCTAAAGCAGGTGAATCCATTAGCAGAAAAGGTTCGTTGGACACGTTGTTGTATGCAAAACGTTTGCAAGAGGATTACCCCGCGATTGCCTATTGGATGAGTTGGTCTAGCTGGAGCAATGGTGACGGAACCCAAGAAAATCAGGCTTTGATTCACAACAAGAACGTAAAAGAATTATTAGCAGCACCGACTGTTATTACTCGCAACCGCGTTGAGTGGCAGAGTTATGTGAAGCCCATTTAGTGTGATGACACTTTGTAAAAAGGGCTAAATTCGACGCGCGGCGAAAGCTTAATGAACATAAAATTTTAACTTACTAACATCTCCATCTAAAATTTTCGTTTTTTAATTTCTGTGGACGTATCGAAGCTACAAACGTTGTCGACACACCTAAATTTTTATTCATATAAAAAGCAACACTGATTTCATTTTCTTAGCATTTCTTTTTATCAACGAATATGTAGACCGCTGAAGCGGATCACAATCACACTGTAACGCTTTTTTACAATTTGTTGTCACGTAAAAAAGCACTTTCGCGTGCATCTCTACAAATATTATTTATTATTCCCTGACCATTCCGTTGTAACGAATGTGAAGTCGATTTATTTAACCACTCTTATCTTTCATCCTATTAACATTAAAGGAAACATAAAAATGAAAACCTTTTTCGTTCGTATATTAAAAGCGCTCGCTTGCGGGTCAGCACTATTAATGGCTGCGGGATCCTTTGCACAGGAACTTCAAAAACCTTCTCCTGTAAAAGATAACGCAACTACCTACACGGTAAAGCCTGATTATCGAAAATGTGCCTTTCCGATGTGTGGAGGTTGGTATTTAACTCCGGTCAATCAATACTCATTACAACTTGAAAACGATGATGAGGCCTATCAACATTCATTGTTACTTCCTAACACCATTTATGTCAGCAACATTAATTACAAAGCCCTTGGTTTAACAGCAGCACAAATTCAGGAGCTAGAAACTATTTTTCGCAGCGGCCAAGGCTTAGTAGGGGGTAACGTAGTAGGCCTCGCCTCTTTAGCAAATTTTTCAACCAAAACGTTGAATGCACAAGCCGCGTGGACTAGCCCAACTAAAACAACTGCCGTTGGCCCTTATCTGAAAGTATCAAGCTCCGGCATAGTGTGCATCACTACTCCGTGCCCTTACTTCACGGCTCAAGTTATTAACAGCACCTATACTACAAATTTCCACGAACTCACTTTTGAAAAAGCAGAGTTGGATCGTGAACAGGAAGCACGTGCCTGGCAAGCCGTTAGTAGCGGAGGGTTAGTGTTAACGGGGGTTAAATATGAGTCCCAAGGCCAAGTGGGAACTGGAACCGGAATTAGTGCAACAAAAGTATTTTTTGCATTTCCTGCTAAAAAATCGATGTATTAATTTTTTAGGCAAAAAAAATGGCTCTCCTAAAAAAGAGAGCCATTTTTGAAATATAACCTTACGATTGCCTGCTGAGCCGATAGGATTGGATTAAAAATTAAATACCTAGCTACAAAAATTTTTCAATCGCCGCCAATGTTTTTTCCAGCGCGCCACGATTTTCATTGGCAACTTGCAAAGCCACAGCTCCTCGCCTATTTCTCTCATCAGCATCTGTAACAAGTAACTCCACTTGTTTCGCTAATTCATCTGCTGACGACACCAGGGTTAACGCACCTGCATCGCCCAAAAGCCGCGCCACCTCCGCAAAATTAAATACCGAAGTTCCGCTTAAAATAGGTAACCTCCAAACCGCCGGCTCAATAAAATTATGGCCCCCGTTTGACACCAGGCTACCGCCTATAAATGCAATATCACTCGCGCCGAACATAAATAACAATTCGCCCATGGTATCGCCAATAATTATTTGTGTGTGCGCAGGCACCGAGTGTTCGCTGCGTTTTGCCACAACAAATCCGCGACTTACGCAAAGGTTGGTTACAGTGCTGAATCGCTCGGGGTGGCGAGGAACCAATATCAAACGCAGATTTTTCAGCTCAGATTTTTTTATACATTGTGCATAGGCATCCAGGATAATTTCATCCTCTCCCTGATGAGTGCTGGCAGCAATCCAAATTATATTTTCTCCGCCTTGCGACCATTCGTGTTTCAGCACCGCCGCTTTTTCGCGAACTTCCTCCGTCAGACTTAAATCAAATTTGATATTTCCGGTAACCTCCGTATTGGGAACAGGCAAACCTATACGGTTAAACCTGTCTGCATCCGTTGTGTTCTGCACGAGTGCACGCGACAGACATTGCAGCATTGGTCTACTTAATAGCGAAAACTTATCGTAACCACGTGCAGATTTTTCTGACATGCGCGCATTGACCAACACACTTGGAATATTCTTTTTTGCACAGATTGCCAAGGTGTTTGGCCAAAGTTCTGTTTCCATAATCAATAACAGAGATGGTTTAACACGAGAAATAAAACGTGCCAGCACATCAGGCAAATCATAAGGAGAGTACGCATGGAATACACTATCGCCCAAACTTGCGCGCACGCGTTCGGAACCCGTTGGAGTAGTTGTTGTAACAACTAGTTGCAAATCACCTCGCGCTTGTAGCTTGCGAATTAGCGGTAATGCAGCAATAAATTCACCCACCGACACTGTATGGAACCAAACCACTTTTTTATCCGAAACCAAAGGCTTAAAAAAAGCGAAGCGTTCACTCCATCGTTTGGCGTAAGCCGGTGCAGCAATAGCTCGCCACAACAAACGTAATAAAATGAAAGGAATAAAAAGATAAAAAATACATGTATATATAAAACGCATAGCACTCCAATGTAGTTATTCACCAATCTTATTGTTCAATAAGGCTTCAATCACCAATTCATTTTCTGTTTTATAAAAGCCGTTAATTTGGCAGCATTAGCCTGATGATGTTTAACACGCGGATGAGCCTCATACCCGGTGAACTCGAAAAAAAGTGTATCCATTTTTTCGCGTGGATTTTCCTGCTTTAAACGCGCGACCGCAGTAGTAATATAACCGGGCCACTTTGAACCTTTTTTTGTGGCATCCATACTTCCCAATGCGCAGATAATATAGGCCTTGGGATACTTGCCACGGATTGTTTTAACAAAATCAACGTACGCCTGGATACGTTGCGCATCGCCAGGATTTGGGGTTAAGCGATGCTCACGATCTGTTAGCCAGCTGTCGTTTTGAAATAAATTAATGACCACTACATCAGGTGTCCAACTTGAAAAATCCCACTGAGTGTCATTATTTCCAACCGCGCTTAACTGATCGTAAAATTGCGGCATTGTAAAAGGAAACCAACTAATCATGATTCCTATGCCACTTTGAGACGTGATATGTGCTTCAGCGTTAAGGTCTCGGGCCGTTATAGCTGCATAGGTCATAAAGTTATTTTTATCGGCCAATATATGGTCTACACCATCTACCGGGGCCTCGTTACCAGCACCGCTAGTAATAGAGTCGCCAAAAAATTCTATTTTTCGCTTTAAACGTGGCGGTGGTGCCAATAGTTTTTCACCATCGGCCAACTCGAAACCTTTTACGTTTGTTGCTCCCTCTTCACCTTCTGTGCGTTTGGTAATTAGAAAACGGTGATTTCCTTTAAGGAGATTCTCAGCCACCACGTATTTTTTTTGGCCTTGCGCAGCCTGAATAACAGTAGGGTTCTGAAAATTATTATCAATAAACACGTTAAAATAGTTTTTACCCAGCTGGTCATCCAAAGTTACGGAAAAATATTGTCCAGTAAAGTTTCCCGCAATACTGGTTCCGGGCCAGGATATTTGTGGAGCCTCAGGATCACTAAAATTAACCCTACCTGAATATTGCAAATTTTTATCCGCTGCTGATATGAAAGTTGTCGCGAAAACCGGCGTGGAAAGAACAATTAACGCGACACTAAAAATTTTAAATACATTGATTGATTTCATTCCACCCCACTTTTTTTAAAAATATTTTTAATAAAACGCGCAAGGATATATCCATTTACAATAAGAAGTTCGATCCAAGTTTATATAAGTGACATGCATATCGCCTAACTTCTAAATTCAGTTTCGATAGCGAAACTGGATAGAGATCACAGTGTTACTTTTTTTTCGCAATTTACTGTCACCTAAGCAAGCACTGGCGCATATTATCATTTTGTTTTATCTACTATCTCTTTGAGCATTCATCAACAGCGAATGTGAATCATTTTTCCACCACCTTTCATCTTTTCAATGAAATAAAGGAACATAAAAATGAAAACTTTTTTCGTTCGAACATTACATACCTTGGCTCTTGGATCAGCATTACTTTTTAGCATTGGAAGCTTGGCGCAGGAGGTGCCTGCAACAGTGGAGGCTGCAAAACCTGTCAAAGATATTGGAACTACTTACACGGTAAGTCCAGATACGAGAGATTGCGCTGCTCCATTGTGCGGCGGCTGGATTTTGAAGGCTGTAAATCAAATTGCTCCTCGCGTTCAAACTGAAGACGAAGCCTATCAAACTTCATTATTAGCAGCTAACACTATTTATGTTAGTAAAATCGACTATAAAGGACTCGGTTTAAAACCTAAGCAAGTTGAGGAGTTCGAAGTAAATATACGCAGCGGACAAGCATTAATAGCAGGTAAGGTTGTTAGTCGCCCTGCGCCTGGTCAACAGAGAACCGACGTTTTGGATGCTAAGGCAGTATGGGTTAGCCCGAACAAAGCCCCCGCTATAGGACCCTATCTAAAAGTATCGAGCTCGGGAATTGTATGTGTTACTACGCCATGCCCTTATTTCACCGTCAAAGTTGTCAACAACACCTACACCGTTAATTACGATGGTCTTATCTTTGATCGAGCAGAACTGGACAGCGAACAAGAAGCGCGCGCATGGCAAGCTGTTAGCGGCGAAGGTTTAGTATTAGCCGGACACAGATATTATCCAGAGGGCGAAACCGGAACCGGAACCGGCATTAGCGCAACAAAAGTATTTTTTTCATATCCCACTAAAAAACCTGTGCGCCCATAATAAAAATTGTCGCACTGACTAAAAATAGCCCGCTCACAGCGGGCTATTTTTTTATTTATTATTCAAGATTTAATCCAACTATTCCAAACGTACGTTATCCATATAGATTGTGCGTGGTGCCGCAAGCCTCGTACCCACAAAAACTTCCATCCACGTAATTTCTGTCAAATCCATTTTTCGCTTTTGAGGCGCGTTGCGAATATCTTCGGTTGCAAAAGTAAAATGATTCCAACCTGGCTCAAGAGTCATTGCACGATTAAATCTATCCTGTTTTGCCCAACCATAAAGGTTATGTTGCGAGTCATTTACCCGCACTATCATCGTAAATGCATCTGGACCTGCATTGTAAATATCAAACGCCAGTGCTTTATGTTTTGACCAATCATTGATCATCCGGTTAAAAACGACTCCAGTGTATTGCCGCGTTGTAAGTTCAACTTTTAATGAGTAATCGCCTTGGGTATGGATTTGGGAGGAGCGTTCAGCTCCCCTATGCCCGTAAGTTTCTACACTTGATTCAAACCCGGCCAATATAGGAAATTGATGAATTAAATTGAACTGAAACCGTGCTTCATAAAATAATGTATTGAGGTTTGGAACAAGCAGAGCAATTGAAATAATACGTCCAGCCCAGCTCAACAGATTCGCGCGCTGCAGCCAAAAAATACCTAGCCAGGTACCGGTCATATCTCTTAGAAGATCGGTCCAACTTCCATCGCGCCCAATGTACGCTTGAATGAGCTCGATAAGCCCGCCGCCTAAAAATACCGCAACGCTAATTAGAATGGCGACCTTCCAATTATTAACGTCGAATTTTTTACTGAGGATGGCGACTATGGCAATAAAAAAAATGAGATGTCCGCAATCCCATATGGCGTACATGAGATTGCTTGATGATTCCGTTGAGCCGCCCAAAAAGAAAAAAGGGAAAGCCACAACCACCACAATTAATGAACTTATATACCTGAGCTTTAATAAATGACGACGCATATCAATATCTGGAATCGCCCATACCTTTAAATTGTTTGGCAAGGTTCGTAGCATAGTTGTCAGTCATGCCACTAATGAAATCGATCACTGCCATAAGTGCAAGGTATTTATAGTTTTTATCGCGCTTGCTGACGTTTGGGTGAAAATTGTTATCACCAATTAAAGCCATTACTCGATTATCCTTGTAAGTCATTTGTCGAGGATCACCCAAAGAGGCATACACGGCACTACAAACTGTGCTCAATAATGTACCAATGACCGCATAAGCTCCAATTTCCATCTCCACACGTCGGGAATGATTAAAAATTTTATTTTTTGCGAGATCTTTTGCAGCCTGAACCGCCGTCATAACTTTAGGATCGCAAAGAGATATTAAATCGCCATCAACCTCTCCACGTAAAAAAGCATCTTGATGTTTAATAAACGCGTCGGTTCCGGCATTGATAAATGCATCAATAACTTTGCCTCGTACCAATGCCGGTTTGCGACCATCGTTTACTTTTTTTAATGTCCGCTCCAAATCTGAAAGCTGCGGTGAGTCTGCAATAACTGGCCGCAGCAATTCATAAATTTCTGACCAGTTCAGAATGCCCATTTCAAGGCCGTCTTCCAAATCAATAATGCCGTAGCAAAAATCGTCCGCAGCTTCCATTAAATACACGAGCGGATGACGGCAATACCAATTGTCGCCTTTTGAGATTAATCCCGTTTTTGCCGCAATCTCATGAAAATAATGCAACTCGGATTGAAACACACCATATTTATTATTTTTGGGACGATGGTTTAACAGAGTTGCCGTTGAGCACCAGGGATATTTCATGGCAGACGCCAAGGTTGCGTAAGTTAACCGCATACCCTCATGGTATTGATGATATTCCGACGTTGTTAATACGCGCAGTCCTTGAGCATTACCTTCAAATATACGAATGTCATCGCGCTCTTCTGGCGACAGATCTGTTAAAAATTCCGCACCATCTTTTTGAAACCAACTACGAATTGCGTCTTCACCCGTATGGCCAAAGGGAGGGTTTCCAATATCGTGCGCAAGGCAGGTTGCTTGAACTATGTCACCAATATCCGTTGGCCAAATATGATCGGGCAAATCACCCGCGTCTTTTAAAGCCTGACCGACACGAATGCCTAAGGTTCGCCCTACGCATGCAACCTCCAAACTGTGCGTCATGCGATTATGAATATGATCATTGGTCGCCATAGGATGGACTTGCGTTTTACGCGCAAGCCGACGAAAAGCGCCCGAAAAAATTATTTTGTCGTGATCTGAGTGAAAAGGTGAACGGCCCTCCTCATATTTTGCGCTACGCTGCCCCAAACGCTCAGCGCATAAGAGTTGATCCCAATTCATTGCCATAGATAATCCACAATTTTTTTGACCAATAACAAGTTTCATATCAGCGCACCAGTATAGCTCCGCTGAAAAAACTTCCCGCACAATATAGGCGCATTAAAATTCTTACATCTTGTACTTTTAAAAAAACATCGGTCCAAATAAGTTATTTAACTTATTGTTTTCACTAAATTTTACGCATCATAGCAAACTAATTAAGAAGCTCGAATTTTTCTTGGCATAGTTACTGCAAAATCTAAAAAAAGCAATCTTGTATTCAAGATGGTATTTAAGATTTGGCGGGAACAATAATGACAAGTACTCTGGGTTGGACAATTCCTGAATGGCTTGAAGCCTACAGCAGCAAACGCATTTCAACGCGCGAAGCCTTGCATAATCTGCGTGCACAATTAGCGTCTAATGATCCTGCATGGATATATATTTTGTCGGACGCTGAGCTGGATGCACAAATAGCAGCTCTGCCTGCCATAGCCTCTAGCGACCTACCCTTATACGGTGTGCCCTTCGCAGTTAAAGACAACATAGATGTGGCAGGCGTTCCCACAACGGCCGCTTGTCCTGCTTTTACTTACGTTCCAAAAGCGGACGCAGTTACTGTCGCGCTCCTCAAAAAAGCCGGCGCAATTGTCATTGGAAAAACCAATCTTGATCAATTTGCAACCGGTCTTGTAGGTACGCGGTCGCCCTATGGCGCCGTACCCAATTCGTTTAATCCGGAATACGTATCTGGCGGTTCAAGTTCAGGGTCGGGCGTTCTGGTGGCACGCGGCGTAGTTCCTTTTAGCCTGGGCACTGATACTGCTGGCTCAGGCCGCATACCTGCAGGATTTAACAACATTGTGGGACTCAAGCCCACTAAAGGCCGCTTCAGTACAACTGGAGTTGTACCTGCGTGCCGTAGCTTGGATTGTGTTTCGATATTTGCGTTAACTGTTACCGACGCAGAGTTGGTTTCAAACCTCCTATCTTTATTTGATATCGCCGACGGTTTTTCACGCAAAGCACCAAGTGCACCGACTTATTTTTCCAACACACCAAAATTCGGAATTCCGCTAAATCCTGAATGGTTCGGTGATCGTGAAGCTGAGCTTGCTTGGGAAGCATCGCTCGTTAAATTTAAATCATTAGGTGCTGAATTAATTCCGCTAGATTTCACACCCATGTTTGCACTCGCGCAATTGCTTTATGGCGGGCCTTGGGTTGCTGAGCGTTACGCTGCAGTTGCAAACTTTATAAAAGACTACGCAGAAAATATGAACCCGGTTGTGCGGGGCATTATCGAAAAGGCTAAAAATTTTTCAGCAACCGATGCGTTTTTATCAGAATACAAACGCGCTCATCTAGCACGCGAAATTCAACAGCTAATGAATAGTGTCGATGGACTTCTAGTGCCGACTTCACCCTGCCACCCTACCATCGGTGCCGTAGATGCAGAACCAGTTGCTATCAACAGCCGATTAGGAACCTACACCAATTTCGTAAATTTAGCGGACTGTTCTGCACTTGCATTACCTGCAGTTATGCGCAAAGACGGTTTACCGTTTGGCATCACTTTAATTGCTCCCGCGTGGCAAGACGCCGCTCTCGTCAAATTTGGAAAAATTTGGCAAGCCAACACTGATTTGAACTTAGGCACCAGCAATCGAAAAGTCCCCACACTTATTTCAAAAAATATTTCACCCGAAGGTTATGTGCGTTTGGCAGTAGTGGGCGCGCATCTCACCGGCATGCCGCTCAATACGCAGCTTCAGGAGCGCAAAGCCATTTTTGTTGAAAGTACACTAACAGCAAATAACTATCGCCTGTTTGCGCTACCGAATACAACTCCACCTAAACCGGGTTTGATTCGTTGCAAAGCCGGTAAAAGCGGCGCAGAAATTATTGTTGAATTATGGGATGTGCCGCTTCAGCACTTCGGAAGTTTTGTTGCATTGATTCCCGCACCGCTCGGTATAGGCACACTTACGCTGGAAGACGGTCGCCAAGTCAAAGGTTTTATTTGTGAAGGCGCTGCCGTTGAAGGTGCGACAGATATAACTCATTTGGGTGGTTGGCGCGCTTACATCAAATCGCTCCAGAAATAATTAACTGCTCTCACTCTCCCATTTATGAGGAGAGATAAACATACACAGCATCGGAGAAGCAAA
This sequence comes from Gammaproteobacteria bacterium, assembly GCA_004173475.1. Classification (GTDB taxonomy): domain Bacteria; phylum Pseudomonadota; class Gammaproteobacteria; order Pseudomonadales; family Cellvibrionaceae; genus Cellvibrio. Next base: position 519,020 of record SEBU01000003.1, read on the forward strand.
ATGTTTCATACAGTCTTGATTGCAAACCGCGGAGAAATTGCAGTACGCATTGCTAAAACCCTGAAGAAAATGGGTGTGAAATCTGTTGCTGTTTATTCCGATGCTGATCGCAACTCAGCGCACGTAAGCGCTTGCGATGTTGCAGTATGCCTGGGAGGAAACACCGCTGCAGAAAGTTATTTGCAAGTTGACCGCATTCTCGCAGCTGCACGCGAAACAGGTGCGCAAGCAATTATTCCCGGTTACGGATTTCTCTCCGAAAATGCAAAATTTGCCGAACAATGTGAAGCCGAGGGAATAGCGTTTTGTGGCCCAACGCCAGATCAAATGCGTCAGTTTGGTTTAAAGCATACATCGCGTGAAATTGCTGAAAAAGCTGGCGTACCCCTAACACCGGGCACTGGATTGCTAGGTTCTCTTGAAGAAGCGATTATTGAGGGAAAAAACCTGGGTTATCCAGTCATGTTAAAAAGCACCGCTGGTGGCGGTGGTATTGGCTTAACTCGCTGCAATAGCGAAGAAGAGTTAATCAACGGCTATGAAACCGTTAAACGTTTAGGTCAAAACTTTTTTAGCGATAGCGGCGTGTTTCTCGAACGCTTTGTAGATAACGCACGTCACGTTGAAGTACAAATTTTTGGTGACGGCCTGGGAAATGTATTAGCTCTCGGTGAGCGCGATTGCTCACTGCAACGCCGCAATCAAAAAGTTGTTGAAGAAACTCCCGCGCCAAATTTACCTGCCGCAACGCGCGATAAATTATTAGCAGCATCAAAAAGCCTGGGTGAAGCTGTTAAGTATCGCTCTGCAGGAACCATCGAATATATTTACGACGGGGCACGCGATTCGTTTTACTTTTTAGAAGTAAATACTCGCTTACAAGTTGAACATCCCATTACAGAAGCATGCACTGGCGTGGATTTAGTTGAATGGATGATTTTAACCGCAGCAGGAATGCCACCATCGTTTGATATCGACATCACACCCAAAGGCGCTGCAATTGAAGTGCGTTTGTATGCAGAAGACCCGGTGCGCGACTTCCAACCATCACCTGGTGTGCTAACCGACATTTTATTTTCAGATTCTGCTCGTAACGATACTTGGGTTTCAACGGGAACCGAGGTATCGCCCTACTACGATCCAATGATCGCAAAAATTATTGTGCACGGAACTGATCGTGCTGATGCTATCGCAAAAATGCAAATTGCATTAAACGAAACGCGCATGGCAGGCATAGCAACCAATATCGATTACCTTCGCCAAATTATTGCTTCTGACTTTTTCGGCAGCGGTGATGTCGCGACCAACAAACTAGCAAGCTTTATTTATAAAGCACCAGTGATTGAAGTCTTGCAACCCGGCACTTACACCAGCGTACAAGACTATCCAGGGCGCGTAGGTTTATGGAGTGTTGGTGTTCCACCGTCAGGCCCGATGGACGATTACGCATTTCGTTTAGCCAATCGAATTGTTGGTAATCATGAAAGCGCTGCTGCGTTAGAAATTACCTTAATTGGCCCAAAATTACGTTTCCACAGCGATACGATTATTGCCTTAACAGGCTCAACATCGCCTGCAAAACTGGATGGTGAATTAATTAATTTTTGGGCACCGGTTCCCGTAAAAGCCGGACAAATTCTTGAAGTTGGCAAAGCCGATTCCGGTTGCAGAAGTTATCTCTCCGTTCGTAATGGTTTTGATGTACCGGTTTATTTAGGCAGCCGCTCCACCTTTGCCCTCGGTCAATTCGGTGGACATGCTGGTCGCACATTACGCGCAACCGATCTGCTCGTCATCAGCAACCCGGAAATTCCTGCTTGCACAACACCCGCTCCGATTTACTCTCCTTCCGCTGCACCTGCGAATCTAATTCCCAGCTACACCTCCGACTGGGAAATTGGTGTGCTTTACGGCCCGCATGGTGCTCCGGATTTTTTCACCGAAGACGCAATTGAAATGTTTTTTTCAACAGCGTGGGAAGTGCATTACAACTCTAACCGTTTAGGTATTCGTTTAAATGGCCCAAAACCAACCTGGGCGCGTAATGATGGTGGCGAAGCCGGTTTACATCCTTCAAATATTCACGATACCGAATACGCAGTAGGTTCAATTAATTTCACCGGCGACATGCCCGTAATTCTAACGAAAGACGGCCCTAGTCTCGGTGGGTTTGTTTGCCCGGTTACCATCGTAAAAGCAGAATTATGGAAAGTCGGCCAAGTAAAACCTGGCGATAGAATTTGGTTCAAACGTTTAAGTTTTGACGCAGCACTTTCCCTGGAAAAATCTGCAGATAAAGCAATTGAAACGCTAACCGCCGCTCCAGAAATTTCTCTAACACCCATTGTAAAACCTGCGAACACGATTTCCGAATGTATTGTTGCTGCCTTACCTGCGAAAGGTAATCGCCCGCTGGTGAGTTATCGTCAGGCAGGTGATAAATACATTTTGCTTGAGTACGGCGATAATATTTTAGAACTAAGTTTGCGTTTGCGTGTTTACGCATTGATGGAAGTATTAAAAGCATCGCCCATTAAAGGAGTTATTGAATTATCACCTGGCGTGCGCTCTTTACAAATTAATTACGACAGCCGTGTTATTCATCAACAGGATTTAATCAGCACACTTTTATTGATTGAAGAAACACTGGGTGATGCACGCGATGTAAAAGTGCCTAGCCGCGTTGTGTATATGCCCATGGCATTCGAAGATTCATCGACACTGGATGCTGTATCACGTTACCGCCAATCCGTTCGCGATAAAGCTCCGTGGTTACCAAGCAACACCGAATTCATACGTCGAATTAATGGCCTCGGCTCCGTTGACCAAGTTAAGCAAATTATTTTTGACACGAGTTACATGGTACTCGGTTTAGGCGATGTATATCTCGGCGCACCTTGCGCAGTTCCTGTTGATCCTCGTCACCGTTTGCTCACCTCCAAATACAACCCTGCACGTACCTACACCGCCGAAGGAACCGTGGGTATAGGCGGAGTTTACATGTGTATCTATGGAATGGATTCGCCTGGCGGCTATCAGTTAGTTGGCCGTACTTTACCTATCTGGAATAAATTCCTTAAAAATTCTGATTTTGAAAATGGCGAGCCCTGGTTATTAAAATTCTTTGACCGTGTGCGTTACTACGAAGTTAGCGAAGCAGAACTCACCGAGCAACGCGAAGCATTCCGCGAAGGTCGTTTGAACTTACGGATTGAAAAGGAGTTTTTCAGCCTCGCTGAACACGAGAAATTTTTGCAAGAAAATGCGGCAAGCATCGCGGAGTTTAAATCCAAACAAAAAATCGCTTTCACCGAAGAAGTTGCGCTCTGGCAAGCGGATGAGGAAGCGCAGGTAGATGCTGCGCTACAAACTAAAGTTAATACCAATCCTATTGAGGTTGACGGGCATGCCGTTACGGCGGACATCAGCGGAAATATTTGGAAATTATTGGTAGAACCTGGGCAATTAGTTGAAATAGACCAACCACTGCTAATTGTAGAAGCTATGAAGATGGAATTCTCAATTTATGCTGATCGGGCTGCAAAAGTAAGTTCAATACATTGCGAACCAGGCAAACAAGTTAACGCAGGCGACTTGTTAGTTGTTTTAGAAGAATAACAGGAATTTTAGCCTTAAAGATTTGTTGGCAACGACTCAAAAAAGCAAAACATCGAAGAAGACGAGAAATTAAATGAATGGAATTAGTGTTCCAATAGACTCGGATGATGTTATGAAATTACTTAAGACTGAAAAAAAGAAAAAAACCGATGAGCCGCGCCAGAATTTAACGGAGCGAATTTACCAGCAAATTAAACAGGATATTTTTACCTTTCGTTTATTACCTGGGGATCGCTTTAGCGAAAATGAAATTGCCGAACGTGTAGCCGCCAGTCGCACACCCGTGCGCGAGGCACTCACGCGATTACAGCGAGAAGGGTTTGTCGATGTTTCATTTCGCAGTGGCTGGCAAGTAAAACCCTTTGACTTTAAACAATTTGAACAGCTTTACGATGTGCGAATTGTACTGGAGCTCGCAGCTGTAAAAAAATTGTGCGAAATGGAGCCTGCTCCAAATCTGGAAGATCTAAAGCGTATCTGGTTAGTAAAACCGGAAGATAGGTTGGAGGACGGCCCAACGGTATCCAGATTAGACGAACGTTTTCATGAGCAGTTAGTTGAAGCCACCGGCAATACAGAAATGGCCCGAATCCATCACGACATCACCGAACGTTTACGGATAGTACGCAGAATAGATTTCACTCAGAAACCTCGCATAGAAGCGACTTATGACGAACATGCAAAGATCTTGCGTACGATTATCGAACGGCGCACCGAAGACGTAAGAAGTTATTTAAAAACGCATATCGAAGCTAGCAAAGCTGAAGTCAGAAAAATCACATTGCATATGTTATACGAAGCCAAAAATTTACAAGCAGATAATTAATCTATGCAGAAGTTCAATCGTCACCCCACACAAGAGATAGCAGTCATTCGAGCCAGTGACAAATAAAGTTTCATCAACAGCAACAAATCGGCTTATAGGTCGCACATGGAAGTAAGAGTTTGTTGCTTACAAATAGATAAGCCTAGCTTTACATGATTTTGATAAATAAATTTTACTGTAAAGCCTAACTTATGAGTTACCGAAAGCAGTCGAGCGATGCAAATCACTCAGAAAAGCGTTTGTATTAAAAGAAAGCATTTAACTAACCTTTGTGAGCAATAAACGGAGAACACCCATGAAGTTAACATCCATAGCAAAACACGTCGGGGCATTCGGAATCGCCGCTGGCTTAACCATTGCGTCATTCACAGCTCAAGCCGCGGATACAATTAAAGTCGGCGTTCTGCATTCACTCTCAGGCACTATGGCAATTTCAGAAACCACGCTGAAAGACACCGTGTTAATGTTGATTGAAGAACAGAATAAAAAAGGCGGCCTACTCGGCAAAAAGTTGGAGCCTGTCGTTGTTGACCCAGCCTCTAACTGGCCACTGTTTGCAGAAAAAACTCGCGAATTATTGGAGAAAGATAAGGTAGCTGCCATTTTTGGCTGCTGGACTTCTGTTTCCCGCAAATCAGTATTGCCAGTAGTCGAAGAATTGAATGGAATTTTGTTTTATCCCGTTCAATACGAGGGTGAAGAATCTTCTAAAAATGTTTTCTACACCGGTGCTGCGCCAAACCAACAAGCTATTCCTGCCGTTGATTATTTAATGAAAGAAGGCAAGGTTAAGCGTTGGGTACTCGCCGGTACTGATTACGTTTATCCACGCACCACTAACAAAATTCTTGAAGCCTATTTAAAAGCGAAAGGCGTGAAGCAAGATGACATCATGGTTAATTACACACCTTTCGGTCATTCGGATTGGCAAAATATTGTGGCGGATATCAAACGCTTTGGTAGCGCCGGCAAAAAAACCGCTGTAGTTTCTACCATCAACGGTGATGCAAACGTTCCTTTTTATCGCGAACTCGGTAACCAAAAAATCAGTGCAGCTGACATTCCTGTAGTGGCGTTCTCTGTTGGTGAAGAAGAACTTTCCGGTCTTGATGCGAAGCCATTGGTTGGCCATCTTGCAGCGTGGAATTATTTTATGAGCAGCGAATCAGCAGCGAATAAAGAATTTATTTCCAAGTGGAAAGCTTATATTAAAAATCCGAAACGCGTCACTAACGATCCTATGGAAGCAACTTACATAGGTTTCAACATGTGGGTTAAAGCTGTTGAGAAAGCGGGCTCTACCGACACTAACAAAGTAACGCAAGCGATCATCGGTCTTGAGCAACCAAATCTGACTGGTGGCGTGAGCAAAATGTTACCAAACCATCACATTACCAAGCCTGTGCTTATTGGCGAAATTCAAGAAGATGGTCAATTCCTGACAGTATCTTCAACTCCTTTGGTTCCAGGCGATGCATGGTCTGATTACCTTGAAGGTAGTAAAGATCTGGAATCTGATTGGATTACCTTGAAGTGCGGTAACTACAACACCAAAACCAAAAAATGTTTAGGTGCTGCAGCGAAATAAGATTTTTCCCCCTCGCCTGTGTGAGGGGGAATTTTTTGCCTCAATTATTAAAACCGTAATTTCTTGAGCAGATAATGATGATAATGTTTATCGCACGTTTTTTAAAACCATGTATGTTTGCCTTTTTATTGATATGTACAAGCGTAACCAATAGCTTTGCACAATCAGAAGAAGCAACTGCGACACCAACAGATTTCTCCGGACTAGTGTTGCAATTGCCAATCGGCAGCTTATCTGAACGTGGCGAAACCGTTAAAAAGCTCACAGCATTAAAAGACCCGCGTAGCACAATTATAATTACCGCATTAGAGCAAGGTAATTTGTATTTCGATAGCACGACTAATAAAGTGGCCATCAAAGACGAAGCCACTAATTACAGCGACGCAATTACCCAAAGCGCGTTAAGCTCAGACATTAGTAATTTCAAAAAAATTCCCGTTAATAATAGTTTGCGCAATCAGCTGCGCAGCTTGTTATCACAACTCAATCTCGGCAGCGAGGATGAATCGGTTCGATTGTCTGCTGTAAAACGTTTATTGGCGGACGGGCTTGATGAAGACAGCGCTGCCATAATAGAAAAACAATCAGCTACTGAAAAAAACAAAACTATCAAATCAACAATGATTATAGCGCTTTCGCTTTTTAAGCTTAAAAATAGCGATGAAAAGATTCGCATTACCGCGATTGATAGCTTACGGGGCTCGCTTGAACCGGAAGCACGTAGCGCTTTAGCGGAAACCTCGACCAACGATGAAAGTGAAGCAGTGCGTAACACAGCATTATCTGCGCTCAAGTCCATCGAGAGCACCGTGAATTATTACAGACTCAGCGAAAATATTTTCTTTGGTCTAAGTTTAGGCTCAGTTCTTTTACTTTCAGCGATTGGTTTAGCTATCACTTTCGGTGTGATGGGCGTAATTAATATGGCCCACGGCGAACTAATGATGATAGGCGCCTACACCACGTGGGTAATTCAACAAATGTTCCCAAATCAAATCGCTTACAGTTTATTAATTGCAATACCGACCGCATTTTTGGTGGCGGGTGCGGTGGGTGTCGTTATAGAGCGCGGTGTAATTCGTTTTTTGTACGGCAGACCGCTCGAAACTTTATTAGCGACTTTTGGTTTAAGTTTAATTCTCCAACAAGCTGCGCGCAGCATTTTCACACCGCTTAATCGAGCAGTAAGTTTGCCAGAATGGATGAGCGGCTCCATGGTAATAAACCCTGTACTTTCCATTACCTATAATCGCCTCTACATTTTAATCTTCGGAATATTAGTATTTATTCTGCTGCAATTAATTTTGAAAAAAACCTCCCTGGGATTAAAAGTTCGCGCCGTATCGCAAAATAGAACCATGGCTCGTGCAGTAGGGGTTCGCGCCAGCTGGGTGGATGCGCTTACATTCGGTTTAGGTTCTGGTATTGCCGGCGTTGCAGGCGTCGCACTTTCGCAACTGACAAACGTTGGCCCTAATCTCGGCCAAGCCTATCTTATAGATTCATTTATGGTGGTCGTCTTTGGTGGCGTAGGAAATTTGTGGGGCACACTTGTAGGCGCAATGGGCTTGGGAATTATTAATAAATTTTTGGAGCCCTATGCAGGCGCGGTGCTAGCAAAAGTGCTGGTTTTAGTTCTGTTGATTTTATTTATCCAGAAAAAACCCAAAGGTATGTTTCCGCAAAAAGGCCGAGCGGCAGCGGATTAAATTATTTGACACAAAGCAGTACAGAATATTTTGGAATAGCTATACCCAATCTACCGTTATTGAGAGCATCACATGTTAGTAAAACGCTTACTATTAAATGACCGCGGCGGCGCCATTGTGTTGGTATTAATCGCACTCATGATGATTGTGGTTCCTATATCAAACCTCGCATTACCCGCATCTTCACCACTGCACCTGTCAACATTTACTGTAACGCTGCTCGGTAAATTTTTATGTTACGCATTACTTGCATTGTCCGTTGACTTGATTTGGGGATACTGCGGAATTCTTTCCCTTGGCCAAGGTGCATTTTTTTCGCTCGGCGGCTATGCAATGGGAATGTATTTGATGCGTCAGATTGGCGCGCGTGGTCAATATGGTAATCCGGAATTGCCAGACTTTATGGTGTTTTTAAATTGGGATCATCTGCCATGGTACTGGCTCGGTTTTGATTCGTTTGGTTTTACATTGTTAATGGTAATTTTAATTCCGGGCTTGTTGGCATTCATTTTTGGATGGTTAACATTTCGTTCGCGTGTTACCGGGGTTTACTTTTCAATCATCACTCAAGCGCTTACTTATGCATTGATGCTTGCGTTCTTCCGCAACGAAATGGGTTTTGGCGGCAACAACGGTTTAACAGATTTTAAAGATATTGTTGGTCACCCTATTTCAGCGGACTCGACACGTATCGCATTATTTTTATGCTCGGGCGCAGCGTTAATGTTGGCTTATATCATTTGTCGCTACATTGTGACATCGCGTTTTGGTCGAATTGTTATTTCAATTCGTGATGCTGAAAGCCGCACACGTTTTTGCGGATATAAAGTTGAATCTTACAAACTCTGGATTTTTGTTTTCTCATCAATTCTCGCGGGAATTGCCGGCGCACTTTACGTTCCGCAGGTCGGCATTATTAATCCGGGCGAATTTTCTCCACTCAATTCAATTGAGCTCGTTGTTTGGGTTGCCACCGGCGGGCGCGGAACTTTATTTGGCGCAATTGTAGGTGCCTTTACCGTTAACTACGGCAAAACATTATTTACATCCTACTCTCCCGAAACCTGGCTGTTTGCGTTGGGCGCGCTGTTTGTGATTGTCACCTTGGTTTTGCCTAAAGGTTTAGTTGGTTTATTTGGCCGTGTGAAAAAATCCGAATCCGCACACGAAGCGCTCGACAATGAGAATCTCGCTACACCGGAAATCGGTGCAGCTAAAGTAGTGGAGCAAAAATAACCATGAATATTCTCGCTCAAGCAAAACAAGCATTACCGGTTAAAGATCCCGATTTCAGCAATGCGTTAAACGGTTTTGGTAAAGATGTTGATAACTTCGGTGCCCCGCTCGACACCAGCAAACGTACCATTTTATATGTTGAAGGTATTACGGTTAGCTTTGATGGTTTCCGTGCGCTTAACAATCTCAACCTCTATGTAGACGACGGCGAATTGCGTTGCATCATCGGGCCTAATGGCGCCGGCAAAACAACCATGATGGATGTAATTACCGGTAAAACAAAACCCGATTCGGGCACAGTGTATTTTGGTCAGCAAATTAATTTATTAGAATTATCTGAACATCAAATTGCGCGCGGCGGCATTGGCCGTAAATTTCAGAAACCTACTATTTTCGAAGCGCTTACTATTTATGAAAATCTAGAGCTAGCCACCGCATCCAACAAAGCTGTGTGGTGGACGCTCTCCAAGTCACTTACAGGTGAACAGAAATATCGCATCGACCAAGTGCTCATTCAAATTGGATTAAAAGAGTTCCGCTATAAAAATGCGGGCTCACTTTCCCATGGCCAAAAACAATGGCTCGAAATTGGTATGCTGCTTATGCAAAGCCCGAGAGTTCTGTTAGTGGATGAACCGGTGGCTGGCATGACGGGCGAAGAAACGGAAAAAACCGCTGAATTATTGTTATCACTCGCGGGTAAACATTCCGTTATTGTTGTTGAACACGATATGAAATTTGTTCGCTCTATCGCACGCAAAGTCACGGTGCTGCACCAGGGCTCGGTGCTTACTGAAGGTACTATGGATCAAGTTCAAAATGATCCAAAAGTAATCGAAGTGTATTTAGGAGAATAACCGCTGTGTTGCAGATTAAAAATATTAATCAATATTATGGTCAAAGCCACATCTTGTGGGACCTTGCATTAAATTTGAAAGAAGCGACCTGCGGATGCCTAATCGGCCGCAATGGAGTTGGCAAAACTACGCTGTTAAAATGCATCACCGGGATACTACCCGTTCGCGATGGCGAAATTGAATTTAATGGGAAAAACATTAATAAACTTTCAACCGAATCAAGAGCTCGTGGTGGTATCGGATTTGTGCCACAAGGTCGCGAAATTTTTCCATTATTAACGGTGGAAGAAAATTTGAAGATATCGCTTGGCGCACGAAGCGATAAACTAAAAACTATTCCCTCGCAAATTTACGAACTGTTTCCAGTATTAAAAGAAATGAAAAATCGTCGCGGCGGTGACTTATCGGGCGGACAGCAACAACAACTAGCGATTGGACGTGCACTGGTACTCGACCCCAAATTATTAATTCTCGACGAACCTACGGAAGGAATTCAGCCCAATATAGTTCGCGATATAGGTGAGGTCATCCGAAAACTTAACCGCGAACTTGGCTTAACGGTACTTCTCGTTGAACAAAAACTCCCCTTCGCCCGCCGCGTAGCCGACGATTTTTTTATTATGGAAAAAGGCAGCGTGGTTGCCACAGGCCCTATCGCTGAATTACACGATGGTTTGGTGCAGAAGTATTTAAGTGTTTAATTAATGTTTTGTTGAATTTAATCGGAAGATTATCAACTATTAGATGTGACTGATCGAAAGATGCACAGCTGTAAAAATATCCAATTGGTACTTCGGCTTTTCAGCGAAATATGGTTAGATATCGTTAAACCCTTATTTCGATGGACACACTGTGAATTAAGTTGAATATTTGGGTGAATGATTTGTTACTCTGTGCACATAACGAGAACTGAAGGATCTCTGGTCATGCCTAACAAACGCGCCTTGATTGTCGATGACTCCAGTACCGCACAATATCGACTGAAAAAAATGCTTCGCTCTTACAATCTGGATATCGATACTGCCGATTCCGGTGAGGCGGCATTACGCTATTTAGCCCATCAATCACCCGATGTGATTTTCATGGATCATCTTATGCCTGGCATGGATGGTTTTCGGGCACTACAAATTATCAAATCACATCCTGAAACGGCCACCATTCCGGTCATTATGTACACCTCCAAAAGTGGCGATCTTTACACCGGCCAAGCGCGTGCGCTCGGAGCTTTGGATGTTGTAAGCAAAGACTCCATTAATGCTGCCGACCTTTCCAAGGTGATGGAAGCCATACATGTCTACCGTAATAAAACCACAACAGGGGAAGAAATTCCGACCGTGACTGACACGGTAGAAGCCACCCTTCCAGACGTGGCTGAACCGAAAATTGATCGTCGCGCACCTAACCCCGCAAGTGTTGAGCAAGCTCGCAATCTTGAGTTACGCCTTGGCCATATGGAGCTTGCGCTCGAAGATAACCGTCGTTTCATTACCGCAAGGGTCGCGCGCGAGCTGAACAGCTTACGCCACAGCTTGAAAAAAGAGATCAGCGAGCTAATAACAAGCAATCAACCGCCTTTGGAAAATGGCGAAGTCTACACTCCAGTAGCGGTTGAACCGCCCAAAAGTGGTTCAGTGTTGGGGAAACTTTTTTTCCTGGCCGCACTCATCGTCGTTATCTTTTTCCTCATACAAATATCTTCAATGCTGGCGGACTCAAAAGAGCAACAGCAAAAGCTGGCTGATCAAGTCGCAGCTCTCGCAGCACCAAAACCTGTAGCCACCAAACTTCCCGCGGCGAGTAATACTCCGGCAGTGGCGGCTGTAGCTAATACCACCGCCCCTAAAAGTCAGGCTGCAACAAACTATCTGAGCGATTTAGCCTGGACCTTCAATCAAAATGGTCAGTTGCCTTTCTATCAAAATCGTATCGAACCCAAAAAGTTAATCCAGCTATCCGAATTCTTAAATCGTTTAGGTGCGAGCGGGTTCAAAGGTAGCGCCTGGATCACTCTTTATGTTGGGAATTTTTGCCTGACGCTCGACAATTCTGGCGTTGCTCAACTTCCAAAAGACAGTGCGAATGTTAACGACTGCGTGTTTTCAAGCGAAATATATGGCGTAGATCGGATTATGGAGGAATACACCCATGATACTGAGACCGCCCTTGATAGCGTGGACAATAACTTTAAAAACATTCGCCTGATCATCAGCGCGTCTTCCGAACCCGGCAATTATCCCGAGCAAAAAACAACCCTGACAGCGAGAGCCTGGAACACGGCAGCTCAAGTTCACAATCGCATGGAAGTTCGCCTTGAGCCAGCTAATTAAATTAGCTAGTGACTCATCAAATTTAAACCCTTACAATACGCCCACTCGCCAACCCAGCTTCTGCTCGGGATGGTGACGGGGCCGATATGGATTCGACGCTGGTAACAAAGCTCAAGGTGCATGTCGTGATGACAGCCAATCACGTTAATCCAAAGCTGTACTTGAATAGTCGCAAACGACGATTCTTACGCTTTAGCAGCTTAATTGCTGCTAACGGTCTATAACAAGGTGCCAGTACCGCGTTAAAGCCCGTCATATAGAACTGGATCGCAGCGAAGCATGCCTGGGGCCGAGCTGCTAAAACTTTACAGGATCGCGCCTAACGTCCTGCCCGCCGGGCTGTTAGGGGTTAAACCCAATCGACGGAATCTAAACATGTAGAGCCGCGAATGGAGTGCTGGCGGACGGGGGTTCAACTCCCCCCGGCTCCACCAAAAAACTAAAGCCCTGTTGTACTCAACAGGGCTTTTTTATTGCCTACGAATTGATACCAATCCAAACAAGCACACAGCTTCGACTCACGCTTTCCAAAAAATCACGTCCATGCTGTATCATGCGATTGAAAAAGCTTTTCTGGTTACATTTTGATCATTCGTTGACCGACTATCTCCGACAAGAAAGCACCGATGGCACAGAACGCGGCCATGGTTCGTGTGAAAATTTCAGCTTTTTATTTTGATATCCATACTAATAACCACATAGTGCAACACCCGTGGAAATCTATGATTACATTCTATAAGAAATTTTTTTTGGTTTTGCTTGCCCCCTTACTATTAAGTGCCCTGGTTGGATTTCAACTTATTTATCTCAGCAAGACCCAATCGGCTTTGATGCCAGGGCAATCGAGCAGCATTCCATGGCGCGCCGTTCTCAGTTCTGATGTTGATAATGGCGGATCATCTACAGTCACATTAAAAGAATCAGAGAATGGCATCGCCTACGATTTCCTACTGACAAAAACGGTGCAATATCCCTATGCTTCGTTAGCGATACGTTTTCTAGAACAAGAACTGAACGCGAATAGACACATCGACCTGTCTCCTTACAATAAGTTAAGGTTTGATATTAGATGCCAACCAGAAAATATCCTTTCGTTTACCATTTTTTCATTTGACGAAAAAGTCAGCAAAGTGGGTGATCTAGCGACTTATCGTATTCCTTCAACCTATTTTTCATGTAGCCCTATTAGCAGCACTAGAGAAATACAATTAGATAAATTGGAAACACCAGATTGGTGGCTATCTCAAAACGCCAGCCTGGCCAGCAAAAATTATTCGTTGAAAAAAACATCCTCTATTACTTTCGGAAATTCTGCGCAAAGTCCGCTGGAAATTAACTCCAGTGTCGTAATAGAAAATCTAGTACTGGAAGGAAGAAGCTGGAAGAAAATAGTTTTGGGAGCCGCACTACTCTGCACTATTTGGGGAGCATTCGCATTTTGGGTATTTAAGGAATACGTTAAGACGTTAACTAATAAGGTACAGACCAGACTACAAAAAGATATCCCAATTATTGGGTATCAGCAGCTTTCGTTAGAACCACATAAAGATAAAGAACGCGATTCGCTCTTACGACTTATGGTAACGGAATATCACAATCCTGACTTAAGTCTGGATACGACAAGCAAGCAGCTGGGCATGAACAAAACTAAAATTAATGAAATCTTGAAACAAGAAGTTGGTTTAACGTTTAACGCATACCTGAATAAATTGCGATTAACAGAGGCTGCTCGTTTATTGGCTGAAAATTCTGCGGCCAACGTAGGCGAGGCAGCACATTTGGTCGGTTACAATAATGTGTCTTATTTTAATCGCTTGTTTAAAACCGAATATGGTTGCACCCCCAAAGAATTTAAACATTCAGCTGTTGAAAAAAAATAATTACATAAGACTTGTTGAATATCCTTAGTAGAAAAATCCCATGATTAAATCAATCGGGACTTATCATTCGCTGAAATAGCTTTGTGAAACAATTAATCATCGGTATCGATTTACAACAAACAGACGTTAATCGGTTTGTTGTACTTGAAGCCTTTAATTTTTTCGCAGCTCTACAATTACTCGATCAATAAGTTCTTTAGCAGTGCTTAGGTCATCCATATTGGTGTTTACATCGCCATTTTCGCCCGAGTGATGTCCATGGCCAAGTAGTGTCATGGGGTAATAAGGCTGGGGAGACTGGACATCGACGATTGCTTCATAAACTACCGAAGGCTGTCCGTTGTAACCATCGCCAGAATAAATAGGATCTTCAGGAAAACGATCGCTGGAATAAAAACTATTGAAGTCGAAAGACTGGTTAATCTCCAAACGAACTCGATATTTATAAGGCATCAGGTTTGTCGAGCGCGATGATAATAAAAAGTTATCTAATATAGTCGCTCCTGCAAAACCATCAATGGACTGAGATGTCGATAAGCTTTCTCCCAGCGTTCTATCGGCGGGCTTTAAAATTTCCCGTGTTGATCGAGACGCAAACTTATGCAAGAACACAGGAAGAGATTCTGGGCGAGTGCGTTGGTGACTGGTTTCAGGGCTAGCCTCGATGGAAAACGTTTTGTCCCAAGCTTGATCATCGTAGCTTGAAATATCGGTGGCGAAGACCTGTTTTTTATTGCGCATAGAAACTTTATTGTTAAAGCCTGCGTGTGCCAATTTTTGCGTGACAAATAAGGGTTGAATGAAATCTCCCTCCATGCTCTCAAGCCAAATAGCGTATTGCGGCCAGCGGAAATATGGTCCTTTGCGGAAATCTATAATTAGCCTATCTCCTATTGCATTTGCTGGCGTTTTATCCACACGCATATAACTAAAGCTAATTTCTTCGGCAGATTTTTCACCCGCCCTAAGTTTATTTCCCCATTCATAAAACGGTTTGAATGGCCAGGATTGAGTAAACACCAACCCCAGAGTAAACATGAATAAAATTAAAGGAACTATTTGATTGATCCCGCCTCCAGATTTTGGTCCGCGCCACTTGAGGTAGTGTTTTAAACTGGCAATATTATTTTTAACATGCCAACCCACTACTCCTAGAAGAATAAAACCGACACCTGTATGAACCATAGCAACCAACGGCGTGTGAGGTTTTACATACATAAGAACGGAGGTGACGAAAATAACACTGAAGAATAGAAAAACAGAGAGAGATACAATAATCCTTCGATTGAAGACGATCGACATTTGCGACTCCTAGCCAAGATTGAGCTACAAATATCCTCTGGGCAGCTTAACAAACCCAATTAAATTTTATTAAAGATTATGAAATCACCGATTTAAAGGCTCGCAGCACGAACTTCGGCTAACATGGGTTCCAACTTATAAAGTTTATGATCCAAAATTAACTTCTTTGCAGCAAGGTATTGGATTTTGGCTTGGTGATTTTCATGATGAGCAAAAAGTAACTTCGCCGCTTGTAGGTGAGTGATGCTTATGCCAATAGGACAACGAATTGTGCCAAAGTATTTAATGGCCTGGTCATAGAAACTTAAGGCTGGTGCAAGCAAACCATTTTGTTGCTGAATAGCACCCCGTAATTGCGCTATATAACCCAGATACAAAATGTCGTTTTGTGCCTGATTTAATGACTCCGCTCGTTCCAAGGTTTCAAGAGCCGCGTCCAACACGCCTTGTCGATACTGTATTTCAGCCAATAAAAAATGTAATCGCGCGCTATCAAGTGGTTTAGCGATAGAGATAGCCGCAACAACTTCCGCCTTCGCCGCATCATAATCATTAAGATGAAATAATGTTTGAGCCAACATTTGTCTCGCCGTTACATTATTCGCATCAAATTCTTTAAGCGTGTTGAGCAAGCTACGAGCCCGCTGATATTCACCCGAATCCATCTTCTCCAAAGCACGCCCCATAAGCTCATTAGCGAATGTGTTTTGCGTAATAGAATCCGTGGAATCGCTCTTTGCGCCAGTGTGGCTTGCGATGATTGAACCCAACTTTTGTAATGCGCCGTCAAGGGTTTTATCAAATACTACACCCTGCTTTACATCCCGCTGCCTGCGCAATTTATAGTCCAACCGGTACTCCTCCACCGAACCCGACAGGGAAGTTTCCACGACGAGTGAAGCGCCCGATGCGCCAAAAATTTTAGCCGCGTGTCCGCCGGTATAATCACGAGGGATTTGCGCGTGCTGCATAAGTTGGAGCACATACTCGGTACTCATTATTTGAGTGTGATTATCGGCTGGTAAATAGTGAATAAGTTGATCCATTCCACCAAGCGTAACCCATTTATGATCCAGCCCCGGTATTTCATTCTTGATAGGCAAGATGACAACGACTTCTGTTGCCACAGTTTTTTGATGGGGTGCGTTAAATAAAAAAATTGCGGCCAGAATAACTGCTGCGAGACTCATCGTCAGGTAAGGCAAATATTTGCGTGGGCGAGCGAATTGATTTGCAGCAGGAGCCCGCTCAGAACTTGATGGCTGCGTTTGAACATCGGCTGACCAAGCGTAACCTTTTCTGGGATAGGTTTGAATAATCTCATTGTTATTGAATAGCTGTCTTAATTCTCGAATCGATTGAACAAGAACCGCTTCTTCGACGGCGACATCATCCCAAATGTTATCAAGTAAATATTTTTTAGCGAGTACTTCCTGCGGACGTTGGATTAGCAGCAATAACAACGCAAAGGTTTTTGGACGAACAGAAATAAATTCCCCATCTAGTTCAATTGCTTGGCGATGCTGATGGATGATATAGCCAGCACTGGTGTAAACGGCACTCACAGCTTTTTCCTTATCGTGAATAAAGGTTTTGATCATGTGATCTTTTCATCGTTGTTCAGCACTATACCTGACAATCACATGGTTTTTATACGCGACCAATTACATTATTAAGGAGAGCAACAAATTGATGTTAATCAATTTGTTGCTCTAGGGAGAGTGTAAAATTTAACTGATTAAATAATCCTTCCAAACTTAATTTATCGCCTTTAAAAGCAGATAAATCCCGATGCCCATTAAAACTACGCCAATTATTTTTGTTGCTGCTTCGGCTTTCGGTACAACTCGCTCAATGGTGACGGCAATTGCAACCAGTAGCATGACCAGCGGGTTCATAACTCCAACAAGCAAAAGAACAAGGGTGAGGCCCGCACAACATAAATTGCAGTTAATACCAAGATGCAGGCCGTAGCGCCACGCGCATGTTATTTTTCCAAGGCTAAAAATATTGAAATTTTTTGTATTACGACAGCAACTCAGACGGTGAAATTTCCATTGTGTAAATTGCAGAGCTCCGGCAACTGCGATGACGACCCCTGTGATAACTGGTACGGTGCTCGCCAAAACCGCGTGTTGCATTGCAAGCGATGCCAATAAAAAGCCTATCGGGAATACGGCAATGCCTATTAACAACGAGATGGAAAAATATCCCACGCCTATCGCAAATGCGAGTAAGTCGAGCTGACTGTTTGAAATCTTGCCGATGCTGCGCCGATATGACATCAGCACCGGCAGCAACGCAGGCATCATCATGGCAGCCATCATAACAAGCCACATTACTGCAAATTCTAGCTGCTCGCTAATCCAGGTTTGGCCCGGCATTAGCATCCACATCATCGACATATTCCATCCACCAGCCATGGACATTTCGCCCATGGCCGACATCTTCATGCAACCGACAATGGTTGCTGCAGCGCAAACCGCGAAAAGCGATGCATAAACTGTGACGAAAAATTTGTCGTTCGATTTATGACGTTGTTCAACAATTATCGTTGAGCCGGTCATGATTCAGACACCAATATATTCATCGTGCCGCTTCCACCAAACACCAGTTTCATTACGTCCTTTGGGCGCGCGGTCGAGCCAAGAATACATAGCCCAGATACCATCGACGCCGCGCGCATAAGTGGAATAAGTGTGGTAAATAACTCCGTCTTCCAGCACGAAGGTACTTACACCGGGGCGATCGCGTACATAGGTCGGCGCGTCAGTTCCACACGAAGTCGCGAAATCCACTACCGGTTGTGGTACCGGGTTCATATCCATTGCATGCCCACCGCGCTGGTAGTTGTAATCGATATTACCCTCGCGTTGCTGTTGCTCAGTGAAGCCAACATTGAAATCGAAATTAAAATCGCCACCTGATGAAGATGCCCAGGGAAACGACCAGCCCATACGTTGTTTGTAGGCTTGCAGTTTCTCTAAAGGTGCGCGCGATACGGCTGTCAAAGTGACATCATGATTTGCCAAATGAACGGTAATGCCATCGAACCCATCGGCAATGCTCGAACAGGATGGACAACCTGCCTTGTAGTCGGGGCCAAACATGAAGTGATATACGATCAACTGCGAGCGACCTTCAAAGAGATTCGCTAACGACACCTTTCCCGCTTCCGTGTTGAACTGGTAGTCCTTATCTACCCTTACCCATGGCAATGCTTGTCGCTGCTGGGCAACTTCATCGCTGCGTCGGGTCAATTCTTTTTCTGCTTCGAGCAGCTCTAAACGAGCCGCTAACCATTCTTGTCGTGTGCCAATCATATCTATACCTCGCGTTGTGTGAATAAGAGTCGTGAGCTATGGTAGATGCCGGAATCCATGAGGTGGGAGTAACAAATATGACGGGATCTGCATGGACTCGTTAATTACAAGTGCAGCGCTCGCGCTCGCGAAAGGTGATTTTTTCGGCGCGCTCAATCGAGTAGCCCTACGCGATGACGCACCCGCGCTTGCATTGCGCGGCATTGCAATGGCGCAACTTGGCGATTTGGAACGGGCCAAAATTTTGTTAAGAAAAGCCTCTCGCGCGTTCGGCGCCAGGCAAGTTATATCGCAAGCACGATGCGTGGTCGCCGAAGCAGAAATTGCATTAGCGGTACGCGATCTCGATTGGTCCGCGCGCCGATTGGAGAGCGCTCAAAAAACATTGGAAGAACACGGCGATAATGTCAACGCCGCCTATGCCCAACATTTACAAATTCGGCTTTTATTACTTGTCGGTCGCTTGAGTGATGCAGAGGCCTCGGTCGATACGTTGAACACTGGTTATTTTTCACCTACATTTAGGGCCGCCCATGAACTGGTTATCGCGGGAATCGCAATGCGACGCCTGCGAATTAAAGCTGCTTACGAAGCGCTCGTTCGCGCGCAAGAAGCCGCAACGCTCGCGCGAGTTCATCCTCTGCTCGTCGAAATTGAAAATGCATTTCAAGTTTTACAGACGCCCGCTGCGCGGCTGCTAACGCCGCATGGAGATCGACTGCTTCTGCTGAGCGAGGTAGAAGCATTACTAACGTCGGATGTTATGGTGGTTGATGCATGCCGTTACGTTGTTCGTCATCAAAACGAAGCGATCTCCCTATCGAGCCGCCCGATTTTATTTAGTCTCGTTCGCGCTTTGGGTGAAGCTTGGCCTGGTGATGTATCCCGTGACCATCTGGTTAAAATCGCGTTCAAACACAAGCTCGCAGATGAATCTCTACGAGCACGCTTGCGCGTAGAAATAGGTCGATTGCGAGTGGAGTTAGCGGATTTTGCCGATATAGAGGCTACCACTCGGGGATTTAGGCTGGTACTGCATTGCACAGATAAACTTGTGGTGCTCGACCAGCCAATACAGGAAAAGCACTCTGCGATTCTCGCTATTCTTAACGATGGTGAATCCTGGTCCAGCTCAGCGCTCGCCATCGTGCTCGGCACAAGCCAACGCACGGTGCAGCGCGCGCTCGACTCGCTCGCAATTGCGGATAAAGTGCAATCTTTTGGCCGTGGGCAGGCGCGCCGTTGGGTAACATCTCCCCTACCCGGTGTCACGACAATATTGTTACTCCCTGGCCCGCTTCCGGGTAGCTAAACTGGCGGTACATGTTCACTAATGAGACTTTAAAAATGAAAAAATCCGCAGCTGAAATCATTAAAGAGTACGGCCCTTTTCCTAGCGTGGAAACGGTGCACGGAGTTAGCTTTGACGGGAGTAAAGTTTGGTTTGCCTCAGGCGACAAACTTAACGTGCTTGATCCAGAAACTGGCGATATAGAACGCACAGTTGATGTGCCGGCACACGCTGGAACCGCATTCGACGGTGAATTTCTTTTCCAAATCTTTGAAGATCGCATACAAAAAATTAATCCTGACACCGGCAAGGTTGTATCTAGCATACCAACCCCTCCTGGTGGCGCTGCTGGAATGGCTTGGGCAGAGGGTTTTCTTTGGGTAGCTCAGCATAGAAACAGAAAAATTCATAAGGTGAATCCAGAAAATGGGGAAATCCTCAGCTCTATAGACTCAAACCGTTTTGTCACTGGGGTTAGTTGGGTTGACGGCGAACTCTGGCATGCAACCTGGGAAAATGACGAAAGTGAATTACGGCAGGTCAATCCGAACAGCGGTGAGGTACTGCAAAGCTTGACCATGCCAAAAGGCACAATGGTTTCAGGCCTCGAATCCGACGGCGGAGACCGTTTGTTTTGCGGTGGCGGTGGTAGCGGAAAATTGCGCGCGGTGCGCAGGCCACAATAAAAACTATCGCGCTAATGTTGTCGGGAGGAAGAAAACATCATCCCGACACTCTCATAAAAAGAAGCTTGCTCATAACGAAACTTGTTCACGCATTTAGCAATTCTGTTTCGAAAAAAACTAATACTCTTTTAGCGAATTAACTCCAGATATTATTCACATTAAGTTACTTATACTTTATTGACTCAGTTTAACTGCAGTGACACACTGCACGCCTCACATTTTCCCTACCACTTTCGCAGGAGTCCGAATTATGACATTGAATGATATTGCTCTCCTGTCGGCTGCTTGATTACCTGGCTATCACTGCGTTTCACATTTCAGGTTTATTGATGGCTGCGTAATCGCACGCCGACTTCCCATTCGTTTTTAACTATCGCTTCTACCGCGATGCTTTTGTTCGTCTACGAACTTACGAATTTGGAATCTTCCATCATGAATCTGGATTTTGATTTGCTCCGCCCTATTGGATTAACACCTTATATTTCACAACAATTATTAATGCTGGATTCTTCCAGCCAGGAATCATTCCCTGCCCGCGTAACTGAAATTCATCGCGATCGATTTATTTTACACAATGGAAAAAATGAATTTAGTGTGCGCGCTTTACCAAACCTTGAATCGATGCAACTTGCGGTGGGTGACTGGGTTATTGTCGAAGCACATGAAAATAATGTGTTTCAGATTTGTAATCGCATGGAACCTGTTACGCAAATTACCCGTCGCACGCAAGACGGCAATCGGCAAATCCTTGTGAGTAACATTGATACTGCATTGTTAGTCATGGGGTTGGATAACGATTTTAATTTGCGACGAATGGAGCGCTACCTTGCCATAGTGCAAGCAGCACATGTCACGCCGGTTATATTGTTAACAAAACGCGATTTGGTCGCTGATGCGCCCGAAAAGTTGGAACAAATTACACAGCGTTTACCTTCGCAAATTACTATTTATGCAGTGAACGCGCTTGAACAACACACTACTACTCTTCTGGCGCCTTGGCTAACTGCGGGGCAAACATTGGTATTGCTGGGTTCATCCGGCGCAGGAAAATCCACTCTCACCAATACGCTCACGTTAAGTCAACAAGAAACAAGTGCCGTACGTTTAGGTGATAATCGAGGACGGCACACTACAACATCTCGTTCATTACATCTCTGCACAAACGGAGCCTGCATTATAGACACGCCAGGATTGCGAACCTGGAGCCCCGATGCTGACGAAGATTCCCTTGATTTGGCTTTTGAAGATATAGCCAGCTTGGCTCTCAATTGCAAATTTCGCAATTGCCTGCACATGGAAGAACCGGGCTGCGCTGTGCGCGGAATAGTTGATGATGATCGACTGAAAAATTATCAAAAATTAATACGCGAAATAAAGCGCGGTCAACAGTCAGCATTAGAGCGTATTGAAGAACGGGCAAGATGGAAAGCGCTTCACAAAGCAGGTGAATCGCGCAGCAAGGAGAAACGAGAAAGGAATTAATGCAACAAACCATGCAGCCCCAAGAGGGCCGCATGAGAACTAATTTGACAAGGCAATTTCCGGACTCAGAACTATACTTTCGAACCAGCACGATTTATTTGCGATTTATCATGAGTTAATAATTATTAAAATAGAATTAGAGAATTACTTGGAGGGTAAATGTTTTTAGCGTACAAAACAGATGTAAATGTGCAACAAAACTCATCAACAACGAACTACGTTGTTATAGGTACTAGCTTCCTATTTTTCTTGCTGCTTCAGCTGGGCATAAGCTCACCCGAATCGCTAGCCCTGCGAAGTTTCGATACAAATTTATTAAGCTATGGTTTTGTACAAGCTAATTGGTTTCAACTACTTTTCAACATGTTCTATTTATGGCTATTTGGGAACACGGTATGTTCTGTCGTAGGAAACGTACTATATCCAGCATTGTACATTTCATTAACTATTATCTCCGGCGTCGTTCATTTATTATTTAGTGGTAATCCGTTGATAGGTGCTAGCGGTGCTATATATGGAATTATAGGATGCTATTTTTTTCTCTTCCCCATGTCCCGGATAAAGTGCACATGGACCAATCCATATTCCAAAGAAAGTGACTTTTATTTTAAAGCCTATTTAATTATTGGCCTTTGGTTTTTAGTAAATATATTAGGCGCCATTTTCAGTAAACGCTCCCTAGTGTACATCGACCAAATGGGTGGATTTATTGCCGGCGTAATAATAAGTTGGCTTATGTGTAAATATCGCTGGATTGAACCTATTAAAGGCGAAAAAAATCTCTTCGAAATACTCGGGAAATAAGTTATTTACTTCAATTTAGCAATTTCGATCAAGATAAGAAGGGTATGTCGCTCCATCATGAGGTTGCTTTGGAGAGAATTGTTAAATGACTAAATATCACGAGCGCTTTGAAAAGGTTGTTGATTACATCGAGGTAAATCTGGATGAGGATCTTGATGTTGATATGCTTTGCAACTTCGCGTGTTTATCCAAGTATCACTTTCACCGGCAATGCTCCCTATTCTTTGGTATGTCGGTTATGTCCTTATCAGATTGCTCCGCTTAAAAAGAGCGGCTTTTCTTGTCGCTTACAGAGACACGAACCTGCTGGATGTTGCAATGGAAAGTGGATACGAAAGTCACGAAGCCTTTTCTCGGGTTTTTAAAAACTATTTTAATAAAAGCCCGTCTGACTTCAGAAAGTCTCCCGATTGGACCCCTTGGCATTCCATCTACGAACCTATAATGCAGCTAAGGACAAAAATCATGAATAAGAACTTTTTTGTTGAAATTGTTGAATACCCGGAAACACTTATCGCCGTTATGGAACACAGGGGTTCGCCCCACTTGTTGGGCCAAACTATTCAAAAATTTATTGCATGGCGCAAAGCCAATGGTCCTCCGCCAAGTAAAAGCAAAACCTTTAATCTGGTTTATGATGATCCCAACACTACTGCACCAGAGGATTTCAGATTCGATCTAGCTTGCTCGACCAATAAAGAAGTTGATGCAACACAATCCGGTATTTTTAACAAAATCATTCCCGCAGGGAAATGTGCATTCATTAGGCATATCGGTAGCGATGACGCTCTTGGAGCACTTGTAGATTTCCTCTATTCGGAATGGTTGCAAGAGTCAGATTATGAACTCAGGGATTTTCCTGTTTTTTTCCATAGAGTAAGCTTTTTCCCTGACGTACCTGAAAATGAAATGATTACCGATGTTTATCTACCTTTTCAGTAAACCATTAAGTGTTAATTCTATATTACATAGTGCAAAAAAATGGCGGAACCCAAGTTCCGCCATTTTTTAGTTGAAGATAATTACTTTAATTGAAATTCAACTTTCTTAATGCTCAAGTCAACTTCTTTGAACGTTTCTGGCGTTGTTGAACTCCAGGTCGAAATACTATTGCGTAATACGAGACCGCTTTTTGTTTCAGCAACAAATCGTATGCCATCAATAACAGTATCACTCAGATTAGCCAAGGTTTTTGTGGTGCAATTGTAGTTAGTCGTTGAACAAAATTTTAATTCTGCTATTGGAATAGTAACTCTGATCCATTTATCCGCCAAAGCTGTTTGGTCCAGTTCAATAATACGAGTTCCGCTCAAAACCGTGGTTCCAAATCCATCATACAACGTGATTCCAATATTGACTTTTCCACTTTCCAGGTTGTTAATAGTTGTTTCGTTTACGTAGGTAGGAACATAAATATCTTTAAGAGATGTAACTGTTGGAATTAAGGTCTTATCACTATTAATTTTTAAATCCACAATAAGATTTTCGACATCACCAAATTTTTTCCCAGCGGTACTAATCGCTTTTTCAATGCCGTTGGCGTGCTGGTGATCCCAGTCTGCAATCTTTTTCACCAACACCATGTTCAAAGTATCTACATTATTACAATCTGCGTTCGCCGCCGTTGTACTGCTGAAATTATAAGTGCTAGCCGCATTGCTGAGATTAGTCCACTCAATCATGCTTCCATTAGCAGTATGATTCCAGCCATTGATATCCAATATCGTGTGGTTTTGAGTACCGGTATCGTAATCACCAATAATCAAATAATAGTCATCGGAAGAAGGTTCGCTGATATTGAGACCGCAGTCTTTAATTTCAGCAACTGAGAAGCCCGCTTCACTGCTCGCGGATAAGGTGCTTTCGGTGGGAGCCACAGAGCTTGATGCCAAACTGCTGGATGAACTGGATATTGAAGAGCTAGATAGGCTCGACAAGCTTGAGCTGGACAAACTCATCGAACTCAATGAGCTGGAACTTACAGAACTTGAACTGGATGAAGTACTACTTTTACTTCCTCCATTACTCCCACCACACGCGGTTAATCCGAGGGCAATGGCTGTTACGGTTAAGGTTTTAATCAGGGATTGCATGGTTATTTAGCTCCATCGTTATTAAGATTATTTTGGGTTTGGGAACAAGCGCGCTATGAAAGCGCAATCTTTACTGTTCGTTTGGATAATCCACGTCTAGATAAAGGTTCCTGGTACGACTATATAGCTTGGCACGCGATGGGTAAATGCTATTTGATTGCGCTAACAATACTTTATGAAGAGTACTCGTGGGATATGTTTTATAAGCTGGGACGATTTAGTGCGAAAACGTGTTGGAAGGCATTCAAAATGCGTGGCGTTAGCAGATTAGAGTCGCAAGCTAATGCCCTGCGACTGTCAATTCGTAATCCGACCGATTTAAATACCTAACTCGCGCAAAATATCTTCTTTTAAAGTTTGCGCTTCTGGCGTTGATAATTTGCGGGGATGAGGGAAAGGTACTTCGAAAACTTTCTGGATTTTCGCGGGCCTCGGTGACAAAACAATAATGCGATTAGCCAAATGAATAGCTTCTTCAACATCATGGGTGATGAGTAGCACCGTATGACGCTCCTCTTCCAAAATGCGCAATAGTTCAGTGCGCATTTTTAAATTCATCAGGGCATCCAACGCAGAAAATGGTTCGTCCATAAATAATATTTCCGGCTTCACTACCAAGGCGCGTGCAATTTCTACTCGCTTTAACATGCCGCCGGATAATTCATTCGGATAATTTTTTTCAAATCCTTTTAAGCCAACCATAGCGGCGTAATGATCTGCGAGCTCTGCCTTGTTACCGTGATCATTTCCATTGAGGCCAAACATTAAATTTTGTTGCACATTTAACCAAGGAAACACTGAACCATGTTGTGAAATCACAATACCGTTTGCATTAGGGCCTTTACGGATTTGACCATCGATTGCAATGTGCCCCTCATCGGGCGCTTCAAAACCCGCGATGATTTTCATCAACGTAGATTTACCGCATCCAGACGGCCCCACTATGGCAACGAATTCACCTTCGGCAATAGCGAGGTTAATACCACCCACCACTTCGCGAATTTCTTTGCCAGATGTAAAGCTTTTTTTAATATCTTTAATAACAATCTTATCGGCCATAACGCCACCTTACTGTTTTAAGTCCTTCCAAGAGTCGCATTAGGCCGTCTAATAAAAGTCCAATAATTCCAATGATGATCATTCCTGCAATGACCAAGTCATAACGATTCCCCGCATTGCGTGAATCCATAATTAAATAACCAAGACCAGAACGAAGTGCAATCATTTCAGCAGCCACTACGACCAACCACGCCACGCCGAGTGAGATGCGCATACCCACAATCATTTCCGGTAAAACAGCGGGAATAACAACTTGCGTAAATAATTTGTAGCGCGAAACTCCGAAATTCTCCGCAGCATTTAAATAACGCTTTTCGATAGTGTGAACACCTGCTGCGGTTTGTACTATGAGCGGAAATACCGAGGCAATAAATATTAAAAAAATCGGCGACGCATTTCCTACACCGAACCAAAGAATGGCTAGAGGAATCCATGCAATGGGTGAGATGGGCCGCAAGACCTGAAAAATTGGATTAAGTGTTGTGTACGCAAATTCGATGCGCCCCATCCACAATCCCAAGGGAATCGCGACAACCACCGCCAACAGGAAACCGGCACCTACGCGCATCAAGGATGACGTGATGTGTTCCCAGAGCGAACCATCTGCTGCCAATTCTGCAGTGCCGGTTAACACTTGTAATGGTGTTGGGAAAATCGCACTTTCGGTTTTTACAACGACTATCCACCAAACTGCTATGAGCATTGCAAATACTAATAAGGGCGGTAATATTTTATTGAGTTTTTTCACGCTATACCTTACTAAAACAATTAATCTGATGAGCTATTAAATATTGATCAAACAAAAAAGAATTGGATGAGTTATTAAAATTTAGAATTTTGCGCTCAGCCAGCGCAGCCAGGTTTTAAACCGCCATTGCAAACGTTGTAAACCTGGTGTGGGTTCTGGGTCCACAACTATCGTCATCTGGCCACTAGCATGTGCAGTGCAGGCGAATTGGTAATCAGACGCTAATTCAAATGGCAATTTAAAACTTTGGTTGGGCATTATGAGCGTTGGCCCAAACATTTGTGGCACCGTATCGAGATTGCGCAACACCAACACGTCGCGCACCCCCAGTGCCAGATAAATCTCCTGCGGCAAAATTTCAACATAATTCCCAGCCGAACGATTCGCCCAAGTGCCAGTTGGAATTTCAAAAAGCTCTTCGCGGGAATTGTATTGCACAGGGATAAAAGCCACTAACAACGCGAGGTTTATTGTGAGAGTGACTAATAGCACAACAACTAAATGACGGCGAATAAAATTCACTGGCTCGCAACCTTCTTGTCATTCAGAACTTTTGGGTTGGGGATTTTATCGGTTGGATTTTGCAAAAGTATTTTTATATCGTGAGCTATATCATCAGCACTTTTACCGAAGGGTACGAGTGCCCGCAGATAACCGGACGTATCAATAAGGTAAATATAGGACGAATGATGAACCTGATTGCCCAAGGCTTTTGCCGCAACTATGCCGTACTCTTTTTGAACCGCCGCCAGCTGCTTTTCTGTTCCAGTTACCCCAATAAAAGTTGGATCAAAGATCGCCAGGTATTCGCGTAAACGCTCCGGAGTATCTTGCGCGGGATCGACCGTGACATAAACAACCTGAACATCTTTCGCAAGATCGCCGAGCTTCTTACGCACTTGTACCAAATTCGCAAGCGTTACCGGGCAAACTTCTGTGCAATGAGTGAAACCAAACTCGAGAACAACTATCTTGCCGCGCGTTTGTTTAAAATCGAGTTCATTACCCTGCGAGCTTTGAAGAACAAAATCCGGCGCGAGCCGTGGTGGATCAAACACGCCAGATTTGAGCGCCTCGGTTTCGGCTTTGGCAGTATTAAATACCAATAGCGTCAACACTAAGAAGATTAATCGCTTCACTAAAAATGCCTCGTCGAATATTACAAAATAATTGTTGTTGGTTGCGCAGCTTTTGTAAAACGTTCTTCCATATAGGTTTCGTAAGCTACGGGGCGTTTTAGAGTACCTGCCTCAATAGAAAGCTGCATCAGATCCTCAAATTCGCTTTTAATCATACGCAGGTCGCCGTAAGTGACGCGATCAGTGGGAGTTTCCATTACGAACTTCAGGATATTAGGGTCTTGATTAAAAAATTCGCGCTTGGCCGCTATAGCTACAGCTTTATCGCGATTGATTTGTTGCTGATCAAGCCAGGCGCCTGCGCCCATAACGTGGTTGACCAAATCCTGAACCATCTCGGGGCTTTCCTGAATTAATTCTTCACGCACCGTTAGCACACAGCAAATATAGTTGCGCCATTCGTCGCGGGTCATACGTAAAGGCCGTGCATAACCTGCACGTTGCGCGGCAGCACCAAACGGCTCACCGGTACAATAGGCATCCACTGCATTAGCGTAGAGCGCAGCTGGCATGTCCGGCGGCGGCATCTCAATAATTTCAATATCTTTTGGGGTCATATTTTCTTGCGTCAACATTTTACGCAGGAATAAAAAGTCCACCGCGAAGCGACTTGGAATCGCAATGCGTTTGCCTTTCAATTGCGCAAAATTTTGGAACGCAGAATCGGTGCGGACCATAATCACCGCGCCCGAACGATGCCCGAGCGACACAATTTTTAGCGGCACTTTCTTGTCAGATAAATCCATCACCAACGGCGCCAACATATAGGCAGCTTGTATACGGCCAGCCATGAGTGATTCTTTGATTTCCGGCCAACCACTGTATTTACTGTATTGATAAGCAAATCGGCC
Organism: Gammaproteobacteria bacterium; assembly: GCA_004173475.1. GTDB lineage: Bacteria > Pseudomonadota > Gammaproteobacteria > Pseudomonadales > Cellvibrionaceae > Cellvibrio. Next base: position 547,839 of record SEBU01000003.1, read on the forward strand.
ATCACCCACTCCAACTAAATTACTAGCGACTTTCGCAGTACAAGCAACTGGCAAAGTGAGATTACATGTAACGGGCAAACCGCCCACTTGAAGTAATTTCGTATTACTTTCCGGCGTTTTGGAGCAGCCCACCAATCCCAAAAACGGCAAACTCGCAGCCGCAGCCGTTGCACCTAATACTAATTGGCGGCGCGACAGGCTATCAGGGGGAGGATTATTGAAGTTCATAGTGAATCTCTGCGGGCTAGTGATAGCCATTTTTGCCATGCTAAATTTGAAAGTCGAAGTGTCGCCAAAAGGTTTCTACTTGTCCAGCCTGATACCGATAAGACTTGGCTATAGCGTCGCTTCTCGACGATTTTCATAGGTTGAAAAGCTAGGTTTAGCTCAATTACGCTAATATAGCGGCCTGTTTGAAGATTCTTATAATCGCATCTCTTGCCTTAGCGGAAGATCCTATGGATTACTGTTCACAACCTGGGCTTTTACCGATTGCCGACGCTATCTCGCAAATGCAGTCCGCGATAACCGCCATTACCGACTCAGAAACTGTTCCGCTGCAAGCTGCGCTCGATCGAGTAAACGCCGAAGCGGTTTACTCTTCCGTGAACATCCCCAGCCATGATAATTCAGCGATGGATGGATATGCATTCTCGACTGCGAATACAACACCTGAGCAACCACTTAAGCTCGCGGGCATTGCCTTAGCAGGTCATCCATTTAACGGTGAAGTTCAAGAAGGCGAATGTGTTCGTATCATGACTGGCGCAATAGTTCCTGCAAATACCGATACGGTCATCATGCAAGAGCAAGTTTTTGTAACAGAAAATTTTGTTCAATTAAAACGTTTACCGGATGTTGGTGAAAATATTCGCCGTGCCGGGGAAGACATTGCGCTCAATTCATTGGTACTTGAAAAAGGCAAACGCATTGCTCCTTTATACATAGGTTTACTAGCTTCGCTGGGCGTAACTCACGTAAAAGTATTCAGGCGATTGCGCATTGCCGTTTTATCAACGGGCGATGAACTGAAAGCTGGCGGTCAGCCCTTACAGGCAGGTGAAATTTACGATAGCAATCGACAAACGTTGCTTGCTTTATTATCTCGTATTAATGTCACTGCAATTGATTGCGGTTTAGTTGAAGATGACCCACAAAAAATTCGCTCGGTATTTGAATCTGCAATCGCACAAGCAGATGTGATTATTTCCAGCGGTGGCGTTTCCGTGGGCGACGCTGATTACACCAAAGATGTTCTGCAATCATTGGGCAAAATAAATTTTTGGAAAGTTGCCATTAAACCCGGCAAACCATTTGCCTTCGGCTCCTTCAATAAACCGCAAGACAAAACCTGTTGGTTTTTTGGATTACCGGGTAACCCTGTGTCAGCGGTGGTCACCTATCACCAGCTCGTTTTACCCGCATTGCGTTATTTAGCGGGTGAAGAAATTGAACTTGCCTTAGGCCTAAGAGCCAGCACCGAATCAAACTTAAAAAAACAGCCGGGGCGCGCAGATTATCAACGCGGTATTTTGCGAGAAATCAATGGCGAAAATATTGTGCAAAGTACCGGCAATCAAGGCTCCGGTGTACTCACGTCAATCGCAAACGCTAATTGTTATATTGTGCTTGAACAAGAAAGTGGTTCAGTAACTAAAGGCGAGCAAGTACGTGTAATTCCCTTTGATAAGTTTTTACTTTAAATCTATAAAAATTTGCACAAACCTTATGACAAATGAATTAAGCAAGTCAGAATTATCATCAGAATATTTACAACGCTTTGGCGGCATTGGCCGCCTCTACGGACAAAATGCATTAGTCGCTTTACACAAAGCACATTTTGCCGTCATAGGTTTAGGTGGCGTTGGTACTTGGGTGGCTGAGGCATTAGCGCGTTCCGGTGTTGGTGAACTTACCTTAATCGAATTGGACGATGTCTGCGTAACCAATACCAATCGTCAATCGCATGCACTTAAATCCAACATCGGTCGTTCCAAAAATGAAGTTATTAGTCAACGGCTAAAAGATATTAATCCGGAAATCATTATTCATTCGATTGAAGATTTTATTGATCAAGACAATATGAATTTGTTCATAGGGAAGCAGCACCATGTTGTCATAGACGCAATGGATGCAGCACACATTAAAGCGCGCCTGGTTGCCTACTGCTTGGCTATAAAAGTGCGATTAGTTACACTCGGTTCATCTGGCGGTAAGCGCGACCCGCAACAAGTGCGAGTTGCCGATTTAGGCCGTACCGAAAGCGACCCCATGCTGGTAAAAATTCGCACACAACTTTATCGCCATTTTAATTTTTCACGCGATAAAAATCGTAAATTTCGCGTTGATGCCGTTTTTTCCACCGAGCAAATGGTGTACCCAAAACCGGATGGCAGTGTGTGTATGGATAAACAATTTTTGGAGGCAGGCGTAAAATTGGATTGTGCAGGTGGTTTTGGTTCAAGTGTTATGGTGACCGGAACCTTCGGATTTGTTGCGGCGACTAAAGCGATTGAGAGGTATTTGGAAAAAACACTTTAAGCACCTACTATTTTTCTCACCCTCCCAATAATGGCTTGCAAACCGTTATTGCGCGTAGGTGTTAAATGTTTTTCTAAACCTGCATCTTTTAAAATTTGTGCGAAATCAATCGCGCAAATCTCTTCGGTGGTTTTTCCATTCACTTGTACCAATAGTAAAACAGCCAAACCATTAATGACGCGGCTATCACTATCAAATGCAAAATAATGAAACCCATTTTCTTCTCGATGAGCTAACCAAGCGGACACTTCGCAACCCTGCAGCAAATTTTCTGTTACACGTAATTCTGGTTTGGTATGAATTAATTTGCCCCATTGGGTAATGAAGCGATATTGCGCTTGCCAATTAGATGCAGCGATTAATTCCGATAGGGAAACAGAAGACAGATCATCAGTTTTAAACATTAATGTTTAATCTTAAAAAGAGTTTTGGAATTTAAGGTTGTTTGCGTGGCGATTTTTTCAAGCGACTCATAGCGTAGCTCTGCCAAGGTATGCGCTATATCAGAAATACTTTCTGGCGTATTTCTTTGGCCTTGCCTGCCTTGAAGTGGCATATCAGGCGCATCTGTCTCCAGCAGCAGGGACTCCAATGGCAATTTTTTTACGGCTTCTCGCGTTTTATTCGCCCGCTCGTAAGTGATGGTGCCGCCAATTCCTAAACGAAAGCCCATCGACCAATAACGCGCCGCCAATTCGTAACTGCCGCTAAACGCATGTATAACACCCCCAGCGGGCAAATTGTATTTACTGAGCTGCACAAATAATTCGTTGTGCCCTTTTCGGCAATGGATAATTAACGGCATTGCAATTTCTTGTGCAAGTTGCAAATGTACATCCAATACCTGTTGTTGTAGCTGCATAGGCGTTTCTATAAACGCATCCAACCCACACTCGCCGACAGCAACGCATTTTTCCAGTGAAATATTCGCGCTCAATTTTGTTTTAATATCGGCCAGATAATTTTCGATGTTTTCTGGCGCCAGCATTTTTTCAACCCACCAGGGATGAAGCCCTACGCCGATATATATATTATTGTACGCGCGAGCCACATCATCTGCTTTTTGCCATTGCTCAGGAGCAACACCAGGAATAATTAAATAGCGCACGCCGCGCTTATTACAGGCGTGCCATAGGCTTTCACGGTCATTATCAAAAGCCTCGAAGTCGAAATGACAATGGCTATCGAACAACAGCATTTACGAGCCCTCTGAAAAATTCCGTACCGCTACCCGTAATCTTGTAAATTTTTCTGGCTTTAGGTGATTAATGCGAAGCATCCTGCAAGCGCTTCTCAAATCGGCTATCGGGTACAAACCATAGGAGAGCAATAGCGATATATCCGGCAAGTGCCAACCACACACTTACAAATGCCAAAGGCATTGCCACCAAATAAACCACTATGGAAATAACTCCCTTCGTATCTCTCCCAATTGCCTGAGCCACGAGCGAATCTTTTCCGTCGATTACAATGATGGAGCGAACCAATATCCAATAAGCCACACCCGCCATCATTAACACTCCACCGTAAAGCGCTGCAGGCAAGGCTGAGAAATGATTTTCACCCATCCAACCCGTAACGAACGGGATAAGCGACAACCAAAACAGCAGGTGCAAATTCGCCCATAAGACACCTCCACTCACATGTTTAACTGCATGCAATAGATGATGGTGGTTGTTCCAATAAATTCCTACATAGATAAAACTCAACACGTAGCTTAAAAACACAGGCATTAGTTTGCTTAATGCGGACCAATCAGCACCGTGTGGTACTTTCAGTTCCAACACCATAATAGTGATGATGATTGCCAAGACTCCATCGCTAAAGGCTTCCAGACGATTTTTCCCCATGGTGATCCCCATTCATAAGTTTTTCACATTCTAATCGTGACCTGGTTTTCATGCACGCATGGCTTCTATGCAATTCATCGGGTCGCGCCCAAACACAAGTTGCGATGTGTTAGTTTACCGCTCCGTTTAATTGGCCAAACTATTTTGCAGGCCTGGTTGCAGATCTGATCGAGACTATTAACTTTATGTTCGACGATTCATCTCAAAAATTTCAGTTGGGTCTGGTTTATTTATTCGGTGCCTTGGCTGCCATCGTCATCGGGCCATTCGTAGTGATGCGCTATATGCAGGGCGAAGTATTTCAAGCGCTACTCGACTTTGCGATCCTTTGCACCGCTGTCTCTATCGCGCTTTATTCCAAAGCGCGCGGGCATGTGACCAATTTCTCGCTGAATTTTGCGGCCATTTTTTACACCATGGGCGCTATCGCTGTGGTGTATATGAACTCATCTATATTCGTGTTTTGGATGTTTCCAACATTTCTATCCAACTTTTTTCTTTTGCGCCCTAAAAGTGCAATTGTGGTCAATCTAGTTGCTATCACCTGCGTCATCCCTGTCGCATTTCGGCTGGATAAAACCCTGGATTCCTTCGCCATGATGGCTTCGTTGTTTATTGGAAGCGTCATGGCCTATCTTTTCGCCCGCTTAACCGAACAACAACGCCGACGCCTCGAAATCTTTGCGTCACAAGACCCGCTGACCGGCCTTGGCAACCGAAGGGTTATGGATGAAGAGTTGCGTTTAAGCGCGGAAGATTTCACCCGCTATCAAACCCCCGCCACCCTAGTTGTTTTCGATCTGGATTACTTTAAAACGATCAATGATAAATTCGGCCATAGCAAAGGCGACCAAATTTTGATCAGCATCGGCAAGCTGCTTCTGGCGCGTTTGCGTAAAACCGACCGTGCCTTTCGTTTCGGGGGCGAAGAATTTGTGCTCTTGGCGCGCAACACCAGTTTGGATGAGGCCGTTATTATTGCCGAGCAAATCCGCGCCCAGATTTCAGCCGAAGTCTCTGGCCCCGAAGGAAAAATAAGTGCCTCCTTTGGCTGTGCCACGCTGCTCGCTGACGAAACCCAGGAACAATGGTTTGTTCGTGCAGACAGTGCCATGTACCAGGCTAAAGCCCAAGGACGCAACTGTGTGGTTGCTGACAACACCGTCCAATCTTGTCTTGAATAGCAGATCCGAGCTTAAAACAACATTTTTAGAACACAGCGATTAAATTTCCCGTTATCATCTGCGAACTTAAGCCAGTCATTCCATAACAAATACCGACCCGGCACAAACCCAAGTAACAGATCTTATGTACCACACTTTTTTTGGCCTTACAGAACCCGCATTTTCCATAGCCGTTAACCCGCGCTATTTATATATGAGCCAGCAGCACAAAGAGGCGCTGGCACATCTACTTTATGGCGTTGCCGGAGGCGGCTTTGTCATGCTTACCGGCGAGGTAGGCACGGGTAAAACCACCATTATTCGCTGCTTGCTGGAGCAGATGCCGGAAAATACTGACATAGCCATAGTTATGAACCCTATGTCTAATGTTCCCGAGTTGCTCACCACAATTTGCGACGAGCTCGATGCAGCCTACGTTAAAGATGAACCCACTGTTAAAGACCTGACGGACGCGCTGCATACATTCCTGCTGCGCAACCACACCCGCGGGCGCAACACGGTTCTGCTAATTGATGAAGCGCAACTTTTATCAATTGAGGCGCTGGAACAGGTTCGTTTGTTGACCAACCTTGAAACCACCACGCAAAAATTGCTGCATATTATTCTGGTGGGGCAACCGGAATTAAAAACGCTTTTATCCAAGCCCGAATTACGACAACTAGCGCAACGAATTACAGCACGTTTCCATTTAACACCCTTAACGCTTACCGAAACCCAGGCCTACATTCGTCACCGTTTAAAAATTGCTGGATTACCTGACGGACGCAATCCGTTTCCCTTCCCGATTATTAAACGCATACATGCCTTCACAGGCGGGATACCGCGTCTGGTAAATGTGATTTGCGAACGCTGTTTAATCGGTGCCTATGGCAGCAACCAAATCCGCGTTGATAATCCGATTTTCAACGCGGCGCGCAAAGAGGTGATTGGCGGTCTTGATCAAACACCACAGACCAAACAGTTTTTATATTGGAAAATAGTTGTCGCGGTTTTGTTTGTTGCGGTTACGGCTAACGCTTTATATTTCACCGTCTTTGCAAAGAAAAGCGAAGTACCAAAACCGGTGGCTAAAGTTGCAAGTTCCATCGCAGCTAAGGGCGCACTCTCATCGGTGCAAGTAAGCGCAATACCAAACGAAGGCGTTGCCATTCGCAATTACCGCGCAGCAGAAGACACTTTATTCACCTATTTAGGTGTGCCACTCACGCCGGAATCTCGTCCTTGCGAAAAAAGTATTCGCGACAATCTTGAATGCCCGAAAATTTCGCTGCATACGTGGACCGATGTTAGTGAAATAAACCGCCCTGCTATTCTCACAATGTCTACGCCTGAAAAATTCTCAACTTATCTGGTTTTGATTGGCCTCAATACTGAGAATGCACTTGTAATAAATGAACAACACGAGCAAGTGGTACTCCCGCTGACTAAAATCGGACGTGACTGGACGGGCGAAGTTGTCTATCTCTGGAAACGGCCACCGGGATTTACCGAGACAGTTTTATTAGGTGACAGCAGCCCTACCGTGGCCTGGCTTGCTCAGCAATTTGCGAGAATTGATAAACAAAAAGACCCGCTAACAGATGATTTATTTAGCCTCGCTTTACAAGAGCGCATTAAGATTTTTCAGCGCAGTAAAAATGTAACCGTCGATGGCAACATTAATGAAGAAACCCTAATGAAAGTGAACGAAGTCATTGGGGTTGATAAAACTTTATTAGCTGATTTTAAAGCAACATCTAACAACGCGCAGGGCAAAAATGTCGCTACTCCTTGATGCATTGAATAAAGCTGACCAGGAGCGTAAACGCAACGAGACCCCCGGAATCAGCAGCAATCACGAACAGCGTGGTGACGAAGACGAACCACGTCGCTACCCATTGGGTTTAATAGCAGCAGGTGTGCTCGGGCTAGTACTGCTGTTAGCTCTTATATATTGGCTTGGGCAACGTTCAACAACAACTGCACCCGTGCCCAATAATACAAATCCAAGTACGATTGCAACGGCTAACACACAAAAATCCGCGCCACCGGTGGAAACGAAGCCTGTTGAAAATACTGAAACTCAGCAAGCAGATTCCGCTAACAATCCTCCGCCCGCACCTGAAGAAAATGTTGCAGATTTATATCAGCAAACTACGCAAGTTCCGCCGGAAAATGCCTCCATCACTATATCGTCTCCGCCGCCGGAACAAGTACAACCCGCTCCTGAACCTGTTCCGGAACCCGCACCCGAGCCGGCGCCCGTTACACCGGAAAATATATCTTCACCAAAGTCTATAACGCAGTTTGCGAATTTACCCGAACTGCATGACTTACCGAATAACATTTTGGAGAAAGTGCCTACGCTGAATTACAGCGAACACAACTACAATGTTAATGGTGGCAGCGTGAAAATAAACGGGGCCATCCTGCATGTTAACGAACAAATCGCCAACGGAATTGTGATAGATAAAATCCTGGAAGATGGAATGATTCTGCACATTGATAATTATTCCTTCAAAATGCGTGCAATGAATTCCTGGGTAAATATGTGAGTTTCTAAAAAGACGCAACCGTTTAAATATCACCTAACGCAGCGCGCCTATGAATAGACCCAATGTAGTGAATTGTTTTTCTGAGGCTTTGGCGCTGATATTCAAACCTGGCTTTCGAATTTTTATACTCGCCCCGATAGCGCTAAACATATTCATTTTTTTAATACTGAGTTATGCAGCGCTACACTATGCACAAACCGCATTCAGCCATTTCGAAACCAGCATTCCAGATTGGTTAGTATGGATAAAATGGCTGCTGTGGCCACTTCTGATTTTAATTATTCTGATCATTTACGGTTACTCCTTTAATTTATTTACCACCATCATTGCAGCTCCGTTTCTTGGTTTACTCGCTGAAAAAGTGGAGCAATCCGTAACGGGAATTGCGCCAACTGACGAACCCTGGATACAACTTATACCTCGCACCTTCAAGCGCGAATTGATCAAGCTTATCTATTTTATTCCACGGTCACTGGGTATTTTTTTACTAGTGGTGCTTTTAATTTTAGTACCAGGGGCTAACATCGTCGGCGGAATACTTGGAGGGCTATGGAGTTGTTGGTGTCTTGCGCTGCAGTTTTGCGATTATCCCGCTGACAATCACCGCATTTCCTTCGAGCAAGTTCGCACCCAACTCGGCCAACAAAAAATAAATACGTTTGCGTTCGGAAGTATTGTCCTCTGTGGAAGCATGGTGCCGATAATCAATATCTTCATCACACCGCTTTCTGTCGCAGCTGGTACTATTTTTTGGTTGGAGCAAAATAAAAAATAAAAAAATCCCCGCAGTTTATGCGGGGCTTTTTTGAACCGGGACAGTTTATTTGCCGATCACATTGATGCTTGCATTGCCCGCACCACTCAAAACTTTGGAAGAATCATTCCAGCGTAATTTGGTGATGGTACCGCCCTTACCTTTCTCGTAATCCCAACTTACACCGTCATCATCGTACACTGTGAATTCTGCGTCTTTGCCGGGGTAGACTTTTACACTGGCGATAGTTTGTTTGGCTGCCGTGCTTTGAATGTCAGAACCCATCGGAACAATTGACCCCGCTTTTACAAATAGCGGTATTTGATCAATGGGCGCCGCTACTCTAATCGTTTGCCCTCCAGCAAATTTTTCATTAGTCCAAAAGTTGTACCAATCCGCGCCTGCAGGGAGATAAACATCTTTCTCTAACTGCGCTTGTTCGGTTACGGGTGCAACTAGAAATGCGGGGCCGAACATGTATTGATCGCCAATGTTTGCGACTTTTGGATCACCCGGAAAATCAACCCATAGCGCACGCATAAAGGGTGAGCCAGTGTCATAGGTTCGTTTGGCTTGCGAATAGATATAAGGAATTAATTGGTAACGTAGACGATTAAATTTTGCCATGACCGTTTCAGCTTCTTTGCCAAACGCCCAAATTTCTGCGTGTTTTCGATCGCCATGTAAACGTAAGGTTGGCAAAAAAGTCCCGTACTGGAACCAGCGCGTGTGCAATTCCGGATAATCGTGATTTTGACCGACAGTCTCTCGCGCATCTGAAGGATCAAGCAGTGGCGTTTTGGTAGCGCTGGTTGTTTGCGGTAGCCATTGCCAACCACCAATATCGTTACCCCAATAAGCAAAGCCCGACGCTGTCATATTAAGGCCGGTCGGTACCTGACGTTTTAGCGCTTCCCACGTCGGTTGGATATCCGACGACCAGAAAAGCGCACCCGTGCGTTGAGCACCGAGATAAGCAGCGCGCGCTAAAATCAAACTGCGTTTGTTCGGGCGATATTCACGGAGGCCTTGCGCAAAACCTTCGACATGCACAAGCGGATAAAGATTTCTGTAACGATCACCGGAGCCGATTTTGAAAAATAAACCTTCTGGCACTAAATCCGGTTCGGTTTCATCCAGCCATGGATAATCGAAACCGTGTGAAAGAATGTTATCGCGCGCTTTTTCAAAGAACCATTTACGGGCATCCGGATTTGTAGAATCAATCAATGCTCCCGTGCGATCTGAACGAAACGGCAAGCCATCTTGTGAATTACCATTTTTATCTTTTAGAAAATAACCTTTGCCATCCAGCTCGCTGTAGTAGCGGCTCGCCGTTTCAAAGCGCGGCCAAATCGAAATAATGGATTGCAAACCCATCGCATGAAGCTTTTTGTTCATGCCGGTCGGGTCAGGAAATTGTGCGGGGTCTATATCAAGCTGGCCCATGCGCGTCCAGTGAAACCAATCTACGACCATAATATCCAGCGGATATTTTTTAGCTTGGTAAGCTTCAGCAACATCCATTACTTCTTTTTGGCTCGCGTAACGTGCCTTGGATTGAATCAAACCAAACGCTGCTTTAGGTGGCAGTGGCGTTTTACCGGTGAGCTTTGCATAACCAGCCCAGATTTCTTCAGGCGAACCTGTGATCACAAAATAAGACACACGCTCCCCAACGCGGGATTGCCATAAGGTTCGGCCATTTACACCGGGGTACACTTTGGTCTGCGACGGGTTGTCCCAGATAATGCCGTAACCCTTGCTGGAAATCATAAATGGAACGCAAACCGTTTCACCATGAGGCGCGTCGTACCAGTGTTTGCAGTCAATCGCACGACCACGCAAATCCAAAATACCTTCCTGATTTTGGCCGAGTCCGTAGAAATGCTCATCAGCAGATGTCGCAAAACTTGCCCCTACTTGATAAGTCTTTTCACCGTTTACTTCATGCGGCGCTTTTTCCCAACCATTCATTGTGAGCAAGGTTTCATCTTTCGCATTGCTAATACTTAAGCCTACGGGCGGTAAAGACGGAGCAAAATATCGCTCGCCCATACTAGGCACGCTTGGCCACGGTTGGGCTTTAACGTGAAGCGTTAAAGCGTTAGAGCTAAAGACATCACCTTTTTGATCGGCCTTGTGACTAAAACCTTTGGCTTCTGAAACGGCTATAAACCCATAACCTGGCTCAGATTTGGCAGTGGCGTAATCAGTGCCAATTGTTACGCGAATGATATTCGGAGCATATGCCTCGATACCTACATAGGTTCCATTGCGATCCAACACTTTAATAGGTTCGGCGATAAGGCTGTTTGCGAGCAAGCTTGCGCCCATGCCCAGCAATAAATGTTTAAGCTGCATAGTAGTTTTCTCATATTATTTTTGCGGTAACGCGATTTTTATTTTGTTTTAATGCGTCGTTTTTAATAATTGACCGAATTCTATTGGCGAGCCGAATTATAATATTATTCTGATTAGATTAGCATTTCCGGCTGCACATACTTGCGCACCACAAAGTAATGTTTTGTTTAGTGGAAAAGCTACCAATTACTCCGCAATCGCTATCCCCAAACGGTCCAGGGTGGGCTTATGTAACTTAACCCAGTGAAGTGATTTGTTGGCTTCACGATGAATAAACTGTAGGTGAGCCTCAGCTTTTTCAGGTGTTCCAGCCTGTTGTTGAAGGTCGACCAAAGCTAATGCAGCGTCCAACGCAAATTGCGCTTGTCCACCTAAATTGGCGAGCTTGAAGGAATTAAGGTAATGAGTTTCCGCCTGGCTCCACTGTTTTTGCGAGGAATAAATAGAGGCAACTGTAGACTCTTCTGATGCACTGAGTGAGTCTCTTCCAGCAAAAAGATCCAGCGCTTCTTGCCAGCGAGACTGTTTGATCAACAGTCCCACTAAATGAGCTTGTGCTCGTTCACCTTGCCACCAGTCTTGCGGGTTTGGTAAAACACTTAATGCTTTACGATAATTTTTTTCAGCCAAAATATCTGTATCGGCATACATACCGGCATAAATAATCGAGTTAGCAAAAGTTCAAAAAATGGAGCGAGCTAAACGCAAAGCGAAAAATTAACATAATAAAAAAGCCTGCAAGCATTTCTGGTTGCAGGCTTTTCTTTCTAAAAATATCAAGCAGGTTTGAACGGCAAGAATGGGTTTATCATTTTGCCAAATAAACCGGTGATCTTTACCGGCGCTTCTACAACCGAAATACACAGACAATCTTCGTTTTGGGTTGCGGTTGGGCGATGGACCTCACCAGGAGTACGCACAAGGAAATCTCCCTCGCTGTAAATTCCGTCTTCATCAGAAAAACTTCCATGCAAAACAAGAGTAAATTCCAAGCCACTGTGACCATGTTCAAAAACTTTTCCACCACTACTAATTTTTTGAAAAGATACTTCGTAATCTTGTTGGCCCGTTTTCAAACGTGCAGTTTTTAAACTACTTCCAGCGCTTTGCCATTTCACCTTTCCATCGCGAGGCAATAATTTCGCAATCACCCTAGGCAACCGTTTCATCATTGGATCGTTTACATAAGCTGGCGCAGACTTTACCGTGGCTTCTGGTTTAGCAGCTGAAGTAGATGGATTGCGAATACGCGCCATCAATTGATCAAAGGTTTCCTGTTGCACAGGCTCAGCAACGCTTTGCTTTAAAATTGCAGCACCCAATTTATTCAACTGTTCAACCCGTTGCCTGCAATGTGGGCAACTTTGCAAATGCGCACAAATTATTATACCTACTGCTGTTGCAGCGCTACCGCTGGCATATTCGGTTAGCAAATTATCGTCAGGGTGATGGTTACTCATATGAAATTCCCCTTAACGTGCTCCGACGTCTTTTCCGAACCAGTTATCAATGTTTGCATTTTCTTTAAACCGATACGCACTCGCGACTTTACAGTCCCCAAAGGTAATCCGGTTTCATCAGAAATTTGTTGGTGTGTTTTACCTTGCATATAAACTTGTGTTAAAACCTGCCGTTGTTCTGGAGGAAGTTGGGTGAAAGATTTTTCGATCAAGGCTTCATTACTAGATTGCTGTAAATACACAAAAGCTTGGTCGTCGTCCGCTTCGTCCCAAATATCATCAATTTCAATCGCATCGCTGTCAGTCGGCGTGCGCTTGTTGCGGCGCATGAGATCGATTCGGCAGTTACGCATGACGGTATAAATCCATGTGGATGCCGCTGCTTTGCTAGAATCGAAGCCAGGGGCTTTTTGCCACACCTTAAACATAACTTCCTGCACGACTTCATCTGCCGCATCTGCCGGAAAATTAGAGTTAAGATTGCCGAGGCAAAAACCCTTAATGAGGGGAGCAAAATGCGCGAATAATTGAGCAAATGCTTGCTCATCGCGTGAATGCCCTACTTTTTCGAGCAGGGAACTCCAAGCATCATCGCGATGCTGTCTGTCGGGCCCATTGGTGGGAATTGAAATCATGATTATCTCTTATAAGAGAATTCGGTGGAAATTCTATGCATTTTACGCCTGGGCCTGAACCTTGGATCACATGGTTTGAGAATTAATGCTAAACCCTAACAAGACTTGATCCAGACCACAGAAATCACCGTATAAAAAGCACCAATTGCATGGGACAGGAAAAATATGGATACGCACCCTTTAGATGCTCGTATAGATGTTCGCGCAAAGCCTGTCTTTGACATAGCCCAGTTCAAAAGACTCTATCAAACCTTCGATAATCACACTCTGAGCAAACTCCCTGAGTTATATAGTCCATCCATAGTTTTTAAAGATCCTATCCATGAGCTTAAAGGTTTAGAGCGGCTAACTAATTACTACGCGAATTTTTGCAAACCGGATACTTACTGTCATTTCGAATTTATCGATGAAATCGTCTCTTCTAACCAGGCCTTTTTCCATTGGAAAATGCATTACTCTCATCCAAAAATTAACGGTGGTAAAAGGCTAACGCTCAACGGCGGCACACTGATTAAATTCGAATCGCACATTATTTACCACCAAGATTTTTACGACATGGGAGCGATGATTTATCAGCACCTCCCCGTGCTCGGCTGGGTGGTAAAAAAAATCAACAAACACATGAAAGAGCAGTAATCATGAATCTTGTAACAGGTCGCTGTATCTGGATTACCGGTGCAAGCTCCGGGTTAGGTAAGGCCTTGGCAGAACAATTGGCGGACGCCGGAAATTTTGTCATTGTCAGCGCGCGTTCATACTCGCCATTAACCGAGCTTGCCTTGCGGTATCCTGGCCGAATAAAAGCTTTGCCCGTCGATGTAAGTAGGAATATGGATTTAAAAGATACTGAAAATAAAATCCGTGAAATAACGGATTATGTTGATATGGTGATTTGCGCCGCCGGCATTTGCGAATATGAAGACAATCTGAGTTTTAACCCGGATATTTATGAGCGCACATTCGATGTTAATTTTTTTGGTGTAGTACGCACTCTTAAGATCGCACTACCACTCCTCAAAAAAGCACAGACTCGTCCACACTTTATTGCTATTAGCAGCCTCTCCAGTTGTATTGGACTTCCGCGCGCAGAAGCCTACGGATCATCCAAAGCAGCGCTGAATTATTTCATGGATTCGTTACGTGTAGACCTTAGTCATATCGATATAGATCTAAGTGTAGTTCGTCCGGGCTTTATAGCGACCAAGCTAACCAAACAAAATGATTTTGCTATGCCGTTGATGATGGCACCAGACGTAGCAGCGAGCAGAATCATCCGGGAAATAGCTCATCGAAAGTATTCAATTGATTTTCCCCGTCGACTAAGTTGGCCGCTTCGGCTTTGCAGATTTTTCTTTTCAGCCTGGTGCGCATGGGTTGCACCCAAAATCACTCGCATTCACCAATGGTAAATAAAAACGCATAAGGGGCATAAGGCGTGAAAAAAATTGCAGTTATTGGCAGCGGAATATCGGGTTTAACCGCGGCATATTATCTTCAAAAAAATCATGATGTTTATCTTTACGAAGCTGATTCACGTCTGGGCGGGCACACAGCCACCAAAAAAATTACGAGTAAGGGCAAGGATTATTTTATTGATACGGGCTTTATAGTATTTAACGACTGGACCTACCCAAACTTCATTAAATTGCTCGCTGAACTTAATGTTGAGTCCCAACCTACTGAGATGGGGTTCAGCGTTTTTGATCCCGAAGACAACTTTGAATATTCGGGAACAAATTTAAACACCTTATTCGCACAAAAAAGAAACTTACTATCTCTAAAACACTGGCAAATGCTCGGCGACATTATTCGGTTTAACAAAGAGGCTATCGCGGATCTTGAAGCCAATCGACTAATTCCTCAAGAAACGCTTGGTGCCTACCTACGGCGCAAAGATTATTCCGAAGCATTCAGCAATCGTTACTTGGTTCCTATGGGCTCCGCAATTTGGTCAGCGACTCATGGTGACGTTCTTGGCTTCCCGCTGGAATTTTTTATAAAATTTTTTAAAAATCACGGTTTACTTAACATAATGGACCGTCCTCAATGGCGAGTCATTAAAGGCGGTTCGCACGCTTACATTGAGCCAATAATTAAAAGTTTCAAAGAAAAAATAAAATTGAATAGCCCTGTAGCTCGAGTTATTCGTAACAGAACTAATGTGTCCGTTATATCCAATGGCATTACGGAATATTTTGATGAAGTCATCCTCGCTTGCCACTCAGACCAGGCACTTAACATCCTCAATGACGCCAGTGATGATGAAAAATCTATTCTGGGTGATATTCCCTACCAGAAAAATTCAGTGGTAATGCATACCGACATTTCATTGTTTCCAAAACATAGGACTACTTGGTCCAGCTGGAATTATTTACTTACCAATAACAATCAACTGCCGCCAGTGCTGACTTATTCAATGAATATACTTCAGGGCATCAAAAGTGAAGAACAGTTTTGTGTAACTTTGAATGCGAAAAACAAAATCAACCCTGAAAAAATTCTTGGTGAATATGAATATGCTCACCCGGTTTTTAGCCAGCTTACTTTACAAGCTCAAACTCAGTGGTCACGTATAAATGGCGTAAACCGAACCTGGTTTTGCGGCGCCTATTGGTTCAACGGATTTCATGAAGATGGCGTAAACAGTGCATTGCGAGTTGTGAATGAAATCGGAGCTGCATGAGAATGAACTCATCGTTCGCCAGTGCAATTTACCGAGGCAAAGTACGCCATAGAAGATTCTCACCCAAACAACATGAATTTGAATACGATGTTTTCATGATGTATCTAGACACATCTGAAATTGAAACTATATTTTCCTTAAGCCCTTTGTGGTCGCTATCCCGTTTTGCGCCAGCCCGATATAAGCGCAGTGACTTTCATATAGATGGTAAGCATGCGGACTTGGAAGGATTACCCAGCATTGATGAATCTGTTCGTAACACTGTCGAATCAGCAATAGGTGAACGCCCTAATGGCCCTATTCGCATGCTAGTAAACATCCGCTATTGGGGCTTCAATATGAATCCTTTGAGCACCTATTACTGCTTCGATAGCGCAGGTGAAAACGTAATCGCTATTTTAGCGGAGGTTAACAATACGCCTTGGGACGAGCGCCATGCTTATGTTTTAACAGGTTCTGATTTTTCAACCCGACAGCATGTTCGCTTTCAAAAAAAGCTCCATGTATCACCTTTCAATCCCATGGATATGGATTATAACTGGCAATCCACTACCCCCAGTAAAACACTTGCTCTTCATCTCGAGAATTGGCAAAACCAGCAAAAAATTACGGACGCAACCTTGACGCTAAATCGTGAAACCATTAACCAATCTTCACTTAATAAAATTTTAATCCATTTTCCGTGGATGACCGTAAAAATAATTAGCGCCATTTATTGGCAAGCACTAAAGCTGTGGTGGAAAGGCGTTCCCATTTTTAATCACGAAAAAGTAATAGATAAAGACTCACCATTCGAACATAAAAATAACTGTGTCGATTTACCAGGAAATGATTCACGGGGAAATAGGGTATGAAATCCATCAGCGTTATAGAAAAAAATGAATCCGCTCTATTGGGCCAGCTTTGGATTGACAATTTTGCACGGCGAACTTTATTAAATTTACTTAGAAAAATTCATATCGGTCATCTAACACTTGAAGATGCTGGAGACATCCACAGCTTTGGTGAACCACTTGAAAAAGCGACCTTGGTAGCACACGTGTCTGTCACGAATCCTTCATTTTACCGGCACGTATTATTCGGAGGCAGCATAGGCGCCGGTGAAGCTTATATGTTTAAAACCTGGTGGTCACCGGACTTGGTTCAAGTCGTACGTTTATTTGCAATTAATATGCAGGTACTGCAACAACTTGACTCCAAATGGAGTTCATTTTTTAATTTCGCCTGCCGGATAGCACACAAACTACGCCCAAACACAATTGCCAAAGCCCGTGAAAATATTTCTGCGCATTATGATTTAGGCAACTCATTTTTCAGTCTTTTTCTTGATAAGACAATGCTCTACTCATCAGCCATTTATCCAAATGCTAATTCAAGCTTGGAAGAAGCCTCTATACATAAAATGGCGCACATTTGTAAGCGATTGCGTCTTGGCGAACAAGACCATTTATTGGAGATCGGAACTGGCTGGGGCGGTATGGCAATTTTTGCCGCGAAAACCACCGGTTGCAAAGTAACTAGCGTGACAATATCTAAAGAACAGTTTTCTTACGCAACTGATTGGGTTAAACGGGCAGGCTTGGAGAATAAAGTAACTATTTTATTGCAAGACTACAGACTCATTAAGGGAACGTACGACAAGTTATTATCAATTGAAATGATTGAAGCCGTCGGGCACGAATTTTACAGCGAGTATTTTTCAAAATGCTCACATTTATTAAAACCGAATGGGCTCATGCTAATCCAGGCAATTACCATTCAGGATCAACGTTTTGAGTACGCACATAAAAATACTGATTTTATACAACAGTATATTTTCCCGGGAGGGTGCTTACCGTCGAATACAATTGTAGCCCAGCATATTTTTAAAGATACCGATATGCAAATCGTAGGACTTGAAGATATTACCCTAGACTACGCCCGCACGCTGCGGGACTGGCGTAGAGCTTTTTTCGAAAATATCGAGCAGGTTAAAGCGCAAGGTTTCGATGATATCTTTATTCGCATGTGGGATTTCTATTTGTGCTACTGCGAAGGAGGTTTTGCTGAACGTGTTATTAGTACAGCGCAATATGTATTTGCAAAACCCAATTCACGGCACCTACCTGAAGTAAGCTAGCATGTCTACTCTCGGCCAACTTGTATACGCGTTAGCATTTCAGGTTGGCTGGTTCGTGTGCATTACAATGGGGAACCTTGCAAGTATTTTATATGCTTTGGTATTTTTGATTTGCCATCTTTCTTTCATGGCACATAAACATTCAGGAAAGCATATCGGTAAAGAAATTTTATGGATTATTGTTATTTCTTGCCTCGGATTGATAATAGAGACAATCTATTTTTCGACCGGCTTACTTTATATTGAAACCCAAAAGCATTTATATCATCGGTTTGTTCTCCCTCCACTTTGGCTAATATGTATTTGGGTGATGTTTTCATTGGCATTACGAACCTGTCTAGCGTTTTTATTTAACAAACGCATATCAACCTACCTAATATGTATGGTATTTGTGCCTATAAATTATTACGCTGGAGCAAATTTAAATACGCAGGTCAATATTAACGAACCCTTTGTCTTTAGCCTAGTATTGCTGACCTTGGTATGGCTTCTATTTTGGTGGACCTTATCTCACGTGAAAAAATCGTATTTCGAGGAACTATTTAATGCTAATTAGCACGCTCTTTGCTGCTGCGATTTGGCCAGTGACGGTCACCAGAGACTGTGAGCCGAATGCCGATACCAGCGTAGTGGGTGTCGCGAAAAACGAATCGGGTAATATTCTGTATTGTGAGTTTTTTAATGAAGCTGATGAAAATTCATTGAAAATAAATTATGTTGCCAACGGAAAAATATTCGCTGAGAAAAGTTTACGCTTCTCGGAGTACCCATTTTTACCCGTGGTTACACAGCATGATTTTCGCGACGGTGAACGACGCCAGGCAGATGTATCAGAACAACATGTCCAACTAAGGTACCAGGCTAATTCACATAAAAAAATTGACACAGCGGTTATACCATTAAAAAATGTCGATATTCTGGATGCTGGATTTGACAATTTCATTCGAGCCAACTGGGACGACTTAAAACTAGGAAAAACCCTCTCCGTTAATTTTGCTTCCATAGCTCACCTTAAAACGCTTCCACTTCGAGTTCGTAGCCAACCACTGGAAAAATGCTCAGTTAAAGTAGAGAAACAATCAAGCACAACGTGTATTTTTGTCGAAATAGATAACGCATTGCTTCGCATCATATTAGGAAACATTAAGTTACTATACGATGATAAAAAAAGACTTAGCGAGTTTAATGGCATTGTAAATATTCAGGATGATAAGCAGGCAAATCAAAAAGCCATTATTCATTATTTTTATAGAGGCGATTATCTACATTCAAACAATTAAACCTTTAAAAATTTATAGCCGGGCTATTTTTGCCCGGCTTATAAAAAATTAATTCGGTTGCTTATAAGGCATAGAGCCCAAATAGTCTTTCTTCCCTACGTCAACACCGTTGCTACGTAAAATGCTATAGGCGGTAGTAATGTGAAAGCTGATATTCGGGAAAGAATGCTGAAGCGTATATTCTAAACCCGTCAAATACTTGCCTTCCCAACGCGGTTGGCTTACATGTCGCTCAGCAGCCCCCTCAAAATCCTGTTCTTTAAAAGTTGCCAAATATTCTTGGGTAGCTTTAATGCGCGCCTGCAGTTCTCCCAACGTTGCTTCAGTATCAGCATGCGAAGGCGCTTCTTTTCCGGTGATTCGAGCTGCACCAAACTTTGCAGTATCACAAGCAATTTGAACCTGACGAATTAAATTAAATTGATCTGGTGCAAGGCGGGAATTTAAAAGCACTCCAACATCGAATCTTTTTGATTCCGCATAAGTTGCAGCTTTATCTAAAATTGTACTAAGGTTGCCTAACATTTTATTGTACTGAGTCACGGTGATGGCGTATAACATAGCGATTTCCTTTATGGGTACATTGAGTCGTGTATATGAATTGTACGAACTACTAGATCGATAAAAATAACTGAAGCGCGAGAACAACTCTAGAAATGAGACCTCATGGAGTTGGGGGAAAGAACGGGGTTTTTCAAGTTAAGTGGAGTATTATCTTTACAAAGTACGGTTCTCGTTAAACATAGACTCAAATATCTGTGTTATAAATTGCATATTAAATATCCTAATACCAAGCCTTTCGCCTTATGTCTCCATCCGCTAATTCCAACCGCGCCGCGCCCGCATATCACCTGACGCAACTCACTCTTATCAGAAGCATCTTGCTTGGCTTCCTTTGGCTATGTTTCGCACTAAGCAGTTGGTTTAGCACTACTCAAATGCCCCATAAAGCAGTGCTTATATTGCTGGTTATTTTTACAAGCATTCATGGTCTTACTTATTTACGCTTAAAAAAATTATTGGTAGTGACCGAGTGGGAATTTTTTTATCAATTATTAATAGATGTAATTTGTCTGAATACATTGTTTTATTTTAGCGGAGGCGCAAACAATCCATTCATATCCTACTTACTGGTTCCCATTTGCATTTCGGCCGCAACCCTACCCTGGCGCTTTACTTGGGTTATTACATCCCTGTGTTTACTGACATACACACTTTTACTTTTTTTCCATGTTGATCTGCCGATTTTTAAAATAAATCATCATGAGCCGACTTTGAGCTGGCATATTTTAGGAATGTGGTTTAATTTTTTTATCAGTGCCATTCTCGTTACCTATTTTGTTGTAAAAATGGCCAGAACTTTGCGCGAACAAGATACAGTTTTAAATAACTTACGTGAAGACGAATTGCGGAATGAACAATTGATGGCGGTAGCTACATTAGCTGCCGGCGCAGCCCATGAAATAAATACACCCCTGTCTACCATGACAGTTTTGCTATCTGAAATGCGCGCTGACAGTAGCAACAATAAAAATCTCATTGCAGACTTGGAATTACTGAGCACGCAGGTTAATCAATGTGCCAGTATCCTGAAGAAGATTGTTCATGATTCCAGCGCCGCAATTAATGGTCACTTCAAGCAGATACCTGTCAAAGAATTTTGCAATCAGATCATCGACCGATGGCAACTATTGCGCCCTGGGGTTTCCTTCAATTACTCATTTGGTGAAAACATTAGTGAGCATGAAATAGCTACTGATCCACGCATCGAACAAGCAATTATAAATCTGCTTAATAATGCAGCTGATGCAAACCCAAACGGTTACGTAAAAATTGCGATAGAAGTGATCGATAACTTATTGATCTGGCGAATAGCAGATGAAGGTAGGGGGATTGATAGTAATATTCAAGATGTATTAGGAAAAAATGTTGTTAGCACCAAGGAAAATGGCTTGGGTCTAGGCATGTTACTATCCAACGCAACCTTAAAATATTACGGTGGTAGCGTAACTCAAATTGCAAACCCACCCAAAGGTACCCTGACCGAATTGAGGCTGCCATTATGATCTCACAAAATGATAATTTTTTATTAGTAGATGATGACGAAATATTCAATATGGTTATGCAGCGCGCGCTTATCCGAAGAGGATTTTCTGTTGATATATTCCAATCGGCAAAAGATGCTGTAAACGCAATGGGCGAAATCAATTATACAAAGGCAATTGTGGATTTAAAAATTGCGCAAGAATCCGGTTTAACCCTAATTAAAGAATTAAAGTTATTAAATCCTGCGATGGAGATTGTTATGCTTACCGGTTATTCCAGTATTTCAACAGCAGTGGAAGCCATCAAATTAGGTGCACTAAATTATTTTTGTAAACCTGTAGAAGTAGATGAGATTTTGCAAGCTTTTACAAGCAACACTACCGACGAAGAAATAGCTTTGCCTGAAAACCCTACCTCGCTTGACCGGTTAGAGTGGGAACACATACAAAAAACGTTACATGCAAATGATGGAAATATTTCTGCCAGTGCGCGAGTTTTAGGTATGCATCGCAGAACATTACAAAGAAAATTACAAAAACGACCCGTTAAAAATTAACTTTTATAATTGGCTAGCCATGAGTAAAGCATCCTCATGGCCATTATTTGTAGGATAATAATTTTTGCGATTTCCCAATTCAAAAAAACCTTCCTTTGAATAAAGCTCAATCGCCTTACGATTAGAAATTCGAACTTCTAAAAACAGCATATCTGCATGGCCAATCACACAGCTAACTGCATGCTGCAATAAAGTAGAACCAATTCCCTTCCTCTGAAATTTTGGGGATACAGCGATATTCAATAGCTCCGCATCGCCGCCCGCATGGGTAATTACGACATAACCCACCAATTTTTGACTAGTCTCAGCGAGCCAACAACGCTGGCGACCCTTCAGGCAATCTTCAAAACTGGATTGCCTCCAAGGATGCGAATGCGCATTTCGCTCAAGTTCCATGACGTCTGGAAGATCTTTCTCTTCAAGCAACCGTAGATGTAACTGCAACCCTGCAACAGTTGTTAAAATAAGCGGTGAGTCGAATTGATTCATAAATTTATAGAATGGTATTGTTGAACAACTGCAAATATTTTTTTCTTAAGAGCGGGATTTTGTAAAATTTCAATCAAGCTAGGTAATACCAATGCTTTAACTTCTGAATCAACAAGATCTGCAGATTGGAAAATTGAATCGGTAAAATTCTTTTGATCTATCAAAAAATAAGTCGCAGCATTTGATCCCATTAGCCATAAATATTTAATAGGTTGAATTTCATGCTGAACCGAAAGCCAAGTTTGTAACTCTACACGCGCATCGCTAGCAGTGCGTTTCGTGAAGCTATTTTCAATCATCGGCCAACGCAAAATTTCTTCTTTTGGTTTTAGCGAGTCATCTGAAAAAATTGAGCGCAATATATTATTAAGTAGTAACTCGGTCGGCAACGCTAATTTTGCATTCCGGGAATCAATTATCATTACGCCATCGAGAGGTCGCCAAATACTCAAACTAAATGCATCTATATTTGCAGGTTTCGTATCTAGCTGGGCGAGTATATCCGCTGCACTGATGCGCTGAGGTTTCGAAGCAGGGAGGTTCTTGGATTCCAAAATATCGTTGAGAACATTACTTGACTGCGCTGAAGTACTAATTTCAACTTTCGGTTCCGGCCTTGATATATCTTGCTGAAAAAGTTTTGAATCATCACTTTTTAATATAGAAGATTCCAAAACTGGAGCTTCCATCAAGGTCGCCGTTTCACAAATAGTTGAAGCCGGTGCAAACGGCAATTGCCAGCGCGGCATATAGGTATCTACACCGAGCGCAGATAAGTAATGTTGACGCTGCAATTCATTCATAATGATTTACACCCCGTCATGCTGCGGATGGTGTTTTTCAATGCGGGACGCCAAAATATTTAATGCATGTAAATAAGCTTTTGCGGACGCGGTGATAATATCCGTATCCGCTCCTACACCATTTACTATATGGCCATTCTTTTCCAAACGCACGGTTACATCACCTTGCGAATCTGTTCCTTCAGTAATTGCGTTTACTGAATAGAGTTGCAAATGGGTACCGCTGTTTACAATACCTTCGATCGCTTTAAAGGTTGCATCCACGGGACCTGACCCAGTCGCGTGAGTGCTAATATTTTTTCCGTCAACATTCACAACCAACTTAGCAGCAGGTTGTTGTCCTGTTTTACAAACAATTTCTATTTCACGTAAATGATAAATTTCAATAAGAGCGTGAGGACGGGTATCACTTACTAGAGCCTGCAAATCTTCATCAAAAATTTCGTGTTTTTTGTCTGCAAGTTCTTTGAAACGAGTGAAGGCAACATTTAATTCATCTTGCGTTGTAAACGTAATCCCCAATGCTTCGAACCGCGCTTTCACGGCAGCACGTCCAGAGTGCTTTCCTAAAACGAGTTTATTGGTATTCCAACCTACATCTTCGGCTCGCATAATTTCGTAAGTTTCGCGATGTTTTAAAATACCATCCTGATGAATACCGGATTCATGCGCAAATGCATTTGCACCAACAATTGCTTTATTAGGTTGAACCGGAAAACCCGTAATGCTAGAGACTAAACGCGAAGTTGGCACTATGTGGCTAATATCGATATTGGTTTCCACCGGCGACAAATCTTTGCGCGTCTTTATCGCCATCACAATTTCTTCAAGTGCTGCATTACCTGCACGCTCCCCCAGTCCGTTGATGGTACATTCAACTTGTCGGGCACCATGCATCACTGCGGATAAAGAATTAGCCACTGCAAGGCCCAAATCATTATGGCAGTGGGTGGAGAAAATGGCTTTATCAGAATTAGGCACGTTTTCAATCAAACGACGAAACAATAAGCCATATTCACTTGGTTCACCGTAGCCCACAGTGTCTGGCAAATTAATGGTTCTTGCGCCGGCATCAATAACTGATTCAATGATGCGACACATAAATTCGAATTCCGAACGACTTGCGTCTTCCAGAGAAAACTCAACGTCATCGGTAAATTGTCGAGCTAATTTAATAGCTGAAACAGCTTGCTCAAGAACCTTGTTCGGCTCCATTTGCAATTTATATTTCATATGTATAGGAGATGTCGCGATGAAAGTATGAATGCGTCCTGAGTTTGCTGGCTTTATAGCTTCACCTGCACGTTCAATATCGCCGCGCACCGCGCGAGCCAAACTACATACCGTAGAATCTTTAATCACTTCAGCAACTGCACGAACCGATTCAAAATCGCCAACACTCGCAATCGCAAAACCAGCCTCGATAACATCTACTCGCATTTTTTCGAGCATTTTTGCAATACGAATTTTTCATCGCGCGTCATGGACGCGCCAGGACTTTGTTCGCCGTCGCGTAAGGTTGTATCGAAAATAATTAATTTATCTTTAGTAGGCATGGCAAAGGCTCGTCAAAAAGTATGAGCGAATTATAAAGCAAACCAGTAGCAAGCAGAAAATTAACTAAGAACGAGGATAAAGATTGGATAAACAAACCGTGAAAGAAATAAAAAAGGGAGCTGCGAGCAGACTCCCTGTGTAGCGTAGGTAATTTGATATCATCCTGATAAATACTTACCTGATTCCTAACAGTCCTTCGCTGGGTTTCATCCTGAATCCCTTGTCCC
>SEBU01000028.1 GCA_004173475.1 Gammaproteobacteria bacterium
AGCTACAGCTATGACCACATGGGCCGCCCAATCAGTACCAGCAGTAACATCGACGCCCAACCCAGCCCCACCATCTTAAACAAAAACACCTACAATGAAATCGGGCAACTCAAACAAAAGCAACTGCATAGCAGTGATGGCGGCGCCAGCTATAAACAAACCAGTAAATACGCCTATAACGAGAGAGGCTGGATAAAAGGACAAACCTCGCCCGAGTTTAGCTATAGGCTAGGCTATGACACCCTGGGCTACCCCCAATACAACGGCAACATCGCTGCCCAAAAGTGGGGCGCAGGTAGTAGTTACCCCAACCTGTTCCAATACCGCTACGATGGGCTAAACCGCCTGACCCAAGGCAACAGTACCGGCATCGTGATGCAAGAAACATTCACCTATGACATCCGGGGTAACATCAGCAGCCTGAGCCGTGATGGAGGAGCAGCCCATGCCTACACCTATAACGGGAACCGCCTGAACCAGGTCAGTAGCTTCACCTCCACCTATAGCTATGACGCCAATGGGAATGCCACTACTGATGGAAGAACGGGCATGAGCCACACCTACAATTACTTAAACTTGCCCATCACCGCGACCAAGACCGGCACGAGCATGAGCTACCGCTATACCGCTACGGGCATCAAGCTCCGTAAAACCGTAACTACTACCAGCCCTGCAGCCACCACTACCACCGATTACATCAGTGGCATCCAATACTTAAATGGCACGATTGAGTTTATTGAAACGCCAGAAGGCATTGCCCGTAAGGTAGGCAGTAGTTATAACTATGAATACAACTTAAAGGATCACCTAGGCAATGTGCGCTACACCTTTGATATCAATGCGGGAGCCGTTAGAAAGCTCCAAGAAGATAACTACTACGCCTATGGTTTAAGAAAAGTTGCAACTGCAGGCCAAAATAAGTATCTTTATAATAGCAAGGAGTTGCAAGAGGAGTTAGGGCAGTACGACTACGGAGCAAGGATGTATGATCCGGTGATAGGAAGGTGGAATGTGTTGGATCCGTTAGCGGAGCAGATGCGAAGATGGAGTCCTTATAGTTATGCATTTAATAATCCGATGAGGTTTGTGTATCCCGATGGGATGGCAGCTGAGGATATTCAAGGTGGGACGCGATATACAGGAGAGGATGCTCTATCGATATTTACTGCTATACAGGGTTCATATGGCGTAGAACCTGATCCTATAAAAGCGAAATATTTTGTTAGTAATAATGATGATTACTATGGTAAATTACCAACTGTAGAAATTAAAGGTAATCGAATCTCGACATTAGAAGCGTTTTCTCGGATGATAAAGCGTGGGATGTCGATGGAAGAAATCTTAGCCAGCCCACGTGGATTGGAAATAGGGATAATGATTGATAATTATGTCACCTATGCAGGTTGGGGTACTAATAATCCGATCCAAGATTTTATATTTGATACTGTATATTCCACGGTTGGTGGTGAGGCAGCAGGTTATTTATTTGGTAAGGCCTTTGGCTATGGTATGGGCTGGTGGAGTGGAGGAGCTGCTAAGACGAGTAGTAACGTTTTGTTAAGCACGTCAAAACAGTTGCAAGCTAAATTTAAGCACGCAGTAGACTTTGGCGTGGTGGGTAATTACAGCAAAGCAAATGCAGGAAAATTTAGTTCAGCTATTAATCAGCATATAAATTCAGCAGGGGTTCAAACGATAAAAGGAACCTACAGGGGCCAATCTGTAATTCATTATCTCAATCCAAATACAGGACTGAATGTGATATCAAGTCCATCAGGACAGTTTATGAGCGGTTGGACGCTAAATCCTGCACAATTACAAAATGTTCTTAAACATGGGGGGTTATAAATATGAAAGCGAATAACGAAAACAAAAGTGTTGTAATAAAATTCAGTGAGGAAGAAGCTCTTGTTTTACTTGAATGGTTACACAAATTTAATGAAGAAGAACGTCCTACATTAATTCAAGACCAATCAGAAGAACGAATTTTATTTGATCTTGAAGCTGAATTAGAAACGGCCGTTTCTAATATTTTTGATAGTAATTACCAGGAAGCACTGTTAAAAGCAAGGCAAAAAATAAGAGATGTAGAATAAGCAAAAAGCCCAGAAAGTCCGGGCTTTTTTAATTACGATTTTGTATATCCCGAGTATGAATAAGAAGTAAAAATTTAGGTAGAAGCCTCGGAAAAATCCGTGATTATATTATTTAAGGATAGCCTGTAATTTATTTTTAGCAAGGAACGCATCTAACATAGCGAAAACGTGTTCCTTATTGGCGGGGTCTAGCTTTTCAATATCCTGCAGCCGTTTTACGGTCTTTTTATCAAACTTGCTGTTTACACCTTCTCCTACAGACAATGTAAAGTGCAAAAAAAATAGCTAATAAGATGAAATAAAATGTAAACCGTAAATAATCAAAGCCTCTAATCATTTTTGATTAGAGGCTTGAAAATATTTTCTATTCCTCTATAAAACTTACGATCAACTGTTTGCTATTTATTTTCACACTTACCTGATCACCTATATCAAACCCTGCCTTTCGCAGTCATTCCCCTTGAAGTAAAATAATAGGCTTGTGAGAACGGTCTGCTGAGAATTTACTGTACACTTTTAATCGGCGTGTAGTAAGTACGGATTTAGGCTCCTTTGTTACTTGGTTGTT
>SEBU01000004.1 GCA_004173475.1 Gammaproteobacteria bacterium
CTCATTAAGAACTTACAAGTTGACAATATTAATAATCGGTTTGGGCATGGTCTCAGAGCTTGCCTTGAATTCTACTACACGCCAGTATAACATCCACCTATGGCCACTTTCCCACCTTGCATGCAACCACCCTAAAAAAGTAACCAGGCAGAAACATGACTAGAACTACGACGGGCGGCTCAGTTTACAGAATTAAGGTCAAGCAGCTTGATCAATTTAGACTGTATTCAAAACTCAGCTGTATTACTGATTCGGAAAAAACATTTCTGCTGGAGCTGATGGCGCTTTCCATAGACATTAAAAATCAGTTTTCTGGTTCAACTGATGAGATTCAAGACAGTATCGACATTAGCCGGCTGGAACTGCAAATTTGGTTAAAAGAAAAAGGGATACCAGCTGGCGATACTATTTTAAAAAAGCGATTTGCAGAACTGACTAATATTGGAATTTTCGTTAAGGAAAAAATTCAACGGCCAAAATGCAAGCCTGCCGATTTGTTTATTTTACGAGATGCAACAGATGTAAAAGTACTGTCAGCGCCGGAGAAAACAACAACTTTTTCTGATCATCGTCCACACCGGCAACGTCTCACAGAGCTCAGGGAATTTCTAGTGGTAGGAGATGCCCAAATTTTAGATAACAATTTGCCTGTTCGCTCAGCTAGATCGGAGCGCCTATGGAATGGTGTTTTTGGGAGCTGTATGCGGTCGTCACGAACAGACCCACGGAGGAACCATACTTTTACTACACACTATCGAATCGGTAAAGATCAAATTACGATAATCACATCGAGTCAATCTGACAGCGAAATCTGCCACGTTGATGATCAACGTACTATTCGGGCAATCAACACTTTGGTTTGCATGGAAATTCAATCGAGACGCGAACAAGGTAAAGAAGTTAAGAACGAATTTTTTATTGATATTGTAGGTTTGCTAGCAATCATGGGACTCGACGGGTCAGGGGCAAACCGGGATACTGTTCGCGATTCCATGAAGCGGCTTTATGGAACCAATTTCAATTTAATTATTGATTCGCAATCACAAAGCGGGATGGTATTTGCAGAACAATTTGGAATTACTCCAGGAGCTGACGATTTAAATTATCGCTTTCTAACTGAGCTCGACACATCATTTGATAGAGAATATGGCGGGGGAAACATTCGAAAACCGCGCTGGTATCGAATTTCATTGCACTCAAAAACTTTTGCTGACCTGATTGATCCAAACGTGATATCAACATTTATTGATAACATCGAGATACTTAAAGTCCCTTCGGGATTGTTACACTTGTTCTATACGTGGTGTTCCGTGAATATCAAAAGATCAGGAAGCAGAGTGATGACTATTACAATGCCAGAACTGCAAAAAAGACTGATTCCCGCGGCACGTTACGACAATTTTAAAGAGCGTTTGATTAGCGCGTTGAAGCAATATCAGAAAGAGAGAAACATTCCTTGGGAGCAAGATTCTCGAAACGATTTTAATTTGATGGGCTATATTATTCGAATGGAGCTTGACCCGATTAACGACTACATTTTTACAGCTGTGCGAGATAAATCTGATCCGGTTATTGGAGACAGCTCCATACATAATAGATTACTCAGAGACGGTAGTCATGAAAAAAAGGGACAGACGCAGTTAGAGCTTAACTGAAAAAAAAGGCGCATGAGCGCCTTTTTTTATTTCATTAAAACATCGACTGAAACTTTAAAACCTTCAGTAAAATGCTCATCTAGCTGACGTATCTCAGGTAGTTCTGATTTAAGTTCTGCTAATGTTGAAGATATGGTATTTAACGCGTCGGAAAATTCACGCTTGTTTCCAGATTCGACCTCTTGAATGCATTTAATATATGCAGCGTAAACGTCACAACCTTTTATTAGTCGATCTTCATACCCACTAGTTGCCATAATTTCCCGAAAATCGCTTTGCAATAATTGTGGCAAAGTAGAAATTATCTTTTCCTCTGCGGCGGCCTCCAGCGATTTTATTTCTTTAAAGAAATTTTCACTTGAGTTTTTTACCGGAGTAATAATGTCCCCGATTATTGATTCACCAATATCGTGAAGTACGCTCTTAGCGAGCAGTTTTTCCATATTGATTTCTTTACCATTAGCGATTGCAAATTTTCCTGCTAATAAAGCGAGAATAGTTACGCTCGCTGAATGTTCCAGTACGTTCTCATTATGGATGCAACGCATTGTGTTCCAGCGATTGATATTGGCCATGCGAAAAATAAGCGCTAAAAACCCAGACATCTTTTTCATTTAAATCTCCAATGAATAATTGAAGCGCTTCTCGGTTTGGAGCATCGCGTCATATGTTAGTTTAATAAATTTGTAATCAATTATGGCAATTACAGTTCAACGTCAATGCCTTTGCTCTATCTTAACCTGGATGTATTCAACTGATCCGGGAACGCACTCTTGGAATAAATTGAATGGCAAAAATATCACTGAGCGTTTAACGGTATTTTTTTTAAAACTTCCTTCAACTAAAGCTTTTTCATAAATCGTTTTGGGAGTGCCCACTGGAACGAAAAGTTTTAAGTGAAATTTATCGAGTCCAACACTTGTGAGCTGAAACGGATGTCCTAGCAGCAAGTCCTTTTTCTTAACGCAGTTTAAAATCATTGTGCGATGCTGTTTATCTGTTTTGCGTGAGGGATTAAAAAGAAAGGTTTTCATATCAGGTTTCTCGATTATGTCAAAGCCATCATGGATGGCTTTGACCGGGTTTATTTAAAGAATGGTTTGGAGAAGATCTAAAACTGCTGAAAATGCTCCAAGACAAAATCCAATAAAACCTAATTTATATGAAAGCTGAATGCCTAAATCGTGATGTCCCCAATAGCAGAGATGAATATCCTTAAAACTAGCTGGCTTAATCACCAACTCAGGAGTCTCATCTCTCCGAAGGCCTAGAGAGCACCGAGCGTCATAATCGATAGCACACGCGTGCATCGTCAGACCCGCAATGCTTCTTGCCCCCATGACATAGCGAATTACGCTTGCGCCATTTTTAACATTCACAATTGAGACTGCCTGACGACGAGTGAATGGTTTCTCTCCGGTTTTTTTGCCATCGATGTGCCCATTGTGCAGACGACAGATAGTTTGACCTGCGTCTTCAGACGGCAAATCAATTACTGAGCTTATTGAAATTGAAGTTGACATAAATTACTCCGAGTGTTTTAGACGGAGCAGATACGCTAGAGGCGTATGTGCCCCTAGGCTTTTTGAATCACTAATTAGCATTAGTAGGTTAGTGCTGATTATTTGTAAGGTCAGCTACCTTAATTGTGCTATGCACAAAATGAATTTGGTTTTTACACTGACATCAATGTGAAAACTAAATGCAATTTCTTGGAAGTCAGGAAATGGTTTATAAGTAAAACAGTAAGCCCGAAGGCTTACTGTTTAATACTTTTTTTAAATCGATACAGCAAAGAATTTCTAAACTCTTCATGATCGACGTAACCTTCGTCCATATACTGACAACATGTGCTGAATGAGAACGGCTGAACTGAGTCATCCATTATCCAACGCAATGCCTCAGTGCGTGATTCCTTAGAACAACGACCATCCTCGATAGTAGCTATCGCTCGAAATAGCACGAGCTGTCTTAAATCAAGAATTTCTTCATCGGTCCAAGGCAAGCGAAGAATAGCATCATCGCTTAATTCCCAAATTGGTACACTCGGCAAATTAATCGGTAGATTAATATCACCGTCACAGCTTATTTCAATTTCTTCAACCTCAGGATCAAATTTTTCTACAATTTTTTCGATTTGCTTTTCAGCTTGAATCGTTAAATTTATATGTGAAAAAATTTGGCTGAAGTCAAAAGTATGTTGAAATGCGATCGTACCCATATAACTACCCCCTTATTGTCGGGATGATAGTCACCCGAAGGTGAAAGCACCCCCAAGTTGATTAATGGATATTATTTTCTAAAAAAATAAAATCATTACACAGCCCGGTGTACGCGGCCGGAGTTTTTCTTTCTCCAATACCCACAGCCACCTTACCGAGTTGCTGCACATACTGGACTAAAGGCAAGAAATCACCGTCTGAACTCATAACTATCAAAACGTCGAATGCATGATTGGATATATCACACGTCGCGTCTACCGCTAAAGCTATGTCGGTTGCGTTCTTTCCTTTGCTGTGGCTGAAGCGTTGCACCAAATTAAGACCGTGAGAAAGACTAAGTCCTTTCCACGCGCCTTTACCGGCCCAATTCCCGTAAGCTTTGATGAATTTCAAAGACGGGTATTTTTCTTTAACTATATCGATAGCTTGTGAAGCCATCTTTGCTGAAACGTTGTCACCATCAATGTACATGGCGACCTTTGGACTTGATTCCATAAATCACCTCAGGCTGCTCGCTTGAATTGTTGTTTGAAGAGATTAAAAAGTGCAGTTTGCAAATCCTTCACTGATAAAATAGTGATTGAGTTTTTAAACAAGCGCTCTACTGATCTACCCTCCTGCCCAATGCCAACTCCGAACATCTCAACCCCGAGTCGTTCACACTCCGAAATTGCCTGAAGTGTTGAAGCGAAATTGTTGGGTGATCCGTCCGTAACGATAAGCATTTGGTGCTTATCGACGTTGCATTTGGCAAGTTGAAAGAGTGCATATCGAATTGCTTCACCCATCGGAGTACTGCCACTCGAGGGTAAATTGACTCTGCATGCCATCCTATTAACTTTTGATTGACCGTGTTCCAAAACGGGAAACACAGGACTATCAGAGCTGCCTAGAAAGTACGTTAGCGCAGGATCAGTACCTGGAATGCTTTTAAGCCCCATAGTGATTGCCAACGCTGCTTCAATAGCGATCTTGTCCTTACCACCACTTTGCATTGACGAAGACAAGTCCACGAGTAAGTGCATTGCAGTGCTAATTGCTGGAACTTCCGAACGCTTTTTGTAAATGCGCATATCCCCAGATACAAATCTGCTCAGCCTGTGGGTGTCGAGACGTTGGCCCGTTAAGGCAGTTACGTACCCACTGAAGGTTTCTGTTTCCGACAGGATTAGCAGCTGGTTTCTGATACGCGAAGAGTGCGCGCGCGCAGAAGCCATCAACTCAGTTCCATCACCAGGAGAGTAATTGCCACAGTCTCCAGAAGGGATGCTGTAAACAACGTTTTCACCTGATTCAATAGCTTCGTTGGCAGAGGCTTGCATTTGCTCTCTGATCTCGTTGAAGAGATCTTTGGGCAAATCAGTGTCTGCTGCTCCTAACGCGTCGGCAATCGCTTTGAGTTGCTTCTCAGCAGTAGCGCTTGATGAGTTGTTAGGCTTGCTCGTCGCTTCATTGGAACCGATCTTCGAAGAGTTGGCGGTGCCTTGCTCGACTCTTTCTTCGCCCGTGACCGCTGCAGTTTCATTCTCAGAGTTGCTAGCAGGAGTTGGTGATTCATTTTCATCCTCGTCCTCGCTTTTTTGAGCAAGCTTGTCAGCTTCGTCCTTCAACATAGCGATTATTTTGCCAGCTAAATCATAGGACTCGTTGTTGTCGTTGAGCTTTTCTACCATGCAAAGTAATGCCGGCAGTCGAACGCTCACACCCGTTGGAAAAGTTCGTTCGAGCATTTTTTCAGATGCCGGTAGAAACTCAATGAGTGGTTGCCTTAAGTACTCACCCCGTAAGAATGCGAGTGCGTACGAAATCAAAACCACGCCAGGACATGAATTATCATCCGGGCCTGAGATCATTCCGGTCTCCATTGCGTAACGAACGGTATGATTTAGATCGCCAACTGTTCCTGGCAACGCCTTCATAATAGCTCGCTCCATCCGAACATCTTCAATGACGCCAGCAAGCTTCTCATGTAACGGCGTTACATTCATTTCGTTGAAATGCGAGAACTTTACGTGACCCCCTTCATGCGCTATGAAACCGTGCAACACATTTGGTGGGTAGCTTTCTGGAATACATGGCAATACCATTTCTACACTATCGGTCCATGCCTCCCACGGGTTATTTGAAAAACGAATTTTCATACCGAGCTTTCCAGCAATATATGCCGCGGATATTGAAATCGTCTTTAGACTTAGTTTTGACATATGTTTTCCTATGTGCGGGCTTACTCCCTCACGAGAGAAAGCCCAGTCGGGTTAGAGGTAACCTGCTTTTCTAATTACAGGCATAACTACGGTAGTAGCCGCTTGATGCATAAACCCCTCTTCGAAGTCGAAGTGGTGTTCCATATCATCAAGGGTATCTATACCTACAGCGGAGAACGCTTGCGCATTGTTCCCTTCTGGTTCAGAAGAACTGACCGATGAAAGGTCAACTTGCTGATTAGAAAGAACTCCGCACTGAGCGAGAAAACTCTCAACGTCATCATCAATTAGGGACAATTGACTTTCGTTAGAAGCTTTGTTTGCGACAGAGAGGTTTTTCCCATGAACTGGTTGAGAGGAGGATTGCGGTATCGAAGGTCTAAAGTCTTTCTCGACCTTGATTTCGCCAATCACATATTTATCGATTTGTTCTTTGGAACTTAGAATAGATATCACGTTAGAAACGCGAAAGAAGCCTTCACCGTAGATTTTTTTCTTCACGGCTAGTGCCTTGTATCCATCAAGAGCGCCATCGATCAAGTCAATAATATGACTGAAGCGAGGATTCAAAAAAGACAGTCCATCAACCTTTTTCCGGAGAGCCCGTAGGGCATCAGCTGAGTCAAGCGTGATGAAGTCCCGACCAATAATTTTGTCGTTTTGAAAAGTGTTTGCCAAACTTACTACTTCTGACAAAAGCTTTTCAGACAAACCATCGGTTAAGCCACTCATTTTCTGAGCTTCACTTTCAGTCGACGGGTTTACATTAAAGATCTGATAGTCAAATCCAATGCGTTCCATGACTCTCGCTAGTGGAAGCTTGCCATCGTTGATGGCCTGCTTGTACTCGCGACACTCAGGGTCTTCAGACCACTCCTTACACCAGTGATCGTAATTACTTGCGAAATTACTTTTCAGGTCTGCGAGAGTTTTCTTAACTTCATCCAGAATGTCATTAGCGTTCTGGATTTCGGTTACAGGAATTGCGATACCATTCAAAAATCTCATACCGATTTGAAACAGACGATTTTCTGTCTGACTCTTCAAGGTCTTGAATGGCGTAAGCTTTTTCGGGTCGAGAAGCGCTTTACGACCTTTTTTGACGAGTTTTTCGGGCGGGAGCTTTCCTCCTGGACCTAAAATGTACTCGTCTTTATGCATGACCGCGTCGCCGCACCAGACTGAGAAGTCAAGGTTGACGATAGCGACTTTTTCTAAGGTTTGATTGAAAGTTGACATAGTGGTTTCCTAAAAAAAGGGGCCACTACGCCCAAAGGGAGTAATTAGCCCCCGGTGGGTGATGATGCTCAATAAGCTGAGCTACGTATATTGTCGTAAACGACAAATTGAAAGCGAAATACTAAAAGTATTTTATAAAATTAGAAAAATAGCTTTGATAATTCGCCTGCATGAGGCTGTATGACATGTCTCTTAAACAAAAGAGAAGTATGAATGCTAAATCGCAAGTTGATGCTTGTTGTAATGGCTAGCTACCAAGCATAAGGCTACCGCAACCAATTCTTTTATTCAACACTTGTAAGCAGAAAAGAGAGGCCAATATGGCCACTCTTTTCTCCTACTAGCATACGGCTAAACAACCGCCGCGTTCTGATTTTCGTGCATAAGAAAGAGCTGACGAATGTGAGCCTCGAACAGAATTGGAGTCCGGATCGTAAACTCCAATTTCCCATCCTTTTCAAATGCTAAAAGCAATTGACCATTACCGCAGAAGTATCGCAGGTCGTGGCCGACCGTTTTTGAAGAAATTATTGAATTTAAATAGTGGCTTAGTTCAAGGGCGGTTACACCTTTAAAATAAGCGGTAGCAGCTACAACAGCAGGAGCCAAAAATGTCCCGACTGAAATGACATTCGTTGAGGGTAAATAAAGTTGCGCGCCCTCAATGCCTTCCCGATAACACTGATGTGAACTCCAGAACAGTTTTGCATTGCTTGTGCTAGTTAAGATTTTCATCCCAGAATGGTGAGCGTGAATAAACTCGATACATTCCTGAGGTGAATTTATGAGGGAACCTATTAATAAATTTGCCATGTCTTCCTTACTCATATTAATCGAGATCTCGCCCAAACGGGAGAGACCCCGCGTGGGTTAGACTTAATCCGTGATTAAGCAGTTTTCTTAAGATTCGTTCGTGCGACGGAGAGTCGTCCGTTCGAACATGCGTCGATCAGTTTCCCCTGAAATTTGTGCGAGATGTTAATAAAGGGATTTATTGTGTCTGCATGCAATTGTTGACCAATATAGTAAGCCTTCAATAGCAACGCCTTCAGAATAAAATCTTCATCTTTAAATCTCAATTTGTTTTCAATGTCCTCTATGAATTTTTTAGAGAACATTACGGCTAAACTGTCTTCAATTTCACACATACAGCTGCTCCTAGTTAAACGAGAGCAGCCCCTAAGGGATGACTCCCGTAGGGTTGTTATGCACATTCATGCATTAGTTAATGCTGATATAGCTCAGCTACTTTTCGCCATTCGGCAAAATACTATTTTCAAACTACCTGAAACTTATTAGCTTTCATTCGAGTAATCTTTCCTTCGGTTACAGCCCACTTGAAAAATTTCTGAGCTTCCCATTGAGTGAAGTTTGCGAAGGATTGGACCTCTTTATAAGATGGAGCGATCTGCTTATCGACTATGGCAAGAATGATAGTGTTGTAGTCGATTTTTACTGTCGATAGTGCAGGCGATTCGACCTGCGGCTCTTGACATGTTTCAAGTGGTGGCTTTTGAAAAAAGGGATACACATTTTCCGCGTAAACGTTCTCTGTATTAATTTCTTCAATCAAAGGATGATCTGCATTATCCGGTGCAACGTCGGCATTGCAATGGTTGGCTGGGTCTCTTTCGAGTAACCCGTCAAACTCATGCGCTGTTGGAACCACAACCGAGGCTTGCAATCGTTTTTCGTTACCTAACATCATGAGCGCTACTACTGGCAAAAAGTCGAATAGCACGGCCAGCCAGATACAAAACATTTTAATTGTTGTGTCCTTATCTCCTATCAGGAGAATGAGTCCATCAAGTGGGCTCGACCTATTTTCTTTTTCATTAACAGGTGCTAATTGTTTTAAAAGTTCAGCATCAAGCGCTTTAGCTTCATTGCTACTTTTCATTAGCCGTTCGACCTGCGAGCGAGCCCTTACGGTTAAGCCTTGTTCGGCAGTTTCCTGTAGCAATTGCTGCGAATTTTTTGATTGCTCGAGAGCCGAATAGATATAGTTTTCCCTTCTATCATTGCTCGCTTGTTTGAGAGTCTCGCCAGCGATATATCCATATAAGGTTGTAAATGTAGTAAAGGTTGAAAGCATCAAGGGCATAATCGCTACGATGGCAATTAATGGTTTTAGAAGCCATTTGGCTCGACCCATATACATTGAGAAGCCATATCCAAATAGTTGGATCGCACAACCCGAAAGGCCAGCGGCGATGGCTTCGTTCCCGTGACCACCGAACAGCAGGTAGAAGAACCAGAAATTGCATCCGAGGCTCACCAACGTCGTAATGGATATAGCGAGGGCAAAGACCCCCGTATTTAGAATTTTTTTCATAAAAACCTCTCTGCGTGAATTGGATTAGGAAGGGCTACTCTGGAATAGCACCGCCTAATACAATTCTTTGCTGCGGGATCGAATGAAGAAATTTTGAAATGAATTTAAGGCACCTACGGTGCCCTAAATTATTTTTGAAGTTACGTTAGAACATTTTCGAGATTCGCATTTTCTCAAATCCCACCAGGCTAGTAGCAACGTCGACGTCAATAATATTTTTAGGCATTACGTTCTCATCACACGCAAACTTATAGTAGCTAATGGCTTCGTTTCGATACGAATCGAGCACGTTTTCCGTAAGTGAAATTGATTTATCAGCAAGAATTTTTTTGTAATTCACGTTACCTTTTCGGGTAACTTTCGTCACATTTATTCCAGCGTAATCAGCCCATAAATAACTACCCATGATACGGGTGAAATTATTTTGGTGGATCAAAGCTGACTCCTTAAGTATTTCAATTTCTTTTGATTTTTCTGCGATCAACTTTTCGATCATTGCGTAACCAGCTGCATGAAATTTCCAAGCTCTGATATCTTCATCCGCGGTCGGGAAAAAAATATCTTTAGCCGGGTCTTTTCGGGGCGCCACTCCACTATTCACTGCTGACATAAACTGTAGAATTTTAGAAGAGAGCTCGCTAATCATTTTTTCATTCCTGAAAATTTGAAATTCTCTATAGTCTCCGGTGTCGTCAGGATTGTAGAAAAAGAGCCACCCATAATCAGCACCTGTTACTAGCAATTGGTGCTGAATCTGTGGAAAGTATCTGACATAGGCTTTTGAGCTAACACCAAGGTCACAAATTTCCGCGTAAGTGGATTGCGCTGGCACTTTCAATTCAACTGGCCGTCCTTTGAGTGTAAGGCCGTCGAGTGACGCGATGGCGAATTGATTTTCAGAGCTAATAGCGCAGACTGCAACCAGCATGGGTTCCTGAAGAGCCATTTCAGCACATGTTCTAGCTCGCGGTTCAAGTAGATTTCCTTTTCGCACTAATGGATTGCGTTCAAGATTTTCCACAACTCCGCGCATCGTTTTCTCTGCCCAGAGTGTCCACTCGCCTTTTTCTGGATTTAACCCCAGAAGAGTTGCAGCATCGCTAGCTCCTACTCCAGTCTTACGCCACCGATGCCATTCAATCGTTTTCTGAATAACATCTGAGTAGATCATGGCTTCGCTCCACTAGTTTGTGAAAATTCTTCAAATGCTTTTTCGTAAACCTTAACCGCATAATCCAGCGCGACGCCGCTATAGCGTGTGCCAAGCTGGTCAATAATAGTTTTGGGTGTGGAAAAAACAGCCGGATGTTGAGTTATTGAACTGATAAATTTATCTATCGGCTCTTTGTCTTCATCTGAAATTTGAAGGTGACACAAACTTGAATCAACTGTAGGCGTCTCTTTGAAAGGAACGACGTTGGACGTTGGCAGTGTGTCAACTATTCGCACTGGTGTCTCGAAAGATGATTGAGTTAATCGCGACGATCGAATGCCCTCGCTCAAACTCGGGAGGGAGTACTCATCGCGGATACCCGATATACCGAAAGCTACCCTAGCACACTCGGATAATGCGATTTGACGCATTACGCGATTGGGTTTTTCCCAGTAATCATGCTCTGTACTGTAAAGATCGGTGAAGTGTTCGCGAACTTTAATCGGATGAGCACGGTCCTTTCGATGAATGATGCACTCTACCCACTCATACACCGCCTTTTGCGTGACGGGTACCTGAGTGACTCGTTCAGAAAAACTGAAATCGATTCCATCGAATGCTTCGGTTTTATTCAGCAAGTGAATCCAGCCATCATATTTCACAACGGCGGATACAAATCCATTCCTGTCTAAGAATCCGGAAACGTGCTTGTCATCAAGAGAGAGATTGTTTTTTTCCGCAAAGTCCCGAATGATTTTTTCATGCTCGTCTTTTACCGAAGTCTCTGGTAGTTCCGTGCGAAAATGAATCTTAGAGTTTGTAATCATGGTGATATCCTTCATGTAGTTGATGAAGGGTAATCAGCCCGAGGGCTAATTACCCTCAGGTTAAATCCAGCATCAAAAAAATGCTGAAGGTTTTTTCGATTCGCAGGTGTTAAACGCGAACAGTTCTTTTGTCAGCCCAGTTGCAATAGCATGGCAACGAATTCCACTAGGATCTTCATTAATTGATTCCAGAAATTGGCACAGATCTGACCAATTTCCGAGGCTTAATAAGTCGTCTCTGTCTCCAGTGGTGAAGGACAAAGACATGTCTCCGTGTATCAGAGGTACTTCTTTAGCCAGATACGTCAAGAATAATAACGGTATTAATCCGCTCTCATGCCTAACGTGACCGGAACCACCGAATGAACTCCACTTCACTACGTTTATCATCCCAAAATCTTTAAAGCCGAAGCTAAAAGATTTGTCTTTGTTGAACGCTCCATCCCGTGACGTGAAATCCAATTGAATGTCTGGGTACCCAGATGTGGCGGACGTGTCTACCGTCAGCCTAGTCAAGTCTGGAAGTTTGGTGGCGAACGATTCTATAGCGGAGCGAATTTTGATACACACGCCTTTTGCACCGTAAACTTGTCCGAGAGTTTGGTATTTCCAATAAAGTATCTCTGACATAGTTAGATCGCCTTAGTCCATTGGTCACCAAACGTGTCGGAGCACATTTTGCGAATTCCCGCTCTATCCTCATGATCTACTCGCCGTAAAAGCGCGTGGTCAAGAGCCAGCTGCATGCTCGATAGTTCGGGATTGCGAAATGCAATGGTTAAGTGGATCCAGCGAAGAAGTACTCGAGTACTCATCGTAGTACTTAGCGTAGGGGCTGATGTCTCATCTCCCAGAAATTGAACTCTTATACCGTTAGCCACTTCCACATAACCTCTCAGAATGTCTTCTGGGATCATCTGGTATACGGAGCTACAGAGTTTAAGTTCTTCCTCGGGGTTCATGTAGGGCACTTCAGTGATTCGAAATCGGTCTAGAAACGCAGGATTTTGCGTTTTAATTCCCGGCATCAACCCACTTTTATCCCCACTGCCCTGAGAGTTACCCGTGACCACAACCCTAAACATTGGATGTGCGTGAATCACTTCACCACCGTTTTCAGGAATTATCAGGGGAGCACCTTCTAAGATGTCATTTAGACCACCCATTTCTGAGGGATTTGCGTAATCAAATTCATTGATTAGCAGAATCCGCCCATGTTTCATCGCTTTGGGTAACACTCCGTATTTAAATTTCATTACGGGTTGCGCGCCAGGTGATGGAGCCATGAGCGTGTTATGCCCCACTAGTGTGTCAAAGGTAAAATTTCCACTGGCAGTGATCGAATCGCACCCCCAATTGAGGCGAGACAGAACTTGCCCTATCACGGACGTTTTACCTGATCCGATAGGACCCGTTAGCATCAGCGCATCACCGTCTGGCTCGTTTAAAAATTCGAAAACCTCTCGAACAATTTCACGGCGAAAATGATAGTTGCGATTTACTGGCTGAATGGTCCCGGAGGGAGAATCGTATCCAAGAACATTAACACTGTCTGGAAGCGAGAGATTGTTGAATAAACCGGCAACCTTAATAGCTGATGGTTGCGCTGGCGTATTGATATTGGAAATTGTTGCGTTCATGAAGTACTCCATTGTCTGTGAAATGGCGCACTCCTCCCCAAAAGGGCTGAGTGCGCCCTATTGGCTTATTTAAAGGTTAGTTGCTTTAGTTTTAATGCGGCAAGCTCCGCAAAGGTGTCCTAAGACACAATTCTAAAAACCCTATGGAGGTTCTTAAAATTAGGTCCTAAACAAAATTACTAAGCGATAGTGGCCACTACCGCTTAGTAGGTGTTATGCAGCCATTGGAACGGACGCAGATTCAGTTTCCAAAGTCATTTTGTCGTAAACAAAATGACCACGAGTTTCGTCCGTAGAAAAAACCAGCTCGGCAACTTCTTTCTTCTGCACCGTCAACTGAAAATCGGAAAGCAATTGCATCGATCCGCTCTTCATGCGAACAACGTTGACATTTACGCAACCCCGTCGACTCAACTTTTCTGCTGCGTCGATAAGGTCGCCCAAATGGCTCTCTGAAATAACCGGAGTTCGCTGACTAGCTCTAAATGGACTTCTGGCAACAGAAGCCTTAGACGTTTTATTACTCCACTTTCTTGCAAGTAACCACGTCACTGCACAACACACGCCTATGAATAACAGGTGCTCTATCATTTGGACATCCTCCTATGTAATGGGTCCCTTAAATATCCTGACGAGCAAGCGATTTAAGGGAACCATTACAAGGAGACGAAGGCTTAAAAATAAGCCTTCAATCCGTAATAGCTAAACGTTAAAACCTAAGTTCCTTAACGTTCCCATTACTGGGATTTTCAGAACGAATGCAGTCAAAACGATCATTAGATAAACACCTAATTCCATAAATTACTCTCAAAAAATGAGGGCAATTACTCCCGGAAGGGTGTAATGCCCTTCAGGGTTGGATTGGATCGACATATAGTCGGGTTTGATAGAGAACAGACAGAGTACAGCTAGGAGGATGTCAACTCTGGCTAACTCAAGCAATCAATGGCTGGCACTGAATGTACTCGGCAGCTATCTTGCGTGTGCGTGGCGATGAAGACGTTATGCTCACATCAGTAGTGCTCTCGATTGACTTACGCAGTTTTGCGGCGGCGGCCTTTTCCTTACGGAGTTTCGCTGCTGCAATTTTTCTACGTTCACCGGTCGGCGATTCGTATTCTGAATAATCAATTTCTTCGAAAATTGAGATAATTTTTGTCTCAAACCAAAGCGCTGCATCATCGAGCGTAAAAATGCTTACATTCCTTCGACTAAATGTTGGAACATCGAAATCAGAGTAGT
Source organism: Gammaproteobacteria bacterium (assembly GCA_004173475.1). Taxonomy (GTDB): domain Bacteria; phylum Pseudomonadota; class Gammaproteobacteria; order Pseudomonadales; family Cellvibrionaceae; genus Cellvibrio. The sequence goes on from SEBU01000004.1 coordinate 14,518, forward strand.
CAACCTCTTCAAATCTCGAAATAACACGAGTTTCGAATAGGTCAGCATTAGCAGGTTGTTGCTGTGTTTTGGTTACCAAATCTACAGCGATGCTGTTAAGGTCAAATGAAAATGTGCCGACTGGCCTCATTAAAAACCATTTGGCTGCGACGCAAAAGATTAGAATTAATGCTACGTATAAAAATTCCATAATGAGCTCCTAAATGTAAAATTCGGGAGCTATGGCCGCGAGGGCAATAGTTCCCAAGCGGGTTTGAAGAGAAGGATTGAACCTTAATTAACTTGATTAAATACCGTGGCGACGCTCATACGCACGTCTCGCTCGAAGAATTCGATTGTCGCGCGAAAAGTATGAGCATACAAGACCAAGATATATCTCCCTTTTTTCATCCAAAAGTAATGCGAAATCCCTGTCAGCCCGCAGATTGCGTTTTGACTTAGAGAAATACATCCGAAATGGATTTGAAAGGTACAAAAAGAACGGTGTGAGAAGTAGATACCCAAAATAGCCAATGGCCATAGAAACCTCCAAGAGATACGTCGGAGAGAATCTAATCCCGAGGGATTAAACCCTCAGGTTGGGAAGCGACCAGAAAATCGGTCGCAGATTGTGTGAATGAATAATGATAGGTGGTGCTAAGTAGTTCGAGTTAGCTCTCGATGCCAAAGGCAAATACATTTTTAGATTAATGGATCGTCTATTAATTTGCAACTACAAAACCGCGAAGACTGCACGCAATGTGAACGCTTTTCGGGGGTAGTTTTGTAAATCTACACCTAATACCTGGTGATAGTCTGGTAGGGACATATACCAGAGGAGGATGTCAAAATGGTTGATTCGAATAAAGCAGTTAGCAAGTTGGCCAACAAGCAGGCCAGAAAGCCAGTCAATCGCTTCGATCCGCGATTAGTTCAGTCGCGCGTAGGTGAAGTGGAATCGTTGTTATCCCGAGCAGTTATGTACCGTCCAATTACGTTGTTGAGCCTACACGCGCAGCGCGTGATTTGGAGGCAGTTTTTAGGCCTCCGTCGCTCATTGTTCAGTATTTCCGTGATTTTACCGCTTGTCTTTCAAGATGACCACGAGAGCATAGAGGCGGTGGAAAAGTCTATCGAAACGCGTTTTAGCGAGGCGAGGAAAACTTTAACAACGAGTAAGCAACAATTGCAGGAAACGCTTAAATCAGATGGCATCAATAACGTATTTGATTTCAACAATAAGCTTGAACTTAACGTTGCCATTGATACACCGTTAGCGTCTCAGTTCGTAGATTTAGTACTCCTATTAGACGAGCTAGTTCAATACATCGAAACTGTTTGGCTTAGCGGTAACATCGACAATAAGCACCGGAACATCGAAGTAAATAAATGGGAAAAAACGTTAATGCGCTTATCTGTCACACTTATCCAACATGAAAGGCGCGTAAAGAATGCTGCGAAGCAAAAAGGCATCGCAACAGAGGTGGGAGATGAGCTCGAAGGGTCATCGAACGAGGTCGCTGACAGCGTGCCGGAGCTACCAACTGCACTAAACAATGGGAAATTACTTAATGAACCTCTGATGAAGGCTGCAGTAGCGTGATCACGGTCTCAATTTAAGGTCCGCATTAAAAAGGTCGCTAACAAGCGGCCTTTTTTCTTGCATCATAGAATTGTATGTCAGAATTAACAAAAACCGGGAGTTACATATGAAATTATTAAAGATCTTGTCCATTTGCGCAGTTGTAGGATTATCGTCATGTGCGAGTACTCCGCAAAATAAATTCGATTCGAAACGAAGCTATGCAAACAATATTGCTACGGCGGCAAACGCCTTCGTTATTAAGGATGCGGAAGTACCTCAAGAAGTGCTTGGAGATTTCACGAAAAACGGTATAAGTGATTTGGCTTGGATCGGCGCAGCAGGAATATCCCCGCCTCCAGGAGTCTCGCGTCCGTTCAGCTTGGGGATCACATCAGCTGCTCTAATATTTGGCCCTAAGGATCCAGCTGGCGAGTCACGGGTTCTCGTATGGGTTCCCAAGGACTTATTGGCCCAAGGTGAAAGTCCGAGAGACTACACTTTTAAGATCGTCGCTGCAGCCTACGCCAAAGTAGCGGAAAGTTTAGGCTTGCAGGCCTATAGCAATGACAACAAGAAAGCGCTCGGTTTCACATCATCAAAAGACATTAAAAAAGTTGGTGAAAACGTATTGTTGTTTGTACTTGGCGATCCTAAGGAGGTCGTAGCGCCGGCAGCAGCGGGCGGAAAGCCATCGTATCTCTTCACCACCGATCCCTACTTGGATTACAGCTCAAAGATTGTTGCAAAGGATTTTGGGTCAATCGATGAGTTCGGTTTCTTAATGAAACTCAGTGCCGAACTTCCAGAATGGATAGTGCTTTACATTAAGCCTGAGTTCTTAAAAATAAATGGAGAAACTAATAAATTTCCGTTTATGCTTCAAAACGGAAAAATGCACCTATTTGTAGTTCCGAAATAATTTTTTTGGAAAGAAGTTCTGTTGCAAAGGCCTCATCCTTAACAAGAAGCCTTTGCGCCAGTTTTACTTGCCGTCTACCGCAGGATTTGTATTTTCCGCAGCCTCATATTTCTTTCCAGTTAAATCTAATCCATTAGCTCTGAGAAGCGCTCTGTCTGCAGAGTTCTGCCTGGAACCGTCGAAATTCATGTTACTAGTGGATCCAGTGAGTGAATCCGGAGTCATGTTGGTCATATCAGGCATCAACTTGTACTCACTAAGCATTGCGGTCCATTCGGTGAGGTCGATACTTCCCCAGTCGATGGCTGCTAAATCCTCTAACGCGATTCCGCCACAATCGGGAGCCTTAGCAGATCCATAATTAGCTGCTTTCTGAGCATGTACCTGGGACTGAACGATGCGGCCAAGTGGAGACGTGTAGCAACAGTAGGAACGTCGTTTCTCAAGACAAAGGGAGTCAGCACAGTAGGATCCTACATATTCACAACCCTTGGTTGCCTTTTTTGTTGCCAACTCAAACTCTTCCGTCTCACACTTATAAACGGCCTGAATTACCATCATAGCGACAACGTAAGCTGTATACACCGCCATGACAGTACCAAGTGCGCTGCCAACATTTCCTACAACTTTTTGCCCTAACGTTTTGGTAGTACTGTCTGCAGTAGCGCTCTCAATGGCCTGGTCGCCTGCAGCGGATGCCGCCGCATCTGCGCCCATGCTCGAGGCACTGTCAGCGAACATTTTGTCGATCGTATCGGCGATAGTTTGTTTTATGGCATCCGTTACTCCGTTTACGTAGGTTTTCACTGTGCCTGTAAAAGTGTTTACCGTACCGGAAATATTTTCAATGTAGGTGGCGAATGGTTTAGTTACCGTTGAAACCGTGTTTGTTACGCTAGTGCCTATGGTTTGGTATGCGCCTACAACAGCGTTACCGTTCTGCATTGTCATCAACGCACTATTAAGTTTGTAAACTTGATATAGGCTTGTAATGTAATCAGCGGCAGAAAGAGATGTCGGTACATCGCAACAGTCTTGTGCTCCTCCAACCGCGATCTTACATTCTAAGTGTTTACCTCCGAAGACCTTGCAATTGTTTCCGGTAACATCACAGTTCATTTCTTGAGCCATAAATCCTACTGCGTTAGTTATGGCGAGAGTCTCGGCAAACGAATTGGATTCTGTTTTATCCGGTGTAAGACAGTCGGTACCCATACACCGTACAGGCCCAACACAGCTGTGCGTAGTATCGGTGGTGACATCCGGAACACTGACGTCGTCCCCGCATTCCCAAGTCTCCTCATAAAATGCACATGTGCCTCGTTTTAGAGGATCATCCTCCGTGCACTTTGAAGACAAATAACTGCACTTAGGATTGTTTTTTAGTGCGTCACAGGTCTCTGACTGGATGCCGGTAACATTCGTGAGTTTGTAAGCTAAATCGACGTCAACTGTATTACACAGTGGTTGGATTCCTGGAACAGGCGGTGAGGGGAAGTCAGAGTCACATATATACACGCCGTTAACTGCCTCGCATTGAGATGTTAAGGCAGCATTCGATATCGAACTGCATGTATTTTTAACGGATGCGTACTGGGATGAAGCGTTTGCAGCAGTGATGCATTCAGGCGGAGTCCACTGATCACTGACTATCGCTTTTTTCGGATCGTACTCGATCTGTAGCTCAGCATATCCGTAACCTTTAGAACCAACTACTACATCCATATGGAAGTTGATGCTGTTCCCATGATTAGCCAATTCATTCATGAACGCAGCGGTTACGTCAGCATTAGGCTTGTCATCAAAATGCGTGTCTCGTTCGCATCCGCTTGGAACACCTTTCCACTTAGGGCCGCCTTTCGGGCCAAAGTCTAATGGCGGCATCTCCGTCCCACCAACTGTAGAGGAATTGAAATACACACGTGAGTAATCGTCGTATGCGACACGTTTAAGTGTAACTTTTTTAATTGCTGCAGGATTTTGAACTGAAATGGTGGTTCCCCCAGCCCCTACCACGACGCAGTTGCCGCCCTTCAACGAGTTTACTTTCAGGTTACCTATCGCAATATCAATGGTGTAATTCTTATTGTATTTCGCACCCCCAGCAGTCAACACCTTCACATCATAGACGTGATTGATCTTGCACTTAAGATCGGGATTAACCGATTTCTGACAGACCTTCTGATTCTTAATATGTCCAGTAGTTGTGGTAGGCGTTACATTTAATGTTGACGTGCATGTGTTGGTGACGAGTTTGTCTAAGTTTGCAAATGTGTCTTTAGTGGTGTTGAAAACAGGGTCATTTCGAAGGTCGGGCCTCGGCGTGTTTTTAGTGGCCATTACCGTTTCATACGCTTGGCCCTGAACAGTCTTATTGGCTGTAGTTGCATCGTCGTACATGAAAGACTGGGACGCCTTGCCTGTTTTCACCAATTCCTTGTCATCATCACTTGCCACCTGCATCGCGGTTAGATCAGGTTCAGAACCCGCAGGAAAAAAATCGGACATTGGTCGTGCGCCTGACGTGCCAGGAAACAGTTCCGAGGTGTCGATCGAGGAGCCATCCGGCATATTGATGGTGCTACCGGAAACAGTGGCATCAGTATGTCCATTCACGAGGTTCGTCGCAGTAGTCTTAGCGTCTGCACCAGCATCTGTAAAGCTGTCAGCCACTGCAGTAGTTTGACAAAAAACGAATATCGTGAGAACGAGATATGTAAAAACGCGGTTAATAAACAATTTCATTTAATTTGCTCCCTTCACTGCACAGCAATCGCGCCAGCGCCAAACGGTGTAAATAAGATCCTCCCCTACGGCAGGAATCGTCCTGTTTAACTCTCCCCACTTGAAGGTGGTTTCACCTGTAACGTGGCCTTTAGATGTTTCTGGGAGAGGATACGTCAGGGTGTACTTGTACATATCTTTTGGGAAAGTAAGATCAATCTTTGCCTCGCACATCGCGTCTGCCCCAGCCGTTCTGCGTGCCAGACCTCTTCGGTGCAACCCAGCTAGTACCTTAACTTTTAGCAAGGAGGTATTTTTGACCAAGCTTGATGTTGCATATTGATTCCCGGAAAGCGGATAGATTGTTCCCCAGGAGCCCGCGCACCAAAACATACTTTTGATAGGATGCCCTGTGGCTGCCGCGGCAGCATCGGCAGCACAGGCGGCAGCCGCGACTGGATTTGCAACTGCTGCTGCTTCTGGATTGGTGAAGAACGCTAGTTCATCGGTATTCCAAGTCGGGTCAAGCTCCGAGATATACATAAGGTCGAGGTCCATGTAGCCATCAGGCTGACACGATCCGTTAGTAAACATGTTAAGAATCGCTAGCAAGGGGTACGAGTACATGTGGTAGTGCATAAACGTTTTTTGAATTGCTCGCGAATCGCTGCCAATCCTATGATTACCCTGCTGCAGCCGGTTGGCGGGCAACATAATTCCCCCAAGGACTGACGAGCAACCGGGAACCCGCTGAAATTCAATCAGGAAAGAGGGCTCCCACATTGAATTAGTAACGCCCGGCCTAGGCACGCCCAAGTCATCCACACATGAACATAAAGGAGTAGTTACAGCTCCTGACGGTACGGGATTACCCTTAGTCACGATTGCCTTTCCCGCGAGCATGATGGGAAAAATACAATCCCAGCACGTGTCGGTGATCATCTTCGCTGAAAGGATTTGAGCATCTTGGCAGCCGACCTCCGCGCGCGAAATAGCTGGAAGGATCAACACAGCTAGCAAACAGATTCTCGAAAATGTAATCATTGATTTTTGTCCTTTACGCTCACTTCTTTAATAAAAAAGCTTTTTTTGTCAGCGGTGATTACTGATGGAACAACGGAAAGAAGGAATCGAGATTTAACGTCCGGCGTTAACTTGAAAACCGGAGCATTGAATTCTGCAGTGATATTTTTGTAAGAGTCCCAGTCTTTAGACTTATCAAATTGGGTCGCGATAAGAATTACTGACCTACCCTCATTGACCAAACGACTATTTTCCCCTTTCGCGAAGTCAAGCTGAGCCTTGTCAATCGGGTCAAAAACTATAATGGACTTGTCGAACGACTTGAGATCCAGCGGGTTAATTATCGTACCCTTGCTCACTATGGTTGCACCAAAGCCGTCCAATATGTCCTCAGTCACTTGAATAGAAGGGTCAAGAGCCCGTGTAATAGATTTGGTCGCCCTGGGAAGCAGTATGAATTCCTGATTTTTCCAAAAGCGATTGTTTGCATCTTCTTTCTTTTTCGCCCAGTCAATCTTTGAAGCTCGATCTTTCATCACTTCGATGATATCCAGTTCTGCGATTTGTATTGTAGGGCCTTTGATTCCAAAATCGGTTTCGACCGACTCCTTCATTTTTGACGCGATCCAATGCCCGTCGGACAAGCCCACAACTTTCCCTAATAATTTATCGTTCTTCTCGTCATAAATGACGACGCTGGGCACCTGAGTAATGTTGAATCTACGGAAGTAGGTTGGGTTAAGCATTACATTTGGAGTTGGCGAGTATGCGCTCGCTAAGTCGGATATTTCTTTTAATGATTTTCCCATGCTGTTTATGTCTTTCACTCCGCGAAACACAAGAACGACGTTCTGATTTTGAGATGCTTCTTTCAATAATCCTTTGATGGTCGAAAGGCCCATTGACCAGGAAACGAAAACCAATACCTTTTCCTCAACGCTAAAATTGGAAGCTGTGACGTCATGCGAAAGCGAGTCGCTAACTGGAGACATCGCTTGTTCTAATATTTCTCGTGCCTGATTGTTCGCGGTGTCTTTGTGAATGTTCTTCGGAATCAGAACACCTGGCTCTCGCGCATTCTGTATCTCTTTATTAAATAGTTTTCGGTCCTCGGGAGTTATTACGTAAGTGTTAGTACCCACTTCTCCATTGCTGTCTGACTTAATCCGATTTGCCAGTTCCGCGATTTGTTCTAGCTCCTTATCATCGGCCGCGTCGCTGGCAAGCGAATGGATCGGAAAAAAAGCATTAAAAAATAGGATGAGACCTGCCAACGAAATCTTTTGCATCTACTGTTCCCCAATACCTAGAGTCGAATGAGAAACGGTTATCTCCCATCATCCAATACTTATCTTTACCTAAAATTTGCGTACCTCGGAATTTTTCCTTTCTTTGTTTAAGTTTCGATTCTGCATACATTAATCCCTCCCCAACCATCACTCCGTTGACAAATATTTTGTCTTGCTCGTCAACCGTGATCGTATCGCCAGGAACTCCCATTATGATTTTTGTAAAAATGGTGCCCTGCTTGTAAAAAGGTGAGAGATCTTTGGTTTTAAATGAATAAATTTCACCGCGTTCAAGTCGCTCTAGCTTTTTCTCAACTAGAAATATGCTGTAGTTTTTTATACATTTAATATCCTGAGAATCAATTCCGATCGTATATTTTGAAAAAAAGCACGTGCAAAGCGCTAGCAAAACTAGCGTTATGCTGGATGCTTTCACCGTAAACTTTACTCGGGGAATTTCCCAAACATGCTTTAACGTTGTTGAGGACATAGTCAGTCGCCCTCAACTTTCTTAATGTCTTCCAGCGTGATCACGTTTTCCTTTGGGGTAGCGAGTACGTTCCCTCCGTTGATGACCAGATATCCCTTCTCAGATAAATCATGTGTGATTTTTTCCAACTTTTTTACATACGCCACTCTTTCTTCAGTCGTTTTAAGATCTTTCGCTGCTTGCATAGCAATAGCGGCTATGTCCATTGTCAGGATGGGCGGCCGCAACTGCAGCTCCTGCTTTAGTTCATAAATTTGATACTGAGAATATGCACTAGAAATTATTAGCAAAAATATAAATACTGCTGCTACATAAAGCCGGGAATTACTCATTATGCAGCCTCCCTCTCGTAAATCATTTCTTCGATCGCATTTTCAAGCGACAGCCCGCGAGAAATTTTTGTCTTGATGACATGTTCTTCTTCGGGTGTGGTTGAGTAGAGCAACTTTTGAAAATCATTAACGATGAGACGTCCGATTCCGCGACCACGTGGTGACATGATGAAAACTTCTGAGTAAAGTCCTGCAACCGTGTCTACAGTTTTCATGAGTTCATATACTGATTCATGAACACCCAGGAAATTACGTTGTTTCAGATTTTCAACTGATGAAGAATCCTGTTTCAAAATTAATTTCGTCGCGGTGTTTTCCAATATTGCGCGGCCGGTGGCTGACCCCTCTAGGTCAGAAATAGACTGAGTGACAATCACGATAGAGCCGCCATATTTTCTGAACCGGCGATAACCTGATTCAATAAATTTAGCAACATCACCTTTATTCAGTAGGTCCCAAGCTTCGTCTATGATTACGAGTTTTTTGCGATTACGTTCACCTAAATAAATTTCTTGTTGGATTTGATAAATAAGTTGAAGTAAAACGACTTGTTGCAGGTGGACTTTACCCTTTAATTCTTCGAGCTCAAGCACAGTAAATTGATTGGTGAAGCTAACTGTGTTCTTACCGTTAAAGTATCTCTCGTAGCTCCCGCCCTCTGAAAACGAACCAAGTTGAACACCAATGTCCTTAACCCGCTGATCATCATGGGCAAGGCACTCGTTACGAATGTCCGTTATTGTCGTTTTGCGGAAGTTAAGCATCCAAACTTTGCGCAAAATGGCCTTAAGAGATTCCGTTTGAAAATCAGTGAGTCGCTCAGTTTGCGCAGCCATTGCCGAGATTAATCCGACGAGAGCGTCTTCTTCGGCGTCCTCATCGTTTATCTCAAAGTCCGGTGAAATTTCCGGAGGACAAGTCGCTCGTGTCCCATCCAAACTCACTACGAGCGGGAATGGATTTAAACACGCGTTAGCGCCACCGCCGAACTGGATGAAGTCCCCCTCGAACACGGAACACAGTTTCTTGTATGAATAACCTACATCGATCACCCATACTTGAGCGCCTTCGGACATGTACGACGAAATAATCTCATTCGTGAAAAAGGATTTACCAGCACCAGAGGTGGCGGCAATGATCCCATTCTTATTTGTTGGCGAGTCATGCAGGCTAAACGTCATCAGCTGCATATTCCTTGAATACAGGTTTAGATGCGGCGTACCGGTGCCTTTCCACTCGCCAAATATTGGCAAAAAAGGAGCGGCCTCTTTTGCAGTCACAGTCTTGTGACGTTCAAGGCTAATTACTGCCTTGTAGTCTCCGCAAAAAGGCAGGCAGCTCAAAAAGATGGGAAACGAGACGGACTTGTCCTCCATTAATTCGAATCGCAGACCTCGCCAAAAATTACGCACGGCCGTTGCAGCAGATTCCGCTTCGTCCTCAGAGTCAGCAAAAACGCCGACGTGATAGGACAGCCGCACCGGCTTCATGCCTTTGTCAAACGATCCATATAGAACGTTGTGGTCATCGGCAACTTGAACAAGCTGCGGCAGGAACTTGACTAGCTTCCCTTGCGCCTGGGTTATTGCAAAGCTTCGCTTTGTATCAAGTTTGCTCTTGGTCGCCTGAACATCGGGAAAATGGATGGTCGCCGCGATAAAATAATTCTGTGAAACGCTATTCATACGCCCCATTAAATCACCGACCGCATACGAAGCCTCGCCAAAATACATCTGTTGCGGGCGTCTTTTTGGACTAAGTACTTTCACATACTTTTCGCCAATGCGAATGTTCTTCTTGGAAATTTCAATATCGTTGTCCATGTCTAGGACTTGATAGCACAGTGGAGTGTCTTTGTCCCAATCACAAGAGTTGTTGACCCACGACGAGTCCTTGGACCAATTGAGTAGCGTGCCCATCAGGCGAATCCAAGACGATGCTGTCATAGCGACCGGCTGAAGCATCACATTTTGAAGAGCTGTTCTCACTTTCGTCTTGATCGTAAGAATGTCTTCAATCTCTTCCTGCGTTGGGTCGTTACCTGAAATTGGAATTCTGATCGTAATGTAAAGTTGAAGGTCATGGACAAGCCCGAGGTCATGTCTGCTCACTCCAGAATCTGATTTAACACTCACCTTTAGCCTATCCCAAGAGTGCTTCTTGATGAATGAGCCGCGCTGCTCAATAATTTTACCTAAAATTGGCGCAGTGACGTTTCGCCGCAAACTTTTCATAGCGGCTATTTCTGGAAGCGTGTCTCTCGAACGAAAAGAAACAATTTGCATCATCGTATTAACAGGATAGTATTCGTTGATGAGGGCTTTAATCTGCTCTTCCATCTTGTCATTCGGTCCCGGGCATGGGGCACAATGAAACCCGAAACTAACGGACTTTTCTTCCGCCTCTTCGCATTTAAATATTTCATCGTCAATAGAGTACGAACGAACAGGAATCATTTTGGAAAATCTAAACTCTTCCGGTATAACTGTTCCATCGGTCTTTTTGAAAATGCTGAAGGGAGTTCTCATCAAATTTTTTCCTGGTTAACTTAAAAATTATTTGCCGTTTTTTATTGCGAGCCACTTCCATAAGTCTGCGGCCCCATACTTAGTTCGGCCATCATCTGCGATCATCCATGGCACAGCTTTAATATTAAAGAGAGTCGCTGATAACAAAGTGAGATCGTAGTTTTTCGTATCGCAAGTTTTTTTCTGCTTAAGGTCCTTCAAGGTTTGGTTCAAATATGCGTTAAGAGAATCTGATTTGTCTTCGGCGCAGAAAAGAGATTTTGCGTGTAGCTGACTTTTATCGCCTAGAGCAGGAACGACCACCAAATTAAAAGTGAATTCGTTTGTTTTTTTCTGAGCCTGCTTAACTAATTCTTTGCACAGTGCGCACAGAGGATCCACGAAGACAGTAATCCTGCGAGGGCCATTACCTAGTGTTATGACATTTAATGCTTTGATGTCTAAACCCATCGCGTCCAAATTAATGTGGCTTGTGCTGTAGGCAATTTCTTTGAGGGAATTTAGAGGGGTTTTAGTCCATGTATCGACTACAGTACCTTTGATTGCGTACCTTCCGTCAGACGTTACAAATACGATACCGCCACCAGGCTTATCAAACGCTTTGAGGTCTGAAGTACTAATAGTCTCGTATTTCATTTCAGGCGTAGTGTTCTGACTGTTTGACGAAAACGCTGCCTGAATATTCAAGGAGAGAATCATCGAAATTGCTATCAAAAGTATTTTCATGAGTAATCCCAAAAGTATTTAACGGCCCAATGGGCCGTTAATTCAACGGCCCATTGGGCCGTTGTTTTGCAAAGCTTAGAAACCACTGCTGAACGTGATTACTGCGCTGTTAACATTTGCTGCTTGCTCTAAAGTCGCGGTGAAGATACTGCCTAAAATTGTTGGAGTGTTGTACAAGCCAACGCCGCCACCAATACCTATCGCAAATGCCATTAGAGATTGGCGAGCGATACCTGCAATAATTCCCACAAGCACCATGGTCGCGCACACTACTGCACCCAATGTCCCCTGAATTACTTCAGTTAACCATGTCAAAATGTCTGCGAATGTTGCGGAGGCACCTGTAGTAGAAGCATTTGCCTCTAAAAGGAGAAATCCACCAGCAACCATAACGGCCATGGTAAGAGAGGCGAAGTTCTTTGCTTTGGAAACAACAAGCGGACGGTTCATTCTTAAAGTCATCATAACGGCATTACCTTTTTATTTACGGTGTGTGTTTACTGGAGTCTTCCAGCGGTCTGTAAACTCTGGACTCTGCATCTGCAGCAGCCTCAGATTTTCCAATCACCCACCGCCGCGCTTCGACTTCCGAATACAGGTAACCTGGAGAAATTAAGACTCCAGAATCCTCCCAGGAGGACACCCATATCCGCATGACGACGGACGGTGTGCGAATAGGAACTGTTTGATCCAAATTTGGCGTGACAAAAGTGTCTATCACTGGATCAGAATTTCCTTTACCATTTTTACTACTATGTCCTTTAGGAAAGTCGTCTCGACTTGTCTTTTCAGAGACGTTGTTCGATGCAGCTTGAGTCTTTCTAATTTCGACTGCAGGGTCCGCACCTCCATTACTGAGTTGGTAGACGTCCCTCGCAGACGTACATCCGGCACCGGTTCCAGTTTTGTTACAGCTGAAGTCGCTCTTACCAAGTGCTGTACAGGCTGACATTGAAAAGACTATTAAGACTAATATGAGGTGTTTCATTCCTACTTCTCCACTTTGGCGACCGGACTTCCAGAGCCAGTACTTTTCTTGTCAAGTTTCTTTCTCATAGACTGCTTCGTTAACTTAATTCCTGCGGTCAAGAAAATATCCACCTGACGACCGGGCTCGATCTCAATTACAGGGAACATTTGGTCAGCGAGACCCATGTAATATTCTGAAATTCTCTCAAACGATTTTGACATTCCCGAAGCCGCGCCGTGTTGCAGAGCACCGTCACTAAAGTTTTGTTGATACGGCACCTTATTTCCAACATTTGCGCCGGTCTGGAGCGTAGGCACTTGAGATGTGTCAAACGCTTCTCCGAGCCCACTAAGGAATCCAGCTGCGGTTGTTCGTGCAATCAACGCGCCCGAGCGCAGTACTAGTATGCCGTGCAGCCCCGCCATCCCGTCTTCGCCATTTACGAATGCTGGCAACGACGTATCTATGTAGTTGTCATTTTCCGCCATACAGCTAATTCTTTCGCCACGAAGCATCATTCTTTCCGAGGATAATTCCCCATAGCCGCTTACTGAGACAAAGCACTCGGAAATGTCCACATATCGTCCATTTGGAAGCACGGCTTCATGCTGTACTCGACCAATAATCGGGAACGGATCTTTCTTTGAGTTCATCCCAGTCGCCCCCACAGCGCCATTCAATGTAATGGCCTTAATGAGGGTTCCTGTAGGTAGATAAACAGTTTCAGTCTCATCTTCCGTCTCGATCGGCTTGGGATTTTCAGAAGTAAAAATCTCAATCCTTTCAGAGTCCACCGAATTGCTAGACGGCGCAATGGGACTGTCAGCACTTGCAGCACGAACAGGCGGCTCCCTGAACAAGTAACTAGCATCGTTAGGGTCAATTTTAGGCGCAAGGACTTCTGGCACCGTTTCACGCGCCTGTTTGGAATCCTCTTTTGCTTTGGCAATTTTCTGATCATCGGTGAGCGTCACGTCAGAGGGGCTGACTGGCTCGTTAGAGGTGGCCTCTTTTGGAAGACCAATTCCACCGGCCTTAATATCTTCTACATCCCAACCAAGTTGCTTCGCGGCACCGTTTAGTTTCAGAATTTGCTGTTTTAGCTTATCGACTTCTTGCGTTACGTCAGGATCATTGCCGCGTCGTTTATTGATTTCCTTTAAATTGCTATCGGCTTTTTCTTGATTGGCCGTCAGTTTGTCGAGCTTGTTGTTCAGTGATTTCAGCTCAGCGTTCATTGCATCAGCGCCTAAAGATCTTGTATTAGTCTCAACTAACGCAACGGGTTTGGTCCTACCAAGCGCCCGATCTTTCATCGAAACCTTCGTATCCCCAGATTTGACCAACGCCACTACCAGCATAAGAGCAGCAAACGAAACAACGATCACCGTCATCTTTTTGTGCTGAGGTGACATCGATTCAAACATCCCCGCAAAAGGATTTTTAAATTTAGACATTTAAAATTCTCCAGCGGTAATTAGAGATGGTCGCTTAGGTTGCTTTTCCTTAATGGACTGCCTTTTTCGGACGACGTATACCTCTGACTTTTTGCCTGGCTGTAGCGTGTGGGAAGGAAATGCTGACACGGCAGCAACATCCCAGTCCCCGCAAGATGCTTCTGAAAATTCGATCGGCTTGTCCGATGTGTTTGTCAACACTCCTATAAATACTGAAAGGTTGTGACCAGTCAGCATTTGTCCTACAAGAAAATTTGCATCTAGACCGGCTTGCCTACAACGAGGTAGCTCACCCTCTACCGCGTTCTGAAATTTATATCCCGTAGGAAGTTTTCCTAACGCCAATGTTCGCAAGAGTTCTTCTAACGTCGAAAGATATGGCTGAGCTTTTTCCCATTTTTCTGCAACCAGATTTTGTGAAGTCGACTGAGACTGACTCCCTGAGTTGCGAAGGGTTATTTCACGAGGAGGAATTTCCTGAGGTATCAACGTTATGCTGATTGCCTCTTCCTGACTATCGCCCTCGGTGATAAAGACTGAGAGTGGCGAACTGTCTTTTGTGATTACGTAAAGCACATTGTCTTTAACGGTAACCGCGCCTTTCTGCGTAGCCATTGCTTTGGGTTCGCTATATGGAGTTACGATTCGATTCATGTATCCTTTTGAGATTGAAATGATCTCATTAACACCTGGGCGAATATTTATCTGCGTATCGTTGTTAATTAAAAGCTTTCCGTTACCCACAGTATTTTGCGTCGGTGCTTTAGCCACGTTTGCTTTAGCAACACTCGCCGGCACTGACGGAATACCTGCATAGTTGTCAACTATTGGTGAAATTGGTATGGCGTCTATCGCTAACGCAGATGGATTTACTAATGCAGAACATATTGCTGCGAAGCTCAAGAGTGCTTTCAAAGAACGTAGTCTCATTGCTCAGATTCCTTTTTCGTCTTTGCGTCATCTTTAGCAAGCTCACTGACGGTTTTCGCATTGCCAACATAATTTGTGGTGAAGTTAATTTGCGGCGCGTAGTTGCGAATTCGAATTTCGTACTCAAATGTTCGAATGCTTTTGACTTCGGTGGCATTTCCGCTTTTTTGAAACATTTGTCCAGTGACAAACACTCGATTAGTTTCGGATTCGTAAAAGACTGACTCGGGCTCAAAACGAATTGTGACTCTGTCGTCCTTAATATTTTTGGCCTGAATGTTCATTTCATCGACCATGTCCACGTATACCTTCGGTGACATAATCGGCTTTAATCTTTCGATAATAAAATCAATGTTTTTCGGAGTGATATTCCCTTGTAGTTGGGCCAGATAAAGCCCCCAGGATTCCATGTAAGACTGGCTTCCTTTACTTTGTGTTACCCATGCGTCTGAGCCTAGTGTTTGGGGTTGTAAAATTATTTTTTCCTCTTTGTTGCCGCTGATAAAAAGCGTAACAAGAAGTGAACAAGCCAAAATCAGATTCAAAAAACTGCTGTACTTATTAACAACAATTGCGCCATCTAATGACGCAGCATATTTTTTCCATTCCATTACGGTAACAGCCTCTTAACATACGGATTAAGCATCACCCGGGAACCGCTCACATCAAGTCCAAAGTTATATAGAGCGTGCATAAAAAATCCGTCTGGATTTCCATCGCGATATTTTCGGTACACCTTAGTGAGTAGTAGTCCAATGACGGTGCAGATGAACGCTTTGCCCATCATAATTCCTACGCAAAGACCAATTAGTGGCGGTGCGGCCTCGTCAACTGACCATCTTAAAATGTAGGGCGGGTTATCGATCGTGTTAGGTACGTTTATGAGTTCTGACATGCATGATTCCTCGTTATTGAGGTTATTATTAGGCAGTCAGCTCACATTTCTTTTACGGAAGTACCCCTATTTATGTGTTAATTCATTTATTCTTTTCTTTTCGAATTTTTATAAAGTTAATTTGAACTCATCTGGCGATCACGTCCTGTCAGGCGTGCATGCGACTAGAAACGTTTCTGCATATTGCCAAGAAATATGCCGATGAAAATACACATAAAAACCCCTTGGAAAGGCATCACTAAAGGGTCGATGGGATAAGGCATGAGAAAGACAGCGATCTGAATTACAACCACCCAACCCGTGGCAGCGTATGACCAGCGGTGAAGAATAGAAGACGAATAAGCGAAACCCTCTCGCTTAACTTTCCAGGAACATATGCCGTCGATAATCGCTGGTATGAGTAAAATTAGAAGAAACGGCAACCACATTCGCATCACGACGAATCGTTGTGAAAAGTGGTAGAAAATTTTTGCCAGGGCACGCATGCGTCCATCTATCCAAGTAAAATATCCTGCACCGAAGTTCTCCCATCCTTTTGCTTGTTTGCGCTCTGACGGAGGAATTAGATGGTCATGTGCTGCTTTATAAAATCCGTTATCAATTAAATTTCTTTTGTAAATATCATGAGCCCTAGACTTTATCCATTCTGACTCAGATTGCCCCATCCTTCCTTCGATCAATTTACTTTCTCTGTCAATGACAGTGTCCATCCAATTGCCAGGAATAAGAACGAGTACTATTACGGCCTCAATGAGTAGAACCCAGATGATTACCCATAGAGGTCGTTTCATTAAGCTGCTTGTGCCGTCTTCGGCCATATCAAACTCCTTGGTCGTTACTCAATTGCAGCGAAGAAGATTCTCTTAACAAAATTCGAGAAATATTTTTTGGTATAATGAATCGCTCGAATGCAATTTCATTTTCCTTCCGATAGTTTACTGAGCACGTGAATGTATTACGTGCTTTCATCCAGCAGTCAAGCGGCGTGCCAGTGTTCAGATCCCAGCTTGAGCCGTCCGAGGAATTTAATTTTAGGTGGATAAATTTTTCCATGATCTTTCTGAACGCGGTCATGAACACTACTAGACATTCAACGGGACGAACGTTAGATCGGTTTTTTTCGATAGTCGAATAGTAAATCTGTAGGGATTCTCTAATAGCGTATATTTCTACGGGTAGACCATTAACATTTACACTTAGCGAAAAAAAATATGTTAATTTCGAGAACATTAAATCAATAGTTTTCCAAAATCCGGCTAGATGCTCGTAAGCAACTATCAAGTCAGAATTTTCTCCACACAAAAAACTGCCATCTAAACATTCGACAACTTGTGAATTTCTTATTTCGAATTTCAAATTATTTTCCATATTAACCGCGCAATATTGGCAATCGACCTTTGACGATTGTTCCGGATAGCTTCGCAATGAACTCAAGATTTGGGAGTTGACCTAAAAGTTCGGAAGGGAACAAGAATGCTTCTTCGTGAGATTTAGTTTCACCAAACCCCGACGAATATAAATGCGGATCGTTTGGATCCGCTTTAACGTCTTGCTTATGAGACACAATATCGATCCTGGTTTTCGGGAGATTTCCTACTATGAATTCCTGTGTTGCAGGGTCGATAACGCGTAGAGAAATGATGTTGTTGAGATTTCCTAGAATTTGTAAAGCTTTAGCGGGTGAGCCCATTCGGGATTCAATGTCTGCGATCGTTTGAGTTGCAACATACATGCGCATAAGCGCTCCGCGTCCTTTGTTCAACAGAGAAAGAGTTGAAACATTGAGTACTTCGGCAGCTTCATCAATCAAAATATTTACTGGCTTGATGTCCGTACCAAAGTTGTATCTGGCACCTGCAACGGCTACTAAATCAGCGAGTGCAAGAGAGCCAAGCGAACTACCTGTAACAGGGTCAGGCAATGAGTCGAGTCCCATCACAAGGACTTGGCCATTGGCAATTATTTTTGCGTTGTCAGTTATTGGTCGCCGATCTTGAAGGTCATCGTAATCAGGGCTTAGCATTTTTCCCAGCTGACCAGTCGTCAGCTGAGAGAGTGCTGGCAAAATGTTGGTGATCATTTTTCCGAAATGCTCAGCATTATGGGTAAACATGGATATCAACCCATCAAGTTCAGAACTTATTTCAGATTCTTTGAGTTCGCGGCGGTAAGCTTTTATGAGGTTCATGGCGAACTTATGAGTGTTGAGATTATCCTCACCACCGGAACCTATTAACGCTTCGGATATGAGCGCTTCCGCGGTAGATGGAACGGTTTTTAGGAGATAGGTAGACACAGCATCAGCAACAAGTTTTTCTACGCCGGCTTCCAAGTAGTGCTTGATCATTACAATGCTTGGGCGTTCGTTAATAATGAAAAAACCTTGCACGATGTTGTTTATGGCGCGCCAAACGAAGGCAGTGAAAGCTGCGTTATCACTTTCAGGCGCAATAGCCGTGAGTCGCGTGGCTAATTCAGTGGGACGTGTGAAATTCCTCAGCAGATCAAGCCTTACACTCTCCTCGGGAAACGATGGATGGAAGAAGTTGAATTTGTCAGGTCGACCGAGCTTCTCACATATTCTCTTTACAGTATTTTTGAGTTCTTTATCACCTTTTGGGTCGATAATTATTACTGTCTCCCCTCGAAGGATGGCTTGTACCAAAATTATTTCAAACAATCGCGTTTTCCCAGAACCCGTGGTTCCAACGATCAAATTCATCAAATTGGCTTGGTCAAGATTTTGAAATATTTTTTCTTCGATTGGTTCAAGACCGTGTATCCACGGATAGCCGATATTGCTTGTCTCAAGCTTCTTGATTGAGTTTGTTGTGATCGAAGATATATCTCTTTTGAGCAGTTCAAATGCTCTTTGAGCATGTCGCTGTTCCCAGACAAATCCGTTGCCTAGCCATTGAGCATGAGGCTTTTTGTTTACGGTTTTAACTAAATTGTCGAGGGTAATGAACTCGAGATTCATGCCGTGGATGTTCTTTTGCAGATTGTAAAGTTTTACAGCTGCAGGCAGTCGTAACATAGCCATGCCCGCAGAGATGCCAGCCATCCATATAAACGGTTGGGACGGGTAGGTAGTCAATTGTTGGGTTGCCAGGGCACCAGCTGCAGCTAGTATCCAAGCTCCGGCCGCGACCTTCTCGTAATTCGGCCTCCACGGATTTTCAAATGCATATTTCTCGGCTTTCAATGTAACTCCCTCTACTTGTCGTAAGTAAATTCATAAACATTGATGGTCTCTCCATTGACGGAGGATGTCTTAAAACGCTCATACTCCGGCATGCTGGTGAAGCACTTACGAATGCGCCCTACTTCCACCCCCATGGACTGACTGAGAAGGTCTAAATCGCTCTTAGACACGTTGACGAGATACGTGGTTTGCTTTTCTGACTCCTCTTCCTCAATTAGGCTGAACAGTTCTTTGGCTTGGCCGGAAAAGAGAAGCGATTTGAAGTTTTGGCTAAATATCTGGAGTGGATCGATATTAGAACGTGACTCTCCCAGAATAATTTGTTCTTGGCCCTTCGGATTAGCGCGCACTTCGTCTTTAATTATTTGAACTACTTCTTTACTGAGAACTAGAAATTTCTCATTGTCTATTCTGGTTACTGCTCCAGCCGTTGCCATAGTCAGATCGAGTAGACTTTCGGAGTGAAGTGCCGTAACGATGAGTTTAGGATCGCCCAGTTGCTCGGTACTCATTGGATGCGGGAGGCCGCAGCGGCCGTCAGATAGATCTCGAAGAAAATTCTTATTGACCGAGTAAAGTTCAATAATTTTACGGATAGTATTCCACCCAGGCGTATTCTTATGCACACCGACGGCCCCCTCATTTGAAGGACCTGCGTCCGGATTGCTGACTGGTGCTGCGACGGTCCCTTGAACGCCTCCGTCAGCCTCAATGGGCTGCGGTTTAGGGTTCCGACGTCTTTCAAGTTCTTCCGGGCTTGGGTCAACAAGGCCGCTAGCGACAGACGGCACCCCATCAGGGAAAATAATCTCGGGGTTAATTATTTTTAAAGTTTGGATGTAAACACCGGGCATGACATCTGGGTAGAGTAGGAAGTATTTACGCGTCGCATAGTTAGTTGCAGCCTGATCCGGATGAGCCATTGCGATTCCATCCTCAATTAGAATTTCTGCAATAATGTCCGGATTTTTAGGCACGCCCGTAACATGATTTTTATCCCATGATCTTTCAATGGAAGGAAAGAGTGGTTTCCACTGAATATAAACGCCATCTTCCAGCACCCAGAACTTTGCACCGTGTTGGTTTACCGGCTCCGTTTTAACTAGCGTGCGGATAGCAGCTAAAGTGTGTTTCACGACTAACGTAGTATTGTTGTAGGGGTCGGAGACAAGGCCATTTTTGCGCATGTCCAACCTAGCGCTCTCGCCATCACATGTTGCTACGGTCTGCGACAGCAAGTCACCTTTCTTTTCCCCGCCTACCGAGTCGTAAAGTGAGGACAGCACCGTAGGTCCGGGTATGCTTAGAAATTCTAAGCACTCGGGGGAAAGAATTCGGTTGAGGACAATTAGCGCAAGCTTTTCGTGTTTTTTGTTTCTATCTTTTCGCCAAGTGATTTTGTATCTGGTGACATTCTCGCGGGTGCCCCACTCATGGAGTGACTCAACAGTGGGTTTCCAAGTCTGCGCTTCGTGTGATATTGACGTTACAGTTACGTCGTATATTGGCTTGCCCAAGTCGTGACATAGTCCCGCTAGAAAAAACGCGAATTGCCACACCGGCTCATATTTAGTCTTTATCTGAGGCAGTTCATCGGCACAAATATCGAATTCGAGGGATTTTTTTGCCGCAAATACCCCAACTTCTACACCGTGGGCGAAAAGGCCACCAGCACCTCGATGATGATTTTGCTCTGATCCAGGAAGGAGATGAACATATTCTGCATACCGTAAAATGCACGGGTACACCAGCTTCGAGAAATGGTAGTCATCCAACCGCATTATCTGTTTAGCTTCTAGAATAATATCTCGATTCGCCCGAGCTATATTTTCAATTGCGGAGAGTGGAATACCGGCATCGAGCGGAGGATGACGTGGAGTGTCAGTATCAGGTGGCAAAGACATTAGTCTAAGCCACGGGTACTGCTCCTGATCTTTGGCTATGCCGCGTTCGATAGGGTCATTTTTATTCGCACCGCCGAATAAGGATTTGATGATTTTTACAGCGAACATGCTCGAACCTAATTTGTGGAGTTGTCGCAGTTTGAATCAGACGGTGAGATATCCATTTACCAAACTACGACATTTTCCGTGGCACTTTCAGACGGCGCTGTGGATAGCTCGAAGATAAGATTCGAAGACTTAGTTTGGAGAATCATATGAAAAACGTTTTAGGATTAGGATTACTTTTAGGGTCGCT
The DNA here is from genome assembly GCA_004173475.1 of Gammaproteobacteria bacterium. Taxonomy (GTDB): domain Bacteria; phylum Pseudomonadota; class Gammaproteobacteria; order Pseudomonadales; family Cellvibrionaceae; genus Cellvibrio. The sequence goes on from SEBU01000004.1 coordinate 35,769, forward strand.
CAATTTAGTGAGTTGCTCAAACTCAGATACTAAACATGAAGTCGCACAGGCACATCATCGTGAGTACAAAAACGAGCAGGCGTCGGTAGGCCGTGACGCCACCACCACTTGGCAAAAACAGGGCATGCGTGGAGCTGCGATTGAACAAGGCGCTTATGCAGATGTTTTAGGGAGGCGGAAGGTCGAAAACATCGATAATGTGAATACTCACGCCTTGCCAGCTGCACCAGCGAGCGACTCCACAAGTATGTTAATCAACCCAACGATACATGCTGTTAACAATGCGGGGGTTTCCTACACAGTGTATGAGAAGTCACGATGGAGTAGATATTGTGGAGGCGGAAAAATGGACCGGCGAGACATTGCATTCGTACTTAAAGAAAGTCCTAGTAATATGCCCGAGGAATTTTTGGCAACATGTATCGCACCTCGATGGGATTTAAAAGACTATGAATCTACGTGGATGAAAAAATGTTCCGGTCAAACTCTCTCTACTATTGAATTGGATCTTATACGCTCGACTATTCAGCCGGCTAAATGCATCGAAAAAGACTAAACAGAGCCTGATTTAAATCTAAAAGAGGTGTGCTATGAGCGATTTTAAAGTTGCGCTTCCCGATGGCCGCGAGCTTAAATACAACTACATTAAAAATAGCGATGAAGCCCAGGACATTCTGGCAAGCTTCCATGAGCGATCGGGAACATATTGTAAATGTCTCTGCAACGGAGAGATTACGCCCAAATTAGCGATCAAGAAGCGGACCAAATTGTTTTTAGCCGCTTATCCAAACACATCTTATTTGCATAATAATTTGTGTCCTCATTATCAGCCCGCTCCTGAAATATTAACAGCAAATGACAGTTTAACTAATGGTGCGCGTAAGGAGGTTGGCGGCCGAGTATATTTAAGCTGCGAAGTAGGTCTAACAAGGCGCGCACCGAGGGAGGAAAAAGTACCGGGGGACGAGGACTCTACAAAGTCTGCTGAGGAAAAAGCGCAGGCTGACGATGAGGACGAGTCAGACAAAAAAAGAAAGATAAGTTTAAGTGCGCTTTTGTTGAAATTTTGGTTGGATGCTCAGGTGAATCAATGGGTGCCAACGATCGCTGACAAACGCTATTGGGGCACGATTAGAGCTCGAATCATGGAATCTACAAAGGCGTATTATATTAACAAACTGCCCATGAGTAAGGGCTTATATTTGCCAATGACGTGGAAACCCGATCATGCTGAGCAGATAATTGCCGCGAAAGAAGCTTTCTTCTCTCAGTGGCGAGGCTTAGTGAATAATGACTTTCTCGCTATTGGTGAGCTAAAAGATATCGAACCATCGGAACACGGCTATGTCTTCAAGTTGAAAAATGAAAACTCTCCGTTCTACATCAGCAACGATCTTTACGACTCGCTAGTTCGAAAATTCCAATTCGAGATTAGTGTTTTCGAGACAAATCAACGTGTGGATGAGCACATTGGCAAAGTCGTTGTGATAATGTCCTGCAACATGCCTTCGAAATATATCACGATACGAAACATAGCTCTTATGGCGACGAGCAATCAGTACATCCCCGCGCTGTCAAAATACGAGCTCACTCTATTCAACCAACTGGTTGCAGAAAATAGAACGTTTATTCGGCCCGCCAAGCTTGATCTTGAGGAGAACCACATTCCAGATGCCGTACTTCTAGATGCGAAAGAACAAGTTGTGATAGGTGTTTTTGATGATTCGATAGAAGATTTCGATAATTATGCGAAAGACAAAGCTGCATCTTTGGAGAGTAGTGGATTAAATACTTGGTTTTGGAGAACTCACGAGCATGATGTGCCAAACGAGTTACCCGCAATTTATATCGATGCCTGATGGTCTCACTTGGATACCGCTGGCTGGACTATAACGTTAATCCTTCGATTTAAACTCAGCCCGCTTTATCGATAATTGAAAGAATGGCTCTAATTTCTACATTGAGCCAATCTTTTACAAATTTAGAAAAATTCGCGTCGCCAATCACCTTTTCTGCGCAACACATATCGCCAACATTAATTAATCTTAATGCTTTAATTACAACTTCAAGTTCTATGTCAGTTTCTGGCTGATTTGGATTGGAGCCTATTGTTACACCGTGAGAAGGATCAAATGATGACAAGTTTCTAGTCAAACCTAGGTTATCCATAATTATTTACCCTTTAGTATTTTTTAAACACGAGAAACTGAATTCAGTTCGACTATTACCGAATACGTTCGATTTCCGCGATTTCTCTTGCCATTTGTATCCTGCCTTTTCGCATTCAAGCTCATCGTCGAAACTCGTATCCAAAGACTTAATAAAAGGGTGCTCACCTACGATAGTGAGGACTAATACGTATGTAGTGCGCGATTCTTTTTGCATGATTAATGGTGGTTCAGCAGAAGCAAAGCAGCTAACGAATGCCAAAACTACGATAATTATTTGCCAATGTTTCATCATCTATAAACCTCTTGAAATGGGATTTCCTTATTGTACGAAGATTTCAGCACCTACTGTGGATGCTTTAATCAAATATCTCGCGACCTTGACGAAACCGCCTCGTCTGAAAATTTCCATAATTTAAATAGCTGGAAATTAAGCCGCCCTGCCCCGTTCTTGATGTTCCCAACTGATCCACTACTAACCAACCATTAACTCCATAAATATCTTCCGAAAGATATTTACTCACTTCCATGGCATACGGAGCACTACCCGTTCCCGTATTACATCCCAACAATAAAATAGGGAGGGTTGGGCTCAAATTTCTTAGGGCTTTTTCTTTCGATACAAGCTGTGCTGCAGCGTATGGATTTAGATACTTTACCTCTTTCATACGCCTATCTTCGATCCATGAAACTGAGTTTTCGAGCGAGCCTGCTGTGTTTCCATGAGCCCCTACAAAAAAATATTCGTTAGAAAGTCGATCAAGCCTCAAGAAGGAATTTGTTTCTCCAGTCCGAGAATTAAACAAGGTTAATAGATTTCTTTGCGCTGGCGATTGCTTCGGTGGTACGACGTCGAGAAATAGCGTAAACCCGAATAAAATTACAAGCATCATTAAGATAATTGCGCATAGCATGAGTACCGGCGAAATCGGCTTACGCATCTTCATTACAAGCATCGGCTTTTCATCGTTAAACCTAAGAGTGAGTCCAAATTGGGGTTTGATTTTCCCTATCAAACCTGAGCAATGTAATGGCCAAAACCGGAGTTTCATATTTCTTTTGAATAGTCGCGATCTTCTCTCTATATCGGTGAATCGACTGAACCCCCAAAACAATACCTTTTTTTGCACTTACTGCACTATTAAGCACTCCATCAAGTTGAATATCTGTAAGCCACCCAGTTTCGTCGATCGCAACGTTTCCTATTCGCGCTTTCCATCTGTCTATAGCTCTAGGCGCAACATTGCCAGTCGTGATGCCCTGGTATTTTGTAGCGAGAATATTTTCAGGAGCGAAAAGGCGATGCAGAACATAGCTTTTGCCAGTATTTAGTTTCCCTTCTATAAGAACAATGGCTGATTCTGATAGGGCATGTTCTATTAGACATTTTAACTCATTAAAGTCGGACGAACCGATAAGTAAAGAATCGTTACTCATTTTTTTGCAATCCAGCGTTCTAGTTGTATCCATAGTTTTGTCACTCGGCATCCTTAGACAGTGCAACGGTCTTACGCGATTTTTTATACATCGGGATCAGTTATTTGCGTCCCGTACGGGTTAACCGATCACAGCGGACCATGTCATGGCTCAGTGCCATCGTACTTTGATATTCCATATGGTAAGCCTCGTCGGACAAATAGCAATAGACGTTTTTGAATCCTAGAGATTGTTAAGTGCAACTAACAGTCGGAGCTATGCGGCGTGGAAGTGGTTTTTAAATTCTGTTTTGTTCGAGAATCTACTAAATCCGCATCAGTTTCAGCGACTATCGGAATATCCAAGCCACGTTAAGAAATTGCGTGATTCATTTCATGATACGCACGTCTGCGTGATTTGCGACATTTTAACATTCTCCGCGTGAGTAACGTTGAGCGACCTCTATACAATCCAAATTTACTCAATTCAACGAATAACAAAATTATTTCCGTACAGCGAGGCTTCAGTGAAGCAAGTTACCTAGTGGAAGCGCCGTAATATTGGCGAGTCTTTTTTTAATCTGAGAAATGCCATGCATATTGCTTAGGGAATATTATGAACACATTGCAATTTTTTCTACGAAGAGGTTCCGTTATCGCATGAGGAGTAAAAGATATTTGATTTTCGGGAGGGTTATAGCAAATCCTTTCACTCAGCGATCTGCTAGTAATTTTACCAAGTTGCGTTTTTATTTCCTACTGTTAGCTTGAGTTCAGAAAACAAACTCTCGCAACCTTAGACAGGCTGGACATACAAATGCAAATTCAAAATCGCCGTATAACTGATAATGCTTTTTCTGCAGATGATTTCTCCGGATTCTTCGAAACATTAAAGACTTTCAAGCGGAGCGTTGCCTATACAGCAGAGCAGCAGTTAATTCGATTAGAAAATGTTAGGCGGGCTCTTGAAATCCAATTGAAGAATGTGTTGGACAGCAGAGCCAAATCGCTGTTCGGAATAGCCCATCGCTACTTCAAGATTCGTGAACTAGAACGGGAAATAAGCGAGGTTTTTGATAGGATGGTATCCTGGATGAGAAGCACGTGCAGACACTTTAGTAAAACGCGTATTAATATTTCAGATAGGTAGCTACGACACATGAGTGTATCAAAGGGGACAGAAATCGTCACAGTTGTTCGCGGAATAACGCCTGCTTCGAGCAATCAGGAAATATGCTACGCAGGACTAGAGGTAGTTACAACTCTGAAGCAAATCATCGAGCGACTTTCAGTCGACGTAACAAATGCACGCGCATTGAGAGAACTGGAGTTTTGCTGCAGAAGTCTTGCAAGTTTAGAAATGGATACCGGTAATAGTGATCTATATGATGAGTTCAATGAAATAATTGAAAGGTTATTTGAATGCCTAGAAGGCGCTGGCATTGGTCTGCCGTAACTACTCATCAACTGAGTGCGAGCTGTTTAGCTCTTTTCCCAAGCTTTCTAAAAGCAGTCGGATGAATTCAATTGCATTTGGTACGTCACAAGCCCTCGATATGAAGTCGCGCCTAAGTAAATCCTTCGGTAGAGCCCAATCCCATCGATGGTATTCAGGAGGGTCGATGTCCTCAAAAATTTTAAACGGATTTTCGATGCGCGCTATCTGAGAACAAACATTGGCGAGTGAATTTTTAGTCAGTCCCTTCAAGTATATGCAAAATCCGTCAACGTATACGGTCAGGCCGAATAATGAAAAAATGTGAGCAATGGTATGAGTTATGAGGTCACCTGCCCACGTAAATATAATCAGATTTTCATTCTGAGCAAATAAATGTCTGTTCGAAAGTGCGAGTGATTTATAAACTTTCCTTGCATCATTTAAGGCCAACTTCGCCACATCATCGATATAGGAAATTTCATTAGTTTCCGCTAACACTTTTCGAATTGCATCAACAACACGAGGATGGCGATAAAGTGCGCCTCCACCAAAGCTAATTGACTCACCGTCCATAGTCCTTATTTCCTCAACTTCGATAACACTTCTGTCTTTCTGGATATTTAAAATTTTCCAACGTCGCCCTGCGAAAATTATTATTTGTCCGGGCGCTAGGAGTGCCTCTTTGGTGATTGTACCTAATGCACCACCGGATGAATGCAAGCTGTATTCTTCGGCTGAGGGAAATACGCCGTAAAAGTCCTGCATATTTGTCAGTCGTTCGCCAACGCTCCCAAGCAATAGAGATCCGTCAGCGTCTTGCTCTATCAAATTATGCGCGCCTAACGAGATTAACAATGCTTTGAAATCAGGTTTCGAAAGTCCTTTATGTGGCCCACTTAGAATTAAGTCGCGCCATAACGTCACCGCATCTCGACTTCCGTGTTGAGCGATACTACTTAGCACTTGATGTACAAGCGTTGATAGTTGAAGCGGTGCCGTACGTGGTGGTTCATAAAAACTGTTACGCATTAGCTCAATACATGCGATCGACTGAATCAAATCGATGTGAAGTTGTGCTGATATGTCACTATCAGCCCCAATGGTTTCAAGCAGCGTGTACATTCTCAATATCGCTGGTGTACCCGCGGTCCTCCCAGAGCGACCGATCCTTTGCCTTAATGATGAAACTGAAGGCGGCCGACCAATTTGAAAAATGCTTTTAATTTCTTTGTAATCGATCCCATTTTCAAGGCTATTAGTGGCAACCACGTTTGCTGGTGTTAATGGGGCTTTTAAATTTTGTTCAGCTTCGAGTCGTAGTTCTAAAGATAAAGAACCATGGTGCGGCCAGAAACAGTTTGCGATCCGTTTATCCTCGTTAATGGCCCTTAGAGCAGATGTATATAGCTCTACATTCTGGCGAGAGTTTGGAAAAATCAGGTTTTTTGTGCCCCTTGTCTTTTCGAAGATGCTCGTCGCTATATCAAGGATGTGACTTGGCGTGGTCGCGGTAAGTCCCGACGGAGCAGCAGAAACGTAGTAGGCCTTGACCGACACAAGCAACTCCACGTCATTTGATGGACAATTTACAATTTTAACGCGCCCGTCTGAGCGTAAACATTCTGCGGCGAGAGATATGTCTCCCAGAGTCGCAGACAGCGCTATTCTTTGCACGCGACGCCCGACTATTAATTCCAGGCGATGCAAGAGTGAAAGTAGCTGCCGTCCCCGTTCACTTTCAATAAGTGCGTGAAATTCATCGATTACAATCGACTTAACATTTCTAAATAGACGTGAAAGCTGCGAACCTCTGTTGACGAAAAAAGATTCCAGCGATTCGGGAGTAATTATTACAATGCCTCGCGGCGACTTAAAAAATTTCTGTTTCCGTGATGAAGGGATATCGCCGTGCCATGCATACACTGGAATGTTTAGGGATGCGCATAGCCGTGTTATACGATCGTATTGATCGTTAATTAATGATTTGTATGGACATACGTGAAGAATTAATTGAGCTTGCAAATCAGCGACTAAGAATTTACTTACTAGCGGTAAAAATACAGCTTCCGTTTTACCGGATGCCGTTTGAGCTGAAATGATTACATCGTCATTGCTGAGGCTTAATATTGGAATTGCAAGTTGTTGCACTGCCGTAAGCTTGCACCACCGTTGCTCCCAGATCCACTTTTGCAGGTTAGGGTGCAACAACCTAAGTGCATCCCTACAGCCTGATAGTTGTGAGTTCATCATCACCCTCCGTGTTCAACAGATCCAATTCGGCTTCATTATCGACCGAAATAGCATGCGATCCAATTATTTCAATCCACGACTTTTCGCGATTCTGCTCGATTACTGCAAGGAAATTTATAAATGATGTGATGGTGTTTCTAGGAGTTCGGTAATAGTCATTTCCCAGGCGACGAGAGCAATGAGTCAGGAAGTGAACAATGGCGTCGTCAGGTAAAAGAATATTTAAATCTTCCACGTTGCTATAGATATTGCGAACCTTTTGAAGCATTAGGTATAAGTCTTCAGGAGAAAGATTTGGCAGCTTTAACACAGGTCCAGTTAAGTCCAGCAAATCTTCTCGTGCGAACTCGTTGTCAGATAATCTAGATTTTAGAGCCTCATAACTATGCGCCCCCCTCCTATCATCGAATAAAAACTCGGGTGTTCCGCCGAGGATAAAGCCCAGGCCGGTTGAGGAACCTTGCAGTGAGTCATTTAGAATCCTGAGAAGTTGCTCGTAGTTTGATTGCCTAGCTTTTACATTATGAAGTTTGTAAATATTGACCAATTCATCTAGGCATATGAGCAGCCCTTCGTAGCCAGACATTCTGACAAAGCGGCTTAGCAGCTTTAATTGATCGTAATAGTTTGTATCGTCGACAATGTTTCGCACCCCCAACAATTGACGCGCTTCCGTTTTAGTTGAGAATTCTCCTCTAAGCCAGCGAATTACATTCCCCTTAGTAGTGGAATCGTTGTTTTTGAATCCTTCCCAATACTGTGATATGACGTTGGCAAAGTCGTAGCCATTAACCATTTCGCAGAGTGCATGCAGCTTATGATTGATTATTAATTCAACCGCAATTCCTTGAGCCTCACCTTCCTCCATTGACTTAGAGACAAACCTTTCGACAATCGCACTCATCGCGCCGCCGTCCGGACAAGATCGAGTCGCCATGTTACGCGTTAATTCCGTGTAAAGTGATCTAGCTTGGCCGGCAGTCGCATGCAGTCGCCTGTCGGGATTTAAATCGCATTGCATCGTCACCAATTTCTTTTCCATAGCTACAGAGCGAGCCAATTGCAAGAAAAATGATTTCCCACTTCCATAAGCGCCTATAACTAATTTAAAACTACTACCTCCATTTGCAATCAGCGTTACGTCGGCAAGCACGGCCCTAAGTTCCGCAACTCGTCCTACTTGAATGAGGTGCTGGCCTTGCCTGGGTACAACGCCAGCTCGGAGAGAGTTAATAACCGCTTCGCGCTCTCTAGGGCGAATTGACGAATCTTTCATAAATGCGTTCTCATCAAAAAAACACTTTAAATTTAACAGCAAATTGATTTTGTTGACTCGGTGTTAGTGTTTGAAGCAGCGCTTTCTAGAATTAGGTTAGCGACCGCCTCATTGATCCTATAATCGCCATCACATTCAACTAATGAGTCGTCGAAAGCTTCCCAGCAAAGTTCGTTTAACCGATCAAGCACGCCATCAAGCATTAACCTATGCGATTGGGCTAACGTCTGAAGCGTTTCTCGCTCCCAACTCATTTCTTTCAACAAAGAATTTAAGAAAGATTCTTGAACCGTCGTAAGTGTCGGTAACGCTGCAAATTTGGATTCGTAATGGTATGTATCGTTTGCACTCGGTCTATTGCTGATAAAATCATCACTCGGAAAGTCGTCAAAGGGCTGGGGCTCAAATACCTCGCTAAGTAGCGAAGACACCTCTGCCGATTCTTTTTCAAGAAGCGCTAGTCGTTCGTAATTGAGACTTATCAATCCACTAGTCCCTGAGGGCGTGTCAGCAGTAGTTGGAATCGGATTGGTCGATCTTTGGAGTTCCGCAGGCTGATATTGGAATGGAATAGCAGTGTGCTGAGACTTGATAGTAGACGTGGATACTTTCGCGTTATCTGATTGCGGTTTACCAACATGGCAATGCGCAACAGCATCTGCGATCAGCCTGCGAAGGATAAGAATATTTTCCGTACATTGGGTAGGATCGGTAATCTCGGACAGTGTCCTTGTTAAAATGCCGACGCCTGGCGCGCTGGCCTTGTAAGTGATCGTTAGATGGATTGAGCCTCTAAATGGGACAAAGCCGTTAGGGTACACGCGATGAAAGGCTATTTCGAAAGCCTTTAGGCCAGGCGCGTGGCTTACAGAAAGGAACTCGTCGTTTGATAGGAGGGATAAGTGGCGAGCCCAAGTGTACATCCATTCCAAACCCAGCGTAGCGCCGCTGTAGGCGAGTAACGATAATGCGGGAATGACACGGGCGAATGTGGACCGCTCTGCCCTACGGCCAGCAACAATTGATCTCATTGTATGATCAAGCGCCTCACGGCAATAGTTCGCGTGATCTCCATTCTCGATCGAGACGAAATAAAGTAATCCTGATGCGTACCTTTCTAAAGAACTGTTAGAACTATAAAGGCCTAAAAGTCGTTCTATCTCCGCAATGATTTCCACCTTTTCGACTTCGGGCGATTCTACAACACCTAAGCCAAGCAGCCTTCGTTCCAGTCCGTAAAAGTACAGGAACACGAAACCAATTCCCACACCGGGGCTACACCTGTCAGTTGATAGAAAATTGATATAAGCGAGTCTATCTGCGGGGCTCAGATTTGCGTATGTGGGGTAATAACCAGCTAGCTGCCTGCAATAATTACCATCTCCTGGTCCTACCTCAAGCGTCTCGTCAATTAACGATGGGTGGGGGTGTTCAATACGTAATTGGGTGTAATAAAAAAGTCCTGCTTTGACAAGAATACCTTTAACAAAGCGGAGATTAGTCGACTTAGTCCAACAGTCGGGCTGATGTTTCTCGCTAATACTTTCTGTGCGCGCGGACAGAATCCCTATAGAGGCAAGCACAACTTGACGTTTTCGTAAGGCTGCGTCGCTAGCTGTCCGGTTGGAAGTTGTGTCACTGACGCTCTCGCTTGAATATGACGAGGACATATTGGCGCTTTTTCCAAATGCAGGCAATGAGGTGATCGCGCCAAAAACTTCATGGAAAAACCGCCTGACCTTCTTCATTTATGCACCTTCAGAATCGCTGATCCATGTGAAAAGATTTGGGTATTAAGTGGTTCGGCCACTTGTTTGACGAAGATATCGGCTGCTCACTCATCAAGTCTGTAGCAGCCGTTAGAACACTGGTTTTCCAAATTTTTGAGTGATAAGTCAAAAAATTTCACGATAATTCAAAAAAACTATATATTTGTTTTAAAATATATACTAAATTTATACTTTTAGGAAATGTCGCGCTACCCTTGCACACGGCTAGGAACTTTGCTTAGCCGTTTTTTTTATCGCAACTGGGTGCTGTAGTGGCACACACGTACACCACCGCAGAGTGATTGATACGTTTGTTTAATTGCAATTTGGAGAAGGTATGTCGTTAGAAAATAAAAGTGAGCCGAGCATTTCGCCGGCTGCCGAACATTTCGTTCAGCCAATAATGCTTTCGTTTCCGGTGATTCACATTGCAACTTTTGAACCTGCCAGAGCGGAAATAGTAGTTCGCGAAGCAACTGAAAAAGTAGGAAAAGTTTTTATCAACATGCCGCTTAAAATGCTGCCGAATCCTGTTGAAATCAAAAAGCTTATTGCGCAAGGCAAATCAGACGCGGACAAAGCGAACAATGGGAAAAAGTTTAAAGGTGTGGTGATCTTCGACGCTTTCTTTTTTGATCGGCAGAAGCTTAATCCCGAGAATTTGCCGTCTTTAAAAAGTTCGGTTGGTGAATTAGAAACTGGAGGCGCAAATTACGTTATAGCGTCGCGAGACAGCTTCTCAGAGGAGTTCGTTTACTCAATGGATCTGCAACGCATGAGCCTGCAGGAAATTTACAGTCTTATCGATGAATGCTCTGGTTACATTCAAGAGGCAGTAAAAGATAACAAAAAAGAAGGCACTACGGGTGCAATTTTCAGTAACGAGGAAAAGGCCGAACTTGCCAATAACGCGCTGGGGATCCCATACGCGCAGATTCGGAACGTTTTTACCCTTTCGGCCTTTCATAAGCTGAAAGGAAATGATTATTTAGGGAAAGTTCGCGCCGAGAAGGCAGCAATCCTACGCGAGGTCGGAATCGACGTAATGCAGCCGGTTGACATTGAAAGTGTTGGCGGGCTTGAGAATGTGAAGCAATTTCTGTTCGAACGAAAAGCAGGCTGGAACTTGGACTTACCGGTTAAAGGAATTTTATTGGCGGGAGTGCCTGGGGGAGGAAAGTCGCTGATTGCTAAGAGCGCGGCTTCTATTCTCGGAACTAGTTTAGTTCGTTTGGAAATCGGAAGGTTTTATGACAAGCATTTGGGAGAGACGGAAAAGCAATTCACGCGTGCACTTCAAACGATAGAGATGATTGCACCGGTTGTAGTTTTAATCGATGAAATCGAGAAGGTACTTGGTGGAGGCGGCGACGGGGATCATGAAGTGTCTCGCCGATTGCTAGGTAGATTTTTGACATGGCTTCAAGACAGAACTGCAAAGGTTTTTATCGTAGCAACTGCTAATAAAGTTACTCAACTACCTCCAGAGTTAATTAGAGCGGGTCGATGGGATCAATCATTTTATATCGATCTGCCAAATGATTCTGAGCGAGAAAAAATATTTCAAATACACCTAAAAAAGTGGTCGATACCTGTAGATCCGCTGAACCTCACAATACTAGTGGCATGCACTGAGGGATTCACCGGTGCCGAGATTGAGCAATGTGTTAACAACTCGCTATTCATTGCAGCAAAAAATGGTTGTAAGCCGAACTTTGACATTGTGAACGAGGTTCTCAAACGAGTAACTCCTGCGAGCAAGTCCAATGGTTTCGACAGCGTCTACATGGACGCGTTGCACAAAATGGGATTCGCGCCTGCTAGCAATAATGAAGCACAAATCGCCGCAAACATTGGGCGGAACATCACCGTAGACTGAGGGTAAATAATGAGCCATATAGTGACTGGTAAAGTTGGAGTGCGTTACACCGATCGCAATCTTTTGATTCGCGCTTTAAGTCCGCACGGAAACATTTATGAAAACGAATCGTTGTATGAAGTGGGAAACGGACTGACACGGAGTAAGTATCAGCTTGTTTTAGTAGCTAAGGAAAATAATCAGTTCAGGATCGGCTACAACTTGGTGGAGGGAACATGGAAGCAGTTTCAGGAGAACTATGGTTCAGTAGGCGCTTGGACGCAACGCGTTACTGAACGCGTGCAAGATCGCTATCTTGCTTTCGGCTATGAAAAACAATTAATTTCTGAAGGCTTCGAAGTCACTGTCACAGAGACTAAAGATGGATCCTTCGAAGTAGTCGCTCTTGAGGAGATGTACTAATGCGCAAACAAGTAAATGTATCGATCAAAAACGGAAAGGTGAAAACTGATTTTCAAAACTTTCAGGGTAATCAGTGCAAAATACTGGGTGACAAACTTCGAGGTGAGGGCTTTGAAGAAGAGACTATGGAAAATAAACCAGAATTTTATCGCGACGACTTTAATGTGAATACGGAGAAAGATTCATATTGAGCGTAAGAGCGCCTCAGCATGAGGCGCGCTAGTTAATTAATTTGTTTTAGGAAAAAGCAACCCTCAGCAAACGAAAAGATTAACTAACTTGGACTAAATGAAATGACAAATGTGAGCAAAGACAGAAAGTTTGTAACGCGAAAGTCCATGACTATTAAAGCTTGTACCGTAACAGGATTTGCAGATGAAGTAGACTTCAGTAGGTATGAACTAATTGAATTTAGAAAGACAAGAGTCTCGCGAATTGTTCCCCTACGTAGGCCATTGCGCTATGCATTTTTTTGCATTCGAGCCTTAGTTGCCGACGAGAGCTATCTGGCGAAATGGACAAGGACATGGGGATGTATTTGGACTGTCGTCATCGAGCATAAAATCTACGGGCCATTCAACACCAGGAATGAGGCAATTGATTTTGAAAAAGAAAAGCTGAGAGGAGTGACATATGAGCACCACTTCTAATCGTGCAACGCTCATGCATTTACTGGATTCCAATTGGCATCAAGAGAGCACTATCCACTCACAATTGCGAAGTAAACTAAGATACTTAATTCTTAGTCCCGATTGCATTGAGGGGTCCTCATTCTTATCAGTGAGGGAGATTAGCGCTGCATGCGAGGTATCACTATCTACCGTGGCCAAAGTCATCAGTGAGCTTATCAATTGTAGGGTGCTCACAAAAAGTCGAGGCAATGCCACCAGAGTTGCGCGCGGTGCAAAATCGCTAATTGTTTCGGAAGAGACAACTCACATTTATAAAACGGAAATGCCTTCAATTATGTCGCGCGTCGAAAAGCTTGGGTCTAATAAATCAGAGTTTTTAGACACGATACTTGCTCAATAATTATATTTATCGGCCATCCATACATACATCACTAGAAAAGGGGATATCAAGATGCTTAATAAATTTCCAGGATTCAAGATTATCGCCATTGTTTTTGCACTGCTTTGCGCTACAAATACACTCGCAGCTAAAAGTGGGAGCGGGACTAAATCCCCCTCTTTTTCAAGCGGATTCAAACCAAGTCCTTCGAGAAATGCGAGCAAACAAAAATATGATTCGCGCCAAAAGGCGTCACCCTCACCTACCGTCCAACATCGGGCCAGTGAAACTGATAAGCCCACAACTAAAACTCGATTCGGTACGTTTGGAGTTGCCGATGATGCGCGCAGCACATATGGGGTTAAAAGCCTGAAGCCGGATAGCAGCTTAATGTCATCAATGGAGACAAATACTGCACGAGTGAATGCCCTCCGCACATATGATGCTCGCAAAGTTGCGGCGGCAGCTGCTGCCGCAGGAGTCGTCACGGGTGGTCTCGCCATGTCAGAATCAAAGTCACCCGACGACACTAAAATCCAGCAGAATGCCGAAAGCGTCTCACGATCGACTGATGGTAACTTAACGCATCAATCAAACCGCGTCCCAATGCCCTCCAGCGAGCCGGAGGGCAAACATTCGAATGGACTACAAGACTCTATGGTTGTGCCAGCTATCGCGGGTTATATGGCTGGGAGACTGAGCGATGATGATAGATCTGTCGAAAAACCGCGCGATGTTAGCAACTCGATGGTCAATCCAACTGCGGCGCCCAGCGATCAAAAACGTGACTTTTCACGTAACCATCAATCCACGGCTGAACCTTCAACTCTAAGGAAAGGGGATGAGGAAGACATGTCCCGGCTTGGAATATTTTTCGGTACGATATTTCTCGGAGTCTGCTTGTATCTGGGCTTTCGCCTTCTACCATCCCTTTCAAGCCACCTTCGCGCGCGTTTAAATGAGGCGAAGCGTCAATCTTATACACTGGAGTAAATCACATGGGATGGTCAAATGCCGTTAATTATTTACGAAAACATGTTTTGAGGAATGAATATGTTGCCACCGTACAAAATCGAAAAGACATAAATCTGCCCTGGGACGTCAGAATTGGTTCGCTGTTGTCTTGGCAAATTAGTCCATTTTTAAAAGCGCAATCAGCTCGAAGCATTATTCGATGTCCAGAAACGACACGAGGTACTATTTCAGCAATAAGTAGATTGCATTACAAAGACTTCGACGACGGAAAACAATATCGTCTTTATTTGAACTGTGACGACAATGATACCAATGAAACTTTCATTCATGTGTTCACTGACAATAATGGCGAACCGAAGGAAGCAATTTACTGCAGAATGTTGACCCGATTTTATCCAGAGTCAAATGACGAACAAGTCGCATTCACCGGAGAGGAAGGTCACGGCCTCGGTGACCCAACGTATGAATTAAGTTATGACACCTTGGCTCAGATTGGATATTCGGAGGATGAGTTATCAATAATTTTCAGCGGCACTGAGTCTCTTTCTTACAGTCGAGCTTTCAAAGTCGAAGAGGCAGCACACGTTCAGCCGTTTTCAGGGAGGGAAATTAGAATTGATGATGAAAATGGAGATCGGGGCTTAGCACAAGAGATTTTGTATATGCCTTATTACAGAAGGCTAGAAGAGCTTGATGAATATTTGTTGATAAGTACAGAACATGTAACGAGTAGAAATGGCGATCCCAGCAGCAGAGAGATCCACGTTGATTTTATGGTAGGTATTTTATTAGATTTGGAGAGGTTAATCGTCCAGTAAATGCAGGTTTTCTGAACACTATTTCAAACAATATTTTTTTCACACTTATTAAATAGAAAGGGCAAATACAATGTCAAACAATTCTAAAGGTTGGTCATTAACAGCACGTCTGATAGGAAAACATTTTGGCGCCCTAGGTGAAAAGATTGCGATAGCAATCGCAAGTTTTGACCCCGAGACCGCGACAGAGGCTGACCGTGACACTTTGGCAAAAACTCTGAGGGAAGTAGCTGAGAAGCTGGCGTCAGCACGTAGCAGTTTTGAGAAGGAAAGACTAGATGTCGTAAAGCTTCGTCAATTGATAGAAGACGATGAAAAGGCATTTGTAATATTAGCTAATCGCTTGCAAGCTGGCACCATCTCAGAAGAAACTGTAAATCTCTTCTGCGATGAAGTGGAAGCGAATAAAGCACGTCTGCCGGTTGAGGAGAATGAAGAGGCGGAGGCGCGACAATATATGGATGAATTGAATAAAATCGTTGCAGCATTGTCAGAGCAACTTACCGACTTTGATGCGCATGCGAAGAAAGCCATGAGAAGTCTGGAAGCTGCAAATGCCCAGCGGGACCTGCAGCAGATTCGGATTGAACGTCAGGAGCACCTGAATAGACTTGGGGGGCTTAAGACAAAGTCCACGGCGTTGGACGCGTTAACACGGCGGGCGCAGAAAGTATCAGACCAGGCGGAGTCATTAAAGATCGTTAGCGAGATAAATCAGCGCCCTATTGATCGGAAGGCAGCGCTGGATGAGCTCCGAAAGTCTGTGGCTTCCTCGGAAAGCGCCTCAGAAACAACTTTAGAAAGACTGAATCGGCTGGCCACCTCAGCTGCATAGAAGCAAATGGAGCACTGTGAAGCAACGTTCGCAGTGTTCGCATCTGCGCAGCAAAAGTTTTTCGAATTATCTTAGTTGCGGGCATTTAAATTTAAATCACTATGAGAGTTGCCATGAAAACCAATGTGACAGATTTTGCGAGTTGGAAAGTGCGGAGTGATTTAATAAACTTTGCGATCAAGCACGGTATGAAGGTTGATGCTAAAGAGCTTCAAGGAGTTTTGAAACCTGCAACTTTCTACCTGATTGACCCTCTAAAGAAGCAATTTACAGCGCGAGGAGTTTTTGATAAAACGTGGCTGGAAAACTTAGTAAGATCAAATGATTTCGGAGAGTATGGTAGTGCACAATCGATTTTTGAGTTCGCAGCGGGAAGTTTAATTAGTTTAATACACGCTGAGGAATCCACGGATGCGACACTTCTAAAGACGTGCATGTTTGCTAACATTGTTAATTTTGCAAGGTCCAAAACTGCTTCCATTGCACTTAACGCTGATAGCGATTTTAGACACTTCGGCGCTATCTGCTATATTAATCCGCTACGTATAAATACAGCCGTTGCGAGCACGTTAAGACCAATTGCAATATGTGACCCTGCACCAATAGTTTCATCGCGAAATCTTTTTGAAACCATTGAACAGTATGTTAAAAGTGATAGTGAAAGCCATCCTGAATATTTCGAAGGACTAGATCTCCACCTTACAATGTTAAAACTTCGAACTTCCTTTTCTTAAAATTTAGTTCTACTGGAAGTTTCGAGGTACTCTTCATCCGCTGCGTCTGGTTAGTTTCGCGTAATAATTTTCACGGAGTATGCATGATGGACAAAGCGATTTCGTTTCGAATGCTAATTTTAATAGTTTCCTGGGCCTTCATCCTTTTTTCAATGCTTTTCCACTTTTTTGCACGCAGCGCTAATCAAGCTTTCTATTACAGCTTGACTGGCACGGTGCTCGCATTCCTCAGCTTTTTCTTGCCCGATAAGGTGGGTTTGAAATACTGGCTAGAAACACTATCTGAATAATAAGGATTGAGCTGCTAAAGACTAACGCCTTGCAAAGTAATGCTAGGTCTGCGAGATAAGGTCCAGCTGCTCACCCGGAATTGATTATGTTTACAAAATTATTGAGTCTATTTCGAATGAACAGAGCTGCCAAGGCCGAACACCTGTCAGCCTGCCAAGTTTTAGAGCGAATCATGGAATGTGCCGACGATGAAATAGTGCCGACAGAATTATTTCCGCTCGATAATTTTATAAACGTTGTGGGAGATTATAATTTTAACTACGGTTTGTACTCATATCTTGATCCGCTTTACGATTATTTGATAAGTGGCGATGTGAAAAGGGGGCCGATTGATATTGCGTTGGTGAGATATGCTTGGAAGCAGATAAGCCGAGAGATTAACGCTTATCAACTCCAGGCAGTTGGACGTTACAGCGACGCTAAAATTGAAACACCTTTGAACATGCAACCCTTGATTGACTTAGAGAGCATCTGTGCAAAAGTAGTTGCAAGCGCTTTAATTTTTAAAATGAGCGAATCTCGAATAAAGAGTATCGAGCCGAGTGACGAACGTTTCGACTATGATGAAATTTCAAGACAGTTATACGCTAAATGACGCTCTTATGCGCGAAGTTGTGAGTAGAGGGACTTTCTGCAGACTTGTACACGGAGTGCCGTCTATTTACTTTCAGGATTTGAATTCTTGGTTGAGACAGGACTATCCCAGAAAGATTCACAATACACGTTTTTTGTGGCACTTCTATAACAAAGAAAAATTGCGCTACGGATATTCTATTCGAAATCCTTGAGTTGTGCTTTCTATGGGCTTTCGCGAAATAAGACAGAATTTTCAAGTCAACGCTAAACGCGGTGGAATAATTAGGTTCACTGGAACTGACGGTACCGTGCATGAGTGCAGAATCTTAAGTGCCAAAAATGGTCGCATCCATGCTGTGTCGGTTAAGGACAACGTGCGTCGCGAACTACACCCAACACTGAACATGGAATACATTTAAGCACGTTGGCATGCACAGTCATCACGTTATTTTCCCGAGAAGAATCCGATCGCAAATTTTCCTACGATGTGCCCTACAAAAGCTGCAATACACCCGATTAACCCAACATCCCATGCTTGATTTATTACACCAAAAAGTAAGGCAATTGCTACCGTCAAAAAACTCATGGAATAGGACTTTACGTTAAGGAGGAGATAGGCGAAAAATGAAATAAGCGTGCCCATAATCACAAAAAAAAGGAACACTAGAGTGAGTGGAATTATCATAAAGTAGATCCGATGAACGTTAGGTAAGCCGACCGGGCTCGATTCACAGCAGGTTCAAAATACTTACGAGATCGAATAACGCAACTTTTAATCTGCAGATTACACGTCATCTTTTAGAGGTAAAAATTACGATGTTTAACCCACCACCAGAATTGATTTTTATATGTGCGCATTGGAAGGACCAAAAATCCGTGGCTGGGGTGCTAAACGGTGAAATAATTTTTACTGCGGATGCTGCAGATAAAACTGAAGTCGAAAAACTTGAGGCATCTCTTAAGTCTTTGCAAATCGCGCTCGGTTTAATCGAGGAAGCTCACAGGATTGAGTTTCATGTCCACCAGGACGAGCTTGTTTGGAGCAGAGTTCTCGATACGTTAACGCATTTCGACAAAATTAAAAGCCGACGCGTGAAGCCAACTGAATTTGAGGTCAATGTCGTAAATCTACTACGCTCATTGTCGAAGGAAAAAGATGCGATTCTGAATATGTACCAGGCGAAAAAGGGATTGATGAACTTTCAATCGGTGACCGGAAAATCTATTGAGTCAGTCACGTTGAATGAAATAAGGGAATGTTCATTAGTTGAGTGTATACATTTTGAGGAGGACGATTCATTCAGTGATCGCATGAAGATATGCATCGATAGCGTATTCCCGTCGGATGAGGTGTTTAAATCGATCAGAAATTTTTAAAGAGTTGTAGTAAGCGTGAAAACCTTATTTAGTTGCGAATTTTAAGACCCGTGCGATAAGAGATGTAACTTATCTGAGTTTTTAAAGATGAAACGCACCGCACTAAATCGCAAGACGCCATTAAAGCGTAACAAAATCGTCACCTCAAATGTGAAATCTGAGAATGAGAGTCGAGTATCTCAACCCAACCCAAATGTAAAAAATAAGATTAAGTCGAGGGGTCTAAAAGGGCACGGGCGTAATGAGTTTCAAGTGTCTTTACATTCCCGAATTGTGGACAAGGGTTGCTTTGCGTGCAACTTTTTAAACGAAAAGCCTAACTCGAAACTATGCATTCATCATCCCCGTGGTCGGAACAAAGGTAAGAACGGTGATGTATGTGAAGAATTTGTAATTTGCTTATGCCAGCAACATCATGACAGCACAATGTGTGTTGGATTTCGTGGCCCAAGTGTACATGGAAATAAACGATTATTTTTAAACGTTATAGGTACGGAAGCCTGGTGTGTTCTGCAGACTTATAGATCAATTTCAATGATTCCGTCCTGGCTATCAAATGAAGAATGGGACGATTATTTGAGGCTTTCATCGCCACTTGATCAAGCTAACTGGATATGCTCATTCGAAACGGACTTGAAAGGATATCGAAGACAAAACTGACCCACATTGTGTGGTAGTTTTGAAGCGCTCACGTCGATGTCGACCCCTATTATATATGATTTCAATTGGGGATTGGCATGGGCGCTACCTATAATTTTTTCCTTTATCTTTTTGTTTTCATTTCTGGGTTGGGTTGGCTAACGTCAAGACTTTGCGACTCAAATTTGTATGTCCTAAAGCGTTGGACATTGAAGACGCAAAAATTAACGAACACATTTGTTGTTCAATTTTCAAAAAAATATTTTCCATTTTTTTTTGCGGTTCTAATTGTAAAGAGTTTTGCATACGATTCATTTGCAATCCCATCTATATCTATGAGCCCCACTCTGCTCGTCGGAGATTTTGTGTTAGTGAACCGGTACGTTTACGGCGTAAGAATTCCCTTTACGTCCACAGTAGCATTGCAAGGGACGAAGCCCGGCCCAGGTGATGTAGTAGTTTTCAACCCTCCCCACATGCCGAATAAATATTTAGTTAAAAGGGTAATAGGAGTTCCAGGCGATTCAATTCACTTGGATGATTATCGATTGACGATAAATGGTCGAGAGGTTCCTCGCCACCAGAGTAATTTCGATTCCAACAACGCTTCAGACTCGCTATTTTTTGATGAAACACTTGGTGCTCATTCCTATACAACATCGCGAAGCCGTGAAAGGTCACTGATCTCAAGCCACGGAGATTGGGTCGTTCCACAAGGACAATATTTTGTTATGGGAGACAATCGAGACAGTAGTTCAGATAGCAGGGAATGGGGAACCATCCAGGAGTCTGACATTTACGGAAAGGCAGTTGTAGTCTGGATGCATAAACCAGGCATATTTAACGCACCGGAGTTCCACAGAAACGGGCCCGTTAAATAACTTCGGATTTTGTATGTATGGGGCAACTTCTCCCTTCAGCGTTTTTTTATCCGCTGGACTAACGCGTTTTCGTTGAGCAGTTTGTTGCCTTTTGCTGATCGTAATTTGACGACCACCCCTTACCTATGAGGTTTTTAATGGAGTTACTACCGCACTTTTTTCTTGCTGGGCTCATAGTTCTCTGCGCGGCAATCACCTTTTTGAAAACTAAGCGTAGCGGACGGTCTCTTATGGTGGGATCCTTACCATACGTTAGGATCAACCGGCTTTTTAGCGCAGCTGAGTCGAACTTTCTACACGCCCTCGATAAGAGCATTGGGGATGGTGTTCGGATATTTGGAAAAGTTAGAATTGCGGATGTAATCCAGGTTTCAAATAACATTGATAAAGCGCACAAAATTAAGCTTTTTAATCAAATTGCCTGCAAGCATTTCGATTTTGTTTTGTGCGACGCCAGGGACAATTCAATAATGCTTGTGATTGAGCTAGACGATAGTTCGCACGCGCGCCCGGAGCGGTTCCGGAGGGACGTGCTCGTCAACGATGTGTGCCGCGCTGCGGGCGTTGCACTTTTAAGGATTCCTGCACGAAGGAGGTATGTATTTAGTGAGCTTTCCGAATTGCTTATGCCTTTTATCACTAATTCACTTGAGTCCAAAAATCGTGATAAAGATTGCGAGAATCAATGATATACCGATTATCGATCCGATCAT
The DNA here is from genome assembly GCA_004173475.1 of Gammaproteobacteria bacterium. GTDB lineage: Bacteria > Pseudomonadota > Gammaproteobacteria > Pseudomonadales > Cellvibrionaceae > Cellvibrio. The sequence goes on from SEBU01000004.1 coordinate 57,216, forward strand.
TATGGTAGTTTCCGTGAAAACCGTTTTAGTCATCCCCCAAAGGCTAATTCTTGTTTCTGATATGCGACCTAAAAGATACCAGTAAACTAAGAAACTCAAAAGCGTAACTGTACTAAGCGCAATCAACTTCACACTTTTTAGCTCGGTGTTGCCATTGAAGCCTATTTTTATCGCGTAGCCTACGCAAAATCCTGCAAGTAACATTGCAAATGATTTTCCAAGGACCACGAGATTCGATTTAAAAAAGGATAACTCAATTCCTAGAATTTTCTTAGCACTGTATTTTGTCACCAGAGCGTTAAGAGTTAATGAAACGATAAAGAGTGCAAATACTGCGAGAATTTCTTTCATGAAAGATCACTTGTAAAGTTGATTTAAATCCTGAAGGCGGATCTAGGCAGAGGTAATGAGCTAGGTCGTAGTTAACTACCGAGCCCATTTTCGAGATCAAAGATTTATCTATTGTAAATTCGATAATGCGAATTGAGCTACTTATTCCCAACATGATTTTGTATTGCTGTCATTACCGAATCCGCGGTCACTTGCCCTTCAATCGGTATCACGCTACCTGAATTATTATCGATCAAAAATGTGGAAGGTGTTGAGTTGATATTAAGCGATTCGGCTTTCTGAACCTGCGCTGCGAGCAGCTCCCTATGTCGACCATCTTTCATACATTGTTCGAATAAGTTTTTATCTATCCCTACATAATCTGCAATTTCGACCAGATCGCCTGCCCCATTGCCGTTACCTTTCGTCCGTTGAAAAAGCTGCTCTGTGTAAACCCAAAACGCTTTGTTACCCTTTATTGATCTAGCACACTCCGTAGCGTGCGCCTCCATGAAGGCTGCAGGATTATGCATAGGTAATGGCAAGTGATTCCATTCCCAGTTGATGATGCCGTTTGAGTTATCAACAATACTTTTTGGGACTGGATGAAATTTTTTACAATATCCGCATTCAATGTCACTGAATTCGCTTAACGTAAAACGCGCATTAGTTGATCCATATACGCGCTTGTCAGTAGTAAGCCCGTCTTCAGCGAGGGAATATTTGTCGTACAGCGCGGAAATTTGTTTGCGGTGGATGATCTCGAAATACTCGTCTATATAAGTATTCACATTTTTCGATGTTACCGCAACGTCTTGCGAGGTAACTTCTATGCCAGCGGACTTTTTGTATAGATAGATGAATGTCGTAATTTGGGTGCACAACAGGGTAAACAGGCATGCGAAAATGCCGTAATAAATCTTTTTGGATATCGTGAGAACAGACATGTTTTTTCCTCTTAGTTGATAGAAAGCTCGCCGTCCCAGAGGGAGGCGAGCTTTTCATTATTGGAGATACGGCGCAGTTAAATTTATCATCGCACCGTGGAATTCAGCTGAGGCTTTCCTACTTAGCTGACTCATCAAATCAGGTTTTTCTGTGTAATTAACTATGTTGATTTTTCCAGCCAGCACAAAGCGTGAAACCGTCAACATGTTTCCTATTTCATCAGATAGACCCAATTCCTTGCTTTTCTCTCCAGTCCAAATCAAGCCTGAAAATAAGTCAGGATTGTCCTTGGCCAGTCTTTCGCCCCTACCCTTTTTAACCGAGCTAATGAACTGCTGGTGAATATCGCCCAACATTGCATTCCAATGCGTTTTGATACCGTCATTTACTGGTGAATACGGATCTAACAGACCTTTATTTGCACCGGAGGTGTACAGGCGTCTTTCTACTCCCAGTTTTTGCATCAGGTCGGTGTAACCAAATCCAGATGAAATTACGCCGATTGATCCCACCATCGACGCTTTGTCAACATAGATTTTGTCGGCTGAGGCTGCGATGTAATATGCCGCGCTCGCACCCAAGTCATCGATTACGGCGTACAAGGGAATATCTTTGTGCTTGTCTTTTAGACTGAGCAACTCATCGAAAACTATGCCTGCTTGAACCGGGGATCCTCCTGGAGAGTTTATTCTTAACACTACAGCCTTAACGTTGGGACTTTCGTAAGCGTTTTGAACGCTGAGAATAATCTTGTCTGCAGAAGCACTCTGCCCGTCCATTATCGGACCAGTTATATCGATTTCGGCCACGTGCGCTTCGAATTTATTACCAGCTGACTTGTTGTTTAATCCATTCTTCCCTGCATTCACCACCAACAAAGTCACGATTAGGAAAAATAAGCCTTTCAGTGCTAAGCGGATGTAAGTGCTCCGCCTCTGGCTACGAAGTTCTTCATTAGTCCTGTCGAGTGCACCGGCCAACGCGCCTACAGCAATTTCATTTATTTCGTTATTTCCCACGTATCACCTCGAAGATTATTAGATTAACAGTCAGATTAATGTCGCTGATAGATGAATTCCCATGCAAAGCGGAATGATCAAGGTAGAAGCACGAATGGCTTCGCTCCTGGACATGAGCTTCTTTGGCATAGAGAGCAAACCTAGCGTGACCATGGCAAGGGTAATGACGGTCGACAGATGCCCTTTCACAAAGAGCCCTGTCAAAACCGTAAGGATGATCGCCGCGGTACCTACATGCAGCGCAATGTAAGCGGCTTGTGGTGATAGGCGCACTTGATCTAAATGTACGTCAGCGCAACCAACTACTTCGTCGTTCATCATGATTCTCCAGTAAATGAGGTAAAAGCGGCATTGTTACTTGCTGATCCTTCGGTCCATTTACCGTTGTGCCCCTAAAAAGGCATCACTTTTATCATGCGCGTGGCAAACGCAGACCCGGACAAATGCGTCGTGTGTGCCCGTGGCACAGATAAGTGCGTTTTGCACGCGCACACTTCTTGTTTTGAAACAAATCCGGATTTATTTATCGATATTACTCGAAATTTGTCCTGTATCATCTTGTCTTGACGGGTTATAATGTGCCAGTGGCACAAACCGAGGTTTCTTTTTATGTCCGTAAGTGAGATTCAGATTCCGATTGCATTCTGCAGCATTTATGAGTTTTATATTTCTCCATACTCTACCCCCGCCAGAATAACGTCCCTCTCTAGCGCTGTCGCAATTGGAGGTGCACTGGATCGGCCCATCGTGCGCACTGTGAGCGGAGGCAGGTTTGAAGTCATAAGTGGCTGGGATGTGGTCTTAGAATATCAGGCAAAAGGAATCGAGCGAATCAGCGTTCTACATGGTGATTTCAGTGATGCAGATGCAGTACATTTCGCGATAGTGAATCAGGTTACCTTACTTGGCTTGTCATGGATGCATGCCGCAAGAGCGCTAGCGAAAGTCAAATCCACCTTGTCGTGGAGCGATCTTGATATTGCAAACGCATCACGAAAGTATGACAGGACAACCATATCTCGGTACATAAAGATGTGCTCTACCCTATCGCCACGGTTACAACTATTGGCAGAGGCAGGCAAGGTCTCGTTTTCAGCCTGCCGGAGACTCAGCACTTTGCCGGCAAGTAAGCAAGAAGCGGTGGCTTCGGAAATTAACGAGAGAGGGATGACGTATACGCAAATAATTTCCAAGTATTTTACTAAGCAGGCTGTTGCACGCGACGGGAACAATGATCGCTCTACCGTTAAGTCGAGCGACGTACGAAGGATTGAAGAGAGTCTTGGGGGGATCGTCGGATCACCAGTTGAAATCGTAACTGATCAGGTAAGCGGGGGAGCTGGCGTAATTAATTTCAAATTCTTTGGCAGGTCTCAATTGGTCGGCCTCGTCAATGCGGTGTTAAAGAACATGAAGCCTGGCACGACGCCTCAGGGAACCTTCACGCTGCGATACACGAGCCTCAACGACTTCGATGCTTTGGTTGGGACCCTTCTAGCCTCCGAGCGGTAAGTTTCTACATGTAGAAAAACATGTGTGGAATGTATGATTGCCCGCGATATCGTGTAAGGTGCGATGGACAGTTTCTACATGTAGAAAATTCCTACGCAATTGTCCGCTCCATGATTTCCTTCCCGCCCTCCCAAACTAGACTTCTCAACCGAACCAAAGGCAATGGCAGAGTTTTCTACATGTAGAAATTATAGTGTACCGAATTACCTACATGATAAAGCTATGGATTAGCGATATTTTTCTACATGTAGAATATTTCGAGAATCATCCACGAAACAGAACCATCGACGTCATCGTTGCACCTATTTAAAGATTCCCGTTTAAATTACAATCTTTACATGACATTTGATATTGCGTATGTCAGACCGTCTGATACGTTGTTTAAATGTTTTTCACATGAGGCAATAAGCATGTTAGTCATAGCAATTCAAAGCCCTAAGGGTGGGGTGTCGAAATCTACAACTTCTGTCAGTTTGGCCAGAGCATTTCAAAAGATGGGATATGCAGTCGCCCTAGGGGAGACCGATCCTCAAGGCACGCTTCGCGAATGGTTTGCAGATAATGATGCACAAGACGTAGATCTGCCTAAGGTTGTCCAACTTCTATCGAAAGATGCAATTTTGGGAATATTTGACAATACATCACTAGAAAATATAGACATTTTGGTAATTGACGGCGTTGCTAACGGATTCAAGGAATTTATTTCTGTCTCGAAGGTGGCAGACTTAGTTGTACTAATTACAACACCATCTCCAACCGATGTTAAGCCGCTTGGCGACATTGTTGACGTGCTTGAAGGCAAAGGTAAAGTCGCCGTATTTCTAATGACGAAAACTAAAAAGGGCGACGACCTAACCGACATCATTCGCGAAAGCCTCACCGACTTTGGATTACCAGTGTTGAAAAACACCATACGAGATCTTAAGGGATTTAAAACTAGCTGGGGGGTAGGTCGGACCGTATTTGAATATAAGGAATACGATCACGCTCAAAAAGATGTAATGGCTGTCGCAGAAGAATTGCTTGAATTGGTAGGAGGAGAATGATGTCTGATCCCATTCACTCGACCAAATCGTCTTCAAAGCGCCCCGATCTTTCCAAATTTAATTCGAGAAGGTCAACTAAAGAGCCGAACGCTGAACTACAAGCGTTAATAGCAACTGGCGAAATTAAAGAAGTTGATTTAGATCTCGTTGATCGAGACGAAAATCAGCCTCGACCCTTCGAGGAAGTTTTACAGGATCTTGAACAATTTGCCGACGAGCTGGAACGTGACAACTTTGTGCTCGTTCAGCACCCCATATACAGCATAGAACCAAACGGCCGCTTCAAGGTTGTCGTCGGAGAAAGGAGAACAGAGGCGTTTCGATTGAAGAAGCGTGAAAAGATTACCGCCGTGTGTAAGTACTTCACAAAGGAGGAGCGTGAGAAAATTTATGTCATGCAATATGTGGAAAACGACGGTGATTTAAAAAAACCCCTAAGCCCCATCTCCGACGCCAAATGGTGGAGAAATTATATCGATACGTTTCACCGCGGGAATATGAGTGCGGCCGCAGAAGCACGAGGCAAGGCGTCTAATGACGTATCCAACAGACTTGCTCTCCTGGAGGCACCTCAATACATTCAGGCTGCAGTTGCAAAACACAATATCTCCGACCCCGCAACGTACGCAGCGCTGATAAGGCTAGACAAGCGTGCCGGCAGCCAGATTGTGGAAGGCATTTTAGCTGATAGCGAGAAAGACAAGCTGGGCACGTCGTTGCGAACGTATGTCGAGAGCGTTGCACGAAACGCTAAAGTTCTTGAAAACAGGACGCCGATTGCCATTGAGCAAAGTGAATTCACTGGTGTAAGCGTAAGCCAAGATGCAGCGGGTGGCGCGGAGGGCGAAAATAGTTCAATGGTGCCATTCAATAATGCCTCGCATGACTTGAAATCATCAGCCAAACAAAATGTGAAGAAAGTGCCTGTTAAAGAAGTCATAAGTGCGCTCGAAGATGATCTGGTAGGGGTTATCAAATCTCTTACTAAAGCGAGGTTTTCGGTAAGGCTGCTTGAAAGCACAAAGGGGCAGGGTAGTGCTAAAGCTGAGTTGGCCAGTGAAATTGAGAAAGCTCGTGAAGCACTTAAGCTGTTGTACGAGTCGCTAATGTTGTCCGATGAGCGAAATGATGGGTAGGAAAAGCGCCCGCAGGATGACGCGCGCAGAATTCGAGCTGGCTACCTCGCACATGACAATGGCTGACAGCTTGAAAATTGCGGCGTATATGTTTCTTGTGGAAAACATCAAACTTTCCGAAATTGCCGAATCTTCTGGACACAAGCAGCAATCTATTCAAAGGAAGGTGAGGGCGATCTGGCTTTCTCACCAGTCAAGCGCTGACACCGCTCCTGAAGGTTGGGTGACTGAGGAAGTCTCACTTCCACCAGAAGAAATGAAGTTCGTACAAAAGCTGTCGAGCGACTTACGCGTAATCTTGCGGGCTAAAAACGAGAACAATTAGAAGGCGCACATGACAAAGAAACTATTTATTGCACTTGCGATTTTGGCTCTCCACCTGCAACTTAACGCGGGGCAGGTTGAAGCAAGTCACGCGTCAATGCTTCATGACTCAACCAGTCCGTTTAAATTAAATCACACGGAAACCCTATCGAAAAATACGCGCATTGTTCACATTCGTTGGCAAATCGGGCTAGGCTCGTATATCTACAAGCATCGAGTAAGAATAAAGACAGCCCCGCATGCGGACTCGATCGAATATCTTTCAGACGCTGTTGTAATTTGGGATGAGAATTTAGAGGATAATTTTGAAGTGTTTTTTAAGGAATTAAACTTGGACGTAAGCATTCCATACATAGCTGACGGCTCAGAACTTGAGGTGACGATTCAAGGATGCTCAAACAAGGGGGTATGCTTTCTGCCTCAAACTGAGAAAGTCGACCTGGGGCGGATGTTGCATCATGTTGAGCGGGGTGTAGATGGGACTCAAAGATGATTATTAAGTTGATGGATATAGCAGATGGCGACACTAAACCATTCGGTTCAGTAAGAGGACATGGCGTCCTTGCGAAGTTAACGTCCATCTTTGAAAAACATCCCCACCACACGACATTCTGCATTGACATAAATGGAATAGAGGGTACTGATTCAACTTTTGTAAGAGAGAGCGTTGCGGCTTTTGCCAAGCAGTTATTAGGAATTTCTTCAGTTGTCATTCTGAATCCACACCAACAAATATCTTCAAACTGGGGTTGCGGCGCGCTCGCGATGGACATGACTTTAATCGCGGTCAATCGTGAACGCCCCGAGTACATAGGACGCCCATTGGGCAATTCCAATGTAAGGGTGATTGAGTATGTACGATTGAGGGAGGAAGTGCTGACCTCTCAGGTTATGAAGCATTTCGGAACTACATCAGCCAACGCAAGCACGCGGTTAAAAAAGTTGTTTGCTGCCGGACTTCTTTCAAGAAGACAAGAAACGTCTATGTCAGGCGGGGTGGAGTTCGTCTACGCATTCCCGCGAATAGGTTGAAGGACCGTAGCAATGAAGCCAGCTGCAAAAATAAAATTTCCAACAGATAAAATCGATTATTTGGCGCAAGCGAGAGCTTGGGTGGTGAGTCTAGATGTCGTTTCGATTGAGGCGGTTGAGTCAATTGCTTTACATTACGGGCTAGAATTACAAAAAAAAGGTAATCGCAATGATAGCGATGCCAGAGAAATGAAATCCATACGGCAGGCGCTTGCCTATCTGAACTCAATGATTAGCCGAATTACTGGTCCATGCGGGGCGCCCAACTCTGACAGCGTAGTAATTCACACAATTGAAAGCGATAATCTGCGCGAAATAGAATACGATCCTTCATCACTAGTTAATTACAAAATCAAAGATCGTCCTAATGTTTTGAGACCGGAAGCAAAGCAAAAAATAATTAACTCGCTGAAAATGAACAAACTTATTGTGACAAATAACTTCGGATTAGCGAAAAAAAATTCTAGAAAGCATGATAGCTAATCTCGCTTAAAAACGCTGTTTAAGAGTAAACGATTCGTATTTTCTACGATCCAAATCATTAATATTTAAACCGCTATCGATTAGGATGAGTTTTTTAGGGCGAGGGGCGTAGTACTGTTGCCAGCCCTGAACTAACACGTCTTCGGATTTGGCCCAAGCATTAATTATTAAAATAAATGCCGCGTAGAAAAACGTTGTCGCAAACACGATCCACGCGATCGGAACGCAATCACCGAATTTAACTGTGCAGATGTACAAAAGAACTAACCAGCCAATAATAAATTTCTTCATATCATTCCCGCAGCTTTAAAATAAGTAGGAAAAACATACGTCCTGCCAATAAAAAAGCAAACGGTTCAAATTCGCAATTCATTTTTATTTCATGCTCAGGTTGTCACAAGAAAAATAATCTTTGTAAATTGATTAGGTGATGCGCTTGCGTATTTTAGGAATGCGTTTTGAATAATTAAGGAGAATATTTTCTCCGGACCACTCAGCGCAACCAAGTCAAAATGTAGAGAAATGGTCAAACATTTGGTAATTAGTAATTGCATTTTATTAAATGATTTTATGTGAGGGTGTTATTTTGGAAATTGAAATGCGTAAGCACAAAGCAGGACCAACGGACATTTATATTGACGGAGTGAACTTCGGTGTTTTTGATGACATTGATGGAAAAATAGCATTTTTTCCAAAACGGAACGAAAAACTGACGGGGGATCATTACATCTTGATCGGACGTGCTCTAAACAAGTTAAATGGCTGCGTTTCCAAGTTGTGAAGGCGAAATATTTCAACGGATACAAACGTATACGACATGGTTGTTAAAATTGGTTTGAAGTCAACCTGCGCTTGTTGCCGCAATGGCGGTGCAGTGATTCTCGGGCACTCTGAAATCTGAACCCTTCAGGACGAATTACCTCAACAGCGCCTGATCTTGTAGCCTCATTAATCTAAGCTTCTAAACTCTTATGAGCTTAAATATTTTTTGGACCTCAACGCCAATCAGCCAATTTCATCCCATGGAATTTTCACAACTTCTCCCATGTTCCATTTGTTCAGCGAATATAGATATGAAGTCTAATTACCTGACTTAGATCATCTCAAGGTCACCTACAAGATAGACTTTCGCTCCGCACATCGCGCCAGTCCTCGCAACAGGTCGACCGATTTAATGCTCTTATGTCTTCAGGATATGAAATAATATATATTTAGTTTATATATTTTACGAATTAAACTTATAATATAGTTGACATGTCTGTCCCTACAGTGGGGGTGCGTATGGAATGTAGAAAGTTTTCGAGAAATCTGGTCGGCAAAGATTATTTAGTCGGTGATATTCACGGCCAGTTCTGGAAGCTTTCTGAAGCTTTGGAATGTGTGAGTTTCGACGCTGAAAGCGATAGGTTGTTCACGGTAGGCGATTTGTGTGATCGCGGTCCAGAAAGTGAGCTTGCTATCACCTGGCTGTCCAAGCCCTACTTTCATTCAGTCTTGGGGAACCATGAGCAACTTATAATCCGGTATTTTGAAAATGAGAATTCTGTATCCACTGAAACTATGATCAAAAACGGCGCAGCTTGGTTCATCTATTTATCAAGACTACAGCAACAGGACATTGTGAGTAGGTTTCTTGAATTGCCGCTCGCTATAGAGATAGAACTCAATCGCGGAAGAAAGGCGGGAATAGTTCATGCGTCATGCCCCACTGAAAGCTGGGATACCTTCATGATCCAAATTGAAAAATCGGAAATTTTCGATGCTTTTACTAACTCGGCATTATGGAATTCGAATAGATATAGGGATTGTGTCAAAGAGCCGATCGCTGGCGTTGAACATGTTTTTGTAGGTCATATATCAATTCACCTGCCGCACGAAAAAACTGCCTTTGGGAACGTAATCCACACTGACTGCTTTGGATGGTCGGGCCGACGACCGTTCATCCTTTACGACGTAGAGACTGGCAGTGCACTTTACAATAATGAATAGATGGACTTGCAACTAACGCTAGTCGTTTTATAAAAGTAGGAAATGTTTGATATCAACTTGTAAAAGGAAAGCGAATTATGTCGGAACCAAACTATGAAGAAATGAAAGCATCACTCCAATCCGCTCAATACGAAATTTTAACGCTCCGGGAAAAACTTAATAGCGAATCGGAGGCGAGAAAATTGATGGGCGTAGATGCGCTTAGAAGCTTTATCAAAACAGCAGAAGCTGACCATTTCAGAACTACTAGCGACACAGGCTCCAATTTCCATGCGATGGTTATATTAAATGTCGCCAGAGTGACAGCTGGATTGCCGACCCTCACAGTTAATGATCTCCCCCGGTGGAACGGCGTTGATAAATATGTTATTCCCGCACAAAGTAACTTATTGGCAGAGTTTAGGGATCAGGCTTATGTATATGAAAGCCACTGACATTGCACTGAGACACACTAAAATTCACGAACTTTAAAAGGCGAGTCATGACCATCGAACCAAAGCCTCTTCGTCCCGGATGGTTTAAACGGGCTGCAGTCAATAGCATCAGATTATCTAAAAGAAAGCCGATACTTTGGTTTTTAATTTATTTTTGTTTGCCTGTGCTTACCTATTTTTTGCCATACATGAATATCGCCGTTTTTGCTGCAGCATGTATGGTCGTATTTGGGACATTTTTAGCATTTAATGCCGATGAAAAAAACACTTGGAGGTTTGAAGATTTTTTATTAATTCTTTGGCGAAGGCCTTCATTAATAACTGTTTCATTGTTTTGTATTATTTTCCCAGGCGGATCGTCCGGGTTGTTGCAGCTCTCGTTCACCTCACCGTTACAGACCTTTTTTGTTTTTGGCGTGAACGCTATGGTAGCGCTGTGTGTTGCTTTTGTATTTGCGCCTTTTATCATAATGCTGTTCATTGATTTTCCTACGCTGTTTTTAAAGCGATTTAAAACGCGAAAACTTTCAAAGGCCGATAGTGAGGAATATTTCCGAGACTACGTCCCTCTGGGAGAAATTAGGATATTTTCATTGCATCTAAGTGTTGATACAAATCTAAAATGGAATGAGATTAGCCATCTTTCTGATCAAGGGAAACGAAATATAACGGGCCGCGAGCAATTAATATTGGCGGTTTTGTTACTGTTATCGATGCTGTCGCCAATCGTACTGGGTCTCGTCATACCATTCTTCTATTGTGTGTATAAGGAACTATTTTTCCAAAAAGGTATTTGCGAAAAGCGCGAAGCACGCAAAACGTCAGCAGTCCATGCGTGCCAGTAATAATATCTACGAATATTAAGATATATAACTGAAACACAAAAACCAATCGCATTAGTTTTGTACGTAGCGTACGGATCGTGATTTTTAAGGAGTAATATTAAGTGAATGAATGTGGTAGTGATATTTGGCCCATCTATGCGTTGTTACGAGATTTATAGGCGTTCTTATTGCTGGCTACGGTCTGTATCTGGTAAAAACGCAAATTGACAAAGGTGATTTGAATGAAGCCGTCCAAGTTACGTTGGCAGGAATCTTAACTCTTCTCGCGTTCAACTTTACGATTCATTCTGCACTTGTGAAGTTGCAGTATGTAGTCGCAAGTAGGATTTACGGATACTCGGGAGACAAACAGTGTAAAGAACGATTCGGTTTGTTAATTAGAGCTTCGATTTACACTGTGATTATTTTTGTCGCAGTTTGTTACTTATTGTGAGCTAGTCACGAAGTACTGTTGTGCGCACTCTAGGTCACGTTATTTTCTAAGGTACTTACTGCTGACCGGAGAAAGAGGCTGCTATTATTAATGAGCAATCGACCTCTATTTCAAACACAGGCAAGTCCGTTCTATTCAGCAGGTTTCAGACTGTTAATGGAATGTTGTGAGATTACCCATGTTTGATCTTCAAATTGTTGAAAAGCCTTTATATCTACAAAGTCTTGAACTTCATCAAATACGACATTGTACAGATCATGGTTTGTCTTCTCTGTCTCCGACAAATATTTAGCAAAATCGGGGTCAATATTTACAGTAGTTTTCACACTACGCCCCGCCCGATTAATCCAGGTCACGACGACGAAACTCTGGTTCTCAATTGGTTCGTCATAGTCGCCGTTTAACATATCACCGACGCAACCTAGCAAGTATTTCAACGTATCAGCATCATTCATAAGGGCTCCAAAAATAATTTTCTGTGTAACAATGCTAGCGGGCTAATTGTGCCTAGAATAAGTGCTAATGGCTCGCCAATTCTTTCGGTCAAAGTTCGTTAGTTGATGGGATAGTGGGAGTATGTTGATTTAGAATATATCTAAATACTGAGGATGTTAGTGCGCTACTTCTCAGACGCCACTACCTAATGACGCGGTTTGTTATTATTGCGTACAGCGTAGTTCCAATCGCAATTTGTGAGCTGAGTGCGCACCGCCAAGCATTTTGCGCATGAATCTTCTCGGATTCGAAGTGTATTAAATTAGTATTCGATTTTAATCCTTAATAGGAGGTTAAAAATATTCAATGAGACAACTCGTTGCTAAATCTGAATCAACCGGCAAAAGCCTGTGGATTGAAGATAGTGGATACGTCTACATGGGTGAGAGGAGAGTGGCGTTAGTTGTGACTCAATATATTGACTCCATGAACGATCCTGAAGAAATTGAGATCAGCCGCTTTTCGCTAACCAAGGATAGAGCAAATATTTTAATAGGTTTGTTAAAAGTTGCGTGGGAGAACGATGGTTAAAAATTAATAGTCCTATTTAATTTAATTGGTCAAATCAAATAAGGATTTCTATTTATTTCTAGAAAGTGACCAAAGACACTTCGCCACCTTCCGAAAATTATCTTAATTTACAAGAACTAAATTTACCTTTGGCTGCGTGAAAGAAATCAAAGTTGCATTCGAGTTTGAGTGTGAGAAAAAGGCATCAATTCCACGAGATTGGTGCCCTTAAATGAATGCGATTGTTTCGACCCTGCAGAGAAAACTCTTTAATCCTATCATTACTAAATCCCAGTGTGATGACGTGCATAATGTTATAAATCATTTCTACGTACGCGGTGAGAAAGGTAAGCTCTTTACGAACCAGACTGGCACCGGGAAAACTTTTTTAGCGTGCGGTGCAATCTGTGCGGCTGCGGCGCTCAACTACAAAACGATTTTGATTGTTGCACCTTCCGAAAAGATCCTTAAAGATTGGAATCATAGTCTCTCGTTGCACGGGCAGGAGTCGAATATTGTAACCTGTTCCGGAAACGTTAATTCGAATTCGATAACCCTCATGACCTACGCGAGTTTTCGTCAGAGCCCTCATTTACTCCATCTACTGTTCGACCTTCTCATATTCGACGAATCGCATTATTTATTGATGAACAATAAAGGTGAATCAACTTCGGGTTGTCAATTGATGCGAGCGTTGATCGGTCATGAAAAGGGCTATGACCTACGACGTCGTTTAATGGAGGAATCGTTCAAGAAGTCGGCCGCCAACGTTAGGAAAGCCCATCTGGCTGCGCGCGAGAGAACGAAAGTACTTTTACTATCCGCTACGCCTTTCGCTTCGATTATGTCAGTTGATTATGCGGAAGGGGTTCTTTTTAAATACGGGTCGGATCCAGTGTCGAGGGGTTACAACACCCCCAACGCGCGTCAACAGTTCTTTGTAGATCATTTTGGTTTTTCTATGCGCTGTGGAAGATTGACGCGTCCTGGGGTCGAAGTCGATGCAAATCTTATGGAAAGGAAATTTCACGATTACTTGGTGGGTCTAGGTAGCGTTTCTCACCGACCGCTGAAAGTGGACACCGATTATAGTCGCGACTTCATCTCAGTTGAGAGTGCCATTGGGGCCAAAATTGATGCCGGTCTACGCGCTCTCCGCGAAGGTAACTATCCGTGGCTTAAGGCAATTGGCGCTGGCATTATCAATCAACTTGCTCAGCGACAAATGTTAGAATCCGTGAAGGCGAGGGCGGCAATTGGGAGGATTCGAAAACACTTAGCACTTGGTAGGAAGGTTGTTGTTTATCACTCGTTTCATCAAGAAAAGATTTGCCAGCCTTTCACCTTCGATGACGATGTCGAGTTGATCAGAGATGACGATTCAAGGGTGCGTGCACGTGTAGAATATGAAAAGTTTAAATCGGAGCATCCAGAGTTATCGTTGCTCGATATTGGGTCTTTAAAGCCCACGGTAAAAACTTTTGAAGATGCCTTTGGAAATTGTCTCGGTGTCGTGAACGGAAAGATAAGTAAAGGAAAACGCAGTAAGTATATTGACGCGTTCAACACCAAAAATGGTGGAATAGATGTTCTCCTGGTACAGCAACTCGCAGGTAGGGAGGGGTTGAGTCTTCATGACACTATTGGGGACGAGCCTCGCGTTCTCATACAGCTGGGCATGCCTACAGATCCGGTGGCGTGTATTCAAATTGAAGGGCGCACGAGACGCTATCGCGCGGCAAGCAATGCAATATACGAGTACTTCAATACTGGGACAGATTTCGAAATACAAAATTTTGCTCGAGCAATTGCAGAGCGAGCAGAAACGGTTGAAAACTTGGCGTGCGGTAATGCGGCACGAAAACTTAAAGAAAGTTTTATCTATGGGTATCTGAATAGTACTGAAAATGATCCCAGTCCGGAGCAAGGGGTGGGCGGGCTGGCCCAGGATACAAGCGAAACACAAAGCAATGTTTGGGATCAAGCTAGATCATATTTTTACGCTTCTATGAAGAAAAATCGGGGTACAAAATCAGCTGAAGGAAATGACTTTTTTGCGACGCCCCATCCGGTTGGCTTATTCCTCGTTATGCTTGCAAAGTTGAAGCCTGGTTCTAGCTTGCTTGAACCCAGTGTGGGTACAGGAAATATAGCCATGTGGTGTCCAAACAATGTTGCACTGACGTGTATCGAGCAGAGCTACGATCTTTTTAAGAAAATCGAATTGACCATCAACCGTCGGGCCACGTTCAAGCATCAGTCTTTCGAGGACCACAATATAATTAATAAGTATTCGTCGGTAACGCTGAACCCGCCGTTCGGCTCTGGCGGGAAACTCGCGGCGGAACATGTGAAAAAGTCCTGCCTACATTTAAAGCAGTTGGGAAGAGTCGTGGCAATCGTTCCCGATACTGCGCAAATGGATAAACGCATCGATAAGATAGTGAAAGAGCTTAGACAGGATGGATGCTTTGTAAATATGATAGGGTGTTACTCGCTGCCAAGTGTCACTTTTGAACGAGCAGCAACATCTGTTAAGACTAAAATCATTGTTTTTCTTCGATCACCTGAGCCGTACGGGCGTTTGATGGATATTCCTTGCAAATTTGAAGATTTTTCATGGTGTGAGACGCATGAAGAACTTTTCACGGCAGTGAAGGAATATGCTGAGTGTAATCTATCAGATCAGGAAGTGAAGTTTGGCAAAGTAGATACCGTGCAGGCTCCGTCAATTGATATGAACGCACTTCCCGTGCAAATTTTTCTTGAACCAATATTGAACGTCGTAAAAATGGAATTTCCAACTGCGAAAATCATTTTGCAAGATGTACAGCCAAACGTAATCCCCACTGTTGGGAAAAATAATCAGTATTTGCTGTTCGGCTAGAGCGTTCGCAAGGATTGAAAAGCAAGTGTGATAGGTGCAATTAAAATTAAGGTACGCCGCGATGAATCAGACTGTTACAGAGGAAAGTTGCAGAGGCATTTACGAAAGATTGGGTTGGTCGGCTTACCTTAGGAACGAAGCGCTACATAGTAACCCATTCACTGGTAAAACAGGGGGTCATGTTGAGGAAGACGCTTGGAACATTGGTTTCGAGCTCGCCAGATCAGCGGTGTGCGCAGGACTTTACATTCCTACGGAGGAAGATAGGTCAATAGATCCTGGACTACCGTCCGGTGAAGATTACCTTGAGTACTTAAAATCTTTGTTGGACGAGTCTTTGTCGTTCGAGGACCGACGACGAATCGCAAGGAAAATCGCTATGCTTTAGTCGGTTTAGCTCATACTTACATTTAGTACCGGTAAAATTGAAAGGCTGTTAGGCATGAAAGATTTTGAATTGTTGGAGTCAGGTGAGATATTGCATTCAATTGGAAATTTTCTGGTAGAAGGAAGCGCGGTAATCGGGACACTCACAAAAATGGACGGTCGACTTTTACAAGAATTGGGCCATGCCCTGCGAATACATAGGGTTGACGCAAAACCCAACGAATTCCCGGCATTAATCACGAATGGGTTTGATCCTAGAAACTATTCGAATTTGGTCATTTTGGGAATTGCTCATCGTTTGCTCGGCAATGGAGGGGTTGTAGACTTTCGGACCGCTGTAAACCTTGAAACAAAGTCAAATATGTGAGAACTGCAATTATTTTAGATTCCAAATATTAACTCGCGACTTCATGACTGAAAGATTGAGTGAACATTAATTAGTTGGAAAACAGGTAGCACAATGGAAAACTTTATTTTCAATCTGTTCGATGTCGATTCAGTCCTTCCAAATACACATGGGCAAATTGGTCATTCTGAACACGCAAAGTATTTTTATTTAGAGGAATCATTAATTTTACCCTCGACATTACTTTTGATGGCAGCAGGTGCAGTTTTAATACTGATTTTCTTAGATCTCACTCACTTGGTTGAATTTTTAAACTCTCCGGTAGCGCTTTGGCCGGCAGTGCCACTTTTGACTGTTGCCGGTTTATTAGGTTTTATACTGATTCGTTTTTTAGCCTATCGTTCGTTAAATGATGACCAATATAAGTGGATGCTTAGAAATCACGTGGCCCTAAAGAAGCCAACGCCGTTGCGCACATTTTCAAAACAGCACCTTAAAGATTACGTTTCGCAAGCATATAAACTTAAGTTCGAGTTGGACCGCGAACTTAGTTTATAAAAAGGATGAGAGGTTTTAATGGGCTTAACATACTCGTCCAGACGTTTTGCATTGAGCTCAAGTAAATGCAGTTAAATCGTGACTTACCTGGTGCTGCGTAACGACGAACAAATTAAGTCTCTAATCGTTTGCCAGACACCGGATCATAATATCGATCAAAGATTTCATTTGGTTCAAGCAAGTGGAGGTCGCCTTCTGGATTAGGTTGCCGTAAGTCAATTAAAAATTCCTTTTCATTTCCGAGTCGTACGGCGCAGCATCTCCTTAGAAATAGCAGCCATTTCTTGGCCTTTTTGAAGTTATTAATGGCGTAAAATCCGACACCCAAGCAATAGATGGATCTAAGGTAGTCACGATTATCTATAGTGCCCCAGATCAGCGGTGGAACTTTACCGCGCTTAGGATAGCTGGGAGGAATTGAATTTAGAATAATAGCTTCTAATTTCTCCAGAAACGGCGCGATATCTTCCCAATAACCCGCATCTTCGCCATAAGCCGTAATAAGATAGAGGTAAGGAATAATGTTTTCTGGCTGGCTCTCAATCAACGGCTCTAACTTCGCTTCATAATCGCCTAAAGTTATTTCCCCTCCTCCCCATAAATTCAGAAGCTCATAGAGTAAATCCCTAACTTCTTCTGATCGACGAGAAGGTATAAAGCGCCACTCAGGTTCTTCGCCCCATGGCTCCCAGTAAAATAGCGAGTTCGTTCTGTAGCCGTCCTCAGCGAAATTTTCTGAAAGCGGGTTTCCTGCTGACACTCTGAACTGCAAAACCATCTGCTTTATCAATGGCTCAGTTTGCGGCTGGAGTCGCCCCAATCGCGCTACCTGATAGTCTATTCTCTTCTGTTGTTCATCAGCCGAAGCATATTCATCCAAGAGTGAGGCCGAATACTTGCCAGATTTTGTGATTTGATCAAGCTCATGCCAATCCTCGTACCCTAGCATATAGGCAACTATAAACTGAGCATGGCTTAGCGCCATTGGCTCAAAAATCTGGTAGTCAGGGGTAAAATGCTTTTGAATTCGTTTTGCTGCCTTTTTAGGCAGAATCAAAGAACTGAAATAAATGCGCATCGTTTTATCCTCATGGGTAAAGTGGTCAGCTCACTTAACCTCACCCTTGGATAATTCGATCAAATAGAATGGTGAGTAACGCGTAACCTCGTCCGTGAGACTTCGCCAATGTGAGCGGCACGATTTGAGGGTAACCGTCTGATAACGTTACCACGCACATTAACGCCCTGCAATAAGATTGCAATGAACCGAGCACAGCTCATGGCCGGACGCTAAGATATGTCTATGTCATTATTTATCTATACCTCATATTGCAATATTTGTTATACGAGGCATGATCCGTGACGAAGTGGGTCTATACGAAGATAATGAGTTGGATTGGTCTGGAGGGTAATTGAACTATGAGCGTATTAACTGAAAAAGATCACGACAACCTGGATTGCTATTTATCGGCGTTGTTGGATGCTTACAAACATGGCCAAATTGATAAGTCTAGGGCGCATTTTTTTGATTTTTAAGGAGAATGAAATGAATATAAGCAAATTTTACAAAAGTTGTGCGGAATGGTCTGGTGCATTCATCTTTCTTAGCTATTTAACGATTGTTTTTGGATTGGTTTTTAGTTTCTCGGAAGTCACCAAGGTTTCAGTGGCGTTGGTAATGGTTGGTTCAGTTTATCCATTAAGGCTATTTCTGTCGGACAAAAGTAGCTTTCCAACAGGCACTGAATACGAACTGGTAAGCTCTGCGATCATCGCTACTCGATCAATTGATTAGGAAATTGGATTATGAATATAAGCAAAAACGATTGTGCTGATTTGGATTCCCTAGCAGTTAAAACTCATTTCTGGAAAACGTTCCTCTTTGTGATAGGAGGCGTGTTTCTAGTGATAGTTACAATTTTTCTCACCACTAAAATTGTTGTGAAATCCGCTTCAACATTTTTGTCCCTATTTAGTTATGCTGATTCATTCTTAGCGTTATCTGCATCATTGCTGATGATGAGTTTTTACTATATTGATATTGTTAAACACGATACAGCAATTCAGCAGTTCAGGAACCGGCATCATTAATACTGAAACGGCAATTAAACAATGCTGGAATTTAAGATGAAAAAGATGTCGAGCTTCGAAAAAGGTGATTGGATTATGGCAATGAATTTTAGCATTGGAAATCTCTACTGGGATTGGGGCGTGACCGCGAACATTCAGATTTTAGAATGGAATCGTAGATCCTCTATGTGTAAGGCAAAGATTGTGGAAACGGGAATAACCTATATTGCTCGTTTAGAGCATCTTGAAGCAAAACGCTGAGATTGGATTATGATAGAAAACGTCGGGACAATTTTATTCATCGCTGTAATGGCTGTTTTGCTATTGCGTCCTTTAGATACCTTTTACAAGGCGGAATTGATAAAAGAAGCAGCAGATGATAACGAAGCCAAAAAGCTTGTGTCGGACTTTCAAAATTCGGAAAGACCTACATGTTTTAAAGCTACCTTTTTATTGAAAAAAATCAAAGCACTAAAAAATAGAAATTTGGTTAAGAAGTATGATGCGCGGTCTACAGACGAAGACTCACAATAACCTTGTAATGTTAATGGATAATTGGAATATGACCGCGGATAAAAATGAAGTACTTAGCCGTGTCCGAATTCTGATTGACGGTGGAATTGGAAACGTCTGTTTTGAAGGAATTAAATTATTACCGCAAGAGTAGGCATTGTATCTAATTTACTTTCGTGCGGGTCAGCACAAATTCAAGGTGATAATGAGCAAGACCTGAAAGGTGAAAGATCGCTCTGCGAAGCAATTTTGCACAAGAGTGCAACCTGTAAATTTGTAGTAAAAACATCGAACAGTGAAATGTCCTTTTATATTCGAGAGGGTTAAGGTTGGAATATGTTGCCAGAAGAAATTACTAAGGCATTTACTGGTTTAATGTCAGGGTTGGATAACTCTAATGCTGAATTCAAATCATATTATGCAGATTTGATCGAGCAAGCTGCAAGTATGGACGACTTAAGCTTATTGTGAGCAGCAGAAGTAGCAGAGAAGTTTGAGAAAGACTTCACGATGTTTTGTGACAACTTTCCTTGTCATTTTGTAAGTTTTTTTAATGATGGTGACATAAAGAAAAATTCTCTTCAGCTAGCTAAACTTGATCGTGAGGCAAGAAGATCAGTTTTACTAGAGATTGCAAAACACGTCAGAAATTCGCACTTTGGCTTTTAGAGATTGGAGTATGGGCATACTTGCATTTATATTTTTTGCAGGACTTTCACAATATCTTTACCGAAATTGGCAATAATTAAAATCAGGAAATATCATGGATCACAAACAAAGGTTGCTTGAGCTTCGTAGGCTTGGCACATTAATCAAGATCTACTCAAATTTTAAATATCCCTCAGTTATTTTGAATCATAAGGGAAACGTGACTATTTTGTCGTTCACCTTAATCGGACTATTGTTTTCGTTTGTGGATTACGGAATTCTTTTAGGCGTGATTGCATATTTCCTATTAGCATTCATCACCCCTAAACAATCTTTTAACGAACGTGCTTTTAAAATTTTGGCCGGTTATGAACCAATATTGCAGTTCGAGTATGAGTCATTTTTACATAAGATAAAAAATGACTCAGCTA
Organism: Gammaproteobacteria bacterium; assembly: GCA_004173475.1. Lineage (GTDB taxonomy): Bacteria > Pseudomonadota > Gammaproteobacteria > Pseudomonadales > Cellvibrionaceae > Cellvibrio. The sequence continues at coordinate 77,592 of SEBU01000004.1, forward strand.
CTTATAATGATTTATTGCTGTGGATGGCTGGAGAATCCAAGTGTCTTAAACAAGTGCCGGAAAGTGAAGCCTTAGCAAAGGCAGAATTATTAAGCAAACTTAAATAGCATCGGGAAAAGGGGTGATTGGAATATGCCACTTTGCATTATCCAAACCCTATGAGAATATTAGAAATAATATTTGTAGACAGAGGAAATCAAACATGAAAAATGAAATAACACATCCACTTCTTAATGAATACGCGCAAGAAATATTTAAGGCAAGCTACCTGCTCGACGCTGATCACTTTATTTGGCAGCTTGGCAGAATTTATAATTATTATGTTGGGTGGACTCTAATACTCTTTTCCCTTTTTTCCACGGCAATTTATTTTTCACCGCAAAGACCATTTAATGTCTCGTTCGTATATTTCATTCCTCTTACAGTTCTAGCTACTTACTTATCATCCGCTTTGCTTTTTGACAAAGTAATTAGCATTTCAAAAAAAAAATTACTTGCACAGTTTAATGCTGAAAAGCGTGAAAAACTTGCCAAAAGTCTTAGAGATTATTCAGCCAATATCGGATCATTAATTGTTTCTCACTATCGCGATGATTTCGAAAAAAATAACATTACAGAGGCAAAAGCTCTTATCTCCGGAGATGATGAAAAGGTTATAGTTGCAATAGCATATGCGCTTTCAAATCGATATCACTCCATAACTGACTACATTAGGCTGTCAAAACAGTTTTACCAAATGGAAATTGACGTCGCAACTGAGCGCGCACGAGAATCTCAACTGACAGAGAAATTACAAAGCCTTTAAAGACAATTATTGGAAAAGACAATGTACTATTTTGGCGAACTTGGCTATGAGGATGATGGGGAATTCAGCTCACAAACGCAGGCAGAACATGCAGCGTTGGAAAGCTCACTAGAAAAAGGTACTGTCGCTATCTCAATCTGGGATGAATTCGATGAGGTCATTGCCGTAGCTATTGACGGTGAAATTTTCGATAAGCGGAAAGATTGATTGGAAAATGGATAAGACTGACATCTATCTTGTGCTTTTTATGAGCGCCATATTTATCGTTGCATCGATTATTGGTGCCGATAACAATGCTAAACGTGCATTTGGAGTACTTACGGGTATTTTTATTTTTGCGGCGGCGATAGTGAAGCTGCGCCACATGACGGCAAGAGCGAGGAATACCAGTATGGATGGGGTGATCTTTCAGAGGAAGAAAAGCTCGATAGATTAGATAAGGAGCAAATTGATGCGATCAAACAATTCAAACAGAACAGGTTATGAGGTTGGAAAATGGGTGAAGTTGAATCGCAGACGAACGGTGACTTGAATTTTTACAAAAACGATCGTTACCTATTCCCTGACGAAGAGTTGTTTAGTTTGAGCAGTGATGATTTACGTCGGGTTATTTTGGAAAGCCTCACTGATGCCCACGATCAAACAGATGGAACCGATTGTAACTCCGACGTCAGGATTGACTTCGCCCAGGATATTATCGAGCAAGCGCGTGACATTGTGTTAGCGCGTGGTGAGACATTTACAGCCGAAGAGAAGTGCGAGATGCATTTCCTTTCATGGCCACTCACTGAGGAAGAGATCGCGCAAGAATTCATTAAAAAAGAACAAGAGCAAGAAGCGCTGCTTCGAGTACGGGAGCGTTGGCAAAGTACAGTAGAAAAGTACACGCCATGGCTTGAAATTCTCGTCCAAGGAAAAGTGCCGCCAACTGAGGCTGACTTTTCAACTATCAAAATGAGATTAGGGGTATCTGCTTTGAGCTCCGGCGAAACGAGCCTGCCTACCTGGACGGAAGTTCGGCGGATGAAAGAGGAGTTGCAGAGCGTAGCCAATCTGGAGGTGGAGGCACATTATTCCGGCAAATACGCAGACATGGAGAGTAATCGATCATGCTTCTGGAGTTTTTGGTTTACGCCTCCACTATCACCTCAGGCATGGTCGTTATTGCAGAAATGGTGGAAAGAAGGCCTGTATACAAGTCAGCCAGAATTATGGGCGGACGAAGTGCATTGGACTCTTGAGTGCTGGCCTGAATGGGGATCAGAGATGCATGCGGTAGCAGAAATGGGAGATTGGATCTCGTGCATTCGGAATGATGTGGCGCGCAACAAGATCTGAGGTTGCAAAATGAAACTTGAAAATTTAGAAGATGATAAAGGTTTGGTTGTTAAAGCTTTAAACGCATTGCGGAGAAAACGAACACAGGCTTATGACAAAGCAGTGACGCTTTCCCAACTTAATAAAACTGCCCTCCCGAACGACTTCGGGGTTGCAGAGGTTGATCACGCGCTCAGACGGATCCTTTCATCCTAGACTCCACGAAGAAGGACATTGGAAAAAAATGAGCAAATCAAATCTATATGCAAACGAAAGAAAATAGTCACTTAACAAATTTGAAAATAAAAGATGCTCAAGAATCGAAGTTGGAGTAATTGGAAAATGAAAAAAAGACCGGTAAGCAATGTAATACCTCCTATGCCTCGCGTTGAGCAGAGCGATTTATCTCCAATACTTTTGCTCTTAGTGATTTTATTTGTTATTTCGGTATTACTTGTTAGATTAACTTAACTAACTACTTGGGACATATTGGAAGATGGAAGCCGAGCTGAAGCAGACAAAAATAATTCTACAAATCGAAATTGAGAATGGCACGAGTTGGGGCAGAGGGAAATCGCGAGCAATAGAAAGTATGGAAATTTTTCACTTATCGGAATTTTCATTTAGAAAATTGGGTGACGATGAGTATGAACTTACTTTCAAGTATGAAGATGACGCCGATCTTGAAGAACAGATATACGATCTTTACTCTGAGTTGCAAAGCAGGGCGGACGATAAAAATTGTAGTTTACAGTGCTACTTCCGAGAGATAGGCAGTGATCGCCAGTGGGATTAGATGTCAATCAAAAATACGGTTGAATCTCCACACAACTTTCAATTACAGCAGTCATGTCGCCATTGTTTTTATCATCATGTTTTTTTATTAGTTTTGCGTAATAACCTATTTTATTTGCGAAAGAATTTTCAAACATTAGTCCTTAGATAATAAAAAGGCGGTGTAAAAACGTCGTCTGGAGTCTCCCAAATTATAGGTCCTCCGGAATCCTGATGCGTTGCACGGAACACCGTCCAATCTTCGATGTGATCGAACATATCCTCGTACAAGTTTTCATTTTCTGCGTCAACTGCACTCTGAACTTCGGCCAAAACTTTTTCGGAAAAAATCACGAGGGCAAATACGCCTTCGTCGCTATCACTGTTCTGCCAATTAACGATGACACTGGCTTTACCTTTTGGTCGTTGTGAATCAATTTGCTTGTATTGAATGCAGTCTTCATCAGCAAGACACCCTTGCAACTGATTCAAAACAACTTCTGTCAAAAGTTCTTCAGCCAAACTTTTGGTCGCGATTTTTTCCGTTGTCTCATGCATATTCACCTCATAATCTATTAGCTAACGGTTCCAGTATCTCTGTTACCGAATTCTTAAATAATTGGGCGCCGGTAAAGGTTTTTACCCTTTGGACCTCCATTCGTTGAAACCACGTCGGCCGCAGTAAAAGATCAGCTATGTCCGGATCTTCTTCGGTGACTTTTTTACTGAGCCATTTATCAACAAAATATTTGTCCGGGTTGATAAAAAATGGCGTCGCTTTGTCATGATAGACTTTGAATTTATTTTGTGGTTGGCGCGTTATAACCGCTGCACTGTAAATATCATCGTCCAACCGCTGATATAAAATCCCTAATAAAATTGGCTTTTCCGCACGCATCAAAAATTGTTGTTTTCCTTTGTTCTCAGGCTTAGTAAAAATAGATTCTCCTAAGCCGGTCATCATTGCAATTCCTCTGCGATAACGAATAGGTTCTTGCCATGTAGGTAACTGCAAATTGCGCGCATTGAAACTTTGTTTTCCAGCGCTTCTAAGCTCCCCATTTTTAATTACGGTGTCGTACCACCAAACCGGATTTATTAGTTTCCGTTCGCCTTCATCATTTTCGATCACTACATCTGGAATTGTGCGGTGCATCAAGTTTGCTACCGCAGGCTGAAAACTGCTTTTGCCCGGTGGACGTCCATCGAGTTCTGCATAAATATTCCCTAATCCAGAAGGCTTTAAGGCCTCTGCAAAACTGTATTCTCCATAGGTACGTTCTAAGTATCCACACATGGCTGCTCGCTCCGGTAAGACTTTAAAAGCGATTGTAACGCCGTACACCTGAAAATTTGGTTCGATAACACCCACTTACCCTGAGCGGGTTAGGCGAATAACTTCACCGCGCTCCTTCGCGGTAACGACCGTCAATCGGGGATTATTATCTTCCGATAGTACAATAGGCCAATTTTGGTTATCCAAGACGCCGAAAACACCGAACACATTCCCCGGTAAATGCACCAACATGCCTAAAACGTAAGAGCTTGCATTTAGATCGCGCCAGGTGCTCGCAATCACGTCGCCATCTGTCACGGCCGTAGCGATAATTTTGCTTTTTTGAGCAAGAGGAAGCCTTCGCGCCCGCCCAGCCTCGATGAAGCCCAACCAAGAAACTGGGAAAGACCCTTTTGGCGACCCTGGCCTGGGACTTGTTTTGACGTGGACAGTGCCGCCGGGCACGTCGCCCGCTGTAGAAGCGCACACCCCATTGGGCCTCCAGCGCAAAGCAGCCATTTTCATAACCCCTGGTTCATTGAAAGCGTAAATTGCTGTATCCATATACAGTATTTTAGGCGCGATTAATTTGCAAGTAGCTTTTTACCGAGTTAGCGAGTCGGAGCTTATGAAAACGTCTAGCGGAGCATGAGAAGGGAGAAGATTACTTAGTATAGGTGGAGCTGTCATTCGCGAAGGATCACCCATTTAACAGCGCCCCTTGGATGACGATAGGGAATAGGTTCGATAAACTTGATGGGATTTCTCAATAGCCAAGGATATCTGTATTTCTCGCGAATATTGACATTACCCTGTGGTACACGATGGTTAGCAAAATGCGAGGTAAAATGATCCGGATCAATAGGGGGCAACGAGTCAACAAGTTCGGCAGTCCCAAATATTTTTCCGGTACCCGCATATATAATGCCGAACCGCCCCCTGAAATGCGTAATACAAGAGCGTAATTCCCATATCTTTTCTCCAGACAAAATTAGTTCACCCCAATCAGGATAGACAAGAAGGGCGCGTGAGATACCCGTAAGAGACAGGCGGGATCGCGAGCGGAATGAGTCAGAAGGCGCGGACAAATTTTGTCTCCAAGTTATTTGAGGAACGTCAGGCTTTAAAAATAAACAATTTTGACTCACGCTCACACGACGATATAATTTCGAGATCCTGCTTTGCATTTTTACGAGTGGGGTAGGCTACGATTCTGGGCACATTGAAGATTACGAACGACGTCACCCATAAGAAAATTATGAACGAGATTACGCTGAACGATTCGCTTACCGGCACGCCGTGATTTTTGCAGTACGCTATCGGAATCAGAATAATAAGACAGCATGAAAATAAGTGGTTCAAGGTAGATGTTTTCACATGAGCAATTGTGTCTTCATAAAATTTACGTACCATTATCGAATGATGGCTAGAGATTGATGTTTCACTGAAATTACCGGACTGCTTTTCGTTTTCGGGCGTGTTTAGGTAATTCGTGTAGAGAGGGTCGTCATCATTTTCTTTATGCATTGTTTGCCTCCAATGTTCATTCGAGAATTGCGCAGAGTCGCGAGGTTTTTGTTAAGCGTCTCACAGCAGATTGAAATTTTTCCTGCATGCACATGGAAATACCTTATTCGATTAACGACAATGGCCAGGATACGGTTACCATTATTGAGTCTGCTTCTTTTACATGCTCCACCAAGCTCGCCATCCCCAATGAATCCCCACATTCGTAAACGCCAGTTACTTTTGTTTCCATAGATCTGTCTCTAGTTTTCACCGACCCTAAGCAGTCGCTAGCAAATGTATCCGCGAGCGTTTTGTTTGAAGGATTGGCCTTGACCCATTCATTTATTGCATGGGTTCGCGCATCTTGGCAAGACGCGAGGTATTGCGCTACCTGCCCTGCACTAACAAGTACCAAAGCCGCCACGATAAAACCTACAATTTTTGTCAATTTATTAACAATATGCCAATTCATTTTTTACACCGCCTGTGACGTCAGTCGATTGCTTTTGTCGTAATTTCAGCATGTTCATAACCAGTTATGTCATGCTGAAATTCATTAACGATGAATCGTAATCCCAGATGGAATTCTGGTTAGCGTCGCACCAGGTAACGACTGAATGTATTCTGAAAAAACTGCAGCATCGACATGCCCTGTATCGGTTTTATTGGTAGCACTAGGGAATGTATAAAGGTCACCCCCAGAGGATAAGTAGCTCGTGGTTACCACAGAATACATAGCCGCTGGATTCAATGGCTGGTAAATCCCATTACTGTCTTTAACTTTAATTGTTTCAATAGTCGGGGTTGTCGGATCAGCTAGATTAATGGTGTATTCAAGATTTGCCACATACGGGAATGCCACGCCGCTAATCTTATAAGCGTTAGAGACATTTTTACTTAAGGCCGTTGAGAGCGATGCACCTGTTAGCGTCAAGGACACGAGCGTTGAGGCGTACGGGACCACCGAATAAGCGTCACCTACAGTTACGTTACCTTCAAGGTCCGCACGAACACCACCAGCGTTTATGAGCGCCACATGTGGGCGGCCGGTCGTCTGCTGCATCTTGAAAGCCATTGATTGAGCAACATGAGGAGCCACGAGGCTGCCTTCAGCTAAAACGCCGCCAAGAGGGTGGGTGTCACCTGGAACTCGTACGTGGTACAAATTCTCAGATGCGTATCCAATTACGCTCGACGAAAACTCAGTAACCTTGGATTTGGCAATGTCTAACATCGATTGAGCGGTAGGATCATTTGCAACAATCTCAATGTTTTTTGCGCCCTTGATAAAGTCGGTTATTGACTGTAGAGCGCTAGCATCCACGGGCCGAGCAGGGTTGCCACGCGCAAAGACGTTACCCACTATTAAAATGGTTTGGCCGTCACAGGAGCTTACGAGACCGTCACCCGTGAACTGAACGTCTGTCACAGCAATGTCCTTGGCAAACTCACCAGAGTGCATTATGCATACAGGGTGTCCTGCAGGATCAGTTTCGATTATCGGAGCTGGGCCATAGTTTGGGAGACCAATATTAGAAAAGTCGCCAACTAACGAATGAGAATGCCCTCCAAGTATCACGTCGATCCCTGGCACCGATTTAGCTAGCAAGCGATCTTGCTCAAGGCCGAGATGGGTTAAGAAGACAATTTTATTGACGCCCACAGCGGAAAGGTCGTTCACCATTTTTTTTGCTGACGCGATTGCATTGTCAAAAACGGTCGCGTCGCTTGGATTAGAAATAATTTCTGTAAATTCTGTAGTAAGGCCAACAATAGCGATGGGCTGATTGCCGATCATTTTGTACGTGGCACTAAAATACCTTCCGTCGAGAGGATCTTTGCGTTTAACTTTTGTATTGGCTGACAAAAGAGGGAAATCGAGAGTTTTTGAGAAATCTGCTAACACTTGGTTGCCCAAATCAAATTCATGATTGCCAAGCGCCATCGCGTCAAACTGGAAGTAGTTCATAAAATCAGCGTCAAGCTGACCTTTGAAAACGCTGAAGTATAGGGTTCCAGAAAATGCGTCGCCTGAATGTAATAGTAAAAAGCCTTTGCCCTCCGTTGAGGCCTTTTGACGAAGTTGATCAACTTTAGTCTTCAGCTTCGGATAGCCTCCGGCATATGCAAAAGTAGGTGTGAGTTTGCCATTTTGATCAGGCAAACCAATCTGCACAACTTGCTCTTCAAAATGCGCGTGCGTATCGCCGACATGTGCAAATGTTACTTTCATTGGCTCGCCAAATTTACAGCCTGTTAGCAATGTGCACATTAATGTCGATAGCGCAATAACACTATGTTTGGTCATTTCTTGTAAGTTCCTTTGTTTGATGTTGAAGTTTTACATATCCCTAATATGCAATCGGTGTAGATCCGCATAGTAGTGAATGTTGGGGGTGTTAAAATTTATCCTTACATAGACGTAATGCATTTGATGATGCTAGCCGGGCGCCGCAACTACGCTGAGACTGGCTGATCTCTGAAATCAATTTAGGACTGGCTCCCATTTCACACATTCCGGATAGAGGTTTCTGAGTTCGTCTAGCAGGTGGCTTTCGAGATCCTTAGGGCAAATATTTTCTCGATGGGAGAGCTTTAGACTTGCACTAGAAAGTCGATTTAGGAATGAATCAATATTTAAAAGGTGATATTGAACGTATTGGAGACGGTCGGTGCGCACAGCGATAAGTAGCTCCCTAAATTCGATTAGCACCTTCCAATTCGGATATGTGCCAATGTATGGCAATATCTCTTCTGCAAAGTCACGATATCGCCGGAGTTCGAGAAGGGATTGCGTTAGCTCCAGAGTCAACTTGCTTTCTAACACCGCTGATTTTTTTCGTGATTGAACATGGTATCGGTAAAGCAAAATTAACGCAGCGGCAAGGACTGTTATGCATGTGAGAAGGACGATGTTAGTTGATTGCATTTGAGGGAAATACCATTGAATGTGTTGAAGCCATCATGCAATAGTTGAAACAATCACCATTGATGAAAGTACCACGTGCACGCGTACACTTTCGTCGTACCTTCGCCCACATCTGCATTCAGTCAATTCCGCGCCTTTTTGCTTCCGCCGTTATTTCTCTCAATGTCTGTCTCTGCAAAGCGAGATTTTCCGATTCGGTTAACGAGTCTCTGCCCTTAAGCTGACGTCGCCATTTGTTGTATCGTTCGTCCACATATTCGTACTTGAAGTTGCCTTTAAAGAAATCAAAGTTCTCCGATATCGACGCTTTTTTTCCTATAGAACAAATCACCTTGAATGCGCTAAACGGAATGAAAAACGGCTTGATGCCTATGTACAAAAGGTACAGTGTTGCTAGCAATGCAGTTAGTACAAAGGCTCCGGCAGCTAAACTCATTTTTCTTCCTATTTTTTGCTATACGTTGTTAGATCGATGAATCACTTACCAAACTAATTTACACAACCCAAGCCTTAACTTTTCAGGCTCGAGAGCGTTTTTGAAATGTATTTCAAGAATTTCAACTTTACATTCGCCGGGAGGGGTTCAAGCCATTTCTACCGCTAATTTTTATTTGATTTATCAACTTAAGGCTGCCGGAGCGAGAGAGGCTTCTTTTGTTGACAGGCCCGATTGCCAGAATAGCTCTCGGTACAGTAAGTAAAAGAAAGGTATCAGGAAACCGCATAAGAGAGGAAATACGAATAGAAACGCGATTGGAGCAATCAAGATCATTTTCTGTGTCAGCTTCAGAACAGCCATGCCTTTATCGCTCATGTCACATGCATCCCTCCAGCTTAAACGGGTATCGACACATAGGTGAAGTGCAAATGCAGCGAACTTCCCATTGATAGATGGTTCTATTGAGCCATGGTCGGCTTTTCCACGAGACTTGTAAAACTTAAACAAAGTCATAGGTAGATCAAAAAAAATCAAGATTATCAGTGAGGCCAATATCACCGATACGTAGAGGGACATAATCGCTAAACCGAAGCGGAGGAGGGCCGCAGAAGGTGACTCAAGTTGCAGCGTAGCGCTTTCAGTAAATATAAACATACTTGCAAAAGAAGCGATCAGAATTAGTATTAGCGGTTGGGGCTTGATTAGCAACAATGAAAGGTATGCGGAGAAGCCGTACCTTTGAAGATGATCGTTCGCAAAGCATAACAAAGTGCCGAATATAAGAATCAGTCCTGCAACAAAAGTTGTAAATGGGAGGTAGGGGACGTAATACGTTAGGACCGGCGCGCAGATATACAGGACAAACCACAATAATGGTGAACGAATCGCAAGTTTTACAGCGCCAACTGAGCACCGCTTGATCCATCCTCGCTCAAGGGCTTTTGGTTCGAATGTCACTGGCTTACTCCGTCGTGAAGGTCATTTAATCTGATAATACTCGCTCTCGGCGTCCATAAAGCCGCCACCATTTATAGAAGTTTCATTCGTGACAGGCTTAGTGTCGAGAAGCTGCATTTCAGCGGCGAGAATTTCTGTGGTGTATCGATCACTACCATCCTGGCCAGTCCATTTGCGAGTGCGGAGCGACCCTTCGATGTAGATTTTACTTCCCTTCTTAATAAGATATATAGCGACTTCACTCATACGGTCATAAAACACTACACGGTGCCACTCTGTACGCTCCTGGGGCTTGCCGGTAACTTTATCCTTCCAAGTTTCAGAAGTAGCAAGGCTCACGGTTGTGGTCGAGCCGCCGCCGGGTAATGTTTTTAGGTCAGGATCCTTACCTACATTACCTATCAAAATGACCTTATTAACACCGGGCATAATCAATTAAATCTCAGGACGGGAACAATGGTTTGATTAAGGATTCTGCACATTAACCTAGTTGTTAAAATAGAAACTTACGAGACTGCCACCCAAAACGGTGAATCGAGACAAAATCTTAGCAATTTCGTCGTGGGCATATATCTGGGTGCCGCTGCCTATCAATTGCCTCAGCCTGACTGGACACTTGCAGTATCTCAGTAGGGTGTATATAGAGATAAGAACTTGAGATAATTACAGGTCTTACCATTGCAAGGTCACCCGGAATCGCGTAAACATTCAGTACAAGATGCATTCGTTCCGAAGCAGCAGCCTTCGACTGCCAAATTCGATAGGTCTCACACCGCTTAATATAATTTACAATCGAAGGGGCTAAACGAGGGTCGCTCTCCGCTGAAGTTCTTTGAACGTGTACATCATGTAGTATTGAAGCCAATTCTCCGGCAAGAATTTCACAGCTAACATTTTCTATGAGTTTGAGACTGTCGAAATCCGTTTGGCGTATTGTGAACAATTGCAGCGAGGAGAATCTCAAATCGTTCACGTAAGCAACATGACAATCGAACGGAGTTAAATGGTTGAATCCTTTCAAATCCCAACCATTTGCTGATAAATGCCCATACGAAACTGACTTCGCAAAATTTACACTGTCATCATTGTTTTTCATTAAATATAATTCCGATAGCTGGTCTATTAGCGAAGTTTTTACGCACACTCACGAAAACTTTTCCAAATTTTTTCATCAATCATTAACGGAGTTACGGTTCCGGCCTTAATGTCGATGTAGCTGCCATGGTGAGTTAGAGATCCATGACGAAGAAACTGCCAAAGCAGATTTGCCGCCTCGCGAGCAACGCTACGATTGATTCCATAATCCTGCTTTTCGAGCGCCGCCAGAGTCGAGCATGACGGCTCATCTTTGACATCCATGCTGTCGAGAACAGGATAAAGGTCATATACATTTGGAATTCGCAGGGGTGCGTCACCAAGCAAAAAATGGCCTAATATTGTATTTCCTTGAGATGCGTCATTGCCACAATCTAACCAGAACGTTGGCGAAGGAATTGAACGAGAATGCACTGATTTCTTAACTTGGTTCAACTTGGAAGCTTTCTTACCGAGAGCCGCTCTCACGTCTGGACTATCAACGCACGTGATGATCAAATTAAATTCTTCCACCTGTTCGATATCGAAGTCTTCATTTTGAAAACTCCACGTCGTATTACCAAAGTTATTTACTCGCGAAACTAACACCTCTGCTTTATTGAACCCAACATCACACGGCCAAAACCGTTGGCGTCCAATGTTCGCATGGGTCACAGTTTTAGGATCAAATGCCGTTAGAACAAATCCATCACCCCCAAGTGCTATCAGTAATGAGTGGATGCGGAAAAGTTCATCGAACATTTCACTACCCGTGCCGCCACATCCAATGAGTGCGATCTTTAATTTTTTATTGAGCCACTGCTGAGGTATTTTTAATTTATGCATGACTATGCCCCTGAATAAAATCACGCAAGGTAATGTCAGCATTACTCATGCTACTACCGGCCAATCGCTTCGCGCTTCGTGCACGCGTTTGTGCGTGACTCTTCCAAAACCTAAAATGCTTTTGATCGTTTGTCTTATGTCTAAAAGTTGACTCGTGATTCACATGCGTAAACTGTGAATCGAATAAAGTCGCTTCACATTCCTCGATAGAATCCGTTGTAATTACTGCGGGTAGTGATGCAGTGCCTTGGCAAAGCAATCCGCGAGAATTTATATTCATCAGTGGCGCATTTAATAGTCGAGTGTCCATAGTGGGTCGGGAATTACTACTCAAGGCAAACACGTGCATTGATTGAGTAGTTTTAGATGCGGCAAATAAAAGTGGCGGCCACTCTACGGTCAAACACTCTGGTTTTTTGCCATGCCGAAACCACATTTCACCTACAAAGCGCTTTGTGTGCCAAACGATAAGTTCGTCCGATTCGAACAGCACTGACTGAGGGATGCAATTTATTTCCCTTTCATACTTTGCGACATTCAGTTTAGCGAAACATTTGATAATTTGAGAAGGTGAAACGATTGTTCCAATGCTCAGAGAGTTGGTATCGGGATTTATCTTATGTCGAGTCGCACACACGACATTATTGCTGCTGCCGTCTTGATAGAAAACTACTGCGAATTCTGGTTTGACTATGCTTGGCGCATATTGAGAATTCATACTGGATATAGCAACCATTTTATCAAACCTCCTCTGGAACTTCAGGGTAGAGAACTTCATTAACGAACATGAGTAGCCTCTCACCCAAATCCAAATTTGCAAGTATTTGAGGTGTTTCTTTACAGAATGGAACGCTCATTGAAACCAAAGCTTCTTCCCCGTGCATAAACGTCTCGTGTAACGATGTGAACAGATGTTCTTCGATGGGAAGACCGCAAGCGAATGGCTTTGTAAATTCGAAAGGAATATGTCCCGTGAACTCGACATAATTTTTTAAGTTGATCGTCCAATCACAATTTTCTAATAATGTTTCGGTTGCAACAATCAACCAACGTGGTGTTAATTCATTTAATTTTATTTCTCTAAGGAACGATTTAACGTTACTTTTTGACAACGGTTTAATTTTTTTCTTTAACTCATTTGCTCGTTGTACACTTCTGTAGTAATCAGCCAAGGTCTCCACCGAAATATACATTTCATCTTCAATGTCATCACCCATAATTTCCCTAAGAGTTTGGAGTAAGTCCTCCTCGTCATGAGCAGCTCGCGAAAGTGCTTTTTCGTCTTGCGGTTTTAAATCAGCAAACTCTCCGATGGTCATCCATTTCATTCCACCGTCAAGTACCATGTCGATACTCGATGCGTGGAAGGAAAGCTCACAGCAAAAATGAACAAACTGTGCAATCTGTTGCGCCAGAACATCGTCGGTTTCAGAACATATTTCGCTAAACATGACGCATAGACCGGACTCAGACGCGATCAAGCCGGTCCGATTAACGTCAAACTCTGAAATCGTTTCATCGTCGTAAGTAGCTGGACACAGAACATTTTCCCAACTGGAAGAATGTTCTGACAGAGCGACGGTTGCACGCTCTCCATTTATGGACGTCTTGTGTTTTTCGAGAGAGTCCTTACTACGATTGGTCAATTGCCCAAGGCGTTCGTCAATCCGATTTAGCGCCTCATTAGCAAGTGAGAAGGCTGCACGAGACTGTTCAGGACTAGCTGTCCTAAAGGACGAGAGCATGTGTTCTACGGCATCCGTTGAGATCCATTCGTGCCGAACTCCGGCTGATATGACACCCTCCAATGCGTCAGCGGATTTGAGCAGGCCGCCATCTATCGGATAGTCCCCGATGCCGTACATCGTTTTTATCGACTTAGGAACGCGAATCGCTGTCCCCGCCATAAGGTGCGTGACTGGAAGCGTTACAGCGGAGGGATATGCGAGTTGGGCAATATGTGAACTTGCACCGTTGCCGCGGATTGCAGGGCGGCCTGCACGTTGCGATATCCGAACTTTTGGTGAGTGATCCTTTCTCTGCATCGCACCATGTTCACACTCGTTGTTTCGCACTGTTTTAGCCATTCGCTTAATCTCTCCACAGCATCTGTCTTTGACATTTCTTTCACCTGAACTTACCCGTTAACTTTCGGGGGCGGCAGCTTTAATCTGTATTCTAAAGTTTCGCCCACCACGACGCCGTCCTCTTCAAACACGTTTGTCCATCGAAACTGGGGGTAGTTCTGGGACAGGAGACGTGTCGCTGTAGCTAAAGGTGCCCCAGGTGCGGGGTCATCAAGACGGGTACTGTTTACCACGAATACACGCTTCAAAGTATTGAGTTGAGCCATATAAATTCTCCTATAGACTTGTTGCGTCTGACGATGCGAACTCAGAATCATTGTCGTCATCTGTAGGGTCTAGACCAGAGGTTACATCCGCTTTCGCTTCTGGCACTTTAGCTTTTTCCTTTAGATTGGCCGCGCTAACTTTGGACAGCTCACGCTTAACTTGGTCAGCATTTGTTAATAGCCTGTCGGATAACGGTACTGCCTTTTTCACGTAATCATTCAAGATTACATCTAGCTTGGCATCAACCTCACCTGCGATTCCTTCAATGATAATTGGAACAGATAAAGCTTGACGTAGAGACTGCTGGTCTTCAGTAGCCTTGTCCGGTTCATCACCGAGGATGCATTGAATGCACACGGCCACACGTTCACGTTTTGAGGGTTGAATGGACAAATGCAGTCGCTCAACACCCGCTGATTGTACAAGTTGGAAAAGATTTTCGATCATTGCGTTTACTCATTTAGTTTAAGAGGAAAGTTATTTCAGACACTTTATGAAGTCATCAGGTGCGTACATAGACCAGTCAAATTGCGTATTCAAAATTGCATCGATAAGATCTGTCTTTGGCTTCTTCGCGATTTTATCGAATGCGTTTTCACCATTCAGAGAGTTAAAATGATTTTCAAAACCTGACGTTTTTGCGATACCAATCAGCCCTTGTTTTAGATATGCGTTGAGATTCTCCTTAGTGGGCGACCAACCACTGACAGCTATCGCATTGCCGCTAACGTCTAACGACAAAGCATTAATTAACAGTGCTCGCGGGTCAGTCGACATGTTTTTGCTATCTTTCAAATACATTGAGTAACACAGCGTTTTCAATTGATTTAGTTTCTCGGAGGTCAATGCAAAAAGGTCAATCACTCTCTTGTTAAACGAAGTTGATATTTCTGTAGTTACGACTGATTTGAACAAAGTATTGGCCTCTGATGAAAAGCCAGCATGGTCTATAAGAGCAGAAACGCAAACGGCTTCCATGAAATGCGAATTTGTATCGAAGTGCGAAGCCGCCAATGAGCGAAGTAAAGATTTATTATTCTCCAAAACTGCTGCGGTCGTGGTTTGAGTTACAACGTTTTCTTTCAGCGTATGTTTGGTTGCTTTGTTTACGCTAGCCACTTTGGTTGGCGTATTCTTGCTGACATCTTTAGAAACATTTTTAGCATCTGCACTCTCAGATATTTGCTGAGCAGAAAATGCGACTTTCATTTTTCTAAAACAGTCCGTATCGATACACTGGTTGTGAACAACCTCCCCAGCGTTCGAATTGATTCCATCCGTTAAGATTACAACATTGCTAAGACAACCCGTGCACCCGCCAATAAATTGCCCTGACCCAACAATCTCCTCGTTCACTGTATTTCTATCTGATAGAGGCTTTTCTATTGCCATTAGTACAACACCAAACTGCTCCTCAAGTTCTGATTTCTTAAGTGCTAATGCGATGTCAGTTTTTTCCTTGAAACAGGGGAGATTATTGCACTTCGCTTTTCCTACCGTATTCACAAAAATATCGGCTTGAACGTCGCTGTTGTGTGGGCAGCCTGCACAACTGGAAACATCAAAAATTGCAGTACGAAGATTTCTATTTGCGCGACCAGCACGTTCTTTTAAATATTCAATACTCCATTTCTCGGAAATTATTGTGGCGAGAGTTCCGTCTTGTAAAGTTGGCACGAAGGCAGACAGAATTTCTGCGTGTCCGATTTTAATTAAATCCTGTCGCAATGCGTCCCGCACAGTCTCCGTGCATTGATTTAGCAGCAGCCTGCCTCTAAGTTTATTGACCGACCAATTCAAAGCATTAGCAGCGGCTTCGTAATCAGAGTTGTAGTAACTAACAAATTTTTGAGCAGCAACAATTTCATCTGCGATTGAAAGTTTTTCTCTCGCAAAGTTTTCGGTCATCATCATGCCGTAGGATTGTCGATCATCGGCGACTTTGAACACCGCAGGAATGTCGATGTAACCATCCAAATTAGAAGCTTCAACTCTGCCATAACCGGCTATCAATTGTAGTCGGGTCGGGTCGTCAGGATTAATTCTGACGGTTACTCCCTGAGTAACTCCGTTTGCGGACTTGATTGCGGCTCGAAGCTCTTTGAAGGCTTCAGGGTCACGGCTGGATCTGACATTTCCCCAAGGCACGGGGTCAATGTCTTTTAGAGGGGCGCGGAAAGCGTCTCCATCCTTGAGCAATGAGTAGTTGATAGTTGGATTGAAAGTTTGTTGTGCGTTCATCGCTTCTGCCCTTTATGCATCTGGTAGTTATGTAAACCTACGATGAATTTGTAAAAGCGCAACATCGGTTCCGGCAAAATCACACGTCGTAAACACGTAATCGAAAGTCGAAAGTTTCAAATAAAGACGCCAAATTAATTGTGGGAACTCTGTCCGCACGATGCTTCGAACTGGCTGAAGCTTGAGTGACGCCGGAAATAAATTATCGATTGGTGGAGCAGACTCCTCTCGCTAAGTTTCGGTGAAAATTTTCCGTTAGTTCAATTATTTTATTTCAGACTTGTTTGAGCAATATTCAAATTCAGATAGCGCCACGGTAAGAATATCCATACTGCTCCAACGTTTTCTCTGAACGCAAACTTACCCTATTTCGAAGTTGCGGTTCAGTTGCGAGACGGCACTGCAAGTTGGTTGATTCCACTTCAAGCTGTCGAAATTGCTCTGGTGAAATTTTGATACCCAATAGTAATTGCGTTGCGTCTTCGCGCCCAATACTTGTAATTTTCAATTGAACACACGATAAAACTTTGACAGCGACTGAAACAGCGTAGGTATTTACTTTTGTCTTCATAACGTACTCTTGAGGATGCGCATAATTGGCTTAGCTTAGAAACGTCTTTAACAGAACATGTTTTTTTTGATTGCTGAGCGAACCTCATCAATGGCCAACATTATGGGGCGGACTCTAATGGCGGTTACTCCGAAATTGCTACGTTAATGCGACTACTTCCATCAAAGCTCGACGAGAAGTATCGCATTTTGATTTGAACCGACTATTGGCGATACAAGTGTAGAGGGGTAGACCACCGGCGAATAAATCGTCCAGTTCTGTAGCAGTTGAAGGGACTTAAACCGGGCTAGGCCAGAACATCGCTTATCTCTCAACATTATTTGATCCTTTCCCCTCAAGAGCTTCCATGTAATGTATGCAGCGACCTAATAGACCATGAAGATGCTTTGCTTGTGCAACGGTCATAGTACATTCCAATCCTTTAAACCAATCACTTCGCTCTAGGCCCGTAAAAATCTTACTGCCAATGTTTTCGCTCAATTCGATCCGAACAGATTGTACTTCCTTCGTTCCTAATTCTTTGTTTCGAATTTCCACAGGAAATACGGATAAATCTTCAGTCAGCATATGCGCGATTTCCTTGATCAATAGAGGGTGGGCGGTTTAAGCCGCTCGATAACGACTTAGGCCCCTAAACGAGGGATAGAAGATCCAGCGACAGTGTGAATGCAAAATTAGCCGCGCCTTTTCTGGAATTGCTACGTTAAAATGACCACTTTGCTGTACGCGCGGTTGGGCCAGCGCAGTCACCATAGGCTCAAAAGAGACGGTAGGAACGTCCTTGATCGGCTTTAGTGCCCAAAGTGATGGCAAGACTGACAGCGTACGGCACCAGAAATTTGTTAGGCTTAATCATCAGGCTTTCAATCGGCGAATTAACTATGAAACAAAACGCATCACGGGCAAGGGAAAGCTTGCTCTTTCCTATAGCTGAAGCGAACGCTATTCTTTTTGATGGATTGCCGGGCGCACGGACGACCGGACCTAACGCAATGCATTATCAACGTCCGTCTTATCGGGGGAAGGGTTGGGATCTTAATCGAGACGAATCGAAAGATGCGATCGAAAAAATATTGCATACATGCAGGGAAAAACTTTCAACGCACGATGTCGACGTTGAATCAGGAAATTGGCCAGGCCTAATCCCGTCGTTGCCAAGTGAAATACAGTTCACAGCGTACACGTTTTATTATTGGTCGAACAAAAGCGATCAACACATCGTGAAACATCTCAGGAGGATAGGGGTTTACGCCTCGCATCCGAAAATCATTAGAGACCACGTGTGCGAGTCTTGCGGGAAAACTACGAATTTAAGTTTTACGAAAAGCAGTAAACACTCAGTTAAGTGCGACACAGGATGCGAACATTGCGGACATTCAGGGAGCAAAACATGTGAGTGCGCTTTATGCTCAGAGCCAGACCAAAAAACTCGTAAGAACATATTGCGCCTTACTCAGTTTGCCGATGCATGGATTGAGACTAAATTACACCAGATAAAGTCCGTCCATCGTCTTGAGGTGAATGATGTTAAAAGGAAGATTTTAGACGCATGGGACGTCCACTTTGCTTCAGACACTTTTAGCAGTTGCAGCACCTCACTGGATGGTTTGTTAAATCCAACAGTATTTCCCCATAGCTTAGAACAGTCACGCATCTTCGAGATGCGAACCAGATTTAATGAAGTCGACGTGTATAAGATTCCTGTACCTGCACACCAAATATTTAGCATGTTTAATGCCGTGCCGTTGCATAAACCCAGCGCTCCAACAGTCGTCAGCGTAAAAGATGGGCGCACAGAAGCAAAGATTTACGTTTTATCCGGCTCGAAGACGAGCAAAGGTTTTCAAGATTTCACTACGATATGTGAGGGGAAGGTTTCTCTAGAGCACTGCTTCTTCGAATCCAGAGCCGAGACCGGGCTATATGACTGTATTGCTGCTCTCGGTGCTCGACGCAACGATACTGTTGTAATCGTTAGGGGTGGGGGGGATATCGACCATGAATCTTTTAACGCATTCAAGTCAAATAAAGCTGCAGATGCTGTTGGCGCGCTGGTCACGCTGGGGGTGTTCGTGATAGTCGGAGTAGGGCACGCTAGCGACCGTTTTGCAATAGACAAGAATGCGAGCGTATCAGCAATCACGCCCACAGACGCAGCTTATAAACTTCTTGAACGCCTCAGATCATAGACATCTCCTGAGGCGTGGAATGGAGGCTATTCAATCCACCCATGGCATCCCACAAAGCTGAATTGCCATAAAGAAGAAGCTTTCTGAAAAACGATTCTGTTAGTTAGAAAACTTGAAAGTGTGAGCCGTTTTCTGCTTGCTGAAGCTTTGCTGCTTGCTCCAGGTCCAAACTCCACAAGCAAGACATCCAAATATTACTTTCTTTCTCACTGCAGAGAATTTGTCCGGCCTCGCAGACCATCCTGAGCACGTCGTCACCGCTTGTAATAGGTGCGCCGCAACGTGTACCAAGCCAGTAGGAGAAGGTTTTTAGGTTAGAGCGGTCATCAATGTTAATCACCTGTTCAACTGGCCAGCTGTAGCCGTAATAGCCCATAGAGTGCAGATCATTTACTGTTAATGTCTCAGCCTTGTCGTGCAGTTTTTTTATGTGCTTTGTGAAAGCCGAGCCATCTTTAAGCGTTGAGGATTGTGACAGGCCGTCATTATAGAAATATGAAGTTTTAGGGAGGTAGCTGTTTTCGAAAAGATCAATAGTTCCAATGAATTCAATACCGGCTTTGTATATGTGCGGATCGCAATTCTTCGAGCATCGTTCAGACGCAACAATAACAATCTCAATCCCTGACAAACTACAATCGTCAGTTTTTCCCTGATCGATTTTGAACACTTTGTGATTGCGAATAAGTGTTGCACCCATTTGTTCTACCTCTACTAACTGGCAATTAATGAAGCGCCTAAATTAAGCGATAGCAAAAAAGATGCAACTTAAGAAGCGGGTAAATTCTTGGAGTGGTTTACTAAAATGGAACTGAGGAAATTGAATAACTACCGGCGTTCATTTGAAATAAAATCGAGTCAATGGTTTACGGATAAAAAAACAGGCTTACAAAACATTTGCTCATTCTTCAATCTTGCATCTAAAAGCGAGTGGGATATATTTAAAAATATGTGAATTTTTAAATAGAGAAGATAACTGAATGAGAAACTTGATTAACGCGTCTGTGGAGAGTTTGATAAGCGCCGGCAGTTCTGAATATGTTGAGCGATCGCGCGTTGCGCACGAGATGAAAGATTCAGTTTTAGACGGAATGAAAGCCATGGCCGATGATAAGGAAAATCGCAGCTACCTGGCAATGGTGCAGGCTCTTTTTGAATCAGGCTATTTAGCGAAAACCGAGCGCTGCTTTAATCTGGACCAACTCTGGTCCTACATATACGGGGTGAAAGTGCACGAGGCACTATTTCCAATACAAAACGTTTTCAAAGTTCTGCAAAATCGAGGCAACGTGAATCACGAGGAGAGTCCTTACAACACATCTGGCGATAATTATTTCTCAGCGCTCAAATTCCAAATAAAACCAGATGCTGACGATCTAAAGGTTCGCGAAATTTGTAGTAAATTAGGAAATTTTGAGAATGTGGCCCCTTGGCCAACTGATGTCTTTAGAAAAGTACTGTTAATCGAAAAGCAATCACCTTTTTACGCTGTAGTAGTCGAGTACTCAATTTTTAGCAAGGAGCCCACGCACGTACATTTAGTGAGACTAAAGGAGAACTATAATGACCCTGACGTTATCCAAGAGCTGATTAAAATTGAATTCAATCTTTCCTCAGACTCTGAATATTCGCCGTTTGAAAGTGATTCAAAAGTTTGCAAAATAATAACTACGTTAGACGTGGTAAATATGAGCTGTAAGCCGGTGTTCGCACCCCATTTGATCGAATCTATCTTGTTCAGTATTTATAGCTGCAATGATTGCCTAAGCATCGAACCTCAGCCGACAGCATTTGTAGATTAACGGTCGTCGGGAATCATGGTGGTTTTTGCTCCGCAATAAATCGAAGGCGTCTTCGCGACGAGTAAAAAAAAGCCCACTAAAAAGTGGGCTTATAGTTAATTCGGTCGGATTTCATTACAAAAAGTATACGATGGCCAAGAGTAAAGCAACTCAAGGTCACGCGCATACTTTTTAGCGTCCAACAGTAAGCTAAAATCGCCGACACAATCGATACCGCCTGCGACACAGTGCAAGTAAACACTATAAAGTTCCGGGTCGTCATCGTCGATTTCAAAGCACGTGCCCTCCCTGTCATCTTGATCGGTATGAATATCACGAACACCATGCACCTCAATACCGTTATATTGCCAGGGCTTATCACCAATAATGGATAGGTGATACCTGCATTCAATCTCATCAGCCTGTTTCGAACGATTTGATTTCATGCATGATCCTGGTTCTGCGTGTCTACTATCGCAAAAAGCGCAAAACGGAGTCTTGTAATATTCGTCACGCGAATGGAGAAAGTTGATTACGGCTAGTTGGAAGCAACCGTGGAATTCTTCGCCACCATTCGTACCGTATTGAAACTTTTGGTATGAATCATTCCAGCTTTCTCTTTCTTCACTTTTCAAACTATCCCACCAGTTGTTGAAAGAAGAATGGGGGTGAAGACCGTCAGCAATAATTCGATCACGTTCGAGAGCGTCTTCTCTTAACTCGAACTGCCACATTCGAGCGTCGTGCGCATCTCGAATTTCGTTCAGAATCGTATCGCTGCGTTCATTTAGCGAAGCCATCGCGTTAGCAACAAGTTCAGATAAGAACGAATTGAAACCTTCTTCTCGACATTGCTTCGCTAATTGATATTGTTGTGACATAACGTACTCCATAGTTAATTGAGGAGGCATTGCCCCGATGGGCTTCTCTTCAATATGCGATTAATTGGATATTTATTGAGTATGGCGCTAGTCATCCATTAGAGACGATTCGAACCAAGAGTTTAAGATCTCAAAGGAGGTAGTGGACTTTCCTTGAAATTTTAGAAACGACTATGAAGCGCACTCAATGCCATGCGCTATTCCGTTGCTAAACGCATTTTTTAAAGCGTCAAGCTCCTCAACCGTTAGAGCCGTTCGTTGGTAGGCTAAATAAGTAACTGCACCAAGTCGATATAGTGCGCACATTGTTCGATAAAGTTCGTCATCCTCCAAATCCGCAAAACCAGGATCACCGTCCTGCAAATTCATTTTTTCCCAAAACTCCGAAACCAGTGGATTTGTGGATGGAACGTATGCGTTATGAGCACTAGATGCCGGAGTCATAGATATTTCATCTCGATCATCTGGTGAAGCGACAGGGTTTGCTACAAGTTTGGATATCAACTTGTGGAAATTGCCCTCATGACTTGTTTTATCTTCTGGTTTTTGTTTTGACATATATTACTCCGAAAGGAAATGGAGGCAGAGCCGAATTGGCTTTGCGTTGGGTTTTAATAATTGATTTGAGAGATGAACAAAGGCAGCTCAAGAAGTCAAAATTATTTGGCTACCAAAATCTGTATAAGACTTCTTTGCTAGCGTGACTGGAATTACTCTACGTGAGATTTCACATCTCAGGCACATTCCATTTCGAATATCCATGTGACGCTAGCAAAATTCTACCGAGGCACCAGATCCTAGCGCGCAAAACGATTCGCTCTAGTAAAGGGAATGGCACATCAGTTTGGCCAGACATAACGTAAAAGTGATGCAGGTCGTTTGCTCTCTTATACGCAGACTTTCGTATGATTAAGTCTTTCATCTGCACGTACAATTCTTTTAGATTGGGCATAATGACTCCTATTTGAAATTTGGATTCTTGTTCCGAGCTTGACAGAATTGGACTTACAGCCACCAATTGAAATGTTGCAAATAAAACCCCGGTCTGGGGTTTTATTTGTCTAACAACTGCGCGTTACTAGTGCGCAGTTTTCTCGGGGTAAGTTGCCGAAGATAACCACTCAACCTTTGGCTGCTTTACCGCGCTGCCTTGAATAAAAGCTGCACTCTTGGACAATGCATCTAAAATCCCTGGAGCCTCAGTCACGTAGCCTCGATTAAAAACTTCGTCGAGTAGTTCGTTCCAGTTTCGAGCGTTAATGTGGCCTCGAAAACCCTGTGCGCTAAACCAGGTTGCTCTAACAAGATCTCTTGCGCCCTCATACGTTTCGTGTGTAAAGACGCAAAAAAATGTTCCATCCTTGTTGGAAAGTTCTAGCCCTTCTAGTTTCCCGCTTGTTCGATCCATAATTAATTGTTTCAACGCAACATTTCTCTTAAACCTCAAGACCTCATACGCAATATTACGCATGAGTTGATTTTTGGAGTTCAGGAAAAACTCTGCACAATCAAATGCTTCGTAAAAAGCACAGCTTTCCTGATGAGTGTAAACGCTAGGTTCTTGAATGAATTCCTGGATCACTTTCGCAAAATCATCGTCGTTATATGACTGAAACGCGTTGTGAAATGCGGTTTGTATTTGGTTCACGATTAAAATAGACATGAGTATCTCCGTTAAGGGAATTAAAGGGAGATACCACCCCCATGGGGATGATTCCCCCAGGGATAGTTGATTGCACGGCCACTATTTATGGAGTGCGGTTGCTGAAGCAGAAACGAACGTACAACTAACAGATTCTAGAAAACAGCGTCACCCGTTTTCGACTGACATTGAGCTAAATATTGTTCGCCTCCTCTAATGCGCGGAGTAGGCGCGTAGCCATTGAGCGCGGAACTTGCCCACATACTTCGATGCGAGGATCGTTAGCGCTGCGGTAAATGAACTCTGCAGTGATTGGCAGCCACAAACGGGAACAAAGAGAAAACTTTGTATCCTTCGTAAGACTTGGCATTTCGGACTTCTTAATAGTGAATTGCCCACGATCCTGACGTTCTGTTTGCTGGCTGGTGCCGTACGCAAGCAAAACTTTATTTGAATCAAGGTCAATATCGACAATTAAACACGGTCTGAACTTTTGTCCAGGACGTAGCGACGAAGTATGGTCCGGAAACCAGGCATAGATAACCGAACCAACAAGTTTGGTAATATTCATGGGGATTTCCCTATCTGACGATCAATAAAATGGTTTTATTGTTTTACCGCACCGTTAGCCGCCAGAAACCCCTGTAAGGAATCTGCCGGCATAGATGGTGAAGAATCGCCAGAAGGAAAGGCTTCGTCCAATACTCTCTTAATCAGTTCCTCTGGTGTCAAAGACAGCTCTGCCGCGGCCGCATTAATGCGGTCAGGAAGAGTCTCAGAATCGCTGTAGTGAATATCGAAGCTAGGCATAAAAGGTAACCAGGTATTTTTGGCTAACATATAAGGCACTCCGAAAAAGACGTGCCTTCCCTAACGGGAAAGCCCGTCAGGGTTAAGGTAATGCTGAATTCAAACGATCAGCTTCGTTGAGGCAACAGAGTGCGACAAGCCAATATTACTGGATATTCGCTTGGTTATACAACACAGTATTGAAAAATGTCACGCGATCACCCTCGTTTTAATTGGCACTGGTGGCATCAAGTACCGCATGTGTGCCGCCGCAACTGATTTGACAGGAATCCGCGTTGATACTGGAATCGTCAGGGAATCTACATGCAAGTTTTAGATCGTCATATCGCAGGCAGTTTTCCAAAATGGTCCTTAAAACGTGATACTTCCATCATATCAAGGGCTCGAATACACTCAATAATGTTGCCTATGAGGTTCTGGATATTGCCAGGAGTTTTGCAGGCACTGGATATTTGGACACATTAATAAACCGTGTTAACAACTCTGAAAATGAGCTTAGACATCTTGCGTATGTACGACACCAGTTTAATTATGTACTCGCTACTGTCCTGCACCGGAGGGCTAGTTGTTTTTTTCACGATTCGCTGGATAAAAAAGAATTGGTGGCCAAAGAAGTTATGCGAAATAGCGGATGAAGGCTACATTGATTACGCCGTGGATTACGCTGAATCTAAAAGTAAAAAAGCTTTAGCCTTAGACCTACTAAGGAGGGTGCGGACAGAGCATGGACACGATTCGGTACGGCTGGGCCACACCATTTGGATTCAGGACGTTGTTGATGGCTCCTCTCCGATTCCGGAAGATGGAAGTACACCGTCGTTTGGAACAATTGAAGATGCGAACAGGCACCTAGCTAATCCTAATGCATAAATCGTTCAGGTCGGAGCAATGATTATCCGTGAGGAACATTTTGTTTCATCGTATTTTCTCCATTTATAAAGTGAAACGTCTATGAATCGATTGGTTGTGTTTAGAATCCTTTTATTTCACTCTCTCTCGGTTGGTATCGAAGGAAAGAAAAAGTATTTGGGATATTTCGCGCCGCTTCTTATTATCAATCTTTTACCAGTCCACTTAACTTTTTTACAATACCTAACCGCACATTTGATTTTGTGCTACCTAATAGCACTAATACTAGGTTTTAATAAAATGCATAAGTTGTGGCGAAAATATCCTGAAAACTTTCTAACCAGACTACATGAGTATGCCCAATCATCTCGTGAACTGACGCGGCAAACGACTTTCGAAACATTTTTGAAGTCGGATTCCTTGAACAGCTCCCTAGAGGGCGCATCGCTCAGTGCGTAATGATGGGGTGTCTATACAGCCTTAACAATTATCTCACTTAGAAGGAAAACATATGAACATTAAGCGTATTGAAGCGAAAGAACTATTTCCGCAGAAGCTGCTGCAAGGATTGCAATATATCATTGATGACGTTCAAGATATTAAATATAAAGATGAAGATGTTGATGCCTCTCGCGTGGAAACTGCATCAAGCTTTCAAATTGCCTTAAGCGATTACGGCTATGAGATTACGCTAGCGCAAGGGGAGGCCGTTTACTCTAACTACTCATTTAACAGGTGGGCTGGCTGGCTGGTAGACGCCCCAATTTCAGTAGAAGGTGCAAAGCAGGTTTTGGCGGATTTTGCAGACGATGTGCTTTTCGGAGAGAACCACATCGAGTATGGTATCGAGAAGTCGTAGTTAGCATTGACTACTTCAGATTCAGCAGTTAATAAATCGTTAAATAGGAGTTGCTTTAATGCTTGAAGCCTTGGTGAAAGATGAAGGTACTAAGTTTTCCTTTTTAGGAAAGTCGATAGTTACTCTCATAGCGATCTGTATTTTACTGTTTATTGCAGCGTTCGTTCAAACGATTTACGAATCGTTCGACGCAAGCGAGACAGCAATTTTAAAAGCATCCAGCAATAAGTGCGTTAAGGATCAGATTCTATCGTCAAGCTATAAAAACGGCGCGCTGACGAATTATCAAATAAAGGTTTTCGTGCGGGAGTGCGAGCTGAAAGAAGAACATGACAAACAAGTTAGTGTGATTAAATAGGTTACTCTGATTAAATAGCTGTGTTTTTTCAAGCCTGTCGAAAACTATGTTCTTTCAACTCAGGATGAATCTATTCTGGCAATGGCGCACGACGTGAGATTTGATTTCGACTATGAAGAATTTATTGATCAAATTTTTTCAAAATAACTATCCGACATCGGCGCGAGATCTGATAGATGCTTAAGCGCACTAATCTACTGAATATTGTTTCACTTGTAGAGTCAGTGGCAGGTCCACTAAATGACTTCCAAAAAGAAGCGTTCCAATTTAAGTTAAACAAGTTTTCAGAAGCGCAATTGACACTGCTGTGTCTTACGGAATGCTTAGAATCCATTGCGGGAATGGAGTTAGCCGCTTCAAAATTGATGCACTGTTCGATTGAGGGAGATTATGTAAGTCTCATTGAAGACAATTACATACCGTTCACCGTGATCTTCCCAAACGGTATTCCTAGGATGAACGAAGAAATGGAGACATTATCGAAAACATTTCCTGACCGACTGGCGAAATGGAAAAGGTCGAAGTTAAAAACTATTAAGTTAGATTAACCTATCACGCGGCAGAGCGCAGCGGTCCGTAATCACGGTTACTAGTTTCAAGCGTTTTGCACGCGTTTCTATCTGCAACGCACGACGAGGGCACTATTTATTTTTTACAGAATGAATTGCGTAACGCTCAAGACGATATAGCATAGGCTGATTTCGGAGCGCATGCCGTGAACAGAGATTCCAAACGCATAAGCAATTCGTTGCGACCATCCATTGAAAATATAAAAGGTCATATTCGTTCAAACACTGGTCGTGGATTTGATGGTGATGGTTATCCATTTAAACAAGCCGTCAGGGAAATGAAAGTTGAATTAGGAAAACAAGGCAAAACAATTAAATACTGCAATCATAAGTGCTCGTATTTTGTGGTGCCGGTTAACCCGGTTCTTGAGAGAGTCTGGTAAGCGTAGCCAGTTACGCTTCAGGGCTGCGTCGAATAGAGACGAAATAATTTAGGTTCAATTAAAGTCGAGTATACGGCGCAGGAGAAAGTATGTGTAATTGTGCAGGGTGGGCTCGCACGTTTGACGAGCAACTAAAATCAATACCACCGAGCAACCATCACCCGAATTGCGAGGATTATAAGTTAGTTGAGTATTGCGAAATCAAAGAAATCGACGGTGGCCGCAGTCTAATCGTAGAGAAGCATGAGCTAGATGACGCGATGAGCAATTGGGATTGTTCGGCAGATAATTTCACGGTTTTACCAATTATGCTTACGGCGGACCAATATGAAAAGTTGCAGGAGTTTGACGGTTTTTGAGTGAGTTTGCAGCGCAATTAGAGATGTATCGGTTGCCCGTCATGAAACTTACTTCAGCCTCGTGATTACCATAAGCGGTTGCCTGGACGGATCAATCCTTTTTCGAAGTAGATGCAACAGATTTTAGTTTTGCCGCGATCAGAACGCCTCCCAGGCTTACAAGAATTAATGTAAATTTCTCCGGGGAATTTGCGTAAACGAATATGGAATTAATGGCTACAAAAAAATAAATTGCCATTATCACGTTGCAGATGGTTGTTAGCTTCATAAGATTTTATCCTCTCGAAGATTAGTGGCAAGCATTATACGTTAATCTGTTGAAGCCATATAGCAATCATATAACGCAAACGTTCACAGTAGTTTTTACTTAACTATTCAACAGCATTTACTGGAGTTGCCTATGAAAGCTACAAAATTGATTCGTAAAAATCAGTTTCACATTTGGTATGAATTGTTTAAAAATAGTGGGGGAAGATTGCTCGCTAATCCACGCCTAGGTCAAGATGTTAGAGTTTCCTATGAGTTTGAGGATATTCAAAAAGCTAATGATTTCGAGTCCGAGTACTACAGGCTTATAACTCCAATCGTTGAGACAAGGCGCTCTTTGTTTAAGCGTATCAAGTTAGCTATCGGCTTGTAATAACAAATATATTTTCGGACAGGAAAGTCCGAAATGATAACGGTAGCTCCTGTGATTGTTTGTTTAACGGACACTGCTTTTTCCGTGAGGCAACCGCTGTCAGGATGTTAAGTTGATTAATAAATGTTGCAGGTACTTATTCAATTGAATAACCAGGCGAACAGAGGCATATAACCCCAATGGAAAGTTCAAGATGTATGATTTGTTTAGTTCGGTAGCGATTGCGTTTATTGGGATAACAGCGTGGCCAGCAATTGCTTTTTACGCTGCTAACGACGCATCGAATGATGGTGAATTTGTCGATTTGTTTAAGCGAGCAGATAGTGCGACCATTTTCACAGACCAAAAGATAGTCGAGATGCGTTTAAAATACACAGCTGAGTATAAGAAAAGAATTCGTGAAACTTTAATTTACATTTGCACGCTTGGACTACTTATTTTAGGCTCAAGTAACATCGCAAATAAGGAACAGCTGCCGCCTGCTACACTATTAACGATTCTATATATTTTCAGCAGTGTGATCGTTTTCGCGAGACTCGCAGGGTCAAAGTCGCGTCTAAAAGCAACAAAGCCAGCGACCATATATCAATTAGAAGAGATGGCTAGCATGGTTGCTGAAAGTAAATCACCGGAGGTATTAAAGGACCACATCAGCATGAACCCAAAATCGACGTTTGCTTATATCGATGTGCTAAACCTAAAATATAAGGCAAGAGGAATGTTAGAACAAAAACTGGTGTCCGAACTTAATAAGTTGCTTCGGAGTTTCAAAAAGTAATTATTTAGTACAGGCAAATGTATTTGAATGACTAGCCGTAGGATAAGTCTCTTAGAGTACATTCACGGCGCTAATCGTGATGATGGTGCTTCGAAACACTAGCTAAATGTAGCACATATTGAAGTACGGGAAAGCGTGATAATTAGTGAAATATGAAACTCGCATAGTCATATAAGAATTATAATCAATGCCTTTTGGCGTACGGAGAACGTTCAATGATTCAACTACAGCGTAACTTTCAAAATAGAGCCTTGACGGAAGATGAACTGCTAAAGTCGGAAATTGTTACGTACGCTGAATATTTAGCTTTGTCTGTGATACCTGCTCACGAAGGGACTAAAGCGCGAGTCGTCGATGCGTTACGGGACCGTGTTGGTCGCTCTCACTTGTCAGTAGGAGAAATTGCAGAGGATCTCGGGTTGTCAAAACGGACACTGCAGCGCCGTTTAAAAAAGGAAGATGCAAACTTTGCACAGCTGCGCGACAGCTTACGATTTCATTACGCAATTAAATATATCGTTCAAGACGGGATGAATGTAGATTCGGTTTCAAAGGCATTAGACTTTTCAGATAGAACAAGTTTTAACACTGCATTTAAGCGCTGGACGGCGCTATCGCCAAGCGTCTTCCGAAGACTATATCGGGATTATGCGTAAACAAGGATCACCAGTGCAGAATTAATGTTTCGATTTTAAGTATCAATGGAAAATAACATGACCATGAAGACAAGTAATGTCTCTGAACATATTGATAATTCCGAATCGTTTTTTTTGAACGCCGGAGAGCTAAAGCACCATGTAGTCCGTCTCGGGTCTATTGGCAAAGGTCGAAGCCGTTGGGGTGAAGCGCAAATGCTTAGGGCTCGGGAATCTGGCGCCCTGTGGGTGGATACAGAAGCTTACAGGAGTGGTAAGGGGCTTTTCCCCTTTGAGCATGAACTGGCTCGACGAATTTACCTTGGAATTGAAGGCAAATACCCAAGAGGCCTGAACCGCACAGTTCGGTTCTATTCGGTCGGGGAAACACTTTTCAGAAAAAACAAATCAAAACGTCTTCAAGTGCATCGTGTACAAACCGTAAATGCAAATTTAACCAGAAAATTAATTGCGGATGCGGTGAATGAACTTACATCACAGACCGGCATCCTGCTGAATCAGCCACAGATTATTTCGATTTTGGAGTCAACTGGTCTTGATAAGCGTATAGAGGAATTGGGCGAAGTAGAAACGGAAATTCGCAGTGACCTTGCAAACGCGCTGTCCCGAAAGCTGATAGACGAAGATTGGCCTACTTACGGTGACAGTGGGTCTATGGAAGCCTTTATCATGAAAATCAATGCAGCTGCCGAAAAGGCAGGTTATGAAGTCTGTTACTGACGCAGGTGAAAATATTGAAAAAGATGATTCGAAAATTAAGCATGACTAGGATCAAAACGCATAGCATTATCGCCGAATTCAGAACAAGGAGATGCAATGTCCACCGAATATTCAAAAAAAGAAATTGAAAATATACGCAAAGTTCAGGAATTATTTGCCGAAGGCCATAGGTCGCGCTGGATTGCTAAAACCTTGGAGCTTGATAGGCAACTCATAATGCAGTTTAATAAAATTGTTTTACCATCGGTTGAACAGAGCGGGTCGTCTGCACGAACGCAGTTACCAAGGCATACCCCAAAACTTAATTAGCTTATCAACCTAATCGTTAAATACGTATTCCATTCATAAGCAACTGAGCGAGCATTGCGTAAGTTCGTCGACGATGTAGCATCCGACGAATCACCCCCACTCTGCACCGAGGAACTGCAATGATTGAAATCTCAGCTAGAACGACTACCCAGGATGAATTACTTGTTATTGCTCTACGAGAGCTTGTTAAGGCCATTCGGAAAAACGGCGTCGCTTCATTGAATGAACGCTTAGAGCTATCGCAGTTTGATAACGCCGAACAGAGTATAAAACTTCTTGAACAGTTGGCGATGGAGATCAATACCGATCAAAAGTTTTTATACGATAATTCTGAGCCGCTCCATCTCGCGATACACATTGATGGAGGGCTCATTCAAGATGTTTTACCAAGTAAACAAATACCAATGGAAATCGCCGCGTATGATTACGAGATAGACGAAGCAGATGAGAACGATTTGGTATTGATCAGCGGAAGAAATGACGCTGGCACCAGAGCGACGGTAAGTTATTTTGTACCTAGTTATTGTCACGCCATCGACATTAGAACTCTTTGGCCAAACAAAAATATGGTTGTTTAGATGAGTTTACGACTAACTGAAGATGGGCTTGTCCAGCTCTTAGCAAGGAAAAATGTTAAAAGTCTCTCCTCAAACACAGTGCTGCGTAAGATTGTAGCGCCAGACCAAAGTCTATATGAGATTCTTGCGGTGGGAGAATTGAGGCTTCCAAAAAGTCCTTGTGTTGTAGCCTTAAGGAATGGTTTAAAGGCGATCTGCGATCCCACTACTAAGGCAAAACCTTTTGAAAGGGTAGAGCAGGCGGCAGCGTTGGTTTGGCTTGAATTGACACATCGTGAAGCTTTTGAAATGACCACTACTAATCCCATGGGCGGATATAGGCCAAACGGTTCGGGAGGTCAAATAAAAGGGGAGGGGGCCAGGAAAGGCTACCCTGATTTGCTCACCGACATCCCAAGACTCGGTTATCACGGCCTCCGAATAGAAATGAAGAAGTTTAGCGAGCGTGCTGAACCCACTTCCGAGCAGCTGGTATGGTTAACCAAGTTATCTTGGAATGGATACCGAGTGGCATTATGTCGTGGGCACCAAGGCGCGATCACAACTTTCTGCGATTATTTTGACATTGTCAAACCGCAATTTGACCTGCCCAAATGGGCTATCGTCTACTACTAGCAGGCACGGGCACTTCAACCAATTTGCATAATTCAGAGTGGGCGTTACTCTTTGCCGAACAATCATGCCCCTGGTGAATTATATGAATCGATTCGATTACTCCCTACCGGTATTGGGACAAGAAGTTGTTTATTTTGATAACTTGCAGATAATTTCACTTCTATCTGCAAATTACGATGAAGCCGTACACATGCTTCAGGTTGGAAAAGTAAGTCAGCATGCATTTAATTGGTTTACACACTTTTGGCACTTTTGCTCATGGAGATTTTCCAGTCAAAAACAGGAACGGTACTCAAAATGCTTGGGGGTGGAGTTATTGAAAAAACGATTTCTTCGCACTGCAGTATTGCGTAATAGGCTTTTATATCTACTTAGAACAAATCAAATCAAAGGGCTTTGAAGCTGCAAAGTTGTTGTAGATTTATTGAGTGAATACTTTGTAAATCATAAATATTGTGGCAATCAATTGCGCTTACTGTGTCGCTAGTGTCGTCCAGTAATGTGTAATTGATCAGCCATTCGGTTACGAAACTTAAGACTAAAAAAACAGGAGTTTTAATGAAACATATTGAGCTATATGCATTGAAGCCGGCTAATCGAACGGCGGCCCGAGTTGTAAGCCAAGCTCAGTCCGTGGACGATGCTCCCCTTTCAAAACAAGAGTTGGTTCAGCTCAGTAATAGGTTGTTACGTAAACAACGGCTAATTAAACTCGTGTTGGGGATAACGACGCGCGCGCAGCACAAAAATTTGATCAATAATTTTATTCGTGGCAAGAAAAATATTCGAGCGGATAAAGAACCTCGACTAGTAGCTGAGTATAAGCGTGTTGGAGAGGCAATTGACATTCTCGCGCAAGAGTTAGCACGTCAACGTAATGAAAGAAGAATTGCCAGTGAGGAAGCCATGGCAGCGGCACAAGCAAAAAAACAATCTCTTAAAGATAAAAAAATCAGTCAAATGTAAAACCAAATCAGCCACTGCGCTGCAAAAAAAATCTATTTAGAATTAGAAACATTTAAGTCAACCTTCTCGGCGCGAAGAAACATTTTGTCTTTTAGTGGAGTCGGTAGCCATCGTATGAGGTTACAGATCATCGTGGCACGAGTAATTCGATACCGTGGCTTAGGCCGATCAGTGTTAATTATGTCAATAACGCACTTAGCGACGGTCTCGCTTGTTGTTTCCGATGCTGCATATCCAGCGATTAACCGCGCTAAGACCCTCACGTAGCTCAATCTACTTTTTCTAATCACTGAAGCGTGAGCATTTAGCTGAGAAAGCGCGTTCGCTTTAAAGTTAGCATTAATAGGGCCTGGCTGAATTATCACAATCGAAGTGTTCGTATTTTGTAGTTCCATACGGTACGCATCTGCTGCAGCCTCGACTGCATATTTCGAAGCTGAGTATGGTCCTCGAAACGGCATGGTCACAAAACCCAACACGGAAGAATTAAATATCACCTTGCTACCCGGAAAGGCTCTGATTGCGGGCAGAAGCAAATTAGTCAATTGTACCGGCCCAAGAAAATTAACCTGCATTTGATTTTTAAGACTTTCGCTGGGGGTGTCTTCCATCGCAAGCTGCAGCGCATACCCCGCGTTGTTGAATAGGCCAGCAATTTTTCCTCCAGAGATTTTTAGAATTTGCGCGGCAGCGTTGGTAATGGATTGCTCGCTTGATAAATCCAATTCCACACTATGAAAATCAATACCTGGGATATCGATAGACGAGCCAGGCCTGCAAGTAGCTATTAGTTTTAGCGGTGTGCGTTTTGAGGCTTCCACCAGCGTGCTGAACCCAATGCCGGAGCTCGCACCGGTAATAACAAAGTAAGTATCAATCACTGAGAAATTCCTGTCTGGACAGAAATTAATATATTTGAATTTACAGAAAAGTTCTTCATTTTCGGATCTCTACTCAATGGAGTTTGGGCGGGGTACACACCTATTTGTTTCTACGGCGCAGACTCTCCCCACTAGTGCTGGAAGCCCTTTCGTAAAATCAACACCGCGTTCACGAGCCGCTAAGTAGTCTGAAAAGGTGTTCGAAATTTTCGTAAAGAATTTTTCTTTCCTGGCCAGTAGGGTAGGGCCACATGTTCCGATGCTCAAAGGGACAGTCAGATTCAAGCGTTCCGTTGACTAACCAAGGACTTGATCTATTGTTTAACATAAGCTTGTCTTGAATATAGGATTCTCCAGCTCGTGCAAACATCTCCCATCGCTTCGTCCAATATTTCTTTGCTCCGCGTTGCGACTCTAACGCATAACTGCGCTGAAAGAATTCGCTTCGTGCACGTACGCCTTCGCAGAGTTGAATTATTCTTTCGATTGCCCTGACTTGATGGAGTGCACGCGAGTTGGCGCCATCAATACGATAATCGCTATCACACGCTCCAGGGACACCGATCCAATGGGTGATAAAACATGGCAGTCCGAGGCCCTTACCAATCCTTGCATCAAGACCATGCAACCACTCGTGAGCCGCGCTGCCAAATCCACTTGCGCGCGTCAAGTTAATTACGTTCAGTTCTATTTCATAATGAGCCGAGGCAGTTGATCCAGCACCCCCGCGCGCACCGAATGCGATACCGAGCGCACCACCGGCCGAATCACTATGTCGGAGCCCGACCCAACTTGGTTTGAACCCTGTTACAAAACTCAAATCGTGGAATGCGTCATATGCGTGATTAACCCATTCTTGACGTTCGACGTTACTCATTGAGTTTCCAAACTGCAATGCGCGAAAGCCAAAGATAGAAATGAAGTCCTCGGGAGAGGCATCACGTTCACGTAGTTCTGGTCCTACCCTCTGCGCCTCAAATCGAGGCTTCTTTTTGGGTCGGTAGGCGGCCTTGCGCTCTTGTGAGGTCGAGCTCTGCGATTCATGCAAAGATCTCTCTAGCGAAGCCGCATGCGCTGTTACATTCGCGGCTTGGCTTTGAGCGATAGCGTTATCGCGAGATAACTTTTCATTACCCCAACAGTAAGAGGTGCGTGTAGTCTCGGCAACGCGCCAGGTGCGATCATCGAGCTGGATTGGGAAAAACGTGTATTTAGAAGCGGAGCCATTGGAGGGCCAACCAAAGTGAACTAGCCATTCTAATCGTAATTGGTCCTTTAATGAGAACGTAAAGGCGCTGGATATAGTCTTGCGACTGTTACATTTTCCGGTTGAGTAGATAGCGTACCTATTATTAATATGCCTAGGCATTTCAGTGAATTCCTTGAACTCGGCTACTAATGACGCAGTGTAACGTTTGAAGAGCGATTTCGAATCATCCAAAGTCCTTACTTCATCGAACAGCCGCTTTAGAATTTCTATTGAGCTGACGTAGGAATTGCTCCATTTGTAGGCTGGCACGCCCCAATGATTTCCACGCGGAGTCTTTCTGATGTTGGAGTAAATTAAGAATAGTCTCGCAACTGCCTGAAGGTCGAGACCTGCATCTTGACGTGCGACCCAGTTGGGTTCAGGCCAAATTTCGCTAAGCTTAAGCTTTAATTCGTTAGCTAATGCTGCCTCTCCTGGGGCTTTAGGGAAGGGCACCTCAGGCACCATATGCTTGCGTGCGTAAGGAATTATCTCACCAGCGTCTTCCACAATCATAACGATCTACCGAAGGGTTGCCTGTAGATTCTTTCGAATCTCCAAGGGAATTAGTTGCGTTGTGTGACCAAGAACAGTTCTAATTTTTGTTCTGCGATGCACTTTTGCATAGGCTTTAACAGTTAAGTCATATGGCCAAACGACTCACCCACTTGAAATTTTACCCTCGTTTTTTAATGGTGCATTTCTGAAAGTACTACGCAAAACGTTCAGTTTAAACGCAGGATATCGCTCTCCCCGTTGCTACAATAATTCCTCTCAAATTTCTGACAAGCCATAATAGGTTGCGTGAGCAAGACGTGGTGATATCGTGCTTAAGTCAACTCATTAACGACTATTTCTTAGGAGAGATGCTATGAGCATTAACCTAGCTTACGTTGAACGATCGATTTCGCATGAATTGCGCACGTCGTACTTGGCCAGCCAAATTCGAAGCGACTTAGGCGGCTTCCTCAGAAAGCGTAATTATCTTCGTCAGTGGACCATTGGTAAGAGCTTAGGCAGTATGGGTTATCACCCGAGGAGGGCGGGCGAGTTGGTGGATTACATTTGTACTTCTGCTGAAAACGCATTCACTCGAGGAGTTTTCGTAGTTACCTCGCGCGTCCTCTCGATGGAAAATTTGCCGTTTGCGGATGGAAGAGAATTAGTAGCGCATCTTAAAGAAAGTCAGGGCGCCTATTTCGATCCCCTGCAGTGGTACACGCTAGGCGAAATCCAAGATCATCTCAAGTCTCTGAAATATAGCCAGCAAATAATTTATGAGATCGCACCTATCGTTTTGAGGCACACGAGAGCGGGCTTCCTGCGCGGGATCAACGGTGCAGCCAGCCAATTAGTTCTTAAGCATTAGAAGCGCGATTGACTGCCCCAAATAGCGACTCGCCTTGCGTTGCCTGACTTTTAGGGTAATTTAATCAAACGAATAATAGAGGTTGAAAAGATGGAGAGTAATTTTACGGATGCTGACGCCTATCGCAGAGCGAAATCGACTGCTCAGTCCAAAGCCAACCGGTTAGGAGAAAGAGTTGCGTTCGGGTATTGCTCATATAGCGGGTGGACACATGTTGATATCACCGATGTGTACGCTATCGCCGAACTTGGAGATGTGGTCGCGATTGACCCTGCTCCCGAACCATTAGTGGTCAGCAACTAATTCGTGACCGTCAGGAGTGCACATGCGAAACCAAGTAGTAGTTATTCATGATCCGAATTTATCTTCAGTCCATTTCTGTGACACCGTACTGAGGGGAGTGGATAGATGGTTTGCGGTCGGCAACGACCAAGAAAGTCTTTTTCCCTGTATAGAATTTCTGATGGTCAACGCTGGGATTGCACACAATGTTACAGCTATAGACTTTCTTAGAAGTTGCGGTAGAACAATTGAATATACTGTTATTTACAATGAAGCCTATGGGCTCAAAAAAGAACTTCAGCGTGGGGACAGCGTTCATATCGCGTCTGAGAACAAAACAGGAACTATCCTCAAGACAGATGGCTTATCATTGACTGTTATGTGTCATGACGGGGAGTTTGTTTGGACCGTGGGTGACGTTGAGGAAGTTGTGGAATATGATTAAGCCATACGACAGGCTCTGTTTGGGAGCGTCTAGTGGTTTGGTTTGCTGCAGTGAGCTTCCGTTTCACGGCCGCAAAACAAAAGGAATTCAGTAACAGTGGCGCGAAGCGGGAGTAAGAGTTGAATGGTAGATTTAATTTTATCTAAATATTGGACCCCAAAAGGTACGCCGTTATGGCGGCACCATTTTCCTTTAATTCTAATTGCAGTTTTAGTCGTGGCGACCATCCATGTTTTGCAGGCGAGTGAGCCAAAAGATTTTTTGGTTAGTGTTGGCGCGATCGTCTTAGGTCAGGCCATCCTTGGTTACTTTGCGCGTAAACGATATGGAGATGTAGCACCGCCAACTTCTTTTTACAGCAAAAAATAGGTGTTTTAGGAATGTACAATTCTACGTGGGTTACTCCCTTAATGATTTTAATAGCGGCGTTAGTGATTCTTTTCCTTGCGCCGTTTGCACTCTTACTGTCGTTCATTAAAGTCCGTGATGCGAACCAATTAGGCATCAACCTTAAAATGATCGCCCAATTTATTGTTGGCATGTCGAAAACACACAAACCTACGAGTAAACTCTTAAATTAATGGCCAAGGGCTTTTATTTCCTAGTGACTAACTTATGAAAATCGATCTTACGCGTGTACTCAGATTAAGGCCGTTCGATGAGAGCATCGATCCGCCAAACGCCGGCTTGATATATGCCTCATCAGCGGTACTGACAATACTGGTTTTGAGCACGATTGGAGCTGCACTTGGTGGATTAATGTTAGCCATAGGCGGGAATTCGAATTCAGTAAGAGTATTGTCACTGGCCGTCGCGCTCTCAGCCATAACAAGTGGCTTTGAATGGATGAATGGGTTGAAGGGCCGGGCGAAGAACCAGTTATTTTTGTGCGTGGTGATGTGCGCAGTACTGATATCAATTTGAATAGTATTGGATAAGTGAGATTACACTATGAAATCTTTCAGCATAGGAATGGCCAAGCCTACCCAAAAGGATATCGATGCAGCCGAGGAACTATGTCAAACCTTAGACGCAATTGACGAACGAAACAGATGGGGAGCGGATACTGTTTCAGATTGCCCGTCGTTCGATCAGCTGATTGAAGATGAGGAGTTCGATCCTGAAGAGCATGAACATCTTGGAGCTCTCTATAATAAACTCATGACTTTGATGGCAAAGCGTGATTCGTCTCGGGAAAACGTTCATCAATGTCCGTAAAGGATTTTAACCGCGCTAGCGTATTCGATTATTTTTCCAATCGATTTCGTTGGTTCAATGCAATACATAGTTGATTAAATACGGAACTAAATATGACCTCTAAAGCAAATGCCTTATTAGAAAAAACTCGCCTCGAATCAATCTCCTCAAAATATGAAATGCTTTTAGCAAAAAATCATTTACTTATCTTTTTAGCGATTGGCCCCCTAACCACATCGCTATTGAGAGAATTTGCCGGCCTTTCGAACGAAGCGTCTATTAATATTAACTTAACCCTTTTCGGACTCTTTCTTGGGTTGGGTATTGCACGCTACGCTAGAGTCTGGCGCCAACGGTAGGTTGGTGAGTTATTAACAGTTGCAATAAAGGGTAGGCGAAAACGATCATGTACATTAAGTTTGATATCGATACCGTGATTCGATACGCACCAGGTTCTGGGTTGATTTCATATATTTTAAAATATCAGGATTCGCTCGTTATAGTACCTGAACCATCTCAACGAGAATTTTGGAAACATACTAGTCGAGAATTGTCATCACGCATCAGATTAGAAGAGTCTTATTCTGCAAATATGTCTCGAGAAGACCGAATTGTCGTCATTGATGATTATGCGGAAGTCTGCAATGCAAAAGAAAAAGGATTCACAGGAGTCGTAATATTCTGTCAGAGGAACTGGGAGAGAGGCCAAAACCGAGATTTACATTGGTTGAAAAACAAAATGCATTTAAAAGGGTATAATTCTTTTACATGTGAGCATGTACTTGAATCATACGCACAGGACTCACGCTGTTAATTGTTCGTAAGGGAATATTAAATGTTGGTAACTCAAGCAAAACATAAGACAGATTACGAAGCATGCGTTAGACAACATCGCAGAACGGCTGCTTTTCTTGAGTGGCAGCGTAAATTAAATCGGGCGGATAGATTGCCGAGAGGTAAATTTTTCGTGGGAAAAAAGGGAGGAAAGCCTTTCATGTTAATGGATGAGGCATATATGTTGAACGGTTCTTTTGCACTTTTGAACAGCGGCGCTCGGAAGGTGGGTGCAACGTAGAACGTAAACGTAATATATCGAAGATAAGCTATGCTCGTTCGTGCAGCCATCATTATTAGAGCTCCGCAAAGTTGTTCGAATCACTCCTTAAAAAATAGATTGACCCAGCGTAGCGTGTAAGTGGAATTAAATAAAATTCTCCTACACGCGACTGTCCTTACCCGCCGAGTTTTAGAACATCATTATTGCCAGTACTTGTGCGTCGCAATGTCTAAGGCAGTGTTTGCAGTCTCAAATGCCTGTTCTAGCCGCAACCGTTCAGATGTCGAGGCGATTAGGCCAAGACCGACCTTATTTGATTTGGCGATATGATACGAACTGAGCGCCCTGGTCACCGGTAATGAAGTGCTAAGACGTTTAAAGAACGCTAGAACATTAGGATTCTCTTCCCAAAACGTTGTTAAGAGGAAATAGAGGTGCTGCATTGCAGCAGGAGCATTCGAAGAGTCCATTATTTTTACGATTTTCCTATCTTTTAATGGAGAGGAAAACACCTCACAAGCCCCAAAGTTTTGCTTAATCGCCTCACTGAAATATTTTTTTGCTTCAAGGGTTAAACCCTCCTTGTAAGAGTGGATTGCAAGACACAATGCTCCCCAACAATCGACGTATTCCTTATCCGGGTATTTAAAGAAGGATTTAATTGTTCCTTTCGCACGGAGTAATGCCAGCACGGCAAGATAGTAACGAGCACCGAAATTATCTCCCTTAACAATTTTGTAGTGTAGGGAAAGATATTCATATGCACTTTCGTAATCCCTGGAATTTAGAAACGTAATCCCGGCGTAGAATAGTAACGCGGGGTAATAGAATGGCTCACAGTTGTTTGCAGTTGATGACCTATGATCGCCAACTTTGTCCTTATTATTGTTCAACAAAGCATAAAATTGCTGTAGCGCCTGCTGAGCGACGGTAGTGAACATATCCGCGAATTGATAAGTGAGTTGCTTATAGAGTGGATTGCTATCTGGTTCAAGACCAGCATTTAAAGTAGCACTCATTTCTAGATTATTTGACCATTCGGTCTGCCAAAAGTAATTTGAAAGTGTTGTTACATAGACCGCTTTTGGCCATGGATTTTCAGGATGCTCGTCCGCCAACTTGCTGAGCCTAGATTCGACCGAATGGACAATCTCATGCCACTCCCCATCACTGCGCTTCAGGTCGGCTGTTATTTCGGCCGCTGCGTCTAGCACTGAGCGCCCAAGCTTCGTGAGACACATTTGCATTTGGCCATCGTCAAGATCTGCCTCTACATACGCGTAATCGTCCAGGGTATTCGCCCTACCATCGTATGTCCCGTCAAGTATCTCATACGTTTTGCTCAGCGTTTCATAGGCAGCAAGATGAAGCTCCACTGGGTCATACACGTGCAAATTTCTAATTGACCAGGCTTGCTTCGGTAGTTGGCTAGGTTCCTTCCTCAGAAAACCTGCTATGACCGTCAGTATCCTGTTTTCCCGGAGTTCTCCTCCAATATCGTAGGCGAGCTTAACGTGGTTGTCGTAGGCACGTTGATACCCATGCACGTCGTAAGGCCCTGCGGGAGACGTAGACGCGATGGCTGCATACACATCATCAACGGAAGCATGCCCATAAATTTGCGCGAGGATTAATTTTGCATCTTGACTGGGTAGTGAAAGTAAACTCTCAAGAGAATTCGCAACAGTAAGAAAGTCCTGCCGTGATGCGGGTTTGAAAGTACCTCCACTCTTTATTTCCTTAAGAAAGGATGTAGAAGCGGCTATAGTTGACTCAATTTTCAGTATGGCTTGCGTCAACAGCGGCTTTGTAACCGCAGTTACGCCATGAGCTGATCTAATTGACTCGTCCAATGAAGTACTCACTTCATCTTGCCGCCACAGCTCTGCGGATACCGGCAAACTACTTATCAAATTGTTGTGTGACTTAAATCCAGCCGCTCTCGCCAGCAGCTCCCGAGTTTTAGAGGGTTTAATCGCGATTTGGGTGGCAAGTTCAAATTCAATACGAAAATGATTAGCGAAGGCGTTATAAGCCTCCTTGGAAAGAAACTGCATGGCTATCTCCTAGGCACGACAAGTTTAATTACCCAAAAGATGAATACGATCAGCTGTAGGCTAAAGTAATGAGAAGCAAATTTTGAGGCTTGTCGACCTCGGGCCTTCGCGCGTGCCTGCCGAGATCTAGGATCGACGACTGGTACAGTATATGTTTAGCGGAAGTGTCGAGCAATCCCCGCAGTCACTTTCTTGACTACGCAAGTATGGTTCGAGAGGAGCAAAGATAACCATCTTAAAATGGGGGTGTTACCAAAGACTCAAAAAGGCTTCGTTCGTCGTGCGTTCCCTTACGAACAATGATGCTGAGTAATTTTGACAATCTTTTCTCCAGGGTGTCAGCAGGTTATGAAATCTTCTACACCTCAATTTCTGATCTAGTTACCCGCCAGAAAGTTCGACTATTCGAAGTTTTTTCAGGTAAGTCGTTTACAAGCAATGTAGGTGCGATTTTAGCCCATGGTAACCATATACCGAAGACGTGGGAGCGATGCCCCAAATAGCATATGATCAACGAATTAAAGACGTCTACAGAGACTGTGCCGCCGAACCAAACAACGTCTGTTTCCGTCCTCGCTAAAATCGTGCAGATGGTTGGAAGTCCCATGTATTTTACTAAATAAATTTGACCCGCTAGAAATGGACGCAAAAACATATTGCTGTTGTCCCTGTAATGCGGTCCAGTCTTGCTCGCGTCAATACATTTAAAAGGTTTCTGCAAAATCGTTTCACAAGTGAACATTTTTAATTTCCTAAGTGAGTTATGGATTCAAACAATCGCTCTATCACAGAAATCAGGGTGGCTGCATTCCCCAAGAATTTTTGGTCGCGATCGAACATGACCAAATACACCCGTCTCTACAGCCGCACCTACTGGCCACTGTCCGTGACGAAGGTAAAATAATTTCATCAGAAAATCATCCTGTGTTGCTAAGTGCCCTACATGCCAGGATTTCTGAGTCAACAAATTCGTTGAGCTCTCAATGCTTTCAACCAATTCCCTGTGTTCATCTAATCGTTTCGCAATATTTCGAGCGTAATCCAACTCACCAACAGCAAAAAACGATTGCTGCCCCACACCAGCTTTGATGCGACGTGAAGTGTGTCGACTGTAGCTCCAGGCTAACAACGCGAATATAACAACAACGATAAAGATAAAATTAATCATGGTATAATTCCTG
The DNA here is from genome assembly GCA_004173475.1 of Gammaproteobacteria bacterium. Lineage (GTDB taxonomy): Bacteria > Pseudomonadota > Gammaproteobacteria > Pseudomonadales > Cellvibrionaceae > Cellvibrio. The sequence continues at coordinate 120,344 of SEBU01000004.1, forward strand.
TGTAGGTGTTAAGTGAAGTCATCGTGCTTAGCAGGCTGTGCGGTTTTGTTTCGCGTGCATTATTATCTATTGCGATTTCGTAATTGATTCGATTTATTAATTAAAATAAATGGCGCTGCGATTAAAACGACCGGAAAAATTACCATGCAGTCTGTTAAACATTTTTCGATGACCTCGATCAACGTCATTGTTCTTGGCATACCTAAAGTATAGAAGGGAGCTACGCTTAACAGAATTAATGCGATGCTCAGTATGCCCAAGGGGAGAGACAATTTTTTGCGTAAATTTTTTATTATTATCAATGGGACGATCACAACTAAACAAGTGGAATGAAATACAAACGCTGTCGTCCAAAAACCAATTACTTCCATCATCCACTCCAATTTTATTTATAGGTTATTGATGCGCCCTGATTAAAAGGCGCCGGGGTAAATCGCGATTTGGTTTTTGATTAACGTTCTAATTCAGCTTTCTTCTCGCGCTGAATACGAAGCCAAATCTCTTCGCGATGCACGGGGACATCTTTAGGTGCATTCACACCTATCCGAACTTGGTTGCCATCTATCCCGAGCACAGTGACAGTTACGTCATCCCCGATTACCAAAGTTTCGCTCAAGCGGCGTGTCAGTATCAACATAAAGATTTATCTCAAAAGATTTAAAAACGTTGTGAAAATAGCTTCACGCCTGCTGCTGTATTTCGGTACCGGATTGATCACACAAGCTGAGCTGCTCGCTTTCGTTAACAGCATGCCCGACTGACAGATGAAGCTTTTCAATGTTGGAGAAGCAATAGTTAATAAAAGCATCTTCTCCGAGGAAAATCCGTACCGCAAAAGGCAACATTTCGTAAACCGTCTGGAAAACGCCAGTCAAAGTAGATCGATCTTCTAAGTGTTCGGCAGACAAGACATGTAGTCTTGTTTTGATTTGGTGGCGAATACTGGCCCAGTTTTTTTCCATGTAGTCGTTACCAGTATTTCGCACGGCATCGACTTGATCGACCGCCTTCGCAGAAAATCCTGCTAGTTTTTCTTTAAACATCTTTTTCTCCGCACTTGATGAATGTATAAAAATTTGACGTAGGCTCGCAACTTTGTGGAGGAGCCATATTTATTGTGAGGACATTTTTCTTTCTCACTCAGAGCCACACCTCTACGATCACAGGATCGTCATTTAATGACCGAGGCAAGCACATGGGTACGCCTTGATCAAATTTTTTTGACTCTTCGTGAATCCATTGCCTTACTGCCGTTACGTCTGCATTGACGAAAATATCCGAAGTAGGGTCAATCCCTTCGAAACGCCTGGAGCAGTAAACCTTTGGGTGATCCTTAGTGTCGAAGTAAACAGTCCAGGTATTTAAAAATGATTTAATAACGTCACTCATTCTGTTGACAGTCCTTATAGGGGCGTTACATTGGCGTTTCGACGAAACGAGTTACGTAGCTCGGGGATGTCGCGCTTTATGATAAAAGTTAGTAATGCAAGTGCAATTAGCAGAGGGGGCATAAAACCGCGCCAGTGCTTCCATATAGGCAGCATCTCACCAATTGTATAGCTCATATGTGATAGGGCCGACTCTTCATAGATGTATACCCTTCCGTCACGCGTCGTAATAGCGTTGTCACCGGCCCAGGTATAGGACAACGACCCCTGTAAAGCCGTGCCATTTTGCAATTGCACAGTCACATCAATTAATGGATTCGCCTGGCTATCCCAAATTGCGCCGAAGCGGAATGCAAAATATATGCAAAGCAATGTTGCTATAAATCTCAACATAATAAAATTGTCCTATTTCTTGATTCGTGAAGTCGGAAGGTATGTGTTTCTACTTCCTGTATCTACTACTAGTCGGAACATGACCTAATTTCCTTAGCAATTTATTTAGATATGTCATTGACGAGCACAACTGATTCATTTGGAAAGTAACGTATGAACAGGGCAGGACTGCTGAATGATGTTTGTTTCACCTCGCGCAAGTTCCATTCGCTTGTCGATTATGTAATCCGAACCGGCAGTTTTTTGCGGCGGATATGGATTACCCCCAATAATGACAGAGAAATTTTGAGTGCGTGTCGCCAGTTCACCCCATATTTCATGCTCAGTCTCACAACCATAGAATTTAAACATTCCACGAATTAACTCAGCGGATTCTGTCACGTAGTCACTTTTGAGCAGACCGATTAATATTGAGTAAGCTTGTGCGGTTTGCTTCTCTCGAACCAACTCAATCGCTTTGTAGTATTGGAAGCGAGCGATCCCTCCATCGTAATCGAGTAACTTTTTGTTCCGGTTAATGTGGTCATTAATTCGAGAGGAGTGCTTTGTCATTGGATCAAGTCCGCCCACCCATAGGGCATCTAAGTCTCGTTGTATGATGGCCTTATCAATTAGAGAGAAAATTAGATCTTCGTTTAACTCATCGCAGTCTTCAAAGAACCAATTGTCTGAATGATCGACACAATTCGCTAAATCGGTTTTAACATCATCAATCGTCGTATCCTGACCCCCTTGCACATAGCTAGCTATATTGCGGCTGTTCAAGTCCCCATCAAGATAATGATTAATCTTGGTCGAGCTATAAATAAATACGATACAAAATATCAAAACCGCTAAACCCCCAATAGTACACTGGTGGTCCACTGAGAGATTTTCGTAATTTTCTTGGATGCTGCTCATTTTCTAAAATCCTTGATTGTTTTGAGGTTTGTTCATTTCGTCGGAAGTGGCTGTCATTCTAAGATTAGGAGTCTCTATTTCGCTTCCTTGATCTTGGCATTACCCAATCACCCCCAGAGACTTCGCTTTTGTCGCTGAGCTTTCTGTTCAGTTCAGGATTAAAATTAATTGCAGCCAGTTTTTCAAGATTACGGACTGACATTTGGAACTTATTGAAGTCATCGCCAACGTCGTCGCTGTTGGGTATTAAGAAGGCGGTCATTTCATTTGTACGCGGGTCAATTAAGACTTTGTAGAGTGCGTCCGGGACTGAAACATTTGCCCCGATTTTTTTCCGGGGGTTGGATGTGTAAACTGGTCCAGTTATTACGAATAACTCTCCACGACGCGTTGCGATTTCGCGAGTCGCCGCTTCGAGATAGTTCCAGATGTGCATATTATGCCTTGGTGCCTGCGGGACCGCATTTGTGTAAAAAAAGGACTCGTTCATCGCTAGCTGATCATTTTTGAAATTGCCCGCTGGAGCAAGGTGGCCTCTTTGAAATCCGGATCTCGAAAAATCGTAATCGTTAGCGACCGACCTTCTTGGAATGTCGGGATCTTGAACAAAGCTCAACTCGCTTCGAGACGCATTGCCCTTTAGAGTAGCAGCGGTGAGATGTTCGGCCGTCCACACAGGGGACTTCTCGACCGGGTCATATTGAGTCGCATAGCCTGATCGACATGTATAGTACGATCTATTCACAATCGTCTTATCTGTAGCAACTGGGAACCCGTTCGTTTGAAACTGAGAGCAATTGTGATTAGGGATTCCCTGAGTGACTGAGCGTAACTTCGATACCTCAAATTCAAGTAAAGGCTGGAAGTTTTTCGCATGACAAATATTAACAATGGAGCACAATATAAATGCATAAATAACAAATGGTTTATTCATTAAAATTTCTCAGTAATAAATATGTTTTCTGACCGGTCCGAAGATTATTTCGGAGTGAGTAAGGATGCTAAGCCCCAATGCTGATTAAGCAACCTGACGTGGAAAGTCATGATTTGCGAACCGGAATTTCTTTACCATTCACAGTCCACTGGCCATTTTCATTTTGAAATGCGTCACCAAGCGCTTTAAAAGTAGCGGCGGGTGTCTTTCCGTCGATTACCAGATAATAAATATTTTTTTTCTTAATTTCGCTTACATGTTTGGGAACAAAAGTTCCATCGACCTTTATGAACGCGACCGTAATTATTTCGGTATACATAGTTTTATTCCAAAATGATTTAATAATATTCTAATGACCACCGTAGTTACCTCCAATCCTAATGTCCGCGGTTAGTCCCTGCGACACCGCAGAACTGTTACCCCGACAAACAAACTGAGTTTGTAAAAACGTTTCAGCGCCTTCCACGACGCAATGCATACCATCACGAAGATGAAGATGTAAATTGTCGCCGACACGACCGCGGCAAAACCGGTCAAAATGGTTGAATATGGTTTGGATATACCCGTAATTCCCAGTTGCTCAAAAAATGGAAAACCGATTAAATGCTCAGCAAACAACCCCATCCAATAAGATACAAATATTAAAGTGAGAAATACTGTCCCGATCACGGCAAAACCTATTACTGCTAGTAAATGTTGCGATTTAGGAAGTGAGTAAGTCATAGAAACTCCGTAGTAGTTTTAGCGCGATTGACAACGTCGCAATGTTTGCCCATTTACGTCGAATTGCGAAGCGCCCATGAACATCATGCTCGCCGCTAGACCTAGGTGATCCAGCACCTTTACATAAGCCCCCATGCCTGGGCTCAGCGACCCTTTTTCAACGGCCGCATAAGTTCCCAAGGCGATATTGCAAGCTTTCGCCATATCCTCTTGACTATATAAGCGGGCCTTTCGAGCCTGGAGGATGTTGTCAGCCACGATGTTCATCGCTTCAAGTGCGTCACTGGAGATACCACGGTCATCTTTCACGCGTAGCCCTCTGTTAAAATTAAGTTCATTTCAGGAACAGGAAGTAGTACAACGCTAATATTAAATTTTTCCTTTAAGAACTTAGCAGCACGCTCTTGGGGAATACCGTCAACGAACATAATGTCTTGACACCACTGAGCTGCATTAAAGTGGGTACGTGATACGTCACCAGCTTTTGCAGTCAATATGCGCTCGCACTCTCGTTCAATTTCACCGCTTAGAGCGTTCAAAAAATCGTTGTCATTCATCGTATTCAAGGGCATTACCTTTTAAAAAAATGTATGTAGTCACTTAGATTATTCAGTGAGGTCTTACCGACCGCTCACACTTATCACTATTGGCCTCTTGGTGTTTATTCCAGGCATCGCGGTCGACGGGTGCAACCTGCCATGAGCATCTACCTGAACGGTATGGCTCGCTCACCGTGCCATCATGTGTGCACCCAGCAAATTTAAACTTCGCAAGGAAAGTTTTTGATGGCCATTCACCTGAGAAATCCGTGAAATTTAGGTCAGGGCGCTCGCTAACAATTTTTTGTTTAAATAATTCAAACTGGTGGTTTTGCTCAACGATTTTATTTTCGAAAAGCGTGAGGCAACCAGAGCTGCAAAATAATTGTCCGCGGCACTCCACAAAGTTAAATTTGTCTCGAGTGGCTTCGCTAATTCCGGGCGTTACTGCAATTTTGTTTGCACATTCTTGGCATGCAATAGTCCATCCAGAATTCAAGAGCAATAATGGCGGCACAAATCCTTGCAAACTGTATTGATCAAATTGTGCAGCGCGATAGATAGAGACATGCTCTACTTCCGTTTTAAATTTTCCCGCTCCTATTCGTCGCGCTTCAAGTTTGCTGTTAGAGAACACTACTTCAGCATTAGCATCTTGATCGTCAACTACAGTCCATGCTTTAAGTTTTTTCATCTCAACTCACCAATTCGATGAATGCTCCCGACCGATTTGCCGTGAACCGTAACGCAGGAAGTCAAATGGTCAAACACCATTTTTCCGTTCGCGCCGATTCTAATGGGGGTGAGGCTATCCCGAAAGGACCGGATCAATTTGATTCCCCTTTCGCTACTACGTTAAAACACTCTGATCTAATTTGGGTTCCTGCGGGAATTCGCACTCCGAATTCGTCATTCAAGTTTTTGATCTGAAGTTTTTGCCCTGCATGCGTGATTTCGCATCCCTCCTTTTTTGGGTGTAAGAGTGATAGATCGAGCGCTCCTGGTTCAGCGTCGGCGTTGCAGCGAGACAAATGCTTTTCGACCCAGCGATGCTTTTGTTCTGCTGTAAGCGCAATGGGCAAATGATCGGTGTTGTAATTTTCTAACGTATCGCGAAAGTCTGTCAGGTTGGAACATGCCGCAGATAAATACAGCTTTTCAATTTCTTTATGACCTTTCAGTCGGCCTTGAAAGCTGGCTAAAGCCACGCCCAAAATTAGAATAATAATTACGCTAATACCAAACATGATTTTAAGTCTTAACATCATTGCTTATCTCTCAGATTGAATTTAAAAGGTGACATGTGAATCTTTCTGCTGCATCAGTCCCCGCCACCTCCGCCGCCGCCATCACCCCCACAATCGCTGCTGCTATCCGAGTGGCAGCTGTCGTAACTTGAGCTGTAGGAACTCGAATCGGAACTGGAACTGGAACTCGATGCGTAAGCGGATGTACTCGTTGCACGCGTAGCAGAACGGCGACTTACCTCACGCCGTCCACGTGTGAATATAAATTTGATTGCAGCACCAATAAGAACTGCTTCTACCATAAAAAGTAAATAGTCGGATAAACTCATCTGTATAGGCCTTCTCGATAACAAATTAATTAAAATATAAAATTAGAACACTGATAAAAAATGCTGAGCTATCCATCCTATGAAGAGTGCAAAGGCAACCATGAGAAATTGAAAAATAATTGAGCCTATGGGATAGTCGTCGTCAGCGTTCAACGTGTAAGTACGGAATATCGATGAGAGGCAAATTAAGCCTACGCCCCACGCAATATTAACTGCTTGCATTCCGAGCGGCACGACGTACCAGAGCCACAGAATTGACAGTGAGTAGCCTGAAAAAATTAGCATCGCAAAGTAAAGAGCGATAGCAATCCAGAATCTTTGATCTAAAAGCCTCTCCATTTTCTATTCTCTGTCGGTTAGAGTGCCTAACAAAAATTTCTATTTGGCCGTGCGCTTCGGTGTTTACTTTGCAAACGGGAATTTAATCGCCGCGTGACATCTGTAGCCCTCGATCCAAAAATGTTCTTCACGTCTCGGATCAACCCACGTTTCTAAATCTTCGAGAGATCTTATGTCTTGGTGAATGTGTAATGTTGGCTCGGCAAATGGTGTTCTTTTTAATTGCTCACGCATCAACGCAATTTGGTCATCGTAAATATGGCAGTTCACAAGCTTATGGAAAACTTTTCCCGGCTGTAATCCAGATATCTGAGCCATCACGCGTAGTAACCAGACTGTCTGTGGCATGTTAAAAACTAATCCCAACGGAGTGTCGATCGACCTCTGATAGCTTGTTAAATACAAAGTATTATTTAAAACACTAAAGTGATGCGTATGCATACATGAATCCAATGCTGCGCGATCCAGCTCACCAGGATTATGAAAGGTCATTAAGAGTCGGCGATTGTCGTAACCTGTCTTCAGCACATCGACAACTTTTTTCAATTGATCGACTGGTTCATTTTCAGGATTGCGCCAATCTCGAATTTGAACGCCATAGGCTCGGCCAATTGAATCTTGACCTTTGCGAAAAGGATTTGATAACCAGGCTGGAGTTTCATTTGCGTTTGCAAACCACGTGTTGCACCCGATCGCCGCAAATTGCTGAGCATTGTCATATCCGCGTAAGTAGCCAAGCATTTCAGCGATTGCCGCCCGCCAATGTGCTTTGCGAGTGGTGACCAATGGGAATTTGCCTTGGCTCGCGTCGTATTCAAAATCTGCATTGATAACGGTCAAGCAACCTTTGCCTGTGCGCTCGTTTTTCACCATTACACCTTCATCAAGAATGCGATGGCATAACTCCAAATATTGTTGTTCAGCAGTTTTCATAATTTCTCTCTGGTCGACTCGTTAATTTCTCAAACCGAAGCTAATGCACATCTCTAAATACGCAACGTTGATACTCAGAATCTTGAGTGTTTCTATGGGGGTGTACCTAATATTTTGTGCGCATTTCTCAAGGAAACGGAAAATACTAAATTGAAAACATATAAGATCTACGATATTCATGGCGGCGACTCAATCAATGACAATTTTGCGCTTTGGTTGCGGCGGAGTATCGACGGAGCTTTTCTCACTCGCGATGGTTACACTTTCTACCTGCTGCACATCAGCAGTCTCGACAGCACGCGCAGGTGAGTTAGTTCTTATGTCGTCTCCACTGGTGCCGTAAAGCAAATTTCTAAACAGCAGGAACGCAATGGCTGGGCCAACCACCCAAAAGCTGAAATAGAATATAAAATCGAATACCAGATCAAACATATCATCGGTTACCGAGGCAAATGCATCTGCTGGGGGGCCGGGCTGGGCACTCGCGCTCAAAGCTAGCATTGCGAAACCCCAAGATGCCTTGAACAGATTGCGAATCATTGTTTGTTTATTCTTACTATTCATGAGCGCTCACTCCAGGAAGACTTTTCGCTTCACGGCGTCGGTGGTGGCAACAGGTGGATTATCAATTGATGGAGCCGACTCAGCATCAGGATTGTTAGGTGCATCTCCGCTGATCCGTTCGCCTAAATTTATGTGGGGCTGTGAATTGATGTTGGATGATGTCCATGAGTCTAAATCATGAAGTACGATCACAACGATCGCAAAAATGGGCAACAGAACGCACATGAGAACCACCATCTCGTCAGAGAACAGTATAGAGTCGATCGATGTAGAAACGGCCTCCAAGCTGTTGGCATAAGCTGTACAAGATAGTCCCGCAAGCAGAGTCGGAATGAATGCGGTAAGACTTTTTTTGGCCACGCAGCTGCTGTTTGTTTTGCTCGAATCTTGGTTCATAGACTTATCCCCTCACTCCAAAAATACTTTTCGTTTGACCTTGCCACCGTCGACGGTTGTTGTGACTGTTTCTAGTCTATCTACTGAAGCCACATCCACGGGCACTGCTTCTGTCTGGCGCACAGTTGCGACTTCAGAGGGAACGCGAATTTGATTGAGTACGCTAGTACCACGATTTGATATGAAATAATCGAAACCCTTGATGAGAAATACGCCAATAAGCAACAGTGCCAGCCAAACGATCCAAGGAATTCCCTCAGACTTCGTATTGTCAGGCTCCTGCCAGCGATTACGGGCCGCCAGAGCTGCCGATTTGCCCATTCCATCCTCGCCCTTGATGGAGTAGACGAAACTATTTTTGGAAACGTTTGGCCTGACAAATGTCGCGGCCCCCTTAGTCTGATAGGTGACATTCAAATCTCCATTGGGGGTGGCAGTTGCTGCGATAACTTTGACAGGCCGCTTCGCTATCTTGGCTAAGTCTTCTTCAAGGAAGGTAAAGTCGACATGCGTTAATGGAGTGATATCCGGGTAACAGAACATCCCTTTGAAAACCCCTGTGGGACATACCATGTAATACTCGACTTGCTGATCAATACTTGCTAACTGCCACTGCCATTTGAAATACACTTTTGTCAGCACAGATGGGTCTTGAACCGGTTGGACTGACGGAGAGGTTTCCACCGGCTTAGTCAATGCTTGTGGGCTAACTGACTTACGAGATTTTTTTATAGACCGAGCCGAACGATTCAGTCCGTCAGCTCCGTTAATTCTTGTTACATTGATTCCATAGCCAAGCGGTGGGCGGAGGAAAGATTCTTCTCCTTTTTCGCGAAGCTTGTATAGAACATCTAAATCGCCATCGTCTGTTTCAATAGTCGATATCAGCGATACCGGAAGCCCGTGCTGTCGTTCCAAATCCTCTTCGAGGAAGGTGAAATCGTCAGAAGTCGGACTGTCATCAGGGTAGCACCTGACGAGCTTAAAGACTCCTTGTGGGCAAACCATGTAATATTTGCCCTTGCTGTTACTCAGGTCGACGAGCTGCCATTGGTACTTGTAAAACGTCTTTCGTAATACCTGGTCCTCTTCCGATTCAGAGTTTCCGGGAGGTGGAGGGCTGCCAGCGTCTACGGTCTCGGCACCGTAAGCGTGACTAATTAACGAAATGATTAGCATCAGCTGGCACAGCCATTTAACAGCGTAATTCTCAGTCGACATAAACTTTTCGCTTCGTTTTCGTTGATGAGGTGGGTACCTGAACATTTATCGATTCCGGTCGTGCTATTGGACTAACAGATTGCGGTTCGGTGACCGTAGATTCCGTTATGCGCCTTGGCGCCCTTTGTGTATCGATCATGTATTGCAGCTCGTTGGAGACGTAGGCTGATTCAGACGCGGCAAAGTGACTTCTTAAAAAGCGTATCCGCTGTGCGTTATGTTCGGTGTTCGATCTGCTATGTAAACGTCGATGCAACTCACTTAACATTTCATAGTCACGTTCAGCCGGCGATGTAACAACGGCCGGAATACGTTGTCGCATTTGTGAATAGCGTTCCAAGGTCTCTGGGCTGTCAACCATCGTTCCTTGTGAACTGATAAGCCTCGACGGTGTTGTAAAACGAGCAAAGACTTTACCCGCAATGAACTTCAGCAAGCATCCAGCTAACAAAATCATGAGAAAGCACAAACACATGAATGAGCCGCTCGGCTGTGTTTCGTTACTTTCATCAATGACTATCAGCTCATCCAGTCGTGGATAATTCGTCTCGCTGTCAACAAACGGTCCGAATCCCATTGCACTCGTCACGCTAAGGGTGTTCCCAACTTTAAGGATGTGTTGCCGAAGTACCTTTTTGTTTTTCAATTCTTCGATAGACGTAGATAGATATTTCAAAGGAAATATTTTTCCTGCGTATTCACATCTGTAGGCTGACGCCATTTCTGATTCACCCAAATGTTTGATCTCGCCCGGACAAACTAGATATGACTGCTCTCCATTTTTTTTGCTAACCTGAAGCCAGCCTGATTGAAATGTATCGTGCGCGGTGGACTCTCGTTGTAGTTGTTCAGAAGGAGCGGGTTTGATCGCGTAGCGCACAATCAAATGAGAGTCGCTAATTGCAGAACTCTTGACGGACACATCAGCCGCTTCAATGTGGCTTAAGTATTGGTCGATGGGAACGAAAGGGATTGAGCGGTTGAACTTAAGAAGTCTGAGCAAAGTATTGGTGCTTGGTGCCCTACAGCCGCTCTTCTGGTCGCTAACCGGGCAAACAGAGTATGTGAACCGGCCGTCAGGGGACACGTTGGTGGTCCATCCGTTCGTAACTGTTAAAGACTTGGCGACGTTGGAATTCGAATCTTCCCCCAGAGCAACCTGGGTCATAACCATCGCAGTAATGAATATGATATTTGTTCGTTTCAACATGTTTGGATATCCAAATTCGAAGCCCCGTCACCTAAGTGAAAGAGTCCGCTAGGTTTCGGTAATTATTGATTTCTTGCGCTCAGCGACTCATTAAGGCCGTACTTTTTTCTCATAAAGCTTGAGAAATGCACGTCCCAGTTGTCCTTCTTCCCGCCCGCCTCGATCCAATACAAGCGGTACTCAGCTATGTCCCACTCGCGCTCAGACCAAATTCCTAAGAGCGTAGTGATCTTAGTTATGACTTGATCACTTGGTCGCCATTGGTCAGGTATCGTTGTACGACTTTTAGAGAGGTTCGCTTGCTGCTCATTTCGATGTGCATTTAGGCAGTACTGGACGAAACAGCTGTCCAATGACTCGGGCTTGAACGAGAGTTTTTTCCCTCTGAAGCTTGAGAGGCAACGCTCAAATAATTCATCGGTGACTGACATTCGCTTTAGATAACGAGTTGTGGGCTCGAAAGGAGACCAAAGGTGAGGAACTATGGAAGAGGATGTGAATTGATTCACGGCGAATGCAACGAAAAGGTTGGCGTCGATCGTATCGTTCTGCTTTTTATATTCGCGTATAGCGTCAATTATGCTGCCTTGGGTAAAACCATAGCTCTTTAAGCGCTGCTCGACTGAAGTTGGGATAAGCGTAAGCAAATCGAACTTCGCTGGTCCACTCACACGTGCATTCATGGCTACAGTCTCTCTTTAAAAGTTGGTTATTCAGTAAGGGAAAATTCATCAATTGCAGGCAACTCCAATCGGTCACCGTATAGATCAATGGTTAGGTTTCTCGCGCGGTGCTTGTTAGCAGGGCTCATGTCTCCAACTAGAGGATCGTTAACATCCCGCTCAACACGAAAGTAGTCTTGTCCGTCAATATGTTGGTAGTGGTAGAAATACCCGTAAATTAGACTTTTCCCAGCAACACCCTTTTTAAACTCGGAGTCTCCGCAAGCGAATTTTTGAAGAGCATTAAAGAAGTGGAAGCGAAAGTTGTCATAGCGAGCTGCGGGAGTCAGATTTAGATACATGTCGTGAATCGAAAACCACTTGTCCTCAAGGTTCGACTTCCGAGTGTTGCCAATAAGGCTTTTCGACCAATTGTAGATTCGTTGAACTAATCCCCCTTGTTCAGTAGCTAATCCTGGGTGCGAGATAAACAACGTAGAACGGTCCGACATAAGGGACTCGAACAAATGAGGTTCTAGCGAGAACGTGTAAAAACGTGGGGTGAATGACTCGATCGCTTGGCCGAATAGATCTGCGATTCGGCCTTGCTCGCGCGCGATTTCCAAAGAATTGATGTATCTAAATTCGTAGGTGTCACTAAAAACGCGGTTCTCGAAGGCTATCGAGCTAAAGGTGCGCTGAAACCATGGGCTCCTGGAAGCGTCTACATGATAAGTAGTGTCCGCGAGTCGGCGCATCTTGACCACGACGGCCTCAATTGCAGATTTCGAAGGCTTCAAACCCATCAGAGAGCACAATTCATGTATGTCTATGCAAAAACGATTCGGAACCAGCCGCCTATCAAAGTTCTTACCATATTGCCTTTCCAGCTTTTTCATCGTGCGTCGAATGTCTTTCAAGCAATAACCGTTAAGGGGCCTCATTACTCGCTGATCCGATAACATTGAAATGCTGGAGGTAGCATCACTGCTGCACAACGCTCTGATCGAAAGATGTTCGTTGTTAATCATGCATTCGACGTCAATAACCGTGCGGGTATCTTTTGCTGAGAGGCGAGAGGCCAGATCAAGAATTCCATTGAACAGCTTGTTGTGCCAGAAGACCTGCACTTCATGATGTCCTGTGAGCATTATTGTGCTTTCGTCACAGCCGAATATGTCTTTGGTCAATGTTATTGATTGCTTCGAATGCCGCGACTTTTTAACCTTCTCAGTTGCCCGGTCACGCACATGAGCCATATTGATCAGCGGTGTAAGATCTTTCACCTCATACACTGCGTATCTTGCGGAATTACTAGAGCCGTAATGTTTGTATATTTTAAGGAGGCCCAATTTTTCAAGTTCTGTAAGGCGCCTGCGCATAAGCGATATCGATTCTCCACGACCTAATGATTTGCTGGTCTGAAGCAGCAGAGGCATGGTTATTACGACGAATTCATTATTCTCCCCCGAAAAGTTTATCGATTCAGCCGACGCGTGGATTAGCGTATCGAGGAAGTTTTCCATGGCTAATGAAATCGAACATAGGCTGGGAAGCAGTTTGCGAAACGAAAGGTTATCTTTCAGAAACTTGATCGCCGTGGATTTTCCATCCGCTTTGGCATCAGTCGTAATATTTGTAATATCGTTGCCGCTGTTCATGGGTTCCGTCCCTCGTAAGGCGCTTCACATTATATTTTCCGGGTTCTGTAAGGCGCCATTCACGAGTAAAGTTTATATTCTGTAAGGTTATGCATCGTAATCTATACTAAAAATATACTTTATGTCCAATAACTTTAAGATAAGTTTAAATTTTATCTGTTTATAAATCGAAACTATATTTCACCCCTTTTTATCCAGATATTTTTATATATATTTTTTTATACTCAAATATATTCTTATATAGAGGAAAAAATTTCATCCGAATCAGATACTTATGAGCATCTAACCGAGAATTACGACGGTGATTTGGGAATTACGCTGAAAATGTGGGAATTACGCTGTTAAAATGAAAATTACGATGTAGATATGAGAATTACGCGGTAGGCTCGGGAATTACGCTCTTAATCTGAACATTACGCCCTTCGCCAAGAGACGATATTGTTGGCAGACAGCATTTTTATCGTTGCTACATAGCTCACATCGTCCAAGGCATAACAAATCTTAAGCACCCCTCCTGTACATTACTTCTGGCCTTACAATGTCTCTTGGATCTATTTTGAATACCTCACGTATTCCTTTGCGTTCCTCAAAGGCGCTTAAAAGGAATTTAACGCGCGCGCGCATCTTAGAAACATCGATACAAGCTTCTCGAATCAATCGAAACGTCACTTCAGTAACCATTCCCAACCTTAGTTCCTCAGAGTCACCCGAAGCTTTTTGAAGTGCTCGATAACTCACCTTTCTCGTTTTACCGGGGTTCAGCCAGGACCGCTTAAACATTTTCCCAGCATTGGTGTAGGGCTCACGCTTATAGAATCGGCAGGATAAAACCTTGTTAAAACAAACTACCGAAGTGCAGAGATAACCGTATTTTCCCCCATTTGCATGTCTCTCTTTGCGCGAGTCAGCGAAGTCTACGTGGGCGATCTTAGCTTCTACTGCTAGCAAAGAGTATTGCTCGTCCAACAGTAGTTGAATCAATTCAAACTTGTTTTGGATGTCAGCGCGAACCTGACCCAAATCGAGCGCTCTTACTGCGTTATTCGCTTGTTCATTGTTGTTCGCTTCGGCCAATGAATAGTTGACCTGAGTTCGTCCAATAATCGCATCACGAGAGTAGTAATCTGCAGTCATAAAATAATCTCAATTTGTGTAATAAATTTACACATTTTACGCACTTTTTGTTATAGCACAATAATTAGCGAATTTTATGTCGGATTGGGCACTGCTTTTCCTGCAAATTCAATAGCATGGGCGAGGAGTAGGCGAACAATCGTGGGGCTGTTAACTGTCAGGTTTGCACCACGAAGAGATGCTTTCCGAGGGTCAGAAGTTACTGATTTAAACGATTCAATGTACGCAGGTAGGACGAGAAATAGAGCGTTCTTAGCGGGCAACCAATAGGGCGCATAGGTGCCCATTCAACACGTAGGCGAGGGCATGTGTGCCAGTGATTTTTTGGGACGTCGATTTCTAACAACATTGAACGGCCTGCATGTTACGTGTTGCGAAAGCTTAAACTCCAAAGCAACTTACGAAGCTTTGTAATGCCCATGTTGGCTTGGCCAATGTGACATTCCGTTCGATTACTGAATCTTGAAGTCTCTGAGACATCATTACTGAAATGTATCGCCAATAAGCTTTAGTCTGACGCGCTCGAATGTAGCGAAAAAAATGTACAAGGCAGGTCGTGCAAGGCCTTGGAGACTACTTAACTGAAACTTATAAGAACTTAATGAGATCCAAGAACTGGAATATGTCGTCCAAGGCAATACGGGCAATCATATTATTCAGTGAGGGCATGGAACTGTGTACAAGGAGTGATAGAGGTAAAGGTCATAATTGCTGAAGCCCCACAAGGGGTGGAGTGAAAGATAATCTAGAGGTAGATGGAAGCCTTTGGCCTCTCAGTGGCGGTGAGGCGTAGACCTTCCCGCGAATTCATTTTTTTATGGAGAACGCAAAAACCTCTATTGAAAATACTGTTCTTGCTTAACCGACTCATAAATCAAGTACTAATATCGATTCAAGGTTTTTGGTCTACCCGTGCCAATGCCTAATCATTTTAAGCAGACAACACATGAAAGCGTATACCCATTTATCTGTAATTAAATTACTCCTGGAGGTTGATGGCATCGTAAGAACGATCACTTATACTCGATCCAAACAAGTGGTAGAGATCAGTAGCGTGATTCGACAGTAGGAGAAAATGCCCATAATGTAACTAGCAGAACCAGTGCTGTTTACCCAGTAAGGGCGATCATGAAATATTTTCAAATGCTCTGATTGACCGTACGACAGGTTAACAAAGTACAGGCGATATCGTTACGCGGGATGTCTATCTGTAATGCTTAAAAGAGTTGCCAACTTAGTTCATTGAATTCACTTGGAAAAGAGAATGGATCGTCCAGCCGCACTTGACGCCATCGAGACCATTGACTCGATGGTGAGGCTAAGGTCATGCGAGTCAAGCTCAGGATTATTTTCAGCACAGTATCTGAGTATCCTGTTAACCACTAACTCGATCACTTCATATTTTTCGTTCTCGCCAACATCAAGCTTTTTCGCTTCTATCGCCTTCAAAATAAGCATGATTACGGGTGTAGCGTAATCAATAGTTATTCGGTGCTCAGCGCGTGACTTCGCCAGGCTAGCAATAATCGCTATGTCGGCGTTATCCATTAAATAGGCTTGAACTTCAACTTGGGTAACCGTCCCTTTACCTAAATCATTAATATCTTTAGTAATCCTCGCGATGAGAGCGGCTAAATGATTTTCCCGTGGCGGCCGATCTTGCGTCTTGAGCAGTCTAGCGCCCGCAACAGTCAATGTAGAAATGTTAGCAATTGCGGTTAGCAACCCATGGCGGCGGTACCCGCAGCAGAGCATAAGATTTTCTAATCGGTCATAAAAGCCGTCTGAATGCTTTTTTAGGACATTAACTGTACTAGGCGTCTCAATCATTTTATCAAACCTACAAATTAACTGATAATTAGTAGCAATTATAAACTATATATATACATTTTTCACCAAAACAGTGATTTGCTATACGTCTTATGCTCTTATGTTATAAAAAAACTGCAACCCAGTATTGTTAAATATAGTAAAAGTATATAAATTATTAAAAATATACTTTTTTTATACTTATTAACGTAGCAGGGTTAAAATATGTCGTTTACCAGATCTTTTCTTCCACTCGCGCTAACGATTTTAACTACATCGGCGTCTGTTAATGCTGAAACTTTCACCTTGAAAGGTAGTTTATTTGAGAAAGTTGGTCTTAAACAAAAGATTGACCCGTTGCTTCTATACTCTATTGCACTTGCCGAATCGGGGATGGGCGTTGGAAATGGTTTGATTCGCCCCAAAGATCTAGTAATACGGTTTGACGGTGAAGCGCTTTCATTCAGTACTAAAGAGGAAGCCCAAACTAGATTGAAGTCAATCTTGGCGACAAGCAACAACGTAGACGTCGGGGTAATGCAAGTTAACCTCAAGCACAATCCTCAGCCCAACCCCCTCTCACTGTTCGACCCCGAAAACAACATAGAAACTGGCGCTCAGATTTTAGTGGCAGCTATGAAGTCCTCCCCAGACAATCTTGTGATAGGAATAGGACGTTACCACAATTGGAGTGATATTGAGAGATGCCGTTGGTACGGCAATATGGTTTTAACGATCCATTCAAATCTGCAGCGTTACATGGCAGTGAACCGAGGCTGATCATGACAGACATATCTAGATCAGACAACGCGCTCAAAATCGATGGAAGCAACATTGAGAGGACATTAGCGGACGCAGCTACGCTTGTGTTAAGTCCGATAAACTGCGTTGACATAGCAAACTTACACCTTAACTTTCTTTTGGGTGTCCGAGAGTGCTATGGGAAGCATGGGGGTGAAATGTTAAAAATGAAATTCCCAGGTGTCAGCGAAACTTTAGCGAAAGCGTTGGTCCAAACGAGCCTTCAAAAATTACAAACGTTCTGCAGCGGCTATGTTTGCATACTTACATGTATTAACACTGATGCACAGATCATAGATGCATTGAATTCGCTTTCTGACTCTCACACTAAAGTGACACTTCAAATGTTAGCGCGGGTGTAGACGACAATGAGAAAAGAAAAATTTAGTCTGCAAGACGAAAAGAAAATATCGCTATTTGTCATGAGATTAAAGCTTTTTTCTCATTTGGGCTGCTCAATAAGCTTTCTATCACGAGTTCACTTATCGAATAACGATTTCGGCATTGACAATAGATCAAGACGCTCAATCGAGCTTCACTTGCGGGGCCCGGGACGAACCAATTCTGTTTGCAATTATTTAAACTTAAACTTTATTCCCAAAAACGAAAACCCAGGACAAAGGGTCAACTCTCGTGAGGTCCTTACCGAATACAGTTTATTTGTTAGCGTTCTCAAGTTTTATTATGGCGATCTGATTCTGTCCGGATTATCACTAGAGGAAATAGTAAGACCTTACGATATGTACGTGAACTTGCGTGGTCAGTCTATGCAAGCGTTCAACCCCCAACTACGGATAGAGAGTGCATATTACATTGCCAGAGAGATTGCCAATCTGTCGGCAGTGATAGTTTACTGCAAGCATTGCCAATTGAATTATTACTCGTCCGATTGCCAGATTATTAGAAATGGTTGCCCGTATTGCAGGAGGGTAGGTGACGATGACTGTTTCGGGATTGAGGAGGGACGGAAAGAGTTCGTTGATCGTTGACCGTCAATGTAAGTTGTCGATCTCAATTATGCGCTTCATGAGATTTTTTTGATAATTTCTCTGCTTCCACAAATATTTACCTAGCTTCCTACCAAGTCAATCGCATTAATGGCAACGACTTAAAAATAAGTCGAGCACCTTGCAATGCTTTCGACTTAAATTTAGTTCTTAAAATGGATGCACCATGAATAAAGTGACAAAAGACGACTGGTTTCTTGTGGCTATAGTTTTAAGTTGGTCTGCCTGCGTGCTCGCTATTCTGCTTCTAGGCTCCTGGCTTTTCACAAATTACTCTTTTGATAAGCGGCAACTCTTTATTTTCCTAGGCCATAATAAAGTTCTCGGATTAACACTTTTGCTTTGCACAATAAGTTCTGTCTTTGCGATATTAGATAGGAAGGGCACAGCAATTATACTGTCAGCAATCAATTTTATGTCGCTAGTTTTATTAACTATGGAGTTAATAGGTTATTCGCAAAATTGGAGCATCTATTCAAGATCTCTTTATACCGGGTGCTTAACCTTAGCACTTACAAACGCTTTCATCATCAACGGCGAGACCGTTCGCACTAACGATCACCCGCTTACAGATGTTGTAAAAGTTTGATTTAAGAGACTTGACTATGGCTCGCAAGAATATCGTTGCTTTAAGCGCGACATTGCTAATTGTTTTCAGTTTGGCGTGGTATTACAACCAAAATGGTGAATGGAGAGTAGTTTTCATAGGTGTAGCATTTACAACTGTATTTCTCCGGTTGCTCTATTTGTATGTTAAGGAGATTCAAAAAGATTAGATCTTGCAACGTCACTGTTGAAACTTGGAATCAAATTGAAACAAGTGATCAATGACTAATGCTGTCCATACCCGGTGTTAATGTCGGAACGAAAGCCGTGTGGGAATTACTGGTAGGGCACCAATTGCCGCCCCGACTGAGATTAAACAGTCTTGAATCGGCAAGGGACGATGTTACTAAACAGGAAGTCGAAATATTGTCTTTGTTATGGAAGTGAAATAGTCACATTTTCCAGAGCTATTTTTGCAGGTGCTCTGATGCCTAGAACAAGACCCGTAACCGAAACATTGAAATGTCGCGAGCAAGTTCTAACCGAGGTCTGGAATTGCATGAAAGTGGCGTGACGGACGCGCTCTAGTTCGTGATGTAAACATTCGTTGTGAAATAAAAAGAGTTTGCCCGTGATAATGAAGCTAATTAACTTTAAGTACCGAATTATAGTTGCTGCAATGTTTTCCGCACTGACAATCAATTTTGCAAGTTATGGTTGCGCAAAATTGTTCTTGCACGATTTTGACATTATTTCCTCCAAGCAAAGCTCCAAGCAAATACTCTCAGAAATCAGTGAAACCCTAGGCGGAGAAAACGAGACCTCAAGAATGCGGCGGCTATTTGAAAAATATCAGCTGAGCTCGCTACAGATACGCCACAACAATAAGAGCGTTATCGATTTTGCTGCCGCAACGGTGAACGAAAATGCTGAGTACAGACTTAAGGAAATCTCCGGCTCCGCAAAAGATGGATCTCCAATCTTAATACGTTATGGTGTCAATAAGTCGGAGATCGATAAAGACGTTTTGGACGCAGTATTGTTGCCCTCAATAGTGATGGTTTCGATAAGTTCGCTGATTATTCTTACGCTCGGATTGATGAGTATTAGATACGTAGCGGCTTTCGTTTTAGTAAAAAGTAACTTGAAGTCTTTGATCGAAGGGCAGACTCAGGAAGACAGGTCTTTGAGTGGCGTTAATGAGATTGACGAATTGATAATGTTGGTTTGGCAATTAGAGGACTTGCTTCTAACAAAGCATTTTGAGTGCTCTAAGGTCATGGAGGAGCTGTCGTTGTTTAGGGTTGAATCCGAAAAACTTACAAATTTTAAGGATGGATACATAAAGGCTTTGTCATTGGATATTCGAACACCGGTTGAGTCGATCGCTGGATTAATGGAATTAATAGCCGATGAGATTAACGACTCTGACAATGACGCTGCGAAAAAATATGTCAATTATTGTCGAGGAGCAATTGGCTCATTAGGTGATATTTTAAGGGAGCTGCTTGATATTGAGAGCATCGAAAGTAACGGTCAGAAAGTCATCCCGATCACTTTCGATGTCGTTGATCTAATGAGTGATTTCAGTAAATTATATTCGGTGAGATTTGGTGTCGCCAGGGCATTCTTTAGCGTTGTGGGGGGAAGTGCCAACGGTGTTAGAACCATAGTTTGTGACTCGGGCAAACTTACTAGATTGCTAAACATTGTCCTGGAGTCGTCGATCGTATCCAATAATTCGGCGGTAACAATCAATTGGGATGTTTCAGAAAATAGCTTTAACGCAAGAATTGTAGAAACGCCCCGTTTAACTAATAGCACGATCGAAATCCCCGTTTCTGCCTTGGCCAGTAATGCTAGCGCTTACGCATTTTTTCGAGCTGTATCGCTGGCGAGAATTTTAAATGGTAACCTGAGCTTAAAGATTGAGGAGGGTGGTGAAAGGGTAACTGAAGTCGTCGTTCCAATTGGAATGCCTTTTAACGATACATGTGAGAAAGTTGAGTCCGTAATCAGTGCCGTTGTCATAGATAAGAACAGGGCAAGCAGTAGTGAACTCGCAGCGGCGCTTTTCGCGCTGGGTGTGGACGTGAAGACCTTTCACATACCTGAGCTTGGCTATTTTTGGCTGGGCAAACATCTGCCAGACCTTCTATTTATGGATTTCTATTTGGACGGATTGTCGGGGTCAAGATTGTCCCGAATCGTTAAAGAACACGGTAAGGTAATTCCGATAGTCTGCATGGTAAGCAAGTCGGATGCAGAGAAATATAAGCTCGGTTGCGAATATTTCGATTACGTCTTGGCTAAACCGGTGGATCAGGAAGAGTTGAAAAGAATAGTCGCTTCAACTAAGGCAGCGCGCATAACCGCTCAATTCTGACCGGGCAAATCAAATGAATCAGTTTAGCCATTGTTCGTTGTAGGTGTCAGATATGGGCGCTAGCCTAACTCTTCAACATACGCGGGTTCAGAATCCGTTGCGTTTGGTTTAATCTCTGTTAGAGTTATAAGCAATTTAATGAAGCTTGGGGCAAAACTATGATGTTAAAAATATTCGGGTTTAGCCTACTGTGGTTTTCTGCAGTCATTAAAATAAATCCGCAAAACTTGTTTGCTCACGCCGTAGTGTTTATCGGGGTATCGCTGGCTACCCTTGCGCTGCTGGTATTGTTGCGAAAGTCTGGCTTAGTGACTCGGGCATTTAAAAAATCACCTCCAATGGTAGATGAGGAGCCCGTGCTGTATGGAGTTAACAAAAACTTCGACGGGACTTTTCTTCGCCAGTAGTTGTGTGGTTCGGGTGGTGAAGGCGATTTTAAGTCAGTGAAGCGCCGGCTCAATTATTGAGGCCGGCTTTTTTGTGCTCGCCAATCGTCTACGACTACTTCAAACCTGCATGGTTGTTGTAATTTACGACGTTAGCAAGGTAAGCCTGAGGCATTGTAGAAGCGTTACTCGCACCAGACAGGATGTGTTCCATATTTTTGTAAACTTCGTCAGCCTCACCTTTATCGGTATGAGTGCTTTGTATCTCAGCGCGAAGCGCGTCCTTATGTGATGTGTTACTACCTGTAAACCCATCGGCGAAGACGTTGGCCTGGGCTTCGGTTAAACCATAACTGCGGCCTAGATCCGTCATACTCGAATGCATGTTTGCTTGGAAATTCACGAACGCATCGGCCCCGTCGTTCAGCGCCATCATAGTGCCATAAGCTGACATCTGCCCTAACTCTTTCGTAGGAATATTTTTGGCGTTTTCCGCAAACTTCTGCCAGTCGACGTTCCCAGAACCGTCGCTACTTTGATTGAACATCGCCTTAGCGTTTTCAACGCCTCCTATCATGTATTCACCTAAAGAAGCCGCAGCGTCGATCACATGAGCGCCGCCTTTAGCAGCAATACTCCCGTCCGGTCCACCTGAAAGCGATTCAATTCTTCCAGCGTTTGCTGATGTTACTTCTTCCCTAAAAGCGGCAAGTTCCTTTGGATCAGAGGTGGTCATTGCGTGCCAAAACTTATCTTGCGCATCTCCCGCTCGCATAGCTGCAGCCACCCGACTAGGGCCTTCGCCCTTGATTGCGTCCAACGCTCCACCTAGAACGGGCGGAGTGGCAGGCACTTTCCCAGCAGCTTGACTAAGAATCGAAGCCCCGTCTCGCTTTGCATCTGCCGAATGTAGGTCGTTGTCATAGCCCTTAGCGGCACTGTTAACGTCCCCTTTATATGCTTCGAAACGTTGTTGCACGGCTGCCTCTTCATGGACATT
The DNA here is from genome assembly GCA_004173475.1 of Gammaproteobacteria bacterium. Taxonomy (GTDB): domain Bacteria; phylum Pseudomonadota; class Gammaproteobacteria; order Pseudomonadales; family Cellvibrionaceae; genus Cellvibrio. The sequence continues at coordinate 142,852 of SEBU01000004.1, forward strand.
TGGTGGCCCTGATAAATGGTCTTGTTTAGGACTTTGCAGCGCTGCGCCTTCAGCTTCAGGAGCTCTCCCAGCCGCCATAGCCTCGGATTTTATGTTTGGAGCCGGTGAGGTTAAGGCCGACTCCGATCCATTTAATCGCGGACCGAGGCTTGCACCCCCAACACCCCCATTATGAGCATTAAAGATTGATTTCAATGTGGACGCATTGCTTTGAAGAAGAGCCGGATTATTCTGTATTCCAGGTAGTGACTCGGGATGAGTTAACAACTGAGCAACCGCCATATTTTGTGCGGTCTCCGCGCTGACCTGACCGTAACGCGGATCATTTGAATACTGTTCAGCAAGCGAATCAATTTTGTCACCGTACCCGGATTCACGCATATTAAGATTTGCTTGATTGAAGTAAGGCTGCGACTGCCCCCCAGGCGCAGAAAATTTAATTGGGTCGAATGATTGTGCCGACCCCATGCTGTGGTTGATGCCTTCTGCATCAGATCGAGCTTGTTGAAACTGGATTGACGAGGAGGCTGCGGCTTGCACTGTTTTCGCATCCTGATCACCCCGCGTCGCAGCTGTAGTTAAAGTTTCAGAGTTGGCCAGTTCTGAAGCATACGATTTCATCATTGCTGCACGCCCGGCACTTCCGATCGTGAAGGAAGTGCGGTTACCAGAACCGGTAGTTGCTGTACTACCTACTTTTGAAGTGTCAGTATCTTGATTCGAACCTGAAACTCGCAACGCCGCGGTAAGTCCGAATGCACCATCCGTCGCCCCTGTCGGATCTACCGGTGGAGGAACAAAGGCTTCAGAGGAACCACTCGCTGCGTGTTTGGCTTTTGCGTCAGCAATCTGCGCAACTCTCGATGCGGACTTCTGATCATTACCGAGACTTTTGCCGATTTTCGCAAGAGCGCCTTTTCCGGCCCCTTTAACTCCAATGTTTTGAATCAGCTGACCAACATCTACTGATCCGTTTACATCCGCAGTTTCAGCAAACGAGTTAGTGATAGCAGACTGCTCACTTGCATCGAGGTTCGCTCCTTTCATCAGCTCTTCAACACGGCCCCACGCGGCACTTTGTTCTTGGGATCCGCTGGCGGCAACGCCGTCTCGGATCGCTTTAGTAGCCGCGATATTGGACGCTTCAGTAACGGCACTACTCTTAGTATTTGCAATAGTGGATGACATTGCTTTTCCTGACGTTGCAGATGCTGTCTCGGAGATCGCGGAGTACTTAGACTGAGTATCGGACGCAGAGATTGCCGTGTGTTCCAACATTCCACCAACGCCTTGGACTTGGCCAGTAGCCTTATTGCCTTGATGCATGGAGGACATTTCCAACACCGGCTTTGATGAGCTTATATCTGGCGCCGTCTGCTTTTCATTGAAGTAATCGCTGCCTGCCAGTTTGCTGCTAAGAGAGGTAAATGCGACCGCGCTTCCAGTAACCAAAAATAGGGCGATGGCCGGTGTCGCTGTAGCTAGCAATCCTCCTGTACTTATCCACGACTGAGCGATGACGTCATTGGTAGCGACGGAATAAAAGGAGTCCCAGTTGTAAGAAGCGATGGATCCATTTGTGGAGATTTCGCGCTGTGACGCAGTGTAGATATAAAGATTGATAATACTTAAAAGGGGATACCACAATTGAACCCATAAAATCAGCATAAAGTATTTCGATGCGAGCTTTATGCCTAAAGCTCCCAATAGAATTGTAAACGCCATAACGGGCGTGATCGCATATATGAAGGCTTCGAAGAAAGCGATCATCGGGCGCACTGTAGTCATGAAGAGACTGTGGCCACCAGCCCAATCCGAGTTACGTTGTTGAATAGCTTGGTTAACGGCCACAGACGATGCCGAGTGAAGGCCCTCATGAAGCCTAACTTGAGTGGCCTCCGCATATAATGATTCGTACAATACTGTTTTCATATACGCGTCTGCAGAAATGGAAGACCCTGTTAAAGCATTCAGAGCCGAATCCAACTTGTCTTTCGCGGTTTCACCAACTTTTAAGTTTGATGAATTCAGACCGAGTAAAGCACCCATCTGTGCAATTGTCGCAGCGTCTATTTTTATGTCTTTTGACAAGTGGTTGTTCCATGCGACGTCACAGCCCATGGTGGCCGCTCCGCCCGTCGTTGTGAAAACAGTTGTTTGAAAAACAGGGGTGTCGAACTTAATGGCGTCTTCATATGATTGAGCGCGCATATGGTCAAAGTCGGTTATGCCGACGTCGATTTTCTTGAGCGTGCAATTCTTAATATATTCAACAACAGAGGGTTTTACCGCGAGCCCATTTTGCGCATCTTGGTCGAGCGCTACGTAAAACATGGACGCACCAGTCGATTCCCTTGCGTTGGAAAGCAGTTGCAAAGATTCCAGAAAGGACGTGGTCGACATGCCAGGCACAATAGGAGAGTACGAAACTTCAAATAGATCTGTAAGTGATGAACCTATCGCAGAAACTAATGTTCCAGCGGCGGCTGGACCGATTGGAACGTTATCTATTTTGTACACTACGTTTGTGTATTTATCCTCAACCTGCACTGAAACTTTCGGAACAAACATACACGCCCAAATTATGTAGGCGACCAAAATGTGGTGATAATCAATTGATTTCCCCGCATTCATTAGGGATGAAAATACAACGCCGATCACGCCCACCATTACTGCGATTTTGCACATCGCTAAAAATGAATCCGTAGCGGTAATCATCGCAAGCGAATTAAGAATGTCGGCCAAATATTTGGAATCACCAATGGAAAGTATCTCAAACATATAAAATCACTCAGTTCTTCTTGGCTGTTGATGTTGCGTCAGGAGTTATGTAAGTCTTGGCGGGTAGGATTTTGAGAATTTCAGAATAGCGTTCGATTACCGTGCTCGACGGGCCGTACACGCTGAGTAGCTGAGCGTACTCGTTCTCCAATCGCTGATTAGCGTCGTTGAGCATTTTAAGTTGTTCCGAAGTGTCACTTTCCTGATATTCCAGTACTGTTGTACGAGCTACGGAAATTGCGTCTTTCATGAAATCGTAGGCAAATTGCAAGGTGACTGCGTTTATTGTACTTTCGACAAACAGAGCGGCAGCATCAGGACTGATTGCAGCAGTGTTGGCGTACATGGTTCCAAAAGAGTTTGGAAGAGACGCAGCAAGATTCTTAAATTTCGAATCGAGCGCGCTCGAATAATCTTGACTATTGATCTTACTTATCAGTGATTGGCTTCCCATTAACACCTCTGTAATTCGAGGTGCAAGTCCCTTCAATACGACGTCATGTGTGTCGCCATTTCCAATATCGCAGGCTGCTGGTGTGGTTTTTGATTTGGAGCAATCGTAGATAGTGATCTGCTCACCATTTGACCCTTCCAAGAGCTTTTTGAGACTGAAAGATTTAGACATAGGTAGGGGAGGGAGTATCATGGTTTTCGGCAGCTTGCCTTTAACACCGGCTTCAGTTCCGTCGACTAACTCTCCCATCGAGTAGGATCCAATATATGAAAGCATTTCTTCCATAAACTGTTGATCACTACCTGTGAACCAGGAATTGTAATTTCCGGAACTCATAGATTTCATGAGCACTGATCCGCGTGCAGCTTCAACTTTTGAGGGTTCTGTCTTGCCCCACCACGCCCAGGGTCCCTCTTGGTTAGATGGATCGAGACCTTTAACCACTTTTACTGCATCTGAGGCGAACCCTGACTTCACCAATCTGTCGGTAATTTTCGTGACATCTTTCTCCTGAATTGCCTCAATACCGCCATCAACAAACCCCTTTGCCATTTGACACGAGTTTGTCAGTGACTCGTTGAGCGCTTGTACCTTGTTTTGCAGTTCGTTCATCCAATTGACGCAGCTTGGACACATGTTTTCCAGAGCCAAGTTGAATGCGTACCCCTTTGCATTAGAGGCAATCGTTTTCAGGAATGCGATAATCTGGTCTTCAGAAACAAAGGAAAGACTTCCACCCATTATGTCAATTCCATTACACCCGCCTTTAGCTGAAGGAAGGTCCATCGCGACCAAATTGATGGATGATATTTTTGTTTTATATGTGTACCGACCACCGACAAAACCTGTTCTCATTTGAGTGTCGAACTTGGCGCCTGAAGAGTAATTCTCCATGTCTAAGTAAATTTTTTGCATTTGATCATCTGATCCGCCTGCACTTACGGCTAGAGACATAGTGAGCAGTGACAATGCGCCAATAGGTCGGAGAAATTTAAAAAGCATTATTTTGTTCCTTTAAACCGGCTAATAATTTCAGAGGCGGGTATCTCTAATTGACTAGCGTCATGAGATACCGGAAGGGTAATTGGGGACCGATTGGCAATCGGGCGAGTCGTATCAAATGTTTTTTGATCAATAAGTCCGAGGCGCTTTGATGCGAGGAGTACACGGTCCAGCAAATCAGAAAGGCTTAACGGAGCCTGAGCAATGACATCGAAGGTGCCATCCTGGAGAACCACGACGAGTGCCGGCGCGGCAGTGATGCCCATTAGGGTTGAGTGCCCGCTGTCCGGGACTTGGTTTGACTTAAATGGCTTATTTGATCGATAGGCTATCGGGACGACTGTAAAGTCTGTAGAGCTCGTCAGGTACGTAATGACCTGATCCTGCGCGGATGATAATGCGCTTGAATCGGAAAAATAGAAGATCCCAATTTTGTTCGCAATGGACTGCAGCACCGCATCACGATTAGCTCCGGCAGACTTCTTGACAACATCGTTTGCAAAAGACGCAAGCGGCCGTTGATTGTTCCCATCAAGAACTGGGTCGCCCACCGAGAATTCTTGGGAAGCATCTGCGAAAGATGACGCTTTTTCCATGGAAAGATGTTGCAGGTATAAATACGCCTTGACGTTAGCTTCGGACGGATTATCTATGGCTGCATCGAGATATTTTGGAAGGTTAGCTTTCAACCATGACGCAGACATTGGCGCCGGCCCAGAGGGCAGTGCAGCAGGCTTCTTATCTACAGGTTCTTTTGCCGGCGGTGGCGCCTCTGGTGTTTCTTCAGGTTCAGCTTCTTCCTTGGGGTCCTTGTACCAGAAGAAGCCTTCGCCCTTGCGATCTATAAATCGCTGGCCATTTTCACCAGATGTTGTATCCCCATAAGCCACGGTTGATATGGCCACGAAAAGCATTGGAGTGAGCAAGAGAAACGTACGCATTAGATAAAGTGCCAATTATAGGAACTATCACTTTATCGACTTAACCTGCCGTGAGGCCTCTGAAAGTATCCCCTTTTTAGGGTGAGTTTGACCTACTTTAAATAATATGGATTTTGTTCGATGAATCCGGTGGGGCAAAGCTTTGGATCTTTCATTGCAAGTTGATGAAAAAACGTCGAGGCGCAACGCTTTACGGTGTCGTCGCTAATTAGCTCTCTATGGGACACAATGTAAATATTGGCAATTGCTTGGCCGTCACTAGCGGTGTGGAAAAAAATCATAAAATGCACACCCTCCTCGTACGAGGAAGAGCGTACACGCCGGAATTGAACTGATGTCGCGGCTAGCCCTACCCATGTCTTCAATATCTGCTCGTCAAGTACTTGCTGGCTTACAGCAGAAGTGCTGCTCAATGTTCGAGTTTCGGTAACCGAACTCAGTAAACGAAATGCTTCAATGGAACGGTTTAGATAACTCTCCGCAATGACGCGTTGCGCGCGCGCGCGTTTAGATGTAAGCATCATTTGCCAAGCCATCCGCTCAGTTAGCTGGCCTTTAGCGAGAACGGTACCGTCCCAATTGACTCCGTAGATGAACGCATTGCTCATTTTAGGCTGTTTTTCAGTAACTTCGTTCATAAGTCTCTCTATTTGCATTTATGAATATTGCAGCAAAGGTTAATATAGCGATGCGATAACGCAATACTTAGAAGACCCATAAATTCCACACACATTTAGAAATATTGAAGGACCTAACATGTCGAATCTTGCAACACTGGCAAATGCCTATAATCCAATATTACTTTTAATTTCCTTAGGATTAGGCGTCTTTCTTGGAATAAAGTACAAAAGTGCACGCGTAGTGCTCCTCGTACTTTCCGCAGTAGTGGTTTACTCAATTATGTTTTTGGATAACAAGTTTAAGCTTTGGGGGGGGATGGGCTTGGACTACTCGACGCATACAGCGACGTCACTGGCTATGTGCATTTTTATTGGAACGAGCATTAGGAACACAGTGATGAATATAATCTTGGCCTTAACTTTAGGCGGCTACTGCGCACTGATGGTGGCACTCAACTATCATTCTTGGGCAGACATTTTATCGACTGCTGCGGTAGTGGGGGTGCTCTTGAGCGTTCTGTATTACAGCGCTAACTCGTCAATCTATTTTAGAGCGAGAAAACTTCCGAGCGATGAGCTCATTTAAAATAGCGTCAATCGCGTGTTCTCCGCTTGCCGAGCTGTTAACCGAGGCGAGGTAAGCGGAATTTATCAAGTCATTAACTACTGCTTCCGATACGGAGTTGAGGTCGACGCCAATTTTAGAGCACTGAGTGTACGCGCGATTGAATATTTTAATTTGTAAAATATGGTTAATGGGAGGTGAGTTTAGGCCATTCCCAACTTCAAAAGGATTTTTACCACCAGCGTAAAGCCATCCCACAACAAGAGTTTTATCAACCGAACAATTGAACATTTGCAGTAAATCGCTAAGCACCAAAAGCAAAGTCGAATGATTTGCGGGCGGCGTGTCGAGCTTGATCCAGTTTCTAACAGTATTTGGCACCACACCCCAGCGTTTAGCGCCCCAACTTAGGCGGGTATCCGATGGAACGCCGGCATAGTCAAAGAGCTTATCAAGCCGCGCGCTGAAGCCAGGGACACCTTTCACCTCATTGCTTTTTGCAGGGGTTCGCACATTCGACATGGTTATCAGCTTATTTAATTTATCTAATCTAATTGAAAATCAATGTTCTTGGTGGGTTGACGGGGAACAGTTGTTCCACTAAGCCAGTCCCGTAAGAGAACGTGAGCTTGCAATTATATTGCAAGGCCTACGGTTTTTCAATAGAATGCCCCACCACGATCCCTTCACCAAAAGCTTCAGCACGGGGCTGACACTACTTAGGAAATCAGGACTTGAGTGATGTCAGGAGCCAATAAAAGCTTTAAAATCAAGCTCCTAGCCATCCTTGCAATTTTTCTAACTTGGAACTACACGTATGCGCTCGACGGTGCAGTTCACGTTGTTTCCGATCCGCGTTTATCACATCTTGGCAGAATCATTAACGAGCAGCTACTAGAAGGCCCTTCGATCTCCGGTCTAGTAGTCACGGTGGGTCCTGAAAGCCTTCGACAACAATTAAATGCAAATTCAGGCGACAGTATTTTAGCTTTATACACCAGTAGCTCGGAATTTAGGCATATAATGGCGACTTCTGTGATCACGAATGTGACTAGTGCTAGAGTCTCTGCCATCTTTAATGATGTCGACCCACGCTATTTGGTGTCGCTTGCAAATGCACTGTCCCCCGTCGGCAAAAAATTGATTGCCGTATCTCCGGATACGGATTTAATTATAAATAAGTCGTTTGAGAAGTTTGCATCTGAAAAAGGAGCAAGAATAAGTTATTTAGGGTCCGGGGACACTAAAGGAATGTTAAATCAGATGGATAGTGCGGATGTACTCATTGCTTATAAAGACGATGCGCTTTTCAGCGACACAACCATTAAGCCTATAATTTCATCATTATATAGAAGAAAAAAGGTCCTTATTGGTAATTCTCGGAGGCTGACTACTTCCGGTGCATTAGCATCGGTGCATATGAACATGGACAGTTATTTAACTAAGGCAATTGTGTCGATTAACCAATCGCTCAAGACTGGTGTTCCAATTGGGTTGCGTTACTCAGAATCAATTGATGTTTCAGTTAACAAAACGTTAGCGAAGGCGCTGGGATTTTACGCGACTGATATGGATGAGAACAGTTTACAGGCAGCGATCATTCGCGCCGTTGAAAGCGGCAGGGTCGAACTATGAGGCTAAAGTTTGTACACTCAGCTTCCCTGATGTGGAAAGCACTATCCTTTCTCTTTTTAATTTCGGTGATAATTGCAGGCTGCTTCTTTGTCGCGTATACAAAGCAAGCCAAAGAGTTTGACGATTATAATAAATCAGCGATCGCTTCGGTAATCGAAATGTTTAAACTTTCAGTTAATGATTACGTTGTGACTGGCGATTCGGACAGTTTAAGTAAGATCGTTGACCATGCTATAAGCAATGGTTTGATACATGGCATTACCGTATCCCAACTCGACAAAATCGTTTTTATTCATCCATCAAAGCTTGACCTAGCTCGCGAATCTACAAGAGTTACCGTGATGTCTTCGGTGAGCGATGGGGTACGCGCGGAATTCTCCATATTTTTGAATCAGCAAAGTATCAGCGGATCGAAAAGTAGATTTATGACTTGGGCTGTGTTCTTCATCTGTTGTGTTTTGACAACCATCGCAGTCATCGGATATTACATACGGTCAAAGATCGTGAAGCCGCTGTTGCGTCTGTCTGCAAGCGCGCAATCGATTGCCAAGGGCAACTACGCGTTTGAAGCGCCGAACTGTTCTAACGATGAGATAGGCTTGTTGACGCACTCGTTGGAAAACATGTCGAATAACCTAAAACTGAGAGTTGAAGCCCAAGAAAATTATATCAGGGAGCTGGTTAACGCTCATGGCAAAGTGATCATCGGAAATCATGATCGTACGAGGTATTTAGACACCTTAATAAATGACACCTCCCCATATCTTACAGAAGCTTTGGTGACCCTCCAGTCATTATCGGATAGACCTTTGCAACAGGGCTTGATTAATAGAGTGTTATTGTTTGTCGTTGCCCAATTGGAGCAGGCCCGGTCCCTGATAGACGAATCAAATGTGCCACTTGAACTAGATTTGGAAAAGTTTTCCCTAGAGGAATTTTCGAAGATTGTGAATGAGTACGGAATGTTTTTCAGCAGAACTCGTAATATTCAAATTGATTTTCGACTCAAATGCGATCCATTCATAAATACAAAAGAAGTTTTCTTTCTAATAGATACCAAGCTTTTGATTAAAATGTTTTCGCTAATATTTGAAATAATGTCTGCGAAGCTCGAGAGCGCTGCCCCTTTGAAAAGCACAATTCTTTTGGACATTGATAACATTGGTCTTGATAAAGCAGATCTCGATATCACAATCAAAAATGATTATTGCTTCATCAGCAATGAAGAATGCCATCTAATTAACAGCTTCTTTTCTAAAAGTGAAACTGCGGGATGTGAATTAGACGAGCTACCATTATCGTCAAGGCAAAATAAATTAGCCTTTCAAAGCTTGAAATCCTTAGCTGATTACCTGAAAGCTGATTACACATTGAATTACATCAACGACCATTTGGAGTCCAGGTTCCGCTGCAGAATATGGACATGCAAAGAGTCAGAATCAATTGCCGACAGAGTGGCACGGCAGCAGTTAAAGCCTCTGCAAACGAATGCGATATTCGTTGGTAGTGCCAAGCTTGTTGCTAAATCGCATGTATCAAAAGGGCAGGTGAAGGTTGTAAATTACGATTCGTTCATAAGCTTGAAAGAGCTGGTACCAGATACTAATTATGTAATTGATCATATAACGCAAAAGGACATGGCCGTTCTCGCGATAAGGAAGTTCGGCGAATTTGGGCTTAGAGATAAGAATTTGGCGGTTCTAGCCAATCCTGCAGACCTCAACGATGAGCTTATAGATTTTTTCTACGAACATAAAGTCGACCTGATTATCCACGGATATTTGGATGCCGAAAATTTAAAAAATATTTGTTCGTCTAAAATCCGGGTGAGAAACGAAGAGTCCTTAGTGAACCTTATTGGATCTTGTAAAGGATAATTACTCCCGGCCACTTGCCAGGAGCAATGAGTTTATTTCAATTTTTTATAACAGGGGTAATGCTTCATGAAAGAGGGTATTTTTAAATTTGTACTGGGATGCAATTTGCTCAGTGCGTCACTTTTAGCAACGCAGGTGTGCGCAGAAAACAGTTCAGTTCCGTTTCCAAGCACTGAAATGTCGAATAAAGAACTTCCATCCAGTGTGACAGTAATTACTAGGGGTGAGATCGAGGCTTTAGGCCTCACTAATATTCAAGATGTTTTTAGGTTAATTCCAGGAATGTCAGTAACACAGACTGCAACGTCAAGACAGAACGTAAGTTACCATGGGACAAACTCTATTTTTCCGCGACGTACAATGGTTCTCGTCGACGGTATGTCATTACACCGAACTGGGAACAGTTCCATACAATGGTATGCGTTTCCTATTAGCATTGAAGATATCGAGCGTGTCGAAATTTATAGAAATCACGTTTACCCTAAATCGGGTTCAAAGACTCTGCAAGCGACCGTAAACATAATTACCCGACATCCAGAAGATGTGTCGAACGGATCTTTGACCCTACGATCCGACACGCTCGGATTGGGACAACAATCCCTCATGGCGCATGGAGCGTTTGGCAAGACTAATTTCTATGCGCGTTTCGAAAACACAAACAATCCAGGTTTCGATGAATCAACCGTTACATCGTCCACCGGTTCAGTACAAAAGCTCAAACCATTGGATGGATTGAACGATCAAAAGTTGAACCTTCGAGCTTCGTTTCAAGCTACCGAGAACTCTGTCCTGGACGTTGCAGCCGGATTGGGCCGCGGCGCGATTGACATTGATACAAGAGATGCAAACGGTACAGGATGGAAGAAAGAAGAGTTTGACAGTAATTACTTAAACACTTCATACAAAATAAATAATGATAATGATGAGTATAAATTCGGTGCCTATACAAATTCTCTAGAGCGTACAAAAGAGTGGCAAACATGCTACCCATTATTTCTTTTCACGGATGAACTGAGAGCAATGAATGAATCAAATCCAACGTACGCGAACACGCTGATCGCGGGTAAATTGCCTACTGGTGGCTCTGCGCAAGATAACCTTTTGGCCAAGCAAGTGTTGGTGAAGGTAGCCTCGCTCGGAGCGACAGCTAGAGCAAAAGAGTGTGGATTTATCAACGAAAACTATACTGACACTCGAAACGTTGTAAATTTCGAAAATTCGCATTTGTTCACTCAAAATTTCATTTTAACGTCCGGCTACGAGTATCAGCACAACTCCTATGAAAGTCAGACATTCGTGGCCGGTACGCTCACGCAGCAAAGCCATAATCTTCACGCTACGGCACACTACGCCATTACCGACAGCTTAGGTGTTAGTGGGGGTGGGAATTATTTTAGAACGAAAACGGAGGACCGGGAGTTTGATGGCAAATATTCCAGTCATGCAGGATTAAATTTTGATTACCTCCCTAATCAAACGGTTAAATTAGTATTTTCCAAAACTCATCGCGAACCGGATCCGCTTGAAACACATGCTTCGTGGACCTATTTCATGACAGACTTTTCAGTCCCATTCGACGGAAAGACTGAAGGTTATTTTTACAGGACGACCAGAAACGTAGGCGCGCCTGTTATGGCAGAGAATTTTACGACTACTGAACTGGATTTCAGTGGCAGCTTATTTCAGAAGCATGTCGAGTACGACGTAAAGATCTTTGAGGAAAGAATGGATAACCTTATATCGCAAGACTTAATTTATGTGAAATATGCTCCTACTAACGATTCATTCACTAAATTACGAGGTTATGAGTTCCTTATTAAGTACCATATTAATGAGAGACTCAATTTCATTGTGGGCGGGAGTGATATACATAACGATTCAACTAATGTAAATGAAAAAAGTCTGACGTTAAATAACGCAGGGTATGTCTCGGTGATGTACACGGCAGGCAGTCAAACTATTTCAGCCTCCTACTTTGGATCAAACGGAATCTATGACAACTCCTTTGATAGATTTGAAGTGACCGCTAGGCAACGGTTTAGCGCATTAGGACGAGACGCCTACATACAGGGACGAGTCCGCTATGAACCTTCTGATTATGTTTCGTCTCTGGGACAAATTAATGCTGCAGGAACTGGTCGCGATGGCAGCTCAGCTACGATGGAGTACTCTGAAAAAGTTAGTTTCATGGCTTCGGTTGGAATTAGTTTTTAGATGCTGGCGCATAGTCCTTCTTAGACCCGTTTGGTATATCCGTTATGTGAAATAGGTCTCATCAGCTTGCAAATAAAATGCAAATTAGTAGCGCTGCCAATTGCGGCAGCGTTGCTTTGCATTTAAAATGCAAGCTGCAAATAATCGCGTAATTGGAATATCACAGATGGTGCATCGTATGACAAGTGACATAGAAGGATTGGATCAGGCAATAGCGTTACTTGAGAAACAGCGGAGTCATGCTTTGAGGATTAATAACCAGGGGAGCGCGACTTCCTTGGTTGAAGCGATTTCCGACGCTTTTCAAATGTTACCGATTAGCCCTGACATTAAAGCCTTGAATGAACTCTCCGCTGGGGCGTTCACATTCATCTCACTTCTTGGTACGACTGTGCCGCAAGCCTTCAAGGCTCACGCGGACCATTATCATGTAAGGCTCGAGCTTCTAACTGATAGTAGCGTAGTAAAATTTGCTGCTGACGTAATCGATTTTCACGAGGGGTTAACTAAACTATCAGCTTTAGATATTACTATTAATGAGAAATTAATTATTCCGAGCGCCGACGTATACAGCTGTTTGGAAAGAATGATAGTAGACAAGCTTTTGCATCAGCCCGAGCAAGATAAGAAATCGAAATCCATTTTTAGCGAAAGCAAAATTGCAGAGATCATTGATATGATCACCTCATCGGCCGAGACCTTTGAGCCGAGTCATTCGAACGTCTTTCCCTTTTCCATTCCTGCACGAACCGCTTGAAGATACTTTTCCGAACTAATTTATGAAAAAGGCATTCTTAATCACATGCAAAATGTTGTGGAATCTACGCTGTATTAGCGGAAAATTTCCTCATGTTCGAAGTTCAACATCTCCTCCTTAACGCCGCCTTTCCTGGCATGTATGGTTCTATGTCAGGTTTTTATTCGAGAGCGACGAGCCGGGGCTTTCCTCTAGGGATACACTCGCTTGGCATTGCGGTATCATAATGATGGGCGCGCAAATTGTTAATTAACTGGCGAATACCATTGACTATTGGATGGTGCCACTGGTGTCACAATACAAAGCCGTTCACATCAAAAAGAAGTCGGAGGCGAAGAATGACCGAAGAATTAGATAAATTAGCAAAGTTTTTCTCAACTGTTAGTTTTTTCGGATTTTTCCTGCCAGCTCTTACGATACTAGCTTTTAAGAGGTCATTTGGCGGAGAAATATCTTTGAACGCATCTCTAACTATCATTTGCGTGTGCTTCATTGCAGTTTTGTTGATTGCGTTATATGTTGCCTATTACAAGGTGGATAAGCGGAGCCAAATATCCAAGAAGGAACGCGAGTGATTTTTTGACTGCTTCGAAGCAGCATTTTAAAAAAAGGGAAACGATAAAGCAGTGGCAAAAACGACATCCAAATGTAAAACAATTGAGCAGGCTTCTAAGCGTGCAATTTCACTTGGGATTAAAACCTCCACTGAGTATAGATTGAGATGTTTTGAAGACCCCCTGTTGCCGTACAGCCCTGAGACGGCATATAAATCCGAATGGCGAGGTTGGCCTCACTTCCTGAAGACAAAGAGGAAGAGGCAACTGGATGTCCCAGACTGTTTTTATGCTTCCTACTCGCAAGCGCGACAAGCTGCTCGAAGGCTGGATATCACTTCGGAAGAAAGTTATTCTTTGAATCATAAAAAGGACAGCAAACTACCCGCGAATCCGCAAGACATTTATGGTGCTTATTGGAGAGACTGGGACCGTTTCCTAACGTTAGCCAAGTCTTCTGATCGATCCAGGGAAATTTATACGTCTCTAGCTAAAGCGAAAGCTGCGGCTCAGGCATTGGGGGCACAAACTGTTAGAGACTACACAAAGTTGTATCGCCAGGATCTTAGGTTACCGTCAAACCCATCGAAATATTATTCGAATTGGAAGAGCTGGTATGACTTTCTTGGAACAAAGCCATTAGAGGAGCTTTATTATAAAAAACTAAGTCAAGCATCGGCGGCTGCCATCGCCCTGAATATTTCGACGGCACGGGATTATATAAAACGTTACAGTTTAGACGGAAAGCTTCCTTCAAACCCATCGCAATACTACGAGAATTGGGAGAGCTGGGATAGTTTTCTACGTAAGAGATAATTGGTTAATTTTAACCAAGATTCAAATTTAGCCCCGATACAGAAGCAATCGACCCAATTCAATCACCGAGAACCTTAAAAAATGTAGCCATGTTCTGCAAGCAGCGACGTACCTGCTTTTAAAACCTTTTCATTTACTTTGGTTTGTTTGCCGGCGTCTCCACGCTCCAGCTGATCTTTGATGCGCAACAATTCTCTCGTCGCATTTGATAACGCAATTAATATTTCATTGTCATTGTTAGGATGCTCCATCAATTTATGGACCATCGAAATTAAATACTGGGAACTGTCTAAAGTCAGCCGATTTACCTTTAAAATTTCTCTCGCCTCCAAAGAAAGATGTTTGTCGATGTTGGGCTGTACATCAACGGAATATGGAAATAACTGGTTCAAATTTTGTCCGTCACCAGGATCGCCTCCGAATTCTGAATATTGTAACTCCTCGTATGAAACGAGCATTTCGTAATAATTGACGTCAATGTCATTGAACAGAATTTTCTCGAGCTCAAATAGCTCTTCAATGGAGTTTCTAGCAGACGTGCGGAATGAATCTGCGCATCCGTCACCGTCGTCAGAATAGTCGCTATCGAACCCCTCAGCTATTAATTCTCGGCACGTTAGGTTTACGATGGTGGTTATGAGAAGGTGTGCCACCTCGCAAGGCAGTTCACCCAAAGATGCGATTTGTTTTTGTTTGCATACCCACGCGTCGTAGGTGTTAGATATATCTATAAAAGTTTCTAAGAAGTGCGGGAATATCTGGTACCGTCCATCGTCATGCTTTTCAAAATAGGCGCTAAAAATATGTGTGTCAAAACATGATATTAGCGCTGATACCGTAAAATGATTATGTGCGTTCCATATTCCAAACTCACCGATTTCGCCTTGAAGATCGCGACTAATCGCTTGCGCCAAGTGTGCTTCGTCTTCTGTGAAAACTTCACTCTCATCTTCCTCAAAAGAGTCACCGTTCTCGATGCCTTCACGCATTTTTTCAATTAAAGACATGAAATTCTTTCCCTGCTCAGCTATGTGCGTAAGGCGCTGTATTTTTTTCTTCCAAGACGGCGGAATCTCCTGTCCGCGCTTCCATTTTAGGAGCTCCTCCTTAGCAACACCAATTTCCTTTGCCAGAACATCTTCATCCGTTTCTAAGAGCTGAAGCAGCGTTTTAATAAGTCTATTATTTTCCAGCTCAAAAGAATTCATAAGGATGTTCCCCAACTCCGCATTGTGTAAATACTACTTGTGATAAACCGGGTGAGCAAAATTGGATAATGCCATATTTAGGTTAACTTTAAACAATCGCATTTTCGTCCGTAGCAAATGACTCTCGTCTAGGTAGACTTTAAATTGATCTCAACCGCGGGCTGCCGTCATCAACGGTTAAAATAATTTTCGCCCACATCCACCGACGATACGTCAGATGTGACTTGTACAGATTTTACTTCGTGAATTTGTATGCTGTCTTTTAACAAAGACAATGTTGGGGCGATATGGGAATCTTGTTTCTGGTACCAGGCAGGCGCGGATTTGACTTCTAAAAAGCGAATCGCCGGGCAGAAATCGCGACCCGGCCCGTCTTCCTCATACAGCCATAACTGTGCGACAGCAGTTGGCTCTTCACTGTCGGCATTGCTGGTCGTCGCAGCTTTGTAAAACAAAACCACATTTTCACCGGTGTCGACGCTCTCCTGAACGCCGCGTTGAACGGACGGATAAATGATGCCGTCAATAGAGATATGAGGGTACGTGGCGAGATAATTCGCGACCACTTGTGTGACTAAATAACTATGCTCTTGCTGCTCGGGCATGACGGGTAAGACCATCTCGTTGCATAAATCGCGCAAGAAGTCCCGCCGTTGCGCTGCCGCTTTAGTAGTTTCATCAAACACGCTCAAGTTTTCAGCGAGCTTAATTTTTCCGAGTAACCGTAAGTCGAGAAGTTTAAGCGGGCGATCGATGCTGAATTTCGCCGACACTACCCAACTGCCAACCACAGGTCTTACTTCAGCAAGAGCGGTATCTACATCGGTCGCGCCGTAAAATGCTGGCTGACCGGCCGCATTCATTCGTCCACTCGATCCGGAACCCACCGGCGGTGCGCCAAGGCAACGTTCGGGATGTTCGAGTGCCTCAACAAGACCTTTCTCATTCTGAAAAACGCGTGCACGATATAGAGTCTGATAGGCGGTGCCTGGACCGGCGTTTACCAATACCGGTTTGCCATCTTGCGCGATGTCCTTTCGAATCCCACCAAAGACCATTTCCATGAAGGCGGCGACCTTAGGGTTTAAGTAGCGCCCTTCATTCCGCAAGCTGGCCTCGATCATTTCCCACTGGGCGCTCAACGTTGAACCCATGCGATAACTGGGGACGAACCAGGGGTCTTCTCCATACTGATGCTCATCGCTGTCCTTGTCATACCATAAGTCTTGGAGAACCTCCACGATTGCTTCTACAGCAGAATCAGGAGCACCCGTCAGTTCTGCAACTGTTGCCTCAAGGCTTTTTCCTTCAGGCAATCGGTCATAGACGATCACCGCCATGGTTTGGCTTGACACCTCGTAAAAAGTGTCAATGACGTCGTCACACTTGTCTGCCACAAAATAAAGATCGACTGAGGATTCGCGCTCGCAGTAGTCGCAAGGATTTTCATTCGTGGATGCCGATCGTATCAGTGCCTGAAGTCGGGCATCTTGAACGCAGTTGGCGCAGATGTAAGTCATAGTTCACCTAAGGATTGAAAACGTAGCCCCGGTTGGGGTTCCAGGATATTAGTTATTCCGAATGTTACAGGATTAGTCACACATGCCACTTTGAACGAAAGCGGCGTGGGAGTGGATGCGACGTTTCTTTTAAAAGCTTTGCCCGGCGAACTTCTACCTCACGTTTGTGAGTGACAGATATTAAATTCACTGGCCAGAATCAGCGACGAAGTAGATGTTGGCCGTGCGCGATAACTTTTCCATAGAAAACGTCTTCTACATATATTCAGAAGTCGGAGTTTACGCTGGCGTAAGGCTTAGGCTGAGTCATTAGGCGGAGACGATGGCTTTTTCAAAACATCAATAACGGCAGACTGCTCAGCTACTGTTCGCTGGCTCGCGACCAACTGAGCTTCAACACTTTTAAGGCGATCGTTGCCTTCGGCGATCTGACGTTGCGCAAAATTGAGTTCGTACCTGAGTTGTCGCACATCACTCATCGCCGAATTATATTTGTTGCGTAGATCTTCTTGCGCTGCGTTGTGCGCTAGCCTCACGCTGTTTAATTCATTGGATAGAGCGGCTTCTTTCCCTTTTAACTGGTTAATGGTTTCGCGAAGGGCGACCGCCTCAGTGCCACATTGGGTGAGATCCCTCCGAGAATCTGCAATCTCCTTCGAAAGCGTTTTAAGCTCCTCCACCAAGCTTTGACGTTGCGACCGAAGCTCAGTCAATAAGCGGTCATTATGCTCTTCCGTGGCTTGTGCCTTCGCCACTTCCCGTCCCAAAGACTCGTTTGACTCGCTCAGCCTGCGATTATCATTTTTGAGGTCTTCGAGCTGTTTCCTAAGCTCTTGCAGAGTAGCGGCGTCTGCCTTCGTTGCTTCGGACGCTGCTGCCCGAACATCGTTTAGTTCCCCATTTAGGGCTTCAAGAGCGATATTGAGATCGAGCACTTGTTGCTCACTCCGATCCAGCTCTTCGACGGCGAGCGCCCAGTCCGAGCACGCCGCCTCCGCCTTTGCTTCGTAGTGCTCCTTTTTGGAGGCTGTCAAACGAGTAACCTCAGCAACGAACGCCTGCGTGAACTCTTCAGAGTATCCGCCCATCTTTTCGAGCTTGGACCAATGCTTCGTTTCCTGAGCATCACGCCACTCACGGTAATAGCGGTGGACGGTACTTGTACTCTTTACGTTTGGGAGGCAGCTCAATACCGACCTTACGGACACTTTTGCGTTGGCGTCCTGCAGTAAATCGCAGACTGCGGGGATGCATTCCGATAGAGGTAGGCAGAGGATCTCAGCTGGGATGTGCATGATGAGAGTTCCATAAGAAAAAAATATTGACTGAGAATCTTACCACATCACTAAATTTGGTGCTGTGTTCGCCAGATCGTTCGCGAACGAACAGCGTTCGTTCGTCCGATTGGAACATTTATAGCTGTGATAATTCGTGTTATCACAGTTATAGACAGACGTTAAAAGGGGAGTTATAATTTTTTTGAATGTTGGGATGGGCTCTCAGATCCGAGACGAGGCGTAAGGCACTTCTTACTAGCAGATATACACTATGGGCGAACTACTACTTAACGACGACTCAAGCTATCCAGTTCATCAACCGGAGGATGCGATCAGGCACGCCATTGCAGGAAAGCTCGAAACTAGACTCAACGGTTCAACTGGACGCTTTCGAAACCACTTCCACGACGCGCTGTCGAGGTCAAAGACCGACGCTGAGGCCATTCGTGCTTGGCTGGCCAATCGCGGCCATCGGTCTCCACATACCCTAAGGCGGTACGAGCGGGAAGCTTT
Source organism: Gammaproteobacteria bacterium (assembly GCA_004173475.1). GTDB lineage: Bacteria > Pseudomonadota > Gammaproteobacteria > Pseudomonadales > Cellvibrionaceae > Cellvibrio. The sequence goes on from SEBU01000004.1 coordinate 161,586, forward strand.
TCGCCTACTCGCATGGGCTGTGTTCGAACAGGACAAGCCTGTATCTAGCCTAGATAGCACAGATTTTAACCTATATGAGCAATTTTTGCAAGATCCTATATCATGCAAATCAGGGATAAGCTGGGTAGCGGGCGATTTACCTGAACCAAAAGACACTGCCTCTAAGGAAAACTCAGCGGCGCCAAGGAAACCCGCGCGCAAGGCACGCATTACGCGAACCATATTTGAAACGATCGACGGAGTGGAATCCGAAATCAAGAACCCTCACTACACACCATTCAAAGGACCTCTCGACGTCGCTGCAATTGAGCAGGTAATGACTGTTATCAAGAGCATGTTCACGTATTGGGTTGATGACGGGTATACAGTGATCAACCCACTTAAAACGAGAGGAAAAAAGGTCGTAGCGAATAAGACTCGTCCCCAGGAGCGCGTGCTATCAACGGCGACTTGGGAATTTCTTTACGATTTCCTGTTGCGGGAACCAGAGCTGGAGGGCCTTCCCGAATGGCGGGCCGTTCTTACAAAGCATCAGCAGATACAGCGGCTCATGATTTTCTCCGCGTTGTTCTCGTTGGGTGTCAGACTTTCAGAACTGGCCGCGTTAACGATGAATAGCTTTATCGTGCGTGAGGTGGCGCGCAAGAAAGAAACCGTATGGATAAATGTCCTCGGCAAAGGTAATAAAGTCCGGACCATCCCGGTACCGTCACACTTCTTGGAGGTGTTAAAGGATTATCGTCAAGCGCTGAACGCTCTACCTGGATACAGCCGGCGACGATTGATACCCAGAACGGAAAAGTTGGCCACGTGGCCACGCGGTGACGACCGCTCTCCCCTGATTTTATCGATGGATGGTGTAACCGCCCTCGCGCCGGCCGCAATATATGAAGTCGTCAAAGCGACAATGGCATCAGCGTTATCTCATCTGCACGAAGAGCGCTTAGAAGGAAGGCTATATTCTGGCGTTCGTGAAGACCAGTTGGAGCGCGCTACTACGCATTGGATGCGGCACACAGCTGCAACACAGTTAGGTTTTTCGGGCGTGAGGCTAAACCATATTAAAAAAATTCTTGGGCACTCAAGTGTCGTCACCACGGAAATATATGTGCATGAGGAGGAAGAACAACTGATTAACGATATGGAAACCCTGAGCGCATCCAAACTGAACAATTGAGCTTTATTTGTTGTTTTGTTATTCGTATCGAAAGTCGCAAGATAGAATTTATCTTTGCTAAAGTTCCGAAACATAAATTGTCGTGACGGCAAGCAATCCTGCTAAAGAATGGCCGAAAAACGAGACCGAAATACCTGAGGTCTTACTAACCCAATAGCCGAGCCACAGAGCCAAAACAAAAAAGTAAATCAGGTGGGCAAACCCTCTTGAGCCGTAGTGCGCTAGCGCAAAAACAATGCTGGAAATTAAAACGGGTACGACTTGCAAAGCCATAGAGAATCGTTTGCTGCTAATCACCCACTTCATAATTTCGACCATGGCTAGTGGAAGTATGTATCGATATAAAAGCTCTTCCGCTAAAGGCGCAATTATTCCCGACGTAAGATAGACCAGGTGCAGGTTGCCTGACGTCTGCGTGACGTAATCAACTTCCCATGTTGAGACCGGAACATTAAAAAAATAGACAAGACATTGAAATACTATGAACGCAAAAATTACACCCATGCCGCATGAAACATAATCTTTCCAAGCGCCACGAGGTGAAAAAATACTATCACGCTTAGCCAATACCAACTCATATAAGAGAAGTGACGCAGTGACGGCCAGCAATATGGCAAATTGACCGGAGAGTACCGTAACAACTTTAGAAAACGGATACACATTTAGAAGTAAATTGGTAAGCTCAGGCGCCAGTACTTTAAGGGAACAAAAAACTACCACTGTAGAAAGTAGAAAATACACTACCCTAAATATCCTTCCCCTAGATAAATGTAAAATTTCTTGATGCATTTAACACTCCGTTGCAACTACAAAAAAGGATTTTTCGATTAAATTTGATTTCAAAACTCAATCGTTAATGATCGTGCTAGGTGTTGGAAAAAGGCATGGAATCAATGCAAGTGTAGCAAGGCCGATAGCCCCACCCAGCAAGACCACCATGAAAGCTTTGCCCATCAAAGCTAGCACAATTTGAGGGATCAATATAAATGTCGGGGTTAACATCGGCATGGACATAGAACCGCGCTTTGATACGATCCGTAGAACTACGATCGACGAGCGTCCAGTTTTTCCGGTTAGATCTTTAGTGAAGTTTCTGAATTGAGATGATGTGCACCATAAGACAATTGAGGACGCGCACACGCTAATAAAAAATAACGGCTCAAAGATTTGGCCGAGATATTTAGATAATTTCAATATCGACTCCTAAAATATGTGAATTTATATGGCGATTATTTTTAACCTTGGAGGGAAGTATGATCCATGACTGCACTAATAACAGTCAATTTTTGTGGCCAACATTTCCCCAGAGCTTTCGTCAATGGTAACGTGACAAAGCTTATCAACTATTATCACATCAACAACTGCAGCCCCATCGATCCGCGTTACTGATTTTGTCAGCGTAAATCTTTTTGATATGACTGACTCGGCAAAGTCGGCCACAGCTTTATTTTTTTTAGAGCTTGGGCTGTTTTCAAATTCCTCAAAAAAAGTCGCGGGCCAGTTTTGCGCGAAAGACAGTGTGGAAATTATTGTGATAAAAAATAATATAATTTTCATTCGCGACGTCCTATTGAGAGGAATTTTGCATGGTGTCGATCATTTTCGCTTGGTCGATGATTTTTGCACTTAGATCGGCAATAACGTGATCCCTGACGGCTATTGGTACTGTCCAGCAAAGCGTGCCTATCGCAACGGAGCCAAAAAACACTCCCAGTAGAAACGTTGGCACGAAATGATAATTTTTTGTCCGGCGTTGCGATTGCATGGTTAGATCCTCTAGATATTTAATGCAATTGTATTTTCTTGCTTCACCCATTCAAGTTCAGGTATTCCCGAAATGCGAATGGAATACACTGCCCGCCCTATGTCTACTTGACCTCCATGTTCGCTCTGAAATAACCACTCATTTGAATAAAATTGTAGTCCTTGTCGATTACCTGTGTCGCCAGTGCATATCAAAGGCATGTTATCAGGCAATCCACTCGTGATAGCTCGAAGATCACCCAGAGTATTTATTGTTCCATACCTACACATATGTTTGTGTAGGTCATCTTTCTCATTTTTCCATTTTAATTCAGCGAATCTTTCTACGACACGTGGATGGTATAAGTGAATATTTTCAGAGATGCACCGATCCAACAAATCTTCCAGGAACTGTAGCTTGTAGTCGTGAAGCTCTACGGGTGCTTCCGGAGGAGTGGTCAGCTTAACATCGTCAACGGCCTGATCAATGGCTTCTTTTGTAATCATGTTACGAGACTCCTAAAATGCACAAAACTTAAAATGTATCTAACGGACTATATTTTGCTTGGTAGTAGTGTCCGGGCAGGCATGAGCAAATTTGCTAGAACAACGCTTATTGCAAATGAAAAAACTGAGAGCAGAAATCAAGGTGATAAATGCGCCTTTTGGGCACGGGGCGCTGGAGTCGTGACTAGATTGCAGAGCCTTACTTCCATTTTTTGAAAATCTCTCTATGAGTTTATTAACGGTTCGCGCGCCACCTTATTTTAAACCGTGACGTTGCTTTAATAGTGACGTGGCTAAACGGTCGTTTCCAGCCATATAATCCAGTATATCTTCTGCAGCGACGTCAGTTACTTCGGTCAATATTTCCGGCACGCTTATGCCATAGTGATTTGCGATCAGAGCAACAATTCTATGTCTCGACTCTGGATCTATGGCATTCAGAAATTCAGCGTTTATTCTTCCGTACCTTGAGTGTGAGTCATCCTCGTTGAATTCCTCCATTTCATTTCCGTAGCGTCGTAAAATGTCGGCAAGTTTAATCTCAAGAGCCGAACTAGAATGCGTATCATGTTTCATATTATTTTATTTCCATGAGATTGTGTAAAAATGGCTCGATGCGGACAGTTTGATGGCTGTGCAGAAACCTACTAAATCTGCATATATTTTTGTCAAATTATAGAACGAGACAGGATCAATACTTCAAAAATCGGATTGCTTGATTTGATGCCCAATAATGATTACCAAGTTGATCGATTGCAATGTGTCCGACATCGTCGGATCTACTACCGACAAGGGAGTTACATTTTTCAATATCCGGGTCGATATAGGCAATAGGAAAATACCGGTTATCGACTCGCATATAAAAGTTCGTGTAGTCACATGTATTCTTAAATTTATTTTCGAACTGATCGTTACGGCAGAGCCAATTGTACTGCGTCGCTAGAATGTCGATCTCGGTGCATAGAGGTAACCTCGATACACTGATGAGGTTCTTATCATGTAGCAACCTGAGGGATGTAGTTTGATAGGTGCTTAGTGTCGAATCAATAAAACCCGCAACTTCAAAAATCTTTCCCATCGAACCGACATAAAGAGACATAAATGAATTGCTGAAAGCGAACTTATTTAATGACATTGCTAAATCCTATGGTTTATACGTTAGGTTGAAAGTATGCCGTTGTATGTGACTTAAATGGTTGAGATAAGGTTGTAATCATGTGGACTGCTGACTCAAACGAATACCATAAATAAACCATTATATTAATTATGCAAGCTGACACTAAGGCATCAAAAAGATTTCAAATAGCTTGCATTTTGTTGTGCACCATATATACCAAACACGTAAATTAATTTTAGGTGCAGTTATATCTCTAAATGCATTTGTAGGTTTAGAAAAAAATGATATGAAGGTGACATATGGCAGAATTATCGAAAAAGCGGTTGGCCTCTTACCAGCTCAGAAAATTAAGGTCTATGAAAATACGTTTGGCGACGATGGCGTGCGATTGGGGAGACATTGATAATTATTTTGAGTCAAAAGTAGATGGTCTTGCCAAAGATATTGAAGCTATGGAGTTAGAAATGGCCGAATACATAAACGAATCTTGAATCCAAACATTTGGAAACAACCATGACTGACTGACTTAGAAATTGCTCGCCGCTGTTCGTTCTCACCGCCGTGTCTTGAGTGATTTTTATCAAGCAAACTTATTAATACGAAGATAGAGAATTTAAAATGATTTATGAATCTAAAGAGCATGCTCTTTCTGAGAATCCCGGTGCTCTTTCTGCAGCTGAGATTGTAGAATTTCTTAAGAAAAGGCTGTCGCGCTCTAATAATTAGTGATACTGCCGATTTTGTTAACCCGTTGATTTTTAAGTGAGTGAATTTTCCAGTTTGACAATAATTAGTGAAACTAAACCGCAATATGGCTGGCATGCCTAAAGCGAAACACATTAATTTTCCAATAATTGATAATACTGCTGAATAGCGTAGAAGTAGTAGCTAACAGACATGGTACTTAGCAGACCAATATATAATAGGTTTATATCCTATTAAACTACTTAACCCATAGTTTGACGTCGGTGTGAATTTGCAAATCTACGCTGGTACCGCAAGACTCATATGAATGCTTTCTTGGTGCTTGCGGCGCGGAAAAGAATATGTCCGCAATAGAGTCGTTGCTTAGTACCATCAATCCTAATTTTTTTCTTAAACCTTTAGTTTCACCGGATTTTCTAACTAATGCCCGATACTGTTGGCCTGTATATTCCCTCATTTGAATTTTTCCACCACCTGCCTTTTTGATTATGATTTGTGCGGGTATTTCTAGCGCTACCGCAACTGCTCGTAAATCAGTTACGTTGGCAACATAGGCACCAGGATAACCAGCGCCATTTAAAATTTTAATGTCGTCGTTCAGTAATCGAATCGCATTGGTACGCTGGTTCGTATTGATGTACTGAAGTGTCTTTAAACGCACCACATCGTTAGCATCCAGTGACTTCGATGAATATGCAGACGATGACGAAATATTTATCTGATCCACACTTTTATAGAATTCTGGAAAGCGTACGGGATAGTGGGTAAATTTTTTGCCAACGGCTTTCCTGTACATATCTAAAACATGCTTCGCGAGTTCTGCATAGGTTAATTCATCTTCCGATGATCTCAGTCTTCCGATCCAATGAATGAACCGTGGCGGCCTTTCTAACGTCACACCTGCCGGTGTCACATATTCGGCGTAGGAAAGGTGTGGAGCCGTCTCATTATTCACCCCAATTGAGTGAAGACAATCGCAAAAGCGCCTAAGAAATTCAAATAATCCTTTTTCTGCATTGAAAAAATCTTTCCACTGTTCTTTATTTTCAGCCATCAAAGTCTCCGGACGGTATTATATAATAGGATATAAACCTATTATATAATTAAGTAGTTAAATAGCTCGATAACTTTAGGTCTATCATTTAATCATCGCACCGACATTGTGCAAAAACTCTTGAGCAACGTGGACATCTCGGCTCAGATTGTGGAATGATCTCAAGCAGCTCTCGTAATGCAATAATAGATGGCTCTCTATTGAGGCAGTACAGGTTGTAACGGATGGAAAAATCGCTGCTAGTCAACCCTTTAGATACGGTCTGTTTTGAAGTTTCAGCGAGGCGCAGCATAAGATCGAAAGTATCTCTCATTATTCCATGTGACCTAAATTGCCCGTCACCCTGCTTAAAATAAAAGTCCAAATCGGACGTTCTATACATATTTGAATTACCAGACCAACAATATTCTGACTGTGTTTGATCCACAAGATATACGGGGAAAGGAACGTCTGTTGCTTGTGGTGCATACTTGCTAAATTGATTTACTTTTGCATACATAGTCATGGTAAAGGTCTCGGTCGGTGGCTGAGTTCAATGCGAGTACTATTATATAATAGGTTTAAAACCTATTATATAATATGTTGGCATATTGATCACTTTGGTTATTGACTATTATTTGTGAGTATCACTAATTATTAGTCAGTATTACTATTTATTGGACGGCGACAAAGGCACGGCTATATTTTACATCCTACAAACGCTGGGCAAGATGCTGCGCAAATCAATGCAAAGTTTGTGGAACACCATCCACTGAATCAGCAAAATAAGCTGAGTAAACTTTATGTGGCTTCGTCGGTTGAATCAATCAATTATTCTCTCATCAATAAGGCAAAACGGAGAAGATCTTTTGGGCGGTCAGTAATGTAAAACTTATGTGAACACCAAACGTCTTGAAATTATCGAGAATCAACGGATTAAATAAACTACAAAATCTGGCTTTCCTTTCCGATATGCAAGGTAATCCCGCCATACTCGTCGGCCATGCGCAAACCTTCAACTGATTGTGATCGACTGAATTCACCACGCAGCTTCATCCAGAGATACTTGTAGACTTTCGTTAGCGAGGTTAGTGGTATAATTCTCGTAAGAGATTTGCTACCCACTATAGGCTAAAAATGTTACTACTGGACACGTTGTCATTGTCGCTTGCCCCTGATGACCCGAAAGAAAACCATGCGGCATTATTTCGACCAGGTGACCGGAAGATCATGACTTTCCCCGAGGGTGGTGACCTAAATCCTGAACACGTTTTTGCTACTACGTTACCCCAAATAATCCAGCGGCTAGATCTTCTCGGTTATTCTTTCGAGTCAATCAAAAGTGAATACGAGTCAAGCACCGATTATTGGTCTGAAAATTGGGGATGTACCCCAATAGAGAAAATATCTTTCGAACGACTCGTATCTCTTATCGAAAGTAATTCCCTCAATAAATTATTTTCGATTCATTTGCCTGAGACAAGCTCCGACTCAATTACGTCGGAGGATACGGAAATTAGTGCTCAAGTTTTCAGGAGAATTATGAGCGTAGTCGAAAAGGAATATCCAGAGCAGATTAAAGACGGTTTTCTAGCAGGCAGTAATCCCTCGGCATTTGGTTTGCTTCGAAGGCATCTTTGCCCATATAGCATTTTAAAGCTTCTATCAAAAAGCGATTCTAATCAGTCACTTGAGTTGATCTGGCGTTTAGAGAAAAATTTGAAGAGGGCGAATGGCGATTACACTAATTTACGACCAGGAATTAAAAAATCTGACGTAGTGTTAATTGCGACTGAGGGCACCACCGACGCGTTTATTTTGAAAAATGCGTTTGAAATCCTTCGGCCAGATGTAGCGGACTTTTTTCAATTTTTCGAAATTGGAATTGGAAGTAGCCATCCAGCTTCCGGAACGGATGGTTTAGTGAAATTGGGCAAGGCGTTATGTCAAATTAATTTAGGAAGTCGCGTATTGTTCCTATTTGACAATGACGCGGAAGGAGTTGATGCGAACCAGAAACTATTATGCGAGACGTTGCCGAACGAAATCGATTCGATGACGCTGCCAAATTTGGCCGAATTTGAAAGCTTTCCAACGGTAGGGCCCGAAGGTAGAAAAAGCAGCAACATTAACGGGCGTGCGGCCGCGATTGAATGTTACCTCGATCTTTCGCTTGAAGGCCGACCCCCGGCGTTCGTAACATGGAGACACTATAAAGACCGGTTAGGAATTTATCACGGAGTATTGGAACATAAAGAAACGTACGTGAAAAAATTCAAGGATAGTCTTAAGGATTCAAAACCCCTTGGAGATTACGACAGTTCCAAACTGCTCACACTAGTAAACGAGATCGTTGAACGATGTATAGAGATGGCGGGAAAATGCGGAAAACATTAGCTTAGTTTGAGCAGGCGTTCCATTTTTAAGTTTAACGCGCGTAGAGGAAGATTTTCTATCTCGGTTCCATGAGACAGTGTGTGTTAATTGTTTGTTACAGTGTAAGCAATACTTTCGCAGAATTCTTCGCTGTTATCCTAGAGCAAACAAGACGGTACCTATGCAAATGTTAAAAAAAGACAATGGTTGAAGACACCATTGCAATTACATTGCGTTCAAAGCACGGTGATGCCTCACACCAGTTCGAGAATATTGGCTAAGATGGAAAACAAGATGAGTTTAAGATTTTGGTCAGCGGACAACGCTGAGTCAGCATTGCGCTTAGCTTACCCTTTCTCATTTCATGAGGATTTGAAAGGTTCATACGTGAGCTTCATCAGCCGTGAAACAAATGAACTCGCCCTGCTCCCGAATTGGTCGAAGAATATCGCCAACGCGTACATGTCATCCGACATTTTTGCTAAATATCTCCAACAAGTTATTGCGCTCGCCATACCTGCTTTGGAAACGGATGAAGCGAAGCAAATTTTAGAAGGGTTTAGATTTAAAACGCGGACAGTAACAGGAAGGTCCTACGTTACCCTCCAAGCGGCGCAGGATTTTCTTGTAAAAAACCCGCGAAGTGATAAATGGCTGACGTTAATTATTTTTGCGCATTCGCGCGGGATATCGGTGACAGCGAGACGTGAATTCGATTCCATCTCTTGGTCAGACGAATCGCTCTTTATTATGAAATTGGAAACTGCGTTTGTCAGGGGAGATGGAAAATCGTTAAGCCGAATGCTCGCCAGGGATATGAAAAACTTCTCACTTGATTTTCCGTCGTTCATTGCAAGAAATTCGCCTGCAGCACTGGCGACTATGGTGGGCTTAAATGAGAAATCAGAATTTTTTGAAGATCTATAGGTATAAACGATCAGCATACAGATGTGATGCGCTAACCTGCTGAACTAGAACACTGTTAGGTATATCAAGTATGAATATTCAAAAAAGTACTTCAGCGTCTGTGGGTCAAGTGGGTCTATTTTTTTTCAATTAATGCAAATTAGATAGCGGTTATAAAATGCAAAACGATTTCTCAGCTTTAAATGTACTTGAGCGATGGACCTCCGACATTTCTAATGTAATCAGGGAAGAATCTCGATACGCTAGATCGATTTCCCATTCCACCGAATCAGGAAGAGAGCGAGAGTTAATTATTTCTAATGTCCTTGACCGAGTTCTTCCGAAATCATGTTCCGTTGGTACGGGCATTCTGGTGAATGCAAGCGGAAAGGTTTCTAAGCAGATGGACATCGTCATCTCTAGGAATGATGCACCGGTACTCCGACATAAAGCGTCAAACTTATATTTTTGCGAGACAGTACTTGCAACGATTGAAGTCAAAACAATGTTGTCCAAAATGGAGTTTTCTAACGCGCTAGATAATTGTCGTTCGCTCCCATTCCCATTGTTCTACAATGATTTTAGTGAAAGCGCAGAGATTAAAAGGCATAAGGATGAATATGGCGAGCAATCTTTTTGCGATAGTATTTTGCCTCAAACATTTATCGTCGGTTTCGAAGGGAACAAAAGCTTAGCTGCTTACGTAGATACCATTCAAGAAAAAATATCTTTAGATACAAATTTCATTCTGCCGTACTTTATTTGTACTGACCGCTTTATTGGATTCCGATGGGACAACAAGATATTTAACAACAATGGATATAATCATACTCACGAGTTTTACCTTGTTGAAGTTGATAATCCGATACACTTTTTAATTGTTGCATTATTGGAGGTTGTAATAAATAAATTACCATTCCAGTGTGACAAGTATGGCGTAGCACCTATTCTGTTTCAGTACCTGGACGTATTTAAATATGATTTCAAGCACCGTATTGGAGTTGTGCCCTTAAGACACAGGTAAAGTGGAGCGGAACAAAAGTAATGTAGCCTGCTCATATTCTGCGCCGATAATCACCAACCGCAGGTACGGCACCTATGGAAGTAAGTCAAAAGGGAAATTCACGGTCGCGGAATCTAAACATGGTGATTCCTTTGATTTTCAGATCGGCGAGAACATGCTCGTAAACGTCGTCCTCCCCGTAGATGCCATAGGTGTCGCACACGTAGGTGAAGTAGCCAGACTGGTCGATTTCGAAACTGATATCTACGCAACAGGCGTCGCTACTCACCTCTCTGGCTGATGCTGTCATCGCATCTTTCACCACACGCAGCCGTTCGAGAATTGTCATGAATGCAGGGCGTAACTCCGGGTTCGAAGCTAGCTCTATATCGATGTTATCCTTAAGTGCGCGGATTTCAGGTATCGAGGCTAAAAGTTCACTCATTATTGCTCTCCAGTTTGTCCCGCCCAAAACCAGAAGCGCCTTGGGAGCGGTTTAGCGTTTTAGCGTATTTCAATTTGCATTGGTTCGTATTTCACACTTTTTGCTTATCTTCGGAGTCGTTCGTATCATCGGGAAATAATGGATATGATCTCTTGATGAGCGCCTCCGAGTTTCCGCATGAGATTTTTTGGCCAATGATAGGACTGAGGCAGAGGCATGTCTAGGTAAGTCGTCGAATACAGATCGGTAGCCTACGCTTTATACGCGTCTGGGTTTTATCGCGCCGCAATGATCAAACATTAGCTAGGACATTTTATGCGAATTGGTAGATATTTTTTACTCCCACTGATGGTAGCGTCGAGCTTCACGAATGGAATGACCATAGCCGAGTATCAGAAATTGAGAACTAAGGACAAGGTTTTTTCGGAGGTATACATCAAAGGCATAAGCGATGGTTTCATGTATGCAAACGCATCACAACTAAACGATAAAATGCCTCAATTATTCTGCCTACCGGGTAATGTGGACTTCAACGTTTATAACTACGTCTCAATTTTGGATTCCTCAATCAGGAAGTACCCCGACTACACTCAGGAAGATGTCGCAGCATTGCTATTACTTGAGTTGCAATCCAAATTTCCGTGCAACTAAACGCTCTCTATTGTGTGGAGGAGTTAGCAGCACAGAGCGAGGCACCTTCTCGTCAAGTTCAACCTTGGTCTGTCAAACGACTAAGGCATGTGACGCTGCCATGAAAAATGGCCAGCCGAATGGGCAAAATCGGGGTTATGTTTGAAGTCGACGTAGTTAAGAAAGTGAAATGACACTTTAGGCCAAAACGAAGTTTTTGTTTAATACCAGCCTGCCTAGGCGCTGGGGAGTATGGGTAGAATGCAAAAGGCCAATAGCTTTGCACTATTGGCCTTTTCTAGCGTCAAACTTCAGCAGGTATTATAAAGCGTGTTGTGTCAGGTTGCGCACTCTACGCAGCTCCTGGTCAGCGCGCTCACGAGCTACGTCTACGGATATTCGAGGGCGAGCCGGTCCATTGGCGGCATTTTCTTTGATAACAGCCGTCTCGGCTCGGGCTGATTCGGGGTTGCGATGAAAGCCAGGACGACTGGTCGCAGAGCGAAGAAATTCTATCATAAGCACCTCGCGGTTGTAGCTGTGTGAACCTAAAGACCTTTTAGTGGAAGTAAAGTTTCCAAATTCCAGAATTGACCCTTCCAAGTTCGGTTATCCAAAGTATACAACGGTTTTTCACTATTGGCCAAAACTAATAATATCGCCTCATAGCCAAGTGGCAAGTCAATTTCTCTAATGGAGTTCTGGTCACCCCACAGGGCGACGGTCCGCCGAGTGGCATTGTGTACCCAGTTCGAACGTTCAATAAGACCCAAGGAACTTACAGTTAATAGGCTTGTGCCTGGATCCTCGACGAGCCCAGTGGTATATCTGCCGGGCCAACGATTCTTGAGTTGAGGCGCATCCATGAGAAGAGCAAAAATGAGGTTTGGACCAACAGCTTGGATGGAAGGTTTGCACGGATCCTGCCTAGCCAAATCTTCGCAGATGAGTGAGGAAAAACAGGCCCCCTTTTGGAATACATGGTAATCCACGGTTCGGCCACTAACATCAGTATCCTCCCACCAAACAAAAGTCGGATCGAGTTGATGTCGCAAACCATACGTTTTTATTTGCGCATCGTCAAGTTTCCAGCGATGGTGTTTGTTTTGAATGCTATATCCATGAACTAACCCGTTCTCGATATAGGCCGTATAGGAAGTATTAACGTGAACGCCAGTTTCACTCTGGACGCTAACACCGGCAATCAACATCATAAAATCAGGGGACAGTTCGGCCATTGTAGAAGCTAATCGGAGGAATGCTGGATGATCTAAAGCTAGCTCCGGAAGAATTACCACGTCTACCGTCTTACCTTCCGCTATTGCTGCCGCGTACAGTTGGGTAATAAGCTTGTCTATAGGTGGTTCTTCTGCAAGCCAAGTGGGTGAGACTGAGAAAGTATGCACCTTAGAGGTCGGATGGGAAGACGGTTGGAAGCTTGTGCTCCTCATATTATATGGATAGGGGACAATCAAGATATTCAGGTATTTATCGTCGAATTGAGAATCGAAACGATGGTTTATCCAATTCGCTTCCACCTGGTTTCGTCCCGGATGTAAAGAAAGATTTTGGGACAGCGATCGAATTGTGCATCCAACTCTAGGCGTGAGGCATTTGGGCAAAACACACAAACGCTGGGGGGGGATTAGAATGCAGGCTGACGGTGAATATTGCTTTTCAAATGAAGTCGCGCCGGGTGAGGTACTGACGAATGCTTGAAAATCCCAGAACCAATCACCCGTTCCCGAACTCAAAAAGTAACGAGATCGTGCGTAGACCTGAGGATCAGTCATCCATGCATAAACCTGACCTATCCAACATGGAATGTCGTTTTCGTCTAAGGGATTAGCTTTGAGAGCTACTGATGTATTGTAAAAGCCTAAACCTTCACATGCGGTGTCAGCAATAATTAAGATTTTCAGTACTATTGTTTTCCAAGCGTCACCCGACTTCTCATCCGAGTGATTGTCACCGGCGAGTAAGTTAAACCAAAGCTTGTCAATCACGATACCGATTTCGGTGGGGAGAGATCGCCAATCCGGAAAGTGGGCCAAATAACCGCCCACCTCCAGAAGCCTTGCATGATCGGCCTGTATAACTCTACCAATACTGTCTAAAGTATGAAAATCTAGCAGCCCAGTATAGCAATCCGTAACCTGAGCAATGTACGCAGCGACCCCGAAAAGATCAGGTGGCCAAATGGGAGTAAAGTGAATTTCACCGGGCGTACCGCGGGTCCCAGCCGGGAATAGATACCTTATTAAATCTTCAACCTCAACCGATTCCACGACATGCCCTTTAGATAAAAAACAACCCTGAATGCCAAACTCTAGCACTTAAATTTTTTGCGCGGGAATTGTGCGCTATGAATACGAAGAATAGTTGTACGGCTTTGTTCCTAACGACCATAGGGAATCAATGTGCCGTAAGTATGTGATCGTGCGCTCTTTAGTGTCCTGAATAATTCCACCAGTGCTTGTCTGATGAGGCGGCCAGCTTAGTGATCTATCGAAGTATCCCATTTCTACTGGCCAGGCGTCACCATCCTTTAGGTCGTTGGCAATATCCTGGATTTGCCTCGTGTACCTGTCAATATCGGCTTCGGTCTGCCAACCGCACCAGAATTTTGCAGCCACGACTATAAAAAGATTCCCTTTCCGTTCACCGATGAACTGAATGGGCGATAAAAGGCCTGCCATATAGATGCGTTCCACAGCTTCGATTACGCGTGTGTCATGATCCTCATCCCATATGACCGCAAAATCATGCACCTGAGGCACCGACAATTTTTGACGCTCAACGTCGAGCCATTCCACTGAACGGAAGACAGAGTAATGGGTGCCGCGCCCTATGCTTCCTAGGGGCTGTGGCTCGTCGTAAATACAGGAGAAAAATGAAGAATAAGAATGGGCTGGCATAGGAGTACTCCGATGATCATCGAATTAACGTGGTTATCTCCACTGCATTCAAACTTTCGGTTTGAACGCGGTTCAGGTGTAATGTTAGCAAACATCTAAGTTGGTTAACAAAGAGTTTTTAAAATTTTCCAATATGGGATCATGGTAATTTCGAACACGCTACCAAATGTCGAGCTGATAAAGTTACCCTGGGTTAAATTATTTAAGTCGTGGTAATCCAGTTATTCTGTTACGTAGCTTGTTGCATTATTTGCACTAGGATTTAACGTAGGGTCGAATCCATTCAAAAGGTGATCGCAATGAAATCAAAATCGTTAAATATCGTTTTAGCTTTGTCAGCGTCAATGATTCTAGCATCATGTTCAACCGGCGATAAGCGAGATCGAGCCGCAGATGCAAAGGCAGCGCAGGACGAAATGCGTATGAAGAATAAAGCAATCGAGGACAAAATTGAGGCGCTTCCGGCGTGGGTATTAAGTCCACCTAAACCCGACAGTCAGTCTGTTTACGCCGTTGGAATTGGTGATAGCGACGCACTCCAGGTTTCTATAAAGAAGGCAATGCTCGAAGCAGAATTCGGGTTGGCCAAACAGTTGAAGCAAGAGCTTTCGGGTAGCGAACGGCAATACACTGTCGACGACTCAATACGCACTACGAACCGCTTTGAAGGATTAATCGATAAATTAGTACAGGAGACCCCCGTAGTGGGTTACACCGTGAAAAAACAAGTAGTAAAGCCGATGGATGGCAAATACCAAACTTTTGTTCTGCTGATGTTACCGTACGATCAATACAACGAAGCCTTGAAGGCTGGTCAAGCACGAGAAACTCGCCAGGAAATGAAGGAAGCATTCGCGGATCTTGAGCGGCGATTGGATAAGAAAAAAAGTGAAAAAACATTGATTAAAGAGACTCAGATCAACAACGAGGAGCTATCTGAATCGAGACCGCAATAATTACTTGCGCGGCATAAGCCGCGCATAATTAAAGGATTAAATCCTTCGAACAGTCTAACTCAACATTAGTGTCGTGCGATTTCACGGAACTGTTCCGGAGCTTACCTAAAGCTTCATGATTGACCTTCATCTCAGAGTGAGACGCAACCAATGAATGGAACTTCGCATCGCGATCTATATTTTCCTTTCCGGAAACAACTTTAGTCTTAATTTCATTTCCTAACTTACTGATGAAAACAGCCCTTTCACAATCATTAGCCGATACGGACTGTGAGGCAAAACAAATGAACGAAACCGTTAAGAAAATAATTTTGCTTATAGTCATGCTTGCTGCCCTCCCAACATCGAATATCTATGCAGAGGAGTATAGACGAAAAAATAGTCATTATGTAGATCGAAGTTCGATTGGGGGTGGCGAGAGCATTGAGACTTTAACTGAGTTAGCGCTTAAGAGGATTAAGATTAGAGCCAGCCAGGAAGCTGGAGGCTTCGTGCTTAAAGATGAGACGCTTACTAACGGAAATTATGTAGAGCAGGTGCAAGTAATTAGCGGAGCAATGGTCTTACTTGCAAATGTTACTTCGCATGTCCAGCAGGTTGCGAACGCGGAGTCACAACTAATTGTGGAGGCGGATACTTCGGTAGACTTGGACAGTTTAGAGCGACGAGTGAATTCTATGGTCGAGAATAAATCGTTGCGTACAATTCTCGAGCTTAAAAATAATCAGTACCTGGAGGCGATTGCGCGGCGTGATTATAAAACTATATACGAAGTCGAGAAAAGCTATCTTCAATCATTACCCGCACTCGATGTGAGGGACGTTAAGTATCTCGCATCGCTCAATCATTTACTTGAAGGCCGATTAATATCCACTATACGCAATATCGACGGTAAGCTTCCGCAGCTGACTTCCGTAACAACTTCCAGTAATGAAATATGGGTTAATGAGAGACAAGCTTTTCTGAGTGCTTCGTACGACGGTGCGGTAGCTTTTGAACAGTTGAGCCAATTCGTGACTGAGTTTGGACGCGTCAACCATACAGCGGATGGAACTGTGTGCTTTGCTATGTGGGCTGGCCTAGACGACATTGATACCGCGAAGATTTTTAAAGCTATCAAATCGATTCAGCCGTATTCAAATGCCTACGTACACATCGATTTCGAACTACGTTATAACGATAACTCGACTATCGTGATCAGAGGTACTAATCCGAACCCTTTTATTCGAAACCTAGATTCTGGGAAGGAATGCAATTATCTAGCGGCATCTGCATGGTCCAAACAGAGCCTTGTTCTATTCTCAACTTTCCGCCCGAATACATCTTCTAAATATTTTTTGCCAATTGAAAAAAAATATTTAGAAGGCCTGCGGTCGATACGTAGCTCCGCTCTATTGGGGTCGCTGCGGGATGATCCACCACGCGGAAGCAAGCCAAGACTTAAAATCGTCAACGGAGAAGAGGCCTATGACGAGAGTAAAGTTAGTCTTTTATACACCGTCGACGCGGTCAGATGGACCGGCGAGGATTAACAAGTTGGCCTCTCACGGGGGGTGAATCGAGCGGTTAGAACCGAATTGATATTCCTGTCTGCAACGAATAAGTGTTGAATTTCACATCTTCAAAGGGACTTTGTGGGAATGAATTGTTCGACGGCTTGAAATTCGTGTATTGGTAACTAATTGACATATCTACTGCACTTGAAATCGGCGCTGTGTATGTCAGTTTAATTGACTGCGATCCTCCCTCTATAGATTCGTTTGAAGGGGTGAGCGCGTTTCCATTATAGCTTTCCCATTGTTCAGCGCGTACACCGTACTTTGCATCGCCATATTCGTAGGCGGCACTCATTACGCCTATCCTAATATCATGCTCCGTTGCCAGTCCGAATTTGACGCGCTGACTTGTTAAAGA
This sequence comes from Gammaproteobacteria bacterium, assembly GCA_004173475.1. GTDB lineage: Bacteria > Pseudomonadota > Gammaproteobacteria > Pseudomonadales > Cellvibrionaceae > Cellvibrio. The sequence continues at coordinate 179,016 of SEBU01000004.1, forward strand.
AGATTTTGAGGTTTTTTCAGCGCTGGGTTTTTCGATTCCAGCGTCATTTTTCACGTCAACAGATGAGTCGTGTTTGTACCGATCGTATCCAAAATAGAGTACACGGTAATGACCAGGCGTGTTAAACCAGCGTGACTTGACCCCTATCTTAAGATTCATCCCTCGACTTTTCCCATCGGCAACGTCTCGTTGAGCGAACCCGCTTACCGGGCCCCCGGTGCCGGCTTCGCCCGAAAGCAGTTCACCGTAAGATCCGCCGATTTCGCCGATGACTGTGTGACTGTCACCCATGGCATGCATGTAACCTAAAGTTAGTCTAGGCCCGAGATGTTCAAGCGATTGAGATGTTAATGGCGCTTCGGTGCCTTGACTGGAACCATGAGCTTGATAGTCTTCGATCGGAACGACGTAATCCGAATTGGTATAGTCAATCGAAATATCGACTGCTAAAGAGCTCTTGAGAAAAATTGCTTCAAACATAAACATCGCCCACTTTTTTAAAGTGTTGCAATGTACAGGCTTCTTCTCCCCACTCTTTTCTAAAACTGCACGTAAATTAGGTAGATTTAAGTGTTGCAACCATAAATTGCGGCGGGCGGATGTAGGTGGTCACGACTGTCCCCACCTTAGTCTGCGGATCACGCACAACAACGAAATGAACATCGTCGGAGGAATGACCCCAATGTTCAGTCAATTTCGTTACACCATGCTTCAGCGTTTTATGGAACGTTACTGCGCGCGGTAACTTTTGGGGTTCAATTCTTGGATTCATCAATCGTTTGGCCATTGACCGAAGTGGATCAAGCGGGCTGCCCGTTTTCAAACGATCGACATATTGTGAGATGGCATGTTCAGATATTCGTATCAGCCCCATGCAAGGAGTGGCTAAGCAGCTATGATCCGCAGCTAACGGGAAAATGATCTCATCGATCTCAGATTGCCTGTTAGCGCTCGTCAGAAGCTCAAGCTGAACACTGTCTATAAGTGAGACTTTGCAACCGTAAAGTCTCGATTTCATAAATGTTGAATGGGAAGGCAAAGCCAACTCTCTGCAGTTGCTAACGGTCAAATCAAGAATTTGCTGGGAGGAAACGTGAATGTGCATTCCTTTGCCCGAGTAGATGCTCTTCCTGCAGAAAACATTTTTTTCGAAAATAAGATATGAGAGTGCGACTAGTTCAGCAGAGACATGTTCGGATTCGCCTCTAGGGTGATCTTTAACCAAGATAATGCCGCCCTTGTCAGCGCTGGTAGCCCAGCAAAGAATATGGCCACGATCCGTTTGATCAATAAAACTAACTGTCAGATTATTCATGGTTCTTTATGTACTACTTGATGCCCATAAACGTCATCGCTGTAGATAGCTACAGTGCACTGGAACGCGTCGATAAAGGCCTGCATATCAGTGTCGCTCGCGAGATTCTGCAGCAAGGCAGCTAATTCGGGATTTAAACGTTTAATGTCGGACCACACTTTTTTTTTTGATCGTGAGAAAGCGATGATATCTCAATGGTGTCGCGTTTTCGTTCTGCATTGACTGGCTCTGGCCAAGAGAAAATTGACATTTAAATGGCATCCAAACGCTTAAAATACTCTTCAAGGCTGTTGCGAAGGGCCCATACTCGCTCCCCGTAATTTTTCGCACGGAGCATGTCAACTGGTGAAAAGTATTGCCCTACTGCAAGGACAGGGTCGCTATTCTTGCGCAATAGCTCTTTTAAAATGTCAGCACCCTGCTCTAAATTAGTGACGGGGTCGAATAAATCATCAGGGTAAGCTCTCGGAAAGAATTTAAGCGATATCGCCATTAGGCCCACATTAATATTTTCCGTTCTATATCTGGCCTCGTCCAGTTTCCGAGTCGCCTTCTCCAAGCTAGTTGGATTGAGTCTTTTTCCGTCAATCACGAGAGCAAGCGGGTTTGGCGCGAAATCCTCGTTCCCATTTTGTGTTGCAGAACAAATATACGCGATAGCGTATAGCAATAGAGGGTCGACGTCTTTTGCCACAGCCACTTTGTAGAAGACAGAGTTATTGAAAGAATTTGCCTGAATCGTACAGCTATAAGCTATTAGCAGCACACACAAAAATATACGTTTCATAAGATGAACATGTGTTATGGGAACGGGATGTAGCCCATAATATTCACATGCAAGAAAGCTACTGTTCTAGAAATACCCCCTAAACATGCACATTTGCAGAATCAATCATAGCAACATGCGCAGGATAAATGCTTGTATAGGCCTGATACATGTCTTGAGATATGGATTTGATGTGCTGCGCATCGATGAGTCGGGGATGATCAACGATTTGAGTCTTCAGACGCACCGTACCTGAACTGTCATGCCAACCAACTATTATCCCATGATAGCTCCTATCGAATACTTTACTGGACACCTCTGCGAAAGCCTTTGTATGTTGAAGGTAGGCAGCGCAACCCTGCAGAATTTTAGGGGCCATAGACTGCAGGTATTCCTGATTACCTTGAATTTGTATAGCGAGCTGGAAAGCGCCACACGCGGGAGATCGGCATCTCTCTAACAGTTTTTGCCGTCTGGATCTATGGGTAGCCTCTTCACGTTTCATGGAGGAAAGCAAGTCGGTTGTTGCCCGACCCTGCAATAATGGCTCTCCGGCATGGGTGCATAAGTAGACGAAGAAAGGTGAGATTCTGCTCATGATGAGTCCTATCAAAATTGAAAGTACATTAAAAGTTTAAATTTATCATTGTTCGAAAAAAAAACCAGCTCTTTAAAAAAGCTGGTTCTCGGATTGTTAAGTCATAGTCTTTGTTTCTGGGGTTGGTTCAACTTACATTGTTGAGGCTTTATCCACTGAGTATAAATACCGTACATCCAAGATATTGACACAACAATGGAGAGTCCGAACATTCCAAATTGTTCAGAAACAAACGTCTCGTAGTGGAAGAACGGTTGGCTAATGATTCCACATACGGGAGCGTATTTACGCCAATAATTAGAAGGCGCTTGCGTTAAAATTATGGCTAAGGAGCCGAAAATCGCGATGAAAAGCTGTGCCATAAGAGACTCCTCTCTAAAAAGTAAGGTTTTTGAGCTTCCGAGAAACATCGTTAAGTGCTGCACGCATTGCGTTGATACTAGTGGACAGTTTTTGATGTTCACTTGAAAAGCCTTTGGGAAGCTTCGATCGTCGTTTGAGAGCTTCGTTTAGCAATGCGGTGATTTTTCGCTTTTGAAGATCAATAGGGTAACGAGTCTGAATTGATTTGATTTGGCTGGAATAATCGGTCATTTCATTGTTGCTCCGGTCGTTTAAGGAAAGGAGCAATCCCCGGATCGGAGACTAACTCCCGATGGGGTTTTTACATGTAGATAGACTTTAGCCTTGTTCAACTATTAGTTTCGATGCGGCGTAACCGTACACAATCGCATCAGTTAAAACTAATGCATGATGTGCTCACACTGGCAGCTTGAACAATAGCTAACAGGGTTATCAGCTTTGCTCATTAACCGTCTGTCTAAGTATACTGACCTATAGGTTAATTTAAGGAAGGTCCCTTTAGGCTTGTAGACAAATCGAAGTAGCTTTACTGCATAAGACTTAGAAATTCGTAAATCCGCATCTCTCGATACAAGTCTCACGACATTTGAAACTTGATCTAACGTCATTCCATGTTTCAAATAGTTCGACATTACTGCGAGTGAATTATCACCTGCACTTGTAAAATCACCACGGAAACTAGCTACGATGTGCTCGTCGTCTTTCCACATCCAGGGATAAATAACCGCATCCCTATTTCCAACGACAGTTTTATAGGTTTTTACAAAAGTGAAGTGCTTCTGGCCAAACATGGTTAACTGCCGCCAGTTGTTATGTAGCAAGCACTCAGTAATTACATCGGTCAGTTTATCTTTATCGGAAGTTACGTCCATAAAACACCTTCGAATGTTGTGAGGAATTATTCCTCGGGTTAGTGGGATTGAAATGGATATTGTTCTTGGTCAGCAAGTCAGATTACCGTCCCGGGTGGAGATTAAGCGGGCAAGATAATTTTGGTGAGACTTGGGGCAGCGTTAATGCGCACCATCTTTTCAGAACGTGGTTTTTTCGTGAAGACGGGTCATTTCGTGAAGGTTACGCAATCAGAAGCAACTCGCTTAGAAACGAGGGGACAATTACTGATGCATATAGCGGTTATAATCTGTATGTCGTGATGACGAATGATGCTGAATTACGAGTGACCTCTCAGCTAAGGTCAATTCATCCCATGGGATGCATGCTCAAATAGTAAGTCATCTTTAGCCACCGAGCAAGACCGGTGCTGCCAAAGTCCTGTCAGTCTCATCTGGGATCTTCCGCGCGCTTCGCGGAGCGAGTAAAACTAACTGTCAGGACTGCGATCATAATGAAGTTTGCATGCACTTCGTACTGCAGCAATGACAAAGGCATCGTCAAATGTTCCTTCATCATTTTTCGCAAGCTGATGAAGAACAATCATGGCCATCTTTGCCCCGTGTCCTGGTAGTAGGGGCAGGCTGTACAACTGTCCTGACTCGAACGCTTTCACGTAATATGTGCCAGGTTTGCCGTTGGTAGCTCCCAATTGGCGCACGAACTCGATTGATTTGTTCGCCGGACGAATAATTTTATAATCTGGCAGAAACCCGAGGAATACTCCGGCGAGAAGTGGCATTTCATGGCTGAGTAACTTGAAATTGAGCTTGTTCAGCCAGTCAAACGTATTGTCATCATTAGCTTTGGCGAGCTCAATGACAACAGCATGCTCAAGGGAATTCTCCCTTTTATTAAGTTCACTACAGGCCTCCAGCGTGAGCGCAAACTTTTGACCGAACGCCTTTGCCTTGATTCGAGGTTGGTTATTCATCTGCTTTAGGCTCTGGTTGCACAAGGTAGCGATGTAGTTTCGACTCGAGCAAAATAGATTCTGGCGCGATACGAGATGTTCGCACGCGGCTTCGCTCTGGTTTGGCAGCCTTGTTCCAACCAATGTTGTCAGGATACTTATCGCTTACGTAGAAGATGACACCTGAGCAGGGTAAGGTCGCAGTATCCCCAGTCTCGTACCGTACATTGGCAGTTAGGCGAAGACCGTCGTAAACCTCAGCAACGTATTCATTATCCGATAGGTCGGCTAATTCAATTAATACAAGCTGCGCCGCAGGTGAACTATCATTTTCTAGCGCGGCCCGCAGTTTCCCCATTAAGTGCGGTGTTACGTGTTTGTGCGGCCCATAGTTCCACCGAATGGTTTTAAGCTTTGTAGCTATGATGCGCGGGGCTCGATAGCACACTCGAAGGTTCAATCGGGATAGACCTGCAAGCCTTAACGCTTCTACCAGCGAAGGATCCCTCTGTATTTCAGAAGTAAAGTTTAGCTTTCCCCGATCTTTGTTATGCTCTCGCAAACCAGCCGCGGCAACTTTAAGAGCATCTTTCAATTCCACCAGTCGCTGCAATCGCGCGCATTGCGCTGAATCAACGAGCCAAAGGCCAGACATGGGGATATCGTCAAATTCACGTTTCCTGTCATCCGCATTACCCTCATCGTCCCGATAATACATGCGTGTAACCTCTTCAGCGATAGCGTCGCGAACGGACCCGCGCCGCATAGCCTCGGCTGATGGGGTGAAATCATGGGGCAGCCAAAGAGGGCCATCCCAGAGCTTCATCTCGGCCCTCAACTGCGCGGAGAACTGCGCGAGCGCCGTTAAAGCGGAACGATATTCCGGCCAGAAATTCAAGTTAACCATAGTGCCCTCGCACAGATTCATGTGTACCCATTTATACCACAGGCGTCTTGCTAATTCCACTCTGCCCTCCCCTCCGGACTGACCAACGCCTTTCACTTCAAGACCGAAAGGCACTGACTCCCTTCTTTATGCACGGGAGGCGCGCGCGATGCTTAAGGAATTTAAAAGGAATAAAAAAGGAATAAAAAAGGCGTAATCAAGATGGAGGAATACCCAAAATCCCCCTGCCGCCTGTGGTATAAGTATGTACACATACCTAGATTTTAGCAAGGTCTCGGTCCGTCACCTGTTAACGGATGTAATAGTGAATCGTGAACTCTAAAAAACAATAAAGCGTGAACAGTGGTGCAGTACTTACACAGCGTGCGGTAGTAACGTACTCCTGGCTTATCAAATCAACCTCCGAGACACGTCTACAAGCGGGACTTCGGTGCTTTACATCAAAATTTACCTGCAGGAAGATTTTGAAAGGCGGCGATTAGTGTTCGCGATTTATTATTTTCCCCCATTCAGCCACACGATTAGACAACTCGACATAAGGTTTCATCGTTATCGATAGACAGCGCGTGTTAGCCCACCAATTCCGCGACGGCACCCACGACACGACATTTAGCTTGGCGTGGGTACTCACCATTCGAGACGGTTCCCGAGTCCGCACGCTAGTTATGTATGCGCGGCCAGCCGCCGACACGTTGTGTTTAATTAGATAATCTTCAAGTTCGTTTGTAGAGAGCATAGTTCCCCCGTAGACACGAACTGTTTTCGCCTTTTTAGGGCGAATAAGTCCGCGAATGAAAAATTCGTGTTTGATTTTGCTTGACAGGGATTCTTACGAGGCGGTAACTTGCAGTTTCTCAGTCTGCGTTACCTAATCGAAAAAGCCGAAGCAAGCGATTGTCTCGGCTTTTTTTTCTTAGTTAACCGTCAATAGCTTTCAGAAAACCACCGCGAGGTTAGGTTTCAAGCAGCGAGAATTGCTGCTAGAAATAATCAAATGCCTCAAGTGCGAAAATGCGGGTTAATTCTTGTAGAGTGTCTGGGAAATACTTTTCCGGTAAGTGGTCGGAGGATATTACATCTTCATGGGAATCGTATGTGACATTAATGTTCTTACATACAAGGCTCCCATTATCAACAACGCTGATAACGGCAGTAGATTGTCCATCAAGGTTCTTGCGAGTGAACGAGCGTACCAAGATTGTTGGGCCTGTTGTCTTCATGAGGCTACGAACCTTTTGTTCGCAAAGATTTTTAGCGCAGCGTTTTCGTGGTCAGCCAGTAGCTGAATTATTTCTGGATTAACCGACCGCAGAAAAGATTTCGCACGCAACAAAATATTTAAATTTATTAGAGCGCTTAATAATTTTGCTATAAAAGACAAAGTCAACGACATTTAAGATCTCCCAAAAAGCCACAACATTCAGACACATCACATTGCTTAAACGATTACGTCATGGAACTACAGGTTTGTGCAAACCCAATTTGATTTGCTGTCACCTTTACATTTAATTTGCACTATCATATTCTTTTGCATTCTGATCCACTCAAACCCTTTGACATCAAGATTGAGTTTGCTAGCGCTCGATTTCCAAAAGCTTTCATCAATTCCCAAAATAACTTTTGTACCAACGCTCGTCATAAAATCATCGTTAAAGTGAGTTGGTGATTGACTAGCTACCCACAGACCTAAACCAAATTTACGCCCTTCGTTGGCCAAAATATCTATTGGACTGGCCTCATCACCTTTAGAGTTTGACGATGTGTACATGTGCCCTTCATCAAGCACAAGAATGTAACGCAGTTCGTTTGTTTCGCCTAGTGAAACGCAATGTTGAAAAATTTGTAGAATATGGAACATGACAAAAAGTTTTTTTTCTTCTTTGAGGCTAAGCGCCCGTAAATCGAAACGCCATACACTTTTTGTTGGATCAAATGGCGGAGCTTTATCTTTGAAAACCCCGATAGCGATGAGGGATTCTAATCGTTCGATCACACTGACAAGGACATCATTACTATTATATTTAAGAAGATCATTCAGTTCGGCACCGGTTACAATCCTTTTGACGTAGTCAGTATAGGCATCGATGCTTTTTTTCCTCGCTTTATCCAAACTTTCGTGTAGGCCCTCATCAACGAATTCTGCCTTGGAACTCTTTAGAACAGCTAATTTTTTAGCTCGCAAAGCTTTTGCAGCTTTATTAGCGACTTCCAAATACGAAATAGCTTCAGCATCAGCGCCAGTGAAGGCTTGATGGAGAACGTATTTTGCATACGTCAGAACATCTGAGATTGTAGGATAGGTTCTGTCAATTAATTTGGGCGGCCAACGCGTCACCGCACCTTGGTATTCTGCTGAAGGAACCCACCACGAGTATGCGGTAGTGTCGTATCGGGCATTTGCACATAAGGATCGAAGCGCATCTTTATCGCTAGAAGGGCAATCTATATAGATCCTGTTGCTACCATTATTCACTAATCGTTTTGCATTAGGCTCAATTCGCCAGGTGCGTGGATCCTCCGTAAATCCATGACGCGCATACACATCAAACAAAAGATGGCGCAAACAAGACTCTTGCTTTACACCAAGAACTCTCAGACAACGGTTCATCGTCGAGATGAAGTTTTGGATTGTTCGTCGAGGACCTCCAAAATGCGGATCAGCACTTATTTTAAGAGGATTCAATCCGTACGACGTTTGCATTGAAAACATGACGTCGCTAGCGCCATCAATCGTAAGGTCGCCGTGCACGTCATACACGAAAATTCTGCATCCGGGCACAGCGTTTGATTCGAGCACTTGGGAAATTGCCGATCGCAACTGGAAACTTTTTCCTGCACCCGACATTCCTAACACAGCCATGTGTGCGTTAACCGCTTTACGATATTCCCATACAACGTTCTCTTGAGGAGTAAGGTCATCACTCTTCTTAGCTTTGACACCAAATTTTATTTGCACAGAGAATTTACCCTTACAACGAAACCACACGTGAATATTTAATTTCTATTAGACCCGAATGAGTCAAACTATATTTTGCAACGGAATCCCTTAAATCTAAATTAAGGCCACTTCGAGTTAAAATTATTATGGATCCGCCACCCGCTTTTACCCTCAACAGCAAAGCCTTCAATTCGTCGTCGTCAGCTTCGTGCGCATCATCAAGCACGTAATTTCCGGACATACGGGAAACCTTATTCCAATAATCGTCCGAAAATTGATTGACCTTGAAATTTCTCCCTTCAAAATGGGTATGGCTGTGACCTTTGCTCGTAAGAACTTTCGCGAGAACTGACTTTCCCGAACGTTCCGTCCCGTTAATAATGATGATGGAAAACCCAGTCTTTTTTTTGTTTTGTTCGGTGGATAAGCGAAGTGTTTCAACCGTCTCACCGTGCTCGACACGCGTGGAAATGTAAGCAGCGTTTCCAATTACAGTGACGTTTGTGGAACTCATGGATCTATTTCTTTGTGAAGTTTGCTTGAGGTTGAATGATAAGTTGATAGGCGAGCTGGGTGGTGTACGCATACAAGGAAGTTACAACTGTTGCGTTCTTTTCGTTACAAATACTGACTGCGCCGGTTGAAGCGCTTTGCAACACAGTGGCATTCACAATTTCGAGGGTCTTAGCGTCTTGCATCGCTTTTACAATCGCACTGCTTATCACATTTATTCCTTGTTGATAGGCGACACTGTCCGCTGTATCAAGATATTGGCATTTTTCATTCATGTAAAAACCGCCAAGCATTTTCGTGTACGCGATTAATAAATTTTTGCGCGCCTGATCACTCGCGTCGCTCTGAGCCAATGCATGAAGCGGAATTAATAATGTAATTGTCAAAAGCTTTTTAAACATGCTGTACCTTTTTGCAGAAATATCAGGCGACGGATAGTACTTAATACAATTATGTGTTGTAGCCTGGTCAACAACGTTCTGTTTCTACCCCTTTTTTATGTACATTTTTTCAAGAGGCAAAAAAAAAGCATCCGTCAGGATGCTTTCTTAAGTTTTTTCGCAGCTGTTACGATACTTGACCATGATGGAAAACCAGCACTTCCATACAGTCTATGAATATCGTTCCAATCTACACCTTTGGCGTCAGGAGGAATGTCACCCCCAGGGATCAGTAAAAGACACTGTTTACCCAGAGACAACATGCGTTCCTTCAATACGGTCGCAGCTTTCATACCGCCTTCTTTCCGATCTTTATCAACCCAGACCAAAAGTAGCTCAACATTTTCTGGAGGCACGAAAGTCTCAAGAAATGTTGTGTTTAGCGCTGACCAGACAGGGAACTGGTAGTGATGCATGGGAGAAAGACACGTTTCGTATCCTTCACCCACGCCCAAAACATTTCCGGTTGGCATTCCACCCAACTGTACTGCCGAGCCTTCCCAAGAATCAGGAATGGTCATCATTTGGCGCTTGTCATACCCTAACTCAAGAAGTTCGTCCGGTAGGAAATAAGTTCTGTGTAAGGTGGCTATTTCCCCACTGACAAAGCGAACCGCCTTTACTAATGCAGGGTACTTCCCTATGTATTGGTAGTCCCCGTTTTCGTCCTTTCTGCTGTAAGACAGAGCTGGATGAAAGCGGACGTGATCGCCTACAAATGAACTAGGCAGAAAGACCGACCGCGAACGTAGGTACTTTTCAACCGCGTCAGGTATTTGATCAGGCGCAATAACGCGGCTCTCATTCCAAACGCGATCAATTCTCTCACGAGCTTTCTTGCTAGCCTCCTGTCTCACGAGTTCATTATTTAGCTTGCGCTGTCTAACTAACTCAAGAGAATGCGTATTTGTCGCAGGCGCATACGAGTATTCTGGATCTCCCTCAACTTCGGGTTTAACACCAAGATACTTTGCGACTTCATACAATGCTTCAGGAAAGGACCACTCGTTAAGAAACATCAGGGATCGGAATGCAGAAAATTTCCCGCAGGTATGGCAGATAATTAACCCGAATTCATCGCCTTTCGTACGATGTATCCGAAAGCCATCTCCTTTACCATTTTTATTTGATGTTCCGTGAACCGGACAAGTAACGTGCCGTCCCACTTTTTTAGCTGCGTCGGCAAGATGTCTGCCCGCCAACGCCTCCAGTATGTCTAACCATCTACCGTAAGCCTGATCGGACACTTTATCTACGTCGAACTTAGGATAATTAGCCATATGCCAAATCTCCAGATAACGGTGTAAAAATAAATCCACGGTCAGTGGAGTAGACTAACTGTAGAAGCGTCGTCTTCTCAAGATCGTTCAACTGACTGCAGCTTGCTATCTTTAACGTTCCATCGACACGAATGAGATTCATGTGATGACCGTTATTGCTAGCTAGAGCATGGCACTCTTTAACGCATTGGAAAATTTCGGCAGTGACCATCACTTCGGTGAGTTGAGGTAATGGCAAAGTGTTTTTAGAAGACATATTTAATACCTAAGAAAAATCCAGGCATCCCCCACCCGGGAAATGCCCGGAAAGGGTTGTTTAAAAAAGGTTGTTTGCTAAGGATTTAATTGACTAGCTGCCAATATCGTCAGGGACGAATTCTTTACGGATAAATACTTTTAGAAAAGTATTTAGCGGTAAGAACTAATCAGTAAGATAGTTGGTAGACAAGAAGAATCACCCCTGAGGGTGATTCATGGGTTAGCCGGCACGGCTTAATCTCAATTGCTCAACGTTAAACCTACGAGAGGCTTCGCGAAGGTAAGAGAGCATCGGTTGAATATTCTGTTTTAAAAAGAACTGGTTTAGAGAATCCCAGTTGGACATGTCAAACTCTGAAAGCGCATACAATCCCCATTTTTGACGGAAGATTCCATCCTTAATAAACGCGTCCACCTGCGAGGCAACTGGTCTCCTCGCGTTCAACACGGGCGGCATGAATAGGAGCTCCTCCATAAACACCCGGCTGATTTTCACAATGGAGAAGTCAGCTGTTTGGATATGAAAACACACGCATTCATTGCAATTGTCTAAAACTAAATAAGCTTCGTTCGGATCAAACCCTTGGTATAACGGAATCAGCAAGCTTCCTTTGTCGTGCAGTAACCAGACAAATTCATTTCGAGGGTATTCTGAAAGGCGGGTTTTCAAGATATCAAGTTCGACTACAGCATCTACCTTGGGCAAGGCGTATGTGGAGGCTAAACCTAGGAGATATTTCAGTATTAAATCGTTGATCATGGTCGTGAACCTCTATGTTGGAGGTATTACACGACCACTAGGGTAGTATAATACCCAGTGGTGGTTGCCTATGGCGAATGATGCTTTATTACTTAGGTAAGCTACCAAATTGCTCGTAAAACGAGTACACAACAATACTATCCAACGCCCCTTGTATTTGCAATAGCGTCACTACAAAACAATGTCCTTAACTAGCGGGCTCTCCACCAAGTACTTCCGGTGGAGAAAGCTCGAAGGAAGTCTAACTCGTGAAGTCCAGATAAGAACTGAGATTAGTGATAGGTAGCGTCAATCTGATTAGCATGATTTACTTCGTCGACAATAATGCGCGTAGTCCCCAAGATTGACAAAGCTACCTGATTGAATGGCATCTGCTCCGGGATTTCACAAAAAACCCGTAGGTTTTTGCTCTCCAAGTCAAAGAGAATTTTAATTCGACCTACCCGAGGATTTGCGATTTTAAAATGATGAAACCTTCCTGCAAAAACTTCTACATCAACTAGGTCGCCATCATAATTATCTGCACGCCCGAATGACATAGACGTTATTCGCGCCGCATCCAGCATAGGACTCAATTCACGCTGAAGTAAGAGCGTTAACTTAGGGGGAGCCGGATGCAAATATATGAATGGCCCCAAACCAACCTTCATACCCACGAAGCAAAATAAAAGTAAGCACACCAACGTGATAGTCACAAAAAACTTATGCATAAAGATTTCAACTTTTTTGCGGTGCTTTTATCAAACGTTTGTCTTTTACAAGGACTCTTTTAAGCATTTTATAACGAGATGCTTGAATTTTAATGCAGCCAATTTTGTAAAAGCAGCATATTAAAAGGCTGTAATCATGCAGCATTCAATCGCATACATTAAACATTTAGTTAAAATATACTCCAGTATCCAGATCGCGGCACTGGAGCATAACTTAAATTATGCAACCTTCAAATCGTCTATCGTGACATCAGGATTTTCAACAAGATATTTGCTGAATTCAGCGGGTATATGGCCTATCCCATCCCACGTCTCGCCGGTGGGTAGAGCATGCTTACTAATCACTCTCTCTCTTTTACCAGCTCTCACTTTACTCTCGATTAGAGCTTGTACGTAGCTCTCTATTTCGGTATTAGGAGAAGGCATGTTGACTCCTTGATCGCGAGCCTCCAGCACAATTTCCGCCATTTTACGGTTTGCCGAATCGGTGATCATTTTGGTTTTTCTTTCAGCTGCCACAAGCTCTTCTAGAATCTCTTGGCCCGACTTGAGAACCTCCAAAAGTTTTTCAGCACCATGCTGTTTAGCCGCCGCTTTTATAAGAGCGCGCCACTGCCCCGCATTTCCAAACTTTTCAACCAAAGGATTTGAAGGTGCTTTTGTGGTTGCTTTCGGGGCAGAGTTTACGCTTTGCGTTTTCTCTACCTCACGGCTTACCACAACTTGTTTGTACTTAGCTAAAAGAACTTCCTTTGAGCTTACGTTCGGTTCGACAGAATACTTTGTACCAAGAGCCGCTGCCGCTTTGACAGCCTGATTGTATGCTTCGTCTTCAGTCCAGTTCCTGCCAATGGAAAAAGACTTTCCGTCAGAATATTTACTATTAATTGTATATTTCGCTGTAAACTCCTTTTTCTTACCTTGATTTTTTTCACTGTAAATTACCGTCACAGCTCTCCTGTCTTGCGACATGACATCACCCCACACTATTAAATAATGATTTAAAATTTATAATTAATTTCACTTTTCCGCGTACTAAACTTTTAATTAAGTCAAAACGATCTATCTCGGATTACGCGCCGATACCATAAACGAAAGAGCCTGAATAATCATGTTAATAATGTTAAAGAACAAGTTGGTCGAGCTGCAACCGATGATTTAAAACCAATTACGTAGCGTGCAATCCTGTTAGGAGAGGGTTTAACGACTACCATGTATAGTTCCATTTTCATCACTCAGTATGACACCTATTTCACTGCCAAACCTACTATCGAATTTCTCCCGGAAACCGCCTATGCGCACCCAGGGTCTTTAGCTCTCAGCCTCGCCAGCGCCAAAACGTTCTAAGAACCAATTTTCGCTAGTTTTCATGCTGAATTTTGCCGTCGCCAACACATATGAATACCTCTTTGTTATAGAAGGCAAAAAAAGCTGATCAAGGAATGACTTACTATCACCTTTTTTAATGAAGGGCAGAAGAATTTCGACGAGCCATTCAAATCGTCTACAAATGGTCACAACTTTACCTTTGTTGCTACCGAATCGAGGTTCGCAACTTAAGCGCCTAATTCAATTAGTTATTTACTCAGCGAATATTTTGCGTAGAGACCTAGCTCATAACGAATGGCCACACTTTTTCCTTCAATGCAACGGCTATAGTAACGGTCTCGATTTCTACTTGAATACAACTACTAACCTATGAATATCACCCCAGAATGCCCGGTCCAAATGCCTTTCTAGCGCATAGAAGTACGGTTATGCCGAGTTTTCACGCTTAATGAGCATTTAACAATCTGAAAACCCACATCCCTGCGCTTGCAATGGTAAATAAGGAGTGACCAAAGGAGTAATGGTCTCGATCTTGAGTGGCGACCTTGTAGTCTTGACGAATGTTCAATCACCGTCAGTAACGATAGCTACAGACTTAACTGAGCTGAATGAACTTTAGGGAGTGACTAAAGGCGCCCCAATTCAACCTCAGACCAGCCAGATGACATTTGTAATGTAAATAATGTTAACAACCTGTTAGCAACCTGTAATTATCCTGTGATTAACTATGTATGAAACTCATCAATAGGGAGTGACCAAACCCAAAGATAAGTAGTGACCGTTATAAAATTTAGGGAGTGACCAAGGTTAAGTTAGGGAGCGACTTTTGATACGGACAAGGAGTGACTGATTCTAGACTTAAGGAGTGGCGGTACTAATCTAGGGAGTGCCCATTCCGATTACAGGGTGACCGTTCCCTTTTTAAGGAGTGACCAATTAAAAACCCTCGCCTATATTGTTGATTTGTAAAGGTTTTAAATCGCCGTATTATATACTTGCGATGATCTATCTACGAAGCATTATTGGAAAAGCACGGTGTCGATACTTACCCATTTATTAACGAACACTATTGTTAAGAAACTCATTAAGAACTTACAAGTTGACAATATTAATAATCGGTTTGGGCATGGTCTCAGAGCTTGCCTTGAATTCTACTACACGCCAGTATAACATCCACCTATGGCCACTTTCCCACCTTG